>OZ244991.1:0-2667483 GCA_965223335.1 Thermodesulfobacteriota bacterium
CACAAGCCCTTCCAACGCATTTTTGGCTGTGAGATATAGAAATAACTGGTACTACATTGATGACAGCGATGTTGATTCCAAACAAACACTGTTTTTATTACAAACACTCTTTACTCTCCAAGCAGGCGAGCTACTTAAAGCCAGCGCCCCGATCTTGAGCTTACCGCTTAGGTGATTTTAAAACTATTACAACAATAATTCTCTCACCTGCTCCCATATTCATATATACTAATGTATAATTATCAGGCATAATCATTGTTACTTGATATTACAGATACTCTTAATATATAATCAGTTTGTTCTATCTAGAAAACAACATGGGGAGGGGTTATGTGGAAAACAAATAGATTAATGAGTGCACTCGGATGGGTATTTATAGCAATGTTAGCTATTTCAGGTTGCAGCAGTAATAACGGTGGGGGTAATAATGGTGGCGGAGGTAATGGTGGAGGTGGGATGAATATGACTCCCATCAGCTGCAGTGAAGGCACTACCAATATCAATGATACAAGCTCTGTCACAATAGATGGTGATGGATCAGAATGTATTTTTGCTTCATCCGAATGCAATGTTGTCATCAGCTCAGATGCAAATGTAAATCTTCAGAACTGCTCGACATGCATTAAGGCTATCGGCAGTTCAAGTGTAACAGTAAACGCAGGTGCTACGATCAATTGTACTGCCAATAGTGACGGGATCGATACAGAAAATAGTGCAGTTGTAGACCTCTCAGCTAGCAATTCGATCTTAATCAATGCAGGCTCTGACGGGGTTGAGTCCTCAAGCACATCAATGGTCTCATTTGTTTCCCCATTGTGCCAAATACAGTCCGGATCTACACCACTCGATGCTGAGGGCAGTTCCGTAATAAACACATCAATGTGCGGTCAGCTTATAACTCAATGATGTGAAGGCTAAATATACATTTATATCTCTTAAACAGGTGAGCTTATCAGAATGCTAATCTGAACCTCATTCCGAACACAGCAACAAGATCCTGTTCTGGGGCTTCTGACGGATGGATAATGAGCTGGATATCCGGTGTAATCTGAACACTGGGAAACAACTGTATTCTAAGAAAAGACTCCATCACATATTGCGCACGCAGGCCGTTTTGTTCCGGCTCTCCCCATGCCAGTGCAAATCCCAAAAGATTATCGTCATATCCTAATCTAAGCGGATCATAAATACCGACTCCACCCGATGCAAGCATCTTAAGATTCGTTACACTCCCGTTAGACAAAGAGTATCGTATAAACACACTGTAATCTCTGCCCAGGTCCTGTTGTAGTGTAATAGCTATCCCATTACCCGAGGGAATTTTTTTCTTTTTACGTCTATCCGAGTGCCAATAAGCCACATGATAGTTCCCTTTCCCTAACCTATTTATTTGAGGCAGCACCCCGATTTCGACTCCATAAAAGAATTCTCCCTCGCCAAAGAAAGTGCCGAAATCAAATGTGGCAGATTTAGCATTTGCATCCCCTATGCTGGCCAACATATAAACAGTTTCATTAGGCTGGAATAGTATTGCTCCCCCCAAGCCGTTATCAGGAAATGGAATGGTAGGATTATCTGAGAATGCCGAGTTAATAAAAAACAGTTTACTACTACTAAAGTTAAAAGAATCAATATAATCAATCTGAAGTATTTTCCCCACCCGGAACACAACCTTGTCATTAAATATGTGCTGCTCCCACCAGAGCTGAGAAATAAAAAAATTGTTCTTACTGAAATCCCCATCGGTACGCCAAAGAGATCCTATATTCTCAGCTAATTGCGACGGTGTTATATCGGTAAATAGTCTATGTTTGGTCGATGAACGAAATCCTATGTAGCCTGGATAAGAACCCTTCTCAGACAGTACTTCGAGCCGTCCCGAAAAGTCCAATATGCCCCCGGCCGCATTATTGATTTTATCCTTCTGCGTTGCGTTGCTCGCCACCTGATACAAAGCTGTATATGCAATAACTAAGTCGAGCCCAGCCCAGTCCGTAAGCTTTTTATTATATTTCTTCCATGGCCTTACGAAAAACCCAAAGGGATCATAATCAATTACACTCTTTTTAGTAATCTCTGCCTGCGTTATTTCCTCCGCAATACTATCAGGCGCTCTATTAGCAACGGCCCTCGGTTCTACCGCATCTTCTTTTTTTATCTCTTCGCTTATTATCTCATAGTCTTTCTTGCCGCTGTCCTTTTGTGCACTTGACTCGTTTGCAACAGTTGATCGCTCTTGTGCAATCACCGATATCGGTATCAACAGTACGAATACACCCAGTAAAATTGTATATAGATTAGTCATGTCGTAAGTTTGGAGTCACTCCAATTCACTAACGGGGAAACATTAAGAACATTGCTATCTTTAACTGTGCTTTTGGACCCCCATCGGGCCTTATGGGAACACCATACCCCCCAAGAGAGATATCAACTGCATGCCCCTTTGTCCCTAATACGAACGTCTTTCCAATTCCCAAGCCCAAGGGTACCGTCCACCTGTCAGAGGTATCGAGTTTCCAATCTGCGTTGATAACCGGATTGTAGGCCAAACTTAACCCTGGTAAGGACTCTATATTATAGAATAATAATGGCTGAATTGTTAATGTACTATAGTTGCCATCGAATGACCAATGATTGCTAACAAGTCCACCTACTGAGAACTGTCCTATACTCCCTATTAGTACTCCGCCTATTCCAGCTCCCCAATCTGGTCCCTTTAGATCCCTCTCAGTATGCGTCGCAAAAGAGATCTGCGGTCCGATCCCCCACTTCCAGTTACCTGATCCACCACTTGGGGCAACAAACAGTTGTAGCATCGAGTCACCTAACCCCCATGTCGTTCCATTACCCCCGCCTCCCGGGTCCAGAATCGGCAGTTCACTGCCTTTTGGGGCCCCGACAATAGGTACTATGGCTCTTGGAATAAGGTTCACTCCCCAGTCAGTATTTATTGAATACACGCCCTGGATTTGAAATACATAGGCTGTGTCTTCATTATCACCTGTCTTAAAATTTATAGTATTATCAGATACTAAAGCAGATATGCTAGCTAATGGGTCTTGAGCAGCACGTGCGAGGTCTTCCAGACTCGCACCCTTATCCTCGGCGTATGATGGCACACACATTACAACTACAAATATAAAACTATATAACGCAATGAATTTTATCATGGTCGGCCCCTTATCCTCACAATTTTAGCTAATACTCTTATCTATCCAGTTGATAAATTCTAGCTTATACAATACCAACTATCAATTATTCTAATCCGTCCACCAAGCACAAATCATTGCCGTCGGCAGGGATAATTTTATTTCTTATTATTTGTACTGCATAGTCATATACAAAATATGCCATACGTACAAAAAACCATACAAATTGAGATGTATCTACCCCTACCCTATGATCCGTTATTGTTCCCGACACCCTAATAGGAGCACCGAAATTAACCAGTTGAGGTCTCTTAGCACGAGGATTAAATAAAAGGTCAATTTCATTATTGCCAAAATCAACATTTCCCTTAACCCTGACCCTCACATTGGTAGTATCTATATACAGCCTATCGGGTTTGAGTACACCGTCGTTTAATCTTAGTTCACCGATAATGCAGTTTACTTTAGACTCAGTCCTTTCACCGAAGTTTGGGATAAGCCTATTTACGAGGCCGAGCGCCCATATATCAAATATCCTTGCCCCCGCCGATGCCGGCAGCATTTTGACATCGATCTTCCCATCGGCGTTACTCATTACATTAGTAATATTCTTACCGCTTGACTGAATGCTGAGCTCCAAGTCCATTTCTCCCCCAACCTCGGACTGCGGGTCAAACATCTGCCACAATAGCCCGTATTGAAACTGTTCTATGTCCACAAGCGCTTTAAGCTCCATCTCCGATTCTCCGGATACCAACTCTACATCGACGTTTACAGCACCCCCGGGCCAAGTAATATTAAACGGCTCAACATTCAAATGTCCCTGTTCAAGGGTTAAACCCATTTCGGCCCTGCCGATCTCTTCTTGCCCCACACGCAGTCTATCAATATCCAGATCTACCCGAGCATCTAGGCTCGACATCGTATTGTAGTTAAGCAACTCATCCAGCTTCTTTAACGTTCGTAATTTCGAGTCACTACTTTGGCTCTCTTGTTCTGAATCATTGATTTGAGCCCACCCCTCACCCTCACGCCACAAAATATCGCGTATCTGTACCGAATCGGCACTGAGCTCAACATCAAGGTACGTCGGCTCACGGTCCATCAATATACTGGCACTACCTTTTAAGTCCGACTCCCCCACATGTAACACAAGATCTCTTAAGAAGTAGCCGGTGTCGTTTGATTGATAGTTGCCCTCTACACTATAGGGGCCGAAATGTGGCAGCTCAATACCAACCAGCTTGTTTAGGCTTTGGAGATCATCCCCGCTCATCGACATTTTCATGTTAAGGGCATTTAATCTAAGCGGTAACACAACCTCACCGCTCATACTCAACTTAGTGCCTGTAGACTCAGCATCGATAGTCATACCCAACATCTCAACCCCGCTTTCTTCATCCAGTAATTCATTTGCAACACCTCTAATATTGAGCGGAGTATTTTTTATAGAACCTTTTGTTATTACATCGATACTCTCATCAAGTATCCATTTGGCTTTAACTTGAGAGATCATATATTTAACTTTTTCTTGATTCCACCTATCCCTTATGGACCAAATACCATCCACTGCAGTTATATCCAGCACTACATTATCGATCCACTTGTTATTTGCCCCAAGCTCAAATTTAGGCCTGAACTGAACCTCACTGGCCGTGGCGTATATACCCTCTGCTAAACCCAGGTCCCCCAGCAATCCCCCGATCTCAATATCATCGGCAGATACGTCGGCGCTTATTTTCAAAAAATAATCCGTTATGTCTAAAGAATATGTGCCCTTCACAATTGAATCACCCATCTTCCCCATAACAGGTGAATTGATTACAAGTCCATTCAGCAGCTTCCCACCTAGCTCTATATCCTCGATCTCCATATCCTCGTACCGTAACCTTTTTGCCTTCAGGTTTAGATCACCATCTTTAATCCCTAGTTTTTTAACAAAACTGAACTTCCCCTCACCAATTGAATTTTGTTCTTTCTCCCGTTTGCCTCTATCCTCGCCAGAGAATATCTTGTCAAGATCGTTTATATCCAACATATCGAAGGCCAGGTCCGTGTAGAGTCGTCTGGCACCCCGCAGATTCTTCACATTAAACCCACCTTTAACCATTGTAGCCCCGAGCTTTCCATCCAATGAATCAACCGAAATATTATCGTTATCGAAAACAATATTCCCACCTAGCCCGTAATGCCCCTCTGCCTGCGAGTTAATTTCAAAAAATGGCCACAGATCACCGACACGCTCCCCTCTAAATCTAATCCCGAGCCGCATATTATCCCTTTTCGCAGAACCATCGTACGAGCCCCGAACTTGTAAATCCGCACCTTTTTGTGAAGCCCGAATATCATAGCTGCATAGCTCTTGTTGAAACAATGCCATGGGATCACAAATACCCAGCTCAACATCTGTGGGTCTATCTAACCATTCTCCCTTAAGCGACACTCTCAAACCTTTACCTTGCGGTCTTTGCATGACCCCATCTGCAATTTTAATCCCAACGAGGTCTCTATTCTTGCCCATTACCCACTCGAAATTACCCCCGCTCATCCTCATTTCGAGATCCATATTCGTTACAATAGACAATGGACTATCACCATGACTCGCAATACCCAGTGAAAGACTGTCATAACCCCCTCTTAGGTCATTGACTCCCAGTAGTCTCAGTATGCTGTCCAAGTTTTGTTTTTGGCTTTTTAGATCGAGTTTTATCTTTGGTATGTCCTGGGCCATGTTGAGATTGATATGACCCTCTAGCCCTGAGTCCACGTCTACCATTGCAAACGGTATATCCAATACACCGTCAGACAACATCACCTTAATCGACCCTTGACTCATGTCTAATGGCGAGTTTGCAAGTTGATCAACCAACAACTCAAGATTCACTTCCGCCCTCCTCAAAAGATCCAGAGTCGCAATTTCCCTATCACTTTTGAGCATTTCCAAAGTACTTTTGTCTCTAGAACCGCCACTCGGCCACAATGCAGACATCGACTGCAAATCCAAATTGCTAAGCTCAAGTCTACCGCTCACCCGGGGCAGATCAGCACCAAAATCAAGTGCCATGTTTCCGTTAAACCAAGTTGCACCAAGGTTGCCGGTAATCTCGTTCAGTTTGTAGCCCTCATGATCGCTTTCAAATTTTCCTTCGATTCTATATTCGGGTGGGCTGATATCGAAGGGCGTCATACTCCATACAGAAGTTTGTGATTCCTCTGCCTCCAGGGCAAAAGATAAATCAATATCCCCCCCACCCATGGGATCTGTTATCGAGCCTCTTGCCTCTACGAATGTGTTACTAAAGATCGTAGTGTAAAGATTAAGAGGCCAGGGTTCGTCTGAATCTAAGAGCGTTTTGAGTCCGCCTCCGTTAAATACAATCTGAATAGGTTGGTTATTTACGAAGACCTCACCACTAAGGCCACTGTCTTGATTGCTGGGCAAGTTTCCCTTCAAGCTGCTAATTTCAATATCGTAATTCTTATCAGACCCGGTGTCTTTATACGAAATAGAGACGTCCTCGATCAATAAGTTGTTTATCGCCCCCGGCTTGAATGATGGTTGTGTTTGATTTTTATCAGTTCCAGGACTGCTATCTTTAGACCCGTTATCCTGACCTAATGTCCAGTTATGAAGACCCTCAGCTGTTTTTAGAAGGAAGACACTCGAATCCTTAAGCTCAATATCATGAATATCCAGCCTCTTTAATACGAGTGGTAAAAGCCCAATTTTTACGCGAGCAAATCCTATTCTAGCAAAGTCGCTTTGTTCCCATCCTCTAGGATTTGCAATTTTAATGTCTGTGATCTCTACCGCTGGCCAAAGAGATGGCACGAGTTTGATCTGCCCATCAATTGTGACTTGTCTTTGGAGCTGTGTAGATGCCATCTGTTCCAAGTCCCCCTTTATCCAGCCCAAGTTGACTCGGATCTGAAACAGCATCAATATTGCTATCACTAAGATGGTAATTGCTATGCTACTGCCCAAGATGTATAAGAACCTCTGGGCAAATCTGCGTGTCCGGTCCATTTTCGACATAATCGACCCAGTTTACAATTGGAAAAGATTCACCAACACCAATAGCTATACAGGCAAATCTCTTATAGGGGACTGGATATCATAGATACGATACCGTATATAGCTAATTATATCTATGCAGATGTACTAATACAATTTAGATTGAGGAATTTTAACTCTATTCTACTGACTGGTTCAAATCTTTGCCGGGCGACGATTCGATAAATTGATGATAAGTCTTTTTTCTATCCTGATACAAGAGATACAAGATAAACGAAAATATAATAAATAGTAGTATTGGTAATAGTTTAAGAATTATTACATCACAAGATTGAGTTTTAAGTATATCGTATTTAATATATAGATGCATAATATATAAAATTATAAGCATTCCCGACAAAACAATTCCAAAAAATAGCTGTATTTTCATGTATGTTACCATTTTATAGTCTCGATGTTTTATGAAATATGGAAAGATAACGCAATCGGATTTATTTAAAAATTCTTTTTCTATATTGGTTATCATAGCTAAATTACGATTATACCAAAAAGATGCATCTATAACATGAGCGATAAACCACGAACACAATATTATGAATAAATCTATAGCTAAATGTATAGGTATTAATTTATTAGCCACGAGAGAAGAAATAGCAAACGCTGCAATTAATATACTTACAGACTGCCAAATTACAGAAATACGAACATTAGTACTATTCCATAATTGATTATACATCTCTAATAAAAGTTTCTCTCTAGAATCATTAATTGCCAATAGATTGTTGCCTCATGATTAGTTTATAGTCAAATACAACAACTATCATATAAATAATAATATAGTATCTATTAGTAGTCTGAAATGATATTGTCATATTACGATCCTGAATCTGGACCAAGCGGAAATAATATTCTCACATGAAATTTTAAATGCTAAATATGGTGCATCAATTTCAATTTTATTACCGAATTTTTCATCCAAACGCGGCAACCATCTATTCCGGGCATAAGTCGCATCACCATTAGTCCAAAACTTGTTGAAACGCACAGCCATTTTCTGAACATAATTACCATCTACAGAAACCACTTTTGATGTTTTACTCATAATGTTGCATAGTTCTAATTGTTTATGTGGTGAACCACCTAATAAATGCACCAATCTGCCATCAAATTCATTAATGGGAACATTTGTATGTCCATAGCCTGTTGGCACTGAATAACCCAAAATAACTTCTTTTTGATTTATTGTGGGTGGTATTTTTTTGATAATTCCCGTGACTTTTGGGATTACGACTACATAATCGCAATATTGTGTAGCTTCCTCTGCCCATGACAATACTTCGTTTAATTGGCGTGCATCTTCAATATCTAATACAGTAGCAACTGTAGGTCGATATCTTTCTAATTCACGCATGTAATTTGTTCTGTTAGGATACCTCCAATCTTGATCAGCAAAATAAATCTTAAAATGCGGTTTATCGTTAGGGATTCTCGCTCCATATAAAAAACCACTCTCAATAGCAATTTCCGCGAATCTTTTATTACCACCAGCGCAGTAGATTAATTTAGGTATCGTCATTGTTCAATATCAATCTCCAATGCATCATTTCTTTATGATCATTTATGACTTCCTTTTTTTCTAGGTTGAAGCCCTTTGACCTGTACCAATTATTAGAGGAAAGATCAGCAGGACACTTTGCGAATATACTTTTAGCACCTTTAACATTTTTTAGTGTTTCGAGCATACGAGTACCGATCCCCATATATTGTTTTTCTGGAGTTACAATAATTTCTCTAATTGTTATTTGGCCATCCTTTCGTAAATGCCAATGACAAAGACCACCGTCAACTAATATCAATTCATTTCTAAGTACACTCTCATATAAAGTATTGAAAATCATCAATATCCCCCCTATCCATTAGCATAATATAGGGAAATAAACTTTGGAAATGTTCAAATAGTATAATAGTACAATATTAGCCTAAATATAATATCCGATATGTAACAATTTAAATAACTAGTTAGAGGCAGGAGATCTATGTGTACAATTTATAAGGAACAAATCTTATCAAAGCGCGAAATTCACCTGAAAACAACCGTGAGATTTACAAGGTGTTGAAGGCAGACTTTTAGGTGCACTTTCTGAAGATTTCGTGGACTCAACAGCAAAACTGGCACCGCCCTCACCCCCTCCAGCCACAAGATAATACCCTTCATCTACTTAGATTATCACAGGTCCTTATACTCTTTCGTCACAATTGAGATGAATTCAAGTCCAAGTTTAGAGAGCTTTCTGTCTTTGTGCCATGCTGCCACAACTTTTCTCGATGGCGATTGGCCTGCAATCTCCCTGTACGTGCAGCTTTTTGTATTATCTGTCATTACGAGCATTTTAGGCACTAATGAGATTCCGTTGCCAAAAGACACGCACTGCTGAATAGTCGATAGATTCCAAGTCCGACATACAATATCTGGATCAACCTGTTTCTCATAGCAAAAGCTCTTAATCTGCTCCCCCAGGCAGTGCTCTTCATCAAGCGCTATAAAAGGAATGCTTTTTAGGTCTTCGATTCGTATTTTCTTGGATTTTTTTAACGGATGCCCAGGCGATAGTGCCAGGACCAGAGGATCATCAAAAAGAGTTTTGGTTTGTATTAACGGGTCATCTATAGGCAGGCTCATAATTGCAACATCTACCTCTAAATTAATTATGTTTCTTATTAACCTATCCGTTAGATTCTCGCTTACTTTCAACTGCGATTTAGGAAACTTTGTATGATATTTATCAAGTGATCCAGGCAACAGATACGGTGCTATGGTCGGTATCAATCCCACAGATAAGGTGCCGGTGCCAGAATCCACATCATCTTTAATTCCCGACTTTATGTTGCCGGCCTCCCTAAGTACAAGCTTAGCTCTCGGTAAGAGTGCCTTGCCGGCCTCAGTTAACACTATCTTTCTGCTCAGTCTTTCAAACAGCTCTTGTCCAAGCTCATGCTCAAGCTTTATAATCTGCTGGCTCAAAGACGGCTGTGCTACAAAACACCTTTTTGCCGCTTTACTAAAACCCCCTGTCTCAGCAACCGCTACAAAATATCTTAATTGGTGCAGTTCCATTATACTCACCCTGAGCTATAGGCAATAACTATAGAATACATAGACAATTAATATTAGACAACTATAGCAAATGTTATTTATTATGTAATTAGTCCGACATAATCTAGTTCAAAACCAAAATCTTTACGGAGGGGAATTATGGCTGCAAATGAAAGTCCTGATACAAACCAAAACAACACTAAGGGAAACAATAATCTAAATGAAAATATCAAATGTCCGTTTACAAACGGAGTCCTAAAGCACGGAGCCGGTGGGGGTACTTCAAACCGAGACTGGTGGCCGAATCTGCTCAAGTTAAACATCCTTCGCCAACACTCCTCTTTGTCCAATCCCATGGGCAGGGCGTTTAACTACGCAGAGGAGTTTAAGAAGCTTGATCTAGATGCAGTAAAGAGTGATATCTTCGATCTTATGACCGATTCTCAAGACTGGTGGCCTGCAGATTACGGCCATTATGGACCGCTTTTTATTCGTATGGCATGGCACAGTGCCGGCACATACCGCATTGCCGACGGCCGCGGGGGCGGGGGCTCCGGTACCCAGCGCTTTGCACCACTCAACAGTTGGCCCGACAATGCTAATCTCGATAAAGCTCGTCTACTGCTCTGGCCGGTCAAGAAGAAATACGGCAAGAAAATTTCTTGGGCCGACCTCCTGATCCTCGCAGGTAACTGCGCGCTTGAGTCAATGGGATTTAAGACTTTCGGCTTCGCAGGCGGACGCGAGGACCTGTGGGAACCGGAGGAAGACATCTACTGGGGCTCCGAGGCCCAATGGCTTGGGGATAAGCGTTATACAGGCGACCGAGACCTCGAGAACCCACTCGGTGCTGTCCAGATGGGGCTTATCTATGTTAACCCCGAAGGCCCCAACGGTAATCCCGATCCACTCGCAGCAGCCCACGACATACGCGAGACCTTCGGCCGCATGGCTATGAACGATGAAGAAACAGTCGCACTTATCGCCGGGGGACACACATTCGGTAAAACCCATGGAGCCGCCAATCCAGACGAATATGTTGGCCCGGAACCTGCCGCTGCAAGTATCGAGGAACAGGGGCTAGGCTGGAAAAACACTTTCGGCACTGGCAACGCAGACAGCACTATTACAAGTGGACTCGAGGGCACATGGACTACAACACCAACAAAGTGGAGCAACAACTTCTTTGAGAACCTTTTTGGCTACGAATGGGAGCTCGCCAAAAGCCCCGCGGGTGCGCATCAGTGGAAACCGGTAAACGGAGCGGGTGAGGGTACGGTGCCCGACGCTCACGACCCCTCAAAGAAACACACGCCGATAATGCTCACAACAGACCTATCCTTGCGGATGGACCCTGTTTATGGACCGATTTCAAAACGCTTTTACGAGAATCCGGACGAGTTCCAAGACGCTTTTGCACGGGCTTGGTTTAAGCTTACACACCGCGATATGGGCCCGCGCTCACGCTATCTCGGCCCCGAGGTGCCCGACGAGGAGCTGCTCTGGCAAGACCCTATCCCAGCCCTCACGCATGAGATCGTTGATGATGGTGACATCGCTGCGCTTAAGAGTAAAATCCTGGCTGCGGGACTCTCTGTGTCCGAGCTCGTATCCACAGCTTGGGCATCAGCATCTACATTCCGCGGCTCCGACAAACGCGGGGGTGCCAATGGTGCACGTATACGTCTTGTCCCACAGAAGCACTGGGAAGTAAACAACCCTGATCAACTAGCGAAGATACTAAAGGCTCTAGAGGGAGTACAAAAAGAGTTCAACGATACCGAGGCCAACGGCAAGGCAGTCTCACTCGCAGACTTGATAGTCCTTGGCGGGTGTGCGGGCATCGAACAGGCAGCAAAGAATGCGGGGCATGACGTCACAGTACCCTTCACACCGGGGCGTACAGACGCTGTGCAGGAGCAGACCGATATAGAATCTTTCGCTGTGCTCGAGCCGATTGCAGACGGATTCCGCAACTACCTGAAGACCGAATGCACAGCACCTGCAGAGGAAATGCTGGTTGACCGTGCCCAACTGTTGACACTAACCGCTCCCGAGATGACTGTTCTCTTGGGCGGCATGCGAGTACTTAACACCAACTCCGGGCAGTCCGAGCACGGTGTGTTTACAGAACGACCGGAATCACTTACTAATGACTTTTTTCTGAACCTGCTCGACTTGGGTACCATGTGGAAGGCAACATCAGAGGCCGATCAAGAGTTCGAAGGTCGCGACCGCAAGACGGGTGAACTCAAGTGGACCGGTACCCGTGCTGACCTCATATTCGGTTCCAACTCAGAACTTAGGGCTATAGCCGAGGTCTATGGATCTGAGGACTCCCAAGAGAGGTTTGTTGAGGACTTTATAGCAGCATGGGACAAGGTGATGAACCTTGACCGTTTTGATCTAGCATGATTCCGGCTGTATTTAGCTAGCTCAAATACTTATCTTATGTGGCTACCGAGTTCGGCAATATATTAGGAATTATATTATTTAGCCCGAATATCGAGCAACAAAGAAGGTATAAAAGTCTATATTTATAGAACGATTTTGGGGATTGATTGCGGATTTTGCGATCTGTGAATATTGGCTCCGGCGGAGGGATTCGAACCCCCGACCTAGTGGTTAACAGCCACCCGCTCTGCCAGCTGAGCTACACCGGAACCGATAAAGCTTGCTCAGAAATAGACCATTAAATCTATACTCTAGAGCCACATCCGTCAAGAGAGTGATACTGTGTGTGTAGGAGCCTATGCAGGTTGAACCCGTCAACTGTAAAAAGTATACTTAGTACTATCTCATTCTAGAATATATATAAATAATGGCAGATAAATCTAAGGCAGCACAAGAAAAAAAACACAAGAATCTCCTCCCTGCCCATACTACCTCACTCCAGCGTTATCTGGCCGAGATCAGCAACTCACCGATACTAAGCAGGGAAGAAGAGTACGAACTTGCCACTCACTACAAGGAAACCGGCGACGTCGAGGCAGCTAGAAAACTAGTGACCTCTAACCTAAAGTTCGTCGTACGAGTAGCCAACGAATACAAGAACTACGGGTTTAACACCATGGACCTCATCCAAGAGGGCAATATCGGCCTCATGCATGCTGTTAAAGGATTTGACCCCACAAAGGGCTACCGGCTCATATCCTATGCCGTGTGGTGGATCCGCGCCTATATCCAGAACTACATAATAAAGAGCTGGAGCCTTGTAAAAGTCGGCACTACCCAGGCTCAAAGAAAGCTATTCTACAAACTCCGCTCTGCAAAAAACCAAATCGATGTAGGTGGGGAAGGCCTCACAGCCGAAGATTATAAAGAGATTGCCAAAAACCTAAACGTGTCAGACCAGGAAGTGATCGAGATGGACAAACGCATGGGTGCCAAGGACCTCTCGCTGGATGCAGAGTTCAAAGATAACAAAGACAGCTCGCATATGGACTTCCTGGCAGACGAAGTAGAATCCCAGGAAGATATCGTAAACAAAGCCCAAGAGGAAGAACAGGTACGAAGCGGCATGGAAGCAGCTCTTGAGAAGCTTAAAGATCGTGAGCGTTATATAATCGAGAACAGAGTGCTTGCAGATACCCCTAAAACACTAGAAGAACTAGGCGCTGAGTTCAACATATCCCGCGAGCGTGTACGGCAGATCGAAAACGCCGCACTCAAAAAAATTAAAACAGTCCTAGAAGAACAGGGCATTAGCAAATAGCCGTCCTTAAGCCACCTATTCCCCAACAACATGTGTGATTGTTAGAATGAAAGTCCTACAACAGGTCATATGCCTTGCTAAGTGCGCTCTCCAGGTTCGCGGGCTCGTCACCACCCGCTTGTGCCATGTCGGGCCGCCCCCCGCCCTTCCCACCTATTATCGGGGCAAGCTCCTTTACGATGTTTCCGGAATGATACTTCTTGGTAAGGTCCTTTGTAACACCCACGAGTATATATGCCTTGCCGTTATCCCGGCTCCCAAGCACAGCGATCCCGGAACCAAGCTTACTCCTTACATCATCCCACACCTTTCTAAGCTCACCTGCATTGGCCCCCGGAACCTCTACGGAGAGGATTTTCACACCGTTTTTTTCTTTTACATTATCGAGCAAATCCCCAGCCGTTTCACTAAGCTGCTTGCTCTTATAGGTGTCGAGCTCCTGTTTTATTGCCTCGTTTTCTTCGACCAGTTTGGTGATCTTAGCAATAAAATCAGACTCAGGTACTTTGAGTATGTTGCTTACCTGCTCGATCATCTCTTCTTTGCCCCGCAGGAACTCCCAGGCAGACTCACCCGATACTGCATCTATCCTTCTTACTCCCGCAGACGATGCAGACTCAGATACTATTTTCAATAGCCCGGCCTCTCCCGAGCCGCCTAGGTGTGTGCCACCGCATAGCTCCTTACTGTAATCCCCGATCGAAACCACACGCACTTTGTCACCGTACTTCTCTTCGAATATCGCTGTGGCCCCGCCCTCTATGGCCTCGTCGTAGGGCACATCGGCCTCGGTACTCACTGTGTCGTCCCACCTGATCCTCTCGTTTATCATGTCCTCTATTTTATCAAGATCTTTATCAGGAATAGCCTCAAAGTGAGTAAAATCAAACCTTAGCCGCCCGGGCGCAACCAGTGAGCCTGCCTGCCCCACATGAGAGCCAAGCACCTCTTTTAACACTGCATGCAGTATGTGTGTGGAGGTGTGGTGGGTTTTAGTGCCGTGCCTAAGCCTCTTATTCACTGTGAGTTTTACCTTGTCCCCTACCCATATGCTGCCCTTCTTCACCCTGGCTTTATGAACTATGAGGCTTATAACAGGTTTAACGGTGTCTCTGACCTCGGCTATTCCACCCTCTGCCTCGATCTCACCTTTATCGCCCACTTGTCCGCCCGACTCACCATAAAACGGGGTTGTATCAGTAATAATCTCCACAATATCCCCCTCACCCGCACTATCCACTAGGGTTCCGTCTTTAATAATTGCTCTAACTGTGCCCTCATCCTCTGTTCTCTCGTAACCGGTGAATGTCACATTGAGCCCACCCGACACAAACTCCTTATACAAAGGCTCTAGCTCCTCCTCACCCGAGCCCTTCCAGGCCTTCCGGGACTTCTCTTTTTGCTTATTCATCTCCTTATCAAAGCCACCGATATCAAGCTCCATTCCGTGTTCGGCCGCTATATCCTCGGTCAAGTCCACGGGGAAGCCATAGGTATCGTATAGTTTAAACACAACGTCACCCGGCAGGACTTTTTCACCCTTTCGCACCGTCATCTCTTCTTCCAAGAGCTCAAGCCCCCTGTCTATGGTCTCAAAGAACCTCTCTTCTTCGTTACGCACCACATCAGCAATAAAGTCTATCCTCTCGTCCAGTTCCGGATACGCACTGCTCATTATCTCTCTAACCCTGTCTGTGATTTTATAGAGGCACGGCTCGTCTATGTTCAGCATCCTGGCATGACGCACAGCCCGCCTAAGTATTCTTCTAAGCACATATCCCCTGCCCTCGTTCGAGGGAAACACCCCGTCCGATATAAGGAACGTCACCGCTCTGGTGTGGTCCGCTATGACCCTCATCGAGGTGTCAGTCTTATCATCGTCCCCATAAGTTTTGCCCGATATCTCCTCTACTCTGGCAATAATTCCGCTTAGCAAATCAGTCTCGTAGTTGCTCTTAACCCCTTGTATTACGGCTGTGATCCTCTCCAATCCCATTCCGGTGTCAATGCTCGGGTTAGGCAGCTTTGCAAGCTCTCCGCTTGAGTCCCGTTCATACTGCATAAATACTAGGTTCCATAGCTCAAGGTAACGGTCACAGTCACACCCCACTGCACAACTAGACTTCCCACAGCTAAACTCCTCACCCTGGTCGATCAAAATCTCCGAGCACGGCCCGCATGGCCCCGTATCACCCATTGCCCAGAAATTATCCTTCTCTCCCATACGCACTATCCGATCTCGGCCAAGCCCCGACACCTTTTGCCAAAGCTCCTCTGCCTCGTCATCGTCCTCAAACACTGTGACCCATAGTTTGTCTTTTGAAAGTTTATAGACCTCGGTCATGAGTTCCCAGCCATATTTTATAGCGTCTTCCTTGAAATAATCGCCGAACGAAAAATTCCCGAGCATCTCAAAAAACGTGTGGTGTCGCGCCGTAAACCCTACATTCTCAAGATCGTTGTGCTTACCCCCTGCACGCACGCATTTCTGCGACGATGTAGCCCTTTTATACGACCTTTTCTCAAGCCCCAGGTACACGTCCTTAAACTGCACCATCCCGGCGTTTGTAAAAAGCAGCGTGGGGTCGTTCTTTGGGATAAGCGACGAGCTCTTAACAACCGTGTGTTTGTTGTCCTCGAAATACTTTAGGAACTGTTCTCTAATCTCTGCGCCTGTCATGATCGTTTCCTTTTATCGGTCTAGTCACTTTAGTGGTTTATAGTGAGGAATGTAACGGCACGTTGCTTGTTCTGGTTTTGCTTACGGGGTAATTAGCGGCGAGCTGGCCGCATGCTCCCAGTATATCTTGTCCTTTGCTCTTTCGTATCCTCACATTTATCCCATAAGACATCAGTATTTCTTGAAACTCGAGCACCCTTTGCCTTGAGGGCGACTTAAAGTTAAGTGTAGGTGCCTCGTTAAATGGGATCAGGTTTACCTTACACCTAAAACCACCCACCAGCTTCCCAAGCTCATGAGCATTCTCATTGCTATCATTAACCCCCTTTAGCATCACGTACTCAAACATAAGCTCTTTTCTGTTCGGCAGCGGAAACTTACGGCTCTCCGCTACAAGTTGCTTGATCGGGTAGCGTTTGTTAATAGGCATAATCTCGCTTCTAACACTATCATTGGGGGCATTTAACGAGACCGCCAGATTCACACTAACCTCTTTTCCGAGCTCTGCAATTCTAGGGACCAGCCCCGACGTTGAGACTGTAATGCGGCGAGGTGCAATCGCAAGGTAATGTTTGTGGGTCATTATTTTTATTGCCGCAATCAGGTTCTGTATATTATCGAGCGGTTCACCCATCCCCATAAACACTATGTTTACAACCCCAAGATCCCGGTCTTTCTTTACTGCTATATACTGGTCTACTATCTCACCTGGGGTTAGGTTTCTTATTTTCCCGACCTTAGAGGTCAAGCAAAACTCACACCCAAGGGCACAGCCCACCTGCGATGAAATGCACAGTGTATATCGTTCTTTATCTGGAATCAGTACACTCTCTACCTGGTTGCCATCCCCAAGCGTAAACAGGTATTTAACCGTACCGTCACTTGAAACCATCTTATCGTGGATCGTAACGCTGTTGGTGATCTCAAAACTCTCGTTTAGATGTTGCCTAAAAGACCTTGAGAGATCAGTCATGGTATCAAACGACTCTACACCTTTTTGATAGATCCACTTACCCAGCTGGTGGGACCTAAAAGAAGGCTCACCGATGCCTACAGCAAACTGTGTAATCTCGTCCGGGCTAAGGTCTTTTATGTTTCTCAAACTCATTTTAATGTCCGATTAATATCAATTCTGTAAACCATATAATATACTATATTTTCAAAATGTAGACAGAACGGAGTGTGAGGTGTTGTGAGAGTAAGTGATTATTAAGTAGTGCTTTTTTTGCTATCGATAAGCTCGTTGAACTCGCTTAGTTTCGCCCTAATCCCGTTTATCTCCTCTTTTAGTTCCTCTTTACGCTTTTCACTCGCACCCCTATATGATGCCTTTCTAAGGGCTAGCCTGCTCACAAGATGCAGGTACCGGTTTTTATCCAAGTATTCTGGGAACCACCCGGTTTTCCTCATCTCCCTATACGACAACAGCATTTTATTGTACTCCTCGGGCAACACCCCTTTTTCGAACTCATCTTCCAGATATAACTGCCTCTGCAGTCTCTCTTTTCTTATACCCAGTATGAATATAAAAAATATAATCACTATATACAAACTTAGTAGTAACGTGGCAAAACCCCCGTTTTTATTGCCAAATACCGGGACTGTAACAAGGTAGTTCCACAAACAGTGGAGCAGAACCGCCATTAAGTAACCACCCAAAGCATAGTATTTACCCCTTGCCCTATTGTCTTTCAGCATGCTTATCCCCGCACCGAATGTTGCGGTCGCAGCACAGTGCATATTTGCCGTAAACATGCTCCTTACAAATAACAGATTTATCCAATCCACACCCATGTACTGCTCGGCGTACTGTGTGAAGTATAGAAAGTTCTCCGTCATCCCAAACCCAAGCCCCGCCGCCGCCCCATATACAAGCCCGTCGGTCACGTTATCAAAATGAGTCTTACGGAGCAAATAGATTACCACTATGCCCTTCATCAACTCCTCTACCACGGGGGCTATAAACAAAGTCACAACTCTGTCTTCGGCCTCAGCAGACAGGTCCCCAAACAACCCAATCCCCAACTCTGTGCCCAAAATAGAAAAGGCTATTGCACCGAACCCGCCCCACGCAAACGCCCCTATCACATACCTAAGCGGTTCCCTGTCGTACCTATCCACCCACCATATAAAAAACAGCATAGCGAGCATCGGTGCCACAGCCATCACAAGCGATACGTATAAAACAAAAATTTCCATAGGGTTTCCAGCTCTTAACAAATTCGTTTAATATGATCACACAGCACTCAACTCATTGTCAATCCGACAATTAATTTACTAACTTGCTACCATACAACCTTAACCCATTAACAGGTATATTAAATGCACCCTGGACTACCCCGATATGGATACGAAAACACTGGCGCTCGATCACGGGCTCAGCGAAAACGAATACAATAAGATTGTAGAGGTTTTAAAGCGAGAACCGAATCTGACCGAGATCGGGATCCTAGGGGCCATGTGGTCCGAACACTGCTCGTACAAAAGCTCAAGAATACACCTAAAAAGACTGCCTACCGAGGGTAAACACGTAATACAAGGCCCTGGGGAAAACGCAGGGATCATAGATATAGGCGACGGTCAGACGGCAGTGTTTAAGATGGAGAGCCACAACCACCCCTCATTTATAGAGCCCTACCAGGGCGCAGCTACAGGTGTGGGTGGGATACTCCGCGACATTTTCACTATGGGGGCAAGACCCATCGCACTACTTGACTCCCTTCGTTTCGGCAACCCCAAACTACCCAAAACAAAGTACCTGGTAGACGGTATTGTCTCGGGCATCGCGGGTTACGGCAACTGCATAGGCATCCCCACAGTAGGGGGAGACGTCTATTTTGACGACTGCTATAACGGAAATCCGCTGGTCAATGTATTTGCATTGGGCGTGACAAAAAAGGAAGAGATATTCCGCGGTTACGCAACAGGCGTGGGCAACCCCGTAATTTACGTGGGCTCAAAGACCGGCAGAGACGGAATTCATGGTGCCGTAATGGCATCGGAAACATTTACTAAAGAGGCCGAGGAGAAACGCCCTGCTGTCCAGGTCGGCGACCCTTTTACGGAAAAACTACTGCTCGAAGCCTGTCTGGAACTGTTTAAGACAGGTGTCGTGGTCGGCATACAGGATATGGGTGCTGCAGGTCTTACATCCTCGTCCACCGAGATGGCCGAGAGGGCCGGTACCGGACTGGATATAGACATAGACAAGGTCCCTCGCCGAGAAGAGGGTATGACCCCCTACGAGGTTATGCTTTCGGAATCGCAGGAACGAATGCTCATAGTGCTTAACAAGGGGAAAGAGAAGATCGCAGAGGAGATATTCACAAAGTGGGGCCTTGATTTCAGTGTTATCGGGAAAGTAACCGACTCCAATCACCTCAGGCTCTATGATAACGGGGACCTAGCCTGCGATATCCCGATAAATCTCATATCCGACGAAGCCCCCATGTACGATAGACCACAAGAGGAGCCCAAGACCCACCCCAGCCAAACCCCCATACGCATTAAAGAACCTAAGACCCAGGAACTAAACGATATATTCTTAGAGCTAATTGGTTCACCCACGATAGCATCAAAAAGGTGGATATACGAGCAGTACGACTATATGGTAAGAACCAACACCGTCGTAGCCCCCTGGTCAGACGCTGCTATCATTAGGCAAAAGGGTACAGACAAAGCACTTGCCATCACTTCCAACTGCAACTCGCGGTACTGTTACCTGGACCCTTATGTTGGGGCCGCAATCGCCGTGGCAGAGAGTGCCAGAAACCTCGCGTGTAGCGGTGCTGTGCCCATGGCTATTACAGACTGCCTTAACTTCGGCAGTCCTGAGAAACCCGAGGTCATGTGGCAGTTTAAACGCGCCATTGACGGCATGTCCGATGCATGCACGACGCTTGGGACCCCCGTAGTCAGTGGAAACGTCAGTTTTTACAATGAAACCGAGGGCACGGCCATATACCCTACACCCATGGTAGGTATGGTGGGGCTCATTGATGATATAAGGAGTCTTGTTACTGCCTCGTTTAAAAATGAAGGTGACGCTATATTGGTTCTGGGCAGCACCCAAGAAGAGTTAGGAGGCACAGAGTATCAAAAAGTAATGACCGGCAATATTTCGGGCAGTCCCCCGGCTATTGACCTCGAAGCCGAGCAAAATTTGATCAACACCTTACTTGAAGCCGCAAAAAAGGGTATAATTCATTCTGCACATGATATCTCTGAGGGGGGCCTTGCGGTAGCACTTGCGGAATCATGTTTCAATCATACAGGGCTGTTAGGTATCAGAGTAGAGCTCACTAATACAAGCGGGATAAGAGAAGATGCCCTTTTGTTTTCAGAATCTCAGGCAAGAGCAGTAATTTCAATAGACAACCGTAACTATGATCAATTGGTAGAGATAGCATCAAAACACAGTACCCCTGTTTGGAAAATAGGTAATGTAGGCGGCAACCGGATCATTATAGAAGGGATGATAGACATATCAACGACCGAAGCCGAGTCGTGCTGGGCCGAGGGATTTGAGAAGATGCTTAAAAGTTATGCCTAAGCTAAAAGAAGAGTGCGGAGTCTTTGGAATATACGGGCACACCGAGGCTTCAAAACTGGCCTACCTAGGTTTACATGCACTACAACACCGGGGTCAGGAGAGCGCGGGAATTGTAACGTCCGACGGTGAGAATATCCACCACCATAGGGCTATGGGACTTGTGTCCGATATATTCTCAGAAGAGGTCATAGCCAAACTCCCGGGGCGAAGTGCAATCGGCCATGTCCGTTACTCGACAACAGGATCAAGCCAGCCCAAAAACATGCAGCCCATCGTTATAACATACTCGAGGGGCACGCTTTCCATTGCCCATAATGGCAACCTGACCAATGCAAGGACACTACGCGAAGAACTTGAAGACAGCGGCGCCATTTTTCAATCCACAACAGACACCGAGGTTATAATCCACCTCATAGCACGATCCAAAGAAGAAAAATTGGTAAGACGTATTATAGAAGCACTAATGACATGTAAGGGTGCGTATTCACTGCTATTTTTAACCCCCGAGACAATGATAGCTGCACGCGACCCATATGGTTTCAGACCATTGGTTCTGGGCAAACTCGGGGACTCCACTGTGGTTGCATCGGAGACATGTGCGTTTGACCTGATTGAGGCAACCTACACACGCGAGGTAGAACCGGGTGAGGTCATAGTTGTGAACAAAGATGGGGTCGAGTCCTTTAGACCGTTCGGTGAACTCCCCCACTCCTACTGTATTTTCGAGTATATATATTTCTCAAGGCCCGACAGTTTCTTGGTCGACCGCAACGTATACCAGGTCAGAAAACAGATGGGCAAGCAGCTTGCTATCGAGCACCCTGCCGATGCCGATATTGTTGTGGCAGTACCCGATTCGGGTGTACCCGCAGCCATGGGGTTTGCAGAGCAGGCGGGTCTGCCGCTTGAGCTTGGGCTGCTTAGGAACCATTACGTAGGCAGGACTTTTATTGAGCCCCAACAGTCAATCCGCAACTTCGGGGTAAAACTAAAGCTAAACGCAATACGCGAGGTGCTCGAGGGCAAAAGGGTTGTGATCGTAGATGACTCGATTGTACGCGGTACAACTAGTAGAAAGATAGTAAAGATGATACGTGACGCAGGTGCAAGCGAGGTGCATATGAGGATCAGCTCCCCTCCTATGAAATTCTCGTGTTACTACGGCATAGATACCCCGCTTAGAGAGGAGCTCATTGCCAACTCCCTATCGATAGAGGGTATCAATAAGTATATTACGTCCGACACACTCGGATACCTCAGCCTCGGGGGCGTGCACAAGGCTGTACAGACCTACAACACGACAAACGGCAAGGAAAACTACTGTAACGCCTGTTTTACCGGGAACTATCCTGTCGAGCTCACTGACCAAAAAACCACTGTTACACAGCCCGAACTCTTTGGGGAATGAATAACTTCTTAGATGGGTTATTGCTTGAGTGGATTTAAATAGTACTTAATTTGGCAAGCACGTCTTCGAGTTTCTTTTTTTGAAAAGAGATCTCCTGAAACTTCTGTCTTTCCTTCTCTACTACTTCCTCAGGTGCACGGTCGAGGAATTTTTTATTGGCCAGTTTTTTCTCAGTGCCGGTCAAGTCCTTGGTTAATTTGCCTATCTCTTTTTGGATCCGTGCACTCTCTTTCTCCACATCCACAAGACCCTCCACAGGTAGAAATATTTCTACCCCGGGCACTACATGTGTTACAGCTTTGTCGGGGTTTGCATCCAGAGCCACACTAAGCCCAGAGAGTGACGCCATGGTAAGAATAAAGTCCTTGTTCTCAGAAATTATATTCATCCTATCCTCGGTCTCGGGACAGAGCACAACCCCTACCCTCTCTGCAGGGTGAAGACCAACTACTGCTCGCAGGTTCCTGGCACCTATCACAATCTCCTTGATAAATTCGACATCGTCATGTGGCTTTTCAAAGACCATCTCGCCGTTGTACTCGGGAAAAGAGCTAATCATTATGCTCTCAGCTAACTCATCGCTTATCTCCTGGTCAGATTCATACAACCTACACAGACGATGGTAGAGTTCCTCAGATATGAACGGAGCTATTGGGTGAAGAGCCTTTAGTGCAGACACAAGCACTGTGACCATCACGTTTTGGGTCCTGGTTTTTTCCTCTAAGTCCTCGCCATACAAAATAGGCTTCACCGACTCTATATACCAATCGCAATAATCCGCCCATATAAACTGGTAAATCGCACTCGCAGCCTTATCGAACTCATAGTTTTCAAACCCGTGCTCGGCCTCAGCGACCATCTTGTTCAACTTCGTAATAATCCACTTGTCATAAGTGCTTAGATCCCTGGGCTCTAATGACCCAAGCGGCCTAAAACCCTCCATATTCATCAGCAAAAACCTGGTTGCGTTCCAAATCTTGTTTATAAAATTCCTATAGCCCTCAAGCACGGACATCGACAACTTTATATCCCGCCCCTGTGTGGCCAACGCAGCCAGACTAAACCTAAGTGCATCCGCCCCATATGTATCCACAACGTCGAGAGGGTCGATCACGTTCCCCTTGGTCTTACTCATCTTCTCGCCCTTCTCGTCCCTAATGAGCCCGTGGATATAAACATCGCGAAACGGCACGTCACCCATAAATTTGAGTCCCTGCATAATCATCCGAGCTACCCAGAAAAATATTATGTCAAAAGCAGTCACAAGCACAGTGGTGGGATAGTGTTTTTCCAAGAGCTCAGTATTATCAGGCCATCCTAGTGTCGAAAACGGCCACAGGCCCGATGAAAACCAAGTGTCTAGCACATCCGGGTCCTGGCTAAGTTCGGTATCTTCCCCATAATGCTTTAATGCCTCTTCCATAGCATCCTCTTCGGTCATAGTTACGAAGACCTTGCCGTCAGGGCCATACCACGCCGGGATCCTATGCCCCCACCAGAGCTGGCGCGAGATACACCAGGGCTCTATGTTCCTCATCCACTCAAAGTACGTGTTCTCCCAATATTTAGGCACAAACTTTATCCGCCCGTCCTCCACTGCACTTATCGCCTCTTTTGCAAGGGTTTTTGAGTCGGCATACCACTGCTCGGTCAACCACGGCTCTATTATCACACCCGATCTATCCCCGTAGGGCACGGTGTGTTGTATATCTTCGATCTCTACCAATAACCCCTGGGCCTCTATATCTTCGAGCACCCTTTTTCTAGCCTCAAACCTATCGAGCCCCCTGTAAGTTTCGGGAGCGTTATCGTTTATACAGCCATTTTCATCGAGGATGTTTATCATCTCGAGGTCGTGACGTTTCCCAACCTCAAAATCGTTGAAATCATGAGCAGGGGTGATTTTAACAGCCCCTGTGCCCTTAGTCGGGTCGCTGTACTCATCGGCCACAATAGGTATCCTGCGGCCCACGAGCGGCAGCACCACGTTACGTCCTACGAGCTGTGTATAACGCTCGTCCTCGGGGTGCACCGCAACTGCAGTATCACCCAGCATTGTCTCGGGTCTTGTAGTTGCGATAGCAATGAATTCCTCGTCACTGCCCTCAATGGGATATTTGAAATGCCACAACTTGCCGTTCACATCGCGCTGCTCAACCTCTAGGTCGGAGATTGCAGTGCATAGATTCGGGTCCCAGTTCACAAGGCGGCGGTCCTTGTAAATAAGCCCTTCCTCGTAGAGTTTTACGAACACTGTCCTTACAGCGTGCGATAGACCATCATCTAGAGTAAATCTCTCTTTGTCCCAGTCAGGCAGAGCACCTAGCCTTCTAAGCTGCTTTGTAATCTGATCCCCCGACTCGCTTTTCCACTGCCACACTCTCTCTAAAAAAGCCTCACGGCCCATCTCGGTACGAGTCTTACCCTCGGATTGCAGGTCCCTCTCGACCATCATCTGTGTCGCAATACCGGCGTGGTCTGTGCCCGGCACCCATAGCACATTAAAGCCCTTCATCCTCTTGTAGCGGATCAATATATCCTGCAACGTGTTGTTTAGTGCATGGCCGATGTGTAACGAGCCCGTTACATTCGGGGGAGGTATTACAATTGTATAGGAAGGTTGTTCCCCTGAACCCTGGGTGCTATGATAGCCCTTATCGATCCAGTGCGTGTACCACTTCTCCTCCACGCCTTTAGGATCATATGCTTTTTCCATAATGGCACTGCTGTCTTGGTGCATTGGTCAGTCGGTACCGAGGTAGATGAGAGGGGCAAGTACACTGTGGGTCCTGCCCCTTAGTCTTTAAAAGTCTTATTCTTCTTCTAATTCGGCTGTGGGTACGGGTATCTCCATCACCGGCACCTCAACGTCTATGTTCCTGTAGATAGGCAACCCGGTACCCGCAGGTATCAGTCTACCCATTATTACATTCTCTTTAAGCCCCCTAAGGTAATCTTCTTTACCTTCACAGGCGGCCTCGGTAAGAACCCTGGTGGTCTCCTGGAATGAGGCAGCCGAGAGCCAGCTGTCGGTGCTCAAAGATGCTCTCGTGATCCCAAGCAGCAGGGGCTCGGCAGAGGCGGGTCGCCCGCCCTGATCCACAACCCTCTCGTTCTCTTCAAAGAACACGTGCTTCTCCACGGCTTCACCAACGAGTAAAATAGTGTCGCCCGGGTCTTTTATCCTAACCCTCTTTAGCATCTGTCGCACGATCACTTCAATGTGTTTATCGTTAATCTTAACACCCTGGAGCCTGTAAACCTCTTGTATCTCGTCCACAAGATACCTTGTGAGCGCTCTCTCCCCGCGAATTCTAAGAATATCGTGGGGGTTGGCAGAGCCGTCTACAAGCTGGTCACCCGAGGTCACAACCTCGCCCTCTCTTACAAGCACGTGTTTACCCCTGGGCACCAGGTACTCTTTGGCCTCACCCACATCGGGTGTAACTACCACACGGCGCTTCCCCTTAGTGTCCTTTCCATAAGACACAACCCCGTCGATCTCCGTAACAACCGCCGGGTCCTTGGGGATCCTGGCCTCAAAGAGCTCAGCCACACGGGGCAGCCCTCCGGTTATGTCTTTGGTCTTAGCAGTAGCTCTCGCAATCTTAGCAACGATATCCCCTGCATTGACCACGTCTCCCTCGGCCTTCTCTATGATAGCCCCTATGGGCAGTGAGTACTGTATGTTCTTTTTGTCTTTTGTAGTAATCACAAGGGCCGGGTGTAGGTCCAGGTTCTTTGACTCTATAACAACATTCTTATAAATACCCGTCACCTCGTCTACCTGCTCTTTTAGTGTCACACCCTGCTCGAGGTCCTGGAACTTAACCTTACCCTCGACCTCTGAAATAAACGGTGTGGTGTAGGGATCCCACTCAGCCATAAGCTCGCCGTCCTTTACCTTAGATCCCTCTTCAATCTTAAGCTTTGCTCCGAGTGCCAGCGGGTACCTCTCTTTTTCATAACCCTTATCGTCCACAATGATCAAAATACCGGTTCGGTTTGTAACAATAAGGCTCCCGTCCACACTACGCACAGTTCTAACGTTTTGGAATTTTACGGTGCCCTCCTGCTGGCTTTCCAAGGTGCTTTCCGCAGCCCTCTGGCTCGCCGCACCACCGATGTGGAAGGTTCTCATAGTAAGCTGTGTGCCGGGCTCTCCGATTGACTGTGCCGCTATGATGCCCGTGGCCTCACCTATATTCACCAGTTTCCCTGTGGACAGGTTGCGGCCGTAACAGAGCATACATACGCCGACGCGTGTTTCGCAGCTCAGCACAGACCTGATCCTAACCTCTGTTATACTGCCTGCCTCATCAATCTTGGCGGCAGCGTGTTCATCAATCTCCTCGTTAGCAGCCACTATGATATCACCGCTAACCGGGTCAACTATGTTGTCGAGTGTTACTCTTCCCAACACCCTCTCGCCTACCCGCTCGATGATCTCACCACCCTCGACCAGGTCGCCCACAGTAATACCCTCTATGGTGCCGCAGTCATATTCCTTTATCATCACATCCTGCGCAACGTCAATAAGTCTTCTGGTCAGGTACCCTGCATTAGCTGTTTTAAGCGCGGTGTCGGCAAGTCCCTTTCTGGCTCCGTGTGTCGAGATAAAGTATTGCAGCACAGTTAGCCCTTCTCTAAAGTTCGATGTAATCGGGGTCTCAATGATCTCGCCCGAGGGTTTTGCCATTAGCCCCCTCATCCCTGCAAGCTGGCGGACCTGAGTTTGACTGCCCCTCGCACCCGAATCGATCATCATATAGATCGGGTTTGCGCTCGTACCCTTTTTGGATTTGCCTTTCCCATCCGCTATCTCTTCAAACGATATGTCTTTCATCATTTCCTGAGCTACGTCATCGCTTGTACGTGCCCAGATATCGATTACCTTGTTATAGCGCTCACCGTCGGTTATGAGTCCCTGTGAGTACTGGCTCTGGACCTTGACGACCTCATCCTGCGCTTTTTGCAGCAGGTCTTTTTTCTTCTCAGGGATCTTCATATCGTCTATCGAGATCGATATACCTGCTCTGGTCGAGTACTTAAACCCAAGTGTGCGCATCCTATCGGCAAGCAGCACTGTGCTCTTGCCACCGGCTACTCTGAAGCAATTGTCCACAAGCTCCTCTATCGCGCGCTTGGTCATCACCCTGTTCACAAGCTCAAACTCGATAGTCTTCGGCATGATTTCATAGAGCAACACACGCCCTACAGTGGTCTCATGTACTTTGTCTTTTATCCTTACACTGATCTTGGCGTGAATCCCGATCTCCCCGGCATCGAATGCGAGTGTGACCTCTTCGATCGTGGCAAAAATCTTGCCATCACCCTTATCAAACGGCATATCACGCGTCATATAATAGATCCCAAGCACAATGTCCTGTGTGGGCAAAATAATTGGTTTGCCGTGTGCGGGGGAAAGTATGTTGTTAGTCGACATTACAAGCGCTCGGCACTCTGTCTGCGCCTCGATGGATAGGGGCACATGCACAGCCATTTGGTCACCATCAAAGTCTGCATTATACGCAGGGCATACGAGCGGGTGAATCTGTATGGCTTTATCCTCTATGAGTATAGGCTCAAATGCCTGAATACTAAGCCTGTGTAGAGTAGGAGCACGATTAAGCAGAACCGGATGCTCTTTAATAACCTCATCAAGTGCATCCCATACAATCGGTGCTTCTTGTTCTACTAATTTTTTGGCAATTTTTATCGTTGCGGCCGCACCCCAGAGCTCAAGTTTCTGGTAAATAAACGGCCTAAACAGCTCAAGGCCCATCTGTTTCGGTATACCGCACTGATGTAGTTTAAGCTCGGGCCCTACTGTGATCACGGACCTTCCCGAGTAGTCGACCCTCTTACCCAAAAGGTTCTGTCTAAACCTACCCTGCTTACCCTTTATGATGTCGCTTAAGCTCTTAAGCGGGCGGTGGTTGTGTCCCAACACCGGGCGTCCGCGCCGTCCGTTCTCAAGCAGTGCGTCTACCGACTCCTGGAGCATCCTCTTTTCGTTTCTCACAATAATGTCGGGTGCTCCCAGTTCCTGCAGTTTCTTTAGTCTGTTGTTTCTGTTTATAACCCTTCTGTATAGGTCGTTTAGGTCCGATGTAGCAAACCTACCGCCATCGAGCGGTACCAATGGTCTCAGGTCCGGTGGCAACACCGGAATCCTGGTCAATATCATCCACTCGGGTCTGTTTTTAGATTTTCTAAATGCCTCGCAAATCCTAAGCCTCTTAGCAATCCTGGCCCTTTTGATCGGAGAGCTCGTGTTTTTCATCTCGAGCCTAAGCTCTTCAGAGAGCTCAACCAGGTCTATCTTTTTTAGCATTTCTCTTACAGTCTCAGCCCCCATACCTACCTTAAACACAGGGCCGTACTCGTCCATTGCCTTGCGGTAGCGGTCCTCGCTAAGCACTTCAGCAAACTTAAGCGGTGTGTTCTCAGGATCGATCACAACATAGGACTCATAGTAGAGCACCTTCTCAAGATCCTTAAGCGTCATATCGAGAAGCATCCCTATCCTCGAGGGAATACTCCTTAAGAACCAGATGTGTGCTACCGGGGAAGAGAGCTCGATATGCGCCATCCTCTCCCGTCTAACCTTTGAAGAGATCACCTCTACTCCGCATTTCTCGCACGTGATTCCCCTGTGCTTTAACCTCTTGTACTTCCCACAGGTGCATTCATAGTCTTTCACTGGCCCAAAGATCTTGGCACAGAACAACCCGCTTCGCTCGGGTTTAAACGTCCTGTAGTTAATGGTCTCGGGTTTTCTGACCTCTCCATTGGACCATTCCTTTACTTTGTCCGGTGATGCAACGGAGATCTTAACAGCAGAGTACTCCGAAGGGTTTTTCGGTTTCTC
Organism: Thermodesulfobacteriota bacterium; assembly: GCA_965223335.1. Classification (GTDB taxonomy): domain Bacteria; phylum Desulfobacterota_D; class UBA1144; order Nemesobacterales; family UBA2774; genus CBDCWF01. The sequence goes on from OZ244991.1 coordinate 29,488, forward strand.
AAATAGTGTGTCTACGTCCACTATGTGTCCCTCCCTATTTTTTCAAACTCTATCTCTATTACTCGGCATCAGCCTCTTCAAGCAGGTCTATATCCAGTGCAAGTGCCTGAAGCTCTTTTTGAAGCACCTTAAACGACTCGGGCAGTCCGGGCTCAAAATTCATATCCCCCTTCACAATCGAGTCGAAGATCCTAGTCCTTCCTATTACGTCGTCTGATTTAACAGTTAGAAATTCCTGCAGTGTGTACGCAGCCCCGTACGCCTCAAGTGCCCATACCTCCATCTCACCCAGGCGCTGTCCGCCAAAGTGCGCTTTACCACCGAGCGGCTGCTGAGTAACCAGCGAGTACGGGCCTATTGCACGGGCATGGATTTTTTCCTCTACCAGGTGGTGGAGTTTCAGCATATACATTATCCCCACGGTCACCTTCTGGTCAAAAGGCTCCCCTGTGTGCCCGTCAAATAATATTGTCTTTCCGTCCTCGGGAAGCTCTGTTAAGTCGAGCATGTTTTTTATCTCTTCTTCAGATGCACCGTCAAACACAGCCGAGCGCACCTTAACCCCATTTCTAAGCCTTCTCGCAACTTCCATTACCTCGTCATCAGAAAGTGTGTCAATTAGTTCTTTGTTCTGGCGCTTACCGTAAATCTGTTTAAGTTTAGCTCTGAGAGAACCCGGGCTGAACTCTTTTTCTATATATTCATCGATTTGACGTCCAAGTTCTTTTGCTGCCCACCCCAGGTGGGTCTCCAGTACCTGCCCCACGTTCATCCTCGAGGGCACCCCAAGGGGGTTGAGCACCATGTCCACAGGTGTACCGTCCGGCAGATAGGGCATATCCTCTTCGGCCAATATCTTGGAGATAACTCCCTTATTGCCGTGCCTACCCGCCATCTTGTCGCCAACCTGTAGTTTTCTCTTCACCGATATGTTTACCTTTACGACCTTAAGCACCCCTGGCGGCAGCTCATCCGGTTTTATTAACTTGGTGATTCTCTGGTCATATACAACGTTTGTCAGGTCTATCTGTTCTAAGGTTCTTTCTATTATGTTCTTTATTTCGGCCTCTATCTTCTCACCGTTCTCCACACTTATATCTGCCATTTTCTCAAACGGAACCGTGTCTAGTATCTCAGACGTAATCTTGTCACCCTTCTTGAGAACTGTTTTCCTCGACACGGTAAGCTTTGCCGATGCGGTTTTTCTAACCAGCAGCGATTTTATGCGCTCTATGGAATCGTCTTTGATTATGTTTATCTCGTCTTCCATGTCCTGCTTTAGTTTTGTGACCTCTAGGTCCTCTATGCTTTTTGCTCTTTCATCCTTATCAACTACCCTAGAGATCAACATCTTCACATCTATGATTGTGCCGTACACCCCGGGCGAGGCCCTAAGCGACGTGTCCTTCACATCACCCGCCTTATCACCGAATATAGCACGGAGCAGTCTTTCTTCCGGCGACAGTTGAGTCTCGCCTTTTGGCGAAATTTTCCCAACAAGGATATCACCCGGTTTAACCTCGGCTCCTACTCTTATTATGCCGCTATCATCAAGGTTTCTAAGCGTATCTTCACTCACATTCGGGATGTCACGTGTGATCTCTTCGCGCCCGAGCTTGGTTTCCCGTGCAATACACTCGAACTCCTCTATGTGTATTGAGGTGAAACTGTCTTCTTTCACAAGCCTCTCGCTCATTAAAATTGCGTCTTCAAAGTTATACCCACCCCAAGGCATAAACGCGACCATCACGTTTTGACCAAGTGCCAATTCCCCGCTATCGGTGGACGGGCCGTCTGCAATCACCTGGCCCGCAGATACTTTTTCACCTTTTTTTACAATAGGTTTTTGGTTCCAGCATGTGCTCTGATTAGATTTTTGGAATTTTATGAGGTTGTATAGATCAACCCCGCCCTCTTCCTCAACACCCGATTCCGTGGAACTCACAACTATCCTTGAGGAATCCACATACTCAACTACTCCATCGCGGGTTGCCACAACTGTCACACCCGAATCTTTAGCAACTCTACTTTCAAATCCCGTGCCCACTACAGGTGAACTGGTACGGATTAGCGGCACTGCCTGGCGCTGCATGTTAGAGCCCATGAGCGCGCGGTTGGCGTCATCGTGTTCAAGAAACGGTATCAACGAAGCCGAGACCGACACAAGCTGAGCGGGAGACACGTCCATAAGCTCGACATTCTCACGCTCGGTCATCAAAAACTCCCCAGCGTGGCGAGCCGACACAAACTCAAGTACAAACTTCCCCTTATCATCCAGCGGGGCATTTGCCTGTGCTATGATATATTTTTCTTCGGCCAGTGCATTTAGGTACACGATCTCATCTGTAACCTTTCCTTTGTTGACCACCCTATAGGGTGTTTGAATAAACCCGAACTCATTTATTTTTCCATAAGTGCTCAAACTCGATATCAGACCGATGTTTGGGCCTTCCGGGGTCTCGATGGGACAGATCCTTCCGTAGTGCGAGGAGTGGACGTCCCTTACCTCAAACCCTGCACGCTCCCTCGTAAGACCTCCCGGTCCCAGAGCGCTTAGCCTCCTCTTATGAGTAATTTCCGAAAGAGGGTTCGTTTGATCCATAAATTGCGAAAGCTGACCCGTGGCGAAAAACTCTTTTACCACGGATATAACAGTCTTCGGTATTAATAGTTCACTAGGCATCAGGTTCTCTACAGCCTGGTAGCCCATCTTCTCTTTTACAGACCTCGCAAGGCGCTCAAGTCCGTGATAGAACCTGTCCTCTATTAACTCGCCTACGGTTCTCACACGCCTGTTGCCCAGGTGGTCAATATCGTCGGTGCTTCCCCTGCCACCACGAAGGTCGAGCAAGTAACGTACCGATTCGAGAATATCCTCCCTGGTCAATGTCGAGACATCGTCTGAGATGCCGTGGTTAAGCTTATAGTTGATTTTCAGACGCCCCACATGCGAGAGCCTGTAGGTGTCGGGATTAAAAAACATGTTCTCAAAAAACGTCTCCGCCACACTTGGTGTGGGCGGGTCTGTGGGCCTGAATTTTTTGTAAATCTCTGTAATGGCCTCTTCTTTTGTCGTCACTTTATCGGCAACCACAGTGTTTCTTAATGACGAGATAACCGATACGTTATCGATATAGAACACGCCGAACTCTTTTATCTCTTTTTCTTTAAGCAGGTTTATTTTTTCTTCCGTTATAAGTTCGTTGAAGTTGAGTATTATCTCGCCGGTCTCAGGGTCTGCTACGTCCTCGGCAGCGTATCTCTCTACAAGCTCGATCTCATTTATAGGTATGGTTTTTAGTTTGGCCGTCTTAAGTTTTTCTATAATATTACGTACAAACCTTCTGCCGGATTTTACCAGTACATCGCCTGTTTTAGGGTCTGGGATTTCTGCGCTTGCTCGCTGATATGGCAGTATATCAAAATTGAGCGACTTGCTGAAATTACCGTCTTTGATATATATGGTTTCAATGGGATAGTAGTGGTGCATTATCTCCCGCGCATTAAGACCAAGGGCTTTAAGCAACACTGAGACTAGAAATTTCTTTTTCCTATCGATCCTCACATGCATGTTGTCTTTTGAGTCAAACTCAAAATCTATCCATCTGCCGTCATGCGGCACAATTCGTGCTGTGAACGTGGATTTACCCACACTCGTTTCCTTGTTCTTTACCTGGTCAAAGAACACACCCGGCGAGCGGTGCAGCTGGTTTACAATGACCCTCTCTGTACCGTTTACTATGAATGAACCGTTTGGAGTCATTAGGGGGATTTCGCCAAAGTACACTTCCTGCTCTTTAACGTCTCTTATGGTTAACTGGTCGCTATCCTCCGACTCGGTATCCCATATAACCAAGCGAAAGGTAACGTAGAGTGGTGCTACATAGGTATAGCCCTTAAGCCTGCATTCCGCAGCCTCATATTTGGGTTTGTCGAGCCGGTAGCTTATATACTCTAACGACGCTTTCTCGTTATAATCCTCAATAGGGAATACGGTCTTAAATGCATTGTGAAGCCCGATATCCTCTCGGTCTTCATGCTTCACCTCAGCTTGTAGGAACGTAAAATACGACTCTACCTGTACCTCGAGGAGGTGGGGGATCTCGAGAACGGATGGTATATTAGAAAAACTCTTCCTTAGTTTATATGCCTCAAGCCCATCTATACTCAAATTACTTTACCCCCTTCTATTATGTGTTCAATCCCGGTACTTCCAACATCTCACGGCACTAAAATGCCGTACAAATCCACTAGGTTTCGACAGAGTTATTGCATCAAAACCCTATGCCCAATCTAACGGTGTATGGTCTATTCGCTGCGAACCACATTTTAGACGCAACGATAGTGCGGTCAGCCTCAACTGATGCCACACTACCATGTAAAAACCTTTTGGATATGTACCCTGCCGATACTATGATTCACCTGCCAGCGGTTAGCTGATCTCAACCTCAGCACCGACCTCTTCAAGCTTCTTCTTAATTTCGTCGGCTTCTTCTTTAGGAACACCCTCTTTAACAGCCTTAGGAGCACTCTCCACCAGCTCTTTAGCCTCTTTAAGACCCAGTGATGTTACCTCTCTAACAGCTTTAATCACCTGAATCTTATTGTCGCCGATGCCCTTAATCACAACATTGAAATCGGTTTTCTCAGCCTCCGCTGCACCACCCTCAGCACCTGCGGCACCCGGAGCAGCCGCTACAGCCACCTGGGGGGCTGCTGCAGTTACATCAAATTTATCCTCAATCTCCTTAATCAGCTCCGAGATCTCAAGCATGCTTGCTTTCTCAAGATACGTAAGAACATCGGCCCTCGTAATGTCAGCCATTATATACAAACCTCCTTAATAATGTTGAGAACATATTTAGTTTTTGACTTACTATTCGTTTTCTTTTGTTTCCTTAATTGCCGTCAATGCATACAAAAGCTTGCTCTGCATCTGCTTAGTAACCCCGAGGAAATTCGATATGGGAGCTTTAAGCATCCCCATCAGTTGTGCAAGCATCTCTTCGCGGGACGGTAGCTTAGAGAGCTGGGCAATATCCTCTGCACCGACTACTTTACCCTCAACAATCCCGCCTTTTATCTTTAAGTTCGGGTTGTCCTTACCGGTCTTTACAAACACCTTTGCAATCGATGCCGGGTCACTCTCGCAAATTGCAACTGCAGTGGGCCCTACAAACAAGTCCTCAATCTGCTCGACCTCTGTGTCTTTCGATGCCTTGATCAAAAGAGTATTTTTCACAACCTGCAGACTGCCCTCGGCCTTGCCGAGGTCAGAACGAAGCCCCTCCATCTCCTTCACAGTCAACCCCTTGTACTCCACTACTAGAACGGACGGGTTGGCCTTGAATGCATCGTTATACTTGTCGATGATATCCTGTTTTGCCGCTTTGGTTAACATTACATACTCCTTGGTAATATAATCCTACCGGGCCTCTTAACACCCCATTGCACTCATAGTATTATGCCGCTATCTCAAACCCCTTTAACTGCTCTCTAACATTAGCAAAATCAACTTTAATCCCGGGGCCCATCGTGTTTGCTATAGTTATCTTCCTAACAAAAGTGCCCTTCGAAGACGATGGTTTAATTTTTATCAGGTTATCCATGAAGACCAAGAAATTATCTTTTAGTTTAGACTGCCCGAACGAAACCTTGCCAAGCGGTGCATGGACAACCCCGCCTTTATCGTTTTTAACCTCTATACGCCCCGCCTTAGCCTCTTTCACTGCATCCGCAATATCGAACGTCACCGTGCCGACTTTGGGGCTTGGCATAAGACCCCTCGGGCCCAGCACCTTACCCAACTTACCTACCGAGCTCATAAGGTCCGGCGTAGAGATAGAAACATCAAAATCAAGCCAGTTCTCTTTAGAAATTTTATCTACTAAATCGTCATCCCCTACATGGTCGGCACCTGCCTGCTCGGCCTCTTTTGCCTTCTCACCCTTTGCGAATACAAGCACTTTGATGTCCTTTCCTATCCCATGCGGGAGCACAAGACCAGTACGAATCTGCTGGCTGGCCTGACGCGCGTCAATACCCAGTTTTACCGATATCTCTACGGTCTCATCAAATTTTGCAGTCTTTGTTTTCTCTATGAGCTCAAGGGCTTCATCCAGAGTGTAGCTCTCTTTTTCTTCAACTGCTTTTTTGGCTTCCAAGTATTTTTTACCGTTCGTAGGCATTGTTATCTCCTTATTATTGCCGCCCAATAATCACCCGAGCATTAACCCAATGTGGGTCATTCCACGTCTATACCCATACTCCTTGCCGTACCCTCGACAATCCTAGATGCCGACTCCAGGCTCTCAGTGTTCAGATCCGGCAATTTAGTTTTTGCAATCTCCTCTACCTGAGCCTTTGATACCTTCCCCACTTTTACCCTGGGTGTTTCACCCGAGGCCTTATCCACTCCCGCTGCTTTTTTAAGTAGATACGAAACCGGGGGTGTTTTAACTATGTACGAGAACGATCTGTCTGCATACACGGTAACTACTACTGGCAAAAGCCCCTCTGCCTTAGAGGTCTCTGCATTAAAGGCCTTGCAGAACTCCATTATGTTCACACCCCTTTGTCCCAAAGCGGGCCCTACAGGGGGTGAGGGATTTGCCTTACCGGCCTCTACCAATAGTTTTATATAACCGTCAATCTTTTTCATATTAAATCTTCTCCACTTGGTTAAAATCAAGTTCAATTGGAGTCGTTCTACCGAAAATAGTAACCAGCACCTGCACCTTGGCCTTCTCCTGCTTCACCTCTTCTATGGTGCCGGAGAAGTTTGCAAACGGGCCCTCTATGACCTTTACGGTCTCTCCCTTCTCAAAAGTAATTTTCGGTTTCGGCTTTAACGTCCCCTCTTGGATCTGCTGCTTAATCTTATCGACCTCCTGCTGCTGTACATCGGGCACAGAGTCGGGGTCTATTTTACCGTCTTTTAGTTTCCCTCCGACAAACCCTATTACCTTAGGTATGTTTCTGATGAAATGCCAGCTCTGGTCGTTAAGATCCATGTTAATCAGTATATAGCCCGGGAAAAACTTTCTTACAGATGTTTTCTTTTTCCCGCCTTTAACCGGCTCCACAATAGTCTCTGTGGGTATCAACACCTCTTTTATTAAATCGAAACAGCCCTCTTTTTTAACTGTATCTTCGATATAAGTCTTTACCCGGTCTTCAAACCCGGTATTAGTGTGAACTACATACCACCTGGTTGCCATATGAATATTATTACTCCGTGCGTTAACTTAGTATAAATCTGACCAATAATGAGAATAGATAATCCACTCCGCCCAAAAATGCCGCGAACACTACAGATATCACAATCACAGCCATCGTAGACTTTACTGTTTCGTCCTTAGACGGCCAGGTTATTCGCTTTACCTCAAGCTCAACATCTTTGGCAAATTGAGAAGTATCGGCTGTAATATCTTTTATCTTTTCCATGGTAGTTATCCGTATGCAGGGCAGGAGGGAATCGAACCCCCAACCGCTGGATTTGGAGTCCAGTGCTCTCCCTAATTGAGCTACTGCCCTATCCAGAAATGTTCAAAGTTCTACTTTGTCTCCTTATGCGCCGTGTGGCGTTTACACCATTTACAGTACTTATTAAACTCGAATTTATCGCGATGGTTCTGCTTGTTTTTCGTGGTCGAGTAGTTGCGTCTCTTACACTCGCTGCATGCCAATGTTACCAATACTGTGTTATCTCCCATTGTCTCCTTACTCCACTATACTTGTTACTACACCTGCTCCCACTGTCCGGCCGCCCTCGCGGATAGCAAACCTCAACTGCTCTTCCATTGCCACCGGTGCTATCAACTCCACATCCATGTTGATATTGTCACCAGGCATAACCATCTCTACTCCCTCAGGCAGCACTATACTCCCTGTTACGTCCGTCGTCCTCAAATAAAACTGCGGGCGGTAACCAGGGAAAAACGGCGTGTGCCTTCCCCCCTCTTCTTTCTTCAACACATATACCTCTGCCTTAAACTTCGTGTGTGGTGTGATGCTTCCAGGGGCTGCCAATACCTGTCCCCTCTCCACTTCGTCCTTGCCTACTCCCCTAAGAAGCACTCCTACATTGTCTCCTGCTATAGCATCGTCTAGGATCTTACGAAACATCTCTAGGCTCGTTGCCACGGTCTTTCGTGTCTCGCCAAAACCCACTATCTCCACCTCGTCTCCTGCAAGTATCTTCCCTCTCTCTACTCTACCCGTTACCACTGTGCCTCTTCCCGAGATCGTAAACACATCCTCTATTGCCATCAAAAACGGCTTGTCCATCTCCCTTACGGGCTCTGGAACGTACTCGTCCACTGCTTTCATAAGCTCGAGTATCTGCTCCTCTGCCCCAGCGTCCTCCTCAAGAGCCTTTAATGCACTTACCCTTACCACCGGCACATCGTCCCCGGGGAACCCGTACTGGCTCAACAGGTCTCTTACCTCTAGTTCCACCAGGTCTAATAGTTCTTCGTCGTCCATCATATCTACTTTATTTAGTGCTACCACTATGTAGGGCACTCCTACCTGACGGGCAAGCAGTATGTGCTCTCGGGTCTGGGGCATCGGGCCGTCGGGAGCGCTTACCACTAGGATTGCTCCGTCCATCTGTGCTGCTCCGGTGATCATGTTCTTTACATAGTCTGCGTGTCCCGGGCAGTCTACGTGCGCGTAGTGGCGGTTCTCTGTCTCGTACTCTACGTGGGCTATATTAATTGTTATGCCGCGCTCTTTCTCTTCGGGGGCCTTGTCTATGTCCTCAAACTCCACAAACGCTGCACTCCCCGCTTTCTCCAGTACCTTCGTTATTGCTGCGGTTAACGTGGTCTTACCATGGTCCACGTGTCCTACTGTCCCTATGTTTAGGTGCGGCTTCCCTCTCTCAAATCGCTCCTTTGACATCGATTACTACCTCCTTATTTTGTATACACATAGTATTTCTCGGCCCAATGGAGCCCACGAGCGGACTTGAACCGCTGACCTCATCCTTACCAAGGATGTGCTCTACCGACTGAGCTACGTGGGCAATGTTGCTTTGGAGCGGGAGACGGGATTCGAACCCGCGACCCTCAGCTTGGAAGGCTGATGCTCTAGCCAACTGAGCTACTCCCGCAGAAAATAGGGTAAAGCAATCAACCGCCCAAATATTATTGCATTCATCGTGTGTATTGACCCCATAGTACTTGGCATGGGGAGGGCAGGATTCGAACCTACGTAGGCTTGCACCGGCAGATTTACAGTCTGCTGCTTTTGACCACTCAGCCACCTCCCCGAACTTGGGATCATTTATTTCATGTGTATGTATATGCATTGTAAATGATCTGGAGCTGGCGAAGGGACTTGAACCCCCGACCTGCTGATTACAAATCAGCTGCTCTACCAACTGAGCTACGCCAGCCGTATGAAATTATAGATACACCTTATGGCTTCTCCGTACACTCAAATTGGATATACCTCGCCTCTCTATGAAACGAGTAATATTAACGATGAATACGTAGTTTGTCAAATAGTTCTACAAAGAAAAAAGAACAATGATATCAGTACAGAGAAACCATAATCTCGGCCTCGGCGACTTTGGAGTCACCCACATGGGCCTCGCCCTTAAACTGCATCACTCTCGACCGCTTTTTTACGAGACTCACAGACAGTATGAGCCTGTCCCCGGGCTCTACGGGTTTTCGGAATCTAACATTCTCAAGACCCATAAGATACGCACCTTGTATGCCCTTGGACTGAAACTCCTCTTTATAAGAGGAGTTAATCAATACCCCGCCCGCCTGCGCTAAGGCTTCGGTAATTATAACACCCGGTACGATCGGGTACCCAGGGAAATGCCCTCGAAAGAAGTCCAGCTCAGGACCGAAAGTCTTTGCAGCCTTAATCCTCACCCCCTCTTCTATCTCGAGCACTTCGTCTACGAATAAAAAAGGGGCACGGTGAGGTATAAGCTCTTTTATGCACTCTATATCCATAAAGATTCAAATAATAGGTCTAATTTATGCCTTATTTCTTTGCATCATAGGCCTGGATTACCTTGGGAGTCACATCTATAGCGGTGTTAGCATACACAACCCCGCCCTCTGTCACCTCAACTATCATGGTATATCCATCTGTCTGCCCTATGTTTTGCAGTATGCTTTCCAGGTCTTGTAGAATCTGCTGAGTGAGCTCAAGGTCCTTTCTCTGCAGGTCGTCTCTGAAATCCTGACGGGTCCTGTTTAGGTCCTTGTCCAGTTTATCAATCTGCTCGGCTTTCTGTTTCCTTGTGGTGTCGTTCATCACAGGAGCGTTTTGTATAAAATCACGACGAAGCGACTCCAACTGGCTCTGCTTGCTTTCAATAATCTGCTTTTTGCGCTGAAACTCGCTCTCGAAAGCCGATTTCGCAGCTTTGCCCGCCTTAGAATCCCTAATCACCCTCTGCAGATCTATCACACCCAGTTTTGTGGTACCCTGGGCATATGCAAATCCGCTCATCAATATCAGCACTCCCAGTGCCATAAACAATGCTCTCATTATTACTACCTCCTTCTTAACTTAGAATAATGTTCCTACAGTAAACTGTATTTCAAACGATTTTTCATCCGGCAGTCTGTCTCCTATTGGGAACCCAACCTCAAGGCGAAGCGGTCCGAGCGGCGATAGCCATCTCATCCCCACACCCCAGTCCTTACGCAGATCCGCAGGATTAAACGTCAACTTCTCACCATCATTAAACGAGTTACCAATATCAAAGAAGATCACTCCTTTTAGCCCAACCGAAGGTATGATCGGAAATATGTAGTCTACAGAAAACAGCAGTTCCTGCACACCACCGATAATAACAAAACCTCCGTCTTCGGTAGGCACCCTAGGGCCGACCCTCCTAAAACCGAACCCACGCAGTGTATTGGGACCGCCTAGGAAAAACCTTTCCCCTACCACTAGATCGTTCCCTACGTTACGAAAATCTATAACACCGTACCGCACGCGTGGTGTAATCACCGTACCGAACCATAGCGGGAACCACGATCTTGAAGATAAAGTATATTTAAGAAAATCCGTATTTCCACCCAAAGGCCCGCCCGCGTACTCAATTGCCGTTCTGGTCAGGTTTCCCTTGGTCGGGTCCAGCAGATTGTTTCTCGAATCCCAACGGAGCCCCGCACTCAGACTGCTTATAGTACGTTTAGAGCGAGTTAGGATAAGCCTTGCGTCCTGGTCAATGTTACCGATTTTAAGGTCCTCAAGCCTGTATGTAAGCGTGCCGTATAACTGCCTCCAGATCCTACGCCCGAGCGTTATACTCCCTCCAAACGACTCCCTGTCAAAATCCCTAAACCTTCTATCTGTCCTAAAAATCACCGCATCCAGCGACCAGTCCGTATCCAAAAAATTAGGGTCCTGATAATTAATAAAAAACAACTGCGTTACTCCGCCTATTTGAGCGTTAAGCGAGAGCCGCTTACCATATCCAAAGAGGTTTGCCTCCTGGATCTGGCCGGCGAAAATAAATGTCTCTACCGAGCTAAAACCACCTGCCACGCTGAAAAACCCTGTGGACTTTTCATCCACTTTCACCTTCAGGTCGAGCTGGTCCTCTGTGCCCGGGACCCGCTCATTCGCTACCTCTACGTTTTCCTCAAAGAACCCGAGCCTTGTAACACGGGCCTTAATAGACTCGACTGCAGAAGCATTATAGAGCCTTTGCTCTTGGATTGGGATCTCTCTTCTTATTACTTTGTCACGAGTACGTTTGTTGCCTACAATATCGATTCTTCTTATATAGACCTCGGGCCCCTTCTCAATGTTAAATGCGATGTCCACAGTTTTATTAGGCCTATCGACATTAAACCCGGGCTCCACGTTTGCAAATGCATAACCCTTGTCCCCGTAAAAGGTTGTAAGTCGTGCAATATCCCTTGCCAACTGGCCTCCGCTGAATATCTCCCCCGACTCTAAACCCAACAGCTCGTCCAGTTCCTCTACAGGCACTATGATATCGCCAGAGTATGTAATGGTTGATATGGTAAACTGGTTACCCTCTTCTATCCTAAACGTGACGATATAACCGTCTTTATCCTCGCTATAGACGACTTCGGGTTTGCTCACTTTTGCATCCAGATAACCGTTATCGATATATATAGTTCTAATACGTTCAGAGTCGCGATTTATCTCTTCGAGGTTATATAGCCCCTTTTTCGTAATAAACGATAAGAACCCCTTAGTCTTTGAATATAGGCCTTTTTTAATCTTTTTGGCTTTCAGGTTATCGTTGCCGTCAAATACCACTTCTTCTATAAAGGCTCTTTTTCCTTCACTGATATCAAATGTTACTCCTACTGTGCCTTCCCCCTCGGGTTCTATCTCAAAGCTTATCTCTGTGCCGACAAATCCCTCTGTGGAATAGAGGTTCTTAATTGCATCCTCGCTCTGCTTTACCTTATCGAGCTCAATTATCCTGCCCTCTTTTAGTGTTACTACCTCGAGTATTTTATCGCTCTTTACATCTTTGTTGCCCCTCACACGCAGATCTACCAATACCGGTTTTTCTTTCACCTCATAGATGAGCACCACACCCTCTGGGGTCCTATCTATCTTAGCAGTCACGTCCTCAAAGTAGCCTAGTTTAAATATGGTTTTGACGTCGGTCCTAACGGTCTGTGTGGAGAGCTCCTGGCCGACTTTGGAAGAGAGGTTTATTTCGATCAGCTCTTTTTCAATACGTCGGTTGCCCTCAACCTTTACTTCTATAATCGTATCGTTTTGGTCAACCCCAGGTGGGTCACCTTCCTCTACTACCTGCTCCCCTGTAGGACCGGGGTCATAGGGTGCGCCCTCGGGGGGGCCGCTTAAAATACTTTCATCCTCGGCCTCGGAAGGCTCAGACTCGGTTCCCGTTTCCTTGGTCTCGGACTCGTTGCCTATCTCATCCCAAACTTCTGAGTCAGACTTTGAATCCTGTCCGTAACCCTGGATAGACCCGACACAAAGAAGTAATGCAACTAGAATTAGTAATGGGGTAAATATTCCCTTTTTCTTTTTATATGTTTCCATCTACTATAGAGCCGTCTTGCAAACGTATCCTTTTATTAAGCTTTTGTGCTATCTCGGGGTTATGTGTAACCAGCAGAGATGTTATTCCATCCTCTTCGTTGAGCATTAAAAACAGATCAAGAATAGTCGATCCTGTCTCTAAATCCAAATTTCCTGTGGGTTCATCCGCTAAAATCACCTGCGGTCTAAGGACCACAGCCCTCGCGATTGCTACGCGTTGCTGCTCTCCTCCCGAGAGTTCCCCAGGCCGATGTGTAAGACGCTCGGCAAGCCCCACACGTGTTAACATGTCCTCCGCTTTCTCTCGTGCCTCTTCTTGCGATATGCCCTGTATCAAGCAGGGGAGCATCACATTTTCAAGTGCGCTAAACTCCGTCATCAGATAATGGAACTGAAACACAAAACCAATCTCTTTATTTCTAAACATGGACAGTTCCTTATCCGTACCCTTAAAAACATCTTCACCCTCAAATAGAACCTCTCCCGAAGACGGGCGGTCAAGTGTACCCAGAATGTGGAGCAGAGTGCTTTTGCCCGACCCCGACACTCCTACAACCGCTATCGTATCTCCCTTATGTATATCGAGATCAATACCTCTAAGAGCCTCTACCTTCCCTCCATCCGTCTCAAATACCTTCCATAAACCTCTTACACTAATCTCCATACCTTACTTACTCATACCTTAATGCCTCAATAGGATCCTTCCTAGACGCCTGATACGACGGGTATAACGTCGCAAAAAAACAGATCAGCAAGGTGCACACAGCTACCGTCACAAAATAAATCGGTTCAATTTTAACCGGAAACTCGGAAATAGGATAGACATTATCATCAAAGGGGATCAACCCCCTTATCGATTCATTGGTTTTTAGTAGATAACAGATGCCAAATCCCGCAATAGTCCCTAAAATAGTGCCAATTGTTCCTATTACCATCCCATCTGCAACAAAGATCTTTAGTATACCATTGCGAGTAGCACCCATTGCCCTCAGTATCGCTATGTCCCTGCCTTTCTCCATCACAACCATGGTAAGGGTACTGACAATATCGAGCGCCGCCACCAAGATTATGAAACCGAGGAATATTGCTATTGCAATCCGCTCGAGTTGAAGAGCTTTAAACAGGCTTTTGTTAACATCCTCCCAGTTCCGAGTATAGTACGGAAACCCAAGCACTGTACCTATCTCGTTACCTACCTTTCTTGAGCTGTATATATCGTTTAGTTTAATCTCTACTCCTGTGACCTTATCCTCCATATCAAAAAACCCCATTGCATCGTCGAGGTTGAGATACGATATAGTCGAGTCATACTCGATCATGCCGTAGTCAAATATCCCGATTACCTCGTATTTTTTGACCTTGGCCGTGGGGCCAAACGGACCCATCTTGCCAAATGGGGAGACCAGGTTGACCAGATCACCTTCCAGGACCCCAAGCGTTCCCGCAAGCTCTTTCCCCACAAGTATAGGGGGTTTTCCTGTGCTTGTTTCTTTATCGAGTTTTATTAAGACCTCACGCCCCAGGTCTTTCAGTTTTTCGCCTTTAAGCTTGCTCGTTTTCCCCACTGCACCCCGCCCTATTGCCTGTTCAATAGTTGTCACGGTACCGGCTGTCTCGGTGTCAACCCCTCTAACCACAGTACCCGACACCCCTGTCTCGCTCGCAAGCATAGACTGGCCGTAAATAAAGGGGCTAGCCCCAGCTACTTCCGGGTTCTCGAGCACCTTATCCCTTAGGCTCTCAAAATCGGATACAGGCCCGTCGTAGCTCAACACCACCAGGTGCGAACTCACTCCCAGTATTTTTTCTCTCAGCTCCTCCTCAAACCCTCCCATCACTGCAATCACGACGTTTAGCGCCATCACGCCTATAAACACCCCTAACACCGAGATGAACCCGATTATCGAGGTAAACTTCTGCTTACGCCTCGAGCTTAAGTATCTGAGTCCTATAAATAGTTCGTATTTCATTCGGGTCTTAGATGAGGAAAAAAGATAACCTCTCTTATAGAAGGAGAGTTGGTAAAGAGCATCACAAGCCTGTCAATGCCGATCCCTGCGCCTGCCGTCGGCGGCATACCGTGCTCGAGTGCCCTAACAAAATCTATGTCCATCTCGTGGTACTCTTCCTCACCCTTGTCTTTTAGTTCAAGCTGGCGCTGAAACCTCTGTTTTTGATCTATGGGATCGTTTAATTCAGAGAACGCGTTTGCAATCTCACGCCCGTAAATATAGAGCTCGAAGCGGTCTGTGATCTCGCCGTTAGTCTCACTTTTCCTAGCAAGCGGCGAGACATCCAGCGGAAACCCGTACACAAAGGTCGGGTTCATAAGGTTATCCCCCACCAAGTGCTCAAAGAGCTCAGTGATCGCCTTGCCCTTTATGCCCTTGTGGTCGATCCCAAGTGAGGTTGCTTTATCAAATAGAGCCTTATCGTCCCCTGTGATTTCGGGGCCCAACTCTTTTTCTAAAGTCGCTGTAATATCCATTCGTTGCCAGGGCCTGTTAAAATCAAGCACCTTGTCGCCGTACTCAATGGTAAGCGAGCCAGTCAACTCCATCGCCAAATAACATATCAGCTCCTCTACAAGATCCATCAGGTCTAGATAAGTGGCGTAGGACTGATAAAGCTCCATCATAGTGAACTCGGGGTTATGCTGTGTGGACACCCCTTCGTTACGAAATGTCCTGCCTATCTCATACACCCTCTCTATCCCCCCCACTACTAGTCTCTTTAAGTAGAGCTCAGGAGCGATTCTAAGATATAATTCCATATCAAGTACGTTATGATGGGTCTTAAAAGGCTTTGCCGTAGCACCCCCGGCTATGGGATGTAGTATCGGGGTCTCCACCTCTACAAACTCCCTAGTGTCCATAAAGTCCCTGGTCAACTTAATGAGCCTGCTGCGTGTAAGAAAGATCCGCTTTATGTCGGGGTTCGATATAAGGTCCAGGTAACGCTGCCTGTAGCGGGCCTCTACGTCTTTTAACCCGTGCCACTTTTCGGGCAGGGGGTGTAGTGTTTTTGTAAGCAGGCTAAATTCTTTAACGCTCACAGTGAGTTCTCCTGTTTTTGTCTTAAACAGGTCCCCCGAAATACCTATAAAATCGCCCAGGTCGACATATTTTTTAAATAGCTTGGTGCTCTCATCACCCGCAACATCTTTACGGATGTAACCTTGGATTTTCCCGCTACGGTCCTGGATGTGAAAAAAGAGACTCTTGCCAAAATCCCTAAGCGACACAACCCTGCCCGCTAGGCTAAAATCCTCGCCCCGAGTCTCTAGCTCTTCTTTTGAGAGCTGGTCGTATTGCTCATGCAGTTCCTGGGAAAGTGCCGAGGGCACATAACCGTTTGCATAGGGGTTGACACCAAGCTCTAAAAGCGCCTCTAACTTTGCTTTCCTCTGATCGTATTGTTCATTTTCCACGGCTGGTACTGTCCTGTTTTATGGTTTTATAGATATTAAATTGTCGGTTGATTATCCGGTATTTACGGTTTGATATCTTGTTAATTTTTATAACCTTTTATCTTGGTCAAGAATAATATACGTTGCTATGGCCTTGGCTACAAGTTTATTTTCGTTATACAAATCCACTTCCCCGGGCACTATCCTTCCCCTACGCAAGAGCTTTGCTCGAGCCTCTACCGTACCTGAGCTCACAGGTGCCAAATAGTTAATCTTCATCTCGATAGTCACAAACTGTTTTTCCTTGCCCTCCACCGCTCCTATCGCATATGCCACTGCCGCGTCAGCCAATGCAAACAACGCCCCTCCGTGCATAATCCCAAAGGGCTGCTTCATCTGCTCTGTAAACGGCATGCTCAACCAAGAGGTACCACCGCCGCACTCAAGCACCTCCATCTTATGAAACAGGCAGTAGGGTGGCATGGGAAATGGGAGATCCAGTGGACTGTTTTCAGACATATTCTCTCACCTCATGTTTATATCTCATAAAAAAACGAACCTGTGCATTATACACTACTTGTAGTACTTTTCGGCGATTCCCTTGCAAACACAGCAAAAACTATAAACCCGATTAGGCTTATAGCCCCCATAGACAAAAACATAGCAACAAACCCATAGCTCTCTGCCACCACACCGTTTATGAACGAACCTAGCATCCCTCCCCCAGTAAACGCCGCACTGCATATTGCCACAGCCTTGCCCCTGTTCGCCTCGCCCGCAAAATCAATCACAAGCGCATATAAAGTCGGGTACATAAACCCGTGGCTAAGCCCAAAAATCACTCCCGCCAAGACTAGATCCCAAAGAGAATCCACAAACCCCAGCAGATCCATACTGACTGCAAAAAATATAAGCGAGGGTATGACTGTCCTCTTTTTCCCTATCGTATCGGGCACCCAGCCTACAAACACCCTCTCTATTATCACTGCAGTCGAATATGCGACATAAAAATATGAGAACGACTCTATCCCTATCCGCCTCGCATATACCGGAATAAAAATCAGTGTGGTAATAAACCCGTATCCGGTAATAAGCAATGTTAATGCAGATACCCAGATACGGTTGTTAAGCAAAACCCTATAAAACCCACTGCCCTCACCCGTAGATGAATCAACCGTCTTTTGTTCGCTTACAAACAACGCAACTAAAAATGCCAGGAGGCTAAGTGCAAAATTGAACTGGAAAAATAGAGGGAATCCGTATTTATCTATGAGGATCATGCCGATAAACGGTGCCAGTGCATGGTTTAATATCGTAAACGCGCCGTAAAGACCAATGGCCTGCACTCTCTTTGAAGCAGGGGCAAAATCAGCCACAAGCACCCCACCCGAAATAAAAGCCAACGAGAATGCTGCTCCCTGCAATAGCCTTAGCAGTGGATAGATGTAATCAAGCCTGGTTATATATGCGAACGGTAAAATCGTAAGCGAAAAAAGCACTCCGCCCACAACCAAGAACCACTTTTTTCCCCAACGATCGACCAAGTTCCCCACCGCGGGGGTTGTAAAAATAGTTGCGAACACTGCCGCACCCATAATAAACCCTATCGTGGACTCCGTTCCCCCGAGTTCCTCTATCCTTATGGGCAGTAGCAAAAATGAATGAAACGTAAAGAAAAAAATAAATATAGACAGGTTGACCAGTATCAAATTGCGGTTTAAAAACGAAACCCCGTTTCCCTGAGCCAGACGATTTTGATCAACCTGATTTCGATCAACCATAGATTAATAATCTCCGAAAACAACGCTATACAGTAATTAGTCCAAGTCAGTATGCAAGTCTGTTAAGCTCGGCTAAAAGCCCTCATGCAATGCAACAAAATAAAAAGGCCTCAGGTTATAATTAATTTGAGGGGGTCGTTATAACTCGTATGATAAAAAATTTGCTTATTTTAGTATTAACAGCACTGCTCACAGTCTCAAGCTATTTACTATACGATACCAAGAAGATACAGATTTTGATACACGATGAGGATATTCAACATAGTTCACTTGAAACATCTGATAGCTACGATCAATCCCCATATAATGATTCGACACCCGCTCCTCCTAACGTGGATTTGAGCACTCCTCGGAACAAGCAGTTAGCAGATCCGACATTGATGCTCTCAGAAGGTTTTGTACCCGAGATTCACACAGACCCTGTTATAGCTCTCAGCATAGGACCCGATCACCAGATCATGTCTGGCTACAAAGTGATAGGGCCAAAAAAGTTCGTCATATTATCTGAAAACAACAAACCGGTGGTTAAGATTGATCTACAGTCGGGCAGTGTAGAGGTAGATGAAAACTACGATATAGACGATGCCTCCAGAGAGTTTTGGAGATCGGTTGCCAAGAAATATCCCGAAGTGTGTTTTGTTGAATAGAACGGTCCGTGCTCGAGAACACTTAGCTCTTGTATACCACTTTGCCGTTTACAAGAGTGTAAAGGACCCTACCCTTTAATTCCCATCCATGAAACGGTGTGTTTTTACCCTTTGAGTAGAATTCTTCTTTGTCGATTACTACCTTGGCTTTGGGGTCAAAGATCACAACATCCCCCGGCACTCCCTCTTTCAACGTCCCCCTACCCAGGTTGACTATCTCGGAAGGTATAGAGGTCAACTTCTCTATCATTGTGTTTAGATCCAACACGCCGTCGTCAACGAGTTTAAGAGAGAGCTGCAACGCGGTCTCAAGGCCCACTATGCCAAACGGTGCTTTATCGAACTCAACATTTTTTTCGTCGCGGCTATGGGGAGCATGGTCCGTTGCAATTACATCGATCGTCCCGTCCTTAAGCCCCTTTCTTATTTCCTTGAGATCCTTTTTCGATCTAAGCGGCGGGTTCATCTTCGAGTTTGTATCGTAATCCAATAGTGTTTCATCAGTAAGCATAAAGTGGTGTGGCGTGGCCTCGGCAGTTACCCTAACACCACGTTTCTTGGCGTCTCTGATAAGCCTTACCGAACCTGCAGTAGAGACATGACAGATATGTAGACGCGAGCCAGTCAGTTCAGCGAGCATTATATCCCGGGACACCATCACATCCTCGGACTCAGCCGGAATCCCTCCCAGTCCGAGTAGTGTGGACGTTACACCCTCGTTCATGACCCCGCCTGCCGAGAGGTTATTGTCTTCGGCATGCGATATCACAGGTATATCGAATGCCTTCACGTACTCCATGGCATGGCGCATGACCTTGGAGTTCATCACCGGCATCCCGTCGTCGGAGATCCCCACACACCCGGCCTCGTACATCTCGCCGATCTGTGCCAATGTCTCGCCCTTCTCGCCCTTTGTAATTGCACCAATAGGGAATACGTTTACCACTCCCTCTGTGCGGGCTTTAAACAGAATAAACTCAGTTACCGATGCGTTATCGTTAATCGGGTTGGTATTGGGCATACACACTATAGAGGTAAATCCCCCCGCTGCCGCAGAGAGTGTGCCTGTGTGTATAGTCTCTTTATGCTCGTACCCGGGCTCTCTTAGGTGCACATGAATGTCCACAAAACCCGGACACACTATCTTGCCTTTTGCGTCAATCACCTTAGTTTTCTTAGTGATCTTGGGCTTGGCTGTTTTCGTGTAGAGTTTTTTAATAACCCCTTTTTCTAAAAGAAGGTCCCCTACCTTATTTATTCCTTGAGACGGGTCTATAATACGCCCGCCTTTAATCAGCACGCTCATATCTCTTCACCGCCCGACACTACCAGGTAAAGCATAGCCATCCTCACTGCAATCCCGTTAGATACCTGATCTAAGATAACAGAATCGGGGCTGTCGGCAATATCCGACGAGAGCTCGACCCCGCGGTTTATGGGCCCGGGGTGAAGCACAGTCACATCCTTTTTGGCCAGCTTGAGTTTGTCTTTGGATAAGCCGTAGAACCTGGAATACTCCCTTAGTGACGGAAAGTACTCCGAGTCCTGCCTCTCTTGTTGTATACGCAGCATTATCACCACGTCCACATCCCTGATCGCCTCCCACATATCGTAGAACACCCCGACCCCGAGCTCACTTAGGTCCTGTGGTATTAGTGTGGGGGGGCCAACAACCCGGACCTTTGCGCCTAGCTTAGTAAACCCCCATATATTGGACCTGGCTACTCTGCTGTGCAGCAGATCGCCGACTATCAATACACTAAGCCCTTTGATCCGCCCCTTTAGCTCCCTGATTGTAAACATATCCAAGAGTGCTTGGCTCGGGTGTTCGTGTGAACCGTCACCGGCATTGATAACTGAAGAATCGAGCTCCCTTGCCAAGAGCCAGGGGGCGCCCGACATCGAGTGGCGGACCACAATTACAGTTGCACCCATTGCCTCGAGGTTCCTCGATGTATCGAGCAGTGTCTCGCCCTTCACCACACTGCTCTGTGAAGATGTGAAGTTGAGTACATCTGCACTTAATCTTTTTTCTGCTATTTCAAATGAAGAGCGGGTCCTGGTACTGGGTTCAAAGAAAAGGTTTACAACCGTAACACCTCTAAGTGCCGGCACCTTTTTAATATCCCTACTCGTCACCTCTTTCATGGATTCTGCGGTGTCGAGTATATGAGTTATCTCGCTCGCAGATAACTCCTCCAAACCCAATATGTGTTTCCGACTAAATGTCATATCCTATTTTGATTGTACAATTACTTCGTCAGATCCATCCACCTCTTTAAGCCTTACCACCACTTGCTCCGAGCTATTGGTTTTAACCTCAAGCCCTACATAATCAGGCTGTATGGGAAGCTCTCGATGCCCCCTGTCTATAAACGCTACAAGCTCAATGCGAGTGGGACGACCGTAATCCATTATTGCCTCTATCGCAGCCCTGGTTGTCCTGCCAGTGTAAATCACATCGTCTACAAGCACAACGTTTCTTTGCTCGACCTGAAACGAAATATCCGACTTCTTAACCTCGGGCCACTCCGTATTTTTCCTGAGATCATCTCTATACAGTGCAATATCCAAAACACCGATATCAGGACGTACCTTTTCTAATTTTTCTATGTTGTCGGCTATTCTTTCGGCTATATGAACTCCCCGTGTCCTAACCCCAATGATCCCCAGTTCTTTGGCTCCCCTATTCCTCTCGATAATCTCGGATGCGATCCGTGAAATCGTTTCTTTGACACTACCGCTATCCATCAGAACTTTAATCGTCATATTACCTGTATACTGTCTTTAGTTCTCCCTCGCACTCAGTCTCAAAAGTCATATCTTTCGTGTATCGGTTAAAGAGTGTGAATGAGTCGTCATAAGATATCCAGATCACAACTTTGTCCTTGGTCGTTTCCACTGTGTACTCATACGCATCCCGGGGTATCCCGAGCTCCTCAAACTTTTCCGGTATCCGGATATTTACCTGCTGCGAACCATACTTATGGTATCCCTCGGCATTTTCCTTGCATATTGCACGTAGCCCTAAAACCCCTTTATACATAACCGGCACGATCTCTATACCCAGATAGATAACTAAACCGATAATTGCAATCCATAGTACTGTCTTCATTCCATATGACCTCCTGCAAAATTGACACTAATTAACTACTATATTCTACACCTCATTTCAGTCTATATCCGACAGTATTCTCTTCCATCTTACTTTGCTTGCCCAGTCCCGGTTATCAAAATCCCACGACCAGTGTATAAGAAAAGCTTTCCCTGCGATGTTTGAAATCGGCACAAAACCCCAGAACCTCGAGTCCTGGCTGTTATCACGGTTATCCCCCATCACAAACACGTGGCCCTCGGGCACCTCGTTCACAGGAAGGTAGCGTCCTTGGGTAGTGTTCTCCTTGCCCTTTCTAAAAATAGCTCTGTGCGTTCCAGCCGGAAGCGTTTCGTCATACTCATCAAACTCATCCCCGTCCCTTTCGTCCGTATACGAGCCTACATATTCAACCGGCACTACCTGACCGTTTATTACGAGGTCCCTGCCGCTAAGCTCGACACTGTCACCCGGTAATCCAACCACCCTCTTTATGTAATATATACCCTTTTTTGAAGGGTCCCCTTCTGTATTGGGATATGTAAACACTACAACATCTCCGCGTTCTATCTCCTCGAGGGGCAGAATCTCGATCCCTGTAAACGGGATCTTTGTTCCGTAAGCAAACTTGTTTACCAACAGATGGTCACCCACAAGTAATGTGGGTATCATAGAACCCGAGGGGATCTTAAAGGGCTGTACAATGAAGGTTCGGACCAAGAGTGCCAGGCCCACAGCCCATAAAAGCGCTTCTACATTCTGGCGGAGTTTAGATTTACCAAACTTTGCAAGGTGCTCGTTGTATACCGACTCCAGTTCATCCGCTTTTTTTTCAAGCGCACCGGTGGCATTCCCCGAGAGCTCATTTTCGACTCCATTTATTTTCTGGCGAATTAACTCCGCAACCTCCGGGTTTAGCTTATCGGAGTTCTTCAGGAGTGAACGCTTAACAATGGAAACTAAATGGCCGGCCTTTTTTTTGAGTTTGGACTCTTTGGACCACATTCCGAGCATAGTAGAGAGTTGATTATATATGGTGAACTAATTACTTTCAATATTTAACGAAGATCGGATAATCAAAAATAGAGATCAGTCAATGCACCAAATATTAAGATCCCCGTTTTTACTAAATTCTTTCCACCGAAGACACACCTTTTACCTTCTTTAGTGCCGCCATAAGGTTCTCGAGTTGAGCCAAATCCGACACCACTACATCAAACGTTCCCACAGCCGTGTCCACATCGGTCGAGTGCATCTCGGCTTTAGAGATATTTACCTCGGTGGATGAAAAAGAGTCTGTAATCGTAGACAAAATCCCAGGGCGATCTGTGCACCTAATAAGTATCTTAGCAGGTCTCGGCCCCTTAAACTCTCTATCCCACTCAACATCAATCCTCCTCTCTGGGTCTACTTGCAGCAGGTGCGAACACCCGTCTTTATGTATGGTAATTCCCTTACCCCTTGTGATAAACCCCTTTATCTGCTCCCCAGGGAGCGGAGAGCAACAGTTCCCAAATCTAATCATCACATCGTCATAACCCCTAACCAATACACCCCCTTCGCTCGAGCGTGTGATGGTTTTAATAATTTTTTCGATCCGCGATTCTTTTTCGGGCTCGGCCTCGATCTTTTCCTTGGGCAGAATGAGTTTTAGGAGTTCAGTGGCCGATATTTTTCCGAAACCGACTGCTTGATAGAACTCATCAGCGTTTTTAAAATTGAGCTCTTTTATATACGAGTCGAGTTTGCCTTTTTTAAGCATAGACGCAAAATCAAGCCCGTGCTGTTTGAACCTTCTCTCGGCAATGGATTTGCCCATCGATTCCGACTGTGTTCTCTCTTCATTGCGTATCCACGCACGGATCTTGGTCTTTGCCCTAGATGTCACCACGAAATCTAGCCAGTCTCTGTTGGGATGCTGATCGTTTGAGGTTGCGATCTCTATGGTGTCTCCTGTAACGAGCTTATGGTCCAATGACACTAATTTACTGTTAACCATCGCTCTGGTGCATCTGTCGCCGACCTCGGTGTGGATTGCATATGCAAAATCCACGGGTGTGGCTCCCGTGGGCAGCTCCACCAGGTCGCCCTGTGGTGTAAACACATAGACCCGGTCGGATATCAACTCCCCTTTTATAGCCTCCAGGTATTCCGTGGGGTCTTGAATATCCTTCCACTCAAGGAGCTGTCTTAGTGTGGAGTACATCTCCTGCTGCCGCTCTGCGTCGGTTAGATCCTCTTTATATTTCCAATGCGCAGCCACCCCGTATTCTGCAATCTCATGCATCTTACGGGTCCTTATCTGAATCTCCATCCTTTGCCCGAACGGCCCGATCACAGTTGTGTGCAGCGATTGGTACCCGTTGCCTTTGGGCAGTGCAATGTAATCCTTAAAACGCCCCGGTACAGGTTTCCAAACGGAATGCACCGCACCCAGCGCCTCGTAACACTGACGAAGAGAGTCTGTAATAACCCTGTATGCAACTACGTCGTATACCTTGTCGAACTCGATATTCTGTTTAAGCATCTTCCTGTGTATACCGTATATGTGTTTGAACCGACCGGTTACATCAGCTTCTATATTGAACTCTTTCAGCTTGTCTTTTAAGATCGTGTTAACATCGCTTAGATGGCTTTGCCACTCCTTCTTATTATCGGCTATAAGCCCTGAAATTGTGTTGTAAGCCTCGGGGTTTATATACTTAAACGACAGGTCTTCGAGATCGGTGGTCACCCAATAGATCCCAAGCCTGTGCGAGAGCGGGGCATATATATCAAATGTCTCTACTGCTATCCTTTTTTGCCTGTCCTCTGAGAGGTACTCTAGGGTACGCATATTATGAAGCCTATCGGCAAGCTTGATCAATACGACTCTAATGTCCTTTGCAGTGGCCAGGATAAGTTTTCTGAACCCCTCGGCCTGGCGCTCAAGCTTAGAGCCCATCGGCAGGCGGCTAATCTTTGTAACACCGTCAACTAAAAAAGTAATTTCTTCACCAAATAGCTCTTGAAGCTCCTCAGGTGTGGCAAGCGTGTCCTCGAGTGTGTCGTGCAAAAGCCCCGTAATAATGGACGAGAGATCAAGCTTCATATCAGCCAGGATCGCACTCACCTCAAGCGGGTGGCTAAGATAAGGCTCTCCCGAACTCCGCTTCTGGCCGGCATGCACCTTGGCCGAATAGACATATGCTTTATTGATGAGCTCAATGTCAGACTCGGTCATGAACATGTAAACATTAGTTCTTTCTATTATGTCGTTAAGCCTAATCATTGTCTTTCTCTACCAAATGCTCGCACGCAACGGCTATGACACGGCTTGTCCTACACCTATTTGCTCGGATAATGGATTCCAGATTGACTAATGCGCTATCAATATCCGTATTAGTAATAATATAATCATACCGTTCCATATCTTCCAACTCTGACTTAGCAACTTTAAGTCTTGCATCTATCTCGTCTATTTCATTGCTCATTCTCCTTATCAACCGCTTCTTTAGTTCCTCGATCGAAGGTGGGACAACAAATATGAGCACAGCATCGTTATATTCCCTGTGTATAGCTCTTGCGCCCTGTACATCCAAATCCAAAAGCACATCCACACCGCTTGCAATTGGGCTATCAATCTCGCTCTTGGGCGTCCCGTAACGGTTACCGTGCACAATAGCCCACTCCGCAAACACACCTTGTGTGACCATCTCATCAAACTCGGTGTCCGATACAAATCTGTAATCCTGCCCGTCTACTTCTCCGTTTCTAGGGTGTCTTGTGGTGCACGACACCGCAAAGCTAATCCGATCTAGCTTTCCAAGCAGTCCCTTCGCAAGCGTGGTTTTTCCACTACCCGACGGGCCCGATACGATATACAACATTCCCTCTTGCGTTTCTTTGTGCATATTCTATATATATTAGCAAACTAACTTATCTATAAGTTTAGGATAGTTAGCAGGATTTTTCAATCATTCCACACGCTTTATTCCCTATCCTCCCGCCTCTTCCCGGCTACCCTATCCACAACTGCTTTTAAATCTTGTGAATTCTCTTTATTTAAAACAAGTAAGCCGTTTTCCGTATCCACGATCACAAGCCCCCTAACACCCAGCACCGCTACGGGCTTTCGGGACGAGATTACCAGGTTAGACTCGGTCCCATATAGCTCAACATTACCCCTTACAATATCCTCGCCCCCGTCTTGCCTCAAATAGTTGTCCAAAGCGTCCCAACTCCCCAGGTCACTCCACCCAAACTCCACAGGGATAACTACAGTGTTCTTAGATTTCTCTAAGATCAATACATCTATCGGTCCACTCTGCACCAAGTCATAGAACTGTTTTGCCCCCTCGTTCTCTAGATCCGTCATGATCTTCTTGCTTAGAGACTCCAATTCTCTATACCATTCGGGTAGCAGGCTCTTGAACTCGGCAAGTATACTCGAGGCCTGCCAGACAAATATACCGCTATTCCAATAGTAATTACCCTCTCTCAAATACTCCCGAGCGCTATCTATCCCGGGCTTCTCAGTGAATCTCTCGACCATATGAACCGCTTTTGATCCCGATTCCAACAACTTCTTTGGCAGGGCCTTAATATACCCATATCCAGTCTCAGGTGATGTGGGAGTGATTCCGAGTGTAACTAAGGGTTTGTGTCCCTTTGCTATTTTCTGCGCAGCCACATCCGCCGCAAATCCAAGCACCTCCCTAAAACGCTTTTCGTCCTTTATAGCGTGATCGGCAGGCAACACTACTACGACGGCGTCCTTATCCCTGGCCTCAATAAATAGCGTCCCGTAAGCTATACAAGGTGCGGTGTTCTTGCCTTGGGGCTCTATAATGATATTAGTTTCGGGGACGTCCGGCAGCTCTGTTCTTGTTCTATCGGCATACTGGGCTGTGGTTATAACAATGATCCGCTCACGCGGTATCAACGGCACAATACGGTCGTAAGTGCACCGTATCATAGACCTTTCATCTATGAGCGGGAGGAACTGTTTCGGCCGTTCAGTACTGCTAAGCGGCCAAAAACGCTTGCCCTCTCCCCCGGCCATGATCAATGCATACAATTTCATGCATTAATACTAATCGCAAGCGCTTTTTTTCTCAAATACACAGGTGTTGCAATGGAGATGTTTTAAGCAATATAATTCTTGTAGGAAACTCAAAATGAACAACTCCAACATCAGATACACACGAAACACACTTTGCCTGCTTGCACTTAGCCTTTTATTACTTGCCCCTCTCGCCTCCTTGGTTCATTCAGAAGAAATATACACCTGGGAGGACGATGAAGGTGTGCTTCATATGACCAACGACCCCTCGACGATCCCTCCGGATAAAAGAAAGACAGCCCGTGTTTCAAAATCAGTTAAACAAAAAAACAAAGGAATTACACAACAAATCTATCAGGATGCATTTAAGAACAAGGATTATATACTGGCAGGAGTTATGCTTGTTATCGCTATAGTTTTAGCACGCACAGCTATGCGACGAATAGACCTCAGAAGAACCGCAAAACACAAACAGTCACTTGCAGATTTATTAGAGGACTCTGGTATTGAAAGCATGAGCCCCGAAGAATTTAAGTCCTATACTATAGACCTTCTAAAGAAAAGGGGATTCACAACAGCTTTACCCTTGGAATTAAGCCCCATAGTTGACATCACAGTCTCAAAAGGGGATTCGGACACCGCTGTAAGTATAATTCACCAATCAAATGAGGTATCTAAAATCGCTGTCAACGACATCGAGCGCGACAAACAAAAATTTAGCTGCGAAAACGCAATGGTTATAACCAACTCTACATTCTCCCACGACGCAAAAGAACTAGCACAGGTCATGGGTACAACACTTGTGGATAAGTATGAATTAGCAAAATGGATATCTGACAATCAATAAACGAGTCATTCAGAAAACAAAGCCTCGATCCGGGCAAGTCCCAACCCCTCAAGTGTATCTACAACCAAATCAGCCTCACCCAACAACTCGGCACCGTGCGAATTTGTAATGGCAAGGCATTTCATCCCGGCAGATTTAGCGGCTTTAATCCCAGACACCGTGTCCTCAATTACTACACAGTCCCCCGATTCTATCCGTTTCTCATCGCGGAGCCTCGAATTTATTTCAGAAAGCACTTTCAAATAGACCTCCGGGTCGGGCTTACAAACCTCCACATCATCAGCCGCAACTATCAACTCCACATAATCTATCAAACTGCTTTTCCTCAAAATATGCTCTATCTCAGATCTATACGCCCCAGACCCGATCGCCAGAGTGTATCTATTAAAGCACTCTTCCATAAGTGTCTTTACCCCCGGCAGTATTGAGAACTCATCATCCACATACGAGTTGTAGAGTAACGATTTCTTAGATATCAGATCCCCGATATACCGTTTCGTAAATTCTATGCCCCGGTCTCTTAAAATGGTCTCGAAAAATGTAGGGTCATCAAACGCTACGTATCTCTCATAATACTCTCCATCGTTAAGTTCCACCCCCAATTGAACGAGTGTTTCCTTAAAGGATTTCAGGTGAATAGGCTCGGTGTCGGCAATTACACCGTCAAAATCAAAGATAATCACTCTTAACACTTTATATTAGCCCCCGGGACACAGACTTAAAGTAAACGACAGATAGTTAATGTACTTCATGAAGACTACCTGAGAAAAATAAATTGGTCACGAAACCGGCATGTTACGTGGTTATTTTGTTACGAAACGGCAAAATACTTAAAGTGGTTTCTAGTACAATTCAACTAACCCCTTCTAGTTAATAAAGTTTTCCCTAGACTTCACTTTAACCTAATTTTCATCGAATATTTAGCTCGTTTTAATAAAGCAGGCTTTATAAAATACTCTCTTTAGAAAAAATACTGAAACTTTTCATCGCTTGCTACATCTAAATTGAAAATGAATTTACCTAGTACCTACGTTGATTGTTCAAAACAATTAAAAGCAATCGCAGACACAACTAGGTTAAACATATTAAACTGCCTATTTGAGGGCGAGTTCACTGTGACTGAGATTGCGGATTCAATCGATATTGATTATTCACAGGTATCTCACCACTTGGGTGTTCTTAGAAACGCTGGGCTCATTGTTGATAAAAAAGATGGCAAAAACGTTATATATAAGATCCATCCCAGCTATCTGAAACGTAATATAAAGAAAAACAGCAACGTGATTGATCTCGACTGCTGTTCCATAGAGTTTAATATGACTAGTAACGGACTCAAGATTAGCAACAATAAGGAAGTGGGTGGCCCACAGTTTTAATCGACATTCATATGTTCTTATGAATGTCCTAACGATTGTAACAACAAGAGTACAACAAATTTAATATGCAAGGAGACCCCGTATGAAGTTAGGTGATAACCAAAGAGACGTTGTGAAGGATTTCTACGGACAAGCCGCCCAAAAACCCAATGACAACCTGTGTTGTCCCGAAGCCTACTCCCCCGAAGATACAAGCCATATACCGGATGAGGTTATAGCAAGATTCTACGGATGCGGCAGCCCCATTGCCACAGCCGAGCTCGGGCCCGGCGAAAAGGTTTTGGACCTAGGCTCGGGTGCGGGTATTGATTGCTTTATCGCAGCCAAAAAAGTAGGCCCGGAGGGTAAAGTAATCGGGGTCGACATGACCGATGAGATGCTCCAGGTTGCAAACATGAGCAAAGAGGCGGTTACAAATAACCTCGGCTACAGTGTGGTTGAGTTTCGAAAAGGCTTTCTCGAAGAGATACCCGTAGACGACAGATCGATTGACCTAGTAACATCCAATTGTGTCATCAATCTTTCTCCCGATAAGCGCAGAGTATTTAAAGAGATCTCTAGGGTACTTAAAGATAACGGCAGGCTTGTGGTCTCGGATATAGTATCCGACAGAGAAATCCCCGAGAGTATAAAAGCAAACGAACAGCTTTTGGGTGAATGTATCGCAGGGGCCCTGACCGAAAACGATTTTATTGCGTGTATGGAACAAACCGGTTTTTACGGCATTGAAATACTAAAAAAAACCGACTGGAAAACAATTGAGGGCACCACCTTCTCCTCGGTCACAGTAAGGGGCTATAAATTTGAAAAGAGCCAGGGGTGCATTTACCAGGGACATAAAGCCATCTATACAGGCCCTTATAAGGTGGCTATAGACGACGAGGGACATGTATTTACCCGGAACCAGCCCGTGGAAGTTTGCACCGACACGGCAGCTAAACTCTCCGGTCCCCCATACAGCCAAAATTTCCGTATACTAACTCCCGATAACCTAAACGGGACTGAGAGCTGTTGCTCGCCACCGACCAATGGAGCCAACGGTTGTTGTTAACCCGTATATATACACTAGGAGGAGAGATATGGAGTACTATAACCCAAAAGACCTAAAACGATTTGCCGAGGTAGGCAAGTTCAGCGAGGAGCTCATGAAAAAGTTCTTCGATTATTACAATGCGGCAACTAACCAAGACGGGGCGCTCTCGAAGCGCGAAAAATCCCTAATAGCCCTCGCAGTGGCTCATACCAAACAGTGCCCCTACTGCATCGACGCCTACACCACCCAGTGCCTCGAGTCGGGCGCAGACCCCGAGCAGATGACCGAAGCGGTACACGTTGCAGCCTCGATGGATGCCGGTATAACACTGATCCATGCGATCCAGATGCATAACAATTTAGAGAAACAGGGAGCACTATAACTAACAGCAGAGCACGAAAGAAAAGGGATTATTCATGAGAGATAACGTCGTCCTAAAAACTAAACCCACCCGGGATGAAACTCACAGCATCAATGATTACGATTTTAATCGTCTTATCAAGTCAAAGGGCCTATCCCTACACCCCACTTCCATAGAAACCCTCCAAGTAAACGTCACAAAACTATGCAACCAAACCTGTCTCCACTGTCATGTAGACGCCTCACCTAAACGAAAAGAGCAGATTGACCTAAAGAGTGTAGACCGCTGCCTTGAGATTCTCGCCGATCACGATTCTATTAAAAATCTAGACCTCACGGGCGGTGCACCCGAGCTTAACCCTCACTTCGATTATTTTGTCGTCGAGGCCAAAAAGTTAGGCAAGCACGTGATGGTCCGTCACAACCTCACCGTCACCATAGACGGCAACCCACTTAGCGGCGAGAGCAAGAGGTACCTGCCCGAGTTCTATGCTCTCCACAGTGTCGAGGTCATCTCATCGCTGCCCTACTACCAAGAATACTTCACAGACAAACAAAGGGGCCAAGGTGTTTTCGAAAAGAGCATTAAATCAATAAAGCTCCTAAACCGTGTCGGCTATGGCAATGAGGGGTCGGGTCTCACGCTTAATTTTGTGTACAACCCCGTCGGTGCGTTCCTTCCCGCACCACAATCCGATCTGGAATCGGATTTCAAAAGAGAACTCAATGCAAAATACGGGATTTCGTTTAATAACCTCTACACCATCACCAATATGCCCATCAATAGGTTTAAGCAGCAGCTAGAGCGCCTAGGTGCTTATGACGAATACATGACTAAGTTAGTAAATGCATTTAATCCGCAAGCTGCCCAGGGTGTTATGTGCCGCTCGCTCATAAGTGTGAGCCACGACGGCAACATATACGACTGTGATTTTAATCAGATGCTTGAGATGCAAGTCCATACCCAGCGCGAACCTATGACAATATTCAATTTTGATATACAGCGCCTAATGGGGCGCCAGATAGCATTTGATTCCCACTGCCTGGGCTGTACTGCAGGGGCCGGCAGCAGCTGCGGCGGGAATACTGCATAAAACTATCGGCCCACATACGACATGCCATTAAATAAGAACGAAAACAGACTGATAGTGTTCGTTAAATACCCTACCCCGGGACAAGTGAAAACCAGGCTCGCACACGATATTGGCACAGTAAACGCGGCAGCCATCTACTCCGATATGGCGACTAAGCTTGTGGACGACCTCTCTCGGTCACAGGCATACGAGTTAAAGATATACTTCGATCCTCCCCACAAGATAGACCAATGCAGCACATGGCTCGGAGTTGCCCCACCCATCCTTTACCCCCAACAGGGTTCTTCACTGGGCGAGCGGATCTCGAACGCTTTTAATAATGAGTTTTCAAGCAGGGCAAGCAAAGTTGTAATTATAGGTACGGATTGCATTGATGTAACTGAAAGTATAATCATCGATGCTCTAAACATACTGGACAGTAATCAGGTAGTAATAGGCCCCGCTCATGACGGCGGGTATTACCTCTTGGGTCTCGACCGCTATTTGCCCCGGTTATTCGATGATATCGATTGGAGTACAGAAAGCGTGCTCGAGCAAACACTCACAAAAGTAAAGACACTCGGGCTAACACACAAAATGCTTCCAGCCCTAAACGATATAGATACAGTTGATGATTTAAGCCCCGAGACAATAGCTAAGCTCGGGTAAAAAAAGAGAGCTGCTTAGATACCATGAGAGAAATATTAATTGCGACAATTATATTGAGTGCACTTGTTGTTGGCTGCGACAGAACCCCGCACGAGGCGGGGGCTTCAAACACAACAAACCAAAAAATCATTATCACCGGCTCAAGCACGTTAGCACCCATGGTCCTGGAAATTGCAAAGCAGTTTGAACTCGAGCACCCGGGAGTAAGAGTAGACGTTCAATCCGGGGGCTCATCGAGGGGTATCCTCGATACCAGGGACGGCACAGCAGACATAGGAATGGTATCAAGAGCATTAAGGCCGGGGGAAAATGGGCTTAACAACTACACGATAGCACGCGACGGTGTGAGCATCATACTCCACAGCCAAAACCCCGTCACACAACTGAGTTCCGACCAAATCATAGATATATATAAGGGAGACCTTGAAAACTGGAATGAGCTCGGGGGGCGGGATGAAAAAATTATTGTGGTCAACAAGGCTGCGGGCCGGGCAACGTTAGACGTATTTTTAGACTATTTTGATTTGAGTTCCTCAGATATTAGACCCCATATAATAATTGGCGATAACGAGCAGGGTATTAAAACCATAGCTAGCACAAATCAATCCATAGGCTATGTGTCTATAGGTACGGCTGAGTACAGCATAAAAAGAGGTAACGACATAAAGCTACTCCCAATCAACAATATCTCTGCCAACCTGACTAATGTGGCTAATGGAACCTATCCCCTTGCCCGCCCGTTACTTCTCGTTACAAAGAACGAGCCTGTGGGCACAGTAAAAAAGTTTATAGAGTTTGCCAGGTCCGAGAAAGTTCACCGCATTATTAAGGAGCAGTACTTTGCCCCGGTCCACCATTGACACTGTATTTAGAGCCGTACTCAAGACTTCTTCAATACTGACAGCACTCGTACTTGTGCTGATTGTTTTTTTTCTTATACGCGAGTCCTACCCCGCACTCCGCGATATCGGTATTGCAAGCTTTCTGACCGACCCCTCTTGGCACCCCACAGAAAACTCTTTCAGGATCACACCCATAGTGGTCGGGTCTCTTCTAGTAATGCTCGGGAGCGTTTTAGTAGCTACCCCTGTAGGGATTTTGTCAGCAGTCTTCAGCAATTACTACGCACCCAGGTATATAAAGACCATATACAAACGGTTGATTGAGCTATTAGCCGGCATACCTTCTGTTGTCTTCGGATTTTGGGGTCTTGTGGAATTAGTCCCGCTCATCGGCCACATCTCTCCCCCGGGTCAAAGCCTGCTTGCCGGGATCTGCATACTCTCTCTTATGATACTCCCCACCATCGCACTAACTACTCAGGTAAGTCTGGCAGGTGTACCTGCACAGTTCACACAGGGTGCTTACGCGCTCGGTTTCACAAAACTAAGCACCATTCGACGTATTATCATTCCGCAAGCCGCCAAGGGTATTACTACTGGAGTTATATTGGGTGTGGGCAGGGCAATAGGGGAAACCATGGCTGTGCTAATGGTATGCGGCAACATTCCCGAGATACCAACTAGTATTTTTGCCCCCATAAGAACCCTCACAGCTAACATTGCTCTAGAAATATCTTACGCAAGCGGCGAGCACAGATCGGCACTGTTCGTAAGCGGCCTCGTGCTGGCATTGCTAATAATAGTACTCATAGCAATTACTCAGCTAACAAATAAAAATGCTGAAGAGTCTTATAGGAACTGAGTTTATGAATCCCGAGAGCTCAACACACAAGCAGAGCAAAGTGGCCGACATAGTATCCAAAATAGTTCTATGGTCCGTGGCCGCAGCTGTGAGCGTTGTATTTGTGTGGATCCTCTACACAATTTTCATAAACGGATACAGCCAGCTTTCGTGGGATTTTTTAACCTCCCCGCCCTTGGATGCGGGCAGACAGGGCGGCATAAGCTCTATACTTATTTCGACTCTGCTAATTCTTTCAATCGCTATGTTTGCTTCAATCCCGCTTGGGCTCGGCACTGCTGTGTACCTGGCCGAGTTTACAAGCCCCGATAGCAGTGTTGGCAAACTCGTCCGACGCTCTCTAGACACCCTAGCCGGGATACCGTCTATAGTGTTTGGGCTTTTTGGCTATGCATTTTTCTCAAAGCTGCTTGGGTTCGGTTTTTCGATCCTCTCAGGCGGGCTTACACTGGCATGCATGGTGCTACCTCTATTCATCCGCACCGCTGAGGAGGGGCTAAGGGCTCTACCCAACAGCTACCGTCTGGGGGCCTACTCACTCGGTTTGTCTCATACCACTACGATCATGCATATCCTTTTGCCACAGGCACTCCCGGCACTCCTTGCGGGTTTCATACTAGCAATAGGAAGGGCAATCGCCGAGACTGCTGCACTGCTGTTTACAAGCGGCTATGTGGATAGGATGCCCTCTTCCCTGTTCGATTCCGGGCGAGCACTCTCCGTCCATATATACGACCTCTCAATGAACGTCCCCGGAGGCAACAGCCAAGCTTATGCATCGGCTTTGGTACTAATAACATTGATACTCGTAATAAACATCACGGCGATCTATATAAGCAACAATTATTTTGGAAGGGGGCTACGCGCAAAATGAGTAACTACCCCAACACCACACTAAGAGTAGCAAACTCAAATTTAGAGGCCCAATCCGATCAGAGCACCCAGGGCATATACCTCAGCACTAGCGATTTAAGTATCAGCTACCACGGGAAAACCGCCCTCAAAGACATTTCAATGTCCGTAGCAGCCAACCGTACTACTGCTGTCATCGGGCCCTCGGGCTGCGGAAAAACCAGCTTTCTAAACTGTATAAACCGTCTAACGGACCTAATCCCCGGTTGCCAGGTAAGAGGAAGTATTAAAACCAACAACACCGAAATTATTGGCAGCGCCATCGATGTCGTAAGACTTAGAACAAAGATCGGTATGATATTCCAGAAGCCCAACCCGTTCCCCCTCTCTATATGGAAAAACCTGTCCCTACCGCTTAGCGAACACGGACTTCGCGGCAAAGACGAGGTAGAAGAATCGATAACCAACGCGCTAAAAGACGTAGGCCTCTGGGACGAGGTGAAAAACCGTATGCATGACTCGGCGTTTACCCTCTCGGGCGGACAACAGCAAAGACTATGTATAGCACGCGCACTAATCTTAGAGCCCGAAGCATTATTGATGGACGAACCATGCAGCTCCCTTGATCCCATTTCCACCGGTATTATCGAAGACCTTATGGCCGGGCTAAAAGATAGATACACCTTGGTCGTAGTGACCCATAACCTCGCACAAGCAAAGCGGGTTTCAGATTATGCAGCATTTTTTTGGCCGATTGAGGAATCAGGGACTCTGGTAGAATACGATAGGACCGACCGTTTATTTAACTCCCCGGGCAATTCCTTAACAAAGTCATACATAAACGGCATCAGAGGATAGGTTTAAACCGGGAGTAAAACCCAAGAGATTAAAGATCCTAAACAATCTATGTCTCAAAACGCAATAAAACGACTATGAAAATTGGATGGTATATTATATCAAGATTTAACCTAGCACACACAAGGAGTAACAATGTATAAAAAGCTCTGCTTATTCACGATCCTTACGCTTGCGATCGCAACCCCGCTTTTAATGTCATGCAAACGGGGCGGGCAGGGCAATGTTATCGATCAGCTTTCCAAGCTCGAGTCACTTGATGGTGACGTGAATTTTTCTGCTGAGTCACTAAAGGGTAAACCGGTTGTGCTCAACTTCTGGGCCACGTGGTGCGGGCCCTGCCGCGAAGAGATGCCGCTTCTCGAAAAAACATGGAAAAAGCACAAAGATAAAGGTGTTATGTTTGTGGGAGTGGATGTAACCGACGATAGAAAAAACGCCTTAGAATTCTTAAAGTCTGTGGGCGTAACCTACCCCAATCTATTTGACCCAGACGGCATTGTATCCAACTCCTCGGGTATACCGGCATTACCCACCACAATGTTCATAGACAGAACCGGCAAGATTGCTCATACATTTTACGGCCCCTTTATAAACGAAAAGGGAGAAAAAGCACTAATAAACGGCATTGCGGAGATAACCAAGTGAACCCTATCGAAGCAGAGGTAAGCCTGGTATTCGCATTCTTGGCAGGGGTTGTATCGTTTCTTTCCCCCTGCGTTCTACCTCTTATCCCTGGTTACATCTCGTTGGTATCCAAGATGTCGTTCGAGGAACTTACCGAAGACAGCGGTGGAGGAAAGCTCTCCAAGATTTTTATCCCCAGCGTTTTTTTTGTACTCGGGTTCTCATTTGTTTTCGTCGCGCTGGGCGCATCCGCTTCGTTTGCGGGCGAGTTCTTGCAGCAGCATAAAATCCTTTTACTCCAGATCTCCGGTGTGTTCATTATACTGTTTGGACTCTTCTCTATGGATGTAATCAAAATCCCACAGCTCTATAGAGAGCGCAGGTTAAATATAACCGGCGAGAAACTGGGCCTTTTCGGCACGTTCCTGCTGGGAGTGGCATTCGGGTTCGGTTGGACACCTTGTGTGGGGCCAATACTCGCATCAATCCTGCTCTACGCAAGCACGGCCGAGGGTGCTGCCAAGGGTGCCTTTCTGCTCTTCATATATTCTATCGGGCTCGGGCTGCCCTTTATACTGACCGGTCTTGCTCTGTCCAAGGCACTCAGTGCATTCGGTTGGATAAAGAAACACTACTCTGTGTACAAGATCCTTGTAGGCGGCACACTGGTAGTGATAGGAATTCTCATGGTCTCAAACAACCTGTTCTATCTGAATATATACGGTCAGAAAATCCTGGCTTGGGCAGGTGTGGATTTCTGGAAGAGTTTTTAAGAACCTGACAAACAAATCTCAAACCTGATTAGTCCGCATAACGACAAACCCTCTCATTTCAGGCAATATTTTAATATGCGATAAACCTATTTAGCACGGTAACATGATTCTAAAAAATGTAGAGTGGCAAAAACACCCAGACACACTAGAGCTCGACGGCAATCAGATCGATCTATGGCGTATCGATCTGGACAAAGAGCGTCATAATACCCAAAAACTCTTGTCGTATCTCTCAGATTCCGAGCTAGATAAAGCAGGGCGGATCCCAGAGGGGATTAACAAGGACAGATTTATTGTATCACGCGGGATACTACGACAGCTCTTGAGCAGCTATCTGCACTACGACCCGTCTGCGATCCCGCTTGGCTCCAACAAACATGGCAAACCCGAGATAGCACGCGACAAACTAAGCACGCCCGTTGAGTTTAATACAAGCCATTCGGGCAATCTGATTTTGATCGCAGTAACCCGCAACACCGAAGTCGGTGTGGATATCGAATCGCTCCGAGAGGTAAAGAGACTAGATAAAATCATCGACCGATACTACACCCAGGCTGAACGTTCGTTTGTATCCTCCTGTGCATCTGAGAAGAAAAATGACGCTTTTTTCTACATATGGACCTCAAAGGAAGCGGTGATTAAGGCCAGGGGGCTTGGGGTATCCTCACGCTTGAGGGACTTCGATGTGCTCGATCACCTCGATCCCGAGAGCCTTCAGGATCCCGAAGCTGTAAATAATTATGTATCCTCAAGCAACAATAAAGAGTGGAAGATCTATAACCTCGTGCCCGCTAAAAACTATATTGCAGCACTTTCGTATAGCGGTCAGCACAAAGAGATTAAATACTGGTGGCTTGTAAACCAGTAGTATTTTTAGCCTTAGTTCATTACTTACAATTTTTAACCTTTATAAATTAAAGGTATTTCGCTATTGACTATTATCACAGAATTTTTATACTTGTTGGCTACCTATTCATACACCGGGAGGTTTAGGTGGAGATGCCGATATTTGAATATAGGTGTAACGAGTGCTCAGCGAAGTTCGAGGCCCTCGTTTTGAATGATGAAGACACAATAGCTTGCATCAGCTGTAACAGTCAAGATGTAGAGAAAATGTTTTCTGCATTTGGAATCCATTCAAATAATGAATCTACCAGCACCGTAGCTAGTGAGTCGGGTTGTGGTTGCAGTCCGGTGGGTTGCGGTTGCACTGTGAGTAACTAATCAATTAATAGGAGTAGCTTATCAATCCCCAATCCTTGAAGAGGTATTACATAAGGAGGATGCTAACTTAATGTCAAGCGCTGACGACGCTGAAAGAGATATGAAACAGGCAGCCCTCGACTACCACAGTAAAGGTAGAAAAGGCAAGCTAGAGGTCATGCCTACAAAACCCTGTACTACCCAGTGGGATCTATCACTCGCTTACTCCCCAGGTGTAGCAGAACCTTGCAGACAGATTGATAAAAACCCCGATCTGGCATATGAGTATACCAACAAAGGCAACCTGGTCGGTGTTGTGTCTAACGGTACGGCAGTGCTCGGACTGGGTAAAATCGGAGCACTCGCAGGAAAGCCTGTTATGGAAGGCAAGAGCGTGCTTTTTAAGAGATTCGCCGACATAGACGCTTTTGATATCGAGATCGATACAACCGACCCCGAAGAACTTATTAACACCGTAAAACTCCTTGAGCCCACATTCGGCGGTATAAACCTTGAAGACATTAAGGCACCCGAATGCTTCTACATCGAAACGGAGCTCAAACGGGAAATGGATATCCCTGTGTTCCACGACGACCAGCACGGCACAGCCATTATCTCGGGTGCAGGGTTATTAAACGCATGCGAGCTGGTCGATAAAGATATAGGCGATCTGCGAATGGTGTTTAACGGTGCCGGGGCCTCGGCAATAGCGTGCGCGGACTTCTTTATACAACTAGGCGCCAACAAAGAAAACTTCATCCTATGCGACAGCAGGGGTGTGATTTACAAGGGCCGCGAAGAGAACATGAATGAGCAAAAAGAGGCTTTTGCCATTGACACCAAGCTTAGAACCCTCGAAGAGGCCATGAGGGGGGCAGATGTGTTCGTGGGACTATCTACAGGCGGGGCGGTCTCGCCCGAGATGGTAGACTCGATGACAAACAAGCCCATTATTTTTGCTATGGCCAATCCCGACCCCGAGATTTCATACGAAGCAGCCAAGTCGGTACGTAGCGACCTCATTATGGCCACAGGCCGCTCTGACTACCCAAACCAGGTAAATAATGTGCTCGGGTTCCCGTTCATATTTAGGGGAGCACTCGATGTCCGGGCCACAGCCATCAATGAAGAGATGAAAATAGCCGCTGCATACTCCCTAGCCAACCTGGCCAAAAAAGGTGCGCACGGCATGGTAGCCAAAGCCTACGGTCAGACCAATTTCGAGTTCGGCCCTGAGTTCATCGTACCCAAACCCTTTGATCCCAGAGTTCTTATTTGGGAGTCCGTGGCAGTTGCCAAGGCCGCTATGGAGACCGGGGTGTCCAGAATCCGTATCGACATCGAGGAATACAAAGAGAGATTGGAAAGGATGCTCGAAGAAAGAATGAGCGAAGAATAGTGGTGGTTTGATCCGATCGCACCAGATAGCAGTTAATGCTGTACGTGTAAATGTAAACCACAAAGAGCTTTACAGGGCCCTAAGTTGCCAGACAGCATAAGCTCCTCAAACAATAAAGACCTCAAACTCAAAACCGCTCTGCTCTCAGTATTTGCCTCACTCTTTTTAATCACCGTAAAGCTCATCTTCGGTTTTTTCACAAATTCCATAAGCATATTGACCTCCGCTGTGGATTCCCTACTCGATCTCACTGCGTCGACGGTCAACTACTTTTCAATAAGAAAGTCAGACAAACCAGCAGACACCGATCACAAGTACGGCCACGGTAAAGTGGAGGGGCTGGCAGGGTTATTCCAGAGCCTGCTTATTTTTCTCTCCTCGCTCTACCTCATATACATCTCGGGCAAGAG
Source organism: Thermodesulfobacteriota bacterium (assembly GCA_965223335.1). Classification (GTDB taxonomy): domain Bacteria; phylum Desulfobacterota_D; class UBA1144; order Nemesobacterales; family UBA2774; genus CBDCWF01. Next base: position 69,685 of record OZ244991.1, read on the forward strand.
GATCATTTACGGCGGTGAGCTTAGCTCTTTGGACTACGGTATTTTGATTATGGCATTGTCCGTTGTCATCAGCTTTTTTGTAGCCAGACACATAAACCGAGTAGCAGAAGAGACAGAGAGCCTGGCTCTTAAAGCCGACAGCTATCATTTCCGTTTCGATGTATACACTAATCTAGGGGTCATAATCGGGCTCATTGCGATCAGACTTACCGGGCTCACGTTCATTGACTCCATCGTGTCGATTATAATTGCCGTCCTAATCATATGGTCAACCTTAGAGATCTTAAAGAAATCCATCGATGTGTTGATGGACAGGGAGCTCCCCGATCACATTGTGAAAAAAGTAGAAGGGGTCATAGAGAAATACAAACCGACCGTAAAGAGCTACCACAAATTAAGGACACGTAGCGCTGGGGCCAAGAAATTCATCGAGTTTCATCTTGTGATCGACCACACACTCAGTTTTGTTGAGTCCCATGAACTGGCCGAGGTCATCGTAAAGGATATCGAGTCCACAATCCCTGCGTCCGAGGTCACCGTACATGTGGATCCAGACACCATTACCATAAAAACACAATGATGCTCTACCCCCCTCTCCTCCGGCAATAAAATTTGTGGATAAATTAACTTTTTGATGCATTCTATTATTATGGTATTACTAGAGATGCAACTATTGTGTTCGGTCTGTAGTTTATATTAGTATAGTAATCAGGAGGAGGCGAGTATGAAAAAGATAGTGATATTTTTGGCGGCTTTTGCACTTGTCCTCTCTCTCTCACCCCAATTATCTCAAACCAGTTCATTCGCTAAGAGCAGGGGCCACGGCTATAAGGGCGGTGGTCACGGCAGCTATAAACACAGCAGACACGGCGGTTACAAACACGGCAGACACGGTTATAGAGGCGACAGATATGGCGGTTACAAGCACGGCGGCTACGGTTACAAACATGGCAGACACGGATACAAGCACGGCGGTTACGGCTACAAACACGGCAGACACGGATACAAGCACGGCGGTTACGGCTACAAACACGGCAGGCATGGATACAGACATGGTGGATACGGCTATAAACACGGATACAGACACGGAGGTTATGGCTACGGCTACAAGAAACACCGCTACAGATACAGACCTTACATAAACTTCGGTTTCAGCTACTATCCCAGCTATTACGGCTACGGGCCCTATTACGGATACTATAGCCCATACCCTTATTACTACAGACCATACTTCCCGCTATATTTCCCCATTGCTTTCGGAATTGTCATCCGTTAAGCACCCGGGCACCTGCAGTCATTAAACACAGAGCTCCGACATTACCTACGAGAGTAATAGTTTAGGTATAATATTGCCTACACTATTTCACACACCTCCAAGCAACGCACACAGGTAACAATGATAAAAGCCGTAATATTCGACATGGACGGGGTTATGATCGATAGCGAGCCGCTTTGGGAAAAAACCGAGCGCGAGCTCCTGGCCCGAAGAGACATCCAATACACACCCACCTATCGCGAGAAAATACTAGGACTTAATCAAAACGATTCCGGAAAGTTACTAAAAGACACTTTCAGCCTGCCCGAGTCTGTAGGGGAACTTGTAGATGAAAGGTTAGACATTCTGATCGGTATATACGACAAAGAGCTAGAGCTCGTAAAAGGCCTACGACGACTGCTATCGGATTTAGGCGAGAAAAGACTTTCTTTGGCAGTCGCATCGAGCTCACCTATGCGTGTTATAGAGTATGTGCTCGATAGATTCAGCCTACACAAATATTTCGAGGCTGTGGTCTCCGGCGAATGTACCGAAAACGGCAAACCCCATCCCGATATTTATATCCATGCGGCCAAAGAGCTCTGTGTTTTACCCACCGAGTGCGTAGCAATTGAGGATTCAATAAACGGGGTCAGATCCGCAAAGGCAGCGGGCATGAAGTGCATCGCAATCCCCGACAAAAGAATAGACCCCGGCAAATTCACCGCGGCAGACCATATACTGAACAATTTACTTTCAATTAAGCACCACCACATTCATAACCCAATCTAATCCATCCTTTAAAAATGTACCCTAGCACTGTCTATTAAGCCCCTGCACCGAGCCTGCCGCTTGTGGGCGGGGCCATGAATTCGGGCCCGATATGTGTAACAATGTGTTTATCGATAATAATGTCGATGGCTGTGAAAGCATCGTTATCTAGAGACCAGCCAAAGACCTCACTTAGAGGATCAAGCTGCGACGGCCTTCTGGCTCCCCAAAGCGCTATATGCCCGGGGGCCATATCCAGCACCCACCGCAATGCCAGGTGTATAACCCTCTTGCCATAGTTTTCCTGCGCAAATTTATCGAGTTCATCTACAGCTTTTATATATTTGCTAAACCTCGGCTCCTTAAACTTCGGGTCCACTTTCCTTATATCATCCCCCTCGAACCGAGTCTCTGTAGTCATCCTCCCGCTTAGAAGCCCTCGACATATGGCCCCGTACAAGAGCATCGTTATGTTGTTTTGGTTAGAGTATGGGATAATGTCCTCTTCTATACCTCTCTCAAACATGTTATAGGGCGGTTGTGAGCAGTGGAGTTGTGAAACCGCACGGAATCGGTCCATCTGCTCGACAGTATAGTTACTCACACCGACTGCGCGTATCTTGCCAGAGCTCAAGAGCTCAGACATCACTTCAGCCGGCTCTTCTATCGAGCACTCATAATCCGGCCAGTGAATCTGATATATATCAATATAGTCCGTTTGAAGCCTTTTAAGAGAATCATCAATCTCAGTTCTGATTCTTTCCTTTGTTGAGTTCCTATACACTTTACCCGTGGTCCAGTCGAGTCCCGCTTTTGTAGCTATGACTATGTTTTCTCTCCCGCCGTATTCTGCTACTGCCTTCCCTACAATCTCTTCGGAGCGGCCAAACCCGTAAATGGCTGCGGTATCGATGAGCGTTATCCCATTGTCGAGGGCCTTATGGATCGTATCGATCGACTCCCTCTCGTCACTCCCTCCCCATAGCCAGCCCCCAATGGCCCATGCCCCTAGCCCTATCCTAGAGGATTTAACCTCAGTTCCCTTGACAGTTACGTGTTCCATATAGCCTCCCTAGAATTTTGCAGAGATCTAGTTTTTTGCCAGGGCCCTTAAAAGCTCACGAACCTGCTTCACACCCGGCACATTAAACCGTGCCTTAGACGCCCCGAAACCTACTTTTATGCTAAACGCCCTCTCCGGCAAGACCTCGAATATGTCCTCGTCAGTCGCATCATCTCCCACAGCCAATATAAAATCCCACTTCCGCTTACCGACCCAGTACTGTGTGGCCCTGCCCTTGTTCACCCCGGTGTTCTTTACCTCAATCACTTTATTACCCTCTAGCACCCCTACATTTAGGTTAGATGTAATTTGATGGAGTATATCCTTTAGCTCCCCTACCCTGACAACTGCCAGCGCCGGGTCTACTTTCCTAAAATGCCAGACCAACGAGAAATCTTTTTCCTCTACGAACGAGCCCGGTGTCCTGTCCACAAAAATTTCCAAAATCGGCCTTATCTCACTCTTCCATTCATCGGTCAACGTCTCGATTGTACGCCACGATTTCTCCTTTATCCACACCCCGTGTTCCGCAACCAGCCCGCCTGCGTATTCCCCTACCCACTTGTTTAGGGTCTTTCGGTCCCGCCCGCTTATTATTACAATCCTATTTCCGGTGTCTGCTTTTAGGGCTTTTAGTATTGCCACGAGTTCGTTGTCCGGTTTTACCCTCTCGGGCTTTTCATTAAACGGCATAAGCGTGCCGTCGTAATCGAGCAAGATTAATCGGTGTTGTGATTTTCTATACCCCTTTACCAGATCTTTTTTTGCCCTTGTAGTAAGTGATCTGGACACAAGCTGTTTATCGACCTCTTTTACCTGCTTTAGCCTCTCCATAAAGTCATTGGCCCACCTCCCGACATCATAGCGTCCAAGTCGGCTCCTCATGCTCTGGAGCCTTGTGTTTTGCTCCTGGGGCGCCATCTCTATGGCTTGTTTAAGTGCGCCTGCTGTACCTATCTCGTCATTTGGATTGATGATTAAGGCCTCACCAAGCTCCTTAGCCGTACCCGCCATCTCACCCAGTATAAGCACCCCCCTGCCCTTGGACTTAGATGCTATATACTCCTTGGCTATCAGGTTCATTCCATCCCTTATGGGGGTCAAGAAAAGCACATCCGCGACTGAATACAACGCCACAAGGTCATTGAACTCAAACGAACGATACAAATACCTGATCGGCGCCCACTCCAATGTCCCGTACTTCCCGTTTATCTTGCCGACTAGGTTATCAATAGTCTGCTTAAGCACCTTATAGCGCTCTACCTCCACGCGCGAGGGCACTGCAACCAGGATCAAGATCACCTTGCCTATGTACTTAGGGTTCTGTTTCAGAAACAGGTCGTAAGCCCTAAGCCTCTGCGGTATGCCCTTTGTGTAATCGAGCCTGTCTATAGACAGTATCACCTTGTAGTTTTTGTTAAGCCCTTTACGCAACTCCCCGACCTTCTCCTTGACCTCGGGTTTTTGCGGGGCGGCCGAGAATCTATCGTAATCTATACCCATAGGGAACGTATCGACTTTAACTGCACGGTTACCTACAGTTAACTGCCCAAGTGTATGCTCATACCCCAACACCCTCCTAATGCTCTCTAGAAAGTGCCGGGCATAGTCGAACGTATGAAACCCGATCAGGTCCGAACCCACTAGACCCTGTAGAATCTCACCGGACCACGGCATCAGCCGAAATATCTCAGACGAGGGAAAGGGGATATGTAGAAAAAAACCGATTTTAGCCCCGGGGAGTTTTTTCCTAAGAAGCATCGGGAGCAGCATTAGTTGGTAATCGTGTATCCAGATCACATCATCTTTGCCGGCTACTTGAATTATGGCATCGCAAAATGCTTTGTTTACCCTCACGTAAGCATTCCAAAAACTCTCGTCATATATTGCGTACTGCACAAAGTAATGAAAAAGCGGCCAGAGAGTCTCGTTACAAAACCCGTGATAATATTCCTCGATATCACGCTCCGTAAGAAAAACTGGGTGGTACCCCATAGGGAGTAGTTTTTTGCGTATAGTTTTAGAATCCGCCGAGCCCGAAACAGTAATGCCCGGCCACCCGATCCAAAGCTGTTTCGAAGCTATCTCAAGCGAACTTACCCCTGTGGTCAAGCCCCCTACGCTTCGCTCAAAGCTGAATTTGCCTTTATTTTTTGCGACAGTTACAGGTAGTCTATTCGATACTATCAGTAGCTTTTTCATCGGTATATATTCTATACAATATATCCAGTGTATCGAAATATTGCAGAGCCCCTTTATCCCCAACCGATATTGACATACGATTTAGAAACCATATTATTAGTTACAGGTGAGTTATGAGAGCCATTTACTATCTATTGACAATAAGTGTGTTTATATGCTACTCGGGCATAACCGGTGTCACGTTTGCACCCGACGAGGTTAAAAGCAAAGCCTCCGGGGGTTGTCATTCTGGTATGCAGGTGGTCATTTCCGGCTCTGATACTGATGGCAACAACGACAAACTTGTCGGTAATCCTACTTTCCAGCACAGTACCGACAGTTGTTGTTTAAGCCTTATTGTTAATAAGCAAAGTGATCAGGACTTAACGAATAAGAGCCCGGTTAGCTCAATAAATTTTGATGCATTTAGTTCGATCCATTTTTTAAATAGATCACATACGATAGATCATCTATTGTTAAACGATCACGACCCGCCTGATTTAATCGTTTTAAAATCTTCTTTTCTTATCTGATTTATCTTCACACATACAATTTTTTTTGATTATGTAAACCCGGGACCGTTGCGTCCTAAAACTACATAATTGCAATTGCTGGGCTTTAGCAATGGCAAGAATTTTTTAACGAGATTAAAGGGAGATAATGATGAAAGTACTATTAACAATTGCAGCATTAATGCTCTGTTATGCACCCGAGGTGTTAGCAGGGGATATTGAGACCTTGGACTCCATGATCATTGAGGCCATGGGAAATAACCCCGAGATCAGGTTAGCCAACCTAAACACTCAATCGGCAGAAAAGTTTGCTATCCAAGAGGGTGCATTGCCAAACCCAATTGTGGGTGGGCGAATTAAAAACGTGGGTTTCTCGGAAATTACCATCGGTGATGACCCCAGATCGGACTGGCAACTATTTCTACGACAGGAAATCCCGTTCCCCGGCAAGCTGAGGTTAAAGCAGGATGCAGCCCAAGAGATGGCCGAGACAAAAAGATGGAACGAAGAAGTCGTAAAACAGGAACTCATCTCTAACCTAAGACAAACATACTATGATTGGTACTTTGTGAGCAAAGCCATAGAGATCACAGAGCGAAATAAAAAGCTGCTCGAGAATTTCCTCGACGTCACTGTATCTAGGTATGAGGTCGGTATGGGTATCCAGCAAGACGTAATTAAAGCCCAGGTCGAGATATCGGGATTTATAGAAAAACTGCTTTTGCTCAACAACAAAAAAAATGTCACGGAGAGCAGATTAAGAGACCTCCTTCACCGCGGACCCGACACCCGGTTCGGGAGCCCAGAAGACATTGGCATAGCCGACTTAAACCTCACGGCAGCAAACCTCACCGATCAGGCCCGTGATTCGTCCCCTACTCTGAAATCAATTTCCAAGAAGATTGAGAGTAAACAGAGATCACTCGACCTCGCCAAAAAACAGTACTATCCCGACATTCTCTTAGAGGGCACATATTTCAACCGCGACGGTGGAAGCAATGACTTAGACGACATTTGGCAGATCGGGGTCGGACTCAGAGTGCCTGCATACTTCTGGAAACGAGAACGCCCAGGGGTAGAGCGCGCATCAATTGAGCTTAGTGGTGCAAAAAACGATTTTGCCGATGTTGAGAGTAATGTTATTTACCAAGTTGAAAACAACTACCTTAACGCCGACACAGCTCTACAGGTGATCAAGCTTTACAAGAGCGCCATCATACCCCAGTCGCGCCTATCGCTCGAGTCCTCTATCTCTGCATACCAAGTGGGCGATATAGACTTCTTAACACTGCTAGACAGCCTAATAACCCTCTTTAATCTCGAGATTGAGTATGAAAAACAGCTAACGGAATACAACAAATCCATAGCACGGATCGAGGCTATAACCGGTGTAGCAATCACCGATAGCCCCCAGGCAATGGACAGTAGTAACAACGAGGAGAATAATAATGAGTAACAGATACAAAATACTGATCTCGGTAGTGGCATTGGCCCTACTCTCAATCCTATTGCTTAATATGCTGGGATATAAAATACCTCTTATTAATGGGAAGGAAAAAGCTTCGGATCACTCCGGCCACCTCCCCAAACCTATCTTTGATGCCGAGGGAGAGATTGAGTACTGGACCTGTGCCATGCACCCCTCGGTCAGGCTACCCGATAAAGACAACTGTCCCATTTGCGGGATGGACACGGTCCCGGTTATGAAAAAGAGCAGCAATGACTCCAAAGCGGCCCAAACAAAAAATCAGCATGATCACTCCACTATGCAGCCCCAAAAAACCAACGGCTCCGATTCCGTGTTTAATGTAAGCCCCGAACGCCAGCAGCTAATAGGTGTTAAAACCTCACCCGTAGAGATGCGCAACCTAGAAAAGATAATTAGGACGACCGGTAAAGTAGAGCTGGACGAAACGCGAATAGAGCACGTTCACACAAAGATAAGCGGGTGGATAGACAATGTTTTTGTTGACTACAAGTGGCAGTATGTAAACAAGGGTGAGCCGCTTTTCTCCATATACAGCCCAGAGCTCCTGTCCACACAAGAGGAATACCTACTGGCACTAAGATCCAAAGACATTCTTAGCCAAAGCGAATTCCCCGAGGTCTCGAGCGGTGCAAACTCCATGCTCGAAGCCGCCAAGAGACGACTTAGGCTCTGGGATATTTCCAACAGCCAAATACGCGAGCTCGAGCGCACGGGCAAAGTGAAAAAAAGCCTTGTAATTCACTCGCCGATCTCAGGGAACATAGTCGAGCGCAACGCCTTCCCCAATATGTACGTTGAGCCCAACACAAGTATCTATACCATTGCCGACCACTCCTCGGTCTGGGTAAACGTAGATATATACGAGAACGAGATCCACCTTATCAACAAAGGGGATAAGGCTAAGATGACGCTCGATGCACTGCCGGGCGAGACACTCACAGGGACCGTTGAGTTCATATGGCCCCACCTAGACCCGGTCTCTAGAACAATTAAGGTGCGTCTAGAGTTCCCTAATCCCGACACCAAACTCCTGCCCGAGATGTACACAAACATTGAGATCGATATCCCTCTTGGCACCCAACTCTCAGTACCCAAAAGCTCGGTGCTAAGGACCGGTGCCAAGGACATAGTGTTTGTAGACAAGGGCAACGGTAACATCGAGATAAGGAAAATCATGATCGGCAGAGCCGCAGGTGGATACTATGAGGTAACAGGCGGGTTAAGCGAGGGAGAGCGTGTCATATCCAGGGCCAATTTCTTAATCGACTCCGAGAGCAAGGTACAGGCCGCAGTCGCTGCATGGAAAGAAGAATCCAACGAAGAAATGCAGATGGAGCAGGACACAGCCGACAAGTTACCCGATCACAGTCATATACACTAATTAGCCTCAGACAACCATTATTAATGGGGACTAAAGGAGAGTTTGATGTTAAATAACATAATTGAGTTTTCCTCAAAAAATAAATTCCTAATAATTTTCCTCGTATGCTTTCTATCCGCATGGGGATTTTGGTCAATGAAACGCACCTCGCTCGATGCAATCCCAGATTTGTCCGACATCCAGGTCATAGTGCTTACGGAATGGGAGGGCAGGAGCCCGGACCTGGTAGAGGACCAGGTCACATACCCTATAGTCACCTCGATGATTGCCGCACCCAACGTCAAGTCGGTAAGGGGTCAGTCTTTTTTCGGACTCTCCTTTGTGTATGTGATATTCGAGGACGGCACAGATATCTACTGGGCGCGTAGCAGGGTGCTTGAGTACCTAAACGAGGTTACATCCAAGCTGCCACCGGATGTGGTACCCACGCTTGGACCCGACGCCACCGGTGTGGGTTGGGTTTACCAGTACGCACTAGTGGACAAAACGGGGAACCTCGACCTGGCTGAGCTCAGGTCATTCCAGGATTGGTACCTGAAATATTGGTTAGAATCAGTGCCTGGAGTCGCCGAGGTAGCAAGTGTAGGTGGTTTTGAAAAACAGTACCAGATTACTGTGGATCCCAACAGGTTACAGGCCTTTGGACTCTCCGTAGACGATGTGATCAGTGCTGTAAGGAGAAGCAACAACGACGTCGGGGGCAGGGTAATAGAGTTTGCGGCCACGGAGTACTTCGTGCGCGGACGGGGCTATATCAAGTCAATCGCAGATATCGAGGTTATACCTGTTGGCAAGAGCAGTAGCGGCACCCCTATATATATTAGGGATCTGGCAGATGTGGAGCTTGGGCCTGACCTACGGCGGGGACTCGCTGAGCTGGATGGTGAGGGCGAGACAGTCGGGGGGATAGTTGTAATGAGATACGGCGAGAATGCACTCGATGTCATCCAGAGGGTAAAGCAGAAGATCGAGGATATTAAACCATCACTTCCTCAAGGTGTGGAGATTGTTACGACCTATGACCGCTCGGGCCTCATTCTAAACGCTATAGACACACTCAAACAAAAACTCCTGGAAGAGATCTTGATAGTGTGTGCTGTGATAATGATTTTTCTATATAGTTTTAGGAGTGCTGTGCCCCCGATACTCACCATCCCTCTGGCAATCCTCTTTGCGTTCATACCCATTTACTATCTCAATATGACTTCCAATATCATGTCCCTTGGCGGTATAGCTATCGCAATAGGTGCGATGGTAGATGCATCCATTGTGCTTGTCGAGAACGTCCATAAAAAGCTTGAGTCGATAAACACAAGAACACGCAAACCAGCTCTCATGCTGGAGGCCATGCAAGAGGTGGGTAAACCCATATTCTTTGCACTTTTAATAATTGCAGTCTCGCTTATTCCCGTATTTACACTCGAGGGCCAAGAGGGACGACTATTCAAACCCCTGGCCTTCACCACCATGTTTTCACTCACAGCCGCAGCACTACTCGCAATTACTGTCACTCCTGCCTTAATAGTCCTGCTCATTAGGGGCAATGTACGGCCAGAGGACTCAAACCCCATAAGCCGTTTTCTCATATCTGTCTATCACCCCATAGTTGAACTCGCGCTTAAGTATAAAAAAATCGTTCTCATTGCCGCCGGGGTCTGTATGCTCATCACATTCATTCCTCTAAACCGGCTGGGCTCTGAATTTATGCCGCCGCTTAACGAAGAGACTATCCTATATATGCCCACAGCCGTACCCGGCATGTCTGTTACAGAGGCCGCCCGCATCTTGCACCTACAAGACAAAATGATCATGAAGTTCCCCGAGGTCGAGCGTGTGTTTGGAAAAATAGGCCGTTCGGAATCCGCCACCGACCCCGCCCCACTGAGCATGGTAGAAACCGTCATCACTCTCAAGCCCAAATCCCAGTGGCGCGCAGGGATGACCTGGGACAAACTGATCGAAGAGATGAACGAGAGTCTCAAATTCCCCGGGATGTCCAACATATTTTGGATGCCCATCCAGACCCGCACAGAGATGCTCTCGACCGGGTTTAGGAGCAACCTGGGCATAAAGGTGTTTGGTCCCAATCTAGACAAGATAGAGGAGATAGGGCTTCGGATAGAGAAACTGCTATCCGAGCTACCCGGTACCAGGACTGTGTTTGCAGAGAGAGTAACTGGCGGGTACTTCCTTGACTTCGATATCAAAAGACAGAGCGCAGCAAAGTACGGCCTCACAGTGGGGGACGTAGAAGACGTAATAGAAACGGCGATCGGGGGTAAAAATATATCCTCAACATTCGAGGGCCAAGAGCGCTATCCCATAAACGTTAGGTATAAGCGTGATCTCAGAACCGACCTCGAGAGTCTACGCAGGGTGCTTGTAAGCACAAAAGACGGTGCGCAAATCCCGATCTCTTTGGTCTCGGATATCAATTTCTCCACAGGTCCCCCGCAGATCAGGAACGAAAACGGCCAAAAAGTAGGCTATGTGTTTGTGGATGTTAAAGACAAAGACTACGAGGGCTATGTAGATGAAGCCAGAGAGCTCATAGCAAATAATCTCGAGCTTGAACCGGGCTATTTTTTGGAATGGGGCGGGCAGTACCAGTATCTTCAGCGAGTTAAAGAAAAATTAAAATTAGTCATACCTATTACGCTTGGGATAATATTCTTGCTCCTGTTCCTAAACTTCAGGTCAGTGACCGAGAGTATTATAGTACTCCTTTCTGTCCCCTTTGCCATGGTCGGCAGTATTTGGTTCATATATATCCTGGGCTATAACATGAGCGTTGCGGTGTGGGTGGGAATGATAGCGCTTGCCGGCCTTGCGGCCCAGACAGGGGTCATAATGATCATATACCTGGATGAAGCGTATAAAAAGAGATTTAAGGCAAATGAGATAAGGTCGGAAAGCGACGTATACGAGTCGGTGATCGAGGGCGCGGTAAAAAGGGTCCGCCCCAAGATGATGACTGTTATGTCCACTATACTCGGGCTCTTGCCCCTTATGTGGAGCAGCGGTACGGGGGCCGACATGATGAAGCGGGTAGCAGCACCAATGGTCGGGGGCCTGGTTACATCTACGATCTTAACGCTCATTATAATCCCGGTGATCTACATGATATGGAAAACTAGATATCTGGGGGAGAATACGTAATAATTGTTTTTAACGGGCATGGTTCAGGGTATAAAAAAGATAAGAGGAGAGCAACATGGGTTTTATAAAAACTCTAATTTTTCTTTTGCTGGTAATAGCACTCGCAGGATTCGCATATATATATTCGGGCTCATACAATATAGCAGCCACGGCACCCCATAGTCCCATAGCCGAGTGGATTTTCAAAACCATAAAGAACCACTCAATTAAAAAACACGCGGAAGGAATAGAGAGACCACGACTTAATGACGAAGCCATGGTGCGCGACGGTTTTGTGCATTACGAGCAGATGTGTGCAGGGTGCCACGGAGCCCCCGGCAAAGACCCAGCCCAGGGTTTTAACCCCTCCCCTCCCGAACTCTCGGACGAGGCCGAAGAAATGAGCTCGGCTGAACTGTTCTGGATAATCAAAAACGGCATAAAGATGACGGGGATGCCTGCATACGGCCCCTCACACTCGGACGATGAGCTCTGGACCATAGTGGCATTCCTAAAAACCCTGCCCGACCTGGGTGAAGAAGGCTACAGCGATATGATCGATACATATGGGGATACCAAGATTGAACACGACCATGATCATAGTACTGAAACTGAAAACAGCGAGACTGAGAACAACGTCGACACAGAATCACCTTCAGAGACGCAACTCTAATTTCATTAAACAAGTTAATGTAGGTTTGAAAAATACAAGTCAGCAAACTAATTGGCGACTACTATCCGGTCCCGGCCCTCGTTCTTAGCCTTATATAGAGCCTTGTCTGCAGATTCCAAAAGCGACTCGACCGTGGTACCGTGTTCAGAAAACACTACAACTCCCATAGACACATTTACAGAATCTATTAACTTACCCTTGTACCACACATGCAGGCCCTTAATGTCTTCTTTTATCTGCTCGGCCCTTCTCCTTGTGTTCTCGAGTGACGATTCCGGCAATATGAGTATAAATTCCTCCCCACCGTAACGACACGCTATATCTTCACGTCTTATCTGTTCTTGGAGAAAGGTGCCAAGTCTACGCAATAGCTCATCACCCGCCGGATGCCCGTGCTGGTCATTAAACTCCTTAAAATAATCAATGTCGAGCATGATAACACCAAGAGGCACTTTTTTACGTGTGACCCTGCTTATTTCGCGCTTTAGTGTTTCTTCCATGTACCTGCGGTTAAATAACCCTGTGAGTGCATCGTGTACCGCATAATCTTGTAGGGTCTCTCGCAGTTTAAGGTTACCAATTGCAAGCCCTGAATGCTTGGCAAGGCTGGCTACAAGTACTTTACTCTCTTTGATAGAACGGGGCATGTGACCGTTAGAATCGTTATTTCCGTTTTCATGCACAGGGGCCTGCATGTACACCATCCCCATGTGGAGACCCTGTGATAACAACGGTGCACACATATAGCTCCTACCTTTAAGCGGCACCAAATGCTTACACACAGGCTCGTTCTCTGTATCCTCGACCGCATGCACCTCGCCCCTGCGAAATGCCCAACACTCATGCGGAATAAATGCACGCTCGCTAAAAAGTTTGTCACCCCAGCTAAGCGCGTTCTCTAATAGATCAGATGTCTCGTTGATAATGTAGAGCGCTCCGGATTCCTCGGGGAACAATTTTTGAGCATAGCTGGTAATTATGGAGTAGACCTCATCCACCCTATAAGCTGCTAGGAGCATCTCGTCCATCTCATTAAGCAGCATCATTTTTTGGTTGTAAAGTTCCATTCTCATAATATAGTCTTTTAAAGAATCCGGGTTTATTTCATCACCCACAATCAGTTCCTGAAACTCTTCAGACCATAGCTTTTGGTTAAGTGTATCAATGCTCTGTTTAATATTCGTGCTCTCGAGGCTCGTACCTGGTTCGTTGTATGGACTCGGGCTTTGCTGGCGCAAGTGTTCTCTAGACTCTTCCAATCTGGCGACGTTGCGCCTTAACTCCAGCTGCACCATGACCTGTTTGGCAATTGTGCGTAGCGACATAATCTGTTCGAAAGTAAGGTCCTTAGGTGCGTGACCTAAGATTGATAATGTGCCGATAGAATGGCCTTCTTTGGTCACTATAGGTACACCCGCATAGTAACGAATATCAGTGCGAGTATCTAGTATTGGGTTCTTTTTTAAGTCCTCATCCGCAAGAGGGTCAAAAACCGTAAAAACATCTTTTGATTCGAGAATTACATGAGCACCCAGAGATAAGTCCCTCGGCACCTCACGAATTGGGCTTTCCATACCTACTATCGATTTGAACCACTCACGTTTGCCATCAACAAACGTAATAGCGGCTATAGGAGTCCTGGATATATAAGCAGCCAACCTCGCAAGCTCATCGTATATATCTTCAGACTCCGTATCCAATATATCTAAATTATATAAGGCCTTAAGACGATCTTCTTCGTTTCTAGACACTTGTACTTTCATCATCCTATCTTATTGGGGCAACTGACTATTTTGCATGGATTTCTGCCAAGCCCATCACTTTATCTTATACTAAATATACACCGATTTTACATATTACAAATAGCATGCAACACACAAACAGAGAATTGACGGATGAAATAAATAGCACCCTCAGATATACTAATCACTTACAATATTCTATGAACATACTGAATACATTCACTAAAATTGCTATTTTTGTAATTATTTTACTCCTGATCGGGCTCATGGGTTACGCAATTTTTAATAAGTCCGGCTCAAAAAAAATTTCCCCCTTAGTCGGGAAACCGGCCCCTGTATTTAATCTGGAACTCTATGGCGGCGGTACTATTAATCTAGAGGAATTCCACGGCAAACCGGTGCTGATTAACTTTTGGGCTTCGTGGTGCATCCCATGTAGGGATGAGGCCCCCGCACTCGAGTCCGCGTGGTCAAAATACAAAGACAAAGGAATTCACTTTGTCGGCGTAAATATATGGGATGACAATGAAAACGCCCTAGCTTACTTAAGCAAGTACGGCAGTCAGTATCCCCAGGGTAAGGACCCAAACGATCAGGTTCAACTGGATTACGGTGTCGGTGGAGTGCCCGAGACCTATTTCGTTAACAGCGAGGGTATGATAACCGACAAATTCACAGGGCCTCTAAAAGTAGAATATATAGATTATTTCATGGACAGGGCCCTCAATAACACAAACCATAGTAAATAATATGCAAATGCCAACTGCAACTCCAAAAACAGTAACAATAATTACTTTGTGTCATATCCCTCAAATCATACTCTTTTTAGTTCTTATACTACTCCCCTCAATCGCTCTCACTCAAACCCTTGAGGATAGGGTAAGCACCATTTCCAACGAATTAATGTGCCCTGTGTGCCAGGGTCAGAGCGTGGGCGAATCCAACTCGCAACTCGCAAACGACATGCGCAATATAATTAGAAAGATGCTAGTAGAGGGTAAGTCCGAGCACGAGATCATTGCCTATTTTGTCGATAAGTACGGTGAATCAATTCTGGCAGCCCCACCGACTAGGGGTGTCAACTGGTTTCTATGGATAATGCCGGGTTTAGCTGTCGTCTTGGGCGCAGTCGTAATTGCGTATTACCTGTACGGAACTACGGGGCCGGCCGAGTCCACAACCAGCAATGGAGATAGAGATAAAACTGAGAGCAATAAGTATTTAGACCGAATTGAGGACGAGTTAAATAAATTTGAGTCCTAAGCGGGCACCTCAGCCCCGAACCCCGCTATAAAACGCATCTACATCACCAAGAATTTTATCGAAATCGTTTTTAGCATCGTACCAATTAATCTCATTGTCGTGTCTAAGCCAGGTCATCTGCCGCTTTGCAAACCGCTTCGTATCCCTCTTTATTGATTCTGTTGCGGTCTCAAGTCTAATCTCGCCGTCGATATAGCTATTTATTTCTTTATATCCGATCGACTGCATCGGTTTTAGTTCGGGACCATAGCCCATCTCTCTCAGAGCCCTCACCTCCTCCACCACTCCCTCCTCGATCATACGATCCACACGTCTATCAATGTATCCCCTAAGCAGATCGCGATCTACGGACAAGCCGATCTTGTAGTAGTCGTATTTCCGGTCCGCAAACCCATGTTCACTCCTTAGTTTTGATACAGGAGTTCCTGTAAGATGATAGACCTCGAGCGCTCTTTGGATCCTGACATAATCGTTTGGGTGAATAGCCTCGGCAGATGCGGGATCCAACTCCTGCAACCTACTGTACAGATATTCCGCACCGAAAGCAGAGCGGAGCTTTTGTAGGTTGGATCTAATTTCGGGGTCTGCAGGGTAGCCCTCTATTATCCCCGACAGCAACACCCTTATATATAGGTAGGTCCCTCCCACTAGTACGGTCTTGAGACCTCTTCGCTCTAAATGGTCTATAGTGTCCGATGCACGCTGCCTAAATAACCCGGCATTAAACTCCTGGTCCGGATCTAGGATATCTATCAAATGATGTGTGATCTGCCTTTTTTGATCCTTTAGGGGTTTAGCTGTGCCAATATCCATATGGCGGTAAACCTGCATAGAATCGGCGCTAATAATCTCGGCACCGATACTCTTTGACAACTCAATTGCCAAATCCGTCTTCCCGGCTGCAGTCGGGCCCATAATGACTAACAACTTAGGCCGATTGGATTTATTGGGTTCTATAGGTGTCACTAGTACTGAGACCAAACGGTTGATGTGGGAACGTTATCAACCGTTTGGAAACTTAGGATGAATTGTAATGCCTTAACTCTTTGTAGCTGCGCTATCCCTGTAGTTATCGATATCTTCTTCGAGGGCCTGTTTCCTGCTCAGTCTAATCTTGCCGTCATTTTCCTTGCCTATACATTTAACGAGCAGTTCATCACCTTCCTTGAGTATATCCTCAACGGTCTTAACGCGCCTGTGCTCAAGCTCAGAGATGTGTACCAAACCGTCCTTGCCGTTTGTGAGCTCAACAATCGCACCAAAGTCGAGAACCTTTTTCACAGTGCCCAGATAAATCTTGCCGACCTCAACCTCTTCGACCAACTTCTCGATTATGCTAATGGCTTGCTGGCAGGAATCCCCGTCCACCGACGCTATGTTTACCTTGCCCGTGTCGTCTATATCTATCTGCACACCTGTTGTCTCTATAATCTTCTTAATTGTTTTACCGCCTGGACCGATGACGTCTTTAATCTTATCCGTGCTCACAGTCATAGTGACTATCCTCGGGGCATACTCAGACAGGTCACCCCTGGGCTGGGCTAGGATCTCGGCCATTTTATCCAGCACAAACATCCGCGCCTCTTTAGCCTGACTAAGCGCCTCCGAAAGTATCTCTTTGGTCACTCCCGTCACCTTAATATCCATCTGGAGCGCTGTTATACCCTCGTGTGTGCCAGCCACCTTAAAGTCCATGTCTCCCAAGTGGTCCTCATCGCCTAGAATATCCGAGAGAATAACAAAATTATCCCCTTCTTTGATAAGTCCCATTGCGATACCGCCCACAGGTGCACTGATTGGTACACCCGCATCCATAAGCGAAAGTGTGGCCCCGCATACCGTTGCCATAGAGGACGAACCGTTAGATTCCAGCACCTCAGAGACCACCCTAATTGTATAAGGGAAATCGTCTTTAGAGGGCAGAACATACTTAATTGAGCGTTCGGCGAGTGCCCCATGGCCTATCTCGCGCCGGCCCGGACCAAGCCTGAAACTGGTCTCTCCCACCGAGTAGGGTGGGAAGTTATAGTGGAGCATAAACGACTTAGTAATATCACCGTCGAGCGCGTCTATGCGCTGTTCATCGTATGATGTGCCCAGTGTAGCAGTTACAGCTGCCTGAGTCTCGCCCCTGGTGAATAGAGCCGAGCCATGAGTGCGTGGCAAAAACCCCGCCTCACCGCTTATGTTGCGAACATCGGTATAGCTCCTGCCGTCGGGGCGTTTCCCGTCATTGGCTATGTAGTTCCGAACAATCTCTTTATGCATCTTTTCAAGCACCTTAGCGGCCTCAGACTCAAACCCGGGGTGCTGCTCGGCTACGAGTTCAATTGTATCTTTAAATATGGTTTTGACATTTTTACTGCGGTCTTCCTTTGTAGGTGCGAGTGCCGACTCTTTAAGTTTCGGCTCTGCAAACTCTGTCACAACACGAACGACTTCCTCGTTAAGCTCGGGCTCCAAAACCTCTCTCTTTACAATCTCTACTCCCTCTATAAGCTTCTCCTGCAGGCCGATGAATTCCTGGATACATTCGTGAGCAAATATGAGCGCTTCCACCATCTCGTTTTCGGGCACTTCCTTTGCGCCTCCCTCAACCATTACGATTGCTTCGCGAGTTCCAGCCACAACCAAGTCCATGTCGCTGGTTTCCAATTCCGCTTTAGAGGGATTGCATACCAGTGTGCCGTCTATCCTGCCCACACGGACCCCGGCCAGTGGGCCGTCAAAAGGCACATCCGACACGGTAAGCGCCGCAGACGCCGCTGTGATGGAAAGAATATCGGGATCGTTCTCCTGATCGGCTGAGAACACCGTAACAATAATCTGAGTAGAGTACGTAAAGTCTTTGGGTATAAGCGGTCTTATAGGCCTATCTATAAGCCTCGATGTTAAAATCTCTTTTTCACTCGGTCTACCCTCTCTTTTAAAATACCCGCCCGGGATCTTTCCCGCAGCTGCAGATTTTTCTTGATAATTAATTGTGAGTGGAAGAAAATCTTCACCTTCAGTCTTTTCAGAAGCAGCAACTAACGTTGCCAACACAACTGTGTCTCCAATACTCGCCAATACGGCACCGTTAGACTGCTTTGCCAATCTGCCAGTATCCAGCTTGAAGTGCTTGCCAAATATCTCCCCTTCCACTTTCCTGGGTTCGTTTATCAAAATACTACCTCCTTAGTTAATACCTACTTTCTTAAGCCTAGTTTTTTTATTATATCCTGGTACTTCTCAGGTCTTTTTCTCTTTATGTAATTTAGCAGCTTCCTTCTCTTTGCCACCATAAGCACAAGCCCCCGCCTGGAATGGAAGTCCTTTGGGGCATTGGCCATATGTTCCGACAGGTCCTGTATACGCCTCGACAAAAGTGCTACCTGTACCTCAGGCGAGCCGACGTCTTTGTCGTTTATATGGAACTCGTTTATTATCTCGGTTTTCTCTTCTTTACCAACAGACATCTATACTGCCTCCTTATATTGTCAATTATATCCTATACACCGTTTGTTCAGTTAAATACTCTAAGAAGTTTTAGTACAACATCTTCCTCTTTAAGTACTCTGAGCTCACTATAATTTACCATAGCCTCAGCAATACACACTATGTCTCGACCCTGATACACCATTAGCCTATCCCCAATTTTGAATTCCGGCAAATCAGAACTCGTAAGCTTTGATTTCGTTAACTGCTTTCCTTCTCTTATCATAGACGCTATATCCCCCCCGACCTCTACCTCTCCCAAGTGCGATAGAGCCTCGTTAAGACCCAAAATTTTATGCTCCCCCTGCTCCACATCTTCGATCGTCACAGCATCGCGGATCTCAAACTTGCCGCTTCCGAGCCGCCTAAGCTCGCTAAGGTGACCCCCGCAACCAAGCTCATTCGCAATATCCGATCCAAGCACTCTCACGTAAGACCCCTTTGAGCAGTGCACATAGATTTTAAGGTAAGGTGGCGTGTAATCAAGCACTTTAATGTCCTTTATGTATATAGTCCTTGGTTCTCGCTCGACCTCGACTCCCTTTCTCGCAAGCTCATACAGCCTCACACCATCTCGCTTAAGCGCAGAGTACATGGGAGGCATCTGCAATGACTCACCCTGAAATTCCTCAACGACTCTATCAATATCTGCTTTATTAAAACCCCCGACGGGATTATTCTCAAGCTCCCGACCTGTTAGGTCCATTGTATCCGTAACAATTCCCAAGTGAATTACAGCCTCGTATTTTTTAAAATCCTCACCCAGATAAGGGATGGCCTTGGTCGCACTGTTAAGGCAGATGGGCAGAACTCCTGTGGCAAAGGGGTCCAGTGTCCCAGTGTGACCGGCCTTTTTGGTCTTTAGTAATTTCTTAACCCTGTTTACCGCAAACTGCGATGTTACCCCGCGCGGCTTGTCGAGCACTATTACACCGTCTATGGCAGCACCTCTGTGATTGAGCTACAAAGTCTATGCCTAACATCTTTTAGGTCACCGGTTAATGAACAGCCCGCTGCTTTTCTATGCCCACCGCCCCCGAATGTCTCGGCGATGTTTGCAACGTCTACATCCCCCTTAGAGCGCATGCTGATCTTCCATGTGTCTTCGCCATCTCCATTCTCCTGCCTAAACAACACCGCTACCTCTACTCCGTTTATGCTTCTCGGAATGTTTACAATGCCTTCAGTGTCATGGCGGTCGGTCCCTGTGGATTCATACATCGATTTATCTACCACTACCGAGGCAATTCTTCCATCCTCGTTAAGCTCGAGCGTTGGTATTACAAGGCCCAGCAGCTCTATTTTCCTGGGAGGTTCATTTTCGTAAAGGGACTGCGATACAAATTCCGGATCAGCCCCGTGTTCGACCAGTTTTGCTGCAACCTCAAATGTATCTGAGGTTGTGTTCGAGTACTTAAAAGAACCCGTGTCGCCAACAATCGTAGCATACAGATTTGTTGCTATATCGCTGTCTATCTTAACGCCCAGATAATTAAGCAGCCTAAAAACAATCATACCCGTCGAGGAAGCACCCCGGTCCAAGAGCATCGTATCGATCTCAATAGAGTTGGTTTTGTGGTGATCTATAACAGCCATTTTCCCCTCGGCCCCGGTCCCTATCCTAGACGCAAACTCACTGCCCACACGCTCCGTTTCCGAGCAATCGACCAGGATTATAAGATCAGTACCTTCCCCAAGCCCGTTTAGTCCAGGGATTATGTGATCGGAAAGCGGGAGGAATCGCAGTGTTTCCGGCACCCCGTCGTGGCTATACATCGTGACATCCTTATCCAGTTGGCGGAGACCATGACCAAGGCTTAAGATCGAGCCAATCGCATCAGCGTCGGGGTTTTCATGCGATGCTATAAATATCGATTTCGCGTCCAAAATCCTTTGTTTAATTAATTCAAGTTCCTTCTTCACTGTCTATTCCTTTTAGCAACTCGTCGATTCTAAAGCCTTTTTCCATATCTTTATCAAATAAAAAACTTAGTTCCGGTACCTTCCTCATTCTAAGCCGCTTGGCCAGATTTTTTTTTATGAAGCCACTTGCCCTCTTAAACCCCCGCCTCACATCATCAATGTTTTGATCATTTTCCTCTAGTAGAAAAAACACCTTGGCCGAACTAAGATCATCTGTAAGCTTGATACCGGTAAGGTGCACAGTGGTAAGCCTTGGGTCTCTTACCTCGCCCCTTACAAGCATTAGAGAGATCTCTTTTAGTATCTGCTCAGATACCCTGTCGGACCTCTTGAAATCCTGAGCCACGGACGCCACTGCTCCCTAAAAGTGTATTATCTCAAATTCACGGTTTCCAAGCTCGAGAGCCCCGTTTGACTCCATGAAACCAGTTACCTGGTCAAGCACCGAGTTCACATACCTCGTATCGTTACTCACAAGGGAGATTCCGATTGTGGCCTTCTGCCAGAGATCGTGAGAATCGACCTCGGAAATCGAAACGTTATTGAAACGCGATCTAACCTTACCGAAAATGCTTTTAAGTACCTGCCTTTTATCCTTAAGTGACCTATTACCGTTTAGGTATAGCTCAATCTTAAGCACTCCTATGACCATTTACACTCACTATATTTAAATTATAACTCTTGCTTAAACTCCTCGTGCGTGTAAAACTCAAACGTGTCACCAACTTTAATATCGTTATATTTCTCAATTCCTATACCGCACTCAAATCCTGTTTGAACCTCTTTGGCGTCATCCTGAAAACGCTTTAGTGAAGAGAGTTTCCCCTCGTATATCTGCACTCCGTCGCGTACCACACGCACGTTGCTGTCCCTTGTGACCTTGCCGTCTGTAACCATGCAACCCGCGATTGTTCCTAACCTCGATATATGAAAAGTTTCCCGGACCTCGGCGTGACCGAGCGGTTTTTCTTTGACAATAGGCTCCAAGAGCCCTTCCATAGCGTTTCTTACCCTGTCTATCAGGTTGTAAATAATTGTATGTAGTTCGAGTGATACTCCCTCTTTCTCCGACAGATCCACAGTCTTTGAATCGGGTCTTACATTAAAACCCACTATAAGCGCGTTCGATGCACTGGCCAGATTTATGTCGGTCTCACTTATAGACCCCACACCCGTGTGCACAATCTTTATCTGGCATTTATCTGTAGGCAGTTTCTCTAGCGAGTCCCTAACGGCCTCGACCGAGCCCTGTGTGTCTGCCTTGATTATTATTGCAAGCTCTTTTGCAGTCTCGCTCTCTAGGTTCTCAAACAGGTTTTCAAGCGATAGCGAGGGTTTTCTCTCGGCAGCAATGACCTTTTCTCGTTCCTTAGTCTCACGGTGGCCGATTACCTCTTTAGCCGCTTTTTCGTCTTTCACAACATAAAAGCGCTCACCCGCCTCGGGCACTCCCGAGAGCCCCATAATCTCAACAGGCATCGAAGGCCCTGCTTCTTTAACCCTCTTGCCTTTATCGTCGTTTAGTGCTCTAACCTTTCCGTATGTCATCCCTGCAACTACAAAATCACCAATCTTTAATGTGCCGTCACTTACGATCAATGTTGCCACCGGGCCCCTGCCCTTATCCAGTTCCGATTCGATCACAAACCCATTGGCCCTCTTGTTATAGTTGGCCTTAAGCTCAAGTACATCGGCCTGGAGGATTACTAGTTCGAGTAGTTCCTTTATACCAGTCTTCTCTTTAGCCGAAACATCGGCAAACATCGTATCACCACCCCACTCCTCAGATAACAAACCTATCTCCGATAACTGTCTAAGTATCTTGTCTTTGTCCGCCTCGGCCTTGTCTATTTTGTTCACCGCTACTATTAAAGGCACTTCCGCGGCTTTTGCGTGGTTCACGGCCTCTAAGGTCTGGGGCATCACCCCGTCATCAGCCGCCACAACCAGTATTACCACGTCTGTGACCCTTGCACCCCTCGCCCTCATGGCTGTAAACGCTTCGTGCCCGGGTGTATCGATAAAACTTATCTTTCTTCCGTCTGTGGATACGCTGTAGGCACCTATATGCTGTGTAATACCCCCAGCCTCACCCTCTACTACATTAGATTCCCTAATTGAGTCGAGCAGGGTGGTCTTACCGTGGTCCACATGGCCCATAACGGTTACCACAGGGGGTCTTAGCTCAAGTACTGCATCCTCTTCATCCGCCTCTTGTTCAAGTAGTATTTCTTCTTCTTCAAATATATCGAGTGTTACTTCAAACCCAAACTCCTCCGCTACAAGTGTAGCGGTCTCGTGATCGAGTGACTGGTTGATTGTGGCTCTAACACCTAGGGCAATGAGCTTTTTGATAAGCTCCCCGGCTTTGATACTCATGAGTTTGGCGAGTTCACCCACATTAATGGCCTCACCGATCTTGATACTTCGCTTCTGTGGTTTAGCAGGAAACGGTATTACATCCGATGCAGCCTCTGTGCTTGAAAGTGACACTGGAGCACGAGTCACCTCTCTAAGTGTTTTCTCCCCTCCCTTATCCCTGCGGGGCATCCCGGGGCCCCCACGGCTGCGTGCACGTTTTTCTTCGACCAGATACTCCCTTTTCTTACCTGGCAACTTTGTCCTAAACGCCTTTCTCAACTCCTCTAGGCTGTCTTCATCTATTATCTCTTCTTTTTTTGGTTTGGCTTTTTTTGCCTTCTTTTTGGTCTTTTTCTTGGCCTCTTCTTCACCCTCGGGTGGCTCGGCTTTCCCGGTTTTACGAGCTTCTTGAGCAGGTTGTTCTAGATCCGGCACCTCATCTACCACAACCTCCGGTTCTATCTCAGGTGCAGCTTCTAACTCGACCTGTTCACCCTCTGCCTGTGCCTCCATTGCAGGCTGCTCGGCCCCCGGTTTCTCAGCAACCTCATCAACCTTAGTCTCGGGTTTTAGTTCCTCTACAGTTTCTGCGGGTTCTACTACAACCTCTTTTTCTACAACCGGTTCTTCTTCGGGGGGCGGGGGTGGTTCCTCGGCCTTCTTCTTCCTGCGTAAAACTACTCTTCCACCTTTTCTCCTTTCTACAACCTCTGCACCGCTTTCCTCTTTAAATACCCTGACTTTCTCCTTACTCTCCTGGGCATTATCCTCCGCCGAGGCATCTGCGCCGTTAGAGCCGTTAATTTTGCTCTTTATCTGCTTAGCCTCTTCGTCAGAGATCGAACTTGCGTGGCTTTTTACCGATATACCCAGCCCTTGGGCAATCTGTATTACCTCTTTGTTAGAGAGATTTAGTTCCTTGGAAAGCTCATAAATCCTGATATTCGACATATTTTCCTATGCTAATCTGCAAGAAACCGGACCTAAGGTTTGGTGCGTTCCGCCAAAGAGATTATCCAGGTAAGGGTACCGTAGATTAAGGCACAATGCAAAAGAACTGCTTAGGTCTAAACTGTTTATTGCTGACGTAACCCCCTCAAATTACTCATGTTCAGTCTGTTGTTCCGGCTCCGGCGTCTCGCTTTCTTCCCCAGACGCTGGCTCTGTATCCAAAGCCGGTTCTGCTTCGGTAGATTCGTTAGATTCCGCAGTTTCAGTGATTTCAGCAACTTCTGCAGTCTCGGCAAGTTCAGTGGCTTCGGCAACTTCTGAAGTTTCTTTAGATTCAGCAGTTTCAGTGGTTTCGGCAACTTGAGCAGGTTCAGCCGTTTCAGTAGTTTCATCAGTCTCGGTAGTATCTGCTGTTTCAGCTGTTTCTGGAACTTCTGCCTGCTCCTGAGTCTCTTCTTCAAACGACATCTGTTCCAGTTTATCTTTAAGCGCTATTCTTGCTGCGGTCTGGAGGTTCGTTACCTCCTCTTCGTCCGAGAGCCCGGCTGCTTTCATTAAAGCCTCGGGATCAGAAAACGCTATATCCTCAAGTGTATGAAAACCCTCAGTATAGAGAATATTGGCCGTAACCTCTTTAATGCTGGGAAGCGTGATCAGCAACGACACCACGTCTTGCTGCTCGCGTTTTACCTGCGAATCCGTCTTTATGTCTATCCTCCACTCCGTTAACTGCGAGGCCAGCCTTACGTTTTGGCCCTTACGCCCAATCGCCAAAGACAACTGGTCGTCGTCTACTACAATCTCCATAGACTTATTGTTATCATCGATTATCACCTTGCTCACCCGCGCGGGTGAAAGTGCGTTAATAGCAAACCTTGCAGGGTCCGGAGACCATGGGATTATGTCGATCTTCTCGCCCTTAAGCTCCTGAATTACGTTTTGCACCCGTGACCCTCTCATACCGACGCATGCTCCAACGGGGTCGACATCGGGGTCAATTGATGTCACAGCAATCTTAGTCCTACCCCCAGGGTCTCGGGAGAGCGCTTTGATCTCTACAACCTGCTCACTAATCTCGGGCACCTCTGTCTCAAAAAGTTTCCTCACAAAGTCTTTATGAGCCCGCGACAAAACAAGCTGAGGGCCTCGTTTAGTCTCTTTTATGTCCACCAAAAGTGCGCGCAGCCTCTCTTTTACCTTGTAATACTCCCTAGGCACCTGGTTCTCGGGCGGCAAAAAGGCCTCGGTCCTTCCCAGGTCGACTATAACGTTCTTTCTCTCATACCTTCTTACGATCCCGCTTATAAGCTCGCCCTTACGGTTTTTGAACTCTTCATATATAACCTTGCCCTCAGCCTCTTTAATCCTTTGCAGTATTTTCTGTTTCGCGTTCTGAATAGCGATTCTAGTGAAGTCCGGGCTTATTTTTACACCGATCTGATCCCCCATCTCAGCATCGGGATCAAGCTCTACCGCTTCGTCCATGGTGATCTCCATATCCGGATCCTCTATATCCTCCACCACGGTTTTAAACTCAAACAGCTCCACCTCACCGTCTTCGTCATTAAAGTGGACCTCAAGTTCTTTATCTTTATCAACCATTCGAAAGAGTTTTTGGGCCGCGGACAGTACCGCCTCTTCAACCGCAGTAACAATCTCATCCCTCTCTATCCCCTTGTCCTTGCATACTGAATCCATTACACGGCTTAGTTCGGTTACTACAACCATTTATGCCCCCTCTAAAACTCCAGTTCTAAATTAGCTTTTTCCACATTCTCAAGTGGAATATCATATATGTGGTCGTCGGTCTCAACTGTAATAATGTTGTTCTCGAAGCCTACCAACTCGCCGACAAAAATCTTATTATTTTCAATAGGTTCTGTGGTTTTCACCTTTACCAAACGCCCTATGTACTTAACGTAATCCCCGGCCCCTCTAAGCGGCCTCGTAAGCCCGGGCGATGACACCTCAAGAGTGTAGGTGCCCGGGATAATGTCGTGTATGTCGAGCAGGTTGCCAATCTCTCTACTCACACTCGCACAGTCGTCAATTGTGACCCCTTTGGGCTTGTCTATATATATTCTAAGCACTCTATGTCTGCCCTTGCCCTTGAACTCTATATCAAACAGCTCCAAGCCGTTTTCCACAAGTATCGGATCCAAAAGCTCCTGCACGTCCAGTCTCAAACTATCTGTAGCCGGGTTCATAAGCAATTTACGAAATGCTTAATAAATAGAAAAAGCGGGTAAAATACCCGCTTTCGCAATTAACAATGTACCAGATCAATGACCCGACATCAAGTTGGTGAATCATTCCAGCATTGGATTTAATCTAAATAAATGATTATGTTTTCAGTCGAATCATCTATCCAAATACTGTAAACTTAGCCTGTTGTTTATGTGCCCGGAGCAACCATATGAACCTTCTAAATAAAATGATTCGAGCAGCATCACTCGACTTCCTATTGTACGTAGAGGTAGAGAACGACCCGGGGGCTACAAGGGAGGCGTTGCTCGTGGTCCTAATCGCGGGGCTTAGCAACGGGATAGGTGTAATGGGAGTGCTCGGGACCGAAGGCATACTGGGCGGGTTTGTGACCGAAATAGTGGGCTGGGTAATTTGGAGCGTGTCTATATTTCTTATAGGTCTCGGTGTATTCGGCAGAAAAGTAGATATGGAAGAGATATTCAGGTGCCTGGGTTTTGCGTATTCCGCTGGGGCTCTTAGTGTACTCGGGCTGATCCCATACGGTATAGGTCTCTATATCAGAATTATCATCATCCCTCTTTGGATAGCACTCTCACTCATAGTCGCCACCCGTCAGGCATTTGAGTTCGAGACCTCTCGGGCAATTTTTGTGGTTATATTGGCTGCAATACCGTTTTGGCTATTTAAACTCCTTCTGCCGTTTATACTTTAGCAGCTGCTTTCCGAATATCCCTTTGGAATGATCTAAGCATTTCGGCCAGAACCGATAGCTCACCCTCATCGTAGCTCTCACCGAATCTCATATCCAAATACTGTTTTGTGAGCGGGTAGATAGAGCTTAGCTGCTCGCCACCCTCTTTTACCAGATAGTTGCTAAATTCCGTAGGGGTCATATTAATAGGCTTTTCGTAACCCTTTTTAGCAGAGAATTTAAGAGCCCTCATATACATGGCGGTGGCCCTGTTTTTGGCCCTATTGCCACCACGCGGCAAAAGCCCGCTTAACTCGGGGCGGTTGATTACAAACCAAGCGCCGGCTATCAACAGCGCAATAACAAAAAGCCATTTTTTATGCCGCTTCAGATCCCCTATTGCCGATGTGCTTAACTTTTTCTTCTGCCACCCAATGTTATCTTTTACTCCCGAGAATATCCGTATCTGATCCCGCTGGCTGAAATCCACAATGTATCGGTTCCACCTGTATCTGAGATAATCTAGGTAGGCCGCCATATAGCCCTGCTCCCCCCTCTCTCCTATTGCAAGCCCCTCGGGGGTTGCATCGAATATAACCCAGCCGTGTCCGGGGAAATAGGCCTCGGCCCACGAATGAGCGTTACTCTCCCTGACCAAAAAAAACTCGCCCAGGCGGTTCCACTCGGCACCGAGAAACCCGTTTACAAGCCTGGCCGGCACCCCGGCCTCGCGAAGCATCACAACCATAGCACTGGCAAAGTATTCACAGTGCCCCTCCTTTACCCTAAACAAAAAGTCCTCGAGAGGATATATACCCTCCGTGCCCTCGAGCGTCCTGGTGTACTTGTAGTTTGTCAACAAATGCCGTTTAATCGAAACCGCTTTATCATACGGTGTCACGTCATTGGCTGTAATGCTATCCACAAGTGTATTTACCTCATTGCTCATCTCAGGCAGGTCCAGGTACTTAGAACTTATCTCTTTTGGGTATTGGTTGGGTGTGTGGCGCAGATCATCGGGTGCTGGAGTGTCCAGATCGGAATAGGCGGTGTATTTAATCCTAGTTGCAAGACCCATGGCAAGCATATACGAGTCGTTTGCCTCTGCGATCCTGCCCCCGGGGACGTGTTTAAAGGCATAAGGGGTGTTAGCGGCAAACAAGACATCTGTATCGAGCTGCTGCGTTACTATCTCCTGCTCCGATAAAAGGGAGTTTGTCTCAACGGGCCTGATAACACCGTCTTTTCCGAACTGGTGGAACTCATAACCGCTGTTTCTAATGTTCCATGACTTGCCGTCAAAATGATCGAGCGCTATTCCCCTCCAATAAAGGGCCGCAGGGTCCAGGTCCTCACCGTTACGGTTAATGAATTTCACACTCATAACCGGTGAGCCGTCAAGCTTGATTTCCCCTACACTGCCCAGATTCACACTGTCCGAGAACCCGCTGCGAAGCGCCTCTGCCCTGAGAAAATTAGTGGCAAACACCCCGCTTCGTAGCCTCGGCACAGACACAAAGATAAGCGCCGAGAACACAAATATGCAGAAGCTTATCAACACAGTAGTGCTCAGAAAAAGGGGTGTAACCACCTTGGGCTCGTTACGATCGGTGTGGCCAGCTTCCCTGGCCTCATTATTAATCGTAAAAACAATAATTGCCCATGTGAACACCGCCACATAAAGCACAAATGCCAGAGCATAGTTAAAATTAACCGTAAGCACAGATCCCGCTAGGAACTGGAAGAAGCTCAGCACGTAGATCTGCACTATATCCCTGCTTTGCTTACGCCCCAGCAGTTTTATGATCTGTGTGAAAATCAAAAAATTTAGTATGCCCGCCAAGAGCTCTGACCCGAGCAATAAAACGTCAGATATTACATACACCACTAAAACCAGCGCAAACACCGTCGATAACGCGGTGCTTATGTAATAACCGGCTTTGTTGATCTCGTTATAGAAGCTGAAAGCTATAGCTGCGGTGAAAAACAAAGCAGTCAGAGCGCCCACCTGGCCCGTGAGCAGGAGAGATACGAATCCCACTAATGCTATAAGGTGTGTGAATAGGACAAGAGCCCTCGATACCCTCATTTTTCTTCACTCATATACTCGGCCTCGATCTCCCGAAGCCTCTTTATCTTATTCCTGGTCCTGGCCGCATCCTCAAAATCAAGGTTGTTCGCCTGCTCCTGCATCTCGTTGGTCAGACTGAGTATGGTGGACGGTATTTTTTCGGGCGGTATCTTATACATCTGATCCTCAGAGTCCTTCGGTACCGTTAAATAATCCGCTTCGTATATATTTGTAAGTATATCACTTATTCCCTTTTCGATGCTCCTAGGCGTGATGTTGTTCTCACGGTTGTAGTGCTCTTGGATCTCTCTTCGGCGTGTGGTCTCTTCCATAGCACTTCGCATCGACGAAGTAACCCGGTCGGCGTATAGAATCACCCTGCCCTCGCGGTGCCTAGCGGCCCTCCCAAACACCTGAATGAGCGAAGTCTCCGAGCGTAGGTAACCCTCTTTATCCGCGTCCATTACCGCTACCAGTGCCACCTCTGGTATGTCCAGCCCCTCTCTAAGCAAGTTTATTCCCACAAGCACATCGAACTTCCCAAGTCTCAGGTCGCGCACGATCCTGATCCTCTCTAGCGTGTCTATGTCGGAATGCAGATACCTGATCGCAAGCCCAAGCTCCCTGTAATACTCGGTCAGGTCCTCAGCCATTCGCTTTGTGAGTGTGGTTACCAATACTCTGTCACCCCTACCGATCACCTCTCTGATCTCGTCCAACAGGTCGTCCACCTGGTTCTCAGCGGGCCTTAACTCCACCTCGGGGTCTGCAAGACCCGTGGGGCGGATGATCTGCTCGACAATCTCCCCGCCCGTAGAGTCGAGTTCATGCGGCCCGGGAGTTGCGGAAACATAGATAACCTGTGTGACCCTCTCTTTAAACTCCTCAAAGTTAAGCGGGCGGTTGTCGAGTGCAGACGGGAGCCTAAAACCGTTTTCAACCAGTGTGAGCTTCCTGCTTCGGTCCCCTATGTACATGCCCCTTATCTGCGGAACGGTCTGGTGACTCTCGTCGATTATAAACAGCATGTCGTCGGGAAAGTAGTTTATTATTGTCCATGGCGGCTCACCCGGTCTCCGGCCCGATATATGACGCGAATAATTCTCTATCCCCGGGCAAAAGCCCATGGTCTCTAACAGCTCTATATCGTAATTTGTCCTCTCCCGAAGCCTCTTTCTCTCAAGCTCCATCCCCTCTCGTTTGAGATAGGCTTGGTGGTGCTCAAGCTCTTTTTTTATACCTTCGATCGCCGCTTCCATCTTATCCTCGGGTGCCACATAGTGTGTACCCGGATAGATTATGCACCTGCTTATGCTCTTTATGCTTCTGCCCGACCCGGGGTCAAACTCCTTTATCGAATCAACTTCGTCCCCAAAAAACTCTATCCTAAGTGCAACCTTCTCCTGGTGCGAGGGGAAAACCTCTACAACGTCTCCCCGCACCCTATAGCTGCCTCGAGTTAAAGAGCTATTTGTCCTTAGGTACTGTACAGCGGTCAGGTTCTTTGTAAGTGTGTCACGGGTAAGATGTTTGCCCACTTCCACTATTGTGAGCATCCCAAAGTAGTCCTCGGGGGCACCTATCCCGTATATGGCCGACACACTGGCGACAATGATAATGTCACGCCTCTCAAAGAGCGACGAGGTGGCGGCATGACGCATTCTGTCGATGTGCTCGTTTATAGATGCGTCTTTCTCTATGAATGTGTCGGTTTCGGGGATGTAGGCCTCGGGCTGGTAGTAGTCATAGTAGCTCACAAAGTAATGGACCCCGTTGTGGGGAAAGAGCTCGAGCAGCTCGCCATAGAGCTGGGCGGCCAGGGTTTTGTTGTGAGCAATTATAAGTGTGGGTTTTTTAACCTGTTCGATCACATTGGCTACTGTAAAGGTCTTACCGCTGCCCGTAACTCCCAGCAGCACCTGCTCCCTCTTGCCCGATTCCACGCCCCGAACTAGCTCTTTGATCGCAGCGGGCTGGTCGCCCTTTGGGGATATATCCGAAATAAGCTCAAAGCTTTTAGACACGATTAATCTATAAGTTTAAAGGCTCATAACCCTAGTGTAAACCGGTAAAGTCTCTGGTCCAGGGGGGGAGGGTATTTCCAATGAGTTTCTTAATATGGGAGCGGTTAGTGAGCACCAAGCGGTTTAGGAGAGTGCCCGCGCATATAGCCCGCTTTTATGGAATGGAGCTTTTGTCGCTGCTCGGGGTCGAGCACCTCTTTTATATTAAGAAACATCTCTACCTTAGAGCGGGTTAGTTGAGATCTTATCATCTCAACCTCATCTGTAAGACGCATAATAGTGTCACGGCTTACCTCGGGATTGCGAAGTGCTTTGCTGAGCTCTGTTTCTTTAGCGTTAAGTGTGTAGTTGAGTTTGCGGATCCTCTGTTTCTCCGACCTGAATATCCGTTCAATTCGATTTATCTGACCCGCGGTTAGCTCAAGCTCTTTAACGATCTTTGGGTCTTTCCACCACTTAAACTTCATAGGTGAATCCCCAAAAGCAGTGCCGCTAAAAACACACAGTATAACCGTTACTAGAAGTAGCAATGACAACCTCAATTCGCAGTACCCCCGTTACTCCCGTTATAGCTCTCCCAGGGCCCGTATATGGCAAGGAGCGAGGCCGTATCTCTGGCCAATGATTCATCTACCTCAGACATAAGCAGCTCGTCTTCTCTGTCCAGTTCGGAAATCTGCAAGTTTGGGCTATCGGTTCTAAGTACGCTAAACGTTATTATGGTCAAAAACAGCATGGCGGTTAGAGCTGCCGGGATTGCCCAAGACTGTTTAAAATCCTCGAAAATCCCGAACCATCCCTTGGACTCACTCTGCTCCGCCTCCTCAACCTTGAGCCAGAAAGCATTAATGTAATCTTCGCTGGGCACTACCTCGGGGGCGTGGTCGAGCACTGCCCATAGTGAGTCTGATCTCTGAATAAACTCTGCGCAGTCCCCACACGTTTGGGTGTGTTCTAGCAGAGTGGCGGCCTCGGGGTTCTCAAGGTCCCCTGCGCTCAGTGCAACAATCAGTTCCTTCGCTTCTTTACATTCCATATTTCTCACTCTCTATTAAATGAGGCTCAAGGAGTGTAATCAGTTTCATTCTCCCGCGGTGTACATAAGACTTCACCGCACCCACGCTACACCCTATTACCTCTGCAACCTCTTCGTACGAAAACCCCTCGTATTTACACAGCATGATAGCAATTTTTTCCCTCTCTGGCAAAGACTCAAGCGCACTCATCACAGCTTCTTTGATCTCCTTCCTATATAGCATCTCATCGGCCTTGGGATCTTTACTCTCATCGACATCACCTGTGTTTGCATCGGGGTCGTCCAAACTCACACCCCCCTTCTTTTGCCTCGACACATAGGTTAGACACACGTTTGAAGCAATCTTATAGAGCCATGTGGTAAATTTGGCTTCCGGCTTGTATTTCTCACGAGAGCGGTAAACACGTAAAAAAACCTCTTGGGCTAGATCCTCCGATGTCTCCAGTGCCCTGGTAAATCGATATGCAAAATTCACCACACCCTTATAATGCCTCCTCATTAATTCACTGAATGCACCGTCGTCACCTGACTTGGCCCTCAGCATAAGCTCTATATCGCTTTCCATGGGTACGCTAATCCAGCATCATATATTATTAACCATTGTACAGATAAAAAAGTTGCGTCTGCACACAACTTACCTATTATTGCAAAGAGTTTTGCCTCTACAAAGTAAAGATATTGCTTTCTTGCGACTCGTATTGATACGGTAGAATTTTTAGGGGCAATGTATTTCCCCTGTCAATTGATGCTCTCAAGTTTATGACTTTTGTGTGAATTCCTGGCAAACGTGCAGATCTACTTTTTCTTGACCCTTTCCAGATACTCGCCGATCCTTGTATCCACTTTGATCAGGTCGCCTATGTCGATGAAAAGCGGCACCTGTATTGTAGCCCCGCTTTCCAGCTTTGCCGGTTTTGTACTGCCCGACACCGTATCGCCTTTTACGCCCGGCTCGGTATCTGCTACGTGGAGTTCTACGGCAGTGGGCAGCTCCACACCCATGGGCTCGTCGTTATAGTAAAGTATATGAACCTCTTGCTGCTCTTTTAGAAATTTCGATGCCTCCCCTACCTGCTCAGGGCTAAAGCTGTATTGATCGTAAGTATCCAGGTCCATAAAGTGATACCCAATGTCGTCGCTGTAGAGGAACTGCATGAGCTTTCTCTCCATATCGGGCACATTAAATGTGTCACCCGAGCGAAAGTTTTTTTCCTGCACCGCCCCAGTCACGACGTTTCTGATCTTGGTCTTCATCACGGCACTTCTCTGCGCCATCTTTGAGTGATGATATTCGATTATCTCCCAGATCCCGCCGTCGTACTCTATCTTAAGCCCTTTATGGAAATGGTTAGTCTCAACTACACCCATGTGGCTACCTCCCTTTCGGTCCTGTCTCTATAATATACCTTACCAGATTTCGCTTCAATTAACCGATGCCATTTCTTGACAATTCGTATATTTGTATTCGATTTACATCAGGTAGTTCTTTGATGAGTTTGAGGGCTCAGTGTCCTCGACACTATCCGCGTAGTCATCCTCGTCTGCTACGCGGTAATCCTCAGAAGCCCACGCCCCCAGATCCACCAGCTTACACCTCTCCGAGCAAAAGGGCCTCCATGGGTTTCCTTCCCATTTAACAGTCTTCTTACAATTCGGACACTTTACCTGCATACCAAACGACCTTATACAATAGACGCTAAATAATCAAGCTCTATATCTCAATACATGCTGGTTGGTGGGCTCGGGTTATTATTTGGCAGTTTCTTTTATATTGGACTTGTTTTTTTCTTGGTAGCTTGCCTCTACCCACTCGCAGATGATATGTGCAAGCGTGATGTGAAGCTCCTGGACTCTGGGGGTCGATTTTGACGGGATGCTGAGTATACAGTCCGCGATCTCATCCAACTTACTCGTATCGCTGCCCGCAAACACTAGGGTACTTAGCCCTGCCGATTTAGCTGCTTTTAGCCCGTTTATCACGTTAGCCGATTTGCCGCTGGTTGTAAGTCCTATGGCAATGTCGTTCTTATGTCCCAGTGCCTCGATCTGCCTCGAGAACACTTTGTTAAACGAGCTGTCGTTGGCCACAGAGGTGAGTACAGAGCTATCGGCTGTGAGTGCTACAGCCGGGAGTGCCGTCCTTTTTTTAGTGCATCGGTTCACAAATTCCGCGGCAATATGCTGCGCATCCGCGGCACTCCCCCCGTTACCGAATAAAAGGAGCTTTCCGCCCGAGCGTAATGTTTTTTGAATTAGTACAGTCGCCGCTTCCAGGTCTTCAAGTGATTCTTTCGCAAATTTAAGCTTGAGCTCGGCACTCTCTCTAAGCTTGGATATCATCTGTTCCTTCATCATTATCAGGTCCTCTTGAACATCTTTTCTAGCTCCGCAAACGTAATCTCTTTCGCTACCGGTCTTCCGTGTGGGCAGGCATGTGGAAACCGAGATGCGTCCAGCTCTGCTAACAATGCCTCCATCTCCTCCATGCTTAGCTTTTCGTTGGCCCTAACAGAGCTGTGGCAAGCCATGGTCGATATAACCCTGTCAATCTTCTCCGATATACTATCTTCATTACCACCTTTATCCAACTCCCCTAACACGTCTTTAATCAGCCCCTCTGGGTCCGCGCTGTGAATGAGAGCCGGTACGGTTCTCACACGATACGCATCCTCTCCAAAGCTCTCTATATCGAACCCGAGCTCTTTAAACTTGTCCAGATTGTCCGCAAGCAATCTAGCGTCATGGGGTGTTAGCTCCAAAATAGAGGGTATGAGCAGTTCCTGGGTCTCGAGGCTCTGTTCGAGGTAAGAGTGTTTGAATCGTTCATAGTTGACTCTCTCGTGTGCAGCGTGCTGATCCACAAGCAATAGCCCGTGTGCCGATGCACAGACTATATACAGCTCACCCAACTGCCCGATTATCTTGAGCGTGGAATATAAACCCTCTTTGCGAAACAGCGCTTCTGTACTATCTGTGGATTTATCCTCGTAACGTTGTACTGGTTCATCAACATGATAATCGGTAGCAAGATTTATACTCGATCCTTGAGCCCTAGGAGTTGTGTGTGAAGGTGTGTGACTCTGATAGTTTTTATGTGAATAATCCGCCCCGTACGGTGCTTCTTTCTCGTAAAAACCGCGTACTGCATTTTCTACACGCGCCTTATGTCCCTCAATCCAAGGTGCTTGGGATAACATCGAGTGCACAGCATCTTTTATGAGCCCGCTTATCTGCCAGCTGTTTTTGAACCTGACCTCGTTTTTTGTAGGGTGTACATTTACGTCAACCGACTCGGGCGGCATCTCTACAAAAAGCGCTCCCTGCGGGAACTTGCCCTTATCGAGCATCTTGCCATAGGCATCTATGAGAACGCGCGTAAGGAGCTTATCTCTTACAGGCCTTCCGTTTACGAACGTATACATTTTCTGAGTGGTCGACCTGGTCCCCTCGGGGCTGCTCATCCAACCCCTCACCGTTATCCCATCGCTTTGGGTCCGAATCGGGTGGAGCGAAACGCCCGGAAAGAGCTCGGCCAGTCTCTGCTCGGGGCTATCCCGCCCAGCAAGGTTCATAACGGTTTTGCCGTTATGGGTCAGTTGAAACCCGATTTGAGGTGAGCTAAGAGCATGGCGCTCAACGACCCTAAGCACATTTGTGTACTCGGTCTCCATCTTCTTCATAAACTTTAGCCTCGCGGGTGTGTTGTAAAAGAGGTTCTTTGCCTCTATCGCGGTACCATCGGGCGCACCTGCTTCCTCAACACGCCTTAGTTTCCCGCCCTCGATGTAGATACGAGTAGCCTCGAGATCCTTCTTTGTCTTAGTTGTTATGCTCATTCGGGACACGCTTGCGATACTGGGCAGGGCCTCTCCTCTAAAACCGAGTGTGGCGACGCTAAACAGGTCGTCTATATCCTTTATCTTGCTGGTCGCATGGCGCTCTATAGATAACAGCGCCTCGTCACGCGTCATCCCAATACCGTTATCGGACACCGCTATCAGTTTGCGCCCGCCCCGCTCTAAATCGATTTTTATCTCAGTGCTTGAGGCATCGATGGAGTTTTCTATAAGCTCTTTTACTACGGAAGCAGGCCTTTCAACTATCTCGCCCGCTGCTATTTTAGAGACAAGCTGGTCTGGGAGGATCCTGATTTTACCCATCTAAAAACCCATTGTACATAATAGGCTCTGCGCAGTCAAAACAGCCGCCAGAAGCAACAAAATCTGCCAAATTTACTGAAATGGTGTTACCCCTAAAAACTTTAGAATGGTTAGAGTTAAGAAAAAAAGAATAGGTACAACAACACAGAGAATTGCTAACACAGTAAATATAGAAAGCGACAACTTGGACCTTATTCCAAACACATCATCCGAGTGCTGTTTTAAGATACGCATATACTCTTTTAACATGTTCTCAAAACCACTAATAAATAATTCTATAGGGTATATCGATAAATAACTCGTATTACCTTACTTCTTTTTGTTCGAGTTAAGTGTCTCTATATAGGAATCAATCGGGACCGCAACCAGTGTCATGATCTCCACCGTACCCCTCGAGCATAGATTTACCGAGACCTCGCCGATTGTCTCGTTATCAGGTGCGTTTACGATATTTACAAAATCGTAGGGGCCCAATGTCGCGTACTGCTCTATTACTTTAACCCCTATCTTTTCAAGCTCCTCATCTACCTCTTTTATCCTGCCCGGGCGCTCTTGTACGGTCTTGCGGCCTTCTGGTGTAAGCTTGCTCAACAGTATGTATGTACCCATGTCCACCTGCCGGAATTTAGTTTCACTTACAGATGATATATACCTGTAATAAAGGTGTGTAGGCAAATAATCAGGGTCCAGACAAATCTGTCATTTAAGCTCAATGCTACAATTTGAGCTTTTATTATGTATAATCTTTAACCAAAATTACTAAGCCTTAGAGGACAGAACAGATATGTTTGATACCCCGAGCCCAAAAAATACACTATCAATATCTAGAGCCTTTCTAACACTACTCATAGTCTCATTGCTTTGCTCATTTGCAGTATCAACCAAATATGCATTGGGTGCCAAAAAAGAGAAAGAATCCCCTAAAAGGGCTATAGTTGTTAAGGACTACAAATGGGCCTCGGGTGGTATGGGCCGCGCCGCCATCATGCAGGAGATCACTCTTGAGAACCGCGGCGAGATGGACTACAAAGATATCGCGGTGGAGGTCGACCTCTATACAAGTAACGACATCCCTCTTGGCTCGCTTAGAGCTACAATAAACGAAGTGCTCCCCAGTAAGAGCGAGAAAACTTTTTACAACGTTAAGTTTGGTATCATGCACTCAGAGCTCGAGAACACCGTTGCACGCATCGCAGGTGCAGAGCCCCTCGAAAAAGGCACTCCGACAAACCCCAGGGACCTCATACTAGTTAAGGACTGGGAGTGGAGCGGCGGCCAGTATGGCACAGAAGGCATATTAAAATCAATCACACTTGCAAATAAGAGCAAAGAGAACTTCAAAGACATCAAGATCAGGGTGGATTACCTAGGCCTTAAGGGTGGTAAGGTAGGTGTAAGGGGTTTTACCAGCCGTGCTACAATTCATGACGTACTGCCTGCCAAAAGCGAGCGTACCTACACCAACATCAACGTAGGGTTCAGACACCCCGACTCCCAAGAAGAGAGCATTAGCGTTATGGCTGCAAAGCCCATCTCGGATAAGGAGCTCAACTATCGTATAGCCAAAAAAGAGGGCAAGCCCGTCAAAAAGACCAAAAAGAAGAAGAAAAAATCCACACCCGGCGAAGGGGAAGAAGAACCGGACTCAGATGCTTACTCGATCAGCGGAGAAAAACTCTCGCTCTCTGAAAGATACAAAAAGCGCCTAGAATCCGAGCAGGGTGTATCAACAACCCCCAAGAGCACAGGCGATGTACCCGATACACCGGTCGATCCAGCCACAGGCGACTCCACACCAGGCGACGTAGCACTCTCAGACACAGAAACCGAAAAGACCGAAACCATAGCCCAAGAAACAACCCAGGACCCAATCGAACCATCGGTGCCTGAAGTTAGTGATGTTGAAGCCGATGACGAAGAAGATTACGAGTACGAGTACGAAGAGGAAACCCCTCTACCGGAAAACGACATAGTAGTAGAAGATTTCGAGTGGGGAGGAGGGGTTACGGGAACCATAGGCAGAATTAACAAACTCACGCTCAAAAACATAAGCGGTATCAGTTACACAAAAATTGAGCTATTAGTCGAGTTCTACTCCTACGCCGAAGAAACACCTATGGGATCAAACAGGGTCGTAATCTACGACGTATTACCGCCAAAGAGCACAAGAACCTTCAAAGACCTTAAGGCCGGTTACCTAAACGCTATTCCCCAGGAAGTCCGTATTAAGGTCACCGACGCCATAGCCACTTATTAATCACTATTCGGACTTATTTAAAAAGGTTAAGCTGGTCCGTATCCCCGGGCCTCCTAAAAGAGCTTGCGTCCAGTTCTATGGTTTCAGTTGTTAATCCGTATTTTTTACGGCTCATCTCAAATAGATCGCTTATTCCCTCGGCAAACACACCGCTGCCCTTCATCCTATCGTGATAAACGGCACTATTAAGCTTACCCCCGCGGACCGATTCTAACCGGTGAGTAACCTTATCCTTTTTCCCGGGATAGTGTCTTTGGAGCCAGCTTAGAAATAGCTCAGAGACCCCGTAGGGAAGTCTCAGCATTATATAGCCAGCGCTCCTTGCCCCCGCATCGGCTGCGGATTTTAGAATGCTAGGGATCTCGTGGTCTGTAAGCCCCGGCACTATAGGTGCAACCATCACTATCACAGGTACCCCGCCCCGAGCCAGTTTCTCCATTGCCTTCAATCTCACATCGGGTTGTGGGGCCCTGGGCTCCATAAGGCGCGAAAGTTTCGGGTCGAGTGTAGTAACAGATATAGCAACTATGGCGGCATTGTATGAAGTTAATTCCTGGAGTAGATCTATATCCCTCGTGACCAAGCTGTTTTTAGTAACGATACCAACAGGGTTTCTAAACTCAGCCAATACTCCCAGACACTGCCTTGTCAGCTTGAATGTACGTTCGGCGGGCTGATAGGGGTCTGTAATACCGCTTATGGATATGGGCTCGGGCAACCATTTGGGGGATGAAAGCTCCTTACGAAGCAGTTGGGGTGCATCCTCTTTTACAAAAATATTCGTCTCAAAATCAAGCCCGGCCGAAAGCCCTAAATACTCGTGTGTGGGACGTGCATAACAGTAGATACAGCCGTGCTCACACCCTCTATATGGGTTTATGCTTTTGTTAAACCCCACATCCGGGCTCTCGTTCTTAGCAATAATTGATCTGCTTGTATCCTTGAAAAAAAGAGTTTCTGGCTTGGGCCCGGTGTCTATTTCTTCTTCTGTAGGCACATACTCTATCCTCTCAAACCTGTTTAAAGGAGAGTGTGCAGCACCGCGACCCTTTATGTTTGGGTATTGCTCTTCCATCTAAGCCCTTAACAACTAGAGTTCGATATCCGAATACTAAACGCAATCCGGCCCAAAAACAATATGCATAAATTTAAATGGGGACGAATAGATCAGATAGTGTTGGGGCAGTAGTGGATTTAAGCCTTGAATGTCTCTAACTCTTTTATGAGTTCGTCTACAATCTCGCTTTCTTTAAACGATCTTAGCAGCTTGCCGTCTTTATATATCATGCCCTTGCCCCTTCCCCCTGCAATACCTATATCGGCTTCCGAGGCCTCCCCGGGTCCGTTTACAACACATCCCAGTATCGCAACCTTTATGGGTCTCGGGAGCTCCATATCCTTGGTCCTACGCTCCACATCACCCACAAGCTTCATAAGGTCGATCTCAAGTCGCCCACAGCCCGGGCACGATATGAGCTCTATGCCGTTTCGCCTAATACCAAGCGACTTAAGGATATTAAGACCCACCCTTATCTCATCCACCGGGTCCCCGGTAAGCGATACCCTGATCGTATCCCCTATACCCTCTGCGAGCAGACTACCTATTCCGATCGAGGATTTTATGGTCCCCATCTCAATCGTACCAGCCTCGGTAACACCTAAATGCAGCGGGTAGTTACACTCTGCAGCTAAGATCCTATAGGCCTCTATCATCCGATGCACATCCGTTGATTTAACCGATATCTTAATGTCGCGGAAATCAAAGTCCTCTAGAATACGTACGTGCCTAAATGCACTCTCCGCAAGGGCCTTCGGGGTGGGAGAGCCGTGTTTCTGTAGTATGTCCTTTTCCAACGAGCCCGAGTTAACACCTATCCTAATCGGTACCCCTCTCTCCTTTACCGCATCCACAACCGCTTTAATGCGGTACTTAGCCCCAATGTTCCCCGGGTTTATCCTCATGCCGTGCACACCCTGCTCCACGGCTTCCAGTGCAAGCTTGTAGTCAAAGTGAATATCTGAGACGATTGGAATCTCAGTCTGGTTGATTATCTGACCCAGTGATTTGGCAGCATCCATGTCGGGGACAGCAAGACGAACAATATCGCACCCTGCGTCCTCAAGCCGTTTGATCTCGGCCACCGTGGCAGCTACATCCCTGGTATCAGTCTTCGTCATAGACTGCACGCTTACCGGTGCACCACCGCCTATCCTGACCCCACCAATGCTAATCTGTCTAGTATGCTCGGCCATACCTTTCCTTAACTCTAAGAAATTCTATCTGTTATGTAAAGTGAAAGTTGAGTGTTCGTTTCGGTGTGCGTGACCAGCCGCTACCCTGCAGACGCCTCTTGCTTGTTTTCTTTTCCGTTGCCCACAGCATTTTTGTCCTGTTCAATGACGTTGCCGTCTTTGTCCAAGCGCTTGGTGTTGCGGCACTTCGGGTAACCGCTACAACCCAAAAACTTACCGAAACGCCCGCTTCTTTCCACCATGGGTTTCCCGCACCTCTCGCACTTTACATCCTCCCTCACCTCGGGCTCGGGCCTTTCAACGAGCTTAATATTGCCGTCTTCGTCGTACTCGAATGCTTTGGTGTTTTTACAGTCCGGGAAGCTGGTGCACGCCAAAAACTCAACACCCCGCTTGCTTCTGCGGATAGCCATTGGTTTTCCACACTTTTCACACGGCACGTCCTCTCTGATAACGGGTTCAGCTATCTCTATAACTTTTATGTTACCGTCCTCATCGTACTCAAAGGGCTTTGCGTTTTTACAATCAGGGTACTTCGAGCAGGACAAAAACTCCCCTCTCTTACCCCACTTGATAATCATGGGTTCGCCGCATTTATCACACTCAATCTTAGTTGGAAGACCCTCGCGTTTGAGGTTCTTCATAGACTCATCGGCACCCTCAAGTCTTGTGGAGAAGTCCTGGTAAAAGCCCTTTAGAAGCTCGACCCAGTTTACGGTCCCGCCCTCTACTTCGTCCAGTTTCTCTTCCATCTCCGCGGTGAATTTTACGTCCATGATCTCGGGGAAGCCCTGGCTCAAGAGGTCGTTAACAGACCTGCCAAGCAGTGTGGGTTTAAGCGCCCTCTTTTCCCTCTCTACATATCCCCGGTCCTGTATTGTAGAGATAATAGTCGCATAGGTGGACGGTCTGCCAATCCCCTTTTCCTCTAGGTCTTTGACCAGAGAGCTCTCGGTGTACCTTGGAGGGGGCTGCGTGAAGTGTTGTTTGCCCTCGATGTTGATGAGATCGAGTACATCTCCCTTAGACATATCGGGCAGGCGTCTCTCTTCGTCTCGTTCCTTGGCCTCTTCTTCGTCTTCTTTCCCCTCTATATACACCGCGGAGTAGCCGTCGAATTTCACAACCGATCCTGTAACTCTGAACACAGCATCTCCAATGGTTATCTCCACCGTAGTCTGATCGAAGATCATCGGTTTCATCTGCGATGCCACAAACCTCTTCCATATCAGGTTGTAAAGGGCCAGTTCATCTTTGGAGAGATATTGCTTTACATCCTCGGGCACCTTGTTTACATAGGTGGGCCGAACAGCCTCGTGAGCGTCCTGGGCTGACTTCTTTACTTTAAATGTGTTTGGCTTTGATGGCAGATAGTCCCTGCCGTATTTATCCCCGATATAGGTCCTTGCCTCTCCCAGCGCATGCTCGGAGATTCGGACCGAGTCGGTTCTCATATATGTAATCAGTCCCACAGGACCCTCGGGCCCAAGCTCTATACCCTCGTAGAGCTTTTGCGCCAAGGCCATGGTTTTTCTAGCCGTATACCTGAGCTTTCTAGAGGCCTCTTGCTGCAGTGTACTGGTTATGAAAGGGGGCTGCGCATTTTTTTTCCTCTCTTTTTTCTCAATCGAGTCCACAACGTACTGCTTTCCCTCAATCGACTGTAATATCGTATTGGACTCTTCGGCACTTGTTATCTTGGCTTTTTCACCCTGGAACTTATTTAAGACAGCAATAAAAGATTTGTTTGGCTGGTCGGTGTTCCGTTTTAGCTCGGACTCAATGGTCCAGTACTCCTCAGGGTTAAACGCCTCTATGTCGCGCTCTCTGTCTACTACGAGCTTAAGCGCTACACTCTGGACCCTGCCGGCACTAAGCCCCTTCATGACCTTTTTCCAAAGTATGGGGCTTACCTGGTACCCTACCAAACGATCCAGAATCCGGCGGGCCTGCTGTGCCTCGAACCTGTCTTGGCTAAGCTTCGTAGGGTTCTCAATGGATTCCTTTATAGCGTTCTCTGTGATCTCATGTATCAGCACCCGGCTCGACTTATCCCATATATTTAGGCGGTTTGCAATGTGCCATGCAATAGCCTCTCCCTCTCTGTCGGGGTCAGATGCCAGGTATACGTTTTCTGCATCTTTAGCGGCTTTTTTTAGCTGGTTAAGGTATTTGCTTTTACCTTTAATTACTACATATTGCGGCTCGAAATTATTCTCAATATCCACACCCAGTTTACTGCTAGGCAGGTCTATCAGATGGCCCGAAGATGCCTCGACCTCAAAATCCTTGCCGAGGTATTTTTTTATGGTCTTTGCCTTAGCAGGCGACTCAACTATTACAAGCGATTTAGACATTTAACAATCCCCAACATATCCAAGTTGTTCATATTAAGATTAATGACAAAACTGGATGATTCAAATTTTTAGTGGCATTTTACCTGACTTTATCCATTTGCAACACAATAATTCATTATAAATGTTTAATTTTTTTCGGT
Source organism: Thermodesulfobacteriota bacterium (assembly GCA_965223335.1). GTDB lineage: Bacteria > Desulfobacterota_D > UBA1144 > Nemesobacterales > UBA2774 > CBDCWF01. The sequence goes on from OZ244991.1 coordinate 113,062, forward strand.
TTGTGTGGAATTAGACAATAAAAGATAATTAATACAATTATTGTCGTGGATTTGCACACAGCGAACAATATTTGCACAATTTCATAGTATATATTGATTCGAATCTACCATTCATGAGGTGTAACTCCCTATTCTCACTTGCTATTTATAGATATAACTATGCAATAATAAGAGATCATTAAATCGGCATATTTATTGCATTAAGATACAAACATGGCTAAAAGGAATACCTCAATACTCCTAGCTTCTGATTCAAAGTTGTTTCTGGAAGGGACAGAGAAACTTCTAGAGAATAGCGAAGGCATAAAAATTGTGGGAACTGCAACTAATATCAGTTCAGTTGAAAAATTAATAAACGAAAAAACGCCTGACTACCTGCTGTTGGATGACCGCTCGGACAACCTACAGATAGGCCAGATCCTAACACTAACCAACGTAAAGAATTCCACGGTAGAACTGATCCTCTTTAGCGAAAACGACGTTAACAACACAATAAATCTAAAATCCGTAAATCTGCTCTATATAACCGAACCCTCGGATTTAATCGATGTATTGATTAACGGCAAGGCCTCTTATATCCGCAAGAGTCGAAGCATTACAACCAATCCCTGCAACATTACTGAAGCCGAGCATAAGGTAATCGATTTGATTGCATCGGGGCATACGAATAAAGAGATCGCCTCCACACTTCATATAAGTCCTAAGACTGTAAAGGCTCATATAACGAGCATCTTTGTCAAACTCGATATTCAAAACCGTTACCAGCTAATGGTATATGGAAAGAGAAATAAAAGGGTGGCAATCTAAGCGGCTCTATTTGCTCTTACCCCTGCCCACACCGAAATAATCAAAACCCATCTCCACAAGCTTACGCGGGTCGTATAGGTTTCTTCCGTCAAATATCACAGGGTTTTCCATCTCCTCTTTCATCTTCCCGAAATCTGGCTGGCGGTACTCGTTCCACTCGGTATTTATCACCAGTGCATCCACACCCCGACACACTTCATAGTTGGAGTTCGCATACTCTACCCTATCACCCATAAGCTCCTTTACATTATCCATCGCAACCGGGTCGTGAACACTCACCACAGCACCACTCTCTAGGAGCCTCTCGATTATATAGAGCGAGGGTGCCTCTCTGATGTCATCGGTCTTGGGCTTAAACGATAGCCCCCAAACACCTACTTTTTTACCCTCCAGATTCCCGCCGAAATATGTATCGATTTTATTCCAGAAATTCGCTCTCTGATTATTATTTACCTCGTCGGTTGCCTTGCAAAGTATGAGTTCATAGCCAAGACTCTCTCCGGTGCTGATTAGCGCTTTTACATCCTTTGGGAAACACGACCCCCCATAGCCAAGCCCTGGGAATAGGAAATGCCGCCCTATCCTGTCATCGGATCCAAGCGCCATCCTTATCTCCGACACATCCGCCCCCACCTTCTCGGACAGATTGGCGATCTCGTTCATAAAAGAAATCCTCGTGGCCAGCATGGCGTTGGCCGCATATTTAGCCAGCTCAGACGACCTGATCGACATCACAAACGTCCTGTCGCGCGATCTCATAAACGGGGCATAGAGCTCCTTAAGCACCCCTCCCACCGAGGGCTTGTCCACACCTATAATCACCCTATCGGGCTTCATGAAGTCCCCGACCGCTGCCCCCTCTTTTAAAAACTCGGGGTTTGACGCAACGTCGAATTCACTAGGGGCATTTTTGCTAATCTCAGTCGCCACTTTCTCAGTAGTCCCCACGGGTACAGTACTCTTGGTTACTACAATTTTGTAATCGTCTATGATCTCACCTATAGTCCTTGCAACACTAAGCACCGAACCGATATCTGCCGAGCCGTCATCTTGGGGCGGGGTACCGACCGCAATAAAAACGATAAATGATCTCCCCACTGCATCCTCAATATCAGTAGTGAACTTGAGACGTCCCTCATCTATGTTCTTTTTTACGATCTCGTCTAGCCCCGGTTCATAAAAAGGTACAACACCTTTTTTAAGGTTTTCGACCTTTTTCTCGTCAATATCAACACATATAACGTTATTCCCACTCCCCGCAAAACACGCCCCAGTCACAAGCCCTACATAGCCGGTACCAACCATACATAGATTCATCTCAGTACATCTCCTAAACAAAATGGTTTCGATATTACGTTAATTCAATATACGTAAGAATACAGCCGGTTATTAGAATACTAAAAATTTCTTGGATGTATATAACCCGATGCGGCTATTTTTAATACTCTGGGGCTAGCTAATAAATCCGTGGCGGAACCCAAACAGTATGAGCTCGGATCTATTCTTTACAGACAGTTTTTTAAACACCTTGTAGAGATGGAATTTCACAGTTTTTTCACTTATATATAATTCATTTGCAATGTCTTTATTTGTGCAGCCGTTTAGAACCAGTTTAATTATTTTTATCTCGGTTTCTGTAAGCTCATAAATCTGTTGTTTGCTGCCATTTTTCCCCTCGCCCTTAGAAGAGTAGTTATTGCCGTCTACGACCTTACCCATGATCTTGCGCTCGACCCAGAGCTCTCCACTGCTAACCGCCTTCACCGACTTTACCAGGTGCTGCGAGTCAGTGTCCTTAAGCAAATAGCCCCTTACACCCGAGCGTATTGCATTTATAAGAAGGTTTTCGTTATAGTCGTTATCCACTATCAGAATTATTTTCGCACCCTTGATCTTCTTTATAAAACTAAGGATTTTAGTCAGGTTGAGACCACGCAGATCAACATCGAGGAGTATTACGTCAAACTCCTGTTCCTCGCAGGCCTCTATCAAATCGATAAGATTGGATATACGTGCGACCACGCTGATGTCGGAATCGTCCTCCAGGATCTTCGAGATACCTTCACGCAGCAGAGGGTATTTGCAGGCAACGATGATTTTAATCTCTTCCTGTTTCTTTTTCGCCGTACTGGTTTTATTTGACATAGCTATTTATCAGAGTTGACAGTTAGATAGGCCTTACTATTCAACCCATCTCACGTATATAAGTTATAACTTTAAACTGATCCTCCCCTTATAATTAGAGGGCAAAAGTATTAAAATGTCAACATACTTTAGTATTATCTGGAATTAAGACTAAAGTAAGCAGTAGTGTTACCGGTCAGGGATATGAAACATCTTACCCGGGGTTTGTCTAACGAGATCGTGTAGCTCTAAGTATAGAAGGATGGATAGAATCTTAGAAGAATCCATACCGCATTCCCTTGTAATCTGGTCAATATGTATGGGATCCTCACCCAATTTTGTATAAACCGCTGTTTGATCCGGTGAGAGCTCGGGGAGTGGTTTGGGTTTTTTAAGCTCCTTTTTCCTGGGTTCTAAATCACCCAGCAGAGCTATCTCTTTAATAATGTCCTCGGCTGAATCTATGGGCTTGGCCCCGTTTTTAAGCAGCCAGTTCGTACCCTTGCTGAGCGCACTTGTGATCCTGCCGGGCACCGCAAAGACCTCTCTATTCTGATCAAGCGCGTACGAGGCCGTAATCAGCGAGCCGCTTTTCTGTGTAGCTTGCACAACTACCACACCCAGCGAAAGCCCGCTTATAACACGGTTTCGTCTGGGGAAATTTTTCTGCTCAGGTTTAGTACCCAACTGAAACTCTGACAGCACCGCACCCGATTTCGTAATCTTCTCATAAAGAAGCCTGTTCTCAGGCGGGTAAATCACATCGAGACCCGACCCGAGCACCGCGATTGTCCTGCCCCCTGCTTCGAGTGCGGCACGGTGGGCGATAGAATCAATCCCCCGTGCCATACCGCTTACCACCGTAATCCCCCGCTCCGAAAGCCCCCGTGCGATCTTGCGCGTGGCCTGCTCGCCGTAATGATCCGGTATCCGTGAGCCCACAATTGCGATTGCCAGGTCGTCCGATCCCTCTATCTCCCCGTGCATATATAAAACCGGGGGAGGGTTGTATGTGTTGAACAGGTATTGTGGGTAGGCAGGGTCGGCAAGTGTCAGTATCCCACAGTTCTCTTTTTGGATAGTCTCTATTTCTTTATCAACCGATACCCAATCTGAGAACTCTTTTACAGCATTGCCCACCTTCTCATTGATCCCTTCAACACTGACTATATCTCTATAAGACGCATTAAAGATGGCCTTGGGGTCTTTGAACTTCGCGAGGAGTTGGCGGGCCAGTACATCTCCTACACCATAAATCTTGCGTAGCGCAATCCAGTACTTAAGGCCGTCGGGATTCGTCATTTTAATAAACAATTAACATTTTATACCGAGTCCATCAAGATACGTTTTGCACTGTTAAATAGTATTTTAACCGAGTTTAGACTCGAGGCTCTCGAGCTTGCCCTCCATTGTATAGGGTTTATCGTACCTATCGCTTATTCGAAGCACCGTACTTATGCGTGCGGCCCCCATTGCATTTAGCCTGGTGTGACACTGTCTCAGCAGCGGCGTGATATCGTCCCATCCACATTCAATATTCGTCCCCATGGAATGCGACTCGTAACGAAGCCCCATCGACTCTATGACCCTAATCACCTCTGCCACATAGTTCGAGAGGGATGTACCTACACCTATAGGGATTACGATGAGCTCTACAATCATAACTACCTCCATACGCCTGATTATTGCAACTATTGTACACACTCAATTTACATAGATTTAGGACTTTGATAACCTCTAATTATGTAATACCAATAATATCTTTAAGGAGGCCCGTTATGAGATCCCATACAGAGTATCTGTGGTTCGAAACACCTAAGAAGAGGGAGATGGTTCATATCACAGACACTATAAGCGATATTGTAACAAAGAGCAGCATCACTGAGGGTATGGTACTTGTATCTGCGATGCATATAACAGCAGCCGTATACGTTAATGACCACGAGTACGGGCTTATTGAGGACATATGGGAGTGGCTCGAGGGACTCGCCCCTTTTAAGTCCGATTACCGCCACCACAACACAGGCGAGGACAACGGCGACGCTCACCTAAAGAACCTTATCATGCACCACCAAGTCATAGTCCCCATCACCAAGGGAGAGCTTGACCTGGGGCCATGGCAGAGGATCTTTTATGCAGAGTTCGACGGCCAGAGAAGAAAGAGGGTAGTAGTCAAAGTGCTAGGTGAATAAATCTATCAGTGATCCGCAAGGATTTGAATTTGTTATAATTATGCAATGAGCCCCGACAACAACATAGAGCAAAAGCCCAGGTTTTACATAGACAAAGACTGCAACTGGTACCAAGACGGCATCAAAATACGTCACAGACGGACCTATCTTTACAATAACAAGCTCCTGGATCGAGACAGCGACGGCAACTACTTCCTCGACGAGGGGAGCGGCAGGATGTACATCGAGGTCGAGGACACGCCTTTTGTTGTGAGAATGGTATACAGACGAAACGGCACACTATATATTAGGCTAAACGACGAGACGGAAGAGGTGCTTGACCCAAACCTTCTTGTACTAAACTCAGAGAATGTACCCTACACCAAAGTTAAGTCCCAACGTTTCGACGCACGGTTTATGCGCCCCGCCTACTATGAACTGATGAAGCAGCTTGAGGAAGACGATGGTGAGTACTATCTAACAATAAAAGATGTTAGCTACCCTATAAAGAGGTCATCGAAGACAAAACCTTAGCGATCAGATCGTCGGAATAGTACCTGCCCTTTTGAGTCAAAAATATTTTCTGATCCTCGATCTTTATGAACCGGTCCCGAGTAAGGTGGCTTATCTTTTCAATCTCGGCTTTAGTCTCGAACTCATTCTCAAGTTGAGCGTAATCTATGCCACCCGAGAGTCTAAGTCCCATGAGAACCCTGTCGGTCAAGGCCTCTTGTTTTGACAGACACTCGGCCCAGTCCACGGGTCTGCGCCCCTTTACAACCTCGGCCATGTATTTGCGGGGCAGCTTATAATTTGCCCACCTCTTGCCCCAAGGTGCACTGGCAAAGCTCTTTATATGAGAGTGCGCACCCGCACCCAGGCCCAGGTACTCGTCACCCCGCCAATAGAGCAGGTTGTGCCTGCACTCACAGCCCGGCCGGGCATAGTTCGACAACTCATACTGCGTGTAACCCTCGGATTCGAGCCTCGCGTTCACAAGCTCCATCATCTCCCTTATGCTCTGGTCGGTGGGCAGGTCCAGTCTGCCGGTCGAGAACATCTTTCCAAACACCGTGCCCGGCTCAATGGTAAGGCAGTAGGCCGAGATGTGCGTGGTCCCAGCACCGAGCGCACAGTTGATATCGTGTTCAAGCTCCTCCAATGTTTCCATTCCCGTACCGTAGATTAAATCCAGGTTCGAGTTCTCATATCCGGCGCGATTTATGTCCTTTAGTATTTGTAAGCCCTCAAGCGGGCTGTTTAGTCTTCCCAGATAGTTTAACTTGCGCTCTGAAAACGATTGGATACCAACGCTTATTCTGTTTACCCCTGCCGAACGAAACTCTTTTAGTTTCTTGAGGTCGGCTGTCTTAGGATTTACCTCTAGTGTGATCTCGATATCATCCCTACTACCTAGATTGTGTAAAACCCCCTCAATAACCACTGCTATATTCTTTGCAGAGAATAGCGACGGGGTGCCGCCGCCAAAAAAGATAGAGCCCGGCACTTTGCCCTGGAGCTCATTTTTATAGCTTTCTAATTCACTCATTAGGGCCCCGGTGTACTCATCTTCAGGGTAATCAGTCCCCACGCCATAAGAGTTGAAGTCACAGTACGGACACTTGGTCAGACAGTACGGGATGTGCACATACACACCGAAATCATTGGACATATCACTATTGTACGCTACGATTAGAATGTTGCAATTATTTGATATTCAAGTCATATTTAATTTAATATTGAGCCTAAACAAATGAGACCATACTACCCACGAACACTAATTTTTTTTATACTCGTAGCTGCCGTTCTTATTAGCTCAGAGACCCGCGCCCAAGAGCCCGAGATTCTCTCTCTCGACGATGCCATTGCCAACACGCTCAGCAATAATTCGGGTTTAATCAGCTCCGAGGCCTCTATGGAAGCCTCAATGGCACTCGTAAAAGAGGCCAAATCCCCTTATTACCCCGAAGTCACGTCGAGAATCATCGTACCGTTTATAGGCAGAGAGTCCGGATTTAGCCTAGAACAGTTGATTTGGGACTTCGGGCGTACATCAAACCGAGTAAAAGCCAGGAAGGCCGAGCTCAAATCGTCCAAATTCGAGCAGCAGATCACCAAAGACGACCTAATACTGAGCACAAAGGTCTACTACTACACCGTTCTAGCCGAAAACCACATACTCGAGGCAGCCAAACTAAAAGTCGAGGAGTATGAACGCAGGCTAGAACAGGCAGAGGGCTTCCACAAGCACGGCAGAATATCGGACATCGACCTCACAAAATCAGAGGTAAACCTTGGCAATGTAAAGCTAGACTACATACAAGCTAAAAACAACCTATCAATTGCAGAGATCGATCTGATGACGGTGATGGGTGTCGGGGGCGATTTCAACTACAAACTCATAGACGACACCCAGTACGAGATCGTGAGCTTCGAAATTACAGAGCTTGTGAACCAAGCCATCGAGCAGAGACCCGATTTAAAGAGCCTAAGGGCTCTTGAAGATGCGTCTCGAGCCAACCTGGAAGCTGCAAAAAAAGAGTTTTACCCCACACTATTTGGCCGCGCCGCATACAGATTTGAAGGAGAGGGGGCACAAACACCCGGGTTTATAGCAGGTGTAGGGTTTCGCTACCCCATATTCGAAGGTTTCTCCAAACTTGCCCGTGTAGAAGAACAAAGGGCTAACCTAAAGCGAACCAAAGCCGATTTTAATGCAGCCAAATCAAATGTTGAATCCGAGATAAAAAAGCTCTATTTAGACCTTTCTTACGCGATTGAGAGTATATATACTACCCAGAAGTCCAAGGACTCGGCCAAAAGGAGCTTGGAGTTGGCGGAAAACAGGTTCAAGCTGGGCAAAGCCTCTGAGGTTGAGCTAGCGGAATCAAGATCGATCTACACCCATACATTGGCTAACCACATGCAGGCACTCTATAACTATAAGATCTCATTGGCTAAACTAAGAAATGCAATCGGAGAAACCGGGGAGTACGATGAATAAGAAACTGCTCATACTGCTGGGCGCAATACTGGTCATCGCATACTTAGCTCTGCGCTTGTTTGGCGGGAGTGAAGAGCAGATAGTCTACAGAACCGCTACGGTGCAAAAAGGCGATATCACATCATATGTCACCGCAACCGGCAGCATTAATCCCACAACAAAGATAAATGTAACGAGCAAGGTCACGGGCACAGTAAAAGAGATCTACGTTGATTATAACTCCGCGGTCAAAAGCGGAGAGCCCCTGGCCGAGATCGACCCCACCCCCTTTGCTTCAGACAAAAAGAAGGCCGCGGCCGACCTACGCAAAGCCGAGGCCGAGTACTCAGAAGCCAACCTGGTGTTTAGTACCAATAAGGAGCTATATGACTCGAGACTCATATCGAAAGAGGAGTACGTAGCCTCAAGTGCTAGGCGCAACTCCGCTCTAGCCGCACTTGATCAAGCCAAGGCCACACTGGAATCGGCCCAATCGAACCTAGAAGACAGCACTATACGCTCTCCACTTGACGGTGTTGTGTTGTCTGTGTTCGTAGAGATCGGGGAATCCGTAACCGCTAGGAAAGAGACCCTGTTTACTGTGTCTAAACAACTCGATGTAATGAAGATAAATACCCATGTGAGTGAGGCCGATATAGGCCAGATCAAAGAGGGCCAGCATGTCACATTCACAGTTGATACATACCCCAACAAGAGTTTTGAAGGCAGAGTGGAGCAAATTCGTAACGACCCCATCTCAGACAACAATATCGTTAGCTACGATGTGATTGTTAAAACCGAAAATACTGAGAACAAACTCAAACCCGGCATGACCGCTGATGTAAAGATCCTAGCAACAGATAAAAAGGATGTCGTGCGTATCCCCACCTCTGCACTCAGGTTTATCCCCCCTACCACAGCCCTAATCGAACAAGGATCATTGGATATGGGTGAAACACCACATGTTTGGGTCAGCGAGGAAAACGGCCAGTTAAAAGCCATTGCCGTCGACACAGGAGCAAGCGATGGTGAGTACACCGAAATTACCAATAACAGTTTAGAGCTGGGGCAAACCATCATCACAGACGCAGAGCTAAAGCAAGGCTCAGACGGCGGAGGCCTGCCCCTTCCTCAACCCAGGAGGTTTTAGGCCTTGGGTGAAGTTATCGTAGCGGACAACGTCTCTAAGATCTACGACCTGGGTGACGTAAAGGTAAACGCTCTAAAGGGTATCACTCTTAGAATTAGCGAGGGTGAGTTCATCTCTATAATGGGTGCATCGGGCTCGGGGAAAAGTACTTTTATGAACATATTGGGCTGCTTGGATAAACCGACCTCGGGCAGCTACTACCTGGATAACACAGAGGTATCCACACTAGACACAGACGAGCTTGCGGAAATAAGAAACAAGAAGATTGGATTTGTGTTCCAAAACTTTAACCTGCTTGCCAGGGCAACCGCTCTTGAGAACGTCGAGCTGCCACTCATATACGACGATATCCCATCGGACACAAGAAAGAAACGCGCCCGTGAGGCACTGGGGATGGTAGGGCTTTCGGACAGGGAAAATCATTTCCCCACGCAACTCTCGGGTGGGCAGCAGCAACGTGTCGCCATTGCAAGGGCTATGGTAAACGACCCTAGCATTGTATTGGCCGACGAGCCCACAGGCAACCTCGACTCGGAGATGAGCGAGGAGATAATGGGGATAATAAGCCGCCTTAACACTCAAGGTAAAACCATAATCATAATCACTCATGAACCCGAGATTGCCGAGTTCACTAAACGCAACGTTGTTTTTAAAGACGGACTAATATCCAAAGAGGCAATTAAAAAACATTAAAAGCATACAGCTCCGTAGATTCTGTAAACAAACATTATGAACCCTATCTCGGCACTCAAGGTTTCTTACCAGGCAATCAAGTCAAATAAGATCCGCTCAATACTAACCACTCTGGGCATCATTATCGGTGTGGCTGCTGTGATCTCACTCGTGGCGGTGACCGAGGGGGCAAAGAAGATGATTGAGGACGAGCTCACCAGCCTGGGCGGCAAGTCACTGTTTGTAAATCCGGGGAAAAGGGGAGTGGGGCGCCAGGACGATGCCGTTATACTCACCGCAGAGGATGCTAAGGCGATTGAGAAACTGCCCATAGTCCAGTACGTGTCCCCTACCCTTGACGACGCCGACCAGATAATATGGGGTAACCGCAACTGGTTCACCGTCATCCTAGGAGCCTCCTCCGATTTCGTCAATATAAACGATTGGTTCCCCAGAAGCGGCAGCTTCTTTAACACACGCGACATCGAGTCGGCAGCAAGGGTTGCTGTACTCGGCGAGACAGTGGCCAAAAACCTATTCGGATTCAACAACCCCGTAGGAAAAACAGTTAGAATTGGCAAAAACTCCTTTAGGGTCATTGGGGTGATGAGCCAGATAGGCCAGACCACAAGCGGGAAGGACCAGGACGATATAATCATAATCCCCTACACCACGTTCCAAAAACGTATATCGGGCTCAAACACGGTGGAAACAATATCCCTTTCGGTAAAAGACCCCGAGAAAGTTAACATCGCAGAGGCCGAGATTACAGAACTCATCAAATCCAGGCATAACGGCGGTAGTTTTTATGTAAAAACCCAGCAGGACGTTATTAAGCGTATATTCACTATCTCGAAAATCATGACCATACTGCTCGGGAGTATTGCGTCCATATCATTAGTCGTTGGCGGGATCGGGATCATGAACATCATGCTCGTCTCAGTTGGGGAAAGGACCAAGGAGATAGGTATTAGGATGGCTGTGGGTGCTAGGGAGCGCGACATTCTCACCCAGTTTTTGATCGAGGCAATACTGCTCTCTCTCGTAGGTGGGCTCATAGGGATCTTTATTGGAATAATAGGCTCCAACATTGCGTCCAATATCACAGGGTGGCCAGCTGTGATCTCGCCCTTATCCATTATAATTGCGTTCGGTTTCTCTGCCGCTATTGGAATATTCTTTGGGATTTACCCTGCTAGGAAAGCATCTAAGCTCGACCCGATCGAGGCACTGAGATACGAATAACTATACTTTTTAGCAGACAGTTAGGTGAACTAGGTTTTAAAACTCGATCTGTCCAAACCCGTCCCCACCGAGACCAATGTCCTCAATTAAGTCCCCGTCTACATCCCCTATAAAGCTTACATTTAGCCCAAGCCCGGTTTGTCCCATGTTGGCATTTATTATTACTTCTGCATTAGACGCCGCTACTGTAGCCGGCAGGTTGTCCCTGCCAAAGAACAGATAGAACGTCCCGGTTTCTGTGCCCGGAGCACCCACTCCCACATCAGCGTTGGTAATCTGGAGGTCGAGCACCGTTGCGGTAGATCGGTCCCGTGTCTCTACCACCGGGGTTACAAAATCATAGACCTGCACAGACTGCCCAAACAGATCCCCCTCGTTAGTACCCTGGAACACGGTTGATGAAGCGGGCATAGTACCGTTTTGATTGGCATCGTCGATTGCCTGACCCGAATACAAGAACACGGAACCGGTGTCGTTATTAGCCCCGGGTGCGCCCACAACCACATCCGACAACCCCTCTCCATCGTCGTCCACATCCCCTCCCGACAGGCTTGTACCAAAACCGGCTGCACCGCTCTGCTCAAGTATCACTACATCGGTCAGGTCCACTGATAGGTCCTGGCTCTGGACGTTGCTTTTCCCGAATATCACATATGCCTTATTTGCTCCGGGGGCACCCACACCCAGGTCATCACGGTTGTTGTTGTCCACCTCACCCACACCTGCAACATCGAACCCAAACAAATTTCCCTGGGCCTGCCCAGTGTAAACAGCCTGGGCATCCCCTGCACTGTTGGGTCCGTCAATGTTTAGGTTACGTCCCTTAAACACATAGGCCTTTCCTGTGTTTGCCAATGCGTTAGGGGCCCCTGCGAGAAATACTCCCCTGCCGTCTGTTATGCCGTCTCCGTCTCCTACCGAGAACCCGAAATTATCGCCGGGGTTCTCACCCGTTATCTCAATACGCGATTCACTGCCGTTTATTAGATCAATCACACTTGGTAGCGCAGAGCTCCCGAACACGACATATACTTTGCCCCTGCCGCTGTCGAACCCCGGTGCACCTATGACCAACTCCTGCGCATCCCGGTTACCGTCAAAATCAACAATACCCGCCACCGACGCCCCGAACTGATCCGATGCGTTCCCGATTATGGTTACGTCTGCCTCTGATACGTCTATTGAGCCCATACTGCCTTCAGTGATATCCTGTCGCCCGAAAAATATATACACTCTCCCCACACACGGATCACCAATCGCGATATCGTTAAAAGGAATATTATCGTCGTCAAGTCCCGCATCGAAGTTGCCACCCGTGACCGATGCTCCGAGGCATGTGCCCTGCTCGGTGCTTAGATATTGCACGGGGCTCAGAATCGTGTTGACCTCAACCACGTTTGAGGGCCTGGACGAGTTGCCTACTTCGTCGTTTGTACGAATCGCATAGTAATAATTAATAGTGCCAGAGATATCTAGCCTGGGTGGCAGGAAGCTCTGTGGACTGCCTGCTACGTCGGGTGACTGAAAGTCCGGGATCTGGGTCGCGATATCGAAATTGTTCTGGACCGCTTGTTCTATATCAGAAAATGGTACTCCGTCAAGTGACGGTACACCCAGAATCTCAGCAACCTGGGTGTCCTCCAAGTACCTCACAAAATATATCGTTGCCTTACCCGAGTTGCCGTCATCTCCCGGAGCCGTCCAGCTAAGGATCCTGTTGAGAGGGTCAAACGACAGGTCCTCTATCTGAGCGGGCGGGGTCCCGTCGCCCACACTGCACGATAGCCCAAATAATAAAAACGCTAGACACAGAGCTAGCGTCGGCAGTCTAAATACCATTTTCATTTTCATATATTATGTCCTTATCCGCCTTTACTTAAATCATAGGAGTGTACCGAACAAATATAAATAATCCAAAACCCTCGCGGCAAGAAAATTTGATAGCTCCCAAGCCTTATGGTAATTTCCATCATCCAAAACCTGTTAATTTTCGGAGGTCATCAAATTGCCAACCATAGCCGGTATTAATGCAAGGGAGATACTGGATTCAAGGGGAAACCCGACCATAGAGGTCGACGTGCTTTGTGACGACGGCTCAAGCGGGCGCGCTGCGGTACCGTCCGGTGCATCCACCGGAGAGCACGAAGCCATCGAGCTTAGAGACAAGGATAAAAAGAGATACCTCGCAAAAGGTGTCAAAAAAGCGGTAAAGAACGTAAGAAATATTATTGCGCCCAAAATTATCGGTTTAGACATCGAGTCCCAGTCAGAGATCGACCATCGCATGATAAAGCTCGACGGCACGGCCAATAAATCCAAGCTAGGAGCAAACGCAATGCTGGGGGTCTCGCTTGCAGTGTGCAGAGCGGCGGCAGACTCGCTGCTCATCCCCCTATACAGGTACATAGGCGGGGTGCACGCCAACACTCTCCCCGTTCCTCTCATGAACATCATAAACGGCGGGGCGCATGCGGATAACAGTCTTGATTTTCAGGAATTTATGATCGTCCCACACGGCCTAAAAACTTATAGTAACTCTATAAGGGCTGGCGTCGAGGTGTTCCACAACCTAAAATCGATACTAAACAAAAAAGGCTACTCCACCTCGGTCGGCGACGAGGGAGGTTTTGCCCCCAACTTAAAAGCAAATGAAGAGGCCATTGAGCTTATCCTAGAGGCCATAACCAAAGCGGGCTACAAGGCTGGGAGCCAGATCTCCATTGCTCTCGATGTTGCATCGAGCGAGTTCTATGGCAAGGGCAAATACACAATCGAGAACAAAAAAGTCGGCAAAGAGGTTTTAATAGATCTCTATTCCGACTGGATCGCCAACTATCCAATAATCTCTATTGAAGACCCACTGGCCGAGGACGACTGGGGGGGTTGGAAAACACTCACTCAAGAGATCGGCGACAGGGTACAGCTTGTCGGCGACGATCTCTTTGTAACAAACACAAACAGGCTTGGCCGAGGCATAAAAGAGGGCATTGGCAACTCAATTCTTATAAAAGTAAACCAGATCGGTACACTCACCGAGACTCTAGGGGCCATAAAGATGGCCTCGGATGCGGGCTACACCTATATTATCTCTCATAGGTCCGGTGAGACCGAAGACTCGACCATTGCAGACATTGCGGTGGCTACAAATTCGGGTCAGATTAAAACCGGCTCTGCATCCCGTAGCGATAGGATGTCAAAGTACAACCAGCTCCTTCGTATAGAGGAAGAGCTTGGCCGAAGTGCGGTGTACCCGGGCCTAAAAGCGTTTAAAGTTTAGCTGCTACACAGGTTAATGTAGCCGTCGGCACTAAGGACGCACCGGAATTAATGCACATTTTTTCCGTGTATAATATTAATATTATTTAAAAAGAGGAAGTTAACATGTCAGCTACTACACTGTTTGAAAAAATATGGCAATCTCACGTCGTATATGAAGAAACGGATCGACCCACACTGATCTATATAGACCTGCATTTGGTGCACGAAGTCACCTCACCGCAGGCATTCGAGGGTCTAAGGCTTGCCAACAGACGAGTTCGCAGACCCGACCTCACATTTGCCACCAAGGATCACAATGTACCTACCACCGACAGGTCATTGCCCATCGAAGACCCTATATCGGCCAAGCAGATGGAGGTACTGCGGGAGAACTGCGAAGAGTTCGGGATCACTCTTTTCGGCCTCACCATAAATCCAGACGACCAGGGGATCGTGCACGTTATTGGCCCCGAGCTCGGGCTTACTAAGCCCGGCATGACAATAGTATGCGGCGACAGCCACACCTCAACGCACGGGGCCTTCGGGGCACTCGCATTCGGAATCGGCACAAGCGAGGTAGAACACGTGTTGGCTACCCAGTGCCTAAGACAAAACCGCCCAAAGGTCTTTGAGATTAAGGTCGATGGAAAGCGCGGCTATGGTGTAACAGCAAAAGACATCATACTCAGCATCATAGGCCATATCGGTACAGCCGGTGCCACAGGTACCGTGATTGAGTACAGGGGCGAGGCCATCGAGACACTCTCTATGGAAGAGAGGATGACCATATGCAATATGTCTATCGAGGGAGGGGCAAGGGCTGGGATGATAGCTCCGGACCAAAAGACCTTCGATTATATAAAGGGACGTCGGTACGCGCCATCGGGCACAGAATTCGATGAAGCAGTCGAGTACTGGAAAACACTAAAGACCGACCCGGGGGCCGAGTTCGATAAAAGCATCACACTCGACGCCGCCGCAATGGCGCCACAGGTTAGCTGGGGTACCAACCCGGGGATGGTAGCGGATATAACCTCTCGTATTCCCGACCCTGCCTCTTACAAAGACGAAAACAGCCGCAAGGCTGTGAAACAAGCGCTCGAGTACATGGGGCTTCAGGCCGGGCAAAAGATAGAGGATATAAAAATCGACCGTGTATTCATAGGCTCCTGCACCAACTCCAGGATAGAAGACCTTACAAAAGCGGCACGAATTGTTAAGGGCAATAAAGTATCGAACCATGTGCGTGCCATGGTTGTCCCAGGCTCACAGAATATAAAACGCCAAGCTGAGAAGCTCGGTCTCGATAAAGTATTTACAGATGCAGGGTTCGAGTGGAGAGAATCGGGCTGCAGCATGTGCTTGGGTATGAACCCCGATATTCTTGAGCCCGGCGAGAGGTGTGCCAGCACCTCAAACCGCAACTTTGAGGGCCGTCAGGGTAAAGGCGGGCGCACCCACCTGGTTAGCCCCGAGATGGCCGCAGCCGCAGCACTAAAGGGCCACTTCACCGACATAAGAGAGTGGGACTTGGACAAAGAATTATAAATAGGAGACAGATATGGAACCGCTTAGAATAGTAGACGGGATATTAGCACCACTGGACAGGATGAATGTAGACACCGACCAAATAATCCCCAAACAGTTTTTAAAGAGGATCGAGAGGACGGGGTTCGGAGAGTTCCTGTTCTTTGATTGGCGCTACAATGAAGACGGCACCATAAACGAGGAATTTGAGTTAAACCACGAGCATCACCAAGGGGCCAGAATACTTGTTTCCCGTCACAATTTCGGCAGCGGCAGCTCACGAGAACACGCTCCTTGGGCACTTCATGAGTACGGGTTTAAGGTTATTATCGCCCCGTCGTTCGCAGATATTTTTTACAACAACTGCTTTAAAAACGGGATGCTCCCAATCATACTCCCCGAAGACACGGTCGATGAGCTATTTAAGAGAGTCTATTCCACCAAAGGGTATTGGCTAGAGGTAAACCTGGAAGATCAGACCATAAGCGGAGAGGACGGTTTTAAGGCGAGCTTCGATGTAGACGAGTTTAGAAAAAAATGCCTGTTAGAGGGCCTGGACGACATCGCTCTCTCACTACAGCACGAAGACGCAATCGAGAATTACGAACAGACCACTAAACGGTATTAAACTGTCCTATACAATAATCCCTCTCGGCAATTTCAGTGCTGAACACCCATCTAATGCTACATACCGACAGGTATAGCGCACTATACAAGATATAAATCCAATCACCCCTATCTACTCTAACTAATTAGTTTTATCCCCATCAACAAACGGCACGATAATTGCACTAGCATTTTAGACAAATAGGCTTTATGATTGTAATATATATATAACGAGCTTAGAGTTCTGTATGGATATTGGAGTGCAAAGGAAATGTAATGAGCAGCCCCCAATTAGGACAGATAACATCTCAAAAGCAGGTATTACAACAGCGCCTAATACTCACTCAGGAGCTGCAGCTTTTTCTAAAACTCATCCAGATGACCACTCTTGAATTAAAAGACTATCTGGAAGAGCAGCTCATCGAAAACCCCACCCTAGAAGAATCAGAAGAACGCACTGACTCTGACAGCTCAGACGATATCGATCTATCCAAGATCGCCGAGCAAAACGGCATCGGGGACGATAACGGGGACATGCCTCATTACTCGTCATCCCGCGAACTCATAGACAACTCCGAGGACGATAACCTCTGGGAAAACCGAGTAACATCGGCAGAAACACTCATTGACCACCTGCGTTGGCAGCTAAAGATCTCGGACCTGACAGAACAAGAAAAATCTATTGCAAATATTATAGTGGGCAACACCAATGAAGACGGCTACTTGGAGTCGGATATCCACGACATAGCACAACAAGTGATCATGGAGACTCTGGAGAGGACCAATGCCGAGATAAACGGTAATTCTATAGAGGTTGACGACAACACACTCTCTCGGATAAATACCGTATTACATAGGCTGCAAACCACGTTAGACCCCTTGGCAGTATGTTCCAGGGACCTAAAAGAGTGCCTTATGATACAGGCCGTAGACCTCGGCTACAGTGAAGACACCACGGTTTATAGGCTTATAAACGATCATCTCGACAGCATCTGTGACAACGAGCACGATGAATTAGCTGCGCTTTTAGGCACTAATATAGAGGACATAAGTGAATCCCTCGCAGTCATCTCTTCATTGGAGCCCAAACCGGGCAGACCGTTTTTCAAAAAAGATTCAGAGAGATACATTGTCCCCGACTTCTATGTATTTAAAGTCGGAAACGAGTTCCAGGTCCAACTTAACCGCGAATTCCCCCGGGTACGCATTAGCAACTACTACAGAAATCTGATCAAAAAAGAAAAGACACTCCCGCCCGAGGCCAAAGTATTTATAAAAGAGAAACTAGAAGCAGCGCAAAGGATACTTAAATGCCTAGAGGAGCGCGAGGCTGCAGTTAAAAAAATCATCTCTAAAATCGTAGAGGTACAAAAAGACTTTTTTGAGCACGGCCGCAACTACATAAAACCGCTTATTCTTAAAGACATAGCAGACGAAGTTGGAGTACACGAATCCACAGTAAGCCGCATAACGAGCAGAAGATACATTCAGACGCCCCAGGGCACAATTGAGCTGAAGTCCTTGTTTTCAAGAAAAATTGAGACCTCTCATGGCAAAGAGATGTCATTTGAGAGAGTAAAATCGATAATAAAAGAGATCGTATCCGGTGAAATGCCCCAAAGCCCCTATTCGGATGAAGATATATCCAAGATATTGGAGCGAAGAAACATTAAGGTAGCGCGACGCACTGTTGCAAAATACAGAAAAATACTTAAAATACCTTCTTCTTCAGCTAGAGCTAAACAGAAAAGGGGTATGAAGAATGACGATAACAGTAACCACTAGACATATTAGCGACAGAAAAAAAGCCGAGGAATTAAAAGCATACGCACTCAAGAAAACAAAAAGGATCGAACGTTACACCAAAGCACACCGCGGCCCCTCGGACCTAAAATTCATACTCACCTCAGAGAAGTACAGATATATCGTAGAGATAACTATTAACTCAGGCCCCCTTAAGGTTACAAACAAAGTAGAGACCGACGACATGCACACAGCAATCGACAGCGCTGTGGATAGCGTTATAAGACAGTTAAAAAAAGAGTCTCAGAAGATGATCAAATCCAAAAGACGCGTCGGTGCCAAGTCCAAAGAAGAGAGCTCTATGACACGTGCAATGGCCACCGAAACTCCAAAAAGTGCCGCACAAAAAATTACACGAAGAAAACTGCCTTCAAAACCTATGTCCACTGAAGAGGCAACACTTCAACTCGACCTCTCAGATAACGGTTTTGTAACATACATTGACAGTGAGACCGGGAACCAAAACATCGTATTTCGTGACAAACGAGGCAAAATAATACTAATCGAACCCTAGCACGACAACCTGTTGATATGAAACTAGCCGATGTCTTAAGCAAGCAGGATATCCTCCCACACCTACTATCTACCAATAAACAGGACCTGATCACAGAGCTTGTTACAAAACTCGCAACAACCTATACCAACATTAACAAAGAGCAGTTAATAGAGAGCTTATTGGCAAGGGAGGCAATGTGCAGCACAGCGGTTGACCACGGGGTTGCAATCCCGCATGCAAGGATTCAGGGGCTGGCCGAGATAATAGCTGTGTTCGGAAGGAGTGTAGAAGGTGTGGATTTCGAATCGCTTGACGGCAAACCCACACATCTTTTTGTTCTGGTTCTAGCCCCCGAAGGCTCTGACAGTGCATATATCAACATACTGGCTCGTATCTCAAAGATATTCCGAAACGAGGAGCTAAGAGGGGCTTTGATGCAAAACACAAACCCTGAAGATATTTACGACACTATTATCAGTGAAGATGCAAAAATCTAAAAAATCTCTTATCAATCTGGATGTCGATGAGCTAAATAGAGCTTGGTCAGTGGAGCTTGAGCTCGAGCTCATAGCCGGTCACAAGGGGCTCCAGAGAGCGATCAATCAAAACAGGGTCCAGAAACCGGGACTAAGGTTAATTGACACTCAGATACAGCTTGAATCAGGCAAGATACAGATACTCGGGAGGACCGAAATATCGTATTTCGACAAGCTTAGCACCGAAGAAAAACACAGGGTCCGCGAAAGCCTCTCCTCACAGAACGTCCCCTGCTTTATTGTCACAAAGGGGCTCGTGCCCCATGAGCTATTCGCGAGCGCCTGCGATGAAAAGAATATCCCGATATTTAGGACAGAACTAAACACAGGCAAGATCATATCCATGCTAAACTCGCTTTTAGATGAGCATTTCGCACCATTTATAACAGTGCACGGGGTGCTCATGGACATACACCGGCTAGGGGTGTTAATACTGGGTCAAAGCGGGATAGGCAAGAGCGAGTGCGCACTTGACTTAATATTGAGGGGTTCTAAACTCATTGCAGATGATATCGTAGAGATACGCAGAGTCGGCGCCGATAAGTTAGTGGGCACAGGGCCCAAGCAAATCAAACACTTGATGGAGATTCGCGGCGTTGGTATCATTAACATTAAAGATCTTTACGGCACCGCATCTGTACTAAACTCGCGCGCGATCGACCTGGTCATGGAGCTATCGGAATGGGACCCGGATGTGGAGTACGACCGTCTGGGCATAGACGAAAACAGCTATAAAATTCTAGACGTTGACGTGCCTTTTTTAATTGTCCCTGTAAGTCCCGGGCGCAATATGGCTACTATTGTAGAGGTAGCTGTACGTAACGAATTACTTAAAAAGAGCGGGGTCCATACTGCGGAAAAGCTATACAAAGAACAGATTGACAGTATTAAAAACAAACAAGATCTATGAATAGACTTGTAATCATAAGCGGTCTCTCGGGTTCTGGAAAAAGCACTGCTGTTAAAGCACTCGAAGACCTGGGCTATTATTGTATAGACAACCTGCCGCCGACCTTACTACCTAACTTCATAGAGCTCTGCGAAGACTCGTTTACCGATATCAACAAAGTAGCCCTTGTAATAGATATTAGAGAGGGACGGTTTTTAGAACGCGCACCCGAAGTAATAAAACAGCTTAAAGCCAAAGGCCACAACCTAGACATCATATTCCTTGAGTCCACAGACACTGTTCTACTTAAACGCTATAAAGAAACAAGACGAAAACACCCACTATCTGAGGACGGCAACGTGCTCGAAGGCATAAAAAAAGAGCGCGAGATGCTGTCCGAGCTCAAGCTGCTTGCAGACTATGACATAGACACATCCGAGTTCACCGTGCATCAACTCCGTGAGGTGGTCCAAAACAAATTCGATACCCTGTCCTCCCGTAAACTTGCCTTAAACATTCTATCTTTCGGTTATAAACACGGGTTTCCCTACGATGCCGATATTGTATTGGACGTTAGGTTTTTGCCCAACCCCTATTTCGACGACGGACTAAAACACCTAAGCGGGAGGGACAAAGACGTAGAGGATTACATAATGAGCCATAGCGATACTCAAGTATTCATGGACAAACTGATTGATTTTCTCGAGTTTTTGGTGCCCAAGTATGAGGAAGAGGGCAAATCGTATTTAACCATCGGCATAGGCTGTACCGGGGGCAAGCACAGGTCCGTTGTTATAGCATCCAGGCTAAAAGAGGTGTTTAAGGGTTACGACCCCACAGTGCAACATAGAGACATAGAAAAAAAATAACGAGGAGTTTACATTATGGTCGGAATCGTAGTAATCACCCATGGTAAAGTAGCCGAAGAACTAATCTCTGCGGTAAAATTTGTTTTATCATCAAAACCCGCAGCAAAAATTGTAGGGGTCTCACTCGATCCCGGCGGTGAATTCAACACATTTAAATCCGAGATCGAAAAAGCGATCAAACAGGTAAACCAAGCCGATGGTACCCTACTTGTAACAGATATGTTCGGCGGCACCCCGTCCAATATAAGCCTCACCTTCCTCGATAACGATAAGATTGAGGTAATCTCGGGAGTGAACCTCCCCATGCTTCTTAAACTCGCCACTGTTGCGGATAAAGTATCGCTAGAGGAGGCTGTTAAAATCGCTGAATCGGCGGGCAGGGATAATATCATAGTGGCCAACAAGCTGCTTAAAAACAAATAGTTAAATCTTGAGTTTTTGAGGCTCGTATAATTAAAACGGCTATATATTAACTTTGTATAATGTTATGGATAAGTTAGATTAATATATAATATCCGAATAGAGGTATATGACATGAAGGAACAAGATGTTGAAAGAATCATAGAAGCATGGAAACAGCACCTTTTGGTTGAACAACTCGAAGACTACGCATTGGAGATCGATAACTCACTGACCCCAAAAATTGCAGCTATAGCCCTTTTTATGGATTCAAAGACAGTGCGTGCCGCAGGTGAGACAGAAGATTTTTATGAAGGCTACAAGCGGGCCGCCTTTGATTTACTTAACATGATAGGTATCGAGATAACCCAAGACGACTACATGAAAGTAATATCAGTGGTCAGAAAACAATCAGATGAACAAAAACAAGAAGAGCTAAAGAAACACATTTGGGGCTAAAAAACCCATATAACTCGATCCAACTACACCATTTTTCATGAAATTATACGACCTATTTGACCTATTTCTAATAGATATGGACGGTGTTGTGTACCTAGGTGACAAGCCCATACCCAACGCTGTCGAAGCAATAAATGAGCTTAGGGATAAAGGCAAAAAGATAGTGTTCCTTACCAACGATCCCAGAAACACCAGAGTCGAGTACGCGAAACGGCTTACCGACATGGGGATTCATACAGAGCCACACGATATTGTGACCTCGGCGATGGCATTGGCGCAACACATTGAGTCCAACCACACAGATCTGCACAATAAAAAGGTTTATGTAGTGGGCAGCGATAAACTAAAAAAATCGGTCGAGCGCACAGGGCTTAGACTTGTGACAGGGGAAGAGGCCAAGACCGCGGACTTCGTGGTGTTGGGAGGCCACCCCGACTTTCACTACGAAGAGATGAAAATCGCCAACCTGGCCATCCGTAACGGTGCTGAGTTTTATGCTACCAACCGTGACCCCGCGTTCCCCACTCCCGAAGGCCACGTACCCGCAACAGGTGCAATACTAGCATCTGTCGAGATCGCATCAGGAAAGAGTGCCAAGGTCGCGGGCAAACCCGAATTAATCATGTTCGAGGTCGCCATGCTGGCCACACAAAACACAGACCGCACACGGGTTGCAGTAATCGGGGACAGGCTTGATACGGACATCTTGGGCGGTATAAACGCCGGTATTAAAACAATTTTATGCCTCTCGGGCTCAACTCACATAGACGACGTAGAGGGCTCTCAGATTATGCCCGACTTTGTAATAAGCGATCTCGGGGAGCTGTTCAAAGAAGAAGATCTATGCACTAGTTCCCGCAGGTTTGAACATTAATCCCCCTCTATAAGTAATTCCAATACCAAGCACTCAAGTCTGGTAAACTTATAGCTCGGGTGTTTGTATATCACAACATTATTGATCACTAACAAATCCATACAAGCCAAAAGGACACCCGACTAAACAACCATGGACAAAGAGGGCAAACAATCTAACTTATCTACGCCTCTTACAATGAACAACCGTGCAATCTTGTGGATGACACTGGGGGGATTCTCATTCGCAACTATGGGGGCGCTTACACATGCGCTTGGGAAAGAGTGCGATTGGTTAATCATTGTGTTCATACGGATGCTGCTCTCTTTCATTTTCACAGTTGCGCTGGCACTGCGATCGCGTGTAAACCCGTTTGTCATGGACCGGCCCCTGCTTTGGTTCCGCAGTCTCGTGGGCAGCAGTGCTATGATCGCTATGTTCTATGCGCTTACAAACCTTCCAATATCGGACGTCGCGGTCATAACTGAAACAAGACCGATTTGGGTCGCACTCATAGCAGGGTATATATTGGGCGAATACACGGGCAGGCGGGTGTGGGTATCAATATTGTGTGGGTTTATAGGGGTCGCACTCGTAGAACACCCTCACTTACTCAATCAGAACTTTGCAGGGTTTGTAGCACTGTACGGAGCATTCGCCGGGGCAATAGTGATGATATGTCTTCGAGCGCTTAGGGATTTAGACCCACGAGTGATCGTAACCCACTTTTCCGCTACGGCCTCGGTTGTGGCACTAGTGGCGCTCTTAAGCACACGAGACACAGTAGACACAGCTATTTTCCATAACCCCAAGATTGTTATTATGCTCTTGGGTATAGGATTATTCGGCACGATAGGACAGCTTACAATGACTAAGGCATTTTCTATGGGAGAGGCGCCTAGCGTGGCATCGGCGGGATTTATGAGGGTTGGTTTTGCGGCATTTTACGACGTATTAATATGGAAACACGTGTTCTCAGTGCCTACAGTCTTAGGTATTGCACTAATCTTAGGTTCGATAACCTGGCTTTTTAGTAAAGAGAAATCTCCCCAAGCACAAGAGATGCTGGAAGATAAACCCTGCATTGAGAATAAATTAGAGTAGAAAATGCTAACATTAGTGTTCGTTTTGTGAAGAATCCCAGACTAAACGCCCCTGTTTATCGACATAACCCCATTTCCCGTTCCCAAGCTCAACTATGGCCAATCCGTTCGAAAAGCTAACCGCGGTGTAATAACGAGGTTCTATAACGATCCACCCCCTCTTATCCAAAAACCCCCATTTGTACCCGGTTTTAAAACTCGCAAGACCCTCCGAGAAATCCCCCACCTCATCGTACACGGGCTGCACTATCAGCAAGCCCTCTCTGTTAATAAACCCGTATTTCCCGTTTTTAATAACGGCCGCCGCACCTTCGCTGAAGTGCCTTATTTTATCAAACTTAGTTTTTAGTACAGTTTGCCCCGATTTATCTATAAATAAATATCTACCGTCCTTCTCCACAGCGGCTAAGCCCTCGGAAAACCCCTCGGCCCACTCAAATATCGGTTCAATTACCAACTCCCCTTTCTTATTAATGAACCCACCCCTACCTTCTACTAACACAAGAGCAACTCCATGAGAGAAACTAAATGCCTGGTCGTATCGGGGCTCTATCACCACCTCCCCAGTCTCGTCTATAAACCCCCACCCCCCGTCCATTTTTACCGATGCGAGCCCCTCGGTAAAAGGCATAGACTTCTCAAACCGCGGCTCTATAATCATCTTGCCTACTTTATTTATATAGCCGTATTTCCCATTGATCTTTACCTGAGCCAGGCCCCCTGCAAATTTGTGTGCCTCCTCAAATTTTGGCGATACAACCTCAATGTTCCACTCGTTTATATATCCCCATTTGCCATCACGCTTAACCAATGCGCGGCCCTCTGTGAAATCCACTGCCCCATCATACTCAGGCGCAATAGCAATCTGACCCGTTTTATCTATGAACCCCCATTCGTTATGTATTTCTATTGGGAATAGGTGTGTACCCCCCGTTACAAGCTCACTGCCGCTGGGTGGAGTTGTACATGATAAAACATAGACACATATTAATAGAGCAAATAAAGCTAATTTGATAGGACATCTAATTATCAAAACCACTCCCCATACGTTTAATTTGTAGAACATTATCCGCTGAGAGGAACTAAGATGTCAATATTTTATGTATTGGAACAGTAACCCGGTATTTATAACTGGGTGTTAGATCAAGAAATGATCTAATTCAAAGGCGCAATTCTACTCGTCAATCAATGTAAATACATCCCGGTACTGAGTTCCGTCCTTACACTCATAAACCACATGCAGAGTTATTCGCGAAATATCACTCGCCGGAAACTTAGAGCCCTCGAGAATCACACTCTGACCCAGATCGCCTAACTTGTGTTTATCATTTAAAATATCGTGATCCTTTGAATTTAACGACTCTCTACCATTTAAAACAAGTTGAATACTAAACGGTTTGTGTGCACTCACAACATCCGAACTATTATCCGAGTACATTGCTTTACCCCCCAATGGTTATGCAATCCAAGGCCTTAATACATATTATAGTATATTTAAATATTTATATCTACCTCTCGTAAAGTTATTGGCGATATAAATATATAATCTGAACTTTTGTATAATATAAATAGGCCATAGAATATTGATGGGCATTATGTATTCTGTGGCCTATTATTCTATCTATCTAAAGTCTTCCCCTAGTATCTGCACCATACGAAAAATACCCTCTGAAGCCGGGAGCTCGGGTATAGAAGACCCCACATTCTCGCTTATTGCATCAGCGTCAGTACCGTCCCATTCACAAAATACACGTGTAACCAAGCCCTGATCGTTCAACTGTACCCAGCTCTTAACCCAATAGGCATCCAATGACACATTTGCCTTACATCTGCGTGCTATCGGTGCTATCGCTTCCGGATTAACCGGAGGGTCTACCGGATGGATTGCGATAAATTTTGGCATATTACCTACCTCCTAAGTAGTTTTCTTAATCAAACATCACCTAGAGCAAGGCTCATGCCATTTTGCAACGCACTGTTATTATTAGATTTTAGAGTTTTAAAAGATCATTGATGTCAACTATGTTGACGGTTTTCTCTGCAATGCAAACTTCATTGACAAGCACCAAGCTGTGATGAGATCCGATTTTCTCTGGATTTATTCTCCATTCGAATATGATATGTGTATACCTCAACGATGAGTAGATGCATGGAGAATTCCAAAAAAAGTAATAGAACATAGTAAAAAATGTGTTAAGTTTTATGTTTTAGGTGTGCTGAGAGAAACCGAGATGAGAGTTTTGCTAACTATAATAATCTTACTGTTTGTCACCGGCTGTGCATCTGTATCCACTAACAGGGACAGAGCATACAGGGTACCGAAAAAACCACCACCCAAAACCCAGCCAAAACCTGCGGAAGAAACACCCAGTCAGACACTTAAGGCGAATGAGTTCGAGGCCGAATACGACGAAGTATGGTCTGCAACGCTGGCAGCTGTGGATTGGTTGAAATGGCCCCCTGCTTATGTCGACAAAAATGACGGCACAATCAGATTAAAAGAGGCCTATGTATATAGAAAATCCGGCAAATTGTTTAGAGCCTATATTTGGCCTAATAGAGACCTCCTCGCGACTTCCAATATTAACGATTATATAGACAGGGTCTCTTACTATAAACCGGGAGTGGGCGATGCACTTTTTACACAGGAAAACATGGTCATAAAAGTTGACCGTGCCTCAGAAACACTGGTCAGTGTAACCATAAATTATCGAATCCGCCCCTATGCCTACTCCGGTAAGATAGGGTATGAGAGCAGGTCCAAGGGCTATATAGAATCGCTATTGCTTGAAGAAATTCAAAGGAGCCTAAAGAACAGGCCTGTTGCAATAAGATAGCAATCCAAACCATCCCACTGTGCTTTTATATTCGATGTCCCCGTGTCTCAAAAAGTGTTTAAGGCTTGTACAGCCCCATATGGTTTATTATCTGTTCCATATTCTCTCTGGCTGTTTCATTGGCTCTTGCAGTACCCTCATGCAGTATATCCCGCACATCGTCCATCCTGTTTTCATAGTATGTCCTTTTCTCGCGAATTGGCTCGAGCAATCTGTTAATAGCGGCGGCAAGCTTCTTTTTAACCTCCACATCACCAACGTTCCCGGTCTCGTACCTTTGTTTTAAATCCTCGATTTCCTCGACATTATCGTTAAAAGCATCGTGATATATAAAGACCGGATTGCCCTCGACCGTGCCTGGGATATCCGCTCTTATGCGTTTTGGGTCGGTGTACATACTGCGCACTCGCTTCTCCACTTCCTCTGGCGTGTCCGAGAGATAAACACAGTTGTCTAGACTCTTACTCATTTTTCTATTGCCGTCAGTCCCCACAAGCCTAGGTGTTTCACTCACCACAGGCTCGGGTTCCGTAAAAAACTCGCCGTACAGGTAATTAAAACGCCTTGCTAACTCCCTTGTAAGCTCTATATGGCTCAACTGGTCCTCACCCACCGGCACCTTTGTGGCCTTAAACATTAGTATGTCCGCAGCCATTAGCACGGGGTATCCCAACAACCCCACAGAGTAGTTCTCACCCACTCCCATGTCCTGTATCTTCTCTTTCAGTGTGGGTATCCTCTCGGCGCGCGGCACCGCACAGATCATAGCCAGCATCGTGTAGAGCTCCGTAATATAAGGAATCTGCGACTGAACATAGAACACAGATTTCTCCGGGTCCATACCCACGCTCAGCCAATCCATCACCATCTGAAGCGTGTTCTCCTCTACCTCCGACACTTTGTCGTAATGGGTGGTGAGCATGTGAAGGTCAGCTATAAGAAAGTAACACTTGTAATCATCCTGGTACTTAATACGGTTTTCCAGCGACCCGACAAGGTGCCCCAAGTGAAGCCTGCCGGTCGGTCGGTCCCCCGTAACTAGTATCGGTTTCGATGCGGGCATAGAATTCAAATCCTCCTAATACAATACGTTGCTTCGATCGTGCAAATCGTTTTATAGTACTCGATCTATCTGAGTAGAGTCAATAAATCGTAGATAACATTCAACGTTAATTATGTTGTAGTATCAAACGGTAGAGCTAAATATCGGGGTTACACAAATAATCGGCTAAATAATCACTGACTGTGCTCTCTGTGATGGCGGCGGGGTTATTGGGCAGGTTGTCTTCCTCAAATACCAACCCTCCGTACATATTATAAAACTTAGATGCCATATAAGAATATGTACGCCTCTTGCAATCAATCACCGAACGGATCTCGACCTCTTTGTAGAGTAGACCGTCGGTATCCTCTTGCTCTTGTTGAAACTTCAACTTGCTCCAAGACTCCATAAAATCCCCGTTCACAAACACAGTACTCTCGTCTATGTATAGATCATAGATCCTGGTCCCGGTTGCTTTACCAACATATGTCCAGTCCCTCTCTACGCGAGACCCAAGCTCCTCAGTTTCTGTTTGTGCAGTATCCTTGCCCCCTGCCATATCTCCGTTATCGACATTATTTGCGGCACACGAGAAGAGCAAAGATATAGTTATTATTAAGGGTAATAGCCTCATAGATAAAACCACATTCCAGAAATTATAAAAACCCTAGTTGGATACTCCGGGGTTGATACAACAAAGCGTTTATCCACACTACTTGTTGACTTCTTTATCGTTTTGGTCGGGCTTATTCCACTGCTCGGGGCTGGGCTGTTTTTGCATCTTGCCCTTGCCATCGCCCCTGCGCTGAAGCATGTTGTGCTGACTTCTTTTCACCATTGCTCTTAACCGTTTGAAATCTTGTGCACCCACAACATCCCTTATCGCCGCTAAACCGTCAACATATGACTCCGTCATTTTCTCGTGCAGTTTGTTCGATGCGCCCATCTCCTCTTTAACCGCTTTGGGATCAAAATCCGGGTCTTGCAGCATTTTTACAATTTTTAGGTGCGAGATTTTAAATTCACTCTCTTCACGGATTATAGGAAACACGTATTTTTCCTGGATAGCACTCAACTCCCCCACCTGTTTATCATCAAGCCCGAGGCTATTGGCCCTCATAATCAACATGTTCAGGTTCTTGCTGTATTTATCGGACGACATCGCAAATCCCCCGTCACCGCCCTGGTGCTTGTATGGTTTTATATTCTGGGCCCAGCCATAACCTGTGCCCAATACAACTAACAACATAATCGCTGCGATTTTTTTCATAATACACCTCCCCAACCTCTATTATCCTTATATTTTAACCTATAGATCTTTATTTTCCCGGCATTTTAGAGCCCTACCCCAAGTAGTGACATCAATATTTTAGGTATCAGTTTATTGAACCCCAGGCAACAACCATGTTTCAGGGCCCAGGGAATTGGGATATGCGCGCCCGGAGGGAGTCGAACCCCCAACCTTTTGATCCGTAGTCAAACGCTCTGTCCAGTTGAGCTACGGGCGCACAGAAGCAATAATTTTACTGACTCTAAGCCTATGATCAAATTACGAGAGCATGACACCTGCAAATAGGAAGACTCACAGATGTTTAAATTTCCGGAATTTCATATATGATATTTAGCTCCCATGGCTGCTATATTGGAAGACTTACTAGACCGAGAAGTTGATGCTTACGTGGTTCGCCTCGACAAGATGGCTGAGGTAAGAGCGCTTTTAGACGGCACCATCGATCGTGATATATACATAAGATTTTTAAAGTCATTCTATACGATCGAGATGCTTAGCCAAAACATTGTAAACAAAGCCTGCTCTCTTACTGCCGAGTCCAATTCATATCTGAGCGAGCGGTTTGAGCTCTGTGCCAAAGGTGAATTCGG
Source organism: Thermodesulfobacteriota bacterium (assembly GCA_965223335.1). Taxonomy (GTDB): domain Bacteria; phylum Desulfobacterota_D; class UBA1144; order Nemesobacterales; family UBA2774; genus CBDCWF01. The sequence goes on from OZ244991.1 coordinate 142,772, forward strand.
TCACGCAAAGATAGCACGTACAGATCTAGAGAAGCTCGACATTCATGAACTAAATGTCGAGAGCCTCAACTGTGTCAAAGAGTATGAATCGTTCCTAGAGGGGGGGGTTATGGAGAATCCGCTCACCATTTTGGGTCATTCGTACTTATTTGAGAACACCTCTGCAATCCTCTTTCCCCGATACCAAAGGCTTGAGTTCCCCTCCAGGTTTGTACGAGTGCATGCAATTGAAGACCCCAAACATGCCAAAGCAATTAAAGAGACCGTTAGAAACATCGAAGCTTCACTCAATCGGCAGGAAGTAAACAGAATTATTGCGTTTACCAGAGAGAGTGGGGATCATTTCCTCAATGTTTTTAATGAGTTAGATGCCTTATAAGGTGTGGCGGAGAGGGTGGGATTTGAACCCACGAAGGAGTATTAGCCCCTTACTCGCTTAGCAGGCGAGCGCCTTCGACCACTCGGCCACCTCTCCCTAACCAAAAACTATTATACACGAATACAGTAGCCTCGGGGTCACTAAAATAACAAAATGCAGTGATACTGTCAATCGATTTGCATAACCTAACAATTCAAATGTACGAGATAAGAGAATTGGACTATTGGGGGCATTTTGTTCCCCTAACATCAGCTTTAATCAAAGTATACTTTGCAGTACCCTTAGGTGATTTGTGTTCGTGATATATAAGCCCTACCCCGTTGGCATATATATCCGTAAAGCTGAAGTCATCTTGTTCGAGGTCAAGTATCATCAAGTCCTTGAATGTGCCTGCGGGTGTGGTGAATTCCCTATCCTTGTTGATAGCTCTTTTGACATTGTCATTATAAAATGTATCAACAGCTTTGCCGTCCGATACATATATAGCACCGTCTTGTTCAATCCTCATTGCTATGCTGTCCTTTCCAAAGAATTTGTCAAAGATCGACCAACCTTCTGTAACGGATTGTATAGTATAGGTCACGTCCTTTTGCTCTTTACCATCGCTCTCGATTCTATAGGTCCATGTGCTTCCTCGATCCATGGGGAAGTAGTCACCCATCCTTATTTCCGGGACCTCGCCAAATGTATTTGTATACGGCTTAACCTGCCCTATCGAATAGCCTTTGGGTAATGGTGATTTATTATTGGCATTTATTAACCTTACCTTGTAGTCCGCCTGGGTGGGATTAGGAATGGATGCTATCACATAGGGAAAAAACTCCCTTTCCCAAGCCTCTGCCACGGGACCTTGCTGATATATGTTGTAAATAACGTCCATCAACGTCTTGGATTTACCCTCGATTCTAACGAGCTCTACAATACCCCCTGACGCCTCGCCCTTGTCATAAGACGATATAAACACAATAGAATTTGCGTTGAAATCTACCTCGGGTATCTCACTTGAGTCTATCTCAAGCACACCTAGCAATGAATCAAGTTCTTGTTGGCTGCGTATATACGAATCCCCGGGTAGTTCGGGCCCGGGCGCTGCACCCTCACCAAGCACCTCAAAGTCCACTGCCAGTACTTTTGCTGCAGTTGCAGTGATTAAAAAGCTGCAAAGAAAAAACATTAAGGTATAACGCATATTAATCCTCTTAATTACAAATTTCTATAAATTATACTGCATTTTATACAGTTGTTGATTGGGTTATTTAAATAGCGGGACATTAAAGTTAATAATGTGAGCTGATTATTCAGAATTATCTAATTCATACACCAATCTTCTAAACTCTTCAATCTTAAACGGCTTGGTCAGAAACACATTCCCTGTATCATTGATGAAGCGCATAGTGTCTTCACTCGGATCGCCAGTGATAAAAATAATCCTGTTTGCCAACTCAGGGTTCTTCTCTTTAACCTCATTGTAAAAACTCCTTCCATCCATAAGCGGCATCTTGATATCACATACAACAAGGTCATATCTGTTTTCACGCAATTTCAAAAGCGCATCTTCTCCGTTATATGCAAGGTCGGTATTATAACCCTCGTCTTCCAATATCCCTTCCATGAGCGCTATGATGAGCTCCTCGTCTTCAATTACGAGTACTCGCTGTTTATTTAACTCGCGTTGAGTTTCTAACTCTTCTTCCGCTTCCTGCATCTGTATAAACTGGCGATAGTTAATAATGGGCAGTTGTACTACGAACACCGAACCTTGGTCAGATTCACTCTTTGCATAGATCTCCCCGCCATGTTCCTTTACAATGCCGTATGACACAGATAACCCTAGACCTGTACCGACACCCACTGGTTTAGTTGTAAAAAACGGATCGAATATCCTCTGTAGAACCTCTCGGGGAATACCGGGACCGTTATCCGATATTGTGATCTCTATCATGTCACTATCACCTACACACGACTTAACAAGCAGCTCCCCATTATTTCGTGCCTCCCTAATTGCCTGGTCGGCGTTCAGTATTATGTTGGTTAACACCTGCTGAATTTGAGTTGAATCAATCATAGTTTTAGGCAGGTTAGGATCGAGTTCGCGCTTAACCGATATGTTGGAGAGCCCGAGTTGATACTCCCTGAACTCTATAGATTTCTCTATTAACTCATTTACGTCCGCGTATTCTCTCTTAGGTTTATCCTTTCTCGAAAACGAGAGCAGATTGTCAACTATCCTTTTCACTTTATCAGCTGAGTTGTGAATAATTTGTAAGTATTTCGATACTTTCTCAGGCTCATCCTCCAAGCTCGTGAGCAGCATCTGAGAGTAGCCGAGTATGGGAGTCAGGGGGTTGTTGATCTCGTGTGCAATACTTGCAACGAGTTGACCCAGTGAAGCAAGCTTCTCAGTCTGGACGAGCTGATTTTGGGTATTTCTCAGGTTTTCATAGAGTTCGCCGAGCTCACTCGCACGTTCCTGTATCTCATTGAACATATTCGCTTTTACAATAGCCGCACCCACTTGGCTGCTGAACGAGGTTAAGAAATCAATATCCTGTTTGCTAAATTTACTCTTGGTAGAGCTTAAAAAGTGGAACGCTCCTATCACTTTGTCCCCAGTTATTATGGGTATAGAAAGCGAGCACTTTTCATCTTTTTCAAGCTCGATCGTATCCCCAGGCAGTGTCAATATGGTCTGACTGTTGTGCTCTATAGGTTGGCCGGATTCGATTACCTGCCAAGTGAGCCCTCGTGGGGAGGGGATCCTGTCCATTTTCTTGGCATGTTCTTTAGAGTAACCGCTTTGAATCTGTAGAACCGCATCGTGTGAGTCAAGCTCCGTATCCAATATGTATATACAGATTCGGTCAAACAGTTTCAGGTCCTTAGTAATGTGGAGCACTGCCATGTAGATGAGTCTAAGATCAATTGCTTTATGGATCTCCTGCGATACAGAGCTTATCAGCGAGAGATTCCTATAGCGTTCTTCGAGCTCATTTGTACGCTCTTCTCTTAGTATTGCAGATGCAATCTCGCTTCCGATAGATGTAATTAGATCGGCTTCTATTTCGTTGAATTCGCGGCCCGGAGAACTCCCGAACCATACTGCACCCCGCACCGATTCCCCACTCAGGACAGGAACACCGATCAACGATTTAGATGCAATGTGTGAACCGAGATCACCCAATTCTGAGCTATCCGAAACCACCACTTGCTCACCCCTCTCAATCACCTGCCATAAAATCCCATGCGATGTGTTAAGTGTGGCAGCCTTGTCGAGATATGGTTTTGAAGCATTTATATGAGACTTTAATCTGGCCTCTGAAATATCTTCATTGACCAGGTATATTAAAACAAGTTCTACGTTTTGAAGCCTCGCAACCGATTTTAATACTTTATCGTAATCGATTTCAAGTTCATGAGAAACATGTAGAGTTTTTACAATATCGAGCAGAACATAGAAATCTTTGTTCAAGTCGTACTCGTAGGCTCTGGCTTCTTCCGTATTCATAACGATCGATTCTCTACGAAAAATATATAAATCTTTTTATATAACATTGCAAACACCTAGTGATTCCACAAAACACTCTTTTTTAATTTTATAGCATTCGCAACCGCAAAAAATAATAATAGGAAAATACAAATATAGCCACATTGTGTCCGACTATATCTGGTTTAAATATATGTAATCTAAATATAAAGGTATACTGCGGTCCTTAAGTCCTCTCGCTACAAAATCGGGCCAATCATAAAACAGTTTATCGGCGTCTCGAATCATACCAAGGATATTGTTTGCAGAGTCTATATCACCCTGTTCAAACACAGCTATTATACGGTGTGTACACTCCTCTATTGCTTCCTCTACAAGATCATAGTCTACTACTATATTTTTGTCTTGATTATCGAACTTAATCGCACCAGACGAAGCCAACCAACTAAATGCAATATACGCAGACCCGCTGTCTGCATATCGGTACAACCCACCCCGCCTGATATACCTCAGCATCTCTGCAGTACACACGATATATGCAGCCTGGGTGCTTTCCGCATTTAACAATGCAGCGTTTAGGTGCTTTATATTGTGGAGTGCGATTAAGTCCGATTTTAATTCGTGTAGGATCATGTAACCCATCTCGTCACTTTCTTTTAGCTGACTTAGATTATCTGCGCCGATGAAATGTCCAATGTCATGCCCCCGTAGCCACAACAATAAAACCCTGGCAACCGACTTGTCACTTAAATCGCGAATCATATCGTAATCACTCAATAATATTTGCGCTATGGGTTTCGAGATTAACTGAAATCTCGTAGTATATAGGTTTGTAAAAACCGTCATATTGGAAAGCGATGCCAGTTCTTCATTACCGCTTTTAGAGTAGAAAACGCATATCGGTTTATGTCTTATATTAAGTACCCCCGCAAGCGCAATCACATCCAAGCACCGAGCCTCTGGGAATTGTTGATTCCCGGTCAGCGTGTCCCGCCCCCTGCCTTTGACTAAATCCTTGGTATAGCTTTCAAATCCTGCGTCATATCGCCCTATAATATCTTGATATCCATTGTTTATTACCCCTACTACCCCGGCATATCGGCTATCCAGAGGATTAGAGAAAACCTTTCCTATGATCATCTCCACGCTGTGTGTGCTGTTGCAATCAATGCGTATGGGAACCATATCGTAAATCCCCGAAGCGAGTGTATCCACCTGTTTGTTGTATCTTGTTCTCTCATCCCCGCACAAGAGCATAGAATTCTTGCGAAGCAGTTTAAGTGTCTTATCAAAGAGCAGTTTCTCTACTGTCAGATCAAGCTGTCCAACTGACTCCATCTCATATAACGCATTGATATAATTTAGAGTTTTAAGAAAATTATTGGTTGGTTCCCTAAGTGTCTCGGGCAACCCAAGATTGAGTTCAACTATTAGGGATTTATAAAAATCGGACATACAATCAGACAGTTCACACCGATTATTAAATGCTTAGAGCCTTTGTACCATTACTCTGAATCGAGTTTGATAACTACTTTCTTTAAATAAAGGTCAAGTCGTTCGTTTAATGCCTCTATAGAATTTTTGTCTTCCTCTTGTGCGGCCTCTTCAATCTTTTTTCCAATGCTGCTGATCTCTTCAAATCCATACCCCGCACCTGCGCCTTTCATGCTATGGCCTAATCGTTTAATCTCTTCCATATTTGAATCGAGTAATAACTGTTTGATAAGTTCGACATCGTTTCTACGGTTTTCCATAAACAATGGCACAAGGTCCTCGATATCAGGGTCAACATATACAATCTCATTATCATACATCGTTAAATCCTCCACTCTCAGTATCAATAGTACATTTAGTTATAATACACTAATTTCTTAATCTGCGGAATCAACCCAATGTTTATTCGGGTTGATGCTCCGTTCTGAGTAAATCCATTACTGTTTTCACCGGGTTAAAAGTAATTGCCGGAACCTCGACAAATATCGTAATCCACCTACTCATTGCACCGTTCCAAAGCCCCGGCAGCTCGAGAGCTCTAAGCTCCCTACCGGAATAAGACTTGTTTGAAATGAAACCTGTGTCGGGGTCAATGAAGCTCATCAAATCAAACGAACTACCCCTAAAATCACGCATGCCACATACTATATCAACCGGGTTGAAATGAGTCGAGCTGCGAAGCACCTCCAACTGTGTCTGGGAACTCGGATCTATTTGCGACGATTCCACAATCTGCAATGATGTTGTGCCGTCATTTTCCCTCACCCAAAACGGCCCTCCCCCAGGCTCTCCCACATTTCTTACAACCCCACAGACCCTAATGGGCCTGTTTAAAAGATTAATCAAGGACTCGACTCTCTGTTCACCTCGAGAGTGCTCGTATTCATCCGCTGTGCCGATCTTGAGTGTGTCTCTGCAATATTGAGATATAGCATCGAGTGCGCGGGAATCCAGATCTCCCGTGCACAATCCCTCCAAGTATCCATAGACCCTATGCTGAACATCCAGTAAATACCCGGCCAATGCCTTTTTATAGTCCGCTGTAGGGCCCTTAAGCCTGTCGGGGACCACGTTGTCTATATTTTTAATAAACACAATGTCTGTATCCAGCTCGTTTATATTGCTCAGCAATGCACCATGCCCGCCCGGTCTAAAAACTAAGTTTCCGTTATCGTCAATAAACGGATTGTTCTCAATATCGGCAGCGATCGTATCAGTAGAAGGTAATTGTTCGGAATAAGACACAGTCAAATTTATATTATCACTTTCGTATAGCGACTTTTTGTGCGATATATGCTCTACGATTACATCCCTATGCGCAGGCGATAATGTGAACTGCACACTCGCCACACCCCGCATACCCACAGCATACTCCCCGGCTTCCACAAGGTGTTCCTCAAAAGCCGTCCTCGAAGTATTGCCGTACTTATGGAACTCAATTAACCCCTTGGGCAGGTTTTTGTAATCAAGTCCATTGGGTTCCAGCACATATTCCAATATGCTTCGATAATCACCTGACTCAATAACGACTTCCAGGTCCAATCCAACCCGGCTCATAGCGGTTTTAAGGTCATTATAGAAAGCAAATTTCTCGATATTGGAGATAAACTCATCCACAACACTCGCCTCACGTGAGTAGTTGGTACGATCTAAATTCCCGCTCTCCCCATAAACGTTATACGCTGCGATAAGATCCTTAAACATCCTGCTTGCCGCACCTGAAGCAGGGACAAATTTAACTAGTTCTAAATCTTTTTTTGAGTCTTCGAATTTAGCGATAAAAGTACTGAGCTCATTATCGATATTGAGTATCCCGTCCCCAAGTGTGGCGGGGCGATCAAGTGATATAAAAGGAATACCTGTGCGAAATTTATCGAGTTGGTTTAAAACAACTTCAGGAGTTGTTCCCCTCTCAGAGATCTGCTCCAACATCGATTCATTAAAACTAAAGGCGGGCATATTAACTGTATTAAATCCATTAAGCTTTGGCTTAGGATTTATAGTATTGATTCAGGGATATAATATCTAAACTAGACACCTATTTCAAAACTCGGTGGATCAACCGTATCGCTGGGGAGATTGCCACCGACCCATCTCTCTATAGTCTCGAACAATATTTTTTTCCTAAGCGGCTTAGACACATAATCATCCATATTGTTTTCCAGACACTTTTCCCTGTATCCAGCTATTGCATGAGCCGTGACAGCGATAATCGGAATACGACCGCTGTTTTGATTCTGTTCAATCATTCTTATTGCTTTTGTTGTATCGAAACCATCCATCTCAGGCATCTGTATATCCATAAGAATCACATCGTATTTAGTCTGGGTAAAACACTCTATGGCCTGCTTACCGCTGTCTGCAATCTCTACAATATAACCAGCTTTTTCCAGTAACCGTCTGGCCAAATTCTGGTTATCCACAGTATCATCAACAACAAGTATGCTGGCACCGCTGCAGGTAATTTGTTTTTGACTCACCTGCTTTACCACTGGGGCTACTCGCTCAACTTCCCTCACGGTATCAACCTTGCCGAGGAACAGTTTTTGCAATATATCGAGCAGTTTAGTTTGTTTAACAGGCTTAACAATTGAGTCCGTTACACCTTGCTCCAGATAATTATTCAACTTAATATTATCCCACGACGTTAGAAGCACTGTTTTTAATTTAAGGTGATATTGTTTTGCGATCATGTCTTCTATCATCTTGGCACCGTCAAACTCAGGCATATCATTATCAATCAATACCAGGTCTAGCTCTTCCACCCTTTCTTCCAACACACTCTCGGCAGACTGACCGTTATTGGCTTCAAACACCTTAAATCCCCAATTTGACAGTATTTTGTGCAATACCAACCGACTCTTCGAGTTATCATCTACTATAAGCGCTTTTAGACCGTTAAACTCGCTTTTAATGCTATCCAGTGTATCTGAACTTGTGTCTTGTTGTGCCTCCAAAGGTAACGAGAAGTGGAAACTCGACCCCTTGCCCTCTTCGCTCTCGAGCCATATGGATCCGTCCATTATCTCAACTAATGTTTTAGAGATACTTAAACCGAGTCCGGTACCGCCAAAACTCCTAGAGTTTGAACTATCGACCTGTGAGAACTTCTCAAATATCTTGTTTTGATTTGCAAGCGATATTCCTATCCCGGTATCAATCACTGTAAAATGTACATGATCAACACCTCCGTTTTCAGACGGCATTTTACCTACTTTTATAAACACCTCACCAGACTCTGTGAACTTGATTGCGTTTACTACTAAATTCACTAGAACCTGTCTTATTCTGTTGCTATCGCCCATAAGTTTCTCGGGCACACGATCATCAATATACGTAAGCAGCTCAAGCCCCTTATCATATGCCCTAACACTTAGCGTCTCGGCTACCTCCTCCACTAGCGATCTCAGTCCAAACTCCCGATCCTCTATCTCAACAAGCTCGGCTTCAATCCTAGAGAAATCCAAAATATCGTTTATTAAAGCCAATAACGCATCTGAAGAAGACTGTATAACCCTCATAGTTTCTTCGTGCTCTTTTGATAGTTCTGTGTCGAGCGAGAGCTCTGTCATACCCACAATCGCATTTAGCGGTGTGCGGATCTCGTGACTAACGTTGGCAAGGAACTCAGACTTCGCCTGACTCGCGGCTTCTGCAGCTTCTTTGGCCCGTGTGAGCTCTCTCTCGGTCTGTTTGCGCTCTGTAATATCCATAAAACTACCTAGCATAGCACTACGCCCCTTATACTGTATAGCAATTGTAGTTTCCATCACCCACCGGATCTCACCCTGTTTCGTGATGATCCTGTACTCGTAGGGTTTAGTCAACCCTTCCTCCAACATTCTGCTGCTACTCTCGCGTACATGCATCCTGTCCTGTGGGTGAACGAGCTTCCAGGGGTTACTGCCCAATAACTCTTCGTAGCTGTAGTTTAGGAACTTCTGGAACTCTGGGTTTACAAACTCGAGTTTTTTATCTTGGATTATATACACACCAATTGGCGAGTGAGTAGAAAGGGTTTGAAAAAGCTCCTCGGCCTGCTTACGCTCAGAAACATCCATGACAGTTGCCAACACAGCCTCCCCGCCCAGGTAACGTATTGAGGTCAGAACCTCCATCACCCATATCAGGTTTCCGTTCTTAGTTACCATCCTGTACTCAAAGGGGCTCAGCAACTCGCCCTCAAGCATCTTTTGGCTGTTGCGAATTACCGCTTCCCTATCTTCGGAATAAACAAAGCTAAGTGAATTGTTGTTAAGAAGTTCCTCCTCCGAGTAGCCTAAATATTTCTGAAACTGAGGGTTAACAAATTTGTAATTCTGGTCCTGTACAATATAAATACCTATAGGAGAGCTTGTAGACAGCGTCCTCAACATTACCTCAACCCTTCTCCTATCCGTAATGTCCACTACGCTTCCCAATACCGCAGTGCGTTCTCTGTAGGTTATTTTTGTTACAGATTCCATCATCCAACGTATCTGGCCGTTACAGTCCACTATCCTATATTCGTACGGGGACATTCTGGCGTGCTCGAGCATTGCATTTGAGTTCTTCTCAAGCTCAGGCCAGTCCTTTTTATATACAATGTTCTCAAGCGCCATCCCCTCGAGTTCGTCTTTTTCATATCCGTTGAAATTTGCAAACTGTGGATTAACAAAACATATTTTACCGTCTTGTATTATGTATATGCCGATCGGTGAACTATTGGTTAGAGTGCGCAGCATGTTCTCTGTACGTTTGGTATCGGTAATATCAATAACGTTGCCAACAATTGCTTCCTCACCGTTGTACTCACTCTTAAATACCGTTTCTAAAAACCATTTGATTTCTCCGTTTTTATTAAGAGCCCTATACTGGTATGGCAAAGACTCTCCTGTGCTTAGCGATTGCTCTTGATTCTGCAGTGTTGAGGATTGGTCTTGGGGAAAGACTAAGTTCATTAAATCGGTCCCTATGAGCTCCTCTCTCTTATAACCCGTATACTCCATAAACTTGCCGTTGACAAAAGCAATCACACCGTTTTGGACCACATAAATCCCATAGAGTGATTTCGCCGAGAAAGCCTTGTGGAGCTCACCTGCACTCTTAAGTGTGACTATCTCTGCACTCAATCCATCAATAATTTTTTCGCTGTAATTCTTTAGATCTTCGTACTCTACGTGGGACTGATCTATCTTGAGCATGCTATCCTGAGCAGATTGAATATATATTTTATTTGCAATCAATAGCCCCATGAGAGGAACAATAAACCCGGTTATCCCCAGTAGATGAACTGCATAAAACCTGATTTCTACAAAATCTGCAGAACCCAGCATAGCCTGAACCTGTGATGTGATAAACGGCACAATGCTCAATGCCATAATGTAATAAAACAGTGATCTGCCACTATATGAAAGTGCCAATAGTATAAGTGCGGCGCACGATACCAAAATAGGCAGTGACATAGAATAGTTAATTAAAGTAGATACGATTTCAGAGTTGCTTATGATGTTATTGTAATCAGGGGCAAAGTAGATAGCCGTGACAGCTAAACCCACTGTTGCAACTGCAGCTACTGTAAATAGACTGATGTTTTGTTTCCCGGCTTGATCTTCACTGTGTCTTATAAACACAAGGTAGCCCAATATGTAGATAAAAGCAGGGAATAGTTGGTAAACAATCCAAGTTAACGACAACACCTCTTCTGTTGCGTTGGTACTTCCGATCATGTTCTTGAATAAAAGCAACTGAACTATGTTTACAACAGCCGAACCCAAGAACCCCAGACCTATAACATATTTGTACACATCACGGTCTAAGCAGAATATACCCAGTACCAATAATCCTACGAACAGAGCCGCACCAACGGTAAGAAGTCTAAATACGACGCATACAGCATCCTCCGTCTCGGGCGCTAACAAAGCATACGCGCCCTCGAAGCCATAGTTAAGACCCGGCACTGCATACAGGAACGATAGCGCGCTTAAACAGAGCACAGCTATGCATAGTGAGAGTGGAATTCGCGATTCTACATTATTGGTATAGTTCTCTGACATTGCATCCTCTAACCACATATAGGTGCAATAATTATGCCAACGCATAACCACTCTAACATATTGGTATGACTTGATTTTATCTCAGTCGAGATACGATAATAGGGCTTTGCGGACAAAAATTGTCAACGCTGACATATAATGTAACTTACGTGAAAAATAATTAACAATTTCAGCACTGTAATATAATAATGGATGGAATATCGATTTATGTATGCTTATTTGCAAAATATAGAATAAATGAATAACTGGTGTTCATAGAAATTTTTATGAAATTACGGAGTAAAAATAGACAGACTTTAGCTTCAATTGATTATAGAGGGTGGGATTAGTGGCGGGGCCGACGGGACTTGAACCCGCGACCTCTGGCTTGACAGGCCAGCGTTCTAACCGGTCTGAACTACGGCCCCACACTAGTTTTGTGGTGGGCGGTACAGGATTTGAACCTGTGACATCTTGCTTGTAAGGCAAGCGCTCTCCCGCTGAGCTAACCGCCCAATTTACTCAATTCCTAAAGTCTCATACACAGAGAATGTTTGGTATGAAGGGATATCTTTATAACTGGATTATAGCCACTTGTCTAGACAGAGTATCTAACATATAAACCGGGATTAACTTATAAAGGCCTGTCTAATCCGTCTTTAGTCCTAGTTGACGTTTGTGCTACCCACCTCTTCGGGCATCTGCAACGAAGACGGTGGAGGGATAACTATATCCTGCAGAACTGGGCCCTCAGACTCTATAGCCAAGTCGAGTACCTCATCCATGTGCTCAACCAGTTTGAGCTCGATGTCCTTAAGAATATTATCCCTTATATCCTTCAGGTCTTTTTCGTTCTCGTGAGGGATGATAACGGTTTTCACCTTACCGCGGTGAGCAGCCAGTATCTTTTCTTTTAAGCCCCCGATCGGAAGCACCCTGCCCCTAAGTGTTATCTCGCCCGTCATTGCAACATCGTGCTTCACAGGCTTTCTTATCAGTGCCGATACTATCGCAGTAGAAATAGCAATACCAGCGGAGGGGCCGTCTTTAGGTGTAGCACCCTCGGGTACGTGTATATGTATATCTACCTTTTGATAGAAAAGACGCTCCAGACCAAGTTTCTCGGCCCTAGACCTCACATAGCTCATAGCAGCCTGTGCAGATTCCTGCATCACCTCACCCAGCTTACCCGTAACGGTGAAGTTGCCCTTACCCGGCACTATCGAGACCTCGATCGTGAGCAGCTCCCCGCCCACCTCGGTCCATGCCAAGCCTGTCGAGATGCCGATCTGGTCCTTCTCTTCGATCTCACCGTACTTAAATTTCGGGATACCCAGATAGTTTTGGCTCTGGATGTTGTTCGGTGTGATCCGTACAGTGTGGTCTTGGCCGTTTTTAACTACTTCGCGTGCCACCTTTCTGCACAGTGCAGCTATCTCGCGCTCTAGTGTCCTCACCCCGGCTTCACGGGTGTAGCGCCTTATAAGTGTGTAAACGCTGTTGTCGGACATCTTAAAATTATCTTCCTTTAACCCGTGGGCTTCCAGCTGTTTGGGCAGCAAGAACTTTCTAGCAATCTGGAGTTTCTCGTCCTCCGTGTAACCAGAGATTCGGATTATCTCCATCCTGTCCTGTAGCGCCCAGGGAATGCTGTGAAGCACATTCGCAGTCGTAATGAACATGACGTTAGAGAGGTCATAATCAACCTCAACGTAGTGGTCATTAAACGATTGGTTCTGCTCCGGGTCTAGCGCCTCCAGAAGTGCCGATGCGGGGTCACCCCTGAAATCCATTCCCAGTTTGTCGATTTCGTCAAGCAAAAACACGGGGTTATTGGTACCCGCTTTTCTAATGCCTTGGATTATCTTTCCGGGCAGTGCCCCAATGTATGTGCGCCTGTGCCCTCTAATCTCAGCTTCATCACGGACTCCACCCAATGAAACCCTAACAAATTTCCTGCCCATAGAGCGTGCAATGGATTTAGCGAGCGAGGTTTTACCCACACCCGGGGGCCCTACGAAGCAAAGGATAGGCCCTTTTATCTTTTGTGTAAGCGCCTGGACCGCCAGGTACTCAAGTATTCTTTCCTTAGGTTTCTCAAGACCGTAATGGTCTTCGTCAAGTATATTGGCAGCTTCGTCTACATCGAGCCTGTCGTCCGTGGTTTCATCTTCCCACGGCAAAGCAAGCAGCCAATCTATATAGTTTCTGACAACCGTGGCTTCGGCCGACATGGGCGACATCATCTTTAGTTTCTTTATCTCTTTTTTGACCTTCTGCTCGGCCTCTTCAGGCATGGACTTTTTCTTTAGCCTGTCCTCAAATTCCTGAATCTCTGACTTGAGGTCATCCTTCTCACCCAGCTCTTTTTGTATAGCCCTCATCTGCTCAGTCAAGTAGTATTCCTTCTGAGCCTTCTCCATCTGCTTTTTAACCCTGGTCCTGATACGTTTTTCAATCTGGAGTATCTCTACCTCGGCCTGGATCTTTTCGTACAGTTTCTCAAGCCTCTCAGCCGGGTTTATGGTCTCGAGTATCTCTTGCTTATCCTCAAGCTTAAAGCCCAAGTGCGAAGAGATCGTATCGGCCAACCTGCCCGCCTCCTCAATAGCAGACACGGTCACTAGTACCTCTGAGGGTATTTTTTTGTTAAGTTTCACATAGTTTTCAAACGCTGTGACGAGTGTGCGTATGAGTGCTTCGGTCTCCACACCAAGGTTATCGTCCTCGGGCACGTACTCGACCTCTACCAAAAAGTAGCTGTTGTTCGCAGAGTACTCGACTATTTTTGCACGCCTTTTCCCCTCTACCAGCACTTTCACCGTACCGTCTGGTAGCCTAAGCATCTGTACGATAGTCCCGATCGTACCTATGTCGTATATGTCTTCTTGGTTCGGGTCATTTGTTTTGGCATCCTTTTGAGCAGCCAGGAAGATCTCTTTGTTGTTCTTCATGGCCTCTTCAAGCGCTCGAATCGATTTTTCTCTGCCCACGAACAACGGGGCTACCATGTATGGGAAAATCACAACGTCTCTAAGTGGCAATAGTGGTATATTCACGGTTTCACCTTTTTCTTCATCGTATTTGAAAAACATCGGCATGTTAGATCTCCTTTACAAAGAGATTTGAAACTACGTCCCTAGACGTGCCTCTTCTTCATAGGAGAAAAGAGGATTGCCCGTCCCTTTAATTACGTCTTCAGTGATCACACAACGCACTAGACCTTTAAGCGATGGCACCTCATAAGAAATCTCTAACATAACAGATTCAATTATAGCTCTAAGTCCCCTGGCTCCGGTTTTACGGCTCTTGGCCTCTTGAGCAATGGCCAGTAGCGCGCCTTCCGTAACCTCCAACTCTACCCCTTCTAGCTCCATAAGCTTTTGAAACTGCTTGATGATGGCATTTTTGGGCTGTGTAAGAATCTCGATAAACGATTCTTCATTAAGCTCCTCAAGGGTGGCTACAACCGGGATTCTCCCCACAAACTCGGGGATAAGTCCGAATTGTATTTGGTCCTCAGGTTGAACTTCTTTTAAAATATCACCTAGTTCCATTTCTTCCGTTTTACCTATATTTGCTTCGAAGCCAATTGATTTTTCGCCTATCCTACGTTTTATGATGTCTTCGAGGCCGCAAAAGGCTCCGCCGCAAACAAATAAAATATTTGTGGTGTCGATTTGCAGGAACTCTTGCTGGGGATGTTTACGACCCCCCTTGGGCGGCACATTGGCCTTTGTGCCCTCCATGATCTTAAGCAGTGCCTGCTGTACACCCTCGCCCGAAACATCACGGGTAATAGACGGGCTATCCCCCGATTTGCGGGCAAGTTTATCTATCTCATCGATATATATAATACCTTTTGACGCCCTTTCAAGGTCATAATCCGCAGCCTGCAACAGGCTTACGATCATGTTCTCCACGTCCTCACCCACGTAGCCCGCTTCGGTGTAACATGTAGCGTCTACGATCGTAAACGGCACGTCGAGGAGTTTTGCCAGCGTCTGCGCCATAAGGGTTTTACCCGACCCCGTAGGGCCTATTAATAAAATATTGCTTTTTTGGATCTCTACCTCGTTATTTCTCTTCCCTGAATTGTAAGCGTTTAACTCCACTCTCTTGTAGTGGTTATAGACCGCTACCGAAAGCACCTTCTTGGCACGTTCCTGGCCTATTACGTATTCGTCTAGGAATGATTTAATCTGCGACGGTGTGGGTAGGGTCGAATAGCGTTTTTTGAGTAGACCCTCTTTGGCTTCCTCGTCTGCGATTATTTCGTTACATAGCTCAATACACTCGTTACAAATGTATACGGTGGGCCCTGCTATGAGTTTGCGTACTTCTTTTTGGCTTTTCCCACAGAATGAGCAATAGAGCTTACCGTCTTTACCTTCTCTTCTGGTGGTCACTTGGGCGCCTCCTCTCTTTTAGTAATTATAGCATCAACCAATCCATATTCTAAGGCGTCTTCTGGTTTAAGGAAATAATCCCTTTCGGTCTCCTTGGCAATCCGTTCAATCGGCTGGTTGGTATGTTTTGCTAAAATCCTATTTATCTCCTCCCGTACCCTAAGTATCTCTCTTGCGTGGATCTCAATGTCCGAGGCCTGCCCCTCTACTCCACCCAGCACCTGATGGATCATAACCCGTGCATGTGGCAGAGCATACCTCTTGCCTTTAGCTCCTGCAGCCAACAACACCGCTGCCATGCTTGCGGCCTGGCCGATGCACATAGTTGCCACATTGGGCCTTACGTACTGCATGGTATCGTAAATAGCTAATCCTGCTGTAACATGACCACCGGGCGAGTTTATGTAGAGATAGATATCCTTTTCAGGATTCTCGGATTCCAAGAATAGAAGCTGTGCAATAACTGTGTCTGCAACTGCGTCATTTATTGGTGATCCAACGAAAACAATCCTGTCTTTTAAAAGGCGGGAAAATATATCGTATGCCCTTTCTCCCCGGCTCGTCTGTTCAACTACGATGGGAACATAACTGGACATTATTGGGTGATAGTATACTGATTTTAGGTTTCTTTGTCAATCTGGTTTGTGTCCGGTTCTACCTCGGTCAAATTAGCATTTTCTATAATAAAATCAATGACTTTTGCTTCTAATAGACCCGACTCGATGCTGGGCAGCATGTTATTCTTCTCGTATATATCCCGTACTTGATCCACCGGTACCCCGACCGAGCTAGATATCTCCTCAAGACGTTTATGGATCTCTTGATAATCAACTTTAAGACCCTCTTTAGAAGCGATCTCGCCGAGTACTATAGATGCCTTCACGTTTCGGGTTGCGGTGTTGTAGAGCTTCTGATCGGTCTCGGTATCGAGCGTGTTAATCTGTAGACCCTGTTGGCGCATATTCTGCATAAAGCTCTCGCGAAGCCTCTCGGCCTCCCCTGCAACTAGGCTCTCGGGTGTGTCGAAAGCATTGCTGTCGACAATCTTATCGAGTATTGATTTCTTAAGGTTTTGCTCAGACTGCTGGGCCATCTGTTTGCCCAGGTCATCCCGTATCTTAGCGTTTAAAGAGTCTAGGTTCTCCTCGCCCAGCTCCGTCGCAAAATCGTCAGTAAGTTCAGGTAAGATCCTTTCCCTGATATCAGTTAGTTTCAGAGTAAATTTAACGGTCTTGCCCGCGGCTTCGCTTATCTGGAAATCCTCGTCGTAACTTACATCAAACTCCTTTTCGTCTCCCTTTTTCATCCCGAGGATATTTTCTTCGAACTCAGGTATCAATTTATCCTCGCCCACAACAAAAGGGATGTCCGATTTCTTAAGCCCCTCTACCGTCACTCCGTCAATCTGTCCATCGAAATCAATTATCGCGATATCCCCCACCTTAATCTCTCTCTCTTCCTCTAAAGGTTTCGTCTCGGCTCTATGCTGTCTTAAGTGTTCAAGGGCTTTGTCTACATCCTCGTCCTTTACCTCGTATTTTTCCTTCTCGAGCTCAAGCCCCTTGTAGTCCTCGAGCTCAAACTCGGGTATTACCTCAAACACAGCACTGTATTCAAACTCTTTTTCAGGATCGATCGCTTGTGGTGTGATTTGCGGCCTGTTAATAGGCGAGACCGACGCCTCTTTGAGCGCGTCTTCAAACGACCCGCTAACTAGTCTAGAGGTGAGCTCCTCAATAATATGATCCTTATACATTGCCTCTACAACGTTTTTAGGAGCTTTGCCGGGCCGAAAACCCTTGATCTTAGCGTTCTTGCTAACCTCATCAAACACCTCGTCCCTCTGGCTCTTTACCTCTTCTGCAGGTATGGCTACCTGGATCTTCCTCTCAGTACTGCTTAGGTTCTCAACGTTTACCTTCATGACACAAAACCCCTTCAAATGTATTAGTCTGCGGGCAACCAAATGCGAGAGGGGGGAGTCGAACCCCCACACCCGAAGGTACAGGATCCTAAGTCCTGCGCGTCTGCCAGTTCCGCCACTCTCGCAGGTTCTGTGGGCTGTGAGGGAATCGAACCCCCGACCCGATGATTAAGAGTCACCTGCTCTACCTAGCTGAGCTAACAGCCCTTAAAAAATTCAATGATTAGAGCGATTATTATAATTATCCTGCTATCAAAATCAACCTTAGGACATTTTGTCTAGGCAGGGTCTTCGGGTTTAACCACCACAAGTGTGTATTTATCGAGATCAATGTACTTCTTGGCAGCATTTAAAACATCCTCTGCATTGACGCTGTTTATCCTCTCGGGGTATCTATGGTATTCCTCCCACCCGATCTCATAAAGCTCGTCAAACGCTATCTTTGCCGCTTGTGAGGAGTTTTGCTGAAGCCCAATCTCAAAATTGCCCACTAAATAGTTCTTAGCCCTATCGATCTCCTGCTCTGTAACCCCGTCACTCAAAAGCAGCTCGAGCTGTTCTTTTATGCCCCCTACGGCCTCGGTCTCTTTTTGCGGAGCCGTACCTATGTATACGCCGAAAAACCCCGGTTCCAGTCCCGGTGTATAAAACGAGGTCACAGTGTATGCAAGGCTCTTTTTATCCCTAAGCTCAAGAAATAACCTCCCGCCCTGTCCCGAAAGTATAGTATTTAGGACCTCAAACGAGTAGTGATCCGGGTCCTTTATCCCTGGGCCCTGAAAACCCATGATTATATGTGTCTGTGACTTCTCCGCTTTATGTTCGGTCTTCTCACGCACCTCTGCCACAGGTGGTTCGGGCTTAATCTCCGGCACCACTGAACTGCCTTTAGTCATACTGCCAAATTTTTCTTTGACATCTAACAAGACTTGATCGGTGTCCACATCCCCTACCACAGTGATCACCATGTTCTCTGGGCGTGCATAGTTTTGGTAAAACTCCACTAGATCACCCTGCTTGATCCCGTCTACGGTTTCTTTAGTTCCCAGAACAGGGAACTTGTATGGGTGTTCTGAGTATAGAGTGCTTAAAAACAGGTTCACTGCAGTCTTAAGAAGGTTGTCGCCCTGACGGTTAATCTCGGCCAGTATCTCTCTGCGTGCCCGCTCAATCTCTTGGTCATTAAACGAGGGGTGGAGCAATACATCGGCAAAGAGCTCCATGGCGTTATCAAAATTGCGACTTAGGGCTTCTACAGTGACCCCAAAGCTGTTTCGCCCCGAAAACCCGTTTATACTCCCAGCCAGTGACTCTATCTCTTTGGCAATCTCCTCAGTGCTCCTGCTCTTTGTCCCTCGCGTCAACATCCTAGACACATAGTTGGACACTCCATTATTCTTTTCCTGCTCGAACCTGATCCCACCCAAAAACGCCGCCCTGGCTGCAAAGAGAGGCACAGAATGGTTCTCTTTAACCAAGAGCGTGATCCCGTTATCCAAAACAAACTTGCTGACCTCTTCTTTTTGATCATCGGATTTCACTTTGGCCTTAGCAGTACTTCCTTCATTCGACGATGCCTTAGCAATATCGAGTATTTCAGTCTCACTTATCGAAACGCTTTCGCTCGGGTGTAAGAATCCCGTACTCATGTTGGGTGTATTAAAATACTTATTGGCCACCCTCTGTATATCCTCTGTTGTTACGTCCGAGATAGCACGCAAGTAATCTTCCTCGTAACGATAGTCATCGGCCTCAACCTCATAGAAACCGAGTTTCTGAGCCTGCCCCTGCATGGTTTCTTTGGTGTATACAGCGTCACTCTCAATATTTATCTTGGCGCGCCGAAGTTCCTCTCGGCTGACCGGCTCGTTTTTCAAACGGTTTATTTCGGCAAGTATCTCTTTTAACGCCTCGGTTGATTTATCAGGTGCTATACTCCCGCCCACAGCAAACACACCCTCGTGCTTAGGCGTAAAGGAATAAGCATAAATATTATTTACCAGTGCTTTGTCTTCTTTGATCGACCTGTATAGCCTCGAGCTCTCGCCACCGCCCAGAATGCCAGAGATTATATCAAGCGTCGGTGTATCTTCGTGTTTAGCATTAGGTGTGTGGAATGCTACGCTAAAGTAGCCCTCCTGCAGACTCTTATCTATCACAAACGGCCTTGTCTCTGTTTGCGGAGGTTCGGCCTTTATATCGCAAGCGGGAAGCTCGCCCTCCTTCAAAGCCCCGAAGGCCTCATTAATTTTGGGTTTTACCTCTTGGGTATTGAAATCACCCACCAGTACCAGCACCATATTGTTCGGTTTGTACCACTTGTTATAGAAATTGAGAATCTTCTCACGTGTAAAACTCTTTACACTCTCTGTGCTACCGATCACGGGGCGTCCATATGGGTGTTCCGTGAACAAGGTGGAAAACATCTTTTCGCTTATGTTCCTGGACGGCGAGTCCTGTCCCCTTCTAATCTCCTCTAGCACAACCTCAAGCTCCTTTTCCAGCTCCTCCGGGTCAAATGCAGAGTTCTGCATCGCATCCGCCAGCACATCAAGGGCAGTGTCCAGGTATCTGCTTGCAATAACTACATAATAAACTGTTTCATCAAACGATGTGAACGCATTTATATCGCCCCCGCTACTCTCTATTACCCTTGCAATCTCGCCCACGCTTCGTTTTTCTGTACCTTTAAAAAGCATGTGTTCATGCACATGGGCAAGACCATACTCGCCCTCCTCTTCACACGCACTGCCTACCTTTACCCACACGTTCACTGCCACGACGGGCGAGGAGTGGTTTTCCTGAAGTATCACGGTTAGTCCGTTATCAAGACTGTATTTTGTAACTCCGCTTTTATCGTGCATCACATTATTACTCTCCTTTGGGGTACTGCTCGTTTTGCTTTCAGACATGGTAGGTGCTCCGGACAATAAGATTACAATTGTACATACGACAAACAAACATAATTGTCTCATCAAATACTCCTTATTTGCGAGAACTAACGTGTGTCTTTCGACTCTATCTCTTTGGATAGCCCCCGAGGCTTAGCCCTAAGTTGGTTTACTATATAAATCAAAAGGCCGGCGATAGTGTATAAGTATACTAAAGAAATGAACATTATCTCGGGGTTTGTAATAACTGCAGCAATCACAATGGCTGCAATCACCAATACATTAAACGGCGCAGCGAGCTTTAATCTCCCACGCTTCCAGTACCTGACGTTGCTCACCATAAGCAGCCCTATAAAAGGTGCCGCAGCCAAATAGTAGGTCATAACACCATGGTCGGGCTCAATCCTAAAAGCACTCAAGAGCATTATGGGCGAGATCATCAAACCCGCAGCCACTGGGCTTGGCAGCCCCGTAAAACTATAGCGCTCTTCATTGCCCGACTGCACATTAAACCGCGCAAGCCTAAGCGCTGTACACACAATGTAAAAAAGCACAGCCATGAGCCCAAGCTTATTGAAATCCATCAACGTCCATACGTAGACCAACACCCCCGGTGCCACACCAAACGATACAAGGTCAGAGAGCGAATCATACGATAGGCCGAACTTAGATTCGTGGTTTATAAACCGTGCCAGCACACCGTCAAGCATATCGAAAAATGCTGCTATAACTATAAATCCCGAAGCCCACCAGAACCTAGTGGTTACCCACTGCTCACTAACATCCCCACCTGGACTCTGCACAATAATCTGAATTGTGGTCATTATGGATAACACTCCAAAACTCAGGTTCCCCGTAGTAAACAGGTTGGGTATTATCGGTATGACTCTCTCTTTTTTCGATCTACGCTTTTTCATGCTTGATAGATTTATATCAGTTCATATGAGCTATGACGGATTCCCCGCCACGAACCCTCTCGCCCACCCTACACATGATATCACAACTGGCCGGCATATAAACATCTACCCTGGACCCGAACCGGATCATGCCGAACCTCTGCCCCTTTTGGACCTGGTCCCCAATCTCTGCATAACACACTATACGACGCGCCAGGAAACCCACGATCTGCACCACGACAAAGCTCTCATCGGACTCGGTCCTGATTTGAGTAGCCAGCCTTTGGTTTTGATCGGAAGCCCTTTTCATATCTTTGCTATAGAGCCCAGGGGGCATATGAGCAATCTGAAACTTACCGGGTATAAACTTTTTCCCCGCCACCTCGCCCTCGACAGGGTATCTGTTGATATGACAGTCGGTAAGAGCAAGTGAAATACTTACCCTCTGCATCTCGGTATTTAAGAAATCATCCTCCATTGCCTGCTCGATCATAATCACTCTGCCGTCGGCAGGCGACACCACGGCATTTTCATCTGTTGGAATATCCCTCTTGGGATCGCGAAAGAAATAGATTACAAATACGGTAAGCCCCAAAAACAGCACCGATAGCAGACTATAGCCGAGTAAGGCAAGGGCCCATGTCAAAAGCCCAAGCCCGGCTATAATCTTTAGTCCTTCAGAAGCTATGAGAGCTTCTCTACCATTCATCAGTTCTTGGCTTTGTCTACAAGCTTTTTCTTAAAGAGCGAGCTCATCATCCCGCGGAGTTCTCCGCCTATGCCCTCTATGGGATGGTCCTCACCCTCTTTAAGCAGCCTGTTGTAGTTTGGCCTCCCGGCCTTGTTCTCCTCTATCCACTCCCGGGCAAACTCGCCCGATTGGATATCGGCAAGCATGCTCTTCATCTCAGCTTTGGCCTCGTCTGCTATAATCCTGGGGCCCCTGGTAATATCACCATACTTTGCAGTGTCGCTTATCGAGTAGCGCATGTTGGAAATCCCACCCTCGTAAATTAGGTCTACGATGAGCTTAACCTCGTGACAGCACTCGAAATAAGCCATCTCGGGCGGGTAACCGGCCTCGACAAGTGTCTCGAACCCCGCCTGTATTAGCGCAGTCAAACCCCCGCAGAGCACAGCCTGTTCCCCGAATAGATCAGTCTCGGTTTCATCTTTAAACGTCGTTTCAATAATTCCTGCACGCCCCCCGCCGATTGCACCCGCATAAGCAAGCGCTACATCTTTAGCGTTCCCCGAGGCGTCTTGGTGCACCGCAACCAGCATAGGCACCCCGGCTCCCTCTAGGTACTGTCCCCGAACTGTGTGCCCTGGGGCTTTGGGTGCGATCATGATTACATCCACGTCATCTGGGGGGTTGATCTGTTTGTAATGGATATTAAACCCATGGCTAAAAACCAGTGTGTCGCCTGCCCCTAAATTGGGGGCAATAGACTCGTTGTAAATCTCTGCCTGGCTTGTGTCGGGGGCAAGTATCATAATCACATCACCCCACTTTGCCGCATCGGCTACACTCATCACGTTGTGACCGGCCTCTTTTGCCTTGCCCCAACTACTCCCACTCTCTCTTAGCCCCACCGCTACATTCATCCCGCTATCGGCCAGGTTCTGTGCATGTGCGTGACCCTGACTACCGTATCCGATTATTGCAATCTTCTTGTCTTTTAATATATCGGTGTTTATGTCCTTATCGTAATAGACCTTCATCTCTGATCTCCTTTAGAGTTTGGTTTGGCACCCCTCTTCATTGCGACCGTCCCGGTTCTTGCAATTTCACGTATTCCGATGGGAATGAGGAGCTCTATAAAAGCGTCAACTTTATCTTTATCCCCCGTTAGCTCAAGGGTATAGGAACTAAGACCGACATCCACTACTTTTGCCCTAAAGATATCGGCAGTCCGAAGCACCTCGGCACGGGTCTCCTGATCAGCCTCGACCTTGATCAGAATCATCTCTCTTTCAACCCGCACATCCTTGCTCAGATCCTGCACCTTAATAACATTAATCATGTTATTGAAGCGCTTTATGATTTGCTGCATTACAAACTCATCACCCGCGGTAACTATAGTGATGCGGGAAGTGTCGGGTTCGAGTGTTTCGGCAACATTAAGGCTCTCTATGTTAAACCCCCTGGCACTAAAGAGCCCGGCTATCCTAGAAAGCACACCGGATTCATTATCTACTAGAAGTGAAATTGTATGTCTCACTTGATAAACTCCTCCAAACCTATAATATTGATGAGATTACACTAGGGGCGAAGCAAGTCTATGCACCCGCAATCCCGGTCTCTATTATCACTACACGGCGCTAATATATCAAGAGTGTCTATGCCATATCCACAGGCTCTAAAATCATATCGTTCATAGCACCGCCGGGTGCAATCATCGGATACACCATCTCCTCGCAGTCCACCATTATCTCCATTAACACAACGCCTTCCATGGAGAGCCCTTCTTTCAAGCTGGACTCAAGGTTCTCCGGTCTCTCAATCCTAAGCCCTCTTGCACCGAATGACTCAGCAAGTTTAACAAAGTCTGGAAGTACCTCGAAATAAGATGCAGAGTAGTTGCCTTCGTAAAACATCGTCTGCCACTGACGCACCATCCCGTGGTGACGGTTGTTAAGAACTATGATTTTCAGGTCCATATCGTTCTCAACAGCAGTAGCAAGCTCCTGGAAATTCATCTGGAAACTGCCGTCCCCGCACACGCTTATAACGGTTTCGTTGGGACGGGCAAACTTTGCCCCCATAGCAGCCGGGAACCCAAAACCCATAGTTCCAAGCCCACCTGAAGTTATGTGGGTTCTCGGGCGTTTGAACTTATAGAACTGCGCCACCCACATCTGGTGCTGCCCCACATCGGATACGATGATGGCCTCACCGTTTGTGATCTTGCTTAGGGTGTCTATTACATATGTAGTAAGGATCTTATCGCCGTTTTGGTTATAGGTCATGGGATGCTTTTTATCCCAGTCCTTTATCTGGCTTAGCCATTTTTTCCTGTTTAATTTAATCTCGCTCGGCAGCAGCTCTAGGATCTGGATCAGCACCTCTTTGGCGTCACCCACAATCGGGCAATCAACATTAATGTTTTTGTCAATTGTCGCAGGGTCTATGTCTATGTGGATTATCTTTGCATTGGGTGCAAACTTCTCGAAGTTCCCGCCTGTGGCCCTATCGTCAAACCTGGCCCCGATCGAGATAACCAAGTCACTCTCATGCACAGCCATATTCGCCGCATAAGAGCCGTGCATACCAAGCATGCTAATATAAAGTGGGTCATCCGAGGGATAGGCCCCTAATCCCATCAGCGTCGAGGTTACAGGTATTTGCAGACGGTGTGCAAACTCAATTAGTTCAGCACTGGCATCAGACCAGATCAATCCTCCCCCGCCGAATATAAGCGGTTTTTTTGCTGCGAGCATTAGCTCAACTGCCTTTTTGATCTGACCCGGATGCCCCTTGGTGACGGGTTTGTAGCCTCTGATATTAATATCCTCGGGAATTATGAATTCGTCCTCTCCTATGAGCACGTCCTTGGGCATGTCTACAAGCACAGGGCTCGGCCGTCCGGACCCAGCGATATGAAACGCCTCTAACATAGCTTTTGGAAGCTCACGTGTCTCTCTTACGAGATAGTTATGCTTTGTACAAGGCCTAGTGATACCAATGTGGTCAGCCTCTTGGAACGCATCGCTTCCAAGGTACGGAAGGGGGACCTGTCCGGTAAAAACAACTATGGGCGAGGAGTCCATCTGTGCCGTAGCAATGCCGGTTACGGTATTAGTAGCTGCGGGCCCCGATGTACAGAGCACAACGCCCGGGCGCCCAGACGCTCTGGCATAGCCGTCCGCCATGTGTGTAGCACCCTGCTCATGGCGAGCAAGTACATGCTTCATTCTGTCCAGGTATTTAGGCATTACATCATACACTTTAAGCACATACCCTCCGGGTAGGCCAAACACCACGTCTATGCCCTGGTGTAACAAGGTTTCAAAAAACATCTCAGCGCCTATCATTCTCGCCATCGCAATTTACCCCCGGTCGGTATGTAGTTATCTCAAACTTCTGATCTTAGCTTCCATCTGGTCTTTTAGAGAAAGTTTAATTTTTTTTAATCTCTTTACCTCAATCTCATCCTCATCTGGATCCGTGCCCTGGTTTTCCAACTGCTTAATCTTTTCGTCCAGTTCTCTGTGTTCGGTATAGATCTTTTTAAATTCTTCATCTCCCTCTAATAATTTCTCTATAATTGCTTCTTCACTCATGGTGTCTCTCCTCGTGATATATTTCTGCGTCTGATTTGCGCAAATATAAAGGGGTGAGCTCCAAGGTATTATCCGAACCATAACACCTTAGCTTGCGAGCACCTAAAAGAGCACAGTTCGATGCTCTGGGTAAACCAAGTTCGTTAGAACTAAATATAGCTATATCCCCTAGATTATCTTCCAGAAAATCACGATAAAGTAAAGCACCACTGCCTGTAAACAACGTTTTTTCTTTAATTTCCCCCACTAATTCCCCAGGTGTCATTGTTGTATCCTCTCTAAGCCTGCAGACTTCATTTCTGGACTGATCAAAAAACGCCGTGTAAATCTCGTTCTTTTTAGCATCTACAACCGTACATATAGGATAGCTAACATTTGAGAAATTCGAAGCAATGATCTCTAGCGTAGACACCCCCGCAACAGGAATGGATAAACTATAGGCAAGTCCTTTCACGGCAGAGATACCGATGCGAAGCGCCGTAAAGGAGCCCGGGCCCACTGACACAGCCAACGCATTGAGCTCTGTTTTATCTATGCCGGTTTCGTTTAGGATCCAATCAATGGTGGGCAGTAATTTTTCAGAATGCGAGGGCCCTTTATCCAGGTAACTCTCCCCAACCACTCGATCTCCCTCAACAACTGCAATCCCCGTCGCAAATGTCGAGGTCTCTACACCCAATATAACCATAAATATCTATATTCCCGTAACAACTTGGATGGGCATCCTCAAACTACGCGTTCTGTTGATAATTCTCTTCTCTTGTAAGCGATGACGACCCAGATGTAACACCCTGAATCCTCAGGTCCAAATCGTCCTTGTTAGTCGCCTGACGCATAGTCTCTTCATATGTGATAATGCCTGCTTTGAAATGGTTGAACAGGCACTGGTCAAATGTTTGCATGCCATAATGCATGTGCCCCTCTTCGATGGCCTTACGTATTTCCTTGGTCCTCTCGGGCTCAGAGATCAGGTCGCAAATCCTTGCCGTAGCAATCAAAATCTCTGCCGCCGGTACCCTTCCTATACCGTCAGCCTTTGGTACAAGTCTCTGTGAGATAATTGCCTTTAGCACCTGAGCGAGCTGGTAGCGGACCTGGTTGTGCTGGTGGGGCGGGAATATCGTAAGCATCCTGTTAATGGTCTCCATTGCGTCCAGAGTGTGGAGGGTTGAGAGCACCAAGTGCCCTGTTTCTGCAGCCGAGAGGCATATCTCCATGGTCTCAAGGTCACGCAACTCACCCACCAGTATTACATCGGGGTCTTCTCTAAGCGCTGCGCGCATGGCATTTGCAAACGACTCTGTATCAATACCCACTTCACGCTGGTTAATAAAGCTGGTTTTATCTTTATGCGTATACTCAAGCGGGTCTTCAACCGTGATTATGTGGCGTGCTTTTTTAGTGTTTATGTAATCTACAATTGCAGCAAGTGTGGTGGATTTACCGCTTCCGGTAGTACCCGTGACAATAACGAGCCCTCTCTCTTCCTCTGCAATCTTCTCTAGCACAGGAGGAAGGTTAAGGTCACTGAATGATAAAATATCGTAGGGTATGGCCCTTATAGCAATTGAGGTTGTACCCCTTTGTTGAAATACGTTTACCCTAAACCGTGACAAACCCGATATGCTGTGTGCAAGGTCCATCTCGAATGAATTCTCGTATTTTTGTATCTGCTTTTTATTCATCATCGAGTAAGCCATGGCCTGTACGTCTTCCTGCGAAAGCTTTGGAGCCTCTTTAACAGCCAACAACTTACCGTTTTTCCGAAACATAGGGTGGCTGCCGACTTTAAGGTGTATGTCGGACGCACCCACTTTTATCGCAGCCCTAAGTATATTGTCGACATTTATAGTTCCCATCTACTTCTCCTCTTCCCCTTGATTTTGTTTCCCGGGATTTTGTTTCCCGACCATACCGCTTTTCTCATATATCTCGTTTTTTATTTTTTCCAGGATCTCCGGGTTTTCACTTAGGAAATTCCTAGAGTTTTCTTTTCCCTGTCCGAGCCTCTCGCCGTCGTACGAATACCATGTACCGCTCTTCTCAACCACTTTATACTTTGTACCTAGATCAATTAGCTCTCCTGTTAATGATACACCCGTTCCGAACAAAATATCGAATTCGGCATCCCTAAACGGGGGTGCGACCTTATTTTTCACTACTTTTGCCCTAACCCTATTACCCTTTACCTCGTCGCCGTCTTTTATGGACCCTATCCTGCGTACATCTATTCTCACCGAGGAATAAAACCTAAGTGCTGTGCCACCGCTTGTGGTCTCGGGGTTCATATAGGGCAGAGTACCGATCTTCATACGCGTTTGATTGACAAAGATTACAAGGGTTTGGGATTTCCCTACAGTCGCGGTTATTTTGCGAAGCGCTTGTGACATGAGACGAGCCTGGAGCCCCACATGGGCGTCGCCCATCTCACCCTCGATCTCAGCCCGGGGTGTTAGTGCTGCTACCGAGTCAAGCACGATTACATCAACCGCCCCACTTCTAACAAGTGTGTCTATAATCTCAAGGGCCTGCTCCCCAAAATCGGGTTGCGAGATTAATAAGTCGTCAATCTTAACACCTAAATTCCTTGCGTAATTGGGGTCAAGTGCATGCTCCGCATCTACAAACGCAGCTATGCCGCCAAGTTTGTGACATTGTGCTATTACCTGGAGTGCTAAAGTGGTTTTTCCCGAGGCTTCGGGGCCATAAATCTCAACAACTCTCCCTTTTGGGAATCCACCTAGGCCAAGCGCTATATCGAGCCCGATTGAACCCGAAGGAATCACAGATAACTCCGGTACGGGAGCATCGGCTCCAAGACGCATTATAGAACCCTTTCCAAACTGCCTTTCAATCGACGCTATAGCATTATCTATAGTTTTTTCTTTATCCGTTTGATCTGTTGACATAGACCTCTCTCATATAATTTTATCTTTGTGAATTATACATTAGTTAGCATGAATTTCCTAATCATATCCAAGGCTGTTTCTGAGCTAACTAGCTTAATTTCCTCACGATTTCCTGTGAATTGGTATTTTTTGCAATCCCATACCCCAGTTTTAGTCGCAAGCGCTATATATACTGTGCCGACCGGCTTCTCCGTGGTGCCTCCACCAGGCCCGGCTATACCCGAAATCCCTACACCTATATCGGAACCCCAGCACTTCACAATTCCCCCTGCCATAGCGTTTACGACCTGTTCACTGACCGCACCATGAGCATCGAGAAGCTCTCTCGGTACATCGAGCAAATTCATTTTTGCATCGTTACTATAAGTAACAACTCCCGCCAGAAAATACGCCGAGCTCCCCGCCACATTCGTAATCCTGTGCGACAAGAGCCCCCCTGTGCAAGACTCGGCCGTAGACAGAGTCATCTTATTGCTAAGCAGCAGCTCACCCACAACTTCCTCGAGCGTCTTGGACCCGAGCGAGTAAATTGTCTCGCCCAGCCTCTCTCTAAGTTTATCTATGTAGTTATCGATTAACTTATCCGACTCTTTAGCACTCTTTGAAGTAGCGGTGACACGAAGATGAATCTCGGGGAAATGCGACCTGTACCCAAGCCTTATCCCCTCCATCTCGAGCCCTGATAGTCGCTCGGCGACCTCGGACTCTTTTAGCCCGTAAGTTCTTACCAGCTTTGTAAACTGTCTTAAGCTTGTTAGGTTTCTTCTATCCAACTCCACAAGCACATACTCGTTTATCATCGCTCTGTACTCTTTAGGGACACCAGGCAGAAAAAATGCTGTGGATCCACCGGACTCACAAGCAAAACCGGGTGCTGTACCCAATCGGTTTCTTAAAACCTTTGCCCCCATGGGCAGATAAGCCTGTTTTTTTGCAAGCTCTGTTACTTCACGCCCCCTCTCACTATAGCGCTCTTTAATCTGCTCAAAGGCCTCGTCGTTTAATTCAAGCTCTGTGTTGAATACCCCGGCGGCAACCTCTGCTGTGAGGTCATCGTCTGTGGGCCCAAGCCCCCCCGATACCACAACACAGTCGGCTCTATCTATGGCACGCGAAAATGCGTCGGCCAATAGCTCTCTGTCATCGCCCACAGCCGTATGGTAGAGGGGTTCGTAGCCGCGTACAGTAAGTGCATCGGCCGCAAAACGAAAGTTAGTGTCGGCTGTGATACCGCTCATTATCTCGTTACCGGTGGATATAAGCTCAACCCGCATATTTGTTGCGTCTCCCTCGATCTGTCTGTAGGGCCTAAAGTACTGTCCTGGTTATGACTTGAAGGCAGATGTTTGCATACACCCCCGCAGCAATATCGTCTACGACTATACCGTACCCCCTGGGCAGGGCCTCAAGCCTCCTACAGGGAGGGGGTTTAACTATATCGAATAACCGAAACAGCACCACCCCCAGTACAAGTCCTATATTGCTCGGCGGTACTAAAAACATGGTCACCAAAAAACCCGCCACCTCGTCAATAACCACTTCTCCGGGGTCTTCCTTGTGAAATATAGACTGGGCATCGGCAGAGACTTTCACAGCAAAAAAGAAAAACAGAACCAAAAAGAGCCCATAAACCCCAGTCGGCAGCAACAGCAGCAAAAAGTACAGGGGGATAGCACCCAGTGTGCCTATTGTACCCGGTGCATAAGGGAAGAGTCCCAGGTAAAACCAGGTCGAAAAGAGCTTGGACACCGACTCATTCACTTAGTGTTGGGCTCCCTCGAGCTTAAGCAGGTTTTTCTTGATTCTTACCCCGCACGAGTATCCACCGAGACCATCTGTGGCCACTACTCGGTGGCAGGGCACTATCACGGGAACAGGGTTTGCTCCAACGGCGTTGCCCACTGCCCTCGCAGCTTTGGGTTTGCCTATTTTCTTTGCGATTTCCCCGTATGTTACCAATTTCCCGTAGGGGATTTTCATGAGGTAATCCCAGACTCTCTTCTGGAATTTTGTACCCTCCGAGTAATCAACTCGTGTTCTAAACCGCTTTGCTTTACCGTCAAAATAAGCACGCAACTCTTTAGCAACATTGGATTTATCGTTTTTGATATTCTTGACCACAACCCCGTACTTATCCACATAATCCACAATATCCTTTTTCCTAAACGATAAACGTTTTACGGTACTCTTGTCCTTAAGTACATAGACAGTCCCGAGATTTGTAGGCACCGAAGATAACTCCATAGTTTTCATAGTTATGGTCCCTCCATATCCATACTTTCTACCAACACGCATTTGTTGTCAAGAGAGTATTAAAAAGGTTTGTAGGATAGATCAACAACAAAGGGTTATGTTCCCATGACAGCTATGATATGACCGGGCCCGATTGCTTGAAATTCCCTATAGACTACGTAGAATCTCTAATAAATTTGATAGACCCATCGTATTAATAAGGAGAGATAATTTGAGTGATTCAAACGGGCTTAAAGACAACTGGGCCGTAATATTGGGAGCATCGAGCGGGTTTGGAGAAGCTGCTTCAATAGCCCTTGCAAAAGCGGGGATGCATATTATCGGCATACACCTAGACAGAAAATCCACACTACCAAACGTGGATGCAATCAAGTCGAAAATCAAAGCGGAAAACAGAGAGGCAAGTTTTTTTAATATAAATGCGTCCGACCCCGATAAACGCTCGCAAACAATTGACGAGATTGAACAGATACTCGCAGAGCACACTAATCCAAGCGGAGTCAAGGTGCTTATGCACTCACTTGCTTTCGGCACACTTAAGCCATATATAGCAGACTCTCCAAACAAAATGGTTTCCAATAAAAACATGGATATGACACTGGACGTTATGGCACATAGCCTAGTGTATTGGACACAGGAACTTGTGAGTAGGGGGCTTATGACCGAGGGCGGGCGAATCTTTGCCATGACCAGCGCCGGGGGTCACAGGGTATGGCCCACTTACGGCCCTGTGTCGGCCTCAAAAGCCGCCATCGAATCCCATATCCGCCAGCTTGCTGTTGAACTAGCACCATATAAAATCACGGCCAATGCTATACAGGCCGGGGTCACCGAAACCCCGGCACTTAGCAAAATCCCGGGGAACGATCAGATCATCGAACACGCTATCAGTGTTAACCCCAGCAATAGACTGACTACTACGGAGGACGTTGCAGACAGCATCGTTGCACTGTCGAGCAACAAGACCTACTGGCTCACAGGGAATGTGATCAACGTAGACGGCGGTGAGGACCTGATTTGAAGATTACACTCTACAACACACTCGCGCAGAAAAAAGAGGTACTCGAACCCTATGAAAACAAAAAGGTTCGTATGTACGTCTGCGGACCCACCGTATACGACTCTGCACATCTGGGCCACGCCCGCGCAGCCGTCACGTTTGACATAATCAACCGGTTCCTGCGTTTTGCAGGCTACGATGTTACCTATGTCAGGAACTTCACCGATATAGACGATAAAATCATTGCCAGAGCCAACGAACGCGGTGTCAGTGCCGAAGAGATCTCAAAAAGATATATAGAAGAGTATATAAACGATATGGATGCAATTGGGGTACTTACACCCGATGTCCAGCCCAAAGTCACAGAGCACGTACCCGAGATCATAGAGATGATCGGTGATATTATCGACAGAGGGTACGCATACCAATCGGGTAACGACGTTTTTTTCTCGGTAAAAAAATTCGAGGGCTACGGTAAGCTCTCACGCCGCCACCCCGACGACATGCTCGCGGGAATAAGGATAGATATAAACGAAAAAAAAGAAGACCCTCTCGACTTTGCACTGTGGAAGGGGGCCAAACCCAACGAGCCCTCGTGGGATAGCCCCTGGGGCCTGGGACGCCCGGGCTGGCACATAGAGTGTTCCACAATGAGTACCAAGTACCTGGGGAAAAGTTTCGAGATCCACGGCGGAGGTAAAGACCTCATATTCCCACACCACGAAAACGAGATCGCTCAGTCCGAGGCCGCTACGGGCGAGCAGTTTGCAAGGTACTGGATCCATAACGGGCTTATCCAGATAAACCGCGAGAAGATGTCAAAATCCATAGGCAACATACTAAACGTACGCGACGCCCTAGAGAGCTGGGACAAAGAGGCAATACGACTTTTCTTCCTCTCACACCAGTACCTTAACCCCGCGGATTTTTCCGACACCATAATGGACGAATCCGAGGCCGCACTTGAGAGACTCTATATAACTTTAAAAAGGATCGAAGACGCAGCCCCACGTAACGGTGCCCCAGACCCAGACTTAGAGACCAGCGTGGCTACGTTTAAAGAGAACTGGGTCCAGACTATGTGCGACGATTTTAATACAGCTGACGCTGTGGGGAACCTATTTGAACTCACACGTGCCGTAAACAGGTCGCTCGATTCCAAGGGGGGGTCCGAGTCGCTCGACTCGTCTACAGAGGCTATTCGGGAGTTCGGCCACACTCTGGGTATACTCGAGATGCGCCCTGCGGAGTACTTGCAAAAATCAAAACTAGAAAAGGTCTCGTCCGAGATAGAGGAACGCGAGATTGTAGAGCTTATAAAGGAACGCACACAAGCTCGCCAAGATAAAAACTGGGAGCGTGCCGACGAGATTCGTGACTATTTAAACTCCAAGGGGATAATACTAGACGATAATCCGGGTGGTACCGACTGGCGCATCAAAAGCTAAACCCATATTCCCATATACTCTAGCGCCCTTCTCACGTTGGCAGGGCTCTGGGTCTCGCCCCTGCAACTATACCAACAGGCTGTACACTTAGTTTTTCCAAAGAGCTCCGGGGTGTATTCCGTGTAGTGTGCGGCTACAGGCATCTCGGAACAGCGTTTTAGGTGGCCGCTCGGTGTGACCTGCACATGGCTGAGTCCTGCTAAACAGTCTGGCACCCCTCCCCTCTGGAAATACTCGGGTATCTCTCTTAGATAATACTCGGTCGATAGTATTGTGCCTTTCCATTGGCGCCTGAGTTTGATCAGCTCCTCGACCAAATTCTCTACCCTTTCAATCTCATTGTCTTTTATAAAATGGGTCTCATTGTTGGTTTTTGTGACTGAGTACGAGCTAAACGATATCCCAGTGCCCCACTCTCTTGCATAGTTTGCGATCTCTATGATCTCGTCCAGGTTATCTTCCATTATAATGGTGTTTAGGGTTAGCTGTTTGTTAGGAAACCTCTTGCCTAGCTCGGGGAGCAGTTCCGATAGATAATCCCAAAGCCCGGGGATTCCCCTATAGGCGTCGTGCTTCTCTCCAGGGAAATCTAGCGAGATTGCGATCTGGTTTATCCCTGCATCAAAGAGCTCTTTGGCTTTATCCACCGTCAATAGGTCTCCCTTGGTCACCATTGAGGTGAATATGAACATCGAGCACTCTTTTATCTGCCTCACTATATCGGGCAGGTCTTTTCTAAGCATAGGCTCCCCGCCAGTAATCACAGTGACTAGGGGATTAATCTTTTTTATAACCGGTCTATAGTCGGTGATCCGCTCTTCATGGCGTGTCTGCCAGTAGTCGCAAAAATCGCACTTAGCATTGCAAAGCTTGGTGATCTCGAGGTTAACGAGCTTGGGCCTTCCGGTGGCACGAGTATAGAAATATTTTGCCGCACCTTTGAAACTCTCTGAAACTGTAATCATTAATTGATTTTATACATCAGATATTCCGAATTATCAAGTGCGTAAAATCCAAAATCATGTTGACTGAGGGTCAGCAAATCAGTTTTAATTAATTGTGAATTTAACAAGAAAATTGCTGCATTCGAGCTGGTATCTATCTTGCGGTTTTATCCGGTGACATAAGTGGCTAAAAAGCAAGTCGAAATAACACTGTACACATGTGATCATGTAGACCCCGAGGGCAACAAATGCACAAACGATGGCCCCAGAGACTCTATAGAGTCTTGTCATATATGCAAAAAAGATCTGTGCAGTTCACACATACAAACTATGACGGTTTCTTCCAAACAATTTAGGCAGAGCATTGTCTATTATATCTGCTACGAGCATAAACAAGAGTTCATAAATAGACTGATCGAGAAATTCGGCGACACAAGACCCGTCGCCCAAACCGGCTACGGTGTAACACTAAAGCGATAGACCATATTACGTCAACTCCACTTTGATGACCGTATCATTCTAGAGGCTTTAAGCATATTGACTTATCTCGTCAGATTTAGTTAAATTTGAGATTAGAAACATATCCGGTGCACCCGACG
This sequence comes from Thermodesulfobacteriota bacterium, assembly GCA_965223335.1. Lineage (GTDB taxonomy): Bacteria > Desulfobacterota_D > UBA1144 > Nemesobacterales > UBA2774 > CBDCWF01. The sequence goes on from OZ244991.1 coordinate 177,703, forward strand.
CTTAGAAGATCCATAGTATTATGATCATAAGCGCCTTAATCACAGGGGGGAACATATGTCCACAAAAACAATTACAGTTGAGATCTACCAATGCGATTATGTAAACAGTAACGGTGATAGGTGCGATAGCGAGGGTGAACGCCAGGCCATAAAGGCTTGCGCGCTATGCAAAAAAGACCTTTGCAGCCGTCATTATGATGTTATCAGCGTAACCAGCCGGGGTGGCAGAGACTCTCTGACCTATCATTTCTGTGAAGACCACACACAGGAGTTTATGGACACACTTATCTCGACTTTCGGAGACACACGCCCTGTTGCATATGCAGGTATGGCGAAGTAATCGAATTTGGATAAACGACCCCGTTCAAGTTTAGCCCCGGGATATTATCTGAATCTATCCTGTATAAAAATCATCGAATAATACTAGCTAGTTAGCGCAATTAGTTTATAATTATGGTTAAATGGGTTCAAGCTGGCGTACAACACGGATAGGTGAACAGATACCATGAAGATAGCCACAAGAGAGATTGTTACAGGGATCGATAGAGAGACTATAAAGAACTACGGCATCCCAGGTGCCATACTCATGGAAAATGCCGGCAGGGCCCTAACAGAGGTTATATGCAGAGAGTTCCCAGAGGCCCGTTCAGTATCGGTCATTGCCGGGGCAGGGAATAACGGTGGTGATGGTTTCGTATCTGCACGCCACCTTTTATCCAGGGGCAGACAAGTAAAAACCTATACATTGTCCGATCCTAAAACATATAAGGGTGACGCCAAACTAAATCTAAATTCCCTAAAAAAAATAGGCGGCAGTGTAGAGCGCCTTAGAAAAAACTTCTCCAATTTTAGCCCTGCGGATGTGGTGGTTGATGCAATATTCGGCACCGGCCTCACCCGCCAGGTAAGCGGTCAATATAAATCGTGCATTGAGTTTATAAACAGCCTGGAAACCCCGACAATTGCAGTAGATATCCCCTCGGGTCTAGACTGCGATACCGGCAGACCCCTTGGGGCCGCAGTCCGAGCCGACATCACAGTCACTTTCATTCTGCCCAAACTTGGTCTGGTAACTCACCCGGGCCTAGATTATACGGGTCAACTATTCGTTGCTTCGATCACAAGCCCCCAGGTGCTTGAAAAAAATAGTAATTACGAACTCCTATCTTCAGAAAACCTAAGCGATATATCTATGCCGAGAAAGGCCGATACACACAAAGGTACCTACGGACATCTGCTTATCATTGCAGGTTCCCCGGGAAAGACAGGTGCGGGGACCTTGGCATCTTTGGGTGCACAGCGTGTGGGCACAGGTCTTGTAACCCTGGGCATACCCGAAGGCCTAAATGAAGTAATGGAACAAAAAACCACAGAGACCATGACCGAACCTCTACCAGAAACAGATGGTAGAACACTGGGACCGGACTCGTTAAAAAGAACCCTTTCGATCCTGAAAGAAAGGAAAACAGCACTTGCAATAGGCCCCGGGATCTCCACATCCGATGAGACTGCTGAGTACCTGGTTGAGCTATTGCGAAAAACCCGTGTGCCGACACTAATAGACGCAGACGGACTCACGCTAATCGCAAACGAACCCAAGCTGCTAGGCACTATCAAAACCCCATTGGTTCTCACCCCTCACCCGGGCGAGATGTCGAGGCTAACGGGGCTTAGCACCGACGAGATACAGCAAAACAGGGTAGAGCTCTCGAAAGATTACTCGAGAAAAAACGGAATTTACCTGGTGCTAAAGGGTTCGAGGACCATTGTAAGCACACCTAAAGGCAAGGTGTATATCAACCCTACTGGTAATCCGGGGATGGCATCGGGCGGAACGGGGGATGTACTGACAGGTGTCATAGGGGGGTTGCTGGCCGAGCGTATCAATCCCGAAGACGCCTCTAGATTGGGGGTTTATGTTCACGGCCTTGCGGGTGACTTCGCAGCAGAGGTCATCGGACAGACGGGCTATACAGCCAAAGAACTTGCCAATTTTATCCCTGCCGCCATGGACTCAGTACGCCGGCAGGAACCCAAGGGCATTGAGATTATTTACTAGCCCGATACCAAAACCATATATTTACCGCCATCTAGAAACATAACAATGTCAGAAACCACAAAACTCACGCTTCACACAAAAAACGAACAGCAAACAATCAGGCTCGGTGAGCTTATTGGCAAATCAGTCGAACCCGGTACTATAATAGCTCTTAAAGGAGAGCTCGGAGCCGGTAAAACCGTATTTGCCAAAGGCATTGCTAAGGGTCTGGAAGTGGTCGAGGAACCTAACAGCCCGACTTTTGTCATCATGAATTCCTACATGGGCCGAAAACCCTTGTTTCACTTCGACCTTTATAGAATCAGCAGTCCCGATGAGCTTTTTGATATCGGCTATGAAGAGTGCTTTTACGGCAACGGTGTGAGCGTAGTAGAATGGGCAGACAGGCTCCCTGAAGTGATCCCGGAGAATTCGATATGGGTTGAATTCAGAGTGCCCAAAAATATAGACGACGAAAACAAAACAATCAGGGAAATAATAATCGAAGGCAAACAAAAATGGCTCTCATCGTTCAAAAATACGGCGGAACAAGCGTTGCGGACTTAGATAAGATCAGGTTCGTAGCAAACCACGTCATAAATACAAAACAAAAGGACAACGATGTCGTGGTGGTAGTGTCCGCTATGGCCGGGGAAACAGACCGGCTCCATAACCTCTGCCTATCGATAATGGACCCGCCTGACGAGCGGGAACTGGATGTGATCACGTCGAGCGGCGAGCAGGTATCGTCGGGGTTACTGTCCATGACGATAAAGGCGCTCGGCCACGATGCTGTATCGTTCCAGGGTCACCAGGTTAGGATCACCACCGACAGCGCTCACTCGAAAGCTAAGATCCTACACATCGACGACACAAGGATAAGAACCGCTTTGGCCCAGAACCACATTGCCGTAGTTGCCGGGTTTCAGGGCACAGACCACAAAGGCAACGTCACCACTTTGGGACGCGGGGGCTCGGACCTCACAGCCGTAGCACTGGCCGCGGCACTGGGTGCGGACGCATGCGAGCTCTATAAAGACGATGTAGACGGCATCTACACCACAGACCCTGGTGTTTGCAGCGATGCAAAGAAACTGGACAGTATCTCATACGAGGAGATGCTTGAGCTGGCGAGCCTGGGCTCCAAGGTACTGCAGGCCCGGGCCGTGGAGTTCGCAAAAAAATACAGCGTAAAGCTACACGTGCGCCCGACATATGACCCCGAGTCAGAGGGCACGTGGGTTGTCGAGGAGGAACAGACCATGGCTCATATGGAAGACATAATAATTTCGGGTATAACTGCCGATAAAAACCAGGCCAAAATCACGGTCACCCAGGTGCCGGACAGCCCCGGTGTGGCAGCCAAGATTTTTACACCGCTTAGCGAAAACGGTATTATTGTCGACATGATAGTACAGAACATAAGTATCGAGGGACACACCGATATGACGTTCACCGTGCCTAGAACCGAGTTCAAAAAATCTATTATACTGACCAAAGAGCTTGCAGACGAACTGGGTGCCAAAGAGATGCTGTCCGACGATAAAATAGCCAAGATCTCGCTTGTCGGGGTAGGCATGAAATCACACTCGGGTGTGGCCTCAAAGATGTTTTCGACCCTTGCCAATGAAGGAATAAATATTATGATGATAAGTACGTCCGAGATTAAGATCTCGTGCGTGGTTGACGAGAAACACGCCGAGCATGCAGTAAGCGCTCTGCACAGCGCGTTTAATTTAGGAGACACGAATGAGTAGTGATGTAGTCAAAATATACGATGTAACACTCCGTGACGGTACACAGGGAGAGAGTGTATCGTTTTCGATACACGATAAGATTCGTATAGCGTCTAAGCTGGACGAACTGGGTGTGCACTATATCGAAGGCGGGTGGCCCGGGTCAAACGACCGGGACGCAGGATTCTTTGAGGAAGCCAAGAAACTAAAACTCAAAACATCCAAGATATCAGCATTCGGGAGCACTAGGAGAGCCAAGAAATCGTGTGACGACGACGAGAGCATACAGGCACTGCTCTCAGCCGAGACCCCAGCGGTAACCATCGTGGGCAAGAGCTGGGACTTCCACGTGAATGAGGCTCTTAGGATCTCGCTCGATGAAAACCTTGATATTATCCAGGACTCAATCAGATACCTAAAAGAAAGGGTGGACGAAGTATTTTTTGACGCTGAGCATTTCTTCGACGGATATAAAAATAACCCCGTCCACGCCCTGGAAGCCATAAAGGCTGCATATGACGCAGGCACCGATGTGATTGTGCTTTGCGACACAAACGGCGGCACATTACCCTGGGAAGTAGAGTCCATTGTGCGCGAGGTCAACTCCAAGTTGGACAACCCCCCTCTCGGCATACACACACATAACGACAGCGAGGTGGGTGTTGCTAACACTCTTTATGCTGTGCGCGAGGGCGTGCGCCAAGTGCAGGGAACCATTAACGGCTACGGCGAGCGCTGCGGTAATGCAAACCTGTGCTCGATCATCCCCAACCTGAAACTCAAGCTCGACATGGAGTGCATAGAGGACAAAAACCTAAAACGACTCTACGACGTCTCACACTTTATACACGAACTCACCAACCTGCCCCCCATCAAACACAGACCGTTTGTGGGCGAGAGCGCATTTGCTCATAAAGGCGGGATACATGTGAGTGCAGTAATGAAAAACTCAGAGACCTACGAACACATAGAGCCTGACATTGTGGGCAACCACAGGCGCGTGCTTGTGTCTGACCTCTCTGGCCGCAGCAACATACTGTATAAGGCTAACGAGTTGGGAATAGACCTAGACCCTAAAGACGAACGAATAGTTAATGTACTCGAAGAACTGAAAACACTAGAGAACGAAGGGTATGAGTTTGAGGGTGCAGATGCATCGTTCGAACTACTGGTGCGTAAGGCGCTTGGTGAATATAGAAAACCGTTTTTCCTACTCGGCGCCAGGACAATTACCGAGAAGCGAACCGATGACGATGTACCTGTTACGGAAGCCACACTTATCATTCAGGTAGACGGTATACAAGAACACACGGCAGCTATAGGCAACGGGCCCGTAAATGCGCTTGACAGAGCACTCAGAAAAGCTCTCGAGAAATTCTACCCTGCACTAAAAGAGGTCAAGTTAAAGGACTACCGCGTGAGGGTCGTGTCCTCGACCCAGGGCACAGACTCGAGGGTGCGTGTGCTCATAGAGTCTGGGGACGGTGACAGCGATTGGAGCACAGTAGGTGTGTCGGAAAACATTGTGGAAGCAAGCTGGAAAGCCCTTACAGATAGTATTGATTATAAGCTTCTAAAAGACGAGGCGAAAAGAGCCGAAGAGGCCAGGGGCTAATCCCCCTGCTCCGAGTATCTACTCTCTTGCCCGCGACATATCATCTTGATTTTATCCCAGTCATAGTCCTCTAAACTTACGGTATATTCGGGCTTGTTCTGCTCAATCATTCTTTCTAAACTCTTTATCCTATCCGCAGTCCTTGGATGCGTAGACAGGTAGTCAATATCAAACTCATATTTGCCGTACTCGTTTTGTATAATTTTAAAGAAATCGACCATCCCCGTGGGATCAATCCGAGCTTTTCGGATCAGTACTAAGCCCTGGGTATCGGCAGTGACTTCGTCCTTACGCGTATAGCCCAACACACCCAGCAACCCCGCCATATCGATCACGTTACCTAACCCCTGGCTGTCTCCGGTGATTGCAGCCACCAGCAGGTCTATTGTGTAGCCACGGAAAAGCGATTTCATCCCGTGGCGATGCTCTACATGCTGCACCTCATGAGCTAGCACACCTAAAAGCTCCTCGGGCCTCTTGGTTTTTTCCAAAAGCCCCTGGTACACCACTACGTATCCCCCAGGCAGCGCAAACGCATTTATCATACTCCCTTGGGCAACTGTGAGTGTGTATTTGTAGCGCGAGTCGTCCAACTCATCTGTAAGAAGTGCTAGCAGGCCTTCTAACTTGGCCTTTCTCTCTTTGTCATTGCATTCATCCGACAGGCTGACCAATTGATCAACATACGACTCCCCAATCATCTCTTCCCACTCAACCGGCACGTTCATAGCGGCACGGTCCGAAACAAACGGTACTATCCAAAAATAAAGTATCGGAATAATAATCATTGACCCAACAAGTGCGACTGCCGCTAAAACAAATAGCTTAGATCTACTAATATGCTTTTTAAAGTTTTTATTGAAATCAGGGGCTATGTGCTTTAATGAATCAATTATATCGTCATTCTTAAATACTAGAGCCTCTAGGGAATCTCGACCGTTTTGAAGATATACAGGTTCACCTACATGGAATCCCTGTGTCTGTACAATTTCCGAGTAGTTCCAAACTATAGGAGAGCTGTCTTTGCGTATGATCTGGAGTGAATCGAACTGCAGAACTACCTTTACCTCTTCCCGTGCGGCAGTCTTGCCGTCATAAAAGCTTCCGACCCAGTTGGTCTTGATACTGTCACTCATGACTTAGCCGTATTTATATACCTAGGTTCATACCTAAAACATCTATATCCAAGATATCCGTTATCCCCTCACCCGTTGCCGACACATCTTTTGCTTCCTGCACAATCTCATCCAGATTGAGCTCTCCATCAAGGTATAGGTTGTCCAATACAAAATTAATATTGCGCACGCTAACCCATGGCCACCCTAAACCCAATGTGAATAAGTAGATAAGCAAGTTTCCTAACTTAAGTGTAAACAGTTCCGTACCTTGTACAGTCGACCTGAAAGTAGCACCCTTAAAATGAGTGTGCGACCAGTAGTATCTGTACCTCCATGCGCTGAACCAAAACCAGTATATACCGAGCGTAAAAATACTGAGTATGATAGCAATTATAAAATTCTTTACTATATCTGTCCCTTCCCCGTCAAACTCGAACTTTTCGTTACCATAGTATGAGTTCTCTACCAAATACTTCCTCATGTTGTTATGGAAATAGGGATAATAAATCCAGAATGTCAGTACAGATAAAATAAGCCCGGGTACATAGAGGCGTAAGAATTCTTTAGGGCGTCCTCTGAATGAGAAACGGATGCCTCTAAGGGATGTACGGCTTAACCTATACCTCTGTGAATAGACCATACCTATGGGCATAAATATCAGGAAAAACAGGAATATCATCATATCACCTATCGTTTTATTCCACATGCTCTTAGATACCAAGTCCAGCAGTATCGGCAATCCAATCAAACCACCTAAGACAACTGCCGCGATCAACCATCCCCTAAGCAGTTCTCCACCTGTACCGTGATACCCGAATCTATCGTCTTCAAAAGCAGTTTGGTGATACATGTAGTTCCTGATCCTCACCTTACCCCAGAAGTAGAAAACCCCTAATGTCACTAAAATAAGAAAAAGGTTATAGATGAAAATGCCAAACAAGGTACCGCTATCACCCATAAATTTGAACTCATGGGTTTTGAAATCCGAGCTTTCAACGCCCCGCTCTAGGCTTGCATCCATATCCGCACACTCCCATTTCTCACCAACACTAATCAAACAGTTAATTAATCAATTATAGTCCCAAACTCTCTCGACGGTTAAATCTATTGATCCTTAACTACCATGATATTATCGATTAGAAAGAAAATAAAGCAGCAAATTTAAACGAGCAGAAACTCGGTATATTTGGCTATTAAGCATTGGAGTAGGAAAGTATTATAGAAACTCCAATAATGCATCTAACGCATCATTAATAACATCGTCGGGGTACTCGCTCATTAGTGAGATCTGTATCCAGTTACGCTCCACAAGATAGTTGCTTCTGTAACTCAACAGATAGCCCCGTGCATCGAGCCTCTCCCCTATCTCAAGTGAGACATGATGCTCGGGCAACTCAAATGTGATTAATGGTGTAGGTGGGTGGGCGTTCCGAGTAACAAGCTTTAGCCCGCTTTGCTCCAATGTCTCCCGGAGCCAAACAGACTGGTTTCGGATCTTAGTGAATTTCGTATAAGTATCCAGGCTCTGCAACGCAGCATTTAGAGCATAGAGCTGGTTAGAAGACATTGTAAATGGAACCCCGCCCGATCCTGCGTAGTATGCGAGGTCCATGTATTTCGGGATGTGGCTATTATTATGTGGTTTTATGTCGTGGTTATAAAAAACAAAGCTCAATCCGGGGTAAGAGCGAAGCCCCTTGCCGCTTGAGCCGGTTGCAAAATACACACCGTTAAGATCAACCTCTACATTACCCAGCGAACTGATGCAATCGACTACGGGCTTTACACCCCTATGCGATGCAATGCGCTTAAGTGATTCTAAATCGTTTAGTACCCCGGTAGAGGTCTCGAGTTGGACAAACCAAACCCATGCTATATCGGGGTTAGTATCGATTATGGATTCAATCTCACTTGGTTCAAATACCTCACCCCAATCCACTCGATATGTTTCGAATTCAAGCCCGGTTCTCGTGGCTTGATCCAAAAGACGTTCTCCAAACTCGCCGTTACTAAGTATCAAGCCTCCTTTATCCATCACACACAGTTGTGCGGCAACCACATCGTTTGCTACCGTGCCCGCGCCCGAGATAATTTGGACATGCGAGGTGCCAACTAAAGAGTTCAGTAGGCGGCAGGTCTGGTCATAATTTTTCAAAAAATCCTCCGAGCGGTGCGATACAGGGTCAAGCTCAAACTCCCTCTTTACCTCGGGCTTAATAACCACAGGGCCCGGAAGCAGGTTAATCGGCTCGCTCAACACACCGTTACCGGAGGTCCTCAAGAATTTGGTATCCTGCTTTAGCTTTGAGTATGAATCGGGTGTGAGGTACATGGGCTGGAACATTGCACCATTACTTCCCACAAGGGATCCGAACTCCATAAACCCCAGTTTCTTATATAGCTTCAACTGAGTGACAGTTGCAGAGATCAAAGCAAGATCATAACCCGACTCTTCACAGTACTTTGCAAGTTTACGAAACAACCCCTGCAATACGAGCCTGCTCCTCCTCGATTTAGAAATCGAGAGCAGCCTTATCTCGCAAGCATTTGTATAGGGTGGTAGGTAATCATCTAGAGAATCGAGTTTTGAGTCGAGCGAAAACGGGCGCTTGTCTCTAACTGCTATCATTCCGTTTAAACACCTACCCTCTGCACATATGATATAGGTGTTCTCGCTATGGAACTTGTCTATCAGCGTTCGGTCATGATTTCGGCCGTGTTGAGGTATCTCTTCCACAAACGTTTGATAGTTTAGTTTATGGATTTCCTCAAATTCCCATTTTTCCGTGGCGATCTTAAAATCCATACTACTCTTATAAACTGTAGTCATATGTGCTCAAATATTTGATCATAATAAATTTGATGCGTGTTAGGTTAAGGCTCACGACCGAAGAATCAAGAAAATCACTGAAACATCATGCCCTAAATAATCATTATATAGAATATCGAAATTAACCTCATATTATCACTATATCTGAACAATTACCGTTATTTCAATAATTTTTACCACAGGAATCAATACAACTAGCATGTTCCTACAAAATACGTCCGTGTTGACGTTTTTTGTTCAACCAATGTCATGAGCAACATTTTGCGCAACAAATATTGCTAATGGTTGCTATCGGTTACAAAACATTCACTTGGCATAAACATTGCAATATTTACAATTGAAATTGAAAAACAAATTGGATCCACGATTTTAAGGGATGCAATTGTAAATAAATTTTTTAAGCTTATAATATAGTGAGTGATGGGAGTGTAGAAAATGTCTCAAGCTAAAATACTCGTGGTAGAAGACCAGGACCAGCTCGCCACATATATAAAATTTTCGCTAAAGAGTTTCGGGTATGATGTGCCTGAAACTGCTTCGACAGGTGAACAGGCCGTAACGCTTGCCGACGAGATCAAACCCGACCTGATATTAATGGATATTATCCTTTCGGGCGACATTGACGGAATTGAGGCATCAAAAAGAATTAGAGCACAAAATGATATACCCATTATCTATCTCACCGGACATAACGATAAGAGTATTATAGAAAAAGCACGCACCACCCATCCTTACGGATTTTTGATTAAGCCGTTTAAAAAAGCCGAACTCCAGACAACCATAGAGATTGCATTATACAAACACAAAGCTGAGCTCAATATTCGCGAGTCCGAGAAATGGTTAAACACAACAATTAACGGCATAAGCAAAGCTGTGATAGTTACCAACAACCAGGGAATCATTGAGCACACTAATCCCATAGCCGATTACCTAACCGGTTGGAAGCAGTACGAGGCTAAAGGCAAACACATAACCGAGGTACTAAAACTTATAGACGCAGATGAACAAACTCCAATAGATAACCCGGTACTGCAAGCAATTGAGACCGAAGAGGTGGTGGAATCCACAACCCAACACCTGTTGGTCAGCAAGAACCAAACCAAGACCCCGATCTATCACTATGTACGTCCAAACAAAGATATAAGCGGTAAAACGTGTGGAGCACTACTTGTACTCGAGCAGGAAATCACTAAAGAATCCGCAAACGGTAGTGCCGGCAAAGAAACAACAATACCTACAAGCTCCGATACTACTGAGGTATGGCAAAACGACCACGCTGACAAGGTAATCGACATCGGCAAGCACTCAAGTCCTACAGCCGACGCCGCCCCGCCGCAACATGACGAAGAGAGGTCAATTGCCGAAGAGAAATACAAACAAGAGATCACAGATCTGTTGGAAGCCAATAGATCACTTAAGGAAAAAAATGACGAACTCTTCAAACAGGTGGATCAACAAAAAGAAGAGCTCGCGATAATTACCAAAGACCTTCAGACCGAGGCCTCAACAAGAAAAAGCGTAGAAGATAAACTTGAGAACCTAAACGATCAAACCGACAACATTATAAAAGAGAAAACCATTCAGCTTTTTAGGGCCAATATCGAGCTTCAGGAGGAGATAGAAAACCTTAAAAAAGGCAACACGGAACAGCAAAACGATGTTTCAGACGATACGTCAAAATTGAGTGAACCCGCAACTACAGTAGACCCTGAGAAGCTATCCGAACTGGTTCAGAAAAATAAAAATCTATTAATAGAGAACCAAAAGCTCCAGTCTCTTCATTCCGAAAACAAAAACATCATTGATGCTTACGAAAAAAACTTCCAAGAGCTCATTAAAAAGAATAAGTATGATGAAATTACAAGCTCCATCTATAAAACTATTTACGAGACTAAGTCTACCGAAAAGTTAATAGAGAAAACCGCTGAATTAATCATCACGAACATGGACTGTGTCGACCACACTACTATTTACCTAGTAGACGACACTACAGCCAAACTAAAAGCAAGCGAGGGGCTTCCGGAACAAGACCTCTCAAAACTCGAGTTTATCGAGAGGCCGATATCACATATTTGGAAAGCGATCCTTGCCAAAGAGTCTATTCACTGCGAGAACCTGAGCGAGGAAGACCCCCTTGAGCCCTACTCGCCAAACGCGGGTATTAAAAGCTATGTCACCACCCCGATTAAGAACGAGACCGAGGTCATTGGGTGCATCAACATATACAGCATACAGGATGGCAATAATTTTGAAGAAGATGAAAAGAACCTGCTTGATATAATTGCACAACAGCTCGGCATGACGCTGTCTAATACCGAGATTAGCGGTGAGTTAAAAAAATCGGAAGAAAGATACCGCATACTTTTCGACAAAGCTCCCATTGGGGTTTTTATCTATGACAGCGATCATAAAATTACACATTGCAATGAAAAGATGGCCAATATGCTAAGCAGCGTTTGTGATAACGCATATGGGTTCAATCTCAAAACACTTAGAAACGACCAACTCACATCCGCTATGGACAGTGTGTTCTTGGGTGAGCCTGCTAAAACCGAGTTTCTTTTTGACGGCAACACCGAATCTCGTGAGACCTGGCTCTCTGTATCTCTATCCCCGCTCACTCAGAGCAATGACAGATCATCGTTCGGAATGGGAGTGGCCGAAGACATAACCGACCAAAAGAACTCAGAGGCAGTACTTATTGAAGAGAAAGAAATGCTGGATGCTACACTCAGATCCATAGGCGACGGTGTGTTCGTAACCGATACCGAGGGTCATGTGATATCAATGAACAAAATTTCAGAGGAGTTCAGCGGATGGACCCAGGAAGAAGCTATAGGCAAGAAACTATCCGAAATATTTGTACTGGTTAACAAAGAATCGCGTAAAGTTTGCGAATCTCCCATAGACAGGGCATTGGAGCAAAATGATTCCGTAGGACTTGTAAAAGACACCGTACTCTTGTCGCGGGACGGGACTGAAAAATTCCTCTCCGCCAGCTGCTCGCCCGTAAGAAACAAAGACCAAATCACCGTCGGTACCATTTTAGTATTTAGAGAGATTACCAACATCAAAAAGAGAGACGAAGAGCTGCTTAAGGCACAAAAACTCGAGTCTGTATCGGCACTCGCAAGTGGCGTAGCACACGACCTAAACAACATTTTAACCGGTATCATGGGCAACCTTACACTGTCCAAGGTTTATGTGCAGGAAGACGAGGTAACATACAGCCGGATAGTGGAATCGGAAAAGGCTTGCTACCAGGCTGCAGACCTCGCCAAACGCCTTATTTCTTTTGCCAATATCGAGTCACCTACAAAAAAGGTCATGTCAGATGTAGCAGAGCTTATAACATCTGCTGCCGAGTTAGCTACAAAGGGTTCAAATGTAATGTGTGAATTCTCGATTCCCGAAGACCTATGGTCAATAGAAGCTGATGAAAAACAGATAAATCAAGTTATATACAACCTGGTACAGAACGCTAAACAGGCCATGCCCGCAGGCGGTATTGTATATGTTTCAGTTGAGAACGAAGAGATTCAGGACGGTACATCCCGAAACTTAGCTGATAGAAAATATATAAAGATAGAGGTAGCTGACACGGGCGAGGGTATTCCCAAGGAGCAAATCGAGAATATATTCGACCCCTATTTCAGCACATCATCCAAACGCACTGGGCTTGGGTTAACAACATCGTTCACGATCGTAAAGAACCATGACGGGAAAATCGAGGTTGATTCAAAATTGGGAGAGGGCTCGGTGTTTAAGGTATATCTCCCTGCCGACGACGAGGTTGTCGTACTTACCGAAGAGACAACAGAAACCGACGTAGATATAATTACGCAAAGCTCATTTAGGGGAAGAATACTGCTAATGGACGACGATGCGGTGGTAAGAGAGACCGCAGGCGAGACGCTCGAGCTAATGGGTTACGAGGTTGAGTTTGCTAAAGACGGCATAGAAGCAATAGACATGTACGACAAAGCATACAAGGATGAAAACCTATACGATGTTGTAATACTCGATCTCACAGTATCGGGCGGGGCCGGGGCCAAAGACGCAATAGACAAGATCCTTGAGATCGACCCGGAAGCAAAAGCGCTTGTATCCAGCGGATACACTGAGGACCCTGTCATAACCAATTTTGCCGATTACGGGTTTAAGGGCTACATCAGCAAACCCTACAGCATAGAAGAACTATCGGACATAGTGAAAACTGCCATTAACAGTGGTGACAGTAGTAGTAGTGTGAACACAGAGGCATTTCAATTCAATCAGTAGTATCAATAATGAGTTCTGCGTCTACAATACAAAACGCTTGCCCTGATACGACTGTTTCCGTTCAAGCTCCCTCTGTATACCCATTATAATTTCGTTGTGTCTTTGATCCCATTTAGGTGCTATCAATAGATCCTGCGGTGTATCGGTAAACAACCTTTCAATCACGATCTCGGGTGATAAGAGCTCAAGAAATTCTGTGATAAACTCCAAGTATTCCTCGTAAGAAAATAGTGGGAACGGCTGTTCCATATACATTCTGGCCAATGGGGTGTTTTTCACAATATGAAGGTTGTGAATCTTAAAGTTGTCTATGCCAAGTGCGGAAACCTCGGTGGCCATCTCGAGCATCTCACTGCGCGTCTCGGTCGGCATACCCACTATAACGTGGGCCCCGATCTCAATGTTTTTGTGCTTGGTGAGTCGGATTGCATCTACAACCGACTGGTAATCGTGCCCCCTGTTCATGAAGCTAAGCGTTTTATCGTAAATAGACTCTATACCATATTCAACCGCCACATAATGATCCCTAGCCAAAGTTTGCAACAGGCCGATAATCTCCCCATTTACACAATCCGAGCGTGTACCTATGGCAAGCCCCACAACACTATCATGCCCGAGCGCTTCCCTGTACAATTTTTCCAGCCTTTCCACACTATCATAAGTACTCGTATACGCCTGGAAATAAACAATAAATTTCTTCGCATTATACCTATCCTTTAGGTACCGGACGCCATGTGTAATTTGCTCGCTCATCGTGTATCTGGCCCTCGCATATGGGGGAACGAAACTGTCGTTATTGCAATATATGCAGCCTCCCCTGGCCAGTGTGCCGTCACGGTTAGGGCACGTAAACCCCATATCAACCGACACCTTATGTACCCTGCAGCCAAATTTATTTTTTAGATAATCGCTGTATGAATTATAGCGTTTACTCATGGTTACTCTGTCCTCACCGAGGGACATATAGAGCCCAGCCCGCACGACTCACAAAGCGGTCTGCGCGCCTTACATACCACTCGTCCGTGATCCCCAAGAGCGTTTGAAAAAAATGTTCTCATCCCCTCGGGAACGATTTCCATCAAGTCATACTCTATCTTCGTAGGATCACTAAAACTGCTAAGCCCCAACCTGTTCGATAGCCTTTTGATATGAGTGTCTACAATGATAGCGGGCTTCTTGTAGTAGTTCCCACGCACGACATTTGCCGTTTTCCTGCCCACACCTCTGAGTTCCGTCAGCTGCTCCATAGACTCGGGGACTTCCCCTTTGTAGTTATCGACAAGTGCGCGAGTGCACTCGACAATGGACGTAGCCTTGTTCTTATAGAACCCGGTCGATCTTATATCCTGCTCAAGCTCGTCTCTATTGGCCGAGGCGAACGCTTTTGCGTTGCTGTATTTCTTGAATAAAGATGGTGTAACCTGGTTTACACGCTTATCAGTGCACTGGGCCGAGAGAATAGAGCCCACTAAGAGCTCAAGGGCCGAGTTATAGTTCAAATGGCACTTGGCATCGGGGTACGCTTTTTTTAGAAATGAAATTATTTTTGTGTATCGAAGCTCCAACTGGTCTTTGGAATCAGCACGCCGCTTCTTTGAAATGCTTTTAGAATCAGCACTTTTAATTGCCATTGAGTAATATCAATAGATAAAAAAAAGGGATATGTCAAAGCATATCCCTTTAGAATCTTAACACCTACGTTACTCAAACGTATTAATCTTTTCTTGCTGGTTCAAGTCCTATTTTGCCCTCAAAAAAATCAGCGTTCTTCTGAGTATATTCGTTCCATTTTTCCGGAAGCTCATCTTCATGATAGATAGCATCTACAGGGCAGGGATCAACACAGGCCCCGCAATCGATACATTCTTCGGGATGTATGTAGAGTTGGGTGTCTCCTTCATAAATGCAGTCCACAGGGCACGCTTCTACACACGCTTTGTCTTTAACATCTATGCAAGGCTCTGCAATAATATAAGCCATTCTAACTAACCTCCAAGTCGTGTATTCTATTTAATATACTCAAAAATTTATGGCTCGCAACCAATACAGATATATATATTTTTATATAGGATTAAGGCAATGCAAAAAACATAAGGGCTTTTACACAACTATTCCGCTGGAGCTTGCTTTTCCGTACCCTCGCCCTCATTTTTAGTAGCTTCACCCTGGCTATCCTTTTCAGCACTCTCAGGTGCTGAGGCACCATTAGTCTCGGTATCCGGCAGCCCTAAATCCAGCTCATTCCCTGTAGTTGCTGAGTCCTCGGGTACAGGCTCTACAGCGCTTGGCACGGTGTCTGTTATAACTGACGAGCTTAGATCCTGAGTAGCAAAGTATCCAAGCGCAAGCGAGCTTAGCAAAAACAGTATGGCTAGAACCCTAGTCACCTTGCCAAGAAACGGTACTGCACCGCTTGCCCCAAACACAGACTCCGTGGTGCCGCCTCCAAAGATAGAACCCAGGTCTCCTCCCTTCCCGGGCTGAAGCAGCACAACTATCACTAGTAATACACTAACAATAATATGAATAAATTTCACAGAATAAATTAATATTTCCACGGCTCTTCATTCTCCTGCATGCTCAACTATTTTCATAAACGAAATGGGGTCCAAGCTTGCCCCACCCACAAGCGCACCATCAACCCCGGGGGTGACTAATATCTCGTACGCACTCTCCTCATTCACGCTTCCACCGTATAGGATTCTTATCTCGGATCCTAATTCCCCGTATATACTACCTGTAATTTCTCGAATATTCTTGTGCACATACTCAACTTCATCAGGGGTAGCATGCTTACCGGTTCCGATTGCCCACACAGGCTCGTAAGCTATCACGACATCCGAGGCCTCGGTCAATTCTAGATCCTGCAAAGCACCCTCTACCTGCCCTGCCACAAATTTTATTGTCTTGCCCATCTCCCGTTCCTCTAGTGTTTCCCCCACACAGAGTATTACTTTGAGACCCGCATCCAAAGCAGCACTCAATTTCTGCCTAACCATATAATCGGTCTCTCCCAATATCAATCGCCTCTCCGAATGCCCTATAATCACCCATTTACAACCTGCATCTAGAAGCATACCGGGAGATATCTCACCGGTGTAGGCACCCTCGTTTTCCCAAAACACATTTTGAGCACCTAACTCAACCCCGCTCCCACTAATCGCACTCCGAACCGTGTGCAGTGTCGTATAGGGGGGGATAAGAACAATCTCTAAACCCTCGGGTATATCACCCAACGACTCGGTCAATTGAGTGGCAAGCCCCTTTGCCTCACTCCGAAGCAGATTCATCTTCCAGTTAGCAGCTATAAGTTTTTGCATAACACTAGTACCGCAGATAAATTATCTTCTATACTCTACCGGATGAAAAACAACAGAGTGTAGATTCGTTTTTCATACAGTATCCACCTCAAGCATTATTTCACTACACAGTAGCCACTCATATTTTATCTCGATGAATATGCGGTGTTTTCCAACTGTTAAAGTACGTATTGAGCTATCGGTCCAAGGAATTATATAGCATGGATGCTCACAGTTCAAATTAATATATAGTTATCTAAATACACTACGTGGCCGATTGTTGAATATACCGACCCAGCCTCTGAAGCCCCTCGTCTATAGTCTCAAGGCCTACAGCGTATGAAAACCTTAGATAACCCTCTCCGTTCTCTCCGAAATCAATACCCGGCGTGACTGCAACGTGTGCCTTATCCAGTATATCAAATGCCAAGTCGTATGAATTATTGGAGAGTTTACAAGCATTTACAAATACATAGAACGCCCCCTTAGGTTCATGGGTGATCTCGAATCCTAAGCCCCTTAATCCCTCTATCATCCTTTTTCGCCTGGCATCAAAACTCTTAATCATCTCTAGCGCTTCGTTTTTTGCCTCTTTTAGTGCTGTGATGCCCGCCATCTGTACAAATGAGTTTGGGGAGATAAAAAGGTTCTGCTGCAGTTTCTGAATAGGTCTTATAAGCTCGGGTGGTGCCACCACATAGCCCAACCGCCAGCCGGTCATCGAATAAAATTTAGAGAAACCGTTTACGCTTATCGCATCCGGGGAGTATTCCAATATAGTATGCGCCCTGCCCTCGTACACAAGACCATGATATATCTCGTCGGAAATCACAACCGGCCCAAGCCCTGAGATCTCGTCCATTAACTCCCCTGCCAGTACAACCCCGGTGGGATTAGAGGGGGAATTGATAATAATTGCCTTTGTCTTTTTTGTTATGCTTTTTTTTAATCTCGAAACATCGATTTGGAACCCCTCGCTCTCATAGATCTTAAACATTTTAGGCACCCCGCCAGCGATCTGAATGATCTTGGGATAACATGCGTAGTGGGGGTCTGTGATAATGACCTCGTCACCCGGGTCAATCAATGATAGTATCGAGAGGAATAGAGCGGGGGAACTCCCCATGGTAACAATCACCCTCTCGGGAGAAACACCCACCCCATAGCTCTTGTGGTACTCCTCGGAAATTGCACTTCGGAGTTCCGATTTGCCTAGGCTGTGCGTGTATTTAGTATCGCCCGACTTTAGTGACTCGATTGCTGCATCCGAGATGACCGACGCAGTATCAAAATCCGGTTCACCGACCTCAAAATGTATAACGCTTTGGCCGCTACGCTCGATCTCTTTTGCTTTTTCCAGTACATCCATCACATAGAAAGGAGCAATATTTTCGGAAAGTTTGGAGGGCATCGCCATTTATTCTAAGGAATAAGAATTGGGTTGTCTAGGAACTCTGAAGTGGTTTAAAACAGAGCTACATCACTGCGTACTTAACCTCTTTACCCAGGACCTTCTCTATCTTACGTTTGAGAAGCTCACGTTTAAGTCTGCTAAGTCTGTCTATGAATAGAACGCCATCAAGGTGGTCGATCTCGTGCTGTATAACACGCGCCAACAATCCTTCCGCTTCGAGCTCGGTTTTATCCCCTTGGTCATTAAGAGCACTGACCCCTACAACTGCGCTCCTGCGGACATCGCTTGTGAAACCCGGGATACTCAGACACCCCTCTTCCCCGAGCTCTTCCCCCTCGCTATAAATAATCTCGGGGTTAACGAGTTTAATAAGATGCGACCTATCCTCTAAGAGCTCATCCTCATCCTCACTCTTTAGAGAAACATCAACGACTATCACCCTTTTTGTAATCCCTACCTGGGGGGCTGCAAGCCCTACACCCGGGGCATCGTACATGGTATCAGCCATATCATCCAAGAGTTTTTGGATTTGGGCATCAACCCTTTTTACTTCTTCACATTTTTTTCTGAGTACTGGGTCTGGAAATTTAAGAATATCTAAAATCGGCATATTACTAAAAGGCTATATTAACACTTACCATTGTCAATAAATGCACATAGATCTTAATTGTGCACTAAAACTATAGTAGCGAATAACACTAATAAGTGAACATTAGACACTGATTAACCATTATTTAGTTTTGTAATCAGCTCTTTACTGGGTCTGAAATGAGGCAGTTTTTTATCAGGAACAGACACTTTCTCGCCAGTGCGCGGATTTCTTCCCTCGTATGAATTGTAGCTTTTGGTAAAAAAGCTGCCGAACCCTCTTATCTCTATACGCCCGTCGTTTTGCAACACATCGGTCATGTGTTCTATGATAGTGTCTAGTATTTGCTCTGACTGCATAGGCTGTAGCTTAAACCTCTCAGCCAACTCCCTTTCGATATCAGATCGCTTCATAGTAACCCCCCATCCAATTTGAATGCTCTTATACCTAACTCTCAAATTTAGTTAATTTTCTAGTATTTGTCAAGTGTTACAGTGAACGACCTCTCCATTACGTTAGCACTTGGTCCAAGAAAATTAGCGGCTTTGTCGTGCAAACTGCACAACTAGGCCTTAGCCCTTTTCGATCCTTTGGCAACCACCCTCTTTTCATTGACCTTAGAACCAACCTTACCCGCAGCCTCTGGGTGGTTATCTAAAAACACTTTCAAGTGCATATCCGAGTAAGAGCCCGGCGGGTAGTGTTTCTCATAAAACTCAAGATCAATATGCATGGCTTGAAACACTAGTCTCATGTACATAGGATCTACAAAAGCCGGGAACCTTCCATACGTATCGTATATATAGTTAGCAACATCCTTAACGATCTGGATCGTGGTCTCCGTTGGTTTGGGTGCTCTCATAAGCAATTTATCGGGTTCGTTGTAGGGAAACGGCTTGTCCGAGGTCCAGGCTGAGTTCTTATGCTCGTGGAAAGCGTCTATAGCCTCATTCATATCTTTGTAGTAAGGGGGGCAGTAGCCCTCGAATATCCCGTCGCGGCCCACAGGAATCGTAGCCGGGGGATCGATTGCACCTTTTTTGGGCTGAACAAACCTAAACCCAAGTCCGCGGAATAGATCGGGGGCGGCACCCAGAGCAAACCTGGGTATAAATCCGCTGAACGTCCAGCCTGCAAGCCCAAGAGCCTGGAGTGCGAGGCTCATGTTCTGGCACATAAATGCCTGTTCTACATTAAGACCCGTTAGAATCCTTACCTCAAGATCAAATAACGACATCTTTACACTGTCCTTTAACCTTCCCTTCTTGATCCATTTATCGATTCCAGCGGGCTTTCCCGTCAGGTCATCAATGATTGTAAAACCGTAAGTGTGGCTACAGTAAAGGTGGAGGAGGTTTAAATACTCCTCTGTAATATCAGTTACCGGTATGAACACGGATGTCCCCGGTTTGTTAGTATTCCACTGGTTAAAATCAAAGAGGCCCGGCATACGGTCGGGGAGATCCGCCCTGCCGTCTTCGAGCTTTACCAAACTCTCACGGTATAGCTCCAGTACCCGGTTCATCCTCTCTTGACGATCCATCCTAAAGAACATGTCGAGCTCTTTATCCTTGGGCAGCATATGCTTTACATCAACGTAATATAATCCACTATCGTTGGTGAAAAAGAGCTCTGTTCCATGGTTGTTGCATGCAGACGGCCAGGTGCGCCCCGTCCACTGACAAAGCAGGTCGATACCGGTCTCGGGCGGCAAATCAGCCAGGCAAAGTCCCGTCAGCCCCGTGCCCGACCATACGAGTAACGCCTCTTCCATCTCCTCAAGTGGTATGGGGTCATACTCCGATTTAAAACCCAGAGACTCGTCCTCAAGCTCCATACCAAGACCAAAACGTCTCGATCTACGATTGAATATAGAGTCGAAAAGCGGGTAGTTAAGCGCCTCTTCGTATCTTTGATTTAAAGTAAATTTTCTGTTGGTTTTTGCTTTAGCTGCTTTTCCGTTTACCTTCTTTGACATATTACTCCTCCAATAAATGCTGATTGTTAAAAGAAAATTTAAAATATCTTAGCAAAAATTTCAAGGATTTATAGCCTTAAGACACTAAACTCTACAAAGGTAGGCCGAGTTTTCTGCCAATTGATGCATATAATAAATAGATGATGATCATCACCGAGCAGGATATTACCATCGATAGCCAAAAATTAATTTCATGTCTGATTAACATAGGCAAAATCAAAAAGAAACATAACGTAGGCAATACAAGCCAAAATATGCCCACTGATAAATCTGCGATTTTGGCACTGTCGCCGGTATCCATATAGATCCAAATCATTGCCAATAGTGAAGTTAGCGGCAGGGCCGCTAACAATGCCGCTGCGGTTGTGTAGCGCTTAGCAACCTCGGATACAGCTACTATTATCAAAGCGGTAAGCATAGTTTTAACTGCTATATAAATCACGATTAATTAGCCCTCCTATGTCCGATCACATCTAGATGATTAGAGAAAGTACAAAACACTTTTATCTGAGTTATAATAACTCATAAAATCACTCGACAGCTCATCTATGACAAAGAACAACCTGAAATCATTTCTAATACTTTCAGTCGCAATACACATAATACTTCTCTCTGCACTTTTTATCTATTTCGTTTCCGACAATAGCAAACCCCTTTGGTCCCAACTCGGGAATAATGCTGCCCATAAGAATGCACAAAATATTAATGTGTCTGTCCTAAATCAGAGCCCGATTAAAATTGAGACTAAACCAAACGCGATAGATAAACCACAAAAGACTAAAAAGAAAACGATCAAAACTACACCCGAAGTGAGTACTAAAAAAACTGAGGTCGAAGCACCCAAGACCATAAACACTCACAAAGAGACAGAGAACTCCGCTAAAGCGCAAACAAATACTGTTAAACCTAAAGCCGCTTCACCCATTGCTAAGAGCACAGGCCCAAGCTCGTTTAAACACCCCATGACTGCGAGTAGTGAACAGAGCACTGAACTCGCTCATCCCAATTACAGGAACAACCCCAAACCGCGTTATCCCACAATTGCCCGTAAAAGAGGTTTTGAGGGTAGAGTGTTGCTCAAGGTGTTTGTGCTCGAGAGCGGTAGAGTGGCAGATGTCCGAGTATTAAAATCCTCGGGCTATCAAGTTCTCGATGATTCCGCGAGCAGTGCTATTTTCGGGTGGGACTTTTACCCTGGGAAACATAACGGTAAAGCAGTATCGAGTTGGGTTACTGTCCCAATAGTCTATGAACTAAATAGCGGTTAACATAAGGGGTTGGTCTAAGATTTTCTTCATATCATTTACTCTCAACATATTTCGTAACTATAATATATTGGTAAATATCAATTGCAGTGTGTATAGGAATAGTTAATGTCACTAAAGGATATGGTGCTGTCCGCAAGGTTTCTTATAAGCCTTGCAGTTCTCATAGTTATCTCGGTCCTGCTCACCTTCTTCCCGCTTATCGGCACTCTCGGGTTTGAGTACTCGACCTTCATTGCATTTGTTGCCGCATTTGTCTCCATATTTGTATCGGCCGAGCTTGTAAACATCGACCTTAGTAAAGGCGGGCTACGCCGACTCTCTGATATTGTTTCCTCTGTGTTTATGGTCAATTTCATATTGGTCGCGGTACCGTTTGTTATCGGCTTGGTAAGTTCCGTGGTCAAAAAGGACTGCTACATATTAGAAGGCTCGATATTCTACCTATTGATCCCCGTGGTAACCGTATATTTCTCAACATCGCTTGGTCTTCTCACTGGTTTTGTGTTCAAGAGGCGCGGGTTTTTTATAGGAGCACTAATACTGCTGGCTACAATATTTTACTCTCTTTACCGTATTTTTTACGACCCATCCCTCTTTGTTTATAACCCGGTCATAGGGTTTTTCCCGGGCCCTCTATACGACGAGGCCATACCGATCACCTTAACTCTTATCCTCTATAGGTTGATCGTTATTTTCTGGGGGATTTTGTTCTTAATTATATTGAATGCAGCAAACGGGGTTAAATATAAGAAAATAGGGTTTTGGGATTTTATCTCCCTTGCGCTTGTGATTTGCATACTGTTTATTGCTCATTCCAAAGAGCAGGAGATCGGGATCAGTTACTCAAGGGAGTATATAACTAGTGAGGTACTGCCGGGAAAATACGAGACCGACAACTTCATTATCTACTACGATCCCAGCACCCCCGAGGCTAAACAGATTGACCTTATCGCCGAGGACCACGAATGGCGCTATAAACAGCTTAAAGATTTTCTCCAGGTAGACTCCAACGAGAAAATACGCTCTTACATATACCCCGACACTAAAACTCGCAAGAAGATCATAGGAGCCGGGGAAACCACAATTGCTAACCCCATACACAAAGAGATACACCTTATCTACAACTCTTTCCCCCACCCCATATTAAAGCATGAACTCACCCACGTGATGTCAGCAGACTTCGGAATGGACGTGTTTAAGGTAAGCCCCAAGATCGGTCTCCTTGAGGGCATAGCCGTAGCAGCGGATTGGAGCGGGGACGGCTACACTAAACACCAGTGGGCTAAGACCATGATAGAAAAGGGAATGGCTCCACGGATCCAGGATATTATAGGGTTCGGTTTTTGGTACTCATCGGCACCTGTGAGCTACACACTTATGGGTTCATTCTCAAGATACCTCATTGATACATATGGGATAGATAAATATAAGACCCTGTACAAAACCGGGAAATTCGATCAATACGGAAAAAGCATAGACGATCTTGTGGATGAGTGGACAAAATTTTTAAACACCGTCACGGTCCCTGAAGAAGCTCCAATTTTAGCCGAGTCAATTTTCGGAACACCGAGCATATTCGAGGCCCGTTGTCCAAGGCGCATCGCTGCGCTTAAGCAGAAGGGGTTCAATAAATTCAAATCCGATGATTATTATAATGCGAGAGAACTGTTCATAAAAGCTCTCGGCTATAACCAAGCTGACCCAATCACAATAAACGGCCTTGCATACTCGTACTATTTCGACGGTAAATACGATAAAGTAAATGACTTAATCAAGGACTCAAAATCAATCCCCAGCTTGGACCGAAACATACTAGCAAACCTAAGAGCCAATTCACTGTGGCAGTCAGGTGATCGCGGGGAAGCACTCAGAATATTCAGTACGCTTAGATCAAAACCGCTGCCGGCAGATGTAAAACGAGAGATCGACATAAAGCTGTCAGCAATGGCAGAGGGTGGACCGTTAGAGGATAGCATCAAAATGTATTTCGGGACTCGCGATGAAGTAACCAGGGTAAACACTCTCCAAGAAATCATACGAGAGTACCCCGAGTATGCCCCTGCGCACTATTTACTGGGGAGGCTGCTTTTCAACAAAAACGAGTACCAAAAAGCTCTGCCCTATCTACTGAGCGCAGAGGCTGCGTCTTTCCCGTCCCCAGATCTCGAAAAAGAGAATATGCGGATACTTGGGATCTCATTATTTGCTACTAAAAATCAGCCACAAGCAATCAAGCGGTTCCAGAAACTGCTCGATCTCAATAAGGACATGGTATCAAACGACTTTGCCACTGATTTCATAGAACGGTCGCAATGGTCTAGCGAGCGGAATTTGAAATAAGTCGTTTATTCTATATATTCATGCTCTACTTCTTATGAATAAATATTGGATAGCATTTGCAGTCTCGAGCTTTGTAGTAGCAATAGATCAACTGTCTAAATGGCTTGTGAGGCGTGATCTGCCGATCTACTCAAAAACAGAGTTGCTGCCTTTTTTAGACCTCACACATATACGCAACACCGGTGCTGCATTTGGTATACTGGCAGACTTGCCCGAGAGCATCCGCCTACCGCTATTCGTTTTGGTACTGATCACAGCAGTCATCGTGATACTATTATTTTTAAAAAACACTGATAGCCGACACAAAACTCTTATCTTAGGTCTATCCCTCATACTAGGGGGAGCCGTGGGAAATTCCATCGACAGGTTTAGGCTCCGTTACGTAACTGATTTTATAGATTTTCATTGGTTCGGAAACCCCGCATTACACTGGCCCCCGTTTAACCTTGCGGACTCTGCAATTACTATAGGTGTTATACTAATACTGACCGATACATTCCTTCTTAGGCGGGAGAAGCAATAGAATGTTCACAGGCATAGTTGAAGATATAGGGACTATTACCGGTATAAAGAAAAAGACAAAAGAATCTGCCTATACAATAAGAACAAATAAGATTAATGTCTCTGAGATCGGCCTTGGGGACAGTATAGCGGTAAGCGGTATATGCCTTACCGTCATAAAACTGGGCAAAAAAGAGTTCACAGTTGACGCCTCTTACGAGACTCTTAGTAAAACCACTTTATCACAAGCCAAGCTAAAGAGCGGGGTTAACCTCGAACGTTCGGTTAAGGTAGGTGACAGAATGGGCGGGCACATCGTGAGCGGTCATGTCGACGGGGTCGGTAAAGTAGCGTCTCAAAAAAAGGTAGGTGGCTCTACTGTGTTTTGGTTCAGCGTCCCTGCGCAACTCTCTAAATATATAGTCCCAAAAGGCTCGGTTGCAATTAACGGGGTGAGTCTTACCGTTAACGATACAAAGCAAAATGAGTTCTCTGTGAATATCATCCCCTTCACTCAAAAAGAGACCACTTTCGGGGGACTACGCACGGGGAACAGTGTAAATATAGAATGCGATATTATCGGTAAGTATGTCGAGAAATTCGTATCACCCGTCATCTCGCAACAGAACCCTCAATCCCCTGGGTCGGGAAAATGAAGAAAACAGAACTCAAAAACAACATTCTACTGATCGGTTTCATGGGTGCGGGCAAGTCCACAATAGGTAGGGTATTAGCAAAAAAAATTAAGTTTGAATACATAGATATAGATAGGATTATTGAGCACAGATGCGCAAGAAGCATTACAGAGATTTTTGATGAGCACGGTGAAGAATATTTTAGAGACAAAGAGACAGAAACCCTAGAGAGCTTGGCGGGATCGGATCATAATGTATATGCCACAGGAGGTGGGATAGTGCTTAAAGAGCGCAACTGGCCTTTAATGAGAGAGCTCGGGCCCACAGTATATCTGGAGGCATCATTAGAAACACTTTGGGACAGGATAAAGCACGACAAACGGCGTCCACTACTTCAAGTTGACAACGCCTATGAACGAGCCGGGGAGCTATTGTCCAAGAGAAAAGAGCTCTATGAAAAAGCAGATTTAATACTCTGCACAGAGAACCGTACACCCGACGAAATTGCAGAGATGATTATCGATCTGCTAACAACCGAATACCAAACAGATAAGACCGACGACTACTACCATTGAGCCCGGGATCCGTGTTGGTATGTATGAATAATTCTAGGAAAGTAAATTTGGATCTAGTCTTACAAAATTTCAGTTAATTAGAGTAGCTGCTTCGTCCATAAGGGCCTCGGGGAACCGAGCAACCCTCCCGTCAACAAACTGCACACTATAAACGCGCCCCGATGCCCTCTCGAGCACCTCTACTATCTTACCTTCAAGCCCATAGGGGAAAATATCTTTTTTACCCTCTATGGTCTCATCGAGTCTAAACCTAACACCTTTTTCCAGCATTTTAGTCTCCATTGCAACCCTTCTGAGTTAAGTCTTACCAGAACATAACGCAGTTTCAAAATTAAGACAGTTTATAATTATAGGCCAAAAAATTGAAAATACTACATAATTTGCATTTCCCGTTACTGCAAATACACCCAGGCTAGTCCAGACTTTTCAAGCCAAACAATTAAGGTATATAATATACTCTGCGAGGTGAACAATGGCAGAAATTCTAGATAAGATCAAGCAACGGTTCGATAAGGGTGTGGCCACATTAAACGTTAGATCCAAAGAACTCATAGAGACTCAAAAATTAAAAGGACAGGTAGGTAATCTCCTGGAAGAAAAAGAAAACAAACTAAAAGAACTCGGTCAATATATATACTCAGAGCACGCCCCAGCAAAACAGTCAAGCACAATAGCAGGAAAAAAATCCGGACATACCCCTCCCTCATATTCGAGCGACCCTCTGCAAAACGCGCTTCTCTCAGTACTAAAAAGTGCTTTAAGCGGAGAATTAAAAGGCGTAGAAATGGGTAAAAACAAAAAAACTCTCACGCTCAGCTCTTCGGTTATCTATAACGAAACCATTGGGCTACTGCCCAAATCTAAACAAAAAGACCTATCGACAAGGAAATTGGGTCTCATGCTTTCAAAACTAGGAGTAGTCACCGATAAATCATCCAGGACCGTAGAAGGATCACGCGAAACCCTATACTCGTTCGATACCAAAAAAACCGGCTCGCTACTCGCTAAATCCGAGGGCCCTAAACCCCATCGCCCCACCGCATCAAACAAAACTGGAAACAAGAATTCAGACGATTTAATACTAAAGAGATGTAGAGAGATCACCGCCATAGATGAGAAAATCAACAAGCTCAACCAACAGATAAAAGAGATAAAGTTGAATGCAAAAAAGAAGTCCGTAGAGAAGTAGAAAACAAGCTATAGTGCCTTGTCTATTGCCTTTTCAATCTCGGATTTTGGCACAGCACCTATAATCTGTTCCACCGCACTCCCGTCTTTGAACACTATTAGGGTTGGGATACTTCTGATCCCGAATTTCATAGTTGTAGATTGGTTCTCGTCTACATTTAGTTTGCCGAATTTAACTCGCCCCGAATAGGCCTCGGAAATCTCCTCCACCAAAGGTGCAATGGCTCGGCAAGGCCCACACCACGGTGCCCAAAAATCAACCAATACCGGTACGTCGCTGTTGATCACTTCGTTGTCAAATGTAGAGTCACTCAGTTCAACAATCCCATTACTAGACATTAATCTCTCCTTATGAATTTATATGCTCCGATATTATATCCGATACCGCAAATTTGTCTAAAGTTAGCTTTTAGTAATATAGATAAATACACCGATAACAAATTGGTTAAGCTGCCTAATACTGCTCCTCGATCTCAATGTAATGATTCACGAGCAAGGTGCCCTTTGCATGCTCTAACTCGGCCAGAGCTATGTTGTAATTGGCAACAGCTCTAATCTCCTGTGTGCCCGCGTCTATTAGATCCCTCTGAGCTTCTAGGACCTCTCGTGTAGTACCAATCCCCACGTTAAGCCTCTCCTGCTCGTTGTTTACAACCTCTTCCGCGAGAGCCACCGCAACTTTTGCAGCCTCTATCCTCCGCAGACTGTTCTCAATCTCGCGTACCGCGTTTTTCACATCAAGAGCTATGTTGTCTTTAGTCTGTTTTAGCAGTATCACGCTTCGGTCTAGCTCGGCCGAGGCTTTCACATAATCGCCGCGTGCAGTCCTGTTAAAGATAGGGAAGCTGAACACACCGAGAATCTGCCACGTGGGATAATTCCCCTCGAACAAATTCCTAAACGTATCGTTTGGCCTGTCAAACTGTGGTGGGATGGGCTCTGGCACACCCCCGAAACTCTCCCTAAGCGGGTTCTCGTCGCCACCCAACCCCTGCAACTCCACTGAACCCTGTACGGCAAGCCTGGGTAGCCTTTGGTTCGAGTAATATTTTTTAAGCGTCTCTCTGTTCTCTATATTAAGCTTGGCTTCCTCCATCTCA
The DNA here is from genome assembly GCA_965223335.1 of Thermodesulfobacteriota bacterium. Lineage (GTDB taxonomy): Bacteria > Desulfobacterota_D > UBA1144 > Nemesobacterales > UBA2774 > CBDCWF01. The sequence goes on from OZ244991.1 coordinate 206,208, forward strand.
GGTCTCTCGGCATAAGCCTCGGCAAGGGACTCGGCTTCGTCGTTAACGCTTACCTCGGTGGTGGGCTGCTCTGTGGGATTTATGGCCTGCGAGAGATCAATCGCCAAAATGTTTTTTAGATTATCCTCGGCGGCGCGGAGTGTGTTCTCGGCGCTTATCACCGTGACCTCTCTTGCCGCTACCTCCGATTTTGCCTGTGTTACTGCTACGGGGGGCAGCACCCCCACCTCCACCTGAATCTCGTTACGTTTCTGCAGATCCTGTGCAAGTTCTAGAGCTGTCTGCTCAAGCTCAAGGTTCTCAATAGCCGCAACGAGTATCCAGTAGCTGCGCTCCACATTGAGCAGGACGTCCGAGATCCTTCTCTCGAGTTCCTTGCGAGAGATCTCGCTTGAGCGAATTGCTGTGATCACAAATGCGTCGTTTACGCTTTTGCCAAAGTTACGCAGCAGGTCCTGACCCACAGTAAAACTCAGGCTCGTAAACCAACTGGGGCTAAGGTCCTGGATAGGGGAATCGGTCTTTGTACGGGTCAGATCAAAGTTTAATACGTCGTAGAATGTTCCGGTGGGCAGTCTTCCTTCCAGGTTTGTTTCAGCATTGAATATATCCTCATTAATCTCCCCCGACTGTATAAATGTGCTGGTGGTGGGAATCTTTGCATCGTTGTAAAAAGAGCCGATGTTGAGAATGGGATCAAACACGCCTTTTTGTGTTTGTATCTCGCCCTCGCTTATATCAACATTTTTCTTTTGCAGTTGAATGTCTGTGTTATTTTCAAGCGCTATATTGATAGCATCTTGAAGAGAGAGGTTAAGCACACCCGTATCCGACGCCTGGGCCGCCATCGTAAGAAGTATGTTAGATATAATCAATAGTGAAATATATGCTGTTGACAGTATAAAATATCTCATAATCTTCTATAATATATATAGATAATTTATTCTGATTATTCAACAATTATTTAGCTGCTTGACAATGATCCTGCGGCATGATACTTTGTAAGTAAGTAATTACTTACATCTTACAGGATATATCCCCAATGTCAACAGAACAAGCCAAAACAACCTCTAGAGACAAAATACTTGAGACCGCTATAAAGCTGTTCGCCGAAAAAGGATTCAGCGGTACGACCACTAAAGAGATAGCCGATATGGCGGATGTAAACGAGTCTCTCATCTTTAGGTACTTCAGCACGAAACGCGAGCTCTACGGTGCGATCATAGAACGGAAAATCGACGAAGAACCGGGGATAGAACACCCTCTAAACACATACAAGAGCAGCAAGGACGACCCCCTAATCTTTACATCAATAGCAGAGAGGATGTTTGATAAGTGCGGTAACGACCCCAGTTTTATCCGCCTGCTTCACTTCAGCGCACTCGAGGGTCATGAGCTCTCGGATATGTTCTTTGATACCTATGTCGAATATATAAATATGCTGCTTTCCGATTATATCGAACAGCGTATGAAAGACGGTGCATTTAAGCAGGTAAACCCCAAAATCGCGGCTCAGGCATTTATAGGAATGGTCGTAAACCACATCATCGTGCAGGAGCTTTTCGGGGAAAAACGTAAAAACAACTCCCATCCAAAAAAAACAATCGATACATTCGTAGAAATCTTCTTAGAAGGGATCAAGTCCCCATCAAAGTAAATCGGAGTATCAACTGAAAACCATGAAAATACTAAATCGATATAAATTTATATCCATATCCGTATTCGCAGGTCTATTTTTGTCCTCGTTATTGTCTTTTGGGCAAGCCCCCCCTCCGGCCCCGGTCGAGGTAGTCCAGGTCTCGGAAAAAGAGATTCGCAAGCCCGTATCCATAGTGGGAAGTGCCGAGCCCATGACAGACAGCATTATCGCAAGCGAGATCTCGGGCCTTATAGAGAGCTTCCCCGTTAAGGAAGGTGATTACGTTAAAAAGGGGGAGCTGCTGGCATCGTTTCGATCCACCACGCTTGAATTAAAACTAAAAGAGGCCAAAGCCGCCAAGCGCGAGGCTCGTGCCCGCCATGAACTTGCCAGAAAAAACATGAAGCGCATCGAAGAGCTATACGATAAAGGTGTGGCATCGCTCCAGCAGCTACAGGACGCCGAGTCGGAACAAGACGCGCTCCTGGCGAGGATAACACAGATGGACGCTCAAATAGACACAGACCAATACAATCTCGACCGCTCACAAATCACCGCACCCTACGACGGATATATAACCGAGGAATTCACAGAAGTGGGCGAGTGGGTAAATGAGGGCGGGCCTATAGTGGAGCTCATAAACATCGAATCATCCGACATCACGGTAGATGTGCCCGAGCGCTACATCAGTAAAGTGAATGTTGGGGAGAGTGCCGAGGTCAAGTTCGATGCCTACCCAGGGCAGGGGTTCCCTGGCAAGATCATATCCATAGTGCCCAAGGCCGAGCAGCAGGCGCGTACATTCCCGGTTAAGGTACGTGTGAAAAACCAAGATGGGTTAATTAAAAGCGGGATGGTCGCCCGTGTGACGTTCCTAATCGGCGAGCCTTCTAAGACCAAATTCGTCCCCAAAGACGCCATTGTAAAACAGAATAACGCAAACTTTATATACTTGGTACAAGACGGCTTGGCGGTTCCCACGCCTGTAAACACAGGGTTTGCATATAACGAATTCATCGAGGTAATCGGCCCCGTGGAATCGGGGCAACCGGTAGTGGTCAGGGGAAATGAGAGGCTACGCCCAAACCAGCCCGTTGAGATTGTAAACCCGGAGAAAGAGACTCTTAAGAATTAACCAGCAAAGCGGCTTATACCCCTGGATATAAGTAAGACCAAAAATATTTCCGTAAAACCATGAAACTAGTAGACACATCGATAAAAAAACCCGTTACTATTGCCGTTGGTGTGATTTTTGTCATTCTCTTCGGACTTATCTCTCTATTTAGAATCCCTGTCCAATTAACCCCGGATGTCGAGAAACCGAGAATTACTGTCGACACGCGATGGATAGGTGCAAGCCCAAACGAGGTGGAATCCGAGATTGTCCGCGAGCAGGAGGACGAGCTCAAAACCACCGAGGGGCTATTGGAGATGACTAGCCAGAGCTCAGACAGTAGCGGCAAGGTAGTACTCGAGTTCGAGATCGGAACCGACCTAGACGCCGCACTCGTAGATGTGTCCAACAAGCTTAACCAGGTAAAAGAGTATCCCGACGAAACTGACCAGCCCGTGCTTAGCACTGTGGACAATACATCGAGTGCTATGGCCTGGTTTATCTTAAAACCCAAGTCCAAAGACCAAATCGATATTGATCATTATTTCGACTTTGCCGACGACGTGATTAAACCCCGTTTCGAGAGGGTCTCGGGTGTGGGTTCCTCAAACGTGTACGGCGGGCAGGAGCGCGAGATGCAGGTTATAGTCGACCCCAATGCACTTGCGGCCAGGGGGGTATCGGTTTCCGAGCTCGCAAACGCGATAGACAGGGAAAACAACAACTACAGCGCGGGTGATTTTGACGAGGGCAAAAGACGCTATGTCGTCCGCACCGTAGGGGAATACGAATCCCCCGAGGACATAGAGAACGTAATAGTAACAAGAAAAAACGGCTCACCGATATACGTGCGTGATGTAGCCACTGTACAACTGGGCTTTAAAGATAAGGAATTTGCGGTAAGACAAAACGGAGAGCCCGCAATTGCTGTAAACGCGGTAAAAGAGAGTGGGGCAAACACCATAGAGGTGATGTCGGGGCTCATGGATGCAACGGACGAGCTCAATGCCAATACTCTAGAGGCAATGGATCTAAACCTCTTTAACGTATATGACGAGACCATATACATCAGAAACGCTATCGACCTTGTAAAGCAAAACTTGATAATAGGCGGCATACTCGCTATCGCGGTGCTACTGTTTTTCCTCCGCAGCACCACAAGCACATTGATTGTAGCAACAGCTATACCCATAAGCATCGTCGGCACATTTGTGGTGATGTCGATAATGGGCAGGACTATTAACGTAATCAGCCTAGCCGGACTGGCGTTTGCCGTGGGCATGGTGATCGATAACTCGATTGTGGTGCTCGAGAACATCTATCGCCACATGCAGATGGGTAAAACCCGTGTGCAAGCAGCCTATGACGGCACCATAGAGGTCTGGGGTGCAGTGCTCGCAAGCACTCTTACCACCGCAGCAGTGTTCCTGCCGATTATTTTCATACAAGAGCAGGCAGGTCAGCTGTTCCGCGATATAGCAATTGCCATAAGTGTATCTGTGATACTTAGCCTCATAGTATCGATCACTGTAATCCCTGCGATGTCTGCCAAGATCCTTCGTACGGTAACCCCAAGGGAGGGGGCCAATTTCACAAACCTCTGGGGCATGACCAGGGTCGCCGGCAATATAGCCGAATCGATAGCCATGCTGGTAAAAAAGATTTTAGGCAGCATGAGACTTAGGATAGCTGTTGTGGCAGGGTTTACTCTGGGTGCGCTTTTGCTAAGCTGGGCTATGATACCTAAAACCGAGTACCTGCCCGAGGGCAACCGCAACTTGGTATTCGGGATACTCATACCCCCGCCCGGCTATAACATTGAGGAGTTCACCCGTATAGGTGAGCAGATAGAGAACGACCTGCGTCCCTATTGGGAAGCAGAAGTAGGTTCACCCGAGGCCGCTAAACTCGGGGGGCCGCCTATCAAACACTTTTTCTATGTGGCCCGCGGTCGACAGGTTTTTATGGGTGCACGGGTTAAAGAGCCCGACAAGATAAAGGAACTGATACCGGTGCTTCACAACACGCTTAGAAAAATCCCGGGGATGATAGCAATTGTAAATCAGTCGAGCATTTTTCAAAGGGGCATAGGAGCGGGGAGGTCTATAAACATACAGATCACAGGCCCTGACCTTAACCAACTCGTCGGTCTTGGCCAAAAGGTGTTCTTCAGCGGGATGCAGGCCATCCCCGATGCCCAGCTTCGCCCCATCCCAAGCCTAGACCTCGGTAACCCCGAGGTACAGGTCGTAACAGACAGGGTAAGGGCCTCTGAGGCCGGGGTATCCAATCAAGAGCTGGGTTTTATGGTAAACGCACTTGTTGACGGTGCCATCGTAAGCGAGTATCAGCTGGACGGCGACGAGATCGACCTCACGCTTAGGGGCAAGGACAACTACGCCAGCCGCACTCACGAGATAGAGGACCTGATGATAAATACCGAGACGGGCAACATGGTAACCGTAGGCTCGATTGCGGATGTAACAGTCACCAGAGGACCCGAGCAGATCGACCATTATGAGAGGCAGAGGACCATCGCCATCCAGGTCATCCCGCCCGAGCAGATGCCGCTTGAGAGTGCGATAGATATCATACAGAGCCAGATACTGAGGCCCCTGCAGGAAAGCGGGGAGCTCTCGGGACAGTACAACGCCATTCTCACAGGTACTGCTGACGACCTGACCGTCACAAGGCAGGCCCTTCAATGGAACTTTGCGCTCGCGGCACTCATAGCGTTTTTGCTAATGGCCTCGCTATTCGAGAGTTTCTTGTATCCGCTTGTGATCATGTTTAGTGTGCCCCTTGCCTCATTCGGGGGTTTTCTTGGGCTGTTTATTCTAAATTTAATCACCTACCAGCCGCTTGATGTGCTCACGATGCTCGGGTTTATCATCCTGATCGGTATCGTGGTTAATAACGCCATACTCATCGTGCACCAAGCATTAAACAATATCAAGGACCACCATATGAACAACCAGGATGCTATAGTGGAGTCTGTGAAATCCAGGATCCGGCCTATTTTTATGAGTACCACCACGAGTGTGTTCGGCATGCTTCCATTGGTGCTCTCGCCCGGTTCGGGTTCCGAGTTCTATAAGGGGCTTGGTAGTGTAGTTGTGGGAGGGCTTATAGTCTCGACGGCTTTCACTCTGATCCTGGTACCATCGGTATTAAGCATAGTATTTGAGCTTAGGCAAAAAATCTCTAACAAGCTCTCGGGCGTTACACACCGTCCCGACCCCATACCTTCCTCCGATTGAATAGAGAACAAACTCCATTGAAGGCAAACGTACAAAGCATACAACTAATTCCATAATTAGTTTATCGGTGTAGAATATTTTGGAACCTGAATGCTCTTCTCGATAAAGAAAAATGTGTCCCTTACTTTGTTGGCCACACTGGTCATCACCACACTATCTCTATACATGCAGAGCATTTTTGGACTGGAATGGGACTTCGAGCTCAATCTCAAAGTGGTATTGATTGGGGCACTCGGTTTTATTCTTATCACATTTAGCGACTTTCTAATCCACATTACGCTGATTGGAATCTTGCGCTCGAGCTATCTAGATACATACACTAGGTTTATATACTACTTCAGGTCGCAGTCCGTATACACGGTCTTGGTAAGCGGTTTGGCTGCAGGCAGTGAAGAGCTTTTTTTCAGAGGGGTAGTACTAGAAGGACTGGTTCAGATCGCAGGGGCAAGTGAATTGTGGGCACTTGCGACCTCTGCATTATTTTTCGGGGCCTTCCATCTCATCTTTAAGCGAGGTTTTGCGCTCTTTGGGCTATGGGCAGTGTGGGAGGGGGTACTGCTCGGCGGTTTATACCTTTATAGCGGCTCACTTCTTCTGTGTGTAGTGGTCCATTGTCTGCATGACATATTGGGCTACAGCTTCTATGCTTTTCAGCGCCACACTGGGTTCCTTTTATGATGCTCAGTAGATGTTAAAATTACACGCTAAATTACCAAAAAAAGGAGACCGATTTGGATTACAGCACCGAGCTTGAAACAGCGGTTGAGTCAGTCCTAAAAGCATGCGAGCTATGTATACAGGTGCAGTACGATCTTGTATCCGAACACACGCTTACCAAAAAAGACAAGTCCCCTGTCACAGTTGCAGACTTCGGCTCACAGGCTCTTATCTGCCGTGACCTAACACATGCGTTCCCCGACGACCCCATAGTAGCGGAAGAGGACCCTGCAGAGTTGCACACCCCAAGCCGGACTGCTATAAAAGAAAACATTATCAACTACGTAAACGAGATTGATGCTGGGGTTACTGAAGCCGAGATCCTAGACGCTATAGCCAGAGGTGGATATGAGGGCGGGAGCAGGGGACGGTTCTGGACACTAGACCCCATAGACGGCACCAAAGGGTTTCTGCGCGGGGAGCAGTACGCTATAGCACTAGCACTGGTGGAGGACGGCGAGGTGGTGCTGGGTGTATTGGGTTGCCCCAATCTACCCTTGAGCCTAAGCGAACCCGAGGGATTAAAAGGAGTTCTTCTCTATGCAGTTAAAGACAGGGGCAGTCACATACGACTATTGGAAGAGACTCATATAAGCCCTGTTAGAGTAACGGGTATAGACAGCACCCGTGATGCATCGTTTTGCGAATCTGTAGAGTCCTCTCACTCCTCGCACGACGATGCGTCTAAGATTGCTGAGACGCTCGGTGTAACACGCCCTCCCATAAGGATAGATAGCCAATGCAAATATGCAGCGATTGCCCGGGGGGACGCTTCCATATACTTACGCTTACCCACAAGGAAAGACTACGAAGAAAAGATCTGGGACCACGCCGCAGGCAGCATTATTGTAGAGGAGGCCGGGGGTAAGGTTACCGATATCTACGGCAAGCCGCTCAAGTTTTCATTGGGCCGGACCCTAAAATCAAATAAGGGTGTGGTGGGCTCAAACGGGCTGCTGCATGACGACATAATAAATGCAGTCAATTCCGTAGTTGCATGATTCTAGAATTTTAATCGGCTGGAACCAGCTTTGAGCTTGATTTTTCAAAATCTGCCAAGCGTTTAAGCGCCTTTATTTTATCCGACCTATCCACTTTGGATTTATTTAGTGAGTTGTGCAGTATTTCGATAGTGTTTTCGTATGTGATCCTGTCCACAGGGAAAGGTGTACCGTCTTTACCCCCGTGGGCAAATGAAAACCTAGCTGGGTCCACGACACTGGCCTTGGTGCCATATATCAGTTCAGAGACCAGTGTAAGCGCTCGCAATGTCTTTGCCCCTACCCCTCTTATCCCTAAAAGCTCCTCGAAATTTTGCGGTGCCTGCTCATAGGTCTCGAGCATGACCTTGTGCAGGTACTTGGGATTTATGTCCATCTTGTTAATCCAGTGTCGCTGTGGCATCTCTAGAGTCGGCAGCCGTTCCAGATCCCTTAACACGCCGCGGTCCGCCTCACGCGCAATCTCGGCAACCGCACTTCGTGTGGGCTCGCTCTCACCCGCTACCAGGTCAAGGACCGCACCCCGTCGGTCAGAGCAAATTGCGTTATGGGGTTCATTTACGAAACAGTCGAGCCCGCTGCTTAACCAATGATACCTCCTTGCGGCACGGCTGGGCTCGTTAAAACCCTGCTGCACCACACACCACTTGCCCTCGGCCGTAAAAAAGAAACTGTGGTGGTAGATCTGGTATCCGTCCTGCACTGCCGAGCTATCGACCTTTGCGGAAAGCCTGCTTGCATAGATCAGGTCCGCAGGATCATAGGAGAGCTTCTCGCACACCTGTGTGATTTCCTGCGGGGTTTTCCTCGACACTGCCCCCTTGCCCCCGGCGGCATAGAATCCCAGTTCATGCTCAAGCCCTCTAAGGCCCTGTTTCACCGCACCGCAAGTCGTAGTAGTTACCCCGCTTGAGTGCCAGTCAAAACCCAGCACACAGCCAAACGCCTGGAACCAAAAGGGGTCAGACAGCCTGTTAAGCAGCTCGTCGGGTCCGTACTCGGAAACTATGTGGATAACTACCTCACGGGCGAGCCTCACCATCCGGCTAAAGAGCCACTTAGGTGCTTTACCTCCGTGAAGAGGGAGTGATGCGTATCCAGTACGCATAAAATGATAATAGCCAGCGCAGGTTTGGGAGTCAATGAGGATATTTTCGTATCATAATCCGATAAAAATACTATATGTAGTACCCACTACCTAAATTTGTACCAAATCCGGTATACTAGCCCCATGGATACAAAACGACAAATAATAGACCTGAGCTTAACGATAGAGAAAGCCCCAGGGCCCGAGCACCAGCGCCTTGAGATTACCTATGAAAAACACGCCGATACCGCAAAGTATATGATGAAGCGGTTTGAGTGCGAGCGGTCCGACCTGCCCAAGGGACTCGGGTGGGCAAACGAATACGTAACACTCGGAACCCATGTGGGCACACATATGGATGCTCCCTGGCATTACCACCCCAAATCCGAAAACAAGAAGGCCAAAACAATTGATGAACTGCCAACCGAATGGTTCTATGGTGACGGTGTGGTGCTTGACATGTCTCACAAAAGATCAGGCGAGTTAATAGAGATCGGGGACTTGGAAAGAGCGCTGAGACATATTGATTACGAGCTTAAACCCTTTGACATAGTGCTCGTCATGACAAAAGCAGATAGACTCTGGGGCACTGAAGAGTACTGGTCCACGTTCCCCGGGCTCGGACGAGAGTCCACACTCTGGCTCTGTGACAAGGGAATAAAGGTTATGGGTACAGACAGTGCGGGCTGGGACCGTCCATTCTGGGCCATGGTAGAGGAATTCAAGCGCACAGGCAGTAGCTCTGTGATATGGGGTGCGCACTTCGCGGGGATTGAAAAAGAGTACTGTCAGATCGAAAAACTAACCAATCTGGAATTACTACCGTCCCACGGTTTTAAGGTAGTGTGTCCTCCGATAAAAATCCTGGGAGCAAGTGCCGGGTGGGTACGGCCGATCGCCATTATAGAAAACGGCTGAGCCGTCATGATTATTTTGGTGTAGCAAACACTACGGTCCAAAAAGTCTTGTACCTCGTATCCTTATTGTGGAAGCAAGAACCGCCAATCTCAACAAACTCGGCCTTCATTATTACCTCGCAGTGATGCGGGCTCCTAAGCCAGGCCCCGACAACCTCCTCCGAACTCTCACGCCCTGCAGATATATTCTCGCCCACATTGCTCCACACATAGCCCTTTCTCTCAACCCTTTCACTGACCGAGGAGCCGTCTGTACCGCTGTGGCTCACCCTGTCTTTCGTAGCCATGTCCACAGAATGCTCAAATGCCACTCTGGCCAATGTAGGGTTCCAGGCTATAGTGCCCACGGGGGGATAAATTTTTGTACCGCATATCCTGCTCGATGACCTCGCCTGGTTAATGAGTCGAACCATCTTAGCCTTCACCACATCGAACTGCTCGCACACATATAGGTGACTGTTAACCACAGACGGGTCGAAAGAACCTGTCGAGCTGCATCCGATAGCTGCTAATAAAATGAATGGGCTTAAGTAGTTTCTGATAATACAATATATTCTACTTATTCTCGGCCTACATACTATTCGGTCTATAACAAATTCTCTATTTTTTTGCGGTATTACCCCAGACCCTCTCAATAAACTGGTCGCGCCCGGAACCATATCTGTAAGATTTGTACCTTAATGGGCTCTTCTTATAAAAATCCTGATGATACTCCTCTGCCGGATAAAACTCCGTAGCCTCTGTGATCTCGGTGGCAATGGGTTTGTTGAACCTGCCCGATTTTCCTAATTTGTCCCTCGACCCAAGCGCCAAAGTCTTTTGCTCCCGGTTGTGATAAAAAATCCCCGGTCGATACTGCTTGCCCCTGTCTACAAACTGACCATCGGGGTCAGTGGGATCGATATTCATCCAAAACACCTCGAGCAACTGGGCGTATGTAACTATAGCAGGATCATACACGACCTGCACGGCCTCGGTGTGTCCTGTTTTACCGTAAGAGACCTGCTTGTAGGTAGGGTTGACCTCACTGCCGCCAGTGTAGCCCGAGGTCGTAGATATCACACCAGGAATTTCATCAAACGGGGGTTCCATGCACCAAAAACAGCCCCCGGCAAAAGTAGCCTTTTCATATTTCGTGTCATGAATCGTTGTGTCATTACTCGGGGTCTCATTCGCGTCCTTGGCATTACAACCCGCACTGCCCAGTCCAAGTAGAAGAACCGATAAGCTAAGTACCAACAAGTTTCTCATCTAAACCTCCTGAAAATACCAAGTTAACACATATATACGCCTAGATTAACCATAGGGATTCATAGGTTAAACTGTATAGAACTCTTTAGCTGCGAATAGATGCATAAGCAATTATTTTAAGTATCGCTCAAAGACCTTTCGGTAGAGCTCTTGCGCTGGGCTCTATAGATCGATATAGCCTCTAGCATCAGCCATACCGCGAGTGCTAGAGTGACAGCCGATAGCACCAGCAACAGGGGGTTGTTTACAAACGCCTTGAAATTAAGCAGCATGGAAAACATGGTCATCCCAACCAGGAATATCATGGGCACAAGCGTATAAATAACCGGGCGGTTTGTCTTCCATAGATATATCGTGGCTATAAGCAGCGTGAGTCCGCCCACAAGCTGGTTTGTGGCACCAAAAAGCGGCCACAGCAAAAACCCGCCCGAGCCAAGCCCCCTGCCCGGGGCCTCTGCCAGCACTGCGAGTAAGAGTGCGGGAACCACGGCAAGAGTAGTAGCAATATACCGGTTCTTAAGGGGTTTTATATCATACGCGGAGCCTAGCTCGCCTAGTATCAGGCGTTGTATACGAGTAGCTGTATCGAGTGATGTGGCGGCAAAGCTTATCACCATCACGCTAATCAAGGTGTTCGAGAGCAACTCCGGGATATGAAGTGCCTGCAAAAAACTCGATGCACCGATCACAAAATTAGCGATCCCCCCGCTTGTAGCCGACTGCCAACTGTCGTAATGCACCAGCCACTCCGAGTGGCTTATACCCGCAGCCACAGCCAACGTAGCAATCATGGCGAGTGTGCCTTCACCCAGCATGCCCCCGTAGCCGATGAACCTGGCATCCTTCATGTTGTTTAGCTGCTTGGAGGTGGTGCCGCTCGACACAAGCCCGTGAAAGCCGCTTATCGCCCCACACGCAATCGTTATGAAAATAAAGGGAAAAAGCGGCAGTGCAGTGTCGGCACTGGCATTAAACGCAGGGGCCTGCATCTGGGGATGGGCAACTAAAAGCCCTATAAAAATTATTGCCAACCCTACCATCAATTGATGACTGTTTATGTAGTCCCTGGGCTGAAGCAGTGTCCACACCGGGAGGACCGATGCCACAAACGCATAGGCCAGCAAGAAGAAGATCCAGGTAACAATTTCACTGCCCCAAATTTGAGGCACATGTAAAGGCACATGAGTCCCCGCCCACATCATAACATAGAGTAAGACCAATGCGATTATCGAGGGTATTAATATCGGAATCCCCTTTTTGTAAAATAAAAATCCGATGATAACAGCCACTATGATTTGAAAATTAACGGGCAGTACACTGGTCGGGAATTTTACAAACAACGACGCGATAGCATAAGCAAACACGGCTATCACAAAAAATATGAGAAAATACACAATTAGTAAAAAGAGTATTCTTGCTCGGGGGCTAACTAGTGTGCCAGCCAGGTCACCTACCGAACGCCCCTTCTCGCGTGCAGAGACCACAAGTGCGCTAAAATCGTGCACTGCACCCATAAAAATCGTGCCGATCACCACCCAGATAATTGCCGGGAGCCAGCCCCAAAACACTGCGATTGCCGGGCCGATTATAGGTGCTGCCCCCGCGATGGATGAAAAATGGTGGCCGAACAGTACGTGCTTGTTGGTAGGCAGGTAATCAACCCCGTCCCTAAGCTCGTGAGCAGGAGTAATCTCGTTTTCGTCTAGCTGAAAAATGTTCTTGGAAAGAAATCTGGAATAAAACCTATATCCCAAAAAGTACAAGACAACTATTACCACCGCCAGCAGCGCTGCATTCACAAAGAGCCTCCAAGGATAGTTCTAGGCCAGTAGTCCCCATTTTTTCATTCTGTATCTGAGCACCTCGCGGGTCACTCCCAACATCTCGGCAGTTCGGGTCTGGTTCCAATCGTTTAAATCGAGCGCTTTACTAATAACCTTTTTTTCTATCTTATACAACGAAACGTCCTCGAGCGGTACATCTATTACCATCTTATCAGTCGAATCCCCCACCGTCATCCCTTCTGAGTCCTCTTCAAGTTGTATATATCTCGGGTTAAGCACGTTGCTGTCGCTAAGCAGTATAGCCCTCTCTACAGTGCTCCTAAGCTCTCTTACATTACCGGGCCAATTATAGTTCATAAATATAGCTCTTACCTCTTGGGGAATCTCGGTGATGTTCTTGTTTAGATCATAACTAAAATACTGAACAAAATAGTCCGTTATAAGTGGAATGTCTTTTTTCCTGCCCCTAAGCGCCGGCATCTCGAAACTGATTACATTTAGTCGGTGGTAGAGGTCTTCCCTGAATAGCCCCTGCTTGACCAAAGATTTCAAGTCTTGGTTCGTCGCGGCAATAACGGATATATCCACAACTATATCTCTATTCCCGCCCAACCTCCTGAAACTCCGTTCCTCGACCGCTTTAACCAGCTTTGCCTGTAGCGATAGGCTCATATCCCCTATCTCATCCAGAAACACCGTACCGCCGTCGGCCTGCTCCAATATACCCTTTTTCATCTTCTTAGCGTCTGTAAACGCCCCGACTTCGTGTCCAAAGAGTTCACTCTCCAACAGTGTTTCAGGTATGGCTGCACAGTTAAGTTCGATAAAGGGCTTTTGAGCCCGTACACCGTTAAAATGCAGAATCTTTGCAGCCAACCCCTTACCTGTACCGCTCTCTCCCGAGATCAATATTGTTCTGGGATCAGTTTCTGTGAGTTTCTTAAACAGATCGATTATCTCTTTTATTGATTCGCTCTCCCCGATAAGGGTATCGAACCCGTACTTCTCCTGCTCTCTCATCGCTGCGGCGCTTATGCTGTTTTTTAACTGATTTGTACGCAGAGCGTTACGCACCATGACCTTGAGTTTGTCCAGGGGGAAGGGTTTCTCGATAAAATCATAGGCACCGAGCCTTATAGCGTTTACCGCAACCTCTACACTCCCATGCGCCGTCATCATAATTACAGACGGGGGGTTTTCCCACGAAGCAATTGTTTTTAGCAGATCCAAACCGTTTGAGTCCGGGAGCTTAAGGTCCAAGAGCACCAGGTCCGGGTTCTCCCTCTGCGCAATCTCGAGCCCTTCGGTCCCTTCAGAAGAGGTAATCACTGTATAGTCCTCTTGTGTAAGGGCCTTATGGAGTTGTTTGCTCAACAACCTCTCGTCCTCAATTATAAGTATTAGAGAACTCACTTGCCACACCTCATGTTATTGTTTGTATCCAAAGCGATCCTCACTTACGAGATTGTTAAGTCCCTAGGTATCTCGATAACAAATCTAGCACCCTCACCTTTTTTACTCGTAACCTCTATGCTGCCCTGATGCGCCTCGATAATGCTGTTCGAGATGGCCAGACCAAGCCCCGTACCATACTGTTTAGTCGAATAGAACGGCTCTAGGATCTTATCGATATCTACTCCATCTATACCCTGGCCCGAGTCAGCGACCTCAATCTGCACCGACCCGTTTTGACAACTCGTCGTTACCTTTATCTCGCCGAAACTGTCTGTGGCCTCTATACCGTTTATAAGCAGGTTCAAAATTACCTGTTCTATCTGCTCGTGATCCACATTAAACTGCATTCGGCACGAGAGCTGTTTTTCTATCCTAACACCCTTGTCCTTTGCCTTGCTCTGCACCAGGTTAATGGCCCTCTCAACGATCTCATCCGGTGCACACTCTATGATCTCGAGCTTTCTCGGGTGTCCGAGTTGGAAAAGGCCTTTTACAATGCGTTCCAACCTGCTTATTTCCAGCAGTACCTCATCTATGGTATTTAGGTGTTCTCGGTTTGCCAATTCATCTTTCATCAGCTCTAGTGCTATGGCAATGCCCGACAGCGGGTTCCTAACCTCGTGCGCAATACCCGATGCAAGCTCACCTATAGTGGCCAATTTTTCGGATTTGATAAGCTCTTCCTGCTTCTCTTTTATCTCTTTGGTCGCCTCTTCGATTTTGGCCTCAAGCACCTCGTTAAACTGCCTGGTGGCATCGAGCAACATCATGTTTTCTTCGTTCTTTTTCTCCAACTCCTTTGTGTTGATATCTATGTTTTGGAGCATGTGGTTAAATGCTTTTATCAGTGTCTCTATCTCGCCGCTGCCCTTAACCTCCGCTACCCTGTACGAATAGTCACCTCCCGACACAGACTCAGCAGCGTCATAGAGGTCCAGTATCGGTTTGGTAATTACACGGGGGATAAACAATGTGAGGATTCCCCCAAATAGCACCGCTATTCCACCAACCATAAAAATAGTGAGATATGAAAATTTGACCTGCTCATCCGAGATTTTTACAGCTTCCAAGAGCATCTCATTTGCAAAATAGCCCTCGTTATCAGAGTCCTTGGCCGAGAGCAGTTTGGATATCGTTTTATAGCGACCCTTAATGTTAGATGTTTCTTTCTCGAGTTTATAGATACTGTGAATAGAAAACCCACTTATAAGTAGAAGCAGAAGAAACATCAACGCATAGCCAAATGTGATTTGTTTCCCTAACTTCACCTTTTAAACCCCTCCGATACGGCTCTCTTATTAAGAATACTACCTATTTTTCGTGCCAATACATAAAGGATTTTTTACAAAACTCAATTTTATCGCTCAGTTGCAGCCGCAGTAACTCCTCTGATTACACACATTTTTTCGTCCGTTCTGGAATGACGGCTATCTTAGGGTAATTTATAAAATATATATTTTAAGAGCAAAAGGATGAGAATACTAAAACTTGCACCGGTTGTGTGCCTACTTTTTCTATATGGTTGTATTCTAAGCCCCACGGTTAGTGAGCTGCATGAAAACCAGGTTAGGATCGAAGCCAAACTGGAGGCATTGGATAAAAAATTGGAGGAGTATAATGATGCCATGTCAGCCGATATGGATGAAATAAAAGCCGAGCAGGAAAAATTATCCTCGGAAATGGAAATGCTCGAGAAAAACTACAGTCACCTCAGAAAAAAAGTATCAAAGAGAAATGCGATAAATCCTAAGACTAACGGTTCCGACTTAACTCAAAACGGGGGAAATGAGACCGGAAACGATTTGTACGCAAAAGCAAAACAGTCATTTAACCAGGGAAAATATGAAGACGCAATTTTGAATTACCAGAAGTTCATCGATCAAAACCCGGGCGATAAACGTGTTGCCGATTCTTACTTAGTACAGGCAGAGTCGCTTATTAGGCTAGACAGAAAAAAAGAGGCCACATTTTTTCTTAACACACTCATAGATAAACACCCAAACTCAAACGCTGCCACAATCGCAAAGAAAAAACTAGAAGCGATGAAATGAACTCATAATCCTATACGTTTACAGGCGGGCGTGAATTGTTTATGGCCACTCGGCTGCCCCACTCCAATAGCTCTTTGCTGCAGTCGTCTCGATCGATCATTACCTCGATCAAACATGCCCCGTCATGTGACAACGCATGATCAATGGCACTTGCAAGCTCTCCCTCGGTCGCCACCCTGGCGGACCAACCCCTACCCTCTGTGCCGTTAAAAACCTCGACCAACTTTGCATAGTCCCAGTCCTGGATATTGTTGTAGGGACCGTCGTGGATCTCGACCTCTATCGTATAGCCCCCGTTATTGATGAGAAATATGATCGGCTTTAACCCGTATCGTATTATCGAAGACAGAGCCTGTGCAGTTAGCTGAAAAGAACCGTCCCCGATTAATCCTACGACCCTTCGGTCTGATGCACCCAGACTCGAGCCCAGCACCGCTCCTACCGACCAACCAATAGAGCCGTACTGCATCTGGATCTCGAACTTAGCCCCGGGGGGCAGTGTTAATTTCATACCGTTAAACCAGGAATCGCCGGTTTCGGCAATAACGGTGGTTTCGGGATCGATTATGTGCTGAATCTGACCAAACAACCTCTTTGTTGTGACTGGAGCATCGGGAACTATAGGCTGCTCGGGGGCAAACTCCTCTTTTATACGCTCGTATGCAGTTAGAGAAGCGTTATTAGGCTTAACTCTGTCGGCGAGTCCCTCTAAAAAATCAGAGAGCAGTACATCGTTAAACGTTGTGCCCTGAATCTGTATTCTATGGGGTTCGGCTGTGATCAACTTGCCGGGATTAACCAACGAGGAGTACCCGCAAGTCGTATAATCAGTGAAAATAGGGCCGGCAAAGAGATATACATCTGAGGACTCAACTATCTCGCTTGTACCCGGGCTGCTCACAGGGCCCCAGTATGTACCTATATAGCTTGGGTGGTTTTCCGGCACAAACCCCTTGGCA
Organism: Thermodesulfobacteriota bacterium; assembly: GCA_965223335.1. Classification (GTDB taxonomy): domain Bacteria; phylum Desulfobacterota_D; class UBA1144; order Nemesobacterales; family UBA2774; genus CBDCWF01. The sequence goes on from OZ244991.1 coordinate 223,443, forward strand.
TTGGGCATAGCAGCCACTGCATAGCCCGACGCATCCACAAGTTTATTAAAGGCATCCACCGCACCCCATGATCGCAACCTTGCACCCGACACCAACACAGGTTTAACCGCAGTGTTCAACACCTCTGCTGCCTGTTCGAGTGCTTCTTCCAGCGCTTCGGGATTGCTTGCGTGTGTAGCAACGAAAGAATGGTCCTTGGGCAGTGCGATACTCATCCCCGCAATATTGCAGGCGACCTCGATATACACGGGCTTGCTCTTTTCAAGACATGTTTTGATTGCACTGTCTATCTGTGTCGGTGCATCGGCAAGGTGTTTAATAACAACCGATCCTGCGGTAACCTGCCGGAATATATCTCTGGAGTACCCATAATGCACCTCGCCCAAGCTGTGGTGAAGCACCTGGTTCTCTGCTTCGGAGTTGGTGTTGGGCCCGCCCGAAACCACTATCATAGGCAGGTCCTCGGCATAAGCACCCGCGACCGCATTAAGCACACTCAAACTCCCCACAGAGAACGTGACCACGACCGCCGAGACACCATTTGCACGCGCATAGCCATCTGCTGCATACCCTGCATTTAGCTCGTTGCAGCAGCCGATCATCTGCAGATTTTTGTTTTTAAGCAACTCGTCCAGCAGCACTAGGTTATAGTCGCCGGGTACCGCAAAGTAATACCCTACACCAACCTGCTCTAGCCTCGTGGCCAAATACGATCCCACAGTTGAATTTTTGCTCTCCGTCATCAATCAGCCCCCTTATATGTTAGATCAGATTTCCCTTGGTTTGCTTTCTTTAATCTAACCAACATACGAGCAATTCGGAACCGCGCCAAGACTACGCAATGTGATTCCAAGATCAAGGCATATATGTTATGTTACATAAAAGGTAAATCCACACTCAAGGAGAGATAAGAATGGAACTAATGGAAGCCATAGGAAACAGGCGAAGTATTAGATTTTTTAAGCCTTGGAAAGAGGTAGAAGACTGGAAGATTCAGAGAATGCTACAGGCCGCCAGATACGCATCGTGCCAGGGCAACTGCGGTGCTACAGAGGCAATAGTAATCGATAAACGCACATACCCCAAAGATAAATTTGAACAGATCGTAGAGTGCGGCTCAACATTTAACGAGATTCAACTGCGCCAGGCCCCAATAGTGATAGCATGGCTCGTAAACATGGACGCATGGTACAAGGAGTTGGTCGAGTCGTTCCAGGTTCTCTTTCCCTCGAGGGCTGTAAGCGCCTCGCACGGATGGACATATAAGATTCTTACCGAGACCACATATCCGCGACTTATGAGCTTCCCCAGAGAAAGGGCCGAGGACCTGCTAAGAATAGAGGTAGGTCAGGCCATCGCTAATTCACTCCTCGCGGCTACAGAGCTCGGACTGGGATGTTGCCTCTTGGCTACCGGTAGAAAACCAGCGGAGTTCCCCAAGGTTCTAGGTGTACCGGACAACATTGTCCCAGTATGGCTTATGTCCGTGGGCTATGCGGCAGAGTCCCCAGGTCAGCGCCCAAGAAAACGCTTTGATAAGCTCTTTCATAGTAACGTCTATGGCACACCCCTCGAAGAAGACCAAGAGGTCAAACAACAGTTAAGGGATGAAAAAATGCTACAACCCCTAGCCCCTCTTCCCGGCAGGGACGAAGAGCTTAAACACCTATGCCGTATGTTCGGGTTTAACGAGGCCATGCCCGATATGCCCAAGGAAAAAATTGCCGAGATCTACAAAGAGGATTCCATATACTACGGTGAAGTACCCGAGGGTCTTGTGGATAAGGGAGTTTAAGAATTATCGGTTGGCACAATAACCAAATTGTTTATAAATACGTTATCCAGGTGGGGGCATACAATCCTCCACCTGGGATATATTTTACTTAAGATATCTTCTAACTCTCCATTGCGAGAATCCAAGAAACTTGACAACTATTTATGAAGGCGCAATTCTGGAGTAGTTGTAGTATGATGACGGTTTACAAACCTGATATATTCAACATGTCATGCAATATAAAATTTATAGAGACTTTAAATATACTATCAGTATAATACATGAATGAGTTCAGAATACATTAAATAAATACTGAACCTGAATAAACACCTTTTATGTGGAGGAACATCATGAAATTAACATCATTATTTCGTATCCTAGGAGTTTGCTTATGTGTATTTCTATTTACAACCCCTGTAATTGCAGATCCACCCAACAAAGCAGAAAAAGAGGCTGCTAGGAAAGCTGCTAAAGAAGAGCGCGAGGCTGCTAGGGAAGCTGCCGAAGAAGAGCGCGAGGCCGCTAGGGAAGCTGCCGAAGAAGAGCGCGAGGATGCTAGGGAAGCTGCCGAAGAAGAGCGTGAGGCCGAAAAAGCTGCCGAAGAAGCTGAGCGTGAGGCCGAAAAAGCCGCTGAAGAAGCTGAGCGTGAGGCCGAGAAAGCCGCCGAGGAAGCTGAGCGTGAGGCCGAAAAAGCTGCCGAGGAAGCTGAGCGTGAGGCCGAAAAAGCTGCCGAGGAAGCTGAGCGTGAGGCCGAAAAAGCTGCCGAGGAAGCTGAGCGTGAGGCCGAAAAAGCCGCTGAAGAAGCTGAGCGTGAGGCCGAAAAAGCTGCCGAGGAAGCTGAGCGTGAGGCCGAGAAAGCCGCTGAAGAAGCTGAGCGTGAGGCCGAGAAAGCCGCCGAGGAAGCTGAGCGTGGTGCTGAAAGTGCCATCGAGTCAGAACCCACTGGGATTGAGACAGCCGCAGGTACTACCACCAAAAAATGGTGGCAATTTTGGAGGCAGTAATACAAACAACTACTACAAACTATAAAAACAAATAACACATTATAAACGAAACTGGAGGTTCATCATGCCACTATGGACTCTGATTCTATGGTTGATTATAGGGGGGATAGCCGGGATTGCTGCGGGAAAAGTTATGAAATCCGACCCACCTTATGGGTTGATTGGTGATGTGTTGCTAGGTATTGCCGGGGCTGTAGTTGGGGGTTGGGTACTGGGATTACTTGGCTTTTCGGGCGGCGGCGGAATAATAGGTAGCCTTATAGTTGCATTCATAGGTGCTGTCATATTGATCTGGGTTGCGCGATTTATTAAAAAGAGCACTTAGGGCCTAAACAGGAGATCCTCATGCCTACAAAAAAGAATGAAGCCGAAGGGCTTTTGGAAAGTATTAAAGACATTTTAAATCAGCCTCTTCCGGGCACAAAGAAAAAAAGCAAAAAATCACAGGTTGAAACCCCCTCAAGACGAAGCCGTTCAATCTTGGATGTACTGACCGAAGCATTGAATACACCGCTTCCAGGAACTAAAACCAATCAGAAACAAAAGAAACATGAAAAGGTTGACACAGGAAGAAAAGGACCTCGGAAACAGAATGTGCCTAAACATAGGGGGAGAGGAAGAGGTGAAGAAATCAGATCCATTCGTGATGCTAGACTAAAGCACAGGGATGAATTTGCAGCCTTCCGAAAGGCTCGTATGGCATTAAGAGACGAGCACCGTCGTGAACGAGAAGCATTAAGAGAAGAACATCAAAGAGAACGCCAGGAACTAAAACAAGCGTTTGAGGATCTTAAGCACAAACACAAGAAAGAGATTAAACAGTATAAACGCCAAAAAGCCTAATACACTCAAGTCAATGTTTTCGTATATCATCTCCACTCGATATATATGAATACTGCTTTTATATTTCCCTTACTCCACCCTAGTTGAATTGTAGTGCTTGGCCAATTGCCTTCTATAACTAAGTGTTTCGATCAACAATTAATGACCTAGGTTTGATATCTATCATGTCTAGGTCAGCTGGGTTATAAACTCATGACGGATACTATGCTTGGTAGATCCTTGCTCATTCTCCGCAGCCATCTATCTGTCCTATATCCGAATTGTTTGTTTGTACTTTGAACAGGTGCACACTAACTCTTACGCTGCACGATAAAGAACTCATAACCATAAGTTGAACCGAACCTCCGGCGAACCTCTATCTCGGCAGCAGTCCTCTTGACAAGGCTAAGCGCCTGTTCGTCCCCTTCATATTTCTCGCGCAATCCAGACAGCTTCTCTTCTAATGGTGAATAGTACTCATCCCACCACGCATTTTCTTCGATTGTAAAATTGTTGATGAGACAGTACCCAGCCTGTCTGATCAATTCTTTGTTGTGCTCTATATCACTCATTACCGGATACTCTTGATCAAAAAATTCCTTCACCTCTAGCGGAGGGTTATCAGTGAGCCATAACAATTCCGAGAAGACGAAATAACCACCGGGCCTTAACAACAGTTTCCACTCATGTAGTGCGTGTTCAATGCCCATAATGTAAGCGGCCCCTTCTGACCAAATCAGATCAAAACTACTAGGAGCGAACGGTAAGTTGGTCATATCCCCCAGCATGGTTGTAATGTGGTCCTGCAACTCATTAGCAGCTGCACGATTATCAAGCTCATCTAGATATTCTTGATGCAAATCTATAGCGGTGATTGATCCGTGAAGCACTTTAGCTAAAACAAGTGATTGTGCCCCTGGCCCACAACCAATATCAAGGACAGCCGGATGCTCTGGGAGATCCGTGCAAAACGATAGAGCATGGCGTGTCGCTTCACCACTGCCAGGCCCTTGCCGAGGCAGCCCCCGTTGTATATCCATAAAGATTTCCATCACCTGCGCATCATCCATAAATTGCCATCACTCCTAGTTGTTTTGGCACGGGTTAAATGAGCTTTCCCGGCGTGTGGTCTTGTTAAGGCTTGGTAAGTATCAGCAGAAACACAACCTAATACACGAATCATATTACTTTAATTGCGGCAATGTTTGTATAGATTAGTTTGTGTTTGTTTCTACTTGTATTTCATTTGGTCACATATTTGGTAACATAATTGAGTGCAACAATATTTTAAGAAATGTTTTCGATATTAAAGGAGGATTTATATGCTGGAGAACAAGAGCATAAAAGAAATTCTAACTAAAGATGTTATTACTGTGCATGAAAATCAGAATTTGAGCGATGTAGCACAAATATTCAGGGAAAATTCAATTCATCATGTTCCTGTCCTCAGAGGTAAAAAACCTGTTGGCATATTATCCACTCAGGATATTTTCAAACTCATTTTCAATGTCGACTCAGCCGACCAGAGAATGCTCGATGTGCTTCTAGACAGCACTTACGTGCTTTCAGAAGTCATGACTACGGAACTTGTAATATTGGATGACTCAGCAACCGTTAAAACTGTTGCAAAGCTTCTAAGAGACAGCTCGCTTCACTCCGTTTTGGTTGTAGACGCCAAAGGCGATTTATGCGGAATTGCTACTACGACCGATCTTATCAAGTTCCTCTACAAAAATATCGAGGATTAATACAATGTCCTCCGCTGTTATTCCTCAACTGAGTTTAACGAAGTAGTTGTTAAGCAAGTTGTGTAATCAGTGGTAGCGGGGGAGGGATTTGAACCCTCGACCTTCGGGTTATGAGCCCGACGAGCTACCAAGCTGCTCCACCCCGCGTCAGAAAGAAGACGTATATGGTATTTTATAATAGGATACCTGTCAAATAGCGCTCGGGTTTTTAAATTCAGGCATAGAATTGTTGTTGACAACCCATGTATATAAATATAGATTAAATTAGCAAATTAGCGCTTATACCGAGGGGGATACAATAAACATGAAAAAACTAAGCACAGTTCTACTAATCTTGGCGATCACCTGTTCTATGCTAGTACTCGCAGCATGTGAAAACAAAGCCCAGAAGGAACAATTCGAACAAACCCAAGAACAATTAGATGAAAAAAAGAGCGCGCTTGAGCAGACAAAGGCCAGCTATGAAGAGCTTGAAAAATATGTACAAGAACTAAAAGCCACTGTAAACGAGCTTAAAGTTGAAAACCAGAAGCTGATAGCTAACAACAAGAGGCTTGAGGCCGAAATCATTGACCTTAAGATCGAGACCGGTCAGATACCTGCTCCAGAAAACATGGAGAGTACCCATGACTCGGACTCCTCAGATGCCGAAGAGAACACCGAGGATAATCCTGCTGACAATGGCAGTGCATCCGAGGATAGTTCCACAGAGGAAACTGCCCTCTAAGGCACCAGATTTTTTACTTCTAGAATACGGTCCAGCCTAAACGTGCACCTTTCTTTTCTAAGGTGGCAGTATGCGTGTATATAGGTGTTGTTCCTGCTTACACTTATCTCAAGGGGCTCTATGACCCTTGTGGTCGTATCCTCCCCGTATGCCGAGAGATATTTGATCTGCAGTTTGTCGCGGTTACGAAGCGCTTCTTCAATAGTGGGTGGTAAAACAAGTCCTTTGTCTTCTTCGAGTTCGACCGATTGGCCCTGGAGTTTTATTATATCCTTTAGTTTTTTGAGCCTGATGCCCCGTTTAGTTAGGTCGCGAATATAAAATTCCATCAGATCCCTAGTGATCATTACATCGGCCAATGCCCTATGCTCAGTCTCAATAGGTATCCCTATAAATCTAGCAATCTGCCCCAGGTTATTGCTGGGAAAATTGTAGTATCTGCGAGCAATCTGTAGAGTGTCTATCACATGCTGGTCAGGCAGGTTGAGTCTAAGGCTGCTAAGTTCGGTACGTAAAAAAGACAGATCGAACTTGGCGTTATGCGCCACAATCACCGAAGAGTCTATAAAAGCCAACAACTCCCTTGCAATATTGCGAAAAAAAGGTGATTTGAGTACCATTTGATCCGTTATGCCGTTTACGGAAGTTGCCCCAGTCGGGATAGGAATACCGGGGTTAACCAGTGTCTCGTAACTATCTATAATCGCTCCGTTTTTGGTCTTAACTACAGCAACTTCACATATACGGTCGCCGTTTACGGGATCAAGACCCGTAGTCTCCACATCAAGATAGGCGAAGACAGCGTCTCTGGGTTTTTGAAGGAGGTGATTGTCGTTGTCCACAGTACATCTATAGTACCATGTAGGCACAATCACCGATAGCAGATCCTAGATTATATTTATGGGATTACTCGGATAGAGAAGCAAGGATATCGGCCCCTCCCGCATCCAGAATAGATGCTGCCAGGTCTTTACCTATTTGCTCAGCATTATCAGATAGTCCTTGTTTTTGGTGTTTAATCATCTCTCTACCGTCAGGGGAAGCAATCAAACCAACCATATCTACACTATTACCATTAGGCAGGGCATGGCAGCCCACGGGAACATTGCAATCGCCAGCCAAATGCCTAAGGAATGCCCTCTCGGCTACCGCCGCCACCCACGAGTCTTGATGGTTTATGGCACCAATAAGCCTATCGGTTTCCACATCGGACTCCCTTCGCTCAAGTGCCACTATGCCCTGGCCCGGGGCCGGGACTATTTTATCCACGGGGATAATCTCGCTTATATGCTCACCTAGGCCCATCCTCTCAACACCCGCTTTGGCCAGAACGACTCCGTCAAGACCCTCAGTACCAACCTTTTTGATCCTTGTGTCGACATTCCCTCTTATAGAAACTATTTTGAGCCCAGGGTAGTGATGTAGCAGCTGTGCCCCACGGCGCAGACTACCGGTGCCGATCCTGGCACCTGGAGCAAGGGAACTTAACCCTCTATTGTCTTTTGATACGAGAATGTCTCTAGGGTCGTGTCTCTCGACTACGGCACCCAAGCAAAGCCCGTCGGGCAGGATGCTCGGCATATCTTTCATGCTGTGCACAGCGATATCAATGGCATCCGACAACAACGCCTCTTCGATCTCTTTAACAAACACACCCTTGCCGCCAATCTCTGAGAGCGGTGACGCCAGGTCGAGATCTCCGGTGGTTTTAATAATTTTTATCTCGGTAGTAATATCGGGGAACTTTTCGTTAAGAAGGCTCTGTATATGGTTTGCCTGCCAAAGTGCTAACCCACTACCCCTAGTTCCAATCCGAAAGGTTTGCCTCATCTTCCTCTTCTTCCAGTATCAAGAGCTCATCATCAAGTGCAAAAAGTTTTTTTACAGAGTCCACATAGAGCGCACCCAGCGATGTAGAGGCCTCTTTTTTAAGGTTTATCAATGGGTTATGTAGCAGTTTGCCAATTATTCTGGTAGCAAGTGTTTCGACCACTATTTTTTCTTTGTCGGAATAATCTCCGAGTTTTCCAAGGGCTTTGTCCACCTCAATCTGCATGATCTCTTCAAACCTTTGTTTGAGATCTATTATGGCAGGTACGACTTTTAATCCGTTTAACCATCTTATGTAGCTCTCTTCTACCTCGTGCACTATAAGCTCGGCCTTCCGGGCACTCTCTTTTCGGCTGTTTATGTTTTCATCCAGAACATTTTTAAGATCATCGACATCGTAAAGGTACACATCGTCTATTTCCTCTACCCTGGGGTCAATGTCCCGGGGCACGGCAATGTCTATCATAAACATCGGGTCGTTATTTCTCAGTTTGAGCGCCTCTTTGGCGTGTTGCTGGCGGATGATAAAATCCGTCGAGCCCGTAGCTGTAATTACTATGTCCACATCCTTTAGGTGATAGTAGATCTCTTCTAGCCTTATGGGTTTACCGTTTAGCCTGTCTGCAAGTGCCTCGGCATTTTCATAATGCCTGCTTGCGACATACATATCACCTATACCTGCTTTAATCAGGTGTTTAGCAGCCAGTTCCGACATCTCTCCGGTACCGACAAGCAGTATTGACCTCTTGGAGAGGTTATCGAAAATCCTTTTTGCGAGTTCTACTGCCACATAGCTTATTGAAACGGCATTGGATCCAATTCCGGTCTCTGAACGAACCCTCTTGGCAACAAAAAATGCCGAATGGAATAGCCTGTTTAGGATAAGTCCAACTGTGTTTTTTAAAGTAGCTATTTTGTAAGCGTCTTTAACCTGCCCCAGAATTTGAGGCTCTCCCACGACCATCGAATCGATGCTCGATGCCACTCTAAACAGGTGTCTTACAGCCATGTGTCCTATGGATATGTATAGGTAGGGGGAGAACTCCTCGACTGGAATGTTGTGGAACTCGGAGAGAAACTCTTTTATGCTCTCGACACATTTATCTATGTTTTCTGATACTGAATATATCTCGACCCTGTTGCAAGTCGAGAGTATTGCACACTCGCCGACAAAGGGTTTTGCTGCAAGCTTCGGCAATGCCGACTCTACCTCTTGCGGAGTGAAAGAAAATCGTTCCCTGATCTCTACTGGTGCTGTTTTATGACTAAATCCTACTACTACTGTACGCAGCATTTATTTGATCCCATGAAATTGTCAATTGGTTATAAATATAATATAAGATTTGCAATTTTTATACCATTAACACCGAAAATTATAGGTTAGCGACATAACATACCCAAATCCGTAGGATTTTTGTATGAATTCGAGTGTATATGGCTAATTTCGACTATATATAAGCAGCTCAAAATTGCCGAATTTTATTAATTACGGACGTTTATTGATAAAGGACAGAAACTCGCCCCTTGTACGCTCGTCCCTCTTAAATACCCCGCGCATTGAGCTTGTTGTCATACTGGCCTCGGCCTTTTTTATCCCCCTCATTGCCACACACAGGTGGTAGGCCTCGGCCACAACAGCCACACCCTGGGGTTCCAGCACCTCATCCAGAAAATCAGCTATCTGCACCGTCATACGCTCCTGGACCTGAAGCCTTCTCGAAAACACCTCTACAATCCTAGGAATCTTACTAAGCCCCACTATCTTGCCAGACGGTATATATGCCACATTGCACTTACCGAAAAACGGCAGCATATGGTGCTCGCACATGCTGTAAAACTCTATATCCTTTACAACTACCATCTCATCGTACTTTATGTGAAAAATCGCATCGTTAATAACATCGTGCGGGTCAATCCTGTAACCCGCAGTAAGCTCATCGTACATCTTAGAGATTCTCTCGGGTGTGTCCTTAAGCCCCTCCCTCTCGGGGTCTTCCCCTATCTTTTTCAGTATTTGCAAAACCGCTTTTTCAACATTCATACGGATATCCACCTTCCTTAAATATTTCGAAGAAATTGTTAGATGTCTCGCCAAGCCGCAAATGCACAAGGTTCTCCCCAAGTGTGTTTTCTAGCCGGTCCCAGACGTACTCTATAATATTCTCCCCCGTAGGCTGTTTATGGCTAAAATACGGGATATCGGTATCTAGCCTGGTGTAATCCAATTCCCCAAGCACATCGTTTACAGTCCGGTCCAATCTACCGAGCTCTACAACCATACCCGTGTCTTTATCTACATCCCCTGCTACCTTTACTTCCAGATAGTAATCGTGTCCATGCCCCTTGGGATTTGCGCATGTATCGAATATTTTCAGATTCTCTTCCTCCGTCAGGTGTTCTAGATAGAGCCTGTGGCCCGCCGAGAACCTATAGATCTTTGTCAAACACGTAATTTCCACAATCAGTCACGCCTCCAGTAATCCACATACATATCATTAGTCTCATAGAGCCTAACCCTATATAAATTATAGCTGCTCTGGGTCACTTTAATTTTCTCGTATAACAGATTCCAAAGCACCATGGCTATATTCTCGGTAGTGGGTATAAGCTCCTTAAAATGAGGGTTATCTTCGTTTAGGTATTTGTGGTCAAATCCCTCAAGCACCTCGGCCATAAGGGTTTTAAGTATCGAGATGTTTACGATCATCCCGGTCTCGGGGTCTACCTCGCCCTCCACCGTTACCTCCAATAGATAGTTGTGACCATGGCCGTGATCACTGGCGGACTTGCCGAATACCGATCTATTTTTCTGAGCCGTCCACTGTGGATTCCAGTAGCGATGGGAAGCCGCAAACTCCATTCTCTTTGTAAGAAGTCTCTTAAATGCCATGATACATAGTCAACCGCCCGCAAGGCCGTATAGGATATCATAACTATTGTGCTCCTACCAGCTTTGTAAATCTCAACCTTGAGGTACAATTTTAGATTAATGAGTGCCTTTACCGAGCTAAATGAACTCAACAAGCAAATCCGGGTTATCAAGCAAAAACGAAGCAAAAACATACTGCTCCGCGGGTTTCTTAAAAGCTCAGCCATAGTACTCTTCATTATCTCAGCCGTGTTGCTCTTCTCGCATCTATACCCGAACTCATATTACTACAGTGTGATAACACTTTTGGGACTTGCTGCCGTGGTTTTTGCTCTAACCAAGTACCTGATCTACCCGTATATATCATCTAGGAATGACATCGCGGTTATTAACGATCTAGCCAATGTAAAACCGGAGCTTCGCGAAGACACATTAAACGCACTATTGCTCGGCAATGAGCTTGAGGACTCGCCAAAATATGAACTGGGCTCAGAATCATTAATAAAAGCACATATCCTAAAAGCAACGGATATATTAAAAAACATTGATCTCGGCAAACTCTATCCGTTGGGAAGGCTAAAGCCCTACCCTATAGCATTAGCACTCGCTTGCTTTATTTTGTTTTTTGCCCTCATTACGGCACCCGATCCATTTTTGAACTATGTTAAAAATGGAGGGTTCTTCAATATGGCAGACAACAATATCGAGCTAGCCGATATACAGATCACATACATCTATCCCGAGCACACCTCACTCGCCAAACGGACGATCGAGGGTAGTAACGGTGATGTCGAGACCATAAAAGGCACCAAGGTGGTGTTCTCGGCGAATCCACTCCAAAGACTCAAATCCGGACAGCTTGTCATACAAAACGGCCCAGTTGTTCCTGTTGAGTACAATAACGGCTCTATCTCTGCAGAATTCATAGCGCTTGAAAACAGCACATACTTTATACAAGACAATATCAAGAACACAAAATCCCCTGATTTTAAGATCAAGGTTAACGACGACACACACCCGTCTATAAAAATCACCAGGCCCGAGTCCAATCTAAAAGACATAAACACGGATGAGAAACTCGAGATAGCCTATGAGGCTACAGACGATAGCGGGCTTGAGCGCATAATGATTGCGTATGAGACCGAGAGCGGAAAATCCTCAAAACTTATAAAAGAGTTTGAACAGGCTCCTAAATCCTACAAAGGTAAATACTACTGGGACCTAAGATCACACGACGACGGCAGGGGGGCCAACATAAGGGTTTGGCTCGAGGGCTATGACAACGACAAAGTAGACGGGCCGAAAAAAGGTGTTTCAAACACACTCAATATCAAGCTCAAAAACCTGGACGAGACCCACTCAAAATCTCTGACCTCCATTGAACAGGTGCGTGAACGGTTAATCGACGCACTCGCCACAGAGCTTACGAACTCGAGATTAATTCCCGATGTCACAAACCCGGATCAGGAAAGCAGCTCACACTCATTATCGCCAGTCGAGATTGAATCTGAGCTAGATACTCAGATCCAAGTAAAAGAGCAGGTAAGACTTTCCATCGACTCTCTCGCCACAGCTATTAACCATATGCGGGAGGATAACTACTCGGACTACATCCACTTCGTAGGGCTTGCCAATATGCAAAAACGCCTTGCCGAGCTGCAAGAGAACCGCGAAGCTCTAGTGGTATCATTTAACCGCACTCAACTGCCGGCACTACGCAGTTTCATTGAGTTTGAGATAGGCGAGCTTGAGGACCACATACTTTATTTAGACGCCATTTTGGAAGGCGAGAGGCTCCGCGAATCGCTTAGACACAGCAAACAGATACTAGAAGAAGCCAGCGGGCTTAAAGACCTGATGAAGCAGCTCTCGAACACAAACGACCCCAAGATCAAAGCACAGATTGAACAAGAGCTAAATCAACTGAGGAACGCGTTGTCAGAACTCACCCGTAAGCTTAGTTCATTGCAAAACGGGGTGCACTCGGGCCACGTAAACCAAGACGCTCTACAGGGGATGAACCTAGAGGATAAATTAAACGAACTCAACAAGCTCATCCAAGAGGGCAACACTGAGCAGGCCATGAAGATGCTCTCAGAGATGCTAAACAACCTAAGACAGATGGTCGCATCACTTGAGACTGGGCTCAGGTCCCATGGCACGAGCTCTCTAAGCGCCCAAATCTCTGAGCTAAACAACCTCCAAGAGGACATAGATTCACTTAAAAGGGCTGAAACCGGTTTAAAGGACGATACGACCGAGTTTAAAAAAGAGCTGAGTACTAAAAGCTCATCCAGCACCGAGAGCTACGACGAGCTGACGGATAATATGCGGGACAATCTTGCCAGGTTAAAAAACCAGCTCACTCAGGCCAAAGAGAAAACCTCTCGTTTGAAACGAGAGGAAAATGAGCTCGATAGCGGAATTATTATTGACCGAGCCCGTCAAAACGCCCAAGACCTTGGCAACTGGATCGATAGCGGCGACTTTGGGGAATCTATACGCAACGCTAAGAGCCTTGAGCAAAAGACCAGGGTGCTAAAGAGCATTTCCGAGATGAACCCCAAAAACACAGATAACGCAAAACAAGAACTCGCCGAATCTCATAGATTAGCAAAAGAGATACGGCAGGAATTGGAAAATCTAAAAGACACCGAACCCACAGATGCTATGTCGCACAATTTTGCAAACCGCCAAGACCGAATTACAAACGAGACCTCGGAGCTAAATAAGAAAATCGAGGACAATAAACTACCGCTCACTCCCGAGATTAGCAAAAACATAGAACAGGCCCAAAAGTACATGCAACAGGCATCAAACGGACTACGAAACAAAGAGATATCGAAAGCCATCTCAAACCAAGACGAGGCTATAAAATCACTCGAGCAGGCCCAAAACCAGACAAAGGACCTAATGAAAAACATGATGCAGAGCGCAAACGGCAACGGCTCGCCCGTCCCGATGGTATTCGGCCAAAGTCAGCAATCCGGGGGTATCACAGGGGTCGATAGACGGCATGTGGAGATCCCCGTGCTCGATGAATCGATGGTGGGTAAGGAGTTTAAGGACAACATACTCGAGGCCATGCTTTTAGGCTCGCCCGAGGGTTACAACGAACTAAACAAGAAATACTACGATAGGATACTAAAATGAGGATCTTTTTCATATCCGTGATCATGTTGTTTACAGCCGTCTCGGTTCGGGCAGACACCCCACCTGTTATCGAGCTGCTCGAAAGCGCTCAAGAAAACATAAAAAAGTGGCAGATAGAGGATGCCTCGGAGGATGCGTACGAAGCACTTAGGTTTGCACAATCCGCCGAGGTCTCAAGAGAGGTATGGCGTGTGCTTGCGATTGTGGAATACAACAAACCCAATTACCCAAAGGCCAAAGAGTACGCCGAAAAGTCTCTCGAGACCCAAAAAAACTCATTTAGGCGTGACACCTTCATGGACTATATTATCCATGTATCCAACGTATCCGAGAGCTTCCAAGAACAACAGACCGAGCACTTCAAGATCAGGTTTATGGATAAGAAGGACGCCGTGGCCGCTTACTATGCCCAAGAGGTGCTGGAAAAGGCCTATTTTGAGATCGGCTTAGATCTGGAATATTACCCAGAGAGCCGGATTGTGGTCGAAATCTATCCAGACATAGAGAGCTTTACATTGGCATCTACGCTGCCTAAAGAGAGTGTAGAGAACACGGGTGTGGTCGGTATATGCAAGTTCAACAGGATCATGATCCTCTCACCCAGGCTCATGCCCAAAGGGTACAAATGGTCAGACACCCTGGCACACGAGTATGTCCACTACCTTGTTTTTAAAAAGAGCGAAAACCGAACTCCTGTATGGCTCCACGAGGGAATTGCAAAGGCATCGGAGCAAAGGTGGCGGCAGACCGAAGGCCCATCGCTTAGCGCACTGCACGAAACACTCCTTAGCCGAGCACTACGGGACCAAAAACTCGTACCGATCGAGAAAATGCACCCATCCTTTGCAATGCTCGACACTGCCGAGGAGGCACAGCTGGCCTTCGCTCAGGCCGGATCGACCATTAATTTTATGGTCGAGAGATGGGGCAAAAAATCTCTCAACACTCTACTTGATACACTTAGAGAAAACCCGGATTATGAAAACGCCATCACAACCGTAACGGGTATGAGCTTCCAAGAGTTTTACGACGGCTGGAAAAACGATTTACTGTCCAAGGGCCTAGAAGAGAAGATCAAAGAGATACGTCCCGGGAGTTTGGAAATAAAGGTTTCCGAAGACCCCGGATCAGACAAGGAGAATGCAAACCTGCACGAGATAAAGAACAAAACTGCAAGGAACCACACTCGGCTGGGTGACCTGTTTTACTCAAGGGGTAGAACCAAGGCAGCAGTGTACGAGTATGAAAAAGCCGCCAAACTCGACCCCTACTCGCCTTTTATCGCTGTACGTTTAACGAAATCACTCATAAAAAGCAACCGCTTAAAAGATGCGGAGACCTATATTAAACCGGTACTCGAAATCCACCCCGAGCAGATCGATCTACTCATGAACCTGGGAGAGATTTACCTGCTTAACGGCAATCTATCGAAAGCCGAGTCATCGTATAAAGACGCTATATTTATAAATCCCTACGACCCAATGGTACATATCGCACTAAAATCAATTTACGAAAAGCAGGGCAAAAACAAACTTAGCCAAAAAGAGCAGGAAATTTTGACTATACTATCATCCGAGGGTTAAAAAAATGAATCCGACTCCAACCACAGAGCAAGACAAAGCCAAGATAGCACAGTTGGCCGATATCAAAACAAACATAATTGACGAGATTAATAAAGTCATTGTGGGCCAGGAAAAGGTAATAGAACTACTGCTTATATCGTTAATGTCATCGGGACACTCACTGTTTGTAGGAGTACCGGGACTGGCAAAGACACTCCTGGTAAGCACTCTCTCCGATATTCTAAACCTTAAATTTAACAGGGTGCAGTTCACACCCGATCTCATGCCCTCTGACATCACGGGCTCTGAGATACTCGAGATGGACAATATCAGTCAAAGCAGGGTGTTCAAATTCCTCCACGGCCCAGTGTTCTGCAACATCCTACTTGCAGACGAGATAAACAGGGCCTCACCCAAAACCCAGGCGGCTCTGCTCCAGGCAATGCAGGAGAAAAAGGTCACTGTAGGCGGCGACACCTATCCCATAGCCCCTCCGTTTCTCGTGTTCGCCACCCAAAACCCCATAGAGCAGGAGGGCACATACCCTTTGCCCGAGGCGGAACTCGACAGGTTCATGTTCCAGATCGACGTTAAGTACCCATCTTATGAAGAGGAGCTACGGATTGTAAAAACAACCACAGGC
The DNA here is from genome assembly GCA_965223335.1 of Thermodesulfobacteriota bacterium. Lineage (GTDB taxonomy): Bacteria > Desulfobacterota_D > UBA1144 > Nemesobacterales > UBA2774 > CBDCWF01. The sequence goes on from OZ244991.1 coordinate 239,575, forward strand.
ACTTACAGGCCCGAGCTTAAGAAGATACTCGACTCAAACAGAATCATAGAAGATCAATCGCTGGTAGAGCGGGTTCCCGTGTCGGATAATGTCGCGTCCTATGCAGTAAAGCTTGCCCGGTCCACAAGGCCCGAAGACCCGGCTACCCCAAAAAAGATTCGCGACTCTCTGTCTTGGGGTGTAGGCCCAAGGGCCTCGCAATTCCTTATCACCGGCGCCAAAGCACGCGCCGCGCTCGACGGACGTTACACACCCACAACCGAAGACGTCGCATTCGTGGCACCGTCGGTGCTAAAACACAGGCTCGTACTCAATTTTAGGGCTGAGGCCGAGGGCATAACCCCCGACAATATAGTGGAAGAGATTCTCTACTCGATAGACCCAGCCGACACTAGCGGTCTTCTTGCTGGATAACTATTGCGGTGTTGGAAAACTTATCGTTTAGCAGCGCCTCTACACTGCCCTCCATTCTGGATAGAAATGGCTTGGGATAGATACCCATTACAAACATGAGTATGGCTATAGGGAGTAAAACCATTATCTCTCTTAGGTTGATATCGATCAAGGCTTTGTTGGCAGGTTTTTCGAGTGGCCCAAACATCACACGCTGGTAAGCCCAGAGCATATAAACCGCTCCGAGTATAAGACCCGTGGCACCCAGTATCGAGTAGACATAGTTAAACTTAAACGCACCCAAGAGTATTAGGAATTCCCCGACAAACCCGTTTAGAAGCGGCAGACCGATAGATGACAGTGTGGCTAAGAGAAAAAATGCAGCAAAGATAGGCATGACCTTAGCTATGCCCCCGAACTCAGCGATCTTCTTTGTGTGCCTCCTCTCATATATCATCCCCACAATGATAAAAAGCGCGCCGGTGGAAAGACCGTGGTTAATCATCTGGTATATCCCACCCTCAACCCCTTGGATATTCAAAACCAAGATACCCAGCATGACCAACCCCAAGTGGCTTACACTGGAATAGGCCACGAGTTTTTTAAGGTCGGTCTGCGCAAACGCTACCATGGCTCCGTAGATGATCCCTATAATCGCTATGGCTATCAAAAACGGCAGGAACGCCACCGTGGCCTCGGGAAAAAATGGCATTAGGAAACGCAAGAACCCATATGTACCCATTTTTAAGAGCACCGCGGCCAATATCACACTGCCTGCTGTGGGAGCCTCGACGTGGGCATCCGGCAGCCACGTGTGGAAGGGAAACATCGGCACCTTAATTGCAAAAGCTAGGAAGAATGCGAGAAATGCCAACCCCTGTGGGCTGAGAACACCGCCAAATGGGACACTCAGTTTGTAGAAGTCCAGCACATCCATCGAAGGCACACCGAACTGCTCTAGGTGCAGGAAGTACAGATAAAATATCGCAATAAGCATTAGAGCGCTTCCAAACGCAGTATAGATAAAAAACTTAACTGCAGCATATATGCGCCTCTCTGTGCCCCATATCCCGATCACGAAGTACATTGGTATGAGCACTGCTTCCCAGAATATGAAGAAAAGGATCATATCGAGCGCTATGAAAGTCCCTATGAGAGCGGTTTCAAGAAAGAGCAAGAGTATCAAGAACTCTCTAAGTCCCTTTTCTATAGAGTTCCATGCACTTAGTATGGTGATAGGCATGATAAATGTGGTAAGCAGTACCAAAAAGAGGCTTATCCCGTCTATCCCAATATGGTAGTTCACACCTAGCCCCTCTATCCAGGGCAGGAATTGCTCGAATTGCATCCCGGGAACTCCGCTTTGAAACTTAGTAAAGAGCGGGATCGAGATCACAAAAGCTATGAGTGTTACAACCAGTGCACAAATCTTTTGTAACTCTTCCGACTCTTCAAATAGGATCGAAAGAAAAACTATTATTGGGATACCGAGCAGCGGGAAAAAAGTAATTAGTGTTAAGTTGCCGTTTAATATAGCTTCCACAGGCCAGTCAATCCTCGAGTGTCGATTTCAATCACAGATTGGGCTGTAAATATACAGTAGAGATCCCTCGACCACAAGATTGTTTAGACATAACTGCCAGAACCTTTACTAGATTCCTAGTAAATACAATCTAATCAACAAGCCAATACTAGAGGATTAACAGATATCGCGGCTGAGTTTATTGAAATGAACGCAACTTTTATATACCATAACTCACCTTCTCCAGTGTATTGGTGAGAGTTAAGCCAATAAATTCGCAGAGAAGACCGGCTACACAAACTGTTTTATTTAATAATAGTTAAGTATGCGTTAAAATATAAAATTAACCCCAAACCCCGGAGGATGTTTGAAATGAATTTCCTGACTATATATCGATTCAGACTAGTAGTGTTAGCAGTATTTTTGATAATACCTTTAATATCGGTCATTGCAGATGAGTCCCAGGACGCAAAACCCGATAACGCAAAACTCCTAGACCAAGCTAAAACGATATTTAAACCAATTGGTGATAGCATAGAAGCCCCCGAGTCAAATCCACAAACTGCCGAGAAGGTAGAGTTGGGTAAAAAGCTGTTCTTCGACCCAAGGCTCTCGGTAAGTGGCGTGATTAGCTGCAACACCTGCCACAACCTTGCAACCTATGGCACGGACAACCTGGAGACCTCTATAGGACAAAACTTTGAGAAAGGAGGCAGGAACGCACCTACGGTGCTTAATGCCGGACTACACATGGCACAATTTTGGGACGGTAGGGCGGCAGACCTGGAAGAGCAGGCTAAGGGCCCTGTGCTAAACCCCATAGAGATGGGCATGCCCGACTCAGAACTTGTAGTGGAGAGGTTGCAAAGCATCCCGGGTTACCAAGAGGAATTCGCTGCCGTATTTGAGGGCGATGACCCGGTTAACTACGATAATGTTGCCAAAGCAATAGCAGCCTTTGAAAGAACCCTAGTGACCCCATCCAGGTTCGATGCCTATCTAAACGGTGATGAGTCTGCGCTGACCGAGGATGAAACAAAAGGGCTCGAGCTCTTTATTACCAAGGGCTGTGTCACCTGCCATAACGGTATTGCCGTAGGCGCAAACATGTACCAGAAGTTTGGTCTCGTAAAGCCTTATAAGAACGCCAAGGACTTGGGGCGCCACGATGTTACCGGCAAAGAGCAAGACAAGTTCGTTTTTAAGGTGCCGTCGCTAAGGAACATCACGCGCACCTACCCTTATTTCCATGACGGTCAGGTATGGGACATTAAAGAAGCGGTGAGAATCATGGGAGAAACACAGTTCGGTGTGGAGTTAACCGACGAGGAGGTCGATAGCATAGTTAGCTTTTTAGATTCACTCACAGGCACAATACCCGAGGGCGCTTTGACGTTACCCGTATTACCGCCGTCTAGCGTGGATACCCCTAGGCCGAGCAAATAGTGGTGAGTGATTTGATTTAACCGCCGAGAGATCCCTGTAATCGGCGCAGTACCATACGAGTATTGTTATAAACAGTGCGGATAGATATTGTATAATGTACTTGAGCGCGTATTATTTTATAAGTATGTAGACAGGTTACATACAGATGTCGTGATATAAAATATTAATTAAGGGGTGATTATTATGGGTATGAAAAAGGTTATAGGTATAACAAACAATTCCCCCAAACCGGCTGAGAACAAAAATGTCAGTTTTAAGAAATTCGACAAAACAGAAAAGCCAGAGACACAGGGGGAGCTTACAGAGGCATCTATATTCGCAGCCCTCAAGAACGTCTATGACCCAGAGATTCCGGTCAGTATTGTTGACCTCGGCCTTATCTACGATGTGCAGATCTCGTCAGGATCCAATGTAAATATTAAGATGACGCTAACGACTCCGGGCTGCGGCATGGGGGCAATGATAGCCGGCCAGGCTGAAGCAGCAGTACGCGAACTAGGCGCCAAAAACGTCCTAGTAGAGATCGTATGGGACCCGCCATGGAACCCCGATATGATATCCGATGAAGCCAGAGAGAAGCTTGGGATGACGTAGAAGCGGTACAATTTATGACTTTAGAACCCGAGAGCATTAAAAACACACTAAAACAGGTTAAATACCCCGGTTTTACACGCGATATTGTATCGTTTGGGATAGTAAAAAACATAGATATTGCAGGGGATAAAGTAAACCTTACCCTTGTGTTGCCCAAGCCCGACCCCAAATTGGAATCGGAAATAAAAGAAGCCGTAACCAAGGCAGTATTAGAGCACCCAGGAGTCGGTGATGTAAGCATGGAGATCTCAGCGCGAGAACCCCGTGCACAAGCCGGGGGAGGCCCGGCACCCGAGGCGAAACAGCCTTCAACACTACCCGATATTAAACACTATATAGCTGTGGCAAGCGGCAAGGGTGGAGTGGGAAAATCCACAGTTGCCGTTAACCTGGCAGTTGCACTTTCCAAGCAGCGAGAGAATGTGGGGCTGCTAGATGCCGATATCTGGGGGCCCAGTGCACCTATAATGTTTGGGATCAACGAACGCCCCAACGCAACCACTGACAATAAAATCATTCCGCTTACAAAATATGGTTTAAAACTCATGTCAATCGGGTTTCTTATCGATGAGGACGAGACGGTTATATGGAGGGGCCCTATGGTTCACGGGGCCGTAAAACAATTTGTCGAAGACGTGCTTTGGGACGACACCGAGTATTTGGTCGTAGACCTGCCTCCCGGCACAGGCGACGCCCAGCTGTCACTCGTACAGACAGTACCGCTTAGCGGTGGGGTGATCGTAACAACCCCACAGGACGTAGCACTGATCGACGTCAAAAGAGGGGTACAGATGTTTAGAAAACTCAATGTCCCGATTCTCGGTATTGTAGAAAACATGAGTTTTCTGGCGTCCCCCGATGGAGGCGAGCCCATAGATGTGTTCGGCAGGGGCGGGGGTAAAAAGATGGCTGAGAAGTTCGACATCCCGTTTCTAGGAGAGATCCCACTTGACCCCGAGATTAGAAAGAGTGGGGACTCGGGCATCCCGATAGTAGAGTCCGATCCCAACAACCCAGCGTCCCGAGCCTTTGTTGAGATCGCAAAATCCATTCTGAGTGCCGTCGATAACTAGTTAGTAGTTGCTAACCATGACTGGCACGTCGCAAGTTTTTTATTGAATCATACTCACCGATGATTACTTTAATAATAGAGTCTAATAATTACCAGAAACTAGATATTTGATGGTAAATTTTATTAGCAGACATACTAGGGATCAATTCTTTATTGCATTCAGAATATTTGAGTATAGGTATCTTTGGTTATGCAGCAACAGATAAAAGATTACTACAAGATCCTGGGCATCGATAAAAACGCCTCGAAAGACGATATTAAAAAGGCGTATCGCAAGCTCGCCAGAAAATACCACCCCGACCATAACCCCGACGACAAGAAGGCCGAAGAAAAGTTCAAAGAGATACAGGAAGCAAACGAGATCCTATCGGATGACGACAAGAAATCGAAATACGATATGCTGCGCTCAAGCGACTACCGCCCGGGTGGATATCGCAGACCCGGAGGGCCATACGGTCCGGGCAGACCCGGAGGACCCCAATACGATATGTCGGGAGCCGATATCTCGGGCTTGGAAGATATATTCAAGGACATATTCGGTTCCACCGCAAACGACGGCCGCACGTCCAAAAGCCGCGGCGACGCGTTTAAAGATATATTCGGTTTCGGTGGCAAATATTCCCCCGGCAGTGCGAGGAACCTTGAGTATCAGATCGAAATCGACTTTGAAACCGCCATTAAAGGCGGGGTGCGCGATATTACAATCAACAGACAGAAAGAAGGCAAAGTCACAACTGAAAAGATATCTGTCAAAATCCCCGCAGGCGTGGATAACGGCTCTAAGATCAGAGTACAGGGAAAAGGCGAGACCGGCAGAGGCAAACGAGGTGACCTCTTCCTCAGGATCAAGGTTAAACCGCACCCCATATATAGACGTGAAAAAGACAATATTTACATGAACCTCCCCATAACATACTACGAGGCTATACTCGGGGGCAAAGTCGAGGTCCCCACCCTAGACGGCACGGCTACAGTCACCATCCCTCCCGGGGTGCAAAGCGGCTCTAAGCTAAGGTTGAAGGGCAAGGGTGTAAAGAACGTGAAAACAAAGAAAAAGGGCAACCAATACGTTGTTGTGGAAATCGTTATGCCCAATAAAATTAGTGAGATCAACAAGAAGATGCTCGAGGAACTGGCTGAATCCGACCCCTACAACCCGCGAGCTATACTAAAAAAATATATGTAACAATACCGAATGATATATAATACTAATCACCACTAACCCCAGAAGGAGCAATAAGATATGACTGAAAAAACAAAGAAACCCGATGAAAACAACGCGATTGCTATGGACTTCTCGGCCTTTATACTGTCACTAAACGCATCGTCGCTCATACACCTGGGTGAAATCCCCGACCCCCAATCCCGAGAGAGAACCGTAAACGTCCCCGCCGCAAAACACACGATTGAGATACTTGAAATTTTGCTTGATAAAACCAAGGGTAATCTCGACGAAGAAGAAGGTAACCTGCTAAACGATATAATTTACAACCTGCGTATGAAATACCTACAACACACTAAGTCGTAGGGAACAAATCCACTCTACAGACCCGTATCCTCAACACCCTCTACTATCTGGTTCATGTTACTCTGGACCCCCTGCACATACTCAGCACCCATAATATCTTCCAACGATCTAAGCCCTTTGGACACGATAGGAGGTCTATTGGTAGTGGAGTGCGCATCTGATGCTACAATATGAAGTGCGTCCAGCTTTGCAAGCTGCATAGCACATTTTTTAGCACTTCTCCCATGAAGACCCTCGAGGCTGCCGGCTGTAACCTGTACTAGCGCCCCCAACCTGGTCAACTGCAGGATCCTAGACGGATAGTTCTGAAACTCCCTGTTTCTCTCGGGGTGCGCCAGCACTACCTTAGTACCCTGGCTCTCCAGAGAAAATATTATATCTTCCAGTCCGTAAGGCAGTGTGTAGTGCGGGATCTCGAGCAATAGGTACTTACCCTCGCCGAGCGTTATAATGTCCCCGTTAGCCAAGAGCTCTGGCAGATTGGCGGTAATGCCGATCTCCATCCCGGGCAGCACCTTGAGTGGGATGCTGTTTTGCTCCAGCCGAGTGTTTAGCTCAGCTACAAGCTCCCTTATCCGGTCAGTTTCCGGCTCCCAGTTGGTCCCCTGAATCCAGTGCGGAGTGGTAATGGATACCTTAATCCCGTCGCCGGACGCGATCCTTGCCATCTCGACACTCTCGTCCCATGACTTTGGCCCATCATCCACGTTTGGGAGGAGGTGGCAGTGAATATCTACCATCTATAAACACCAAGGATAAATATAGTAAATAAAGTCTACTGTGATTTACACCTGAGAACAACTTTATTATAATTATGAACTCAGACGATCTGATTAACAGACGAAAAGTTATGAAACAACCCAGACCGAGACCCCCGGATTTAATCAAACATTTCAAAAAGTTACGCATAATTGTAGTGGGCGATGTGATGCTCGACACATATGTGTGGGGCAGCGTAGACAGGGTCTCGCCCGAGGCCCCAGTGCCTGTGCTAAATGTGGTTGAGGAGACTTCAACCCTGGGCGGTGCGGCCAATGTAGCCAAAAACCTTTTAACACTCGGACCAAAAGTAAAACTTTTCGGCACAGTCGGCAAGGATCATAACGGCGAGTTGATATTAGACATCATGAAAGACCAGGGGCTATCGACCAAGGGAATCGTAAGAGACCGTGATAAGCCCACTGTATCTAAAACGCGACTCATATCCAAAAATAATCAAATCGCCAGAATTGATAGAGAAGACATCACCCCGGTTTCAACAGAGATAGAAAAGAGTCTTTTTACCAAGCTCCAAAATTACATAAAAAAAAGAAGACCCGATGCGCTTATCATCTCGGACTACGCAAAGGGCACTATGAGCCCCACACTCACAAAAAAAATCATAAAACTCGCACGATCGAACAAGATATTTGTTACCGTTGACCCCAAGGGCATGGATTACGCCAAATACCGCAATGCCGATGTGATAACCCCGAACACAAACGAAGCCGAAGCCGTCGTGGGCTATCCTATAGACAACACCCGAGCCCTCAGAAGAGCTTCTAAGGAGCTTATGGACCTGACACAATGCAAAGCAGTGCTGATCACTATGGGGAAAAAGGGCATTAGCCTCTTTGAAAAAGGTAATCGAATTAAAGTAATCGACTCCGACTCTGTAGATGTGTTCGATGTAACAGGTGCCGGAGACACCGTAGTAAGTGTGTTTACAATAAGCTTTCTGGCTTCTAAATCTATGGAACATGCCGTATCGGCTGCAAACAAGGCAGCGGGGCTTGTTGTGAGCAAAGTAGGTACGGCAAATCTAAACCCCGAAGACCTACTGGTACGACTTAACGCAGACAACACAAGCCTCGAAGTAAAAAACTACACCCGACAATCTTTAACCACAGCCATTTCCGGTTTAAAAGCCGATGGAAAAACCATAGTATTTACAAATGGTTGCTTCGACCTGCTCCACACCGGTCATATAAAACTCCTAAACGAGGCCAAGCAACTGGGCGATGTACTCGTGGTGGCCATAAACAGCGACAGTTCAGTTAGAAAGCTTAAAGGCAGTAATAGACCATATCTGAAAATAGAAGACAGAAAACGGATTCTATCCTCACTCGAATCCGTTGATTATGTGGTCGAGTTCAGCGAAGACACGCCGCTTAACCTTATCCGCTCTCTACGCCCCGACATAATTGTGAAGGGAGGGGACTACACAGTAGATAAGGTCGTGGGTAAAGATATAGTGGAGAGTTACGGCGGCAGGGTACATATCGTAGAGCTAAAGGAAGGGGTCTCGACAACCAAGATTGCAAAGCGGATTTCTAAGACCTGACAGCAATAAAAATAATTACATGCAGATTGAAGACAGGTATTTGTTTGCGTTCACCCCGAGCTCTGAGACCGGAGACAATTTCACCACGGTTCTAAAGGACTCACAAGCCTTTAGATTCTCACCTTGTTTGAGGTATGCCAATCCCAGATTATAGTGCGCTTCATCGTATGCAGGATACCCAGCTATAGCGTTTTTAAACTCAGCTATAGCCTCTGCATCGCGCCCGGTGGATAAGTACAGCTTTCCCAACTCATTATGTGCATACACAAACGCAGGGTTAAGAGAGAGCGCTTGCTCGTAATACTCTTTTGCTTTATTTATATTGCCCTTATTGAAGTAGGCCACTCCAAGACTGGTCAGTGCCCTGGGTCTTGCTCTATAGAGTGAGTCCGATGAAGCCACGGAGCACTGCTCGATGGCCTTATCGTACTCCTGGGTCCTTAGATAAAGCCCGCACAGGTTATACCTGGCTTCTGAGTATTTGGGATTAAGTGATATTGCTTTTAGGTAAGAATTGGCAGCCACCGGATAATCTTTAAGCCCAAAATAAATCAAGCCCTTGATCATATAGACCTCGGGGTCCTGGTTGTTCATAGCCTCTGCCTCTTCAATCTCCTTCATGGCCTGTTGGAAGTTCCCCCTACGCAAAGAAGCAACCGACAGAGCTTTCTGGTTCTCATAGGCCTTTGATTCCTCTTCCGTTGTCGTTGATTTACCCCCGCAAGAGACTCCCCCGATCAATAGCAAAATCAATATAAGTATCTTTTTTCTCATAACGAACTCATTCCAGATGCGATAATCTCATAAATGCGTGGAACCTGGTTTCAATCTCCTCCGTTCTAAGTGATGCTATTCTGTTGACGCTAAAATCCTCCACTGTAAAAGATGCAATCACACTACCATACACGACCGCCTTTTTAAAACCGGTAAGGTCCGTCACGTTACGGCCCGAAATATATCCCATAAACCCGCCTGCAAAAGTGTCGCCAGCCCCAGTGGGGTCAATCACCTCCTCAAGCGGATAACTGGGCGCCCAGAATATCCCCCCGTCATAAAACATCAGCGCCCCGTACTCCCCTCTCTTTACTATAAGGAATTTTGGGCCCATTTCCATCACCACTCTGGCTGCCCGTGCGATACTGGGCTCACCCGCAAGTGCTCGCGTCTCAGAGTCATTGATAAGAAGTATATCCACGTACTGCAGGACCTCTCTCAGTGCCTCGGGCTTATTCTCGATCCAGTAGTTCATTGTATCGCAGGCCACAAGCCTGGGTCTATTCACTTGTTTCAACACGCTTAACTGCAGTTCGGGGTCGATATTTGCCAAGAATACATACTCTATGTTTTTATAGCTATCGGGAATAATGGGGTCAAAATTTTCAAATACATTTAGATACGTGCCCAACGTGTCGGGATCCGCAAGGTCATAACCATAGCGGCCTTCCCATTTGAATGTTTTCCCATCGCCCCTTGTAACACCCTCAAGCCCTATCTGCTTGGAACGAAAAAGCTCCATATGTTCTTGGGGAAAGTCCTCGCCCACCACTGCTACGACGTTCACCTGTGTGAACAGCCGTGCAGCCAGCGAGAAATAAGAAGCCGAGCCCCCAAGCACATTATCAGCCTTCCCAAACGGTGTTTCAACATCATCAAGGGCCATCGAGCCCACTACAAGTACTTTCATTTTACATACCGTCCTATCAATATACCCAATTGTTGTTTGTCCGAAATCGATATCTCTTCGCTTGGTGTAATGATCGCATCACGAAGGGCACTGGCACATACACACTGCCTGCTCCCTTGTATAATCCCCGGCACACTCGCTATGACCTCTTTAGCCAGCGATACGTTTTTGTTAAGTGTTTCGATAAGATCCTCGACCGTTACATCGTCGTGCTCGGTGTGCCAACAGTCATAATCCGTAGAGAGCGCAAGTGTAGAATAGCAAATCTCGGCCTCACGGGCAAGCTTGGCCTCGGGCATGTTTGTCATGCCTATCACATCCACCCCCCAACTCCTGTACAGATTACTCTCGGCCCTTGTGGAGAACTGAGGCCCCTCGATACATATATAGACCCCGCCCCTATGCACAATGGCCCCGTGTTCGGACGAGGCTTTATAGAGTGCCTCTGCTAGGACCGGGCACACGGGATCAGCCATAGAAACATGCGCCACAACACCACTGCCAAAGAAGCTGGACTGCCTGGATTTTGTGTGGTCGATGAACTGTTTTGGTATTACCACGTGGCCGGGCTCAATATCCTCACGCATACTCCCCACTGCACTTACCGATACTATCCACTCCACTCCCAGGGTCTTGAGCGCATAGATGTTAGCCCTGTAGTTTATATCCGAGGGCATGATCTTGTGCCCTTTACCATGGCGGGGTAAAAACACCATGCGAGTGTCACCCAGGGTGCCGGTTACGAGTTCTCCCGAGGGTTTGCCCCAAGGTGTATCAACAGAAACCTGCTCGATATCGCCTAGCCCCTCGATCTCGTATAAACCGCTGCCGCCTATTATCCCGATCGTTTTCATTTGCACCTCTTCGGATTTGGGCACTTAACCTAACATTGTTAGAACTAACGGTCAACAATAACTGTCAACCGGGGTCTACTGGCCTCACCACAATTACGAGCCTCTCGCTATTGTTAAATGGAAGCCGGAGCTCGTCTCTCTCCATGACCTCAAAACTCCGCAAGATACCAGCAGGCAGTTCACTTAACTCTTGGGCACCCTTTTTACCCCTCATCAATATGATCTTACCACTTGGTTTTAGATACGGAGTGCTTAGCTTAATCATGGTTTCTATATCAGCCAGAGCCCTTGAGATTACGACATCAAACGATTCTGCGCTCAGTTGCTCTAAATCCTCACCCGCCCTACCCCACAGAGCCTTTATATTCGAGAGCCCAAGCTCCCGTATGACCTCGCGCATAAAAGAAACCTTTTTATGAACAGAGTCTATTAACGTAACATCCGCACCCTCTATTATTATTTTTATAGGTATACCCGGAAAACCGGCCCCCGATCCTATGTCGAGCACCCGGTCGGTCGGGTCTACATATTTTAGTGCTGTGATTGAATCCAAAAAGTGGTTGATGACAATCTCGTTGCTATCTTTTGTGCCGGTAAGGTTAAATTTCTTGTTCCATTTATCGAGTAGATCTAAATAACGGAGGAAAGCGTCGGTTTGAGCCGCGTCGAGCTCTACACCAAGCTCATCTGCACCCTGTTCAAGCAACTCTCTCGGTTTCAATTGAGCACCCTAAGCGATATCGGGTGTTCTATGGTCAACATCGGTTTCCCTCGATACATGCGCACTCTGCCAATGGCCTCTACATCCTTGCCAAAATAATGAGTAAAAGGATCGATATCGAAAAACTCAAAGTTGTCTAAGTCTGAGTTGTAAATTATTAACTCCACATCATCTCCTATCTCAAGTGCCACAACATTGTCGTTTGCCCTGGTGTCGGTAATGTTACCCCTGAGTACCACTAGCCTGTCTACATAGCGAGAAGCGTCTTTGGGCTTTATAAGAAATTTGCTGTTCCCCCCAGGCGGTGCTATTTGGTCTATAGGGCCCCAGATACCCCTTTTCTGCTCCTTTGCACTCTGCTCGGCCTCATAAAGAGAGTCGGCATAAAGATCATTGGGCTCGATGACAAGCACCCTGGCGTTACCGGTTCTAACCAGCTCCTCGCTTAGGGAAACCCCGTCCACATACACATAGGCAAGGAGTCTTCCATAGCGGTCATACTTCTGTTTATCAAAACGCAGCTCTATATCCTTACCCCCGACCAGCTTTTTGTTTAGCTCCCATGACTCGAGTGACATCGGTTCCCCAGGTGCGTCCTCAAGCGGGATCTCGGGCGCATCTATACCCAGGTACCTGACCTTTGAATTCGAAGGATCATTAATGAGGATTGTATCGCCGTCTATCACCTGCACAACCCTATAGGACTCGGTTTCCGTATGCGGTGGGCGGGTGTCCAAGTAATACCCAAGTGCTACTAGAGCCAGTGCCAAGGCTATAAAAACTAGGTTTCTATGAAAAGGTTTCATTCCTCGTCATCCGCTTGTTTAGGTTCGTCTGTGTTCAAATCAAGCGCAACGTTTGCTTTACGCCCGAATGTAAGAAACCCCGTGTGACTGACCATCCGATCCACGGGCCTCGTCTTCCCCGTGCTCACACGAATTGGCCTCATTAAAAGCTCAACCGTTTCAATGTACACAAACCCATGCTCCCGAAGGCTCTCCACAGCCCTCTCGACCTGATTATAAGTAGGCGAGAGGCTTGCTATCCTGCCCCCTCCCCTAAGTGCATCTTTAGCTGCAGGGATTCCCCACCACGGCGACGGGAGGTCAAGCACCACTACATCTACATCGCTTTCATTAAACCCCTCATCGACCTCGCGCAAGTTAAAATCTACATGTTGGGCCAGTCCTGCGTTCTCAACGTTTAACCTCGCGTTATCTAGGAACTTCTCTCGACGATCGTAAGTGTAGACCCTCCCCCCGGGGGCTACGGCATTGGCAAGGGCTATTGTAAGTGCTCCCGAGCCCGCGCCGCATTCTATTACACTCATACCGGATGTAATCCCAGTTTTTAGCACGATAAGTGCGGCGTCCTTAGGATAGATGATCTGAGTGTGCCGCTTTACCTTCATCATCTTGTCCTCGAGCGTGGGCTCGAGCAACAAGAACCGATGCCCCATGTTAGTAAATATCGCGTCGCCATACTCCTTTTCGAGTGCGTCATCAAAACTAAGCTCGCCCAAATGAGTGCCCATAGACCGGCCCTCCCTCACACGTACCAGATAGGTCTTTTCATCCGGGGAGTAAAGCAACACATAGTCGTCGCTTTTTATTTTCATATGTCCGCAATGTTAAATAAATTTGTGGTTGTTATCAAGCAACTACTCGGGCTCAAGCAGCATAAAAAATACGAATCCACACAACACCACAACACCGGTAACTACATACATCGTATCGTACCCATAATCACGAGCTATCACTCCGAGAGGGAAAGCCAAAAAGTTTATACCCATGCTAAACGATGCATTAAATGCCCCCATGGCCTTGCCACGCTCATCAGGACGTGCCTTATCAATGACCATGGCGCTAAAGACCGGGTAGAGCAGACCGTAACCGAAACTAAACAGAAACGAGATCAGCACAGCCGTAAGCACAGAGTCAACGAGCATCATCAAGATAAGCGAGATCCCGACCACTAGAATGCTGGGGAGTGCTATAGCACGCCTGCCAATTCGGTCCGAGAGCCTGCCGCCCAGAATTCTTATGGATGTAACCACTATTGTGTAGGTTAGGAAAAAACTAAAAGCCACTATCCCCTTTGAGCGCAGATAGGGTGCGACAAAATTTAGAATCGACCCGAGCCCACCGGCTATGATCAGGTTTGTGGCAAGCAGAGCCGCATATCTCTTAGAGACAACGAGCCTAAAAAAGTCGAACCCAAACCGGTCGGAGGACAACTCGAACTCACCGTCTTCAGTAAACAAAACCAGTACCAGTGCAATTAAACTGAACCCGGACGAGAATATAAAAAACACCTTGAAACCCAGGCTAAGAAGTATTACCTCTCCCAACGAGGGCCCAATAGCGTACGCGGCAATTGTAAAGGCACCAAATATACCAAGCCCCTGCGCCCTCCTATTTGCCGGCACATAATCCGACACAAACGTACCGGCAGAGGTAAAAAACAGGGCAAACCCAACACCCTGCAACAAACGGTAAACATAAAATAGATCACCTAATGCACTTAACCGCGAGTAGCTTATGGACGCCACAAACATAATCGCAGCACCCAGGAGCATGAATTTTTTCCTGCCGTACCGATCCAAAAGATAGGCTACAAACGGGATAGCGCCCAGCGAGGTAATACCGAACGAACCCATTATAAAACCGATTTTAGCCTCATCCCCTCCCAGGCTCTCGATGTAAAGCGGTAGGAGAAAAAATGACGAGAAATTACAAAAGAAAAAGAAATTAGCAACTGTGGCAAGTGTAAAATTCCTTAGCTGCTTTGGGGTGAGAGATGAAATCATATCATGCCCGAGAGTGTCTATTTAAACCTGAATTCATGGCTGATTACAATGAGTTGCGTAAATATGAAATCATACACAGAATCTTTGACAATGTATAACGACATGATATTATTTACCCTTCGAATCGAGCCGTTAGCTCAGTTGGTAGAGCAGCTGCCTTTTAAGCAGCGGGCCGCAGGTTCGAATCCTGCACGGCTCATTCGCTTTTCCCGTCCCCGTCGTCTAGCCTGGCCCAGGACACCGGCCTTTCACGCCGGTAACAGGGGTTCAAATCCCCTCGGGGACGCAACTAACTTTTTAGCATAAAATCATCCTACACTACTCCATCGAGTTGAGCTCTAACCTACACTATTTATTGATTTATCTTGATATTGTTAAGAACTGTAAATATTAGAGTAACGGTATGTTTAAACACTAAGCGAGATCATGATAAGCCCCCCGAGAGGAACCGCAATCATTGTCGTCACAACGGGAATGTGGTTTTAAAAAGAGAGCTGGAACTTCAACTCCACAGGTTTTCAAATGTAATTGATGAGGTAGGAGGTCTAGTTCTACACTACAGGCCTTTTAGTATTTCAGCTCTTTTGCTTGCGTATTCAGCGTTGGTAATGAGACCCTGGGCTTTGAGCGTATCCAGTTCTTGTAGCCTGGCTGCAGTACTAGAGCTATTGCCCGAGCCCTGGTAAGCTTGGTTATATAACCTTGATCTTTCTTGCTGCTGCGACTGGATAATTGCATTTCTGTTTTTGAGTTCCGCTTTAACCCGCATCTTCTCCCACTCGAGTCTCTCTTTTTCATAACGGGCTTGACGCTGTTTTGCTCGGGTCTTTCTCCGCTGGGCCTTGGATGCTCCTACAGCAAGCCCAGTACCCCCGCCCAGCACGGCTCCCACTGCTGCTCCGTCTCCCCCACCGGCAATCCCGCCTATCACAGAGCCCAGTACCGCACCTCCAAGTGCCTCCCCCCATGGGCCAGCATTAGCCGAATACCCCGGTAATAACATCGACACACATACTGCTATGATGACTGTTATGATTCCTAATCTCCGCATTACTACTGCCTCCTAATCACAGGGTTTTTGTGAACACCGCTAACTCCGTACATTTATTTAACCTCTTTACCATCCTTCCACATCTGCTCTATCCGAGTACCGTCTGCCTTCGTAACCATTACCTTCCCGTCGGGAAAACCGTTTACAAAATTGCCGCTTAATACATCACCATCAAGCGAGGTATACGTACCCGTGCCCTCTGCCTCTCCGTTTTTAAAACTACCCTTATACGTTCCGCTGTCGGGTGTCATATACACACCTTGTCCCCAGGGTAAACCGTCTTTAAATTCACCGCTATACTCCCCTCCATCGGGGTAAAGCAAAGTCCCCTTACCCTGCCGTTTTCCGTTTACATACTCTCCCCTGTACTCTTCGCCCGAGCTGTTGCCGTCAAAACCCTCTCCTTCGGGCTCTCCATTTTTAAGATTCCCCTGGAACCAAGAGCCGTCCGCTCCCTTGTATACTCCAAATCCATGTGGCTCATTATTTTTAAAATTACCCTCGTACTTGCTGCCGTCGGCTTCGGTGTATATACCCTCGCCATGGAGAGTACTCGCTTTAAATTCTCCAATGTAGTGGTCGTAGCCGGCATCAACCAAATAGTACAACACCCCGTAACCGTTGGCTTTTCCACCTTTCATCTCACCTTTAAAACGGGATATCAGTTTCCCGCCGTTAACAATACTAAGCACCCCCACCCCAGAGGCCTTGCCGTCCTCACATTCACCCGACCAGCTAATTACATCACCTGTCTCGGTTTCACCATCCCACACTGCACAATCCGTAACCGGGTCTTTCACCCACACATCTTTGGCTACCGCTCCAGGCACAAAAAGTAACATTATTAACAATCCCAATAATTCAGTAACCACAACTCTCTGAATTCGCATTACAAACCCCTCCCCAAAGGCCAAAATGAACCATTTATCGTTATATTAGTAGTGCGGTTGAATACAGACATCCCAATGTAACTTCCTACCCCATGATTAGAGCACTAATTCAGAAAAAACTGATCTTTGATTTAAACAGCTAAAGCACTGTTTGCTGTTGTCATCGTTAACAACTATTGATAGATAATATTCATAATCATTCATCAATAGTCAACAGGCGGCTGAGATTTACACACCATACGACAAGAGTCGATCAGTAGATCCATAGATTAATTGGACGCACTGGTGTGTAGCAGAGATGATTATTATGAGACTGAGCTTGGCCCAATAAAGCGATTAACCGAATCCTAATTGGAGCTTTGAATTTATTATATTCACTATCTAAAATACAAGGGGGGTTATCTTCGACTATATAGATCAAGAATGATGTTTCTTGAACTCTTCCTCAAATTTAGATGCCAGCTCATTTGCCTTTTGGTCGTATGAGGAAGGATCATCCCAGCTCTTTTTTGGCTCTAGGAGTTTAGCATCCACCCCAGGGCAGCTCGAAGGCACACTCAATCCAAACACTGGAACGTCTTTGAATTCCGTTTTGTCCAAGCTCCCGTCTATTGCTGCTCGCACGAGTGCTCTGGTCTGGGGCAGAGGCATCCTCTGGCCCACTCCATACGGACCACCCGTTATACCCGTGTTGAGCAGCCACACAGTAGCGTTAGTCTCCTCGAGTTTTTCCTTAAGCATCTCTGCATAAAAAAGCGGCGGGCGCGGTAGGAATGGAGCGCCAAAGCAAGAGCTGAAAGTAGCCTGGGGCTCGCTAACACCCCGTTCGGTCCCTGCAACCTTGGCGGTGTAGCCAAGGGTAAAATAGTACATAGCCTGCTCAGGGGTTAGTTTTGAGATCGGAGGAAGCACACCAAACGCATCATATGTAAGCATAAATATTGTGTTGGGTACACCACCCACACCCTCGTTAATAATACTCGGGAGGTAGTGTATGGGATACGCTCCTCGAGTATTCTCTGTAAACTTATCACTGTCGAAATCTACTTTCTTAGTTTCGGGGTCTATCTCTACGTTCTCTAACACAGAGCCGAACTTAAGCGAAGCGTCATAGATTTCGGGCTCTGTTTCGGGGTTCAATTTTATGACTTTAGCATAGCAACCGCCCTCAAAATTGAACACACCGTTATCGAACCATCCATGTTCGTCGTCTCCTATTAATGCACGGTCGGGGTCTGCTGACAGGGTGGTCTTCCCGGTACCCGAAAGTCCGAAAAAGAGCGCCACTCCCTTATCATCCCCCACATTTGCCGAGCAATGCATTGGGAACACACCCCTTTCGGGCAAAAGAAAATTAAGCGCTGTGAACACTGACTTTTTCATCTCGCCCGCGTAACGAGTACCCCCCACTATTGCAATCCGTTTAGCAAAGTTAAGTACAATAAAAGTTTCTGATCTGGTCCCGTCGGTGGCGGGATCGGCCTTTAACCCGGGTGCAGAAATCACCGTGAACCCTAGTTCTTTATGGGGCAGATCCTCGAGCTCGGGCCTAATGAACAAATTGTTTACAAAAACATTATGCCAAGCATATTCGCTAATAACTCTTACAGGTTTACGGTATTCAGGGTGAGCACATACATAGAGGTCTCTAACAAATATGTCCTTGCCCTCAAAATACTTTGTAATTTTGTTGTAAAGTGCGTCGAAATGCTCGGGAGCAATAGGTTTATTGATATTACCCCACAGAATTTTGTCTTCTGTACCCGGCTCTTTAACTATAAATCTATCGGCGGGTGATCTACCAGTATGAGGAGCAGTATAGGCTACCAGTGTTCCGTTTTCAGCTATCTCGCCTTCTCCCCTCTTAATAACCTCTTCATAGAGTGCGGGTATGGGATAGTTATAATAAATATTTCCGGGATTCGATATCCCATGCTGTGCGGAAAGCTGCTCCGAAGTTAACTTTGGCATGATAGTAGATAACCTCCGTCATAAAATCTTTATCTGTTAGTTTCGGTTTGAATTTTTGATTAGAGCATACAAGACTATACAAAATATTCACGTTTTCAAGAACTCCTCACGTTACCCCCCGCAAACACACAACTAATAATTAACCTGAGCAGACGCTAGAGACAGGCACGTCAAAACATTTAGTTGATTATTTAAATGAGCTCATATCTCGAACCGGCTCGACTTAAAAGTGCCAAAGCTCATATCGGTCGTTAGTTATTGATGGGCACGTTAAATCGGGTAAAAAAATATATTGCTATGTTATATATACTATTAATATTATATGTGTATAATCGATGTTAATGCGTAAATATATATTAGGTAACGTAACGACCTGGGTTTATTTGACCGAGCCCGATTCGTATGATAGATTGTTTGGTATCGACGCTACTTGTGGCGAGGGAGTTTTTAGCAGTTCACGGGAGTTTAATAAAAAATGTTTAAGGTCGGAAATAAAGCTGTTTACCCTGCACATGGCGTTGTAAATATCAAAGGTATTGAATCCAAAGAAATCCGCGGCACAAAGAAAGACTTCTACATACTTAAGGTTGTAGACAGTGACGTCACGGTGCTGGTCCCCACAGACAACGCAGAAACGGTCGGGTTAAGACCTGTTATTTCTAAACGCCAGATCACAAAGATTTACAAAATTTTAAAAGCAAAAGACAAAGTCAACGGCCCTGGGAACGGCAACCAGAGCTGGAACAAACGCTATCGCGAATATGCCGATAAGCTAAAGAGCGGTGATATTTTTGAAGTAGCCAATGTGCTTCGCGACATCAACATGCTTCAAACCGAAAAAGAGCTCTCCTTTGGGGAAAAGCGGATCATGGACTCTGCCAGAAACCTGCTGGTTAAAGAGATCTCCATTGCCAAAAAACTGGAAGAAGAGTCAGTCATAAAAGAGATCGAAAAACTCCTTAGCCAACTCTAAGACCATAACTCTCGGCCCCCTGAAATTAACCTGTCTATGTTAAAAACCATTATAGACACCGAAGCAGCCCTCAGACTAAAAGGGTTTTCTTTTATAGTTCCCTCCAGAGTTAAAGGCCAAAAAGCCGGTATTCACAAGAGCTATTACAAGGGCAGTAGCCCCAATTTTATGGAGTATAAGGAATACAACAGCGGGGAAGATATAAAGCAGATCGACTGGCGGCTTTACGGCAGGCTCGACCGCCTCTACGTAAGGAACTACGAGGACGAGGTTAACCTCATCTGGAATCTGCTTGTGGATACCACAGCATCTATGGGTTACGGTGAAGAGGGCAATACTAAACTGGATTATGCCAAAACACTGGCCGGCACATTGACATACCTGCTTTTAAAACAGGGCGATGCAGTCGGGATTATGGACATAGGTTCAAACGACTCTCACTTCATATCGCCCCGAGCCGGGATGGGCCACATAAACCCTATTGTGGACAAATTAGAGATCACGCGCGCAAGCGGCTCAACCGACCTCTACAAATCGGTACTAAAATCACTCGAGGTATTTAGAGCCAATAGCGCGATCGTCATATTCTCTGACCTATTAACCGAAATTACAGAACTTGAAAACTCGTTTAATTTACTAAAGGCTTCAAAGAAAGATGTGTTTATTTTCCACATTCTTCATCGTGACGAGATTGAGTTCGAGTTTAACGGGGCGCTTGAATTTCACGACATGGAAGACCACCGTAAACTCATTGTAGATACTGAGAGTATAAGAAATACTTATAAGTCTAAGATTATGAACTTTGTAAACGAGATAAAAGAGCTCTGCTATCAATCCGGGTTTACCTATGTGCTCACCTCACCCCATAGACCCGTAGAGGATAGCCTGATTGAAATTGCATATAAATAGAGAGTCAAATTGAACTTAACGTTTTTAAGTCCATACTTTTTGTTGGGTCTCTTGGGAGTAGCCCTCCCCATCATAGCGCACCTTATTTCCAGAAAGAGTGCGGGGAAAAAGGAGTTCCCATCCTTAATGTTTCTCTTTGCTTCATCGGGCACAGCTGCCAGGACCTCTAGGCTAAAGGACTTCCTTTTGCTTTTACTGAGGTCGCTCATATTAGTAGCGCTCGTAGTGGTATTCGCAAGGCCGGCTTTATTTTCGTATTCTACTCGACCCGGGGACTCGCCGAAAACATTGGCTATCGTAATAGACAACTCCTTTAGCATGCAGTACGCAGATAATTTCAAGAAGGCTAAAAAGAGCGCAAGAGAGGCTATAGACAGCCTTGCAGACGGGAGCTTCGTAGCAGTTGCGGGACTTGTGCCAACCTCATCGGAAAAACTAGTGCTCACAAACAACAGGAGAGATATGCACGATCAACTGGAGGCCCTAACACTCTCAAACACCTATACGGATAATGAAAAAAGGATCCTCGATGTCATTAATGTTATCGGGCAGAGCAAAACCGAGAACAAAGAGCTTTTACTTATTACAGACATGCAAAAAAACGGGTGGGGAACCTCACACATTGAGCACGAATGGTTCTCTATTGAGGATATAACAGATGGGAAAAAGCTAAACAATATTGCTGTTACAGACGCAAGCGCTCTGGCGGTGCGCGATGAATTGAGTTTATCGGTAGAACTATCGAGTTATTCAGATAATGCTATATCCGACGTACTCCTTACCGCTAGAGTCGGTGGAGAGGAACTTAAGAGCATCATCAATCTTGAGCCAAATAACAATAGCGTAACAATTTTTACACTGGCCCCGGACAATAAACTTTCCGACACACTACACTCGGGGACCGCAACTATCCCAAACGACCAGCTTACAATCGATGACTCAAGGTATTTCTCCATAACCCCGGGACCCAACCAACAAGTGCTCGTAGTGGACGGGGACCCAAGCGAAGACCCGAGACTCGCCGAGACATACTATCTTGAACAGGCGGTAAGGACACTTTCCGAAACCAATAATACCACTGTAAGAGTAAAGGATAGCGCCGGGTTTCTAAAAGACAGCTTTGCACAATACAGCACGATAATTTTGGCAAACGTATCGGATATAACACCCGAAAAATCTAAAAAACTTGAGCAGTTTATCCTAAACGGCGGCACTTTAATCACATTCCTCGGCAACCAGACACGCAGCAACTCCTACAATGTGCTGCTCGGGGGAATTCTGCCCGGGGATTTGGCAACTACCATCGACAGACCATCCGGCCTGCTAAGCAATGAAAATTACAGTAAAGAGCTCGAAGACAAACTACAAAGCGTACAAGTACAAAAGATGTTTGAGCTCATACCGTCTCAAAACACCCAGGTGCTAATCACCGCAACGGACAAAAAACCATTCCTAGCTAAAAAAACAATAGGCATGGGCACCTCCGTACTCTTCACATCCTCCGCATCTACGAAGTGGAACAACTTTGCCATTACTCCCGTATTCCTGCCCGTTTTAGCCAATATCCTAAACCCGAAAAACAGTGTCGCGGACTCTACCGACAACTACTTGGTAGGGGGGAAAATAAAAATCATGTTGTCACCGGAATCAAAACGCACAGTTGTAATCGATCCAAACGGCCGAGAGCACGAGATCTCTCGGGAGAACAACTATTTTTCAAATACATCCCAACCCGGTCTATATAGCGTCGTTGAGGACGACGAACTGAGCTACGAATTCCCTATAAATGTGGACACTAGAGAATCAAACCTCGCGAAACTAGAGATCATACCCCAACCCCCCAGAATCGAACAACGCGGTAAACGCGTTAAGGTCTATAAAGAGATATGGTCATACTTCCTTTGGATAGCACTTGTGTTGTTTGCGACGGAATCAGTCTGCCGGGCGGTCGTCAAATAAACGCGTACACTCTATACTATGCCCTCGCCGTCTATCCCCTGCGGCACCTCTTTCCCAAGCAGTTTTAAGATTGTGGGATAAACGTCCACAGTCCTCGCATGAGATACTTTCACCTTGGTGCTGATTGCGAGTGGCACCAGCATATGGTCTCGCAACAACGCTCCGTGCGACGACCTGTGTTCCGGTTTTTCGTGCTTAGCCCTCAGATCGTATCCATGCGCCGCACTGATGATCAGGTCACCCGACCTTCGGGATTCCAGTAACTGAATAATCTGAAGCAAAGCGTCCGGATATTCCGTGTCTATCGTTTTATCCAGGCACTCTTGGGTGCTAAGCCTGTGCGGCAATCCGTTGTAACCGAATGGGTCAGACTTAATTTTACGGTAATTTAATCTGCCGTCGCTATCGATGCTTAGAGTCGCCTCCCCCCGCTTGCTCTTAATCCATGTAGTACCGTCATGGTCCGTCCCAGCCACTATATCGATCTCCCTTCGGTTAACCAACCCCTCTACAACAGGGTTTAGCTCCTCGAACGTAGACCTACGTCCCCACCCGTCGGGGCTCTTGAAATAGAGGTGTGCCATGGCATTGCCCGAAACCATCACAGACGCCGATGCATTCAAATAGTGCTTAAACACATTTGGGTAGTATAGGGTTTTATAACCCTTAGTTTTTAGAAACTCCACGCAGTCAAAATGAGAGTGGGTCTGGGTAAGGCCATGGTCACTCGCAATGACAAACAGTGTTTCATCGAGCTTGCCCAGGGACTTTAACTTCTGGGCTACACGCCCTATTGATTGGTCGAGCCTGATATAAGAATCCACAACATTTCTATGAAACGGATGTGTGATATGCGAATATGTATCAATCCCTAAAAACACAGCATAAAGGAAATCAGGCCCTAAATTTAGAGATTTGATAAGAATCTCGAGCGCAGATTCATCCACCTCGTTTGTGCGCTCGGTAAAATGGCTCTTAATCTTATAATAAATCTTTTTTACCTTGGTTTTATCGGCACCGAAACTCACGCCCCGAGAGAGCTCGTTTAATATACTCTTACTATGCGGGATCAACTCAAATATAGAACCCGAGTCCCCTAGGACATCTCGGTTCATAAAATAGGCCCCGGGTCCTATATAGCTCCTAAACCGCTTTAGAGAAAACACCTTGCTGTGGTACTCATAGCGATCGAACCATCTAATCCCAGGGAACTCACACCGCCCCGGAAACTTCCCAAACACATAAGGCGCATAAGCAGGCCCCGTAGTAGAAGGAAAGACCGATACGGCATTTAAATACGACCCTTTATCCACTATATACCGAGATATATTGGGCAGGTCCCCATTCTTAAGCAGCTCTGAAAACAGGTCGGCCCTAGCCCCATCGGCCATAATAAAAATACAGCTCTTAAATTTCTTCATATAACGTCCTCAAGATTTCGGGCTTGTGTTATTGCTGAAAATACTTGTCGTATATCTCTCTGATCTTATTGGTTTTTTCCACGTACTTATCTCTCAACATAGCACTTTGGTCAGTGCCGTCTTTCTCGATTCTAAGCTTGGAAAAATCACTGTCCTTAAGCTCGTTTATAGAGCGGTTATGAAGCAGCCTAAGTAGATTCTCGAGCTTTTTGAGGAACTCTAGCCCCTCTCTAAGTATCGAGTACTCTCTATCGCTGATGAATTCCCCTTCATAAAGAGCTGTGAGTGCAGCCAGGGTGTTTTGGCGCCTTATCTTTTTATTCTCGCGCCCGTATTTCAACTGTAGCATCTGCACCAGGAACTCAATATCCACCAGCCCTCCCCTGCCGGTTTTCAAATTGCGTTTGCTGGTGCTTTCCTTGGCGATCTCCACCTCCATACGCTTGCGCAGCCTGTCGATCTCCAGGTGATAATCCTCAGCTAAGGGCTTTGTGTATACAAATCTGTTTACCGTCCTCATCACTTTTTTGCCCAATTCAATATCACCTGCCACCGGTGCCGCACGGATAAGGGCCTGACGCTCCCAGAGCTTAGCCTCTTTATTGTGATAGTTCTTAAAAGAATCAAACGAGGTCACAAGAGCCCCTGAGCGTCCCGAGGGACGTAGGTCCATATCGATCTTATACGCATACCCCTCGCCCGTGGGCACAGACAAGATCGAGATCAGCCTCTGTCCCAGTTTCGAGTAATACTCGTGATCATCCCCCTCATAGATCATGATAACATCGAGGTCGGAATTATAGCTCATCTCTTTACCGCCCAGCTTACCCATCCCGAGGATCATCATGTCGTGACGCTGGGTTTTCTTGTATGGTTTTTTCCCCACCAGCTCATAGGCCATAACAAGCCCTGCTTCGAGAATAGATTCCGCCAGTATTGCCAGGTAGTTACCGACATAAAACGGGTCCACCTCGTTGTTAAGGTCCCTAAGACAAATTTTCAGGGTCTCTACGTAACGGAATCTCCTCAATGTGTCGAGTTTATTTTCATAGTCCTGTTCTTGATTAAGGCTCTCCATCAGGCTCTGCATGAGCTCGTCTTTAGTCTTAAATTCAGTGCGTACATCTCTAAGCGTAAGTAGGTCCAGGTACTCGGGATGACGTATTAAAAAATTAGACAGGTAACCGCTGGTTGAGAACAGTTTTGACAATAGCTCAATGATTTCGGGGTTTTCTGAGAGCACAGAATATATAGAAGTACGCCAACCTATCCCCGATATAAACCTCTCGAGGTTGACAATTGCAGAGTCAGGCTCTGAGGACTTAAGAATATTTGCAAGAAACGCAGGTACCACGCGCCTAGTCGAGGTCCTGCCCTCCTGAGTGAGTGCACCCCTCCGGGGATCGAGCAGTATAGATATCAGTTCCAGAGCAAGCACAGGGTTTTGAAAACCCAGGTTGGCGAGGCTCTCAATTGCCTGCTCCTCATCTATGTTGCCTTCTGTAAGGAAGTCGGCAATCTCCCAAAACTCCTTTCCAATCTCCTCTGTTTTACTCGAGGGCTCGTGGAAGAGGCTTTTATATACACGCGTGACCTCTCGGGTGTGATCCTTCATTGCACTCTGAAACTCTTTGGTGGACGGGTAACCGCAACGTTTAGCCAGATGATCCAGTTCTGTGCTGTCCGTGGGTATTTTATGGGTCTGTATCTCATCGGCAAGCTGTATGGAATGCTCCACCCTTCTGAGGAATATGTAAGATCTCGCGAGTGATTCTCTCACATCGCTATCCACTATGCCTACTCGTTCTAGCTTATCCAATACTTTTAATGTATTTGTTCCCCTAATCTGTTTTATCTCTCCGCCGTTTACAAGCTGGAGAGCCTGCACAAAAAACTCGATCTCCCTTATCCCTCCTTTCCCGAGCTTTACGTCCCTAATTTTTTTCAACTGATCGAGTTTAGTCTTCATGTCCTTTAGGTCCTCGATCGAGCTAAAATCCAGATGCTTTTTATAAACAAAGGGTTCGATTTCGGTTACAAACTCCTCCCCCAGCGAAAGCTCTCCGGCAACAGGCCTTGTCTTTATCAGTGCCGCACGCTCCCATGTATCCCCCCAGTAATAGTAGTGCTCTATTGCGCCCTCGACATGTATAGCAATAGCACTCTTATTCCCCCCGGGACGCAGTCCCAAGTCAACCCTATAGAGAAACCTATCTTCGGTGATTGAGGCAAGGCTCTTGGTTATCCTCTCGGCAAGTTTAAAAAAAACATCCGGCTCCCCTCGATCCCTAAAAAGATATATAAGATCGATATCCGAGCTTAAATTAAGCTCCCTGCCTCCGAGTTTGCCCATCCCGAGCACCACAAACTCACCTTGGCTTTCGGAATCCAGTTCGTTGCTGTGGTACCTATACAGTGCCTCCACCATAGCCGAGGCAAGGTCAGAGAGCTCCTCCATCACCCCCGTAAACGAGCCCGGGTCCCTGATATCGTTATATATAATCCGTGTGAGCTCTGTGTATTTATAGCGTCTTAGACACGCCATCACCTCATCTGTGCTGCGTGAATTTTTACAAAGCGTCGTCGCTTCTTTCGTAAACACAGCATGAGTTTTTTTTGGCTTAGTGCCGTTTAGTTTAACAACAGTTTTCGCAATCTCAGGGTAGTTAACTAGGACCCTGCTCAAAAAGTTGCTGTGGGAAGATACGGTGTAGAGCAGCTCTTTTACTTTTTTGCTTACTCTACCGTTTAGCTCTTTGTACTGCTCTATTGTAGAATCAGCAATAGCTGCGTTTGGGGCTAAATTATTCAACGTCTATTTTCCTGTTGCGCTTTGAACCCCTCTTCGGTTTCTTTGTACGGGACCGCTCTTTTTCATCCAAATTATCCCGGATCTCTTTTACGACCTCAAATCCCCTTTCCATCATCTTAATCGGAAAATCGCGCACAAACTTCCTACCCTCCTTATCGTCGAGCAGATTCTTTACCCCTTTTATCGCATAACCGGTGGCGACAACCAACTCGGCAGCCCCCATAATGAAATGCTCGCCTGCTTTTCCGAGATCCTGCAGATCCACATCGCCATTACTATCGTTTTTGGTTCTTTTAGTCTTCATAACCCCTCCCCTAAACGATGGATTTAACCGCTATACCTAAAATACTACCATATCAAAACAAGCTCTTTAGGCAGCTAGCTGAAATTCATGGGATCAATATCTATCGAGATTCTTGTGTCCGGGGAGTCTTGACGGAGCACTGACACTAGTGATCTAGAAAATTTCCTAGCTACGGAGATGTTTTTTGACTTTACCAGCAGCTGCCACCTATAACGGTTTTTAATCTTATAAATCGGACTGGGCGAAGGACCAATGAGCTCAATTGTCCCCGCAGGCAGGCCCGAGAGCATGGAGGCCGATATTTTTTCCGCCCTCTTGGCAGTCTCTTTTGCGCCCTCTTCTCTCCTGCCGCTCATCTTGATGTTTACAAGCTTGGAAAACGGTGGGTAATCGAGCTGGTTTCTTAGTTCAGTTTCGTTCTTGAGAAACGAAGCGCTGTCCTGATTAATGGCGTATTTAATACTCGGGTGCTCGGGGTTATATGTTTGCACTATCACATTGCCCCCAACCCTGCCCCTACCCGATCTCCCAGCCACCTGTGTTATAAGCTGGAAAGTACGCTCTCCGGACCTAAAGTCAGGGATGCCGAGTGATTGATCCGCCGAGAGCACCCCAACCAATGTAACCCCGGGCAGGTCGTGCCCCTTGGCAACCATCTGTGTACCAATCAACACATCTATCTCGTTTGCTTCAAGGCGTTTATACAAACTAAGGAGCTTCTGCTTGCCCGACACCGTGTCCCTATCCATGCGTGCCACTCTTGCATCGGGCAGTATTTTTTTCAACTCTTCTTCTACCCTCTGCGTACCGAGTCCAATCCCCCTCATCCGCCCGCCGCACTCCCGACACTTGGCAGCCGGGGGCTCTCTAAGCCCGCAATAGTGGCAGCGCACGGTGTTGTCGTCTCTATGATATGTAAGTTTTATGCTGCAGTTTGGGCATGTAAGCATCTGTCCGCATTGGGAGCATAGTAACAGAGACGAATAGCCCCTACGGTTAATAAACAGTATCGTTTGATGACCGTCCTCATAGTTCTGCTTTATAGCATCGAGGAGAGTGTCTGAGAATAACTCCCTCTCCTTCCCCCTCATATCGGCAATGTTGACCTTAGGCAGCGTGGTGTCCCCGATCCTAAGAGGCAGTGAAAGGTAATTAAATTTCTTTTTCCTAGCATTATTATAGGATTCCACAGACGGCGTGGCCGAACCCAGAACTACAACCGACTCGGTCATCTTACCCAACACAAGGGCCAGGTCCCTGGCGTTATACGACGGTGTTTCGTCCTGCTTGTAAGTGCTCTCATGCTCCTCGTCCACAACTATGATTCCTATATTTTTAAACGGAGCAAAAATAGCAGACCTGGCACCTATGATAATCTTTACCTCTCCGCTGCCTGCCCTCCGCCATGCATCGAACCGCTCCCCCTCGCTCAATCCGCTATGTATAACAGCTACATCCGCACCAAAGCGGCCCTTTAGCCTGCTTACAAGCTGGGGGGTAAGAGAGATTTCAGGCACAAGGAATATAGCTTCTTTGTTATTAGCTATTACTTGCGCAATCGCCCTCATATATACCTCTGTCTTCCCACTGCCGGTTACCCCGTGGAGTAAAAATGGAGCGAATTCCGCAGTTTCAATTGCAGCACTTATCTTCTCAGATGCTATGCGCTGGTCTACTGTAAGATCGGGTGGTTCAGACTGCGACCCCACTATTGCGGCAAAAGGGTCCCTAACCACCTCTTCAAGCTCTATGTCTACAAACCCTTTACTCTCTAGCCATTTAATATGTTCTCCAACACCCCCAAAGAGCTCCTTTAGGTGTGGATAGGGCACGCGTTTATGCTCCGCGACATATTCGAAAATGCGATTTTTTGCCGGTTTCCTCCGAATCTCTGCACCGCGTTCATCCGGCCCTCCTCTAGTTACTATCACCCTTTCGTACTGTATTTTCGGGTCCGACTTAAACTCGTAGTTAAACTCCAAGAACCCCCTTCGTCCAAGCGAGTATAAAAGCTGGTGAGAGGTGTTGTCTACCAAGTTAAGCAGTTTCTGAGTGGTGATCACACCCGAGTTTTTTAGTGTGTTTAAGACACGGCCCTCATGACCACTTACGTTACCGCTTTGGGCTGCCTCGAGTCCGCTATCGGTGATATTCACTGTGTTTTTTAGGCCTAGTGTTAGCCCCCCAGGATGCGAGGCCTTTAACACAAGGCCGAGTGAGGCAACGTAGTACTCGGAAATCCAACGAAAAAATCTGAGCCTTTTCGAATCAAAGAGCGGTGTATCGTCAATGATATCAATAACTTCCCTAAGCTCCATATCCCCTGGGGCCTTGTCTACACCTACAATAAAGCCCAGTGCCCTGCGGTTTCGAAACGGCACCACTACCCTCTTGCCGATCTCTACTCCGTCTTGTAACTCTGCGGGGACACTGTAATAAAACGCATCGGTTGTAGGGATTGGGATAGCTACGCTGATTGTTTCACTCATCTATATTTTTGAGAGTCTAATCGTTTTTATTAGTTCTAGCAAACAGGACTGATTTAGTTTGGCTTTGGGTTATAAATATCTAATGTTAAATATTAGTTGCATCTAAATTCGTATCCCCGTTTATTTTCAATTGTGGCTTTGGAGCCTGCGAAAATCCTGTCTAAAGAACCTTGAATGTTCCGTATTCTTGATTACCGGTGGAAATAGTGTTGACAACATGTGTGTCAGCAAATATCATGTATAAAAATATAGCGTGCAACCGATATGGGAAGACTGGAACGACATCTGAGCAAAGCCGATGATTTTAAGGAGGTCGGTCGATTTGACGAGGCTCTGCAGGAACTGGGTAAAGCCCTAAAATTAGCCCCTCATGACCCCGATGTCCATCTTTCCTTCGCCCTCACATACGATGCGATGGAGGAGTTCCATAAGTCTGTAGAGTACTTTCAAAAAGCTCTCGATATTAACCCGGATGATTATTACCTATGGACCCAGTTCGGCATCACACTGTCTAGGATGGGAAAACCCCACGATGCCGAGGTCTCGTTCAGACAAGCACTCTCTATCAACAGTGACTACCCCCCGGCCAAGTGGAACCTGGGACTAATATACAGGACAATGGGTCTTTACGAAGATGCGCTTTCATTATTTAAAGAATGTACACCGGTGATTGACGAATACGATTATATGAAAGACGAAATCTTCTACCAGCTCGGTTCTTGCTACTTTGATATGGGCTGGACCAAAGAGGCACTGGGAGAGTTCTCCCGACACATAGAGCTTTACCCGGATGACACATGGACAGAGCTCTCTATAGGCAACTGCTATTTTGATATGGGCTGGGTCGATGAGTCCACAGAACAATACAAATCAATTATCGGCAAACAACCCCACTTTATCCCGGCCTATAATTCTTTAGCGCTGTCGTTAGCAGAAAAGGGCTGGTATGACGAAGCCCAAGACGTACTCAGAACCGCTCTTAAGCTTGCACCTGATGACGAGTCGCTTAGAGACAGTCTCGATTACATAGACTCGCTTAAAGATGACGACGACGGTTTTAAGGGACTGCTTATGATAAAGGTTGTTTTGTATCTACTTAAAAAACAGCAGGAAAACCCCAAAAACAGTTAATCCCCAAGCCCGTTACTAATCTATAAATGACTGCCGGGCAAAATCCCGTCCATGATCAGTCAGGTACAAGTGCCCGTTTTCTACAAGCAGATACCCTAACCTTTCGGAACTGGACACAATCCGCCTACCAAACTCGGGGTCAGAGAATAGAGTCTCTTCCAAGTGCTCAATACCCGATTCTCTTTCTTCGTCCCTACCACCTTCGTGGTTTAGAAGATGGATCGCAAGCATCTTTTGGGCAAATTCCCATTTCTGCCTCGACCTTCGTAAAATAGTTGCCACCACTCCCCTGTCCGGTGCCAAAATATATACAAGAACAAATATCACACCCGACAGAGTAGCCATCGAGCCCGCTATATTGGCGTCTAATAGATACGCAACCCAATACCCCGTCACAGCGCTCAGAACCCCGATCATACAACTCAGCACAATCATGTAATGCAGCCGGTCGGTAAGCAGGTATGCGGCCGCCGGTGGTGCGATCATAAGAGCCACAACCAGTATCGAGCCCACAGCATCAAAAGCTCCCACCGCTGTGACCGAAACCAACGACATGAGCCCGTAGTGTATTAACCAGGGCGAGAAACCCAGTGCCGCAGCCAAACCCGCATCGAATGTTGCAATCTTAAGCTCTTTATAAAACAGCGTAATGAACACCAGGTTGAGCAACAGTATCGAGCCCATAACGTAAAGGGACTTGGGCCCTATATCGTAGCCGCTTATGACCAACCGATCGAATGGTGCAAAGGCAAGCTCGCCGAGCAGTACGGCATGCACATCCAGGTGGATATTCCATGCGTATCTCGAAATCAGCAACACCCCAAGACTAAAGAGCACCGGGAACACAAGCCCTATAGACGCATCCTCCCTCACAAGCCCTGTCCTATTGATAAGCTCTACCAGACTCACTGTGAGCACTCCGCTTAGCGCCGCACCCACAATGAGTATCGGTGACGATATGTCCTCGACTATAAAAAAGGCCAGCACTATCCCTAGCAATATCGAATGGCTTATTGCGTCGCTCATCATAGCCATACGTCTAAGTACCAAAAACACCCCGGGTATGGCACATGTAAGTGCCACAACAGACGCAATCAACAGGATCTCTATCTGTTCGACGCTCATGGACGAACTCCCCTGGCGGCCCTCAATCTGAGCGCCTCTTTAATCCCTGATGATGTGAGTGCCCATTTATCGCGGTTTACGCGTTTTACATAGCCCCTGGACTCAAGCTCCCTTAAGTTTCTACTTATTCCTCCCCTATTTGTGCCCATGAGCTTTAGCACCGAGCTCTCATGTGCGTGTTCCATGTCCTTGTGTTCGAGTGCCAGGGTGTAGAGATCCTCCAATATGACGTCCAAGCGCAGTTTGCTCCTGTTTTTATAGTCCTCTATTTTGCTCCAGATAATCCCTCTACGGGGTGCAAACAGCATCGATATCAGTACCAAGGCGCTTAGGCAGAGCACAATAGTCGGACCTGTCGGGACTCGTGGGACGGTGCTGCTTATAACTGCCCCGCTCACTCCTCCGACTGCACCAAAAAAGCCCGAGAGCGTGACCATTTTACCCAGGTTATCCGTCCATTGCCGGGCTGCAGCCCCGGGGGCTACTATCATAGCACTCATAAGCACCACACCCACGGTCTGAAGCCCAAGCACTATGGCCAATACAATCAGAGTTGTAAGCAGTATATCGAGCGTCCTCATCGGAAACCCCACTGTGGCGCCGAACTCGGGATCAAAGCTTAGCAGTTTAAACTCCTTCCAGAACGAAAACACCAAAACCAGCGCTATAGAGCCGAGTATTGCCATGCTGATCACATCGCTCATCAAAAGCGCGGCGGCCTGTCCAAATAGGAACTTGTCTAGCCCGGCCTGTGTGGCATCGGGCTTTTTCTGTATGATTGTGAGCAACACAAGTCCGAAACCGAAAAATACAGAGAGCACCATCCCGAGTGCGCTATCGTATTTAATCCTGGTCCAACCCACTATGTTCATGATAAATAGTGTGGCAATCCAGCCCGATATCCCGGCCCCCAGTATCAGCACCAATGTATCCTTGCTGCCCGTAAGCAGGTATGCAATCGCTATACCCGGCAGTGCGGCGTGCGACATGGCATCGCCTAGGAGACTCTGGCGGCGAAGCACCGCATAGGCACCCAGAGTACCGCTCACTATACCAAGTACAAGCGAGCCGAGCGCTACTGTTCTTAGTGTGTAGTCCGATAGTAGATTTTGTATCAGTTCCGGGATGTCCACATCAAGCACCCCTTAGGAAACGTGCATCGTCATCATGGTCGCTTTGCGGATCCTCCTGAGAGGACGTCATAAACGCTACCCTACCGCCGTATGTCAGCCTTAGGTTCTCTTCGTTAAACACATCACTAACGGGACCACTGGCTAAGATTCGTACATTAAGCAATGTGACCCAGTCAAAGTATTCCGGCACGGTCTGGAGATCGTGGTGCACCACAACAACTGTACGTCCCTGTTCCCTTAGTTCCTGAAGCAGTGTGATAATGGCTTTTTCTGTGGTAGCGTCCACCCCCTGAAACGGCTCGTCCATAAGGTAAACCTGGGCGTCCTGTACGAGTGCACGAGCCAAAAAGACTCTCTGCTGCTGCCCGCCCGAAAGCTGGCTTATCTGGCGCTCTGCATAGTCCGACATTCCTACTTTTTGCAATGCAGACATAGCCATCTCATTTTCCTTCTGTCTTGGTCGCTTAATCCATCCCAGCGTGCCGTATCTACCCATTTTTACCACGTCCAACACGCTTGTAGGGAAGTCCCAATCAACGCTACCTCTCTGTGGCACATAACCTACGAGCTTCCTTTGGCTCTCATAGGACTCACCGTATATCAATATCTTTCCTGCGGTGATTTTCACAAGTCCAAGTATTGACTTGATCAATGTCGTTTTACCGGCCCCGTTTGGCCCCACTATTGCCATCAGCACCCCGGGGGGTACATTGAGGTCAATATCCCAAAGCACAGGGTTTTCACGGTATGCTACCGTTAGGTCCTCAACATCTATAGCATTCTGAATCTCACTCATATCCGAACCTCTAAGAAGAATCCCCCGAACCTTTAAGGGCATTCACGATTGTATCTATGTTGTGGCGTACCATGCCCACGTATGTACCCTCAGGAGTACCGGGGTTACCCATAGCGTCCGAGAAGAGCTCCCCACCGACCTCGACCTTATACCCTTTGGAATTTACCGCTGCTTTCACAGCCTCTATATACCTCGGGGGCACAGACGACTCCACAAATATCGCTGGTATCTTTCTATCCACGATTACAGTTGCAAGCCTCTTTACATCCGCAGCACCTGCTTCCGAGTCAGTGCTTATGCCCTGTAGTCCCAAGACCTCGAACCCATAGCCCCGCCCGAAATAGTTAAATGCATCATGGGCCGTGATCAGCACTCTCTTGTCCTTGGGCAAGCTTTCGGCACGCTCTTTAACATAACCGTCGAGCTCAACTAGTTTGTTTGAGTATATCTCTGCGTTGTTGTTGTAGTAATCCGCACTACCGGGATCGATTTCGACCAGTTTGTCCTTAACCGCACCCACAGCATTTAGCCACAACTTAACATCGAACCACACGTGTGGGTCATAGTTCCCAGCAAATTCCGGGGGAGCCATTAGCTCGGAACGATCAATGACATCTGTGACCGCAACGGTATCGATCCCGCGCTTATTCATTTGCTCAAACACCTCGGCCATCTTACCCTCAAGGTGTAGACCGTTATAAAATATCAGGTCCGAGTCTGATAACAGAGCTACATCCCCCGCACTAGCTTTGTATAGATGGGGGTCGACACCGGGACCCATGAGCCCCTTGGTCACGACTCTCTTACCCCCAATGTTCTGCGCAATGTCGGTGATCATTCCAGTGGTAGCAACTATATTTATAGCTCTACTCGACAGGTCAGTATCCCTTTTCTGTTGCTGCGAACAGGCGAGCAATGATGCAATGAGTATGGTGAATATGGTTACTTGGATTATCTTTGTCATGATGCCTCTCTCCGAACTGTTTCTATGTCTGTGAGCTTTATATACTTAGCAGCTTCTGGGCCCAGTATGTGCCTGTCCCCGTTCACTCCAATTGTAATCGGCCCGTTAAATGGTTCAACCTCTATAACCTCTATCCTTGTTTGTGGGTATAGCCCCATCTTCCCAATGTATCTGAGCAGGTTGGGGTCGTGGTCGCTTACCTCGGCTACTATGCCGGATTGACCTGCGCTAAGCTCTGTAAGAGCTACGGTTTCAATCTCAGCCATGGTGCCGTCACGGCTTGGGATCGGGGAACCGTGCGGGTCGCGCGTTGGGTACCCGAGCACCCTGTCCATACGGTTCTCCAAGTCCTCAGATAACACGTGCTCCCATTTCTCAGCCTCTTCATGGACCTGGTCCCAGGGCACTCCGAGTGCCTCGGCCAAATATAGCTCAATCAGCCTGTGGTGGCGTATGATCTCAAGTGCTATTTTCTCACCAGCTTTTGTTAGTTTCACACCCTGATATTTTTTATGGGTAATAAGTTTTTTGGCCGAGAGCTTTTTTATCATACTGGTTACAGATGCCGGTGCGACATTGAGCTTTTCCGAAATTGCATTCGTCGTAACACGCACGTTTGATTTTTGAATATCGAAAATTGCTTTTAAATAATCCTCTATAGATTGTGTATACATTTAAGAACCTCTAAACCCATAATTAGATACATCTAAAACTATAAAGTGCGCTCTAAAGTATGTCAACAAATCAAATTATTAAAACGAAAAAGTAAAGGCTGCCGTGAATATCAACTCATCATCAGTGCCTCGAGTATAAACATCTTTGGTGACACCCAATATAATAGTCATCCAGTCGGTAGCATTCGCTGTAAATCCACCTGTGATTTTTACAATCTTAATATTTTCTTCATCCTCTGGGTCCTCATATCCATACGCTGCTTCAACCACCGGTTGCAGCCAATCGGTGATGTAAAAACCAAACCCCACTTCACTTATAAAAGTCCATGCATTATCTTCCAGGATCCCAAACACAGCATCTACATCCATAGAGAACCTTTCAGTAATGTTAGTTGTCAAAATAAGTCCTCCAGGCTCAATTAACCAGGGTATGTTATCGCTCACAGGGATCGATATACCAGCCTGATATGCTAATGAAAACGGGATGTTATCACTCTGATCAAATAGTCTCAGCTTTAAACCGGCTTGAATATCACCGAAATCCGTAGAGGATTGAATAATGTCGGAATCCTCAAAGCTCAAATAGTTTACGGATACTCCAAATTCTGTATTTTCTAAGAGTCCATAGGTAATTCTGACCCCGCCTCCGAACAGCTTTGAATTGTCATTGTCGTCCACGATGTTAAAGACAAAAAAAGGCTCGAACTCGAATCTTTTATAGGGCACGGTATCTGTGCTTGGAACTATAACTTTGGAGTTTGATATGCCCCCTACAGCATGCGCCGAGTGTGAAGCCAAGGTGAAAATAAAAAAAACAGATATTGATATATACAACAAGGTTGATCCTATACGGGAACATCGTATATATAAAAGATCAGTTATAGAAATCCTACAATTCAGCATATACAGCCCGCCCTTTTTAGAGAAACATAACTTATAATTTAGACTTGTCTAAATTATAATATACGCAAAGACTGTGTCAATATGCTACCGCAAGATTATTGGTTATTCAAGGAATATTGGGACAGGGTTCTATGAGTGTTCCGGATCCAGATACTCACCCCTATATATATCTATAAAACTCATTAACACAACTAAGAGTACAGGGCCTAGGATTATACCCGAGAACCCGAACACTCCGAGACTGCCTAGAATGCTAAGGAACAAAAATAGTGTTGGGACTTTAACCCTGCCCCCAATTATAAGAGGTTTAAGAAAGTTATCTACGGAGCTCACAACTAACCCACCCAGCAATAGTAGAGCTATACCCTTATAGGTAGCACCTGTAGCCAGGAAATATATGCCCACTGGTAACCACACAAAAACCGCACCCCCAACGGGCAACAATGAAAACACAAATGTTAATACACCCGCCAACACACCATATGAGATTCCCAAGATCCAGAAGGTTAGACCCATCAGCACTCCCTGGACAGCTGCTGTTACCATAACCCCGAGTATCACAGCATTAAGAACGTCATAGAATTTCTTAAAAATTTTATCTTTCTGCTCAAGCTTCATGGGGATAAGATACTTGAGCTTTGCAAGCATTATTTTGCCGTCACGGAAAAAGAAAAAAACTGCAAAAATCATTATGGCAAAATCAATTATTAAACCGGTTAGGTTCTCGGCAAGGCTCTGTATCTCTGCCAATGCATACCCGCTTATTGTGCCCAAGCTCTTTATTACTATGTCGTGGGGTGTAAGGTCGCCGGTATCAAACTTCTTTTCCAGTTGTTCAAATATCGAGACTGGTATAACTGCCTTTATTTTATTGAAAAACGACTCCAATGAGGACACCTCTATCTTGTTTTGCAGACTTTGATATATATCGAATATATCAACAGCAAGCACAGCAAAAACAAGCAATAGAGGCAAAACGATCAGAAAAGTAGAAAGGAAAGTCATGATTAGTGAAGCAATACCAGTCCTGTGCTTCAAAACATTGCTTAATTTCTCATACACTGGATAGAGCAATAGCACCAATATCCCGGCCCAAAACAACGAGAGCAAAAACGGGCTCAGTATTCTATAGAACTGATAGATCAGGAAAAGGAATAACGCTATGAAGAACCAGGAAAACACCTGATTTTTAGTCATACCTCAGTCCTCTTATATACCCTTTATTCTCGACAAAGCTTAAGCCTAATAGCAATTGTTTATCGAGAAATCATTGTAATTGGTAAAGAAACTTATGTCTACAAACCCACACAA
The DNA here is from genome assembly GCA_965223335.1 of Thermodesulfobacteriota bacterium. Taxonomy (GTDB): domain Bacteria; phylum Desulfobacterota_D; class UBA1144; order Nemesobacterales; family UBA2774; genus CBDCWF01. The sequence continues at coordinate 277,337 of OZ244991.1, forward strand.
GTTAGCTGCATACCCACCAGGTGATACCAAATTATGTGAACTTATATATAATATTGTCCACTTTTACAAACTTCTTGGGACATAGTTTAAAAACAGGTCGTATACTTAGAACTATATTTCATATCCCATAGTACGCATAAATGGCCGCCGTATGACCAAAGCCCATAGAAACAATTTATTAAAAATTTTTATCCCGGCAATAATTATTGCGATTGGACTAATCTACTTAATCCATAACTCTAAATCTTCGTCTGATGCATCAATAGACGGTAACCAAAAAGACTCTCAATCGCAGACTGAGGAAGTTCCGGTCTATGGATATAAGGTAATAGCTTCATACCCCCACGACCCCAGTGCCTTTACCCAAGGACTTTTCTACAGCAATGGATACCTATACGAAAGCACGGGCTTATTCGGCAGTTCAAGTCTAAGGAAAGTAGAGCTTAAGACTGGCAAAACCACAGAGATGCGCAACCTAAAACGACAGTACTTCGCCGAGGGTATAACCGAAGTAGACGACCGGATCATACAACTCACATGGCGAAGCGGGGTGGGTTTTATATACGATGTTAACGATTTTACTCTGATAAACACCTTTCAGTACGAGGGTGAGGGATGGGGTGTTACTTACAACGGACGCAACATTATAATGAGCAACGGCAGTCACACACTAGCTTTTCTCAACCCAAACACCTACCGTGTGATAGGCACTCTAAACGTAATGGACAATGAAACTCCTGTTAAGCACCTAAACGAGCTTGAATTCATAAACGGCGAGATATATGCGAATGTATGGAGGACCGACAAGATAGCCATTATCGACCCACACATGGGCAAAGTAAGAGCATGGATCGATCTGGAGGGGCTGCTCACCAAAACCGACAGAAGCGGTTACAAGGTCGATGTGCTAAACGGCATTGCATATAACAGCGACAGCAACACACTTTATGTTACCGGTAAAAACTGGCCGAAATTATACGAGATTGAGGTTGTTAAAAACAACAAGTAGAAGACTCTTATATATATAGTCCACTACTTTATTAGCGGTTGTTGCTCCATCTCCTCAGTCTCAAGAGGGTTTTCCATCGACTCTATCTCTTCTTCGATCTCGGGGTTGTACGGTGCGTCCTTGGGCTCCGCTCTTTCTTCCGATGTGTTTGGCTCTGCGGGCTCGGCAGGGGCCGTAACGTCGTCGTACACCTTGGCACACGAACACATCACAACAACTAAAGCGGGTATCAAAACTAATGTTAACAATTTTTTCATGACTCTTATCCTCCAACGGCCAATATTATGAACGAATTTAAGCAAATATGGTAGATTAGTTTGATATTACAGAACAATGACAGCTAAGATCAGAAATACAATCTATGGGCTATTGCTCTTTATCTGTGCCGGGGTTGCTTCACTTATAATATTTACTCTATTTGCAAGATCTGTAAGTTACGAACCCAAGCTCGTTTGGATACTATGGGTTACCTCACTATTCCCGACTGCTGTATCCGCTGTCATATCTACAGTGATCTATAACTACCTATGCGAATCCCAGAGAAGATGGGTTCACATCCTATGGTATTTTCTAAACCTGTCACTGATAGTAGCTTTTGCACCGTTTATTGCATATATAGTGATGAAAAGCCTATACGGTTAATGCTTAACTCCCGAGATTTGTTCCAAAGCCAGTAATAGAGCCTGGGTCCCCTTTCGCCCATGCCCCTGTGCTTTTGTAGCAACATATAGATCACGAACTATTGTGAGTCCCGGCAGTACGATATTCATCGACTCGGCTTCCTTTAACGCTATACCCATATCCTTTATAAAATGCTCTACGAAAAACCCGGGATTGAAATCCCTCTTTATCACCCTAGGGGCCAAGTTGTCTAACATCCAACAGCCCGCAGCCCCTTTGCTCACCGATTTAAGCATGGTCACAAGATCAAGGCCGGATTTGTAGCCATATAAAAGCGTTTCACACATCCCGCTCATGATACCAGCAGCCATTATCTGATTACACATCTTTGCGTGCTGCCCAGCCCCTGGTCCCCCCTGATGCACAATGTTTTTACCCATAAGCTTTAGTAGAGGCATCACACTGCGCACGGCTTCATCATCACCCCCTACCATGATCGAGAGTGTACCGGCCTGGGCTCCTATATCCCCTCCTGACACAGGGGCATCAATTGCCTGCACACCAAGGTCCTTGGCTCTATCATATATCTCTTTCGACAACGCAGGCTCCGTAGTAGTCATATCAACTACGATGCTGCCGGGCTTAATTGTGGTTAGAATCCCCTTCTCTCCCATATAGACCTCACGCACATCTACCGGGAACCCGACTATAGTAAAAACAATGTCCGAATTCTCTGCCACTACAGCCGGTGAAGCCACCCATTCGGCACCTTGTTTTACCAAATCACGCGTTTTTCTCTTGGTCCTGTTATATACCGTTGTTTTGTAGCCTTTCTTAACAATGTGGCTGCACATTGCACTGCCCATAACCCCTGTCCCAATCCATCCGATACGTGTTTTAGACGGCCTTACTTTTGTAATGCTCATCGTTTTCCTCCTAAACAATCACATGATTTCAACAACTTGCGAGTGTGATAAGGTTAAGGTAAAATCGTACTAATTAAAAGCTCCAACCCAAAAAAGTCCCCGTAGCTCAGCAGGATAGAGCACAGGATTCCTAAGTCGTCATAGACAATATCTCCCCTTCCAACTAGCTGTTTTTATTTAATAATTTTTTTGCAATGGTTTTGATATTTCACGTCCCAACATCACCCCACTAGAAAAACACTAGAAGAACCTGCCTACAAACCATATTCACAACTAGTTTTCCTATTATACATATCCTGACTATGATTGGAACTCCATCTTAGACCTAATTTTACATTTATGTGGTATAATCGGCTAATATGCTTTATATGATGATTCATTACATAATTGGACCATGAATAATCAAACAACAAATCCTGAATCGAGTGATTTAACTCCTAAAAAACACTTTACCGATTTAGATAAAATACAATTATGGATAGTACTTGTTGCCATTTGCTCAATTGTGTTAGTGTTTTCATTCTATTTTTATCAATTTAGGGGAGAACTTAGCAGTGATCACTCAATATGGGGACAATTCGGGGATTATGTAGCTGGATTACTCGGTCCATTTTTAAGCTTCATCGTAATAATCATTTTAGTTTATACATTGAGAGCTACCAATGAAACTCTCAGCATATCGAGAGAACAATTAAACCACTCAGAACAGATGCTAAAAACTATGAAAGATGAACTCACGATTACTAAAGAAGAACTCAAAAAATCAAGAGAAATATCTGAACAACATGTCAAACATCTGAATGACGAAGCACTTAAAAATGAATTGCATGTAGCAATGAAAGAGTATGATAGTGAATTGCAAAAATTATTTCAACAAAAAGCTAATTTTCCGCGGATGCAAGGAAGTTATGAATACTTCTTTTCAACAATAGACGATGATGAAAGTTCACGACTGATTCCTGAAAATTCAAAAGATGTAACCGAGTTAGACAAAAAGATACTCAAAGATTTATGTATTGTTCTATTTAAATTGCACCACTTCATGAAACACTATGACGAAATCTCACAAAATAGTGCTATTAACAAGCTGTATCTATTAAAATACAGAAATTTATATCAAAGACTTGTAGCTAAAAAATATATGGAACCCGGTAAATTGGATTTATTTGAAATTGATAAGAATGATTAATATACACAAGACATGAAATAAATAATTGATGCTGATTTATATATATTGAATCATTTCAACTAGTTATAAGCAAATTCACATGGTATATTTACAAATACACAGAAGTAATCAAGAATAACATGAATTGCTTATGAAACACGATGATCTTGTTTTAGAAAATACGATTAGCCTTAAACAATTTCCACCGAAACTGCGTAAATTAGCTAAATATTTATTACAATCAGAGAAACCTGTCACGATTTCTCAAGCATGTAGAGAGTTAGGTTTAAACAGAGAGAGTATAGGAACATTGATGTGGCGTTCTAAGCAAAAAGGTAATGATTTCAATGAGTTTATAAAGCAACTGGCTAATTCTTATCTAAATGCTAATAGATTAGCTGTTTATGAAAAGCTCGTGGAAGGGGCGGTGTCAAGCGCGTCTACGTCCCATAATGACAGGAAAACGTATCTACAATTGACTGGAGACATCAAAGCTACCACTGATATCAATGTGAATGTTCTTACTATTGGGGTCAATCAGGGTACAGGAAGACCAGCCGACATCCCAACAGAAAAAGGAATAGTCGATGCAGCACCACCCAGACCTGAGCAGAACAAATCTAACTAACTGTAATTATTATATAACCCTTAACATAAGATTATTCTTAACCAAGTAGTTCGTCTCGATGCTCAGCAATTCCTAAGAATACATCATAGCATTCATTCACATTAGCTATTATTTGATTCATCTTATCTACATGATTCCTTAGATGCTCAAGATCATTGCTGTTTACACCTGTAACTGGGTCAGGAGACACGCGAATTGCTGAATCTATACCATTTACAACAGTAAGCTTAAGGTCAGTAAGCTCACTTTCTATCTTGCGTCCGATATTGAAGATACATGTTTTTAGATCAGTATCTTCCATTATCAATCCTATATTCTCAGGATCAGGTATTTGACTATAATCATTTTTTAATATAATCATAGCCCTTTCCATACTCTCGGCTCTGATTACATAGTTACAATAACTACCATTATCATTCTTAACCTTTGCTAAATATATTCTCATTTACTACCCCCCCTTATTTATGTGATTGATTCGTAGAATAACATAATTAGTTCTCGAAATGAGCACCCTAAACGTAAGAAAGTTGAATCGATTTTAACCTTAGTCTAAGTTGCAAATAACCACAAACAACGTCCGATATTTTTCTATTATGTAAACTAACAGAATGTAGGTTCTCTAGTTATTACAGGCGGTTACAGATTGACGTGATTTATCTAGCATTTTATCAACTATGCATATTCAATGATTACAGACAGTTATGATAATAGGGTATGACATTATCGTCATGGCTTAATGGCATATATCTACCTTTATTCAAGGGGTCACTTTGAACCCCTTCTCCTGCTATTCTAACACCCTGTTTAACAACATGTGTTTGGTGTACTCATATCAAGATGTACTTATACAATGAGTACTTATAGATGATCTAATATTCGGAAACATATTTCTATTTTTATTTGATTTATTTTTCTCTGCAATGTTTTGGAAATAGTCCTGTCTCTTATGAGTAGGCTTATGTAGTAGGGGGGCCAGGCGAGCATGGGGGGTGGGTGCCAGCGTCTTAGGGGTCACCTACAAACGATTAAGTCTAAAATAGTCAGGGTCCAATTCTAACGCAAGTCTCTCTATTTTATAGTTTGACATATATTGTCACCGGTGTCGCAATTTGTCACATAGCGTGGAAACGGTTATATTATTTTCGTGCAAAAACTGAAGTTAGTCTCTCTCCTTTCAGGCTATCTTGTTGAACTAAAAGATTCTATCCGAGAAACAAACCCTGCACTTCCCAGCACATGGCTCGTTGATGAAAATGAATTCATAGAATGGGTTTGTCGTATGGATGCCAAGATGTTGTTGAATCTTTTCGAACTTACCGAAAGGCTGATTAGTGAAATTCTGTCCGATGATGAATGGTATATGAGAACAAAACCAATGGCCAGAGTAGATTACTCTATATCAGCTGATTTATTGGACTCGCGCTATTTACTCACTATTGCTGATGACAAGAACTGGGACGAATTAAAAACCATTATAAACGTAGGGGGGAAAGGTTCGCCTTTATTAGCTACCATCCTGATGCATTTCGTCCTAGGTTGGAGATTGATACTGGAACTTACCGAAAAAGAAACATTAGATCAGCTTTATGTTGTGCTTTCTGACCTATTTGTCGATGATGTTGAGAGTCGGGAATTGGCCGAAACATCACTCTACAACTTAATTGAATATGCGGAGAACACAGCTAAAAAAGAACTAAAACGGAAGGTTAGAATTAAAATTAATAAGCTTAAGAAAGACAATAGTTCTAATAATGACTTTATTTCAGAAGATAACTCCGATGAAGAATTTATGGTAGAAATTGTTAAAGCACTAATGAGCTCATTTAAGAAATTCCCAACTATTAAAGACAAAATCATAGCTGCAGCTGAAGGGGATAAAGGGATAAAGTATGTCCCCAAACGAATCGCTGATCGCTATAAATCCCATCTTGGAAAACCAAGCGAAAAGATGAATGACATCTCACTAGACTCAAATACACAACAAAACACACCGGAATATCAAATAGAATATAAAAACACCCCCTTTCTGTTATATGAAGAGTTTTCAATCGGTAAAGAATTTAAAGACAAAATCAATAAAATGGACCCAACAGATCAGCAGATTTTAAATATGAAGAAAGACGGATACACAATAAGAGAGATATCGGCAGAATTGTCAATTTCAAAAAGCACAGTGAGTGACAGACTGAAAGTAGCACGCAAAATCCTAACTTCTTAAATTCCACCCTTATTCTTTTCCAACTTTAACACACCTTAAGTGGTCAATTTGTTCTTTTGACCACTTTTTTTTCAATTTCAAAAATAAATCCGGACAAATCGTAATCTGCAGCGGATATATAGGTTATGGATAAATCCAGAGTCATATTCATGGCTAGTCCGCGTATAGGTTTGACTGTCACTTCTGAAGGTGTAGAGCAAGTTTTAATCCTAACAGACGGTGGTGAGCATTTAGATCGTACTGCCGGATTCTCACTTTGCTCTTTCTTGGACAGCGAAATAAAAGAGTTTGACAAAGCGATCAAGAGCAAGCTCAACAAGCTCAGAAGAAATAAAATCGGAATTGTGCAGTAGGTAGGCGAAAAATAAAAAGCCCGCTCATAGGCGGGCTGTGTGCAAAAACTGAATAATATCAATGTGTAAAGTCAGTATACCACGTCCTAAAAATAATAAAAGTGCCGATCGCACTCCAAATAAAAACGGGCTAACATCCCGTTTTCCTGACGGACTACATAAAGACCATACACACCCCAATTCGCGTAATAGAGATTTCGAATTCCGGTTGCAAAAGGGCCTGCGGCAAGAACAATCTGCAAAAGAGTATTTCAAAGAGAATTTCGATCTAGATCTCGAAATATTTGGAGTCGGCCGAGAACCGAAGGAAGTGAAAGAGCAGGTTTCAAAACTGCATGACAACAGTACTAAGTTTCTTCGCCATCTCCCAGATACTTACTGTGTCATTTCGGATATTGGAACCATTTATGTTGAAGTTAAACATGCACTTAAGAAAACCGGTAATTTCTCCATAAACTTAGACGAGTTCAACACACAAAACCTTCTACACCAATATCTCGGAGTGAGAATTTTATTTGCTTTTGCACCTTCTGAATCCGATAGATTTTGGCGCGGAGACTGGATTCAGAATCTAGACATTAAAACTAGAGCTATAAGAAATAAAGAAGTGCTGGAGAACTTTAATGGTTCTAGGAAACCTTGCACCCTGATTGAGAAAAAATCCCTGCCCCACCTTGATGATGTAGTGCACAAACTCTTAAATAAACACGAGACAGATGCAAAACTGCAGACTTTTCCAACCAATTGGCCAACAGCCTGCCAGAAAATTAGAGCACATAAGGACTTGCAAAAATGACACCAGGCCTTTTCCCCGAATTTTTGAATCTTCACTATCGCAATATAGATAAGAATTTTTACTTCGCAAATCTGATAGAACTAGATGGAAAATCCATTTGTAAAATATATCCAACCAGAACAGGCGCGTGGAAAGGTCGCAACATATCAGAGATTGCAACATACCTTGGTGTGGGGCTGTTGAATGACAAGAGCAAAAGAAGGACGCGAGACAACATAAGCCATGTTATGTGTTGCTTTGTGGATCTAGATGGATGCACAACCTTGGATGCTGTAAAATTTAGAATCCAAGGGGCAGGACTTCCAAAACCAACTATTATAGAAACTAGTCCGGGTAGATTCCATGTAAAATCCTATCTACGAGTCCCAGTAAGGACTTCGGGCAAAGAGTTCCAATTTTGGAAGAAGACTCAAAGCGCATATACCTGGGCATTTAAGGATTTAGGGGCCGACCTAAATATACAACACGATACGACACGAATCCTTAGAAACGAATTCGCAACCGAGATATATAACGAAAAACACAGGGAAAGGCATTTGGTTAAAGTGCACCAGGTAGGAGAGCCTGTTAGTCTTAGTGACATTTATACACCCCTTTGCGATGCGGGATACATAGAAGAGAGAAAATGTACCCCATGGCATATTTCAGAAAAAAAGTTGCGAATGTTCTTCATGCAAAACCCCGAATGGTCAGGAACTCAAAAAGAACTATCTCAGCTAACTGGCATACCACTTAGAACTGTAAAAGCCCTTCTTTACAAGATGAGAAAAGCAGAACTATTCGATGAAACAATTATAGGAAAGGGGGAAAATAGGCACATCAAGTACAGATTCAAGCCATACTTTATGAGATACACCCCCCCTACAAACTTTAAAGGGCATGAAAAAAGATTAGACTTAGTTAAACAGTTAGGGGGGCAGGAGTGTAATAAGGCTAGTAGAGCAATTTTGAAGTACATAAACGAAAAAATCCCCCCAGGAAGTAGAAACAACGCTACTTTTGTAGCCGGAGTCGGCTTATTAGAACTTTCTCAGGGGAGAATTACGGAAAGTGAAGCGATTAGTACGTTAAAACCAGGTTTTGATCTATCCAATACAAATGACAGTAGCTTTACCTGGAGTCAATTTTGCGCAACTATACGCTCCGCCCTTAAGCCAGGTCGCGAATTCCGCTTCAAAGAATCAGCTCTAAGAGCATGGAGCCTAATATGACACACAAAAACACCCCTGCAACACAACATGACAGCTATAAAAGCCGTTCATACGCCATAACAAACTACAAGTACGTATATTTTGACCTGTTCAAAGAGTATAGAACAGTTATGTGGCAACGTGCTTATATATAACAAACAACCTACAAATTGATCTATTTTAGTTACATGGACGGACTGCACGAGCTCCAACGAAATTTTCGTTGGTCTTGTGTGCATGACCACAATGTACACTATTTCCCCTACAGCTCCATGTATGCGTTGACAAATTAGGATGGGGTGTACTTGTCCAATGAATATGATCAGTTGATGAAAGACCTGGAAAACTTATTTGGTTACCTTGAAGACTGAAATCTCCTAGACTTTGAAATACTCTAATATTAGGAATGCACCAATCTCGATAACCAGCGAGACCACACAGTCCACTACCAATACCACTGCAATCTGCATCCGTATTACAAGGAGTAGTACCATCTCCATCGCAGTTATTGTTTATAGCATCTAAGAATTCCGTAAACAACGTACCATCTGGGTTAGGTAAAGTAGCACTCCATTTGTATACATTATCTTTGTCATGAAGACCCCCATTATCATCTTTCTTCTCCCACATGTAACCTGTATTGTTATCTGTAAAGGTGCCGTCTCCATTATCAGTAAAACTTAATGCAACACCATGCCCTGAAAGTCCATATGCATCAGGATTACTAAACCCATCCCCCGGAAATGTTTGACCTGGGTTAGCTTCACACTCAGCTAAGTCAACATAACATTCATCTAAATCAAAGTTGCATATATTCAGATTTTCCGCACATTCAGGTAAACCACCCTTTGGCGGGAACTCAAATGGTGATTTTGCAGTTGAGAATGAAACCGCTACTGTTAAATGTAAAATGCAGATAACAAAAAAGATAATAAGTGCTTGAAGTAGTCTCATAATATTCTCTCCTTTTTACAAGCAGATTTAACTACCTGATAATACGTATTATATAAAATTAGATAATTAATTGATACTAGACTATGGTTTATTTTTTCTGGAAAGAATTAATACTAAAGTATTGGTACTCGATCATAAACGATCTCTAACAAGTTCTGAAATCTTTAGAGTTATGAGACTATTTTATGATTGAATCATCCCGACATCGGGATTTGCATATTATGTAAATTCAAAGAATTTCTCCTGTACTGAAAAACGCTAGTTGTAGTCATAATAAATGTATTTTATTATATTTATTAATTAGACGGTTTATCGGGTTTGGGACTAGTTATTTGATGTATCTATAATAATCACACGGATACAAGAAAATACATTACTACATTTGCTATCTGACATTACATCAAAGAATAATCAACACCAACAAATGGGTCTAGTGGTTGTGAACTTTCCGTAATTTCAGACGTTAGTCAGATTACAGAAAATGGATTATTAATACAATTTTGTATTATAATTTTTATTACTGACTAGAATCTAAAGATTGAAGATTGAAAAAGATGTCGATCTGTCCTGTCTGGGGTATGGGATTACATGATTGATAAAAACATCGTACTATCGCAAATTTTAAAACAATGTGCTGAAGTAGGTACAAATAGCATTGGTAGAACCAAATTAGTCAAATTGGTTTACTTAACAGAATACGAATATTATAAACAAACAAGAAAAAGACTCACTACTCTTAATTGGATATTTCACAAGTATGGTCCATATGCATTTGAACTATCTACCGATAAAATCGATTTTATAGAAACTGAACATAAAGAACTTGATGCTATTCGAACAGCTAAGTTATTAAGTATTAGCAAAGAAAATAATACAGCAGGTCAGAATGATCCAATTGATATTAGAGTAGAATCAATCATTAAAGACGAAGTGAAAAAGTGGCACGATTCAGATCTTAAAGAATTACTCAACTTTGTATACCATCACACTGAACCCATGCAAGATGTTCATCGGGGTGACATCTTAGATTTCTCAAGTATTAGTGAACCATATACACGAAAAACAAATCCGCTTTCTAAAAAGAAATTAGAAGAAATAAAAACCAAACTTCGGAAAACATCTAAAAAAGAACCTTCAAAAGCCAAACCATTATATCCATTGCCCAGACTTACCCAAGAATGGCAAATGAAAATTCAAAAAGCTTTAGAATCTGAATTTGAAGATGAGCAAGAATTTAAGCTCAAAGATGCAAAATTAAATATTCCGATTGGAAAACTTAAAAATGCATTCGAAGAAGAATGATTAGAGATTATTATTCCAAATCTAATAAATGGTATGATCACGATGAAAGATTAGAATTGAAAGTTGGACGTGTGGGATGGGCACCAATACTATTTACTCCTGCAGAGACTGAATTAAAAAAACTAGAGTTTGACAAAAATGGTACGGTAATTGGCACCCAAGATGTTAATCGATCAAACTCATTTAACAACTCACATGATCCATTCGTAACACCATTCAGACTAGAAACAAATGAAGAAGTATTATGTATAAAAGCTAAAAAGAGACCTGTTTTATTATTAACACAGGCTGATCCCGGCATAAAAAAAATAATCTCTAACAGCAGACAACTAGATAGAGACTTAAGGTTAGGTAAAGTTTGGCTTATACTGCCGATCAGAAGTTACAAAGATGATCATTTACAGGAATTAGTAGAGTCATTATACTTGCCTGTTTTCTTTCCTATGATTGGGAATAAAGCATGTCCTAAAAATCATGGCTATGTTAGGTTTGATAAAGTACAACCCATTCATCAGACACTTATAGAGCCATCGCATTATACCATGTCTGAAGAGTGCCTAAACATTTTAAAAGAAGCTTATATTTCTTATACTACAAATAAACAATACGGTGATACTTATCCATATTTACGAGATCTATTTATGGAATCTTTAAAAGAAGCTAAAATAATTATTTGACTTCCCGACGTCGGGATGATTTAAATCTTTACATACACTATTTCTCTACTAGCTTCAGTTTTGGTTCATTAAGCCATGACAATTTATTAACCGCTTTTGCTTTATGTTCATCACTTAGATGACTGTATATCATAGTAGTAGTTATGCTTTGATGCCCTAACAATTCTTTCACTGTGGGAAGATCAACCCCATTCATAACGAGATGACTAGCAAATGTGTGTCTAAGAACATGTGGAGTTACATTCTTTAGCCCTGCCCTTTTGACAGCTTTAGAGAAACTATTCTTAAAGGACTTAATCATTTGACCGTTAGGGGCACAAAAGAAGTATTCTCTTTGATATTTTTTTCTGCGAGATGCTTTCCCTAATGGAGATATATAGTTGTCTCTTAAATAGAGTAGCGTTGTCTTCAATTCTTCATTCATAGAGATTGTATAGTAATTGTTGCCTTTAGTATTCATAACCACTAAGACTGATCTATCGAAATCGGCATACTCTAATTTAAGTTCTCTTAGCTGTTTAGATCTTAATCCTGTATTACGAAGGACTAATAGTATGTATTTCATCCACAAGGTAGCAGAATCAAGTAAATGATTTATCTCTATATTGGTAAGATAGCGCGGGGGTTTTCTGAACTCCTTTAGTTTCTTGATAGTCGGCAGAGCATTTATATAGTGCCAGTCTATATCTTTCTTAAGCATTACAGACAGGCAGGTTAGTTCTATATTGATAGTTCTATTTTTGCGCCCTTCCCTTTGCCGTTTGGACTTATAATCTTCTATCTCTTTATTATCTATTTGTTGAAGCTGTAAGTCTCCAAAGTGATTAGACAAGGCTACTAGGCTAGTAATATCCCTTTCCCATGAAGCTTGAGCTTTATTTGCTTTGGAGTAATTTAGGTATTCCTGCGAGAACTCACTAAATGTTATCGTCTTTGGTTCTATAACTCCTTTTGCATTATATTCGTAATCTAATTCCAGTTTTCTTAAATACTGTTTTGCATCCTTATATGAAACTCTACCGATCCTTTTCCATTTGGTCTTACCATTAACATAAATTAACGCATAATAGGTCTTACCTTTCTTGGTTAATCCGGCCATAATTAGCTCCTTTTTCGCTTAGCCGGAAGGGTTGTTGCAATTACAACTAGAAATTCACTAGAAAAACTCTAGAAATCTGACTTTTTAGGTGTGCTGAATGGACTTGACCTTAACTCTGAGAGTAAAATAAATCTTTAAGCAAATTGTCCTAAACAATCACATGATTTCAACAACTTGCGAGTGTGATAAGGTTAAGGTAAAATCGTACTAATTAAAAGCTCCAACCCAAAAAAGTCCCCGTAGCTCAGCAGGATAGAGCACAGGATTCCTAATCCTGGGGTCAGAGGTTCGAATCCTCTCGGGGACGCCAATATTTTCAATGAGTTACTTCACATCATTGTCCCTTAATCATTTCAATGTCAGTGGATTTGTCAGTTAATGATTTGGAGTTGTACTGATCTAGATATTCAACTGCATCAAATAATGAACTTTCCGGATGACTGTATCTCATAGTCATTTTTAAATCACTGTGTCCAAGAATCCTACTCACAGCTACAATAGATGCCCCAGCTTCAATCATTCTAGTGGCTGCAGTATGTCTTAAATCGTGGAACCTTAAACCTTCTATTCTTGCTTTTTGACATGCTCTCCCGAATGCTCCCTTGATTGAATCATGATATTTATATGGCAATCCATTACAGGATAAGAACACATATTTACTCCCTCCACCTTTAAGCTTTTGCTCTAACAGGACTGATCTTAATCTTGAATTAATAGGTATCCGTCTTGTTTTCTTACTCTTCGTATTTGTTTGATCAATAGTAATGACATTGTTCTCAATGTCTATATTGGACCATTTCAAAGTGAGTATCTCTGATTTCCTCATCCCAGTTTGAAGTGCTGTTAGTAAAATGGGTTTTAAATATTGGTTAGAAGATAAAAGCAATCTAATTTCTTCATCAATTGAAAGAATTCTTTCTTTAATATTATTCTCCTGTAACAAGCCTGATATGGTTACTGGATACTCACCGTAATACTTTTTCCACCTCTTAGCAAGATTGTAAATCTGTCTCAATGTAGATAGTTCACGGTTTACTGTTGCGGGTTTAACTTCTTTTAAGCGAAGTTCCTTAAAATCATCGATGTCCTTTGGTGTTATAGATGATAGTTTTCTTTCACCATACATCTCTAATAACTTGTACATGCTATATCGATACCTATCCCATGATCTTCTCTGCAAAATATCTTTTACATATTTTATGTATTCATCACTAAAGTCCTTTAATTTGGGGATATTAGCTTCCAACATATCGTATTGGCCAAGTTTGACTCCACGTTCTTTGTCTAGGAGGATTGATCGGGCCATGGATTTAGTCATCATTCCCTTTTTACCTATCGATTCTCGGCGCATTTTGCCATTGATATTACGATACTCGATAACCCATGAATTACCCCTCAGGAACACACTACCCATTTATTTAGACCTCCTTTTTTTAGATTCAGGCAACGAAGGTTCTATAATCTCGTACCCCTCCCGCTTCATCACTTCACGAATCCAACCTCTGACTACCTCAGAGGCTGTCATCATATTATTCTCCGCATACTTTGCTAGGAATTCATATTCTGTAGGATGAAGCCAAACTTGAAAGATCTTATTTCGAAATCGTTTCTCAGCCACTGTAATGATAATATACTTACAAATATGTTTTGTCAATATGATATTGTTGTAATATTTAAGTATTTGTCGCCTTCCTAAATACAGACATCTTTTCAAAAAATATACATAGCTCTAGTTTGAGTTTATTGAGTTGGAATTACACAATAATTCAGAAATTTCTTCTACCACCAGAAATCGCCAAATAGTTACGCAGGATTAATTAGGATTAATTGCTAGTAAGCACTGTTAATAACATAATATTGTATGTCTATATACACTAAATTAATAGTTCTTGACATACATAATCTTATTTGCTATTTTCGATTTAGAGCAAAGGGCAATAGTTGGTTTTGATTTCTGATTGATTTTTGATGGGTAAATCGTGTTAGAGGATGGGGTATCTTTCTAACCGTTAATTCTGAGTCGATTATACAAACAGTTATATTCTGATCTACTTACTCAACCTACTCATTCCTACAGTTTTCAAACTATAATACACCTCTCTTACTGCCGGTTTACTGATCTATACTGGAGGCAGTAATATGTTGCAGTACATTTTGTACCCCTCAGCTCTGTTGAGATCAACATTGTCTCTACCAGTTGATTCAATTAAGAATCTTCAACTCACCTTCACTAAAACCAAGTTAATTAGTGTTCTGCATATTCATAATCCATTTTCTACAAACTTTATAAATCCAATAAACAATGTTTTAGATCAGCAAACTATCTGCTATTACCTGGAGGGGAATGAAAAATGAACTATCAAAATACTAGGTCAATAATCACACTACTGTGTCTATTTTTCATGGTAATGATGATACCCCGATATGCGTTTGCAATTGGTGAGAACTACGATGAGTGGGGGTTTAAGAAGAACAAAACTTATATGCAGTTCTCTCCAGAGGAATATGTCAACCTGTTCTCGGGCAACTTAGTTTTAACACATACCGATGTTGTACTCCCAGGCAATGGCGGATTGGATCTAAAGATTCAAAGAACTTACAACAGCAAGATTTTCTCGGAATTGACTAACGTAGGTTTCACAATCTCCGGATCAGTATTTGGGAATTTGGGAGTAGGTTGGGAGATGCATTTCGGTCGCATCAACACATTAGGTTCAATTTTACAAATCCAACATCCTATTTTAGTTGAGATGCCAGATGGATCCATTAAAACAGCCTTCACGAATGATCAGTCAAATATTAGTTCGAACATCGCCAGTAGTTATGTAACAGAAGACTTCTGGTTCATTGATGGTTTCGATCACAACTCTGATCAGGTAATTGACGAGTATGTGATGAAATTGCCCGATGGCACAACATATACATTTGATCATAGAGTATCTAACTCACTAACATACAATAATTATTATGTGACATCCATTGATGATACAAATGGAAATACTATCACATTTGAATACTATGACTGTTGTGGTTTTACAACAACTCCAGATACAGGAACCATAGGTTCATGTTCTCCCCATGGCCCAAATGATACTACATCCCGCCATCTTAAAAAAATTACGGACAGTGTCGGTCGAGAAATACATTTCACGATGGATAATGCTACATGTCATGAAAATGCTATAAAGACTATTGATGTTTTTGGGGACATATATACCTACAACTATTCTACAGTACTGGGTGTACCAGGAGGGGATAATCATGATGGCGGATCGGGGAAACTATTACTCGGAGTAGATCCCCCTGTCGGGCCGAGTTGGGATTATGATTATTTAGCGCAACCACTTGACGGACATCCCGATGGCGAGTTAATCCAGATTACACATCCTTCGGGTGGTACCATAGACTATACATACGAAACATTTGATCTAGAACTTTATGACCAATCAGGTAGTGGGAATACGGGTAATTTTAAATTCCGCGCTCTAACTTCACGTACAACATCTGGTCCTAATATAACAAATCCAGGCACATGGACTTTTGATTACCATCCTACAGAAACCACCGATAAAACAACTGTTACTGATGCATGTGGGAACAAAGAGGTATACAACTTTTTCGGTCTTAGAACTGGTTCGTTTGGTGGTCTATGGAAAATCGGATTACTCGATTATAAACAAACGTTAGATGCTGCAGATAATCCAGTAGAGACAACCACTAATGTATGGAATTCTTATCAGATCTCGAATGAGGGGCAAGACAATATATCGTCGCCGTCTATAAACGGAACATATTTACCCCTACTTATTTCACAGGATATATCACGGGATGGCAAAAATTATAGTACTACATTTACATATAATGAATTTTACGACTCCCCCACACAGATAATGGAAACAGGGGAGTTCACAAGAACTACTGATATTACATATTTTGAAAATTTAAGCTCAAACATTTTCGGCAAACCCGCCAGCACAACTGTTAATCAGAGTGGTGAATCGAAAGTAATAACCAACTCCTACGACCCTGCAGGCAACCTAACGATGGAAAACCAATACGGTGTAATCACAGAGTATGGGTATTTCCCCGATGGCAATCTAAACTGGGAAAAGAACGCCAGGAACTTCTATACCGTCTTTGATCTATATGATAATGGCCTTGCTACTGTCTTGAAATATGGCGCGACAGACAATGCAGGCGGATCAGCTATTTACACAGAAAATAGGTCTATTAACTGGGAAGGAACTATAGCAAGCCATACAGATGGTAAAGGCAATACCACTTCATTCACATATGATGGGATCAATAGACTCACCCAAATTACTCCACCACCAAGCGGCGAGGCTGTGACCGATATTGTATATGATGATACGAATGGACGATTTGATACTGTATCAAAAGGTAATTCGTCTCTACACACCACGTATGATGGATTCGGCAGAAAAATAGGTACGCAAACTGCCGCGGGCGTACAAACGGAAATTCAATACGACGTATGCGGTAGAAAATCATACGAATCATTACCCTACGATACCAACACACCAAACACCGGCAACAGCTACACATACGATGCACTCGACAGACTCAAGTCTATAACGCGACCCGATAGCACAGTTGTAAGCTATACGTATTCAAGCGATGCTGACGGCAGCAAAATCACAGTCAACAACGAAAACAACCAAAACACGACTATGCATTATAAGGCATTCGGCGATCCGGATGATAAGAGATTAGTTAAAGTCACAGATGCACTCACCAATGCTACAGGATACACATACGATCTATTAGGGAATATTGTGCAGGTAGGCTCACCTAATGGCACCTCACGGTCTTACTCGTACAATGATAAAAACTTCTTAGTGTCCGAGACTCATCCCGAGAGCGGAACAACTTCTTATTCACATGACGAGATTGGAAATGTGACTTCAAAGATGAACGCGAAGTCAGAAACGACTAGCTACGCCTATGACCCTGTCAACAGACTTACCAACGTCAATAACCCGGGAGCTGAACCCGATGTTGATTATGGATATGACTTTGCTAATAACAGAACATCGATGGTAGGGATACACCCCAACGTAGAACAGACTTATAACTACACGTATACATACGATGCCTCCAATAGGCTTACGAACCAGGACGTTACCGTAGGCAGCGATGTCAGCTATAGCGTGGACTATGCATATGACGTTAAAAACAATGTTACAAGCATTATTTATCCATCCGGTGAAACGGTCAATTACGACTATGACGCTCAAAATAGAATACTCAATATCTTAGATGGGACTAGTAACAACATATCTACCAATTTTAATTACATCGCATCCGGTGCACCAACCCATTTCGAAAGTGTCTATGGTGTAGATTCAGACTTTACCTACGACACGAGACAGCGTCTTAAAACACTCCAGATCTCGAGAGTATTCCCTTATCTCTTGATTATAAAAGAGGGTCTGGGTGACGGTACTGTTATCGGGACCGATAGTAGCTCAACTCAGGTTATCAATTGCGGTGATGTTTGTGCGATACAATCGCCGGCAGAAGGTGTTGAAATAACACTTACGCAAACTCCCGACACAGGCTCCAATTTTGTAGGATGGAGTGGGGATCCCGATTGTACTGATGATATAGGTGATCCTATGATTACTATGCAGGGCACAAAAGTATGTATAGCTACATACGGAGATACCCCGGTACAAGTAGAACTCACAGTAACAAAAGATGGGACAGGAACTGGTACGGTAACAAGTACTCCAGCTGGGATTGATTGCGGTGCTGACTGCTCAGAATTTTACAACGCAAATACAGAAGTCACATTATCCGCCAACCCTGCGGCAGGCGACGTATTCGCCGGCTGGAGTGGTGGAGCCGGTGACTGCGACGACGGTACAGTCACTATGGACGTTGCTAAAACATGTAACGCCACATTCAATACTGCTCCCCCGGGCGGTGGGCAATCCACACTTATGATAAATGCGAATGGCGGGGATGGTACTGGTACGGTCACCAGCAACCCTGCGGGCATAGACTGTGGTGCGACATGTTCAAATGCATTCGATAACGGTACCGTAGTTGCGCTAATTGCCACCCCGGATACGGGGTCTTCGTTTATTGGCTGGACAGGGGATGCTGATTGTTCTGATGGACGAATAACTATTGATGCTAATAAATCTTGTACAGCCGAGTTTGATGACACAGCTCCTAATCAATACACATTAAATATCGGTGTAACTGGAAGCGGGTCTATATCCAGCAGCCCAGCAGGTATTGATTGTGGTGCAGATTGCACTGAAAGCTTTGTAGAAAATACGGAAGTAGTGCTGTCTGCCGCTGCAGACACAGGATATACGTTTACAGGGTGGAGTGGTGACCCTGACTGTGCAGATGGTGTCGTATCTATGATTGCCGATAAAACGTGCGATGCCACATTTATAGCGTCTACGGGTATGACGTTCTCCTTAAGTGTGTTAATTGATCCTGCAGGCACAGGACTTGGTGATGTAGTAAGTAGCCCTGCAGGTATAGACTGCGGTCCTAATTGTTCTGCGGATTTTGACGAGAATCAGAGTGTAATTCTAACACCTCTACCCAGTTTGGGTTCTACCTTCACTGGCTGGAGTGGTGACCCGGATTGTACTGACGACGGTGTAGGTGGTGTCGCTATTGTTAGCATGAATGCTGTTAAGAGCTGTACTGCTACATTCGATGTGTCTACTTTAGTTCAGCATCAGGTTTCTGTAACTAAAAGTGGTATGGGCTCAGGGTTAATTATCAGCAATCCATCCGGCATAGATTGCAGGGATGTTTGTGATGCTAACTTTGATGAGAACTCCATTGTTACTCTAAGTGCTGTACCCGACCTCGGTTCCACATTTGTAGGATGGAGTGGTGATTGTGCCGGAACAGATGAAGATGTGTCGTTAACCATATCTAATGCTGTAAATTGCAATGCGGATTTTGATGCTCTACCTATATATACATTCTCAATCGTAACATCCGGGACAGGTACGGGGACTGTAAAGTCAGAAAAACTTGGTATTGATTGCGGGACTGATTGCTCCGAGGATTACTATCAGGGCACTGAAGTCACGCTGATACCAACCCCTGATCCGGGCTCTATATTCATTGGTTGGAAGGGTGACAACGACTGCTTCGACGGGATTGTTACGATAACCAAACCAAATGCATGCGAAGCTATATTTGACTTGGTAGAAGTAGGTCAATATGTGCTAACAATTAATAAGATCGGTGGTGGTGACGGAATAGTCACAAGTGACCCTGTAGGCTTAGAATGCGGGAACTATTGCCAGAAGAACTTTGATGAAAACACAGTAATTACTTTGACTGCAACTGCTGATGAATTATCAGAATTTGTTGAATGGGGTGCAGACTGCCCTGGTGGTGTAGTCACTCTCGATGCCGATAAGACATGCGATGTCGGGTTTAAGGGAACAACATTTGCACAATTCCAAACCCTGGTACCATCAAATGTCCTGGATCAAACATTTGGAGCAGATATATCGATAGATGGTGATACAGCAGTTATAGGAGCATTAGGTCATCCTTCTGGCGAAGTGATTGCGAAGGGTATAGCATTTGTTTTTGAGCGTGATAACAGTGGTATTTGGAATGAAGTACAAATACTGGATCCTCGACTACCTGGAGAGGAATTATACTCTGGAGGTGGGTACAAGAGAGACTTTGGATCTAGCATATCACTTAGAGATGATGTTTTAGTTGTAGGATCACCGAGAGAATACAATGCAAGTACTAACTCAGATGGTGCAGCGTATATATACAGAAAAAACATGTTAGGTGTATGGGAACAAGCTCAGAAGTTAACCCCTACCGATGCTCTGGGTTTCGGCACTAAAGTACAAGTCCTTGGTGATAATATGGTGATTGGTTCATCTCGTGATGACGGGAGTAGAGGTGCTGTTTACGCATATAGGAAACAACCTTCTGGAACGTGGGTATTTTCTAAGAAACTATCACCTAGCGAGCTTGAACCCAACGAAGAATTTGGCAGTGATCTGGTTATGGATGGTGATTATCTCTTTGTTGCTAATCCAAACGATACGGGGTCCAACTATCAAGGTTCTGTTTATGTTTATAAATATGTTCCTGGGTTCGGTTGGGTTGAAAAGCAAGTACTGACATCTACTACTGAGAATGCACAAAACAGTTTTGGCACTTCTATTGAACTCAAAGACGATGTAGCATACATAGGCACTTACACAAACCAAAGTACAACATTTATGGATATTTACAGGCTCAATGGAGATAATGTTTGGACATATATAGAAAGGTATCCGATAGATGGTAATTATGTCTACACACCTGATTTTACAATTAGTGGTGATATTGCAGTATCAAATCGCGGGATTTTTGAATTTAATGTGTACAAGATATTACCGAATAACGAGCTAAGACCAATCCAAGTAATTGATCCCCTTCCTAATATTGGTAAAACCCCCTTAGGTACAGATTTTCAAAACGATACATTGTTTGTTTCTTCTGATTACATTGCCAATAGCGTATTGGTCTATACAATCACAGATTACCTTGCTCCTACGATTAACGTTGTAAGTATTGATCCTCCTCCAAACCAATACGGTGTTTTTGGCCCTGAAGATATAGCTGGCCATTCTAATATCACTGTTACATTTGAGTGTATCGATAACAGCGGTACTGGTATAGACACATGTACTAATACTCAAAGTGTGCCGACTTCTGATGGTGTACACCAGGTTGTGGGCACGGCTACTGACAATGATGGAAACACATCTATCACAGTATTAACTATAGTTGTCGATACACAAGAACCTATTATTGAATACCTCAATTCCGAGATTGATGACAGTACAAATCCACCTAGGATTGGTATAGATTCGGGCGATAATGACGATATATCTGGATCAAATGATGATACCTGGAACATAGATGTAGATGGCAATCAATCCACTGGTAATTGTTCACGAGAACCATCAACTAACACTTCCCTATGCAATGGTCCACCAACTGACTATGGAATTGGTCAGGCTTTGAACCTAAACCTCCCCACTGTGGAAGAGCTGACACAGTTTAGAAACCTACACTCTACAATACAAAGGGTTGTGCGTATTGAGGTCGAAGATTTTGCTGGCAATAGGGCGTCAAGAGAGTTCTTAGTAGACTTCCCAAACCCCGATGCTCCTAACCCGCAAACACTCACGGTTACAACATCAGGTAACGGCATCGTAACCAGCTTCCCCACAGGCATCGACTGCGGTGCGGACTGTACTGAGGACTATGGTGAAGGTACGGTAGTCACCCTCACAGCTACGCCTGATCCAGGCTGGACGTTTACAGCTTGGAGCGGTGATGCCGACTGTACAGACGGCGAAGTCACCATGGATATGGCAAAGAGCTGTACAGCCACATTTGATATGTCCAGTGGCACACAGCATACCCTCACAGTCACCAAATCCGGTACAGGGACGGGTACTATAACCAGCAGTCCTGCAGGTATAGACTGCGGCGCAGACTGTATAGAAGATTACGATGAGAATACCGTTGTAACCCTCACTCCTACTCCAGATGCTGGATCAACCTTCACAGGCTGGTCAGGCGATCCCGATTGTTCTGACGGTAGTGTAACTATGGACACTGCCAAGACCTGTACGGCTACCTTTGATCTTTCAACACCAACCCTACACACCTTAAATGTTACAAAGACAGGTACGGGCACAGGAACCGTTACGAGTACCCCAACGGGTATAGACTGCGGTGCTGATTGTACCGAGGACTTTAATGAGGATACGTCTGTAACACTTATCCCGACCCCCGACACAGGGTCCTCGTTTGTGGGTTGGACCGGTGATCCCGATTGCTCCGACGGTGTTGTTACCGTAGATGCTGCCAAGACGTGTACTGCTACCTTTGATACAGCAGCTACTCAACACACCTTAACCATAACTAAAGCAGGGGCTGGTACTGGCACAGTGATGAATGTAGGTGGCGGCATCAACTGCGGAACTACGTGTAATTTCAACTTCAATGATGGCACCTCTGTGATCCTCACCGCCACAGCAGACCCCGGATCTGCATTCGTTAGCTGGTCTGGAGACGCAGACTGTGATGACGGTATTGTTAGCATGGACACAGCAAAGACATGCACAGCTACGTTTGAAGCCGAAGCGATTGTACCTATTTTACTAGAGGGATCACCAGGTACAGCTGGTTCAGTCAGTACGTTCGTAATCACCGGGGCTACGCCCAATAGTCAAATTGAGCTCAGGTATGGAACATCTCAAGGCTCTTCATCCGCAATGTGTACTTCAGGGTCTACGACTTATGACATCGCTGGGGCAAGCCTTATTGGTAACGCTGTTGCAGATTCATTCGGTAATGCTTCTATTGATGTATCTATCCCATCCAACTTTGTGGGTGTGTCCTTATTCATGCAAGCATTGGATAAGACCGCTTGTGCTACCACAAACCTCCTTACTCAGACATTTGATGTGCCAGGAGCAGTAGTTTATCCCATATTGGTTTCCAAAGATGGCACAGGGGATGGGACTGTAACAACGGATCCCCAGGGTCTAAACTGCGGTGTACAATGTGCAGAGGTATATGCAGAGAATGATTTGGTAACTCTGATAGCCACTCCTGCAAATGGGTCTGTATTCAGTGGATGGAGTGGAGCCGCAGACGACTGCTTTGACGGTATCGTTACAATGGATATGGCCAAGAACTGTATTGCTACATTCGATATAGCAAGTAGCACACAGCATACCCTCACAGTATCTAAAGGCGGTACAGGGACGGGTACTGTAACCAGCAGCCCAGCAGGTATAAGCTGTGGCACTGATTGCACCGAGGATTACAATGAGAATACTGTCGTAACCCTGACACCTTCACCAGATTCAGGCTCGACATTTGTAGGCTGGACTGGAGATGCTGACTGTAGTGATGGCAATGTAACAATGAACGCTGCTAAGACCTGCACGGCTACGTTTGATACATCCACACCCAACCAACACACACTCACAGTCTCTAAGGCCGGTACAGGTACGGGTACAGTCACAAGCAGCCCCACGGGTATAAGCTGCGGTGCGGACTGCACTGAGGATTACAACGAGAACACAGCTGTAACACTCACTCCTACACCAGACGCAGGATCAACCTTCACAGGCTGGTCAGGCGATGCAGACTGCTCTGACGGTAGTGTAACAATGGATGCGGCTAAAACTTGCACGGCTACGTTTGATACCTCATCATCCACCCAATACACACTCACAGTCTCTAAAGCCGGTACAGGTACGGGGACTGTAACCAGTAGTCCTGTAGGCATCGATTGTGGCGCTGACTGCACCGAGGATTATGACGAGAATACAGCCGTAACCCTCACTCCTACCCCAGATGCAGGATCAACCTTCACAGGTTGGAGCGGCGATCCAGACTGTAGTGACGGTAGTGTAACTATGGACGCTGCCAAGACTTGTACAGCTACATTCGATCCTTCAACACCGACCCTACACACTTTAAATGTTACAAAGACCGGCACAGGGACAGGAACTGTTACGAGTACCCCAACAGGTATAGACTGCGGTGCTGACTGTACAGAGGACTTTAATGAGGGTACGTCTGTGACCCTTATCCCGACCCCCGACACCGGGTCCTCGTTTGTGGGTTGGACCGGGGATCCCGATTGTTCAGACGGTGTTGTTACCGTAGACGCTGCCAAGACGTGTACTGCCACCTTTGAGACAGCAGCTACTCAACACACCTTAACCATAACTAAAGCCGGGGCTGGTACTGGCACAGTAATGAATGTAGGCGGTGGCATCAACTGTGGAACTACGTGTAATTTCAACTTTAATGATGGCACCTCTGTGATCCTTACCGCCACAGCAGACCCCGGATCTGCATTCGTTAGCTGGTCCGGAGACACAGACTGTGATGACGGCATAGTTAGCATGGACACAGCCAAGACATGCACCGCCACGTTTGAAGCCGAAGCGATTGTACCTATTTTACTAGAGGGATCGCCAGGTACAGCTGGTTCAATCAGCACATTCGTTATCACCGGGGCTACGCCCAATAGTCAAATTGAGCTCAGATATGGATCAGCTCAAGGCTCCACATCCGCAACGTGTACTTCAGGATCTACCACTTATGACATCGCTGGGGCAAATATTATTGGTAACGGTGTAGCTGATTCATTCGGTAATACCTCTATTCAGGTATCTATCCCATCCAGCTTTGTTGGTGTGTCCTTATTCATGCAAGCATTGGATAAGACCGCTTGTGCTACCACAAACTTACTTACTCAAACCTTTAGTGTGCCGGGAGGAGTAGTATACGACCTCTTGATCACAAAGGATGGCACGGGAGATGGGACCGTAACAACTGATCCCCAGGGTCTAAACTGCGGTGTACAGTGTGCAGAGGTATATGCAGAGAACGATTTGGTAACACTGATAGCCACTCCTGCAAACGGATCTGTATTCAGTGGATGGAGTGGAGACCCCGATTGTACAGATGGTCTCGTTACAGCGGACTCTATCAAAACATGTAATGCTACATTCGATATAGCTAGTAGCACACAGCACACCCTTACCGTTACGAAAGCCGGTACGGGTACGGGAACTGTAACCAGCAACCCAGCAGGCATAAGCTGTGGCGCAGACTGTACAGAGGACTACAATGAGAATACAGCTGTAACCCTTACACCTTCACCAGATTCAGGCTCAACCTTCATAGGCTGGACTGGAGATGCTGACTGTAGTGATGGTAGTGTAACAATGAACGCTGCTAAAACTTGCACGGCTACTTTTGATACCTCATCATCCACCCAATACACACTCACAGTCACTAAAGCTGGCACAGGGACGGGTACAGTCACAAGTAGTCCCTCAGGCATAAGCTGCGGTGGTGACTGCACCGAAAATTATAATGAGAATACTGTAGTAACCCTAACACCTACTCCAAATGAAGGTTCAACCTTTATAGGCTGGAGTGGTGACCCGGACTGTAGTGACGGCAGTGTAACAATGGACGCTGCCAAGACCTGTACGGCTACTTTTGATACTTCCTCTTCCACACAGCATACCCTTACTGTATCTAAAGCCGGCACAGGGACTGGAACAGTCACAAGCAGCCCTGCTGGCATCAGCTGTGGCGCAGACTGTACAGAGAATTACAACGAGAATACGGTTGTAACCCTGACACCTTCATCTAATGCTGGCTCTACCTTCACAGGTTGGAGTGGGGATCCGGACTGTAGTGACGGTAGTGTGACTATGGATGCGGCTAAAACTTGCACGGCTACTTTTGATCAATCCACCGCACAACAGTATCTACTAACTATCAATAGAACTGGTCTAGGTATTGGTATGGTTACAAGTAATCCACCAGGCATCAACTGCGGTAATGATTGTATTGAATTTTACGACGAGAACACCCAGGTTGTAATAACTGCAACTCCGTTTAGTGGCTCCTCGTTTACGGGATGGAGTGGTGATGCAGATTGTTCGGATGGTGTAGTAACAATGAGCAGTGCAAGAACATGTACTGCTGTCTTTGCATCTGGTGGGGGTACACAGCAATATACCCTATCGGTTACCAAATCCGGTACAGGGACGGGTACCGTAACCAGTAATCCTGCAGGCATAAACTGTGGAAGTGATTGCAGTGAGAATTATACCGACGGTACATCGGTAACACTCACCGCAACGGCTGACACTGGATCCACCTTCACAGGTTGGAGTGGCGATACCGATTGTAGCGATGGGGTCGTCACGGTGAATTCGGCTAAGACGTGCACAGCTACATTTGATAGCGGTGGCGGGTCTCAATTCACAATGCAACCTTTGACTCCTGGAACAGCTAACGCAAACAATACCATTACTGTCACAGGTGCTACACCCAACGGTCAAGTCAACTTCCGTTATGGTTTTTCACCTGGAACTACATCTGTCAGTTGTACAAATGGCACGGTCAATGTAGGTATAGCAAATGCTACTCACCTAACAACTGTATCAGCAGATTCTTCTGGTACAGCTTCTGTAACTGTATTCATCAGCACCCAATTCATCGGTCTCACACTATACTTGCAAGCAGTGGATTTATCGACATGTACTATAACCAATCTACTTGCTCATCCTTTCACCTCCTCATCCAAGCTATATGAATTCGATATATTGGATATGAAGTCCGCCTATGCTGCCAATCTCAATTCCGACAGTTGCTCGGATGTGGGTGGGGTTAGTGGTTGTATGAATCTAAGTGTGGAGGGCATAGATGAAAGAACCCACACAATCAACAATACAGATAATTCACGCTTATACCCATATATCATCAATAAGCCTCTGGGAGGTGACAAAGTGAAAACCAATACAAACATTGCCTCGGAAGGCAGATTGAAAACACAAACAAACGAGTCACAAAACACTTCATGGTTGCACAGGACCAAATCCAAACTAAGTCCGCTCATGAAATCGATGCGGCTTATGCTGCTGTCTCTCGTGTTCGGAGCCAATGCATATGCGCAAGGCACCCCTGTGCCCTTTATAGACCTCGAGTATAACTACGACGGTGTAGGGAATGTAACGGGTATCACCGACCACATTGATAACAACAATAGTTGCACGATGGGATACGACCCACTCAACCGATTGACCTCAGCCGTGGGGCCATGGGGGGCTGGTGGATTCACATACGACTCTATTGGCAACAGAACAAGTAAGAGTTTTGACGGTAATAGCACCAATTACTCATATGACAGCGCTACTAACCGACTACTTTCAGGTCATGGCTACGATGCAAATGGCAACATAACCAGCGGAGGACCGTTCAACTATACCTATGACTCCTATAACAGGGTTAAATCTGCAACGAATATGGCAGATGATATTACCTATCTTTATGATGGTGATGGTAGGAGGATTAGCCAGACTGTAAATGGCGAGACCACGATCTTTGCTTACGGTGCAGATTCCAATGTTCTCACCGAGTTGAAACTCGATCCAACTGATTCAATGTGGAAGCCCTCAAAGGACTATATCTATGCAGGCCGGCTAAACATTGCCGTTGTGGAGTTCGATACTGGCGGTACCTCAACCGGCAAGAAGTTTTACCATGCGGACCACCTGGGATCGGCTATTGCACTCACTGACAATGTGACCACAGTAGTATGGGACAGGACCTACTTCCCATACGGCGGCAGATTTGCCGGAGAACTTAGCGGACCGGTTCAAAACACACACCAATACACAGGCAAAGAATTTGATGAGGATTTTACCCAGCTGGCCTACTACGGAGCTAGGTACTACAACCCCAGTATTGGGCGCTTTATGAGTGTGGATCCTGCGGGGATAGACATCACCAATCCCCAGTCCTGGAACCGCTACGCCTACGTCCAAAACAACCCATTCTCTTACGTAGACCCGGATGGGGAAATTTTAGAAACTGCTTGGGATGTATTTAATATTAGTCTGGGTGTTATCTCATTCAAGCAAAGTGTATCTAAGGGCAATTATTTTGATGCTTTACTAGATGCGGGTGGAATCGCTATTGATTCTGCAGCGGCTGTAATTCCTGTAATCCCTGGTGGTGTCGGGACAATCATTAAGGCTAGTCGAGCAGGTAAAGTTGCTGCGCAATTGGCAAAAAATGCCAATAGAGTGAACAAAGTAATAAAAAATATCCCTAATAATGGTATATTAGATCCAAAGACTATAAGGTTTACTCAAGATAGTGCAAAGCGATACTTTAAAGATGGTAGATCAGTGGAAAAACTGATAAACGATTTGAAATTGGGCAAAGTTACTGCAGCCGATGTTCCACCAATTAAAATATTTCAAAGTGATGGATTGACATTTTCTCTAGACAATCGTCGTCTTCATGCATTTCAAGAAGCAGGTGTTCCAATTAGAGTCGTTGCCGCAACTGCTGAAGAAATTGCTAAAGCTATAAGAGACAGTAAATTTTCAACTATAAATGAAGGTGTATCTATTATAATAAGAAAATAAGAGGAGAAGAGCCATGAATCCATTCAAACTTCATGACCAGTTAGACAAAATAACAACGAGACATGAACTAGCTGAATTCATACTGAGCTTAAGAGAAGATCTAATCAACAACCCTTCAGAATGGGAAAATCCTAATTTAGAAAGATTTTTAGAATCAATGTCAGGATGGATTGTAGATATGCATGGATATTTTCAAAATATAGGCGAACCATTTCCAGAAGAACTAACATGGGAGCTTTTTGGTAGAATACTCTTAGCTGCTCGGAGTTATGAATGATATATCAATAGATTTACCTCTAGATTTGGTGTCAAGATATTAAGCATACGAAGATCCAGATTCAGGCTATAGTTGTTGAGTTCGGTGTCCATCTAAAATCAGAAACAACTACCTAAAAGATTAGGTCAATTTATCATTTAACAAATACAATAAAACCATGAACGTTTAACCCATCTGATATTCCAGTAAACTATATTGATAGAGATTTTGAGGTGCTACCTTCTAAAGAATGGCCTCAGGAGAAACAAAAGGAATTAGGACCAATACAAAGAGTTTGATAACATTGAGCCGAACAATTTCCCACGCTCTGCGTCATGAACCTTGGGTATATGAACTTGAGTTGGACGAAGAGGGCTGGACAGATGCACAGATTCTATTGAATACCCTACAGGCAATGCGCCCTGAATGGAAAGATATAAATGTTGATGATCTGATCACTCTGAACAATAGTGCAGGCAAAAAACGTTTTGAGATAGACAAAGGTAGAATTCGCGCTTTATATGGCCACTCTTTACCGGGCAAGATGCTTAAAACACCTTCTGAACCACCTGAATATTTATATCACGGCACCAATCCAGCAATTATACCAAAAATAAAAGAAAATGGTTTACAACCAATGAATAGACAATATGTTCATCTTTCGACAGATAAGAAAACTGCAATTGAAGTAGGTAAAAGAAAGGCTAATAATCCTATACTAATAACAATCTCATCTTCTAAAGCACATAGAGAAGGCATTATCTTCTATATTGGGAATGATAAAGTATGGCTAGCAGATCAAATCCCACCAAAATATTTATCCTATGAATAGAGTCAGCATCTAGTAATTGAGTTATGGATACCACTATCCCTCCAAAACCATAAAACAGAAACCCCGTCGACATATTAGTTCCACGACAACAGACTTCCGAGAATCCAATTGAAATCATCCCATCCTAGGGTCAGAGGTTCGAATCCTCTCGGGGACGCGAATTAATCATTCCAGAATAGTATTGCGGTCCGGTTCAAAACACCCACCAGTACACAGGTAAGGAGTTCGATGAGGATATTTCACAGCTCTCTTACTATGGAGCCAGGTACTACAATCCTAGTATTGGGCGCTTTATGAGTGTGGACCCTGCAGGGATAGACATCACTAACCCGCAATCCACGCAGCTCCGTTGGTAAACGGATTCGACCCCGAGTTAGGGGGTTATTTGTCGCAAACCACCTATGCTTCATCCGTAGTGGTAAACCTATTGTACAGACGCAAAGACATTATAGGTCCCCTCGAGGGTGTGGGCTTTGTTGTCCCAAAATCAGAGGACATGCCGATTACCGCTTGCTCGTTCAGCAGTATTAAGTTTAAGGGACGTACACCTGCCGACACTTTGCTCCTACGATGTTTTGTGGGGGGATCTGTGATGAACAAGTTTCATGACAGTGATGATTCTTGTTTAAGCAGTATCGTACACGACAAGTTATCGAGACTTATGGGTATTAGATCCCAGCCGCTTTTTACCATGGTTAAAAGAAACCGCGCATCCATGCCGCAATACACATTGGGTCATCTCGAGCGGACTGCGCAGATCAGTGCCAGGGCCGAGATGCACCGGGGTATGGAGCTTGCCGGCAATGCTTACGATGGGGTCGGGGTCCCGGACTGTATTCGCTCGGGCGAGCAAGCCGCAGAGAAGATATTTAAGTATATTCAAAACACATCGCAGAGAGCATAATAAGTATTCATGCAAATATTATAAGGAGGTGCGGAGTGAAGATCTCAAGCACAGCTGGGGAACTCGAGGTAATTATCAAAGACGAAGCTAAAATAGTAGACGATACGATACTTTTGCATGCGCAAATGGGAGTATGGAATGTTCAGATTTATCTCGGCCCCGGGGATTTTAGATTCTTCTTCTCGTTTTTATTTAGCCGCACAGTCTTAACATATTTAATAAAGCTGCTTTATCGATTTATATTCAGGCATGGCAACAATAAACAGACATAGAGCTTGTGCAAGCGATATCCCCGAGTACAGCACTTCGCCATACAAATATTACAATAGCTATCAGATATTCCGAGCTGGACAATTCCTTGTGACACTCTGTTGTTAGGCATCTTGAGCTAACATTGAAAAAACAGCTTCTAAATGATACGATTATTAACGAATTAGTGATTAACAGATAGTCTATGGAGTAGATGTAAGTTTTACACATTGCGGCTAGACGGGCCGGTGGGTGGTCGCAATGCGGAGACCAATTCCACAGACCGGTATCACAACACATAGCGAACGGAGGAATAGAAATGCACAGGCAAGTTGCAATCCTGCTCATAGCAATGTCGCTGTACATCCCCATCTCAGCAATAGGCGCCCACGCACAACCCCAAAGCTGTTCAAACTCTTTATACCATGTGATAAGTGGAGATCTATTTACAGTAGATGCCACAGACGGGACATACACACGACTGAATCCGGCAGATGATTATGGTTTTGTAAATGCGATAGGATACAACTCGTTTCCAAATTCACTCCAAAATTTAATCTGCGGGCGAGGAGATATGAATGATCCTGTCCACGGATTTTCACAAGGGGATTTAGTCTGTTATGACACAAACGGTGCTATGGTACACATTGCTACTCCCTCTAGCGGTCCTATACCTCGTTCAGTTGCAGGGGATTTTGATACCAGCGGTCATTTGTATATGTTAAGGCGTACTGGGGCAACAGAGGATTTAATAAGACTTGACACTAATGTTGACCCGCCTGTATGGACTATAATTGATTTTGCTATTGATCCCTCATGCCCGACTCCTGCATATTATTCATTGGGTGATATAGCGTATGTATTTGCCGATATAGACAATGACGGGCATAATGAAGAGCTTTTTGTAGGAGCAAGAATTCAAGAAGGTGGAACAAGACAAGTTCTAACCATATGGAATCTAAAATCTCAAACTGTCAGTTGTAAAGATTTTACCGGGATATTAAACCCCATGTCTGGTGGTAACTCAAGTTATGGTTTTGGGGCTGTGTATAGTGACAGCCAAGGCAGGTTATTACTCTCAAGGAATACAACAATTGACCCGACTAACGGTACCGGAGAGCTATATCTGGTAAGGAACTTTCTAGACCCCCTACCACAGGCAGAATATCTTTTTGACACCCAAAGAACAACTAACAACGATGGAGCTTATTGTGTATTAAGTTCTTTTTCTCCGTCGGTAACGGGCGAAGTCTCGCAAATACCTACACTCAGTGAGTGGGTATTAATATTGTTGTCGATCGCCTTTGGTGCGATATGTGTTTATTACCTAACAATCAGACAAAGAGGGCTTGGTACCACATAAAGAAAGGAGTAATAGAAATGCGCACACAAGTTGTAATCCTGTTCATAACAATGTTACTGTACATGCCCATCTCAGCAATAGGCGCCCAAGCACAACCCCAAAGCTGTTCAAATTCTTTATACCATGTGATAAGTGGAGATCTATTTACGGTCAATGCCAAGGACGGGATGTACACACGATTAAATCCGGCTGATGATTATGCTTTTATAAATGCGATAGGTTACAACTCGTTTCCAAATTCACTCCAAAATTTAATCTGCGGGAGAGCATATTCTAGTGATCCAGTACACGGTTTTACTGCAGGAGATTTTTTGTGTTATGACACTAACGGTGTTATTGTGAAGATCGTAACTCCTGCTAACGGTCCAATACCATTTTCGAATGCAGGGGACTTTGATGCTAGCGGCCATTTGTATATGAAAGATTCATTCAGTCCAATGGATTTAATAAGGCTCGACACCAATGTTGACCCTCCTGTATGGACAATCATCCCTTTTGGAGTCGATCCCTCATGTCCTGAGTTGAGTCGGATTGGCGATATTGCATATGTATCTACAGACATAGATCATGACGGAGTAGAAGAAGAACTTTTTCTATCAGCAAAACTTTCGGACGGGGGAGCAAGACAAGTAATACTAATATGGAATTTAGAAACTCAAGTTCTTAGTTGTAAAGATTTTACAGGGATCCTTGATCCCACGGCAGGTGAAGGCCCAAGTCTTGGTTTTGGAGCAGTTTATACTGATAATCAGGGCAGATTATTACTCTCAAGGAATACTACAATAGACGGTAGTAACGGTACTGGGCAACTATATCTTGTAAACAATTTCCGAGTACCGGTACCACAGGCGGAATTTCTATTTGATACAATAAGAACAACTCAAAATGATGGGGCCTTTTGTGTTTTAAACCCTTTTCCATTGGAACTTACAGGTCAGGCGCCCACACAAATCCCTACACTCAGTGAATGGGTATTATTAATTTTATCGATCGCATTCGGTGCGATATGTATTTATTACCTAAAAATCAGACAAAGAGGGTTTGGTACCACATAAAGAAAGGAGGAATAGAAATGTACACACAAGTTGTAATCCTGTTCATAACAATGTTACTGTACATCCCCATCTCAGCAATAGGCGCCCACGCGCAACGCACTGGCTGTTCAAACTCTTTATACCATGTGATAAGTGGAGATCTATTTACAGTAGATGCCACTGACGGGACATACACTCGACTGAATCCGGCAGATGATTACGGCCGTGTAAATGCTATAGGTTACAACTCGTTTCCAAATTCAGTACAAAATTTAATTTGCGGGCAAGCACGTGAGAGTGACCCTGTCCACGGATTTTCAGAAGGGGATTTTGTCTGTTATGACATTAACGGTGTTATTGTACATATTGCAACTCCCTCTAGCGGTCCAATACCTCGATCAAATGCAGCGGATTTTGATACAAGCGGTCATTTATACATGAGAACTCAGTCAGTGCCAAGAGAGGACTTAATAAGGCTCGACACCAATGTCAACCCGCCTGTATGGACTATAATAGATATTGCTGTTGACCCTTCATGTATTGATCCTGACGATGATTTGCGTGTTGCAGATTTAGGATACGTATCTACCGACATTGACCATGACGGGGTCGAGGAAGAACTTTTAGTGGGA
This sequence comes from Thermodesulfobacteriota bacterium, assembly GCA_965223335.1. Lineage (GTDB taxonomy): Bacteria > Desulfobacterota_D > UBA1144 > Nemesobacterales > UBA2774 > CBDCWF01. Next base: position 311,564 of record OZ244991.1, read on the forward strand.
GCACGACTTGCAGGCGGGGGGACAAGACAAATACTAGCGATATGGAATTTAGAGACTCAAGTTGCTAGCTGTAAAGAATTCACGGGGATATTGAACCCCATGTCTAGTGTTATCAATGCCAGTTTCACTTTTGGAGCCGTGTATAGTGATAATCAGGGCAGATTGTTAATCTCAAGGAATTCAACAATAGACGGTAATAACGGTACAGGGCAACTATATCTCATTAGAAACTTTCTAGACCCCCTGCCACAGGCGGAATTTCTATTTGATACAATAAGAACAATTCAAAATGATGGGGCCTTTTGTGTTTTAAACCCTTTTCCCTCGGAACTAACGGGAGATGTGCCCACACAAATCCAAATCCCTACCCTAAGTGAATGGGTATTAATATTGTTGTCGATCGCCTTTGGTGCGATATGCGTATATTACTTAAAAACCAGACAAAGTGGGTTTGGAAGTACCTGACCAACTGTTATAAATAAGTAATACGACCAATGGTTACAATATTATAAACGGGATGCAAGCCCTAGTGAGCCTACACCCCGTTTATGTTTCTAGATTCCAAGTGTCGGTATGGTCCGATTTACTAAGGCTTACCTGAAATCCTGGGGTTAACGTACTTGGGATCCATACCCTTCTTTTTCATGGCTATGCCCGTGAGGAACTCGAGCATTATGCGCCGTGCAAGTCGTGCGGTCTGCTGACCCCTGTTGTCGTAGAATGGGTTGCACTCCACAATATCAAACCCTACGAGTGTTTTTGTAGCCGCCAACTCGCGTAGTTGCGGAAAGAGTTCTCGCAGCGACATACCGGTCGGTGAGCTTGAGTCTGTGCCGGGTGCACACGACATATCAAAAACATCTATATCGAACGAGACATAGAGTAGGTCCACATCCTTAAGATCCTTGTAGATATTGTCAAACGTGACGTCCACACCGTCACGAAGGATCTCGTGCAGGTGATAAACATGTCCACCCTCGCTTAGGATTTGGTCATATAGATACTCGCCAAATACAGGTGTACTCATCCCGAACTGCACCAAATGCTTACAGTCCAGCAGGTCCTCTTCCACGGCCATATTCATATAGCTTCCCGAGTGAAAGTAGGCTCCGAACTTACCAGTGCCGCGGTCTAGGTGGGCATCGAAATGGAGAAAGCCAACTCGTTTTTTGCCGGGTCCTGCTAAATCCGTGTAGGCGTCGAAATACACAAACACTACGTTCTTGGGCCCATAGTGGTCTACGACAGCCATAATCGTGGCAACCTGTGTACCGTGGTCACCACGTATAGCCATGGGTATGGCACCGGCATCTAGAATCTCTTTTAGTACCAACGCCTGATCGGCAAAGTTCTGATCCATAAGTGATGGATGTGGGTTGATCTTGGGCAAAAGCAAACGGGACAACGGCCAATACAAACAGCACAACTGAAAACAAATTAAATACAGCTCTCGGTACTGGACCTTGGGTTCTTGCAAAAAATACAGGTCCTGCTCTTTTTCAACATAGGCCTTGATATCAGGATGTTTGCCCTTGCGGTTATTTTGATCGTAATTGTAAGTCAAAATGATTTCATCAATGTCTTCCTTAAACATATCAAACCTGCCTTCATACGAACCCCCAAACGACCACATCGGGGCATCAGGTTTATTCTCGACATACTCTTTAACCGATGCAAGCATCTTGGCTTTGTCCCCAATGTACTCGAGGTTGAGTGCCGACTTTATAGCCATAAGCATTAAAGGATGTTCATGAGTACAGACTATGCCGGGCATCACAAACTTGCACTCTAGGTCAATGACTTTAGTATCAGGACCTATGTATGCTTTGGCCCCCTCATCACCACCGACATAGGAAATATTTTTACTAGTAACTGCAACCGCCTTTGCCCATTCCTGCTTAGGGTTAACCGTATACACCTTACCGTTTGTGAACACAAAATTTGCCTTCACAACTTCAGGTTCTTCTGCCGTTATTGAAGCCTTATTCTCTACATTATTGTGCTTAATTTCTGTTCTTTCAGAGTGAACTTCTTTACTATGAGAGCCAACTAACCCAAACGATGCAACTAACAATATAAACACTACAAAACGTGACCACAGATTATGTTTATGAACTGACCCCGTGTAACTTACCCCACTATGGCTGGATAGTTAGATACTATTCTCAGTATAAATAATAATATTTAGCATACAAAACTCTAAATACAACTCATCATTACTATTACAATGCTGTAACGTATAGTTCAATATATTATTAAAGTCAAATTAGGCATACAAATATCGTGCCTAAATCGGTTTTATCTCGGTTTTACTTTATTCGCTGTATAACTTTTCACTCTTACTTCCGTTATCGAGAAACTCCTATTACACATTACTGAATATCTTCCTTTTTTGCTTACGTTTGTGGTTTTGCAGGGATTGGCTACTCTAACTATGAAAAGGGCCGGTGAGATCTCTCTCACCGGCCCTCGTATCAAATTCAAAGAAGCAAAACTGGATGATAATCCATAACTTAAAACTAAGTCTTAGTTACACCCGGGTTCGTCGCACTCTCCAGGTGTCCACCACGAATCCATAGAACCTGTACCGTTTCCATTGTTAAGGCCCAAAAACCCTACAAAGAATACAGGTGACTGACAAACACCCCCTACAGGGTCTTCATCAAAACAGCTGAACCTGTTTAGAGGCATAAACAACCACCCTACATCTACGCTGTCATTACAGATCCTGTTATTTTCGCCTTTGGAGTTCGGATGGAAGTTGTCTATACCCTTATCCAAAAGTCCAATGTCGCACGCAAATGTGGTCGGGCTACAAGACGTGGGGCTTTCGAATTGGTCAAATATATGTATCTGAGGGAAATCTTGGGTTACATCCCCTGTCACATCACCAAATGTTGCCTGTATTTGAGGGCTCGCGAGCACAGACCTCGGGTCAATGTCTCGATACACCATCCCCACCACATCCGAGAGGTTGGCCCCATCAACATCATTGAAATTGAGGTCAGCTATACTCCAGATATTGTTGCCTGGGTTCACTCCTTCCCCAGCAGCATTTGTCCTATATTCAAAGCCAGCATCCTCATCGATAATTCTAAACATACCGATGAGAGGTGCAAATGGTCCCTCAGTTAAAGAAGCTACCCAAAGACCATAACCTTCGTCTAAGTCGGCATTAGGAGCTGAGAATCCAACACCTCCTAGACCGTCAGCATCGTTGTTGGATATCAGATTGCTCACATCATACACATGGGTATCGCCCGCTGTGTACATATCGTCGAAATTAGTTTCCTCGCATATCACTGCCGGTGACGCAACGTTAAATATTTGGATATGAACGTTGACCTTTTCATTGGAAGTGTTTGTGAGCTGGATATAAGTTTGACGGGCCATACGTAGATCCCAGAAATTAACCAGTCTGTTAGCAGCTTGATCGGTCTGGTCAATTTCGTCAAAAGCACCGCCGAACGGCAATCCCGCCATTGAGATCGTAGGGATTATTAGAAGCAGCGCGACTAATAGAAAATGCTTGAATTTCCTGTATGCAGATGCTATCACCTGAATCGCCTCCTTAAGATTTTGTGCAGATTTTATGCAGAACTTATGTTCAAAATTAATACAGAAATAATATCACGATATGAAAATTATTCAAGATATTCAAATACGATAATGAAATAGTTCTTTAATGTAATACCGTATTTACTTAACGATAAATCTATAGCCGCTAATTACCAATGACCACAAAAAAACGGCGGGAACTGAGCCCCCGCCGTAATTCAGAAGGAAGGACAGAATGACCGGGTTATACTCGACTATATCCCCGCCACTCATCCACGTCCATTTAAGGACTTGTCCATTGAATGGACTTTCATAACTTTTGTTTAATAACAGGTTAGGCGAGTAATTTCCTACCCTGTTACTTTGTATTTCTTATGTTAATGCTACTTCTTTCTGCGGAGCCTTCTTACCCCGAATACAAATGCTACCGGTACTAGTGGGATAAGTACGTTGGCTAGTCCGCTTCCAAGCTCTACTGGGCTTGCTGCTATTGCACAGCTTCCGCTCCCACTTCCGCTAGGCGGATTCGTAGGTGTAGAGGTCGGTCCCAGTGTAGGTGGTGTTGTCGGTGGCAGTGTCGGCCCTAGTGTCGGGGCTACTACAAAGTCCTGACTGGCCACTACTGCTTCGTCCACACCCAACCTTAAGAAGCACACTGGTACGTCGCCGCAGCTTGAGAAGTCCTCTGTGTCGTCCCATATGCCCACTGCGGTGTCTGTTGCAGCTGCTAATGCGCGGTATGGGGGACCGTAGTCGTCTATAAAGGAGATAAGCGCTACGTCTCCACCTGCAGCACCTGTCTGTACATTAAACTGGCCTGCGAGGATTGTAGGATCGACTATATCCAGGAACGAGGTTATTCCATCTAATGGGGTTAAGCCCTCGAAACATTGGATCGGCTCTATGAAACGGAAGTTGTCTACTAAACCGCCAGAATTTGACGGTCCACCAATTGGACAAGGCCCTTCTCCAGTTGCAACAACTTGAATCGCATAATCCCCAGCACCCGGTACAAATAGGTTTGTGTCTGTGTTAAACCCTGAATGCCCTAAGAATGTAAATGGACCTATAACATAGTTTGTGGCGTCTACAGGCAATGTCTGACATGGCTGCGATGCCTGGCCCGGGATATTTAGCATAGGTACTGCTAACGCCGCATCACTAAAACAAATACCGTCCTGTATAAAGTTTGTTCCTGTTGTGTTTATGAGCAACACAGCAAGTGCATATGGACATCCTTCTGTTGATGACAGGAGGGAGTAGTCAAATGATACATTTCCGGAAGCATCAGCTTCAAACTCTACTGACTCCAATATCGCTACATTGACACCATTCGGACCTAGAGGAAATGTGATCAGGTCTGGGATTGGTGCTAAGTAGCTGCCACCGTTATATGTGTCACTATTTATTTGTGAACTCTGTATTACATAGGTCATAAAATCATTGGCAGGGTCCGGGGGTGATGCCGGCGGTGCTGCCAAATTCGGGGATATCCCTGTGCGGTCTATTACACCGGTTGATGGACCAGGTGGTGCAATTACATTTATACTTCCCTGTCTTATAGCCCACGATGTAAGATCACCAGTCTGGAAACTCCCGTTTAGGATTTTGTTTACTTCCCCGGCCTCATCGCAGAAAGCCTGACGGGCATACATGTTTACTCCATACATGTAGTCCTGAGAGTCTACGATAACCGTCTGACCTGTTAGGTAGTCATGCTCTATTGCCTGGTCAGGGTTGGGGCATCCGTTTACCGAGGTTACTACCAATATACCCTCTTTACCCTGTAGGTTCTCGTCGGCTATCGGTGCACCTGCGTTGCTTACCAAGTTGCCCAGGTCATACACATGAGTGTCTGCGGGAGTGTAAGCATCACAGAAGTTACGAATCTCTACACAGTTTGCATCCAGTATACGCACGTGGACGTTTATACTATCGTTTACATTTGAGTTTGTTACCTGCACAGATGTGTTACGGCTGTCTGCCTGTGTCCACCAGGTCACAAGCTGTGAGCCACTGTCTGTGGTAGGTGTGGGGTTGGCGTTAAAGTTTGGGAAAAATGGTGCAAAATCGTCGTTGTTATGCATCCAGTCCAAACCACCCACTGCAGAACCCGCAAAACCCTCTACCGTACCTATGAGGCCTGCGGTAAAGTCGGCCTGTGCGGGGTTTGGGATCTGTACCTCTAGCCAGCCTGTGTCGTTAGGGACAGCCGGACAGAAGAGGTTGTCTGTGCCAATCTGGCTCATGGCAGGGCTTACATATGCAAAGCCCACTAGCATGAGCAGTAATACTGCTGTTATGGATTTTTTAATCATCCGTGTTTCCTCCTTAATTTTATTCGTCTTTTGTTTATTTATTTTCATTTGATATTTACGGTCCAACTATTACCTAAAGTGGAGACTCATCGGCAAGGCTCGGCGTCCACCACGAATCCATTGAACCGGTGCCGTTGCCGTTGTTAAGCCCCAGGAAGCCTGTGAAGTAGAGACTGTTATTGGGGCAATTTCCTGTATTTGGATCTAAGTCAAGACAGGTATATCTCTGAAACGGCATGAACAGCCATCCTACGTCCACGCTGTCGTTACAAATTCTGTTTACTTCGCCCTTAGAGTTGGGGTGGAAGTTGTCTATGCCCTTGTCTAACAATGTGGGGGCACATGCGAATGTAGTCGGGCTGCAGGATGTGGGACTCTCGAATTCGTCGAAGATATGGATCTGAGGTGTGGGGTCTGTTACATCACCCGTTGCATCGCCGAATACAGCTTGGGTTAGAGAGTTGGCCACTACAGATGCACTATTTACCCTTCTGTAAACAAGTCCAACTACATCCGAGAGGTTGGCTCCGTCTACATTATTGAAGTTTAGATCGCCACGAGCCCATGTATTTTCAAAAGCGAAAAAATTTTCACCAGCTGCGTTGGTCCTATACTCGAAGTCACCGTCGCCGTCTATGATCCTAAACATCCCTATCAGGTCTTGAAATCCACTACTTTGCGATACAATAAATAACCCGTAACCCTCATCCAAATCAGCAGCTGGGGCAGAATTGCCTACAATGCCCAGCCCATCGGCATCGTTGTTGGATACTAAGTTGCTTAGGTCATATACGTGTGTGTCCCCAGGGGTGTACACATCGTTAAAATCAGTTTCTTCACACACAACTACAGGCGATGTGACATTGAAAATCTGCACATGAACAAATGAACTAAAATTAGTAGTATTTGTAACCTGCACAAAAGTCTGGCGGGCCATACGTAGGTCCCAGAAGTTGACCAAAGCATTATCAGCCTGGTCCGTTTGGTCTATTATTGGGATTAGAATACCTGCCTTGGATACCGTCGGTATGGCAAGCATAACTGCTAATAATGTTAAACAAATTACTCTTGATACAGTACTCTTAATCATCCGTGTTTCCTCCTTACATGTTTTGAAATTAGTAATCTATTTAGATGCTATTTCTATTTTGTTTCTTGTAACATAAAGAATTTAAGGGTCGCAAAAAAACTTAAATTGTATCTCTCGAAATCATTTTACCCCATAATTCACTAATTATGCAAGCATTTTTAGGCAAATACATAAAAAAGATGGGAAATTGTGAGAAATTTTCTTTTTGGAATAGATTTCTGAGAAGAGACGTACCGAGCTGGTAATTACCCAGCTCGGTACTCTACGCTGAGATTTTACTTTTTTTTCTTTTTGGTTGAGCTGTCTTTTTTAGCTATCAAGCGTTTTAATGCAACGAGATCCGGATCAAGCAGGTCCTTCACACGGTCGGCATTAATATACGCTACAATTATGTGACCGATCTCCGTATTGACCTCGCCATAGATACCAAGCGCCTTCATACCTTTTGTCTGTACCTGGTTATCCTCAGTCGGGCTTACATAATGAACTGAGACGGCTTTGTATCTGTTAATAAGATACAGGTGGATCAATGTCATCAAGCGTTTTTTTCTGTACTTCTTGTCAAATGTATTCTGGTCCCTTATAGACACAATGTTGTTGTCCATACGGTCCTGGATACGGGTAAAGATAACATCTGCAACCTTATTATTCTTGTTCCAAACGTTTATTTCCATAAGGTCAGAACCTGCAACATGCGGTCTTAGCTCCACGGTGAGTTTGCCTTTGATCTTGTAATGATTGGCCCAAATCTGGAGCCACTGCTCTAGCAGTTTTGGCGGAACCTCGGTCTGTACTAGGTGCTGATACTGGGTAGAGCCCTTGCCCATGGCTTTCGTAGTAGCGGTCCTTCCGGATGTTGCTGTGAGAGCACCGTCCAAACGCGGGCCGCCGACATGGGTCTGAGGGGTTTTGTACGGAGAATCCAGCAGTCTTAGTTTTCTCTGAAGCCTTGCAAGTGCCAGCATACCGTTTCGGTTAAGTGCCGTAGCAAATTCCTCTGCTGCCAGTCCATCGATCTGGTGACCGCCGTAGGTGATAAAGTTAAACACAAACCCAAGTTTTCCTATCTCTTTTGGGAACCTTCTCATCTCTTCATCGCTCATCCCAGTGGTATCCCAGTTAAATGACGGTGAGAGGTTATAGGCAAGCATCTGATCCGGATACACGGCGTGAACTGCCTCGGCAAACTCCCTTGCATCCTCGAGGTCAGCAGTCTTAGTTTCCATCCATAGCAGGTCGGCGTATGGTGCAACTGCCAGAGACTTCGCTATGGCATATTCAATGCCGCCTTTTACCTGATAGTAGCCCTCGGGGGTCCTTGAAAGCTCACAGTCCCACATGGCATCGATGCCCATCGACCTTGCTCTCTCGCGCGCCTCATGGAAAGAGACCTGCTTCGAGTACTGGAACCACTCATCAACCGTCATATCGAGTTTTCTTCCCTCTTCAATATCAAACTCCATAAGCTCAGCTACGGCCTCGCTATAGGTCTTAAGACCCGACTCTACTTCCCAAGTCTCTACAAACTTCGTTACAACATCATCAAGTGTTTTTTCTATGTTCGGTTTAGTCTCGTGTTTCAAAGACTTTACCTTCTCGTCTATATACGCGAGCAACCCTACACTGTCTAGCCACTCGTAAGCGGCCTCGTACTCGAGGTCCGATATTTTATAGAGCATATGCCCGTTTATATCGTCTATGCCCTTGTCATAGAACCTGCGTAGGATACCCAAGTAGCAGTTCTTGTACCCGGGCACTTTAATATCGGTAGCACCCAGAATAAATGGGTGGTCACGCTCGTCACCACGACCGTCTAGTAAAGTAGCAGCCTCGGCATCAGTCCTGGCAACGATTATCCCCGGCACCTCCATTATATCCAGTTGGAAACGCGCGGCGTTAAGCCTTTTAATCTGCTCATCCACTGGCACAAGCACCTTACCACCCTGGTGACCACATTTCTTGGTACCGGGTTTCTGATCCTCTATGTGATAGCCCGTAACTCCCACCTCTACAAACCTGCGTATCAGGTTTCTCACATGGGCATCACCACCATGACCTGTGTCGGCATCGGCTATGATAAACGGCCTGTAATCCACCTTGGGTGTTTCTTTGCGCTCCTTCTCTGTCATTCTTGACCGTGCAAACTGCTGGTTTTTATCGGCTGTTAAGAGCGCCCTGACCAGCACCGCAGCCTCGTCAGGCACCTGGCTTAGCGGATAACTTGCCAGGTCAGGCCCCTGATCCTCAGTTACCGAACCCTTAGCCGAGGTTGCCCAGCCCCCGAGATATATACCTTCGATTCCCATCTGCTTCATCATGATTACCTGTCCGGGGGAGTAGGGTCCGAATGTCGTAATCTGTTCTTTTTTGTTGAAAAGTTCTCTAAGCCTGCTATAAAATGCGCGTGCCGCATTCTTAGCAATCGAGTAGTCTCTGTGGATCGTACCCCTTTGTTCCACTACCTGTCGCGCGGAATAGAGGCGCTTTATGCCATTAAACCTGGGGCTGGCAAACCACTTTTTGGTATCTATTATGTCATCGGCAAATTGATCTTGTTCCGTTCCATCTGTGGCTTCACTAATTACAGACAGCGCTGTAGAAGATACAAAATCCAGATTTTCCGTAATCCTAGTTCCGTCTTTTTTAAACGCGTCCATATACAGGTGTATGCGTTCTTTGGCTTTTTCAATATCATGGTTATTAAGGTTGATGTTGAGCAGATCTATATACCACGGCACCTTAACGTCATCCAGTACATATGTTTCTACTATCTCCCTTGCTATCGGGACCGTTGTACCCTTGGAGTCGTCATGTACGTCTTTGTCCTTCGCTTTTAGCAGTTTTACAAACTCCTCTGCAAGAAGTCTCTCAAAAATCTCCACTGTAAACACACTACCTGCCTTAAGCCCTGTCTCAGCATCAGGTTCGTTAATCTTTGCTTTTTTATGAATCCATTCCCACAAGATACTTAGCCTGATCTCCCCTGTGGCCATATCCTCCATTAGGTAGAGAATATCGTCATTGCCAAAGAAATCGGCTGGTTTAAGAGCTGCTGCCTGGAATCCCTGTCCAAACGCGTTACCGTACTGAAGCCCTACACTTATCAGGTTCCTCGCTCCTCTAATTGTCCTTGGGGCTTTCTCCAGAAGGGTAAGGCCGTCTGCGTCTTTTTTGGTGTAGGAAAGGCGCGGGAATTTTCTGCCCAATTGGTTGTCATCCCCTTTCTTTTCCCACACAGGCCTAATAATATGTACCATCTTCCAGTGTGCTACCCATTTCCCGCTTGCACCCTCCTTCTGCTCGCGGACTGCACCGGCCACAGCCTTTTTCATGCCACTCTCAACACCCTCTGGTGATCCCACTGGGATATTGGGCTCCATCCCACCCTGCCAAAGGGCAAAGTTGCCGTTAACATCGGGAGTGTTTACGGCTCTGCGCACACGGTCCTCATAAATTCTCATATATCCGTAGGTCATTGTAATAGATTCGATATTGGGATTGATAAATTTCTTATCCCATGCCATAGCATCGGAAACACTGTTTATATAGTCCCACCTGCCTGTGTTAAACCCGACGAAATGCTTGCCGAGCACAGCACGTATCTCCATCAGCTGGAAAGTAGCCTCGAGCTGCTCGATCAATACATAGACCTTGATGGTGCCGATAGGCAATCCCAAAAACTCCTCGAGTGCCGACATTATATCGTTCCAGAGTGCCGCCTCTTCAGCTGTCTGGATCTTGGGTAAATAGAGCACTATAGAAGAGCCTGATTTCTGTAATTTCTTATAGTTATTAACTACATAAAGTGCCAGGTCTACAATTGATGCCGACAGTGCCACACCGTTTTGGTCTCGTACATGACGGTCGTCCAGGTGAAGACCCCTAGCGCGGAATATCTTGGTAGTGAAATCGAGCTGTTTTTTCCAATTCCTAATAATCTTATGACCGAAGAATCCCTCGGCCCATTTGTTCATCTCCTTGGCAACCTGGTTGGCAACCTTCAAGAACAGCGGGTCTTTATCAATAGCGAGTTTTAGGTTGCGCTGGTTATCGAGTGACATTGATGTGATCTGCCCCAGAGCATCCTCACCGTCAAACATCCACCCATCAGCACCCGACAATAGCGCATAGGCTACGTTTCTTATACTTTTATCTGTAGGGGAGTTGGGTTTTGCTGCGGGTCCTGTTCCCTGTACCCACTGCCGCTTGAGGTCTTTTGGGATCTCCCCACCCTCGAATTTCCCCTCTCTTGCATCCTTAACCTTGATGTTTGTACGAGGGATATACTCATTGGGGTCTAGGAACTCGATCCTCTGTTTGTTGCGAAACCTCTGTGACCTTCTCTCTATTCTTTTAGCCATCAGCATTTTCTGGTCGTCGTTAAATCTAGACAGATATGCCAGTGCGCTTAGTACTTCCGGTGTAAATACATCAGGATACTTTTTCTCAAGATCATCCCTGATCTCAAGCCTTCCTAACCCATATCTATTTTGAAAATTTATTTTGTGAACAGTGCCCATAACTCCCGTTTCTCCTTCTTCATGTGTTTGAAATGAGCTCTTAACAGAGCTTTAAAATAAGGTCTATCATTATAATATGAGACAGAACAAAATCAACTAAATGTATTAATTTGTATTGATTTCTTAATATTCATCACTTAAATCGAGTGTTCCCGCAGACCAAGCAACTAATTTTAATCGCCAAATTAGAAGATGGGAGTTTAACTAGAAAACCTATTACGAAAATCTAAGGAATCAATTATGGGGAGAGGCGGTTTATGAATGTTTAGATATATCAGGCAATACCGTTTTTTATAGCAAATTTCACAAGGTCTACCAGGTTATGAATATCAAGTTTACGCATGATATTAGAGCGGTGTGTCTCAACTGTTTTAATGCTTATAGTAAGCTCCTCGGCAATTACTCTATTGCTTTTGCCGTTTACGATCCGGCTCAATATACTCTTTTCATTGTTGGTAAGCGTATCGTATTTGGATGTGTCTTGTTCGAGTGATCCTATTACGTTTTCCGGGCTCTTATAAAAGGGGCTATCAAATATCCTGTTTTGTTTAATTATCTTTGGATGAGTCTCGAATATATCCAGCAAATCTAGAGAGCTTATTTTCGGTGCCTCGTACTGACTCATTACTATCAACGGTTTTTCATTGCAAGCTTTGTTAAGCAGGGCGTTTTTCCTAAGCTTTTCACTACCTGCAAATATGGGAGATAATCCCTTATGCAACATCAAAATCCTAAGCAACCCACTTTGTTTCCCGAGTACCTTCTCTACCTTATTATTAATAAAATCAATAAAAGCATCGGCGTCGCGAGTATTATCTGACTTGTCACTTATCAAGATTCTTTCGAAACACTTTTGCTGACTTGAGCTTTTTAGGTTTACGCCACCACTCTCCAAGCGCTCTATGAACTGGTCCGGGATCACACGGTCAGAGACATATAGACAGTGCTGCTTTTTCTTTAGCCCGTGCAAAACAAACTGAGCCCCCACTTCCTCGCATTCCGAATCGTTAAAATACAGGTGTGCCAGATGCTCTGATTCGTGCATAGACTGCATATGTAAAAAGATAGAGTTGCTCATATCCGTAGGTTTTAAAACTCCTCGATAATCTCTTTTATGATACTCGCCGCATTTTTAATCACATTTATCTTGCGTATCGTCTCTTGCGAGTGTTTCTCAGTGCCCTCCTCAAGCAGTAGTTCCGTGCTCCCTATGATTGTAGCAAGTGCGTTTTCGGTATCCGAAATAAGCTTTCGCTCAATTTCGTTTTTATACAGAGCGATCTCGATACTTGTGGAGAGGTCTTTCTCCTCAAAAGGCTTTAGTATATAGCCGTAGGGTTTTGTTTTCTTTGCACGGGTAAGCACCTCGGGGTTAGAATAAGCCGTGAGATAAAGCACAGGGATGTTGAACATGGATTTAATCTCGCCCGCGGCCGTTACCCCATCCATCTTACCCCCAAGCATTATGTCCATAAGTACAAGGTCGGGTTTATGTTCCCGGGCCTTCTCAACAGCAGCCTCACCTGTGGAAACTATAATGGGCTTTTTGTAACCAAGCCCCAAAAGCGTGTCCTCAAGGTCCCTGGCTACTATCAATTCGTCTTCTACTATTAAAATAAGCACGTCCGACACTCTATTTTCTCCTAACTCCCATTTTATCGGGGGAATGTAATTTCAAAACAGGTTTTTTCACCCGTCTCCATTTTTACTTCCCCACCCAGCTGCGCAGTAAGGTCGGCAACCAGTCGTAAACCCAGTGTTTCTGAGTTCTCAAGGTCAATATTCTTGACAAAAGATTTACCGTCATTGCCAATCCTCAAACAAAAGGCTGTCTCATCCCTTTCAAACTCTATATTTATGTTCCCTTCCCCACCCTCTGGGAAACCGTGCTGGATGGCATTCGACACAATTTCGTTAATCAATAATGCGCATGGTATAGCAGAGTTGATATCCAAAAGCACTCCCTCGGATCTGATGTGCAGACTTATATTGTCTGACAAGGGTGAGTATGACCTAATTAGGTCACGGGCCATTTTCTTTATATAGTGCGAGAAATCAATCCTCGACATGTCTTCCGAGCGATAGAGCAGTTCGTGGAGCATGGCTATGGACTTAATCCTGTTTTGAATATCCTCGCACATCTGGTTAACCTCGGGGTTACTCATCTTTCTCGACTGCAACTTAAGCAGACTCATTACGATCTGTAAATTATTTTTTACCCTGTGATGCACCTCTCGGAGCAACACCTCTTTCTCTTTTAGCGACGCAGTTGTCTTCTCTTCGGCCCTCTTACGCTCCGAGACCTCATGCATAAGCATGGCATTGGATTTCACAAGCTCCACGGTACGTGCGTACACGCGTTCCTCCAGCTCCTCTCTAGCCTCCTGGAGTTCGGCCTGCGACTTCTTGATGGCCTCGGTCTGCCTTACATTGCTAAGCGCAACCTCGATCTGCTGTACTGCAAGCTCAACGAGATCCACGTCGACCTCACTAAATGCGTATTTCTCGTGTGACTGTATTTGGATACAGCCTTCGACCATGCTCTTGCTAAACAAGGGGACCGATATGTAACTCTTTACCCCTATAGTTTTCTCCAGGTTCTCCGAAGACGGGTCAAGGTCTGTGTCGGGCACACTCCGTGCGGCGCCCTCGTTGATCGTTAACCATGCCGAGCCTTCGGGGTATGGCAGTCTATTTAGCTTGCTGATCTCGGTTTCTTCGTACCCGTAGCTACCTTTTAGCAAGAGATCATTGTGGTGTCTGAGATAGATTAATATCTTCTCGGCGTTAGACATATATTTGCTTATGGTTTCGACAGAGTTAATAAAAACACTCTGTAATTGGCTTGAGGAATGCACGCTCTTTGCAATCGCTCGTATAATTTCCCCATAATCTCTATTTGTATCTCCCTTTAGGGGTTTTGTCTTGGTTTTATGCCCCACCGGTTCACCCTGAGTACTCTGAAGCTCATCAATCAACATCTCTCTCTCATGGATCATGTCCTCGAGCTTTTTGCATTTTTTCTCTAATTCCTCGTATTTGGAAAAGAGATCTTCATTCGTGTCGTCTACAGAGACCGACCCGGTGCTCGATTCCACATTTAACCCCTTTTCTTTTCTACTCATATGATCCATTTTATAAGAGCTTTGTGTTTTTAATGACATTTAATTCCAAACCATATCTCGGTTCTTAACCACTTAGTCCCTTAGCTTGCATAATCAATAATTGAGCAACGAATATATATATTTAATATGTTGTAATAAAGACTTTATTTCAACATGGATAATTATAACTCCATTGCGGTATTAAAGTTATAGATTGAGAGCAATCAGAAACATACAATTCTTATACAGAGTAACCCGCAATTAAATCGGGTGATACCCCAGTGCTGCTTTAATACAATATTTATTACTGATGGATGAGCCCGGGGATCTATAACATCTAGTAGAGGGGCACAATAAGCAATAATCGTTTGCTCATCATTTGTGGATAAAGAAAAGGCATGATGGATTAAAATATCCATCATGCCTTTATTTTTATATTCGGATTTTAAATACTCTTAATACTAGAACCTAAATCCTAGTCTACCACCGTATGTTCCAAAGGAACCGTTGGTTCTATCTACCCAGTTGTAGCGGCCTTCTACACCTACAAATACCTTGTGAGTGATATTGAAATCAACTCCGCCACCGATATGTAGACCAAGCTCGGCATTACCCTGTCCTGAGGGGAACCCGTTACGCTGTAACTCACCTGGCTGTGGAGCAATACCTCCTACGTTGTTACCAGGATGACTCTCGTTAAGAAATATGTTGAATCCAGGCCCGCCCACTAGATAAGGCTGTACAATCTTATGGGCTTCGATCTTATACTTGAGTCCCAGCAATATTGTTACCGTATCCAGGTTTACACTGGTCTGAGTCGGGAGTGCTCCCGGTACCAAGGCATTGGCAGTAGGCTGAAACGTTACCTTGTCGTCTGTGCTACCCCAACCGATACTTACAAGACCCATTACTTTACCAGGCCCCACCGGCTTAAATAGCGGTATACCTAACTCACCTGACATATAGAATCCTGTACCTGTTTTAAAAGGTCCGGTCTGCGCACCGACTGTCACTGCAAATTCGCCTCCAATAAGACCCTCCTCAGCTTTTGCGGTACTAAATGCAACTAACATAGCTACTGCAAAAACAACAGTAGCTATATACCTCGGGCTGTTTTTAAGCATATGCTTAAACCTCCTTCATTTTTTATAGGGTTAATTAGAGGCAAGCTGAATGCCATTTGAGATATATTATTTAATATCAGGGAGTTAGCGAAGAAAATATTAGAAATCACAAAGAAATAACAACAAATATTGTCATAAAATACGACACCAGACATAAAACAGGTTAATTTTCGTCCGAAACCTGTTGCAAACACTGTGATTAATGACGTAACTACCTGCAAAAGTATTGCTATAGATTATCAAATTAGGGACTACAGATTATAGCTTTGGGTTAGTGAGTTGGAATTAGAGATCACAGCTAAAACCAAATATTTAGGTGGTATGGATTAATAAAACCGCTGCAGTGATTAACACAGTTCTATCTCTCTCTTAGATCCAGGTTATTAATCCTAAATCCTACTTCACTGCTATCCAGAAAATTGTTTACTGCATCTACAAAGGTCTCAAGCACACCGATACCTAGACTCGCACTCGATGTAAAAAATGGGAACTGTATGCCTAATTTCTCATTCAAAAACGAAGTGATATCAACTGGTATATGCCCTACCAAATCGTGCTTGTTATACTGGATCACTAAAGGATAATTCCTCATTGAGTTGCAGCAATGCTTCAAGAGAATGTCCTCTAAATCATGAAAGGCTTCTACATTCTCCTCAAGCTTCTCGGGCCTAAGATCGATTACGAACACGACTGCGTCTGCATCGGACAATACCTGCTCTCTGATCTGTCTATAGGTTTCCTGCCCCGGGACTGAATACACCGACACTTTTAAAAGATTCTTACCTTTGGTAAAAACCTTTTTAGAGATGTGGTCGAAGAACACAGTGCGTTCCCCCTCTTTGGTTAAAAACCCAGTGTCTATAGCCCATTTCTTGGCAAGCTCACGGACGTTTGTAGTTTTACCAACCTCGGGTGCCCCAGTATACACCAGTTTCATATTATAAAATTTTTTGCTTCCTACCTTATGTACTTGCATTATAATCACCTATGTTCAGCGATGCATATTCATCCCGTCTGTAGAATACTCTCCTTATTTGTATTAATGTCCGTAGGCATACGATATAAGTAACAGATGACAGCAATACCGATCAACCCCATCGTAATTTGACCTATTATCATCGGGATAAAGAATATTATTGATGTACTCATCGTAACCGTGATCAAAGCAATTGCATACAACTTTGTATTCTTAGGAATTACACCGTGTTTTCTCCAGTTGTGTATATATGATCCGAAAATACGGTTTGTCATTAGCCAAACATAAAATCTGCGGGACGACCGCGCCCAGCACGCAGCCGTGAGCAACAAAAACGGAGTTGTGGGCAATATCGGCAAGAAAATTCCCAATAGACCTAATGCTAAACTCAGCATCCCACCGATTTGGAGCAGGACCCTGGTTACACCGCATTTTGCAAGCGCAACCTCTGCTTCGTAACACACTTGATTATCCTGGCTCTCCGCCTGTTGTGTAGTAACATCAATCAACCGCATTGTCTCTTGCATTCTCCAGTATGTGTATGTGAGAGCGTCCTTGCTTTCTTCAGAACCATTGCAAGATTAGCATCACACGGGACCAGCATACAGAGCACCGTACGCTCATCATTTCTCTGACGAATATATATATAGATATATGATTCCGTGATACACACCATTTCTTTGAAATAATGTTCCTTCGATACAACACCGTGTGCTCTTTTCCATATTCTCTCAATCTCAGAAACTTTTTCACCCTCGAATAGGCCTATTGCAGCGCTTGTGATCACGTTAATTACCTCTACCGGGAGTTCTTGGCTAATCTTGACCGACAATAGATCAGAACTATCCAGATTAATCAAACCGCAAGCTATAACCCCAGGCACATCGTTAATACAATTTTCTACTATCGGATAAGGACTAGTACTTACAAGTGGAATAGTTTTGGATTGAGCAAGCTCGGGTGATTCGTTGAGAGTTTGTTCGGTGCGTGACTCAACTACCACGGGCGTTTCGTTTGTAGTATTTATACCGCTGTTTTGTTTAATAAAATCTTCGTAGTGATATACGAATTTTTCCTGCGCATTAGTCTGGATGTAGCTCCTGTTGCGGCTTCGAATCTCTACTATTGCTTCTTTGGGGGTCCTACCCATAGACACGAGTGTACATGCCAGTATGGTTCCGGTGCGTCCGAGTCCCGCTTTACAGTGTACGAGCACAGGGACTCCGCAGTTTAGGTTTTTTACAATCTCGCTGCAAATCTTCTCAGCATTCCTGGGTGTTGGAATACTCATATCGCGTATTGGAAAATGCCTGACATCAAACCCATTATCCAAGTATAGCGGATCAATTGGATCCTCAGTTAGAGTGACAATCAATTTTATTCCAATAGAGTCCAGGAACTCTATATCGTTCTCATGCACATCTATGAGACCTGGTCTCCCTGATCCGGCTAACTTTTTAGGTAGTATCCATTTGAATCCAGTAATCATATCGTTGTCCTTCGTCTATTTTATGCTCACGAACCCATTCTCACATAATACTTTGCTCTGGGGTGTGAGGGATTAGTAAAGAATTTATCGGCACTTGCAGCTTCGATTATCTCTCCATCTACTATAAGAACAACAAAGTCAGCTACTGATTTGCTAAACTCAAGATTGTGCGTTGATAAAATAATAGTTTTTTTACCTCGAATATCGTTTAATTTCGTTATTATCCACTCCATATGCTCTTCCCAAAGATTAGTATCGGGTTCATCGAGAACGAGATAGGAAGATCTATTACTAACCGCAATTGTAAATAACGCTAATCTCTTCACATACTCCGGTAGCAACTCTAACGGTGTCTCGAGATCCGTTAAAGTTAAAAGAATCCGAGCCGCTTCCGGAACACACGTCCATGTGCGCTTGATTTTTTGTTTTATGTCACGTGTAGTGGGCCAACTTCTACTAAACAAATGATAAAGCGAAGCTTTTCCTAAATTATGTTTTTGAGTTAAGTATGATGGCTTACTATTTGGTAAAACTAGCATTCCCTTTCTAAACAGTTTATTGTTATCGTCATTGCTTTTTTCACATTCGATTTTTTTCTTATTATTATTTTCACGAAAATGGCAATCTTCGATTTCACAGTCTACAGCATCACATTGCCCGGCTAGTACTTTGAGCAAAGTGCTTTTACCGGCTTTACACAGACCCATCAAAACCGTTGTTTTCTTTTCGGGGAAATCAAATGAGAGGTCCTCAAATATATCGAATTGTCCATAACCAATTTTCACGTTACGTGCTGTTATCATTGTATTATTCCATCCCATTCGTCATATATCTTATATGCAACATCCCTATTCCAATTCTGCCCATTCCCCAGATCAGGCATTATCAGTTCTCTTAATTCCAGTAAAAATGTTTTGTATTTAGGGCATTAAACCTTCTCAGCAACGCCGAGAATGATGTGATTTAATGCCCGTGTAGTCAATTTACTGGTTAGCTAAGAGAAACAACAAAAAAACTATAGCTAACACATCATAGGCACTAAATAGTTTCGCTTGTGGCTATAGCCTTAGCCTTAGCCAATACCATACCTACGTTTGCATCTGCACTACATACAACACACATCACAGCTCTATCATTAGAATCCAAACGAGAAAAGTAATGCAATAGATGCTGTGAAAACACTATTATTTGATTGAAATAGTGTTCGTTTCCTTTCACACCTCTTGCCTTCTTGAAAATGTTCTCGATACTCACAACATTCTCGCCCTCATAGAGGTCCTTTGTGGCTGGTGCAAGAAGATCAACTACCTCTTGCGGGTGGCTGTCTACAGTCTTGATACCAAAAAGAATTCCAGTATCCAAATCGACTACACCTGCAGCTACAGCCTTAGGTACGTCTTTCATACAGCTCTCAATGATCGTATCTACACTCATAGATAGATACCTCCTTAAAATTTTATTCAACATTATATCAAGCAACATCCATGCCATCACTTGACTGTATGTAACCAATTATAATCATTGAATATAATCAATATGAGAAACTACAAAACAACAAGTTGTGAACCAATTTGGTAATGCTCAACGACAAAAATTGTCATACGATAAGACATGACAATGAAGTATGTGAAAGTTTTAATATTGGTGAACTGCAGCACTTGACGCAACACCTCAACATCATTGATTAATACTTGATATAGAGTGATAGAATTATGTCTTACAAGAAAGTGTCAGAATTTGCAACATGTAAGACGCGCCCGTAACTTTACCTCAGCACAACCTCAACCTAGAGCAAATTTCTTTTTTCAATGATATAATATATGCGTATTCTATTAATAGCATAGGAGATGCTTAGAATGTCTAACCTAAATAAAATACTTTCGGACCATTTCTGTTTCAAAGGGCTTCATGATGCAGATCTACAAAACATAATCTCCAGAGCCTCGGAAGTACGGTTTTCGGAAGGTGATTTCATATTCAGCGAAGACGATGTCGCCGACCGATTCTATATTATATTAGAGGGCAGAGTAGCCCTTGAGACCAAGCTAGCACCCGATAGAGACCCCATTACAATTCAAACACTAGGCGCAAACGATGTACTGGGTTGGGCATGGCTCTTTCCGCCACATACGGCACACTTCGATGCAAGAGCGCTCGACGATACCCGTGCAATCTCACTCGATGGCGATTACATCCGCAATATGTGCGAGGAAAATCATGACCTCGGCTATGAGCTCTTTAAGCGCTTCACGAAGGTGATGCAGCAAAGGCTCCATGCTGTTAAGCTTCAAAATCCCGATATGTATGTAGTGAAATCTAAACCATAGACTACACATACCGCCAATACCTGACGCCATCTGGTTAAGAGATACTATCCATATCAAATGGTGCAAGGGGTAATACCTATGATATATGTGCGCTTACCTCATTCTTAATCCTATTGTAGACGGCACTAAGCCCATAAATGCGCCTTGTCCCCAGTTTTTGAGCCAACCCCAACTCATCTAAGAGCGTTTCGGGGGCCTCAAGTACATCTGTAGGGCTAGAGCCGCCAAACGCATCCACAAGCAAAGACACAAATCCCCTCACAGCGGGTGACTCCCTAGGCACTTGGGCATGTAGCTCCACCACTCCATCTGTGACATCCACCCACAGATATACAGGTGTCTCACATTCCCGGACTCGCTTGGTCTCATCGGTTGGAAGGTCTTTTAATACGGGGGGTAGATCGGGAAGATTGTCCGAGTAGTCTAGCAACATAGCCATGGTCTCCTCGGGATCAGCATCCCGGAATATCTCTATGATATCGTCTAGTTTACTCATGAGCCTCTTTTTGAGCCCTGCACAATTTGTTCTCTAAGGGATTATAGTATTAATAGAGCTCAAAATAGCAATATGTTTGTTATTTCGCTAATAAATTCATATTTTTGGTATTTTAAAGCCTTAAACAGCAAATTATGCCTTCTTTTGCTTACTATTTTATGTTATCATAGTAAGTAGTGTAGGTGGGATACGTACACTCCGTTTAACAATTTAGGGGGTGAGATTATCCATGTTGGAAGATCTAAAGGTAAGAGACCTTATAGGCATAAGAGACAGAATATTCTTTGTGGAAGCAGAGGATAATGCTGACGTAGCGGCATTAAAACTAAGGAACTTTAACGTAAGGACCATAGGTGTTATGCACGAAGGTCAAATTGTGGGTGTTGTGGGTCAATCGGATTTTTCCACAAAAATCGTATCCGTTGGAAAGAACCCCTTGGACGTAAAAGTAAAAGATATCATGAGTACTAAACTGCATACAGTCTCGTTGGATTCTTCGTTTATAGAGTGTCTGGACCTAATGGACTCGCATAATATATCTCACCTGTTTATATTAGATGAAGACGGTGATTATCACGGGATGTTGTCGTGGAGAGACCTACAGCAAAGACTAGTAAAGGAACTCAAATACCAACTCAAGATGGCGCAGGAATATGCATTTGGGCCACACATAAACGAAATGAGCAGTTAGACCTCGGTTAAAAGGGAACTCACATTGACAGACACAGAATCAACGGAATCAAAAGAAGCAAAACCCACCGAGAGCACCCAAGTTAAAAAAGGTTTAATGGAGCGGCGTCGGAGTTTCGCTCAATCGAGTGTACCAAATGCTCATAGGGGTTATAGCAAGAAAACCCCTGTGATAATGCTTATAATCTATGCGGCTTTTTTCGTCATAAGCATTATTCTGGCAAAGCTCACAGCCTGATTAATAATTTCAGTAGTCCCCTGCCTAACTCACGAAGAAGTTGTACGCAAACTACTAAAACTCTCTATCGAAAGAGGGTACTAGGATTAGGACATCTCTCGGCACAACACAAGGCGATTCGTTTGTACACCTTCCGTCGAACTCACCTATTACTAAGCTATCTTTACCGAACTCAACCCCAATCTGGGGCATGCTTAGACAAGGGCCGTTAAAAAACTGAGTGTTCGAAACCACCTCATTATTATTGCAGGGATTTGTGACCACCCCTCCGCTCTCAAATATTTGAGAATTGTTTTTCTCGCATTCGTTAAGTCTGATATCGGTCATGTGGCCTCC
Organism: Thermodesulfobacteriota bacterium; assembly: GCA_965223335.1. Classification (GTDB taxonomy): domain Bacteria; phylum Desulfobacterota_D; class UBA1144; order Nemesobacterales; family UBA2774; genus CBDCWF01. Next base: position 333,830 of record OZ244991.1, read on the forward strand.
GGGGTTTATACGCACACTGAGGTCCGCATACCTTGGAGTACACACAAACTCAAAAGGCGAGAGGTCATCGGTCTGGGGAATGGGGGGCTCTTTGCCCAAGTCCGTGGATAATGAAGCATCCACAACATCTATATCGTATAACTCTCCGTCCAAGATCATAGTACCCCCGCCACTTACAGATCCGTCTTCACGCGAGGCAAGTATGTTGATTGCTAGCACTATATCCAGGTTCTCCCCGATCCCGTTTGCATTGAAATCAGGGAGGTTTGCGGGGCTACCACCGTCACTATCAGCATCACTACCGCCACCACCACAACCGTAAGTGTAGAGGCCGGGCCCGATTATAAAGCAGATTATCAACATAAACCTAGCGATAGTATCCCAACGCATCTCTCTAGAATATGTTACGCATATCGAGTCGGATTTCTATATAGTATGGGGAAAAGAGTCGCTATTATGACCTGCCGCTTAAAGTCATGCCTGCTCCGAGAGCTCGTCGACCAGTGCAATTAACTGTTGACCGGGCTGTGGTTTAATGTTCTTATCCGAAGAGATCACCACAAGTTCTCTGTCCTCTTTCACTATAAAGAGTGGGATCGCGCTGTCTTTATACAACGCGAGGAATGAGTCGTAATCGAACTCATCTGTAAGCAGTGTCTTTTTAAGCACGGCACCTTCATCAAAACGATTTTCCAAATAAGAGTATGTAGCCTCAGTGTTAAACAACAGCCGTCCCCTCAGGTGTTTGGGGATGCTCTCTTCGCTCGTGGTCTTAAATTTAGACTGCTTGGGCAGCTGATAAACCCCGGCTCTGCCGAATATATCCAAGAAGTGCAATGCCGAGAGCGAGTTGATTTCGTCGTTTGATGTGAGTGCCATGAGCCTTCCCACTCCGCTAAACTCTATCTCGTCCATTACCTCTTCCGAGAGCACATTACCGAAATATGCCCTAAGACCCATCTGTCGCGATGACGACACATTTGACCAGTTTGAATCCAGCATAAGCACCTCACAACCGCTGTCCTGCAACATCTTGCCGATACCCCTGGCCCATGAGTGTGCACCGACTATAAGTATCCCCTGGGGGTTGGGTGATGCCAATCCTAAGAGCTTGGCCACAGGGGCTGCTGTTAATCCATATAGCGCCACGGTGCCCGTAATAACCAGAAACGTCATAGGCACTATAACCTGTGCATTAGCATAGTCTGCCTCCACAAGTCTAAGCGCAAACACAGACGACACCGCGGCTGCAACTATCCCACGAGGTGCCATCCAAGATAAAAACAGCTTTTCTTTAAGCGCCGTCCCATTTCTAAGACTCGAAATAAACACAGACGCTGGTCTTACTATGAGCACCAGTATAAGGAGGAAAATAATGCTTTTTAGAGTGATTACCCCGTAGATATCCTCAAGGTTAAGCCCCGATGCGAGTATTATGAAAAGACTCGAGATAAGTAAAACCCTAAGGTTCTCTTTGAACTCTATTATGTGCTTTACGCTCACTACTTTTTGGTTGGCTAGTATGATACCCATCAATGTAACAGCCAATAACCCGCACTCCGTTTGGAAGTAATTAGATATGGTAAACACCGCTACAACCACCATTAGGGATACGGGGTTTTGTAAAAAATCAGGCACCCAATGGTATCTAAGCACAAGGATTAAGAGCTGTGCCCCGAGAAATCCTGTAGCCCCGCCTATGGCAATGGATTTGATAACAATAAAGATCGTATGCCTGGTCGCCTCCCCTAGACCCCCTGCCAAAATGGCCTCAAACACAAGTAGTGCCAGGATGGCCCCGATAGGATCAATTACAATCCCCTCCCACTTAATCACAGACCCCACCCTGCCACTGGGTCTAACGTGTCTAAGAAGTGGAATCACCACTGTGGGCCCAGTCACAACGAGTACAGCACCGAGTAGCGTTGATAGGCGGAGGTCTAATCCCAACACGAAATAGCTAGCAATTGTTGTAAAAACCCACGAGACCACCACCCCTATACTCACAAGGTTCCTGACAATTACCCCCACCTCTTTTAGTTCCGAGAATTTAAGACTTAGCCCGCCCTCAAACAATATTATCGCCACAGACACAGAAACTATCGGCAGCAGCAGATTACCGAAAAGATCAACAGGCTTTATCCATCCCATAAAAGGCCCCGCTATGAAGCCCCCTATAAGCAGCAGCAGTATTGCAGGCAGCCCAAGACGCCATGCCAACCACTGAGCCCCGATTCCAAGTCCTATAATAAGCGCTAGTCCTATTAGATAAGTCTCAGCCAACGATCCCTCCAAACACTCGGTTCGAGCTATTCACAAATACAATAGTAAATGATCTAAGATGTAAGGTGCGACCCAGAGGTTAACCTTAAACTCTTAATTTTATCGCATATACTATATAAGATTTGAGGTTTCTATACTAGAGAATATAATCTCTCGTTGAGATTAACAATAACCAAAAAGGCAAGGATTGTCTCGTGACAGAGCAATATACTCACCACGTGGTTATAATCGGGGGCGGTTTCGGGGGCCTATATGCCGCAAAGAAACTGTCACACCCCTCAATCAAAGTAACTCTAATAGACAAACGCAATTTTCACCTGTTTCAACCACTTCTCTATCAAGTAGCAGCGGGGTGGCTCTCACCCGGTGACATCGCCTCACCCCTCAGATCGGTCTTAAACGGCTACAAGAACATATATGTCATAAAGGCAGAGGCACGAGACATCTTGCCCCGTGAGAAAAAGATCATGCTACGCGACGGCGAGTTGAGTTACGACAGTCTAATCGTGGCCACAGGCTCTACACACCATTACTTCGGCAACGACCAGTGGTCCGCATACGCACCGGGATTAAAAACCGTGGAGGACGCCCTTACAATTCGCAGAAACATACTTCTCTCATTCGAAGCAGCCGAGAGAGAGCCCGACCCACTTAAACAGATGTCGTGGATGACTTTCATTATAGTGGGTGCCGGGCCCTCGGGAGTCGAGATGGCCGGCACTATAGGCGAGTTGGCAACCACCACGCTTAGGGGTGATTTTAGAAATATCAATACCACAAGCGCTCGCATTATACTAATAGAGGGCCAAGACCGTGTGCTTCCCACATATCCCCCCGACCTATCCGACGAGGCGCTCAAATCACTCAACCACCTAGGCGTTGAGATCCGTCTAAACACTATGGTCACAAATATTTCCCAATATAGGATCACCGTTGTTGAGAGCGGGGTTGAGGACTATATATCCTCTCGCACCGTGCTATGGACTGCGGGGGTTAAAGCCTCTGGTATGGGGAGGGTACTGGGTAAGGCCACAGGCTCGGAACTGGACAGTGTGGGAAGGGTGGTGGTGTCCGAGAATCTCACGGTCCCGGGCGAGCCCGATATATTTGTGATCGGTGATCTGGCACACTCACCAGATAAAAACGGTAACCCATTGCCCGGGGTAGCACCCGTGGCTATGCAGCAGGGCCTATATGTCGCAGAGCTTATCAAAAAACGGTTAGAGGGTAAAGAATCAGAACCCTTTGTCTACAAAGACAAGGGCAGTCTGTCTGTGATCGGCAGGAACAAGGCCGTGGCCGACTTAGGCGGATATCACCTATCCGGCTTTCTGGCATGGGTTATGTGGGTTTTTATTCACATTAGATATTTAATAGAATTCGACAACCAGTTAATAGTTCTCTTTAGGTGGGGTTGGAACTACTTCACCAGGCGAAGAGGTGCAAGACTCATAACAGGGGACGATTTCTTCCCGCTCATAAACGATAAAAAACCCGATAAAAACCCATAACTCACATAGCAGCCACCGATTAGTTTTAGATTCGAGACATATTCCATCTGTATTATTTATACAACAAATTTTATATCTTGCATTAAATACTTAAAGCATGATATAATGTTTTTCCGTGAGGGAGAAATGCATTAAATCACATTAATGCAAAGGAGAGTGGCATGGCATCAATTTATAAACAGCAGTTACCTATCCAGGATAGCACTTATTCAGATGAGGATCATAACTCGGGAATTGATCATGATAACAATAGGTACTCTATACGAGTTGAGTTTGAGAAGAGGATAAAATTTGGTTTTCCCCGTGCCAATATATCGGGATTTACGTTCGACCTTTCCCTAAACGGGGTAGGAATCAACTCCTATAGATCACTCCCGCCGGGCTCAATTATACTGATGAACATATACACAGGCGACCAAACCCACAGCCTCGAGGGCGAAATCATGTGGGTCCAGAAGGTAAAGCCGGGGGCTTTTATTCAAATGGGTGTAAAGTTCTTGAGCCGGACCGATAAAATCAGCCAAATCTATGAAAGAGAACTACTCATGACGCTCACCGATTTACACAATGAAGAGGATGAGTTATACCCACAAGCATCATAGTTCCTAGCCAAGTCCACACACAGCTCTTACATACATTCCGAAGCCGACCGCACTGATCTTGAATGTTGACATAATCATTTGATCTCGGTACTTTATATGTTGAGGGAGAATAGAAATGTTTAATTTCGGTGCAACCGAGCTTATTATAATCTTGATTATAGTGCTTTTGATTTTTGGCCCGAGCCGGCTAGGCGACATAGGCTCTTCACTCGGTAAGGGGATCAAAGGTTTTAGGAAATCCATAAAAGATGATGAGATAGATGTAACCCCCGAGAAACAGGATACAAAGAAAGTAGAAAACAACGAATTCAGCTCACCCAGAAACTCTCTAGACAAAGAAGAATCCAAACATAGCCAATAACCAACTGCTAAAGCTTTTGAGTCCATCTACATTCGAGTAGTATAGATTTATATATTGTCCGAGAAAAATTATATTTGCTGCTCTATCACACGCTGTTTGCAAAAGGACTAGATGGATAGTAAATCCATAGATTACCTGCTCAACTCAATAATTGCGGTTTGCGCCTTAATTATAGTTATGACCGCCATGTTGGGGCTTTTTAACCCAGTTACCATTCTTCTTTTGGTACTCGGAATATACTTGCTCTTATGGTCTGCGTGGACCATGACTTACGGCAAATTCAGAATTTCAGAGGATATCTCACGAAAAACAAGGCTCATGGCAAAGGGCCCCTATAGATACATACGTAACCCTATCTATTCGAGCCTAATACTAATTACGCTATCGCTCATACTCACAGATCTGAATACACTGAGGGTTGTGGTGTGGTTAATAATGGTGGGTGTAACTATGCTAAGTATAGACAGAACCGAAAAAAGGCTAGCCAAGGAGCTCTCGGACTACTCTCTTTATAAACAAAGAACCAAACGCATTATCCCTTATATATACTAAATCAGCTCTCCCACACACCCATGTGCGGGTCCTGAAACGGGCATTTACCCAAAGTGATATGCTCCTCGAACTCGGACCTGAAGTTCTTTACGATGGACTCAACAGGCATAGCACACCCGTCGGCAAGGGCACAGATCGTAGTACCCCGCATCTGTGAACAGGCATCAAGCAATGTGTCTATGTGGTTCATCCTGCCCCTCCCGTGCTCTATGTCCGTTAGCATCTTCTCTAACCACCACGTGCCTTCTCTGCATTGAACACACTGCCCACAGGACTCATCCCTGTAAAAATGCGCCAGGTTCTGTGCCACTCGCACCATGCAGGTCGTCTCATCCATCACCGTCACCCCTGCAGTGCCCAGCATAGATCCGAGTCCAGATAGTGTGTCGAAATCCATTGATATGTCGAGTTGATCCACGGTGAGTAGTGGTGCCGATGACCCGCCCGGTGACACTGCCTTCACAGCCCTACCTCCGGGGATCCCTCCCCCGTATTCATATATAAGCTCGCGAAGAGTAATGCCCAGCGGGAGTTCGTATAAGCCCGGTTTATTTATATCGCCGCAGAGGCCGAATATTTTTGTACCGGTATTTTTAGGAATTCCAATCGAGGAAAACCACTCGGCCCCCCTGTTTAGGATATGGGGCACACACGCTAGCGTCTCTACGTTGTTTACAATCGTAGGGCAGCCAAACAATCCCACTTGCGCAGGGAATGGCGGCTTGGGACGGGGCTGGCCGTTTTTACCCTCTATCGATTCTATTAACCCTGTCTCTTCCCCGCATATATAAGCCCCGGCACCCCTAAACAACACAATATCCAGATCAAACCCCGAGTCCAAGATATTTGTACCCAGGTAGCCCCTTTGGTGAGCTTCGTCTATGGCTTGATTTATGATTTTAGCACCGTAGGGCATCTCGCCCCTTATATATATGTATGCTTTATGGGAATTGAGCGCATAACAGGCAATGGCAATGCCCTCGAGCATTTGATGGGGATCTCGTTCCAGGATCTCTTTGTCCTTAAAACTCCCGGGCTCACTCTCGTCTGCGTTACAACAAAGGTATATGGGTTTTTTAGAGTCCCTTTGAATAAACCCCCACTTAACTCCAGTGGGAAACCCCGCACCCCCACGCCCCCTGAGGCCCGACTGCTTAATAATCTCTATAATATTCTGGGGGTCCATCCCAAGTGCTTTGCGATAAGCTATATATCCCCCTGCGGACAAATAAGAATCTATAGTCTCTGAGTTCTCTCTGTCCAGGTAGTTTCGAATGATTCTGGTCTCTGGCATCTAAGCAGTAATCCCCTATGTTATTAGTTATATCTTGGGGCAATATTGTAAATGGATAACAAACCTGTTGGCAAGTACAGAGGAGAAAAAACTATAATTAACTCGTAGAAGGTAAATGTTGATTAGCGAAAAATCGATTGACAATAAATATTCTGATGATAGGTTTTCTTAACGCTCCTGTATAATCAGGTGCTCTACAAGGTTTGAGAGATAGGATGACAGAGCTAACAGATGTGATGATTATTGGGGGCGGGCCGAGCGGATTACACACTGCCAAGCTACTTTCCGAAAAAGGCGTCCGAGTAACCCTCTTCGACAAAGACAGTGAAATAGGTAAAGAGGTTGTGTGCTCGGGTGTTGTGAGCAAAGAGGCCTTTAGCAGGTACGACCTTCCTCAAAACGCCATACTGGGAGCACTACAGTCAGCTGAGCTCAATTCCCCTAGCAGCATTAATATCGAATATCATCATCCCGAACAAGCCGTAGTTGTAGTGGATAGACATAAGTTCGATGCCACTCTCTCAGACTATGCCTCCGCATCAGGGGCAGAGATCAGGACAGGGAGCAGGGTATCGAGGTTAAATCTATGCAATGATTATGTCGAAGCGACTGTTACCCAGAACAGCATCCAATCAGCTATTAGAGCAAAAATAGCTGTTATAGCAACAGGTGTGAGTTTTAACCTTCAGAGCTCACTTGGTCTCGGCAGGCCCGAGAAAATCCTAAAAGGCATTCAAATTGAGGTAAAAGCCCCTCAAATAGATAAGTTACGTATTCACTGGGGCAGTAACGTATCGGACGGTTTTTTCGGCTGGGCGATCCCCATTGCCGAAGGCAGGACCCGTGTGGGTGTCATGACTGACGGCAATCCCACAAAGGGGCTACGCAATCTACTCTCCACGATCGGCGACTATACCAATATTTGTACGGATCTGGGCAAAGTGAAGCGTCGGGGGATTGCGTTCGGAACAATAAATAAGAGTTTCAGTGACCGTGTTGTTGTAGTGGGTGAGGCTGCAGGACTTGTAAAGACAACGACAGGGGGTGGAATATACTATGGTCTCATAAGTGGCGAGATGGCTGCGGACACAATTTATATGGCGCTACAAAACGGTGATACCAGTGCAAAAACACTATCCAACTATGAAAAAATGTGGAAAAAGAGTATTGGCAACGAGATAAGCTTCGGTAAATACTTCCACAGGTTCTACTCAAAATTAGGTGATGATTCCGTAGATGCGCTATTTGAGGCCGCCGAAAAAGATAAATTGCTGTCCTTCATCGCAGAGCAAGGTAGTTTCGATTGGCACAAAAACGCCGTAATAAGAATCCTGCAAAGCCCTAACATAAGAAAGGTACTGCTCTGGGACACCCTGCTCGGTGCTCGAAAAAGAGTATCAATCTAATCCGCCCGCTTTTCCCCCACCAACAGATCGACAGAGTATTTCGCAAACGACATCGATGATGTAAACGCGGGGGAAATCGCGTTTAGAATATGCACTGAGTTTGCATCCTTAATCAGCACAAAATCCATAACTAAGCTCTTTTGGGACCAGTTGACCAACTGTGGGCGGATACCTACTTTGTCAGACGGTACGAGGTCTGTGGGCCTAAGGTCTCGTATCATGGTACTCGCCTCGTCATAAAAAAAGCGGGAGAGATATTTTTTCAGTTCCCCCGCGGCTGACCTGCGAAAGGCTCCATTGCTAAGGAACAGCACGCACTGGCGGGATAATATTGAAAGCGACTCCACAGACAGGTCCTCAAGCCACCTATATTCCTCACGCCCATAGGCAGGCATCGCCGTGGGACCGGCAAAAACCCTTCCATCCACCCCGCGCGTAAAATGAACACCCAAAAACGGATTCTCCAAATCTGGTACCGGGTATATGTTGCCCTTGACCAAATAGGACCTGGCTTGATTAAGCTCCTTATATGTACCTTTAATCGGCAATACCCTATACTCCCGCCCTACTCTGAACGAGCCGGCCACCCTGTCGGCAAAAGTACCCGCAGCATTTACAAACCAATCAAACTCTATTTCACCCTCTGTGGTACGGGCTACCCTTCTGGCTTTGAGGCCCATAAACGAGCAGCCGAACATAAACCTTACACACCCCGTGCATTCCAGATCCTCAACTATAGACTGCAAAACAAGCTTTGGGTCGATGACAGAAGTGTCGGGTGAGTAGAGAGCTTTCTCATGTGTGATAGCATGAGGTTCAATCTCCCCGAGCTCTTTTTCATCCACCACACTACACCTGGCACCCGCTCCGAGGGCTCGGTCTCTGAGTTCGTATAAATTTGGCAGTCTACCCTCATCCGTAACCACTATTACCTTACCCCTGTTCTCAAGGGGAAGGCCTTTATCTCTGCAATAATCCGTGAGCATTCGGTTTCCTTCAACACAAAATCTTGCTTTAAAACTGTCGGGACTATAATAGATGCCGGCGTGGAGCACACCGCTGTTTCGCCCGCTCGCATGCATACCCGTGCGAGACTCTTTATCAATTATGACTATATTCTCGAAACCTCGGAGAACTAGCTCTCGGGCCGTAGTCAAACCCGTGATCCCTGCTCCAACGATGAGCACTTCGGTGCCTATCATATTTTTCTATCCACTCCGAGTACCCAAATAATTATCTGGGTTAAAATCTTTTGAGCCACTCGGTTATGGTGCTGATGGCTACTTGTGGATTTTCCATACAGTCGTGTTTGGCGTCGGGAATAAATATGAGCTCCGAATCGCTATTTCCCGATTCTTTTAGGATCGCCAACAGTGCCTCGGGCTCCTCCCCACTTACCAGATGATCGTTCTCACCGTGTATAAACAGCACAGGCACATCCAGATCCGGGATAATCTCGTTGGTCTTTGCTTTGTTCGCCTCGGGGCTACGCATGAACCACCACGTCCTATAGGTAAACATCTCTGCATCCGCAGGGTTAAAAGTCGGGCCCCATGCACGGTATGTTATGAACACACGGTCGTTTCGGGGGTCGGAGGGATCGGGTTTTAACACCTTCTGCGCAATCTCGTATATATGGTCGTATGACGGTATGCTGTTCCATTTGGCCAGACGGTTTCTGTGGGATAATGGCAGGGAGTAGGAGCAACCCTCGAGTATCATCCCTTTTACCCTCGGGTTATGTCTATCTGTTGCATAATAAATACTCTGGTTCCCACCCAAGCTCCACCCGAGTATAAATATATTGCTAAAACCCTCCTCACATAGATAATCCACGGCGGCTTCAATATCGAATATAGATTCGTCGAATATTCCCTCGCCCAGGATCTGACCCATAAACCCCATGCGAGTATTTATGCTAAGCGAGCTAAACCCATTGTCCACAAGTGCATTAGGCACCAGCCTGGGTGTACCCCTGGCCAGGAAGTGCCCCAGCACCCCGTGCACCAAGAGCACCACAGGGGTACGGTAGAGATCGTCCTCGCTTTGGAACTCCCCAGCAACAAACAGTCCATTAATCTGAAATCCGTCTTTGGTATTAAAAGAAACAAGCTTGCGCTGTCTGGGAACCATAGATTCTACCTGTGATTAGTCTTTGAACCTTCTGTCCAGCCATCGAACGATAATATCTCCAAGCTCATCTTCCTTGCCGTCAAACTTGTGCCCCGCATTCACATAGAATGCCGATACGTCGTCGTTGCCCGTGGCCAGAGCCAGCTGAGCAAGATCATGTGTCTCCTGCGGGTCGACAACCTCGTCGTACCAACCCTGTATAAGCAAAATCGGCACACTTATTTTATCAATGCGTTTATAGGCCATTGCGGCCTCGGCCTCAGGTCCTGCGAGGAACCACCATGTTTTGTAGGTATAGATCTCGGTGTGCTCGGGCTCATATGTGTCGCCGCGTGCCTTGTAAACCAGGATTGTGCGGTCTTCCTTAGAGCTGTAAGGGTCGGGTTTAAGTATCTCCTTGGCTTCCTCTAGGACCTCGTCGTAGCTGGGCTCACTGCCCCAGCGGTTCCAACGCCGTCGGATAGAGTCGGGCATGGAATAGGGCGTGGCAAGCGATATAATGCCGCTTAGCTTAGAGCCCTCTTCCCTTGCAAGCTCAGAGGAAGCGTATCTAAGCACAATGCTTGTGCCCAGGCTATAGCCCGATAGGATAATTTTTTCGTAACCCAGTTCCCCCAGGTACTCGACAACCCGGTGTATTTGGGGAATGGTATCGTCGAGCAGCCCATACCCAAAGAACAAGCCAAAGTTAGCCATCCGTGTATTTATTGCCAGCGACGAGTAGCCCGACTCTGCCAGTATGGGGGGCAGAAAACGTTGGCTGCCGTCAAGAAAGTTGCCCAAAAACCCGTGCACATGGATTACTATCGGGCCGGTGTAATCAACCCCCTTCTCCCCAGGGTCCTGGTGGTAAAACAATCCGTCAATCTTACTTTGTTTGAAGGGTATCGATACTAGTTCCTGCTCCATATATACGTTAACTCCATCTAAATGGACAATTTAGCTACCTGTTCTGACGAGGTTTTTGTAAAAGCCGGTTATCTCCCTCCCCCGCCAATATCATATCTGAGAAATCAGTGTTGAAACAGGCTAATACAGTATGATAGGGTTTGCAATATTACGCTAATCTATCCAAGTGAAACCAACACTTATGAACGCTCTGTTAGATTAACGGTTTCAGATTGACTCCATTTTAACAAAGCAAATCCAATAACTTTTCTTTATCCTCTGTTACAAGTTGGTCAGCAAAAGCCTTTGCATCCTGCCACGATGCGCATTGACCCAGCAATACCGACCTGCCCGACTTAGCCCCGAGAGCTTTTATCTCTTTTGAGACCGAGCTCCATATAATTTGCCAATTCTCATCCGATACCCCTCTTATCCAACCGAATGGAAAGGTACCTACCTTATCCAATTATCACTAACTCCTTTTATTGCTTTGAATAGGTATAAAACGGTTTCTAAAAACTCAATAGACCTCTTTTACAATCTCCTTTGATCCCGAGGTGTTTACAAACACAGCCTCAACAAACCCACAGTCCTTAATCCGCCTCATTCCTGTGAGGCCCTCGGCATCGTTTTCCAAAAGCGGTTTGATAAACGTACTCTCCGATGCGCAAAACTCACATGTGAACACCACAATCTCGTCCAACTCCCCCCTGGTGCTTACCGTAATATTCCTCTGCTCCTCTTCGTACTGTGCATTCCAGTCACTCACACACTCGAGCCTGTTTGGGTCAGGGAATACACTCGGCACGGGGACAACTATCGTTTGTATCCCCCTGGCCCCCTTGAACTCCGCTTGCACAAACCCACATTTATGTAGACGCTCAAGCCCCGTTAGCCCCCTGTACTCAGTGTGTAAAAATGGTTTAACATAATGATCCTCAAGGCTGCAGTCCGGGCAAGTAAACACCACTATTTCATCGAATTGACCTTTTGTCGTTACATTAATCTGTGCGTTTTCGCTTTTATAGATACTGTTCCATAGATCTGCACAGTAAATGCGTTGGGGGTTGGGTCCAATCTGGGGGCCGAGGTCCTCAACCTCCACTGCCACCTCTTCGGTTACAGTCTCTTCCGGGTCTTCCCCGTTTGCAAAGCTATAGGTGCTAAGCACTGCAAATTGAATAGGAAGAAACAGCGAGAGTAAAAAAATATAATATCTCATTATGGTTACCATCCTCATTTTTTTTATAATTCTACTACATTTTGTGATTATGGAAAAGTAGATTAAGTGCTGAGATCGAAAAATTTAGTAACAGGTGCCTTATTATTTAGTAAAACTTGTGGATATGGTCTTTACACCTGGATTGGCTTTGGTGGATTTTTGCTGTATGCGCTCTATTCGTCTATTCACCATTTCTCTTCTTTCAGGTGCCATCTGGCGTAGGTTAACGTAATTGATCACAGCCTCATACCACTGGCCCAACCTCTCATAGCACTCGCCGAGCGATTGATAAGCCTGCTTCATAACCTTGTTGGGAGGTGGGGGGGAATGGGATATTAACGCTTCGTTTGTTTTAATAGAAGCATTGCAATCGCCCAATCTCTGATATCTAAGCGCTGTCTGAAGTCGTTCGTTATATTTGTCCATCCTGTATGACGACCTGTTAGCAGAGATTGAGCTTGGGGTATTAGAAGTAGCAGATATCGGCTCTACCAGAGATGTACCAGCCCCGGCTGCAAACCCAGAGGATTTCATAAAACGTCGGGGGCTTTGTCTCGCCAGCGATACTTTGGAGAGCCTGGGTTCTTGGGCCCCGACCGAGGGTTCATGTGCACTGTTTAACAGATCCGAGGAAGCAACCTCTTTAGGACTATCCGCAAGATTATCAGCCGTGACCTGTTCTTTTTTTGAGCTCTTTGCAGCCATCATGGCAGGGGCCGCTTTCCTGCTTTTAATCTCAGCTACCGGTAGGCTCTCGGGCAAGGGTTCCTCTTGATCTGTAAATAGTTCGTTATTGTCTTTTGTCCGAGCAGTCATCGCACTAACATCATCGACAGCAGCGGGTTTAGCGGGCGCTTTCTCGACTGTTACCTTGTTTTCTTCCACTAGTTCAGCTTGCAAAGCCCCTTCCGGCATGTCATCTGATTTGCTGTTAATACCAGCTGTTACTCTTCCAGAGAACTCATTGCTGTTTATAGAAATATCATCTCCATAATGAACCCAGACAGAGAGTGCGATGATCGAGCCCATAGCCGGGACTAGAATCGGGGAGTAAAACCATTTTTTCCAAAACGATGGGTCTTTTTCGCTATTTAACTCTTGTTTTGCGGTTTTTAGCAGTCCTGAGACTAAGTGGTTTGATGGGGTTGTGTGGGGCTCGTCATTTACAACATTTTTAATCTGTATATATTGCGAATACTGCACTGAACACTCGGGACAGGTATCCAGGTGGCGAGTGATCAAGTCGGTATCGTTTTTATCCAACTCACCGTATATGTAGTCCATTAACAGATCGTTACATGTCTCGCAATTCATATTCACATTTACACCCCTTTTGCTCCCTCTTGTTGCTCGAAGTAACCCGATTCCTCAAACGACTGCCTTAGCTGCTGAAACGCATACCTAAGGCGGCTCTTAACTGTACCGAGCGGAGCTTCCGTAATTTCTGCAATCTCGTGAAACGACAGCCCTTGTACTTCTCTTAATAAAAACACTTCTCTAAACTCCTCACGCAGTGCCTGTATCCCGTTGTCTATTAGCACCCGAAGCTCTATATCATAAGCCTTGTCCTCGGGGGTTTTCTCTTGGCTGCGGACTATCTCAAGCACCACAGCCCCTTCGCTGTCCTGCCCCTTAAAGGGTGCGTCCAGTGAGTCATGCCTTCTATAACTCTCGGATCTAAGGAAATCTATACAGTGGTTTCTAGCAATACTGTATAGCCATGTAGAAAACTGATGGTTAGGATTGTATTTATTGCGGCGTTCAATAATTTTAAGAAAGATCTCTTGCAATAGGTCCTCGGCCTGCGGTTTATTTGTGCCGACCATCTTCATGATAAATCTGAGCACTCCACCTTTGTAACGGTCCAAAAGCAGATCAAAACCCCGCGCATCGCCGTTTTGAAACCTTTCCATTGCTTCTTCGTCTGTAAGTACTTTATTCTGTCTTAAGCGAAACACAGGGCTCCTCTATCTACACCTTCATATATATTGATACGAACGAACTCAAAAAAAGCTCTAAATCCTACTAAGCACTAGTTAAATAATATAACCCAATATATCAAAATTCATAAAGCAAATCCAATCACAGATGTCACCGGATCACCGCGTAAATCACAGCTTGTGCTTTAAAACCCTCAATTGAGAGTTTATCAAAAAAGAATGTAGCAATCGCATACTGAGTCCGCGTATACTACATTAGTACCGGGGATAACTATGTGCGGCAGATACACACAGACCATAGACATCGAGAAACTACAGCTCCGTTTCGGATTCGAGTTCTTTATGGAAGAGATTGATTCCATACCTAGGTACAACATTGCCCCCACACAACTTGCACCCGTTGTTGTCCACAACGAAATACGGCTGCTCAAGATGTTTAGATGGGGTCTCGTTCCCTACTGGGCCAAGGACATGAAAATCGGAAGCAAGCTTATAAATGCCAGGGCCGAGACTATCACAGAAAAGCCCAGTTTTAAAAAGCCGTTTAAAAACAAACGCTGCCTTGTTGTAACAGACGGATTTTATGAATGGAAAAAATCCGCCGACAAAAAAACCAAGTCACCTTACAGGTTCACACTAATAAGCCAAGAACCATTCGCATTCGCCGGGCTTTGGGACAGCTGGAAATCACCAGAAGGTGATGAGATAGAGTCGTTTACAATTATCACCACATCCGCTAACGAGCTCATGCTTCCGATACATCACCGCATGCCTGTAATCTTAAATCAGAAAGACGAAGAGAAATGGATAGACCCCAATTACAAAGATACCGACAAACTGATTGCTCTACTAAAACCATATGATTCAGATCTAATGAGTGCGTACCCGGTCTCGACAATAGTAAACTCCCCTAACAACGACAGTGCCGAATGCATCGAACCCGCTGGTGAATGAAAATAGAAAAAATTCATACCTATGGCATAATTAAGACTCCGAAATTTTGGACTTAAAGGAGGACCACTAATTATGGCCAAAAAAGGTTTTAGGACCGAATCCGATTCCATGGGCGAGATGCAAGTCCCCACGCACGCATATTACGGCGCACAGACAGCACGTGCAATCGAGAATTTCCCAATAAGCGGCATTCGCAAACACAGTCTGTTAGTACAGGCACTCGGCATGATCAAACTCTCTGCGGCCGAGTCCAATATGGAACTGGGCTTGCTTAGCAAAAAACTAGGTAGAGCTATAGTAAAAGCAGCCCAAGAGGTCATAGACGGCAAGCTTGACGACCACTTTGTACTCGATGTGTTCCAGACAGGGTCGGGCACATCTACCAACATGAATACCAATGAGGTAATAGCGAACAGAGCAAATGAGATACTGGGTGCTAAAAAGGGCGATAAGTCGAGTGTACACCCCAATGACCACGTCAATATGGGACAATCGAGTAACGACGTATATCCCACAGCACTCCATGTCTCTGCGGTATTGGCAATAAACTCCAACCTGCTCCCCGCTCTTAAGAAACTGGAACGTACACTCAGATCCAAGGCTAAACAGTTCGATAAGATTGTAAAAATAGGACGCACACACCTACAAGACGCTACGCCTATCAGATTAGGCCAGGAATTTAGCGGCTACGAAAGCATGATTAGCCATGGTATTAGGCGCGTAAACAACGCCAAGGTAGAGCTGGCGGAACTGGCGATAGGCGGCACAGCAGTAGGCACGGGGATTAATACACACCCCAGGTTCTCAAGGCTCGTATGCTCTAAACTGAGTAAACTGGCTGGTGCAAAATTTAGGGAGGCTGAAAACCACTTTGAGGCCCAGGGCTCTAAAGACGCAGTTGTCGAAACCAGCGGGTCACTTAAAACACTCGCGGTAAGCCTCATGAAGATCGCAAACGATCTTCGTTGGCTCGGTAGTGGTCCTCGCTGCGGGATAGGGGAGATTCATATCCCCCCTGTACAGCCAGGCTCATCAATTATGCCGGGTAAGGTAAACCCGGTTATACCCGAGGCCGTTTGCCAGGTTGCCGCACAGGTAATGGGCAATGACCTCACTATCACGATCGGGGGCCAGATGGGCAACTTTGAGCTAAACGTCATGATGCCAGTAAAGGGCCACAACCTGCTGCAGTCCATAGACCTCTTGGCCCGTGCTTCAGATGTATTCGCCGATAAATGCATAAAGGGCATTAAAGCCGATAAAAAGCGCTGCAATGAACTGATCGAACAGAGCCTTGCCATGTGCACAAGCCTTGCACCCGTTATCGGCTACGATAACGCTGCCAGCATAGCAAAAGAGGCCTATGCCACCGGAAAAACCGTAAGGGAAGTAGCCCTAGAAAACAAAGTGCTGTCTGCGGACAAGCTAAATGAGCTGCTAGACCCATGGTCAATGACAGAACCCGGGACAAAAAGCTAAGGAGCTATGTTGGGTACAAGGCACCACGAGCTAAGATAAAAAACACTCAAAGGCTTTTGAGACTAAGTCCTTCCCCCCAGTGGGGATAATGTCCCTGTGCGCCAAGAGCACGCGGTCGAAGTCGAGTGATAAGACCTTTTTTGCAGACTCACGCGCTTTTGCTTTGTCCCTTAGAAAAACGTATCGGTCGATCCACGGTACTCTGGGCGGGCCGTATAACCCGAAGATTCGGGTAAATAATTTTAGTCCTCGTGGTAGCTCTTTTGGAAAATTAAATAACAGGTCTGTAAGCATGAGAGTCCTGCTCTCGGGGTGAAAAAACACCGTCTCGTTTAACTTGGGCATACCCCCGAATACAAAATTTTCCAACTCTCCCTGAGTTCCGAATTGTGTGTCGTCCCCAAGCTCGCCGTCAAAGGTCAAATCCATTCTTTTCTTTGAGAGCCCCGGAGCACCCCATAGCTCGGCCTTGGGGTAAACATCGCACAATTGCGCTAAATAGAGATGATGAAATGTATTGGGTCCAACTATAAATTTTACTTCTCCTAAAGAATCCACCTCAGCTCTGAGCTTATCATTTAGACTAATGGGAGAGATCAAAACAAGCTCTTTCCCTCCAATCCTAATAACATTCATACGCGTCCCTAAATCGAATCCCATAAACTTGTGTGAGACACTCACAGTCCAGATGTTATCGGCAAGTTGAATTAAAGATAGCAGTTTTGAGCTCTGATTGTTCATACACGAATAGTATAAATGTTCTTTTCTTAATCACTAACTTGAGCTTATATTAACCAATAACAAGCTTACACCCACTTTATTGTGCATCTGCCTGCATTATTTTTATCGCACAATCTTAACTTCCCGCAAACGCATGATAATTTTTTGTGCAATTGCGAAGAAAAACCCTTGACAACCCCATATGCAACCATTATATTATAGATAAATCAGAAACTTGCTAGGAGGTCATGAAAATGGCAACTGCAACAAAAAGCACTACAAAAACAAAAGATTTCACGGAGCCGCTAAAAGAGTTTTCCGGTCTATTTAAAGAAAATTACAAAAACGGACTGGACTTCACTTTTTCGGTGCTAGAGCAGAACATCAAAGCTGTCAACGCACAAGTTGATCAGTGGTTTGAGCTCGAGAAGGACTACTTCAACACACTCGACGGTTACTACAAGGATCTTCCCAGGGAGCTGCCCTTTGTAAACGGCAACATTAAACCAGCTAAAGAACAGCTGGACCGTCTGGTTGCTCTTAGGAAAGATCAGGTAGAAAACTTTAAGACCATGTCCGAGAAGGTCCTGAAAGAGACACGCTCATACGCAGAAGAGAACACTGACAAGGCATTCTCGATCTTCGAAGACTACTTAAACACACTCAAGATATAAGACCAGCTGATTTCGTAAATACCTCATTCGTTACCCACATCCGATGACTGGCATCGTCGGATGTGGGTTTCATTTTTTACTGCTCTACGAATTATCACAACCAATTACCGGATTGCATTTAACCGTCTAGCTATATACTATTTATCCTTAGTCACGTCTATCGAATTGAACGGAGGGCTCTTTGGATGAGTACACTGTCTAAGCTTATACTACTGGCTTTATTTATCGTATGCGGTTGCAGCTATGCAAAAAGTGGTAAGGAGATCGGTATCGACTCACCGCTAAAAGAATCGAGAACCAAACAATCTCTGAGCAAGGCCCGCCAGGATGTTGAAGAATCCCGCAGGGACTATGATAAGTGTATGAGCCGATACTCCCAAGACGAAACAAAGTGTCAAACCGAAAAAAAGCGGTATGACGAAGACGTAGAGACCTACACATCACTCCAAGCAAAGTAGACCCACGAGAGACAATTCTAGATTTCGTTTATCTATGTAGAAATTTGGGTTAAAAGCCGTAAGGGTTATCCGGCAAGTCCGGGAATAACACCCAGTTGCTGGAGCAAAGTAAGCCTGTCCCAGTTAATCCACACCTCGACAATCTTACCCTCGGCAAACCTATATATTGATGTGCCGGTTACTGAGACCTGCCTGTTGGTAGGGGGTATCCCCATAAACGTACCCTTATGCGTGAAACGAGTTATCCACCTTGTGGCAACCTTGTCATCCTCAGCTATCTGATCTTCGATGGTGGTGTAATGGTCGGTAAACGAAGTAGAATACGACTTTACCAGCTCACGATACTCGTCTCGTGTAAACGAGTTCTGTCCGATATGCACCACACAGTCCTCAGTACAGATCTCATCGGCAATAGCCAGGTTCTGCTTGTTCTGCATTTCGTTGATGTAAACATATGACATCACTTTATTTTCATCAACCGACATCTAATTCTCCTCTTGCATACACGCTCGGGGTTAGGTTATATAATAAAGTGTTTCACAGATTTTAATCTTGTCAACATAGATGATGTAATTCTAAAGCTTTTCAATGTAATAATCTGTACACATTGCATTATCCGAACATAGATTTATTTCAATTGGAGTCGGATAAACAGCCGAGCATAATTACTACCGGAGGAACCAAATGGCCAAATACATAATGCTTAGCGTGCTAACAGACGAGGGCAGAAAAACCGTAAAAATGAGACCCGAAAGAATTAAAGAGGTAAACACAGAGCTTGAAAAAATGGGTGTTAAGGTGCTAACTCAGTACGCTGTGCTCGGTCCCTACGACTTTGTGAATATCGTGGAAGCCCCCGACAACGAGACCATTACCAGGGTATCTACAGAGCTTGGCTCCAGAGGCACATTACAACTTATGACGCTTGCTGCCATACCAGTGGACGAATTCGAAAAGAAACTCTCCGACCCCGAGTAAATGAACCTTTCCCACTTAACAAGTTTTGCTTGACGCCATTTAGTAACGCATCTGAATGTCGAACAACAAGCTATAGTCCGCAATATCCTTTGCGGGCCCATGTACAGGGATTTGTACCGCAACCCCGGGGCTGTACTTATTGCCGAACCTTATTCCCGGCGCTATATACAGGTCTGTCTTATCAAAGGTATCTGCTGTGGGAAACGTATAGCCGTCGAACTCAAAAAACACTGTAGGTGAAATCACTTCGATCGGCACACTAACGCCTACGGCAGAGGAATAATTCAATTTAAGCTCGAAATCATTGCTCTCCAGATTCTTTGCGTTGAATATGAAGTCGGAACTCACACTGCCCTGAAGACTGAAAGCCCCCTTCCATAGTGCAGCGGATAGATAGGGAGAAGCACTAAAAGCCTGGTACAGGTAATCGGGAACATTCTTGCGGTATTTCACGACCTGCTGCAAACGGTCTTGGCTATCTGTAAATGACGTAGGGGTATAAAGATCTAAGCCCCCTGTAAAAAGAAAGTTTCTCGATTTTGCTAATATATGCTTGGCCCCTAACACTATGTTTCCGAGTTCATAACCGTCCCGTACCCTGATATCGCCGTCATCCACATTGTTTATACCACCGTATGGTATACGCAGATAGAATGAAAATAACTGGCTTTTATCAGGGAACTCGATTCTGATCGGATAGAGAATAAACTCACCGTTTAAGCCCTCTTTAAGTACCTGTATCTCAAACTGTATCCCAATCCTGCCAAGCGGCATGGCAGGTTCGAAGAATAGCGGATATGCTAGGTCTATCCCCTTACCCTTGCTCGGGCTTATTGTAAACGGGCCCTGGAACTCAAACGATCCCGACACAGGGTTTATGAGACCGAATTTTCTGTCCTTGGTGTAGATCCTAGAGGTATTGGCCAAATAAGCGGCAAACACAGCCAGTTGGTTATCCTGCTCTATAAGCCAGTCCGACAGTTTCTCGAAACCGTAGCCAAGCGGCACACCCACAAGTGGGGTAGAGATCAGGTCCTGGGCCGAGGGTCTAATCGCCGGGCCTTCAATTGCGTATTCGAAAAGCGTGCTTTGGATAGCAGAACCGAGCGCCGATGCCCAAAAACTATGCCCCCTTGCCCTGTAGTACTGATACGAGACCATCCCGAAAAACGGGTGGAGCACCCAGTTGGTAAACCACGCGTCACCGTCCTCCCACACAGGTCCATCGGTAATATTATCCCACCATTTTGAGAACGAGGAATCAAAAATCTTGACGTTTTTGTCCCTAACATAATAGAGCCTAACCGCCCATGAGGCACCGTAGTATATCGCGGTGTCCTTCATGTAGGCACCGAAACCCGGGGGTTTTAGGTCATCTATGTCCGGAGACTCAGCTTTGGGGACTTCCGATGCTTGATTCTCGTCTACCGAATGCTGCTCGGGATCATAAAACACATACCTGTCCAAGGGATCGGCCGACACGTTGCCGGTATTACAAACTGTAAAGAGGATAAAAGCCGATAAGATGTATAAAGCTACTCTCAGCACCGATACTTTCTCCGCCGCAATTCGAAACACAGTTTAGTTCTGAGGGATTTATTTAAGGTATCCTCCGAAATTACTACCTCCCCCCTCAAAACCAAATTCTAACCACAATTCGTCTAAAATGAAAGTTTAATAACTATAATTGTCTGTGTCTTTCATTGGTTATAAAGGCGGCATTAAACCCACTGGCTAAAACCTGAGCTGAAAATCAAATAGGTAGCTTATGCGAGCTACATCGGTTGAGGGACCCGACATTGGGAGCTGGACCGCAAATCCTGGGCTGTACTTTTTCCAGAGCCTAATACCGGATGTAAAGAAGTAATCGTTTTTCCCGAATGTGTCTGCAGTTAGCTGCGAATAACCGTTAAACTCGGCAAACAGAACAGGTGATGTAGGTATGGGGATATTGGCACCCACAGCAGCATGGTATTTAAGTCTAAACTCAAAGTTGTTGCCCTCTAGGTTCCTTGCGTTAAATACCCAGTCAGTCCCCACATTGGCCTGTAAGCTAAGGAAATTCTTCCACACAGCCCCCGACAGATAAGGGCTAAACGTAGTCGCACCCTTTAGGTGCAGGGGATAATTCCTCCTAAACAATATTACGGTCTGAAGCCTATCGATGTTGTCTTTATACGCAGTGGGTAATATCAGATCGGTCCCCGCAGTTAATACAAAGTTACGCGACTTTGCAAGCATGTGCTTGCCACCGATCAGCAAGTTGGCAAACTCAAAACCGTCATTTATGACCTCTTCCCCTATAACCACACTGTTTACACCAGCCTGTTGAATCTGAACATATAGTCCCCAGAGAGTGTTCTTAGACGGCAGGTCGACACGTACAGAGTAAAAAATAAACTCACCATGATCTAGAGACCGCTTTAGGTTAACTACCTCAAGGTCTGCAGTTGCCCTCCCAATAGGGATTGGCTCTTCAAAGAACAGAGGATATGAGAGCATTATCGCCTCGGATTTATTGGGTGTGAAATCAATCGGGCCGCTTATCGACATAAAACTCTTGGCAAGCGGGTTATAAACCCCGAACTGCCTGTCCTTAATAAAGTTACGCATCGGGTTTACAATATGGCCCGCAATCTTTGCCGGCACAAAATCTGTCTCGACCAGCCAGTCAGAGGCCTCATAAAACACAAACCCCATAGGTGCACCTATGAGTGGTGTGAATATAAGGTCTTTCATCGACGGGGTCTCCACTATGCCCTCTACCGTGTACTCAAACAAAGTGCTCATTAGAACAGAGCCCAGAGCCGAAACCCACTCGTCATGCCCGAGGGTCCGGTACCACAGGTAGTACTGTGCGCCTATAATTGGATGCACCACGAAATTTGTGAAAGTTGAGTCCCCATCATCCCATTCGGGCCACTTTGTAATATTGTCCCACCAATCAGATAACGATGTATTGAATATCCTGCTGTTTTTGTTCCTGACATAAAAGAACCTCACAGCCCATAACCCTAGATACCCAGCCCCTGTGTCGCGCAAAAATTCCTTTGTGCCGAGTGACTGCTTCGCAGCCTCCGAGAGTTCCGTATTATCGTTGCTATTATTTGTTAGCTCCGAGGCAAGCGAATACCGCGAATGCGAGTATTCCAGCAGATCATCCACCGTAATGTCATTGGCTGCAAATGCCACGCATTCCGATACCAATAGAAATAGTATTGCCAATATTAGAGAAATAGACCTCACTCTACTCTCCTGCGTAAATAGAGATATATTATATAAACAATTTAGATCAAATTGGGGATGAAGGATACACAAAAAGCATCTTATTTAAAGAGTATTACTTAATACCAAGCAATCTCTTAGCCCTAGCTTCCCACGTATACCTCCTAGCATCCTCCCCTGCTTTCTTTCCTACCTCCTCAGCTAACGTACTGTTGTTTATTGCCGATTCCACTCCCTCAGCAAATGCCTCGCTACTATCGGGTTCAACAACTATTGCGTTCTCCCCGTCGGTCAAGATCTCCAATACAGACGGGATCCCGGTAGCCACTATCGGGCGAGCTGCCGCCATATACTCAAATAACTTTATAGGGGACGTAAAATCCGTTGCCCTGGTCCCGTCTTTAATAGTCATCTGTGATGTGTAGGGCATTACAAGCACATCAGCTGCACTTAAATATGTCGGCACGTCCGCATGCGGCACAAAACCGATGAACCAAACATTATTAAGCCCCTTTGAGTCCACTAAGCGTGTGTACCTGTCGATGTCCGTATCCAGCCCCCCGACTATAACAAACAGTGCCTGGGGCAGTCGTGATGCAGTATCGATTATCAGCTCTATCCCCCTACCTGCGTAGATGTTGCCCGAGTAACACACAATTGTTTTGTCTTGGGGCAAGCCGACTCTATTCCTTGCATCGGTTTTAGGCGGCAGTTCGGTGTAGGCTTCGAGATCTACTCCGTTTGGAGCTACCATGAGTTTATCTTCGCTTAGTCCCTCATTCACATAAATTTGTCCAAGCCCCTTTGAGTTTGTGCTGAACCTCACGAGGTGCTCCGAGTCTTTAAACGCCCTAAACATAAAACTTGCCCCTTTAACCAGGGGATGATGAGCATCGTAAACTGTAGGTATGTTGAAATACATAGTTGATAAATATGTATAAACAATATTTCTTGTAATTACCAAATCAAATTTTTGCCTGTTCCTCTTAGTATATATCGAGCATGTAATACCGTGGTATATATTCCTCAGTGATGCGTTATCGAAATAGCGGAACTTAACTATCTCAAAATCCTGCCCGACCCCATAGTACTCGTAAATATCTATATCACTCTGCTTATACGGGATCAACAGTGTTACCTCAATCCCCATTCGGCTCATTGCACTGCACATTTTCATTATATGCACAGCACTGGCCCCTTTGGTAAAAAGTGGGGGACTTCCAACATAAAACACTCTTTTAATCTGAGTCATCATAACAGGATTTTGTCTCACACCGACCAGCTACCATAATATACTGCATTCGAAAAAATTAGTATTCGAAATATATTATTGGATAGTTATACATAGTAAAATAAATTCGCGCACTATATACTAATTGCACTAAATCAAGTGTCCGGATTTATCAATGAAAATACGATCGATAAGAGGGTTCCACGATATCCTACCTGAAAGCACTGGGAAGTGGCGGAGGATAGAGGACATCGCCAGCTCTACATTTGAGCTATACGGCTATAATGAGATCCGTATCCCCGTGCTCGAGCACACAGAGCTCTTTGCAAGGAGCATCGGGGGCACGACCGATATAGTCGAGAAAGAGATGTACACGTTTGAGGACCGTGACGGCTCTTCGCTTACACTTCGCCCCGAGGGCACAGCCGGGGTCGTAAGGTCATATATCGAACACTCAATATACGCTAAACAGCCGCTCTCAAAGCTATATTACTCGGGGATGATGTTTAGGCACGAGAGACCGCAAAAAGGCCGCTTCAGGGGGTTTTATCAAATCGGGGCAGAGCTATTGGGAACCGACGAGGCCGAGGCCGATGCAGAGATGATAGATATGCTCTGGGCTCTCTTTAAACGCATAGGGCTTGATAGCTCTATTAAAATTGAGATCAACTCGATCGGCGACGAAAACTGCAGGCCAAAATATAAACAGTTGCTAGTGGACTATTTCCGCTCACAGATATCCGGTCTGTGCGAGGACTGTGTTAAACGACTCGATACCAATCCGCTCCGTATACTGGATTGCAAAAAACCCGGGTGCCGAGAGGTTGCCCAGGATGCACCTTCGATGCTCGACTCTCTATGCAACGAGTGCAGCTCTCATTTCGGTACGTTAAAATCATCACTGGATCTGCTCAAGATCCCCTACAGCATTAATCCGAAAATTGTTCGGGGACTCGATTACTACACAAAAACTGTCTTTGAGCTCACCACCGATAAGCTCGGGTCCCAAAACGCAGTCGCTGCCGGGGGCAGATATGACCTGTTGGTAGAGGAGATGGGAGGACCCCCCACACCAGCAGTAGGGTTTGCAATGGGCATAGAGCGGCTGGTTTTGCTCCACGATACCGTCACCGCCGGTGACCCCGTTCAAGGGATTCAGGTGTTTATTGCCCACCATGGACCGAGCGCGAAACTAAAAGCCCTCGAACTGGCTAATAAGCTTAGGACCGAGGGTGTATCCACCGATATTGACTACGAAAGCAAGAGCCTAAAGAGCCAATTGAAAAGGGCCAACAAACTCAACGCAGATTTTTGTTTCATATTGGGCGAGGACGAGATAACAAACTCAACAGTCACGGTAAGGGATATGAAAAACAGCGAGGAGGAACAAATAGGACTCGAAGAAGTTCTGGAAAATCTTTCGCGTTATAGGTCTGGTGGATAATCACTCGGGCGCACTATTTGGGCTTGTTCACAACCTTATAGTCCTCAATGAACAGGTCAACAAGCTCGCCCAAGGCCTTGCCCACACACTCGTTTAAAACCTCGGGGCTACAGGAAAACAGCTTGCCCACACTCCACGTAGAGCCCGTGGTGGATATACTCTCGCCCAGTTTTGTCCCCATTATTACTATGGCCCGGTTAAGGTCTATATCTATGTACACAGCGTAGTAATTCTCAGACTCCGATTTACTCGCAATCACCTTTATGTACAGGTAAGAACCCCCAAATACATTAAACCACTTCCTCTCCTCGAGCACATTAATATCGGCGTCGCGCAGTCTGTTTTCGACAAATTGCCTTAGCCCCTCTTTGCTAAGCCCGTCTGCAGAGGCTGAGTCAGAGATCTCTTCCAGTATCACCGCGGTTCCCGTAACCCCCCTAAGCGTAGCACTGCTCGGGAGTGGGTATGCCAGCTTCGCACACAGACCAAAAACAAACAAGCTCATCAGTAGCATTGAGAACAGTTTTATCATAGCTAGAGTTCTCCGAATATGTATTCAATATGCCTTATATATCCCATAATATAAACGGCAAATTGTCTTATATGAGAATTTTTATATTTATTAGCTCGACTTTTTTGGGGAAGGAGGGTTATGGAGCTTACTCAATGTTACTTCTTTCGCGAGAAATCATGGAGTAGGTTTAGGTTTGTGGTTACGAGGTCGTGTACATCGGGAAAATCCTTTTTCGTAAAAACCTTAAGCGCCTCGTTATAAGCCTCGATCGCTTTTTCGCAATTCCCAGCCTTGTTTTGAATCTCTGCAAGTGTGGTATATGCCCCACCTATGTTGTTTTGGGTAGTCGCGTACTGCATGGGGTATTGCTCTATTGTGTAGATAATAAGTGCTGTTTCGTAGGCCTTAATCGCTTTTTTACAGTTCCTAGCCTTATCCTCCGATTCGGCCAAGGTCCTATAAACCACACCTAAGTTGTTCTGTGTACCCGCAAATTGAATCGGAAACTGTTGAATGGAGCGCACCTTGAGTGCTTCCTCGTATGATTTTATGGCCTTTTTGCAGTTTGCAGTCTTCTCCTCTACATCGGCAAGGGTCCTAAATGCTGTGCCCAGGTTGTTTTGTGTCGAGCCGTACTGTACCGGGTATTCATCCTTGTTATACACCCTAAGTGATTCGTTATAGGCTTTTATAGCCCTTTTACAGTTCTTGCCCTTATCCAGGGCTTCGGCAAGGGTCCTGTAAATGACCCCAATGTTGTTCTGCGTGGCAGCATACTCAACCGGGTATTCGTTTACGGTGTAGAATTTGAGTGTTTGTTCATAAGCCTTTATGGACCTCTTGCAATTGTTCTCGGTATCCTCATACTCAGCAAGGCTCTTATAGAGTGCTCCAAGGTAATCCTGAATAGTAGCATACTCGTCTGGGTAACTCTGGAGGCTGTAATAATTTGTGCATAACTCATATGCCTCACACGCTTTTTTACAGTTTGCTATTCGGTCCTCCCATTCTGCAAGCGCCCTGTATATATGGCCTATGTTCCTGTTAATAAGCCCGTAGTCTGCGAGCGAGGTCTCGGGGGTATAGACCTTCAATGCGTCTGTGTACTCAGAGATGGCATTATGATAGTTCTCTTTTACCTGCTCGCCGTTCTCGGCAAGTTTACCGTATGCTATTCCGGTATATTTTTTTATCTCTCCATACTCCAGCGGGTTCGTGCTTCTTTTATAAATTTTAAGCGACTCACGATACGCATTCGTGGCCCTGATATAGTTGGCAATCTCTCCCTCGACTTCTGCAATAATGCTCGAGGCAAGCCCCACATTCTTTTGCACGGCACCGTATTCTGCGGGGAATTTATCAGGATCGAAAACTTGGAGCGTCAGCATATAAGAGGTCACAGCCTCTTTATAATGTGTGATCTCTCCCTCAATCTCAGCAAGTGTGATTAAGATGTCGCCAATATTTTTTTGAATTACACCGAACACAAACGGCGATTTGCCGACTGAGTAAATCTTTAGCGATTCGGTGTAGCAATCGATCGCCTTTCTCATTTTCTTAATGTCGCTATCGGTCTTGGAATACATATGATACGTATAGCCCAGGTTACGATATACCAACCCGTACTGTGTAGGGTAGTCGGCTCTATTATAGACCTTTAACGACTCCTCATAGGATTTGATCGATTTCCTAAAAGCATTGGGTTTGGCCCCTTCCTCTGCGATCTTTCGGTATGAATTTGCAATCTTATAATGTGCGTCTGCAAATTCTTCGGGCGAGGTCTCAACATCGAGTGATTTGAGCGCATTTTCGTGGAACTGAATAGCTTCTTTGGGATCCGCAAACTCCTCTGACTCCGCTTGATCGGGCATCTCGGCACTATCGCGCACAGCCTGTTCGGTTGTTTTCTCTACTGTAATGGTCTTTGTGTCTGAAGCAGCTTTTTTCCTCCTCCGCTCTTTTACCTCTTTTAATTCCACAACTTCTGCAATCTCTTCTTTTTTTGTTTCCGTTTCTTTTTTGTCGGGTGAAGGGATTTTTGCGGCACGTAAAGATGCTACGGCTTCTTTGGCTTTGTTGTAGACCGACTCGGCATCGTTGTGCAAATCAGGGCTGTCCTTTTTGTTATAAACCAATAGCGCCTGCCGAGAGGCCTTGAGTACATTGTTGTAGAGTGTCGGGCTTTGATCGAGTTCGGCTAATTGAAGGTAGAGGTTTGAGAGTTTGTACTGCACAAATCCATAATCTTCAGGTGAGTTATCTAATGTATAGAATTCCAGTGCTTGCTCGTAGGAACTGATGGCTTTTTGAATATTATTTTTGGAACTCTCTGTTTTCAGGAGCTCAGTATAGGCAGTGCCTAGGTTCTTATGGGCACACGCAAACTCCTCTGGGCTATCCTCGAGGTTATATCTCTCGGCGGCTTTCTCATAGAATACTATATCATTGCCTTCCTCAGACAACACATTTTCCAAGACAATAGGTTCTTCCTCATTCTTGACTTCTTCTGCACGTAACTGCTCGAGGACCTCGTTTGAGTTCGTTATCCACTCGCGAACTTTTGCCAGTGTATCCTTGTCGGTAATTACTTTTTCCGCTTCCTCAAATGCATCGAGAGCCTTGGTGTGGTTCTCCTCCTTTTTATCCTCATCCGTGATTGAGCAGAGTGCTATCCCCAGCATAAGTTTTGTCAGTGCATACTCTTGTTCATCCTTTTGGTCCTTATAGTGCTTGAGTGCCGAGTTATAGTACTCAACGGCCTCATTGTACTTGGAGTGATCTTTATCGCTTGAGGCCTGTGCGCTGTAGGCATCGCCAAGGCGCTTTGAGATCGATGCGAACCTAAGCGGCATAACTTTTGGGTCTAGTAGTTCCAGTGTTTCTTTTAAAATAGCGAGCTCTTTATCCGGGTCTTTATGGGCCGTTTCAGAGATTAATACGAATCTTTCTATGATTTGATCATAAAGCTCAGGGGCATGTTTCTCTAGATTGTGGGTGTTGTAAGCACCAAGTGCATCACGCACATGGCCAAGAGCTGCCTCGTTATCGTTTGAGTCCTGCGAGCTTTCGGAAAGTCCTAAATAAGCCACTGTGAGCTTTTTAGATACCGAGTCGTAGGGCTCGGGCTCTTTGTCATGGTCTAGGTTTTGAAGCACGCTATTGTAATATTCCACGGCCTCGATCAGGTTCGAAGACCTGTCCTTGCTATCGGTATGATTTACGAGTGTATCGGCTAATCTAAGCTCTAGCCCCCCATAAATCTTAGCCATTGTGCTTTTATCACAAAGAGTTAAAAGTACTTTATAGATCCCGATCTCTTTAACCCTGTCTTTGTGCTCAACTGAAGAAATCGCATCGCTAAAATCACTTAGATCTTGATCAATCCCCATTTTTTCGGGATCTAGCCCGGCTGATGCAAATGCTTGATATGCATTGTTAAAGGCTTTAACAGAGTTTATTAAATCCTTGGGCTCACCCTTCTGCTTAGCACAAAGTGCATGTGCCCGCCCAAGCCTACTTTGAGTAAGACCAAAATCCCCGGGGTTGTGGTCTTCCGTAACATACCCGCTAACGCTTTCGAGATACCTAACGGCATCGGCAGCTTTGTTGTCTCTCAGACACTGCTCTGCCACACGCATATGCAGGTTTCCCAGATTCGTTTTGATACTATCAATATCATCAGCAGCTTCGGCTTCGAGAACCTTATTGTAGTATCCAACAGCACTCGTAAAGTTGTCGTGTTCACCACTCGTTTCGAATAACTCTTTTTGAATATCCCCTAGTCGCGTGCAAAGTGCGCTATGCTCAACCGCCATCTGAGACTCATCCGTAATCTCGAGCACACTCTCCAAGAGATCAGTTGAATGCTCTCCTGCTTCTATCTCTTTCTCTAAAACGGTTTTAACAAGACTCTTTATGCCTTCGATTACCTCTTGATATTTCTCTGGCTCGTTTTCTTCACTGTACACACTTAGTGAATTCTTATACGCTTCAATTTCGTTTGTTATGTAATCGGATTTAGTATTTAGCTCATTTAGCAACCCGTAACTATGAGCGATCTGTTTTTGTATCTGGGCGTACTGCTCGGGGTATTTTTCCTGTGTATAGAGGTTTAGTGCCTCGCCTAATGCATCGATACCCCCGGTTAATTTGTCTATATCCTTTGCGGACTCCCCTTCCGATAACAACAGTTCCCCTATTATTTTCGTTATCTCTGCATAGTCCTCGGGGTGATCACTCGAATTATAGAACTCGAGTGCGTCCCGATACCTTGATACTGCTGAGTCTAGGGACTCATCCCGACCGAGTTGGGCAGCAGCTTCAACATAAAGATCCCCCACCACACGGTTCACATTTCCCAGCGTTTGCTCTTTGGTGTCTTTAGCCTTGGCTGCGGTGGCTGCCTCATAGAACTGAATGGCACTTAGGTAATCATCTTTATTCCCTGACTCCCTGGCAAGATCGGTGTATAGGGAACCGAGCTTGATTTGCACCGATTCCAGGTTCTCGCACATAGCATCCACATCAAATTTTTCCAAGATCTGTTTGTAAAGCAAAACCAGATCATCACTCTCAAGTTCAAGCCCGTTTAACAATTCCACTACCCGTTTTAGTGCAAACGAGATATTCTCCAATCCAACTTCATTTTTATCCGCCTCATATGCCACAAGCGCACCGTGGTATGCGTTTAGCGCGTCTGATATGTGGCTCTTATCCTTAGTTCCTTTGGCTTGGTTGGAGTAAGAGTCCCCAAGGGCCTCTTGAATAGATGCGTAGTTGTCCGGGTGATTGTCTCTATCAAATATCTCAAGGGCCCTAACAAGATACTCCCTGCCCTGTTCGTATGCATCTTTTTCGACATGGCTTATCCCCGCTTCCAGCAAGGCGTTGCCGAGGCTCTTCTGAGACTCAGTATGCTCTGCACTATCCAAATCCTTAGCACTTAAATCCCGCGCCTTTTCATAATGCTCCACAGCCCGCTCACTGTTACTCGCGAACTCCTCTTGTCGTGATAGCGTAATATAGGCGTTGCCCATCCGCAGATGAATACCGGCATGCTCTAGGGGTTGATCACTATCAGCGTAATAATCGAGGCAGTCCGTAAAATTCTCGAGCGCTAATTTATATCTTTCTACATCATTTTCCTTCTCGGCAATTAATGCATAGATAGAGCCGATCTCTTTTTTAAGCAGTGCATATTCATCAGGATAATCGTCCTTTCCGTAAACTTTAAGGGCTTCCTCGTAGGCCTCTATGGCCATTGTACTGTTTTCCACTAAGCCCTTCTCGTCCTCAAACAATCGGTACACGTCACCCAGCTTCTTTAGCGTTGCCGCATACTCAACCGGGGAGTGCTCAATATCGTAGCTCTTTAGTGCTTTTTCATAGAAGCTAATCGCTTGGTAGGGATCGCTTAACTCTGTTTCCCCAACCAGTTCATAGCTCTTAGCCAAGAGTTTCTGCAATTCCATGTGCCCTGCGGGGTATTTATCTTCGGTAAACACACCTAGTGATTCCTCAAGATACTGGGCAACTTGAGTGAGATTAACATCTTGCTCTCGATCCTCATACAATTCCAGATACGCATAACCTAAACCCATATTGATAAACCCATAATTAAGAGGCGAGGCATCTTTATCGCATTGCTCCAAAGCGGCTTTTAGCTCTGATATTGCCGCCTCATAGCTATGAGTCTTATGTTCGTGCTCAGCTATGGATAGATAAGCAATGCCAAGATTCTGCTTTAGCTGCATCCGTGTTGCTTTCAGAGTGTCCTTGGGTTGGGAGCTATCTAACTCTTTATACAGATTAAGAGCTTCTTTGTAACCCTCGGACTCTTGAGTGCACCAAGCACGCATCAGATGCGTAGAAGCAATATCCATTTCAATCGAACTCTGTTTAGACTCCGCAGCGACCTCGGAATAGATCTCTTTTGCATCACTGAGTGCAGTCAAAGAGGTTTTGAAACCCTCCTCTGACGAACACTCTGTTGCAGCGCTTCGTGTATCGAGCCCGATATTTCTATTTAATAACGCTTCTCGGTACCTATATCCCTCGGCACTGTAAACATCCAAAGAAGATTTGTAGTAATCCAGAGACTTATTAATCCCCTCACTCTCATGGCCGTCTGATAATGATGAGTTCACTACACCGAGGCTATTTTGCGCCCGGGCCCGATCAAGCTCGAACCCCTTATCCTCGTATATATCGAGACTCTGTTCCAGCATCCCATGTGCTTCCTCGAGATGTTCGGTAGAACTCTCGAGCACAGATAAACCATGTTTTGAGATTGCGAGGTTTGACAAAATGTCGGCTCTCAGCAATTCGTCGTTACCGCTTTTCACGCTGTTTAGTGCTTGGCTAAGCAGTTGATCAGCCAACTGTGTATCCTTAGAGGACGCTTCTATGGACGATAGGAAATTATGAGCTGCACCCAAATTACTCTTTACCGTAGCGCACTTACGTGGATAGCCCTCTATCTCGGGAGTATCTAGAACTTCGTTTAGAATCTCTATGGACTTTTTACAGTTTTTTACACTGTCCTCGCAATCGGCCAGTGTTAGGTATGCGGCACCCAGGTTATTACGAATCTTTAGATGGTTAATCACACTATCACCAGAGTCATACTCCCTAAGGGCCCTCTCGTAGGCCTGAATGGCCTTTCTACTGTTCTTTGCCCTATCCGTTTTTTCGGCCAATGACCTGTAGATATTGCCCAGATTGTTTAGTATCAGAGCCGAGTATTTTTCGTTGCCCTCTCCATCCAATACTCTAAGAGCATCCTCATATGAGGCCTCGGCCATATCTATTGACTTGGTCTCTTTAGAGATTCTTGCAATGTATGAGTAATTTAGGCCCAGTTTGCACTTAAGCTCCCCGTAATCCTCGGGAAAATCGCTCTCGGTAGAGATCTCGAGCGCGGATAAATAGTAGTCAATCGATTTCTCAAACTGCTCCAAATCCAGTTTGTATATACCCAGATTTCTATAGATATCGCCTAAATTACTGCAGATCATTGCGTATTGGAGAGGATAATCACCAAAAGTATAAAATTTGAGAGCGTTCTCATAGCATTCAATAGCGTCATCAAAATTCCCAGATTCGCTTTGAGCACGGTAAAGCTTTTGTAAAGCAAGGCCCATGTTGAATTGGATCATGCCAAATTTATCAGGGTAGTCCTCCGAGACATAAACCCTAATTGCCTCTTTATATGAATCTATAGCTTTACTCGAGTTGTGGGCCTCATCCTCAACATCCGCAAGTGTGCTGTATGCAACACCCAGATTGTTATGGGTCATTGCATAATCCAATGGTGCCTCCTCTATGTTCCTTATCTTAAGGGATTCTTCATAAGCCTTAATAGCCCTCTTTGAGTTCTCCGCAGCACCGTGTAGTTCGGCAAGCGTGCTGTAAGCGTTGCCCAAATTGTTGTAGGTAGTCGAGTATTCTTGGGGATATTTGCCAAGGGTATATATCTCTAAAGCCTCACGATAACACCCAATGGCCTTAGTGCAATTAGCGCTATCGTTCTCAATCTGAGCCAGCATGTCATATGCGGCACCCATATTATTTAGGAGAGATGCATATTCAGCGGTCGATTTATTTTTCTTATAGTAGTTGTATGCAGTGGTATATGATTTGATAGCGTCCACACAATTTGCACCCTCACCCTCATACTCGGCTAAAGTCCTGTAGGCATCGCCAAGCAGTTTTGACACAAATGCGTACTGCTCTTTATTTTTAAGAGCCTTGTACTGATGCATCGCCTTTTTGTAGGAATCGATTGCTTGCGAGATGTTACTTGCAATGGGTCCGTTGTGTTCAAGCAAGAGGTAAATATCACCTAAGGTTCTTAGTAGCCCTGCACTCTCTTCTTTTTCATCCAAAGCATTAAAAACATCTAAAGCGCTGTTTAGCACCTCGATTGACTCTATTAGCTGATTCTCTCCCCCGGTGTCTTGTTCACGCGAGAGTTTAAACTGTGCAATCCCCAAGTCTCTGGTTATGGTTGCAAAATCCAATGGATAGTTGTCTTTGTTAAAATAAGTTAGAGCATCACTAAAGTCTTCAAGTGCAGTCTTTGCGTAATCATTATTTGGTTCCGCCTCTACAAGTGAGATGTGCACATTGCCTTTATTTCTTTTGATGTCTGCGCATTCGTACGGATTATTACCGGTGATATAAAACTCCAGAGCACTATCGTATGCCGCGAGCGCATTGTTGTAGTTCTCAACCGGGTTCTCTGCCAACGCCAGCGTTGTAAACGATAGGGCTAGGTTTTGGTTTATTATTGCGTTTATCATAGGGTCTAAGTCACTGGACAATGCGGATTTGTAGTAAGTAATAGCTTTTTTACAGTTCCTAGTTCTATTGCGGTCAAAGCCTTGTATGGTGTGAGCAAGACCCAAATTGTTATTTATATGAGTGTGAATTGCGGGGAATTGTTCTTTTGTAAAATAGCCTAGTGCATTCTCGTAATGCTCAATTGCAATATCACAGTTTTCACTCCTGGAACTATACGCAGCCAAAAGCACATAGAGATCAGCAATATTGCGTCTCGTATTAGACACTACGTCCTCGGCGTGGTCTTCGTTCTCTATAATTCTCGTGAGCAGCCCTAATGCTTTACGATACAATTTAATTCTTTGCTCGGCACTACAGTCTTCTTCTTTCGCAAGTTCTCTATAGAGATAGCCCAAAAAACTGTTTATTTGCCAAGGCATATCGCTTTTAATTCTGCTCTCTATGCCCTTTAGCCTTTTTACTATCTTATCCAGCTGATCTACGTTAAAACCTTTTTCATCAAAGTAGATCTCGGACAGTTCGAATGCCAAGTCGCTGGATTGATTGGTCTTATTCTTGTTTATATTCTTAACCGTTGATAAAGCGTCAACCAGATAGACCTCGATGGTATGGCGTATATATTTAGGCAAATAATGGGATATACGCTCGTATGGGCTACCCTGTTCGCTTGATCTAAGGTCGCTATCGACAGTGATTGTTGGGAAGCTGTCGGTCTGGGTTAAGTTAGAGATAAAGGTTTTTGTTAAACCGGTATCATCACTTTGTTGCGTATGCGATTCGTCTGAGCTAAGAGCCGTTTTTTCATCCTGAATAGTAAGTACGGATGTGTTGTTGCCCCTAAGAAAACCGTACTCATATAAAAGTGCCGGGCTATAACCGTCTAGCACCAAAATCCCCAAAGCCGTGTCGGTCGCAAGTTTTTCAAACCGCTCCCTAAATTGACTGGGGCTAGTATTTTTTTCGGTTATGGATTCAACCTTAAACCCATACGACGACAGGACATCTCTAAGAGGGTTTACAATTTCATTTACATACTCTACGTCGCTATGGTCGGGGTGTACGATAAGGCAGGGAATCTCGCCTTGAGTAATCAGCTTGTTTATTGCATTTAGACTTCGGTTCGCTTTCATTTATCTGATTATATAGCGCAAAACAATTTCCATTCAACTATTAATTATACACAGGGGGTGGCAATACAAAATTAAAGAATTACTAATTTTTACAGCTAGTTACACGGCACGAAGAGAACAAATATCAGGGGTAGTTTGGAACATAAAACTACATAGAAGCGGGGTTATGAGTATCCGAATCCCGCTTCGGCAACCCAGCCGCCGACTAGTGCTTATCCAAGCACCTTAGGCCTGTGGTTTTGCGTCCCATCTTTTCAGATGGTTTGCCCCTTCGTTCCGGGACCACCAACTCCCTTATACAAACCTTATAGCTAGTTTCTATTTGTGTCAATACAACCTACCTGCAACATTAAAAAAACTACCCCCTGACCCCGGTCGGTCGGTTGCAATTCCCAGCTGGAAAGATCGGTTTATTCAATACGCACCGAACATTACGATTAAATCAAACACCATCGACTTTTTTAAAGCACTTACTACAGAACTCGCTGCCGCTAACAATCTGGTTGCCGCACTCACACGTGCCCATTATTTCAGGTTTGGAAAGGGCTTTTAATCTCCCAAGCGCTTTTTGGGCATCCTGGTGTACAAGCTCGAGTTCCTCTCTGCATCTGTCGATCTCTTCATATATCTGCTCGATCTCCTTACATTTCTCCATTACACCGTCTTCGTTTATCTTGCCCTTATACTTGTACATCTTATAGACCAAATTCCCGACGGCCTCGGTACTTGTCCTTCTGCGTTTAGATAGGCTACGTATCCGGTTTTTTATTCTTATCACCCCATACGCCTCTTTAGACCTTATATTTACAATCCTCAACCCCCTCCCAATACCTACCTTTATTTTGTCCAGTATCTCATTCGGTTCGTTTATATCTGTCATATCCTCATCCTCTGTACCGAAAAACCAAGGTGTGCGGTCTATATCAAATAAGATACTTGAACAGACTCAAAGTGGAATACTGGGTTATGAAAATAAGGTGAATTCCACAGCCCGGCACCACAGCTTAATAACCAGTACAAAATTATGATTAATTAATTGACTAGATCACAAGATCGGATATTTTGTATATATACCAAGGTAAAATCTTCTGTGTAAATGTTAGAGACAAATAAATTAATTTCAGGGTAATCTCTATACCCAGCCGAAGAAAAACCAATACAAATCCACACTCAAAACCGGAGAACATAGAATGTTTATAGAGATAAAACGAATGAGGGAATATAACGCACCGCAGTTTTTTCTATATATAATTGTAGCTGTACTGCTTGTTTCTGGGTTTGCATACCCAAACCAGGCACTTGCTGATGACGAGTACGAAATCAGTAGACTATTTGCAGCAACTGAGGACCCCGACCCCAAAGTACGCGCCAAAGCACTCCAGCAGATCTCGAAATTAGACGCCCAAGAGCATATACCCGCGCTCATAGAACTTTTGAACAATAACGATGAAATATATACCATAAACAATGTCTTGGGTGCTCTGGGATCAATGGGCAAAGCCTCGGAGGCACAGGTCCCTATAATTGCAAAGTACTTAACACACGAGGATAAACGTACCAGGAGTACCGCACTACAGGCGCTTGGACAAATAGGCCGACTGAGCAACAAACAAGCCGCCCCGCTTATAGCACTGCTTAAAGACCCCAATGTTGCAATAAGGATGGCCGCTTCGAGACAGATAGGTTCCAACCCCGATATTTTTAAGCAGCACTTACCCAAGATAGTAAAATTGCTAGGCGACGAGAACCCCGATATAAAAACGGCAGCACTAGTTGCATTAGGACAGCTAGGCACCGTATCGTCGGGCTATAAATCCAAGATTGCAAAACTCACACAAGACGAAAACCCCACGGTCCGTTCAAGTGCGGCTGTGGCACTGGCCGCTATCGGAAACCTTTCTGAGAGCCAGCTCGATACAATTGTACAACTCACCAACGACAAGGAGAGTTCGGTTAAGGTCCAGGCCATCAATTCACTTGGGATACTAGGGAAAGAAGCCTCGGCCCAGGCACCAATCGTAATAAGCAACCTTAAGGACAGCAGGAAAAAAGTGCGTTTCGCCGCTACCGATGCGTTGGGAAAGATTGCGAAACAAGACCCTGAGGTCACTAAATCCGTTGCTAAACTCCTCACAAACCAAAACTACTCAACCCGAGCATTGGGTCTGATAGCACTCAGTGATGTGGGTGAATCGGCAGGGGCTTACGCCGGGGACGTTGCCAAGAACCTTAAGGACCCCAATATGATAGTCCGTACCTCAGCCCTATCTGTACTATCCAGTATCGGGGAGCAGGGTTATGAGTACGCGCCCGATGTGGCAGCGCTACTGGAATCAGAAAATACAAACTTGGCAAAAATCGCTTTGAGCACATTAATAAACATGAAAGGTCCAGCTGGTGATTATGCCTCCAACTACTCAGCCCTCTTAACCACACACGACAAACTGCTCAGACTAAACGCCGCCATTGCTTTGGCCAGCATAGGGGACAAAGCAATCCCGGAAATCCCCAATATAGTAGAGTTATTGAAAAACCGCGAGATAAAATTTAGAAAAATGGCCTCTTACACCTTGGGGCGTATGGGTGAGCACGCTTCTAGTGCTGGGCCAATAATCGCAGAGCTACTCAGCGATCCTAACCCCGTGATTCGCTCCTCGGCACTCGATGCACTCGGTAAAATGGGTAAACACGCCACAGATCAAGTCCCGTCCATCACCCCGCTTCTAGACGATCCCGATAGAGACGTTCGAGCCGATGCGGCGCTAGCACTAGGTCTCATAGGCTCGCTAACCGATGCACAAATCGACTCCATTGCCAATCTTCTTAATGATAAAGAGAGGGTTGTGCGTGCGAATGCAGCCGAGGCACTGGGCAACCTAAACAAGTCGGCATCGGGCCATGCCCAAGAAGTAGCGGCACTGCTTAATGACCCCTACCCCCTTGCCAACACAAATGCCGCAAGGACACTTGGGAGTATAGGTATTGCCGACCCCGAGATAACAAACGCTCTAGGTCAATTCATTAAATCAAAATCAAACGACTCCGTAACTTACAGAGAAGCGCTCAACGCTGCGCTCGAGTCCCTCAGCTCTCTCGGCAACAGTGCAAATGAGCAGTCAAAGATAATTGCATCTGTGCTCTATGACCCTGAAGCGGTCATACACCCTCAAGCAAGACTCACACTACAAGACATTGCCCCCCTAGACGATGACACAGTGCTCATGATACTGGGACTCACACACAAATACCCCCCGCAAACTGCCGATATTAGAGTGCTTGCGTACAAGATTGCAGGTGATGACCCCGACACTCTTATTCTCATCAAATGGCTTGGCAGCAGCAAAAACGAGGCTACCGCAGAACTTGCGAAAGATGAAAGAATAAAAATCATTGAGGTTCTGTCTGCAAAGCTACCTAATAGTGTAATGACCAAAGAACTAAGAGACGAAACCGCCGCTAGAATCTCGAGCCTGATTGAAACCGGCACGGCGAAATGGGCAGCCGAGGACATCGAAACAGTAGAGTCCGCAGAAACACTCCTTAGGCAGAACGGATACGTAGAGCTGGCCGATAAAGCTGCTGTTACAATTGAGAGCGTGACTAAAAACAATTAGTATCGCCCCTAATTTCCCAAACAGACTTACTACCAGGTATCATTACCCGGTCAATCAATTAGAGCCCCGAGACGACTAATCCGGGCTCTATATCTTAATTTGCCCTTAATCGACACATTAATATTTAGGTAACAATATGCAGGAAAGAAAAACTTTTTACGGATGGTATATAGTTGCAGCATCACTGTTTTTAATCATGCTCGACGGTATGCTGCTATATTCGTTCGGGGTTTTCCTGCCCTATCTAAATGACGACTTCGGTATGTCTCGTGGAGTGGGGTCGTCTCTGTTCTCATTCAGATCACTAGTGCTTGCGTTCTCTCTCACACTCGCGGGTAAGCTCGTAGATAAATACGACCCGAGGGCGGTTATATTCGGCGGTGGGCTAATAACCGCTTTTGGCATGTTCATGTCGGGCTATGCAACCACGGTGTGGGAACTCTATCTATACTACGGATTTGTAGTAGGACTCGGCGACGGTGTCCTATACATAACATGTGTAGCTATTGTAAGCAGGTGGTTTGTAAAAAGAAGGGCATTTGCAATCGGAATTGTAACCACAGGTGTACCGCTTAGCGGGTTGATTACAAATCCGCTTACAGCTTGGCTCATAAACGATTTCGGATTTAGAAACGCTCTTTTTATCATAGCCGGGATAGTGCTTCTGGTAAGTTTAAACGCATTTGTACTCAGGGGATACCCGCACGAAAAGAACCTTAAACCCTACGGGGCTTCAGATGATGATGACCTTCATACCGACGAGAGCGGTGTCAAGGTTAAAACCCGTGACTGGACTTTCACCGAAGCGATACGCTCCTCGAGCTTTTGGGTCCTCTATTCTATGTACCTGCTCAGTTTTATAACATTTATTATTGTTGTGACACAGTTTTATAATTTCGAGATAGACGTAGGAATATCTGCACTGGCCGCTGCAGGCCCGCCCGCAGCCATAGGAATAGGAAGCATCATAGGACGTGTGGTACTCTCGGGGCTATTAACTGAGATGATTGATAGCCGAAAAGTGCTATTCATCTGCTATATATTCCAAGGGAGTTCAATCCTCTTGCTGCTTACCCTCGATCAAATATGGGCTTTTTATATATTCGGTATCATGTTCGGGTTTTTCTATAGCGGCTGTGTTCCCATATTCCCCAATCTATTGGGCCAGTACTTTGGCCTTGCCGCTTTAGGTACAATATATGGATTCTTCGGCACATCATACTCCATATCCGCCATATCGGGTCCAATTATTGCCGGTACTATTCACGACATAACAGGCAGTTACAACTATGCATTCATATTCGCGATGGTCTGCTGCTATCTGGCGGCCGCAGCTAGTTTTTTTGTGAAAGCCCCCAGGAAAAAAGCCCTAATAGAAACAGAACCCACATACTCATAAAATTACTTAGAGGATATAACTAAGTTGTGTTTAGGCTTGTTTAATAAGTCCTGTAAAATTAAATAGCAATGCCAACCCATTCAACTGAACTCGAAAACCTATTAAGACACATACTAAAAGAATCCTACCATGACCACGGGGGTCTGGTACTTAAAACCGATTATAAATCCATTTTTGAATCCGCACCCGAATACTCCGATCCAAGCACCTTCATCTCATTTAGCGCTAGCGACTCGGGGCCCACGGATGCTCCGGCGAATTCAGCCCAGAGACTTTACCGAAACCTCATATCCGATCTCTACCTCGATAGCGGGACATCAAATTATCAAGACGAACTAAAATCTTACGAGACCAGCGAGAGTTATTCCATCGACCAACGCCGGATAACGTTTCGCCAATCTACTGAGGCAATTAAGGAGAGCCCCAAAAAAAACAGCAGACAAGAGATTGAAAACTATCGTGAGCAAACACATAACAAATGGAATCGGATCAAGACAAAATGGTTAGAAGCCCTATACAAACGACTAGACGACATAGGGCTAGGCGGTAGAAACCCCTACTTTGAAATGAAGACCGGGTTAAATCTCGATCAACTCCGAGCTAGTGCCTCGAGCTTTCTTAATCAGACCGAGTAT
The DNA here is from genome assembly GCA_965223335.1 of Thermodesulfobacteriota bacterium. GTDB lineage: Bacteria > Desulfobacterota_D > UBA1144 > Nemesobacterales > UBA2774 > CBDCWF01. The sequence continues at coordinate 374,781 of OZ244991.1, forward strand.
GTGTATAAAGACCTGCTAAGATGGTTCCTCAAGAAAAAATTGGGGTTGGATATAAAGAGTGCCAAGAACCACGACCTCATTTGCCTGCTAAATTCATTTGAACTAGAAGGCCAATTCCCCAATACTAGAGCCGCTGCTTTCATCGCAAAATTCTTAGACCCGCTTTTTATCGACTCAGAAAACATAACTATTGACGATGCCAAGAGGTCCAACAAAATCCCAAAACCCGTTTCATTTCCACTGGACCCGCCTTCTCAGATCATCATGAGTATCTATCCCCAAAATGGTATCGAGTTCTACGAATCGCTTCTAAGCTCGCTTGGAACCTCTCTATGCTACTCATTTGCGAACAAAGATTATGCCTATCTAAATAGGGTGCTTAGAGACGGTCTTGTTCTGTCCACAATTGGTGAACTACTCCAAGACCTAGCGTACAAACCCCTTTGGCTTAAGAAATATATGCACCTCGACCTACAAAAGGACTTTAAGAACTTCCTCTACCTAAGAAAGCTTGCCCGAGTGCGCAGCACAGCAGGTCACCTGCTGTACGAACTAACGCTTAATAGCGACATTGACCCCGACAGCTCCGCCCGATACGTAGAAATGATGGGACAGGCAACCCTCTGCCAATGCAACGAATTCGATTACCTGATTGAGATAGATAAGGATATCGCCCCTGCATACAAATTCGCAGGAATGCAGCTCTCGGCAGTGATGCACAAGGTGCTCAAGGAATCATTTGATGAGCAGTGGTGGCGCACACCGGAAGCAGGCACCTACCTCAAGAATATATGGGACAAGGGTGGGGATTACGGCATCTCAGATCTACTTGATGCATTGGATATAGATCGCCCCAAAATAGACCCCGTCGTTAACACCTTCGAAGAGGTGCTGGGATAAAGATTGCATTGCCCCTAAGACTTCATCTGTAAGTTCTAAGGGTTTAGAATCACCTTGCCGAACTGTGTTTTATCCTCTAGCATCTTCTGTGCTGCTATAGCCTCGGATAGAGGGAATTTCTTATCGATCACAGGCTTTATGTTGCCGAGAGATACCAAGTTAATGACATTTACCAGGTTGCTGCGGGGTGCGTTAAACACAGTTACTCCAAGCACCGATATATCCCGCATTATTACCGGGCCGAAATTAAAGGTGGTCTGTCCACCCCCAACGACACCGACCAAAAGCAATCGGCCCCCTCCGCAGAGGGACTTGAGGTTATTATCCCAATGTGCTGCCCCAACCAGATCAAATATTACATCAACGCCTCTTTTGTCAGTAATGTTTTTGACCTCTTCGGCAAAGTCAGCGGTTTTATAGTTTATTGTATAGTCAGCCCCAATAGCCTTTACCTTCTCTAATTTTTCATCGCTTCCTGCCGTAGCAATCACCGTGGCACCACCCTCTTTAGCCACCTGTACCGCAGCACTGCCCGTCCCGCTGCCCGCAGCATGCACCAAGACAGTCTCACCCTTCTCTAACCCGCCCCTATTAAAGAGCCCGTACCAGGCAGTCACATAACCTACTGGCAACACCGCCGCATCATCAAACGACAGGTCATCCGGGATGGGAACAACATTACTGGAAGGCACTGCCACGTACTCTGCAAACCCCCCATAGAGGTTGACCCCTACTACCTGAAACCCTTTACCGACCCTTATCGTGGGGTCTATCAATACCCTTGTACCCTCTTTTAGGTCCTGGACATTCTTGCCGACCGCAGCTACCTCACCCGCAATATCTATCCCGCCTATATGCGGCAGGTCCACCGGCCTTGGCGACTTCCCCGACCGCAGCCTTAGATCCAAGTGGTTAAGCGCCACTGCCCTAACACGGACCAATGCTTCATCGTCACCGATCTCTGGATCCGGCACATCTTCGAATTTCAATACATCTACATCACCGACTTCATGATAACGGATCGCTTTCATAACCCACTGCCTCCTGGTCAAAATTGGTATGAATCCACACTATTTTACACAGTTTTCAATAAGTTGGACAATTGAAGACACCCCTATCCTATGATACCTTTTCTTTGTTATGTTTGGCGTAGGCACAACAGAGATTGCTATCATATTACTAATAGCACTTTTGGTACTGGGGCCCAAAGAGATCCCCAAAATCGCACGTACACTCGGGCGGGGGCTTAGGGAAATCGAGAGGGCAAAGGACGAACTAAAAGAGAGCATCGAGTTCGATATTGAAGAGGATAACAAAAAAGAGGTAAAAGAGCCCGAGTCCGCACAACCCAAAGACACAAACCACACTAAATACGAAGACAACCTGGATGAACTCACAAAGTGAGTTCAACTAAAAATTAGATATATAGTACTATCCGTTCAAAATGCCTGGCCGATACTTATGAAGAACTGCACTCTTCTAATTCCCGGCTCCGGGTTAAGCGCATAACCGACATCGAAGCGCACAGGCCCTATTATCGTATCGTACCGCAGCCCTGCCCCAGGTGCATACTTTAAATTGTTGAATTGAAAGTCCCACTCCTTGGTAAACACGTTACCGTAATCCAAAAACGCCACACCCCCGAAGTCCCCGTAAATAGGGAACCTAACCTCAAAACTGCCCACAAATAGCGTATTACCACCTAGGGGATCGTTATTTTGATCGAGCGGCCCTAGTTTTTGAAACGGGAAGCCCCTCATGCTGGTGCTACCCCCTGCAAAAAACCGCTTGAATATAGGAATGTCTAGGGTGCCGGTGGACCCGAAAGGCTGAATCACACCAGTAGTAAGCCGTTTGGCAAACACCACGTTGTAGAGCTTCTTATAACCCCTAAGCTCTATGGTCCCTTTCAGGTAATTCACATCCGAGGCCAATGCGGTAAATGACGATTCCAACCCCGTAGACACAACACTACCTCGTGTGGGGTTGAGCAAGCTGTCTGTGGTGTCGCGCTCAAGGCCAAAGTTAAAGAACGTTAAGAAAAAGTTCTCTCTACTTTGCTCCTCAGGAGTCCTGGATGCACTGTTTTCCACTTTTGAAAACTGGATATTGAAAGAGCCGAAAGAGCTGTAGTATTTTTTAAAATCCTTACTGAATCTACCAGAACTGAGAAAGCTTTGACCTGTAAAACTAGGCACGTCATCACGCTGAAAATTAAGGCTTGCGGACAACTCCGAGTCCCTACCCCACACAAAGGGCTGGAATATGGCGGCCTCGACCCTCTGTGTAATAAACGAGAACTTCCCCGACAGTTCAAACCTCCTACCGTCTCCAAAAAAATTCCTCTGTGTCCATATGATCTGTCCCCTCAGTTTATCCTCTGTACCAAATCCACCCCCTACTTTGATACTGCCCAGCTTGCGCTCTTTTACCGATATGATGATATTGGCAATATTTTCCTCGTCCTCATATTCGGTATCAATTACAACAGATCTAAATAGCCCCAACTGAAATATCTTAGCCTGAGTCTCGTTTACCTTCTCTGCGGAGTAACTCTCACCCTTTTTATATGTAGCCTCGCGGTTTACAATATATGCCTTAACCCTCTTGTTGCCTCTAATCTTGGTAACACCGAAATTGTACGATTCACCCGGTTCGACATTAAATTTAACTTTTGCCCATTTCTCGCGTCGGTTTACAAGGGCTTCACCTTTAATATCCGATTTTGGGTAGCCGTCGTTGGCCAAGACCTCGGACATTACATTCTTGGTCTGCTGATATGCATTGGGAGAAAAAACCTTGCCCTCCTTAAGTGGTATTGCCGATCGAATCTCCTTTTGAATCTCTTTGTCCAGAGCTCGAATTCCCAGGTTGAGTTTAGTAAGCTCTATAGGCTCTCCTTCATCGATATCTATCTCGATCTTCACCCTGGTTTTATCTTTGTTGTATTCAAGCTTATAGGTGACTTGCGCATCGTAGTACCCATTGTTTGCGTAGAGCCGCTTAATACGCACCAGGTCGTCTTTTAAAATCTCCTCGTCGAATTCGGGTTTTTTTGCCCAGGGTTTTATAGAGGGGAAATCGGTGCCAATACTCTCCTGAATATCCTCTTTCGTTACCGCTTCTCCGCCTTTGATCTTAAGCTTGGATATCCTGACCGAAGGGATTTGATCCTCTGCTGTTTCTTGGTTTTCCTGCGACAACAAGCTCTTGGGGAGCAGGAAAAAAGCAAACAACATTATGATAATGACTATAAATTTAGAGTTAGCGTTAATCATGTAACGAACTAGAATAGTAAGTGTGAAGTATACTACTTGAAGTAGATTGAACTTTTATTATGCTCAGCTTGCTTTAATATGCAAGTAAAACTTTCTTAAGCCTACATTTAATAACTATTTTATTCACAAAACAATCGCACCGACCCGCTTGACAATCACGTATCCATGTCTTTATACTCACTTTTGCAAATAACATAAATCCCATATGCATTAACGAATAGCACCACCCATAACTATGGAAAAGTTAGGCGGCATATTCAACCCAAGTTCTTCTGAGATGGAAGCGATGGCTGCTCTAACCAACTACACCATATTCATCACAGCCGCTATTTTACTAATAATAGTCGTAGCCCTTGTATATATCATAATTCGTTTCAGGCATACTTCCGGCGATAATACAGAGCCGTATCAAGATTTCGGCAGTCTCAAACTGGAAATCACATGGACTGTCATACCCATAATTATAGTTGCGGCACTGTTTTTTCTGACCGTAAAAACGATGCATGCCGTAGACCCTCCGACCAGGGGCAAGGAGCCCGACCTGGTGGTCATAGGTCACCAGTGGTGGTGGGAGCTCTACTACCCCAAATCGGGTGTTTTGACCGCAAACGAAGTACACATCCCCGCGGGCAAGAAGCTTTTGGTCCGCCTCGAATCCATAGACGTTATTCACGATTTCTGGATACCGGAACTGGCCCGCAAAATCGACCTCGTTCCCGGCCATCCCAATCACATATGGATTGAAGCGTCCGAGCCCGGTGTGTACTTGGGTGCGTGTGCCGAGTTCTGTGGCACACAACACGCCAACATGCGCATAAAAGTAATTGCTCAAACCCAAGAAGAATTTGATACATGGGAAAAAGAGGAACTAAAAGTACCGCCCTCCCCCTCATCGGGCGAAGCACAGCTAGGCGCAGAACTGTTCCAGAGCAAGGCATGTATGAACTGCCATACAATACTCGGTACCGGAGCATCCGCCAGGGTGGGCCCCAGCCTCACCCACCTAGCCAATAGAACAACCATAGGTGCCGGAGTGCTAAGTTATTCACCCGAGAACCTGGCAAAATGGCTTCTTAACCCGGAGGCCTATAAACCGGGGTCACTAATGCCCAACATGAAACTCACCGAAGCAGAAGTAAAAGCACTAGTAGCTTATTTAGGAGGGCTTAAATGAGCAGCAGGTTGCCCTATGTGCCTGAAAACACTGAATCGTTACCACGGTTGAGCACAAACGAGGGGATGCTTAGCTGGGTCGGTTCAATAGACCACAAACAGATAGGTATTATGTACCTGATCTGCACGCTATTTTACTTTGTAGTCGGGGGTCTCGAGGCCCTAGTCATAAGGCTACAGCTCGCAAGCCCGGGTAACGAGCTCATCTCACCCGAGCTCTATAACCAGCTTTTCACCATGCATGGCACCACCATGGTGTTCCTTGTAGTGATGCCGTTTCTGATAGGGGTGGGAGTCTATCTGGTACCGCTTATGATCGGTGCGCGCGATATGGCGTTTCCAAGGCTAAATGCACTCAGCTTTTGGCTGTTCGCATTCGGGGGCATACTTTTGTATTACAGCTTTTTCACTCAGAGCGGGCCATCGGAGGTAGGGTGGTTCGCATATGCTCCTCTAAGTGAAAAACCGTTCTCGCTTAATAAGGGGCCCACTTACTGGGTGCTCGGCATATTGGCCACAGGCATAGGCTCTGTAGCCTCGGGACTAAACAACATTGTAACCATACTCACCATGCGCACACCCGGGATGACCATGCGCAGACTCCCTCTATTTGTGTGGATGATACTGGTTACATCTTTTTTGCTTATTTTTGTACTACCGATTATAACATCCGCATTTGCAATGATGCTGCTCGACAGGCTCTTGGGTGCAACGTTCTTTACCCCTGCCCATGGGGGCTCAGCTATACTCTGGCAGCATTTTTTCTGGGGATTCGGGCACCCTGAAGTCTACATACTTATTTTGCCGGCATTCGGAATAATTTCAGAAGTTGTACCAGTGTTTTCGCGTAAACCCATTTACGGTTACGAGTTCGTTGCCGGCTCCACTGTGGCCATCGGGCTACTGAGCCTGGGTGTATGGGCGCATCACATGTTTGCAGTGGGTCTCGGGAACATTGCCAATGCATATTTTTCTATAGCCAGCATGCTCATCGCAGTCCCCACCGGGATCAAGGTGTTAAACTGGGTGGCCACGATGTGGGGGGGTAAGATCCGTTTCGCAACACCTATGCTCTTTGCCACAGCATTCATAATCGAGTTTGTTGTAGGGGGATTGACCGGAGTAGCCATTGCCTCGGTACCCATCGACTGGGTAGTTACCGACAGCTATTTTATTGTGGCACACTTCCACTATGCGCTATTCGGCGGCTCTATGTTTGCTATATTTGCGGGTGTGTACTACTGGTTCCCTAAATTTTCCGGGCGTATGTTGTCGGAATCACTGGGGAAATGGCATTTTTGGCTCACAGTAATAGGCTTTAACCTCACTTTTTTCATACAGCATTTCCTGGGTCTTATGGGTATGCCGAGGCGCACATACACATACCCTGACCTGCCGTACTGGGGCTCTATGAATTTGGTTTCGACCATAGGTGCCGTGTTACTGGGTGTATCGGTCTTGGTCTTCATTTGGAATATCATAGTCAGCCTTCGTAACGGCAAGAGAGCTCCTGATAACCCTTGGGACGCATGGACGCTCGAGTGGGCAGCATCGTGCCCGCCAAAAGTAGAGAACTTCGATCTGGTACCGCCTGTGCGCGGGCGCCGCCCGTTATGGGACCTTGCACACCCGGATATGCCTGACGAGCCGGGAGCAGAGACAGTATAGGTGATATAAATATGGCTAATAACAAAATGGCAATCAGTTTCTTTATAGCTTCCGAGTCAATATTCTTTCTGATGCTAATCCTAGCATATGTAAATTTCCATGGCACAGTCACCGACGGCCCCACCGCAGCTACGAGCCTTGACCCTATAAAAACAGGGATATTCAGCCTATTTTTACTCGCAAGCAGTTTTACAATATGGCTAGCCGGCAAGAGCCTTGCGGCCAAAAACCATTTTATGCTAAAGGTCTGGATACTGCTTACCATAATACTGGGTGCCACATTCATATACGGACAGGGTAGTGAGTGGGCTGGGCTCATAGAAAAAAACATTACGATAAGCACAAACGTATTCGGATCTACGTTTTTTACGCTCACTGGGTTTCACGGACTCCATGTGTGTATCGGGCTTATAATGCTCTCAATACTCCTTGGGCTTGCGCTATGGGGTGATTTTAAGGGCCCCAGGTCAGATGCCGTAGAGTGTGTGTCGATCTACTGGCACTTTGTAGATGGGGTATGGATAGTGGTATTTTCGGTTATTTATCTTTGGGCTTTTTTATAGCAACGAGGGGTTAAGACATGAACTACTTTGAGATATTCACAAGCACTTGGAACCTGGAACCATGGGTGTTAGTAAGCAGTCTAGTACTTGTACTATTCTATGCTTACGTATCGGGGTTTAGATCTACACGAAGAACAGTGCTATATCTCGTTGGTGTCGCACTCTTCGTATTGGCTCTATGCTCCCCACTGGATTACTTTGGCAGGTACTATCTGTTCAGCGCTCATATGGTAGGGCATATGATACTGCTGCTTATAGTGCCGTTATTTCTGCTCTGGGGTCTAAGTGATGAAGATGCCGTGCGTCTCTACAGAATAAGAGCAGTAAAGAATATTGTAAAACCGCTTAGCAACCCCATCTTGTGTTGGTTCTTGGGCATAGGGGCAATGTGGGTATGGCACATGCCCGCTATACACAATGCTGTCTTGGCCAATATTAAACTATATATATTCCAACAGCTTAGTTTTTTGGTGATCGGCATTCTATTTTGGCTGCCAGTGTTCTCGCCGTTTACACAGCACCGCATCTCGACACTCGGGTCCACGTTATACCTTGCAAGCGCGTGTTTGGGCTGTACGGTGCTTGGTATATTGATCACCTTTGCCGGGGCCGGGCTATACACCTTTTATATAAACCCTGTGGACACACTCGGGATTCTGCCGTTTTTACGCAACGACCTATGCCTAACAGTGGGAGCTGACCAACAGATCGGGGGGCTTATGATGTGGGTACCGGGATGCCTTATCTACCTGGCTGCAAGCATGGTAATACTGGCCCGGTGGTACAGCACACCCGAAAGTTACGAGTCCAAAAACCCATACTTAATAAAGGATAAGGAGATATATAACGTTGAGTACAGGTAGCGAGTTCCAGACACCAGGAGCACAAGGTGTACCGCACCATAGCGGAACCGATATACCCCCCGGATGGCACACACCAAAACCCGAGAGGCTTCCGCGCCCGGCCTATTGGCCAGCAATTATGGCGCTTGGGATTACGTTTATGCTCTGGAGCCTGGCCGTGGGGTTCAACGAGGTTGTAAGCACTATTATTATTCTTTTTTTAGTCGGTCTTAGTTTATTTGCAGTGGCCCTTGTGGGTTGGATAGGAGACCTAAGAGATGAGCGAAGAGACCAAAACGAATGAGTGCAGCCGTAGAGAGTTTTTTACACACCTAAGCATTGCTCTAGGCAGCATTGCCGGGGTGCTTGTGGCCATACCGGTTGTGGGCTCGATATTAGCACCTGTGGTAAAAAAACCCAAGCCGATATGGAGACCTGTGGGTGGGATCGACAGCTTTAAAGTAGGAGAAACGGTAAAGGTAACGTTTGTGGATGCATCCCCGCTGCCCTGGGCAGGGGTCACAGCTGAATCAGCGGCATGGCTAAGACGTGTGGACGAAGATAATTTCACCGCGTTCTCTGTAAACTGCGCACACTTGGGCTGCCCTGTGAGGTGGGTTGCGGGAGCGCAGCTTTTTATGTGCCCCTGCCACGGCGGTGTTTACTATTCAGACGGTTCTGTGGCTGCCGGACCACCGCCCCGAGGGCTTTATAAATACCCTGTAAGGGTATTGCAGGGAGAGGTCGAGATCTTAACAAGCCCGGTCCCTATCACTACTGTATAAAAGGTTGCATCTATGCAATTTATACGAAGATACAAGGAGCTAAAGCAATGGGAGCGTTAAAGCGTGCGTGGTCGTGGTTCGATGACCGCACAGGCATTGCCGATGCCATAGGCCCCATTGCGAAACACGCGGTACCCCCCAACTCCGCATCGTGGTTCTACGTATTCGGCAGCGCCACACTATTTGCCTTTTTGCTCCAGGTCGCAACCGGGGTAACACTCGCATTCATGTACGTGCCGTCCGCAGGGGAAGCATACCAGAGCCTCCAGTATATAACGGACCAAAATGCCTTCGGTAGAATAGTAAGGGGCATGCACAACTGGGGAGCCTCGGCCATGATACTGCTCGTGGGCTTACACATGATACGCGTCTACCTCACTGCTTCATACAAATTCCCAAGAGAGATGCACTGGATTACAGGCGTTGTGCTGCTGTCTCTTACAGTCGTAATGGGTTTTACCGGTCAGGTAGTGCGCTGGGACCAGACAGCCGTGTGGTCCACGATAGTAGCCTCTGAGCAGGCCGGCAGGGTGCCGTTTATAGGTGCGTGGATAGCACAGTTTATCATAGGTGGGGAGACTATCGGAGGGGCTACGCTAAGCCGCATGTTTGCATATCATGTGTTTGTTATACCCGCACTTTTATTTATATTCATCGGGTTCCATCTCTACCTGGTCATTAAAAACGGCATCTCCGAATTCCCGAAACCGGGTAAAGCAGTGGACCCTGCCACATACCGAGTAGAGTACGAGGAAATGGTAGAGAAAAAGGGTGTGCCGTTTTGGCCTGACGCCGCATGGCGTGATATGGTATTCGGGTTTATCGTTATCACGGTGATACTGCTCATTGCAGTTATAGTAGGCCCCCCGGCGCTCGATGCCCCGCCCAACCCGTCTAATATAGACGCTCTACCCGTTCCAGACTGGTATTTTGTGTTTTATTTTGCGTTTCTTGCACTCATGCCTCCACAGATGGAGACATACCTCATGGTATTCGGCCCTCTATTAATAGGGCTCATTCTATTTTTACTGCCGTTTATCTCCAACCGGGGCGAGCGAAGCCCACTTAGGCGCCCCTGGGCCGTTGCCATAGTGGCACTGGCAGTGATGAGTATCTCGGGCCTCTGGGCAATCGGGATCACCTCACCATGGTCCCCCCATTTCCACGCCACCCCGCTAGATGCCAAAATTATAGGCGAGACAAGCGGGCCTGTTTACGATGGGGGCATGCTCTTTAACGAAAAAGGGTGTCTATACTGCCATAGGATCTCGGGTCATGGGGGGGAGCGAGGACCCGACCTTACTTACATAGGGGACAGACTTTCCAGCGATGAGCTCACATGGCGCATAATGAACGGCGGGCTTAATATGCCCGGGTTCGGCGGCACACTCACCAATGAAGAACTAAGCAATCTTGTGACTTTTCTTAAAACCAGGAAAAAAGAGTAGGATTAAAACCTAGACAATCATTCCTTATCCCCGGGGGTCTTGCGATCCCTCATTAGGAACTTGAGCTGAACAATGTCCTTTGACAAAAATATATCCAGGAACCAATCGAGTGCAATCCTTATTTTGCGGTCTATGCCCGGGAGTTTCCCCAAGTATATGGCACGCCACAATAACCACGCAAAGAACCCAGAGAATTTATATCCCCTAATCTCCGCCACAGCCGATCTGTGCCCAAGCGGGGCTAGCATACCCTGAGTCTGGTAGATAAAAGGCCGTTTATCCTTATCGCGCCCTTTAATTGCCGCTGCTACGTTTATTGCAACCCGTTTGCCCTCGCGCGTAGCATGCTGGGCTGTGGGCGGGTAAGGCTTTCCGGAGTGTGGGTCGGGTATCACAGCACAGTCCCCAAGCGCCCAAACACCCGGGAAACCCTCAACCTCCATATATTCGTTTACCTCGATCCTCCCCCGTTTGTCCGCGCACGGGAGCTCTGCAATAACCGGTTGGGGGGCTGTACCCGCAGCCCATATTGCAGTATGGGTGTTAATCACGCCGCCTTCGTACTCAACCCTATCAGGCTCTACACCGCTTACCCTGGTGTTGAGTTGGAATTTCATCCCCCTCTCACCAAGTATCTTAAGCCCGTACTCAGCCAAGTTCTCACTCATCTCGTGCATGATCCTGTCCCCAGGGTCAATCACCACAACGCTTACTTCGTCGGGCTTTACATTTTTGTAAAACCTCCGGCTCGATCTCACAAAATCGTTTAACTCCGCTGCCACCTCTATCCCCGTATACCCTCCGCCCACAACAGCAAATGTAAGGAGGCTTCGTCTTAGGTCCGGGTTCTGCTCTATATCCGCTCGCTCAAACATATCAATCACATGGCTCCTTAGCACCATTGCGTCTGCGAGGTTCTTAAGCGGGTAAGAATTCTCCTCGGCCCCAGCCACACCGTGATAACCGGTAATAGAGCCGAGTGCGAGTATTAGATAGTCATATTCCAGTTTGAACGACTCGCACATGTGGTAGTGAAAACACGTAGCGACCTTGTTTTTGAGGTCAATCTTCTGTACCTCGAGTTCTTTAAATGATGCCTTTTTAAGACACTCTCTAAGCGGGATCACTATATGTTGGGGCTCTAGGCTGCTGGCTACGACCTCAGCTAGCATCGATGTAAAAATAAGGTAGTTGTTCTTATTTACAAGTGTAATCTCAACACTTTGGTCATCGGCAAATATCCTCTCCAGTGTCTGGGCGGCTTCAAGACCCGCAAAACCGCCCCCTAGGATTAGAACCCTCTTCTTTCCGTCTTCGGACATTGCCGCATTACCCTCCGTATTAATATTATGGAGACTAATCTACTGGTATTGCATCCGATTTACAATGAAACCGTAACCCAATTCTCAAATGAATCCCAAGAGCTTGTCAACAAAATAGGGGGTTTCACTGGATTAATTCGTATAGATCTGCGAAAAACTTAAGTGCTAAATATAGATCGATATCGCGGTATAACCGATATAGAGGATCAGTTTTTGAGTTCTCCGTTTTTCTTTTCTTTCCTAATGGCGGCATAAATTGTGTTCTCGCCTCTCTTCACCAAAAATAGAGCCGTGTTGCCGCCTTTGATACTCTCTAGGGCCTGGGTATAGTCCCCGAGTGTCTTTATAGGCTTTTTATTGATCTCGAGCACTATATCGCCCGGTCTTAAGCCCGACTCCTCAGCCACAGTCCCCCGCTCCACGTTAACAATAATCACTCCATCGGTCCGGTCCAGATTAAAACGCCTTGAGATCTGCGGTGTTATCTCCTGTACCGCTATCCCCAGGTCTTCCTCTACTTTCTCCTCTTCGGCCTCGGCACTGCCCGAGTCCGGGTACTCGCCGAGTTTGACCTTGATATCTTTTTCCTCACCACCCGCCACCATATTCATACTAACCTCTGTTCCAGGCGGCGATACTGCAACGAGTCTTGTCAGATCGTTTATATCCGAGATCTTCTCCCCATTAAATTTAACGATTACATCCCCTCTTTTTATCCCCGCTTTTGCGGCCGGGCTATCCTCAGTCACATCACTCACCAATGCCCCCTGCTCAACATCTAGATTTAGGCTCTGAGCTATATCCTCTGTTAGAGGCTGAACCAGCACACCCAACCATCCCCTCACAACCTTGCCCCCGTCTTTAATCTGATCAATCACATATTCGGCAAGGTCAATGGGTATGGCAAATCCAATGCCCTGCCCCCTAGCTATTATTGCAGTATTTACCCCCACTACCTCTCCCTGCAGGTTAAAGAGCGGCCCCCCGCTATTACCAGGGTTAAGCGACGCATCGGTCTGTATAAAGTCATCATATGCCCCTAAGCCAAGTGTACGGCCTTTGGCACTCACAATACCCGAGGTCACAGTGTATCCGAACCCAAACGGGTTTCCGATCGCTATGACCCAATCCCCGATCCTAAGGTTGTCGGAGTTGCCGAACTTAACTGTCTGGAGTTTGTGGTCAGGCTCGATTTTGAGCACTGCCAAATCCGTTTTAGCGTCTTTACCCACTACCTTGGCCTCATATTCGCTCCCGTCCTCAAGCACTACATCTATATCATCGGCCCTGTGTATCACATGGTTGTTTGTAACAATGTAGCCGTCCTCGCTAATCACAAACCCCGATCCGAGCCCCCGCCTTTTTACATCGGGCTGGTTCTTGAAAAACTGCTCAAAGAACTCTTCCAGTGGGTTTTTACTGCCGTAAGGAGATTTCTGTGACCTTGGGAACAGACCCCCTCCGCGGATCGTATTGGTCGTGCTTATATTTACTACCGAAGGCTTTAATTTCTCAACAAGATCGGCAAAAGAGGGAAACTCCCCCGAGAAATTATTCTTGTGAGTCTCTTTTTTCTCAACTTTCTTTGGTTTGGCCTGTTTTTGATCACTTTCCTTTTTTATTTCTTGTTTCTGAGCACTATCTGTGGTTTTAGTTTCTCTGTCGGGATCAGATTTCTCGCAACTAGTAAATGTAAGTAGAAATACAAGCGGAGCTACCAATGCAAATACAACAAAAAGCCTATTCATAAAACCCTCCTTGATTAAACCATTTAGGAATAATATAGCTATGAATTACCGAGAGGCAAGAAATATATAATCCGCTAGATATTAAAGTAAACACAGAGTTACGGGAACACAGGATTTAAAACCACAAAAAGTTACCAAATATTTATATGATATTTACAAATTTCTTTGGATTGACATTGTATGTCCAGCAGTAATAATGAGATTCTACACGATGAGTTTCCCCGAGCTTACCACATTTTTTATTGCTATGCTGGCGATAACGAACCCAATTGGCAACCTTGCCATCTTTGCAAGCCTAACTGGGGATAAAACCGACTCCGAAAAAAAGAAGACAGCATTCGTAGCAGGAGTCGCCATTACCATAATTCTCTTGCTAGTCACTTGGACCGGCGACCTAATGCTAAGAGCTTTTGGCATCGACGTCGGGGCATTCGAAACAGCAGGCGGGGTTATCATAGCGCTTATGGGTATATCTATGCTCCACGCCAAGACAAGCGAGATTCATCACAATAAAGATGAAAGAGAAGAAGCGAAATCAAAAGACTCTGTGGCCGTGGTACCTATAGCCATTCCCATTGTAGCAGGACCCGGGGCTATAACCACATTAATAGTAAACAGCCATAATTACACAACTATCCCCGACAAAGTATATATATCAGTGATCTGCGTATTCGTATCCCTACTACTCTGGATCTGCTTTTATTTCTCGGCACCAGTGAGCAGACTGCTCGGTGTATCGGGAGTAAATATAGTTACCAGAATAATGGGTATTATTCTTACAGCCATTGCATTCCAAATGATTGCAGGCGGCCTAAAATCCCAGTTTCCCGGCCTTAGTTAATACCTTAGACTGAGTACAAAGACTAACTGTTTACTACGGTAAACAGGACCTTTTTGAGTTCGTTTAGATCGTAGGGTTTTACTATGACGCCGCTAAATCCATATTCCTCGAACTGTGACATGATCGGGTTATCGGAATATCCGCTCGATACGATGGCCTTTACCTCCGGATCAATTTCCAGAAGCTGCTTAATAGCCTGCTCGCCCCCCATTCCACCCGGCACAGTCAGGTCTAGTATCACGGCATCGAAGTTGTCACCTGACTCAACATTTTTCTTGTAAATCTCAATCGCTTGGGACCCGTCCTCAGCATATTCAACATCGTATCCGATATACCTAAGTACTTTACCAGCGGTCTCACGGATCATCTTCTCATCATCCATAAGCAGTATCCTTCCTTCCTGGCTAGCATCCTTGGATTCGAATTGAGTCTCAGTCTCTTCACTATCTTCCACATACTCATTCTCTGAGGCCGGCAGGTAGATGTAGAATGTGGTGCCTTTCCCCTCTTCTGAGTCTACGGTTATTATGCCGTCGTGTTTTTTAATGATTGAATATGTAGTTGCCAACCCTAGCCCCGTACCCGACTCCTTGGTTGTAAAATAGGGATCAAATATATTGTTCAAATTTTCTTTGGGTATTCCGTAACCCTGGTCCTCAACAGAAATTTTCACAAAATTATCCGCGACAGTATTGCCGATTTTTTGCCCCTTAACCTTTACATTCTCGGCCTTGACATGTATCACACCACCGTTTTCCATAGCCTGGTTAGCGTTTATTAACAGATTGTTTATCACCTGGCTGATCTGTCCTTCATCAATGTCCACCGGCCACAGGTTCGAATCCAATGTGAACTGACATTTAGTGTTAGAGCCCCTAAGCGACAAACTTGCCGATTCTTTTAGCAGCTCTACAATCGATACCGTTTTTTTAATCGGCACCCCGCCCTTTGCAAAAGTTAAGAACCTATGCGTAAGGTCCTTTGCTCTCAAAGTGGCTTTCTCAATCTCGTTTAATCTCAAGTAAGTATGGTCGGTTTCATCCAACCCGCTCTTTGCAAGAGAGGTGTTTGACATTATTGCAGTGAGAATATTGTTAAAATCATGGGCTATGCCTCCTGCGAGAGAGCCTAAAGACTCTAGCTTCTGGGCCCGGTGCATCTCTTCCTCGGCCCACTTTCTCTCGGTAATATCGATCGCGGTCCCTATAAACCCGGTAAAACTATTATCTTCCAAAAACCTCGGTGTGCCGTGGTCAAGCAGCCAGCGGTATTCCCCATCGGCCCTTTGCAGCCTGTACTCTATTTTGAATTCATTCTTATTCTCAAATGCATTTGAGCGCACCTCGAATAACTCCTTACGGTCCTCGGGGTGAATGCCTTCAAGCCACCCTTTTCCGACCTCCTCACCCAAGGATTTTCCTCTATATTCAAGCCATATCTTATTAAAATACGAGTTCAAATTATCTGTCCCGGCCATCCAAATCATTACCGGTGCAGTATCGGCCATCGTTCGGAATCGTCTTTCGCTCTCCCTAAGAGCTTCTTCTATGTTTCTGCGCTCTGTGATCTCCTGCTTGAGAAGTGCATTTGTTTTTGAGAGTTCAGAAGTCCTTTCCTTAACCCTTTGTTCCAATGTCATGTGTGCATTTCTAAGCGCTTCTTCCGCCTTTTTGCTCTCAGAAATATCGTGGATAATACATATATAAATCTGACGATTGCCAAGCATTGTGTGACTGACAGAAAGATAAATAGGGAATGTGGAATTTTCGTATCTTATGCCTGTCATCTCCGCACTACGTAAATGCTTGATCTCTATATGGCTTCTTTTACCGTCCATAGTAGCTAGGAGAGAATTTATGTTCTTTCCCCTTATGTCACTAGCCTTATACTTAAACATCTTCTCGGCTGTACGGTTAAAAGATTCGATGTTTCCCATCTCGTTAGTAGTGATTACTCCGTCCGCTGCAGTCTCTACGATCACACGGGTGTAAGCCTCGGCCTCTTTTAGCTTGAACATTTCCTGTCTTATTCTATTTACCATAGGGTAGAAAACCAGAAGACCCATTAATATCAGCACTAAGATGTATGCGACTAAAACCGCTTTCTCAAAAAACTTGAGTCGTTCAGTGTACCACTGGGCTTCGAGCACATACTGGTGCTGCAAAGAGTTAAGCCCCCTTAGCAGATCACCGTTCATAGAGGTTATATAGACCACGTGTTTGTTGTCTTTATTTAGTTCGGAAGGCTTTGAAGACGCAAACGCTTTTGCCTCTTTTAGGTAGTCTTTAACATAGGCGTCCAATAATATGGGTGTGCTGAAATAAATGTCGTGAATTTTCTTAGAATGTGTGGTCGGCAGTTTTCTTTCGGTACCGCCCTTGGTAAGAGCGATATGCAGCTCCTCCATCTTGCTTATAGCCGCTTTGAGCTCTTCTCTGGTCTCTTTCTGTGCTTTCTTGTTAGGGGCTTCAACCAGTTTTAGAGACAGGTACGCAATACGCTGCGACAAAACACTTTGTTTGACACTAACACCTATTACCGCAGAGCTGGTCTCCAGTCTCCCGGTTGTTTTTTCGATGATCTTATAAGACGCTGTAGACAACACGGCCAATAAACCCAAAACAACAAGGTACCGTATTGCCATTGCACTAGACGAGCTCTCAGCCGTATTATTTCTACTCAAAATCCACCTCAAATCTCTACGCTAGCACTCTATGTCAGGTATTATAATTCCATATTCCCATCAATTGAGTACAAAACTTCCTACATTAATTATATGGCAAAACACGTGCCATTAGTCAAATAATTTTTGTCGATTATAAGAAAACGATCTATATATATAAACTCCTGCGATTCTTGAGGAATCTGCAAACTCCCGCCGGTTTTCTCATCACTATGACATAATGTGTGTTCTCGATTGTGCCGCTGGGTGCCATATTTTGTCTAAAACTATCAATAATTTCAGTGCTTCCCCGAGTATTCTTATAAAACACACACCGGTGGATTGACAAAATATACCGTTAAACTAGAATGGTCAACAATAGCACCAATAAAACCATTATGCCAATGCAACCCAACCAGCCAGACGATCTCAAACTAATAGAAAAAATAACAGATAAGGACAAAAAGGCTTTTGAACAGCTCTACAACAAATATTCCCAGACGATTTATAACCTGGCATATAGAATATTTAACAACAAGGAAGAGGCCTCAGAGGCTACCCAAGATATCTTTCTACAGGTTTGGTCCAAAGCCCCGTCCTATGACCACAAACGTGCAAGAGTATCCACATGGATCATGACAATAGCCCGAACCAGATGCATCGACAGGCTAAGAGCCGGCTCAAAACATAGTCGAAATTACGAATTAAACGAGGAAATAGTGAACTCAAACAGTGTTATCTCTCGTATCTTAGATGTAGAGTATGAACAAAAGGAGATTATTAAGAAAGCGCTAGAAGCACTACCCGACAATCAACGAAAAGCCATTGAAACGGTATACTTCGAGGGACTAACGCACCACGAAACAGCAGTGAAGCTCGGGGTACCGGTGGGTACTATAAAAACAAGGATACGCCTAGGTGTTATAAAATTACGAGAATTTCTGGCCGAATATTACGAGGACATCAAATAGATGGGACATAGTGTAGAACACGAAGAGCTCATAGCATTATACCTGCTAGGGGCTCTGGACAAAGATGAAGCCCAAGAGCTAAGCGATCACCTAAAATCGGGGTGTGAGATATGCGAGAGAACTATTGCTGAGACCAATGCAGTATTATCAGTGCTCCCCTACTCACTTGATGACACCGAGGTACCCGACTCTATTAAACGCGACCTTCTCAAAAAAATTAATGACGAACACCACACAGATTCAAACAGCGTTCCACTACTAGGGTTCAACGTCGCTTTAGGTTGGCTTAACTGGGCAGGTGCACTGGCCCTCCTATTTATAACTCTGCTACTGTTTAATAATATGTTTCTATACAATAAATTAAAGCTACAACAACACTCAATTGCTCGGTTGAGCAACGAGTTCGAGCACAAGACCAAGCTTATAGAGTTTATGCATCAACCATCGGTGCTTACAATAAGCCTCGCAAGTGATACCATGGATAATATGACAGGGATGCTGCTTTGGGATACAGACACCAACCGGGCCTTGCTTTATGTACCGGAAATACCCCTTACGACCGAGAGCAAATCCTATCAGTTCTGGGTTATGGAACACGGTGAACCCCATAGCATGGGCACATTCCAAGTTAACACAAACGGTTCGATTGTAATGAAGGTCGATTGTATGCCCAAACCAGAAGACGCAGGTAGCATGTTTATCACTCTTGAGCCCAAAGGCGGGATGCCCAAACCCACAGGTGCAACATACCTCGTGGGTTCTCTTAAGTAGTTAAGAACTGTGTTGGAGGTCTTAGATGACAAAGAGCGCCAAAGATATAGACACACTAAACAGTAAGCTTAAAGAACACTTCGCAATAATATCGAAATGCACAGCGGACACAAAAAAATATGGCAGAGTCTTGCTGGCGTCCCCACCCACCTCGCGTTATCCATATGTGTACCCAAGGGATACTAGCTGTGCTATGCAGCTCTTCAGGAGAGTTGCCGGGTCCAGTAACGGATACGACGTTGCCCCAGATGCATTTAAAATCATGGAATCCATGGCGTACTTTATGAAAGAGGCCATATCCGAAGAAGGCTCATGGGGCCAGCGCTACAGCCTAGATACCGAGGACAAGAGCATATACAAGCAGGAGGACAACGTCGCACACGGCATATCTATAATCTGCAACTACCTGCTCACCGCCAATTATTTAAAAAAAGATATACCCGGACTCGATAAATACCTAAACTGCATCAACAACGCTTTGGATTACAGCTACCGCGTGCTCTATGAGAAGGAGCTAAATCTCTTTTACTCCACTACATCGGTACACGAATCGTCCATGGAGCAGGGCTACACATGCTGGGTAAATTTTTCGTTCCTATACGCTTATTCCCTGGCTAGCGAAGTCGCTAATGTGTTTAATAGCCAGAACATTATCTCACCGAACCATCTTAGTTTCCGACACCACTTTTTATATTCGGTAAGCGAGCTGTTTATGTCGGGCAACAGGTATGTGAGGCGTACAGACCCCGAGGGCAACATCGATAACAGGCCCGACTTCACACTGCTAAGCCCTTTTTACTACGGCTTTCTACACTATAAACAGCAGATGGAAAACAGTGTGCACTTTATCGAGAAGCAGCTATGGGACCCAGAGCTGGGAATGATGATGAGGTACCTACCCTTTTATAAAGACTTTGCCACACATGTCCATGCCGGCAACGGCCCCTGGCTTCAATACACTGCTATACTCGCACAGTTCCACTACTGGAACCAAAACATCGGCAGGGGGGACGAAATATTAAAGATCATAGACTCTTATAAAAATGACAACGGTGAGATACCCGAGCACCTATCGACCTGCAGGAGGTTCGAAGAGTTTATGGAGCGCGAGTGGAAAACAGGCATAGATTTCGAAAAAGAATTCTATAAACCGATATTGCTGGACAATGTCGATTTCAACAAAATCCTCGAAGAAGCCAATAACATGAAAAGCTCGTATGAAGAAACAGGCAGCAGATGCATCTTCCGTGACGACAGCAGTGCCGAGGGCGGTTATATCCAGTTCGCCACCCCACTGATGTGGTCCCATGTGGAGTATGCCAGAGCTTTATTAGTTAGGGCCGGTGATTGGTGGAAAATTCGCAGAGAAGAATAGGATGTGTGCCGAAGTAGAACAAAATTAATTTTTCATGCGGTTCATTTAGCCTTAATCTATGCAGGACGGAGCCCTATCAATGAGAAAATATCCTTATAAATTTATCGAGAAGCACACCATCATATTCATCGGCCTTACACTACTATTGCTCCCTCTCAGTGTTGTCGCAGCCGATTTGGATGAGCTTAACAAACCTTATCAAGAAGTTCTTAAATCCTTCGTACAAAACGGGCTCGTAGACTACGGAAGCCTAAAAGACAAAGATGCTATCGAAAGATTTCTTGAGGAGGGCAGCAAAATAACCCAAAACGAGTTTGGGCAATGGACAGAGGAGGCCAAGCTCGCTTACCTGATCAATCTCTACAATGCATACACACTTAAACTCATAAAGGATCACTACCCGATAAAGAGCATAAAAGATATAAACCTTAAAGGAGCAGGGCCTTGGGATATCCCTATCGTAAAATACCTTGGCAAGGACATTACGCTTAACCAACTCGAGTACGACATAATCCTAAAGGAATACGATGAACCCAGGGTACATTTTGCTCTGGTCTGTGCCGCATTGGGATGCCCGGTTCTGCTGAACAAACCGTATACGGGAGAAATGCTGGATACTCAACTCGAGGAACAAACAAAACTGTTCTTAGGGGATAAAACAAAAAACTACTACGAGCAAGGCAAAAACACCTTACACCTATCACCCATATTCAAATGGTTTGGGCCCCAGTTCGATACTAAGTACGGCTCAGTTCTCGAATTTGTAACACCACACATCCCGGGGCTAGAAGACGCGAGAGGAGCGGGTCAAGCTGTAAGCATCGAATACACGGATTACGATTGGTCTCTAAATGATATAACAAAATAGATCTTATCATTGCACTTACTGCGTATATGGATAGATGTAATTCTAAGTGCTAAGACCATGGAGATTCCTTTTTGATACAGGCAATTAGAAACTATACAAAGTGGCTCCACACACAGTGGCCTGCAGGTATTGTAGAGAAGCTACCCGATGTTAAAGAGGACTATTCCACAAATGTGCCGGGGCTATATATCGTAGGCGACCTCACCGGTATCCCACTGCTCAAATTCTCTTCCGATTCCGGTGCCAGGGCCGTCATGAATATACTGAGCGACCCTAAATTTAAACGAGTAGACCCGTCGAACGACGACCCCGAGGTTCTCGACCTAGTGATTATCGGAGCCGGGGTCTCTGGGATGGCTGCAGCACTCGAGGCCAAAAAGGAAAACCTCAGATTCGAAATACTCGAGGCCACAGAGCCTTTTTCCACAATAGTCAACTTCCCCAAGGGCAAACCCATCTACACCTACCCAACAGAGATGATCCCCGAGGGCGATCTACAGTTCACAAAGGACGTTAAAGAACCCCTTCTAGAAGAGCTTAAGGCAGAGACTCTAGGCAAGGGAATAAGCCCTAAAATAGCCCATGTCGAAAAGGTTACACGTTCGGGGGGCAGGTTCGAAATAACTATTCCTAACGGTGAGAACCTGGTTGCAAACAGGGTGATCGTGGGTATAGGGCGCTCGGGCAACTTTAGAAAACTAGGGGTGGCGGGCGAGGATAAAGACAAGGTTTTTAACCGCCTACACGACCCAATGGATTTTGAGGGGAAGAACGTTTTAGTAGTCGGCGGGGGCGACAGCGCACTCGAAACATCTATAGCTGTGGCGCGTGCCGGGGGCTTGGTAACCCTATCCTATCGCAAAAAGGAGTTCTCAAGGCCAAAACCCGAAAACCTGGAATGCCTGAACCTGCTTATTGCAGACCCCATGGCCGATGTGGCCGTAGAAACCCCTGTGTCTGAGAGGATCACCACCAGCACAGGTGATTTTATGCCCAAGGAGCATCCGCCCGGCAAGATCAACCTGATGATGGAGAGTCGGATAAAAAATATCGGGGACACGGACGTCACTATAGTAGATGCGACGGGCAGTGAGCAAACTCTACTCAACGATGCGGTGTTTACGATGATCGGGCGCAAGGCCCCTCTCGATTTCTTCAGACGCAGCGGAGTAAACATCAAGGGCGAGTTCAGCATATTGGGTTGGGCAACACTGGTGCTATCCCTCATATTTTTTACGTTTGTGTACAACTGGAAGGCGGGCGGGTCACTAACAAAGCTGTTCCAGAAAAACGAGTGGTTCCCGTTTAATCTTCCCAATATATATGCCGGGTTCAGCGAGTCGTTCCAGCAGATGGCAGCCGATCCACAAACACTGATCGGCACTCTTACAACCACTATATCAGAGCCAGGATTCTATTACTCCCTGCTCTACACACTCATTATAATCATCTTCGGTATCCTACGTATCAGACGCAGGAAAACCCCTTATATCACAGTACAAACCATATCACTTACACTCTTTCAGGTAATCCCACTTTTTCTGCTCCCCTACATAGTGCTTCCGTACCTGGGCAATAACGGTGCGTTTGATTCCGGGGTGTGGAAAACTGTGGCCGACGCACTCTTTCCCGAGGTCAATTACGGACACGGCAGGGCATACTGGCGAGCGTTCGGGTTCATACTGGCCTGGCCGTTATTTATCTGGAACGTGTTTAGCCAGCAGCCCCTTTGGACATGGCTTGTGATAAGCCTGGTGCAAACCTTTGTTATTATCCCGGTGATTATCTACTACTGGGGCAAGGGGGCATACTGCGGGTGGATATGCTCGTGCGGGGCTATGGCAGAGACACTCGGAGACACAGAGCGCCATAAAATGCCGCACGGTGCATTCTGGAACAGAATGAATATGATAGGCCAGGTTATCCTCGCAATCGCATTTATATTGTTAATTGCTCGTATAGTAAGCTGGGCCTCACCCTCAAGCTATATTGGAGGGGGGTTTAACGATCTCTATACCGGCCTCTTATACAGGTGGAAACCGTTTGGCATCCAGCTTAACTACAAATGGTTCGTAGACCTGTTTTTGGCCGGGATCATAGGGTACGGGCTCTATTTTTGGTACAGCGGTCGGGTATGGTGCAGGTTCATGTGCCCCCTTGCAGCATTGATGCACATATTTGCACGGTTCAGCAGGTTTAGGAT
Organism: Thermodesulfobacteriota bacterium; assembly: GCA_965223335.1. Taxonomy (GTDB): domain Bacteria; phylum Desulfobacterota_D; class UBA1144; order Nemesobacterales; family UBA2774; genus CBDCWF01. The sequence continues at coordinate 398,199 of OZ244991.1, forward strand.
TATTGCCGATAAAAAGAAATGCATATCGTGCAATGTATGCACCTCGGTCTGTCACCAGGGTATCGATATAATGAACTTTGCCAATAAGGGGTTGCCCATGAACGACCCCGAGTGTGTACGCTGCAGCGCATGTGTGCAGTCCTGTCCCACAGGTGTGCTCCAGTTCGGTCAGGTTAATCCCCGAAATGACGAGGTAATAAGCATAGACTCTCTTCAAGCATCCCCAGTAATCATGAGGGAAAAACTAAAACAGAAATAGACCCAAACGCTCAGCCGAACCTGTATAATAATCCAAATGAGACCAGTTGTTACAGTAATAATCCCCGCTTACAACGAAGAGCTATCGATCGCTAGTGTCATAGACGATATCCCCCGCGAGATTGTTAACGAGATAGTGGTGGTCAATAACGGCTCCACAGACAACACCGCGGCACTGGCAGAGAGTGTAGGCGCAACGGTCGTCGATGAGAGGAGAAGGGGGTACGGCTCGGCCTGTCTCGGGGGTATGGATTACATAAGCCGAAACGGTTCCCGGCCCGACATTGTAGTGTTTTTGGACGGTGACTACTCTGACCACCCTGACCAACTGCCAAGCTTGATCGCACCCATTATTGAAAAAGATATGGACCTCGTGATCGGGTCTAGGAAACTGGGGGTGAGCGAACCGGGGGCAATACTGCCGCAGGCGAGGTTTGGAAACGCGCTAGCCACAAGCCTAATCAAACTACTATACGGAGTAAGCTTCACCGATTTGGGACCGTTTAGGGCCATTAAGTATGACAAACTTATGGCACTGGACATGCAGGACAAAACATATGGCTGGACAGTAGAGATGCAGGTAAAGGCAGCCAAATTGGGGCTAAAATGCTGCGAGGTCCCAGTCAGCTATCGAAAGAGGATCGGGGTCTCTAAGATCACAGGTACAGTAACCGGCTCTGTTAAAGCCGGCTACATGATACTATGGACTATATTTAAGAATTTGTTTTAAAGGCCGGGCAATCACCACCCCCACGGTGCTCCCATCCATCCCCAAAGCCCCACATTCATTGCGGCATCCTCATTCATGATCGCGGTCTGCTGTTCTGTATTGGCCAGATTGGACTCGTACAGCATCTTTTCGTACCTTTGGTACGCGTCGGCATCACCCGTATACACACATTTACAGTTCTCGGGGTCCGCATACCAGTATAGGGGTTTGTTATACCTTATGCTGTACTCGATCTTATTAGGAGTAAGTGAGTTAAGTTTAGCCATCTGTTGTTCATTCTCCGCAGGCACCATCTTAAATCCCGCAGCGACCAGCATCTCCTCTGTGCTCTGGGTCTCGCTGTTTTTTACAGCTGCGCAACCCAATGTCATGATAACGAGCATTGCAAACAGCATGATCCTATTCATAGCTTTCTCCTCTTTTTACCATTACTGAGGTTGTTTGATTTCGTCAAGTATCTCATGATCTATACATATTGACAAGCATCTATACAAAATGGAATAATGCACTAAATAGTCAGCCATTAAATACCCCGGGTGGTGATTATTGCTAGTACCTGACACGTTTTTAGGCGGGATCCTGGTCCTTTGGTTTCTACTAACCGCAGGCTCACTGCTATTTCTTCTCTACGACCTGTTCACCAACACCCCGTCCATGTGGGTAATGAAACTGGCGTGGATACTGATTGTGCTATATGCAGGCCCCATAGGGCTGTTCGTGTATATGCTCTCGTGTCGCCAGCCCATAGACGGCACCCACGATGAGTTCATTGCACCTCACTGGAAGCAGGCTGTGGGCTCACTCATACACTGTGTTGCAGGAGACGCCACGGGCATCATACTCGCCGCAGTTGTCACATATCATCTAGCGCTGCCAAACGGCATAGACCTCATCATAGAATACGCAACTGCATACGTATTCGGCCTCTTTATATTCCAGGCGCTTTTTATGAAATCCTCGATGGGTGGCAGCTATCTGGGAGCGGTAAAGAACACAATTTACTCTGAAACAGTTTCGATGAATATGGTCATGGTAGGGATGATCCCCGTGATGGCAATTCTCAGAAGCAAGTTGCCGGGTGGTGATGATCCGAACGGACTTGTATTTTGGGGCATAGCATCTTTAGCCGCAATAGCGGGGGGCATAACCGCGTACCCGATTAATTCATGGCTGGTACGAAGCGGCCTTAAGCACGGCATGCTCACAGCATCGTCTAGCACACCCACAGGAGGGCATGACATGCACATGATGCAACATAAACCCTCACCGGTTGTACTAACCGGTGTTATGATCGCGACTTTTGTGTGCCTGGCACTGGTAATCTGGCTCACCTCGCGCGTGATCGTGCTCAGTCTCGGGTAACAACACGACTAGACTATGTAAGCCAAAGCCGCCATTAAGCCAAGTCCACAAATTACGGCTGCGAACTTAATCCACTCATTGCCGGGGATTGAGAACTCTTCCTCAATAATATCTAGCACTGAAACATATAGGAAAGTACCGGCTGCAAGCGAATCGAACACACCTTCAAGCACACGCCCCGTGTGGCTTGAGAAAAGCTCTGCGATCCCCGAACCAAATAGAATCCCCATGGGTGTCATACAGCTAAAGAGCAATACTACACGTATGTGTTTTTTTAGAGCTATTGCCGCACGCCGAAGACTTATCCCCAACGCAAACGCTGCAGAGCCCTTATGTGCAATTATTGCGATAAACAGAACTATCGATGCCATAAATGCTTTTTCGATCCCAAGCGTAATCCCTGCAATAAACGAATGTATCGAGAGCACTACTGCCAGTAAGTAGGGGTAATACGACGGGGCCTCAGCTACTTTATCGAGATCGCGTGACTCCGTCTCGATAAATAGAACTTTTTCAATAAACAGCAGTACGGCCAGACTCAAAGCACATAAAAGCAATGCCAATGGGTATTGAGACTCGTTGGCCAAGAGCTCAATACCATCGGGTAACAGATGCAGCAAACCTGCACCTAGAAACACCCCTCCGGCGAGGGAGTTGCCTATAGAGAAAAACAGTTGGTTCGATTTTGTAACCTGGTAGCGAAGCGGGAATAACCCGCTAGCAAACCCGATAGAAAATACAATTAGTACGGCAAGTACTTTAAAATAGAAAATATCCATTGTTTAAGAGTTGTTACGCTTTAGAGACCCTCTCTCTAAGCCTCTCAATCAGCACATAAAACACCGGTACGACGATTAAACTAAGAAGTGTTGAGAGTATCATCCCTCCGAACACCGCTGTGCCGAGCGAATGCCTGCTGTTGGCACCGGCCCCCGAAGCAAATACGAGCGGCAATACCCCCAAAATAAACGCAAATGCCGTCATGAGAATGGGACGAAGCCTTATTGTGGCAGCCTCCATCGCAGCCTCTACGACAGTAAGCCCCTCATCCCGCCGCCTCCTGGCAAACTCTACAATCAAGATTGCGTTTTTACTAGCCAGTCCGATCAGCATAACCAACCCGATTTGGCAGTACACATCGTTGGATAGCCCCCTAAGGTGCTGTGCCAAAAGTGCACCTAAGAGTGCCAGAGGCACAGCAAACATCACCATGAAGGGCATGGACCAGCTTTCGTATAGCGCAGCTAAGAACAGAAACACAAACACAATCGACATAGCAAAGATCATGGGAGCCATATTGCCTGCCTTTATCTCCTGATACGATGTGCCCGACCACTCATAGCCCATCCCATCGGGCAGTATCTCTGCTGCCAGCTCCTCCATGGCCTCGATAGCCTCGCCCGAGCTATAGCCCGGCGCCGCGTCACCGTCTATCTCGGCTGCGCGATAGAGGTTATAGTGGTAGATGGTCTCCGCTCCCACAACCGGTTTTATATCAATCAGCGTGCTAAGCGGCACCATCTCTCCCAGATTGTTACGCACATACAGTTTAGATATATCACGGGCATCCGAGCGAAAATCCTCCTCTGCCTGTATAAAAACCCTGTATACACGCCCGTATTTATTAAAGTCATTAACGTAGAGGGAGCCCAGATAGGCCTGGAGGGTGTCGAAAATATCCGATATGAGTATGCCCTGTGTCATAGCTTTTGTTCTATTGAGATCGACATAAATCCTGGGGATATTGTTATTAAAAGTACTGAATAGATCAACCAAATCGGGCCTCTGGCTCCCCTTACCTATCATCTCCCGAGTTACCTGTCCAAGAGTTTCCAAGCCCAAACTGTTTCGATCCTGAAGCTCGAACTGGAACCCGCCGGTGGAGCTAAGCCCCTGTATAGGCGGTGCGTTAAACGCAATGAGTATGGCTCCCTGGATACCTGCGATTTTTTCTCTTACGCTGGCTAGTATGTTTTGGAACTGAAGCTTTGAGGTATTGCGCTTTGACCAAGGTTCGAGCACGGGGAAAATCGCCCCGCTGTTTGAGTCCGATGCACCTGTGAGGAAATTCATCCCTGTGATCGATACAACATTTGCTACCCCGGGTGTGTCCTGCAGCATTTTCTCGGCCTGTTCCACTACCTCGTTTGTCCTGTCGAGCGATGCCCCCTCGGGCCCCTGTACATTGATAATAAAATAGCCCTGGTCCTCTTCCGGCACAAACCCCGTAGGCACGATCTTAAACATGTATAGTGTTAAGCCAAACAAAACCAGAAATACTGCTAAGAGTATCTTCCATCTTATAGTGAACAGATCTACCCATCCCGTATACGCCTCACGAAACATATCAAACATGTCGTCAAACTTCCTAAACAACCAGTTTTTTTGCCCAGTCTCTTTTCTAAGGATCAAAGCACAAAGTGCCGGGCTTAGCGTAAGCGCATTTATAGCAGATATTCCCACGGCACACGCAATTGTAAGTGCAAACTGCCTATACAACTGCCCTGTGATACCGGGCATAAAAGAGACCGGAACAAACACTGCCATAAGCACAAGCGATGTAGCTACAATAGGCCCGGTCACCTCTTTCATAGCCCGGCTTGTGGCCTCTTTTGGAGAGAGGCTCTCCTCCTGAATAATCCTGGACACATTCTCCACAACCACTATTGCATCGTCGACAACAAGCCCTATTGCCAACACAAGTCCAAAAAGCGTGAGGGTGTTAATCGAGAATCCAAGCGCATTGATAAGTGCGAAAGTCCCGATTAACGAGACCGGTATCGTAATGGCAGGGATGAGTGTAGACCTAAAGTTCTGAAGAAATATGAAAACAACAAGAAACACCAGTATGAAGGCCTCAAACAGTGTGATCACAACCTCGGTGATCGACGCTTTCACAAACGATGTCGTGTCATAAATGATCCGGTACTCCACGCCCTCGGGAAAGCTCTTCGATAGCTCTTCCATCTTTGCCCGGACCTGCTTATCGATATCGAGCGCATTAGCACCCGGGAGCTGATATATCCCGATCCCTATAGCCTCTATACCATCTAGCTTGCTTATGGTGCTATAGTCCTCGGCCCCAAGCTCCACCCTTCCGATATCCTTCACACGAACCACGGTACCGTCGGGATTGGCACGGATTATTATTTCTTCGAACTCTTCTACGGTATCGAGTCTGCCGAGTGCGCTCACCGTGTACTGGAATTTTTGCCCCTTAGGAAATGGAGGCTCACCGATAGAGCCTGCTGCAACCTGAACGTTCTGCTGCTCTATTGCACCCACAACATCGTTCGTGGTAAGCCCGAGGCTTGCCAATTTATCTGGGTTCATCCACACACGCATCGAGTATGTACGCTCTCCCCAGATCGTTAGATTCCCCACGCCGGGGATTCTTTTTAGCACATCCTCGATATGTATATCGATATAGTTGCTGAGGTATACACCGTCACGGCTGCCGTCTGGGGATATCAGGTGCACTGCCAAGATGAGGCTTGTGGACTGCTTATTTACCGATATACCGTACTTGCTTACCTCCTCCGGCACCCTGGGCTTTGCTAGCTCTACTCTATTTTGCACGTCCACAGCGGCAATATCGAGATCGTAGCCGATCTTGAATGTCACTGTAATAGTCATGGTACCGTCATCGGAGCTGTTAGACGACATATAGGTCATTCCCTCTACACCGTTTATCTGCTCCTCTATCGGGGTGGTTACGGTCTGTTCAACCACCTCGGCGCTGGCACCTGTATACGTGGCCGTTACGCTCACAGTGGGTGGGGCGATTTGAGGAAACTGCGCAATGGGCAATAGAGGGATGCATATTGCTCCTACTAGTGTTATCAGTATTGCCACGACAGTTGCAAGAACAGGGCGGTTTATAAAAAAATCAACCAAACGAGACCTCCATATCCATTCCCCAGATGATCAGTTTACTTTGCGTTCTCCTTAGGTTTAGGAGTTTTTTGTGCTTCAAATTTTTTTTGAGACGCAAATTGAGGCTTTACCTTCTGGCCGGGTTTTACCTTCTGTAGTCCGTCAATGATTACTATTTCACCCACTTTAAGTCCTTTATAAACAATCCGCATCTCCTTATAAGTCGGACCCACCTCTACTGTTTTCGAATCCACTACGTTGCCGTCATCCACCGCCAAAACATATGCCCCACCCTGCTGTTCCCTGACCGCCTCGGCGGGTACTAAAAGGGTGTTGGGACGCTCACCCAAAATTAGTCGCACCTCTACAAATTGACCGGGCAAGAGTGTCTTGTCGGGGTTGGAAATAGTTGCTCGCATTGTTACGGTTCCGGTATTGATATCTATCTCGTTATCTATGAAATCAACCTTTCCTTTATATGTATGCGTATCATCCTTTGCCAGTCTTACGTCTACAGCCATCGAGCCCTTTTTCTCTGCGCTCAATATGCGGGGAATATCCCTCTCGCTCACGCTGAAATAGACATACAATGGGTCCATCTGTACAATTGTCGCAAGTTTGGTGGCCTCACCCCCGGCACCTACCAGGTTCCCGACATCCACATAGCGCCTTCCTATACGGCCATCGAATGGTGCCCTCATGGTACAATAGCCCAGGTTTAACCGCGCAGTTGTTACATTTGCCATATCCTCTTTTACTGTGGCCTCGGCCTCTTTGGCCAGCGTACGGTACTCGTCGTATGAGTCCTGTGTAATAAACTCTTTTTCCACTAGAGGCTTATATCGCACCACCTGTTCGCGGGCATATGCGAGTGTGGCCTTGTCTTGAGCCAACTTGGCCAATGCGGCATCCAACTCTGCCTCAAATGGACGCTGGTCGATCACAAAAAGCAGATCTCCTTCATTAACATCAGCTCCGTCTTTAAATGCCCTCTCTACCAAAAACCCCTCTACCCTCGCATTTATATCCACAGATCGTATAGACTGGATAGTGCCCACATACTCCAGGTAAACCGGGACGGTTGATTCGGTAACCTTGGCTACTGTGACAGCGGGTGTCGGCAGTGCTTGCTCCTTATCGCCCTTGCGGCACGAGCCAGAAAACAATAAAAGTACTAAGCAGAACGCTAGGACCGATGCAGTATAAAGATTATTGTTTTGCGATAATTTAATTGAGATCAATTTTCTCCTCCATTTGTTTTCGGAGCACTATCCTCGTTTAACTCCAGAGACTCAATGTCGGTTCCCACTGCATTTAGAAGGTTTGCATAGGATATGAATATCTCGGTTACCGATTGGACTTCCTGCGCCCGTGCCTCGGCCAATGTGGTCTGAGCATTCAGCAACTCTACAATATCCCCCACACCGGATCTGTAACGTGTGAGAGAGGCCTCGTAGGATTCCGCAGCGCTTGCTAATAAGGTTCTTGCAGCCTCAAGGGATTCGACAGCGGTCTTAAAATTGTAATATGAATCCCAGACCTCATCGATTACGATCTGCTCCTGCAATTTCAGAGCAGCCTTTGCAGACTCAAGCTCAGACTCGGCTTGGCGAACCGAGTTTATTAACGAGAAACCCTGGAATATAGGGACCTGTAACTGAAGCCCTACCAAATAGTTATTAAAAAAATCACTAGACTGATTCTCGGGCCATACAAACCACCTAACAATCTGAGCGGTGGCACTAAGCTCGGGCCAGAGTTCTGATTTTGCCTCCCTGACAAGTGCCTCTTTTCTTAGCACATTAGCCTGTACCGCAGCCAAAGCGGGCCTGTTGTTCTTGGCAAGATCAATCAACCCGTCTACACTCTCGCTCAAGGCTTCGATCGGTGGTTCCTCTATCGGATCAACCACCTCGAACTCCGTGTTGGACGGCCACCCCACCTGCGTGGCCAAGTTACCCTTGGATATCTCCACAAGCCCCTTATCCGACACGAGGTCCAACTGCACCTGTGACAGAGTGGCCTTGGCCTGAAGCACATCAGGCACAGTACCCACACCGGCTTCAAGTCTAAGGTCCGCAGCCTCAAGGCTAGTCTCGGCCTCCTCAAGGTTGCTTTCGTCAGCTTCAACAAGTGCCTGACTACCTATATATGTGTAATAAGCCACCGCAACTTCTCTAAGCACGTTTTGGATTGCCTGGTTCTGGTTCCAGTTGGCATTTAGCAGTGCTAACCGAGCGGCGTCGATCTCAGCCGACCTGCCCCCGAAATCAAGCAAGAGGTAGTTAAGCGAGAGCCCGAACTGTCCATACTGTTCGTCAAACGGGTCTTTCCCCCGGCTTGTCCCCCCTCCCGTTTCATAGAAGTAGCCCGCCACACCTGCGATGTTGGGGTAGTAAAGCCCTCTGGCCTCGGCCCAAGCAGCCGCAGCAGCGCGTGCATCCTGCCAAGCCTGTTCGGTTGTAGGATTATTCGCCAGGGCTATATCCAGTAGCTGTGACAGCGTTAATGCACTCGTATCCAGCTCCGTAGGATCATGTGAGGTTATGGGATCATTTGTAGGAAACGACTCGTTTAACTCCTTGTCCGACGGCTCCCAGTATTCCCCCGGAGAGTCGGTAGTGGATGAATAGGGGTTCAGTTCGGGTAGACCATTAGCGCAAGAAATCAGTAGTAGACCGATTGCAATATATTTAGCACTGAGTATCAGGTCTTTCCCAAACATACCTACCTTTCCCCAAAAATACGGTAAATATAAAGAGAGTAACTAGTGAAATGTAGAGATAACGATTAGCACCCAAACACTTTCAAATTGTAATCGTGTACTCGATGTATTGTCAAGGAAATGCTCGCTGGGTTGATCTGGGGAACGAAAAGACTATGATTCGGCTATTTGACTGTTTATAGACTCGGCACTTTTCTTTGCATCAATTATAGAGTAAACCCAAATCCCAAGGCTAATGATTGAGTATATGAGAACCTTATTTAATATAGATTGATCAATAGGAGTACCATTCGTTATTTTATCTAAGGAACTGTAAATCACTTTAAAAGGCGCATACATCAGATATGTTACGAAACTATAGCCTGCTAAAAACAGAACTCCTTTTATTATCTGACGATTATATGCTTGCCCCAACCCCGGCACTATAGCAGATAAAATCATTGCGATTAAAGGATTTTTAGGTTTTGGTTTCATATCAATCTCAAGCGCAGGCTTCGTACATCCTTTTTAGTTCATGACCCGGGTCAGGTGCCTTCATAAACGCCTCGCCAATGAGAAAAACACCGATACCCTTATCAAATAACTCCTTAATAACTTCGGGCGAGCTTATACCGCTCTCAGCAATTACTATTTTGTGGTCGGGAACCCTCTTGGACAGCTCTAAAGACACATTGATATCCACATCAAATGTCCGCAAATCCCTGTTATTAATACCGATAATACGTGCATCAGCATCCAAAGCATCGTCTAGCTCCGCATCATTATGAACCTCTACAATCGCATTCATACCCAGCTCACGCGTGAGGACCAGAAGATCTTTTATCAGAGGTAAATCAAGACACGCCACGATAAGCAAAATAGCGTCTGCCCCATATGCCCTGGCTTCGTACACCTGATAGGGGTCGACTATAAAATCCTTTCTCAGAAGCGGGGCATCCACTGCTTCTCTTACGTTTTTTAGATAATCGAGACTGCCCTCAAAATAGTTTACGTCGGTAAGCACGGATATCGCAGCCGCCCCATTTCGAGCATAGCTTTTGGCGATCTCTACAGGGTCGAAGTCCTCTCTCAGCACCCCTTTAGACGGAGAGGATTTTTTAATCTCAGATATTATCCTTATTCGGTTATCAGGTTTTATAGAGTTAAAAAAATCCTTAGGATCTATTTGCTCATTGGCTTTCGCCATTAAGTCGTTTATGCCGATCTTTGCTTTCGATCTATGTAATTCGATCCGCTTGTTCTCTACAATTTCGTCTAAAATCATAATGTGGTTTGTAAATCAGAGTTTATACGAACCTTAGTTTAATTTAGCGGTGGTGTTTTTTAGTTCCTCTAACTTGGCCATGGCTTTGCCGGAATCAATCGATTCTCGGGCCATTTCCAAGGCCTGGCCGAGCTCATCTGCAACGTCGGCTACAACTATTGCCGCCGCGGCATTCAATAGCGCAATATCCCTTTTGGATCCCTGCTCCTCGGCTCTTAGAATTGATAACAGTATGTTTGCGTTATCGTCCAGGCTCCCGCCCTTTAGCTCCTCGGGTTTGCCTTTTTTGATGCCGTACTCGGTGGGGTCCAAGTAGTATTTCTTTGTCATCCCCTCCTTAAGCTCTGCTATGGTAGTTTTACCGGTCACCGTGATCTCATCCAGCGCATCCGACCCATGTACCACCATGGCTCTTTTGTAATCTAGATTTCTAAACACCTTCACCACAGGCTCTACCAATGTTTCGCTATACACCCCCATAACCTGGCGCTTTACCCCAGCCGGGTTAACAATGGGCCCGAGGATATTGAATATGGTCCTAATCCCGACCTCTTTTCTCGAAGTGGCTACGTGTTTCATAGCCGTATGAAACACGGGGGCAAATAAAAACACAATACCCGTTTCTTCTAGGCATTTTTCAGCCGACTGCGGGGAAATATTGATGTTTATACCCAGTTTCTCTAGTACATCGGCACTGCCCACCAAACTCGATATCGACCGGTTGCCGTGCTTGGCCACCGTCACCCCCGCACCCGCGGCAATAAAAGCAGCGGTTGTGGATATGTTAAAAGTGCCCTGCTGGTCCCCGCCTGTGCCGCACAGGTCCACAATATCGCGCTCTGTGCTTACCTTCTGGGCTTTCTCTAGCATTGTGCGCGCCGCACCAGTGATCTCGGATATCGATTCTCCCTTCATGCGCAGCCCTACTAACAACGCGGCCATCTGCGAGTCAGTAGCCCTGCCCTCCATCATCTCGTCCAGCACCTCGGACATCTCCTCTTCTTCCAAATCAATATGTTCTACTATCTTAGCTATAGATTCCTTAATCATCATAATTCACCTTTATCCCATGCGAGCCTTACACTGTCGAGTATGCCGTTTATGAACGACCCTGATTCCTCTGTGCCATAAATCTTTCCCAGTTCCACAGCCTCGTTTATCGTCACCGGTGTGGGAATACTATCCATATATATCAGTTCATAAATCGCCATTCTAAGAATGTTTCTGTCGATTCTAGACATTCTGGACAAACTCCAATGCTTAGAGTATTTCGTGATTATATCATCAATACTCTTTAAATTGGAATACGATCCCTTAATTAGTATGGAAGAAAATTCTTTAGTCTCATCATCTAGTTTTGGGTGGTTGGATTCCCAATAATACGATATTGCACTCTCTAACTCCGAAGGATCACTGTACTGTTCATCAGAAGAATCTATTTGATATAAAAATTGGAGCGAAAGCTCTCTAGCGCGTCTTCTGGTGCCCATGAGTTTTTATTACATTATTTTTTTCGGGGAAATTGTTTAAACAGGTTAGCCATCTCAATCGCAGAAAATGCGGCTTCACTCCCGCGGTTCCCTGCCTTTGAGCCGGATCTCTCAATAGCTTGCTCCAGGGTCTCAGTGGTAATCACACCCGAGGTCACAGGAACATTATGCTCTTGTCCGATTGAGGCTAAATCTTTTGTTACTGTCGACGCTAGAAAGTCAAAGTGGGCAGTCTCGCCTCTAATAATTGCACCCACAGCAATAATTGCATTGTATTTGCCCGATTCCGCAGCCTTTTTTACAGCATAGAGCAACTCGTAAGACCCAGGGACTCTTATGAGATCAATATCTTTATCTGCACAGTTGTGCCTTACCAACACATCCTCAGCCCCCGAGACTAAACGCTCGGTGATAAAATCATTAAATCTGCTTACGACTATTGCAAATTTAAGCCCTTTAGCATCCAATTTACCTTCGTAGATATTAGACATAACGAGTCTCCTTGCTAGTCGACCATAGAGAGCAGGTGTCCGAGTTTGTCCTTCTTTACCTTTAAGTACTTCGAGTTTCTGCCATTTGGGGCAATCTCGATCGGCACGCGTTCTACAATCTGTAGACCGAACCCCTCGAGACCCTTTACCTTCCTCGGATTATTGGTTAATAGTCTCATATTTTTGACCCCAAGATCAAGGAGCATCTGCGCCCCTATGCCATAATCCCTAAGATCTGGTTTAAATCCAAGCACCTCGTTGGCCTCGACTGTGTCAAATCCGTTGTCCTGGAGGTCATACGCTTTTATCTTATTTACAAGCCCTATCCCCCTTCCCTCCTGGCGCATGTACAATATTACCCCCTTTCCCTCTCTCTCTATAATGCGCATGGCCTGGCGTATCTGGGGCCCACAGTCACACCTAAGAGAGCCGAACACATCACTCGTTAGACATTCGGAATGCACCCTTACCAAGATCCCTTCATCACCCTGTATCTCGCCTTTAACAAACGCTACATGGTGCTGGGGGTCGATATCACTCTCATAAACTATCGTATGGAACTCACCGAACTCAGTCGGTATAGTCGCCGATGCCGCCCTTTTTACAAGCCTTTCGGCGCGTAAACGATAGCTTATCAGATCCGCAATAGACGCAATTTTAATATCGTGCTTTTCGGCAAATTTTTCGAGGTCAGGCAGCCTCGCCATGTCCCCATCGTCGTTCATTATCTCACAAATCACCGCTGCGGCTTTGAGGTCGGCCAACCTCGAGATATCCACCGAGCCCTCTGTGTGACCCGCCCTTACCAACACCCCGCCGGTCCTGGCAATTAGCGGAAACACGTGGCCCGGGCGTATGAAATCCTCGGGTTTGGACTCCTCGGATATAGCCATACCTACCGTGGATGCCCTGTCGTATGCGGAAATTCCTGTGGTGATACCGTGACTGGCATCGATCGATATTGTAAACGCTGTATGCTGGGGTACCGAGTTGTACTCGGGCTTAATGGGCTGTAGCCCAATCTGATCGGCATTGCTCTTTGTCAAGGCCAGACATATCAAACCCCTGCCGTGAGTAGCCATAAAGTTAATTACCTCAGGTGTTGCAAACTCCGCAGCTACTACAAGGTCTCCCTCGTTTTCTCTATCCTTATCGTCAACGAGGATTACCATCTTGCCCTTAGCGATGTCTTTGATTGCTTCTTCGATTGTACTGATAGGCATAACTGCTCTTAAACGGTACTTTCGGGGCGTACGAATTGTGCAGACCACCCCATCTCTGATCTCCTAGCTCTTAATATAAGCAACACCGGTGTTTTGTCAAATAATTGAGCTCTGTATAAGGTCGTAATGATCACAAGAGCTTATATATGATTATACTTTGCTAAAACACAATGTTATTAATGCACAACAAAGTCAGAGACCAGGGATTTAAGCGCATCATTATAATAGATTTCACCGCTGCTATAAACCAAAAGCACTCCTATATCCGTACGGTTCCGAAGAAATGCGAGTGCGCTCTCTCTGCCCATGGCGAATATCGCCGTGGCATATGCGTCTGCAGAGGTATTATCACCTCGTATAATCACAGTCACACTGTTGAAATCAGACCCCGGCTTCCCGAGAGTAGGCACTAGAATATGGTGATAAACTTTACCGTCACGCTCAATATATCTTTCATAGTCACCGCTTGTGGATATGGCCAGGTTCTCCCCTCCTGTCATAAAACTCGCAATCGCACCGGGCTGCCTGGGGTGCTTAATATTAATTTTAATATCTTCACCAAATACCCTAATATCGCCAGATAAAGAGACCAATGCCCCTCTAACCCCTCTTTCCATTAATATAGAAGATGCCTTATCAACTGCAAACCCCTTGCCTATCCCACCCAGATCAAGCATCATGCCTTCCTTGCGGAGCCCGATCCTATTGCCCGATATTTCTATATGCCTATAATCAACCAGCGATTTCGCACGTGATATCTCTGCCTCTGTCGGCACCCCCTCGCCCTGCCTGCCGAATCTGTACACCCCTATCGTAAGTGCGCCGATTGTGGGATCAAATGCGCCCTGGGTTTCCCGGGCAATGGTGATCGAGCGCCCAAGGATTTCTATAAACTCTGGGCTAGCTGTAACTGTGCCTTTGCCCGCCATCTCATTCACTAAGCTGAGTTCGCTATTGGGTATGTAGTCGGATAGTATGCTCTCTAACACCGCCATTTCATCAAAAGCAGTATCCATATCCTCTGATTTGCCTTCGTAAAGCACTATGCGTGCGGTTGTACCCATGATATAACGGTTGCGTTCTATCGGGGGTGAAGAGGTTAGGGGCTCTTGAAAACAACCTATTACGAGGCTGCTAAACACCAAAGTAACTAGTATATGGATTCTCATCATAAATATTATATACTTCAGTTCGCCACAATATTCGGAATAGATACTACATAATTTACCTATAGCGCTTAAGGTACTATCTCTGTTTATTTGTTTATATACACCAAAATGGGATTAGGCAAAAAATCAATCATTATTTTTAGCTCTATATCAAAATATCCCAACCTTGACTTGAGACAAAGAAAGATTTAGTTTTTTTAATTATAGAGTTTGCCATATTCGGATAATAGTATCGATCTAGATATAGATTTGTAAGGAACCAATTAAATGGTTATAGAGTGCGAAAAGTGTAAGAGAAAGTTTAAGATCGACGACAGCCGAATAAAACCTCCCGGCAGCAAGGTAAGGTGCTCTAAGTGCGGTCATATATTCTATGTAGAAAAAAATGAAACTTTTGAAGCCCCCGAGTTAACTGAAGATGACAGATTTCTAGAAGACGAGCAACAGTCCCAACCTCCCTCCGAGGAACAAGCCTCTCTGCAAGATGAAAGCCTCACAGATGAGTCTGCTCTCAACTTCACGACCAACGAAACAGATGACGATAATGAGCCTGGGGACAGTGTGTTTTCTGTCGAACATATAGATCATCACGACACCGAGGATACTGCCATAGAAGACAAGATAAGCGGAATGATCCCTGAGACAAAAGAGCCGCCTGAACCCAATAAAACCCCTACAGGAGGAGACAACTGGGAAGAATTCGTATCCATTACTAAGACCGAGGACAACACTGCCGAGGTGGAACACTCTATTGAAACAGACTCAGAGGACCTAAGCATCGATCAATCCGCATTAAATGATTTCGACTGGGAGAACATAAACATAGGCGACGATAAAGCCTCACAAGTACCCCAAACCGAGAGCACCGATCTATTTGCAGACGAACAAGAAGTCCCCACCGAAAGCGACGTGGATGTAAGCGATGTTACCGAAACTACGGAGCAAATCCCCGACGAAACCACTACGAGTCCGGTCCAGCCCCAAGAGTTCACCGCACCGCCTGCAACTGAGGAATTTAACGAACCCGTATTGACACTGGATACCGAGGTAGATCGATCCACAGGCCCGGTGTCCTCCCCCATGCCCTCTTACGAACAACCCCCGGATTCTAAACCACCCCCTTCTTACCGGCGACCCTCTAAAAGAAAAAATGTAAGGATACTGCGTAAAATAGCTTATACCATTGTTGCAATCTGCATCCTCACAGTGCTCACAGTGGCAACGTTTATAATACTCACCAACCTGGGAATCATCCATAAACATAAAGCCCAGGAAATCTCAGCCACTATAAAAGCTATGCTGCCATTTACCTTCGAGGAACAAAGTAAGCGTCATGTAATTATCACACAGCACAGTGGGGGGTGGTTGGATACAAAAAACGGTCATATCTATGTGATCACCGGAGCAGTAAAGAATCGCTCCAGCGCACCAGTAAATTACATTAAGATTAAAAGCGAGTTCGTTTCAGCGGGTGATATTCTCTTTGAGGACCATATTTATGCAGGAAACACATTCACAAAAAAAGAGCTTCAAAACTCGTCGTTTGAACAGTTGCTAAGGAAGTTAAAAAAGAAAAACGGTGATGTAAACTTCGACAACCTAAGCAAGCTCGCCGGACTAAACCTCGACATTCAGCCCTCGGAATCCATCCCGTTTTTTGCAATTTTCCCCTCAAAAAGCATTATTAGGGGCCTCAAGTACAACTTAAATGTACTTGACTACGAGGGCGAGCCTCAAAATGAATAATATCCTACCGCCTATTATAATACACATCTAAGATATTACTTTACTTCTTGCTATTTTTCTCATCTCAAGTAAAATGTTTTTTTATAATAATTTTAGAATGCAATGCAACCCTTCACCTTTTACCCACTGTATATTTAGGTTTTTTAAACGGTAGCTAAAGCGTTCTATATATTATTAAATTAGATTTTTTTACTATCAGGTGAGGTAATATATGAAAGCTACCCGTCTAAAAATCAGCGTGAGTCAGGACGGGCTACTCCCGCAAGAAACTGCTGAAATTGCTACTCTAGAGTTCCCTAATCTGCCAAAAAAGTTGCTAAAAGCACTCGGCTTCGAGCGAGTGGATGCAAAAACATATGTCGGGGTACTGCCAATATTTATCAACCTGGGTGATAAGGACCAAGAAATCGAAATAGAACTCGGTGTTACTCTACCGGAAATGCGGAAAAAGGTGATAGAGATTGTAAAAACTCCTACAAGGCTCATTGCCGCAGCCGAAGAGCCAAAACCTAAAAAACCGCGCACTAAAGCAACTGCCACTAAAACATCTAGTACAAAAACAACTGCTACGAAAACAACTGCACGAAAAAAGACAGAGCAGTCTAAAAAAACCACGGCTCGCAAAACCACAAGGGCACGTTAAATGCTTTCCGAAAAAGTCGCAGAATGCCTAACCTTCGACGACGTTCTCCTAGTCCCGGCTTACTCCGAGATCTTACCCAACGAATGCGACACCTCGACGTTTCTTACAAACAACATAAAACTTAATATCCCTTTGGTAAGCGCTGCTATGGACACGGTTACAGAATCCAAAACCGCAATCTCCATGGCGCAAGAGGGAGGGATCGGGATCATTCATAAAAATCTGGATGTTGCGAAACAGGCAGCAGAGGTAACGAAGGTAAAGAAATACGAGAGCGGTATGATTGTAAACCCTCTAACCGTGAGACCAACACACCGAGTACAGGAAGCGCTCGATATAATGCTCAAATACAATATTACCGGTCTGCCAGTAACCAAGGACGACGACACTCTACTGGGCATCATTACCTATAGGGATTTAAGGTTTGAAAAAAACCTCGACTTTAGGGTCGACAAGATTATGACCCCCAAAAAAAAGCTCATAACCACTCAAGAAGGTACCAACCTCGAGGAGGCCAAGGAGCTTTTGCATCAATACCGTATAGAGAAACTCCCGGTGGTAGATAAAAAGTTCAGGCTGCGTGGCCTAATAACAATGAAAGATATTGAGAAGATAGAGAAGTTCCCCAAGGCGTCTAAGGACAAGATGGGGAGGTTGCGTTGTGGTGCGGCTGTGGGTGTGGGTGATGACCGAGAAGAGCGCATCGAGGCACTCATGGGAGTCGGCTGTGACGTAATAGTAATAGACACCGCACATGGGCATTCCAAGCGGGTAATAGATTCCGTTAAAGCAACCAAATCTAATTTTAAAAAAATCGAGTTAATAGCCGGCAACATCGGCACCGGTGACGGTGCAAGAGCGCTGATCAAGGCCGGTGCAGACGGGGTAAAGGTAGGTGTGGGACCGGGATCCATTTGCACCACTAGAATAATAGCAGGCATTGGGGTCCCTCAAATAAGCGCGATCAAAGATGTAGCAAAGGCTGCGGAGAAACACAACATCCCCGTTATTGCAGACGGGGGTATTAAATACTCGGGCGATATTGCAAAGGCCATAGGCTCGGGTGCACACTCTGTGATGATAGGCAACCTGTTTGCAGGTACGGATGAGGCTCCCGGTGAAACCGTGCTATACCAAGGAAGGACTTACAAGGTTTATAGGGGTATGGGATCTATCGAAGCCATGAAAAAGGGTAGCCGTGACCGTTATGCTCAGGACCCGGGTGAGATGATCGAGGCCAAACTCGTCCCCGAAGGTATCGAGGGGCGTATCCCCTACAGAGGACCCATTGGGAGTTCCGTCTACCAACTCGTTGGTGGGCTTAGGGCCGGGATGGGATACACAGGGTGTAAAACTATCGAGAAACTTCGCAAAAACGCAAAATTTATACGTGTTACAAACGCAGGTTTAAGAGAGGGGCATGTTCACGATGTTATAATCACAAAAGAAGCACCCAACTACAGAATTGAGTGATTGTACATTTGCCCAAACCCAGTACACTTCATAACCTAATATATATAGTTTTTCTAAGTTGCTAACCGGCCATAGATATGCGCGAAACGGTATTGGTACTCGATTTCGGTTCACAGTACACCCAGTTAATTGCAAGGCGTGTCCGTGAACAAAACGTATATTCAGAGATCAGACCCTACAATACCCCCATCGACCAAATTCGGGAACTTAACCCCAAAGCCTTAATCCTATCGGGCGGCCCGGCAAGTGTATGGGACACCGATCCCCCGCTAATCTCACAGGATATTGTTCAGTTGGATATACCCATACTCGGTATATGCTATGGGATGCAGTTACTCATGCATTTGCTGGGAGGTGTGGTAGAGCGCTCGGACAAGCGCGAATTCGGACCCTCGGAACTTTTCATTACGGCACAAAAGGCTCTGCTCTTTGACGATATCCCCTCAAATACGAGCGTTTGGATGTCGCATAGCGATAAAGTGCTCGAACTCCCGGGCGAATTTGTGGTTATAGCAAAGAGCGATAATTCGCCAATCGCGGCGATTAAACACAGAGAGAAACCCATCTACTGCACCCAGTTCCACCCCGAGGTCGTACACACGAAATACGGTTCTCAGATAATATCCAACTTCGTTCACAAAATTGCCGGCTGCACCAAATCATGGTCACCTGAAATGTTTGCCACCTCCACGATCGAGGCCATTAAAAACCAGGTGGGGGATGCAAGCGCTGTCTGTGCACTATCAGGAGGGGTGGATTCAGCCGTGGCAGCGCTTATTATGCAGAGGGCCATATGGGACAAGCTCCACTGTGTATTTGTAGACACGGGAATGATGAGGCTAAACGAAGCTAAAGAGGTCGTTAAAAGCTTTAGAGACATGGGTTTTAACCTACGCCATGTCGATGCCAAAGACCGGTTTCTTAAGAAACTCCACGGCGTATCGGACCCGGAACAAAAACGCAAGATTATCGGCAATGAATTCATCGGCATATTTGAGGAAGAGGCCAGTACGATTGATAATGCAGAGTTCCTCGTACAGGGCACCTTATACCCCGACGTAATAGAGAGCGTGAGTGTAAAAGGCCCCTCAGCAACTATAAAAACCCATCATAATGTCGGGGGTCTGCCTGAAAAAATGAATCTAAAGCTGGTGGAGCCATTGCGCGAGCTTTTTAAAGACGAGGTCCGCGCAGTAGGACGTGAGTTGGGGCTTGTGCCCGAGATACTTAACCGCCATCCCTTCCCGGGACCCGGGCTTGCCATAAGAATACTGGGGGAGATAGATGAGGCTACACTCGACACGCTAAGACTTGCAGACCATATATTCATCGAAGAGATACGAAAAGCTGGGATCTACGATGAAATTTGGCAGGCGTTCTGTGTGTTCCTACCCGTACAGTCAGTGGGAGTGATGGGAGATGAGAGGACATACGAGAATGCAATTGCTGTGCGCGCGGTTACAAGTGTGGATGGAATGACAGCCGGATGGGCCAAAATACCCTACGATGTGCTCGAGAAAATATCTGTGAGAATAATTAATGAAGTAGCAGGTATTAACCGTGTGGTTTATGATATCTCTACTAAACCGCCCAGTACTATAGAGTGGGAATAACCCCGCAAACAAGTTATTTAGGTTTTTTGAAAACCCCGAACTCACCCATTAATGATACAAGCTCCCAAGACTGAGCACCCAGTCTATTAAGCTCCGACTCAAGACCGACCCCGATCTTGGCCCTTCTGGACTCAGCAGCCTCTTTAGACACAGCTATATCGTGGTTATCCGACTGATGGAATAGATTATTGACATTCACAACCTTATATTCCCACTTCATTCGGTTTCTTCCCCTTCCGAAAGTGCTGACTCGGCCTCGGCCTCAACCTGCTCTTCTACTGCGTCTTCACCTTCGAACTCTAGAGGCTCGCCCTTGTCTTCGGCATCATCTAAGCTTTTTAAATATTTTTTATACTCAGCTTGTGTGATTTTTCCTTCTTTTAAATTCCTGTCCACAATCCTCACGTCGTATAGGAATTGATCTTTATCTTTCATGCACTAACCTCCTCGGGACTTAAATGATACCTTATCAACTAACATGCGCAACGAATGACAACTGTGATAAGTTGAAATTGCTTGTACACTTATACAACTAAATCCTCAAGACTGTGTTTCTTTAAACCACTGCCAGGTTTTGAGAATCCCCTCATCGATCGGGGTACGGGGTGCCCAATCCAACACTTGATTGGCAAGGCTAATGTCAAGGCTTATCCTCTCTACCTCACCATGGCGTGCCTCTGCATACTCTACTCCCACATCTGTTTTTGAAGCTACTTGCAATAACCTCACGAGTTCATTAACAGAGGTCTCTACAGCAGTACCAATATTGTAGCTCCCTCGGGGGGCATCCAGAGCCTTTAAATTGGCATCGGCCACATCCTCTACAAAGACGTAATCCCTGGTCTGCTCACCGTCACCGAATATCTTACAATCTTCACCGTTAAGAATCTTGTTGCAGAATATTGCCACAACACCCGCTTCACCATGGGGGTTTTGACGTGGGCCGTATACGTTTGCGTACCTAAGCGCCACGTAATCGAGCCCATGCACAGCATTGTAGTACTCTAGATATTTCTCGATCGAATATTTCGACACTCCATAGGGCGAGATAGGCATTGGTGCTGTGTGTTCATTTGCCGGTAGATCGTTGGGCTCGCCATATATTGCACCACCTGTGGATGCAAACAAAAATTTCTTAAGTGAATAGGCAAGGGAAAGTTGCAGGAGGTTAAGCGTGCCTATAATATTTACCTCCGAGTCATAACACGGGTCGTCCACTGACTTCCTTACATCGATCTGCGCTGCGTGGTGACTGATCACGTCGGGTTTGAAATCTTGAATAACTCCCTCCAACCCATTCTTATCCCTTATATCGAGTTCTATAAGATCGGCCCGGTCAGGCACGTTTGAACTAACACCGCTAGTAAGGTTATCAATGACCCTTACTTCGGCTCCATTCTCCAAAAACTTATCTGCTACCCATGATCCTATAAAACCTGCCCCACCTGTCACTAGTATCTTCAAAATACCACCCCTATAATAATGAGATCAAGCTAATATTTACTCCAATTTCTACTGTTGTCAATTAAGACGTGATATTTTGAAACTTGGAATTATTACCGAACATAGCAGCCATAATTATATAATCTGCTTTAACTCATTAGGTTAAGTTGTGAACTTAAATTGACAAATTTTGTCATGACAAATGAATACAAATAATGTCATATCGAATTCCCCAAATACAGTATATAAATGATTACGGTAGGTTAAAACCTCTAGATATATGGCATAAATATTGCTTATATAGCTATCGGAGGTTAGTAAAATGGATCGAGACCATATAAATCAAGTTAAGGGTGAGATGTACAACCAGGAGTTAAGCGACAACGGAACCTATAACTCACAAAACGAAATCTACAGCACCGACAACTTCGACAGTCAAAACGAGTCGGAAAACACAGAGAACAAATCAAAAAAATCCAATAAAAATCAAAGCATACCGGACGACGATTACCGTCTGCTCCAGACCTACTTTAAAGACGTAGGTACCGAATCGCTGCTCAGCCCTGCACAAGAAATTCAGATCTCTACAAAATTAAAAAAATACAAGGCCAATGCAGATAAACTCCAGGATATCCTAGACTCCATCGAAAAGAGCAAAGACAGAGCTACCACCATCAAAAGAGAACAGGTTTGCAAGTGTAACGTTGAAGAAAGGAAACAAAAGATCTCTAAACGAAAAATTCTAAACTCTCTGTCAAAAGAAAGAACCGAGAGACTAGCGGCTCTGCAAAGAGCGTATTCGAACCACGAGAAGTTTTATAAGAGCAAATTCATAAGGTCCAACCTGAGGCTTGTAATTAGCATTGCCAAGAACTACATCGGCAGAGGACTCCCCTGGCCGACCTCATTCAAGAGGGCAACATAGGGCTTATGAAGGCGGTTGAGAAATTCGACCCCACAAAAGGGTACAGGTTCTCGACCTATGCCTCTTGGTGGATTATTCAAAGCATTACACGCTCGCTGTTTGATCAGACCCGTGTAATAAGAATACCCGTCCGAGTACTCGAACAGGCCAATAAAATTACCAGGACCACAAACTACCTGCGTAACGAAAAAGGTAAAGCCCCCAAGCTGGAAGAGATCGCTGACCAGTCAGGGCTAAGCGTTAAAAAGGTAAAAAAAGTTATGAAGGCCACATCCACAAATGTTGTCTACGTCGATGCCTCAACCTCTAACACAGAAGACGGCAAGAGCAGCTTTTTGGACTTTATACCCGACAACAGACTTCCTACAGACTCACTCATAGCCAAGGTGACTATGAACGAGAAAATCGAGGAGGCGCTCTCAAGCCTAAGCGAAAGGGAAGAAGACATACTGAGGATGAGGTTCGGGATAGGTTATGAAGACTACTACACACTCGATGAGATCGGCACACGCTACAGCCTCACTCGCGAGCGCATACGCCAGATCGAAAGACGTGCTCTAAAGAAACTAAAGCAGCAGGAAACAGGCGCTCTTCTAAAAGACTTCATCTCCTGCTAAGCCTGTGTATAGATAGTACACACAGGCCTTACACGCTGTATCTAAAAGTATTAGTCCGGTCTGAGAGCTATCATGGATTCTCTCACCATTTCTCTCGTAGTTTTTGGTGGGAAGAGCAGTATGGGCAAGTCACATACACCGTTACGGTACTCCATTAACTTTGATTTAACACTAGACGGGTCACCTGCAATAGACAACGAGTCAAGCATATCATCACTGACATGACTAATTGCTCCTTTCCTATCCTTATTCCTAAATAGTGAAATAATCTCATCAACCTCGGATTCAAAACCACAGTCCGAAATCACCCTCTTATAATAGTCCCCCATAGAGCCTATATAGTACGCAATGTGCTCGCGCACCAAATCTTTTGCAAGTTCCGTGTTTTCGGATACACACGCCGTTATATAGGGGCTTACAAAAACACTGTCTTTATCCCTGCCGGCATCTGTTGCAGCCTTTTCTAAATCCTCGACTAGCAACGGCATCCTATCTATAGGGACAAAATAGGGCAGCCATCCGTCTGCAATCTCACCCGTAAGCTGTATGTTCTTTGGACCCAAGGCAGCTATGATAATAGGCACATCACTCCTAAGTGGTTTGAACTGGAGCTTAAAGTTTTTTAGGTTAAATACCTCGCCCTCATAATTAACACGCTCGAAGTTGAGTATCTTGCGTATGATATCGATCGTCTCTCTGGTCCGCTTAAGGGGTTTATCGAATTCCAACCCGTGCCAGTCCTCGATCACCGCCCGCCCGCTTGTACCCAGCCCGAGCATCATCCTTCCCCCGCTCACCTCGTCAAGGGTAGCAACTGTTTGAGCAATAAGTGCAGGGGTACGGCTGTACACAGAGATTATTCCCGTGCCGAACTTGATCTGCTCTGTATTAGCAATGAGCAGAGCTATGATGGAGATAACGTCCCTACCCCACATCTCGGGCATCCAGATAGAATGGTAACACAAGTCCTCGGCCAGTTTCCCGAACTCTATCATCTCAGACTTTGTTATATCACTCCAGTAAGGCAGTACTAAGGCGACTCCCGACATCTAAGCTCCTCCGCGTAAATTCAAGATTGTAATAATTAACCTTACACTATTTAGGGCTATTTAACACAGACCCATCTCCGTATTATAATACAGATTCCAATTCTAAGCTTCGGAGGAGATTCCTATGGACACACTACAAAGCGCAGCAGAGATCGCCGTTAGAAACTGTATGGACGTAAAACCGGGCGAAACAGTGCTCATAATCACTGACGAAGCGCTAAGGAACATTGGGGTAATACTGTGGGAAGCCGCCCAAGCACACGGTGCCGAGGCCATTTTTACCCAGATAATACCCCGGCAATCAAACGGAGAAGAACCCCCGCAGGCAATAGCGGAACTCATGCTCCATGCAGATGTCATACTGGTACCGACCTTCAAATCGCTAAGTCACACCGATTCCAGGCGTAATGCCAGTAAAAAGGGGGTAAGGATCGCCACTCTGCCGGGAATTACCGAAGCTACTATGATAAGAACCCTAAACGCTGACTACAACGAAATAGCTCGTAAGAGCGATACACTGGCAGGTTATATTAATAGGGGAAGCACTGTTCATATCGCTACTGAGCTCGGCACCGATATCACACTCTCGGTAGAGGGAAGGGACGCACTGTCCGACACAGGTTTAAACCACAACCCCGGCGACTTCAGCAATCTACCTGCTGGCGAGGCCTTTGTTGCACCTATCGAGGGCACCTCCAACGGCACAATCGTCATAGACGGCTCTATGGCGGGAGTAGGTCTATTGGAAAGCGACAATATCACTATCACAGTAGAGGACGGCTACGCCACCCGGATCACGGGGGGTAAATCTGCCAAGAAGCTTCTCTCTATCATGGAGCCCTTTGGCAAGCTTGCATTTAACGTTGCGGAACTGGGTATTGGCACTCACGACAAGGCCATCATCACAGGCAATGTACTTGAGGACGAAAAGGTTTTTGGCACCATTCACATCGCGTTTGGCGACAACAAGAGCATGGGTGGAAACATTAGAGTAGCAAGCCACCTAGACGGAGTTATTACAGGGCCCACACTGTCTGTTGACGGTGAGCTTTTGATAGACCGTGGCACGCATCTAGTATTCGAGACCTAAAAGAAAGTGTCTAAGACGTGTGGTAAATTTATATAGATGGATAACGAACTTAGCAGGGTCGTGTTTTTAAACTCCCCCGGCTACCTAGAACTCCTGCTTCTAACCATATTATTCGTAGCACTCCTATTCGGATCTTATCGGAGCACTAACTCTCTTAACTCGCTCAAGAAAAAATCGCTTATCCTGACACTTCATACACTTGCCTTCTTACTTGCGGCCGCCATAGTACTAAACCCCGCAATCCGGACCGAAAACTACCTAAATGAAAAGAAAACTCTAGCAGTGTTAATCGACCAATCCTACAGCATGAGTCTAGCAGGGGACACACAGGGCGCTACACGCCAAGAGCTCCTTCAACAGTACCTGTCAGAGAACAAAAATTATATAAACGAACTAAAGAAACACTATAATATCAACTACTTTAGTTTTGACAGCACGGTAGCTCCGTTGACAGAAGGCATTGATCTATCCAATCCCCCACTGGGGAAAAAGACCGACATAGCAAAGAGCATAAGATCAATAACCGAGCAAAGGAACATAAAGGGTGTTGATGCCGTACTGCTATTTTCAGACGGTGGTACTCAAGGTACATCCGCAACCTCAGAACTAAATAAAGGCAGTAAGGTAAACATCCCTATACACACAATCTACACGGCTACGGAAAACCACATGGCTGATCTTTGGATCGACAAAATCCAGGCAAGCGAGATCTCTTATCTCCGCTATCCGTTTAAAGTAAAAGCGGTCATCAAATCCGACGGCATAGATTCAAGTGCCATCCCCGTAACACTCTACGAAGGGGACAAGATAATATCTATACGCCAGGCAAACCTCGACCCCCTAACATCAAAGGGCGAGGTGGAGTTCGTGTTAAACCCCAAATCGCTTGGGAAAAAGGTCTACACAGTATCCATCCCAAACCTCTCGAGTGAACTGATCAAGGAAAACAATCAGAGGTCATTTGCCACGGACGTGATTATCAACAAGATCAGGATACTGCACGTAGCCGGCAGTCCGTCGTGGGACGTACGCTTCTTTAGAAAGCTCTTAAAACGTAACCCCAACGTGGACCTCATATCGTTTTTTATACTGCGTGACGCTTCCGACATAGTTTACGCATCCGAGAATGAACTAAGCCTTATCCCCTTTCCCGTTAACGATATCTTTGGCACCGAATTAAGTACATTTGATATAGTGATTTTCCAGAATTTCCAGTATCAGCCCTATGGGATATTCGGGTTCCATCTGAAAAATATCAGAGACTTTGTCGTAAACGACGGCGGAGCTTTTCTAATGATCGGAGGAGACAAGAGTTTTGAGAGCGGCAACTACGGTAATACCCCCCTGGCCGACATCCTGCCGCTCGATATGGACTATATACCTAGGACACTAGAGGAAACGATTGTTAAGGACAGCATCGATATCATGCTTACTGAGCTTGGCAAATCACACCCTGTTACACAGTTAAGTACTGATGCGGGTGAAAATGTTGGTTTGTGGGAACAGATGCCCGACCTCGAGAGCCACAACCTGGTACGGGGACCTAAGCCGACTGCTCAAGAACTCCTGCAAAGCCTTGCCGGCGATACCGTTCTTGCCATCGGCAAAGCCAAATCCGGCAAAACCGCATCTTTCCTCTCCGATTCCTCTTGGAAATGGAGTTTCGAGCGCAATCAGAAGCACAATTCATCCCCGCACTATGTAAAATTCTGGAGCAGGTTGCTTCGCTGGCTTGTAAACGATCCCGATCTTAAAAATATCAGGGTAAAGACAAACAATAACCACTACAACAGCGGGGATGTAGCGTCCTTCGATATTTGGACTTTGGACAAACGTCGAGCACGCGAAGATATAACAACAGAGCTTACACTGCCCGACGGAACGAAATCAACACTAGAAATTGAATCGGACTTAAAGAAAGGGTTCAGTACGGATTTAACACTCACCGAATACGGAACATATAAATTGAGCGCCTCAACCCCTGAGAGTTTCACACAGGGTGACGACTCCAACGTATATGAAACACTTTTCTTTGTAGGACCCCCGACCGCGGAGCTAAAAGGCACCTCACTCAACAGTAAAAACCTAGCAGACATCGCCAAACTCTCGGGCGGCAGTAGTATCTCGATAAAAACCCCCCTCGAGGCAATTAATATTGACCGATCGCCCAAGAAATCCATCACTGGGTACAGCACCAAAAAGCTGTGGGTCACCCCGATTCTGCTTGGAATCATAATAGCCCTTTTATCCGCAGACTGGTTCCTCAGGAGACGCTGGGGACTAAGGTAAGCATGTAAACATTGATTTGACCATATAAAGTCGGTACATATTTACTGACCAAATCATATCAGGGAAACGTAATGCTGCTTGCAATTGACATAGGCAATTCCAACATCGTCTTCGGTATATTTGATAGCGAGGATCTGATCTCTCACTGGCGAATTGGCACAGACAAAAGCAAAACCGCCGACGAGTACGGAATACTTTTAAAAAACCTCATAGATCTAAGGGACATTAAGGACCTCAAAGTTACTCGTGCAATCATTGCCTCTGTGGTCCCCACTCTAAAGCCTATTTTTGTAGAACTTGTTAAAACATACTTCACGGAAAACCAGCTATTGGTAGAGCCGGGCACAAAAACCGGTATGCCGGTTCTATACCATAACCCCAAGGAGGTGGG
The DNA here is from genome assembly GCA_965223335.1 of Thermodesulfobacteriota bacterium. GTDB lineage: Bacteria > Desulfobacterota_D > UBA1144 > Nemesobacterales > UBA2774 > CBDCWF01. The sequence goes on from OZ244991.1 coordinate 426,066, forward strand.
TGCCGACAGGATTGTAAATGGAGTTGCTGCCTATGACCGCTACAAAAACAGTGTAGTCGTGGTTGACTTCGGCACTGCTACTACGTTCGACTGCATCTCAAAAGAGGGGGAATATCTGGGTGGCCTCATAACACCCGGGCTTCATATTTCGGCCGAAGCACTGTTCCAAAATGCATCTAAACTCCCCAGGGTCGAGGTCAGCAAACCTAAAACAATAATAGGCAAAACCACGGTAGAGAGTATTCAATCAGGCATAGTATACGGGTACGCCGGGCTTGTGGACGGGATTGTAAAAAAGATCAAGCTCGAACTGGACGATAATTGCAATGTGATCGCAACAGGTGGGATGGCGGAGCTTATCTCTTCAGAGAGTGAGACCATAGAAGATATAGACGAGTTCCTCACACTCAAGGGACTAAGGATTATAAGCAATATAAATGACTAGATTTACCGTATTTAAACACCTAACCGACCACACTCACACAGATTTAATCATAGAAGTAAATTCCGAAACAATCTCCTTACTACTGCCAAAAGGCCTGCCTAGGGAGCTCGGCAGCAGAAAGCTGGCCATCGAGACTGAGGAGGTGTTTGAGAACTCAGATGAGTACAAGGGCCACTATGGCCAAGGCACATCGGAAGTGGTCGACACTGGCGAGCTCAAACTCGAGTACCAAAATCAAAACAAAAAGATATTCCACGCCACAGGAGATGTTTTCCGGGGCAGGTTTATACTACTGTTGCCGAGTTGGGGGCGGTGGACCCGACACACTCTATGGACACTCGAAAAAATCCCCCCTCAGCCCAAACTTTAAGCTTCTATACGAAATCGGTGTTATCGGCAGGTTTCGCGATTGACTTGTTACCGAACTCTATGTAATAAATTCAAACTCTTAAAGGTGGTGATGGTATGTCCAAAGAAACTGCATTAATCACAGGGGCCTCATCTGGAATCGGTATGGAACTGGCTCGACTCTTTGCCCAAGACGGCTCGGACCTCGTTGTGGTCGCACGGCGCGAGGAAAGGCTTGCAGAACTTGCCCAGGAACTTAACGAAAAGTACGGTGTCGATGTCAAGGTACTACCCAAGGATCTATCGAAACCCAAAAGCCCGAACGAAATATTTAAAACACTCAAGAAAGAAAAAATAGATGTAGATGTAGTCGTCAACAACGCTGGGTTCGGTGCAAGGGGTTCAATCGCAGACATAGAGACCGATACCCAGGTAGACATGGTGCAGGTGAACGTCATGACGCTTACACACCTCACATCACTTTTTTTGCCCGGGATTATTGAAAGAAACAGGGGCGGTATACTAAACGTCGGTTCACTTGCGGGGTTTCAACCAGGCCCCAACTTAGCAGTTTATTACGCCACCAAAGCATATGTACTCTCATTTACAGAAGCCCTGGCGGAAGAGGTTGTCGGCACTAATGTTAACGTATCGTGCTTGGCACCCGGACCTGTAAAGACAGAGTTCGGCTCAAAATCGGGTTTGGAAGATTCGCTTTTGTTCAAGATGAGCCTTATGGATGTAGAGAGTGTTGCGAAAGCAGGTTACAAAGGTTTTCGCAATGGTAAAGTAATAGTTATACCGGGCCTAAAACAACAGGTCACACCGTTTTTAGTGCGCCTCACTCCCCGCTCGTTGGTCAGAAAAATTGTAAAAAGCATTCAGTCCTGATTCTCCATGCTGTAAAACTTCCGAAGCTCACCAAGCACCTTTTCAGTATTGGTTATCAATGTCGGGCACTTGGGCAGTGAATCGAGAAAATACTTGCCGTAGAACTTGGTTGTGATCCTCCTGTCCAGTATGAGTACGGCACCTGTGTCTGATTTACTGCGAATCAACCTCCCGAATCCCTGCTTAAACTTAAGCACCGCCACAGGCACGCTGTATTCCAGGAATGAATTAATCCCCTCGCTCTCCATGTGCTCGACCCTTGCCTCGACTATGGGATCGGTAGGCACCCTAAACGGCAGTCGTGTAATTATCACCAAACGTAGCGACTCCCCTGGCACATCCACTCCCTCCCAAAAACTGTCTGTGGCAAACAGCACAGAGCTCTCTTCATTTCGCAGTTTATCGAGGAGCCTTGACCGTGGCATCGAGCCCTGTTTTAGGGTAATTACTCCGCTTAGCTCAAGACTCTCATAGATCTCCTTATGTACTCTCTGCAGCAGTGCGTACGAGGTAAATAGCACAAGTGCATTGCCCCCGGAAGCAATCACCGCACGCCTTATGATCTCGGTTATCACTTCAGCAAACTCAGGTCTAAGAGGCTCAGGAATATCGTCCGGAATTGTGAGCAACAACTGGTCCTCATAGTTAAACGGCGAGAGAAGTACCTGCTCCCCAACCCTTTCATTATCGAGGAGCCCGAGTTCAGTCTTTATGAATTTAAACGATTTGTTTACTGCCATGGTTGCCGAGGTTAACACCACAGAACCGCATTTTGAAAATAACCTCTCGTTAAGGGGCATCGATATATCTAGGGGCGAGAGCCCTATGCCCGAGATAATGCTTCCTCGGCTTGTTCTGCCCTCTATCCATCTCACAAGCCCGTCGTCCTCTTTACTAAGAAACGAGCTTGCCACATCCCCATAGTACTCGAGCTTGTTGGCAACTCCCCTGAACTCTACAATGAGTTTCGCAACCTCATTCTCCTCTTCGTAATCAATCATCAGGTCTAAAAACGCTTTTATCTCTTCACGGAGCTCAATCAGCTTTATTCTCAGCAGTGAGAATTTCCTGTCCACCTCTTCCCACTCGTCTTTATTGTGCAGTGACTCGGTCACACGTATGCTAACATCATCTTTTTGCGTATCTCCACTGTTACCATTGGCAGATTCAAGCGCAAACCCATATAGAAAATCAAAAGCATCACGCGTATAGGTTTCCGCCTCGTCAATCCTGGGCGACATGTGGCTATCCATATTGAGCAGCATGTTGTGCAGCGCACCCTTACGAAAGTATTTTGTGAGTTTGGCAGCCAGCGAGGAAGCATAGTAGATAAGTCCCTTGTTATCGCCGTTTTTCGATTTTCTCTTAAGCCTTCTAAGAAGCCTGATAATACCAAATTTTGTGGTCCTCATTCCGAAGTGTGAGGTTGCAGAGTCCGGTATGTGATGGGCCTCATCAAAAATCACACGACGGTAAGGCGGTAGTATCCCCGCGTCGCTCTGTTCACTTGCACCTTTAATCGCCAGATCCGAGAAAAGCAGGTGATGGTTCACCACTAGGAGTTGAGACGAGGCAATCTCGCGACGAGATTTATAGAAAAAGCAGTTTGAGTAATAAGGACACCTCACACGCAAACAGCTGTCACTCTCGGCAGTCACCTTGTCCCACACACTGTCGGGGGGACTGAAGCTAAGGTCAGACAGCGAACCGTCTCTAGTAACTTTGATCCACTCCAAAATACTGCCGAGCGGGTCCACTTCGTCGTCCTCAGCCATATCAAACAGCCCCTCGCTCACAGTCTCGGCCCGGAGCAAACAAACATAGTTACCCATCCCCTTCACTAGCGAGTATGTAAACTTCTCACCCAAGGCCTCCTCTAATAGCGGGATATCCTTCTCGATCAACTGCTCCTGGAGATTAATCGTATTTGTAGATACCACTACCCTCTCGCCATTACTGATTGCCCATTTCACTGCTGGCACCAGATACGCAAGTGTTTTCCCAGTGCCCGTACCGGCCTCTATTATAGTAATCTCATCGTCGTTAAACGACCTGCACACGCTATTGGCCATCTCAAGCTGCTCCCGCCTCAACTCATAGCCCCCGCCCATCTTGCGGGCTATGGCCCCCTCGGGCATGAGTGCGGATTGTACCTCTTCCTCATCTAGCGGTATCAGGTGTTGTTCTTGGAAAGGTTCAACTACTACATAGACCTCCGTAGCACTGTTGTCAGTTATATAGAACCCGATCCCCTGGTTGCCGAATACAGATGCGGTCTGCACGTCTTCGGGTGAGGGATGAATATTGCCGGAGGGATGATTATGCACTACAATGTCGCCCGGATCGGCTGCTTCTATTATGGCGGGCACGGAATTTATGTTGCCCCTTGCCACTACTTTAACGCTCTCTATTTTGGTGTCGGAATCGGTCTTACCCACAAAGAACAGTTCGTTCCCATCGGATTCTTTAATGGCTGCTTTAATCTCTTCTCTGGCTGATTCGGATATGAGCTCTCTGGGCACCCCATGAGTCTACATAATTTGCGTTGTTTTAAAATTCGGTTTATTGCACATAGCACTTAGTTTTGGTACTTTATCTCTGGTCAACCGGGAGGGATGGCCGAGCGGACGAAGGCGCTGGTCTCGAAAACCAGTATGCGGGCAACCGCATCGTGGGTTCGAATCCCACTCCCTCCGCCATATAAAGTGCATATTTTTACATTTGCTAAATTAAGTGCCCCTTATATAGACTTCTTCCATTATAATAATCTGCCCCCAGGCTCTACGGACATGTGAACAGATTGCTTACCGTGTCTTGGTATTTTGCCGTCGGGTAGCTTTGCATGGCCGCCGTTGTAGTCCATTCGTAGATTCCAAAGAATTTATTAGGCGCACTGATATTGGACTCGTCCTCGTCAAACCACTCGAAATAAAACGACTGGACATGGTTCGTGCACGCCCAAGTTTGATATGTATCGAGCATAGTAGTCAGATCTGTGTATAGCGAGCTATCGTTCGATCCCGGATTACTTGTGTTTCCGGTGGTGTACCCTGTTTCGGCTATAAATGCCTTACCCGCACACGCTGCGGGATTGTTGGTCTCGTACCACCCGGTGATACTTACATCTACACACTGGGGAGGCGTGTTGCATCCGGCCGGCATGTTCTTACCTGTACAGACCACTGTCGCCCCAGGGGGGCTCTGACCCTTGAGCGGGCAGTAGAGATCATACCCTACCCCGTCCAGATTGGTCTGGTTGCAGTAATCCGCGGCTGTAGGTGTGGTTGGTGAAGTCGGGATCCCCACAAGTGTGGTGGCTATCTTGACATCGCTTCCCCCGGTTATGGCATTGAGTGCTGTGCGCAGGTTCGTTGCCGCATCCCCCACAACTGTGGGACTACAAGGTGTACATCCGAAACTGCCGTTTACCTCGTTCCCAAGTATTATGCCGACTATGGTTCCGTCCTTGATATGAGGCTCGAGCGGGGTTATGTAAGGATCGTACTGTCCCTTTAGAAACGTGGTGGCGAAACTAGGGTCATTGGCAAGCTTTGTGAGTGTAGCATTCTCGGTACCTACAACGACACTGACACCTTTTTTGCTTGCAGCCTCGGTTACGCTGTAGTTAGGTGAATAGAGCCGTATGAGTCCCACACCTACGGTACTCATCTGTTCCATGTCCACCTCGTAGCAGTCCGCGCACTCGTCGAGAGTGCAAAAGGGATTGGCGCTCCCGGTGCAGTCGGGCATAGGAGCAGTGGATATGTTCTTGTAAGCCGCGTTTACGTCACAGCCGTCCATAGATATCTCCCTGTTGTTCCTACAACGCGAAATACTTGTCCACGAATAATCAACACCAAACTGCCCACCGCTAAATATGTCTGTGGTTGACCCGTTTAGACTACTGCGGTTTCCAGACTGGTTATTGCACCCTGCTACACCGAGTATTGATAATATCAGGATTAGGTACATACATATTGCAGAAATGCTCCGATTCCCTATTCTTTGCATGGGTAAACTCTCCTTTAAGGTCTTCTCTTTTTCCATTTTTTATAATGTCATTTAGTGTATGCAACAGATGCTATTAAGGTTTAAAACTAAGCCCTACCACTGCTAAAAGTATGAAGCCGACTAGTTTTTTAATCAACTGCAATTAACAGTTATAAGAGAAATGTGTGAGCACTAATATGCAACTATTGACTGTAAAATTTTGTAAAAAAGTCCCATTTTGCGATTCATAAGCTATAATTTTTCTAATCCACTCTTTGGAGGAGCGAATGAGATATCTTTTTGTAACTATATTTGCAACACTTGTAGTCCTACAAATTGCTAATGTTAACGCACTGGCCTCAGACCAAATCCCAACTGCAACTAAAACGCAGTCCAAAACAAACAGTAAAATTCAGGATGTTATTGATGAACTCAGAAATAATTCAGGCTACAAAACTATACAGTCTCAATTTTCCGATCTAACTACAAGTGATCTAAGAGTTAACAATAAAGGAGATATTCAGGTCTACATATACTGCAATGAAGTAAGTCCCGACAACCTTGATCAAATCGAGTCAATTGGTTTCCAAACTGAAATTACAAACGATCAACTCAAAGTAATGCAAGGATGGGTCCCATATGATCAGGTTGAAACGATAGAGAACCTGGGCTTCATCGACAGAATCACCCCCCCTGTCTATGCTCACACCAGGGTGGGCGGTGTTACATCAGAGGGTGTAGGGGTAATAAATGCCGACAGTGCACGTCAGACATTCGGTGTAGACGGTAGCGGCTACAAAATCGGTGTAATATCAGATGGGATCAATTCACTGGCAATATCACAGTCCACAGGGGACCTCCCAAACTTCGTCTCTGTCAACGACCCCGGATTTGGGGATGAAGGCACGGCACTATTGGAAATCGTCCATGACGTCGCACCCGGGGCCGATCTAGCATTCTCCACAGGACTCACAACTCTAAGCTTTATAAACGCAATAAATTTCTTCGTATCTACAGGGGTAGATATTATAGTGGATGATCTCGGGTTTTTGGCTGAGCCGTTTTTTGAAGACGGACCAGTTGCACAGGCTGCAAACCAGGCTGCTAATAACGGCGTAATCTTCATATCGGCCGCAGGCAACGATGCCCTTAACCACTATCAGGGCCTATACGAGGACGAGGACCCCGGGGACGACGGCAACAACCTTCACGATTTTGGCCTGGCCGATGGTGGCCCGAGCAAAACGGCAATGAGTGTCAGTGTCCCCCCCTCAGGCATAGTTACGATTGTATTACAGTGGAGCGACCCATTTGGTGCATCTTCTAACGATTATGACCTGTTTATAGTCGATCCTGGCACTTCCGGCGTGATAGCATTCAGCACAGAGGTGCAGGACGGCGATGACGATCCCCTCGAATTTGTATCAATCAGCAATACTAGTAGTTCCCAAAGCGGCACTTTCGATCTAGTGATAAACCGTTTTGGTGGCGATGCAAGGACTCTCGAAGTATTTTTTAACGGCCCAGCCACACCACTAGACTTCAACGTCCCCCAAGACAGCATCTACGGCCACCCGGCTGCTACAGACGTGCTTGCGATAGGCGCTTTTGCACCCAATAGCCAGATCGAGCCGTTTAGCTCCGAAGGCCCCTCATCCATATTCACTACAATCCCTGCGGTCTCCACCGCATCAGCCAACATCACTCAGGTCTCTACCACAACCAGAGACACGCCCACAGAGCTACGCCCTAAACCCGATATCACTGCTCCAGACGGCGTATCAACATCCGTGGTGGGTTTTAAAACCTTTTTCGGCACCTCTGCTGCCGCACCTCACGCGGCAGGGCTCGCAGCACTGGTGCTTGAAGCGCTAGAGATCGAGGAACAGTCCACAACCAACCAAGAGCTAATTGCTTCCCGTCAAGCCCAAGAGGCTATAGATATTATGACTGGTACCGCTACGGATATAGGCACCCCCGGTTTTGACACACGCTCGGGCTTCGGGCTTGTAGATGCGTTTGCCGCAGTGGAACAGATATTGGGCGGTTCTGGAAACGGAGGGGGAGGCACACCGCCTGGTCCCGGCTCTAACACGGGTAGTGGGGGCGGCTGTGCACTGAGCAGTACCGATGAGCTGTCAAATAGTTGGATCAGTCTAAGCTTAGTAGCTCTGGTCCCGGGAATCTTGGTATTATTCAGGCGTAGAAAATTAGATTCTACGATAGAAGATCGAGTGTAATCCTTCTGCGCTCGGTATCGGCCTCAACAACTTTCACGCGCACTTTCTGGCCGATATCAAACCACCTGCGCCGCCAGTCCTTAACACTCTCTTTCGGCACTAGTCCCTCAACATATATTTCTGTGAGCTCGACAAACATACCAAACGGCAGCACGCTAATTACAACAGCATCGTGCTCCTCGCCTATATGCGACTTCATCAGATACGCCCTCTCCAGGTTGTTTGCCTCCCTCTCGACCTCGTCTGCCGTCCTCTCTGTTTTCGAAGTTTTTTCCGCTATCCAAGCCAATGTATCATCATCATACGGCGAGTTCCGCTTCTTCAATACATAGTCGAGAATCCTATGTACGATTAGGTCCGGGTAACGCCGGATAGGAGATGTAAAGTGGGTATAATTTTCAATCCCCAACCCAAAATGACTCTCGTTCATATTTGAATAGTGGGCCCTGTTAAGTGCTCTAAGCACCATCATATTGACTGCTATCTCGAATTTCTTCCCTCTATAGTTGTCGAGGAGTTTCTGCAGGTCACGAACACGGACTTTCTTGTTAGAGGCCAGGTGATACCCGAGCTTGCTTAAATTATCGCTAAGCTCAGAAAGCGCGTCATCCCCCGGCGGTTCGTGAATCCTGTACACTGACGGCACATTTAAGTCCGACAGGTAAACCGCTACCCTATTGTTAGCCGCTATCATAAACTCCTCTATCATACCGTGTGCAATGGTGCGCTCTGCCTGTTTTACCTCCACCGTGCGGCCCTGCTCATCATGGATTATCTCAGGCTCAGGGATTTCGAAATTAAGCTCACCCTCGCGGATCCTTCTTATTCTGATAAGCTCGTATAACTCCCTCATTGTCTTCAAACTCTTTACGATCGCTTTGCTTTGTCGCTCTGGGGTTGATTTACCTTCGAGAAGACGAGAAACACCGCTATATGTAAGCCTCGCCTTACTCCTTATAATGCTCTTATAAATCTTGTGCCCCGTAACCTCTCCATTATTATCGAAGTTGATCTCCACTGTTTTTGTCAGTCGGTCTCTCTCGGGAACAAGGCTGCATATCCAATCGGACAGTTTCTCGGGCAGCATTGTCACTACTTTAAACGGTAGGTATACACTCGTACCCCTCTCGAGCGCATCGTTATCAATAGCGCTCCCAATCTTTACGTAATGCGAGACATCCGCGATACTTACATAGAGCTTGAACCCGTTTTTGCTCCTTTGTATCCCGACTGCGTCGTCATAATCCTTGGCCTTGTCGTTATCAATAGTGACAATCACCTTTTTTCTAAGATCCCTTCTCGAGCTTATATCCGATTCGGTGATCTCATCACTGAGTGTGGCAGACTCGTCCAACGATCGGCGAGAAAACTCGCCGTTTAGGTCATACTCGTATAATAGGGCGTCCCTCTCTACCTCCAGTTTCCCTGCTTTCCCAAGCACATCTACAATGTGTACTTTTTGTCGCTGCGATTTCTTGGGCGGCAGCACCTCGCCTACAACCAACGATCCGTCACTGATACTCTTTACCTCAGCCCCTTTTACGTCAATGCTCCCGAGCCTATCGTCCCTGGGATGGAACTGTGCCGACTTGCCTCGTTTTACAAGCTTGCCCATGATGTGGCCCTTGGGGGTCACACCCTTTATACGCTTCTTTGTTTGAGGCTGTTCATCCTTGTTGGCCAGCACATAACGTCCACCCTTAACCCTGGTTACCTTGCCCTGGTCGATCATTTTACGCAGCACCTTTTTAAACACGGCTCTTTGCTCCTGATGAACACCAAGGCGCCTAGACAGCTCTCTCGACCTCATAGGCCTTTTTGACGACCTAATCAGCTTAATAATCTCTTTAGGTTTAGGGATTTTCATAAACTCGATCGATACCTAACAATAAAAGAATTTGCAGATGGAAGGTACGTTAGCAAACTAGATTTGCTGTGCAATTCATAAGGTGGATAAATAATAGATAATATTACATGTTTTTAGCGATTCATCAATGATGGATTTACTGGTTCTAACATATATCGAATCTCCGGATTTTATTTGTAAACTGTGATAATTCCAGATACTATTAGTGCTCTAGTAATTTTTAAGCTCATCGGACGGAGGATTTTTTCCACATGCTTTCCAAAAACATACCCGGCGGAATAATAATATGTCTCATAGTCTTTACGTTTGTTGGAATAGGTTTAAGTATGGGAATTCATATTAATTGGCCGTTTTACTTTAAAATGGCTGGAGTAATCGCTATTATTGCCCTTGTAGTATCCGCTATTACAAATACCGTCCCGTCGGGCAAAGAGTAGCTCTCTCTCCCCTCGTTCACCCCTAGATAGTTTTATGGAGTTATAATAAGGCCGCTTTGGCTCGTGCTGGGTGCCTCTTCTTCGGGGTGATAGCGCAGTATGTGTATGAAGTAGCTTTTCGGATTTGAATCGTTCTCTGCATAAAAATTCGCTTCATTAAGAAATTCAGACACAACCTGCATAGCATGATCGACGTTATGTATCTTTGATCCTAAATTGTTATTGTTTCTATAGTTATCCAGAATGCTTAACATCATATGCGATATATCGTTTGCATATGTGCTCTCGCCCTTGTGTTCGTATAATAAACCTTTCTTTTCAGTCTCTAGTGTTTTAAGTACAAGGTCCAATCCCGTAACAAGGTCGGTATTGCAGAGCTCTTTGTTCGAACGAAACATATGAGCTATGGACTTTTCTATTGTTGCAAATATCTCGGGGTTTTTACTATAAAGCTCAGCCCGCCTCACATAGCTACCGGCCCCCTCTTTACGGAGTCTCTGCTTCAGTACCTTTTTGTTATGCTGTTTTTGGCCCTCAACAAAGTACTTACAATCTAGCGGGCAGTTGATCTCAACCCCCCTTTTCTCCCCGCAGCACACGGGGCATATGGAAGCCCTTTTCGCAGGGCAGTATCTCTTGGGTTTGCGTTTATCACAGATGACACATTTCATATGTTAAGTATTCTACACATCTGGACCTAAATGTTCAATCAATTATAGGGGTTAGAGCAGTCATATTATACGACATTAGGAAGGTGTAGAAATCAAGATTGGGCAGAATAATTGCTGCAAGTAATTAATCGACCCCTAGATATCAGACAGAACAACTTATAATCGCAGAAATGATTACGGCATCATTTCTTCCATTGGTTCCTCAACAGTCTGGTTAATTATTATTGTAGCCTCTATTCTTAGGTCTTGCGGAGATGGAATAGGACATATTCCTAAGAATTCAGGAGGTATAGTGAGATCAATTATAGCAGTAACAACCTGTGTACCACCTGCCCCTGCAAATGCAAAATACTGAACTGTAAAGCTGCCTGAATCTACTGAGCCCTGTACAACGGTTTGTACCGGTTCTCCCTCTTCCTCTGGAATCTCTCCACCCACTGAAAGCACACCTAGGTTCGGATTACTTATGTTCACTAATGCTATCGTTCCGGGTTTTATACCCACTGTGCCAAAAGACAATGTAATGAACTTTGATAAGGGAGCATCAGGCTCAAATGGCACGGCAACCTCGATTGGACTTTCCGGAGGGACAATACCTACACCCAACAATGTGACTGAACCGAATCTCGATTCTACATCTCCACCCGGAGGTTTTACCGTGGCAGAAATATTAATAGTAGCTGCAACTGGGTTTGCAGTCGTACCTATACCTTTGAGTATGCCCGCGAGGTAATTAACAAACGCCGATCCATTCTCTACTGTAGGAGTTGCATTAAATAAACAACCTGCGAGTGATGGAGGCAATCCTCCGGTAGATGTGATCTCAAATTCAATGGGCGTCCCGTTGCCTACAATCTCTGTAACCACGTTAATAAATGATTCACTACATCCGTTACCATATATTACTGACGGATTAGGCTGCACAGCAATAATAGCAGTACCAATTGGATTTGATGATCCTTTATTATTATCCAAGCTATTTGTGCACGACAAACTGATTATACAAATAAAGATTAGTGGAAATATCACACCAATCCTTCTCATTATCCTTCTCTTATCTGTATTAGTAAATTCCATCGAAATTAATCCTCCTTAAACTAATTCACTTCACGATCGTCATTTACACTAAACTCCATTGTATCTACTGACCCGCTATCGGTTGATGCGGTTAATGTAGCGGGATCAATTATTACATTTCCGTCAACCAGAAGTATTACAAAGGCCACACCCCTTCGGTCAGTTAGCGTATCAAACGGAGAGTCCACAAACGCCCCAAAGGCAAACCACTCTGCTATAGGAGTCAGTTCACAGCGTTGTGGACCGCATGCAAACGGGTCAACCATTTGTATAGCCCGTGCATCAGGTACACCATCTCCATTGGTATCTACTACAATGCTATTCTGACCAGCAAATGTTAGAGTCCAAAACACTCTGACCTTATTTATCGGCTCTTCCTCTTCACTTAGTACTATTGCTTGGATTGTTACCGGCTCTAGCGAATTTAATGGAATATTAATACCTTCAAGAGGGTTGAGTATCGTTACCTCTGACCCAAACGGTGCAAACGGCGGGTTAGCACCACCACATCCAATTGTCACAATCCCGTATATGAGCACTCCTAGTATTAGTGCAGGGAACACTGCCAATCCTGCTTTGGATCTCTTGTTCATGTCATCATCCTCCTTGTTGGTTCCACCTTATCTAATGATTCGCGGTGTTATAAATACAATTAACTCCCTCCGTTGGTCTGTCCTGCTGGTCCTCTCAAACAGCCATCCGAGTAGCGGTATCCTCGAGGCCCAGGGAATACTATTATTACTATCCGAAACGGTACGCTTAAAAATACCGCCTATCACAATAGTCTCGCCGTCACTTGCCAGCACTTGAGTCTGCGCTTCATTACGGCTAATACTGGGCTGTCCCCCGGCACCAAGAGTCGAGGTGTCGGGAGCGTTATCCGTCACACTTATGTTCATCAACACTCTATTATCATTTGTTACCTGAGGTGTGACCTCTAACCTCAAAGTTGCGTCTACAAACTGGGTTTGTGTACCCGCCGCCGACACACTCAAAAACGGTATCGATACACCCTGCTCAATCCTTGCAGGCGTGTTATCGAGCGTGAGGACTTTGGGTGAAGAGAGAATTCGACCATCGCCCCTGGTCTCGAGAGCCGAGAGCCTGAGATCTAGGTCATATGCACCTGTCAAACTGCCCAGTACCAAGCCAAACACACCTCCCGCACCCGGGCCTGCTGCCGCGGGCAGGTCGATAATAAAACTATCCCCTGTGGTCCCAAACGGACTCCCGACAGTCGTACCCCCGGCCTCTACGCTAGACGGGAATGTGGCACCGGTCGGGTTTCCTGTAGCAGCCGATGCTGTGTAATTGAAACCCCACTGCACACCGAGCTCCCTTGTAAAATCGAGGGTCGCCGACACTATACGCGATTCAATCAACACCTGTGGGGTTCTCGTATCCAGGCTCAGAATAAGGTCTTCGATCTGAACCACCCTGGCTGGGGTATCATTTATCAAAATGCTGTTTGTCCTGGTATCGACCCTAAGTTCTCCGCGATCACTAAGCAGCGGGTCAACCAGCGGTATTAATTCCTCGGCAGTTGCATAGTTCACAAACACCTGTTTTGTGGTGAGCGGTTCGAGTTGTTCTTTTGACTTTGCAGCCTTTTGTATAGCTGTCTGACGGGCCTGGAGGGTGTCAAGTGGTGCTACTCTCATAACGTTACCGTCAATAAAAGCACCCAGTCCTGCGTCTTCGAGGATTACATCGAGTGCCTGGTCCCAGGGCACATTAGCCAACTTGAGTGTCACAGTACCTGTTACATTCCTAGCGATAATCATGTTAAAACCGCTTATATCGGAAATAATTCGAAGCACATCACGTATATCAGCATCCTTAAAATCAAAAGACACCAGCTGTCCGCGATAGGTCTTGGTAACGCCAGGAACTGTTGTCAACCTAAAATCAAACGCATAAAGGTCTTCGTTGTTGACCTCAACCGTTACGTCCTCCTGTGTTTCAGTCTGCTGCACACGTGAGGTCCCGAAGTTAAGCGTGAGCATGTTACCGTCCTGCCCAACCTCTACGGGCACATCCCCTTCTTTTAACTCAATTACCACTATGACATCGTCCTCGTTAACAGGATCCCTAAACGACGATATAAATGTAAGCGGGCTATCGAAATCGCTTACATCACGAGATATCTGGAACTTATCTGCCAATATTACGTTCTTTAGTTTCAAGCTTACTTTATTTGTCTCGTCCGCAAGCCTCTTGAACTCTGCCTGTTGCGAAGTACCAATGGTGACTATCCCGACCCCTTCTTTAACCTCAAAACCAATGCTCTCCACACTGTTAAACGTAGCAGGGTAAGTTGTGTCAGCTTGAGCAATAATTAAAGTCGCAGTATTACCGCTACGAGGAATCGCTGGGGAGTGGGACATCGACACATACGGTGTCTGATTGGTAGTCAGATTTGACGAGTGCGCCAAATCCGCATCAGTGATACTTGATAAAATAAGAATGCTAATTATCAGAATTGTATTTAGTAAAAACCTCATCACACCATCCTCCTTAAACTTGTTCGACCTCCTCAGATTAGCCTCATAACTATTATCAACTACCTCATTCCTCTCTAAACGCGAGGACCGATTCCTTTACCTCGATTTTTACTTCCCCATACAAGTTTTCATAGCGTTTTTTTTCTTGGACCATTAACCCACTTTGTCTCACTTCGGTAATCTCACCCTCTTCATTTCCTATCTCGTCACCTACACCCAATGAATACGTATTGCCCTCGGGATCTACTACCATGCCCTGCGGTTCACCACTTACAGAAATTATTCCAACCAATCTGAATTCATTTAGAGGATATTTTTTGATCGGAGGCAGAATCTCTTTCACTGTGGGCTTAATTTCCTCTACGGTCTTGATAAAAGGTTTAAACGGATCCCTCTTACCCTTTGCATCATAGAGCGGGAATTCTCGTGCAACTCTGTTTTTCTTAAGCGTCTTTGTGCCTTCCGCAGCTTGATCAGGAACCTTTGTTTCACTCTCTACATTCGAATACGTTTTCCCTTGTGTATTCTCCTCATCCTCTTTTTTATCTTTGCGATTTTTCTCTTTTGCTTCCTGTATACGTTTAAAGCCCTCTTTCACGGCAGTATCTACCGAACCATCATCCCCGTTATCAGCCAATCCGGTATTAACACCGATGGCGAGTAGTATAAAAAACATTATCAATAAATTTAATATTCTATTCATTTGTGTTCTCACCAAAACTTAATTAGAAAACTTTTACTAACCCTGTTTCTTGCCTCTCTTTGGTCTGGCTTTTCGTTTGCCCTTGTCCTGTGTAGGAGGAGGTTGCACATTGGGCAGCAGTCTAAATGTCACTACGTTGAATTTTGCATTGAGACGCACCTTATTGCCTTTTATATCCTCTCGTTCCAGGTCCAGATTCCTGGCATTTACAATCCTCGGCAACCTGGCTATGCGATCAAAGAAACTGGCTAATTCATAGTATGTGCCGTTTACCTCCATCTCTATTGGGATTTCGGCATATATATCCTTTTGGACCTGCCCTTTGGGGGCAAATATTACAGAATCCAGATTAGATGCAGAGATCTCTTCGTATACATTATCAATTAGAGCGGGGATCTCTTTTTCTTTAGGTAGTTTTTGTGCAATTTGCTCAAACTCTCTTTCCAGTTTCTCGAACTCCCTTTTAAATCTTGGGAGCTCCCTCTGCACAGATTGGTATTCACTTAATGTCTTTTGGGCCTGTCGTAGCTTTGCTTGCTCTACCTTTAGCTTTTGTGCATTAGGGGACCAGATAAAATACCAGTATCCCCCGGCCAAAAGCGCAATGATCACGATTAAGCTCAGAACCTTATTCCTGGTCGACTGTGCGTTAAGAAACGCTGTGATTCTTTCTATAAACGACATATCTACCTCTTTTTTGCTCCCTTGGGCTTAGTTTCCTGCTTTTCGGACTCTTCCGGTTTTTTAGTTTCACCCGAATAATTCAGCTTTGCCTCTATCACAAAACTGCTAAGATCTTTCTCACGCATATTTGTCTTTTTCATGACACCCAGCTCCACATTTGTAAAGTAAGGCGATTTTTGCAGCGCTTCCATAAAATCCGCCACTGTAAACTCATCCCAAGCCACACCCTCCATCTTTGCCGCGTTACCCTTCTCGGTAAAATCGTCTATCCATGCCCTGCTTGGTATCGCATTAGCAAGCGAATCCATCACAAAAAGAGGACCTGTACGATTTTGTTCCAGCACATTTATCACATCGATCCGTCGTGCCAGCTCTTTATTCTTCTTTTTAAATTCCTCAACCTGTTCTTTTACTTTTTCCAGTTGTGCGATCCTTCTCTCTGTTTGTTTAGTCTTTGCTTGCACCTCTCCCAGCTTTCTATCCTGCAGCAAGTGTGTTGCAAAAATCACTGCCAGTACCGCGAGTATGATAAAAACTCCCAGGATAAGTTCTCCTATTCCGCGGTATTCACGCCGCTCGGCTACTGGAAGAAGATTAATCTTTATCAAGATTTATCCCCCGGTTTCCTAGTTGCAAGTCCCATAACAACCCCCATCTTCGGGGCAACATCCTCCAGATAATCTGGATCAAAGTCCTTGTCGCTATACAATATGTTTTTAAATGGATCAAGCATCTCAACATCTATCTCAGCAACATCTTTTAGCAAATCAGACAGACCCGATACTTTTGCAGAGCCCCCGCTTAGCATTATGCTGTTTACCTGTTCTTTCCACAGTGTAGAAGCAAAGAAATCAATAGTCCTCTTAATCTCGCTGCACATTAGATCTGCAAAATCGTTGCTCAATCTCTCGAGTTCAGGGGCGGCCTCGCCGCTCTGAATGGTCAGTTTCATCTGCTCCGCCTCTTCAAAGCTGGTGTTAAACTCCTGCACGATACGTTCTGTAAACTGATCTCCTCCGGTCGTTATGTCTCTGGTGAAAATTGAAACCCCTTCTCTCAATATATTTATGTTTGTTACAGATGCCCCTATATTTACCAAAGCTGTTATGCCCTGTGTGCTGTCATAGTTGGCATCGTACATATTTTCCAACGCAAACACATCGACATCCACAACCACTGGGTTTAATCCAACCTCACTCACAATTGATACATAGTCGTTGGTTATGTCTTTTTTAGCTGCTACGATCAGCACGTCCATATTACCGTCGGCTGTTTCACCCGGCAGATGCTGAAAATCATAGTTGACCTCTTCTATGCTCTGAGGGATGTACTGCTCAAGTTCCCATGGGATTGATTCCCGCAGCTCGCTCTCTGTCATTTTCGGTAAACTCACTTTTTTAATTATCACCGAGTGACCGGAAATCGAAATAACAACGTTTTTAGTTTTAACCCTTAGATCCCCAATAAGCCCGGACAATGCCTCGGCAACCGCATCGGGGTTACTAATCACCTTATTGACGATCGCCTGATGGGGTAACAGAGCCTCGCCCATGTTCTTAAGTTGGTAGCCCTTTTTCGTTTTCTTAAGCTCGATGAGCTTAATAGCATTAGAGCCGATATCTAGTCCTACTACTTCTTTTTTACCTAAAAACAAGTCATCCTCCTAAGTTACAATAGTAATTTAACCATCTTTTTTAACTTTTTGCAATACTTTTTTTATTATCTGAATTTCCGCTTTAAATATTGTACATAGATATCTGTAATACCTATGTTTCACATAATGATTGTTTGGGTTGATGCAAGAACGGAGAATTGGAGAAAGAATTGGTTTCAGAACAGACTAATTGCGCGATTTCCTCTCTATGTTGCTTACAACTAAACCCATCATCACTCCTTAATAGTATAACTTCAAAACACCGAATATATACTAAATAATTTGCAACATGCCCTACCGAAACAACAATATTTTGGCACCAAGACCTACAAGCTCAAAAATACTGCCGATCATATTTATTGTCAATAGTAAAGAGACTCGAGTCCCCTAACCCATAGGTATGAGAAAATCAATATTAGAAAGCAGGTGCGATATTCAACTCAAGTAGGTTATTAAGATTTACTCAGTTCACATTATTTTCGTAGTAAATCTCTACTTCTTTAGAAAATACATTGGCGGGGTCAGACTCTACTGTAACACTAAAGAATGCTCTCTCAGACGGAAACAGCACCTCATTGGAACCTTCCTCGAACAAAGATAGAGAATTCGACTCTATAGTATTGCCTTTATCGTCTTTAAGTATTATGACCACGTAGATGGAGTTCACAGGGGTATCACCAGAATTTACTACAGCTCCGTTAAATTCAAGCGAACCATCGCTGTTAACGCTCTCCAAAATAGGCCCCGAGAGACCCACCGCACCGTCCCCTTCAGGTGCCGCACATCCCCACGCGCCCATAATGCAAATAGCTACAATAAGTAATAAACGTTTCATCCTTTCCTCTTACCAGCAAGATCCGAAATAGCAATAACGTTTTTACCCACGTCCTGCTTTTTCTTCGGCTCTTCCGTCACATCGTCATCCTTGTGATCCTCTATAATATCACCCAATATCTTGTGCATGATCTTAAGAGCACCTATCGAATGCTCTTTCAAATACCCTTTCTCTACCCTCTCAAACACCTCTTCGCGCTTCCTTCTCATTAAGAGGTAGAAAATAAACGCCTGGTTGTTCAAAACCACAAGCATTGCTGCATACAACAGATAGTTATCTGCAAATACCTTTTTTAGTATAGCCTTGGTATTGGAATTGATTTTTACAAGCCCAAAGGGCTCCTGTGCCAACGATGTTGTAAACGGAACCGATACCGATATAACACCGTTTGCGTTTTTAACCGTGTAGCCTTCCTCGGGATAAAACTCTTTCATAAACAACCCCGATGCCGAACCCCTCTCTATATCCTGCTTAAACACAACACTAAAAAACTTTGGAGCTATCTCGAATGTATTAAAGAGCTTCTTTCTACCCAACCGTTTATCCAAAAACATATAGAACTCATCACTCGTAGGGGCCTTGCCCTGCTCCATAAAGAAGTCACTGGCCTGGTCCCCGATGGTCTCGGCTATTGCACGCGTTTTGGTTACAAAATCCGTTTTTGCCCTATCGAACTGGAACAAAAACACGAGCCCTATTAGAGCCAGAATAAAGAGCTCTATACCAATGGCCTTTAAAATTGTGGATATATCCGTTTTTATGCGCATTTCATGAACTGCTCGAGTATTTCCTGCACTCCTTTATCTTTTGTATGTCTTAACAACATAAATATCATGCCCCCGAAATCGCGGCGCATCTCTTCGTTTAGGCTTCTATACAGGTTTATTAGTGATTTCTCAGCCTCTGTTAATACTTCCATGCTTTCTTCATGGATCTCTTCTTTTTCCATGAATTTTCTAAGGCGTTCTTTACGGGCTACGTTCCATAACTCCTCTGAATTTATCTCTAGGATCACAGCAATTTGCTGGCACCTATCCATTGTGGGAGCATCTACCTTTCCGGTTTCAAGCTGGTGGATAAACACGCTCGATACTTCAAGGGAACGCGCAAGATCCTCTTGAGTAATATTTTTTTCCTTCCTCCTACTCTTGAGATAGTCTCCGAATTTCATGTATATAGCCTCCTGAACTATACAATTCAGCTGTTGTTTTGGTATATTCCACCCACTCTAAGATATTACATTAATTATACATGTAAATGCAAGGATTGATACTGGATAAATATGCGTGAATCACTATTTAGATGAATATTGCCAATTCCGCTAATTTGCTTAACAAAAAAGAAATTATGCCCGGAGACGGAATTGAACCGCCGACACGAGGATTTTCAATCCTCTGCTCTACCGACTGAGCTATCCGGGCACATGCTCGTACAAATCTATAGAATGTTTTTTATCAGATAAAAACAAGAGCCTTATACTACCTAATCACAAACTCACGTGCAAGCATTGCCGTAGTTCAACAACACGGCCTCAAAATGACAAAGGGAGAACAGCCATCTGATCTAGAGAACTGTTCTCCCACTTGCCCACACAAAGGAGATATAGAGAATCTGTTTATATTTATTTTCTAACTATTCATTATCTAACTTCTATAAATCAATCCAATACAACAACTGTCCGGTTAACCCATACTGGTTCTTTGAAAACGTTCCGTCTTCGGTCTCGAAATACTCTTCATCCGAGCGGTCCCACCTAAACTCGGCACGGGCCTCGAAGTTGTCAAGGAACTTGTTGGCTGCAATAAGCCCTTTAAACGGCTTAAAAGCTATAGTAGGAGTGACCTCAAAGAGCTTCTGGCCACCTGCAAAATCGGTCCTGAAACCCTCCTTGTCGTCGAAGTACTCAGCCCTAACCGCCAGTGTTACCGCGGGGTGCACATCCATCACAACGTATCCTGCTATACCCCACCACGACACATTTTCAGCCTCAGCACCCGGCACAAGTATCACGTCCTGCTGCCACCCAAAGTCCGCGTCCACTACAAATGTGAGCCATTCGTTCAGTGTCAGGCTGCCCACCACTGTCACAAGCTCACGCCATCCGTTACTCGATGCCGATGCTACATCGTCACTAACCTCTACGAGTTCTCTACCGAAATAACCGGTTACACCGATCCATAGGTCCGAAATAGCACCCCCGGAGTGGCTAAACGCGATCTGACCCTCTATGGTCTTATCGTCGTTTAGGTCCTTAACCTGGTCCCAACCGTTGTTTAGACCTGCGGTCAATGTCACTGGGCCCGCCGTGTAATCAGCCCTTATACCGGTGTGAGTAAACGGTATGGCAAAACCGAATAGTATTGACCTTGTAATGTTTGGGTTATTCTTGGCCTCAATAACCTCGTACCCAGCAAGTGTCACGAATTTACCCGCATAGATGTTTATGCCGTTTCCTACCGGTGCCAGCACCTGTAGATAGGCTTGATATGGATCTACCACGTCGCTGCTAAGTCCATTGGACGCAAGTAACGGTGCCTGCTCACCAAATAGTATGTCGGCTTTAAACCCTAGCAGATCCATCACACCCCCACCCATTGTCGGGGTTTTACCCACAGAGATCGTGAATGCGTTGATCGAGAATTCATTGTTATCAGGGTAGAGCGACCTCAACTGAATGCTGTTCGAGGTATCTCTATCGAACACATACTGATAGGTTGTGTCAACAGAAAAACCCAAGTCTATGGAATCAAAAAAGGTCAGTACACCGTCATATTTTTGATCCTTCTCCTCCTGTTTGGTAATAAACTCTTCCATCTTCACATCTTGAGTAGCCTTCTCGGCCTCGAGCTGATCAATCTTTCTAAGCAGCTCCTCATTCTGTTTGCGGTTCTCCTCTACCGCACGTCTCAGCTCTTCTATCTGTTGGGCCTGTGACTCGCTATCCGCCATTGAATCAACAGCATGAAGCGGCACGAGCATAACACCCATGACCAAAACAAATAATAACCTCATCAACATAAGAACCTCCTTCAAGAAATTAATTACGCATACGACTCATCTAAAAAATTGTCCGAGGTACCCGGAGTTACCCTGGCACCTCGGGTATAATTTTATTTTTGTTAAGCTTTTTGATCGCTCTTGATTAATACACTGGAAGCGGCTTCCGGTTCCTTGAGCGTAGACCTGGACATTAATGTCGAACCCCCCGACTCCGCAATCTGCTGGAAGTCCGGGTATGACATCATGCCGTGCTCGCCTAGATCAAGCCCCTCAATCTCCTCTTCCTCAGAGACCCGAAGCCCCATTGTCACTTTAATCACGAAGAAGAGAATGAACGCGCATATTACAGTGAACACTCCGTATGCCGCCACCCCTATGAGCTGTGTTACGAAACTATGCTCTGGGTTCGTGCTGAAAATTCCTACCGCCAACGTACCCCAGATCCCGCACACCAAGTGCACGGATATGGCACCCACGGGGTCGTCAATCTTAAATATCCTGTCAAAAAGTATTACGGAACCCACTACTATGCCCCCAGCTATGAAACCAATAATCACCGAAGACATAGGTGTCATCACATCGGCTCCTGCAGTTATGCCCACAAGTCCAGCGAGAGAACCGTTTAGAATCATAGACAGGTCCGGTTTCTTGAACACTATCCACGACACCAGCATCGCACCCATAACTCCCGCTGCGGCAGCCAGCGAGGTTGTAACGAACACAAGCGATAAAGGACCCGGATCTGCCGATAGCACAGAACCGCCGTTAAACCCGTACCACCCGAACCAAAGCAAAAACACACCAACGGTTGCAAGCGGTAGGCTGTGGCCGGGGATAGGTTTTATCCCGCTCTTGGTATACTTGCCAAGCCGTGGCCCAAGCAAAAATGCCCCTACCAGTGCTCCCCATCCGCCTACGCTGTGTACAAGTGTAGATCCTGCAAAGTCATAGAAGCCCATAGTGTCCAACCAACCGCCGCCCCATTTCCAAGAGCCGGCTATTGTGTACACAATGGCTACGAATATAGTCGAGAATACGAGAAAACTGCTTAGCTTTATGCGCTCCGCCACAGCACCGGAAACGATAGTTGCAGCGGTAGCAGCGAACATTGCCTGGAATATAAAATCAGTCCAATAGGTGTAACCCCCGTCGGCATACTGAATTAGCCCTGCCGCCCCCTCAGGCGACGCTATCCCGAACCCCGCAAACCCGAAAACATGTCCTAAGGAGAAATCCCCCGGATACATGAGGTTAAAACCCACTAGGGCATAGGTGATGATACCTATAGATATGATAGATACATTTTTAAATAGAATGTTTACGGTGTTTTTAGCCCTGGTGAGCCCGGATTCAAGCGAGGCAAAACCAAGGTGCATAATAAATACCAGTATAGTTGCAACCAGCATCCACACATTGTTTGCAACAAATAAAGCATTATCAGCAGCACTCTCTGCTTCCTGGGCACCTGCTGTCATGGTGCTCGCCAATATGATGGCTAGAGTACCTATACTCAATATATATTCTTTACGGTTATACAATCGCAATCCTGTCATTTACAAATCCTCCCCTGCAAGGTTCTTAATTCTCGAATCTTTTGCACTTGCTAAGTGCAAAACCTATGCCAGGTTTGGAAATGCAATGCCGGAGCAAAAATTACCTAAGCTATCCGATCCAAATCATTAAAATTTCTAAGGTACTAACGTATAGGCGGGAACTTAAGTCAATAATCGGAATTTGCTTACAAACTAAGCACGCAAGACTTTTTTAAAGGCACACTTAATCTAGACACTTAAGAAGTTATAGATATAGCTAATCAAGAATAAATTATTCGATTTCCAGCGCTTTACCTTTAGTCTCAGGAAGGGTTAATACAACTCCTGCAGCTAGAATAGCAAAAACTGAAACCGACGTAAGCCCTACTGCGAAACCGTATTTTCCTACCAGGTACCCGATCAATGGGGGTGCTACAGCCGACACCCCTCTACCCACGTTATAGCAGAACCCTTGAGCTGTGCCCCTAGCCCTGGTGGGAAAAATCTCAGAGAATATAGCACCGAACCCGGAATAAAACCCCGTACCGAAAAACCCAATAAACGGACCCAGGATCAATACCTCTTTAAGAGTAGTAGCATGACCGAAAAACCACACGAGCACAGCCATCGCCAACAGGTAGGCAACAAACACAGGTCTTCTACCCAACCTGTCGCTGATCATGCCAAACGTATTACACCCTATAAACGCACCTATATTGATTGGTATAATCCATATGAATCCCTTTGTATCGAGACCAACCCCTTTTTCGCTGGCTAAGAACTGTGGAAGCCAGAAATATAGCCCCCAATATGCAATCATACAAAGGCTGGTCAGCAATGTGGCAGTGATTGTATAACGGATAAGATCTTCTCTGAAAATCTGACTAAGTGTAAAACTCTGTGCCTTTTCGCTTAACTGCTTCTCTTTGCGCATCTCATTGGTCTTTTTCCAGACCTCAGGTTCATCCAGATGTCGCCTTATATAGAAAACTAAGAATGCAGGTGCTACACCTATGAAAAAGAGGATCCGCCATCCCAGATCTATACCGTCTAATGTTATTCCGAAAGGCAGAGCGTACATCGTGCCCTCTTTAAAATACGGGATGATTAGAGTAGCTAAGCCGGCTGCTAAAATATATCCTACAGCCCACCCGCTCTGTACCATACCAATAACTTTTCCTCTATGCTCTTTAGGCCATTTCTCTGCTACTAATACCTCGCCCGAAGCCCATTCCCCTCCCATACCAAGCCCCAAGAATATGCGGCATACCAAGAGAAAAACTACATTGGGTGAGAACGCACTTAGCCCGGTAAACGCAGAGTAAACAATAATAGTCCATGTAAGCGCCCGCACCCTCCCTATATAATCCGATAAGATTCCAAATGCTGCACCCCCGAACGCCGATGCAAACAGCGTTACGGAAAAAAGCGCCCCTACCCAAGCCGGGGACAGATTAAAAACCTTGCCGATACTACCCACAGCAAAGGCAAATAAGAGGAGATCCATCGCATCGAGTGTCCATCCCAAAAACGCTGCAATAAATGCTCTCCACTGATCTGTGTTTATATCTTTATACCAACCGAATAGCCCTCCCCCATTTGAAGCAGAAAAGCCCGATTGATTTTCACTCATTTAGAATCCTCCCTATATACCTTTATACGTTGACATTTTTTCCATCCTACTAAATTTGGATAGTTATGTCAATCCCGCTAAAACCCGCTACGAAGAAAGTATACTGCAACATAGGTACAATATTAGATAATTAAATTGTTACAGATACTTATCCACCACTCGGCATCAAATATCCACCTTGACTTAGATTACCCCCGGCGTTAAATTGTTAATCTACGATGGGTAAAAGATCGCTATATATAGAGACCTACGGGTGCCAGATGAACGAGTACGACTCCGATAGGATCAAAAACGCACTCGATGCCGAGAGCACCGATAAACCCGATAAAGCCGATATTATCATCGTAAACACCTGCGCTATTAGAGAAAAGGCCGACCAAAAAGCGTTTAGCAGCGTAGGAAAATACAAACACCTGAAAAAACGAAACCCCGAGCTCATTATCGGGATCTCGGGCTGCGTGGCACAGCTCTATGGAGACAAACTCCTACACCGCATGCCTCATGTGGACTTCGTACTGGGGCCACGGGCCATCCCCAAACTGCCCGCTCTCATAAGCGAGATAGAGCATACACACAAACCCTCGGTAGAAACCTCTTTTGATATAGAAGAGGTGTTTGAGTTCGAGCCCTATCATGTGGAGGGCAAGGTCACGGCATTTGTATCGATACAACAGGGGTGCAACAAACGATGTACTTATTGTATTGTGCCCAACGTCAGGGGCAGTGAAGTAAACAGGCCTTTAGAAAATATATTAAGAGAAACGAGATCGCTTGTATCCAAAGGGGCAAAAGAGATCACGCTTATTGGTCAGACTGTAAACTCATGGAAGCAAAACGGCTACAAATTCGGCGATCTGTTGAGTGCGGTCTCAGATATTGAGGACTTGGAACGTATACGGTTCACGACCTCGTACCCGAGGGATGTAACGAAAAAAATGCTCGAAGCCATGAGGAACAGCGAAAAGGTTTGCCGGCACATCCACCTCCCGGTGCAGTCGGGCTCAGACAAAATACTGAGTGCAATGCAGAGAACCTACTCTAGTGAATGGTACCGTGACGCTGTCGAGAGACTTAGAGACTACGTGCCTGAAATCGCGATCTCCACAGACATAATCGTGGGATTCCCAGGGGAATCCGACGCAGATTTTGAAGAGACTATGGAGCTAATGAGGGTCGTTGAGTTCGATGCGGCATTCTCGTTTATTTACTCGCCCAGGCCCCATACACTTGCAGCCGCAATGCATAACGAGAACAATGTAGAGAGCTCGGTTGCCAAAAAACGGCTTGCAACACTACAGGCATTACAAAAGGACACCACACATAGCAAGAACATAAAGAGAGTCGGGGAGACAGAAGCGGTGCTTGTCGAGGGGTCAAGCAAAAATGATGAAAACATGTCGTGGTACAAGGGCAGAACTACCCACAACAGGATTACCAACTTTGAATCCCCTGTGGACTTAACGGGCAAAATAGTGAATGTTAAGATAAGCGAAGGGCTTTTAAATTCCCTAAGGGGCGAGCTTGTAGTATAATATATGAGGAGGTAATTGCATGTTCATGCAAATGAAGGTCACAGGAATAGCGTTAGACCCTTTTACCAATACCCCGATCGTAATACTAAAAGACGAATCTGAAGACAAAACCCTTCCCATCTGGATTGGGTTTATGGAAGCAAGTTCTATTGCAATGGAGCTTGAAAAAACCCCCAGAATCCGCCCCATCACACACGACCTTGTTAAGAACCTCTTTAATACCCTCCAGGTAGAGGTAACAAAGGTAGAGGTAACAGAGCTGCGCAATGACACGTTCTATGCACAGATCTATCTGAAAGCTCAAGACAATGAATACTCTATTGATTCGAGGCCAAGCGATGCAATTGCGATAGCGCTTCGCACAGAATCACCTATTTTCGTACATGAAGATGTAATCACAAAGTCCAAGAAAATAGAGATAGACGAAGATAAAGAAAAGCTCTCGGATCTTTTAGAGAACCTACCCGAAGGTGACTTCGGCAAATATAAGATGTAAAACTTGCGGTGTGAAAATATAGCGGTGTAAAAAACGCCCTAGCCCTACCCTTCTTCGGCCAGTTCCATATCCTCGTCGGCTTCATCAGCATCAGCGTCTTCAATCAACTCGTGCTTAGCCAGACGATATCTAAGTGAGCGTAGTGTAATACCCAGCAGTTTGGCAGCCTCTGTCTTGTTGCCGCCGGTTGTGCGGAGTGCCTTTTCTATCATCTTCTTCTCTACGTCCCCAAGTAATGTGTCTAGGCTTGCACTCGAGGTAAAGCTGGTGTCTAGGTCCAGATAATCCCGCCCGCTCACAAGCTGGGGCAGGGTTTCCTGACGGATAACATTAGAGCCTTCCAAAGCGACACACCGCGCAATAATGTTCTCAAGCTCCCTTACGTTACCCGGGTAGTGGTAATTCTCCAGAACCTCTAAGGCTTTAGGAGAGAGTCCCCGAATATCCTTGCCCATCTCATCCGAGTACTTGTTAATAAAATGTATTGCTAAGGGCGAAATATCCATCCTCCGCTCTCTAAGGGGCGGGAGAACTACCTTTATAACGTTTAGGCGATAGTAAAGGTCCTCTCTAAATTTCCCGCTTGCTACCTCTTCTTCCAGCTTTTTATTAGTAGCCGCTATCACTCGAATGTCTACAGCTACCGGCTCTGTGCTTCCCAGAGGTCTTATCATCTTATCCTCAAGCACACGGAGCAGTTTTACCTGCAGGTGCATAGGCAGATCACCGATCTCGTCAAGGAATATCGTACCGGTATGCGCCTCTTCAAAGAGCCCATTTTTGTCCCTGTTGGCACCCGTAAAAGCCCCCTTTTTGTAGCCAAAGAGCTCACTCTCCATTAACGATTCAGGAATGGCACCGCAGTTTACCGGTATAAAGGGATTCTCATTTCTACTGCCGCAGTAGTGTACCGCCCTTGCTACTAGCTCTTTACCCGTTCCGCTCTCACCGGTTATCAACACGTTTACATTCAGCTCAGCCACGCGTTTGATCAGCTCAAACACCTTTACAATTGCAGGGCTTCTGCCGATAATGTTGCCAAATCCGTATTTGGTCTCGAGCTCTTTTTTAAGCCTGGTGTTTTCCCTCTCGAGCTTTTTTCTCTCTAGGGCTTTTTTGATGACTAACTTTATTTCGTCAATTTTAAAGGGTTTCGTAATATAGTCATACGCACCCAGCTTCATGGCCTCGATTGCTGTTTCGTGCGATGCGTATGCGGTGATCATGATCACGGTGGTATCGGGGCTCTTTTCTCTTATGTTCTTGAGCACCTCTATACCGTTCATGATGGGCATCTGAATATCCACAACCGCCAGATCAAACAGAGATGCGTCTATTTTCTCAAGCGCTTCCGGACCGTCCGATGCAGTTTCAACCCCGTACCCGTCTTTCTGGAGCATGATCTCCAGAAACTCTCTCATCCCCGGCTCATCATCAACAACTATTACCCTACTCTCGTTACTCGACATATGTTTGCTCTCCACTACCTCAATGTGCCACCATCTCGTTCGTTACATCGACTATAGGCAGAGTGATTACCACTGTGGTTCCTTTTTCTTCTTTGCTTGTTAGATTTATCTTCCCATTATAACCTTCAATGACCTTTTGTACAATTGCAAGCCCCAATCCCGTGCCCACCTCTTTTGTAGTAAAAAACGGGTCGAATATCCTGGAAATCACACTTTCGTCTATCCCAAAGCCGTCATCGGTGATCTCAACTATCACATTGCCATTCTCTAACTTTGAAGACACATCTATATGACCACCGTTAGGAAGCGCGTCTCTCGAGTTTAAAAGCAGGTTCCAAGCAGCCTGTTTCAGTCTGTATGAATCCCCCTGCACATATACCCCGTGTTTGATGTCCGAGGTAAGCTCGATGTTTTTTCTAAGCATACTCCGGCGAAACGAATTTATTGTTTCATCGAGTATAAGCCCCAAGTCCACAGAGCTTGTAAGTTTTTGAAGGGGCATAGTTAAGATTAAGAAATCCTCCACAAGCAGGTTTACCCTCTCTACCTCTTGTGTGGCTACTTTAACCAGTCTTTTGTTCTGGTCGTTTGTGTCCGCATCGGTGCTAAGGACCTCAACCGCCCCGCTTATTGCGCTTAGAGGGTTCCTAAGCTCATGCGCAAGGCCCGCAGCCAGCTGACCCAAGAGGGCCATCTTCTCAGACGTGCGCAGTCTATTCTCAAGATGTTTAACCTCGGTCAGGTCCTGGAATATGATGATGAACCCCAGGTTCACATCCTCGGTGTCTTTTAGAATAGAGGACGAAAACCCCAGTGTAAGCTTCTCACCATCGGGCCTGGAATAAAGCATCTGTTCACGGGACTTAGTCATAAACTCCTCGGCACGGACCCCGGGCATGAGTGTGCCGAGCTCCTTCCCCAACACCTCATATTCTGTATCTATGCCAAGTATATCGAGCCCCATTTTGTTTACAGATATGATCTGGCCTTCGAGGTCAAGCGTGATCACCCCGCTGGTTAGACTCTGTAGAATGTTTTCGTGCAGATTCTGGAGCCTCCTTAAACTCCTCTCACTCTCCCCAAGCTCTTTTCCCGCGACCTTAATCCTCTCGGACAAATAGCCCCCCAACAACGCGATCAAAATAAACCCGGTCAAGTGAAAATAGGTAGACACAACCCCACGCTCCCTCCACACACTTTCCGTAACCGCGGCCTGATCCGCTCCTATTACCAGATTAAACTTCAACTGCAGCAACACTATCAGTATGTAAAATAGTCCAGAGAACCCGGCTGTAATATAGCTTGCGGTTTTACTAAGCACCACACCCGCATAAATGATTATCAATACGTATAAGAAAATAAACGGGCTTGACCTGCCACCGGTGATGTATATAGCAGCAGATGCTATTAAGATATCAAGAAAGATCTGTACGGCTTTAAATAGCTGAGTGCGCGTCCTAAAAACGGGTTGGAGCACCAGATAAACTAAACTAATCAGATACACCACAGCTACAAGCACCGCTAGATAGAATGCCTCTGTGCGTGAGCCATTGCCGAAATATACTATTGCGCCCGAACCGATCAGTACAGTGGTGATAATAACCCGCAAAAATATCGAGCTTCGTAGCCCTATTTCTCTATTATTAGGATACATATGTATTATAAAGATTAAGTCTTATGTTGCGAGATCGCAACTCCACTGCCCGACGCCCGCTCTGCAGACAACAGAGAACGATTACATAAAAAATAAAGAATTATTGCAGACTTGTAAACATTAGCCCGCGAGAGTAGAGATAAGCTTGAACATAGGAAGGTACATCGCAACAACAATCACACCTACCGTACCACCCAGGAACGTGATCATAAGCGGCTCAAGTGCAGAAAGCAAAGAGGCAACGGCTACGTCTACCTCATCCTCATAGAAATCGGCTATTTTGTTAAGCATATCCTCGAGTGCACCGGTCTGCTCACCCACCGCTATCATCTGCACTACCATGTGAGGAAAGATCTTGGGCCTTTGAGACAGGGGCTCGGCAAGTGTCTGCCCCTCGCTTATTGATTTCTTTGCATCCAGGAGTGCTTCTTGAACAATCATGTTGCCTGATGCCTTGGCTGTTATGTCGAGACCCTCGAGTATTGCGATACCACCCGCGATAAGTGTTGCGAGAGTACGACAGAAACGTGCCACTGTGGTCTTGAGCAGCAGGGGCCCTATCAACCACATCTTAAGCAGAAAGGCGTCAAAAAGCCTTCGAATTTTCTCGGATCGTCGGTACAAAGTCCCCGTTAAAAACACCAAAATACCGATTGTAATGATTATGTAGAGAATATTAGCTCTAGTAAAGTCACTGATATCTACAACTATTTGAGTAAGTGTGGGCAGATCCGTCCCCATATCCTTAAACATCTCTGCAAACACCGGCACTACAAATATTATGACGATTGCCAAAACGAGCACTGCCACACCGATAACAATTGCCGGGTATATTAACGCCCCCTTAATCTTGCGTTTTATTGCATCCATCTTTTCCAGATAACTCGCAAGCCTCTGCAGTATTACATCCAGCACACCACCTACCTCACCCGCTCGTACGAGCTGTACATACAGAGAGTCGTAGACTTTCGGGTGCTTGCCTAATGCGTCAGCAAATGTTGCCCCGGCCTCAAGGTCCTCTTTTACCTGTGTGATAATTTCCTTGAACTTAGGTTTAGGGTGTTGTGCCGCTAGTATATCAAGGCCCCTAACAAGCGGTAAACCGGCATCAATCATTGTAGAGAGCTGGCGGGTAAAGATAACCAGGTCCCTAGTGTTGATCCCCCCGCCTATGGAGATGCTGAAGTCTAGGAGTTTGCCTTTGGGTTTTATCCGGTTGGGAATAGGCTGGATCTGCATCTGCCGCAGTCTTGTGAGTACGGCAGATTTGTTGGGAGCTTCCATCTCCCCTTTTTGGATTGCTCCTCTAACACGTCCTTCCCATACAAAAACGGGCATAAATCATCATCCTCCTGTTATACATCTGTCAGTCATTTATTAATTCTTACGTCCGTTACCTGGCTACTCGTTCCCGCATGCCCGAACTTCTTTCCTCGGAACTCCCGATTAATTTTTTCAACTCTTCTTTTTCCTGCGATTTACCCATTGCATCCTCATAGCTTATCAATTTACGCAGGTAGAGGTCAGACAAACTCTGGTTTAATGTCTGCATCTTCCATTTTTCCTGCCCTATCTGCTGCTGCGAGTACACTTGGTGCACCTTGTCCTCTCGTATCAAGTTGCGGATCGCGGGGTTAGGCACCAGCACCTCAACCGCCAGAACTCTACCGCCTCCTACCTTGGGTATCAGCGTTTGACAAAGCACCCCCTCAAGTACAAACGATAGCTGGGCCCGTACCTGTGACTGTTCGTGGGGTGGAAAGACATCAATTACACGGTTTATGGTTTGAACAGCGGTATTAGTGTGCAGGGTGGCTAGCGTTAAGTGTCCTGTCTCAGACAGAGTAAGTGCTATTTTAATGGTTTCAAGGTCCCTCAACTCACCGATTAGAACCACATCGGGGTCTTCCCTGAGCACACTCTTAAGAGCGTTGGCAAAGCTCTTGGTATCGCTACCAACCTCTCTTTGGTTAACAATGCAGTTTTTATGGTCGAATACATACTCTATGGGGTCTTCTATTGTGACAATATGTTCATGGCGTTCCCTGTTGATCTGGTCCACAACACTGGCGAGTGTAGTGGTTTTACCAGATCCTGTGGGGCCTGTGATTAAAATTAGCCCCCTGGGTTTCCTAGCCATGTCTCCAAGTACCGGGGGGAGCCCAAGTTCTTCAAATGACTTAAGCACAAAGGGAAGTAAACGAAACGCACCCGCAATTGCACCCCTTTGTGTAAATATATTGCCTCGAAATCGCCCCAGGTTTTCCATACCGAACGAGAAATCCAGCTCCCAATTCTCTTCGAACCTGTGTTTTTGCATGTCTGTCAACACACTATAGCAAAGGTCTTTGGTCTCAGGCGGGGTCAACGGGGGATGTTTGAGTGCAACCAGCTTACCGTCGATTCTCACCATCGGGGGTACACCGGGGGTAATGTGTAGGTCCGATGACCCGTTATCTACCATTACTTTTAGCAATTGATGGAATGCTACACCCATGATATGCCTCCCGCTAATTATCGGACGTTGTATTTCGCACTACTTCTTCAATGGTTGTAACACCTTGTTTAAGCTTGTCGAGTGCACTCTGTCTGAGGGTTTTCATGCCTTGACGTATGGCTTCCCTCTTTATTTCCAGTGCCGATGCACCGCTTAGGACAAATTCTTTTAGTTCTTCGGTTATTTCCATTACTTCGTATACAGCCATCCTGCCCTTGTACCCGGTACCGGAGCATAACTTACACCCTTCCCCGACACCCTTATACACGATAAAGTCCGCTACCTCTTTGGGCGATACACCAAGGTCTATCAAAACCTGAGGGGATAGGTCCGTAACCTCTTCCTTACAGTCTGGGCAAACTACCCTCACAAGCCTCTGTGCGACCACAGAGTTCAGAGACGCAGTAACAAGGAAAGGTTCTACACCCATATTGAGCAGTCGTGTAATCGTCGAAGGGGCGTCATTGGTATGGAGCGTCGAGAGGACCAAGTGCCCTGTGAGCGCCGCTTTAATCGCTATCTCACCTGTCTCGTAATCCCTGATCTCACCAACGAGGATAATATCGGGGTCCTGCCTTAGAAACGACCTCAGAGCAGAGGCGAATGAGAGGCCAATCTCCTCGTGTATATGCACCTGGTTCACACCCGGCAGACTGTATTCTACAGGATCTTCTGCCGTGGAAATGTTTACATCTGCACGGTTAAGATCCATTAGGCTCGAATAAAGTGTTGTAGTTTTACCACTACCAGTCGGTCCTGTTATAAGCACCATACCATAGGGCTGGTAAATTGAATTTCTAAATACCTTAAGTTGTTGATCTTCAAAACCCAGTTTGGTCAGATCGAGTTGCAATGATTCTTTATCAAGAACCCTCATCACAACCTTTTCGCCAAAAATAGTCGGAACTACAGACACACGATACTCCATGGTCTTGTTCTGGGGCAATTTTACTTTAATTCGCCCGTCTTGCGGCAGTCTTCGTTCCGCAATGTCTAGGTTAGACATAACCTTAATCCTGGAACAAAGCGCGTTTTTAAGTTTTAGCGGCGGCCTCATTATATCGTAGAGAACACCGTCAATCCTAAACCTTATTCTAAGATCGGTCTCATAGGGTTCAATATGAATATCACTTGCACCCTTTCTTATAGAGTCCATAAGCACATGGTTGACTAGTTTGATGACCGGGGCTTCTTCAGACGCCTTTTCCAGATCGTTAATATCTACATCTTCATCGGTAGTGAGCTCAAGACTAAAGTCATCGAGATCACCCATAAGCTTGTCAACCTCAGCAGAAGTCTGACGGTCTTTTTCAGCGGTCTCCCATTCCTGTTGTGAGCCGTAATATTTCTCTATAGCATTTTTGATTGATCGCTCGGATGACACTACTACTTCAATGTTGTTACCGGTAGCAAACTTAAGATCATCCACAGCAAATATATTTGAGGGATCGCACATGGCCACCACCAACGTAGAGTTGGTTTTGTTGATTGGCATGAGCTTGTGCTTGGTTGCGGATTCCCTGGATACTGTCTTTAGAATATCGGGGGAAATATCCATCTGATCCAGGTTGATAGCCGGCACACCGTATTGTTTGCTCAAATACGCCACTAGCTGATTCTCATCAATGTAGCCAAGATTAAGCAGTGTCTCGCCAAGCCTCTTTCCTGTCTCTTTTTGTTCCTGTATCGCAGTCTTGAGCTGGTCGAGGTTTATAACATCCTCTTTAATAAGGATATCGCCCATTTTGGCGCTGACTCTTTCCTCTTTCATGTTGTTTCCTACGCTCATCTTTTTATCCTAGTGGTCAATATTTGATTTTATAAGTTCCTTTTTTTGATTAAATTCAATATAAATTTAAGAAATAACTTTAAGTTCTCATCCTCCTAATTTAAACTGCAAGTTAAGTATGTCGCATATCTGGCATGATCATTTGAATTTTTTGACGACACCACATACAATTTAAACATATATCCACAATGTAAGTCAATATTATCTCTCAATATGCTATTTTTAATATAGGCAATTACGATGCCAATTAGTCTATCTGTTTCAAAATAACATAAATTACTTCAATAACACCGAATTCTAATTAATAAATCCTTAATATCCCCGTTCTCCGCACTGTATGGATGACGATAATTGTTAGAAAACGACTTAATTTGTCAGTCGAATCTTATATGACTCATTATATTTATTTACAGTAACGCTGTAAACTATTCCATCACCCTATACTGAATTATACATTATATCCGTAATATTATAACACCGAGTAAGTAAAATAGTGTAGTGTAAATATACGAAGCCCAAGTATTTTCACTCAGGTAAAATAAGTTTCTTATGTCATCGGATTGCTACATAATTGTAATCGGCGGGGGTCTGGCCGGGTCAGAAGCTGCGTACCATGCTGCGGAGTATGGAGTTAGTGTTGTGTTGTACGAGATGAGACCCGCTACAAAAACCGAAGCGCACCGCACAGCTAATTTGGGCGAGCTCGTATGCAGCAACTCACTTAAATCCGACTCTACAGACAATGCCAGTGGCATCCTAAAACACGAGATGCGGGCCTTGAGGTCCCTTGTGTTAGAGGCCGCAGACCACAGCAAGGTCCCCGCAGGAAAAGCGCTTGCCGTGGACAGGTCCACATTCTCCCAATACATAACTAATAAGGTAAGGTCACACCCGCGGATTCAAGTAATTGAACAAGAGATAACTCAAATCCCCGATGATCCCGGGGTTCCGTTTATCGTGGCGACAGGCCCATTAACATCGGCTGAGATGACAGAATCTATTAAAAATCTGACCGGTTCTACGCACCTCTACTTCTATGACTCGATCTCCCCTATAATAGACGGCGATACGATAGACCACGACAAAGTGTTTACGGCCTCGCGTTACGGACGGGGGGACCAAGACGAGGGTGATTATATCAATTGCCCTCTTAACAAGGACCAGTACACAAAGTTAGTCACAGAGATACTCGATGCCGAGAAGATCGAGATAAGGGACTTTGAAAAAGGGATATACTTCGAGAGCTGTCTACCGATTGAGGTGATGATAGAGCGGGGTGTGGACACGCTTAGGTTCGGGCCCGCAAAACCCGTGGGGCTCGTAGACCCCGGGACCGGCCAAATGCCCTATGCCGTAATACAGCTTCGCAAAGAGAACCTAGAGGGCACAATGTATAACATTGTCGGGTTTCAGACCAAGCTTAAATACCCCGAGCAAAAGAGGGTCTTTCGCATGATCCCGGGACTAGAGAGTGTGGAGATCATGCGCTACGGCAGTGTGCACAGAAACACATACATCAATTCCCCAAAACACCTGCTTCGCACATTACAGATGAAAAACAGACCGCACATATTTTTTGCCGGTCAAATCACCGGAGTAGAGGGCTATGTAGAATCATCGGCCACAGGGATCGTAGCGGGTATAAATGCCGCCAAACTCGTAAAAGGCCACTCATTGTTTACACCCCCTCGGGATACAGCAGTAGGTGCACTGCTAAAGTACATTACCGATGAGACGATCAAAGACTTTCAGCCTATGAACATCAATTTCGGCCTCTTTCCTCCCCCCAATAAAAAAACATCCAAATCCAAACGCAGGGAGCTTATAGCCGAAAGAGCATTATCTCAATCCCAGGAATTCGTAAAAGCATTGGAGGGATAGACCATGTCTCAAAGAACCTGCATTCCCAAAATATATATATAATGGTATTATGTTCCCTCAATTTTATAGCCAAACGGGCACCCAATGACTTATCAACAGCTAATACTTAAACTACAAGAGTTCTGGGCAAAAAAAGGCTGTATAATCATGCAGCCCTACGATATCGAGAAAGGTGCGGGCACGTTCCACCCAGCCACTTTCCTTAGATGCCTTGGGCCTGAGCCCTGGCACGTTGCCTACGTAGAGCCGTCCCGCCGGCCGACCGATGGTAGGTACGGAGAGAACCCAAACCGCCTGCAGCACTACTATCAGTACCAAGTGATCATCAAACCCTCGCCGGTAGATATACAGGACCTCTATCTGGATAGTCTTCGCTATCTGGGCATAGACCCACTGGGCCACGACATCCGGTTTGTGGAAGACGACTGGGAGTCACCGACACTGGGGGCTTGGGGGCTTGGATGGGAGGTGTGGCTTGACGGGATGGAAATCACACAGTTTACCTACTTCCAACAGGCGGGGGGCATAGACCTAAAACCCGTCTCGGCCGAGATCACATACGGCACGGAGAGGATAGCAATGTACCTGCAAGGTGTAGAGAGTGTGTATGACCTGGAATGGACCCAGGGAATCACATACGGTGAGATTCACCTCCGAGATGAATACGAGTTTTCGACCTACAATTTCGAGCTCTCAACACCCGAGATGCTGCGAGATACTTTCGAAAAATATGAAGCCGAATGCCAGAAGCTGGTCCGACACAACATGGCGCTTCCGGCATATGACTACTGTTTAAAATGCTCCCACACCTTTAACCTGCTTGATGCCAGGGGGGCGATTGGTGTGACAGAGAGAGCAGCTTACATTGCTCGGGTACGCGCACTCGCTAAGCTTTGTGCCGAATCTTACCTAAACACGAGGGAGGAGTTGGGATTCCCGCTCCTAAAATCTAATCCATGGGAAAAGAGCTAGTATTTGAGATAGGGACCGAGGAGATCCCCGCAGGATTCCTGAATTACGCAATAGAGGATCTGCACAGTATCACCGAGTCCGTTCTAAACGAAAACCTTTTGGACTTCTCCGACATATCCGCATTCGGTACACCAAGGAGGCTTGCATTACACGTTACAGAGCTCGCTGAAAAGCAGAGTGACGAGACCCAGGAAATATTCGGCCCTCCCACAAGGATCGCCTTTGATCAAGACGGCAACCCCACAAAGGCCGCACTCGGTTTTGCAAAATCACAGGGTGTCCCGTGGGACCAGATAAAACGCATTAAGAGGGATAAGGGAGAGTTCTTAGCAGTAGTGAAAAAGCAAAAAGGACAGAAGACCCAAAAACTACTCCCCGACTTATTAAAAAAAATTACACTTTCTATTCCCTTTAGAAAGTCTATGAAATGGGGGAGCGGAGACACTCCGTTTGTAAGACCCATTAGATGGCTGCTCGCCACCTACGGGGGCAAAACAGTTAGCTTCTCCATCGAAGAGGTAAGGAGCTCCAACAAAAGCCGGGGGCACAGGTTCCTCTACCCAAAGCCGTTTAAGACGAGCAGTTGGGAAGACTACGCTCAGGAACTCGTCAAGAGAAACATAATGCTCGATCAAAACGAGAGAATGCGGTTCATCGAGACTAATATAGAGAAAGAATCCGGTAAATACAGAGGTCACATCGAACGAGACCCCGACCTCCTAGAGACTGTTACCAACCTGGTCGAGTACCCTGTGGTGCTGAGCGGGGGGTTTGAACCCGAGTTTTTAGAGCTCCCCAAAGAGGTCCTAGTGAGTGTTATGAAAAACCATCAAAAGTACTTCCCTCTATATAGCAACGACTCTTATGATCAATTGCTTGCCAACTTTGTATTCGTCTCCGGCACCCCTGTCGATGAGAGCTCGATAGTTATAAAAGGTAACGAGCGTGTTATACGTGCGCGGTTTAGTGACGCTAGGTTTTTCTACCATGAGGACAGGGCACAAAAGTTGGAATCCAAGCTCGAAGAACTAAAGGGGATGGTGTTCTTATCGGGCTTCGGAACTTACTATGACAAATCCCAGAGGCTAGGTGCCATAGCCGAGCGGCTGGCAGCTGAACTCGGAATGGACCGAGAATCCAAAGACATAAAAAGAGCGGCATACCTCTGCAAAGCAGACCTCTCTACTCAGATGGTGTTCGAGTTCCCAGAGCTCGAGGGAGTCATGGGCAGATACTATGCACTTGCGTCGGGTGAGAATGAGAACATTGCCAATGCAATTTACGAACACTACATGCCTACCGCGCGTGAAGGCGAGCTGCCCGGCTCGGACTCGGGTGCTGTGGTGAGTTTGGCGGATAAATTCGATAACATCGCCACATGTTTCGCCGCTGGTTTATTACCCACTGGTACACAAGACCCCTATGCGCTTAGAAGGCAGGCCATAGGTATCATAAACATAGCGCTCGATAAAGAGTACCGACTCAATATTCCGTGGATTGTAAAAACGTGTTTGGACCTCGTATGGCAGAACCATAAAGAGAGTGCAAAGGAACCGGTTGATAACATAGCAGCTCAGATAAATGATTTTATTACCGACAGATTTAGGAATCTGATGACCACCCAGGGATATGCACAGGATGTGGTAGAGGCCATTTTATCCTGCGACTCTACCGACCTCGTTGATGCCAGAGACAAAATCATAGCCTTAACCAGTTTTAAAGGTGAAGAGGATTTCGAGCCCCTTGCAGTAGCTTTCAAACGCGTAGTCAATATAGTGAAGAACGAAGAATGCCATAAAACCCAAGAGCAGCTATTTAAAGAGACCATCGAAAAAGAGCTTTACCAAGCCCTAAAAAATACCCGTGATTCAGTCACACAACTGATCGAAGACAAAAACTATTCAGAATCCCTAACCGCCATGCGCGAGCTAAAAGAGCCGGTAGATAGGTTCTTTGATAACATATTAGTTATGGACAAAGACCCCCAAATCAAACAAAACCGCCTGGCACTGCTTTGGGAAATCCGAGATGTGTTCTTTAATATTGCCGACTTCTCAAAACTAAGCACATAGCTGTCTTAATTCGCGAAGGCAGTCGACCTTACTTCCCTTATCACGGTTATCTTTACATGCCCCGGATAGGCAACCTCTTTTTCAATCTTCTGAGCTATCTCGTGTGATAAGAGCGCTCCTTCTTCGTCGTTTACCTTAGAGCTCTCTACTATCACACGGACCTCGCGGCCGGCCTGAATGGCATAGCATTTCTCAACCCCCCTAAACGAGCTTGCTATGCTCTCAATACCCTCAATTCGCTTAGCATAGGCCTCATAGGTCTCACGTCTTGCCCCGGGACGTGCAGCGGATATAGCATCCGCAGCCTGCACAAGTATAGCGAGCAACGATTGAGGGCTCGGGTCGTGGGCGAGTGCTACAGCTTCGATCACCTGCTCAGGCTCACCGTACTTTCGCACCAGCTCCTCGCCGATCTCTACGTGTGAACCCTCCACCTCGTGGTCAACAGCTTTTCCTATATCATGGAGCAGTCCTCCGCGTTTGGCCAGCTTTACATCGTAGCCTATCTCTGCAGCTAGTATCCCTGCAATGAACGCTACCTCTATAGAGTGGCTCAGTATGTTTTGGGAATAGCTGGTACGGTACTTGAGTTTTCCAACTAGTTTAACCAGATCTGGGTGCATACTGGCCACGCCCAGATCAAACAATGCTTCTTCCCCCGCGGTCTGGATCTCTTTATCGATCTGTGCCTCGACCTCTTCCACTATCTCTTCGATCCTGGCGGGGTGGATTCTGCCGTCGTCAATAAGCTTCTCCATAGAGATTCTTGCAACCTCGCGGCGGATTGGGTTTAGTGACGAGACCACAACCGTCTCGGGGGTGTCGTCAATTATAATATCGACACCTGTTCTCGCTTCGAGTGACCTGATGTTTCTGCCCTCGCGCCCTATTATGCGCCCCTTCATATCGTCATTGGGAAGGTTAACTACGGAAATTGTTTTTTCGCTTGTGTATTCACCCGCGTACTTCTGGATTGCAAGTGCGATAATCTCTTTAGCTTTACGCTCAGCCGCATCATGGGTCTGCTCTTCTAGCTGTTTTAGTTTTTTGGCTGCTTCGTGTCGGGCCTCGTCTTCAATAATATTAACAAGCTCGTTCTTAGCGGCCTCTTGCGTCATCCCTGCGATATCCTCTATCTTCTTTTTAGCTTCCACAACCACTACATCGAGCTCTTTTTGCTTCTCGGCTAAAGTCGTTTCCAGAGCATCAATCTCCTTCTCTCTTTTCTCCACCTCTCTTTGCTTCTGTTCGAAAGTCTCGTATTTTTTATCGAGAGTCTCCTCTCTTTTGCTTATCTTCTTTTCTATCTTAGAGATCTCTCTTTGTTTCTCACGGTAAGTGTTTTCTATCTCGTTTGTTCTTTTCTCAACTATCTCTTTAGCCTTTAACTCCCCCTGCATCTTAATCTTATCGGCTTCCTTATTTGCAGAATCAAGAATCACCTCTGCTTTATCTTTGTTTTCACCAATTTTATTTTTAAGTTGCATATAGTGATAGAGATAATGAACTGCGAATCCCACTACAAAAGCAGCTACTGCCGCTACTACTAACCACAAATTCATGATAATGCCCCCCTATAATTTAGCTGCACTCCAGTACTCCTCCCTCAGTGATTATTGTTCCCATCCTAACATCCCATTTATCTACTGGTATATGGTCAAGCACCTGGAGTGAAAAACAGAGCCCAAAAATCCGCTCCCTGGCCACTCCACTCAGTGCTGTGTCATAGTAACCCTTGCCGTAACCTATACGGGCACC
Organism: Thermodesulfobacteriota bacterium; assembly: GCA_965223335.1. Lineage (GTDB taxonomy): Bacteria > Desulfobacterota_D > UBA1144 > Nemesobacterales > UBA2774 > CBDCWF01. The sequence continues at coordinate 466,697 of OZ244991.1, forward strand.
GGTGCGATCAAAACCTACACCCGGGACTATAAATAGATCGATCTCCCGAGTATCCACCAGTTCACAACTACTGTCGGGCTCGGGGATAGAGTATTTCCCGGGTCTTAGTTGGACCAGATCATTTACCCTGCGAAACTCAAGGCCCCTCGATGTAACAGATGGATAATAGATATGCTTGCCCATGTCCCGAGCACTTTTGAATAGAGAAGTGGTACCGACCTCGTTACGCACGGCACTATAGAGTGCTATTGACCTAGCCTCGATAAAACTCGATCTCACCACTAGGTGTTGGGTAATATTCTGGCTTAGTTGGGAAACATCTTGGGTAGATAAATCTAACCTTTTTTGTAACAGTAAGGACCGTAATTTAGTTTTATACTCTAAACTCTCAACTCCCTCAAATTCATCTACAGAGAGAACTCGACCACTTACATCCTCATCATCTAAATGTATCTTCCCACTTTTCTTTTCCGATCTCGTCTCTGTTAACGCGCTCTCCGAGTTGAAAACTATCCGCCTCGTTGAGGGAGGAATCCAATATCTCAACCAATCGTTTTGATCTCTTATCAGCACTGTCTTTATATTCCTCGAAATCACCTATTAATCTGAAGTAGTCGTCGGCAATCTTAAACATGGTAAGCAGCAATGAGCTCGGTACGACAACGGGTCCTTCCCTCTTGGATATCTCTTTTACCTTTTCCTCAATATATTGAACTATGCGTTCTACATATTGATCATCGGCATCAGTTTTAATGAAATACTCATTATTCATAAAATTAATTTTTACGCGTCTCATTTTACGCCTCTGACCTGCTCAGATAGATTTCTACCTTCTCTATAACACTCTGAAGCTTCGTTTTAATGTCTTCGCGTTCTTTTTCAAGATTCTTCACACTGTCGCGAAGCTTCTGTACTTCATCCAAAAGGTTCTTATGCTCAGACTCGAGCTTGGTCTTTCTGGATAATGCTTCTTTGATTTTTCCTTCAAGAATATCCATTGTTTCCATTGTCTTAATAAGACAAGTTTAATCTTATCTTGAATTTTTTGCAAGTTATGTGAACATAATAATTCAAAATGGCAGATACCAGTATGTTAAGACGGCTTGACGAAGTCGAGAAAAAATATCAGGATATCGAAAAACTACTGAGTAACCCCGATATCACACCCGGCGATATTCATAAGTACTCCAAGGAGCGATCCGACCTTGACGAGATAGTGGAAACGTACCGAGAATACAAAAAAATTTCGCAGGACATCGAGAACAATAAATCGCTATTAAGCGACAAGGAGCTCGGGGACCTGGCTAAAGAAGAGCTTGAGCAGCTAGGCGGTAAACTCGAGGAGATCGAGGGGAAACTAAGGCTACTCCTCTTACCCAAGGATCCAAATGACGCTAAAAACGTATTTATCGAAGTTAGGGCCGGTACTGGAGGAGATGAAGCAGCACTCTTTGCAGCAGACCTCTTTAGGATGTACACGCGTTTTGCGGAGCGCAAACGGTGGAAAGTAGAGATTATAAATATAAACGAGACCGGAATCGGGGGGCTTAAAGAGGTAATCGCCGCCATTGAGGGAAAAAACGTATACAGCAATCTAAAATACGAGAGCGGGGTGCATAGGGTACAGAGAATCCCATCGACAGAGACCGGTGGGCGAATACACACATCTACCGCAACCGTGGCCATATTGGCCGAACCCGACGACGTTGAGATCACAATCGACGAAAAAGACCTTAAAATCGATACATACAGGGCATCGGGCCCGGGTGGTCAGCACGTTAACAAGACCGACTCTGCAATAAGGATCACTCACCTGCCCACAAACATCGTGGTCCAATGCCAAGACGAAAGGTCACAGCACAAAAACAGGGCACATGCCATGAGGATGCTACGTGTAAAGCTATACGAGATCGAGGAAGAAAAGCAGGAGAGCGAGATCGCCAGCGCCCGCAAGAGCCAGGTCGGAAGCGGTGAGCGCAGCGAAAAGATCAGGACCTATAACTTTCCGCAGGGCAGAATCACCGACCACCGCATCGGGCTTACCGTACACAAGATCGACGCATTCCTAGACGGCGAACTCGACGATATGATAGAAGCACTTAGAACCTACTACCAAGCCGAAAGCCTTAAGAACCTATCTAATTAAGCTTTTATTTTGATTTTAATACCGAACACACATAATATATAGGCTATGGACCTCGGCACATTCGTCCCCATAATCTACCTCGCTTCATCCATCCTGTTCGGCGTACTCCTATTCTCGAAAAACAACAAATTACCTAGGCTCGGCCTGTACTGCCTGTACATCGGAGCACTGGTACAGACTATAAGTCTCGGGCTCCTGTTTAAAGAAGGGAAACCGATTGCCACCAGCCTGGCCAGTACACTTTATTTATATAGCTGGTTGATAGTGCTAGTGTTTTTGCTCTCGCAATTTAGATACAGAGCCTTTTTTTTGGGGCTTTTCGTAGCACCTCTGGCACTTATCATGACACTACCAAGCCTCATAATACCCGAGGCTATGGTAGAGGGAGACCCGTCGTTGGGGCATCCGTGGATACGATCGACCCATATTATTTTGATATTTTTGGGCCAGGCACTTTTTACCGTCGCCTTTATCGCGGGGGTAATATATTTGTTTCAAGAAAAAAGTATTAAGGCCAAACACATGGGGAGCTTCCTAAAAAAACTCCCCTCGCTCACCACGCTGGACAACATCAACCACATCTGTCTCATCATTGGGTTCCCTCTGCTCACGGTGGGGCTAGCACTCGGGTTTCTATATGCGAATGAGATCTGGGCAGACCAGTGGAAATGGGGCCAGCGCGAGACCTGGTCGCTTGTAACCTGGTTTCTCTACACCGTGTTAATTCACGGGCGACTTACTTCAAGGTGGCGGGGAAGAAAGGCGGCCATAGGGGCCATTCTGGGTTTCATAATTATTCTATTTACTTTCCTTATCAGCTATATTGCCCCGGTTGTGCTCGAGTCTATGAGATCGGTTTAGAGGGAGCCACAATTAGTCCAGCTTTTTAATCTTTAGCGCCCTGCCCCTGTTAATAGTTATCAAAGAGTATTTAGGTGTTACTGCCACACTGCCGTTTTTCTCCTGCTTTACATCATAGTACTTACTGTTTAGGCGTCGTAGTTTACTCAACAATCCTCTTGGTGTGGTATCCGCATCGAGTAGACCAAGCATAAGTTTTACGGCACCAAAGACCTGGAACTCTAGCACCTCAGGCTCCTCTTCGAATTTAGACTTGTATGCCCTTTCGAATGCCGACCACTCATCGTCCCCGTACACAAAGTAATCAGTGAAGAGCACCCTATATATCACACCATCGATCTCATTCGCAACAAGGTTAAGAAACGAGGGGCTGTTCCAGTTGCTAAGCCCTATAAAGAGTATGTCGCCAAAGCTCCTGTCCTGTTTTATGCGCAGTATAATGTCCGCAGCGTTGGCACCGCTGTCGGGTATAAAAAGCGCTTTAGGGTGTACCGACCTTACCCACTCTACTTCTGAGGAGATATCCCTGGTCACCTGATTGTATGACCCGATATACGTAACCTCGCCGCCCCGTCTCTTTACCTCACTCACAAACAGGTCCTTAAGCCTCTCACCGTATTTGGTCTCGGGATAGAGCACACCGTATGTTTTTGTCTCAGTATACTCCGCTGCAAACTTTACAAGTGCGCGGGTTTGGGCCTCGAGCGAGTAAAAGAATTTTATAATATACGGTCCACCCAAGCTCGATGCCTCAGAGACCGGGAACGTTACTGTCGGCACTCCCAACTCATAAGCTGCTCTATACACATGTTTACTGTACAAAGACGGTAACGGGCCAACGACAAAGGACAGCGGAGCGTGTGATGCTAAAGCTCGAAACTTACCCTCTATGCCCGCTGTCTCCTCACCAATATCCTCTATCCCTACCTCATACCCTATATCGGGACTCGAGGTCTCGGTAGCCACAGCAACCCCCCTAAGAGCCTTATTGCCCAACACCCCGTACTCTCCTGTAACCGGCAGCAGGCAGCCAAATGTTTTAATGACTATCGGAACCTGGGCTTCGTCCTCGGACTCAAGATCAACAGCAGGTTCGGTCTCGGCACCTGCACCCACAGTAAAGATCAATGTAATAAAAAAACTCAGCAGATATCTCTTCATCCCGATCGACTCTCCCACTACTCTATGATTATATACCAAGTCCGTTAGATTAATATGACGTTTAGAATTGCAACCCAGAAATCTGTATAGCAACTGCGCCATGATGAGTACGCAGATGCACTATAGAATTGTCGGTGGTCTTGCAACCGACTAGTATGACTATTATAATTTATTTGCATTTGCTAATAGCACTTTATTGACAATTAGGTGATTACGGCTAATATACATTTCGTTGGCAATCAAACGGGCCACATCCGGATTTATGGGGATTAGCTTTATACCCGTTTATAAAGTTGATATGCATGGAGGGCCGGCTCGCTCGCAATGCTAGATTTATGGTAAGATGCGATGTGCTTACAAAGGCCTTTTTATAAATTATAATTATATGTTGCGAGGTTATTTTGTCGGAAAAAAAAGCATACGACGAATCCTATTATTTCAGCTACTTCAAGAAACTGTTTGAATCCTGGGAGGAGTCTACCCACAAAGCCATGGACATATGGCTAAAGAGCCCGTTTATGGACCGTGCTTTCGATAAATCTACGGAATTTAAGCAGTATGTTCAGAAGTTCATGGAAAACTCACTCGAGTCCCGGGCCACGCCCGATACCCAAAGCATAGAAAAACTAATTGAATCAATAAACCAGATCGAACAAAAGGTTTCAAGAATAGAAAAGAAAGTAGACGAACTTGGGACCAAGCAACAACGAACTACATCTAAACGTCGGACCACAAAAACTAAAAAATAACTTTGGAGTGTTTAATGAGTGCAAATAAATCCGATCACGCAGATCCTTATAAAAACTTCTACGACATATGGCAGAAAACCATGTCGGAAGCCATCGAAATGCTTAGCAAAAACCCCATGCTAGATAAAGACAAGGCCCCGAGCGCTGCGAATATAGATCCCCAAGAGTATTACAAAAAGTTTTATGAAACTTGGGAAAAATCCTCGTCCGAGATGCTGGAGTCATGGGTTAATAGCCCGCTTTTTGCATCCAGCATGGGAAAAGCCCTTGAGCAGTCATCCGATTTCAAAAAGTATTTTGATGAGATGATCGATAAAACACTCTCTAACCTCAGAATGCCTTCGAAAAACGATATCGATAACGTGCTTAGATCCATACACACTCTGGAGGCAAAGATTAACGACCTCTCGGATAAGGTCGATGATTTAAGCAAGCCCGCGAGAAAGAAAAAATAGCATAGCCGCGGCAACGATCACTTCAGATTTCATGTGATCCGAATTTATGCTTTTAATCTAGCAAGGAGGTATGCCCTCACCATGGCATCCAACCCAATAAACACACTCATAGAACAAGCGGAAAAAAACTTCCAGAACTACTCCAAGGCACTTGACCTTGCGGTGCTCAATCCCCCCGATGTCGAGGTCGGTGCCACACCGCACGAGGTAGTGTATACAGAGAATAAATTAAGGCTGCTTCACTACTATCCCAAGACTAAAAAAACTCACCCTACCCCACTAATAATGATATTTGCGCTTATCAACAGGCCCTACATACTCGATCTCAAACCGGGGCGCAGTGTGGTCGAGGTACTCCTTGAGAACGGATTCGATATTTACATGATAGACTGGGGCTCGCCGGGAAGTGAGGATAAACACCTCGATTTCAACCACTATATAAACAGATACATCAATAAGATCGTGGAAAAGGTTAAATCCCGCTCGGGCACCGACACGGTTAATCTGCTGGGTTACTGCATGGGTGGGACCATGTCCGCCATCTACACAGCCCTTTACCCCGAGAACGTAAAAAATCTAATACTAATGACTGCGGGCATAGACTTTGATGTTGAGGGCACTTTAAATCTTTGGGGAGACAAAACGAACTTCAATGTCGATAAATTCGTAGACGCGTTCGGCAATGCCCCGGGAGAGTTCCTACAATCCGGATTTTTGTTTATGAAACCCGTCCAAAACATGATCTCAAAATACATGAACTTTTACGAGAACGTGGAAAACGAGCCGTTCGTTGAGAACTTTGTCGCAATGGAAAAGTGGTTAAACGACAATATCCCCGTTGCAGGTGAGGTATTTAGGGAATTTGTAAAAAATCTCTACCAGGAAAACCAATTAGCCGAAGGTAAATTCAGCATAGCAGGTAAAAAGGTCGATCTAAAAAACATAACATGCCCCGTGTTAAATCTGGTTGCGGAACACGACCACCTGATCCCACCGGCATCGAGCACCGGGTTTAACGACCTTACCGGGAGCAAGGACAAAAAAACCATAGTGTTCCCCACGGGTCACATAGGAATGTCGGTAAGCAGTAAATCTTTAAAGGGGCTATGGCCTGACGTTGCTACGTGGCTTGCTAAAAGGTCAGTATAGTAGATCCAAACACCCTAACAGCTAATATACCGCTTTGTGTCTGGGAGTGTTACAAACCTTGGCACTATCCACTACAACTTAAATATATTGTCCGCCGTTTAGTCTAAGTGTTACACCCGTCATCCAGCTTGAAGCCGGGGAGGATAGATACACAGCAGCCAGTGCGATCTCTTCGGGCGTTCCAAAGCGGCTGAGTGCAATCTCTTTTACGATAGTTTCTCTTATATCCTCGGGCACGGTCTTTAACATATCGGTCTCTACAAATCCGGGGGCAATAGCATTAACTCTGATATTATTGCGCGCAAGCTCTCTGGCCATAGTTTTTGTAAATCCGATAATTCCTGCCTTGGTAGAAGCATAGTTACACTGCCCCATATTACCCATCTCACCTATAATCGACGACACGGATATAATCACACCACCTCCGGCAGCCATCATCGGTTCTATCACAGCCTTGGTGCAGTTAAAAACGCTCGACAGATTGGTCTGCAACACCTCATTCCACTGCTCGAAGGTCATTCTTCTAAGAGTGCGGTCACGGTTGATCCCGGCATTATTAATGAGTATATCCACTTTACCAAAGTGGTTTATTGCGGCTGCGCCCAGGTTTTGCGCCTGTTGATAATTACCCACATTGGCACGAACAGTAATGCATTTCCTCCCAAGCTTCTCTATCTCTTTTTTAACCTTATCCGCCTCTTTGTCACTACGCGAGTAGTTAAGTACGATATCCGCCCCCGCTTCAGCCATAGCCAATGCGATGGCCTTCCCAATGCCGCGCGACCCCCCTGTTACGATCGCTACTTTGTCTTTCAAATCGTATAATTGCTCTAACATACTTCCTCTCCCATTTTTTAGTTTAGATTCCCCCAACCGGTTGCTATAGTTAACTTCGAGCCCTGGTTTTGTCAAATTTTTTAATAGTGTTAACAAGCAATGGGTTATTTCGAAACTCTGTCACAAGAAAACTAAGGGACTAAAATAGCACGGAGTTTTTAATTTTAGTTGCCGGGCCACTTGCTTATTTGCCTTTAAACGAAGGGTCGCGCTTTTCTAAAAATGCACTCATGCCCTCTGCCCTATCCTCCGAGTCAAAGCAGATAGATGCATACGACCTATCCATTGAAAGCGCTTTCTCTAGCTCCATCCCAGCACCTGCGTTTATCACGGTTTTCGCAATGCCGACTGCTACAGGGCCCCTTGCGGCAATAGTGTTGGCCAATTCCATGGTACTAGACATAAGCTCGTCGTGGGGCACTACCTTTTCCACCAACCCGATCCGATGAGCATCCTCGGCTTTGATCATCTCCCCCGTGAATATAAGCTCCTTGGCCTTCCCAGGCCCTAGTATCCTGGTTGCCCTCTGTGTGCCTCCCCACGCGGGGAATAACCCCAATTTGACCTCGGGGAATCCCATCATAGCTTTCTCCGATGCAACCCTTATATCACAGGCCAGAGAGAACTCACATCCCCCTCCCAGCGCATAGCCGTTCACCGCAGCAATGACCGGGCAAGGTCCGTTCTCAATCGCACTAAACACCTCATGAGCAAACTCCACATATTCGTTGAACTGCTCTTTATCCATCTGGTTCATCTGTGCAATATCCGCACCGGCCACAAACGCCTTACCCGCACCCGTTATAATTAGCCCCCTGAGCTCACCCTTTTGGAACTCGTCTGACAACAAGCTGCTAATCTCGCGGAGCGTCTCAAAATTAAGCGCATTTAGCGCCTTTGGCCTGTTAACCGTAAGCACCCCTATGTTGCCTTCCACACTATATTCTATGTTTTCATATCCCATGGCGGATACCTCGTGAATAAATGGATTTAATGCGATGGATATATATACAACGGATACTAATATTGTCAAAGAATTAAGATGCTACGAAATTAATGACATCAGGCAGTATATATAGTGTGTCAGGATTGCTTAACGAAGTTCGTGGTGTAAACGGAAAAACCAGGTAGAGTATCAAGCTAAACATATTTGGCTGATAATATCAGTTAGGAGGCATGTATGACTAATTTTGTGTTAAGCATAGTGACCATGGCAGCACCTTTATTCTTTGTGTTTGTGTTCGCAGCATCCGCAGACACTACCTCAGGGGATGAAAAGGAAAAAGCCATAGAGACCGGATCGGGGCTTAAGTATGTGGTAATTGAGGAAGGCGAGGGTCCGAAACCCCAGACAGGCAAGAAAGTAAAAGTTCATTATTCCGGCAAATTAGAGGATGGCACAGAGTTCGACAGCTCGTACAAGAGGGGCGAGCCGATAGAGTTCGTTCTGGGTATCGGGCAGGTAATAAAAGGCTGGGACGAGGGAATCGCACTAATGAGCAAGGGAGGCAAGCAGACTCTTATCATTCCACCCGAACTCGGCTACGGTCCCAACGGGTACCCGCCGGTGATCCCACCCAATTCTACTCTGATCTTCGATGTAGAGCTGGTTGACTTCGAGCAGTAGACATCATTTGAGCAATTTATTACAAGTACAGTGCTGAAACCGTTTTAGCAAAAGACCAAAGACTATGAATTTTCTAGCACATCTATACTTAGCCGAGGATACAGACGAATCTATCCTCGGCAATCTGCTAGGGGATTTTGTCAAAGGCTCACCAAGCGGGCTCTACAGCGATGAGATCGTAAAGGGTATTATGACCCACCGCAATGTAGATAAGTTCACCGACAGCCACGCTATCACAAAGGAATCCAAACTCTTGTTCAGCCTCCCGAGGCGTCGCTATGCAGGCATAATAATCGATGTCACAAACGACCACTATCTTTCTAAACACTGGAGTCAATTCAGCGACAAAGACCTGGACAATTTCATCCATGACGTTTACCGCACTCTCGAGCGTCATCAACAAATCCTGCCACCCAGTCTAGCGCGAATTATACCCTTTATGATAGAGGACGACTGGCTCGGTTCATACAGCAAGCTCGGTGGGGTATCAAATGCGCTGGGCGGCATTTCCAGACGATTCGCAAGAAAGTTTAATAGAGATATTGAACTCGCTGGCGCAATTGAGGAGGTAGAAGCCAATTATCTAGAGCTTGAAGAGGCCTTTTTAAACTTTTTCCCCGAGCTTATCGATTTTACAAAACAGTATAGAAAATCGTATGATCATAACCCTCACACATCTTAGTCCATATGCGTTTTTACTTGTAGAATCCCGAAAAATTCACCGCTAGTATCGATTTCTAGTCAATTAAAAATTTTTGTTCCACAACACAAAAAAGGGATTATAATTTAGCTAAGAGAAGCATTGCATTGGAGAGGCACATGACTAATTCGTCAACAGACGAAAACCAACTGAGATTTATTCTGAGAGAAACTCTCGTCGAGATCTCGGAGGGCAAGAACAATTTGTTCTACGATGTTGTGGCAGAGGTGCTCGAGGATGTTGCTATTGCAAGCCAGAAGTTTGAAGCCGGCATCAGTGAATACACAATCGTAGAAGACATACTAGAGTAAAATATCTAGTAGAAAAGATAAACTCAGATGTCTGTTATATGCGCTACGGTTCTCATTCCGTTTAGACTTGTGCACAGAATCAGTGCAAGCACCCCAAATATATTGTACCGTAATTAACATCTAAGCCTGAATTTATACAATTTCAAACTTATACTACGTAGCCTCGTACATGTTACATATATTTACGGGCATTGATTGCACATACATTCTCAGGGAGAATCATTATAAGTAAAATGCCTAACAATCCAAAGAAACATTCCGCAACCCTGCTTATACATTGTCCCGACCGTAAGGGACTTGTGTCCACGGTTACCGAGTTCATATTCAAAAACGACGGCAATATCCTTTACCTAGACCAACATGTCGATACCGAACATGAAGCATTCTTTATGCGAGTAGAGTGGGACTTGGCCAACTTCGCCATCCCGGGTGATAAGATCGGTGAGTATTTTCAAACACTCATTGCAGATAAATACGATATGCAGTGGAACCTGTACTTTTCGGACGAAGTACTGCGTATGGCCATATTCGTATCTAAACTCCCCCACTGTTTAAACGACATCTTATCACGCGTCCAGTCAAAGGAGTGGAACGTCGAGGTCCCTGTAATAATTAGCAACCACCCCGATCTTGAGCCGACCGCAAAAACATTCGGTATCGATTTCCACCTGACAGAAAACGTAAAAGAAAATAAGGAGCAGGCAGAAAAAAAACAGCTCGAGATACTTGAACACTACAATGTGGACATTATAGTGCTTGCAAGGTATATGCAGATCCTATCCCCTGAGTTCGTATCCAACTTCCCCAACAAGATCATCAACATCCACCATTCATTTTTGCCTGCATTTCCCGGCGCCAGGCCCTATCACTCTGCATATGAGAGGGGTGTGAAAATCATAGGCGCCACCAGTCACTATGTGACGGCCGAGCTCGACGCAGGACCCATTATTGAACAAAACGTCGTGCGTGTAAGTCACCGTGACGACATAGAAGACCTAAAGCGCAAAGGACAGGACCTAGAGAAACTGGTACTGTCCCAAGCTGTGTGGTATCACATAAAGCGTAAGATCCTCGTATACGGCAACCGTACATTCATATTCGATTGATTTGGGGCTCTTCTCTTAGCTTCTTACTCGCCGCGATTGTGCGGCTTCACTTAGAGGCGTATACTTGATCTTGTTATATAGAGCCCGCAAAATTTAATTAAAAGATTTATTGAGCACGGATAATGAATAGAACACTGGCATTAATAATCTCGATATTACTGCTTAGCCCCCAAGCACTGGCAGAGATGTATAGGTGCACCGATCAATCGGGGAACATTGTTTATTCCACAAGCCCCTGCCCCGAGTCCTCCGCACAGGAGCAGGTAGAAAGATCGGGTCGCGACAATCAAATCACAGTAAACACGGATCAGGCCCAAAAGTATGACTACGAGCAGAACCCTGCTAATTTCGAAGAAACTCAACCAAAAAAGCGATTCAGAAAGATAGACACCATTAGCAGGGGCAAACCCGTAGATATTAGGGAATACGTCGAGGACGGCAAGTACACGGCTTTTATGTTCTATGCTGACTGGTGCCCCTCGTGCATGCGTGTTAGACCCCAGGTGCAAAAATATACAAAAGCCGTAAACACCATGGCGCTACGCGAAATCAATATTCTCAACTGGGAATCACCCGTGGTTAAACAGTATGGGATACGCTCTATACCTTATTTTTTCGTTTATGGTCCCGACGGCAACCTCATACAGCAAGGCAACCGGATCTCAAACGAGACCTATAAGAAGATTGCTTCAGGGAAATAATCCCAGGGCGCTTTAGCCACCCTTAAGTCCCGCACCAACTTTGTCCGCTTATTTATACTCGGCGATCTCGAGCAAAACCCCGTCTGGGTCGTGGAAGTAACAGAGCGTCTTGCGCCCGGCATCATGCTTTATGACTGAGCTCGGCACAGCTATGGGGTCACTCACCAGAGGCACACCCGCCTTTTTAAGCCTAGCAGTCATACCCTCTATATCGTCCACTTGGAACGCTATGTGTCTTAGGCCAGGTGTATTTGCCAGAGAGTTTGGTTCCAAGGGTTCCCCTTTAGGAGTCTTATAGGAAAGCAGCTCTATCCTGGGCTCACCATTAGGTGCTACCACAAAAACAACATCTGCCACAACCCCCTCGATACCCACAATGGACTCTATCCATTCCCCTTCAAGGTGCGCGCTGTTTATTTTCTCGAGCCCTAAGGTCTCGGTGTAGAACTTCACCGACCTTTCCAAGTCGGTCACTACTATGTTTATATGGTCGACGGCATGGAGCATAGTTTATTCAGTTAACTGCAAAGGGATTCTAAATACTAATTCTATACCCACCCGTTAACCAACAGTGCTGTTAATGGGCTTCGTATTTAACAGTTTTATCCTTTAGCGCCTCTACGGCTCGCTCAAGCCCCCCCAGTGTGAGCGGAAACATCCGGTCCCCCATAAACTCCTTAAGCATCCCAATGGATTGGGTAAGCCGCCATTCCTCCACAGGAACAGGGTTTAGCCATATTATGTCTCTGTAGTGGCTCTTTAATCGATTAAGCCACACAAACCCGGCCTCGTCGTTGTTATGTTCCACACTGCCGTTTTGATACAAGAGCTCGTACGGGGACATCGACGCATCACCAACAATTATAACTTTGTAATCCTCGTTATAGGTGTTGAGCACATCGAATGTGGGTATGGTCTCAGACCATCTTCTAGCGTTGTCTTTCCACATATTCTCGTAAAGGCAGTTATGGAAATAGTAGTGCTCTAGGTGCTTGAACTCATATTTAGCTGCGGAGAATAGCCTCGAGCATAGCTCAATATGGTCATCCATAGACCCACCTATATCGAGCAACAACAGCACCTTCACATTGTTCTTTTTTGCCGCTACCATCTCGAGTTCCAAAAGCCCGGCATTCTTGGATGTTCTATCAATTGTTTTATCTAGATCGAGCTCCTCTTTTGTACCTTCTCTTGTTAGTATACGAAGCCTACGCAAAGCCATTTTCATGTTACGGGTTTGTAGTTCGACACTGTCGTCAAGGTCCCTAAACTCTCTTTTGTCCCAGACTTTAACAGCCCTCCGGTGTCGGCTTTCATCCTGGCCGATTCTTATGCCTTCCGGATTGTAACCGTACGCCCCAAAGGGTGATGTGCCGCCGGTTCCGATCCATTTATTGCCGCCCTGGTGTTTCTTTTTCTGAGTCTTCATCAACTCCTTTAGACGCTCGAGTAGTTTGTCCAGGCCCCCCATGGCCTTGATCATCTCTTTTTCTTCATCCGTAAGCGCATTTACAAAACTCTTTTTCAACCACTCCTCGGGGATTTTCATAAACTGTTCGTTATCGATTTTCTCGATCCCCTCAAAGTAATAGCCAAACAGTATGTCGAACCTGTCCAAATGGTATTCGTGTTTGATAAGCGCACTGCGGCAGAGGTAATAGAAATCATCCACGCGATACTCGACGACCTCGCGGTCAAGCGCTTCAAGAAAAGTTAGATACTCCTTTATTGTTACCGGGATACCGTCGTTCTTAAGAAGTAGGAAAAAATCGAGAAACATAATTGCCCCCCCAGACTAAATAAGGCCTAACTAACGCCTAAACCGCATTCTGATACGAGCTAGCATATCGTGGTCCTGTTCGTTCTTGAGCAAGGCACCTGCAAATGGAGGCAGGGTCTCGGTCAGGTCCAGGCTCTCTAACTCCTGCGCAGTAATCTCCCCCACCATTATGAGCTTTAGCCAGTCGATGAGCTCGCTTGTTGAGGGTTTCTTTTTTAGCCCATCTACCTCGCGCAGCTCGTAAAACACATTAAGGGCGCTCTGTATGAGTTTGTTTTTGAGTTTGGGGTAGTGAACTTTCACTATTGCCGTGAGTGTATCGCGGTCGGGGAAACTGATGTAATGAAAAAAGCATCTCCGCAAAAATGCGTCGGGCAGCTCTTTTTCGTTGTTAGATGTGATGATTATTATAGGGCGTATTTTTGCCCTTACAGATTCCTTAAGTTCGTAGCAATAGAACTCCATTTTATCGAGCTCTAATAGCAGGTCGTTGGGGAACTCAATATCGGCCTTATCTATCTCGTCGATAAGCAACACAACCTGTTTTGTCGATTCGAATGCCTCCCACAGCTTGCCTTTTTCAATGTAGTTGGCGATATCGCTTACACGTTCGTCTCCAAGCTGCGAATCCCGCAGCCTGGAAACTGCGTCATACTCATAGAGTCCCTGCTGTGCTGTGGTAGAGGACTTAATGTGCCAGGTGATGATATCCTTGCCAAGTGCCTCCGCTACCTCAAAAGCAAGCATGGTTTTACCAGTCCCGGGCTCACCCTTGATCAAGAGTGGGCGTTCGAGTGTTATCGAGGCATTAACCGCAAGGTTAAGGTCCCTAGTAGATATATAATTTTCAGTTCCTTCAAATTTCATGGTTTGCTCTTTCTACGGACTATACATGCCCATGTTAGACTGAAAATTATACTTTTGTTAATACTCCTTATCAAATTGAAGGCCCAACATGTAACAGAATTAACCGTTATCAGACCGCAACTTTTTCAAGCAGCGCATAGACCCGGTCCACCATCTTTCTGGGGTCTTCCAAAAAACCGGCTGCAATAAGCGTGTTATCGAATATCTGCTCAGACACAAGCTTTGCCAGGTCCCCGTCCTTTTCTATCAACACTCCCAGTGATTTTATCAAATCGTGTCGGGGGTTAAGCTCAAGGTCGATGGAGTTCTTCATACCGACTTCCTGCTTCATGGCCTTCATCATCCGTCTCATCGACGGGGTAAGAGCCTTATCAGCGTTAAGCGCCAACGCCGGGCTATCCACCAGGCGTTTGCTCATGCGCACCTCATTTACCTCGTCTCCCAATGCCTCTTTTACAAACTCACACAGTTTGTCCGCATCCTCTTTCGCGATCGCGTCCTTTTCTGTACCGGCATCGACTTCGCTTGCCGTTATATCGGCATTATCTACTGATATCAACTCTTTATCGTCAAATTTCTGCAGACTTGTCATCACAAACTCGTCTACCGGCTCAAACATATATAGAACCTCAAGCCCCCGTGACTTAAAAGCCTCCATGTGCGGGCCGCTCTCTAGGGTTTCCCTGTTGGGAGCATATAGGTAATAGATGGCGTCCTGGTCCTCTTTCATCCGCGATACATAGTCCTCGAACTTAGTATAGGTGCCGGGCTCCGTAGCAGACGACTCGTAACGAAGGAGTTTTGAGAGCTGCTCGCGGTTCTTAAAGTCAGCAGCCACACCCTCTTTTACAAAAAGGCTGAACTCGTTATAGAACTTTTCGTATTTCTCATTGTCCTTATTGGATGCTTCCTCAATAAACTTTATAAACCGCCCGGTTATTACCTGCCCTATCTTTCCAGCCAGCACGCTGTCCTGCATGGTCTCGCGCGAGATATTTAGCGGGAGGTCGGCACTGTCCACCACACCCTTTAGGAACCGCAGCCAGTCGGGCAAAAGCCCCTTTGGGCTCTCGTCAATAAGTATTTTTTTGCAATATAGGCTCACACCCGGGTCCAGTTTGCCGAACCCGAATTTCTCGGGGTTATGCTCGGGGACAAAAAGCAGAGCGTTTATATCCAGCGGGGCATCAGAGCTAAAGTGCAGAGTATACGAGGGGTCGTCGAATGCGTTGGACTGGAACTTGTAAAACTCCTTGTACTCATCTTCTGCAACCTCATTTTTATTCCTCATCCAGATAGCCTGGACGTTATTAATCTGCTCCGCGTTTAGCTTTATCGGGAATTGTACAAAGCTTGAGTATTGTGTCAGCACTTGTTTTACACGTTCCGAGTTTGAAAATTCCTTGAGTTCGTCTTTTAGGTGCACTACTATCCTTGTACCCCTTCTAGCTCCCTTTGTGGTCTCTATCTCGTATGTGCCCGAACCATCACTCTTCCATAACAGGCTCTTTGCGGTCTTTTTCCAGTTATGCGTATAGACCTCTACACGATCGGCAACCATAAACACGCTGTAAAACCCTACACCGAACTGGCCAATCAGATTCTCGCTTACCTCGGCCCCTTGCTTCACGGCATTTAGGAACACCTTTGAGCCCGAATGTGCTATGGTGCCTAGGTTCTCTACGAGTTCATCACGTGTCATACCTATTCCGTGATCCTCAATTGTGATGGTGTTATCTTCCTCATTGGTAAGGATGCTTATCTCAAGAGGCAACTCTTCGTCGTATATATCCGTTTCGGTCTGCTGCAGATAACGTAGCTTCTCCAATGCATCGGATGCGTTTGATACGAGCTCTCGAATAAATACCTCTTTATCTGTATAGAGAGAGTTGATTACAATATCCAGTACCTGCTTAACCTCAGCCTGGAATTCGTGTTTTTTAGATGATTTTTCCGCCATCTTTACTGGTACTCCTCCTGTGCTGTTTCATGTTAATAGTATAAGAATGGTTTATTAGAAAATATTCATTTGCAAGAAATTTTCAAGGGGCGACAGTGCCTTAAGCTAATACAATCGGGGTCTGAGCTGCCTATATACTACCCTCCAGATAGGCCTTACGCTTCGGCTCGGGGAACCTTTCTATTGCATACCTTAGCATCGTACGCGGCATCGTCTTATAATGCTTTTTCAGAAATGCTTCTTCGCTCGATAGATCACGCTTTCCTACCTCGCGTAGCATCCACCCAACGGCTTTTTGAATCAAATCTTCTTTATCCTCTACCAACATCCGGGCAATTTGAAGCGTCTCATCGAACATACCTTTCTTAATGTAATGATACGTGGCCATGATAGAGACTCTCCTCTCCCAGAGCTCCTTAGACCTCGCAAGTTCATAGAGGAGTTTTTTGTCACCCCCCAAGATATATGCCCCCACAATGTGCTCCGCCGAGCAGTCAACGAGATCCCAATTGTTGACATGCTCAATGTTGTCTAAATACAGATTGAATATGCGTTTTCGAGCGGTACTATCCGATGCCTTGTACATTAGTACTAGTATAAATAAGGCCAATTGTCTTTCTTCGTGGATTTGAGAGCCGAGCAGTAAAAGCACGGTATTTAAATCTGCGTCCTTATATTTCCGAGAGAGTTTCCTTAACACTGGGACTTTGACACCAATAAACCTATCGCCCTCCCCATACTCGCCGGGGCCTGTTTTGAAAAACCGTCTGGACACCCGTGCCCTGTTTTCGTCCGCAGAATTACTTAACTCGGCACGGATCTCGTCTACCAGCTTCATAGCTCTTAGGTATTGGGTGGTGAAACCAGTGCTTTAGCCATTGGTTCCGATTCGATATATATGCGCTTTATCTGAGAGAAACGGGATTTTATCTCTTTATCGATCTGTCCGATCACCGATTCCACTCTCGCTGCCGTGACGCTGTCTCTAAAATCTATACTCATATTGACCAGGATGAAATCCGGGCCCATATGCAGAGTGAGGACCTCGTTTACATGCTCGACCTCTTCATAATCCCCTATGATGTCTCGTATCCCAATTACGATTGACTCGTTTGCACTCTCGCCTATCAATAGCCCCTTTGTCTCATACGCTAGCCATATTGCGGTGCCGGCAAGTATGAGTCCGATCACCACAGACGCGGCTCCGTCAAAATAGGGAATACCTGTAACCTCTCCCAAGAAAATCCCCAAGAACGCCACCACCAGACCAAGCATAGCGGCGGAATCCTCAAAGAGCACAACAAATATCGATGGGTCTTTGGCCCTGCTCACCGCAGTCAGATAATCCCACTTGCCTTTTGCCTTTGTGAACTCTTTGAATGCGAAGTACCATGCCGCACCTTCAAAAACCAAAGCAAACCCGATTACTATGTAATTGATGTGCGGGCTCTCAACCGGGCGAGGGTGCATAAGGTGGCTTATTCCCTCGTATATCGAAATACCCGCACCCAGTGCAAAAATGAGTATCGCTACAATAAAACTCCAGAAATATATCTCTTTTCCGTACCCGAACGGGAATTTCGAATCGGCGGGCTTCTTAGACCGGTTAATACCGTGGAGCATAAGTACCTGGTTGCCCGTATCCACCACCGAGTGTATACCCTCGGACAGCATCGCCGAGCTACCCGTGATAGCAGCGGCTATAAATTTGGTGATAGATATAAGACCGTTGCCGATCAGTGCCGCATAGATAACCTTTTTAGAAGAAGACGCCATAGCTTCGAGTGTGTGGGATCAATATGTCAGAAGTAAAGATTATTCATAAAACATCATGGAACAATCTAACAATAATGGCTGAATTATCAAGACGTATTCATAACTTTTATTATAAATCATACTAAATAATGTATAATTCCCCTTTAGCCGCAAGTAGAGCTGATATGAAAAAGTCCAGGTCACAAACTGTTTTCGTATGCCAGAGCTGTGGCAGTATGTCGCCTAAATGGCTGGGTAAATGCCCCGACTGTTCGAGTTGGAACAGCTACGTTGAAGAGACGACTGCGCCTGGGGTAAAAGCCCAGAAACTAACACCCTCCCAAAACCCTGTAAAAATCCGTGAGATCGAGAGCAAACAAGAGACACGAATCCTAACAAAGAACACAGAGCTTGACAGGGTACTCGGAGGAGGGCTCGTGCCCGGCTCCGTAGTGCTTGTGGGCGGTGACCCGGGTATTGGCAAATCAACACTGGCTCTAGAGATGCTGAACAAAATAGGCAAGCATTCTAAACCATCTAAAAGTAAGCAAGCGAACCGCTCCGAAGAGTTGCTGTACGTTACGGGAGAAGAATCCCCCGAGCAGGTAAAACTGAGAGCCGAGAGGATAGGTGTGGACTCGGACTCACTCTATGTACTTGCCGAGACCTCTGTGGAAAACATAATTGCTCACGCGGCCGCTATGAACCCTGCCATCATAGTAGTGGACTCGGTCCAGACCGTCTTTACCAACGTGCTCTCCTCTGCGCCGGGCAGCGTGGGTCAGATCCGTGAGTGCGCCTCGAATTTAATGCAGTTGGCCAAAACCACAGGCACCGGCGTGTTTCTTGTCGGGCACGTCACCAAAGACGGGGCCATTGCCGGACCCAAGGTGCTCGAGCACCTGGTCGACACGGTACTATACTTCGAGGGCGGGAAAGACCACCCTTACAGGATACTAAGGGCTGTAAAAAACCGGTTCGGCTCAACAAACGAGATCGGTGTGTTTGAGATGTTAGACAGCGGTCTTGAGGAGGTTAAAAACCCCTCCGAGATATTTTTGTCCGAACGGCCCGACAATACCTCGGGCTCAGTCGTTACACCCAGCATCGAGGGCACACGTCCTATTTTTGTGGAGCTGCAGGCCTTGGTTTCCCCATCCTCATACGGGGTGCCCCGACGCACCACAATCGGTATAGATCCAAACCGCGTGTCTCTGCTCCTCGCAGTGCTCGAGAAACGAGCAGGGCTCCAGATCCTCGGTCAAGACGTTTTTATGAACGTAGCGGGCGGGGTAAAAATCGAAGAACCCGCAATTGATCTCGCAATGTGCGTTGCTCTGGTATCGACCTTTCTCAACAAAACCGTGGAACCTGACATGGTGGTGTTTGGCGAGGTTGGGCTTGCAGGTGAGGTAAGGGGAGTGTCACATGCCCAACTACGATTAAAAGAGGCCGAGAAGCTTGGGTTCAAGAAAGCCCTTTTACCAAAAATAGAATTGGAGAGATCGGCTTCAAAGAAAAGCTCAATCGAACTATTAGGTGTTAGCTCTATAGAGGATGCAATCGAATTGTTCTCTCGATCATAAATAAGAATCAAAAAGGTGAATTATGGATGATATGAATTCTAAAAACCGCCCGATCGGGATCTTTGATTCCGGGATAGGCGGACTTACCGTAGCAAAGGAGATACACAAAAGACTTCCCAATGAAAACATCATCTACTTGGGTGATACGGCGCGTGTGCCATACGGTAACAAATCCCCCCGGACCGTAATTGCATACTCTAAAAGTAATGCAAGGTTTCTAATACAAAACAACATCAAACTGCTTGTAGTCGCTTGCAACACCGCAAGTGCATCCGCAATCCCCACACTTAGAGACGAGTTAAGCATCCCCGTAATAGGAGTGATAGAACCAGGGGCATCGAAAGCGGCGAGCCTGACAAACACAAAGAAGATAGGTGTCATCGGCACACCCTCTACAATCAGAAGCAACGCTTACAAAGTAGCGATTGAAAAAATCGACCCGGGAATAGATGTAGTGTCAAAACCCTGTCCTCTCTTTGTACCGCTTGCCGATGAAGGGTGGACGGAGGGTGAGGTTACGGAGCTAATAGCTAGGGAGTATCTAGGGTCTTTTGACGACACCGATATCGATGTGCTTGTGCTCGGGTGCACACACTACCCACTCTTAAAACCGATTATTCAAAAAGTAATTGGGACCGATATAAGGTTGGTCGACTCGGCCGAGGAAACATCCGAGGCCGTTGCCAATGCACTGCATATACACAATATCCAGTGCTCAGAGAACAAAAAACCAGAGAGACAGTACTATCTGACTGACGTCTCCGACTCATTTATATCCGTAGCCCAGAGGTTCCTGGGACAAGAGATAAACCATGTAGAGATGGTCGATATTGTAGACGTAACTTGAGTGGCGAGCAGCTCGGTCTACTCTACTACCCCTCTGATACCAGTGTCTTTACCTTGTCAGTAAACGGAGGGAGCACATCGAACAGGTCTCCTACAACCCCGTAGTCACACTTTTGGAATATAGGCGCATCGGGGTCTTTGTTTATAGCCACGATAATTTTAGAAGAGCCCATACCCGCGAAGTGTTGTACAGATCCCGAAATCGCAATAGCTATATATAGGTTGGGCGATACGGCCTTACCGGTCTGTCCGACCTGCATATCATAGGGGCAGTACCCAGCGTCAACAGCGGCACGCGTAGCCCCCACCGCAGCACCTAGAATATCGGCAAGGTCATATACGTATTTGAAGTTTTCTTCGCTTGCAAGCCCTCGTCCACCCGACACGACCCTTTCGGCCTCTGTTAGTTCCGGCCTGTCGGACTCCTTAGTCTGGAGCTCTATGACCTTGGTCTTGATATCGCCTGGACTAATATCTATCGCTTCGTTAATGACTTCCGGTTGTTTAGGGTCTTCCTCGGCCTTAAATGAGTTGGGCCTTACAGTGGACATCATGGGAGTGTGGTCGTGGAAAACCTGAGTAGGGATTGCTTTACTCGAATGTGAGTAGCGCTCGATTTTTAGTTTTTTATCGTCGGTGAGTGATATCTCCACCGCATCCATTGTTACACCTGCTCCCACGCGCGCTGCTACGCGGGGGAAATAATCCTGTCCAAACACCGTGTTACCTGCGAGAACTACAGCAGGGTTATATTTTTTTATAAGTTCGGCAAGTGCTATCGTGTATCCCTCGGTGTTAAAGTCTTTAAACATTTCGCTGTCTACTACATATACCTTTGCGGCTCCGTACTTACCGAGTTCCTCGGTATGACCCCCTACCCCGGAGCCAATCAATACAGCACAGAGCTCCCCGCCTATTCCCGCGGCAATCTTGTTTTTAGCCTCCGTAAGCGCCTCGAATGTTACTTTTCTAATACTCCCGTCCAGTTTTAAATCAGCTACTACCCAAACTTCGTTACTCATTTTAGCCCTCCTAGAATATTCCGATTGACTGTTATATGACCTTGGCTTCCTCTCTAAGCAGCTTCACCAGCTCCTCGGCCGATTGCGCAATCTCTTCTCCCCTGACCATCGGTTCATCGTTACCCTTGATTATATGGAGTTTCCTCTCAATCTCGGGCACCTTAATCGCAACTGTGTTGACACGTGCACCGTTTTTCCCAAGCGCACCGTCACTTAATCCGATTTCTGCCAAATTAATGTCCCCCACACCTACTTCAGTAACAGGTTTCTTCTTTGCTTTCATAATCCCCGGAAGCGATGCATACCTGGGTTCGTTCATGGCGTCTGGGCATGTAATAAGTGCTGGGAGCGAAACCTCAACCACCATATGCCCTCCATCGATCTCTTTTTGGCAGACCGCTTTTTTCTCATCCGGGTTGATCTCCATAACCTTACTTACGAGCGATACGTGGGGTATGCCCAATTCCTCAGCGACTTGTATCCCCACCTGGCCGCTCTCTTCATCAATGATCTTCATCCCTGTAAAAATAATATCGATCTCGCCAAGCTTTTTTATCTCTCCGGCAAGCACCTTGGCTATAGCAAACGAGTCACTCTCTGCAAATACATCGTCGTTTATATGCACTGCGTTATCTGCACCCATGGCAAGGCCCTGGCGGATAGACTCGATAACCCTTGCGGGTCCTACCGATATAATGGTCACTTCACCGCCATGTTTTTCCTTGGTCTGTATCGCCTCTTCCACTGCAAACTCATCATAGGGGTTCATTATCCATTTGATACCTTCCGTATCTACGGAATCTCCGCTGGAAGACACCTTTATCTTTGCCTCTGTGTCTTGGGTCTGACTTAAAATTACAAGTATTTTCACGTTGGAAACACCTCCAAATAGCTCAGTGTATGTACCGGAACTCCCATCCCGCCTCAGTACACCTATGCACTGAAATTACCCATTTATATATGGCAACCAGGAAAAGAAAAATCGGCTCTATTGATTGACAAATGGGCAGTAAATTATAAATATTGCATTATCCTTGTCAAGCTGTTTAAGAATGCGTAGGATTAGCAGGTCATGTTTTAAGTAAAAAAGCATGCTAAGCGTTAAAGCTCTCGCTTGTTTACTGCATTAAATTCCTAGAGATCGCGTACGAATTCTTTAAGCATTCCAACAGGGAAGATGAACCAAAACCATATCAATATTTCACTGCTTACATTCACCGTAATCACATGGGGATACACATGGGTACTTATGAAAATAGGTCTAAACTACATGGAGCCTTTTACCCTTGCGACTCTTCGCTGCTCCGTAGCGGGTCTCGCTATGATTGCATACCTCGAGTTTCGCAAAATCCCTCGCCCCAAACTCTCTATGCTCCCCGATTACGCAGCCGTTGGGTTCTTCCAAACCGTGGCTATGTTCGGTCTATTGCTCTACGGCATGAAATATGTTACCGCTGGGAAAACCTCGGTGCTCCTATACACAATGCCCATATGGACTAGCCTCATCGTGCACTTCTACCTAAAAGAGCGGCTCGAGTTGCACCGATGGATCGGTGTGGCGCTTGGCACACTGGGAATAATTTTCATTCTCGGGCGCGATGTAATGGTACATTGGGAGACCAATGTACTCACTGGTGAATTCTTGATAATAATAGCCTCTGTGTCATGGGCTGTGTCCAATATCTGGGTTAAGAGACGTATGGGTGCAGAGGATGTCTATATGGTAAACGGCATTCAGCTTGTGATCGGAGCATTTGGGTTAGCGCTTCTAGCCATAAGCATAGAGGATGTGATGCATATTATATGGACCCCCTACACCCTATATATCATCTTATTCACCGGGCTTGTGTCATCGGCCGTGAATTTCACCATCTGGTTTTACCTGATTAAGAACATGGACATACATATAACCACACACTCCTCCATGTTGGTACCCGTGTTCGGGCTACTGTTTGACTGGCTTATTCTAGGCACAAAACTCGATATAGGAGTGATAATCGGCGGGGTCTTGATCATTGCCGGTATCTACAAGATATCGAAGTAAATCAGCTTATGATCACAATATCTTGATGTTTACAAATAAATATAAATTCCGGATCCTTAAGGTATAATACTCACATTGTTTGGTGTATTCCCCAGTCTTTTAGAATATTACGTGTTCATGCGTAACTCTGTAACAGCTATTATCACTCTATGATGCTTCGCAAACTTTTCAAAGTTATCGGAATTTTATTTCTACTACTGATAGTTCTGCTGGTCGGGGCTACGTTCTTTACTCAGACTGCTACTTTCAAGAACATACTCAGAAACACTGCAGAAAACATTGTGAGCTCCGCTACGGGTCAAACTTTTAGGATCGGGGAGGTACGAGGTAATTTTTATAACAAGATCCTGCTTAAAGACGTCTCTCTCGAGGTCGATGATAAAGAGTTTGTGGAGTTTAAAGAACTCCTGGTCCAGTTCTCACTACTCGAACTACTCGACAGCTCTATGCTCTTTAACAAAACCGTGCTTCTAAGACAAGTCGCTGTAAACGGGCTTGATATCAACCTTGTGAGGTTTGAGGACGGCAGATGGATTTTCAACGACATAGGCTCGGGTGAAAAAAAAGAGAAACCAGAAAAGAAAACCGAGGGCGAACCGAAGTGGAGCATACTGCTTGACGACTTTGTGTTGAACGAAGCAAATATCAACCTTACGGATATTAAAAAGAACGAGAGCATGACATTTGAAATTCCCGATATCGAGCTCTCGCTCAAGATGATCAATATAAGCAAAAACATCGAGCTTGACCTAAAGAACGCCGATTTCAACGCCCCCACGCAAAGAATCAACATAAGCAGCTTCTCGACAAAGGCTAATTATTCAGAAACAGAAGCCTCTATAGAGAACCTCAAGTTCATATTAAACGGGGCCGAGATTGAGCTTGACGCCAATGTGGTAGACCTAAAAGAGACCCCGAAATTTAATTTCAATGCCCAGGTAAAAGACTACGTGTTTGAGAAGATAGGCAAGTTTAACGGTGTGGTGGAGGGAGAGGGCGAATACCATAGCCCCGAAAACATAAAGTTAAACTCCAAAATCCAGATGCCAGATTCTGTAATATTCGATAAAAACGTGAGTGCCTCTATTGAGAACCTAGAGCTAAACGGCCCCGACCTCGCTATTAGCGGCGGGCTCATCGACACCGATTTCGGCAAACTCAACCTAAACGGTACAGCGAAACTAAACAGGATTATAACAAAAGAGGGCAATAACAGTTTTGACCTCAATGTGGTGCTAAAGGATATAGAGACCAATCAGGTAATGGCACTTATCGAACAAAAGACCAACAAAAAAACCGATGCCGTAAACACAAAACTGGGCGCTACTCTAAACGCTGATTTAAACACCAAGGGGAGTTGGATCGAGCCTGGGGATATAAGAGTCGAAGGTCTTATTAATAGTCTCACTCTTTCTGATGAAGGAGCCGGGGAACTAAGTTTAGACGGCACGACCCAAGTCACGCGCAGAGACCTTACACTTGATATAAATACAAAATTGAACAAACTCGACCTAGGCACCATACTGGCTAAAGACAATTTTGATAGCAGCATATCCGCTGATTATAAGGTCACAGGCAAGATCCCCTTCGAGGGCAGTATAGTATCGGGATTGGACCTTAACCTAGACGGCAAAATAGACGCATCTGAGATCTTTGGTATCGAGATTAATAACGGTGAGACAGACATCGCTTACAAAAACGAAATTCTCACCATAAACGCTTTAGAGATTAACACCGACAAATTCACCCTAGAGACCAAGGGCAGGGGCAAAGGACAGGAGACCGATTTCACATACGACCTAGAGGTAAACGACTTAGGTCTACTCAGAGAGATTAAAGAGAACCTGGATGTCCAAGGATCTCTCACAGCTACGGGGCAAGTAACAGGAAAAATAAGCGAGCCCGAGATAACAGTCGACGCTACGGCTAAAGATTTCGCGTTCGGCGAAAAGATCAAAGCCAACACTCTTGAGCTGGAAGGTGATCTATCACTGGTTCCAAAGAACCTCATTATAAACGCCAATGCCGATCTAAAAGAACTCACCATAAACGATATCCCATACGAAGGGGCAAGCGTACGTGCAAAGACACAAGACCAGGTACTATCGATTGACCTCGATATTGTAGAGAACGAGGAGACCGGCTACGAATTAAGCTCAGATATAACCGGTCTTACCGACAAAGTGAAAACGATCCGGGTCAACAAACTCAGGCTAGATATTCTCAATACCGAAGCAGAGAACAAAAACCCGATCAACCTGAGAATCTCACCAGATAAAATAAGAATTGAGTCCCTAAACTTGTATCAAAATCAAAGCTCTCTTGTGGCTGATGCGGATATCAACCTAAAGGGTAATGTCGATGCAAACATCGCTTTAAAGGATTTCAATCTAAGCGATCTGGCAGATGCCCTACAGATGAAAAACCCCTTAGCTGGCAGCCTAAACGGCACTGTGAACCTAAACGGCTCGGCCGCAAACCCCCAGCTAAGCGCAAAGCTTAGGGGAACTAACCTGAGCTATCAGACATTCGATTACGGAGAGCTCGACCTAAACCTAAACTACCAAAACACTTTAATGAACATAGCTTTCTCAATCACAGAAAACTCAAACGAGATACTGAAACTCACAGGCACCTCCAACATCGACCTCTCGCTCAATAAACCGCCAAAAGAGCTGGGAAAGAGCAACTTGAACCTATCTCTTTACTCAAGTGGTGTCGACCTGAGTCCCATCGAGGGTCTTGTGGACGAGGTAGATAATCTAGACGGCAGTCTCAAAGTAGACCTAAAAGTATATGGGGAACTCTCCTCACCCCAGGCAACGGGAACACTGTCGGTCACAGACACCGTACTCAAACTAAAATCACTTAGGAATAGTGTCACGATTAAGGACGCCAAACTCGATATGAAGGGTCGCAGTGGGGCCTTGAACAAACTCGAGCTCGAGACCAAAGAGGGCACCGGAAGTTTCCAGGGCACTATAGATTTGAGCACTTTAAAATACGATGTCACGGGTACGATGGATGATCTGATTATAGAGCCCAAGAAAATATCTGCCAAGCTTAGGGGTAACGTTAAAATCGAGGGCGAAAAGGAAAAGATTAAATTAAGCGGTAAAGCAGTGGTAAGACGAGGCAGGATTCATATCCCCGATGTCCCTCAAAAACAGGTTGAGGACATCAAATTCGATGACGCTGGGGATCAAAACGAGATAGAGATTGGAACAGAGCCCGAAAACGACGGCTATTTCTACAACAATATGGCTCTCGACCTAAATGTGCGGATGAGGGGCAACACCTGGGTTAGGGGCAGGGGTGCGAACATCGAGCTCAAGGGTGATCTGGATGTTAAGAAGGATTTCCGGGACCCTGTACATTTATCGGGCAATATCGATACAGAACGGGGAACATACGAGACGTTCGGAAAACTCTTTCGGATTGAAGAGGGAGCGGTCAACTTTACAGGTGGCGACAAGATCAACCCACTACTCGACATAAAGGCTCTTTACGAAGTCTCTGACGTGAAGGTCTATATCAACATAAGCGGGCGAGTCGATGCCCCCAAAGTCGAGTTCACAAGCGACCCCGCCATGACCGAAACCGACATTATCTCCTATCTTGTATTCGGTGTGTCGTCGGACAAGATAGGTTCCAATGACAGGGATTCCGTCCAAAATGTCACGACAGGCCTGGCAAGCGGGCTTGCGGTAAGGGAACTGGAAAAGCTCATGGGCGGGAAACTATCTCTGGATGTGGTTAGTGTCACGGGCGGTACGGGGGGTCCCAATATTGAGCTCGGTAAATATCTGACCGACGACCTATACATTGCCTACGAGAGGGGCACCACAGAGTCTATATTGAACTCAACAAACATTACTCAGAACAAAGTGCTCGTTGAGTATCGGTTGTTCAAATTCCTTACGATTGACGGGGACATTGGGGGAGAGAATCCCGGAGTCGATGTGTTTTACAACCACAACTTTAATTTTTGAAGAAGGAATATTTACTGCAAAGTCCTGTCGTTTTCCACCTCTACTCGCGGCATAGGGATGGGCGAGGCATGGTGGAGTACAAGGTTCCAGCCGTGCTCTGTATGTTCATAAATATTTGTGGTCTGAGCAAAGCCTGCGGATTCCCCGGGCCCTTCTCCGTAACTGATTTTTTCTATACAAATTACCCAGGCCAATCCCTCGGACACATCCACTCTGACATCTAACAAACTTATTGATGTAGGTGCCCCAGACTCGAAAATTTTTTCCCAGCTTTTTCTGATGGCTTTCCAACCGTGGAGCATAGGCCAACCCGGATGCACACACCTAGCACGTG
Organism: Thermodesulfobacteriota bacterium; assembly: GCA_965223335.1. Classification (GTDB taxonomy): domain Bacteria; phylum Desulfobacterota_D; class UBA1144; order Nemesobacterales; family UBA2774; genus CBDCWF01. The sequence continues at coordinate 494,686 of OZ244991.1, forward strand.
GCTCACATATCCAAATCTTATCCATCAAGTCTATGTTGCTGGTCTCAACAGCCTTGTAGAAAGTCTTGTTTAACTTCATTACCTCCCTGCGTGCATTGTCGGCCATACTTCTAGTATATCTTGTAATTCTTTTAGTTCATCTAATCTTTTTCATGCTCAAAGGATTTAGGTGCTCACACACCGGGACCGCAAGCCCTCTATCTCAACCAATAAATCTGTAATCTCGCTCCTTACTACGTTGTCCTCTTCCCGGGATAGTTGAGCTTCGAGGATATCCTTGCTACCCTCCCCCATCAGTTTCCATAGCGCCCACGCCGCGTGTACTCTCACAAGGGGCTCGGGGTCTTTTAGGCATTTTTTCACAGCTTTTACGAAATCGGGGTTCCCCGAGTTTCCGATTGCAATCAAGGTGTTTCTCAAAAGCCCCCTCCTCTTAGTCCGTTTAACAGCACTGTCTTTGAACTTTTTGTTGAACTCCTCGGGGGTTAACACGGCCAGATCAGCAAGATCGGGTGCTAATAATCCCTCCCTCGGTATAAATGCATGCTCGTCGGTAACCCCGGCACTTTTGTTCCAGGGGCAGACGTCCTGACAAATGTCACAGCCGTATACGTTGTTATCGATTTTATCTCGTAACCTGCTTGGAACGGGGCCCTTAAGCTCAATTGTCAGGTACGATATGCATAGCCGCGAGTCAAGCTCGTATGCGGCTACAAGAGCGTCTGTGGGACAGGCATCTATACACATAGTACAAGTGCCGCACCTATCGGGTACAGGGGAATCATAATCAAGCTCTATATCCGTAATGATCTCGCCCAGAAAAAGCCATGAACCAATCTGTTGATTAATAATGCATGTGTTTTTCCCGACCCACCCCACCGCGCCATATTTAGCATATGCCCTCTCCAACACAGGACCAGTATCTACATATATCCGTGCATTTAGATTAGAGTCCACACACCCTTGAATACATGTAAGCAGCTGCTTGAGATAACTATGGATAAGCTCGTGGTAGTCATCCCCCCAAGCATAGCGCGAAACCCACCCCTTATCTTTATCGTGCAGGCTTGTGGAATAGGGGTGGTCAGTGTTGTAATTTAGCCCGCACGTGATAACCGACTTGGCACCGCTAAGCAGGTTTGCTACATCCCCACGGCGCTCGGGGTCCCTACCCATATAGCCCATCTCTCCCGCAAAACCCTTTTGGAGCCACTGCTTATACCACTGGGTCTCGGGGTACTTGCCCACGGGTGCTATGCCTACAAGATCAAAACCTATGTCATAGGCGGCTTTCTTAATAGAATTAGTTAGCTCCCGACACATGACCCTATTGTATCATATGCGGGGCTTTGCGTTCATGCTCGGTTGTAGAAAGTTAGTGTGGATTGGTAATTGGGCAGTAGTGTTAATCCGACCAACCGCCGGGGTATTTCTTTGAGCGTACAATAAGCTCTGCAATCTCAATTAGAGCACCTGCGCCTGTGTCGTAGGTCGGGTAGTAAGACACGGCTTTTATATCCAACGGTGCATCGGGTGGTGCTGCAGAGAACACGGCATGACCGGCGATAGAAGTATCACTACTCTCGGCAAGGATAAGTGCTATCTGTTCATCGGCCAGACGGTACTTGGTCTTGGTCTTTCGATAAAACTCCCCGCTGTCATCGACGCGGGGCTTAAGCACAATACCAAGCCTTTCGGCCACAGCTGATAGGTCCCGAGACTCATTAGGGCTATAAGCCACACACCCCACATGGAACGTCTTAAGTTTCTCTAACCATATGGCGTTTGGCAGAAGATGACCTTCTTGAGCAATCTCTCGAATATTGTCAGATTCGAATATTGCAGCATTAACAATAATGAGCTCTATGCAAGAGAGTGCCTGGACCAAATCATTTCGCATTTTGTTAAACATAATGTCACCATTACTTATAAACAGCTTACCATTCTAAGCCCCAAGCATAGCTATTGCAAATCCGAAGCTTGTTACTCAATGTCTTATTTGCCAAGCATATAATATATAACTCTTAGTTCTGCGTAATCTCGACAGACCTGTGCTTTGAAGACGGTAGAGCAAAATGTATACTGATTCCATAATATGATGCGATTTTACAAAAGCGGAACTAGAACCGGTTTTCCCTTCATAAACTACACCCTTATAGCACTAAACATAGCAATTTTTCTCTATATATTGGATTCCGGTACCGGTATTAATACTATATTTAGGGAGTACGGCCTTATCCCCTCTCATATCTTTACACTCCAGAGCTACAGCCTTTCAGAGAGAACCCTACCGTTTCTAAGCTATTTGTTCCTTCACGGGGGGTGGGCCCATCTGTTATGGAATACGCTTTTTCTATATATATTCGGGGCAAAGGTCGAGAACCGAATGGGCCACATGAAATACCTGGCCTTTTATTTGATCTGTGGGGTGATAGCCGGGTTGTTTCAGGTAGTAACTCACCTGGGCTCCGATATTCCAACGGTGGGTGCAAGCGGTGCTATCTCGGCTGTATTGGCTGCGTTCTTAACGTTCTTTCCCCGGTCAAAGATCACTCTGGTCCCAAATATATTCTCTTTAAAGCGTAGGCTAATGCCTGCTGCTGCATTTATTTTGTTGTGGTTCATCATACAGTTCCTGGGTGTAATGGACACGGTAGACACCGATGGAGATACCGGCGGGGTAGCAATATGGGCGCATCTCGGAGGTTTTGTAGCCGGTATCTTTTTATCTAGACACTTCCAACAAAAATTAAAGGTCGTCCCCGACAATAAGCCTACATATTATCATTAACCGCTTTCATCACCCAGTTGGATCAATCTCTATGCATTTGGTAAACTATATCAAACCTAAAACGAGTCCTTTATCCAAAATCATCGATTAAATGGCAAAAACAGCCAAAAATAACAAACTCGCAATTGTCGTAAGTGGTGGCCCGGCACCGGGTATAAACGGTGTTATAAGTGCGGCAACTATAGAGGCCATAAACAGGGGTATAGAGGTACTGGGTATAAGGGAAGGATTTAAATGGATAGCAGAAGGCAACTTAAAACACATTGAAAAATTAACGATTGGAAAAACGTCCCGAATCCATAACACCGGGGGTTCCATTATAGGAATCTCCAGGGAAAACCCCACCAGCACTAAAAAGCGGCTAAGCAATACGATAAATTCACTTAACAAACTGGGTGTTAAATACCTAATAACCATAGGGGGCGACGGCACTCTTTACCTCGCCAATAGAATCGGGAAGGAAACCAAGGGGCGTATAAAAATAGCTCACATCCCCAAAACCATAGACAACAACCTCCCAATGCCGGGCTACATCCCCACTTTCGGGTATGAGACCGCCAGAAACATAGGCACGAGTCTCTTGCATTACCTTATGGAGGATGCAAGGACTACAAATCGGTGGTACTTCGTAGTAACAATGGGCAGAAGAACAGGGCACTTGGCTCTGGGCATCGGTAAGGCAGCGGGGGCAACCCTAACCATCATTCCAGAGCAGTTCGGATCAAAACCTATATCACTAGGAGTGTTGGTTAAGATCCTTGAGGGTGCAATTATTAAAAGATTATCCATGGGCAGAGAAGACGGTGTAGCAGTGATAGCCGAGGGGATCGCAGACAGACTAGAACCGGGCGAGTTAGAGCAATTAAGTGATGTGGCTCGAGATAAACACGGCAGGATAATGCTTTCCGAGGTGGACCTCGGTCAATTGCTAAAACACAGAGCACGGGAACAACTGAAAGAAAAGGGGTTGGATACGAGGATTGTAGACAAGCGGATAGGCTATGAACTCCGCTCAGCCCCACCCACTCCATTCGACGCCAAATACACTCGCGACCTCGGTTACAGTGCTGTAAAATTCCTGCTCTCAGGCGGCACGGGGGCTATGCTCTCGATCCAAACCGGTAAGATGGTACCTCTATACTTTAAGGACCTTGTAGATAAAAACACAGGGAAAGCAAGGGTTAGGTACGTGGATATCGATACGGAGTCTTACGAGGTAGCTGTTAAGTATATGATAAAGCTAAACCAAAACGATTTATCAAATAAAAATAATCTACGGAAATTGGCAAAAGCTGCCAATATGAGCTCTGCTGAGTTTAAAAACTATTTTCATGATATAATCGAAATAGTTTAATTTTTTCATACAATCCCTCGTCCCGTACTTAGCGGAGAGATGCTAATTGGCAATTTTTAATGAAAAAATTTAATTTTGAAGCAGAAACCATTGACATTGTTCTAGAATTATGATAAAAAATCTACCAATGCTTTCTAAATATTCCATCATTTCAATACTGTCCTGCATCCTACTCTTGATTGGGTGCTCAAGCAAATCACCAAACTATAGATCATCATCTCCCGGACAGGCCGGAATACATATGGGCGATTCCAACTCCATGTCCGATATTCAGTTTGTTGACGACGAGAACTATCGCCCCTACGAAGAGGAGTTTGAGGAAGAAGAGGTCCAGTCCTCTTTTTATCTCTCAAACCCCCATCTACAGGTATGGCAGTCTTACTACTATTTTGAGAACGTGCTCTCGGACTTTCCAAGCGTAGTTCCAATGACAGAGAGCGAGATTCCTGTAGTACTAAACGACAAGGTTCACCATTACATCAACTTTTTTCAAACAAATGGACGTAACTTCTTTGCAAAATGGTTATCCAGGTCCGGCAAATACATCCCGATGATGACTGAGATCCTAGAAGATCAGGGTATGCCTAAGGACCTAGTATATCAGGCAATGATTGAGAGCGGCTTCAGTGTTTCAGCTCGCTCACACGCAGGAGCTGTGGGCCCGTGGCAATTCATCAAGCCCACCGCCAAACGCTATGGACTCAGGGTTGACACTTGGACCGACGAGCGGATGGACCCTCGTAAGGCAACAATTGCAGCATCCAATTATATGAGGGACCTCTATGAGATGTTCCAATCGTGGGAACTGGCGGCTGCAGGTTATAACTGTGGTGAAGACAGGGTTCAAAACGCAATTGATAAATATCAGCTCTATGATTTCTGGCAGATCTCGGAACACACACTGCCCAGAGAAACAAAAAATTATGTCCCCAAGATGATGGCTGCATTAATCATAGCCAAAAACCCTGCGCAATACGGGTTTACAGGTATCAATTATCAAAGCCCGCTTAGGTTTGAAACAGCCGAAGTAGCAGGGCAAAAGAAACTATCGGATATCGCAAAGGTAATAGGTGTAAGCCCTACCAAACTTAAGGAACTAAACCCGGCACTCCTACAAAAGGCGACCCCACCGGGCGGTTCATATCAAATAAATGTGCCGATTGGTTACGCCAGGGTTGTATCCAATAAGAGTACTCAAATTGCCAAGCTGCCAAAGGCAAGCCCGGTTCATGCTAAAAACAGCAAATATGCCAAGCACAAGGTACGCAGGGGCGATACATTAGCAAAGATAAGCTCGCGCTATGGCGTGAAGATGTCGAGCATTAAGAGGGCAAACGGACTCAAGGGATCCAAAGTCATGTTGGGCCAGACCCTCACCATCCCGGGTGTAAGCAGCAAATCAACAACGTCATCATCTAAAAACCGCACTACGACAGTTAAATACAAGGTACGCCGTGGTGACACGCTGGGTGCAATAGCTGCCAGACACAGGGTCAGTGCCAGTTCGATAAAAAGGGCAAACGGCATAAAGGGCAGTCTCATCAAATCCGGCCAGACTATTACAATCCCAGGAGCATCGGGTAGATACTATGACGATGTAGGCGGAAGCGTAAGACCTACCATATCAAAATACAGGGTTAAGTCAGGTGATACTCTTGGCGGTATCGCAGCAAAGCACAGAGTGAGCATTACTACGATAAAAAGGACCAATGGGATCAGTGGTTCGACTATAAGAACGGGCCAGGTTCTAAAGATCCCTCATGTCGGCGGCACTACCTATGCAAGTTCCAAAACGAGCACAAAACAGACTAGAAGCACTATAAAGTACAAGGTAAAAAGAGGCGATACTCTAGGTGGCGTTGCGGCCCGGCATAGGGTTAAAATCGCAACTATCAAAAGCACTAACAACCTAAAGAGCAACAACATCATGGTGGGCCAGACCCTCACCATCCCGGGCTCGTCCTATAAGGCCAGCTCAAGCACCTCTAAGAGAAGCGGTCAAACAGTAAAGTACAAGGTTAAGCGTGGGGACACCCTCGGAGGTGTTGCAGCCCGTCACAAGGTTAAAATCGCAACCATCAAAAACGCTAACAACCTAAAGAGCAACAACATCATGGTGGGCCAGACCCTCACCATCCCGGGCTCGTCCTATGTTGCCAGCTCAAGCACCGCTAAGGGAAGCAAACCCACCAAGTACAAGGTTAAGCGTGGCGATACCTTAGGTGGTATAGCCGCACGCCACAATGTTAAACTCGCTTCAATAAAGAGTGCCAATAACATCTCCGGTTCTAATATCCGAGTAGGTCAGGTTATCTCTATCCCCTCGGGCCAAAACGGTCACAGAAGCGCTAAGGCCTCTACGGTTCGTTACAACGTTAAAAAAGGCGACACTCTTTGGGAGATTGCAAGCAAACACAACGTTACCGTTGCCAATATTAAAAAGTGGAATAAGCTAACCTCCAACAGCCTTGCCCCCGGCAAGAAACTGACTATCTACCGCTAGTTACCTGGTATATTTGCCAAATCCTGATTACCCTTCATCGTAATATGCAACTGGACCCCTATGCCACGCTCCACCAAGAGTACCGTATAAAGAGAAAGCAGATAAGGCAAAGACTCAGGGAATTTAGGTCGGTGCTTAATCACGCTGATGATAAAGAGGTATTTGAGGAACTGGCCTTCTGTATACTGACTGCTGGTGCCAGCGCCGCCATGGGACTTAAATCAATCGAGTCTACAAAGGACGTGTTACACACCTGCTCACTAGAAACTCTTCGCAAGAGGCTTAGAGGAGTTCACAGGTATCCAAACAGCAGGGCAGCCTATATTATTCACACTCGCGAGCACCTATCCAACGAATGTAAATTAAACCTCAAACAAATATTAAAGAGAGAAAAAGACCCTATACACAGAAGGGATCTTCTAGCAAAGAACAAGGACATAAAGGGTATCGGGTATAAGGAGGCAAGCCATTTCCTGCGCAATATAGGCTTTAGAGGCTATGCCATAATCGACAAACATATCCTAAACTCTATGCTTAATTACGGGCTCATCACAAACACGAAACCCCCTACCGGCAGGTTGCGATACCTAGAGCTCGAGTCCACACTAAAGTCTTTCGCCTCGTCGATCAATATTAATATAGACGAACTCGATCTTTTACTATGGAGCGGAAAAACAGGCAAGATTTTAAAGTAGGGGCTCTATATAAATTCGAAAAAACCATGAACACAAAAAACAGTATAGAGGAATTGAAGAGAATCTATTCAGACAAACATGCAGAAATCGCAGAGCAACTCGCTCAATTCCAAGAGATTCATGAATCAGGTGATGACCAAAGGATTTTTGAGGAGCTCGTATTTTGCATCCTTACGTCCGCTGTGGGCCCCGTAGTTGGTACCAAGTCGTTAAATGCTATCAAAGACGTATTGCTTACGGCAACTGCCGGCGAACTCACACACAGACTAGAGGACATACACAAATACCCCGAGAAATCTGACTACATTGTACACACCCGCGAGTACTTCAACTCCACTTACAATATGAAGATAAGAAACACTATTTTTTCCATCACAGACCCTATAGAAAGACGCGATTTCATCGCATCCAATAAAGATATAAAAGGACTCGGTTACACCCAATCGAGTCACTTCCTTCGTAATATAGGCTTTAGAGGATACGCAATACTAGATCGAAACGTGACACGGGAGCTATTTAACTATGGGATTCTCGAGAGCCAAAAACCGCCCACTACCAAGAAACAATATATCGATGCAGAGCACAAAATGAGCGAGTTTACCAAAGTGCTCGGTATGAGTATAGAGGAGCTGGATATGGTGCTCTGGTCCAAAAAAACAGGCAGGATCCCCAAATAATAAAACTCTTCAGACCCGATGTGAACGCATAGTTAGGCTACCCCAATTCTATAAAAACCTCGGCATATTCCATCTCCCCGACACCACGAATCTCATTGAACACAGCCCTATACTTGTTAAGCCCCTTGACCCCGCCCACATAATCCCTGTAAGCGGTCTGGCTGCGGTGCGTTGCCACAGCCCCCGTTTTTTTCTCGATCCACTGGGTAATATCAACAATCCTGTCATATGATGGAAAAGGGGTCCATACCTCGTAGCAAAGTACCCGCGGCTTAACTTGTAGATCACCCAGAGCCTCCAATACAAGCCGTGACACTTTTTTATGTGTAGGGTGCTTATCGATCTCGGGGTGTGGGATATATAGCTCTACGGGTGAATATAGCTCAATGATACGTTTTGTTTCCTCTCTTGTATAATCGGCCCTGTCTTGGGCCTTGAGATTCATTATCCCCATCATTATGAGCTCTTTAACGCCTAAGATCTCAGAGGCTTTTTTTGTCTCATTCTCCCTAATTCCTACCAGCTCGCCCTCTGTTACACCCAGTGTGTTGGTGCTCCCCCTCCCGTCGGTCACCACAACCGACACAACCCTCTTACCTTCGCTAATAAATTTGCACACTGCCCCGCCCATACCGATTTCCAAGTCATCGGGATGGGGCGAGATTACTAAAATCGTTTCGACCACAGGCACTTATTGCCTCCTTGACAATTGCAACCGATCAATCACCATTAATCTAACTGAAAATAGGGGTAAATATATGGAATATGAACCGGTTATAGGACTCGAGGTACACGCTCAGCTCTCTACAGAATCCAAGATCTTCTCCCCAGCCTCAACAGAGTTCGGCGGGGAACCCAACACACAGGTTTGTCCAGTTACTATGGGTCTACCGGGAGTGCTGCCGGTATTAAATAAAAAGGCTCTCGAGTACGCCATCAGGGCTGCAATTGCGCTTAACTGTGATGTAAACACAGTGTCCAGGTTTGCTCGTAAGAACTATTTTTATCCCGACCTGCCCAAAGGGTATCAAATCTCGCAGTACGACGCTCCATTGTCCGAAAACGGGTGGCTCATGATACGTGTAGGTGACAATGATAAGAAAATCCGCATCACTAGAATACATATGGAAGAGGACGCCGGGAAACTCATACACGACACACGCAGCAATTCTAGCTTTGTGGACCTAAACAGAGCCGGCACCCCGCTTATCGAAATTGTAAGTGAACCCGATATTTCGAGCCCTCAAGAGGCTGTGGAGTATATGAAAAAGCTCCGTGCCATTGTCCGCTACATTGGGGTTTGTGACGGTAATATGGAAGAGGGTAGCCTCCGTTGCGATGCTAATGTATCCGTAAGACCCAAAGGGACTAAGGAGCTCGGCACAAAAGCCGAGATAAAGAACGTTAACTCGTTTAAATTTGTAGAGAAAGCCATAGAGTACGAGATAAAGAGGCAAATTTTGGTACTCGAAAGCGGAGAAGAGGTCACACAAGAAACAAGGCTCTTTGACTCGGACAAGGGTGTTACGTTCTCTATGAGGTCAAAAGAAGAAGCACATGACTACAGATACTTCCCTGACCCCGACCTCCTGCCCGTCGTAATAGAAGACAGTTGGATAAAAGAGATTAAAGAGGACCTGCCTGAGCTACCCGAAGCAAGGCTGAACAGGTTTATAGACGACTACCAACTACCCCAATACGACGCAGGTGTACTAACCTCCTCAAAACAGATCGCGGACTATTTCGAGCAGTGCCTCGCGAGCTATAACAATCCCAAAGCACTTAGCAACTGGATCATGACCGAGCTTCTGCGCGAAATCGATGACGAAGACTCAATAGACCAATTCGCTATTACTCCACCTAAGCTCACCCAACTCCTCACACTTATCGACCAGGGCACAATAAGCAGGAAAATGGCAAAAGACATTTTTAGCGAAATGATTACGAGCGGCAAAGACGCCCGGGAGATTGTAAAGAGTAAAGGACTCGAGCAAATATCTGACCAGGACGAGATTCTCAATATGATACGCGACATACTCAAGAGACACCCCGACGAGGTAGATAGATTTAAGAATGGGGACCAAAAACTGCTGGGATTTTTCGTAGGTCAGGTCATGAAAACCACCGGGGGCAATGCAAATCCCAAGGTCGTAAATGAACTGCTCCGTAAAGAGCTGAATGAAGTGTAGTGGCTATGGGGTGGGTTTTAGTAGTGTTTGCTCAAGTAGTAGAGTAAACCCTCTATATAATCGGTGCCTCTAACTGCAATATTGTCTCTGATATTCTTAAAATCCATCAGTTCCACATCTTGAAAAACCTCTACGATTTCCGGATCGAACTGTGTGCCGGAATTCTCAACTATGATCTCAGAGGCTTTTTCAAACGGCATTGCTTTTCTGTATGTCCGCTCACTTGTCATTGCATCAAGCGCGTCCACAACAGAGAATATCCTGGCCCCAAACGGTATATCCTCTCTCTTTAACTGCCTTGGATACCCGGTACCATCGGCCCTCTCGTGGTGGCTAAGTACTATCTGAGCCGAGTCCTCGAGAAAATCGATCCTCTGAAGTAGTTTGTACCCGTTTTCAGGATGCATCTTCATTATCTTCCATTCATCATCGGTAAGCGCACCCGGCTTAAGCAGTATATGATCTGGGACACCTATTTTCCCTATATCATGGAGCAACGCCCCTTTCGCCAGTATCGCCAGATCGTTATCGTCAAGATTAAGCTTTTTAGCAATTTTAAGCGCATATTCCGTAACGCGATAGGAATGATAGCCCGTTTCCTGTTCCCTAAGGTCAAGTGCCAGGATCATTGCTTCGAGTGTGCTTGAGTAGAGATTAACCAGCTCGCGGGTTTGATCGGCTACCTTTTTCTCAAGGTTCTTTTGGTAGTCCTTGTTCTCTTTTATCAGTTTTGCCCTTTCAACCGCACGACGGATCACGGCTTCTACATCGTTTATGTTAAAGGGTTTAAAGATGTAGTCGTAGGCACCTTCCTTAAGTGCCTCTCTCACGTTCTCTATTTCCCTGGAAGCCGACACCATGATTATGGAGATGTCAGGGGCATAAGATTTCAGTTTCTTAAGTGTCTCAATGCCGTTTAGCTTAGGCATCTGAACATCTAAAAGAACTACATCGAAATCACTCTGTTCGTAGAATTTCTCTAGGCACTGGAGCCCGTTTTGAGCGGTATCGCACCTGTATCCGAAACCCTCGAGAGTCTCTAAAAAGAGATTGCGGATGGTCTCTTCATCATCTACGATGAGTATCTTTTCTTTATGTTTTACAGGGTTTACTTCAGCCATTATTGTATCTTTAGTGATACTACCAATCCCAATTATTTTCAAGGCTTAGCACAAAAATTAGACAAGTCCATCACCAGGAGCTCAATATTAATCAATGATTATAGTATATTGCGACACCCGCAAATCGCAAATAATTTTCGTTGATATCCTAGAAATCACGTTTGACAACGCACATATTAGAATGTATTTTCACCTCGAGCTTATGGATAAAGCATTTCTGGTTTTAGAAAACGGTGCCGTGTTTGAAGGGCTATCTTTCGGAGCAAGCGGCGAGGTGTGCGGCGAGGTAGTGTTTAACACATCGCTCACTGGGTACCAGGAAATACTGACTGACCCTTCCTATAACGGTCAGATCGTTGTAATGACTTACCCCGAGATCGGCAACTATGGGGTAAACCCCGAGGATGTCGAGTCGCGTAAGCCTTTTCTGAGAGGGTTTGTTGTAAAAGAGTACTGGGAGCACCCTAGCAACTGGAGGTCCCAGATGGCACTTGGACCCTATTTATCTGAAAGCGGGGTGCTGGGAATCCAAGGCATCGACACCAGAGAGCTTACAAGGACAATACGTACCGAGGGGGCTATGAGGGGGATCATATCTACCGTCGAGTCCGATTCTAAAACTCTTATAGATACGGTAAGAGCATCGGAGAGCATTGTGGGAGCCGATTTGGTCACAGAGGTAAGCTGTGGGGAAAAATATCAATGGGAAAAGGGCACAGAGTTATGGAGACCGGCTTACGAAGCCCGTAGAGAGGCCGATAAACAGTTTAGAGTAGTAGCATACGATTTTGGTATAAAACAAAACATACTCCGCAAATTGGTAGATTTCGGTTGCGAGGTCTGGACAGTGCCGTCCACCACGCCACCCAACGACGTAATGGGACTAAAGCCCGACGGGGTGTTTCTATCCAACGGTCCCGGCGACCCGGCCGGTGTGCCATATGCAATTGAAAGCGTGCAGAGCCTTGTCGGCAAAATCCCTATTTTCGGGATATGTTTAGGGCACCAGATTTTGGGCAGGGCACTAGGTGGAAATACGTTTAAGCTTAAGTTCGGCCACAGGGGTGCAAACCAACCGGTCCAAGACCTGTCCACCGGTAAAGTCGAGATCACCTCACAGAACCATGGCTTTGCAGTGGATGCCGACTCGCTCGGCAGTGATGTAGAGGTAACCCATATAAACCTAAACGACGACACCGTGGAGGGTCTAAGACACAAAAATTATCCCGTGTTCTCAGTACAGTACCATCCTGAAGCCTCCCCCGGACCGCATGACTCCTCTTACCTGTTTACTAAATTTATAGATTTGATGAAGGCAGATGCCTGAAATTAAAGCCTGCCGTCCCTTTAAGCAGCTTTTCGCTCTAGCTCGTCCTGCACAATGGTTTCGGCCTGATCTATTCCCTCTGTGGACTCGGAGATCAGTTTTAATGACCGTTCACCGATTTGCACAGACCTTGTGTACTCACCTGTAGTAGACTTATCAAGTTCTGTGATCGGAACCATAATGTTGTCGATGAAGCGGAGAAAAGCGTCTATGGTTCTTCTTCTTATACGTCCATAACCCTTTATCATGCTGGCGCTGCTAGCAATAAGCACCCCCAGGTTATAATCCAACGCCGCAAAGGTTCTAATTGCAGCATCGTATTTCTTTATTAACCTATGTTCCTGTTTATATCTATACGAGTAAGGTCTTATGAACTTAAACTTCGTCAAAAACCATAGCCTCATAAACCCCGTAAAAGATGTTGTTGTGGGTGTCTGACCCATAGTAAGGGGCTTGCGCTTTCCAACAATTTTTTGGAATACTCTACTATTTACAACAGCCATAATTGGGGCTACCAAAATATTTGGGAACAGGCCATAGACCTCCTCAGCATCTGGTTTTAAGTAATCTACCACCCTAAATACCTGGCCCGGTTTTATCCTCATACCTTCCATTATCTGTTTGAACCTGCCCGAATTTATCTTTAGTTCCGACACACGGATACCATCTTCATACCCCATCCATAACCCAAGATTTTTGGCATATTGCTTTGTGAGCACAAACCCGTCTGCCTTAACCGATTTATCAAGCTGATATATAGAATCAACGCTATCTAGATACTTCTCTCCGTACCACTTAGCCTGATAGTCTATTAGCCTGTACGTTGACTCGGCTACTAGCTGTCGCACCCCGTCGGGATAATCGGCAATTCGCTCACGAATCAGGTCAAGGAACTCACCTGCTTTACTTCCCTCTAGTTTCTCTGCCCTCTCAGCTACAAAATCATCCCAGTCCGTTTGAGACCCAGCCCCAATTGGGTCTTTCTTTTGAGACGTAACATAGTCATACCCCGCCTCAAACGCCTTAATATTGCTGGTCACTGCAACCCCTACCTGACCAATAGCCCCTATGAATGAGGCTTTGTTAATCGGCAATATCTCAAGAGCCGCCAACGCACCCAAGAGGATGGCATTCACAGCGAGTTCGTCCATATCGTTTATCTTCGCCAGCTCAAGAGCATCAATGCCGATAAATTCACGTGAGAACTCCTCGGCAATACGCCTTAGGTTCTCCTCTTGGTAAATCCCGCTACCAAGGGGCATCTTCTCCAGTGTAGAGTAGATCCTGTGTGTACTTGTTACGATAGTGGTTTTGTCAGAGCCGTAACCAAGCTCAAGCGCCCGCCCGAGCTCAAGGAATTCCTGCGATAGTATCACGTCCACATCACCCGGCATTGGGTACTGTGCAAACACAACGTTTTTGTCCTGCGCTTTATGCCTGGGGTGTGCTTCAAGGTAATACACTGTCGAGCCACCTCTCTGAGACAGACCCGGCAGGCTTATACCCTGCACATCGAAATGCTCGTCAAAAAAGGCCTGCACCAGCCACTCGGTCATCACACCCCCACCCTGACCTCCTACGGCTGGAATTAGAATTTTTATTAGATCGTTGTTATTTTCCATGTCTCGAACGAAACAACCGGATTCTTACCTTACGAACAAAGATATAGTTGTATTAAGTCCAACCGTTTTTTGTAAACATATGAAGCAACGAGCGGTTTACCCTCGAGCTCACTCTATCCCAAAGCGACGGATTGTCTATGATCTCGACTTTGTAAAACGAGGGGCATAACACCGCGGCGTGAGCAATCTCGCCACAGAGCCCGCAGCCCACACACGAATGCTCAATATGGGCCACAGGGTCGTCACGCAAAATCGTTGGGCTTTCCTTGAGTGTGAGTGAGGGACAGCCGTTATACCGCATACACGAGTGGTCGCCAGTGCAAATGTCCGGGTCCACCCCGAGTTTGGCATGCACCATTCGTTTTCCGGTCTTGATACCCTTTTTGAGGGCTGCTCGCTCTTTTCTATTTTTTTCGAGCTGACACTCACCTCGAGATATGATCACCCGTAGTCCCTGGTCCTCTGCGTATGCATCGCGCAATATGTTTATCGAATCTTTAAGGTCATAGGGATCGACTGTTTTTATCCATCTCACACCCGAACCCCGAAGCGCTTTCTCTATATCCATTCCCACACCCTCCTGCCTCATATTCTTACCCGACGCAGGATTTTCGTGGTGGCCCGTCATAGATGTCCAGAAATTCTCGAGGATTATTAAGATTGCGTTCTGATTGTTGTACACAGCGTTTGCTATGCTTGTAGTGAGCCCGCTATGCCAAAATGTACCGTCTCCCATAAACGAGATCACCCGCTTGTTGGCCATGCGCGAGAGAGCCCCTGCAGACGCAAGCCCTATTCCCATGCCAGTGATAGAGTTGCTAAGGTCAAACGGAGGGAGCCCGCTCATCGAGTAGCACCCTATGTCCGATGCATAATAAGACTTGCCATAATCCTCCTCAAGAATTTTTATAGCGGTAAATATCGGCCGCTCGGGGCATCCGGTGCAAAACACCGGGTTCCGTTTAGCCACAGGGGTTTTCAGGAACGTACGTGCACGCTCCTTATGTTTTTCGGTAAACTCGCTTTTTTCTACCAGCCTTTCGCGGTCGTAACTGGATTGGGTGTTAGTAAGCAGGAACTTGCCAATCCCCTTTGCAATGTGGTCAGGCGTGTATTCCCCAGCCTGCGGCAGAGTGTCCTTGCCGTATATATCCAGACCGAGCTTTGCCCTCTGTGCAATTGACCTAATCTGCTCCTCCAGGAGGTTGGGCATACCCTCCTCCACTATGAGCACCGCTTTTTTACCCGCTAAAAAGCCCTCAATCTCCTCGGGCACAAGCGGGTTAGTGACATTGAGGTTCAGTATCGGCACCCTGCACTCCCCATAGAGTGTGGCCTCGCCCAGGTTGTGAAGACATCTTAGCAACGAGTTAAAAATCATCCCGTGCGTAATTATTCCTATCTCGGTGTCTTGCCCCGCAAAATGTTCATTCAGCTTCCTGTCGAGTATGAACCTTCTCGCAGCGGGAATGCGTTCGTTGTATTTCTTTTTCTCATGTTCGAATGTAAATGGAGGCAGAGGGATCTTTTCCAGATCGGTAATAAGGTCATCAAGTCTGTTTATGGTGCTTATTTTGGGGGTTACATTGTCCTTACATATCATCTTGTTCCTAATATGCGCCACCCTGGTCGAGAGCAGAAACATTACCGGCATGTTGGAATACTCGGAAAGCTCGAACCCGGCCTCTACCATCTTGGCTACAAGCCCCAAGTCACCCCTGGGGTCTATCACAGCCATAGAGGACTTAAGGGCAAACGGTAGAGCCCTCTCGGCCACACAAGTGCTGTCACAGCCGTAATCCTCCCCCACGATGATCATGGCCCCGCCCGTTACACCCGACGAACATATATGCGAGAGCGCATCGGACGCAACATTGGTCCCCACGATCTTCCAGTTAACCGAACCCCTGATGGGATAGCTGATGGACGCAGAGAGCAATGAGGCTGCGGACGCCTCGTTCCCCGATGAATCGAAGTAAATTCCTTTATCTTTTAGGTGGTTATCATAGGCGTCTGAGATAGCGTCTATCAATCCCGCTGTTGGAGAGCCCGGGTAGCCGCCCAAGTAGCTCACACCCGACTGCATAAATGCTTTTAGGATTGCAAGAGGCGTGTCCCCATAGAGTGTACGGCCGCTTCCATAGTCCAACTGCTCCAGCACGTCCTCGGAATATGTTCCCATTTAACCTCCAATATGCTGCGAATGCTTGCCCTAATTAGATAATTTACCCTATAAACCAAGAAAAAAGCAAAGCAATTTCGCTAACAAAAGTGACATATTATCGCTGCAGTTGAGCATCTTACTCTTTGATAAGTTTATAATACTCCGATAGGGCTTCGGTCTGTTGATAATTCACCATGTGCACAGGCCGCTTAGTACGTACAGTGTTGAGTGCCAGCATTGGGTCGATACTGAGATAGTGTATGAGGTAGCTTGCGATCATTACATTGGTCCGGCCCATTCCCGCATAGCAATGCACCGCTACTCGGTTGCCATCGGTAATCTTTTCATCCACAAACCCGACGAATTCCTTAAAATCCTCCGGGCTTGGGGGCCCGAAATCCAAGATGGGAATATATTTTACTAAAAACCCTTCGTAATCTTGGCGGTGCTCTGGCTCCTCCAGGTTTATGATCACCTCGACCCCCTGCTCGTGCAAAAACTCGAGATCAGTATCAAGCCCTCTGAAAAGACCGGGACGCTCCATGCCTGCCAGCATTTCATCTATTACCCACGAAAAGCGCTCAGGCACTATCCATCACCCCCCTCTTTAACTCGGCTACATACCTGTCGGCTATTCTGGTAGGTTCGGGCACCCTGTAACCGCGCGCACACTCAAGTGCTATGTTGCTTGCAGAAGACAGATCAACGAGATGACCGACCGATACGAACACCGGTTTCACACTATCCCTTGTCCGCACCACATTTCCTATAAGCTCACCCTTTTTAGTCCTGATATCGGTCATTGAACCCTTTTTGTTCCCAGGCTCTCGGCATTCGCCGTAGAGCTTTTTTTTCGCCACACCTATTGTGGGCACACCCAGGACAACCCCTATGTGACAGGCAATCCCAAACCCCCGCGGGTGAGCCTGGCCGTGGCCGTCTACCATGATCAAGTCCGGTTTGTTGCTCAGTTTTTTGTACGCCTCTATTATGGGAGGGCCTTCCCTAAAAGCAAGAAAGCCCGGTATGTATGGGAAATCTATGTCCCGAACGACATAAGCCCGCTCTTTTTCTAAGAGCTCCGGGTACGAGAATACTATGATCCCGCATACGAGTTTTCCCTCTGACTTAAGGTATGCAAGGTCTACCCCGGCAATGGTTTCTATCTCGCTAAATCCGTTCTCTGAGGCGACCATATCCCTCATCTGTTTCTGGAACTGAGTAGCCTCTTGGGTGGAAACGCTACCGTTCTCATACAGTCTGCTGATTACATCTCGGTCAATGTGTGCCATAAATCTCTTCGATCGCCCGCTTAAACTTAGGGCTGTAGATTAGCTCAAACGCGGTCTCCTTCCCTGGAAAAAGTTTGAGGGCAAATTTTCTAACCCCGCTAACGCGTTCGAGTGCCTCGTCTCTACTCAGATCACCCTGGTAGATGAGTGAGATAGTGAACTGGACCATAAGCCGAAGCATTCGGATTCTCTTAGTTTCGTCCGTTACCTCAAGGCTCCGATATTTTTTGAACTTATCTTTCATGGATTACCCGGCATAGGTTGTTTGCTGGCTCGCCCCATATAGTATTATACATAATGCCCGGGGCTTAGAACTATTGTGATACCAGGTATATTGTTGGTTCCTATAAAATTCGGTAGAATCAATCCCGACAATTTATAGCCACGGCACACATCATGGAACTACGAACTGCATTTGTAATGGATCCAATAGAGAGTATCGATACCGAGAAGGACACTACATATGTCCTTATGCTAGAGACCCAGGCTAGGGGGCACGAGGTCTGGTATATGGAGCTTAAGGACATGTTTGTTAAAAACACCGTGCCCACGTGCAACGCGACACAACTAACTCTCAGTCGCGGTGAAGATTATTACACCAAGGGTGCTGAAGAGACTATGCGTCTGGACAGTTTCGATGTGATCTGGATGCGTAAAGACCCCCCGTTTAACCCGGACTACATCTATTCGACCTATATACTGAGCCTGGTTGACGAGTCCCGAAGTTTAGTGGTGAATAAACCCTCAGGGATCAGGGAATCAAATGAAAAACTGTATACACTTTATTTCCCCGATATCATCCCTGACTCACTCGTGACTAAAGACCCCGATGAACTCAGATCATTTTTAACGGAAGTCGGCGGCGAGATTGTTGTGAAACCGCTAGACGGTCACGGAGGTGAGGGTGTGTTCTACATCCGAGAGGGGGATAAAAACCAAAACGTAATAATAGAATCCATAACCAATTTCGGCACTGAGTATGTAATGGCACAAAAATTCATTGAGAAGGTTAGTGAAGGAGACAAGCGGATCATACTGCTAAATGGCGAGCCCCTCGGCGCAGTGCTCAGGGTGCCCAAGCCCGGCGGGGAGTTCAGGTGCAACTTCCACTCGGGAGGCAGCCCATCGAAATCAATGTTGACCGATAGGGATCTCGAGATCTGCAGGACCATAGCACCTCGTTTAAGACAAGACGGGCTCTATTTCGTAGGCATTGATGTAATCGGCGGTTATGTCACAGAGATCAACACCACAAGCCCCACGGGCGTGCAGGAGATCAACAACCTAAACGGAGAAAAGATCGAGACCCAGGTCATAGATTTTATTGATGATATGCACAGCAAATTGAATACCAATTAAAGCATGCGTCAGAGGCAATATTGATATGAAAATTACTAAAGACGATGTACTACATGTAGCTGAACTGGCACGCTTGAAATTCGAGGAAGATGAGATAGAGCTCTTTACCGAGCAGTTGGGCAATATACTCGGGTACATCGAGAAACTGAGCGAGCTTGATACAGATGGTGTTGACGCCACTTCACAGGTGCTAGAGATCACGACACCGCTTAGGGAAGATGAGGTTAAAAACTGCCTTACAGTAGATGAGGTGCTAAAAAACGCTCCGGAAACACAAGACAACTTCTTCGTCGTACCAAAAGTAATAGAGGATTAATAAATCGTATGGAACTACCCTTTTTAACTTTAAAACAGTCCTCGGAACTGATTAAAAGCAAAGAGCTTTCACCCGTGGAGCTAACGCAATCGGTACTGGACAGGATAGAGAAGTTGGACAACTCCTTAAACTCATACATCACTGTCTTGAGCGAGAGTGCACTTTCAAGTTCTAAACAAGCAGAAGATGATATCGCTAGCGGTAAATATATAGGACCTCTCCACGGAGTGCCAATCAGTCTAAAAGATATATTTCTTCTAAAAGACGTCCCGGCAACTTGCGGTTCTAAGATGCTAGAGAATTTCATAGCCCCCTACAACGCCACTGTTACACAAAAACTCCTTGATTCCGGTGCTGTAGTTGTTGGCAAAAACAATATGGACGAGTTTGCTATGGGTTCATCGTGCGAAACATCGTATTACGGTGCTGTGAAAAACCCATGGGACACTGATAGAGTGCCGGGCGGCTCGAGTGGGGGTTCCGCATCCGCGACTGCAGCCATGCTGTCGATTGCCTCTGTGGGTACAGATACGGGCGGCTCTATAAGACAGCCAGCCTCACTATGCGGGGTGGTCGGCATGAAACCTACGTACGGCAGGGTAAGCAGATACGGCATGATCGCGTTTGCGTCCTCTCTGGACCAGGCAGGCCCACTCACACAAACTGTCGAGGACACAGCAATCATACTAAACGCCATAAGCGGGCATGACACAGCCGATTCCACATGTGTTGACATCCCTGTGCCCGACTTCACAGTGGCTCTCACGCAGGACATAAAGGGCATAAAACTCGGTATACCCAAAGAGTACTTTATCGATGGTCTAGATGCCGAGGTGAATGACGCCACACAAAAAGCCATTGCCGTACTCGAAGGTTTGGGGGCAGAGATTGTAGAGATATCACTCCCCCATACAGAATACGCAGTCAGCACTTACTATATCATTGCTCCATCCGAGGCAAGCTCCAACCTAGCCCGTTACGACGGAGTAAAGTATGGGTACCGATCCTCGAATGCGGACTCTCTACACGATATGTATGTAAACACCCGAGCTGAAGGATTCGGTGCAGAGGTTAAGAGAAGGATAATGCTCGGCACATATGCGCTGTCCGCCGGATATTATGACGCCTATTACCTTAAGGCCCAACAGGTAAGGACACTTATCAAGAAGGATTTTGATCAGGCGTTTACTGAAGTGGACGCAATTGTCGCACCTACCTCGCCCGAGACTGCCTTTAAAATAGGCGAGAAGACAGACGACCCACTAAAAATGTACCTGTCTGATGTGCTTACCATCCCATGCAACATTGCGGGGCTCCCCGGCATCTCGGTCCCATGCGGGATCTCATCCGCCGGGCTACCGATAGGTCTACAGATCATTGGCAAGTTATTTGACGAAGAAACAGTGCTGCGTGTAGCACACAACTTTGAACAGTGCACAGACTGGCACAAAAAAAGACCGCCCATATAAATAGATTCTTGTTCACGATTGGAAATTCATATAAAAATCGAGCGTCATAGAGTAGAATACTAATAGGTGGATGTGAGAAGGAGAGCGCTATGACAACGAAATCAAAGACATGTATGGTATGTGCGAAACCCTCTGATAACACTATATGCGATGCTTGTAAGGCACAGATACAGGGAGAGGCCGCCGACAAAAAAATAAAGATAGAAAAAAAGGTTCAAGTCGGCTCCGAGGTAGAAAAAGATAAGGTTGTAAAACACAAGAAATAATTATCAGTCCCATATCTTTAGTGCCATCTTATAAACCATACTCTTTGAGACACCGTAGCTGTCAGATACCTCTTTAACCGTATCCTTTAAGCTAGAACCCCGAGCATAAAATATCTTAAGTAATCGTTCCAATTCTTTGTCCGAGGCTTGAGACTCCGCTTCACCACAGCCCGACACAACTATTGTAAACTCACCTTTTAGGGTCTCTCTACTACTCAACTGTTCGAGCACCTCAGTGATACTACCCCTTATGGTTTCTTCATACATTTTGGTTATCTCTCTACTCACCGAGACCCGTCTTTCGCCCAGTTGGTCTTTAAGAATCCCTAGAGTTTTTACAACACGCTTTGGCGATTCGAAGAAAATTAGGGTCTCTGGGTAGCGTTTTAAGCTCTCGATTGCTTCAATTAGCTTTTTCTTAGTCCTGGGTAGAAAACCAATAAAGGCAAACCTATCTGTGGGCAAGCCCGACACACTGAGAGCCGCTATAGCAGCCGATGGACCGGGCACAGATACAACCTCGATACCTTGCTTAGAAGCCAGATTAACCAGCCTATAACCCGGGTCCGACACACCCGGTGTACCGGCATCCGTCACAAGTGCCACAGAATTTCCATCCTGTAACATATTTACCAACACCTTGGCTTTCTCGGCTTCATTATGTTCGTGATAGCTCTCTAGTGGCTTCTTAATATTGAAACGCGATAAAAGTTTTCCCGTAGTCCTAGTGTCTTCACACGCAATTATATCTACCTCCCCAAGCACTCTAAGTGCCCTTGGAGATATGTCTTCTAAGTTGCCGATAGGTGTCGACACGATATAAAGTTTGGCGCTCATATTGGTAGTTCACACAAAAAATTCGGATAAAAAAATAAGGTGCTGCCCTTCTACGAGTAGCACCTTATTACGTGTTAATAATCTGTATCAATATTGACTACATATTAGTAATCAATCGAGGTTGCATTTCTTATGTTCTGAGTAATTAATACAATGGTCCTGTCCCTTACCGCCGTCTAGGATATTGTATCCGTCTCCACCGTCGAGGAAGTCCTTACCGTCCATACCGTTTAGTGCATCATCACCGTTACCGCCGTACACCACATCATCTCCGTCCCCGGCCCTGAGATCATCGTTACCGTCCTCGCCGTACATCTCGTCAGCACCGTGCCCGCCCTTTATAAGGTCATTGCCGTCACCACCGCAAAGGATATCATTATCTCCGCGCCCCATAATCTCATCATCTCCACCTAGACCAGCAATCACATCTACCCCAGACGTTCCCATCAACACGTCGTTATCATCAGTGCCTACAATCGTTGCGACCTTGCCCCCGCATTTTACTGGTGGTGGAGCATCCTCTGCAGCCTTCATATCCTCTGCCCCTTCCTCCGCTGCCGGAGTATCTGCAATAGCGGTATTAAGGCTCAGCGCTATTAACAAAAACATTAATCCCAATACTGTTTTTATGCTGTCCATTTCACTCCTCCTTAAATGATATTCATGTAGTATCAATTAAACAATTATCGAAAAATATTGTCAAGTAGCCATAACTCTGTAATTCAGGAGCTCAACAATACCAACACACTATGAAAATTATTTATTTCCTGCATTGAATAAGGGACGTGCTTATGCTTCTGCAGCAATTTGAAATTCATCTTCATCAACCACATAACCTGGATTATTTTTTTAATAACTTCAACCGCAATATTATGTGCTTCCAATATTGATACAATTTCTCTCATTTTTGATATATGAGATTTAGCTCAATCTTTAAACCAACTAATGGCTTTGTTTTGTGCGTTAGGATTTCTGGAACGTTTAAATTTCTTCGGTTTCTTTAAGTTAGAATTGAACCAATCATGAATATATTTCATCTGTTCGACTTCATGACTAAAGAGTTCTCCTTGATCCCGGAGTTCCGATAATACTTGAAAAATCCCTAATCGTTTCCCGGAATCCTCATCGATTTTTTGTACTACAAATCGAATATACATATAATCTCATTTAATCATAATATTGGTGTAAAATCCCTCTCATCCCCCGTCCGGAAAATTCACTAGTCTCTGGTCGAGAGGTAGGTCGTTTTTATGTATCCCAGGGCTTGTGACCGGGATAATCTCAAGAGGTGTGCCGTTTAGCTCGGCCTCATCAAAGGCCTCTGTAGAGGGTGCCCTGCCGATAAGATCGTATTCGGTAATCACATAAGGTATGCCATTTGATCCGAATGTAGCCGGGCCCGACATCACATGTAAATGCAGGTGGGGAGCCGAAGTATTGCCTGTGTTCCCAACGAGTCCCAGAAGCTGGCCTTTTGTAACATAGTCCCCAGTCTCCACTGCCACACTGCCTTTTATCATGTGCGCATAAAAAGCGAATGTGTCATTACCAAGATCGAGCACAACATAGTTCCCGTCGGCCTGCTCGATTGGCAGCCCCTGAGGCAACTGTCCCGGTATCTGATCGTCATATTTGTCCACAGCAATAACTACACGGCCGTCAGCCACTGCCAGGATCTCCTGTCCGTATGCGAAATAGCTGTTAACATCCTTGGGATCGCCAACAAAAATCCTGTTCCCTTGGTCCAATTTCTCCCAGTCTATGGCAAACCGCTGCGAAATGGTGAGTTTGCCGTTTATCGGAAGCATAGCTCTTATGTGGCGTACGGCTGTACAGCACCCATCAGCTGCAATCCACTTTGTACCTTTTAGTGGGGGGCCTAAAACCATAGGTTCATCCTTGCTTACTTTAGACTCACCATATACGAAAATAATTTCCATATCATCAAGCGGCAGGCTTAGGAAACCGAGGAATCCCGGAGGGATACCACCAGGTACTGTGATTGCCAAACGATGAATGATTGATTCCGGGACATCCTCAATCGAGTCTACCGAGAAAGCAATAAAAAACACCGAGGTCTCACCGCCTCCAAGAACGTTTGTTGCATCCCTACCCGGCAAGACCTCGTTTTTCTCGGTCACAGTCTCACCGGTGAATTCTGCAAGCACATTAGCGGTATTTTCCGTATCCAATACCTCGATTGAATTAATCTGCCAAGGTAGCGGTGTGGCATTTGCAAGCTTAAGCTCATATACAAAATGGTAATCGCCGTCCGATCCAAGCACGGGATGAGGCTCAGTGAGCAAAGATATTAGTACAGGTGTGTATTGATTAGACCCGGTTACAAGCGAGTCTCCTCCCTCCCCATTAGTACTGTCGCACGCAACTAACACAATACCCACAATTAATAGCAATCCGACCACCAACAATGAGCTACGTATAAATCTCATCATATCTCCTCCTTTGCTTTGATAGATACAAAATCCTAGGTATATGACTTAATCAGCGAGAACTGGATGTTTATGCACTAATGCCTTTGAATAAGCGCTAATTTACTGATCTCATTATAGCTAAAAATGAGTCTTACATCGAGGGTGGCATTAACAAAGATACAAAAAAAGGGATGCATATAGTATGCATCCCTTTTGGTTATTTACAGTTTTTTCAAACGGATTCAACATCTGTCGACAAGCAACTAAATGAGGATAAGGGCTCCCCTAACGGAAAGCCCTTAGATCCGTTAATTCTATTTTATTTAGCTGCACCCCAATCACGAGGGTTGTCATCCAGACTGTTGATAAATCCATTTCCGTTGGCTTCACTGCAGTACGATCCAAGAGCATGGTAGCCGTTTGCTCCGAGTCCCGGACAGAATGGGAACCCTAGCTCAGGACAACCGAGTGTGTCAACCGGAGCATTGTTAAACTGATCCAGAAGCTCGGCACACTTGCCGCCTCCTAAATCCAACCCCGGAGGACTACCGTTAAGCTCTTGCTTCGACCGTCCGCCGCCGCACCAATCTGCGCTACAGCAATTATCAAACAGGTCGCCTACGCTGATTGATGATCCGTCAGGCGCAGTTACAGTCTCGCTTTCACAGTCACCACCGGCTAGCCGTGAAGTCTCAATATTGAGCTCAGCCGCCGTACAAGCCCTCACTAACTGCATTTGCTGTGGTGATGTGCCATCGCCACCATTAGCTGCTTGCCTGTCTGCATTGCCCCAACCAAGATCCTCAGTGGTCGAGAAATCCATACCAGGAACTGCGGTGTTAAGATCTACCCCACAACTTGTCAATCCTGAGAGCACTACGGCCTCATCACAAGATGAAGGATCATCGTCACCGCCAAAGAGGTTTTCAACCACGTTACAATGTGTACACCAGAATCCAGGCGTGCGGTGTGCACAGCCCTCACCACAATTTGCTATACATGTGGCCTGCGTGCTGCTAGTAACCTCTTTCGGCAGTTGAGTAATAGGATCTAACACAGGTAGACCGTCTCCCCTGTCAATATTACAGGTAACAGTGGCGGTGTTAATTAGATTCACCCCGCCTGTGTCGACATTACATGTAATATCATCGGAAGAACCCTGAGATGCCAAAGTACCAATATCACTATCGCAATCGTCATGTGAGAGGTCATCAACAACACAGTTGATCAATTCGGCTGTCCCATTGTTTACAACAGAAATTGTAACAGTGTTCAAACCAGTTTCTTGATCACAGTCACTGCACTGTTTTTCTATATTCACATCAGGTGTCTGACATTCGAGTTCAGCATCATCATCAACCTCTATCTCTGCAAGTATCAGACCTGTGGCATCACTGCGACATTCACACTGCAGTGTACCAATGTTTACACCCTCAACCGTGAAACCATTCTGCAGCTCTTGACCGCAGAGAAGCTCATCATACTGGGTCGGAGGTACAAGGATATCAATTGATCCTGTAATAGAATTAGGATCACCAATTGGTCCCAGAATGTTGTCGGTGAGTGTACACTGAGTAGTTGTAGCCACTGCACCATCAATGTTGATTTCGTAGAGGTATTGAACTGGTTCATCTGTCCAGCCTATAGCGCTCTGCTCAAACCCTAGACCTGCATCAACAGATTTCACAATAGAAACCTCTGGGCACCTTTCATTAGTACAAGTATCACTGCTGTCACGTACTAATCTCTTTCCGCCCGAGTTTGCAATTGTACAAGATAGCTGAGCTTCGTTGAGTATACTGCCTTCAAAATCTGGCAGATCCGATGTACAGCTGACTGTATCTGCGGGATTTAGGTCAAAGTCAGCAGGATCAACGCCCTGTCCACAATCGAGGTTCAAGATCTGCCCGTCAAATTCATCCACGATTGAACAATCCACTAGTGGGGCTGTTCCTGTATTCTCGGCATCAAGTTGTACACTATCATCTATACCGTCTAATGGGTCATCATCATCTTTACACACTTTAGAGAATGTTGCACCAGGTGTCTGACACTCGAAATCGGCTTTATCATAAGCTTCATTGGCCTCAACCGTTTCCCCACCAATCAAACATGTACAGTTCGCTTCGGCCGTATCAGGTTCCCCCGCAGCAAGATCATCCGAACAGGATTGTGTATCCAACGCGACTGGTCCTAATTCTCCTTCAACACCTACTGTATATTCAGTCCCTGAGGGATCAGAAAACCCAGAGTTGCTTTCGGAGATAGTACACGTTAGTTCAGCCTCGCCAGCATTCTGAAGAAGATACTGAACGGATACATTCTCTGCTTCAACGCCATCATGGGCATTCCATGAATAACATGCGATTTCATGCCCGTCATCATCCATAGTCCCGAATCCGACATCTAAAAAATTGTGTGTTCCATCTTCTGCATCACAAGAAATCTGTTTGTCAATTTTAACCTTACACGCTGGTGGGTAAAGTTGTGGTGCTGAAGCCCCAGCAAATCCAGTTACTACAGGATCACATAACGGATCAGCAGATTGAACTCCATTTGGAA
The DNA here is from genome assembly GCA_965223335.1 of Thermodesulfobacteriota bacterium. Taxonomy (GTDB): domain Bacteria; phylum Desulfobacterota_D; class UBA1144; order Nemesobacterales; family UBA2774; genus CBDCWF01. The sequence goes on from OZ244991.1 coordinate 521,662, forward strand.
GAGTTTCTGCTGACATGAAGAATGTGCCATTAGGATTATCAACTGGTTGTAGAGCCTTAACCCGAATTGTCACAACATTAGTTAATGCCCCTTTTGGCAGAAATACACCTGACAATTCATCTACGTCAATCAACACCTTATTACTATCTCCCACCACCTCTGCACAACTTAACACTCCAGCTGCATTCGAAACACAGCCGTTCATGTTTACCGGTATGAATTCCAATGTGCCTGGAAGTTCCACTAAACATCCATTATCATCACATGCAAGAGTATGAGTTATATCTTTAACAAGTTCTGCGTCTACTTTCGTATCTGGATCGTTTAGAAGCCCGAAGTTATTTGTTAGTGTTATTGTTATATCTCTTTCCTCCCCAGTTTCCAGAGGTGTGGCTGGAGCCGAAAACCCAAGACTGACATTACCACCACATAAATCTGCTAATGCAACCTCAACATTTACAAACGTAAAACTAAAAACCAATAGAAACATCAACCCCGTGTACCATAAACATCGGGCTGAGTTAAAAATTGATGAATTGTAACTTCTACAATGTATTTTCATTGTTCCCATACCTCTCATCTATTGAATTTCCTCGTTTTATCCAGAAATTATCCCAAACCCATAAAAGAGTTCTTACCAACCCCGTTGCCCGAAATCGAAGAACTCTCACCCCTCAATTCAAAAAACAAGTGTTTAGGACACTTTCTTTGCCATAACATCAAAACAATCAACAATCTATCAACATCTAACTAAAACAGAGTGATTGGTCACTCATCGTATTAGGTATCTACCTAATTTTTTCTCTACCCCATACTCCAATCTGACTTTTTAATCATTATGATTTTTTCTATCACCTCCATGCTTTTTTATTCTCAATCATATGCTAAATCTAGATATCATTGACTTATTAAGTCTCCACTAATTCTTCTAATATATTTTGCGAACAACAATTTACAAATTTTTGCTAATTACTAAATACATACATATATACTTACTATCTAGCAGAAATTGGTGGGTATTGTAAGTATTAATTTTGCTTAGGACTTAAGCATGATACCTTCTGTTAATTCAATACTTTAGTATTAAGCAATCAGAGATGTAAATTTACTATGTCAATCACGCAACAACAAACATATTATCAATGTTAAGAATATGTTATGTAGTTTTATTGTTGTAATATCTGTGAAAATGCATGCGCGTAGACATAGTTTCAATTGGTTACATAATTTTAGCGGATTGCCAAACGGTTGCGCTAAATTTTAATTATTTGTGGATTTCGCAATCGAAATAACGCTTGCTAGTTAATACGTACCGCCGTATTGCCGGCCCAGCAAATAAGATGCTGAAACAATATTAAATCAGATCTCATGAACATTGAAAATAACGATAGGTCATGATGTGATTCAGGAACCGTTCTTGAGAATTTACAATCTATAGAGACTAAATGATAAATATTGTGGCGGAGGGCGAGGGATTCGAACCCCCAAGTCCGTAAGGACGCCGGTTTTCAAGACCGGTGCATTAGCCGTTCTGCCAGCCCTCCGAATCTGTGTAAGAATCTATTATACACCGACCATAACTATTTGTAATCAAAACCGGTGTCTCTAAACTTAAGGTGTTATAATCCAGGTTTAAGACTCGATAATTATTTTGTGGGAGTGACTTTTTAAAGCTTTTAGCAGTTTCGGGTCCAAAATCTCGTCATTTACATTGCGCAGCACCACTATTGAGTTAAACATCCTGGCTGTGTCTATAATTGCATATATATCGTCTTTGCACTCCATAAAATCAATAGACACGCTAAACCCTAGCTGAAGAAGTTCAATTACCCTTGCAGTTTTATCGTTATCGCTCAATTGCAGTTCTCTCCACTACACACACTAAGTCGATCTCAGTTATCACTTTGAATTACACTACACGGTAAACAAGTGGTCAGAGTATTTTCTGTAGGTCCTCGTCCACAATCTCAACGGGCTCTACACTCTCATTTATGTTTGCCCTAAAGTTGCTCAGGTCCACACCCTTTAACGCGCACGTAAACATAGACCGTATGTGTTTATGCATCACTACAAGCACTCTTTCACCCTCATAGGTTAGAGCTATCTCGCGTATAGCTTCTACTATCCTTTGCTGCGCCTCTTCCATGGTCTCGGGCCCCTCAGGGATCGCAACACTGGTGTCTCCGTCGATAAACCAGCGCTTAAACTCCGAGTTCGGGTCCTCGAGAAGCTCCTCTACCTTTTGCCCGTTCCATGTCCCGTGATCGAACTCACGCAAGCTCTGGTGGATATGGAGTGGAAGACCGAGGTGATCTGCATAAGTCTTAGAAGTCTCATATGCACGCTTTAGTGGGCTGGTAACTATCCTGTTAACACCCAGATTCTCGATCATAGGGATGTTTTCTCTGGCTTCATTGATGCCGACATCGCAGAGAGGCAAATCGGTGGTGCCTATAAGGCGGTTCTCAAGATTCCATACCGTCTTGCAATGTCGAGCTAAAAATATCTGAGCTGTGGCTGCTTTTTGGTTCATGGTTATCCTAATCCATACTAATCACTGTTTTTTATGATATATCCGGGAGATGGCTAAATATACCAAAGCAAAAGCATTTTACAAGACTATATTAGTTAGACCTACTAATTACCGGTAGCTGCTGCAGTATCCGCATTACCGTTATCTTTCTTTAGCGCTGGCAGATAAGTACCGCCTAGAAGGACATGGCCCTCTTGAACACCTTGTTTGAGCCTATCTACCACATAATCCCTGTCCATCCCTAGGATGTTAACCCCATGGTCACTCTCCACCAAACACAGCATCTTGATGCTGGTGCCGTTTTGGTTCGCAACTTCGAATATCGCATTGTAATTAAGAAGCGCTGCCTCAACAGTACCACACGGCAGTGATGGATTTTTGGCCCCTGCAAAGTATTCACTGTTGCCGAACCAACTGGGGTCTGGGTACCCATGGAAATGCAGGATAGGCAGTCCGTCTTTAATCAACGCAGGGGTGTAGAGTGCCGTAGCCATGGCCTGTGCCAATATAACAAATGTATCGAATGAGGGTCTAATGTCCCTTCGTGCCAGGTCTATACCCTTCGGGGTCTGCAGTTGTAGTTTTCCTTTTATTAGCCCTATCCTCACTATATCCCTATTGGGGTCGAGGTTGGTCTTGTCGCAGCCCGAGCGCGAGGTTACAATCCAAATATCGGGCACTTGCTGATATGTCTCTTTCTTGTTAATTTTTGTTTTAACGTACCACCTGCCGTCATCGCTCTCACGAACATACTCGTTACTGAGGCCATCTATCTCTTTTAACGAAGCCCAATCGGCTTTTTTGAGTTTCTTCTTACCCTCGTAGATTGGGGCTTCAGCAAGGGCTATAAACCCATAAGACACACCGGTTCGTCCCTCGAGTATTCTCTCTACGACATCACGGTGCGAGAGCCTAGAGACTTTTTCGCTGAACTTAGACCCGTGGGGAAAGAGCTCAGTGTCACGGGCCTGCTTGCCAAGATTTGTAAGCTGTTCCACATAAACCGATTCCTCGGGACTGTATTCACTCTGTTTAAACCTATTAAGCACTGGGGGCTTAATAGGGGCGTATATCTTTGGTATAAGCGAATTTAAAATAAAACTGTCGATCTCTTCTTTTTTAAATATTGAATCGGACAGGTTCATGTTTATGAGTGAGAATTTATCTGGTGCCACACCCATCACAATCTCTGACATTGTAGAGATTAAGTTGCTAAGCCCTATAGCGATCTTACGATCATATGATGTGCTCTCGGCCGCAAACTCGGGGTCAAGAGGCATTAATGTTATGATCTGGGTATTAAACGGGTCCTGAACATAACGGGCTGTAAAATCGTCTGCCCACCCGCTTATCTTTAGAATATCCATCACCGAGCGCTCGGGTTTCCGCATCCATCCGTAAATGGTCTCTGCCACCCCGCTCATAACCTTGCGGAATGTGGAATATTCTCTTTTTACGTCTATCACAGCATGTATGCTGCTCCTAACCTTTCTGGGAGCAATCAACTTTGCCATAATACCCTTTGATGCATCAGAAGCTTCTTCCCAGGGGATTACCTGAACACCGTTTTCCCTCAGTTTATCCTCAAGCTGCTGCCTAAAATCCTTCACTATCATGTTGCGATAGCTGTCGGGTAAAGGCCTAAAAGTAACTTTCACCCTAGTAGCCATCTCGTGTGGCTGTTTCGGGTTTACTATATCCTTTTTAACAGGCATTCCTGTGAGTGCTACGATTGTTTTCAGTTCTAAATCGGCAAATTGCCCTTCTTGCATTATTTCTTAACCTCCGCCTTAACACTTAAATACAAAAACAGCGGCGTATTCGAGTACAATGAGAATCTATTTTCTACTACTCAATGACAGCCCGCAGTGTTTTTCTCTTGTAAAAGACCAACTACAATTATAGATCATAGCCGCCCGATACACAATTCATCAAATATTAAAAATCCCTCTACATATATAATCCAATAATCAAAGGGCTAAAATCATGCAGCTATCTGTTTCTCTCCCCACTCGAGTGTGTCTTCCATCTGAGTTCTTACAATAGCCATAAGCTCTTGCCTGCCCTTTTTCCCCGAGGGCAGATTATCCGTTGGGATAGGGGGAAGAACTTTTACAAGCATCTTCCCTGACCTGACCGACTTGGAATTTTTAGGGAGTATATTCTTGCCGCCTATTATCACCATAGGTACTACAGGGACCTTGGCCAGCATAGCTATAAAAAAGCCCCCCTCCTGAAAAGGCAGCAGGTTACCGTCATCGCTCCTCGTCCCTTCGGGGGCAACCATAACTGAGGGACCCGAGCGTATCTTGGCCACAATTTTTTTAACCTCCGAGCTGTCTGAGCTCGAACCGTCGCGAGCAACAAAATAGTGGCCCGTTAGCCTCGATACCCAGCCTATAAAAGGCAGGTTGGCTACCTCTTTTTTCATTATCGCTCTCCAGTCAACCGGCATTACGGCCTGAAACGCAAATATATCAAACGTACTCTGGTGGTTGTACATAATCACACAAGGTGTTTCGGGTATGTTATCTAAACCCTCTGCTTTTAGGTCTACCCCCCCAGTAAATAGTATCATCTTGGCCCAAGGCTTAACCGCATACTTAGTTACAAGCTCGGGTTTAACCAGCGATAGTATGACTCCGTATATTCCGAAAAATGTCGTGTAGAGAATAAATGAGATAAAACAAACAACCGATCGTATCATTGTATTACCATCCCAAGGGGTCAAGCGCACTCAGTTAGACAATATAGTCAAGCTCCGGGGCAGGATGCTCACCTCGTGAGTGCCGGGTGCTAAGTAAAACGGCTCACCGTCCATGTGCGCCGGCACATCGGAGTGTAAGGTGAGCAGCATTTTAGTAGCCTTTTTAAGCTCTACCTCTTCAATATCCGCATGTGTGCCTTTCATCACTTTGGGAATTTTCAATAACCTGTTTAGAGAAGACATATCGCTTATAATATGGAAATCCAGTATACCGTCATCAACACTGGCATCAGGTGCAAGCTTAAACTTACCACCCTGGTATATGCCGTTCGATGCACCGGCAAGCAAAAGCACTCCCTCGTATTCCCAGTCCCCGATCTCTACACCGACCCTAAAACCGTTAAACTTAAGGGCTTCCTGCACTGCACCCCAAAGATAGCCCAACTCACCGCCGAATTTTTTGAGATTTTTGAACCTATGCGACACCGCACCGTCGAGCCCTATCCCAAGCCCGTTGATAAAACACCTGTCCCCAAGTGTGCCGACATCCACCTTCCTCGGACTGCCGCTTAGTATATTGTCGAGAGCAGTATCAACATCCTGGGGGATGCCTGCAGCCTTTGGAAAATCATTACCACTTCCCGAAGGCACAATCCCTAGGACCGCATCGGTGTTCTTAAGCACATTGGCAATCTCGTGCGATGTGCCGTCCCCGCCCACAGATACAATATGCGTGTACCCTTTTTCAAGGGCACTACTCGCAAGAGCCATAGCCCCGCCCCCAGCCTCTGTAAACTCATACGCAGCATCTATCTCATTTTGCTCCATATGGGCCTTAATGGTGGGTACCAGCGCTTGGGTTCTTCCTTGTCCAGCGGCAGGATTAATGATAAATATGTATTTTTTGGCTTCCAACTAAAATCCGTATCAGTATAGATTTAAGTATATAAATATATCCGCTATAATCCTAAGTTACAAAGCAACCCACCTCGGTTACTTGAAAACAATCCCTTTTTATGGTATTTAAATTCGGTTTATTCGGATATTTTCTTATGATTCTATAGGAGGTTGTTAATGGTTGAAGAAAACCAAACCGATCAGTCAAGCGATCTGATCGGCATGAAGCAGTTGTTAGAGGCCGGGGTTCATTTCGGACATCAGATAAGCCACTGGAACCCGAAGATGAAGGAGTATATATTCGGGAGCAGAAACGGTATTCATATTATCGATTTACAACAGACCGTAACCCTATTCAAAAAAGCTTACAACTACACAAGGGATATTGTAGCAGAGGGTGGAAGAGTACTATTCGTAGGCACCAAAAAACAGGCTCAAGCCATAGTGTCAGAAGAAGCCACAAGGTGCCAGATGCCCTATGTCAACACAAGATGGCTCGGCGGCACACTCACCAACTTTCACACTATACGGGCACGTGTGGATTATTTGTTGGAGCTCAAAAAGCTCGAGGAAGAGGGGCAGATGGAGTTGCTGCCAAAAAAAGAGGCCAAGGGTCTAAAACGCGAGATACAGAAACTCGAATACCTGCTTGGGGGGGTTGTGGATATGAAAAATCTACCCCAGGCACTCTACGTTGTAGATACACGCAAAGAGCATATAGCCGTTAAAGAGGCAAGAAAGCTGGGCATACCCATAATCGCTGTGATTGATACTAACTCGGACCCGGCGGATGCAGACCTAATTATCCCAAGCAACGACGACGCCATTAGGGCGATAAAACTATTTACCTCACGCATTGCAGACGCATGCATTGAAGGCACGCATATATTCGAGCAAAAACTACAAGCCGGGGAAGTAGTAAAAGAAGCTGTGGAAGAAGCCCCTATAGTAGTAGAAAGAAAAGCGTTTGTATTCAAAGAGTTTGGGGAAGAGCAAGCCGAAACCACATCGCTCACACCCGATACGGGTACCAATGGTTCTGCCACCCCAGCCGCTCAAATCACAGTTGACACACCCCAACCAGAGACAGCCGAACCCCCTGTACAAGAAGCAGCCGAGACTGAACAACCCGCACCCGAGCCAACCGAAACAGCGCAAGAGGCTGTGACTGAGACCGAGACTGCTGCCGAGGCCCCTAGCGATACCCCACAAGCTGAGGAAACCCCGACCGAGGCCCCAGCAGAAGAACCACAAACCGACGAAGCAACCGAGACTAAGGAGGATGATTCTAACGATGGCTGATATTACAGCACAAATGGTAAAAGAGATACGTGATATGACCGGGGCTCCGTTCATTGATTGTAAAAATGCACTTGAAGAGGTTGAGGGAGACTACGACAAAGCAGTAGAGATCCTGCGTATCAAAGGTGTGGCCAAAGCTTCAAAAAAGGCTGGCAGGGATACACCGGAAGGAGTCGTCACATCCTATATACACGGCGGCGGCAAGATCGGTGTTATGCTCGAGCTTAACTGCGAAACGGATTTCGTGGCCAGAAACGAAGAGTTTCAAGCTTTCGCCAAAGAGCTTGCAATGCAGGTAGCAGCTTCGAACCCCCGTTTTATTAGCAGAGAGGACATCCCCGAAGCCGAGCTCGCCAAAGAAAAAGAGGTTATGAAAGCCCAGGTAATAGAGTCGGGGAAACCCGAGGACATTGCCGATAAAATAGTTCAGGGCAAGATCGAAAAGTTCTACGAGGAAGTATGCCTGCTCGACCAAACCTATATACGGGATACGAAACAAAGCATTGATGACATCCTCCAGGCTCTCATAGCTAAGGTGGGAGAAAACATCAAAATAAGTAGGTTCACCAGATACCAACTCGGAGAAGCTCTGGATAACGATTAAAGCAAAATGAGCGTACCAGACCCCATAAATAAACCCAGTTATAAGAGGGTTCTGCTTAAGTTAAGCGGTGAGGCCCTTCAGGGCAAAGAAGGGTTTGGGATCAATTCCAAAGAGATCGAGCGAATTTCAGACGAGATTGTAGAGGTCCACGGCCTGGGTGTAGAGATCGCTGTTGTCATAGGAGGCGGTAATATATACCGGGGGGTGCACGGGGCCGCCACAGGCATAGACCGATCCACGGCTGACTATATGGGTATGCTGGCTACCGTTATAAACGGGCTTGCACTCCAGGACTCGCTTGAAAGAAACGGTGTAGACACCAGAGTCCAGACTGCTTTAGAGATTAAACAGGTCGCAGAGCCCTATATCCGTAGACGCGCAGTCAGACACCTTGAGAAAAAACGAGTGGTAATATTCGCTGCCGGCACCGGCAACCCGTTCTTTACCACCGACACAGCAGCAACACTGCGCGCACTAGAGATTGGAGCCGATATAATCCTAAAGGCAACCAAGGTTGATGGTGTATACGATAAAGACCCCATGCTCCATGACGATGCCACCAAGTTCGAACACCTCACCTATATGGACGTACTGAAGAAGGAACTTAAGGTCATGGACGCTACTGCAATATCATTGTGTATGCAGGGCAACATACCTATTATAGTATTCAACCTATTTGAACAGGGTAACGTCAAGAAGATAATTACGGGCACAAAGATAGGTACAATAGTGAGGGATAAATAAAATGTCAGAGGAATATAACGTAAAAGAGGTGTTATCGGATACAGACGCAAGAATGAATAAATCTATAAACGTACTGGAATCCGAGTTTGCAAAGATCAGAACCGGCAGGGCTTCGGCGTCGCTTGTAGAGCACATTAAGGTTGATTATTACGGTACCGAGACCCCAATTAACCAGCTTGGGAACATATCCGTCCCAGAGTCAAAGACCATATTGATACAGCCCTGGGACGTGAGTGTTATCCCGGAGATTGAAAAAGCCATTATGAAATCCGACCTTGGTGTAACTCCATCTAACGACGGCAAGGTGGTGCGTATCTCCATCCCCGCGCTGACCGAGGAAAGAAGAAAAGAGCTTGTGAAGTACGTCGATAAAATCGCAGAGGAATACAGAGTTGCCATTAGGCAAATCAGAAAAGATATAAACAACCACCTAAAAATAGTCGAGAAAGAACAGCATATATCAGAAGACGAGATCAAAAAAACTCATAGCAAGGTTCAAGATCTCACCGACAAATTCATTAAAGATATTAATGAAATTTTGGCAGCGAAAGAAAAAGAAATCCTAGAGGTTTAAACAACTTTTTGATACACTAAATATTAGATTGGCAATTACAATATATTGCAATAGGGTAATCTTAAGTTTGTAAGTTCAACTATCGGGCCATAGCATATTATGAGAGATATGTTTGCCAATTTCTTTTCCTATCTATTCATGAGCACCATTGTACTTGCGATGCTCGCGGCGTTCGGTGCTATTATTGTGTTGATACGCAGTTTGTTGGCCACTATCAGTCCCCGAGAGGTAAATTTAGGGTTCCTTTTTCTATATATATTCTTCGCTTGTGTTATATTAGCCCCTACATTCTTCTATATAGCCAACCGACTGGAAAAGCACAGTGGACGTATAGACGAAGTCTAATATAGAATATTACACGCCCGAAAAACCTGCCTATTCATTCCCGAGTGTTTTGGACATATACTTATGTATACTTTTTAGATGGTTATGTTTGATGAGAGATAGCCGTGTAATGCTATATTAACGATGAGGATCTCAGATTCTAAGTCGGAAGAAGATAGCTCGAATTACTGCGCGACTACATTCAAGATACGAGTACTTATACATTGAGCCACGAAAGAGATTCTATGGATAAAGCCGTTAAAGTTAAAGATCGCAGAGGGTCATCAGAACCGCTCAGCAGTAAATCCGATGTATTTAAATCAATTGCTGATATATCGAACGATATTATCATCGTAATACAGGGCAACCGATTCAAATACGTGAACCTGACCGGCTTAAATTTGTTCGGCTATACAGAAGACGAGATGCTTAGCTTTAATGTAATGGACATACTCTCGCCTGATTGCCGAGCGCTATATTTAGATAATCAACAAAAGACCATGGCAGGCAAAGACGTCCCGCCTTATGAACTCGATATCCAGTGTAGAAACGAAAAATATATAAAACTGAGCTGCGAGCACACCCTATCTAAACATGTCGATGAACCGGCTCTTATAATAACGAGCAGGTTCATAAGCTCAGAGGATACAAACCAAGAACAAGAGGCTTTGATGCTTGCCGCTGCCGTTAAAAGCCTGCATTCCGCCATCACAATCACAGACATGAACAGAAAAATCACCTATGTGAACCAGGCGCATAAAAACATATTCGGTTACGACCCGGACGAGCTGATAGGGAAACAAAGCAATATCCTTTACCCGTTCGATGACCCCTCGGGGATAAGCAAAAAAATCTACGACGCGATCCTAATGGTGGGCTGGCAAGGTGAGAGGTTGGGTGTTAGAAAAAACGGTCAGGTTTTCGCAGCCTATGAAAAAACCTCGGTTGTAAAAGATCAAGACGGGGACAAAGTCGGCATAGTCTCGGTCGTGGATGACATCTCGAACAGAAAGAAATTAGAGCAGGCCCTAAAAGAATCGGAGGAGCGTTATAGAACACTTATAGAGACGGCAAAAAGCTCTATAATTGCTGTGGATGAAGACAACAAAATACTCCTTGCAAACCCATCTGCAGAGAAACTCTTTGGGTTCACAACAGAGGAGTTCAAAGAAAAAGAGTTTGAACAACTCATATCTAGCCGGTATAGAGATGTTTACCGCTCGGTAGTAATAGATAGCGAGAACCCCGCATTGACGTCTAAGCACGGGCAATCATACGAGCTCTACGGGCTCACGAAGGACGGGATTGAATTCCCGATCGAGGTTTCATTCTCCTCTTGCAAAATCGAGGGGGCAAGAATTATTACAGCAATAATCTTTGATATAACCGAGCGTAAGAACCTACAAGAGCAGCTTGTGCAGTCGGCCAAACTAGCAGCTGTGGGAGAACTCATCTCTGGTGTTACACACGAGGTCAACAACCCGCTTGCAATAGTAATCGGATACTCGGAGATGGTACTCTCGGAATCAAAACTCGACGAAGACACTCAAACCAGCTTAAAGCTTATCAATTCACAAGCCGAACAAGCGAGGAAAGTTATACAAAACCTGCTATCTTTTGCTAGAAAACATGAATTAGAAAAACAGCTCATTAATATAAACGATGTAGTTCACAACACCCTTCATCTCACCGATTATGAACTCAAAAAAAATAAGATCACAACAGAAAAAGACCTTGATCCAGACATTCCCCTTGTGCTGGGCGACCCAAACCAGCTACAACAAGTGTTCTTGAACCTTATCATTAATGCAGAACACGCAATGGATGAGACAGATCATGATAATTATATAAAGATTGTAACTAGAGTTAAACCCGAAAATCACAAGAGCACTGACTCAGAAGAAGACCGCATTCAAATTATATTTGAAGACACGGGCCCCGGTATTTCTGAAAACAACCTCCAGAAGATATTCGACCCCTTCTTCACCACAAAGCCATCGGGCAAAGGCACGGGGTTAGGCCTATCCGTATCGTTTGGGATAATAAAAGATCATAATGGCGAAATATTCGCGGAGAGCATAGAGGGCCAAGGAACAAAATTCATAATAGAGCTCCCCGTAACAAAATCAGATAAAACCAGTAATGAGACTGATACGGCTGCGGAGCAAACGGACTCGGAGACCCCGGACCCCAATTGAGTTGTCGATTAAAATATATTCCTGACCTAGACCGATATCTGATCCATCCCACCCATATAAGGCACAAGCACCCCAGGAATCCTGACAGAGCCGTCGGGTTGTTGGCAGTTCTCGAGTATAGCAATTACAGTCCTGCCCACAGCAAGCCCCGAACCGTTTAAGGTATGTACATACCTTGCTTTACCACCGCCTGAGGGGCGGTAACGTATTGAAGCCCTACGGGCTTGGAAGTCCTCGAAATTGCTGCAGGACGAGATCTCCCTGTAGGTATCTTCACTGGGTATCCAAACCTCTATATCGTATGTCTTTGCAGACGAGAACCCCATATCGCCTGTGCTCAGCACCATTACCCTGTACGGGAGCTCCAAGAGGTCAAGCACGCGTGCTGCATTGTTTGTGAGCGACTCGAGCTCATCGTATGAATTCTCTGGGATAGACAACTTGACTAATTCGACCTTATTGAACTGGTGCTGCCGCATTATTCCCCTCACATCCTTTCCGTATGAGCCGGCCTCACTCCTAAAACAGGGTGTGTACGCCACATATCTCTTTGTGAGCTCCTCTTGGGCCAGGATCTCGTCACGATGTATATTTGTCACCGGCACCTCAGCAGTAGGTATGAGGTAGTAGTCGGTGCCCTCGAGCTTAAACAGGTCCTCTTCAAATTTCGGCAGGTTCCCGGTCCCGATAAAACTATCGCTATTAGCAACAAACGGAGGCAGCACCTCAACGTAGCTGTGCTCTTTGGTATGGAGATCAAGCATAAAGTTTATAAGAGCTCTCTCTAACCGTGCCCCCACACCTTTGTACAAGGCAAACCGTGCCCCGGTAATTTTAGCAGCACGGTCAAGGTCGAGTATATCGAGTGCGGTGCCGAGCTCGACATGATCCTTGGGTTCAAAATCAAACACTCTGGGATCTCCCGATCTCCTAATCTCTTGGTTAGAGCTCTCATCACTCCCCACGGGGACTGAGTCATTGGGAATGTTGGGTACGGTGAGTAAAAAATCCCGATATGCGCTCTCAATTGTTTTTCTCTCCTCACCCAGCACCTTTACTTTTTCAGAAATCTCTCTCATCTCGGCCTGGAGCCGGGAGGCTTGTTCATCCTCACCTGCCCTTTTTAGCTCGCCTACTTTCTTTGAGCCCTCATTTCTTTTGCGCTCCAAATTCTCTACTTCGGCAATAATGCTACGCCTCTTTTGATTAAGATTATCAAACAAGTCGAAGTCGATCTCTGCACCGCGTTGGGCCATTTTCGTTTTCACTTTCTCAAGCTCTTGCTCTATTCTCTTCGGATCTATCATTTTTATCCCTTAATAACTCCAATCGGTCTTAGTTTTGCTACCTTCTTTGCTATTCCGGCGTTATGTACGATATCACAAACATCCTCTGCATGTTTGTAGGCATAGGGCATCTCCTCAGCCAATGTCTTCTTGCCGCGTGCAACCACCTTAACACCCATTTTTTCCATCTCCCCAAACAGGTCTCTCCCCTTTCCCTCCTTAAGTGCTTTATGCCTAGACATGAGTCTCCCGGCACCATGACAACATGTACCGAAGGTTTCATCCAAAGCCGCCTCCGTGCCCACCATCACATAAGACACCCTACCCATATCGCCCGGGATAAACACCGGTTGCCCCACGTCTCTATACATTTTTGGGACCAGTTTATGGCCCTTGGGAAATGCACGGGTGGCCCCTTTACGATGAACGCAGACCTCTTTCATTCTTCCATCTATATTGTGTTTTTCAAATTTTGCAATGTTATGACTTACATCGTAGACCAGGTGTGTGCCCAGATTATCGGGACTGATACCGTAGATTCTGCTAATGGATTCCCTGGCCCTGTGCATTATTACCTGGCGGTTGTTCCATGCATAGTTCACCGCAGCCGAAAAGGCCGAGAGGTACTCTTTTCCCTCTTTGGACCTTATGTGAGCACAGGCGAGTTGCTTGTCGGGCAGGACCATCCCCTCACGCCTCATATACTCCAACATCCGCTCTATATAGTCGGTGCATACCTGGTGGCCAAACCCCCTAGACCCCGAGTGTATAAGCACACAAACCTGCCCCTCACGGATACCGAACGCCCGTGCCACCTCTTCGTCGTGAACATTATCTACAACGTCAATTTCAAGAAAATGGTTCCCGGAGCCAAGTGTGCCCAGTTGCTTCTTTCCCCTCTTGAGCGCTCTTTGGCTAAGCGTGTTTAGATCTGCCCCGGGCATGGTACCCCTGTCTTCTATAGTTTCCAGGTCTGTATCATAACCAAACCCGTTCTCAACAGCCCACCCTGCTCCATTGGAAAAAATACGTTTGTAGTCGTCTCTAGACAACTTAATCTGCCCCTCAACCCCGGGCCCACAGGGAATGGTTCTATACAGATCCTGTAGCAACTCACCCAGGCGCACACGTACCTCGTTCTCTGTCATATCGGTGGACATCAACCTTACCCCGCAGTTGATGTCATATCCCACTCCACCTGGCGAGATCACCCCCGACTCAACATCAAACGCCGCCACACCCCCGATCGGGAAACCATAGCCCCAATGCACATCGGGCATTGCGATGGAGTATTTCTGGATACCGGGGAGATGCGCTACGTTAACGACCTGCTCAAGGGCTTTGTCCTCTCTTATGCTTTTTAGCATGAGGCTATCGGCATATACCCTGCCCGGCACCAGCATCCCGCCGTGGGGGGGTATCTCCCAAAGCCTCTCGTGGATTTTCACCAGATTCATGGCCATATATAAATCTATTTATTTCAATTCTTTAGTCCCTGCTTCATACATCAAACACTATATCCACCACCAATCTGTCCCCGGATCTTGATATGTTCATATTGTGATATGTCACGGCTTTGATATCGAGGTTGATCTCGTGTTTATTCGAATCAAAAGCCTCACCCCTACATATTACACTAATATCAGTCTCACTCTTAATCTCTACCTCCGCGTCCGAGAATATAATCCTCTCGGTCTCAAACAAAAATAGAATTTCGTTCAATAGTCTCACCAGCTTTATCTCGTCTGTTTCCCCGGTAATTGTAATAAGTCGGACCTCATGACAATCGACCTTGCTCCTCTCGGTCATTAGTTCCAACATAGCATTAGCCGCATTTTGAAGCAGTTGCTCTAAGGTATCCCCAAACACACGTATCCTCAGATCGGCGGTATGTTCTAATACACAAAATTCCATTAGCAGATCCCCATCATTCAGCCCCGTATTATTTAGGCAATATAGATATTTACCATCCCATGATCACCCATACTTTTAGATGAGTATAATCAATAACAGTCCAAAGAAGCAAAAACAGCCAAACAGTTGGAAAAAGTACAATAACAAAAATGAGACTTGGAACATGAATATTGACAATGAGCGACAAAATTTGTCGCCTATATCGATCAATTACAAAATATTGTCGCAACTTTAAGCAATAGCATTTGTAACTGTCTGTTATCACTGCCTAATATATTATCATCGCATGGCATATATATTGCTAAATATGTATCTTAACAACAATTATGTGACAAATATCAACAAGAAAAGATAATAAAACACCTTTTGGAGGGTAAAGATGATGGGTCTTTATGTTAACAAAAGTTTTCAAATTACAATAGCGTTTCTCATGCTATTGCTTATTTCAGCAGGTTATTCCAATTCCCAGACACAAGACGACTATGTAGAGGACGAATTAATAATCAAGGTACGTCCGTCGGCTGACAGAGCTGATGTCGAAGAAATCTTGGATAGAGAAAACCTTGAAGAAGAGAAGGATTTCGAGGAACTCGATATAATCGTTGTTACAGTTGAAGAGGGGGAGTCACTTGAGGACAAGATAGACGAACTGCTAGATGACCCCGATGTCGAATATGTAGAGAGAAACTATATTGTTTACGCGTCCGCGACACCCAATGACAGATACCTAACCTATCAGAACTACTTAAGTGTTATTGATGCATTTGAGGCCTGGGACACCGAGATCGGAAGCTCGGACGTGGTAATCGCTGTTGCCGATACGGGTGTGGACAGCGGACACCAGGACCTAAGCGGCAAAGTACTCTCGGGGTGTAATGTGCTCAGTAGCTTTACAAATGAGAACTGCAGCAGTAATACCAGTGATGTGCACGGTCACGGAACGGGTGTGGCAGGTACTGCTGCATCAAAAACCAACAACAGCCTCGGAGTAGCCGGGCTATGTTGGGGCTGCTCGATTCTGCCGATTAAAGTGCTCGGAGACAACGGATCCGGTTCGAACACTGATGTCATAGAAGGCATACTATTTGCTCGTGATTACGCATTGGCCAACCCGCACCAGAAAGTTGTCCTTAACCTAAGTCTTGGCCGTACTTGTACATCGGGCCCGACACAGAGCGAGCAGAATGCAATCAACCTAGCATGGGCAAGTGGAGTGCTTGTGGTGGCAGCCGCGGGTAATGACGGAGATAGCCTGCCGCACTGCCCCGCATCGGCTAACAATGTAATAGCCGTATCGGCCACAACAAATTCAGACACACTGGCTTCGTTCTCTAATTTCGGCAACTATATCGATGTTGCGGCGCCGGGTGTAAACATAGCAAACACTTACCCTGGAAACTCTTATGTGTACTGGTCAGGGACCTCGTTCTCCTCGCCTATCGTAGCCGGTATCGCAGGACTAATCTGGTCAGCTAACCCTACACTGAGCAATTCTCAGGTTGAAGATATATTAAAAGAAGGAGCAGATAACATAGGCTCATCGTTCTATTACGGCAGCGGTAGAGTAAACGCTAACGCAAGCGTGTTAGCCGCAGGTGAAGGCCCAAGCCCAACACCCGCACCCACACCGGTACCGACCCCGACTCCTACCCCTGCTCCGACTCCGGCACCTACACCAGCTCCCACACCCTCACCATCTCCTGGCCCCACACCGGCTCCGACTCCTACACCGGCACCCCCGCAAGGCGGCAATACTACCCTACATCCATTGAGTCCAGGCACGGCCGGCAGCGTAAGCACGCTTTCCGTTACAGGTGCCACACCAGGGGCTGTAGTTACATTTAAATACTCCGTTGCTACTGGCACCTATCAAATTACAAGCGGTGCATGCGCAGGCGAATCGTTCGATATTAGAAGCCCAGTAACAATCGGCAGTGATGTCGCCGATGAAAGCGGAACCGCTGCTATAGATATATCATTGTCATCGAATCTAAACGGTTTCACACTACATATGCAGGCACAGGTAGTTGAGGGATCGAACTGCGAGATAACCAATCGCGTCACACAAACAATCGGTACTACACCGACACCGACTCCGGCTCCTACTCCTGCTCCGACTCCAGCACCTACTCCTGCTCCGACTCCAGCACCTACTCCTGCTCCGACTCCGGCACCTACTCCTGCTCCGACTCCGGCACCTACTCCTACTCCGACTCCGGCACCGACTCCTGCTCCGACTCCGGCACCGACTCCTGCTCCGACTCCGGCACCTACTCCTACTCCCACACCTCCACCTAACCCCGGCGGAGACCCGGTATTTGAACAGATAACACCCGGACAAGCAGGTTTTACAAACACACTCAAAGTAACAGGGCTCGTACCGGGATCAGTAGTGAAATTCCACTACTCCCTTAGGACCGGTTCACAGGTTATATATGGCGGAGTATGTGACGGAGAGACACTCGATCTAAGCGGCTCACGTCAACTAGGTCAAACTACTGCAAATTCTAATGGAGATGCTATAGTCAATGTTTTTGTACCGTCATCCTTTGCGGGATACACAATCCACTTCCAGGCGGAAATTGCAGAAAACACAAATTGTATAATCTCAAATGTAGTATCTGAAATTTTTTAGTTGATCTATAATTTTGAACAGTATTCACAGGGGCGCTTTTAATATTAAAACCTTGAAGCGCCCTCCATCATATCTGAGACCATGTATTTCTACATTCCCATAATTATGACAAGCACAGTATCCTTGCAACTTGACACTGTTTCTTTTATCAAAATAATATAACTTCAATGAAAGTAATAAAAATATTTTTGATCCCCCTTGCAATCCTCTTATTTACGACCGGATGCGGCTCTAAAAAAATACCAAAAGACCTAAGTAACGAAGAGCTATACAACATGGCTGTAGAAGAGATCTCAAAGGACAAGGGCGGGTTTCCCTGGGTATTCAAAGGCAAAGACTACGACAGTATCTTCAAGATGCTAAAAGAGATACAGATACGCTACTCTTTTAGCTCCTATGCGACTCTTGCAGAGCTACGAACCGCAGATGCTTACCTGGACCGGGGGGAATACGAACAGGCCGCTATCGAGTACGAAGAATTCATTAAACGCCACCCCGGCCACCCAGAGATCCCCTATGCAACATACCAATTGGGCCTATCGTACTACAAACAGATTCTAAGCCCCGACAGAGACCCTACGGCTACACGAGAGGCGCTTAAGTGGTTCACTACCTTTGTTAACGACTATCCTTCCTCTCCATTGGTCCCCGAGGCCCAAGAGCGCATAAGAAAATGCAGAAACCGTCTTGCTCGGCGTGAGATATATATAGGCAATTTTTATTCCAAGAGAAAGAACCACAAAGCCGCTGCCGACAGATACCAAGTCGTCGTAACTGACTATGGTGACACAAAAAAGTACACCGAAGCACTCTACCTGCTTAGCCGGGCCTATATACGCGGGGAAGAATTCGGACTGGCCAGATCCACGCTAGACACATTGGCGCAGCAGTCCCCAGAGGATAAGTATCAGAGAAAGGCTCAGGACCTCTTAAATGAACTAAATAAAAAAGAGTCCGAGTACAAGGCAAAAAGCGATTCTAATCAGGGATGAGAACCAAAGCCCTTGCCTTACTCCCGATATTATTACTAGCTCTCACATCGTGTGCCCCCGATAGCAACCGGAGCATCGAAGACGTGCTCTCACAAAGAAAGGATGCGATGGAGTCAAAGAATCTGGAGCTTTACCTCAAGTGTATCTCCCCCGACTATAAGGAGCACAAAGACGGAGACACGCTAAATATAGAGGATGTGAAAAAAAAGTTCTTAACCAATGTAACACTGTTCGACGATATAGATATCGTCCATAAAAACAGGACTATATATGTTAATGGCAACAGTGCCGATGTGGCTCAAAAAACCATAGTCAGGGTAAGGATCAATAGAAGTAAGAGTGTGTTTACATTTAACGAACAGATAGGGCTTGCTAAAAACAATGGGAGATGGGAGATAGTTAAAGAGTCCGAGGCTGATTTTTTCGACGGCTTTGTGTACGGAGGCAAACAGGGCTAATCCCTATCGGCTCCTACATACCGAACTGCTTTTCAACCTTTTCTTGTTCTTCCTTACAACTTATACAGAGTGTAGTTTCAGGGCGCGCCCGCAACCGATTCTCTGCAATGTCGTCCTCGCAGATTTCACACACGCCGTACGACCCGTCTTCAGTCTTCCTGAGTGCTTTTTGAATCTTTAATATCAGCTTTCTTTCTCTATCTCTTTTCCTCAATTCAATACTATGGTTCGATTCCGATAAAGCCCTGTCCAGAGGGTCGGGGTACGTACCGTCACCTTTACTCATCCGTGACACAGTGTCCTCGGCTATACCCAATAATCCGGCCATTTTCTTAACCAACATATTTCGAAACTGCGCTACTTTTTGCGGGTTCATAACACAAAATTATAGCATTCAACAAAATGTCTGTAAAACCGATGAGGCCGTGGATTGAGCGCACCGGGCCTAAGCCTGGTTGGAGTGTTGACCAATGCTTATTATCCACTAAATTATTATTTCTGGAGACAAACTGAATGTTAAAAATGGCGAGAATACGGTTAAATGTGAATGGTGAGGGAGCAGCCCTAATCTCTGACTTTTTACTAGGCCAAAACGCACAGGGTGTAGCAGAGGACCATAAGGAAGACGGGGTTACCGAGGTCTCGGCCTACTTTTATAGAGACCAGAATCTGGGTGTGATTATTAAGAGGCTTAAACAGTATATAACATTTATTGAAAGCACTATAGACAATGCCGAGATCGGAGAGATCCGTACGGAACAAATCGACCGATCCGGTTGGGCATTATGGAAAAGGGAACTAAAAGCAGTAAGAGCAAGCAATAAGATCATTATTAAACCACCTTGGGAACAATACGAGCCCCAAGACCTTGAAACGGTAATTGAGATTAATCCCTCGATGGCATTTGGAACCGGCCATCACGCTACGACAAGACTCTGCATACAGTACATAGAGGAGATACTATCCACAAACACCGTCGAAAGTGTGCTGGATGTGGGATGCGGAAGCGGGATATTGAGTATCGCTTCGGTTAAGCTCGGGGCTAAAAACGTATTGGGACTGGATACTGACCCCATTGCCATTAGAGAAACCATCAGAAACACGACCGTTAACAAGGCACTTGATAAATGTAAGTTCTTCTGCGGTTATCTCGAGAGCGTTAAGGGTTCGTTTGACCTAATAGTTGCAAATATCTATATTGAACCCTTACTATTGATGGCCCAAGATCTAAAATCCAGATTACGCACCAATGGCCATCTAATAATCTCGGGGATACCGAACACAAGACGAGACGAACTGGTTAGGGGGCTTTCCAAATCGGGGCTTATTTTAAAAGACGAGAGGACTGACGAGGTTTGGCACGCATTTATATATCAACTTAGCTAAGCTCACAATATTATACAGATCAACCGACACACGCATATCTAAGAGAGGTAAAAACTGTTATGTCATCATTTAAGACGATAGAATGGAAAGACAACAAGGTCATTATGATCGATCAGCGAAAGCTTCCTACTGAAGAGACCTACGTTGAGTATGAGAACTACAAAGATGTCGCGGCGGCAATAAAAAATATGGTTATAAGAGGTGCACCTGCGATAGGTGTAGCCGCTGCTATGGGCATTGCACTCGGCGCTAACGCGAGTAAAGCAGAGAATATAGAGGATTTTTACTCTGAGCTCAACTACATATCCAGCACAATTCTAAACACCAGGCCCACAGCCGTTAACCTCTCGTGGGCCGTAAACAGAATGAACAAGATAACCCAGAACCAAAGGCATAAACACATAGATGAGATTAAGATGTTGCTTGTGGACGAAGCCAATAAGATCCTGGATGAAGACATCGAAACCTGTAGGCTGATCGGCAAACACGGGGCGGAGCTATTGCAAAACAACTCGGAAGTGCTCACCCACTGCAATGCGGGAGCGCTGGCCACAGGCGGGTACGGCACTGCTCTTGGGGTAATTAGAGCAGCTACAGAGCATGGCAAAGACCTAAACGTAATTGCTACCGAGACCCGTCCTTTCCTACAGGGTGCAAGACTAACAGCTTGGGAGCTTAGCAAGGATCATGTGCCCGTCACCCTTATCACTGATAATATGGTCGGCCACATCATGAGTAAGGGGATGGTAGATGCAGTGGTAGTGGGTGCGGACAGAATTGCCTGTAACGGTGACGTTGCAAATAAGATAGGTACCTACTCCATCTCCGTATTAGCCAAGTCCCACGGCATCCCATTTTACGTGGCCGCACCAATATCGACCATAGATTACAATTGTCCTAGTGGCCGGGATATACCTATAGAGCAGCGAGACCCAAAGGAAGTCACTCACATAGGCCACAAACAAATCGCTGCGGAAGTAAAAGTACTCAACCCGGCTTTTGATATTACCCCTCACGATAATATCACTGCGATAATTACAGAGAAGGGTGTGGCAGTGAAGCCCTTTACTGAAAACCTAAAGAGCTTTTGTCAGTAACGGTTTATTGCCTTTCCAAATCTTCCTGGCACGAAATACACAGCTTTGTAAAAGGCATGGCAATAAGTCTCTCTTTATCGATATTGTCCTCGCAGGATTCACATATCCCATAGGTACCTACTTCGAGGCGTTTAAGTGCATCGTCCACGCGGGTAAGCTTCTCGCGCTCACGGTCCGCGAGCATTAGTGCCAGCTCTCTGTCCCTGTCGCTTGATGCGTGGTCATAGAAGTCCCCGATGTCGTGTTTCAAGTGGTCGGATTCAGCTTTGATCGACTCCGTAACATCCTCTAACAACTCCTTTCGCATAAGCAACAACATGTCTTTGATCTTGTCGCGCCAAGTAGCTCTGGGCTTTTTTTTACCCTTGGTTTTAGTTGTCTTTTTCCCTGTAGCCATATCAGATGTGAACTCTCCTATATTTGGATATCAACAATTTTGATCCACTTCTATAAGCTTGAGATGTGTCATTTCACACATCCTTCGTTACTTACTGCCTTCGTTTAGTCCTCAGACAAGGGAGTATAAAGATTAAGTACATAATGTCGTTTGTCAAGAGCATAATAGAGACGGCTCTATATATAATTAAACGTCTATAATATCCGGATATACCCTTATTGCCCTGCTTGCATATATAAATTATTTACTTAAAATATCTTAGCTCTGCACACTATGAGTAACGCAAATAACAAAAGAGATCTGTGGGGGACCAGGGCTGGGCTAATCCTGGCGATGGCCGGCAACGCCATAGGTCTCGGCAACTTTCTTAGGTTCCCTGTCCAAGCCGCAGAAAACGGCGGCGGCGCCTTTATGGTGCCGTATATAATAGCTTTTTTCGTAATCGGGATCCCGATTATGTGGATAGAATGGTCTATGGGCCGCTATGGAGGATCCAAGGGGCACGGCACCACCCCCGCAATATTCAACATGTTTTGGAATCATCCCGTATCAAAGATCGTAGGTGTATTCGGTCTATGGATCCCACTTGTGGTCTCTATCTATTATCTGTATATCGAGTCCTGGACGCTGGGGTACTCGTTGCATTTTCTACTGGGCTCAAGCCCCGATGTTGCGGACGGGGTGAATAACGCCAGGGACTATTTGAAACCCTTTGAAGGCTTTTTGGGCACATATATAGGGGCTGGGGGCGGTAATTTTTTAACACCGTCTGTGATGGCCTACTGTGCATTCGGGGCTACCGTAGTAATTAACCTGGTAATTTTGCTTAGAGGAATTTCCAGGGGAATTGAGGTGTTTGCCAAGATAGCGCTGCCGCTTTTGTTTATAATGGCGATTGTTCTCCTAGTGAGGGTGCTTACAATCGAAACACCCAACGGCACCGCAATCGAGGGGCTAAATTTCCTATGGACCCCCGATTTCGCAGCGCTTAAAAACCCAAGTGTATGGGTAGCGGCCGCGGGCCAGATATTCTTTACGCTTAGCCTTGGGTTCGGTGCAATTATTACTTATGCCTCATATGTAAAGTACCAAAACGATATCACGCTTAGCGGCCTTACCTCAGCAACCCTAAACGAAACTGCAGAGCTCGTACTGGGCGGCTCCATTGCAATCCCGGCAGCGGTTGCATTCTTTGGGATTGCAGGGGCTGTGGAGATAGCAAAATCAGGAGCGTTTAATTTAGGGTTTGTAAGCCTGCCCGCGATTTTTGCCAGTATGCCCGCCGGACAGTTCCTTGGGTTTCTATGGTTTTTCTTGTTGTTTTTTGCCGGTCTCACATCTTCGATTGCCATTACTCAGCCCGTCGTCTCATTTTTCCAGGACGAGTTCGGTATCAACCGCACAAAATCCGTATTGTTCACGATGAGCATAATGGTGGTGAGTGTTATCATGGTGATATTTGTAAACAACACGCTTGACGAATGGGATTTCTGGGCCGGGACCATAGGGCTAATGATCTTTGGGTTGATCGAGCTTGTAATGTTCATGTGGGTATTCGGGGGAACCAAATCGTGGGAAGAGATTAATAGGTACGGGATAATTAAGGTGCCGCGGGTTTTCTACTATGTATTAAGATATATAACACCACTATTCTTAATTGTATTAATCGCGTGGTGGGGAGTGGAGAAATTACCTGATGTACTAAACAACTCGAATTGGAATATCTTAGCAGCAAGAGTATACTTAGTACTATTATTCATCTTTCTAACAGTCCTTGTGTTTGTATCGGATAAAAGGAAGGGAAGACCTAACAATGGAACTTAATGCGCTGATTCTAATGACGATTTCGTGGGGATTTTCTCTGGGATTGCTTACATTCTGTGTGGTAAAACTTGCAAAGAACCCCCAGAACGCATCAGTAATCAATAATAATAACAAGAAAAAAGATTAGACTCGTTAATTTTTTAAGTACTAAAAAAGACTTAACCTACCGTTTATAAAAGTTTTTCTCCCATGTCTGGTGTTTTGACTGAGCTCTGCGCATTACCGGTGCATACGCTGCAGCATTGATCACAATGTTATTCAAGATGTTGAAGGGAAATTTTACAGGTCTTACAAAGTCCACAAACAGTATCGCTCTCAGCCCGGGAGTATCGTTCCACACTTGGTGGTTGAAAGTATCGTCAAAAACAATGCTCTGGCCCTCTTCCCAATGAGCAATCTCGTCGTGTACGCGAATACGACACTGCTCCTTAGGCTCGGGCACGATTAGTCCCAAGTGATAACGCAACACCCCGTTATACGGCCCCTTATGGGGTGGAATGTGCTTATTGGGAGAAAGTATCGAGAAAAAGGCTGTTTTCATCCCCGGTATTTTTTTTAGTATCCTAGAGGTCTCGGGGCAGCGTTTTGCATTCTCTTCACTCTCAAGCCCATAGGCTGCCAGAAAATAGGTCTTCCACATGTTATCCGACGTTATCGTGTTTACCTCAGCCATGATGTCATGGAAGTTCGGCAGGTCCTCCCTACGTACCAGAACACTCTCGAGCTCCTCGCGTATCACTTTCCACTCGCTCTCTACCTCGCTAACCCACGGAAAGCAAGAGTTGTCGTATATAGGCGGGTCCCCGAACTTGGAGTATTTAATATTAAGCGCCTCCACCTTATTCACAAATGAAGAGATGAATCCAGATGTATACTCTTTAGGTGGGTTTACTCCCCCGGGGTCTTTATCTGTATAGTTGTTAGAATTTTGATTTTGTTCTTCCATTAGACATACACCATCCTTTAGAGGATTTGTTACCGCAACGTATCCTTATCCGGCTTAATCCTACGCAACCTTATTATATCCTCTATTTGGTGAATTAAAAATAGAACTAGCGCGAGGCTTAAAAATCCCAGTACCCATGGATATCCCCCCACAATTGCAACCACTAAAAATCCGAGCGAGTAGAAGTTCCTACGGCTCATCGGTCTTACAATCTTTATCAGTTTGCGCATAAATGAACTGTTCTTTTCATCTACAAGCTTATCGACCTCGAAATATGATACCAGGCTGCCCGAGTCGGTATAGTGTCTTAGGAAATAGAATGACCATATTACAAAAAATATGAATATCGACAAATTAAGCGCTCCCAACCAAAGAGCTATGGGTTTGCCGGATATTAAATAATATCCCACAGACACCCCGATGATGAACGACAA
Source organism: Thermodesulfobacteriota bacterium (assembly GCA_965223335.1). Classification (GTDB taxonomy): domain Bacteria; phylum Desulfobacterota_D; class UBA1144; order Nemesobacterales; family UBA2774; genus CBDCWF01. The sequence continues at coordinate 546,914 of OZ244991.1, forward strand.
GACAGTGCCCTGGTCCGAAATCGTATCCACCCACTGACCTTTTTTAGTCTCCATTAGCCTTACCCTGGCCACTTCACCGTCACAACGGTCAAGTATAGTAGCAATCTGCATACACACGGCACCTATCACAGGGTGGCCGAATGCATAGAAAGGCCCGGACATCATCCCTATAATATTTATCAACACGCTGATCATGTTGGGCGTGAGAGGGGTTTTGATCAACTGCCTACTAGTGCGTAGTGAGAATTGGCTGTTTATATTGCGCGAGATCCAACCCGTAGCAGTCTTGCCCACATGGGCAAACAACAGGTCCTCTGCAGCTTTTGCCGAATTCTCCCCCGAATCAAGCCTCATCCAATAACTATCGCTGAATGGGACCATCTTCACTTTATCTCTCCCCGCAAGCTCATTCACAAGGGACTGCAAACACATGGAATTCGCCACAGATTTTTCGAGCAACTCCCCCGACACTATAAACGCTCCCACAGCTCTTCCCCCTCCAGAGAAAAGGTCTGTAACGTTATCAGCATCCGCTTTTATCCAAGCGTCTTTTGATGTATCCACCAAAAGCGCCATCTCATCTTGCGACTCCGATGTAGCACTCATAAAATTTTCCAGTGCCTGGGGGGTAGTAAATAGGTTTGACTGCAAAACCAAGTATGGCTCACTGTTTAGGTTTAGACCATTACCCATTGCGTGCCACTCGATGTGGCTCTCGATTCGTTTATCACTATCGATTAAGTCTTTTAGGGGGGATTCACTATCCGGTGTAATTATTGTAAATCGTGTAATACCGGCCCGCTGCGCAACGATCAGTTGTCTTTTTAACTGTGGGAGTGTGCCGAAAACAACGTCGCCAAACGAAGCAAGATCCTCTTGTTCAATGCCGGTACCTGCTGCGACAATAATTGCATGGTCCATTTCGTTAACTAGTTTCTACAACTCTTAGGACCCTTTCTTGGTAGGTATGCTTAATAAACTTATCCGAGTTAAATCTAGCTTTGAATAGGTCACTTGGATAATCAACGTCCATCCAAAACAGCTCATTAATATCAAGCGACTTCACTTTATAACCTTTATTGATAAGTCTGTCTATAGCCGATATATACCATTTATTTTCAGCCCCGTCAGTCCTCATTTCTTCCTCTATGGCCCTCTTCATGAGCTCAACCCCGGTGTCGCGGAACACTCTAACACCCACAGACTCCGCAGACGCTCTGCCATGGAGCGACTTGCCGATATTCACAACCTTGCCCTGCTCTATTACAACCTTCATGTCTTCGTCTTCATAGCCTGACTTCTGTTTCACAGGTAGGCAAATCTTTTCGTCGCGGATTGTCAGAACCTGTTCCAATACCTCTATATCAAACACGTCGTCCCCGTTCATTACTACCATATCATCATCCATCTCCCCCCTTGCTATCCAAAGAGAAATTAGGCTGTTTGTAGTTTGATAGAACGGATTATAGAGAGTTTTTATCCTCATTCCCAACCCGTCGTAATTTCTTAGAAAATTCTCAACTTTCTCGAATCCGAAACCCACAACAATAACCACTTCGTCAATACCACAGTCACGAATGTGGTTGATTTGGTGCTCAAGAATAGTCTCTCCGCCCACATCTAGCAAGCACTTCGGAATGTACTTTGTATAAGGGTATAGCCTCTTTCCCCTACCCGCTGCAAGTATAACAGCTTTCATATTCTCTTCTCCAACTCTCGTTAACTAAATATGGCGATCTGTTTATAATGGATACAACTTTAGGATAAAGCAGTGCGTTGATGTGCTCCATCCTTCTCCTCCTCTCTATGGCTTAATTTATAACCTCCCTAGCAACGCATGTCAATAAGTTAGATGCGGAAACACTTTGAAAGCTTCAGAATTTGTTGAAAAATTTATTGCGCAAAAACAGAGCTAAGTCTTAAGATATGTAAGGCGTAACAAACCAAAATTTTGAGGTCCGGATTGCAGGCTTACTCAGCAGCTACTCGCCAGCCAAGGTAAGCTTATTCTCTTTGCTCTTAGGAGGTTCGATACGGTTTTGCTCGTCTACATATACTAGTTTAGGTCTGTGATCGAGGCATTCATCCTCTGGGTAGGATGAAAAGCTTGCGATTATAAGGCAGTCCCCTTCCCTTGCCAAGTGTGCAGCTGCACCGTTAACACAGATCTCGCGGTCTCCTGCCTTGCCCTCTATCACATAGGTTGAGAACCTGTGACCGTTTGTAACGTTAAAAATGTGCACCTTTTCATAAGGCAGCAGATCCGCAGCATCCATAAGCTCGCGGTCGAGTGTGAGGCTCCCCTCGTATTCAAGGTCGGCTTCGGTCACTGTTGCCCTATGTATTTTTGATTTTAGGAGTGTTCTATTCATTCTTCTGCCCCCTCCTTCTTATATATATTATAATATAATATTGTCAATTAATCTTGCCTTGCCCACGTGCACCGCAATACCTACATAATCCCCTTCTCTGGCCTCGGTCCTAGACCCAAGAGTCTCGGGATCACAGATCTCGAGGTAATCAATCTCATCTATCTTTGCCTCGTGCAAAATTGCCCTGCCTACGGATACCAGTTGCTCCACCTTTGTAATACCCGCCTCGAATCTGTCCTTAATCGCAAATAGCGCCCTCGAAACCGATTGCGCCCTAGAGTGTTCGGATTTCGATAGATAAGCGTTGCGCGAGCTAAGCGCAAGCCCGCTTTCCTCCCTCACAATGGGCAGGCCGAAAATCTCGATGTTTAAATTCAAGTCCCCAACCATAGCCTCAATCACACGGAGCTGCTGATAGTCCTTGCGACCGAAAAACGCCTTGTGCGGCATAACGATATTAAACAGTTTAAGCACCACAGTTGCCACACCGCGAAAGTGGCCCTCCCTGAATTTCCCGCAAAGTGGCTTCTCGAGCTCGGTCACGTTGAGGTAGGTCTGGTAACCATCGGGGTATATATCACCAGCTTCGGGGGCAAAAAGTATGTCAACTCCCTGGGTCTCAAGCTTCTTGATATCCCCCTCCATGTCCCTTGTGTATTCCTTATAATCCTCGGCGGGACCGAACTGTGTGGGGTTTACGAATATGCTCGCAACCACCACATCACCACTTGCCTTTGCCTCCCTTATAAGGCTTAGGTGCCCCTCGTGCAAATAGCCCATGGTCGGCACAAAGGTTATAACACTGCCGTTTAGCCTGTAAGAGTTAGATGTGTCCTGCATCTGGGCTATGCCTGTAATTATTTGTAATTTTGATTCGTTACTCATATCCATGCTCTTTTTTGGGAAACTTTCGTGTCTTTATATCATTAATATACTCTTTGGTGGCATCGGTGATTACCCGGTTTAACTCGGCATATTTCTTTACAAACCTGGGTAGGGGCTCTGGCGATATGCCCAACATATCGTGGAACACCAGTACCTGCCCGTCGCAGTACTTCCCCGCCCCTATACCGATCGTTGGTATCTTTATCGACTCGCTGATCCTTTTAGCCGGGCCGATGGGGATGCTTTCCAGCACCAGTGCATATGCACCGGCCTGCTCGATGGATTTTGCCAGTTTTACTAATTTATTGGCCTCGCTTTTAGTCCTGCCCTGCACCTTATAGCCGCCCATCTGATGGTAGTTCTGTGGGCGTAGCCCAATATGCGCCATCACGGGGATCCCCGTCTTCACTATCTCGGTGATCGTATCCAGATAGTCTTCCGTAATCTCTAGCTTTACCGAGTGGGCATTGGCCTCTTTAATCAGACGCGAAGCGTTCTTAACAGCATCGAGCTTAGAGGTTTGATACGACATAAACGGCATATCCGCACAGAGGTGTGCCCTCTTAATACCGCGTGATACAATCTTGGTGTGGTAAACCATCTCGTCCATGCTTACGGGCAGTGTATTTTCGCGACCCTGTATCACATTGCCCAGAGAATCCCCAACCAATACAATATCAATACCCGCTTTATCTACAAGCCTTGCTGTAGGGGTATCGTACGCTGTGATAACGGCGATTTTCTCCCCCTGTTTTTTCATCTCTTGCAAATATGGGACAGTGATTTTGTTCATCTCAAATAAAAAGCCGGCAAGGCCGAACTAGCCCCAACCGGCTTGGTTATAGTCTATATAATATTTTCGGGTTTAAGTATATGATTACTCAAATGAACCTCCGTCTCGGTCCTACGAATAAGATCCAAGCGGTACTGCATCATTATCGTGTTCGTTAGTCCGCCCCCAATCCCAACAAACGAAACTACATTTATTAAAATAAATTACGACATCAAAAAGTCAAACAATTACAAATAGTAACGCAGATATGGGTATAATTCTCCAATGAAGATTTATCAGGTCGACGCATTTACGGATAAACCGTTTTCGGGAAATCCCGCTGCGGTTTGTATTCTGGAAAATGAGATGGACAACTCCTGGATGCAAAAAGTTGCAGGGGAAATGAACCTGCCCGAGACAGCTTTCGTCCTGAAACGTAACAACCACTATCAACTCAGATGGTTTACCCCAATCCTCGAGGTAGAGCTATGCGGCCACGCAACCTTGGCAAGCGCACACATATTATATGAATCAGGCGAGGTCGGTCTCACAAGCCCAATACTATTCAATACAAAGAGCGGGGACTTGAAGGTCAGTTTTAAAGAACCATACTACGAGATGGACTTCCCGCTTGAACCGCCGAAGGTATGTGATGCTCCCGACGGCCTTTTATCGGCTATCGATGCTACACCTTTATATATAGGCAGAAACAGGATGGATTACATTCTGGAGCTTGGGTCGGAATCCATTGTAAGATATTGCACACCTGATCTCGCAAAGCTAACAGGGATTGATGCACGCGGTGTAATCATAACAAGTCTCTCGGATTCCGGGAAGTACGATTTCATCTCTAGGTTTTTTGCCCCCAGGTTCGGTATAGACGAGGACCCGGTTACGGGCTCTGCCCACTGCTGTCTCGGCCCCTATTGGGGCAACAAACTCAACAAGACCGAGCTAAGCGCATTCCAGGCATCACCGAGAGGAGGTTATATTAATATGGTATTAAAAGGGAAGCGGATTCTGCTATCTGGTCAAGCCGTAACAGTGCTTAGCGGAGAGATTAATTGCTGAGGAACTTGCCGTCTATTACTTGCCAAACAGTTCAGTTACAAGTAGGTTGCACTGCTTGAAAATCGGCCTACATAGTTCATAATACTTCAGATCACACATACATAGGGCGGCGTAGCCAAGTGGTAAGGCAGCGGTCTGCAAAACCGCAATGCCCCGGTTCGAATCCGGGCGCCGCCTCCAATTACATGCTCTAATACACCTGAAACTAGCCCGGGTGGCGGAATTGGCAGACGCATTGGACTTAAAATCCAATGGGCATACGCCCGTGCCGGTTCGATCCCGGCCCCGGGCACCAGTTTTTAATCCATCCAACATCGTAACACTATAATGAATCGACCCTCTGATCACTATGATTTCGTGTAATTATTTACTGTAAAAAACCCTTCCATTATTAAGAATTTCGTTGTAGAATGATGTTTAAAATTTATTTCCACTAAAGATAATAAAATTATTCTGCAACCTCGAATAGTTTTATTACCCATAATATTAAGGAGGAATTAAGGATGATTCAGAGTACAGTATCAAGAGTAATTTGCTTAGCTTTTATAGCTGTGTTTGCAGTTATGCCAATGTTACCAAAAGACGCAAATGCAGGATTTGAGGTGGACTTTATAGATCAGACCGACCAGGCCACTGATAATCTGGTTGTGTTCTGGGATATGCGTATGGCGCGCCAGACCTTTGCACAGGTAACTAATGTAGGTAATGGCACGCTATCAGTACACGTTCAAATCTTTAACGTCACTTCGCCCGTTACAGTCTGTGAAGAGACCGACTTCAACGACCAGTTCACTGCCGGTGACACGCACGTCTATGATTTGGGCAACCTAGTGTCGAACAACGATGCCGATGGATTAGGTGGAGTTGGATTCTCAGCCCCGGCTGCGGACCTTGACGAAGGTTATGGCCTGCTTGTAGTATCCGCAATCCTAGGCCCTCGTGATGCCCTTATCGGCATGTTTCGCATCGTAGACGGCGACGGAGACTTCGAGTACAGGACAAACGCTTCTGGTGAGGAATTTACGCAAGCTGGTCTCTGGAATATAGCCGACCTCAACTTCAACGCCGTGGACGGTTCTAATCTTTCCGATGTCGTAGGTTTAGTGTACAGAAGGGTAAGTGGTTCTTCTGTAATTGCCAGCCCTCTAATCCAGGCAGTGTTTGGCAATGCTACTGGTGATGTTGGCAGCACGAATCCCCAGATCCATATATTTGACGAGTTCGAGAGCCCAACATCCTGCAGCCCCTCAACTTTTGCATGCGCCCCCACACTGCTAGACAAGGGCATAGACAACTTCCATCCCAACAGTAAGGGTGAAGTAAACAGGATTTGTAACGATAGTGTAGACGTAGGGTGGCTCTATATGCCGCTTCAGAGATTCAACTGCTTCGATCAAGACCCGGATGCGGGTAATTGCCAGTCGCTAAACCTATTCGTAGGGTTTTTGGGCCTTAACAACGGCAACGGCACCGGTTCTATGGACTCGTGGTGGACACCGAGCCTATTCGATGAGTCTCCACTAATTGGTGTTATTGGACCGTAAATATCAAATGAAAATAAAAAACAAAAGATGAAAAACTCAAAGGAGGAAACACGGATGATTAAAAAATCCATAACAGCAGTATTACTGCTCATGCTAGTGGGCTTTGCATATGTAAGCCCTGCCATGAGCCAAATCGGTACAGACAACCTCTTCTGTCCTGCCGTACCCAATGATGTAGGCTGGCTAGAGGTACAGATACCTAACCCGGCTCAGGCCGACTTTACCGCAGGCCTCATAGGTACGGTAGAGGGTTTTGCGGGTTCTGCAGTGGGTGGTTTGGACTGGATGCATAACAACGACGATTTTGCACCGTTCTTCCCAAACTTTAACGCCAACCCCACACCTACCACAGACAGCGGCTCACAGCTTGTGACCTGGTGGACACAGGCAGACAGCCGCAACACCTCTGTACAGGTTACAAACTCAAACGTCTTCTCGGGTATAAACGTCCACGTGCGTATATTGGATGCAAACTGTGTAGAGATTCGTAACTTCTGCGATGCTTACACCCCCGGGGACACTCATGTGTACGACCTGGGCAACTTGGTAAGTAACGCAGGTGCACCGATAGCCGACGAAAACCTACAGGGCAAAGAGGGTATATTGGTAGTAACCTCGGTAAACGGATGCCCCAACCCTGACGAGGCAATAGAGCATGACTACCTAACAGGTCAGACGGTTATCGTAGACTCTCAGGATTACATGTACGGAGTAAACATGTATGCCCGTCAGGCATTCTGTGATGAGGCCGGGGAAGTGAATCTAGTGCAGAATGGCAGCTTCGAGAGTGGCAGCTTCGTTGTAAACGGTATGGTAGGGGTTTGGGTCTCTGGACAGGGTGCTCCTGGGACAATTGGTGTTATTGATCACACAGGCATATCCCCCAACTTTGCAGCACCGCCTGCAACACCTCCTGACCCTGCCAATGATTTTATGGCATTTGTAGCATCCAGCCCCGATTTTCCAAGTGGTTCATACCTTGGTGGTAGTTATCCCCCTGTTGCTGATCCTAATTTGATAACTGGTGGTGATTTCCCTGGCAACGTGAATGTTACAATTCTGCAGTCTACCCCATTCATAACAAGCGATTCCAATACGCTCACATATGACTATTCAATCCTGTCGTCAAACGATCTAGGTTGCGACGGAGCGCTAGCTGTATTGCTTATAGACACAACAATTCCAAGCATCATTGGGGGCCAGTGCTATACTGACCCATTCAACACACCGCCCGGCTCTCAGCTAAATTTAACCGGTGGTGGTTTTGTTCTATGCCAATCAATACCTACAAATGATACACTCTACACTATCTCCCCTTTCACATTCACTGGCGGGAACTCTAGCTTTAACTCAGACAGCATTTTCATACCCTCTGCTGGTTCTTATGTTATTCAAGTTGTCACCTTGCAAGATGGTGATGTCATTAGCTGTACCAACAATGATCAAGACACAGGGGCTCTAGTAGACAACTTCCAGGTGATTGAGCAAATCCAATGCACAGGTGTGCTAGACGGAGTTAACTCGTTCCTGGATATCGTAGACCCGACAATCCTCGCAGGCCAGTTTAATGTACAGACAGGTGCTGCAGGTGGAGACGTAGCGCTTATCTCCTTCATAGACGACTACGGTCCCCCATACCGCGCAGTAGCAGCAGCAACAGACACTGCAGTGGGTATATGGGACGATACAGAGGACTTCTCAAGCTGCGGCGACGTACCAGTGTGCTTCTTAAGGTTGGGTGTGGACGAAGCAGTAGTGGCCAGTCAGGACTTTGTAGTAGCCCCGACACTAGGGCCGACACTGCCACCGACAACACCACCTACACTGGGACCGACCTCTACACCTACGAATCCGCCTAGCGGCAGTGGGAGTGGAAGCTGTGCAATAGCCCAAAGCCCAGTAGAGCTTGGAAGCGGACTAGCCAACGTACTTATCCCACTAGTACCGGTAGCATTTGTATTTGGGGTAAGAAGGCTCCGCAGAAAGAAGTAGATACATAAGAAATAAATACGGCAGTTAGTATTTAGACTGCCGAAGATAAAGCTTTAGAAAAAAGCCGGGTGAGTAGAGATTATTCACCCGGCTTTTTCTTTATTAAATTCGTAAGTAGTTACCATTCAAAAATCTTGTAATCCTAGACAGCTTCGATTAAAATCGTAATAACTCGACTATATAAGTTGTAAACAATTTAAGGAGGAAGGATAGATGACCAATGTGTTCATATCCAAACTAAAGTACCATATTGTTTTATTCTTGATACTGGTGATGCCAGCTGCATCACTGGCTGGCACCAGTGTAGTAGATTCAGACTTTATAGACCAGACCGATCAAAGTGCAGAGCGTCTGGTTTATTTCTGGGACATGAGAATGGCTCGCCAGTCATTCATTCAGCTCACCAACGTTTCCCAGGGACTTGCTTTTGTCCACGTACAGATCTTCAACGTCACGTCTCCCGTAGTAGTGTGCGAAGAGACCGACTTTGATGATGTGTACACACCGGGTGACACCCATGTGTACGACATGGGAAGTCTTATCTCAAACAACGACGCCGACGGACTTGGGTTCGTAGGGTTCTCTGCACCTAATGCAGACTTGGATGAGGGATACGGACTAGTAGTAATCTCTTTGGACAGCGGTCCAATATTCCCGCTTATCGGAATGTTTAGGATCATAGACGGCGATGGGGATTTTGAGTACAGGACCAACGCAGCAGGAGAAGAATTTTTTATTTCTAGCGATAACCTTTGGGATCTAGCAGACCTCAACTTCAACAATGTAGACGGCGCAGACCTCTCAGACGTAGTAGGACTAGTGTACAGGAGCATTGATAACAGGTCTGTGATTGCAAGCCCGCTAATCCAGGCGGTGTTTGGTGATGCTACAGGTGATGTAACCGACGCTGACCCCCAAATTCATATATTTGATGAATTCGAGAGCCCCACGTCATGCAGCCCAACAACTTTTGCCTGCGACCTGACACTCGTAGACAAAGGGATAGATAATTTCCACCCTAACAGCAAAGGAGAGGTTAATAGGATCTGTAACGACAGTGTGGATGTAGGATGGCTGTTTATGCCTCTCCAAAGATTCAACTGCTTCGACATAGAACCTATAACTGGAGAATGTATATTCGAGGAAATATTTTTTGTCGGTTTCCTTGGTCTCAACAATGGAGACGGAACAGGTTCGATGGATTCGTGGTGGACCCCTGGGCTTGGTGATGAGGGTACAAATGGGTAAGTATCAATAGCCTAATCCCAAGGAGATGTCGATAAATCGATGAAAATTTATCAAAAACAAAAAAACGAAAAATTTGAGGAGGAAAGAAGGATGATAAGAAAATCATTCACAACTATAATGTTGCTGGTCCTGGTGGGTTTGGTTTTTATGCCCCAAGCCCAGGCACAGATCGGCACAGACAACCTGCTCTGCCCCTCTGTACCTAACGAGGTGGGCTGGGTAGAGATCCAGGTACCTAACCCCGCACAGGCCGACTTTACCGCTGGCCTTGTAGGCACTGTAGAGAACTTCGGCGGTGCTGCCGTGGGTGGACTCGACTGGATGCATAACAACGACTTTTTTGATTTTGGCTTCTTCTTTTTCTTTGGGGCCAACCCCACACCTACCACAGACAGCGGCTCTCAGCTTGTGACCTGGTGGACACAGGCCAACGGGCGTAATACCTCTGTGCAGGTAACAAACTCTAGTGTGTTTGTAGGGGGCCCTGTACACGTGAGGATACTTGATGCCAACTGTGTAGAGATCCGTAACTTCTGTGACTTCTACACCCCCGGCGACACACATGTGTATGACCTAGGGAACCTGGTGGATAACGGTGGGGCGGCAATCCCCGACGATAACCTACAGGGTAAAGAGGGTATATTCCTCGTAACAGCAGTGGACGGGTGTCCTAACCCTGACAATGCAGTAGAGGCTGATTTCCTCACGGGTCAGACAGTAATAGTGGACCCCAACGATTACATGTACGGAGTAAACATGTATGCCCGTCAGGCGTTTTGTGACGAGGCTGGGGAGAGAAACGTGATTACAAACGGCAGCTTCCAGAGTGGGAGTTTCTTCCTTACTGCAGGGCCAATAATACTTCCTGTATGGTTTGTGACACAGGGCAGTTCATCGGCTGTCATAGACCCCACAGGGATATCACCAAACGTAGCGGCACCACCGGCGTCACCTCCGGACCCTGCTAATGATTTCTATGCATATGTAGCATCTACACCTAATGTAACAGGTACATATAGTGGTGGGAGCTTTGGCACACTGGCCACAACCAACTTGTTCAACTCCTTTGCACCCGAATCAAGTACGACTATCCTTGAGTCATTACCGTTTACAACCACTGCTTCAAATACACTCACTTTCGACTTTTCAATCCTATCTCCAAGCAACGATCCGGCTAACGATTGTGATGCGGCGCTTGCTGTCATATTGATTGACACATCAGTTCCTGTGATGATAGGGGCACAGTGCTATTTTGATCCGGTACAGGCAGTAAATGGTGGTGCACCGTCGAGTATCAACAGAATAACAAGCGGTGGTGCAACAGTTGGTACCGTTGGCTGTCAAGCAATACCCACAGATGATACTGTATACACGATAACTCCATTCACATTCTTTGGCGGGCGTTCCAGTTTCAATAATGACGCTATCGGAATACCATCTGCAGGCACCTATGCTATTCAGGTTGTTTCTATGCAAGATGAAGATTGTCCCAATGAGTTAGAGCAGGATAGTGGGATTTTAGCTGACAATTTCCGTGTGATTGAGCCCATCATATGCGACGGTGTATTGGACGGTGTCAACTCGTTCCTGGACGTCGTAGACCCCACAATCCTATCCGGTCAGTTTAATGTACAGACCGGCTCGGCAGGTGGAGACGCTGTGGTTATCTCCTTTATAGACGACTACGGTCCCCCATACCGCGCACTCGCAGCCGCCACGGACCTTGCAGTGGGTATATGGGACGACCTGGAGACATTCACAAGCTGCGGCGACACACCGGTTTGCTTCTTGAGACTGGGCATAGACGAGGCTGTAGTGGCCAGCGAGGATTTCATAATTATCCCGACACTTGGACCCACACTGCCTCCGACCACACCACCTACACTAGGGCCTACACTGCCGCCAACGAATCCGCCTAGCAAGAAGAGCAGCGGTAGTTGTGCTATAGCAGCTAGCCCGGTAGAGCTAGGGAGTGGACTTGCGAACGTACTTATCCCTCTGGTACCAGTAGCGTTTGTATTCGGGGTACGTGCACTGCGCAGGAAAAAGAAGTAATGGGGACCGCAAGGGAGTAGCATTATCACGACCGACAGGCAGGAACAAAATGGGGTCGTGGGACAGCGGTCTAAGACCGAGTAATAAATAAAACATGAGCAAGGTAGGTAAGTAATTGTCTACTCTGCTCTTAAATAAAGAGATTTAAAAGAAGGCCGGGTGAGTAGAGATTACTCACTCGGCTTTTTCTTTATTAAATACATAAGTAGTTACCCTTAAAAAATATTGTATTTTGTTTTGGCTTCAATTAGAATCGTACTAACTCGACTATATCAGCTTTACAAAATTTAAGGAGGAAGGATAGATGACCTACCAAATTATATCCAGGTTACAATATATTGTAGTGTTTACACTGCTGTTGATTGCTCCCACAGTATCAATGGCAGGGTTAGTTACTATCACAGTAGACACCATAGACCAGACGGATCAGGCAACTGATGATCTGGTGTATTTCTGGGATATGCGTATGGCTCGCCAGACCTTTGCTCAGCTTACAAATGTGAGCCAGGGGACTGTGTTTGTACACGTCCAGATCTTTAACGTTACCTCCCCGGTAGTGGTATGCGAAGAGACCGACTTCGACGATGTATACACCCCGGGGGACACTCACGTGTATGACCTGGGCAACCTAGTATCCAACAATGATGCAGATGGACTGGGGTTTGTAGGGTTTTCTGCCCCCGGAGCCGACTTTGATGAGGGTTACGGCTTAATTGTAATCTCAGCGTTCAGCGGACCTGAGGACTCGCTAATCGGTATGTTTAGGATTATTGATGGCGATGGGGACTTCGAGTACAGGACCAATGCTGCTGGTGAGGAAGTGTTCAGTCTCGCATCAAACTTCTGGGATAGAGGTGTAGTTAACTTCAATAATGTGGATGGCGCCGATCTTGCAGATGTAGTGGGTCTTGTTTATAGGAGAATAGACGATTCGTCTGTTGTAGCCAGCCCGCTAATCCAGGCAGTATTCGGTAATGCTACTGGGGATGTAACCGACGCTGACCCACAAGTTCATATATTTGATGAGTTCGAGAGTCCAACATCGTGCAGCCCTACGACGTTTGCCTGCGACCTTACACTTGTAGATAAAGGGATAGACAACTTCCATCCTAACTCAAAGGGCGAGGTCAATAGAATTTGTAACGACAGTGTGGATGTCGGGTGGCTGTTTATGCCGCTTCAGAGATTCAATTGCTTTGATGTAGATCCTATTACGGGTGACTGTCCTAGCACACAAGTTTCAACAGTTTTATTTGTTGGGTTCTTGGGTTTAAACAACGGGGACGGTACAGGTTCCATGGACTCGTGGTGGACACCTAGCATCTCAGATGAAAGTACGATAATCAATCAGCTTGCAGAAGAATAAAACTATGTATCTGTTTGAGAAAAGACACAAACGATCCCAAGGAGGATAGTTAGATGATACAAAAATTCTTAACGGCATTTTTACTAGTGGCTCTCGTGGGCTTGAGTTATGTTAGCCCCGCCATGAGTCAGATCGGCACAGACAACCTACTCTGCCCCTCTGTACCCAACGAGGTGGGCTGGGTAGAGATCCAGGTACCTAACCCCGCACAGGCCGACTTTACCGCTGGCCTTGTAGGCACCGTAGAGAACTTCGGCGGTGCTGCCGTGGGTGGACTCGACTGGATGCATAACAACGACTTTTTTGATTTTGGCTTCTTCTTTTTCTTTGGAGCCAACCCCACACCTACCACAGACAGCGGCTCTCAGCTTGTGACCTGGTGGACACAGGCCAACGGCCGCAACACCTCTGTGCAGGTAACAAACTCTAGTGTGTTTGTAGGGGGCCCTGTACACGTGAGGATACTTGATGCCAACTGTGTAGAGATCAGAAATTTCTGTGACTTCTACACCCCCGGCGACACACATGTGTATGACCTAGGGAACCTGGTGGATAACGGTGGGGCGGCAATCCCCGACGATAACCTACAGGGTAAAGAGGGTATATTCCTCGTAACAGCAGTGGACGGGTGTCCTAACCCTGACAATGCAGTAGAGGCTGATTTCCTCACGGGTCAGACAGTAATAGTGGACCCCAACGATTACATGTACGGAGTAAACATGTATGCCCGTCAGGCGTTTTGTGACGAGGCCGGGGAACAGAACCTAATTTTAAACGGCAGCTTCCAGACAGGGGAGTTGGATATACCGACAATATTTGGCCCAAACCCTGTATGGTCCATCACGCAGGGAGACCAATTTACTCCGGTAGCAGGAGTCATAAACCCCACAGGCATCTCTCCCAACGTAGCTGCGCCACCTGCATCACCCCCGGACCCACCAAATGATTTTTATGCATATGTGGCCCAAACCTCAGGGGGTAGCACCTATAGTGGGGGCAGCTTTACAACACTAGCAACGGATGATTTGTTCTTGCCCTTAGGTCCTGAATTTAATACGACCATCTTACAAAGTGCTGATATTGTAACTACAGGTGGAGGTCCCGTCACATACGAGTACTCAATATTAACACCGGATTTATCAGGAGATTGTGATTCGGCTTTTGGTGTGATTTTGATAGACCTCAGCACACCGGTTATGGTAGATGCCAATTGCTATTCCGACCCTGATCAAAGTTTCCCTACTACGACCATAAACCTCATAACCAGTGGTGGAGGTATAGCGGGAACCAGAACTTGCACCGATACGGTAACAGATAACACTGTCTATACGCTTGGCACATTCTCATTCCCTAACGGCCGCTCCAGCTTTAATGGCGACACGCTTAATGTACCGGGACCTGGCACCTATGCCCTTCAGGTTGTGGTTATACAAGACGGCAATTGCGCTACAGATGATTCAGCTATTCTTGTAGACAACTTCCAGTTCATAGAGCCCATCATATGCGACGGTGTGCTCGACGGAGTAAACTCGTTCCTGGACGTTGTGGATCCCACAATCCTATCCGGTCAGTTTAATGTACAGACCGGCTCGGCAGGTGGAGACGCTGTGGTTATCTCCTTTATAGACGACTACGGTCCCCCGTATAGAGCACTCGCAGCCGCCACGGACACTGCAGTGGGTATTTGGGACGACCTGGAGACATTCACAAGCTGCGGCGACACACCGGTTTGCTTCTTGAGACTGGGCATAGACGAGGCTGTAGTGGCCAGCGAGGATTTCATAATTATCCCGACACTTGGACCCACACTGCCTCCGACCACACCACCTACACTAGGGCCTACACTGCCGCCAACGAATCCGCCTAGCAAGAAGAGCAGCGGTAGTTGTGCTATAGCAGCTAGCCCGGTAGAGCTAGGGAGTGGACTTGCGAACGTACTTATCCCTCTGGTACCAGTAGCGTTTGTATTCGGGGTAAGAAGACTCCGCAGAAAAAAGAAGTAAAAATAGTATAGTTAAGTAATAGAGATCAAATATTACGCGGCGGTAACCTTGAGTTATCGCCGCTTTTTAATTTTGGGCAGTATATGTAAATAATTTGGTAGGGTGGTTTATTATCGGGCTAAAACTAGTTTAGAGTTTTTTCGTCCTCTTCCTCTAAGTCCTCAATATCGTCATCGTCGTCATCGTCCCATTCGTCGTCGTCATCAAAAAAGTCATCGTCGTCTTCGTCCCAAAGTTCCTCGTCATCATCTTCCCATTCTTCGTCTTCGTTTTCCCAATCATCATCTCTAAGGTACTGATTTTCCTCAATTATCATAATCATTCTCCTGAAAATTCGAATCTATCTGAAACGATACATAGTGGCGAATAAAAGTCAAGATAAAAAAGCAGGTTACGGCATTTATTAACTATACTCGCATAAAAATTCCTCTGCCTTACGCACCATATCTTCCGACCCGATGAATATTGGGGTCCTCTGATGCAGCATAGTGGGCTCGATGTCCAAAATCCTGTTTCTACCGTCAGTAGCCCGTCCACCGGCCTGCTCTACAATAAACGCCATAGGGTTGCACTCGTAAAGTAGTCTCAATTTCCCCTCGGGATTGTCTTTGGACTGAGGGTAAATAAATATTCCTCCGGTAATCAGGTTTCTATGAATGTCGGCTACCATAGATCCGATATATCTGGACGAGTACGGTCTGTTGGTGCTGTCGTCAACCTCTTTACAGTAGCGTATAAACTGTTGGACACCTTTGGGAAACGACACGAAGTTCCCCTGATTAACCGAGTACAAACGGCCCACCTTAGGTAATTTCATATCGGGATGGGACAGACAAAATTCCCCTATAGAGGGATCGAGTGTAAACCCGTTTACCCCGCGGCCCGTGGTGTAAACAAGCATAGTAGATGAGCCGTATATCACATATCCGGCAGCGGCTTGGAGCGCGCCTTTTTGCAGAAAATCCTCAATGGTAGCAGGCCCGGGCACCTCTGATACACGGCGGTATATCGAGAATATAGTCCCCACAGATACATTTACATCGATGTTGGACGAACCGTCCAGAGGGTCTAGCGCCACTACGTATTTTGCGTTGTGCGATATGTCGCTATCGAAAGTAAGAAAGTCTGTGTTTTCCTCGGACGCAACCCCCGAGCACTCGCCCCCGACCTCAAGCGCAGCGATAAACCTCGAGTTGGCGAACACATCCAATTTCTTGACGTCTTCTCCCTGTACATTAGTTGCACCCGTACTGCCAAGGATATCTACAAGCCCGGCTTTATTTACCTCTCTGTTTACTACCTTGGCTGCAAGCCCTATGTCCCTAAGCAGGCGCGACAGCTCTCCCTGGGCATAGGGGAAGTCCTTTTGCCGTCTGATTACAAATTCATCCAGTGTCTCTAGGCCGATCATGGAAATTATATTACCAAACCATTATGGTTATAGAAAGCAGTGCGCCGTAACTTGCTGATATGACAAGACATATTGTTGATCTGTGGCCTGCTAATAGGGGCCCGAAGCTGAACAAATCGATTGTTCTATCATTTATTAATATCGATGTTACCCAGCTTTTTCACATTCTCCGACTCTTTTAGCTTCATTGCTGCCTCTAAACCCTTTTCCCTAATCAGGTCCCTCGCCCTCTCGATGTTGCCCCTTAGGTCATCGGGTACCGTTTCTCGGGCTATTCCGTATACCTCAGCTAGGTATGGAAGGGTTTTAGAGCTCTTTATTTCTTTGTCTTCATCCGCATAAAACAGGCTAAGAACAAAGACAAATAGGATTGCAACCACTGTACCTATAACGAGCCCTATCAAGGCCCCGCCCAATCTGTTTAAGAAATCGAGTTTTAGGTTGCCGATTATCTTAGCTGTTATCCACCCTATCATTTGTATAACAACATAGGCAACGAAGCTTAGGATTATAAACCCCCCAACATTGGCAACTGCTTCGTTGCTGACTAAACCCCTAGCGATAAACTCCTTGCCCACTATATCATAGAATATGAACCCGGCTGCGACCCCGCCGATTACAGCCGAGAGGGAAAACACCTGCCTTACAAATCCTCTGTAAACTCCCGCTAATGTAAAGATGAGTAATAACAGCACAACCGAAGCGTCTATCCAATTCATCTCTAGTATTTAATCTCCTATAAGTACACTGTCTCGACACGAGAACCTATCCCAGGCTCCTTAGTTACATCTATCCTTACCGGAAAACGCTCTTTTAACTCATCCACATGGGTGATTGCGAGTATCAAATCGAAGTCGTCTTTGATAGAGTCGATCACATTCACAAATAACTCCAAACCCTCTTTATCCTGTGTCCCGAATCCCTCATCAACCACTAACGTTCTTAACTCCGCCCCTGAGCGGTTGGCTATAAATTTCGATATAGCTACACGAAGCGCAAAATCTATCCTAAACGCTTCCCCGCCCGAGAATGTTTCGTAACTCCTTGTACCCGAGCTGTCGGCTATGGCTATCTCGAGTGTTTCCCTTTCCCCGCCGCTCTGTCGGGGTTTTAGCATCTCGAGGCTAACGAGCATCGCACCGTCTGTAAGCCTCGAAAGTATACGGTTAGCCTCTTGTTCTATCTCTGGGACAGCGTTCTCTATAATGAGCGCCTGTATCCCGTTTTTACCAAACGCCGTGGAAAGCTCTTTGAAAACGGATATATCATATCTTATCTTTTCAACTACTCCCAAGACCTCATTTTTTTTCGCCGACAGGCCCTCGATACGATCTATGCTGTTTTCTACCGAGGTTCGTCTCTCGATAACGCCATCCCTCTTTTCTTTTAAGGCAGAAATTGTATTGTCGTTACTTTGTTTTCTTGACTCAAGATCCTTTGCAATCCCCTTGTTCCCTTTTGTTTTTTCCACCTCTTTTTCAAGGTTTGCCAACATTGTATTCATCGATTCGGTTTCTTTGACTAGTTTCTCACGCTGCTCGAGTCTGAATATTGCACTAAGCTTTACGCTCTCTAACCCCTCTTTATCTTTAACAAATTCCTTATGCGCTTCCAGATCTTTTTTCGTTTCATTGTGCTTTACGGGATTATACTCTAATTTAGAAAGCTCATTCTCTATCTCATCCGCTTTCTTATAAAGCTCTTTTGCGTAACTACCCTCCTCAAGCTTCTTTTGTATAGGCTGTATCTCATTTTTTATCGATGCAATCTCTTTTTCTATCTTGCCCTTATTTTTTTTGTCCTGCACCAGCATAGCATGTTCGGTTCCATAGTGCTCTAGCTCCCGGACTGTTTTAGTTACGAGCTTATGATCATCCTCCGAGTAACCTAATAGGTCTATCTCCCGCTGGATAGAGGTCAACTGTTCTTTTAGATCACCGGCATATGAACCATCGGTCAGTATGTTCTTTTCTTCTGCGATTTGGTCACTGAGCCTTTCATATTCATCTACCTCTCTTTGCACATTTTTTAACTCCTGCCACTTCTCGCCAGCGCTTTTAACCAACTGATCCAGGTTGAGCACGGATTTCTCGAGTTTTTTTATTTTGGTGTTTAGAAGTTTTTTCTTTTTCTCGGCTCTACTTATATCAGTGCACACAGTCGCTAACTTAGACTGATAACTATCGACAAGACCCCTCAGCTTATCTATTAGTGCTTCCTTGGCCTCCAACCCCAGTTGTGTCTCGCATAGGGGGCACTCACATTGAGTGTGTTCGGTCTCTAGAACAGCGAGTTTCTCGGTTTCTTCAGCGCTACGGCCCTCAAGCCCCCGGGCCTTGGATTGCAGTACCTTTATATTCTCATCCAGGGCTTTTAAATCCTCTAGACTGCTTTGCATCTGTGTTTCGGCAGACTTGGCATCCTCGATTTTAGTTAGGAGCAATTCGTGTTCCTCTCGTATTTTAACCAGCCGTTTTGGACTTGCATTTAGATTGCCGAGTTGATTGGAGAGCTCTGTGATCTTGGTCTCGATCTTAATTTTACGCTTAGAGATCTCGGAGTTGACCTCTGCCATTTCCTTGGTAAATTCCTGCCACGACTGTCTTTTATCCTGCATTGTGGCATCTTCCGCTTTAGCACCTACGAGTTTCTTGTACCCTTCTTGGACTTTGTCTTCATTTTTCAGATTCGCTGCTATACCGCCTAGTGTGCGCTCAAGTTCAGCCTCTTTTCCCTTGAGCGTGCTTAGCTCGCGCTCAATCTTAGCCCTCTTATCCTTTATCCGGTTTTTTGCTTTGGCTACCTCTGTTTCAAGCTTGGATTTGTGGATCTGTGTTTTTGTGAATTCCCTCTCCAAATCGCTTAATCGTTCATACTCTTTGTACCCGGCAGTTATCTCACCCTCTCTCTCTATAATCTTGTTATCAGCTTTAATTTGATCCTCAAGTGCCTCGTACTCTTTTTTTATTTCATCCAACTTCGTGTGTCCGGACGCTATTTCAGCAACATACTTGTTATGTAACTCGATACTCGCCCTCAGTGTTTCAAACTGTTTTATTATCTCAACATGCTCTTTTTCTTTGGCAGCTATAGACTCTCTAACCTTTTTTTCTTCGGCCTGTATGAGTTTCAGTTGTGCCTTCAAAGCCTCGTAATTAGCGGTCTCGGCCTCTATCCTCTCAAGCTCCTTTTCCTGTAAATCAATATCATGGCCAAGAGTGTTTGAGCGCTCTCGGGATTTTTTTGATATCTGCTCGTACCTGTCTAAATTGAGTATTTTCGATAATACATTTTTTCTCTCTACCGGTGTCCTTTTTGTAAACTCGTCGGCCATGCCCTGTAATATGAACGATGAACATATAAACGAGTCAAAATCCATTTTTAACAGTTTTGAGATTTCTGCCTGAGCCCCACGGCCTTCTCCCAAGGGCTTATACTGCCCGCTCTCGGGATCGTAGACCTGAAGGTGGGTTGTGCTTACAGCACCCCGTTTTTTTCGTTGTAGCTGACGAAGGATTCTATAGCTATTGCGCTCGACCTCGAACTCAAGCTCCACAGCTGCCGTATCGCCCCCCCGGTTAATCACCTCCTCGCTATTTCTCACCCTACACCGTCCCCATAGTGCCCATGTAACGGCATCCAGGATAGCTGACTTTCCATGGCCGTTTCGCCCAGACAGGCATGCAAGTCTAAACGACGAGAAGTCGAGTACTGTCGGGTCACTGCCGTAACTTAAGAAATTTGTTAGAGTAAGTTTAGTTGGTACCATTAGACGATTATTTAGATAAGATAACATTACCCAGCATCATCTGCCAGGTCACCGAAAATGAATGCGGATTGTTTCTGATAACGAGAAATCCCCTGCATTTTGACTTATATATGGGGTTCAGATAACTTAATCGGCGATGGGTCTTTCTGACATCTTATCCATAATATCAGGTGAGTTAGAAGAGGTTGAACAAGAGCTTGACTCCCAAGTTCAATCCCCGATCCCACTTGTATACGATATGTCCAAATACCTGCTTGGAAGCGGGGGCAAGAGGCTCCGCCCATCGGTCCTGCTGCTCTCGAGCGGGCTCTTTAACAACAACACAGGCCGCTCGAGAATCATTGCCGCCACTGCATTGGAACTCATCCACACCGCTTCACTCTTACACGACGACGTTGTGGACGACGCCAAACTGCGCAGGGGCAATGCCTCGTCCAACGTCGTTTGGGGTAATAAACCCACCGTACTTGTAGGCGATTTTATGCTGGCTAAGGCTCTTGGGCTGCTAGAGCAATGCGGGAGTCTAAAGCTTATAAAGACTGTGACTGATGCAGCATCTAAATTAGCCGAGGGGCAAGTGCTCGAGGTCATGAACTCGGAGAATATGGCGGAAGTCACACGGGAGGTCTGCTTTAAGATAATCGAACTTAAAACCGCCTCTTTAATAGAAAGTTGTAGCGTGGCAGGTGGAATATTGGCAGGTGTTAGTGACGATGAGCTTAAATCAGTGACCGTATACGGACAGAATATCGGGATGGCATTTCAGCTTGTAGATGACGCTTTGGATTATTCCTCCAACGAACAGACTTTCGGCAAAGAGGTAGGTCAGGACCTTGAGGAAGGCAAAATGACCCTGCCACTTCTATATGCACTCAGCGAATCAAACGAAGAACAACAAAAAGTTCTTAAAGACATCATGAACAAAAAAGATCTTGAGCAAGATGATCTTAATATTATTCGCGATGCTGTAATGAAACACGAAGGGGTGTCTAAAACTACAAAGATTGCCAAAGAATATGTAGAGAAAGCCAAAGAAGCTATAGATCCCCTACCCGAGAGCACCCACAAATCATCACTTCTAAATCTAGCGCAATACATAGTCGAGCGAGACAAGTAGCTCGTATCATCCGACCCCCAAAGCCCCCACTTCATATATCATCACAATAGCGTCTTCACCCGTATCCGAATAGTACTTGCGCCTGACCCGAAGTTTACGGAACCCGAGCTTAGCATATAATTTCAATGCACCCGCGTTACTGGGGCGGACCTCAAGGATTATATATTTGAAGTCGTGTTCCTTCGAATACGCAATGCAGTCGCGGATCAGAGTCTCACCAAGCCCTATCCTACGGAAATCGGGGTGTATTGCGATGTTTAGGATATGAATCTCATCGTATATAGACCAGGTGACGATATAACCAACTACCGTGCCCTCGAACCTGATCACGCGCTTATACGACCTCTCGCTTTCAATCTCTCTTTCGAACACGCGCTTTGGCCAGGGGGACGGAAAACTGACCTGTTCAATAGACACTATGCCGTCCACATCGGTTAAATCCATCTCTGCAATTTCGTATTTAGCCGCAAGTTCCATCAATTCAAAATGTAACAATTTTAGATGAAACTATCAATAGAATCGTAATTCGGAGACCCATTTCATAAGTGTGTCCCGGTACTTTAAGGATACATTTTCAGTAGACCGCTACACATTGTCTATTACTTCGCACTTTTCCTTGATGAAAAGTGCACAAAAATCACCGACTAACGAGATATACGCTAAAAACATGTCAGTGCGGGCTATTGATTTTGATCCCTCCCCAGCCCCGAAAATCAATTTTAACTCCGCGCTACCCTGTTTTCTTAACGCTATATCTCTGATGTCAGACTGGGATTTACAATCCCATGTGGGAAAGGCAAAAGACTAAAGATATAAAACAACCCTTGGGGACTGGGGGCGTGGAGGCCTCATTCAAAAGGGAGTACCGAGACTTTAGTGCCAATGGGGACCGATAGGGAGCCGTAGTTTGGCGACTGGAGGGAATAAAATGGGGTCGAGGGAGGTAAAAATTAGCTCACTGACTCTTAAAATGCTTAAAATAGAGACCTAACAGGTCTTTCGCGGCAACAAAAGGGCTTTTCTTTCCCAACTCAACCTCGGCTTCAGTCTCTTTTAGATGATTTATTATCTCGGGGTCTTCATAGAAATGGTCATGCAAGCTGTTTTTGATACTATCGTGGAGCCATTGTTTGGTTTGCAGCAAGCGGTTTTGTTCAAACTGCCCGCTATCTTTCATCAAATCGTTATAATCGCTTATTAACGACCAGATGGTATCGATCCCCTCGTTCTCTTGAGCCGAGCAGGTAACCACACTTGGGACCCATCCTTTTTCAGTCTTAGGATAGAGCGAAAGAGCGTTTTCATACTGTTTTTTTGCCAGTTCGGCCATCTTCTTATTTGAGTCGTCGGCTTTTGTGATTGCAATTATGTCTGCAAGCTCCATAATCCCGCGCTTAATACCCTGGAGCTCGTCTCCCGCCCCTGCCAAGAGCAATAGAAGGAAGCAATCGACCATCGAGTGCACGGCGGTCTCCGACTGCCCTACCCCCACAGTTTCTACAAAAATTGTATCAAAGCCCCCTGCTTCGCAGAGTAGTATGGACTCTCGGGTTCTAAGCGTGACACCACCCAGCGACCCGAGGAGGGCGAGGGTCGGATAAACGCCTTTTTGTTTCGCGCCAACTCCTCCATACGAGTTTTATCCCCCAGTATACTGCCCCCGCTTTTACTGCTTGTAGGGTCTACAGCCAACACTGCAAGTTTCCTGTTCTCGTCTTCGATGATGTGCTTACCAAATCTCTCTATAAAAGTGCTCTTACCCACCCCGGGCACCCCGGTTATTCCTATTCTTATTGAATCCCCCGTGTATGGCAGGCAGAGCTCAATAATCTGTTCGGCCTTGGTGATGTGTCGGGGAAGGGTGCTTTCTACGAGAGTGATGGCCTGGCTCAGTATAACCCTGTTGCCAATGAGTATCCCCTCTACATACTCACTTACACTCATCTCGTTTTTTGGTTTAAAGGTGATTACATTCCCCGAATCCAGGGGGTCGGTTACCTGTGGTTTTTTATTGCGTTTGGAATCGGACTTTTTATCTTCCGACAACTGTTATGTTCCTATGACTAATTGTTTTTTTTAATGTTCTTTAGCATTGTAGAGAGTATTTTTTGCGCAGCCACTGAAATCACCGTTCCCGGGCCGAACACCTCAGACACGCCCTTTGAGAATAGAAAATCATAGTCCTTCTGCGGTATCACACCCCCGGCTACCACCAAAATATCCTCTCGCCCCAGATCCTTAAGCTCCTCTATCAACTCGGGCACAAGTGTCTTGTGCCCCCCTGCCAAACTAGAGATCCCTATGATATGTACATCACTCTCCACAGCCTGTTTGGCAGCCTCCCCAGGGGTCTGGAACAACGAGCCTATATCCACATCAAACCCCATATCGGCAAAACTCGTAGCAATAACCTTGGCACCTCGGTCGTGGCCGTCCTGTCCCATCTTGGCTATCATAATCCTTGGACGACGGCCCTCGAGCCCGGCAAATTCGTCAGCCATCTCCTTTGCCTTGCGAAATTCCCTGTCCTCGGATATCTCACCCGAGTACACTCCCGAGATTGACCTCACCACAGCTTTATACCTGCCGAACACATTTTCACATGCATCAGATATCTCTCCCAATGTCGCTCGCTTACGCGATGCATCTACTGCCAGCTCCAAGAGGTTACCTTCACCAGTTTGAGCGCATTTTGTAATCGAGTCAAGTGCCGCCGCAACGCTTTCATTATCTCGATTTTCCTTAATTCTTCGGATACTCTCGATCTGTGCTTGTCTGACTGCGCTATTGTCCACCTCGAGTATATCTATCGAGCTCTCCTCATCAACGCTGTACTTATTAACACCCACTATCACATCTTTACACGAGTCGATGCGAGCCTGTTTCCTGGCCGCAGCCTCCTCGATCCGCATCTTGGGTATACCGGTCTCAATGGCTTTTGCCATACCACCCAACTCCTCTATCTCCTCAATCAATTGCCACGCGCGTTTTGCGAGCATATGGGTGAGATACTCTACATAATATGACCCGGCCCACGGGTCCACTGACCTGCAGATGTTGGTCTCTTCCTGCAGATAGATCTGAGTGTTGCGCGCAATCCTTGCCGAGAAATCCGTTGGCAGCGCTATGGCTTCATCCAGAGCGTTTGTGTGGAGAGATTGTGTGCCGCCCAAAGCAGCCGCGAGGGCCTCTACACAGGTACGTACAGCATTATTAAACGGGTCTTGCTCCGTAAGACTCCAGCCGGAGGTCTGACAATGTGTCCTAAGAGCCATGGACTTTGGGTTCTTTGGATTGAACCTCTTTACAAGCTTTGCCCAGAGCATACGTGCCGCACGCATCTTGGCGATCTCCATAAAATGGTTCATTCCTATTCCCCAGAAAAACGAGATCCTGGGCGCAAAGTCGTCCACGTTCATCCCGGCCTCGATCCCGGTGCGTATATACTCGATCCCGTCGGCCAGTGTGTATGCAAGCTCTATATCCGACGAGGCCCCGGCCTCTTCCATGTGATAGCCGCTCACACTGATCGAATTGAACTTGGGCATATTAGACGATGTATAACGGAATATGTCGGCTACAATGCGCATAGAGGGCTCGGGCGGGTATATATAGGTATTCCTGACCATAAACTCCTTTAGGATATCGTTTTGTATAGTACCGCTTAATTTATCAGGTGTTACACCCTGCTCCTCGGCCGCAACTATGTAAAACGCCATAACTGGCAGCACCGCACCGTTCATTGTCATTGACACAGAGATCTCGTCCAATGGGATCTGATCAAAGAGGACTTTCATGTCCTCGACAGTATCTATGGCTACCCCGGCTTTACCCACATCGCCCACAACCCTTTTGTGATCCGAGTCGTAGCCCCGGTGTGTGGGCAGGTCAAATGCTACGGATAGGCCCTTTTGCCCAGCCGCTAGGTTCCTTCGGTAAAACGCGTTTGATTCCTCGGCGGTAGAGAACCCCGCGTACTGACGGATTGTCCACGGACGAGTGGTATACATGCTTGAATACGGGCCCCGGAGAAACGGTGCCATACCGGCACCGAAACAGAGATGATCCATCCCCTCGATATCCTCATGCGTGTATACCGATTCAACCCCTATACCCTCGGGCGTATTCCAAACAGTCTTGGTCCTGGGTCTATCGTTCGAATCCGAGGCTTTACTCTTAAATTCAATTTTTGAGAAATCAGGACGCATTCTAACGAGCCTCTCCGACGGCTAATAATTTTTGGTATTTTCGCAAGATCGATAACGCATCAGCCCCCGTATAAATAAAATCGTCAACCCCCACACTTTTGAGCTCATCTATCGAATCCTTGGGATACCCTGCTACTACCAAATAAGGTTTCTCAGCACCGTCCGATAGAGCGGCTGAAACTGCTTTAGCATAGTCTGGGTACTCGGCATCAGAGCTGCAAAGTACCGCTATATCGGGATTGGTGGATTTAACGGCCTCAACTGCCTGATCTATAGTCTCAAAACCCGGGTTCTCAGTAATACTGAAACCGGCACACCCAAAGAAGTTGCCTGCAAAAGAAGCTCTGGCGTTTCGCATAGCCAGATGGCCTATTGGTATTAGAAAAACATTAATTTCACGTCCCGTCTCTTTAATGTAAAGTTCGGTTGCTAATCTCAGTTCTTCAAAACTTTGTGCACCTCGATACGAAACGAGCGGTTTTATCTCAATTGTTTCAACTTTCGAATAGGGCTTTAATAAATCACTTATCTTTACGTCTTGATCCTGAATTTTTGATATTAGATTATCGATGCTGTCGATATCACCTGTATATAGCTGCGCATCTGGGCCTGGTTTGCTCTTTTCTATCTTCTCGAGCATCGTTTCCCCGCGGTTAGGATATTGGTTCACGCCCAGAAAAACATCTTTTCTCTTGGCAGTATTCCGCTCTCTTTTTTCCCTAGTCTCGGAAATCTGATCCTGAACAAACCCGCTTTTAAGGGCGTTTATGAGCCCTCCCTCTTTTTCGACATTTAAGAAGAGCTCCCAAGAGGCCCCTGCAATTAAATCGGTCAGCGTCTCGATGTAATAAGAACCGGCCCCGGGATCAATAACTTTGTCCAGATAGGACTCGTGCTTCACTATCAACTGAGTGTTTCGGGCCAACCTGTCCGTGAACTCGGACGAGTCAGTGTACTCAGCATCAAACGGCAGTGTTGTAAGCGTGTCACAACCACCTATTGAGCCCGCCATGGCTTCTACCGTACTCCTAAGTATGTTTACATAAGGGTCGTACACAGTCTTATTCCAGCGCGATGTCTTGGCCTCGATTATCATTTGTACCGAGTCGGGGTTTAAACCGTTGAAAGCACCTATGATATTGGTCCATAACACCCTCGCGGCCCTAAGTTTTGCAATCTCTAGAAAGTAATCCGAGCCTATATCGAAAGAAAAACTCATATGTTTCGCAACCTGCCCCACACTCAGGTCGTTTTCCGTAAGCGCCGAGATGTACTCGACACCCTTTGCTAGGCTAAATGAGAGCTCCTGCACAATAGAGGCCCCTGCATTCTTGTATGTACCGCTATCCACTTTGATTGCTTTAAACCCGGGCATTGACTGATCTAGAAACTGTATGATATTCGTAACTTCTCTAAATAATTCGGTATTATTCCCGTTAGGACCCCGACCAGCTGCCTCCATCCGACCTATAGGGTCTGTATCCAGAGAGCCGCGTAATTTGCCGATATCAGCCCCACGCTGAGCAGCGACCGCAGTGAAAAGCGCCAACACAGGTGAAGGTGCCATACCGCAGATGAAATTAATTGCAGTTTCTTCCAATGGAATATTGCTTAGCAACGAGGACATATCGCCTTTGTCTTGTATCGGGATACCGTTGGAAAGAACAGCACTAAAACCGGTTATAAACGTTACAGAATCGGTTCCGCTCTCTAAGCATTTTAGGGCAGATCGGTTCGCATCCGGGGCAGACTGTGCGCTAATTTCTTGGTTAATAAGCCACGTGTTGCCAAGAGACTCCGAGTCCGGACTGTGGTGAATAGCATCTGTTAACCCTTCTGAGTCCCCGAGGTCCTCTAAACAATAAAAGGGCTTCACTTTGATCTTCTCGTAGGGCTCCCAGATCAGTTTGTCTATGGAAGCACCCTTTAGATCCTGCTCTATATTTTTACTCCACTGTTCGCAACTGAGTGGGGGGAATTCGCTAAACAAGCTATCCCAGGTGGTGTTATTTTGTACGGTATCGGTAGATTTTTTATTCATTTTTTTGTTGGGCAGCCAGTTAGAGTAAAACCGTATACAGCATAAGTATTTCTATAATAATAAAGTAAACAAGGATAGTTGCAAATAGATATTGACTGCATGGGAGCCTGTGGTAATCTCAATCTAGTTGGAATTGAATTTTAATTTCATTTTCTATTAATTGGGTGTAGACTTTAGGTCTGGTACAAATTCCATCATATAATCCAACACACAAAAGGGGCTTGTTATTGTTCAAATATACTCGTCTTAGTATCTACTTAGCACTCTTACTGACCTTCTTACCCGCAGTCTCACATGCATCACCCGAAGCAAACCGCATCTTATCCCTGGTTGACTACATAGGAGGGGACTATAAAAATGCCGTCCAAAACGGCGCCGTCATTAGCACTGACGAATACAACGAGATGCAGGAGTTTACCGCAGGGGCCATTTCATATTTTGATAAACTCAAGTCAGTAGAAGGGGACAGAGCAAATATAGAACAGGATCTAGATAGCCTAAAAATAAAGATTGATAACTACGCCGGCGTAAAAGAGGTCGAGAACCTAGCAAACCAAATCAAAAACAAGATCATCATAGAGTTCGATATACAACCCTACCCCCAGAGTTCCCCCTCGTATGAAATGGGCAAAGAGCTCTACACCCGGAACTGCGCTGCTTGCCATGGCAATTACGGTGCGGGTGACGGCACTATTGCCGAGGGTCTAAACCCTCCGCCAGCCAGTTTCACAGACATCCAAGCAGTGGGCGGATTATCGCCCTTTAAGGTATTCAATACAGTTCGGTTCGGGATAGACGGTACAGCGATGCCTGCATTCCCGGGGCTTAGGGATGGAGACAAATGGGACATCGCATTTTATACACTCTCGCTTGGCTACAAGCCCCAGAACCTTAGCTTTACCGCTAACCTAAAGAACTCGCTTCCCCCAGAGTTAACAGATTATAAATACATTGCCGGCAAATCGAACGACGAATTAACTGCAATAATAGCCAAGCATCTCGATGAAGAGAGCAAAATCGCTGGTGCCATAGCCTATATTAGGTCCCCGGAACAAGAACCCGCAACCTCAGAGAATAAGTCCATAGCCTTCACTCGCTCGATGCTCGATAGCGCCCTAACCCTATACGGTGAGGGCAACAAAGAACAGGCATATACCACAGCCATAGAAGGCTATCTAGAGGGCTATGAAAATGTAGAGCCCGAGCTTGCTATAAAGGACAAAAATTTTGCATTTGCCCTCGAGACTAAACTAGGTAAGTTCAGAAACGCAATCAAACAAGAGAAACCCCTAGCAGAGCTAGTTGCTCTAAACACTGAGATCCAAACAGATCTCGAGAGCGCAGCTGCGATGCTAAACCAAAAAGAGTCTGCCAGTGGCTACCTGGCTTTTGTAAACTCATTCTCAATTATTGTTAGAGAGGGGCTTGAAGCCATCTTGATTATAGCGGCCATTATTGCATTTCTGGGTGCAGCGAACTCAAGGCACCTGATCAAATATATTCATCTCGGATGGATATCGGCACTGGTTGCAGGGTTTTTTACATGGCTCCTTGCCAAGACTGTGATCCATATAAGCGGGGCGCAAAGAGAGGTGATCGAGGGTGTCACGTCACTACTTGCTGCAGCGGTGCTATTTTATGTGAGCTACTGGCTAATTACCAAGATAGAGGTAAAGAAATGGAAGCAGTATATCCACGGCAAACTAGAAAAGGCACTTACTAAAAAGAGTGTCATAGCGCTTGCGAGTGTGTCGTTCTTTGCAGTCTACCGCGAGGCGTTTGAAACAGTTTTATTCTACCAGGCACTGTTTCACTCCGAGAGCGCAACCTCGTCCATAATATGGGGTATAGTAGCGGGTGCGATTGTACTAGTAGCGCTTTGCTTCGTAATATTTAAGCTCGCCTATAAAATACCTCTCAAATACTTCTTCTCGGTAACGAGCGTATTTCTCTATCTGCTGTCGTTTATACTACTCGGGAAGGGAATTAGAGAGCTCCAGGAAGCAGGGATGATTGATGTAACACCAGTTGTGTTTTTGCCCCAGATAGACGTGCTCGGCGTTTATCCCACGGTTGAAACCGCCCTGCCGCAGGGCTTACTGCTGCTTGCATTTTTCTTTGGATTTGTTTGGATAGCGTATGTAACTCACGAGAGAGAAAAGAAAGAATTGGCAGTCAGTATCTCTCGTATAGCTGACGATATGAAAACAATGTCAACCGCTTTTGATCATATAAAAGGGCATATCATCGAGTGGCGCAGGTGCGAAGAGATCGACCTTGAAGCAGAGGAACTCGACCGCCAGATCCACGACGTGATCGACCACGTAGATGAACTAGAGAACAAGATCGGTGATTTTTATAATGTAGTATCCAAGACTAACGACCCGGTCACAAAAACTCACTAGCTATAAATCCCACAATTCCTCCCCCCTGCTCGCCTTGCCTAAAAAATATGAAGCTTTACACTTAAAGCTATGGCCAATACAGCAGTGATAATACTATCCGGTGGGATCGACAGCTCCACTCTACTCTACGAATCCATTAATAAGGGATTTAACCCACACGTACTCACATTCAATTACGGCCAGAGACACATAAAAGAGATCGAGTCTGCTAAAACCATATGTGAGCACCTAGGCATACCACATAAAGTAGTCGACATCTCAGACATTAATGCTCTTATGAAAGGCTCTGCCCTTACAGACACCGATGTCGATGTGCCCGAGGTACCGGAAACAGTTGAGCACTTTGACACTCTAACAACTACTATAGTGCCCAACAGAAACGCCGTGTTTTTATCCATAGCTATTGCATATGCGGTCAGTATAGGGGCCCAGCACGTCTATTTCGGGGCGCATCACTCGGACCGCGGCGTGTATCCGGACTGCAGAAAAGAGTTCATAGATGCATTCCAGACATCCGAGAGGTTGGCAACTGATAACCCGGACCTAATCATTGAAGCTCCCTTTGTAGATCTGGATAAGTCCGACATAGTAGCCTGGGGATCAAAACTCGGAGTACCGTTCGAGCTCACATGGACATGCTATAACGGCGGGGAGCGCCACTGTGGAAAATGCTCATCGTGTAGAGAGCGTCAACGTGCTTTTAGGGAAGCGGGGGTAAGCGACCCCACAGAGTATCAAGAATGAAAATAAGTGAGATTTTTTATTCGATACAGGGCGAGGGCATACAGATGGGACTACCCACTGTATTCGTCCGCCTGTTCTCGTGTGATCTAAGGTGTTCATGGTGCGATACCATGTATGCAGTCGAGGGACGGGACCTGAAAGACATGTCAGTCACAGAGGTCGAAAATGACATAAGCCTTTATGCTTGTAAAAGGGTATGTCTGACCGGAGGAGAACCCCTAATACAAAAAGACGAACTTGTTCTTCTCGCCCAGAACTTATTAGACAAAGATTATAGTTTGGTTCTTGAAACCAGCGGTCACAAAACCCCTCCATCTGTATTTTGGACTGAGCGATGTTTGATCAGTATGGACTGCAAATGCCCAAGCTCAAACATGCAAGACAAAATGGATTTCGAACTGTTTTTAAAACTACGACCCACTGACCAGCTTAAGTTTGTGATCAAAGACCAAGCAGATTACGAATATGCTCGAGGTGTGTTAGAGCGCCACGCGATAAAAACCAATATCGTATTCCAAACAGTAGACTCTCAAAACCCGGGGTGGCTCGCAGACAATATAATCCAGGACGGCCTCCAAGGAGTCCGACTACTCCCCCAATTCCACAAGATTATGTGGGGAGCCGTTCGTGGTGTATAATATATGGTGTGGGGTAGAAGATAGGGAAGCCTTATTTATTTTTCGATCCTAACATGTTATAATCGGGTTTGCTCAAATGACAGGGCCGAATAGGTCCGGAGGCGTATTATGGACGATATAAAAAAGAATTTTGATTACGAGCCGTTTTCTGAGACAGAAGAGTATAGAAAGGTTAATGGCGATATTATTCGCGGTTGGATAGAGATAATTTCAGACACCAGGAACAATGGCGTAGACCGTTTACTCGACATTGCAACGGGTGCGGGCACCATGGTACAGCTCGTTTTTGATCAACTGCCGACGAGATGGAAAGAGGCTGCCGTAATGTGTTTGGACCAGTCGGCCGAAGCGCTTAAACTAGCACAGATGAAGCTTGAAAAAACCGTCGATAAAATAAAGTTAGTTCACTCTTCGGTAGAGAACATGACGATTGATGATCAGAGTGTGGACGTGGCGGTTTGGGGTAACGGTATCCATTATCTGAGTGAAGAAGATCAGCTCTCGAGCGTTAAAAGAATCAAGAAAGCACTTAAACCAGGCGGGTTATTTTTCTTTAACACTGCATTTTACGAAGAGGCCAGACCCGCCGAAACACTGCCATTTTACCGTACACAGGTTAAAAACGCTGTGAACCATCTGAGGAAACAGGGCATATCTAGGGAAAAGAGCGATACCAGGACCCAAGCTGCAAAGTTCTTGCCCAGATCCTATTATGAAGATCTCGTAGAGGACGCGGGGTTTAAGCTTGTAGAAGCGAAAGAATACGCTGTAGAGATGTACCAAGAAGCCTGGGAATACATAAGCGGGTTCCAACAGTACGCAGGTGGTGCACTCCGTGGGTACCCCATTGATGACGCCGTACGTGCTATGACAGAAGCAGTGGAACCGGCACTTGTCCAACACGGTGACAGGGACAAAGAAGGTAAACCCTACATCACGCGTAAATGGCTTGCCATCAGCGCTCAGGCGTAACCATCCTATATTTACCAGTCTCCATATATTAGCTATTGGTTAGTAAGTGAGAGCTGTGCACTACTGCAAGTTATAGTAGTCAAGACCAAGGTGCGTTATCAGGTCCTCACCCTTTAGGTACCGTAGAGTGTTTTTAAGCTTCATAAGCTGTATAAAAACATCGTGCTCGGGGTAGAGATCCGGGGCATGCATCGGGCTCTTAAAATAGAAAGACAACCACTCCTGTATACCGCTAAATCTGCAACGCTTTGCCAGATCCAAAAACAACACCAGATCTAATACTATGGGAGCTGCAAGAATGCTGTCCCTGCAAAGGAAATTAACCTTAATCTGCATTGGGTACCCTAGCCACCCGAATATATCTATATTATCCCACGCCTCTTTGGCATCGCCTCGGGGCGGGTAATAATTTATCCTCACCTTGTGATAGTAGTCTGAATATAGGTCTGGGTAGAGGTCGGGCTGGAAAATATAGTCCAACACACCTAGTTTGCTTTCCTCTTTAGTTTTAAACGAGTAGGGATCGTCCAGGACCTCGCCATCCCTATTGCCCAGCACATTTGTCGAGAACCAACCGTTTAACCCAATCATCCGGCTCTTTAGTCCCGGGGCAATAATAGTTTTCATAAGGGTCTGTCCTGTCTTAAAGTCCTTGCCGGCAATAGGCACCTTGTGTTTCTTGGCAAGATCTACCAGAGCGGGAACATCGGCCGAGAGGTTAGGCGCACCGTTCGCATATGGGACACCGCACTTGATCGCCGCATAAGCATAGATCATGCTGGGCGGTATAGCGGGGTCGTTATTTTTTAGTCCCCTCTCAAATGAAGTAATGGAGTTATGCACCTTGGTGGGCTGGATATACACCTCTGTACTCCCGCACCACACCATAACCAGACGGCTTAGTCGGTTTTGTTTTTTAAAGTCCTTTATATCATCTATGAGTTGGAGGGCAAGGTCCATCTTTGTCTTTCCGCGTTTAAGATGTCTGCCGTTTAGGTTTTTTACATACTTGCGGCTAAAAACCGCTTTCATGGGAGCATTTTGATCGAGCTCAGTCTTTAGTTCACCCAGAATCTCTCGGTCCAACACCCCTGCTTTTAATGCTGCTTCATAGCAGTTGTCGGGGAATATATCCCAGCCCCCGAACACCAGGTCTTGGGGTTCGGCCAGGGGAATAAAATCCTTTATGAGCGGTGCCTTCTTTTCAGTCCTCTTACCCAGCCTAATTGTGCCCAGCTGTGTGAGTGATCCAATCGGTTTGCCCAGGCCTTGCTTTATGGCCTCTACTCCCGCAACAAAGGTGGTGCTCACAGCCCCACTCATACCGGGGAGCAGCACTCCGAGTCTGCCGGTGGGGGACTTGATTGTTTTGGATTTGACCTTAGTCGATTTAGTGCGTTTGGCTGGCAATATGGAAATTACCTCTTAGAGAACTGCTGTCCGCGTCTTGCCTTTTTGAGACCGTATTTTTTCCTCTCTACCATCCTCGGGTCTCTTCTAAGCAGCCCTGCCGTTTTAAGTGGTTGCCTGAATGTTTCGTCAGCTTTGGTTAGCGCTCTGGATAGCCCATGGCGTACCGCACCTGCCTGGCCCGTAAGACCGCCGCCCTTAACATCTATATGCACATTATATTTGCCGTCGGTCTGTGTAACCTTAAGCGGCTCCAGTGCATGCACCCTCCATGCCTCTCTGGGAAAGTAATCTTCCACACCCCTTTTATTTACAGATATATTTCCATCCCCCGGGCGTAACCACACTCTGGCGATAGATGTTTTCCGTCTTCCGGTTCCGTAATATACTACTTCTGCCATCTTCTATTAAACCTCCAAAATTTCAGGTTTTTGAGGAGCGTGTGGGTGATCCTGCCCTGCATACACCTTTAGTCTGGTTATTAGTTTTTTCTGAGTCCTATTTTTCGGCAACATCCCGTACACTGCTTTTCTAAGAATCTCTCCCGGTTTTTTCTTTTGCAGATCCTCTGCCGTGATAGATTTTATGCCACCCGGGTAATTACTGTGCGAGTAGTACGTTTTCTGCGACCATTTCTTACCGGTAAAGTTTACCTTATCGGCGTTAACCACGATAACAAAGTCGCCTGTGTCCGCATGCGGGGTAAACGTAGGTTTATTCTTTCCCCTAAGTGTCATCGCAATCTTTGTTGCAATCCTGCCTACGGTCTTGCCTTGGGCATCGATTAAGTACCATTTTTTCTGATCTATGTCCTGCTTTTTAGCCATATAGCTTTTCATTTCACACACCTTAAAAAAATTAAATGAGTAAGCAGCTAAATTTACCAATTGTTATAAGAATGTCAAGCGGTTTAGTACTGCTACCAGATTTAGTATACCGACCCATTATTTCACGCTCTGATTGGTCTTGAGTAGTTAAAATGATATACTCAGTACCTACAAAGTATACACATTATACAATGAAAGCCACTGCAAATAATAGACCAGAGGGCTGGAAGCGTGAATTCTCCGGCAAACTACAAAACATACTCAGTGTAGACAGGTTCATATCTTCCGAAGACGAGCTCCTCGTATACGAGTGTGATGGGCTATCGGGCTACAGAGTAAAACCCATTTTCGTCGTACTGCCCGAGACAGCCCAAGAGGTTTCACAAGTCATCAAGCTCTGTAACCAATACGATGTACCGTTTGTACCCAGAGGGGCAGGTACGGGGCTCTCGGGAGGGGCACTGCCCACAGAAGAGGGCATTGTGATATCACTTGCGAAAATGAATAAGATCCTAGAGGTCGACATACCCAACAGATACGTAGTAGTAGAGCCCGGTGTGGTAAACCTGTGGGTAACCGACGCTGTCAGCCAAAGCGGTTACTACTACGCACCCGACCCCTCGAGTCAGGTCGTTTGTACGATCGGGGGCAATGTAGCCGAGAACTCGGGCGGGGTTCACTGCCTTAAATACGGGGTTACCACCAACCATGTGCTCGGGCTCGAGATGGTGCTGCCCAACGGAGAGATAATCGAGGTCGGTGGGAAAACACAGGACACTCCCGGGTACGATCTACTGGGGCTCACAGTGGGGTCCGAGGGGCTATTGGGCATTGTTACGAAAGTAATCTTAAAAATCATCAGAAAACCCGAAGCTGTTAAAACCATATTGGCCTCTTTTGACATGATCGAAGACGCAGGGGCCTCAGTGTCGGGGATAACTGCAAGCGGCGTGATCCCGGCAGGGATGGAGATCATGGACAGCCTGAGCATTAAATCTGTCGAAGAGATCATCGGCGCGGGCTATCCCAAAGATGCAGGTGCCATACTGCTAATAGAGCTTGACGGCCCCGGTGCAGAGGTCGAGGCACATCTGCCGATCGTGGAGCAGGTGCTGGCTCAAAACAATGCAAAAGAGATAAAAATCGCCAAAGACTCACGAGAGCGAGAGCTCTTTTGGAAAGGACGCAAGAGTGCATTCCCCGCAATGGGCCGAATAAGCCCCGATTACTATGTGCAGGACGGGGTAATCCCCCGGAGCAAGCTTGCCTGGGTGCTGGGCAAGATAGGGGAACTCAGCAGTGAGTACGGCCTTCGGGTGGCAAACGTGTTCCATGCAGGCGACGGCAACCTACACCCGCTTATACTCTATGATTCCAATGTGGAAGGCGACCATGAAAAAGCTGAGAAATTGGCAGGAGAGATCCTAGAGGTATGTGTAAAATCGGGCGGCAGTATTACCGGTGAGCACGGTGTCGGGGTCGATAAGAAGAGGTTTCTGTCCTTAATGTTTAAAGAAGAGGACATCGATACGATGAACCTAATAAGGTGCTCGTTTGACCCCAAGGGGCTATGCAACCCCGGCAAGGTGTTCCCAACTCCGCGTACCTGTGTCGAGCCCGATCTAAAACCACAAGACCACAAGAGAATACACCCTCCTGAGATGGGCGAGATGTACTGATCCCCCTTCTCAAACAGAAAAGAGAAAAAAGTGTCCAAACAAAACATATTCGATGAGCTTAGCAACATAGCAGGGAGTGATAATGTAAAGGATCTCGATGCCCACGAGGATATCTACCCTAGGATTAGCAGTAGAGATTCTATAGCTGTGTTCCCGAATACCGTTACGGAAGTCTCAGAGATACTTAAATTTGCGAATAAAGATTCTCTAACCCTATGCCCTCTAGGCGCAGGATCAAAAATGGGATATGGCATTTCGAAGAGCACCCCTTCTGTACTATTATCACTTTCGGATCTAAATAAGGAATTTGAACATAATGCAAACGATCTAGTCGCAACAGGGGCAGCGGGTATCGCGCTTAATGAGTTTCAATCCAGGCTGCGAACCGACGGACAACTACTACCTCTAGATCCCCCCTCGGCACAATCATGCACGCTTGGCGGCTTGGTGGCATCGAACCAGAACGGGCCCATGAGGCTTCGTTATGGCACAGTGCGCGAGCTCCTCATAGGCATTCAGATTGTACGGGCCGACGGCACTGTGGCAAGGGGCGGGGCCAAGGTTGTAAAAAACGTTGCCGGCTACGACCTGCCCAAACTTCTCACGGGCTCTATGGGCACACTGGGTGTAATAACCGAGACCACATGGAGACTCCACCCCCGGCAGGAATCATCTAAAACCTACATCGCAACTTTCGCAAAATTACAAAAAGCACACGAGACCGTGATGGCTTTGCTCGACTCTGATTTAGTCTTAACCTGCTTAGAGGTCATAGAACCCAACCTGACCCACGAAATATCAAATAAATTAGATCTGGGTATTAAAAAGAACCGGTACTCCTTGGCTGTAAGGATTGATAACGTAGAGAAAGCCGTGGATGACCAAATGAACACCGTTGTCAAGATCTGCAACAAAAACAGGGGACAAGGTTTAACGCTTGAAAGCCAATCGGAGAGTGATTTTTGGGATAATGCTCGCAGCTATACGATCGGGCTTGAAGATGAATGGGTGGTTTGTAGCGCCGGGGTGCTTATAACGGATGTCCCGCATATATTGGAATCACTCACCGAGGCCTCCCGCGATATGGGCATTTCGGTCCGTGCATCCTCACGGGCCGCAAACGGCTCTGTAACGATTGCACTACATCATGAGGACACTGAGGATCTCAAGAGAGCCGTCTTACTTCTACGCACAAAAGCTACCGCGCTCGGGGGACACCTTATAATTACCTCCCTGCCGCTTACTATGGATTCGGGCCCCGACCCGTGGGGTGATCTCGGTAGTTCCACAACCACAATGAGGCTCCTAAAATCCAATTTCGATCCCAACAACATACTTAATCCCCATATCTATTTTTGATTGATCACCGACCATTATCTACTTACTTGAACTATATTAATAGGCGGGTTACGATAATTTCGCATTTTATTAAGTAGGAGTATATTTACTCAAAGTATGGTCAGAAGAGAGCTAGAAAACGGCTGGTTGCTAATAAACCAGCACAACCACGGTAAGCTTGCAGGCACTATTATAGAACATTGGGGCAACCAATTATTCGAGGCCCCAGATCCCTTTGAAGAGGTCATCTATGCTGTTCGCGAGCACGATTCGGGCTGGCAACAGTGGGACAAGGCCCCCAAAATTTGCCAAGAGACCCACTACCCCGCCAACTTCCTCGAGATGACCACAAGCGATCAGCGCGACATATGGTCCAGGTCGTTCTCCAACCACTCTAAACACGACTATGCATCGGCCCTAATCGCTCTTCATTTCTCGAAATTCAACAAACGGTCGTTAACAAAGAACCCGAATGACCCAGTGTCCAAGGCACTTGAAAAAGAGATAAACGGTTTTGTAAGCGACAAACTTAGGAGCCTGTACGGTAACGGCGACGAACTGCCGCTCGATATGCAGATAAACCTAAAACTCGTCCAGGCCGCAGACATCATATCCCTTGCACTCTGCCACGGTTGGAACTCAGTCGAGATAACAGATGTGCCCAAGAACTATAAAGGAGAATCGTCTGCCATAAGGCTTGTATCAGACGACAGCACCAACTTTGTATTGGACCCCTACCCGTTTTGTAAAAGCCCCATACGGGTTTCAGTAACTGGAAAGATCTTGTTGCAAAAAACATTCGAGAGCGACGAGCAACTACGCCTGTGCTACAAAAAGTCAAAGCCCAAAACCCTCGAGTTTACAATCCATAATGATTCATGAGATAATAGATGCTGACTCATGAGAGCATTCGACGATATTGACAAGCCTGATCCCGAGCTCATAAGAGACTGTGTACACTGCGGGTTTTGTTTGGCTACCTGCCCCACGTATCTCGTCACAGGCAATGAACTCGATTCGCCGCGCGGCAGGATCTATTTGATGAAATCCGCCCTAGAGGGTGAGGTGGCGATGGAAACGCCTCTAGTAAAACACCTCGAGCTCTGCCTGGGTTGCCTTGCATGCGAGACATCTTGTCCCTCGGGTGTGCAATACGGCACTTTAATCGAGAGTGCCAAATCCCAAATCCAAAGGCGCTATCAAAAACCGATGCCCGAGAGTTTTTACCATTCACTATTGTTTAGCATTTTCCCATATCCAAAACGACTCTCATTGCTGCTCCCGTTTCTTTATTTCTACCAAAAAACCGGGCTTAAAAAACTGGTCGAATCATCAGGGTTACTCAAAAGAATCTCAAATAAATTCGCCGGCATGTCAGAGATACTCCCCGAAATAAAGAGTCCTACAACAAAGGCCCTGGCACACTACACACCTGCTGCAGGCAAAAGACGCTACAGCGTAGCGCTGCTAAGCGGTTGTGTGCAGAGCGTGCTGTTTCCCGAGACCAATCAAGCCACCGTCCGAGTACTGGCGCGTAACGGTTGCGATGTATATGTCCCTGAGACTCAAGGCTGTTGTGGTGCATTATCCATCCACTCAGGCAGGCTCGGGGAGGGAAGAAACTTTGCCAAACAAACTATAGATCTATTTTCCAAACTCGATGTGGATGCAGTCATCGTAAACTCGGCAGGGTGCGGTTCTACAATGAAAGAATACGAAAACGTTCTAAAAGACGACCCTCAATATATAGAAAAAGCCCAGACGCTTAGCAATAAGACCAAGGACATTATGGAGTTTTTATCCGAGATAGGCCTCCCGAGCAAACCCGGCAGGTTAGAGCTAGAGGTCACTTATCAGGACGCGTGTCATATTGCTCACGGGCAACGCATAACTGAGCAGCCGAGAGAAGTCCTGGGCGAAATCCCGGGACTTAAACTCGTCGAGATGGCGGAATCAGCCATATGCTGCGGGAGTGCAGGTATCTATAATCTAGTAGAGCCCGAGATGTCTCGGGAATTGCTCGATAGAAAAATAACAAATCTCGAGGATACGGGTGTCACCACGTTAACTGCTGGCAACCCTGGGTGTCTGTTGCAGATCAAAAAAGGCATAGATCAAAAAGGGCTTAAGATTGAGACCCTCCACCCCATCGAGCTACTCGACAGGGCCTATAAATAACTGTTCATAAAGTATAGGTCATACCGTCACAACCTACATAACTATCCGATATTATATCGAAATATTCACATCTATATATTTTAATTGGATCACTGCCGAACTCTAGGTATCTTTTAGTTAAACCAACCACAGGAGACTTAACCATATGAAGCCTCTTTCCCCAGTTCTCTTCGCATTCTTTATCATATGCCTGGTTAGTTGCGACCAGATTGAAAACCTTACGTCCGCAGGGAGGGATCCCGATCCGCTAATCAATGAGCAAGTCGTAGAATCGGTTAACTACAACCTCACAACGCCTGTATACGGAGTTCGGGTTGCAATTGACAACGCTGTGAGTGCAGGTACTTCCAGTATCCTAAACCTAATCGATAACCAGTCAACCAGTTTCCTAAACTGCCAGTTTGCAGAGGGTGCCGAGATCGGCAACATGGACTTTGAGCTTGCGGGGGGCAGAATCGTGTCACCGCTCTCGGAACTAAGAGTTTACGTTGTCCCAAGGGAGTTTGAATGTGATGCTGTTGGTCTCAGTGTATGCGCTGGGATCCAGTTTGATGGGCTTGACGTTATAGTCATTTCCGAAGGCGGATTCTTTGATTGCGGCGACTTCCCCTTCTTGAAACATGAACTCGGCCACCGTTATGGTATGGAGCCCGACCACAGCAATCAATTCTTATACGATGCCTGCATAGAACCTCCCGACTGTTCATTGGAGGATATAATCAATATAGGCATAGGTGGATAATCCAAGTAAGCCAATGCTATGTTTCTTTAGGTTTGGTATTTATGACTATCCCTTAACACGAGCCTAAGCACTGTGTTAATTATTACTGTCAGCACTACTAAGAGTGCCACTGTGTATTTAAAAAACGACCTGGGCATTATGTAGTAGGACAGGTCGTACCGGTTATTTACCCATAAATTGTTATCGAACAGTAGAGGGTGAAAAACATCTCGCCAAAATGTGCCGAAAAAGGGCAGAACAAGCAGTAAACTGAGCACTACGGCTATATTAATTAATGCAAATTTTCTAACCCTGATCTTATCGAATAGCACTATCAATAGAACAACAAAGATTAAACCCACAATCGCCATCCGATCAAACATCCACCTTACCTCAGTGAGGTGCAGGGTCTCTTTGTTGGTCCAATAGGATTTTAACTCACCCGTGTGCAAGAAAAATGCGTTTAGCTCCTCTATGCCTGTATGAGCTTTATCGTATCCAATGGTTGCACAACGGCCATGCCACCCACAGTTAATCTCAAACCAGTACGGGGTGTAAATGAGAAGTGTCATAGGGATATAAAAAGTCAGATACAAGAGCGAGAAAAACAACACAGTCCCTCTGACTTTTGTTAATATACCCATGACATTGATAGACTATCGGAACTATTAGACTAAATCGAGCAGGGGCTTTATAGAGAGGGCGACTCGGAAACGTCCTGCTCCCCGACATCCAAGTTTTGGGCCTCGGTACCGGAAGCAAGAGCCTCGGGGGCCTGAGTAAAACGCAAAACCAAATAACCCAAAATCGCAGAGATGAATGAGCCTATCAAAATGCCCAGACGCGATGCGTTTGCATAAAGCCCCACGTCCTCCTCAAACGCAAGTGTCGTTATAAATAGACTCATGGTGAATCCAATACCGCAGAGAATCGATGCACCGTAAATAGCACTCCAATTTAGGTCCGACGACAGTTTTGCAAAACCCAATCTTACCGCTGCTTTTGCAAAACCAAACACACCGATCTGCTTACCTATCAGAAGCCCCAATGCTACCCCCAAGGGTACGGGTTCAAACAGAGAGGACAAAGACATCCCCCCAAGCGGCACTCCGGCATTTGCAAATGCAAAGATCGGCATTATACCAAACGCCACCCACGGGTGGAGCGTATGCTCGAGGTTTCTTAGCGGCGATGGTTCATCCTCGTATTTCGTACGCATGGGTATGGCAAACGCAAGGGCGACCCCGGCCAGCGTAGCATGCACCCCCGATTTAAGCACACAGATCCAAAGCACCACGCCCACAACTACATAGGCCGCAATTCTTGTAACACCCAATATGTTCATCCCAAATAGCATTATGAGCGATATCCCTGCAAGTATAAGTGAGAGTAGAGATAGATGACCCGAGTAAAATAGAGCGATAATGACTATAGCCCCTAGATCGTCAATAATAGCGAGTGTGAGTAAAAACAGTTTTAATGAGACTGGCACACGCCGTCCAAGCAGTGAAAGCACCCCGAGTGCAAAAGCAATATCGGTGGCAGCCGGTATAGCCCAGCCCCTCAGTGCTTCCATGTCCCCGGCATTTAGAGCTACGTAGATTAACGCGGGGACCAGCATACCGCCTATTGCAGCAATACCCGGCAATGCGAGTTGCGAGAGGCTTGAGAGCTGGCCATCTAGAATCTCACGCTTAACCTCAAGGCCTATTAACAAAAAGAATATTGCCATCAAGCCGTCGTTTATCCAAAGCAATAGAGGCTTAGCAATCTCAAGCGCCCCCACCCTGACCTCTACAGGGGTCTCTAACAGCAGGTTATAGATATATGATAGCGGGCTGTTTGATAAAATAAGCGCAAGAACCGCGGTTAATACCAGTATTATTCCGCTCGCGGATTCGAGTTTTAAAAACTCCTTTATAGCTTCATAGGGCCTAGCAGACCTTACAATCATAAAATTCGAGTCCTATGTTGTTTAGATAACTCTAAATATTTGCCAGTATCGTAATGCTCCGAGTACCCGCTAAACAGCAACGATACACTCTACCGGACTAAACGGCTATGATTATACGATAAACGCTTTATTTTATCAAAGACGAGCTTGTGTCCCGGAGTTTTTGTGCCAGTTTCTATCATGTGTTAATATCCATGAAACAACACTGTACAAAAACTAAACCCAGAGCACCTTATGGAAATAGGCTACTTCACAATGCCGCTACACCCGGCCGGTTCCGATCTAACCCAAACACTGGACGACGACCTCGAGCAGTTGATCCACTTGGACAAACTAGGGTTTAAAGAGGCCTGGATAGGTGAGCATTTCACCGCAGGTTGGGAAAATATACCAGCCCCCGACCTCCTCATCGCAAAGGCAATCCCTCTTACCAAACAGATCCTTTTGGGCACGGGGGTCTCATGCCTACCCAACCACCACCCCTTTGTCCTAGCCCACCGCATAGCAATACTAGACCATCTTGCCAAAGGCCGCTTCCAATGGGGAGTAGGCGCAGGGAGCTTTATCGGGGACTTCGATGCATTCGAGATAGACCCCAAGGTCGGTGAGCATAGGGAGCTAACCTCAGAAGCTCTGGATTTTATAATAAACCTTTGGAACAACCCCACTCCAGGGCTATATGAAAACAAGCGGTGGAGGTTTAAAGTACCCGTACCCCAAGACGATGTGGCTCTCGGCGTACACACCAAACCATATCAAAAACCACACCCCCCGATTGCCGTTGCCGGCATCA
The DNA here is from genome assembly GCA_965223335.1 of Thermodesulfobacteriota bacterium. GTDB lineage: Bacteria > Desulfobacterota_D > UBA1144 > Nemesobacterales > UBA2774 > CBDCWF01. The sequence continues at coordinate 590,427 of OZ244991.1, forward strand.
CCGAGAGCTCGGGAACCCTAAAGATAGCGGGAGCCAAAGGCTGGATCCCGATGAGCATTAACTTCGTCACAAAGGACGTGCTAAAAACTCATTGGGACTCAGTAGAAGAGGGGGCAAAAACCAACGGACTCACACCCGATCGGTCACAGTGGAGAATAGCAAGGGACATCTATGTAGCAGAGACCACAGAGGAGGCCCGTGCCGCCGTGAAAGAGGGCACATTGGCCAGGGATTTCACAGATTACTTCTTTAAAATGGTCCCAAAAATAAGGGGCAATCTCGATATTTTTAAGACTGATAAGGCTATGAGCGACCACGATGTCACACCGGATTATATGCTTGACAACCTATGGATTGCCGGCAGTCCCAAGGATGTAACAGAGCAAATCAAAGAGCTCTACAACCATGTGGGCGGATTCGGGGTACTTTTAGCCATGGGACACGAATGGAGGCCCAAAGACAAGTGGATGCGGTCGATGGAACTGCTTGCCACCGAGGTTATGCCCGCTCTAAAAGACCTAAACTAAAAAATGAATGGATAACTATCTATGACTTATCTGCCAACATTATTTAGTCCTATCATATAGCAACAAGACCCCCGTCTTTTTATAACTCGTTGCAATTAATAGAGAAATCTCATAAATTACGACAGGTCATATGAGCTGGACAAAACACACAAACAGATATCTGTGGTTGATAGTAATCTCGGGGATCCTCTCGGGCACCATCACCCCCGGGGGCCAATACTTGATCGGGGAGGGCCTATCTCTTTTCGAGGTCTCGCTCTACCGTAGCCTATTTATAGGTTTAATCCTCTTGCCTGTGCTCTTGGTTTACCGGCAATACATGATCAAAAAACGGATGGTTCTGTTTTTTACCGTGTACGGGCTCATCGGTGCGCTCCTGGAGTTGTTTATGTTCGGGGGGCTTGCGCTGGGTGTGCCGGTAGCAGTGGTGGTGCTTTTGCTATACACACAGCCCATATGGACAATTATCTTTGGGAGTCTTTTTTTCCACGAAAGAATCACTCCTAAGAAAATCGTATCTGTTCTGCTCGGTGTCGTGGGTGTAGCCATTTTGCTAAATTCTTGGGGAGCTCAATCGGAGTTCTCGGTACTCGGTATAGGGTGTGCACTGCTAAGCGGTGTGTTCCTATCTCTATGGATAATATGGGGAAAACTAAGCACTGTATACAACCAGCATTACATCACTACGTCTTTTGGGTGGACTGCGTTTGCCACTTTGTGGCTGGTGATAATATGGCTTGTGATCTCGCCTTGGGTAGGGAATGACAGTTTTTTTAAGTTCTCAGCAGATTTCGGGGTTAGGGTATGGGTCATTATTCTTATTTTTGCGTCGCTCGGGGGAGTAGTGCCGTTTTTACTATTTTTCAAGGGCATAGAGCGCGTTGCAGCCTCCACTGCAGGTGTAATAATGTTACTCGAACCTCTTAGCGCCACAGTAATTGCCTCTATGATGTTCAATCAGCCCATAACCCTGCATACGGTTTTAGGTGGGGCATTGATCCTTCTATCCAACTATTTTGTAATCGATAGCAACAACAGCTGAGTCCCGGGGACAGGTTCGGTCAAAAAAAATCGGTGTCTATGTTTATTCGCTTGGGGTCTCTGAGAGAGGGGCTTGGGTAGCGCTCTCATCCACCGGCAGGACTTTGTTAATCGAATTGCTCTCAATAACAGTAAGACCGTTCATGTTCAATATAACTTCGAACAATTTGAGCACGTCCTCTTTTTTCATCCCGCCCTCCGGTGTGATGATGGTTACCTGTTTTGATTTTACATCCTGGTGTATCAGATAGGTCTCGTCAGTAATCTCACTTACGGCTTTGATCAGGTCGATAATATCCATCTCGCTCTGTAAAAATATGATGCTGTCATCCCTTATCTCGTAAGTCTTGGCTCTCTTTGTACTCGAGCCTCCCTCGTCATCCTGCGCACGTGCCCCACCCGCAACAAAACAGCTTACAGACACCAAGACCACAAAAACCAAAATCACTCTAGAGACAATTGTATTTGTTATCGTGAGGCTCATCTCGTTTATCCCCTAAATCATACATTCTGATCATGCTTAATATTGTTAATCCTCTCCTTTCTCCTACGTTTCCTATCCTCAGCCTTCTTCCAGAGCCTTATCTCCTCGGGGGTCTCGGGTCTAAACTCAGGCACCGGTTTCGGGTGGCCCCTATCGTCTAGGCTCACATAGGTCAGGAACGCCGTACATGTGTGTCTCTGCTCCCCGGTCATAACATCCTCAGAGAGCACTTTAATAGCTACTTCGAGTGAGGTGTTACCCACATAAACAATACCGGCTTTAAAAATAATGATATCCCCCACCATAATTGGGGAATAAAAGTAAAGATCGTCCAAAGAGCCCGTAACTATCACATCCCTTACAAATCTCATGGCTAATATTGCTGCGGTCTCGTCTATATCCAACATCAGTTTTCCCACAGACATAAACTTGCCGTAAAACGCGTCCTCGGGCAGCACCACTTTTGTGGTCTCAAGCCTCTTTCTTACTATCTCTGTCTCGTCGATAGTGTTTCGAGCCTGATCATCCCTCTTTTCAATCTTGGGCATACGCAGCTCGCGCCTTTTTTTGGCTGCCGCATACATCACCATCTCGTCGTTATCCTGGGGGGTGATGGTCTCTGTCAGCTCTCGGGTCTCTCCGTTTTCATCAACAGCGATAAACGCCAGGTGCGAGACGGTAGTAAGTTTTTTCTCGCCACTCTGAGGGTTCTCGGAATGCACCTTAACCCCTAGGTCCATCGAGCTCTTGCCTATGTATTCGACCCAACTATCCAGCACAACTATCTCGCCCGATGACACCGGGTTTAGAAAATCGATGCTGTCCGTAGTGCCCAGCACTGTAATACCTTTTGCGATTTTAGCGGAATTTATTGTGCCTGCGAGCATTATCCAGTCCATCAAACGACCCCCATGCAGTGTGCCGTGGGTATTTGTGTGCTCAGGGGATACGAGCTGTACCATCTGGTTTGTTGTATCTTTTATCGATAGCATTTTATACGTAGCCTAATTCAATCCTGGTCTTTATACAAATGAACATCCCTTTGAGGAAACGGAATCGTAATACCGTTTTGATCAAGAGTGGTTTTAATCTTCTCGGTTATCTCATATTTTACATCCAAGTAATCAGTGGTCTTTACCCAGGGCCTCACAAATATATTCACACTGCTGTCGGCAAGCTCACCCACCAAAATAGCAGTTTCGGGCTCCCGAAGCACCCTGTTGTCTGATTCCAAGACACCCCTTATTACAGATCTTGCCCGTGTAATATCGTCCTCGTAGCTGATCCCGATTACCAAGTCGATTCTCCTTGTATCGTTTGAAGAGTAGTTAATTATTACGTCTGAGTACAAGAGTCCGTTAGGCACGATGATCTCTCTGTTGTCAGGCGTTATTATGGTAGTGCTGAATATGCTTACAGTCTCGACAAAACCCTTTACCCCCGCAGTTTCAACAATATCGCCCTCTTTAAAGGGCTGGAGTAATATCAACATTACACCGTTTGCAAAGTTAGCAAGCGAGTCCTTAAGAGCAAGCCCTACGGCTAGACCCGCTGCACCGAATATTGCCACCGCATAAGTCGTGTCTATACCAAGACGGCTAAGCGCGGCGATAATCACAAAGAAAATTAAGAGGATGTATACGATAGTGCCGACAAAATTAACGATAATCCTGTCAAAATTCATGCTCTGCATGATTCTTTTTGAGACCCTGACGAGTAATTTTGAGATAAATCTACCGACGATAAATATCAGTATCGCAAGCCCGATATTGATGGACCAAGGAATAGCATATGTAGATATTAGATTGTTTATATCAATATGTTCCAGCATGACGTCAGATACCCAAAACTATTATAATCCGCAGACAATAAAAATTACACAAAACCCTCCTAATCTCAATTAAATATGTAAAATACATGGTGGCGTTTAATACATAGGAAATTCACTAACACCACTAGAGGATCATACCGAGCGGACAACAATTGCAAAAATATCTATTTATTTCAAACAGTTGCCTGTGTAGTCACTAGCAGTTAACGCTGATGATGGACTGAATAATAGTAACGATAATGGGTAAATATAAGCACATCGTTCTTACAATATTTGTCATAACTAAAATAGATCCTTGTGAAAATAGGTCCTTTGGATGAAATAATTAGGTTATAACAGAGGTTTACGTCACTATGTGTGCAAGAAAGCTATTTGGCATGCTTTTTGTCTATAAACAGCTATATAGAGGTGTGATTTAATTATCCGACAAGATTGTTAAATCTAATAATTTTAAAGAGTTACATAGTTAACAAATTGTTTACCGGAGCACCTGCTTGTTGATTGAAGAACATAAACAAGCTATGTATATGTATTAAAATGTAGAGTGAACTTAATGCTAAATGGTTCAGTATTTGCAAATTATTAGGGAATCAAAGGATAAGAATTGAAAGAAAACAGCATAAACATATTATTGATTGAGGATGATCCCGACTTTGCTAGACTGGCTAGCAATGTTTTAGCATCGAGCACCGACCCCAAAATAGAGTTCGATCATTCAGAGACCTTACAGATCGGGCTCGACTTGCTCGGTAAAAACCAGTACGACTTGATCCTGCTGGATCTGAATCTCCCAGACTCAAGCAACATTAACACGGTCGCAAAGGCATGCGACAACACCGAGATCCCTATAATCATACTCACAGCAACCGATGATGAATCCACAGCAATCCAGGCCATGCAGATGGGTGCACAGGATTTCATACTCAAGAGCTCGCTGGATAGGGCATTACTACTGCGGTCGATCCAATACGCAATCGAACGCAAGAAATTTGAGGTAAACCTAAGAGAGACCAAAGAGTATTTTAGGCTGCTTATCGAAAACGCCCTCGACTTGATAGCCGTACTTGAGACCGACAGCACAATTAATTACGTAAGCCCCTCGCACAAGCGCATACTAGGATACGATGATGACGAGTTGATTGGGAAACGTGGATTCGATTTTATACACCCCGATGATTTTGAATCTGTTCAAAGAACTCTTAACGACGGGCTAAACGAGCCTCATCTAGTACACACAGTAGAGTACCGTTTCAAGCATAAAGACGGCAGGTGGGTCACACTGGAATCGATCGGGAAAATGTTTTCACCCGAAACCGGTGAGGCCAAGATAGTAGTAAATTCCAGAGACATAACCGAGAGAAAGAAAATGGAGGAAACTCTGCGTAACCTCTCGATTACAGACGACCTTACTGGGCTGTATAACCGCCGAGGGTTTTTAACACTTGCCGAGCACCTGATTAAAACGGCTGAACGCGCCAGCCAAGATATATTCCTAATTCTTATCGATTTAGACGACCTCAAAAAGATAAACGACGAATTCGGCCACAAAGAGGGCGACCAGGCATTGATGGACATTGCATATATAATTAAACAAACGTTTAGGGGATCAGACGTTATTGCACGCATTAGCGGCGACGAATTCGTGATCCTCGCATCCGACACCTCGGGAAACATTATTGAAGCCATTACCGATCGTTTGGCGACCAACCTGGAGATATTCAACCTCAACAAAAAGAGGCCCTATAAGCTCGGCATCAGCTATGGCGTGGCACGCTACAGTGAGTCGGATGCCAACTCGCTCGACAGATTGCTGGTTATTGCAGATGAACTCATGTACAGACATAAAAATTCAAAAAATAGTAGTAGGGCCAATGCGGCAAGGGATATCTCTTGAACACCGCACTTGAGTATAGAGATTGTTCGAATTGGGTGAAATAAAATATAGGAGTTAATAACAGTGGATAAATTATACTTGCGCTTGTTACTGGTAGAAGACGACAACAGCTCCGCGGAGCTGGTAATTTCCAAGATTAAAAAAGCAGATAGCTTCGATATAGAGATTCTTCACGTAGGATCACTAACAAAAGCAGTAGAGAGCTTAGGCGAACACGATATAGATTTGATCCTGCTCGATCTCTTTTTACCCGATAGCGAAGATATTGACACATTTGCATCCATTCATAAACTCGTACCCGATATCCCCGTCATTATTCTCACGTCTCTCTCAGACGAGAAAAAAGCCATAAAGTCTGTGCAGATGGGTGCTCAGGATTATCTACCCAAAAGCGAACTCAAGAACTCTGACCTCACCAGATCGATCTTGTATGCTTTAGAGCGTCAAAACGAGATCAACAAAAGAAAAAAGATTGAAAAAGCACTAGAAGATGAAAAAGAGAGGCTTGCTGTAACACTACATTCCATCGGAGACGGTGTAATTGCCACTGACACAGTGGGCAAAGTGGTATTGATGAACAAAGTGGCCGAGGAACTCACGGGCTGGCCCGAGGACGAGGCTGTGGGGACCATGATTGAAAATGTATTTTTCATAATAGAGGACGAATCGGGGGATAGGTGCGAGAACCCTGTACTTAAAGCAATCAATGAGAACGGGATCACTGGACTCAAGAAAAACACAGTGCTCATCTCACGTGAGCGCCAAGAGTTCAATTTCGTATCGGCAACCTGCTCTCCTATACACGACCGAGACGGCATTATCATCGGTGTAGTGTTAGTATTCAGAGATATCTCCCAAAGAAAAAAAATGGAAGAAGAGCTCTTGCGAGTGCAAAAACTCGAGTCACTGGGAGTGTTGGCAGGTGGGATTGCCCATGATTTCAATAACTTCCTGACTGCAATTATCGGCAATATAACACTTACAGAAAGATTCACGACTCATGACCCAAAGGCTGCCAAGAAGCTAAATGAAGCCCAGATGGCATGTAATAGAGCAAAGGAGCTGGCATCACAGCTTCTAAGCTTCTCGAGGGGAAACTCACCGATCAAAAAAACCACATCCGACTTCAACAAACTCATCGGTCAGACTGTGAAATTTGCCACTAGCGGTTCTCATATTAACTACGATGTTAAAATCGACGATGATATTTGGCCCGTTGAAATAGACGAAGGCCAAATCAGTCAGGTTATAAGCAATATGGTTATAAACGCGGCACAATCTATGCCAAACGGCGGCAAAGTAGTGATACGTGTCAGCAACACCACATCAGAAGAGGAAAAAGGCATACCCTTGAGTGACGACAGATATGTAAAAATAACGGTTGAAGACGAGGGGATAGGCATACCCAAAGAATACATAACACGCGTTTTCGACCCCTATTTCACTACAAAAAAGCAGGGTAGCGGCCTTGGCCTCGCAACATCCTACACAATTGTACACAACCACGACGGTTACATCAGCGTAGACTCAGAGCTCGAGGTAGGAACGATGTTCCACATATATTTACCGGCCACAGAAAAAACCGAGCACTCCCGATCCGCAAAGAAACTCGGAATAACTCGGGGCAGCGGGAAAATCCTTGTGATGGACGATAAGGATGAAGTACGCGAAGCCACAGGTGAGATGCTCGAGAACATAGGTTACACAATAGTGCTGGCCAAAGACGGTGAGGAGGCGTTAACGCTCTACGAGCAGGCAATGGACTGCGACGAACCATTTGACTCCATAATTATCGATCTTACGGTGCCCGGTGGTATGGGCGGCACGGAACTGCTCGAGAAACTTTTTGATCTGGACCCAGAGGTAAAAGCTATCCTAACCAGCGGCTATTCACATAACCCCGTTTTGGATCAATATAAGAAATATGGGTTTAAAGGTGTGTTGACCAAACCCTACGAACTAGAGAAGCTGAGCAAAGTTATCCACGGTGTGCTGCTGAAAGCTAACTAGACCCACACAATATTTAAATGTGTCGGTACTCGCTTTAGCCGGGGGCTTCTGATAATTCCCAAGCCTCCTCCACCATATCTTTTATCACCTCTAATCCCCCTGTCCAAAACCCGGGGTCTCCAATATCCACCCCTACCGTGCTTAGGAGCTTTTCAGGTGAATCACTGCCCCCACGAGATAGTAGAGTCAGGTACTTGGGGACAAAATCATCCGCATCTTTTAAGTACATATTATAGAGAGCAAGCACCAAAAGCTCCCCGAAGGAATATGCATAGCAATAAAACGGGGAGTGTATGAAATGCGGGATATACATCCACCACCACCGGTAGTCTTTAGTCATTTGCACCGTGTCCCCAAACATAGGGCTATTGGCCTCTGCCCAGAGTTCATTAATCCTGTCATGCCCAAGCTCCCCCTCACTTCGTCTTGCACTATGGAGCTTCTCTTCAAACCGTGTAAGCACAACCTGACGGAAAACTGTTGCAAAAATGTCCTCAAGCTTACTACATAGCAGCGCGAGCTTGGTTCTAGTGTCCGGAGCCGATTCTTTTAAGCTGTGAAACACTAGTATCTCTCCAAACACACTAGCGGTCTCTGCAGTGGTTAGTGGTGTGTTGGACTGAAAGTAACCGTTTTCTCTGGATAGATACTGATGAATCCCGTGTCCGAGTTCATGTGCAAGCGTCATCACATCACGCATTTTCCCCGTGTAGTTTGTAAACACATAGGGATGCACGCTGGGCACGGTGCTGTGGCTAAAAGCCCCACCTCGCTTACCGGTCCTAAGCTCGGCGTCTATCCAGTTTTTCTCAAAAAACAGTCCTGCAATCCCAGCCATTTCACCCGAAAAATCACCAAACGAATCCAGTATGATCTCTTTGGCCTTATCGTAATGAATCACTGTGGTATCGGAGTAGATCGGTGCATACCTGTCGTAATCATAGAACTTGGGTACACCGAGCAAAGCCTTTTTTATCTTATAGTACCTTGCCACCAGATGGTTATAGTCCTCGCACGCTTTCATAAGCCCCCCCACGGTCTCCATATCGATCTCGTTATCTAAATTCCTAGAGGCCATCGGGTGTTCAAATGAGCGTAAACGATCGTTAACGGAATGGTCCTGCACAAGTGTGTTAAATATAAAAGTCAAAACATGGGCATTATCCTTTAAGCCCTTTGTTATTGCCTTGGCTGCGGATTTCCTTATCTCTCTCCGTGGATCATATAAGAGTGAGAGCGCCTCGGTCTCGGTAAGGGTTTTAAGCTTGCCGTCCATACGTACCTTAAAACGCACATTGTTTAGGACCTCGTCAAAGAGCCTCTTAAAAGCCCTCGACCCTGTATTTGACTTTTCATCGAGCACCTTTTCTTCGGGTTCCGAGAGCCGATGTGGGAAATACTTCCTCTCCAGTTCCAGAAAGTGTTTATAGTGCTTAACCTTATTATCATTGATAATTTTATCGGCGATCTCACTATCGAGCTCTGCCCATTCCAACTCAAAGAACAACAGGTGCTTCCTTATGTTAGTGGCATCTTCCTGCATACGCTGTAAAAATGCCCCGTGCTCGGAGTTACTCGTATCACCCGCAAACATAAGGTATGCAAACGAAAGCAGCTTACCCAGGGTTTCACTAATCGATTCAATTTCCTCTACTGCCCGTAACACCGTGGGGGCGGTAGAGTCCGGTGAATTAATCTTCCCCCTAAATTCGGACTCAAACTGCACAGCACGGGTCTTGGCCGTCTCTATGTCTTTTGCAATCTGAGTGTCGTTAAGCCCCCCATAGAGGTCACTCAGGTCCCATCTCACCCCCTTAGAACCTGCTTCATTTGTGTTCGATTTATCCGGCATTTGAGCTCTCCCGAGACACTTTCTTGTAACGCTATGCTTCTCCTAAAAGTTCCCTAACAACTCTATTTATTTCCTGACCATCCGCTTTGCCTTTGAGCTCGGGCATTATTACTTTCATAACCCTGCCAATGTCCCCCAAACCCTGGGCACCTGTATCGTCTATTACCTTTTGCACCCGTGACCTAATCTCATCGGTGCTAAGCTGCTCAGGCATGTAGTGCATCAGTATCTCTATCTCTTCGGCCTCTGCCTGGGCAGCATCGGGCCTGTTGACCTTCTCGAACTCAGCCTTGGCATCCCTGCGCTTTTTTACCTCCGATGACACAACCTCAATTACCCCCTGGTCATCGAGCTCATCTACTTTTTTCTCTATCTCTTTATTCCTAATAGCCGACTGCAGCATCCTAAGCACACTTAGTTTCAAGCTGTTCTTTTCCCTAAGTGCCTCTTTTATATCATTTGGGATCTGATCTCTTAAACCCATCTAGCTTTTCTCCTTTACTTTGTTTTCGCTACCGCACGTCTATTCATCCAACACGTAGATGTTCGGTAGGTGTCGGTATCTCTCGTTATAATCCATCCCATACCCCACTAAAAATCCCTCACCCGCTGAAAACCCGATATAGTGTGGACGGAGCTCCGATTGCCGCCTCTCAAGCTTGTTGATAAATACACAGACTTTAAGTGTGAGCGGTTTTTGGGCCCACAGATGATCGTAGATAGTTTTAACAGTCGAGCCCGTATCGGTTATCTCGTCAACCAAAAGCACATGGCGGTTCTCGGGTGAGATATCCAGGCAATCACTTAAGTCCATGCCCGTGGGGATTCTGTAGGCCTTATAACTGGAAGCCAATACAAAACCTACTTCATGCTCAATATCCAAATTGCGAACCAGATCAGAGAGAAATATAAAACCACCCTTAAGTACACCGACAATCAACGGAAATAAACCTCTATAATCGCGGCTAATCTCACCGCCCAACCGTCTGACCTCATGCTCTATCGTATCGGATGAATATACCAGTCTCAAATTATAGTTGCTCATACTTTTTTATAAAATATCTATCTTAGTTGGGGAACACGATCGCTCAAACGACCGTCATTATTCTCGGTTTGTCATTGATATATCCAAATCAGGTATGAGCTCCGAGATAGAGCTCTGCAAAAACCCGCGCGTGTACACGTCGTCATCCACAATGCTCTGGTTCCAAACCAGTATATCGAGATCAATTGTTCTAGGCCCGTACCTGTTCTGATCCCTTACCCTACCCAATGACTCTTCAAGCTGTCTTAGCCAGGTTCTCATTTCTTCATACTCAAGTTCAGTCTCGATCAACACCGCCCCGTTTAAAAATAGATCCTGGTCCTTATACCCTATGGGCTCAGTTCTTATAAACTGAGATGCGTTTATGATCTTAAATCTTTTAGCGATTGCTCGTTTAGCTCTCTTTATATATCTATTTGGCTCTATATTAGAACCAATGCCGATTACTATGGTATTTAGTTTTATTGCCATTTCTGATCCATTATTTCGACTGTTTATAAGTAACGGACACGGTATCGGTAAACCTAAGAGCAGCCGGCTTAGCGACCTTTACGGTTACGTGCTCGACCCCGCTTTGCTCCAGTATAATCTTTACTACATCACCCGCAATTTTTTCTATAAGGTTATATTCCGTGCTCTCCACTTTGGCTATAATCTTCTTTGTGATTGTTTTATAGTCAACCGTATCTTCTATCTGATCACTCTCTGCGGCGGTCTCGCTATTGGTAGCGATTTCGATGTTGATCACAACATCCTGCTTTACCTCTTTTTCCCATTCGTATATCCCAACGATTGTTCTTAACCGAAGCCCCTCAATGTTTATAATCATCTATAAAGAACTCCATCTCAGGTGCTCCCCGCCGTCCACAAACAAGAGCTCACCTGTAATGAACTCGTTTTCAAGCAGGTAAATTAGCGCACTCAGAATATAATCGGGGTTCCCAGCCTTTTTGAGCGGTATCCGTTTTGCAATCTCTTCCAAATACTCAGCATCCTCCCCAGGGGGAGCCAAAATGGGGCCTGGGCAAATACCGTTTACCCTTATCCGTGGGCCTAGCACCTTGGCAGCCATCTTAGTAAAATCCGCAAGCGCCCGCTTGCTCAGATAATATGTAAAATGCTCGGTGTCCATGCCCGATATCCTGGTATCAAGCATATTGATGACTAGGCGAGCGGATTTTGTGCCGGAAAACGTTTGGGTTAAGAAAAACGGGACCTTGAAATTTATCTGCATGTCCCTATCCAGACTATCCTCTGTAACATGAAAAAAATCGTGCCTATCGAACATAGAAGCATTATTAATAAGTATTTCGCATTGGGGCATCTTATCGATTACCCGCGGCACAAGCCCCCTAACCTCTGGTAAGTTGTACAAGTTGCAACGAAATAGCTCACACACTCTGCCCTGCTCTCTAATCAGCTCAGCAGTTCTAAGAGCATCAGTGTGTGAGTGGTTATAATGCAGTGCGATATCATAGCCTTGCGAGGCCAATCCAAGCGCCATAGCCTTGCCTAATCTCTTTGCACTCCCGGTAATAAGAGCTGCTTTGCCCATCTCGTTACTATAAAGCTTCTACCTTGGGAATTAATAGCACCAAAAGAGTATAGCACATACCCCAGACATGAAAAAAACCCCATATTACTCCACATGCTATGATGATAGTGCTTTGGAAACGGTCTCTTGTAGCTCGGTCAGAGAAAACGGTTTCTTTAAGTACGATTTAAAACCATAGCTTTTATAATCACTAACAACCGGACTCTTTGTATGTCCGCTTGTAATAATCGCTTTAACCGACTGATTTACTTTGCGGATCTCGTCGAGCGTCCTTAAGGCACCCATTTCTCCTGGAATAGTGAGGTCCAGTATTACTAGGTTGTAGGGGGTTTCTTTTTGGTGGGCCTCGCTATATTTCTGGATTGCCTTTTGTTCATTCTCTACACAGTCAACGCTAAAACCACAAGCCTCTAGCATCCGTTCGAGTGTTTTTCTTATACCCTCTTCGTCGTCCATAACTAACACACTACCGGCAAACTCATACCTCTTTCCCGCCTCCTCGCGTGCTTCTAAGTGGTCTTTTTCTGATGAAGGCAGGTAAATCTCAAACTTGGTGCCCCGGTTTATTTCCGAATCTACAAAAATCCCCCCTCCATGTTTAGAAATAATAGAATACGAAGTCGCAAGCCCAAGCCCGCTGCCGCTCTCTTTAGTCGTAAAGAAGGGATCGAAAATCTTATCCAATACTTCGGGGGATATACCCTCTCCACTGTCTTCAAACACGAATTTTACATACTCCCCGCCGCTTAGGTTAAGCTTATTGCCCTGATCCAACACATCTCTATCTATACCTACACGGATCAACCCTCCCCCGGGCATTGCCTGCTTTGCGTTTATAACAAGATTATTTATGACCTGGTTTATCTGTCCTTCGTCTACATCGACATAATCCAAATCGTCCGTGAAGTCGTACTCGCACTTTATGTTAGACCCCCTAAGCGCAAACGATGTTGATTCCATGAGCAGTTCAGAAAGGGATATGGTCTGTTTTTTGAGCGAGCCCCCTTTAGCAAAGGTTCTAAGTTGATCTACAAGGTCCCCGGCACGCGATGAGGCGTTATGGGCCTGGGACAAAATATCCTTTATCCTCGGATCGTTGGTCTCTGCAAACATCTCAGCCAACGATATATTGCCCATTATTATCGCAAGCAGGTTGTTGAAATCGTGCGCAATGCCCCCGGCAAGGACACCCAGGGATTCCAGTCGCTGAGATTTGCCCAACTCCTCCTCCATTTTCTTTTTGTCAGTAATATCGTGTGAGGTCACAACTGCGCGGATCTCGCCTTTAGCAGTGTTAAACGTCGAGCCCGAGCTATAGAGGGTCCTCCACTCGCCGTCTTTATTTTTATACCTGTGCTCAAGCCCCCCCGTGCCCAGCAACTCAATTGCCTGACTAAACTCCTTAATCGCAGGTGCCAGATCATCGGGATGTATGTTTTCAAAAATACTTTTCCCTATTAGATCTTCGGGCTTGTAGCCGAGAATCTTCTCAAAGTTGGGGCTAACGTATAAAAACTTGCCGTCAAAACTCGATTCAAATACGAGGTCGCTCGAATTATCGACCAAGCTTTTAAACCTCTCAATACTCTCGAGTAGGGCTTCTTCGTTCTCTTTTCGGGCTGTTATATCCTCTACAACCCCCATCACAGTGTGCACATTGCCCTCGTTATCATAAATAGGCACACACTTTACTGACAACCAAACCTCAACAGAGCTTGTACTTGCCGTGTATATAGAATCGTGCTTAACAATCTCGCCCTGGAAAGCTCTTTTCACAACCGGCAGGAATGTCTTGTCATTTAGTTTGGTTAGATCCAACCCAATCACCTTCTCTGGCGTAGATTGGAAAATATCTACTAACATCGGGTTGCAGTGTGTTATAACAAAATCATGATTGATCAAACATATTCCATAGGGTGCTTGATCAAATAACACCCTGTACCTTTCTTCCGATGTCTTGAGTGCTTTGGCACTCGTAGCTTTATCGATTACCGATCCCATGAGTCTCGCAAGGGCATCTAGAAAGCTTAATTCCTCTTGTTTGATACCCGACGTCGATTTAGATTGAATATGAATACATCCGATAGATACAGAATTAATAATAATCGGGGAGGTCGCGTAGCTCTTAACACCTAGTTTATGGGCTGCATTGCCCAAATACTTATCATCATTGGTATCGGTAACAAGGATAGATTCCTTGCTGTTTAAACATTGCCATGTCGCCCCTTTTGGCGAGGGGATCGAACTGAGCTGTTTAAGAAACCATTTGGGATAGCCTCTTGAGGCAATCATATCGGCACTGTCGTCGTTTAGTGTATATATAGAGACATAATCCACTGCGTCTAATTTGTCATGAATAGCTTTAACCGCAGAGCTAAATATCTCATCCAAATCATCGGATTTATTAATCAGTAGTGCTATATCATTTATAATGGATTCATAAAGATTTATTTTCTTTATGCTTTCCAGATTTGCCTGCAGCTCCAACTGAGCCTCCACCCTGGAGGTTATATCCCTCAGCACCACAAGCATCTGTCTCTCGATTAGCGGCAAGATGGTTGCTTCGAAAAACTTTCTTTGGTCCCTCGAAACAATTTCGTAGTCTAAGCTGTTAACTATCCGTCTTTCTAAAGTATCATTTATAGCGGTCTTAAATTTTTTGTTTGTTTCTTTGTCCCAGACTTCGTAAAAACATTTATTTAAAAACTTGTCACGGATAATTAATCTGTCGTCCTCCATACACCCTTTGGCATCTAGCACTGTCCCTTTTTCGTCTATTACAAATATGGAATCGGGCAGTGCATGGAAAAGCGCACGGAGCTCTGAGTTTGCCTGCAGTAGTTCCTGAGAACTTATATCGAGCGAACGCTCGAGCATTTTCCTGTCTTCATCAAACTGCTTATATGCCTCGTTAATGGATTGGAGAAATCCCTCTAGTTCAGAGGCATCAACACCTTGGTTATCATCCAGATAACGTTTGATCTGTCGCTTTAGCAGACTATGAAGTTTGTCCATTGCAATTATTAGCGATGATTATACCTCGGAAAACGCTGTAATCGTCATGGTCTGGTTATGGAGTTCGCACACCGTTCTCTGTACTATAGGTGATATTTCTCCATAAGAGTAAAAACCTGTAAACACGGTATCAGCGCCAAAAATATCCCTAACCCCCTCTACCTCTTCTTCTATCCTCTGCTTTAAAATCATCTTTCTCCCTACGCAACTTATCAAAAGTGCAAGCTCGGGCTTAAATTCCGGGGAGTCAACAGCTAAACAGTTCTCTGCAGCACCCACGGCTCCATCAATCAGACGGTCAAAATTGGCTTTCATCAGACGCACATACGACCCTTCTGGCATGTTCCCCGCAAACGTCATACTGCCATTAGACTCATCCACCCCCAATATTGTGCGCACAATTCCCTGATTGTCCTTATTGGTTCTAATGCTAAGCGGAAACAATAGCCCCGTGGCCGGAAGCCCCGAAGCGTGTTCACCCAAATAAGTCTTATACAGGTCGAGTGCAGGCTTACCATCGAGTTCATATAGGACATTGCTATCCGATTTAGTCACTAACCGCTCGGGCCCAAACGGGTCCCAGCCCCCAAGCGACGCATAACCAACGCGCAGACTTGGGCCGTAAAACCCTATTGCAGACACAATGTTACTGCCCACATTATTGCCCGATATCACCAGCGTCTCTTGGAACTGATCACCGTCACCCGACAAGCCCCCTGTAACATTCACACCGTCGGGCAAACTGCTTGTGAGCCCTCGCACCAGTTCGTCTCCGTTAATCTCTACCCCCTCAGAGATAACCAGTATATGCGCGAGCCCATCGGTTGCCAGTTCCTTAGCCAGGTACTCACCGGCTTTAAAGCTCTCGGACTGGTCCTCGAGTTCATAGTGGACCTGTCTTAGCTCCGTATTCTCGAACTTAACGAGCGTCACATTAAACGAGTCGTCAACCACATTATCTCCATATATTTCACCCGCAGTTGAGCACCCAATAGCCGTTACCCCTTCTAGCCGGGATAACAGTTCATCTACAAGCCCGGCTTCCTGGAGTATCTCCCTCGAAGAAAAAATCAGAGCCAGATCGTAGTTGAGTCCGTTATCGTAGGGGCTCTTAGACCCCCACTCTGTATCTTTATTCCACACAAATTGTTCAACTTTCATAGTGTATATATTGTACACCCTCTAAAGTTAATAAAGAAGTATTTATAACATTCACAATTGCTAATTCAAGAGTGATTTAAAGTGTTAATCTATAAATTCAACCTATTGACTACAATCATAAATAGATTCAGCAGCTATATGTAGGAGATCATTTATGTAGTATTATCTCTTGTTGAAAAAACTCTCTTATACGCATGGGGACAACTAGTTGGTAAACCACTCGGACCGAGAAATTGAAAATATACTGGGCATAGATATTGGCGGTACGGGGATGAAGTCCTCCCCCGTAGATGTGCAAAACGGTACAGTGCTTGAGGAACCGCTCTATATTCATACACCCAAGCCACCCACTCCAAAAGCCATGCTTGGGGTCATAAAACAGATTGCCGACCACTGGGAGTGGCAAGGAAAAATCGGGTGCGGGTTCCCGGGGGTCTTGAAGGGCGGAATTGTGTTAACGGCGGCGAATCTAGACGAAAGCTGGGTCGGTGTAAATATTGAGCGTGAGATAAAAGAACTAACATTCTGTGAAAACAGAGTGATCAACGACGCTGACTGTGCAGGCCTGGCAGAGATGAGGTTCGGTGCGGGGAAAGAGTACAATAAACACGCAGGAGGTGTGGTGCTAATGGTAACCCTGGGCACGGGTATCGGAACCGCACTATTTATCGATGGACACCTCGTGCACAATACTGAGTTCGGCCATATAGAGTTAGACGGAGTGGATGCGGAGACCAGGGCCGCCACAGTGCATATGGAAAGCGAGAATCTCAGCTGGGCCGAGTGGGCCGAGAGGGTTAATAGGTATCTGCACACTATGGAAAAACTCCTTTCCCCGGATGTATTCATTATTGGCGGCGGCGTTAGTGAAAGTGCTAACAAATTCTTTCCTTATTTAAGCGTTAAAACCCCTGTTATAAGCGCTAAAATGCATAACGAAGCGGGGATAATAGGGGCTGCGTTAGCAGTTGTTTAAGAGCTTGTGCAATTTCCTTGACAACGGTTCGATTTGTATGTGATAATCCCCAAAGACTAGGCTCTAAACTGCCCTAAAATAGTCTCATTTCATAAAGAGGTAATCTCTTTTGTCCCATGCAGAAGCTCTAAGGCAGATCATTAAAGGCGAAGTGAAAGACGATCCCGAGAGTCTTCATCATTACAGCGGAGACGCAAGCGCATTTCGCATCACACCCCAAGTCGTCGCACTACCTAAGGACACCCAAGACATAATAAACCTTGTTAAGTATGTGATTGAGCAAAAAAGTAACGGCAACAAGGATATATCCTTAACACCTAGGTCCTGTGGCACGGATATGGCGGGAGGGGACCTAAACGAATCGATTATTGTTGATGTAAACGCTCATATGCATAACATATGTGGGCTCTCGGAAACCATGGCCAGGGTAGAGCCCGGCACCCCGTATCGTGATTTCGAGAAAGCAACTTTCAAAAAAGGGTGCATGCTGCCCAGCTACCCCGCCTCAAAGTCCATCGCATCGGTAGGGGGGATGGTAGCCAACAATTCGGGGGGCGAGAAATCGCTTAGATACGGCAAAACCGAGGACTATGTCGAGGAGCTAAAGGTAATACTTAGGGATGCCAACGAGTACACTTTCAAAAAGCTAAGCAGGCCCGAGCTCGACGAAAAGATGAAAATTGACGGGCTAGAGGGAGAGATCTATAGAAGGGTTTTTCAACTCATAGACCAGAACTATGACCCTATCAAAAATGCAAAGCCCGATGTCTCCAAAAACTCCACAGGATACTCGCTTTGGAACGTGTGGGACAGAGAAACAGGTACATTCGATCTAACGCAGCTCATTGTCGGTTCCCAGGGCACACTAGGCATAGTGACTGAGATTAAGTTCCGGTTGGTACCCACAGAATCGGACTCAAAGATGTTTGTCATTTATATGCATAACCTGGATAAGCTCGGAGAGATTATTAACACAATTTTAGAGTACGAACCCACGTCCATTGAATCGTATGACGATAAGACCGTAGACCTAGCGGTGAGGTATTTCCCCGAGCTGGTCATGATCATCAGCAAAACCGAGAATATTTTTAAACTGGCTTATGAGCTTGTACCCGACATGTGGATAGTCGCCACTCACGGATTACCAAAGATGGTGCTAATGGTGGAGTTCACGAGCAACTCGGTAGAGGAGATCGACAAAAAGATGGCAGAGCTTAAACAGGGCCTAAAGCAATACGACATTGGGGTACACGCCACCAAGAGCAAAGAGGAATCGGAAAAATACTGGACCATCCGAAGAGAAAGCTTCAACCTACTGCGCAAAAAAGTAAAAGGTAAACAGACCGTACCTTTTATTGACGATTTTATTGTAAAACCAGAGGTCATGCCCCAATTCCTAACAGATCTGCAAAAGATCTTCGATCAATACCCAGATGTGAGTTTCCCCGTCGCAGGCCATCCGGGCAACGGCAACTTCCACATCATCCCGCTTATGGATATGACCGATGAGAAACAGAGGGCCATCATCCCCGAGCTTACCGAAAAGGTCTTTGATCTTGTGCTCAGGTACAAAGGGTCACTAAGCGCAGAACACAACGACGGGCTTATACGCGGGGCTTACCTAGAGAAAATGTATGGTGAGAAGGTGTTTAATTTATTCAAAGAGGTGAAAGAAATCTTCGATCCGGATAAAATATTCAATCCGCACAAGAAAACCGACGCGACACTCGAATACTCGATGCAGTTTATTAAAAAAGACAATGAGCACAGTGTGTGAATGGCATCACGGAATAGCACTGCTATAATATTAAGCTTATTTGCATATCAATCCGAGGAGTTAAAAGATGGAGGCAAAATCCAAGAACGTTTACAGTAAGACAGAAGAGCTGATTATCAACACGATAAGGACGCTCTCAATGGACGCAGTACAAAAGGCCAATTCCGGTCATCCGGGTACTGCGATGGCGATGGCACCCGTAGCATACACCATGTGGGACAAGTTTATGAAGTTCAATCCCAAAAATCCCGATATGCCCAACAGGGACCGTTTTGTGCTCTCTGCGGGGCACGCTTCCATGCTGCTCTACAGCATCCTCCACATCACCGGATTCGACGTCACATTAAGCGATATAAAAACCTTCAGGCAACTGCACAGCAAGTGTGCGGGACACCCTGAATTCGGCCTTACCCCCGGTGTTGAAACCACCACCGGCCCACTGGGGCAGGGCGCTGCCACATCGGTCGGTATGGCAATTGCTGAGCGCTGGCTCGCGGACTATTTCAACCGCCCGGGACACGAGATCATAGACTATAACGTATTTGCCATAGCCGGCGACGGCTGCATGATGGAAGGCATATCTGGCGAGGCTGCATCGCTGGCCGGTCACCTCGGGCTTAGCAACCTGGTCTGGATATACGACAACAATCATATCACCATAGAGGGCCACACAGCACTGGCCTTCACCGAAGACGTGGCAGCCAGGTTCATGGGCTATAACTGGCACGTCCAGAGAGTGGGTGACGCCAACGACCTCGAGATGCTTGAGGAGGCATTAGGGCGAGCGATAAAAGAAAAAGAAAGCCCGTCTTTAATCATTGTAGACAGTCACATAGGGTACGGCAGCCCCAACAAACAGGACACCTCTGCTGCTCATGGTGAGCCGCTCGGTGAGGAAGAGATTCGTAAAACAAAAATCAATTATGGTTGGCCTCCCAACAAAAAATTCTTTGTGCCCCCCGAGGTTAAAAAATACAGGACCCAGATTGTACAAAGAGGTAAGGTATTTGAGCAGGAGTGGAACAAAAAGTTTAGGTCCTATAAACGGGAATACCCTGACCTGGCCAAAGAGTTTAAACTAATGCAAAACCACGAGATGCCTGAGGGCTGGGAAAAATGCATACCTACCTTCCCGACAGACCCGAAGGGCCCTGCTACAAGAACCGCCAATCACAAGATATTAAACTCGATCGCATCCAGTTATCCCTGGCTCCTGGGAGGTGCCGGAGACGTGGGCCCGTCCACTAAAACTTATATAGACAACGCCCGGAGTTTCGAAAGAGGAGTATACGGGGGTAGGAACTTTCATTTCGGGGTTAGAGAAAACGCTATGGCGGCTGTTGCAAACGGCATGGCGCTCAGCAAGCTAAGGCCCTACGCCGCGTGCTACTTCGTTTTCTCAGATTATATGCGGGCACCGCTAAGGCTTTCTTGCCTCATGCAAAACCCAGTGATCTATATATTTACTCACGACAGCATCGGGCTTGGGGAAGACGGCCCTACACACCAGCCCATCGAGCACCTCGCCGCACTCAGAGCAATGCCCAACCTAGACGTCATAAGACCCGCCGATGCCAACGAGCTTAGTGTGCTGTGGAAATACGTTATGGAGGTTAAAAACCGTCCTGTTGCACTCATACTGACGCGCCAAAACATACCTACTATCGATCGATCCAAGTATCTGCCGGCCGAGGGTGCGCTTAAGGGTGCATACATACTCGCCGACTGCAAAGGCAAACCCGATGTCATACTTATAGGCACGGGGTCCGAGATCCACCTCTGCCTTGGGGCCTATGAAAAACTTAAAAAACAAAATGTGAAAGCCAGGGTAGTGAGCATGCCCTGCTGGACTTTGTTTGAGCTTCAAGACGAAGAATACACAGAGCAGGTGCTGCCGCGTAATGTGCGTGCACGTGTCGCGGTTGAGGCCGGCTCAACACATGGATGGGGTCGTTATGTGGGGCGCCGTCGTCTAGACGGTGGGGTTGTAGGAATGCATACATTCGGCGAATCCGCTCCTATTGCCGATCTCCTGCCCGCATTTGGCCTTACAATAGACGGTGTAGTCAAAGAGGCCAGGCTTGTTATGAACAGGGTTAACGGTAAGAAGCGCAGTAAGTAAAGGGTCAATTAGTCTAAGAACAATTAAGTTACTAAGGAGGGTTCTATGTCCAGAATTAATGAACTGGCAGATCTAGGACAATCGATTTGGTACGACTATATAAGGCGGTCTTTTATTACTGGGGGCGAGCTAAAGGCACTTATTGACGAGGGGCTTAGGGGTGAGACCTCCAACCCCTCTATCTTAGAGAAAGCAATTGCAGGTAGTGCCGATTATGACGAAGACCTGAAATTACTGGTGGATCAAAACAAATCTGTAAACGAGATCTACGAAGCACTGGCACTAAAGGACATTGCCCTTGCCGCAGACGAGTTCAGGCCGCTCTACGAGAAAACCGGGGGAGCTGACGGCTATATAAGCCTCGAGGTAAGCCCAACTCTGGCTAACGATACGAAACAAACGATCAAGGACGCTAAACGGTATTTTGTAGCTTTAGGAAGACCTAACGTAATGATAAAGGTGCCTGCCACACCTGCAGGGATTCCCGCAATTACAGCACTTATAAGCTCGGGCATTAACATAAATGTCACACTCATGTTCAGTTTAGAGCAGTACAAGGCCGTGTCCGAGGCCTACATTAAGGGGCTTGAGATTCTGGCTGCTAACGGACCCACGGTTTTTAAGGGTCACACTGTAGACCGCGTGGCATCCGTGGCATCGTTCTTTGTAAGCCGCGTGGACACAGCCGTAGACGTAGAGCTCGAGAAGATCGGCAACAAGGACCTTCAGGGCAAAATAGCTATCGCCAACGCAAAAGTAACCTACGAATACTTCAAAAAAACATTTAAGGGCCCCAGGTGGAATGCCCTTGCAAAACAAGGCGCCAATGTACAAAGAGTGCTCTGGGCCAGCACCAGCACCAAAAACCCTGCTTATCCCGACACCCTATATGTGGACGAGCTTATAGGACCCATGACCGTAAACACAGTCCCCCCTGCAACTTACAAGAATTTCAGGGATCACGGCACAGTCTCCATCACGTTGACTAAAGGAGTTTCACGGGCAAAAGCCGACCTCGAAAAACTGGCTAAGTTGGGCATAGACCTCAAAAAGATAACTAACGACTTACTAACAGACGGTGTGCATAAATTCGCCAAATCCTTTGAAACACTTATGCAAAGCATCGCAGATAAAAGAGAAACCCTACTTAGTCTACGTGAGCCCTACTCGGCAAACCTGGGCGACTTTCAACCCGCGGTAGATAAAGCTCTCGATAAAATCAAAAAGAAAAACATTCTCCAGAAAATCTGGAATTTTGACTTCCTCGTATGGGAAGACGAGCCCACAGAGATAAGCAACCGTTTGGGCTGGCTCCACATCCCCGAGGTAATACAAGACGCACTGCCTGCGATCAATAAGATTGTGGACGACGTGCGCGAAGAGGGATACACACAGGCACTCTTGTTGGGTATGGGAGGGTCGAGTCTAGCACCGATTGTCATACGTGAGACATTCGGCATTCGTGACGGCTACCTGGATTATCAGGTCCTCGACAGCACAGATCCGGGAGCTGTTCTAGAGCACCGTAACCAACTCGATCTATCGAAAACACTATTTATGGTCTCCACAAAATCAGGTGGTACCGCTGAGTCCCTATCGTTCATGAAGTACTTCTATAACGAGGTGCAGAAAAAGGTCGGCAAGAGAGAGGTAGGAAAACACTTTGTCGCCATAACAGACCCGGGAAGCCCACTTGTAAAACTGGCATCGGACCTAAAATTTAGAAAAACATTCCTAAACGACCCGAACATTGGGGGAAGGTACTCGGCACTGTCCTATGTGGGTATTGTGCCTGCTGCTTTCGCAGGTGTCGACCTCGACACACTTTTGGAAAGGGCTGTTAAAATGCTCCATAACAACGAGAGCTGTAACTGCCCTGTGGACGGGGACAATTCCGGGGTATGGCTGGGAGCAATCCTGGGCGAGCTTACTAAGGCCGGTCACGACAAGGTCACACTCATAGCCTCACCCCCGATTGAGAGCTTTGGCTCGTGGGTTGAGCAGTTAATAGCTGAGAGCACCGGCAAAAGCGGCAAGGGTATACTGCCGGTCGACCGCGAGCCTATAGGTGAGCCCAGGGACTATGCAAACGACAGACTGTTCGTGTACCTTAGGCTTGCTCACAACAACACATACGACAAAAAGGTAAGTGCTCTAGAAGACGCCGGCTACCCGGTAGTAAGAATCAACTTGCAGGACATATACGATATAGGCGGGGAGTTCTTTAGATGGGAGATGGCCATCGCTATTGCAGGGATGATCATAGGTATCCATCCGTTTAATCAGCCTAACGTAGAGGCCGCAAAGGTGCTCGCGCGCAAGATGATTGCAGAGTACGAAAAGAAAGGCAAATTGCCCGAGATTAAACCCACAGCTATGGACAACGGCATTACTGTCTACTCAGATTTCAAAACCGATAGTGTTTCTAGCGCCATGACCAAGTTCCTGTCATTTGCAAAAAAAGGCAAAAACGAGTCGAAAGGCCGGAGCTACGTAACCCTCCAGGCCTATATCGAACCCACAGACAAGAACTACGATGCACTGCAAAAACTTCGCAAAAAAATAATGACTGAATACAGACTTGCTACAACGTCGGGGTTCGGCCCCAGGTTTCTCCACTCCACGGGCCAGCTTCACAAAGGCGACGCAGGCAACGGGCTCTTTATACAGTTCACTTCCGATATGCCAAAAGACCTTCCTATACCAAATGAAGCAGGGAAAAAGGCTTCATCAATGAGCTTCGGGGTACTAAAGAATGCGCAGGTGCTGGGGGACCGAAAAGCCCTCTTGGATAGGGGACGTAAAGTAATCACATTTAATCTCGGCAAGGACACGGTAAGCGGTATCGATAAAATAAGGGAAAGTTTTTAGACCGAACTAAAGTGATAAGCTCATTCCTATTTGATCTAGACGGCACACTTGTGCAAACAGAGGCACTTAAGGCTGAGTCATATGCACGGGCAGCCGTGGTGTTGGACCCCACACTTACAGAGCAGGAAGTAATAGACGCTTTTAAAGATTTTGTGGGCCTGTCGAGAAAAGAGGTAGCCGAGGGGCTCATGAATAGATTTAACCTAGAGCCCAAGGCGAGTGCGCTTATGACCCGCTTTAATGTGCAACAGCCCTGGCAGGCATACGTGCACCTACGGATGGAGAACTACTACGAGATGATCTCAGACCCGGAGATTCTAAAGAGCCACCTCTGTCCCTATAACATGGGTCTGCTCAAGTGGGCGCGTGGAGAAAACTACCCCACAGGACTTGCCACCATGTCGCAAAGAAGAGAGGCGACTAGGGTGCTCAAGGTACTTAGGATCACAGACGAGTTCGATTTTATCGCTACTATTGAAGACGTTGACCGCGGGAAACCCAACCCTGAAATCTATCTGCTCCTCTCGGACGAGTTGGAGATAGACCCGGACTCGTGCCTAGTTATTGAAGACTCGGCCTCGGGTGTAAAGGCCGCACTCGCCGCCGGCATGAACTGTATAGTGGTCACAACAGAGTTTACAAGAGACGCAGTACATCGGTTAAACTCAAATGGGAACATGGTTATATTAGATTCTCCGAAAGAGTTGTTAGATGTAGCAAAGGATTTTATTAACCGCAAAAGATAGACTAGGAGAGAACATAGTTGAGCACGTCCCTTACAAACGGCAAACAGAACCTGCTTCAGACCCTAAAGAAAGAGGCCGCTCTAAACGCCGTGAACTTCGTAGAATCGGGCATGGTGCTCGGACTCGGGACGGGGAGTACTACCAAGTATGCGCTTGAGGAGATTGGACGCAGACTAAAGAGCGGCAAACTGACCGATATAATCGGCATACCCAGTTCCATCCGCACAGAGGAGTCGGCCAAAGAGTACGGGATACCTATTGTTACATTTGACGATAAACAGTCCCTCGACCTCACAATCGACGGCGCCGATGAAGTCGATGCCGAGCTAAACCTTATCAAGGGAGGGGGCGGTGCGCTGCTTAGAGAAAAAGTACTGGCCCAATCGAGCAAAAGAAATATCATGATTGTGGACGAGACAAAACTCTCGCCCAAGCTCGGAACCCACAGGCCGTTACCTGTAGAGGTAGTGCCCTTTGCATGGAAACCTGTTGCAGAGTATATAAAATCGCTTGGAGGCACTCCAAAACTCAGACTTACCGATAATGAAACTCCCTATAATACCGATCAAAGCAACTACATATTGGACTGTGACTTCGGTCCCATATCCAACCTGGAAGTACTGGCCGCAAGCCTGGAAGCACGAGCCGGGATCGTAGAACACGGATTGTTTATAGGTACTGCAACCGAGGTAATTGCAGCCACAGAAAGAGGCATCAGGTACTTAAAGAGAACAAAAGAATCAAATACCTAGGTATTGTCTATGACGGTCTCAATCGAACCCTCATTGCTCTCGGCGGATTACAACAAACTAGGCGAAGCAGCGCTTAGTGCTGAAAAAGCCGGGGTGAGTGCCGTTCAGATCGATGTCATGGACGGCAGATTTGTACCCAACATTAATTTCGGCCCCCAAGTGGTCTCTGCACTAAGGCCCGTTGTGAATTTAATGCTGGATGTGCATCTCATGATAGAGGAGCCGATCCGTTTTATTAGGGCTTTTGTTGAAGCAGGTGCAGACCGAATAATCGTACACCAAGAAGCATGTACCCACCTCCATAGAACTCTCGAATCCATTAAAGAACACGGCGTTTTGGCCGGGATCACACTTAACCCCGCAACGCCTGCTAATCTGATATACGAAGTGTTGGATTTGGCTGATTATATTCAGGTCATGGGTGTTAATCCCGGGTTCGGAGGACAAAAATTCATCCACTCTCAACTCGACAAGATAAAAGAGATAAATGAAAAGCTAGCGGCATTGGACATCGATAAACCGATCGGTCTTGACGGCGGTATAAGTACTGAGACTGCACCATTGGTAGTTGAGGCCGGGGCTACGGTACTAGTGGCCGGATCCAGTGTATACAACTCACGGGGTAGTGTTGAGGAAAACATAAAAGCACTGCTTCAAACAGTAGAGTAGTGTTTTCATTACCCACAAAAAATGTTAAGAATTACAATGATGGACAGAAAATTCAGCAATTCAAGGAGGGAATCATGAAAATTGGAATGATAGGACTTGGAAAGATGGGCGGAAATATGACAGAGAGGCTTCTTAGAGACGGCCACAAAGTAGTCGCATACAACCTAACACCCGGGCCAATTGAGGAAGCAGCTAAAAAAGGGGCTATACCGGCTAAATCCCTTAAGGATCTGGTCAGAAAACTACCCAGGAAAAAGGTAGTGTGGCTAATGGTCCCGGCCGGAAAACCTGTAGATCAAAACATTAGGGAGCTAAAAACACTTCTTACAAAAGGCGATATCATCATCGATGGAGGGAACTCGGAATGGCAGGATTCTCAGAAGCGGGCTAAGTCAGTAGCACCAAAAGGTATCAATTTTATAGACTGTGGGGTAAGCGGTGGTGTGTGGGGACTAAAAGAGGGCTACTGCCTTATGTACGGCGGAGACAAAAACGCGTGCGACTACGCAGAACCCATCTTTAAAACCCTGGCACCGAAAAAGGGTTATCTGTATTGCGGGCCCGTCGGATCGGGGCACTATGTAAAAATGGTTCATAACGGTATTGAGTACGGACTACTCCAGGCCTATGCTGAGGGGTTTGCAGTACTAGAGAGCTCGGAATTCGACCTCGACCTTCGTGCCATTAGCAGTGTTTGGCAGTACGGCAGTGTGATCCGCTCTTGGATTCTCGAGTTGGCCGAAAGGGTGTTTAAGGCCGATCCGACACTAGAAGACTTGGAACCCTATGTTTGGGACAGTGGCGAGGGACGCTGGACAGTTGAAGCCGCGATCCGTCAAAACGTCCCCGCACCGATTATCACTGCCTCGTTGATAGCCCGGCTGCAGTCGCGCGACTCGGACTCGTTCTCTATGAAGACCATTGCGGCGCTTAGAAACCAGTTTGGCGGACACGCTGTCAAAAAGAAATAGGAAAGGGGGAGAAAATGGAAAAACCACAGAGCTGTATAGTCGTCATATTCGGCGCCTCGGGCGACCTTACCAAACGCAAACTCATGCCCGCAATCTATGCACTTTACAGGCAGGGACTCTTACCCGACAGGTTTGCTATACTCGGGACCAGCCGCTCACCTTACACTGACGCCGCGTTCAGAAAAAAAATCGTGCAGGACGTTAAAACATATGCGGGGCTTAAGAAAAAAGACCTAAAGCAGCTCACGGCATTTTCCAAACATATCTATTACCAGGCGAACGATGCTACGAAGTTAAGCGACTATGACGACCTAAAGACAAAACTCGCATCCATAGATAAAGAACTTCGTATCGGTGGCAACTATATCTATTACCTCTCGACCTCGCCTTCACTCTATACCAAAATTGCCGAGAACTTAGGTGCTAAGGAGCTCCAGGTCGAGAAAAACGGCAAGCAGTGGAAGCGGATCATTATCGAAAAACCCTTTGGGCGCGACCTGGTCTCAGCAAGGGCTCTAAACAAAGACCTGCAGCGCATTTTCTCGGAAGACCAGATATATCGTATCGACCACTATCTGGGCAAAGAAACCGTACAAGACATATTTGCGTTTAGGTTCGCAAACGGTATTTTCGAGCCCCTTTGGAACCGCAACTACATAAGCCGTGTGGAGATAACGGCTGCCGAGTCGATAGGGGTTGAGGAAAGAGGCGGATACTACGACCACTACGGGGCACTCCGAGACATGATACAAAACCACCTGCTTCAGGTCCTGGGCACAGTAGCCATAGAGCCTCCTTCAAAGTTCGATGCTACCTCGGTTCGAAACGAGACCGTGAAAATATTCCAGTCACTGCGCCCGATCGAGCCCCGGAATGTGGCAAAATCGGTTGTACGCGGACAGTACATGGAATCCAAGATCAGGGGACAGAAAGTGACCGGCTACCGCCAGGAGCCCAACGTCGCGTCCGACTCGCGCACAGAGACCTTTGTCGCACTCAAGCTCTATATAGACAACTGGCGCTGGGGCAATGTGCCGTTTTACCTGCGCACAGGAAAGCGCCTGCCCACAAGGGTAAGCGAGGTAGTAATCCACTTTAAGAAAACCCCGCACCACCTTTTTACCGAGGCAGAGCTCTGCGATGCAAGCCCTAACCAACTCGTTATTCGCATACAGCCCGACGAAGGCATAATGCTTAACTTCGGTATGAAAAAGCCCGGCACAGGGTTCGATATTAAAGAGGTCGACATGGACTTTCATTACTCGGAACTTGCCGATGCTTATATCCCAGAGGCATATGAGAGGCTCATATTGGACTGCATGTTTGGCGATGCCACACACTATGCCAGAGCCGACGCTGTCGAGGCCTGCTGGGAGTTTGTGGACCCGATACTGAGCGCATGGGAAAAGAGACCGAAGCTAAAGATCTACGGCTACCCTGCCGGTACATGGGGCCCCGACGAGGCCCGTCAACTGCTGTTTGACTGCCCTGATGACGATTGGAGATACCCCTGCAAGAACCTGGCATCGAGCGGAGAGTACTGCGAGTTATGATACAAAGTGAAAAGTAGGAGATATTTTGGAAATCTACTCATTTTCAGACCTAAATGATTTAGCATCCAAATTAGCCAGTGATTTTAATGATGCGGTCATGGCACATGCAAGGTCGGGTGTACCGATTCATATTGCCCTTTCGGGCGGACACACCCCCAAAAAGTTCTTTGAACTACTCGCAAAACCCCCGTATCAAAACGGAATACCATGGGGCAATGTGATCTTTTACTGGGGGGACGAGCGAATGGTACTACCAGATAACGATGAGAGCAACTATAAAATGACAAACGATTCCCTCCTATCACATATACACATCCCCCCTGACAATATAGAGCGGATCAGGGGTGAGGACCCTCCGCAAGAAGAGGTCGAGAGATATGAACAGGTGATAAAAAACACGGTCCCGTCTAATGACAATGACCTGCCCGAGTTCGACTGGGTTCTTTTAGGGATGGGGGACGACGGCCACACTGCGTCTCTTTTCCCGGGTGCAGACACTTTGAACGAGACCGAGCGGGTCTGTGTGGTAGCTACGCATCCCCAATCGGGCCAAAAACGTATTAGCATCACACTCCCAGTAATCAACAATGCAAAGCGGGTATCGTTTCTTGTTTCCGGGTCTGCCAAAACCCCGGTACTAAAAGAAATCCTTCAGGCTAAGGGCACCTCACTACCCTACCCGGCTTCCATGGTAAAACCCTCTCAAGGCACACTCGAATGGTATGTGGACAAAGAAGCCGCCCCGTGGTTATAACCATATGTAGCGGGCCACGAATAAAATTGCAAACAGGTGAATGAGCCAGTGTACGTTACGTGCCCGTCCCGTAGCTATCTTCAATAACACATAGGATATAACCCCAAATGAGATCCCCTCGGTGATGCTAAACGCAAGAGGCATCATCACCATTGTCAGAAACGCGGGGATAGACTCGGTGTAGTCGCCCCATTCTATATTAACGACATTACGCATCATGAGACTACCCACGATAATGAGCGCCGGTGCGATCACAGGATAGAGTTTGACACCACTTGCTAGGGTATAAGGGGCCCCAACCATCTCGACAAGGGGGCTAAAGAAAATGGCCAAGAGGAATAAACACGCGACTGTTAAAGCCGTTAATCCAGTCCTCCCTCCGGCTGATATACCGGAGCTGCTCTCTATATAACTTGTGACAGTAGATGTTCCCAGCAATGCACCCACCCATGTGGCTACAGCATCGGAAAGGAGTGCTTGACGGGCCCGGGGCAGCTTGCCGTTCTTCATCAATCCGGCCTGTTCACTGACCCCTATCAATGTGCCTACAGAATCAAATAGGTCGAGGAAAAGAAAAATGAATACAACTGTTATCATCCTAGGGTCTGTAAACAGCTTGGCGATCTCAAGCTTAAACAATGTCGGTGTTAGAGAAGGCGGGGCAGAAGCAACACCTTTAAATTCAACTACTCCCGCTAACAAGCCTGCAAGTACAGTTACTATGAGTCCTACAAATATTGCGCCCCGGAACTTAAGCGCAAACAACACAGCCATCATCAATAAACCCAGTACGGTGATCAAGGTCGGGGTCGATTTGAGGTCCCCAAGAGTCACGTAGGTGGTGGGATGGCCGACAACAATTCCCGACCACTCAAGCCCCACTAGTGCAATAAGTAATCCTATTCCCACCGGTATACCGCTCTTTAGACAACCCGGCAGAGCATTAATCAATGTATCCCTTAGCCCTACGGTAGAAAGCAGAGTAAATATCACGCCGGATATAAACACCGCCCCCAGTGCCTGCTGCCATGTGTACCCGAGCGTCAACACTACAATATATGTGAAGTAAAAGTTATGGCCCATCGCAGGCGCCTGCGCTATAGGATAGTTAGCCAAATACGCCATCAACACCGTGCCCACCGCACTCGCAATACAGGTGGCGACAAGCACAGCACCCGGGTCCATACCCGCCGCTCCCATGACCGCGGGCTGCACAAATATGATGTAGCACATGGTCATAAACGTAGTTGCACCTGCCAAAAGTTCGGTGCCGGGATTAGTATTGTTGTCGGATAGGTTGAAAAGTCGTTCGAACATCTATGTTATTTAGCCGATTGCGTTTAGATGAAACCCCATTATCGCACAACCTATATCGCAATTCAATTCTATGCGTGCGAGGACGAAGTATGTTATTTAATGAGATTAAAAAGTATAATAGCTCCTCAAGCACAGTATAAAAACACAGTGCTTAGGGATGGTTAAAGATATTTATGCCTGAGTATATCGAGCTATTGATACTATTTGGAGTCGGGCTGCTTGCAGGCTTGTTAAATGTACTCGCAGGGGGGGGCTCAAGTATTACACTTCCCGTGCTTATATTTCTCGGCCTCGACGGCAGTGTAGCGAACGGTACCAACAGAGTAGCTATACTCTTGCAAAACATCTTTGCCACAGCCTCATATCATAAACAGAAAGTCACTCGGCTCCGTATGAGTATGACACTCGCCACACTTACACTGCCGGGAGCAATCATTGGGGCACTCGCAGCTACTCGGATCTCAAATGAGTGGTTCGAGAGAATTTTAGGAGTTGTACTGATCGCCATAATCATTTCCATGTTTTTACCGCAGAACAAATTCTCTGGCGACACACTTAGCGAAGAAGGCGATAAAAACTGGTTGGTCTACCCCGCTATGTTTGCAATAGGGTTTTATGGGGGGTTCATACAGGTAGGTGTAGGGTTTCTTATCATGGCCGCACTCTATCACCTGCTTAAAATGAACCTTGTATTCGTTAACATACACAAGGTTTTTATCATTCTCTTGTACACCATCCCTGCACTGTTGATATTCATTTTTACCGGTAATGTGGACTGGAAATTCGGTTTGTCACTGGCAGCAGGCAACGCATTGGGGGGCTACGGGGCGGCTCACCTTTCGCTAAAACACGGTGTGGAGTTCATACGATACGCTTTGATTATCGCAATACTAGTCATGGCAGCTAAGCTGCTAGGGCTATTCTGATGCTACTTAAGGATTAATATGCAATAAAATAATTTGGGGAGGCTATAGATATGAAGTTGCCAGAGCTCATCAAATCTATAGAGGATAAGAGCAGAGAGAGACCCTATATCATCGCACTAGAGGGAATAATCGGTAGCGGTAAGAGTTATGAGGCAGACAAGATCACACATGAGCTCAGGGGTAACAACCTCAATATCAGCACCGATCTATTTGTAACTGTCGCACGACACGAGTGGACTGAGAGACTTGGCAAACCCAATTTGGACCTAAGAGAGTGGTACGACCTCGAGAAGATTCGTAGAGCTTTGCAATCAATTAAAAACAGAGAGGCTTTCACTATTTATGGACTTTACAATGTATCAGATGGTGAATTCGATGATGAATGCGATGTGGATGCGAGAGTTTGCAACTATGCGATCTTGGAAGGTCTCTTCTCTTGCGATGAATATCTAGACGGACTAGTCGACATAAAAGTGTTTTTAGATGTATCTCTGGAAACCGCTATGAAACGTGCCGAACATAGGGATGAAACCGTACGCCATATGGACCGTCACGGTTGGGAACTAAAGAAAAATATTTTTTATGACCACTACCTACCTTACCTGGAGTCACATAGAACAAGGGCAGATGTGATCCTAGAGGTCGAATAATTTTTCATTTCATATACTTTGAAAACAACTTGGGCTCTGTAATTATGTGTGCTCGTGGTCATGGCCGTGTGCGTGACCCAGATACACTGCTAATGCGCCACCTTCCACAAAAATGGTCTGACCTGTGATATATTCCGCATCATCTGATGCAAACATGATAGCGGGTGGCACCATCTCTTCTGGCCTTGCCAACCGCCCTTCGGGGATACCCTCTGCCTGCCAGTCTCTGTACTTGGTATCCTTGGATGCAGACATTGGAGTCACAGTCGAACCAGGGCCTATACAGTTAACAGTGATGCGATGACTGGCCAAGTCTGCCCCAAGCACACGCGTCATATGTATAACACCTGCTTTTGCGACGTGATAAGCAAGTGATACCGGGTGAAAATCCATCACACCCGCGACCGAGCCTATGTTTATAATCCTGCCTCCATGTCCCTGCTCGACCATCTGTTTTGCCACAGTCTGAGTCAGGAAAAACAGGCCTTTAAGGCTTATATCCATTATCTTGTCCCAGCTCTCTGGGGTCACCTCGAATATATCCTCTCGCCTAGAATACCCGGCATCATTTATCAAAATATCGACCTTGCCATATTCGTCGAGAGTTTTCTGTAAAAGGTGTTTGTGGTCGTTCAGGTTAGATACGTCCATTGTATCATATATGGCCGAACCCCCAGCCGAGTTGATCTCGTCTGCTACCTCTATGCATTTATCCTCATGCAGAGCGGCTATAACTACCTTTGCCCCTTCCTTCGCAAATCCCAGTGTTATGGCCTTGCCGATCCCAGATGACCCGCCTGTGATGATTGCAACCTTATCCTTAAGCCTCATATATCTACCCCCGATCGATTAGGCTCTGGCTGAGACAACCGCCTTATTCAACTAACTTGCATATACTAACACAAACCCGTTAGCTTTAGCCAATCGGCTCTTAACAATAGATATTCTCCCTAAGCCGGATATATTATTACAAACAGCAGTTACATAGTTCAAAGGATATATTGAATGCGAGTAATAGTTGCGAAACCCAGGGGGTTTTGCGCCGGGGTAGACAGAGCGATAGAGATTGTGGAGAAGGCGCTTGAGATGTACGGCCCTCCTATCTACGTCCGTCATGCCATCGTACACAACAAACGTGTTGTCGAGTCGCTCAAGCAAAAGGGTGTGAAGTTTGTTGAGGACCTGGAGGAGATAGACGATAAAGGGGCAAAAGTTATTTTCAGTGCACATGGGGTTAGCCCTGTGGTCTGGGAGGACGCTAAACACAAAAGGCTAGAGGTCGTGGATGCTGTGTGCCCGCTTGTTACAAAGGTACATAGCGAGGTCAAACACTATGCCGATCTCGGCTACACCATCATTCTAATAGGACACCGTAACCACGTAGAGGTAATAGGAACCAGTGGCGAAGCCCCAGATAAGGTAGTCGTTGTTGAATCGGTCGAGGAGGCCACAGAAATCATTGTGCCGGACCCTGATAAGGTAGCATATGTATCGCAGACCACACTAAGCGTCGATGACACCCGCGAGATAGTAGACACACTTAAAAATAGGTTCCCCAATATCATAAGCCCTTCCAAACTCGATATATGCTATGCGACCCAAAACCGCCAGGACGCCGTTAAAGCCCTTGCTAAAGAAAGCGATATGATATTCATAATGGGTTCGCCCGAGAGCTCAAACTCGAACCGTCTCGTAGAGGTAGCCAAAGCAAGCGGTGTTTCCGAGGCATACTTAATTGAGGGAGCGGACAACCTGGATCAAGAGATGTTTAGTGACGATATGGTAATAGGGCTTAGCTCCGGTGCTTCTACCCCCGAGACAGTAGTGCTCGAGGTAATTACTAAGCTAAGAGAATTTGGGGCCGATAGCGTAGAGGAGCTGGACGGCAAGGAAGAACACACTCGCTTCCCCTTCCCTGAGACGTTGGCGTTCACCACCCCTAACCAACCCTAAATTACTTCACTGGTACATCGCTCAAGGAACGATAATGCTCCCTGGCATATTCATAGCTAGCTAGAGTGCCTATATCAAGCACATCTCCCACCACCCTAAATGCATAAAAATCAGCTTCAGCAACCAGGTGGGAGACCATGTGCCCGATCTCGTCCTTATTTTGGTTTTGGCCGCAATATTCGAGCGCTAGATCAAACGTGTCTGAACTCAAGAAATAGAACGCGGGGCATTTCCAATTAGATGGGGGATTAGACGGTTTTTCATGGAAACCTAGAACACGGTCATCGGAATCAAGCTCTAGCACTCCCGTCCTGTTAAGCAATATCGGATCGGTCTCCTCGACTGCAAATAAATAATTACGACCAGTCGTCTCAAACTTTTGATAATATGGCTTAATTGAGAAACTGAAAATGTTATCACAAGCTGCAACTATTAGACCCGAACCGGTATAACTCTCTTTAAACTCATTGGATTCTAATGCGAATCGCAAATCACCTACAGCACCGAGCCTCTTATCATAGGAACTAACCCCGTCATTTAGAATATGAATATTGAATCCTCTATCTCGCCACTGTGTGCTCCATAAGTCCATCTGATTTATGAATTTTCCATTAGATACTACGTAAATAGATTCCAACGAATCAAAATCCACTAGTTGCTCAACCAGATGATTGATTACCGGTCTACTCGCGATCGGCAACAACGGTTTAGGTTGATTTTCTGTGAGGGGATACATCCTTGTAGCAAACCCGGCCGCGAGCAAAACAGCTATCATATAAACCGTACCCCGTCGTCCGAAACAGCGAAATATACGGCTGCATCACCCTCGTATTCAGGGAATTTTCGTACATAACTCTCCAGAATCGAAGACGCGTCACTATCCGAAAAATCAGGATGAACCAACGCCACTACAGAGCCCCCGTAACCACCACCGCTAAACCTGCTGCCATAAACGAGGTCGTGCTCAGACATTAATTTATGAATAGAACTTAGCTCCTCGGACCCTGCCTCGTAATCATCCAGCGAGCTTCTGCAAGACTCGTTCATGAGTCTACCAAAACCCTCATAATCGCCACAGTCCCAAGCCCCGAGTCCAAGCCCTACTCTCTTTACCTCCGTAAAAAAGTGCCTTGCACGCCTCAGTAACAGGTCCGGCAGTCTCTTGGAATTTTGCTCGAAAACCTCGTGCGGTATATCCGCAAGTTTTTCAGGTGACTCAACTCTACCCATCATCCCCAAGAGCATCGCGGCCTCCTTACACTCTTTAACCCTCGCATTGAACCCCGAAGATGTGAGCTCCCTCTTTGTACCCGAGTATAGGATAAGGATTTTATAGTCGTTCCCCCTGTCCCGGGCCGGATGACTCTCGACCTCACCCGAGATAGTGTCGATATGGAGGAGGCTATCCTTCCTTCCATATGCTATAGATGACTGGTCCAAAATGCCGTTTTGAAGCCCCAGATAGTCATTTTCAATTCTCCTATCCAGCTCCACATACTCTGATGGAGAGAGCTCGAGTCCGTTTACACCTGCCAAAGCCCAGAGACTGCATATACCGAGTGAAGCTGAGGAGCTAAGCCCGCTTGCGGGCAGGTCCCCTCTCACAACCCCCACAAAACCGTTTTTTAGTTCTGTGTGTTCCAATAGAATTGCTGCCCCGCCCCTTATGTAGCGGCCCCAATCATCCCTGCCAGTGCGTTTGATGTTATCTAGATTGAACTCCGTTATTCCCGGATAATTCATGCTGTATAAACGTAT
The DNA here is from genome assembly GCA_965223335.1 of Thermodesulfobacteriota bacterium. GTDB lineage: Bacteria > Desulfobacterota_D > UBA1144 > Nemesobacterales > UBA2774 > CBDCWF01. Next base: position 626,637 of record OZ244991.1, read on the forward strand.
GCGCGGCTCGGGCACAGAGAAATAAGCCATGACGGTAGCAGCATCAATGGTCATGCCCAGAACCGGGCCACCTTGGTGATCTATATGTGCGCCAAGCGGGGAGATTCGGTAAGGGGATACAATAAAGCTTAGTCGAGAGTTATCTATCCTCTCACGTTTAGAGAGGTGATTCTTTAACTCCTCTATCTTAATGTCTATGGGCTTGAATCTCATTTCGGACTCTATCGATGATTAAAGCCTAATGCCAGACTTTATTTCGGCTCACGACTAAAACTTGAAAGCTCGGACTGTAGTTCATAGAGGTTATGGTATATCCCCTGCTTTGCCAGTAGTTCTTGATGTGTACCGTGCTCGGCGATCTCGCCTTCATGTATTACATAAATCTTGTCTGCATTCCTCACGTTTGATAGCCTGTGTGCAATTATTAGAGTGGTTCTGTCTCTGCCCTCATTCGCGATCGCTTTTTGTACCTTGCTCTCTATCTCGGCATCTATATGCGAGGTTGCCTCGTCTAGAATCAGGAGCTCAGCTTGTTTGGAAAACGCATGACCCAGAGATACAATCTGTTTTTCACCCGATGACAGCGAGGTACCGTTTTGATCTTTCATTTCCGAGAGTCGGGTGTTGGTAACAAGTTCGACATTCTTCGTATTCTCACCATCATCCAATTCTTTAGCAAATAAAAAAACGTCTTGAAACACAGCCGATACATGTGCCCTTAGGTTGCGCGGGTCGTATTCCCTGATGTTTACACCACCCAGTAGTATCTCACCCCGATCGATGTCATAGAACCTCAATATCAGATTTACAATTGTAGTTTTCCCCGACCCGGTAAGCCCCACCAATGCGACAGTCTCGCCCGGCTCTATCTTAAACGATAGATCCTTAAGCACCCATTCCTCTTTGTCGTATGAAAACCATACGTTTTTGAACTCAAGCCCCACGCCTATACCCTCGACGTCGGCCCCCTCCCTTTGCTCAGGCTCCACATGATAGAGCTCGTACAGGTTCTCGGACGCCGCAGTTGCGGACTGAAATATATTATATCTCTCTGCGAGTTCTTGTATCGGCCTAAACAGCATCCTCACGTAGTATAGGTAGGCAATGAGTGCACCCAGTGTTAACTCGAACCGTGTTACGAGCAGCCCTCCGTACCAGAGGATAAAAGCCACAGCAAAAATACTCGTGAACTCAATAAAGGGTCTAAAGGTCGCATAGACCCATAGCTGGTCCATATTGGCTTTGAAGTTCTCGCTGTTCACGTTCTTAAATTTTTCGAAGTTCTCCATCTCGCGCTTATAGAGCTTAATAAGCACGATCCCACGGATACTCTCCTGTACAAATGCGTTTAGCTTGGCAATCGAAATCCTAACCCTTCTGTACACAGACTTAAGTTTCATCCTAAAGAGCCCGGCGAAAAAGCCCATTAGTATCGTGAGCAAGAATATAAAAATCGTGAGCTTTCTGTTCATATAGAACATCACAGCCAACACACCTATCACAACCAGAATGTCCTTACAGAACTGCACCATCACAGACGTGTACATCTCGTTTATCGCGTTGACGTCGTTCGTAACCCTGGTCGTCAACCTCCCGACCGGGTTTTTGTCGAAATAGTCCTGGGGCAGCGACAGTGTGTGAGCATAGACCCGAGTACGGATCCTATGCATGATGTTATGGCCAGAGTAGTTGAGCAGATAAGTGTAGAGAGTGCTGAAAACAAAAACACCCAATAGGGCACAAAATAGATATAAGGCAAGTACTTTAACCCTATCTAACTGCTCAGCTCTAAGTACTCGTATATCGCTGGGGGACAGTGTCTCCATCTCGCTGTGGCTAATGTAGTGACTCTCGCCTATAGGATCGAACAAGGCGGGATGCTCTCTGATGATTGCCTTGATTGCCGTTTTGCGCTCGCCAGTATAAGCGGAGGGATTCACAACCAGATATCTTTGATCTTCTACCTTATTGGTTTTTTCTATGTTGTTTCTATCGACGCTGCTTAACTCCGAAAGGTCAATCAGGTACTTGCCTCCTCCCATACTAAGGACCAGTCCCGGGTATCGAGCATTGATATCGCTTGATATCTCCTTCCCCTTGGCATCATCGTCAAACTCTACAACCCTCCAGGACGGATAGATGTATTTGTCTACCGCGATCTTGGTTATGTAGGGAACTAGCAGCTCAAGCCCTGCTGTGGCAATCATAAAGAGAAGTGATAGGGCGAGCAACACCCTCCAAGGACGTGCGAACTCAAAGAGCCACTTTATTATCTTGATATCGTATGTTTTTTTATCAGGATTTTGTTCCGGATTAGTCATCACTAACTGCTACCAAAATAGTGTTTAGTCCAATTATATAATTATACACTGGCTCATACGGATTACTCGTGCCACCCTGCTACAAGGTCCGTGCATACCGGTCATAAAACTTTCTTTAGATACTTGCCGGTGTGGGATTTTCTAACTTTAGTTATTTGTTCGGGAGTACCTGTGGCCACCACAAATCCACCTGCCTTCCCGCCCTCGGGTCCGAGGTCCACTACATGGTCAGCCGATTTAATCACATCCAGGTTATGCTCTACAACCAAAACGGTGTTACCTGCATAAACAAGTTTATTGAGCACCGAAAGCAACTTCTTTACATCTTCGGCATGAAGCCCTACTGTAGGTTCATCGAGTATATACAGGATGTCCTTACCACCCTTGCGCCCAAGCTCCCTCGCAATCTTTATCCTCTGTGCCTCGCCCCCCGAGAGCGTTGGGGCAGGTTGACCGAGCCTAAGATATCCAAGCCCCACGTCCTGTAGAATTTTAAGCTTTCTCCCAATCGGCGGGTGCTCGTAAAAGAAATTAATTGCCTCGTCTACAGTAAGGTCGAGGATCTGATTGATGTTCTTTCCCCTATAGGTCACCGCCAACACATCGTCTGTGAACCTTTTACCGTTACAGCTGTCGCAGGTGACGTAAACGTCGGCAAGAAAGTGCATCTCTATCATGAGTCTGCCCTCGCCCTTGCATGACTCGCACCTGCCCCCTGGAACATTAAATGAAAAATGTGATGGGGTTAACCCCTTGGACCTGGCCGACCAGCTCTGGGCCATGAGCTTTCGGATCTCATCAAAGCACTTTATGTATGTGATGGGGTTTGATCTCAGGTTCTTGCCGATCGGAGACTGATCCAGCATCAGTACATCTGCAAGGTATTGGTCCCCCGTTATCTCCTTGTACGAGCCGACCCTCTCGATGTCTCCACGGAACTTCCTTGCCAGCGCTGAATAGAGCACATCACTCACAAGCGAGCTCTTGCCCGACCCCGAGACCCCCGTGACGCATGTAAATACCTTAAGGGGGATAGGCACATCTATATTTTTTAGGTTATTTTCAGAAGCCCCCGCAATCTTTAGCTCGTGTCCCGAGCCGCTTCTCCTCTTAGTAGGTACAGGGATCTTATCCTTCCCATTTATATAGTCCTTTGTAAGCGAGCTGTTTTTGCGGCCCAAAAACCCTTTCATCTCGCCCTGATACACGACCTCTCCCCCAGCCTCACCGGCTAGCGGCCCAAGTTCCACGATATGGTCGGCCGAGGATATCATCTCGTGGTCGTGCTCTACTACAACCACAGTGTTGTCCCTATCACGAAGCTCCTTTATGATAGAGACCAACTTCGAGATATCTCGCGGGTGGAGTCCGATCGAGGGTTCGTCCATTATGTACAGGGTTTCAGTCAGTGTCGAGCCTAGCTGACAGGCTAGATTTACCCTCTGCGATTCCCCGCCCGATAAACTACGTGTGAGTCTGGCAAGCTTTAGGTACCCGAGCCCCACCTTAACCAGGAAGTCCAATCTATGAACTATCTGCTTTAATAGCTCTTCTGCTATACCGTATTCATAATCGGTTAGCTCTAGGTCCTCGAAAAATAGCTTTAAATCCTCTATAGAAAGCCCAGTCAGTTGAGAGATAGTCCGTCCACCGATAAATACGTAGTTTGCTAATGGCTTTAACCTGGTGCCCTCACAATCCGGGCAGTCAAAAGCCGACCTATACTTGCTTAGGAACACCCTAACATGCATCTTATAGTTCTTTCTTTCAAGGTAATCAAAAAAGCCATTAATACCCCTGTGTACACCGTTCCCCTCGAATAGCAAGCCCTTCTCCTCCGCCGTAAGTTCACTGTATGGTTTGCGGGTATCGATCCCCGCCTCTTGGGCAAAGCTAAGGAATTTCCTCATTCGTCCTCGAAACGAGGGTTTTGTCATGGGCTCGATCGCACCGGCGCTAAGGCTCTTACGGTCGTCGGGCACAATAAGTGCTGGGTCGACCTGCAGTATATTGCCAAACCCCTTACATGTTTCGCAGGCCCCTTGTGGGCTATTGAACGAGAAAAGCTGCTGTGTGGGCTCTGCGAACTGAGTTTGGCAACTCGTACACTCAAGCTTTTCCGTAAAGGTCAGCGTGTCTCCATCCACTATTCTGACATTTATATAATCGCTTTCTTCCAAAGCGAGCTCTACGGAATCTGCAATCCGCGACAGTGCACTCTTTTTTATTGCAATCCTGTCTACAAGCACCTCTGCCCCTTTGGGAATCTCCTCGAGTTCCTCTAGGTCTATTACTTTGTCGTCCGAGTAGACTCTGGTAAAACCGATAGTCAACAGGTCGTGGGAGTTCAAGTGCTTGCCCTCCAGGCTAAATGTTATATATGCCCTCTGTCCATCATGGTTTTGAATGAGTTCTTTTGTAATAATCTCCGGGGTTTTGCGATATACCGGGATATTACAGTTGGGGCATATTATCCTGCCGATCTTAGAATAAAGCAGCCTTAAATAGTCGTATACCTCAGTAGTAGTGCCCACAGTGGAACGCGAGTTTCTGACGGGGTTTCTACTCTCGATAGCCACGGCGGGGGGCAAACCCGAGATATCGTCCATGTGCGGCCGGTCGACCTTCTCTAGAAACTGTCGTGCATATGTCGAGAGGCTCTCCACATAACGGCGGAGCCCCTCTGCATAAAGTGTGTCAAGTGCAAACGACGACTTGCCCGAGCCGCTTAACCCGGTCACCACCGTATAGGTATGCCAAGGGATTTTTACGTCGATGTTCTTTAGATTATTTTCCTTGGCACCCTTTACTACTATTTCGCCTTTCATAACTTTGGATCCAAAAAAGTGTTTATTTATATGATACAGAGTCCTGGTATTAAGGTTCTCCTAATTTAAAATCGGCGACAGACCAAAACGGTTTTACTGCAATCTAGGTATCGGTATTTCCCAGGCCAAAAAACGCTTTTACATCGTCTAAGTTTTTCGATTCCAGGAAATCACTCTCGTCTAATCTATCCACCCCTCTTTTATTCATCCATACTACGTCGAGCCCGGCATTGAGACCCCCAAGGATATCCGCCCCATAGAGGTCACCAATGTGTACTGCGTCCCCCGCCGCTATATCCAACCGTTCGAGTGCAAATCGGAATATTCTCTCGTCGGGCTTAATGAGACCCAACTCTGTAGAATCTAGGATTAAATCGAAAAAATCCCTAATCCCCACCTCGTCACATTTTTGAGCTGTACGGCCGTCATTATTGGATATTATAGCGACTACAAAACCTTCTTGCTTAAGAAAGCTAAGCAGCCCCTTTGCCCCGGGCAGCACCTCTCTGGTAAAGCTGATCTTGCTCATCTCAACCCTTACCCGGCTCCTTAGCTCTGCTACATCTACGCTTTTATCCCTAAATTCCTCCAGGTGCTCGTACAGAAGGGGGAAGAACCACTTGCGATGCTCATCTGGAGTGATTCCACCCTTGTTAATATGCTTCTTGTAGAGTTCATAATCAGCTCTATGATATGCATGCTCAAACTCACTATCCGTAATATTCATACCCGCCTCTCTAAGTGCCATAGCGATCCTTTGCAAGAACGGAGGGTTGGTCGAGGCAAGTGTGTCGCCGAAATCAAAAAACACTGCTTTTTTATGTACTAGGTGCATCGTTGCTCCAATGAATTCCGAGTAAATTAATCATTATAGCATCTTTTAATAGCACCTTCCTGCAAGCTTGCCAATATACCTAATCTTAGATACCCTAAACGCTTATCCAAGGAGGCTTTAAATGTCAGATCTTCTCACCGTAGACCCCGAAATCGCAAAGGTTATAACCGATGAAATAGAGCGCCAGGAATATAAACTCGAGCTCATTGCGTCGGAAAACTATGTAAGCGATGCGGTGCTTGAAGCACTGGGCTCGGTGCTCACCAACAAGTACGCTGAGGGCCTGCCGGGCAAGAGATACTACGGTGGATGCGAGTATGTAGACGTAGCGGAAGACCTGGCTAGAGAGAGGGCCAAAAAACTCTTTGGCTGCGATGCTGTTAATGTACAGCCACACGCGGGCGCCCAGGCCAATATGGCTGTGTACTTCGCAGCGCTCGATCCGGGAGACACGATTTTGGGCATGAGCCTCGACCACGGAGGTCACCTCACACACGGCAGCCCGGTCAACTTCTCGGGCAGGATATACAACGTGGTCCCATACGGGGTCACAGAGGACACCAATTTAATCGATTATGACGAGGTCCGGGACCTTGCCCTCAAACACAATCCCAAATTGATAGTAGTGGGATGGAGTGCGTATCCGAGAGATATAGATTTTGCAAAATTCAAAGAGATTGCCGATGAGTCGGGAGCATTACTCATGGCCGATATCGCACACCCCTCGGGACTAGTCGTAGCAGGACTCTATTCAAACCCCGTACCCCACTGCGACTATGTAACCACCACTACACACAAGACCCTAAGGGGTCCACGCGGCGGCATGATTATGATGAAGGAAGAGCACGCCAAAAAGGTAAACAGCAGGGTGTTCCCTGGCACACAGGGCGGCCCGTTGATGCATGTGATAGCAGCCAAGGCAGTTGCTTTCAAAGAAGCCCTACAGGATGACTTTAATGAATATCAGAAGCAGGTCGTGGCCAACTCCAAACGGCTTGGTGACGCACTCATAAAATACGGTTTTAAGCTTGTATCCGGGGGTACAGACAACCACCTGGTACTGGTCGACCTCAGAGACACCGACTTAACAGGACAGGTTGCCGAAGAGACACTGGGCGAGGCAGGCATAACCGTCAATAAAAACGCCATACCATTCGACCCGCGTCCCCCTGCAGTTGCGAGCGGTATTCGGATCGGCACCCCTGCGGTTACGACTCGCGGGATGAAAGAAACCGAGATGGAGCGTATTGCAGATCTCATGTACGAGGCACTTCAGAACCAAGGAAACGAGCGGGTGCTAGCTAAAATAAAGGATGATGTGAAAGAGCTATGTACGGCTTTCCCCATATATAGCCATAAACTCGTATAGATGAAATGTCCATTTTGCAGCAGTTCGGAAAATAAAGTAGTTGACTCGCGCCTGGCCAAAGGCGATAGCGCTATAAGGCGGCGTAGAGAGTGCCTGGAGTGTAAGAGCCGCTTTACTACTTATGAGCGGGTAGAGGAGCTTGAGCTACTGGTGGTCAAAAAAGGCGGGGTCCGCGAAACATTTGATCGTATGAAGATTGTATCGGGCATGCTAAAAGCCTGCGAGAAAAGACCCATAAGCGCTGATGTGATTGAGGAGTTTGTGACCGATCTCGAGCGCGAGCTACAGGAGCGGGGAGAGCGTGAGGTGGACAGTCGAGAGATCGGCGAAAGGGTTATAAACAAGCTCTACGACATCGACGAGGTAGCCTACGTCCGGTTTGCATCTGTATACAGGTCGTTTAAAGACGTAAACCAGTTTATGGACGAGCTAAAAGACCTGCTAAAAGATAAGTCCACTGATCCAGATTCCAAAAAAATTAGCAAATCCACCCTGGAATTAATCAAAGACAAAGACAACGAGTAATATGTTAATAGACACTCATGCCCATCTCGTGTCTTTAGAAAACCCCGAAGATGCAATAATCAGAGCAGGTGAAAACGGGGTAGGAAAGATAGTTGCCATAGCATCTGACCTGGACTCCTCCCATGCCACCCTAAAACTCTCTAATAGCTACGATAATATCTATGCCACTGTCGGAATCCACCCCCATGCTGCATCGAGCTATAGCGAGCATACATGGGCTGCATACCGGGATTTAACCAATGAACCCAAGGTAGTCGCCGTAGGAGAAACCGGGCTCGATTATCACTACATGAACTCACCTAAAGAAACACAGATACTTTCATTTCAAAACCACATAGCGCTTGGAAAGAGCACAGAGCTTCCGCTTGTGATCCATATACGTGACGCACACGATGATATGATAAACATACTCAGAACCGAGCCACTTTCCTCAAACCCGGGAGTAATCCACTGCTTTACGGGCGACAGGGCACTCGCCGAAACCTACCTTGACCTGGGTTTTTATATATCGTTCTCGGGCATAGTAACGTTTAAAAGGTCAGAGGAACTGAGAGACGCGGCAAAGTATGTGCCCGGGGACCGAATCCTCATAGAAACCGATTCCCCATACCTCGCTCCCGTGCCCCACAGAGGCAAACCCAATGAACCGGCCTATGTTAAACACGTGGCCGAAACCCTGGCAGACGTCCGCGGGTTAACACTCGAGCAACTCGAAGAAATCACAACCTCTAATGCTCAAAGGTTATTCTCTATATAGCACACCTTGAGTGAACTCCATTCCCCGTGCATTCTTAGAGGTGATAAACAATGAACAAAACTCCTAGGATTGGGATAACTCTCGGCGACCCAAACGGTATCGGCCCCGAAATCACAGCCAAAGCAGTGTGCTCGGCCGAGCTAAAAGACAGGTGCGAACTCCATGTCTATGGGAGTCGTGTTGTTTTCAGAGCTGCAGAGAAGCTTGTAGGTATGGACGGTTTGTATAAATTCCACGAAATTAGCGGGTTTGAGGATGAACACCTCAAACCTGGCACCGTTGATAAAACCGCAGGGAAAGCGAGTTTGGAATATATTAATGCGGCCGTAACGGACGCAGTTAACAATAAAATCGATGCAATAGTGACAGCTCCTATAAGCAAAGAGTCCATTCATGCGGCAGGATCTGTTTATCCGGGGCATACTGAGATGCTACGGGATATGACCGGTGCCGGGGATGTTGTAATGGCATTTAGCGGGGGCAACTTCATGGTGGCTCTGGTCACTATACATGTAGCGCTAAAGCAGGTACCCGAGCTTATCACAAGGGATAAGGTACTGAATACTATCCGTGTTTCGTTCGAATCTCTTAAGAATGAATTCAGCATTAATAATCCCAGGATTGTGGTGTGTGGACTTAACCCTCATGCCGGGGAGGCCGGGGCTTTCGGAACCGAGGAAATAGAACACATATTGCCTGCTATAGAGGTTGCAAGAAAAGGGGGTATAGATGTAACAGGCCCCTTACCAGCGGACACGCTCTTTTACCAGGCCAAAAACGGCCGGTGGGATCTGGTCGTAGCAATGTATCATGATCAGGGATTGATACCATTTAAGATGCTTGCGTTTGATGTGGGGGTGAATGTTACATTGGGTTTGCCAATTATCAGAACCTCGCCCGATCACGGTACAGCTTTCGATATAGCATGGCAGGGAAAAGCAGATCCCACGAGTATGATAGAGGCCATCTCCCTTGCCGCAACCCTGGCACAGAATCGCATTAAGTAATTGCCAGGCGAATCTCTATACGTATGTTTCAGGGATTCCGATTATCTGTGGTAGTAGTTCCCCGGACTTGCCGAGTAGTGTCATATCGAAAAGCGGGGAGTTGGGTGTCTGTTCCATATTGATCTCGATTACGGATTTCCCAGTCTGTTTAGCTACAAGCCCCATAGATGCCGCAGGCTCTACCACACCTGATGTGCCGACTATCAGCATTACATCGCATTCCTCAATTGCCTTTAGTGATTTATCAATGAGGTCCATGTCCAGGTTCTCCCCGAACCAGACTACGTGGGGCCTGCCCATTTCTCCGCAGAGCTTGCATGTGGGAGGGATCTCGGGGAGAGGGACGGTGTGGTTCTGCTCTATCTCGCTGCATTTTGTGCACCTTATCTGCCATATGTTGCCGTGCAGCTCGACCATATTTCTGCTCCCCGCCATCTGGTGCAGCGCATCTATATTCTGCGTGATAAGTGTAAATTTCTTTTTTTCCTTCTCCAGATCAACCAGTGCATAATGACCGGCATTGGGCTTTGACTCCGCCACTGCGTTTCGCCTCCAATCGTACCATTCCCACACCAGTTTTGGATTATCCCAGAAAGCTTGCGGCGTTGCCAGCTGCTCGGGTTTGTAGTTCTGCCACAAACCCTCCTGACCCCTGAACGTTGGTATCCCGCTCTCAGCCGATATACCTGCGCCTGTAAGCACTGCCACACTCGATGCTTTTGCGAGCAGCCCCCTTGCCAACATGATTTTTTCGTTCTGTTCCGGGTTCATAGCTTAATTAGACATATACGTTATATCTTAAATGTTAAGTCCAGTAGCAAAGGTTTTCAATAAACGGTTGGGGTGATGTGAGGACTCGTAGTGACTTAATTATTCGGATAGTTCACCTTTGAATTGCTCAGATGGCGGGGATGGACAATCACTTTCTCCGGGCCCTGCCACTGTACCACTGCCATCTCGTGTGCGATTTGATTCCCATTGTCGTCGGTCCTAAAATCCCCATAAAATGTAGTAATATCGAGCTTCCTAGAGATATTGCGGAGCAAACCATCATCCAAGCTCCCTGCTTCTGCAATGCATTTTTCAATGATGATTCCGATGTTGTAGCCCTGTGCCCCTAGGTATTGGGGACTCTCTTTGTTTTCGGACCTAAATCTGTCGGCAAACTCCTTTGGACCAGGCCCCATATCGGGATCGATCTTAATCCCCTCCTCCCATTGGCTCGTTGAAAACACCCCGTCTGCCCAAGACCCTAAACGCTCCTTAAAATGTTTTATGGATGCCGCTACAAACCAAAGCGCTTTTGCAGTTACTGCTCGATCCCTTAGAACCTCGGCTAGACCTAGGTCGTCTTCCATCCGTCCCATAGATAAAATCAGGTCCGGTCCATAGTCCTTTAGGTCCTCTACATAGCTATTGAAATCAGCCTTGCCTGAGATGTAATTAAATTCCCTCAAATCAAAACCGTTTTGGGCGGCGCGTTCCCTGACACCGTGCAGTATATTCCTTGAGAATCCGCTGTCCCCCGCACTAAACGCAGCTATTTTGCTTGCGCTTGGGTCAAGCTCCCTTACCAGGTCGATAACACCTAATCCATAGTTACGAGTCGGTGTAATAGCACTTACGACACAAGACAGATCTCTCTCGCCTATCTCATCCGTAGCTCCTCCGTGGTTCCATAGAGTTTTATTGTACCGCTCTGCGACTTGAGCAGCGTTTAGAGTGATGGTGCTTGAATAGGGTCCTACCAGGATATCTACCTTATCGTCCATAATAAGACGCTTAATAAGTGTAACTATATTTTCAGACGAGCTCTGATCGTCATAGTGTATGAGTTCGAGTGTACATTTTCTACCCAAGGCCCCTACATAGATCCCGCCCCGTTCGTTTACCTCTTTAACCCAAAGCCCAAGCCCCTTAAAACTCTCGGCACCCTGAATCGAGTACCTACCGCTAAGCGATATTGCTACACCGACCTTGATACTACTCATATGGCCGTAGCATACACTCAAGATCTATTACATAAAAGTGGGGTTCTACTCAGAGGCTATGTAACGTGCAGTAATTTAGGCCAATTTAGCTAGGGCACTCTCTATGCGGTCCATTCCCTCTACTATGTCTTCCATGGATGTGGCGTATGAAATGCGAACGTGCTTATCCGAGCCGAACGCTACTCCGGGCACTACAGCTACTCTGGCCTCCTCTAGCAAAAACTCTGTGAAATCAAGCGAATCCGAGAGCTCTTTACCCCCGTAACTCTTACCAAAGTATCCAGAGATATCGGGGAACACATAGAACGCACCGTGGGGATTAAAACACTCCATCCCCTCCATCCCCCTCAAACGCCCTACTATATAATCCCTGCGCTTCTCAAACTCTTTTGTATGCTCCGTGATAACATCGTGGGGCCCCGAAAACGCCTCATAGGCAGCCCACTGTGATATAGATGCCGGGTTTGAGGTAGACTGACCCTGAAGCTTATTCACCGCGGCTACTACGTCTTTGTCACCCGCTATATAGCCGATGCGCCACCCCGTCATCGCATATGTTTTGGACACTCCGTTTACGAGCAGTGTCGACCTTTTAATCTCATCACCGAGTGATGCCACAGAGGTATGAATGAGTCCGTCGTATAATATCTTTTCATAAATTTCGTCGGATATTATTACAAGGTTATTCTCAACAGCTATGGTCGCTAACTCCAAAAGCTCGTCCCTTAGATAGGTAGCACCCGTGGGGTTGGATGGGTAGTTCAAAATCAGAGCCTTTGTATTTGGAGTAATAGCAGCCCCGAGTGTATCGGGAGTGATCTTAAACCCGCTTTGCTCGTCTGTATCAAGAATGATAGGTGTGGCATCGGCGAGACGGACCTGCTCGGGGTATGAGACCCAGTACGGCGAGGGTATCAATACCTCGTCACCTTTATCGAATAGAACCTGGGCTATGTTGTATAGGCTGTGCTTTGCCCCGCAAGATACGGTAATTTCTGAATTCTCATATGTAAGGCCGTGGTCTTCTTGAATCCTTTGTTTAATAGACTCTTTAAGCTCATCAATCCCGCTTACCACCGTATATTTCGTATGGCCTTTGTGGATTGCATCAATTGCAAAGTCTTTCACATGGTCTGGTGTATCGAAATCGGGTTCACCTGCACCGAACCCTATCACATCTATCCCCGCAGCTCGTAACTCCTTGGCCTTGGCAGTAATCGTAAGTGTAGCCGAGGGCTGCAACCTCTCTGCGCGCGCAGATAATTTCATCTAAGTAAGTACCTCCTACAATTAAATAAGCTTCTCTTTGAGTTTAGCCTCAACGTTCTGGGGCACCATATGGGCCGCCGAGCCGCCGAGCCTTATAATCTCTTTAATGATAGACGACCTGATATGAGAATATGCGCTGTCTGTTACCATAAACACCGTCTCGAGTTCCGAGTTTAGCGTTTTATTGGCCAGTGCCATCTGCAATTCATACTCAAAATCAGAGACGGTCCTCATACCCCTAAGGACAATATTTGTACCTATTTTTTTGGCATACTCAACAAGCAGTCCCTCAAATGAGTCTACCCTTATTTCCTCTCGCCCCTGAAAAACCTCACTTATTAACTCTACCCTCTCCTCGAGGCTAAAGGTCGTTTTTTTAGAAGTGTTGTGGGCCACTGCAACAATTATGGTATCGAAAACCTGCACCGACCTCTCTATTATATTCAAGTGCCCTTTAGTAAACGGGTCAAACGACCCAGGATATATTGCAATACGCTTTGTCATCCTTAACCTCCGTCACCTCTCCTAAAATAGCTTACATCCGTACCGCCAAACCTTCTCGTATCTCTTGTGAATCCCTCTATCTCGCGATCGAGCCTGTAGTCATGCTCTATTACTATCACTCCATCTGCAGCCAGCACACCTGAAGCATCCGCAATGAAATCACCGACCTCCATCTCCTTATAAAGCTTGTAGGGAGGGTCTATAAAAATGAGCTCGAATTTCTCATTATCAGCCCAAAGTCTTTTAACCGCATCTAAATAATTTATACGTATGAGAGTCGCATGATCTATGAAACCGCATGCAGCAACATTCTCTTTTAAGATACTGAAAACCCCCGGGTCTTTCTCCACAAATGTTACATGCCGAGCCCCCCTGCTGAGCGATTCGATACCAAGCCCACCTGAACCCGCAAACAGGTCAAGAACCAGTACCCCATTTATATCCCCCAGAGTGTCAAAAATAGACTTTTTCACGCGGCTCGTAGTGGGCCTGATCTGGCGTCCACGAGGCACCTTCAGTTTCCTTCCTTTCACACTGCCTGTAAGCACATGCAACATGGGGTTTCTTATACTACCATAGGTGCAATGATTGGCAAAAGCATTGTTTCTATTGGATACAAGACGAGTTTAACTGTACTAGTTAACACACCTATTGCTGTGTGAAATCACCCACTATACAAATTTTTATATTTAATTGATTATCAAGTCACTTCAATCATTGGAAACTTTTAAATGCTCAATTTGGTACATTGTTTGCAGTTCTATTAAGTCGTATTAAATTACAAAATAAACGAGTGAGGGGGAAAAATGAGAAAGCTAAAGGCATTTATCATCCTGATTATCTTGGCATGCGTACCGAGTATCACTCATCTTAGCTGTGGAAGCAGTAGCGACGGCACAGGTGGGGGTGGACAGACCGGGACGTCCACAGTGATTAACGGCCGTGTCAATAATGTAGTGGCAATGAACGGTGTAGGCGACTCATCCTATATGCTAACCAAAGTAATAGAGCTCATCCGGTTGGTAGACGAAGCATATGCCCAGGGTGGTGTCGTCGTTACGGCGATTGTTGATGGAGTAACTGTCGCCACCGACGTTACCGATCCGGACGGTGAGTTCTCACTAAGTTTTTTACTTGAAAACGCTAGTGAAGTAACTCTGATTTTCGATATCAATGGTGATATCGTATCTGTCACTATTATTGCCCAAGAGGGTTCAATAATTGAGATTATAGTCGATATTGACTTAAATGAACCTCCCGGGGAAGAAGTAGAAATAGTAGAGATTGAAGAAGCAGAGGGCCCGATCCGCTGTCAGACCGGGACAGTCGAGATTTTCAAAGAAGAAGGTCAGGACCTGATCATTGACGGAGGTGGTGAGGACTGTATAAGAACCGAAGGGAACTGTGAGGTATTCATAGACCCTGCCAACATCATCCTCACAAACTGTGACAAATGCATTGACTCTCGCGGAAACTCACAGGTGGTACTAGAAACCACAGACGGCGATATTATCTGCGAAGCTAATGAAGACGGGTTCCGAAGTCGCGGGACCTCAGACATTGTTGTGGATGCAAGTGGTGTGATAGAAATCATAGCAGGTGAGCACGGTAATAAAGCCAACGGAAACTCTACGATTACCTTAGGTGCAGCCGCATGTATTATAGACAGTGACGAAGATCCATTTGACGAGGATGGTAACGCCGTAATAGATACATCGGGATGTGGAGAAATTATAATCGGACCGGCTCCGTCCCCTGAGCCTTCTCCTGAACCCTCCCCAGAACCTTCTCCCGAGCCTTCGCCTGAACCATCTCCAGAACCTTCACCCGAGCCATCACCGGAACCCACAGAAGAACCTAGTTAACTAAAAAGAGCTGTGGCGTGTCTTAGTTGACACGCCACAGTATTACACCCTCCAATAATTTTTTTAACCTAACTGGGTACCGATACTAAGTGGTCTTCCCCGTAAAAAATCCCCTGCTGCTAGCCTCTTTCCGCCTTCCAGCTGTAGTTCTAAGATATCTAATGTACCATCGCCTGTCGCTACCCTTATTATAGCATCGTCGCTCTCAATTATTTGTCCGGGTACACCCGAGCCCTCAGATACTTTGGATCTATATATTTTAAGTATCTTTGAATTCAGTCGAGTAAAAGCTCCGGGCCAAGGTAGCAGTCCTCTTATTTGATTAAATATATCCCTGGCAGGCTTTGACCAGTCAATCTCACCGTCCTGCTTTTTTAACATCGGGGCATATGTGGCCAATGAGTCGTCTTGTCTCTCTGGCGTCAACTTGCCTTCTTTTAAAAGCTCGATTGCATCCAGGATAAGCCCTCCGCCCAACGACGATAACTTGTCGTGCATGGTTTCACTCGTATCATCCTCAGTTATCGGAACACTCTGCACAAGAAGCATATCCCCCGTGTCCATGCCCTCGTCCATCTGCATTATTGTGACACCCGTTTCAGCCTCGCCCCTCATTATTGCCCAGTTGATGGGTGCCGCCCCCCGGTAACGCGGAAGCAATGATGCATGGACATTTATGCACCCATGCTTTGGTAGGTCCAATATATTCTTGGACAGTATTTTCCCATATGCAGCTACACAAATGAGATCGGGGCCGAGTGATTTTAGTTCGTTATGGAACTCTTCGGTTTTAATTTTTGCGGGCTGTAGTACCGGAACTTCATATTTTTGAGCCAGCTCTTTTGTGGGAGGAGCAGTTAGTTTACGCCCCCGGCCTTTGGGTTTGTCGGGCTGCGCAACTACTGCTATCACTTCATCTTCCGAATCAATAAGTGCTTGTAGTATCGGCACAGAGAACTGGGGAGTACCCATAAAAATCAGTTTCATACCAATCTGAGTATATTCAAATAATATTTCAATTCAATTATATGAAATTATTGGTTGAATATGGTTGCTATGGAATTGTTAATCTTAGTAGAATTTTGGTTGAGGGAAATAAATCTAATTTTAAGCTGTTTCTTCGTCTTTTTCTGTGACTGCTTGTGTGATTATATCTGTGAGCCACTTCTTAATACTATCCTGCGAGCCTTTACCCAGTATCTTTCGCACTCTGCTAAGTGAGATTACAGCTTTAGCAGCCGATCTGTGCCCGCCTGCACTGCCTATATCCTTAAATAGATCCCGCACAAGCTTGCCAGCGCTCTTTACATAGCCCACATTCCTAACCGAGATAACCAGGTGACAGTTGGCTACTATGCCAAACGATACAGACCACTCCATGCCCTTAACCTGGTTGCCGAAGTCCGCCATTTTTGGGATCAGATATTCCCTGTCCACACGCCCCACGTTTACAAAAAATATCTTGTCGTTGATCCAGTGATCCGCAAGTGCCTGTCCCAGCGACTTCATCTCGTTTGGGGGGACCTCGGCGCGTTCTATCTTTCTCATAAGCCCCAGATTTGCATGGGGATAAAGGAAGGTGAACGCTTCTATGTCGTCGGTGTTTGCATCCCTGTTCAAAGACATGGTATCTGTCTTTATTCCGTAAAGCAGTGCAGTGGCCAGCCGCTCCGATATATCTACCTGTGCGGCTCTTAGATACTTCGTCAGTATGGTACAGGTAGCACCCTCCTGAGTACGGATCTCTGTGAACTTGGCGTCGTAGGTATCCACTTGAGGATGGTGATCTATAACCGTATCCACCGGGGGCAGGTGCTGTCCGAAAAACGGGGGCTGCACATCCAATAGAGCTATGGAATCAAAGTCTTTTAGCATCGAGAACGATACCTCTTCGAGGTCAATGTCCAGGAGCTCTATCATTGCCACATTTTCTGGGCGCGAGATCTTCTCACCCATATGCCCTATTATGGCAGTCTGCTTGTTTCGTTTGAGTAATGTACGTAGTGCGAGCGCGCTGGCAATGGAATCGGGGTCCGGGTGATCATGCAGCAAAACAAGCAACTTCTTGGCATTTGCATGCACCGCTCTCAACTCCTCCACTCTAAGCTCTGTCCTTGCTAACTTCTCTTCTCTCGCAATCTCTTCTGACAGAATTTTATGAAACGGTACATAGCGTACTTTTGGAGGGGGCTCATCGTGTTCCTCCCCGTTGCTCACTATTATCGGTGTATTGGGGTAATGGATAGAGAGGTCGTTGGACATCTCTGTATTGAAATATCCGTGCTCTACCATAATTACAGAAAAGTTCCCGGTCTGGTTAAGCGCCTCTTCGATTGAGCTAACCCAAATAACCTCGCCCCTTTTAGAAAAAAGGCCCAGGAGCAACGAATCGAAATCTCCAATAAATAAGTATCTTGTGACTGCCTTCTGCATATTCGAGCTCTATTCAATTAATTCAATTTGTAGCGCTTCTCTCACATGCACTGCTTAAACCGGAAATCAATATCGATAAATTCTCTAGTAACTGCTCTTTATTATTTCCGTCTTTTTCGATTATCCTGACAATAGCGCTTCCCACTATAACAGCGTCGGCAATCTCCGCAATCTTTTTGGCCTGTTCGGGGCTAGACACCCCAAACCCTATGCCCACTGGAAGTTTAGTAGTGCTTTTAATCTCAGCAGCGAGTTCGTCTATCGAGTAATCCATATCCGGGCGCTCCCCGGTCACACCCGTTACCGACACCAGGTACACAAACCCGCTAGCACGCTGCGAGACCAGTTCTATGCGTTCTTGAGTGCTTGTAGGGGCCAGTAAAAACACCAGGTCGAGCCCTGCTTTATTAAGCTCCTCGCTAAACTCTGCGGATTCTTCGGGTGGGAGGTCCACTACCAATACCCCGTCTACACCGGCTTCTTTAGCATCACACGCAAACTCCTCTAAACCATAAGTGTAAAACGGATTATAGTAACCGAATATAATTATCGGGATATCAGATCGTGTACGTATTTTCTTCACACAGTCCAATACACCTTGTAATGTAGTGCCAGAAGAAAGGGCCCTTTCCGAAGCAAGCTGGATTGCCGGGCCATCGGCCATAGGATCTGAAAACGGCACTCCCAGTTCTATGATATCGGCCCCACTCTCTTCGAGCTTGAATACTAAATCGGGCGTGAGGTCAAGCGACGGATCCCCAGCGGTTATATAAGTAACCAAAGCCGCCCTATCCTTACCCGTAAGCTCTTTGAATTTGTTCTCTATCTGCATATCAATGCTACTTGGTTCTCTACTATTAATTTAATTTGATTTATTATATTCCGTAATAAGAGGGAACAATGCACACATTATCGAATCTCTCAAAAGCCTACATTGTCATGATTTTGTTGACAGCACCCAACCCAAATAACCAAGCAACCAAAAACAAACTCTAACAGCTCAAAATTATAAGTCAAGATGCAGGAGCATAGCTCTATAATCAGTTCGATTTACAAAAATTCACGCAACTTCATCGTCGTAAATCTGATTTGGTATGTATTGTGATATAAGTCTTTATCGATCTACCAATGCTTTAACCGAAACACTTTTGAGCTCAGAATAAAGCTAAAAAGCATATTGGCAATCCTATCAAACTTATTTTCTTGTACCTCAATCATAGTGAATACCACTTTTGCAAGGCCTATGCCAACAGGCTACAAAGCAATCATGAACTCGTAACCTTCCTATATTACTGCATATTATTCATCCAACTGTATAACAACAAACATATATATGACGAGAATTGTCGCCTTGCGACAATATTTGGCATTGATTATGGGATATGTCAATAAGTGGTTTGGTCAGGCTATTATTCTAAATTGAGTAATCCGTCAACCGAGTTAAGGTCCTTGTCCCCGCGTCCGGACAAACAAGTTATTATGCTTGTATCCGTAGACATACCGGGGGCAGCCTTCATGACATGTGCTATCGCATGCGCCGACTCCAGTGCCGGTATTATGCCCTCGGTCTCCGATATGAACTGGAAGCCCTCGAGCGCCTCTTTATCTGTGACGTAGGCGTAGTCAACACGTCCCAGGTCATTTAAAAACGAGTGTTCGGGCCCCACTCCAGGGTAATCGAGCCCGGGTGCAACGGAATGAGTACCCTTGACTTGTCCGTACTGGTCCTGCAGCAAATATGTCTTACTGCCGTGCAATACCCCCACGGACCCGTCGGATATGCTGGCAGCATGGTGTCCGGTGGCAAGACCCTCCCCGGCCGCCTCTACCCCACACATAGCTACATCACTATCGTCTAAAAAGGGGTAGAACAATCCCATTGCGTTAGAACCACCCCCTACACAAGCCACAAGGAGGTTGGGCAGTTTGCCCTCTACTTCTAGAATCTGCTCTCGTGCCTCCACTCCTATTACCGACTGGAAATCCCTTACCATCATCGGGTAAGGATGCGGTCCTGCGACACTACCGATAATATAAAAAGTAGACCTCACATTTGTAATCCAATCCCTCATTGCCTCATTCATGGCGTCTTTAAGTGTCTTTGTCCCCTGGTCTACCTCTCTTACCTTAGCTCCCAGGAGTTTCATACGCAGGACATTAAGCGCTTGACGCTTGGTGTCTTCGGAGCCCATAAAAATCTCGCACTCCATATCTAGCAATGCGGCCACTGTGGCTGTAGCAACTCCGTGCTGACCGGCACCTGTCTCGGCAATGATCCTTTTTTTGCCCATCCTGGCTGCCAAGAGTACTTGGCCTATGGTGTTGTTGATCTTATGCGCACCGGTGTGTGCAAGGTCCTCTCGCTTTAAATAGATCTTTGCCCCGCCGAGCTCCCTGGTCATCCTCTCGGCAAAGTAAAGCGGGGTGGGACGCCCAACATACTGGGCCAGGTAGTAGTTAAGCTCGTCTTTAAAAGTCTTGTCGTTTTTTATCTCGTTGTATGCGTTCTCGAGTTCGAGTATGGCGGGCATCAAAGTCTCAGAGACATACCTGCCCCCATATATACCAAAGTGGCCGTACTCGTCAGGTCTCTGCGTTTTTGTCTCCATTTCTCACCGCCTTAAAAAATTCTACTAATTTACTCTCGTCCTTTTTACCCGGAGATTCTTCCACGCCCGAGCTCACATCCACCGCATAGGGGTTTATAGTTTTAATGGCATCCAAAACATTTTCGGGCCCAAGCCCCCCAGAGAGTATGATTCTTTTAGGGGTGTTTAACTCACCCAGCAGGTCCCAGTTAAAACTCTCTCCGGTTCCCCCGTAAAACTCCTTCGAATAGTTGTCAAAGAGAATAGCTTGTCCTGGATAAAGATCAACAATACCGGTATCGAAGGTGCTGTCTACCCTTAAGGCTTTTATGACTTCTCCGGAAACCTCGTGACAGAACTTGGGTGTTTCGTCACCGTGGAGCTGTACCGTGTGAATCCCTGTCGCACCAACCACTTCATCAAGTTCATCCAGCCCCGGGTTTACAAACACCCCTACTGTATATACAAAAGGAGGTAGCTCCTTAATAATATCCGCCGCATCCCCAGGCTCGATGAACCTTTTGCTCTTGCTGTAGAATACAAATCCCAGCGCATGGGCACCCAGATCCACAGCAAGCCCGGCATCTCGAATACTGGTGATACCGCAAATCTTTACTCTGGTCATCCCATGATTATAAGATGTGAATATCGGATGTAAACAAAAATAGCTATCAATAGAGAGTTCAATTGTGGTAATTCAGTGTTTAGGATTTTCTTTCAGGTACGAAACCAGTGCCTCGGATAGGGCCCTGTATCCGTTTTTGTTGGTGTGGCCACCGAAATTGTTTGGATAGATTTGCTCAGTTGCAGCAGCTCCTTTAAGTAGCGGCAGCGTATCGATAAAAGCTATTCTATTATTGATCAGAAAGTCCTGAATCCGGCTGTTCAATTTTTCTTCCAGTAATGCAACCTCTAATATTTTCTCGCGCCCTGCCAACAAATCGTCCTTTTTTATGTAGTCACTATATACAGATTCTTTTGTCGGAATAATCACAATAAGAAGCTCGGTATCCCTTTTCTTCGCGATCTCGTTCATTCGATCTAAGAAATCCAACGTCAGTCGAAGGCCTTCTTTTACCTCTTGTGTTTCAAGATCTACTCCACGGAGTCTATCCCCGGGGGTAAAACCTGTATTTATTCCCAACTCTTCATGAGAGTACATAACTATATCTTCCCCCCTACTTAGCCTCCGCTGCTGTCTTAGGCTGTCACCTATAGGGGACGAACTGACGAGCCTGTAAAAAACACTGTGCGAGGACAAAAACTCTCCCAGTTTCGGTTTCTCGGTTAATGTACGGTTTTCGTTTGGATTATTCTTTAGGCCCTGCTCTATCTCCCTATCCCTCATGTCTCTCCAGTGCTCGACACCATACACCGCATCAAACGCATCTTTTAGGTCGTTACCTAGGTATAGCCCCACAACTATGAGATCTGGTTTAAGTTCAAGCGCTTTATCCTCGAGCAGGTACAGGTACTCAGCAGGCCCCCAACCCCCGAGCGAGAGGTTATAGACCGTTTTATTCGTGAGCGCAGCGAGCTGAGCTGGCCATGAATCCTTGGCTGTGGCGCTTATGCCATATGTATGGGAATCCCCTATGGCCACAACATCCGCTTTGATAGGGACCGACCTGTTTCTAAACCCCCACCGGTCATGGGCACCCGTGCCCGGGGCCAGTTTATACCTCAATATATCGTCTGGAACCCTGCTCGGCTTTAAGAAATCTATTGGATCGAATACGGCTCTCGATATACCCTCTGCAACGAGCAAAGAGAAAACTAATGCAAGAGTTATAAGCAGCGCCTTTTTTGTAAATTTTCCCATAACGATATCAGACTACTTTTATGAGTTCATAGAATCTAAGGCAATTAAATTCCAAGCCCGCAACATATTTGATGTAAGTCTATTTAACCATGCAAACAGGATCAAACCTAAATTAGTTTATGGTATATTCATCTCCGTGTATCAGGTTTTTAGACTAAAGTTTTTTCATATATAAAACACACATAAAATTGGACAAGAAAAAAAAATTACTGCTAGTCGTGCTAAGCATTGGGTTTGCTCTCCTTTTCCTCGAGATTGCAACAAGGACATGGCTCTATCTTATAGCGTCGGATGAAACTCGTCTCGAGTACTCGCTACACTCCTATCTCTCACCCGACGACCAAAGATACATCAGACACCACTACTTAAACTACTACCCGAACCCCTCATACGAAAGGGCCGGCACGAAACACAACTCGCTTGGATTCAGGGGACCCGAGATCATTGTACCCAAACCCGACGGTGTAGTGCGCATAGTAGCCCTCGGGGGCTCAAGCACCTACACAATAAATGTTAAGAACAACGAACACACCTTTACTGCAAGGCTCCAGGACATACTCCGCGAGCAGTACGATTACAAGAACGTCGAGGTCATTAACGCTGGAGTGGGCGGGTATAACTCGTGGGAATCACTCATCAACCTCGCATTTCGAGTACTAGACCTAGAACCCGATCTATTGATTATCTATCAAGGCACAAATGATGTGCATGCCAGGTTTGTACCCCCCGAGCACTACAAGGCCGATAACTCCGGTCACAGGAAACAGTGGGAATCACCGTCTATACCGCTTGTGGAAAACAGTGCTCTATTTCGAGTGTTATTCCGAAAGTCGGGTATAACTTCACAGGTCGGGATCGGTAACTTCGTAAAGGCTGACACCGACTATAGTCATAATGAAGTGGGAGATAAAAATCCTCTGGAACTCCTAGAAAAAAACAAACCGGTTTTTTATGAGCGAAACTTAAAAAATATGTTAGCCATAGCCGATACCAACGATATAGATGCGATGCTGGCAACATGGGCATACTCTCCCAACTTCGACGATTACGCCTCTACGGAACATTATCAAAGAGGGTTTATGGAGAATAATAATGTTGTAAAAAAAGTGGCCGAGGACACATCCGCTCCCCTATTTGATTTTGCAGCGGTGATGCCTAAAGACCCCGAGTACTGGTCCGACGGCAGACATGTAAACGAAAAAGGTGCAGACTACAAAGCGCGTCTATTTGCCGATTATATCCACGAAAACAATTTGATTTCTAACACGCAGAGTCCGAAAAAAGAGTAAGACCCGAGAACTCACTCACAAGCAGCGTATTAGTTTGCGACCTGCGAGATATATTGCTCGATCATCATCCGATGCGTGTGTCTTTTCTGGACCAGATCCCTGCCGTTTTGACCGAATCTCCGGGCTTTGGCTCTGTCATCGAGCAACGTGATTATTGCCATTGCAATATCCCCTGGGCTCTCGGGATCTACCAACAGGCCCGTCACACCATTTTCCACAGCCTCTACGGAACCCCCATGGTTCCCCGCAAGAATGGGTTTTCCCCTTGCACTGGCTTCGAGCAGTGCGTTGGGCAATCCCTCTACCTTGTTGTTCCAATACCGGTTGGGCATAACAAACAGGTCGCACATATCTACGAAGTCCACGGTCTTTGAGTGCGGAACCCCCCCTGTGAATACCACGTTGTCACCGACCCCAAGCTCATCCGCAAGTGTCTTAAAGCTCTCCAGGTATCTCCCGTCCCCGACAACTATATATTTAGTCTCAGGGTACTTATCGAGAATCATCGGCATTGACCTGATCACATTGTCCTGGCCCTTGCGGGGCAGTACCCTGGCAACGGTCAGGAGCAGAGGCTTATTGCCGATTATGCCATAAGTCTCTTTTAAACTCTCGATATTGGCTTGGTTGGGTTCGGTGGTGAGCAACTCGTCCTCCACACCGTTATATATAACAGTGATTTTTTCGGACGGAACCCCGATACCTTCAAGCAACCCCTTAGTGTAGTTGCTGACCGCTATGATGCGGACTGCGTTGGCGTAGAGGCGACGAAGAGGCCAGCGCATCAGTTTTTTAGTAAATTTCTTGCCGTGAAAACAGGTTGTGATGCCCGAACCCGCCACGCGTACAACCGGCTTAAACGAATAGCGGGGCACACACCCTCCTACCGCCTCTGCCTCTTCCGTAATAAAGAGGACCGTATCGGGTTTCTCCCTGGATAATGTTAAAAGCAGGTAAAACCATCCCAATACAAATGCTACAAGAGGTAAATACTTTATCCAGCTGCTACCGAGCCCCGGTATCCTCACCACCCGTGCCCCCAACTGTCGATCAAACTCGCTGTCCTCGCCCGAGTACCCGGGTGCAAGCACTACTAGATCCATACCCGAGTCGGCAAATCCAATGGCAAGCTTATGACTGGTTGTGGCAAGCCCCCCAAGAAACGGCGGGTACTCATTTGTATAAATTAGCACTTTCATAGGGCATTAAATGATGCGATGTAAAGCATATTAATGTTGAATTCTACACTATAATACAATATATTTGACTAATATTTACATAGGGTTGCAAATACTAAAAAACGTAATAATATGTAGCTTATAACCATGAACAACCTTGATACGATACTACTTCAATTAATGTGCACGGGGCTTGGGCAGGGCAACACCAATACAGAGAAACTTACCCAACTTGTGCTCAAGGACCACCCCGAGGAAGACCATAACCAGGTAAAAATCCAAGTAGTAGAAACTCTGAGGAATCTTGTGGATAGGGGTGAGATCCAGATTGTAACCATCAATTGGGAGCTCGGGGAAGAATTCCTCTACGTATGTTCGACGACCCTCTAAATCTTTTGCATCTGCATCATTATGCCAACATTGGACTATATTCGATTACTAAAAATCATAACGGTTAAACGCGGCGAGAACGAAAACTACGAAGCCACCTACAGCATTGAGTACTCGGAGGATCTGGAG
Source organism: Thermodesulfobacteriota bacterium (assembly GCA_965223335.1). GTDB lineage: Bacteria > Desulfobacterota_D > UBA1144 > Nemesobacterales > UBA2774 > CBDCWF01. The sequence continues at coordinate 651,737 of OZ244991.1, forward strand.
TTCAGCAGCTCAAGAAAAGGCACACTCACGCTAAGCATCTCGGAGCTTATGGACCTACCGTCAATCGATAACGAGAACGGCTACAGGATTGCATCGAGCCTCCTCGACCAAACCTTGGTCAGAAAAAAGAGCAAGGACCGATCGGTTTGTATCTACCATGCCAAGGGGGAAACACTTGCGGATTGGATGCACGGCAATTGCACAATGCTCAGTCACTAAAGAATTATTTCGTTAAATAATAGTCCATTGATCTGCTGTTTGCCGAAATTCAACAATAAAATTAATACACTTTACATATTGAGACCAATTGGGGTATAATTGGGTCATATTTTTCCGATGCTCTTAACAAATAGAATATATGGAAATGGCTTTTCATAAAGGGCATCTAAACATCTGAATTAATTCCATACAGGGGTGGGTGAATAAATTGTCGGCTATCTGTAGGAGGTATATTAATAATGTTAATTCGTATCGCACTAATAATCTGTACGGTGATACTTCTTCCCTATCTAGCGTTTGCCAATAGTAAGTACACGGTAAAGCAGGGGGATAATCTTTACGATATATCCAAGAAATACGATGTAACGGTTGATCAATTAAAACAGGCAAACAATCTTAAAAGCATTAAACTCGATATTGGTGACGTACTCACCATCCCGGCTTCAAAAACATCCTCTTCTACAAAAAAATACACAGTAATAAATGGAGACACTCTGGGTGGCATAGCGGTTAAGTTCGGCCTCTCTTCCTCACGAGTGATCAAATCAGCAAACGGTTTAGAGAAAGACAATTTGAAAGTCGGCCAGGTCTTAATCATTCCCTCCACTAGCAATTCAACCACTGCCAAGAAAGCAACTGTCGAGACCAAAAAAACCAACACAGCAAAGCCCGAGAGCAAAAAGCCCGCATTATTCGCTAAAACATCCAAGCCTAAAAAAACCAGTCCAACTAAATACACTGTAAAGAAAGGTGACACGCTGGGGGCCATAGCTGTTAAGCACGGTCTTTCATCATCGCGTGTGATCAAGGCTGCAAATGACCTCGAGGATAACAACCTACACATTGGACAGGTCATAACTATTCCGTCTCCAGAGCACAAAACCGTTTCTGCAGAATCCCTTAAAGAGCCGGCACTAAAAGTTGCAGCAAAGTCTACAACCCATAAGAAGCTCTCGGTAACTGTTATCAAAACCTCAACCCCAGAGAAAATTGAGCTCGCGACAAGACCGACGACACATATATATAAATCTCAAGTTGCTAAACCGGCTGTTGAGCAAAACCCCAAACAAAAGAGCAACGAACCCAAAAGCACTACAACACACACCGTAAAGAGCGGCGATACCCTGGGGGCCATAGCTGTACATTATGGACTTGCCTCTTCAAAGGCAATAAAAACTGCCAACAAACTCGACAGCAACAATCTTAAAGTAGGCCAAGTTCTTGTTATACCTGTGCCCGGGAGTAAAACTGAATCTATAGAACCCAAAGTTGTTGCCTCAGAGGTTAAACCAAAGGCTGAAACCACCAAAACGGAAACAGCCAACAAAGCATCCGAGAGCACAACAAAGAGCACTCTTAAATACACCGTTAAAAACGGCGATACGCTAGGCGGTATTGCAGTTAAACATGGACTATCCTCTTCCCGAGTGATTAAGGCTGCAAATAAACTTGAGAGCGACAACGTAAGAGTCGGCCAAGTTCTTATAATCCCTAGCACAAATAATATTGCTAAGGTTAATGAGTCCAAGTTTGAGACCAAAAAGCCGGTTGAATCACCCGAAAAAACAAGCGCTACTACTAAATACAAGGTTAAAAAGGGCGACACTCTAGGCGCCATTGCAGTAAAACACGGACTGTCCTCATCCCGTGTGATTAAGGCTGCGAATGGACTAAAGGGCGATAACCTCACCGTAGGTCAAGTTCTTACAATCCCCTCCTCCAACAACGCAGTAATAAGCAGCAAGTCAACCGATACAAAAACACCTAATACTGTTGATTATAAGGTCAAAAAAGGCGACACACTCTTAGGTATCGCGATCAAGTTCAAAACAAAAGTCGCAGATATTAAAGATAGAAACAACCTCAAAAACAGCAGCTTAAAACAGGATCAAAAACTAAAGATACCGACCTCGCTTACAGAGGCTGAAATAGCAAAAGCCACAGAATCCAAAACCACCAAAGAGAAAAAAGAAACCGTCAACAAACAGGCTACTTATAAGGTGAAAAAGGGCGACACCGTAGGCCACATTGCTATAAAGCTCGGGGTCACTCAAAAGCAGCTTAAACAAGCCAACAACCTAAAGAACAACAACTTAAAGATCGGACAGGTGCTTAAAAACCCGAATGTAAAATCCGAGAACTCCACAGTTACAAAATCCACAAGGACAGAGAATTACAAAGTTACCAAAGGGGACTCGCTAGGCAGTATTGCCAATAAATTCCGTGTATCTGTAAAGGAGATAAAAGCTGTAAACGGCATGAAGAGCAGCAGGCTGATCGCCGGAAAAACAATTAAAATCCCAGTTAACGATAAATTTGCCCAAACACAGAAAACCCCTAAATCTCACAAGGTAGCCAAAGGTGACACACTTGGTGCAATAGCCCAAAAATATGGTGTCACAGTAAAAGAGCTAAAGAAAGCTAACGGGCTTAAAGGCAATAATATCCATGTAGGCAAAAAGCTTGTTATTCCAGGTAAATACCAAGAAGTTGCTAAAAAGGTTGCTAAAACCGAACCTGCTAAAAAGCAAAGCTCCAAACACATTAGATATGTAGTAAAGAAAGGAGAGACACTGGGCACTATTGCCAGAGATTTTGGAGTAACCACAGACGAGATTAAAAATCTAAATGACCTAAAAGGCTCATCAATCAGAGCAGGCGAAATCATAAAAATGCCTGTTGATGTTTCCTCAATACCCAATGACAATTACAACCCCCATAGCATTAGGCCTAACAAAGGCTTCATTGCATCAAACGGCAACCAGCCACGCGAAGAAATTATCCTAGCCGCTAAAAGCTATCTGGGCACACCGTATAAATTCGGCGGCAACTCGCTTGTAAACGGTATCGACTGCTCTGGGTACGTAAAGAAAATATTCGGCCTTTTCAACATAAATCTGCCGAGGACAGCTCGCGATCTATACAACAAGGCCGGCTACTATGTAGACCGTCAGCAACTCGAAACCGGGGACCTTGTGTTCTTTACCACATACGCCAAGTACCCGTCCCATGTAGGCATATATATAGGGAACGACCAGTTTATACATGCGTCATCCGCATCCAAGAAGGTCACTATAACCAGCCTAAACAAAAAGTATTATCGCAGTAGGTACATAGGGGCTAAACGCATTAAACTCTCGGGCTACTTCTAGGATCAAGCTCAATTTATCCAAACAGCTTGTACTTAGCTCCGTTGTAATCTCTTGCTCTTCCATTGAAATATAGCTACTGCTGTTTATATTATTGAAATATCAATATGAAAAACCATATAAACGGGTTTAAGGAATTCCTTTCTTCCGAAAGGAACTACTCTCCTCATACAATTAGAGCTTATCTAAAGGACGTAAGAGAGCTGCTCGCTACAGTCGGGAGGGACGAGAACAATCTAGACCCCTCGACTCTTACACAGAACGATATAAGGCAGTATATAGGAGAGCTCTACGGTAAAAACTCCAAGTCCACCATTTCAAGGAAACTTGCATCTATTAGGACTTTTTTCGAGTACTTAATAAGAGAGGGGGCTATAAATTACAACCCAGCCAAGCTGATCCCGTCGCCAAAAAAGGAAAAGAAGCTCCCTGTGTTTTTAACCGTGGACGAGGCATTTAAGCTCGTAGACACAAAGCACTCTAGCAAAGTACTTGAACTTAGGGACATCGCTATATTGGAGCTACTATACTCGAGCGGACTCAGGGTAAGCGAGCTTGTGGGAATAGACATGGCGGAACTCAATATCAAAGACGAGACTGTTAGGGTACTCGGCAAAGGGAGGAAAGCTCGAGTTATACCGCTCGGCAAGAAATCTATTGAAGCCCTCATGAATTATCTTGAGAAGAGGGAGCAACTCAAACCCAATGGCGATCAATTGTTTCTAAATGCCAGGGGAGGGAGACTTTCAACGAGAAGTATTGATAGGATAGTGAAAAAATATGCGATACTCGCGGGCATACCCAAAAACCTAAGCCCTCATGTGCTGAGACATACCTTTGCCACGCACCTTTTGGGCGGCGGTGCGGACCTGCGCGCGATACAAGAGATGCTTGGACACAAGAGCCTTTCCACAACACAGATTTATACACATACTTCGATTGAAAAAATTATGGAAATTTACGATAAAACACACCCGAGAGCGTAGATATGGAACAATTTCATGGCACTACTATAGTATGCGTAAAAAAAGACGGTCAGGTAGCAATGGGAGGCGACGGCCAGGTCACACTGGGCCACGCTGCGATTAAGCACTCCGCGACCAAGGTAAGAAAGATATTCAACGACAACGTGATGGTAGGATTTTCAGGCGCTACTGCCGACGCGATGACGCTTTTTGATAAGTTCGAAGCAAAACTGGAGGAGTACCGCGGCAACCTGAAAAGAGCAGCGGTGGAGCTGGCCAGGGACTGGAGAACAGACAAGATTCTAAGGAGACTCGAGGCACTGCTCACGATCGCAGACAAAGACAGCATGTTCCTAATTTCGGGGAGCGGGGATGTACTCGAACCCGACGATAACGTTATAGCTATTGGCTCAGGAGGCTCATACGCCCAGGCCGCAGCGCTCGCACTGGCTAAGCACTCATCGCTATCAGCCAAAGATACCGTCACTGAGGCACTCAAGATTGCATCTTCCATCTGCATATACACAAACGACAATATTACGATTGAGGTCATAGAAAATAATGAGTAACGAAAAGTTTTTTACACCCAGAGAGATCGTATCCGAACTTGATAAATATATAATCGGGCAAACCAATGCCAAAAGGGCAGTATCGATAGCGCTTAGGAACAGGTGGAGACGCCAGCGTGTGTCCCCCGAGTTGCGTGATGAGATTGCACCCAAAAACATACTGATGATAGGACCCACAGGTGTTGGGAAAACAGAGATTGCCAGGAGGCTTGCAAAGCTTGCACAGGCTCCTTTCCTTAAGGTCGAGGCCTCTAAATTCACCGAGGTCGGTTATGTCGGGCGGGACGTAGAGTCCATGATCAGGGATCTCACGGATGTGTCGATAAAACTATTGGCGGACGAGGAAAAAGAGGTGGTCCGCACAAAGGCCGAGGACCTGGCCGAGGAAAGAATGCTCGATCTCCTTTTGCCGTCAAACAAGCCCGAGACCGACGACGCACCACCAGAATCAGACACGAGAGAAAAACTTAGAAAACTGCTGCGCGAAGGTAAACTAGACGAGAGATACGTCGACATAGAGGTTACTTCTAAGAACTTCCCTATACAGGTGTTTTCTCCCTCGGGGATGGAAGAGATGGACGTAAACATCTCGGATATGCTGGGCAATCTGTTCCCCAAGAAGTCCAAAAAGAGAAAGGTACAGGTGCCCGAGGCCCTAGAGCTCCTGACTCAGGAAGAGGCCAATAAGCTTATCGATATGGACAAAGTAGTAAAACTGGCGATCGAGAGGGTAGAGCAGTCCGGGATTATTTTTATAGACGAGATAGACAAGGTAGCGGGACGAGAGAGCACCGCCGGTCCCGATGTGTCTCGTGAGGGAGTGCAGCGCGACCTGCTCCCCATTATCGAGGGATGCACCGTTAACACCAAGCATGGGATGGTGCGAACCAACCACATACTGTTCGTAGGCGCTGGTGCGTTCCACGTCTCGAAGCCCTCTGACCTTATCCCCGAGCTACAGGGCCGCTTCCCTATAAGGGTAGAGCTTGATGCTCTAACCAAAAAGGATTTCGTAAGCATCCTCACACAGCCAAAGAACGCTCTTATCAAACAGTATACCGAGCTCCTTAAAACAGAGGATATTGATTTAGAGTTTAAGGACGACGCTATAGATGAGATTGCCGAGACCGCACACCAGGTAAACGAATCCACGGAAAACATAGGTGCCAGACGACTCCATACCATACTGGAAAAAATGCTTGACGATATATCGTTTAACGCCCCTGATATGAAACAGGAAAAGGTGCTCATAGATGCGGAGTACGTGAAAGATAAGATCGCTGATATTGTTCGCGACAGAGACTTAAGCCGTTATATCCTCTAGTCAATTACTTTGGGCTTTGCCAAATAGCCTTACCTATGAAAAAAGGTCCTAAACTTTCGAGATACATCGAGGTCTGCTTGGTCTTACGCATAGTTTGTATCAGTATGGATAGGGGATAGAGCTCCTTTCCCAACACCCCGATCACAAAATCGTTATCATTTTTATCAAGTCCGTGACACGCTAGCCTTATATCCTTTGCATAACCCGCCCTGCCGAACTTAAACCCCAGTTTGCCATGCTCCCCAAGCACTGCTCTCTGTTCGTCTTCCGAAAGCGCTTCAAACCCCTTGTTCCTGCGCAGCGGATACCATATTACCCATGGTAGTGCGTTATCGAGTATTCGAGACCTCGGTTCTGTCACGAGCATTTTGTCTAAATCCGGCTCATAGCCGAATGAATAGGTACGTCCCAGCATAGTGAACTCGGGTTTATGGGTAAGCGAGCTCCATGGCGGGCTGTTTAATATCTGCCTTAACTCATCTACAAAAAAGTCTGGGTTCTCGTTTAAAAACACGATCCCCACACCCCAAGGGTCATTAATGTCCGCATAGAGAGCAGAATCTATACCCGAAGCTGTTAACGACTCTATGAGCGGTGCTGTATCCTCACAGCCTCCAAACGCCATAAACTGTATGAGCAGTCGCCGGTCGGATCTTAACTCCTCGCCGTCTTTAGCCCTCCCCCTCTCACTTAGGTCTAGCTCCGTATCTTCAATTGTAACCGACATAGATCTGCCTCCTGGTTAAAGTCTAATATATTTCCGCCCGTAGCATGAATCGAATTTCTGATCGATAATCACCCCATATTTTATCACATAAAATATATCAAGGACTAAGAACCGAGAATATTATCGAGTTCATTGTGCTCGGGCCATAAATATATCCTGTTGGCAGACCAGAGTATATGCTTTATAATTAACACCTTTATTTTGGGGATGTTAGAGAAAGATGAAAAAGCTCATACAAAAAGCCAACACTCTTGTCGAGGCCCTGCCCTATATTAAAGAGTTCTACGGCAAAACAATTGTCGTTAAATACGGGGGTAGCATAGGTGACGGTGAGTTAACCGACTTTGCCAGAGACGTAGTGCTTATGAAATATGTGGGAATGCACCCTGTGGTTGTGCACGGCGGGGGGCCCCAGATAGGCAGTCATCTGAGCAAACTCGGCATAGAGTCGGAATTTATAGCTGGGCTCAGGGTCACTGACCAGGACACTATGGAAGTTGCCGAGATGGTATTGGTAGGCAAGATCAACCAGAAGATCATCGAGGCCATACACGCAAACGGCGGGAGTGCTGTAGGCACTTCGGGTAAAGAGGGCAAGATGATCCTGGCCAAGAAACTGGACCTCAAGACACTGGCCGAAACAAACCACATAGAGATCCCCACAGATGCGGACCTGGGTATGGTGGGCGAGGTCGAGAGTGTAAACCCGAGGCTCATTAAAGTGCTTGAGGAGAGCGGTTATATTCCTGTAATTGCACCCATCGGGTGCGATGAGGAGGGCGGTACATACAACATTAACGCCGACCATGTAGCGGGTAAAATCGCCGGTGCACTGGGTGCCGCAAAACTGGTTCTCATGACTAACGTCCCCGGCATATTAGACCAAGACGATAATCTAGTATCCACACTGAGCGAGTCCGAGGCCGAGCAGTTGATCAAAGACGAAACCATCTCAAGCGGCATGATACCCAAAGTCATGTGTGCCGTGGACGCGCTTAATGAAGGGGTTAAGAAAGTACATATAATTGACGGGCGGGTCGACCACTCGCTTATACTCGAGATATTCACAGACTCGGGTGTTGGGACCGAGATAGTGCTATGAGTACCAATAGGATAATAGCCAAAACTGACAAATACCTAATGCATACTTACGGTCGGTTCCCAATTGCCATAGAAAAGGGGAAAGGCTCTTGGGTGTGGGACGCCGAGGGCAATAAATACCTGGATTTTACCTCGGGCATAGCCGTTACTAACCTGGGGCACTCACACCCCGATATTAAAAAGGCTATAAGTGAGCAGTCAAAGAAAATCCTGCACACCTCTAACCTGTTTTACAATGACACACAAGCCGAGTTTGCAAAACTACTTGTTAATAGATCGTTTGCCGATAAGGTCTTTTTCTGCAACAGCGGCACCGAAGCCAACGAAGGTGCCATCAAACTCGCAAGGAAATGGGGCGAAGCAAACGGTGGTAAATACAAAATTGTCCATGCCTCCGATTCATTCCACGGCAGGACCATGGGCTCGCTTAGCGCTACTAATAAAAAGTATCAGAGCGGTTTTAAGCCCCTTGTCCCCGGTTTTAAGGCCGTTAGGTACGGGCATATAGATTCGCTTAAAAAAGCGCTCGATGATAAAAAGGTATGTGCTGTGATCTTGGAGCCTATCCAGGGCGAAAACGGTGTGATAATACCGCCCCCTGACTACATTGCTAAAGCCAAAAAGTTGTGCACTGCTAAAAAGGTGCTGCTTATATTAGACGAAATACAGGTCGGGTTTGGTAGGACAGGCAAGTTATTCGCATATCAGCACAGTTCCATTGAACCCGATATAATGACTCTGGCAAAGGCGCTCGGCGGTGGGATACCTTGTGGAGCATTTCTGGCCAAAGATAAAATAGCCAAATACCTTGAACCCGGGAACCACGGCACAACACTTGGGGGAAACCCGCTGGCTATGAGTGTAGGACTCGCCTCACTTTCAAGAATAATAAAAGACAGACTCCCAACCAAAGCAGCTAAAAACGGTAAATATTTCTTATCCAATTTAAAAGAGCTGCAATCCACTTACACTGAACTGATTAAAGACGCGAGGGGTATGGGCCTTATACTGGGTCTCGAGTTTAAAGACCATGAAACAGCAAAAAAAATAGTGACCAAATCGGTTGAAAACGGTCTACTAACCATACTCACAGAACAGACCGTAATGCGTATGCTTCCACCTCTGAATGTCAGTCAGAATGAAATAGATGCTGCGATAAAAAAGATAACCCAAGCACTAGAAGGGGTTTAAGATGGCTAAACACCTGCTCAGCATATTCGACCTTACAAAAGACGACATTAACGGACTCATATCAAGAGCTCGGTCTCTAAAAAAAGATAAGTACGCGTCCAAGGTTGCTCAGACTCTGGGCGGAAAATCCATAGGGATGATCTTCGAAAAACAGTCCACGAGAACTCGAGTGTCATTCGAGGTGGGAATAAACGATCTGGGCGCAGGGGCGCTAGTCATAAACTCAGGCGATACACAGCTCGGCAGGGGCGAGACCATAGCGGACACGGCAAAAGTACTCTCATCTTACCTGGATGGGATCATTATAAGGACTTATGAGCAGGGATGGATCGAGCAGTTAGCGGCATCCTCGTCTGTATCTGTAGTAAATGCACTCACAGATCTTGAGCACCCTACACAGATTCTCTCGGATCTCTTTACAATCGCCGAGAGCGGTGTGGATGTAGAGAACTTTTCTCTGGCATATATAGGGGACGGCAACAACATAGCAAACTCGTTTATAGGTGCTGCAGCAATCATGGGCTTTGACCTCAGAGTCGCATGCCCCGTGGGCTACGAGCCCTCTACCGGGATATTGGAAAGAGCACGAGGTTATGAAAACTGCAGTGTAACGATCCTCCACGACCCCAAAGAAGCTGCTCGGGACGCAGACGCATTATATACAGATGTATGGGTGAGTATGGGACAAGAAGAGCAAACAAACGACAGGCAAAGCGTATTCGGGGACTTTCAAATAAACAGCGAGCTCATCTCGCTGGCCAAACCGAGTGCATTAATCATGCACTGCCTCCCAGCACACAGGGGCGAGGAGATCACAGGGGTAGCAATGGACTCACCCAACTCCGTAGTGTTCAGACAGGCCGAAAACAAACTCCATATGGGTAAAGCAATCTTAGAAGATTTGCTTGTGTAAATAAAAGAAGAGTTCGCTTCTGATAAGCCATCTTATATGTCTAGAACTATTTATTCCGACTCCACAGGTCTTGACCTTGTTTAAGCCAATAAAAAAGGCTAAGCAGAAATAGATCCTCCCTACTTCTGCCTAGCCCCTAGCTCAATAAACTTTACTTAGTTCCGACTAATAATCTTCGTCAATATTTAGCGTAGTGCTGTGCTCTATATTGAAAGCCCTACGAATTGGATTCGAATCCAGTACCCAGTACCCACCCTTAACAAAAATGTTAGTCAGTGCTAAAGGCGGTCTTGCCACAAGACTAACCAGTTTAAACGGATGTAGCGCATCACCTGGATTATAGTGATAATTCGTTATCTCCGGTGCTGCGGCAAACGCGGAGCTCGTAAACATCAGAACCCCCAATATAGTTCCTGTTAAATACCTCACCACCACCACCTCCTTTAAAGTAATATATTAACTTCCCATTCCAAATTATAATGATATTAGACAATTTAGTCAATCGTTAATATTAATCCAGAATATTAGGTTTTTTAATGTTTTTATATGCTCATTCCCGCTATTTACCATCGAGAATCAGATTCTATAACCCATATACTAAAACTACCTTGAAAACAAAGTTCAAAATTTATACAATATAAACTTTGGAGGTCTTAATTATGCGACGCGGGGAAAAGGTTTATTACATTAAGGATTTCATGCAATCGGTTCCCCTGCCTCCCCCCACTAAAATATACGACAAGCTCGAGAAACTAGGCTATAGAGGCCAGCCTACGGCTAGGCGTGCGATCTCGCTGGGTGCCTACCGTCATGTAAAGAGGCTAAAACTCCTGCATTGCAGCAATGTACAGCGGGCCGACCTCCCACCCAGACCCAATACCATACTGATGGGCCCTACCGGGTGCGGTAAGACATATCTCATAGAGCTTCTGTTCGGAGAGATCTTTAAACTCCCTTATACGATCATAGACATGACCAAGTTCACAGAGTCGGGCTACGTCGGCGACGATGTTGTAAATATCCTTGTGCAACTCGTATACGCTGCCAACGAGAGTATCGATGTTGCAGAGTGTGGGATAGTGGTGCTGGACGAGTTCGACAAGATAGCCGGGTCCTTCAGCAGTGCCCGGTTCGCGGGTCAAGGCACCACAAAGGATGTCTCGGGCTATGGTGTACAGAGGGAATTGCTTAAAATACTCGAGGGTACGGAGGTCCAAATCCCTCTTGACTTCGGGTTTTCTAGCCGTGGACCTAGGGCTCTTATCTCTACCAATGATATATCGTTTTTTGCACTGGGAGCGTTCTCGGGTATAAAGGGCTTATTCGAGACCAGCAACATCGGTTTTACAAAAAGGCTCGATGATTACGAGCACGACAAGCACTCGATAGCCTACCGGCTGAGTGAAAAGGACGCCGACGATATCTCGCGCTTTCATTTGTTCGGTTTCCTCCCCGAGTTAATATCCAGGTTCAATAGGATTGTGCCTTTCACCCCGCTTGAGACCGATACACTAAGAGAAATCCTTGTGCTTAAGATCCAAAAGTACATAAGAGAATTTGACGAAGAGGGTTTTATATTAAAGATAGACAAATCCGTTCTTGACTTTATAATTGACGAGGCGCTTAACAGAGAAACGGGTGCCAGGGGACTTGATGTGATAGTTTCTAAGTATCTCGAGGACGTAGCCTTTGAGATATTCGGCAGGAAGAGTAGCGGTGAGGTAATGCTCACGCTTCAGTCGGGAAACGTCACACATATAGTAAAAAGACGCGCATGAAAATATCACTCATTAGTCTTGGGTGCTCGAAGAACCTCGTTGACAGTGAATTAATCCTAGGCTCGTTAACCAAATCCGGGCATACCTTATCAAACGAACAAGACGCTGATGTAATCATAGTAAACACCTGCGGTTTCATTGGGGACGCAAAGCGGGAGTCTATAGACACCATACTTGAGAGTGCCAAGTATAAAGAGGCGGGGAGCTGTCGGAAACTCATAGTAACAGGGTGCATGGTAGAGCGCTATGCAGACGAGCTTAAAGAAAACATACCCGAGGTCGATGCTTTTTGGGGCACAGGCGAGCTGCTTAGGATAAATGAACTCCTTGGAAATGGTGGTATAGATAGTCCCTCCATTCAACAGATTAATCTACACACCCAGGGCACACTCTACGACCCCGACTCCCCTCGTGTGATGCTCTCAGCCCCTCACACTGCCTATGTAAAAGTATCCGAAGGCTGCTCGAGGACATGTTCTTTTTGTATTATCCCCAAGATGCGCGGGCTTATGCGCAGCAGGTCTATCCCCTCGATAAAAGGCGAGCTCGAGATGCTTGCCGCAAGAGGCGTAAAGGAGATAAACCTGATCGCACAGGATATGACGAGCTATGGAAGAGATATAGACACAGACCTCGAGACTTTGCTCAGACAACTTGCTACAGTACAAGAAATCGAATGGATTCGCCTTCACTACTGTTACCCATGGGGTGTAACGGACTCACTGGTAGAGCTCATTTCGAGAGAGCAGAGGATACTTCCATACATAGATATGCCCATCCAACACATTAACGACCGCATACTCGCGGCCATGGACAGAGCGACTCCGAGCAAACGAATTCGTTCGATCATTGAAAAGCTACGCTCCTCAATCCCTGATGTAACCATACGGACTACACTGATTGTGGGCTTCCCGGGTGAGACGGATGAGGAGTTTGATGAATTAATCGAATTTTTAGGCGAGGCCGAGTTCGATAGATTGGGAGCGTTTACGTACTCGCAGGAGGAGGGCACTAAGGCAGCACTCCTGGAAAATCAATTGGACGAGGATACTAAAGCATTTAGGCTTGAGAGGTTAATGGAGGTCCAGTCTGAGGTCTCCTTGCACAAAAACAGATCGCTAATAGGCAGAGAATTTCAAGGCATAGTAGAAACCGAGCAAGAGGACCAATACGTTGCCAGGGTTTCAAGCCAAGCACCCGAGGTTGACGGCAATACATATATAAAGAAAAATGGGGTTAGCCTTCCGATAGGGGAAGTAGTGCAAATAAGAATTACAGATGCCGACATCTATGATCTATATGGGGAAATAGCCGAGTAACACATAGCTCTTTAAGATTTCCGTTGGCATGGGCTAAATATATACTTGAAAATCCTTAGCTCTCGGCGGGTTGATTACCGTTGAATATCTCTCTTATCCCGTATGTCGTAGTTCGCTCGGCTGGAATACGCCCAATATCTCTTGTAAGCCTGCGGAACTCCTCGGGCGGGAAATACTGCCCGTAACTAGCCCCTGCGGACCTTGAGATCTGTTCTTCCATTAATGTGCCGCCGAAATCGTTAGCACCTGCTGTAAGTGAAAACTGTGCAAACTCAGGACCCTGCTTAACCCAAGATACCTGAATGTTATTTATCCATCCCCTGAGCATAAGACGAGAAACCGCATACATCTTGAGCTGATCCAGGTCTGTAGGCCCCTCTTGCACCTTACCCTTGGAGTGTTTATAGAGCCGTGTGTTCCATGGGATGAACCTAAGTGGTACAAACTCTGTGAAACCACCGGTTTCCTTTTGAATATCCCGCAACACCCCGATGTGTATTGCCCAGTGATGCGGTCTGTCGACATGACCGTACATTATTGTCGATGTGGTGTGCATGCCCGCTTTATGAGCCTTTTTAACAATCCTAATCCAGGCTTCGGTTGGCATTTTTCTGGGGGCGATAATCTTGCGGACTTCCTCTACTAAAATCTCTGCCGCTGTGCCGGGGAATGTATTATGCCCTACGTCTTTTAACCTCTCAATAAACTCCTCTTCCGATATGTCTAGACTCTCGGCACCATAAAAGATCTCGAAAGGCGAGAATGCATGTGTATGCATCTCGGGTACAGCTTTTTTAACCGATTTTATTAGTTCTATATAGAAATTGCCGTCTATATCGGGGTGCATCCCGCCTTGCATGCATACCTCTGTGGCCCCAATATCCCAGGCTTCCTTAGCTTTGTCTGCAATTTCGTCCATTGTAAGGAAATATGCCCTTTCGTCACCCTCGGGTGCCATGAAATTACAGAACCCGCAGTAGGTGTTACAGATATTGGTAAAGTTTATATTCCTGTTAACAACGTATGTGACCACATCCCCCACGTCCTGCTTTCTTATATGGTCCGCAGCTATCGCAAGCAAAGAAAGCTCGTCCAGATCATCTATTCCAAACAGGTGCTCTGCGTCTTTTACAGAGACCTCATCCCCCGCAAGCGAGCTGTCTATAATCTGCCCGGTCCTGCCGTTTACCTTTGAGAACAAGCCGTCAAGCCCAAGCCCTCTATTTTCTTCAATGGATTTTATCGCAACATCAATATCACTCACTTCTATACCTCCTCATTTACCTCTGTCGGCACATAGCCCTCTTGGTCTACAAAATTAAGCACGATTTCAAGTAGATCTGGATTTATGTACTCATCACTTATGTACTCGGGATATACCGGGAGCCTCTCTCTCAACTGAAACCCGGCCTCATTCACATACTCTGCCATCAAGTCCAACTGAGGCCAAGGCGACTCGGGGTTTACATAGTCAATAGTAATCGGCGATACCCCACCCAGGTCATTAATGCCCGCATAGATAAACAGCGGGTAGCTCTCGGGGTTAAGGTTTGGTGGGATTTGAATGTTCATAGCCCCACCGAAAATGATCCTAGATATGGCAACCAACCTAAGCATATCTACCAGCTCAGGGGCAGGTGTGTCGGCCATCCGTATGCCGCTTGTGGGTGTGAAGTTTTGTATTATTATCTCCTGTAGATTCCCATATTTATCGTTTAGCTCTCTGAGCGCAAGCAGCGAATCTATCCTTTCCTCCCATGTTTCTCCGATACCTACCAGTATCCCCGAGGTCCAAGGAATGTTCAGCTCCCCTGCAAGGTCCATAGTGCTCATCCTCTGTTTCGGGACTTTATCGGGGCAGCGGTAGTGAGCCTCGCCTTTATTGAGCAGCCTAGGGCTTATATTCTCGAGCATAAGACCCATGCTCGGGTTTGATTTGCTAAATCCTATCAGTTCATCTCTTGTGGCAAGCCCTAGATTGGTATGGGGGAATATATTCTGTTTGAGCCCAAGCTCTCCAAGTGCAATCAGGTATTCGGCCGTGGTTTCATACCCGATTGATCTTAGGGCCTCTCTATACTCCCGGTAAACCAGCTCAGGCTTATCCCCCGTAACAAAGAGCAGTTCTGTACAACCCAGGCTCGCACCTTTTTTGGCCAGTTCCACCACCTCATCGGGCGGAATAAAGAGGCGGCCCTCATGAGGCTCATATTTAAATGTACAGTAGCCGCAGTGATTCCTGCAAAGCTGGGTTACTGGGACAAATACATTCTTAGAAAAAGTAAGGGTCTTTCCCCTGCCCTCGTTTCTCAAATACGATGAAGCCATTAACAACTGCACCAGATCATCACCCTCTAGACCAATCAGTGATAGCGCCTCGTCTCTGCTAACCCTTTTGTCGTTAAGTGGTTTGTCCAGTACCCGGCCGAGCCCCGAAGGGGCCTGGTCCAGATTATCATCGATCTCTCCCAGTGCCTCTTTAAGCAGCTTAAAACTGCTCACTTGGCTGAGTTCTTCCCAAATTGGATGCAGTTCCTTCATTAAATAACCTGTATAACGAAAAATACCCTATTTTTTAGATCTATCCACAGATAATAAGGACTCTCGAATTAAATCACCCCGATTTACCCATTAATATTCGCATATCTGATTAATGGTTGTCAAGCTGCCTGTGACTGCTCATAACACGTTTTAAATCTTAGATAAAATACTAATCTTGGAACAATTCCAATACCTTGGTTGCAAGCTCCGAGGCTACCTCTGCCGTACGCATTACGGTGTCCATACAAACCGCTCCTATACCCAGTTCCTCAATCCTGCTTACCTCACCGGCATCGCTCCGGTCGACTACGATCAGATCTAAAAAATCCTTGTATAAACTCGCCACACCGTATGACGACACCTCTACCCCTAGCCCCCTCATCAACTTATCGGCAGGGCCTCTGAGTGGCACACCACCCACAAGCGGGCTTATGGCAATTATTTTTGCACTTGTGTTTACAAGCTCATCCCGTATGGACCCCGTAGCCAGAATAGGCCCGATGCTGATAATCGGGTTGCTAGGGCAAAGTATAATCGCGTCTGCGTTCCTAATTGCACTAATCACTCCCGGTGCGGGATCGGCACTCTCGATCCGCCTTATGTTTACTCCGAGCACGTCGGGCCTCATTTTTTCTTTTACTAAGTACTCCTGGAAATGCATCTCTCCCTGCTCTGTATCTATCCAAGTCTCTACGCTTTGGTCGGTCATCGGCAGCAGGTTGATGTAGTCCTCTAAGCCATAAGCTTTTGCAATCCGTGCCGTGATCTCGGACGGTGTTGCTCCTCCTTGCAGTTGTTCGGTCCTAAAGATATGCGTGGCCAGGTCCCTGTCGCCGATGTGGAACCAGGACTCGGCCCCGAACCTCTCAAGAGTCTCAAGGCAGCTAAACGTGTCATCTGCAAGCCCCCAGCCCCTTTTTCTGTCCACCTCACCCGAGAGCCTATATATAATGGTGTCGATATCCGGCGACACCAATAGCCCGTTTATCCAAATATCATCGGCCGTGTTTACTATGATATTTAACTGCTCGCGATCTATTATCTGTGAAAGACCCTCTAAGAACTTAGAGGCTCCGACCCCTCCGGCAAGGGTTGTTATCATTAGATGTACCTTTTGGACATAGGAATAGGTAAAAAGTGGAATTAGGTTATTCTAGCCCCCTGTGGCTGTCAAGCCTCACCATAGTTGATATTCGCATCCTTCCATTTATATTTACATTTATCAAGTTAAATCTATGTTGCATGTATGTAGCGCACCTGTTGTGTCCCAGGGTTGAAACCGGTGCGCATGTGGTATAGATTTTACTTAGAATTTAATAAATAGGATGATTAATAATGAGTCTGGATCTGATACGGAAGAAACATACCTGGTTTACTAGAATAGTACTTATACTGATAGGTATTGTGTTTATATTCGGCCTTGGATTTGTAGGGATATCGGGGCTGGGATCGGGTGGGGGAGTTGCCCCTACCGGTGTAGCTGCTACCGTTAACGGCGAGCCTATAAGTATGAACCAATACCTAAACATTAGAAAGAATGTTAGAAAACAGTACACGCAAAATAGCAACATACCCCAAGAACTCATGCCTCAGATCGATATGATGGCATTGAATCAGCTTATAGAGCTCAAACTGCTGGCTCAGAAGGCCCGCGAGATGGGGTTTAGGGTATCGGACGAGGAATTAAGCAAGGATATACACTCCAACCCCGGTTTTCAGGTTAACGGTGTGTTTGTCGGCAAAGAAGCATATAATCAGTATGTCGAGCAGGGCCTAAGGCTCAGTGTCCCGGACTTTGAAAGTGGCTACAGAGACTCTATGGTGGTCGAAAAGCTAGCCAATTTTATTAATGAAACGGCCATAGTAACAGACGAAAAACTCTTTAATCTCTACAGGTTACAGAACGAGAAGGCAAACCTTGCTTTTGTTGAATTTAATGCCGAGAACATAACCAACACCGATCTCCCCACCGATAAAGAGCTCGAGGACTACTACAACCAACACAAAACCGATTTCAATACACCCGAACAAAGGAGTATAAGGTATTTAAAACTTGGCCCCGAGGTCTTTAGAAAAAACATAGAGATAACAGACCAAAATATTAAAGACTATTACGACGCCTATAAATCTACTTTTACAAACGAAGACGGCTCCGTAGCAGACATCTCGGTGGTAAGGGATGAGATCGCTGACAAACTAAAAACCCAACAAACGGAGCAGGAACGCTTGAAAGTGCTCCAAGATATTCAAAGCACTCTGGGTCAAAAAATTGATACATTAGAAAATCTTGCTAAAAAGTATTCAGCAGACGAAATAATAGAAACCCGAGCATACGCCGCCACAAACGGCCCAAATGACATTCCCACAGAGATATGGCAGAGGGCATTCGCTTTCGACAGCAAAGACAGATACTACCAGCCGATGGGCGACTCCATTTGGTTTGCTGAGCTAAAGGATATAGTCCCCTCTAAGGAACGCAGTTTCGACCAGGCTAAAGGCGATGTCATAAAAACAGTTAATCTCGAAAATTCCAGAGCCGAGACCTCTAAAAAGGCAGGGGACGCTCTGCAAAAATTAAAAGCCGCCAACAAAGGAGAGTTTGCAAATAAAGCCCAAGCTTTGGGCCTTGAGGTAAACGAGACCGGGCTATTTACCAGGACCCAGCAGGTGCCCAAAATCGGTATCAAAGAGCTCGGGCTCTTGGCGTTTTCTCTAAATGAAGGATCAGCCGTAGCACCCAAGGTTTTTAACAACGGCAACAGCTACTATATTGTTGCGTTAAAAGAGATAGAGGAAGTCAACAAACAAGAGTTTGAAAATCAAAAAGCCCAGATTGAGCAACAAGAGCTTGCAAGACAACGTAGAGCGCTCTTCGAGGACTGGATACAGAGACTGAAGCAGGAATCGGATATTCGTCCGAACGAAGACATACTCTCCAATCAAGGTTAACAGCAGGAGTGTAAGTATTGCATTGGATAAAAAAGTATTCATTATCGGAAACAACAAAGATTATTGCGATAAAGTAAAAGAGTTCATAGAACAAAAGGGTATTGCTACAACCCTATTGTTGGACTACAAAGACGGAATTGACAAACTCTTTTACGAAAAACCAGAACTAACCGTTTTGGAACTCACAGACCAGGCACTTAGCCCCGGGCTTATAGCCAGAATCCAGGGCAACAGTTACTTCGAAATAATCGATTTTGTAAACGATGTCGAGCCAAACACCGATACTAATCAAATATATATCGTACAACAAGAGTCCCAACTGCCGGTTTTAGAAGAGTACTTGAGTAAATACCCGACATCGACAGAACCCTCGGAGTCTGAGACAGAGTTCGATGAAGAAGGGAACCTGGAAGAGGTATTTTTCCCCAAGTTGATCGTTGACCTGTACACGAAACGAAAGACCGGGATACTGGAAATACACTCGGCTACAAATCTAAAGATCTGCTTCATGAACGGCATACCTGTGTTTGCAGAGGGTGGAGGGATTGAGACAGCACTGGGCAAAATTCTGCTCGGCAGAAAAAAAATAAACGAGCAAGAATACATAAAGGCCGTCGACACCTCCTCTCAAAACAAACAAAAAATTGGAGAGGTGCTTGTGGAGATGGGTAAAATATCTCCGCACGAGCTAAACAACTATCTGGAACTCCAAGTTGCCGAGAAGATAATATATGGCTTCACATGCTTGAGCGGTAATTATAATTTTACAAATACAGCCAAATTTACTGATCGAATTGTTGTATACCAGACTAAACTGCCCGATGTACTGCGCTCGGCCATCGATAGGTACATTAATCCCGATACAATCGAGCTCTCGAGCACCGAGATAAATATTAATGAAGAGCTTAGAGCCAAAATGATGAACGAGCTGGGTCTCGGCCCCAGGGAACTCAGGTTAGTCGACCTACTAAAACAGGGGGCTAAGTTCTCAGACGTTCTGGAATCATCGAGACTAAACAGAGATGAGACACGCAAATTAATATATTTCCTAAGCCTGCTAGGATTCATCAATATGCCGGATTCGTTTGTTGAGGACATCGGCAGACAATCGATTCAAAACGTGCTTAAGTACTACGATCAATACACACAAACTGACCAGACTCCGGATCTACCGTTAGAAGAGGAGATAATAGAACTAAACGAAGAGATTATCGACAATAATACAGAAGCTGTTGAACAAGACAACCTAGAACCCACACCAGAAACATTTGAAGAGGGTTCGCAGGAAATACCCATAGAAGACATTGCAGCGCAACCCGAGAGCAGTATGGCACCTGACGATAATGAATTCGAACCCGAGATAGCAGTTGAGACCGGTGACTTTGAGCAAACCACGGATGATGCTCACCATATTCCCGAGTACGAAGAGAACACAGTCGATATAAAATTGGATCTTGACGAGCAAGCTGATACGGCCCCAACCACAGAAAGGAGCCTGCCTCAGGATGTTTCGGGCTTCTCTACAGACTTAAACGATCTCGACCTGGGCATAGATGACGAGGAGTCTGATGAGATCAGCATAGAGCTTGGAATCGACCCCGACTCTGCCGACTCAACATCCGAGACCGAGTCAGACACACTCGACCCGCTCAAAATTGAAACCGGTACTGAACAAGACGACACACCGTTAGAAAACATAGATTTAGAGACGGACATTACGGCTGAGCAAAATACCGCTGAGGTCGATCTATCCCTTGATATAGAAGTGGATAGTACCCAGATTGAAGTCGAGACTTCCCCAACCCCTACAAATACAGATAGCGAAGTTATAGAGGGTTTAAGTACCGAGCCCGGGGAGAGCCCGCAAATTGATATAGAAATAGATACAAAGAGCACAAACGACGTTGCGGACCTCCTGGGTGATGATGAGCCCACAATAGAGATTGAGGATTCTACCACAGAAGCAGAGCCCACTGTAGATAGCGAATTTATAAACGAGGTACTGGAAATCCATAAAACACTCACCAAAGTAGATCACTATCAGTTATTAGACATAAGTAGAGATGCTGACACTGATCAAATACGTAACTCTTATTATGCACTAGTAAAGAAATTTCACCCCGACACCCACCCCGGTATGGATTCAGAGATGAGGGATAAAGTCGAGGAAATATTTACCACAATTACAAATGCTTACGAGACTCTCTCGGACGAAATGAAGAGGGATACGTACGATGCGAGTGATGAAATTGCAGATCTACAAAACAATGCAATGTCCTATTACGACGCTGAGATCGCGTTTAAGGCCGGTGAAACGTTTCTAAACCGCCGAAACTACATCGAAGCAGAAAGGAAGTTCAGCGAGGCTGTGGAGTTAAATCCCGAGGAACCCGCATATATCGGGGCTTCGGCATGGGCTAAATACCTGGCTGCTAAAGATAAAAACACCGTAAAGGATGATTGCTCTCGTCTGCTTGAAGAGGCCATAAACGCAAACAACAATATTGCCCAGAACTACTACTATCTAGGCACTATATATAAAAACGACGATAACACCTATAAGGCAGAGAAGCAGTTTGAAAAAGCCGTAGAGCTTGCTCCGGATTTCTTGGAAGCCAAGAGGGAGCTACGCCTGATTCAGACCCGAAAACAGAATAAAAAACAGTCTATGAAAGACAAAAAGACCGAAAAGAGGTTTTGGTCCAGTATATTCAAGAAATAACACCCGTCTTATCAATTACAGATAAAAATTGTATTTTAGATTGTGTTTCCTTCTTTTTTTTGATAATCTTATAATCTAAGTTGCGTTAATTCCTAAACAATGAGAATCAAATCTATCGGGCTATCAGGATTTAAATCCTTCTACGATAAAACTGTTGTACAGTTTCATAACGATACGAGTGCGATCGTAGGTCCCAATGGGTGCGGCAAATCCAATATATTAGACGCCATACGCTGGATACTCGGGGAACAGAACCCCCGCCGACTAAGAGCAGACGGCATGGACGAAGTCATCTCCAACGGAAGCGAGATTCTAAAACCGCTCGGCATGGCAGAGGTTTCCTTAGTAATGGAGGCACAGGAAAACGGAGGATTCGAAGAGGTAGAGATCAAAAGAAGGCTATTCCGCTCGGGTGACAGTGAGTATTACATAAACGGTGTCAACTGCCGTCTAAAGGACATAACCGAAATGTTTCTCGACACAGGCGCGGGTGCAAGGGCCTACTCAATCATAGGTCAGGGCCGAGTCGAGTTCCTAATCACCGCAAAACCCGAAGAAAAGAGGACCCTAATTGAAGAGGTAGCTGGGATCGGGAGATATAAACTCAGAAAGCGCGAGACCGAGAGCCGTATAAGGTCTACAGAAGATAACCTAAGCCGTGTGACCGATATGGCAAACGAAGTAAAACACCATATGGACACGCTTAGCAGACAGGCTGAAAACGCAGACAAATTCAAGCGTATTTCAGAAGAGGCTAAAAAACTAGAGTACTTTATATTAAGCGCTGAGCTCCTAGAGTTAAACGAAAACATAAATAGAATCTCAGCTGAACAAACCTCTCTCTCAACCGCTATTGCTGAGAGTGAGTCGAATATTCACGACAAAGACCAGCTAATTCGAGATATGAACTCCCTAATCGAGGTCTCAGATAAAGCCGTTGAAGAGTTAGAGAGTGATGTATATACGACTAAAACCAACCTGCAGTCCAAAGAATCTATGCAGGAGATCGCAAGGAACGAGATTGCTAACATTGATATCTATATAGAGAGAATCAAAAAAGATATAGAGTCGCTAACACAAGAAAAAAATCTAACACTCTCAACAATTAGCAATAACGAAAGCAGACTCGGAGAACTTAAAACCCGGCTAGATTCCAAGTTAAATGAGATCCGGTCAAAACAAGACGAACTTTCAGCGCACAGATCAGGCTCGCAAAAGATAAAAACCGACCTCGACAACACAAAATCAGAGCTCTATCTTACATTAGACGAAATCAATTCATTCCGAGACACAATGGTAGGTTTTGAAAAAGAGCTAAGCGAATTGATTTCCAGAAAAAACATACTCACAGAAGAACTAACCCAGCACCAAAGCGAGAAAAAAGAGATATCCGGTAAACTGACCGAGCTCGATAATACTATGTCCGATATAGCGGGCCGAAAAAAAGTTATCGAAGAAACAAATCAACAACTCGGCGAGCAAATAGAATCCTATAGGACGAAACTAACAGTAAATGAAAATGAACAAAGCGAATTAACAAAAAACCTGAACGAAACTAAATCGCGTCTCGATGCACTTCGGCAGATACACGCCAACTACGAATGGTTACCCCAGAAAATGAAGGAATTTGTAGTGGATTCGAAAGGTAACGGTATTATTGGTCTGGTATCTGATTTCATAAAGGCTAAAACTGGGTATGAGACGGCCGTAGAATCGGCCTTAAGCGACAAACTGAGCTGGATAGTGTTAAGAGACCAATCCCACGTAAAAGAATCCATTGAATCGCTTCATAACAACAACGTAGGCAGAGGCACTTTCTACACATCCACCCCAACAAATAAGCAGGGCAGAAACAATGCCGCTGAAGCCGGTCTTGCCCCACTTAGCAACTATATAGATGCTGAGGGCCTTGAGAGAGACTTAATAGAGGCGCTTACTCAAAACATCTATGTTGTTGAGAGCTTAGACGATGGTCTCCGTTGCCATAACGACCAGAGCATCCATGCCACCCTTGTTACTCCAAAAGGTGATATTATTCACCCCGAAGGTGCTGTCACCGGAGGGCCGCCGGCACGAGGTGTGCTGACCATTAAAGGTGAGATTGACGAACTCTCAGCCCTTGTGAGCTCTATTGATGCAAATCTATCGGCTAAAACAAAGAAGATCGAAGATATAAGAAACGAGATCGACAACCTCTCCTCACGTTTTAAGTCCGAGGAAACCAAACTCATTGATATCGGCATCAAAGAGGCGGAAAACAACAAAGATATGCTAAACACAAGGAGTCTGCTAAATAGGATCGAGGAAAGGTGCAGTGCAATTGAGGATGAGATCGCACGCATTGATGAAGATACTCGGGGGCGTGAACTTAAAATTAACGAGATGAACACCACGGCTGCGAATTATGATCAAAAAAGGACGCAGATCCAACAAAACCTAAGCCTATTTGAAGAGCAGTTTAGCAATGTGGAAGAGGTAGAAAAAAAGATCGAAGCTGAGATTTCCGCACACTATATATCCAAAGCCTCTCTAGACGAACAGATCAAGAATATGGAAAAGGATATAGTAGAGCTAAATAGCAGGTCTGATCAAATAGAGATTAAACTCAAGTTCGAGACTAAAGAGATAGAAGAAAAAAACCAAAACAAGCTGGATTTACAACAAAAAAACATAGACGCCAAGAGCCAAATAAACCTGCTCGTAGAAAACCTGGAGACAAAAGAACAGGAACTTGCCGATAAAAAGACCGATCGTCTCAAAAACAATGAACAGCTGAAAACCTACCTGTCAGAGAAAGAAGAGCTGATGCAAAAGCTATCGGAGACCCACGATAAACACAACTCGCTTAGTATGGACTTAAACCGCCTTGAGATCGAAAAAGAGCATATTAAAGAGATATTCAGGAAAAACGATATTGACGAAAACACAATTTACAGCAAAGAAGACGGTGAAACACCCGAGATCCAACCAGAACCCATAGACATAGAGTCGAGCAAGATTAAGCTCCAAAGGTTGCAGGCCAGAATAGAGAGGTTCGGCCCCGTGAACCTGCTTGCACCTGAAGAGTTCAAGAAACTCGAAGAACGACACATTTTCCTTACCGAGCAGATCGAGGACCTTACGTCCGCTATATCGTCGCTTAGAACTGCGATAAAAAAGATTGACAGCGAATCGGAAAAGCGATTTAAAGAGACCTTTGATCAGATGAACGAGAAGTTTACCGATATATTCAACCGATTGTTTAGGGGTGGAGAGGGTAAACTGGTGTTAACCGATCCCGATAACATGCTCGAGTCAGGTGTGGACGTAGTTGTAAGACCGAGCGGCAAGAGGTTTCAATCCATAAACCTGCTCTCTGGTGGGGAAAAAGCACTCTCTGCAATTGCTCTTGTGCTCTCAGCGTGTTGCATTAAACCAGCTCCTTTCCTATTGTTCGATGAGATCGATGCCCCGCTTGACGATAGAAACACAACACACTTTATCGACCTACTCACCGAGATGACGGATAGCTCTCAGGTCATCATGATCACTCATAACAAGAAAACTATGCAGTCTGTAAACTCGCTTATCGGCATTACATCCAATAACAAGGGCACATCAAAGGTTGTCTCGGTAGAGTTAAACTAAACCCAAAACTACCTGAGTCAGGTTGCGAATTATTAACTAATCCTAAACATTCCTGCAGAGGAATCTTTTTTCGCCTTAATTAATCTAATTTAGCAATGGTTACGGGCAATTGATAGCTGCTATCTACTAAATCCCGTAATGATGTATAGATTTGTGATATGTAGCATTTACACTTATACTTTAACTGCTTTTCCCCAGCGGAGGACCTTTTCAATATGATTTCATATATTATGAAAAAGATCGTCGGCTCTCAAAACGAGAGAGAGTTAAAACGGCTTGCTTCGGTCGTAAAGACGATCAACGATCAGGAGAGTGGCCTGATCAACATACACACAAATGAGCTTCTGACCAAAACCGATGATTTCAAACAAACTATTGCAGATAAGCTAAACGGTAAAGGCTCAAGAGAGATTGACGATAAAACTCACGAGTTGATCGAAGACACACTATGGGACATCCTTCCCGACGCGTTTGCGTTGGTCCGAGAAGCAGGTCGCAGAACTCTCGGGATGCGCCACTTCGATGTACAGCTTATAGGGGGCATGGTCCTTCACCAGGGTAATATCGCAGAGATGAAGACCGGTGAGGGTAAAACACTGGTTGCAGCGCTTCCGCTTTATCTAAACGGTATAACGGGAAACGGTGCACACCTGGTCACTGTTAACGATTACCTGGCAAGGCGCGATGCCATGTGGATGGGCCCCATATATAAAATCCTAGGACTCGATGTGGGTGTTGTAAACCACGATGTCTCTTACCTACTCGATTGGGAAGACCCGGTACGTGCACAAAATGCTATTGATAATAACTTAAGCGTGTGGCCCACGGAATATAGTGATATGGAAATCCCGCCTGAACGAAACCTCGATGTGCTGGCATCGTTTAAGACCAAGCTGGTCGAATGCACTCGTCAGCAGGCTTACCGTGCAAACGTAACCTACGGGACTAATAACGAGTTTGGGTTTGACTACCTGCGTGACAATATGAAGTTCTCGTTGGATGACTATGTGCAGGGCGAACACACCTTTGCCATAGTGGATGAGGTCGACAGTATCTTGATTGACGAGGCAAGGACCCCGCTTATTATCTCGGGCCCTTCCGAGAGCTCGACCGAGCTCTATTTTAATATAGACAGGGTGGTAAAACGGCTTAGGCCCGACGTTGATTTCACCATTGACGAAAAGACCAAACAGGTCACCCCGACAGAGGAAGGGTCCAGCAAGGTCGAGCGGGAACTGGGCATAAACAATGTATACGACCCCACAAACATCGAGTTCCTGCACCACGTGATACAGGGGCTTAGAGCCCATAACCTGTTCCACAAAGACGTTGACTACATGCTTAAGGACGGCAAGGTGATTATTGTTGATGAATTCACCGGAAGACTTATGCCGGGTAGAAGGTGGAGCGACGGACTACACCAGGCTATCGAGGCTAAAGAGGGTGTGGAGATTGAGAACGAGAACCAAACCCTGGCCACCATTACTATCCAGAACTATTTTAGGATGTACCGTAAACTCGCAGGTATGACAGGTACGGCAGACACAGAGGCATTTGAGTTCAAAAATATCTACAAACTGGATGTAAGCGTAGTACCCACCAACAAACCCATGATCCGCGACGATAGAAACGACTCTGTGTACAAAACTGAAAAAGAGAAGTACCAGGCTATTGTAGACGAGATCCGAGAACAGACCGAACTAGGGCGCCCTACACTTGTAGGTACAACTTCTATTGAGAAATCGGAGAAACTGAACAAACTCCTTACAAAAGAAAAGATCCCGCACAAGGTGCTAAATGCCAAGCACCATGAGCAGGAAGCCGAGATCGTAGCACAGGCAGGACGCATCGGAGCCGTCACCATTGCTACGAACATGGCCGGTAGAGGTACTGACATCATACTGGGCGGCAATCCTGAGTCCCTTGCCAAGGATATTATTCACAAGAAATTTAAGATCGATCCCACTGAGGCCGAGCCCGATCAGTTCGAAGAGGCAATGCTCGAGGCCAAGGGCATATGTGAAGACGAGAAAAAACGGGTGATCGATATGGGTGGGCTACATATTATAGGCACGGAACGCCATGAATCTAGACGAATCGATAACCAGCTACGCGGACGTGCAGGGCGTCAGGGTGATGAGGGCTCATCCCGCTTCTATGTCTCACTTGAAGATGACCTGATGAGAATATTCGCATCCGAGACTATCACTAAAATAATGGACAAGCTGGGCTGGGAAGAAGGCGAGCCGATCGAGCACAAAATGATCTCTAAATCCATCGAAAACGCTCAAAAGAAGGTGGAGGGGCGCAACTTTGATATTCGTAAACACCTGCTCGAATACGACGATGTACTCAACACACAGCGCGATGTTATATATAGACGCCGTAAAGAGATCCTGGCTGGCGGCGATACACTTAAAGACAACCTGTTCGAGATGACCGATGAGCTCATAGAAGAAATAGTAAACATTAATGTCCCAGAAAAATCGGCCCCCGGCGAATGGGAGCCAAAAGAATTAGCGGAATCGATTCATGCAATTTTTAATATAGAGTACGATCTGACTGAACTTTCAGAGACCACGGGAAACAGGGACGAGATCACAGAGAACCTCATTGAGAAATTAAGGAGTTTTTATCAAGAAAAAGAGGAAGAGATCGGGTCAGAGACCATGAGGCAGATTGAGCGTTATATTATGCTTCAAACCATCGACTATCTATGGAAAGACCACCTTCTCAACATGGACCATCTTAGAGAGGGTATAGGCCTTAGAGGATACGCACAGCGTGACCCACTGCGTGAATACAAGCGGGAGGGCTTTGATATGTTCTCGCGCCTCATGACACGCTATGCCGACGATATATGCGAAAAACTGTTTAGGGTACAGCCTGTTAAGGAAACAGATATGGAACGTTTGGAAAGGCGACGGAAAATTGAGCAAGAGCGCATGGTGCTTAGCCATGGAGAGGCCCAAGAAAGAAAAACCCCTGTTCGCAGGCAACAGAAAAAGATAGGAAGAAACGACCCGTGTCATTGCGGGAGCGGGAAAAAATATAAAAAATGCTGTGGCAGAGCCTAATAACTACCTTTGACGAATAAAGACCTACTAGAAAAAGTTACAAAACTGGAAACAAGCATATCGAGTGTAATAAAAGGCAAGCCCGAGGCCATTAAAATTGCGCTCGTTGCCCTTATCTCGGGCGGTCATTTGCTGATAGAAGACGTGCCGGGTGTGGGCAAAACCACCCTTGCCCATGCACTCGCAAAATCCACCAACTTGAGTTTCAAGAGAATACAGTTTACAAGCGACCTGCTGCCATCGGATATCTTGGGTGTTTCCGTGTTAGACCGCGACACAAACGAATTTACATTTAAAAAAGGCCCTATCTTCGCCAACATAGTCCTTGCCGACGAGATAAACAGGGCCACACCAAAGACCCAGAGTGCTCTGCTCGAAGCTATGAACGAATCGCGGGCTACGATAGACGGCAATGTATATAATCTACCGAGACCATTTATTGTGATTGCCACCCAAAACCCTTTTGAGTACAAGGGTACTTTCCCTCTGCCTGAAAACCAGCTCGATAGATTTTCGCTTAGGATAAGCATAGGGTACCCGGACCGGAGAAGTGAAAAAGAGATCCTTGCCAATTCGATGCCGGGTAATTCCTGGGACAAAATCGAGCCCACTATCTCTGCAGAGGATGTTATCACACTGCAGGAGATGGCCGTTGGGGTTCGTGTGGACGAAGCGATCCTCGACTACATACTCGAGATAATAAACCAAACAAGGAACCCAAACCTATTTGAGCTGGGTGTGAGCCCAAGGGGTGCGATAGCTCTTAAAAACACCGCACAGGCGCTTGCACTAGTGGGCGGGAGACAGTATTGCATCCCAGACGATGTAAAACAAATGGTGTTGCCTGTGCTGGCTCATAGAGTATTATTAAAAGGTGGGGTGATGATGCGGAGCGGGGGGCAGGAAGACGCACTGAGTGAAGTACTAGATACCGTAGAAGTGCCTGTATAGATTATATAATCAGGTAAGGGGAGAAAATGAACAGCAGAAACAGTATCCATATCTATAAGGGTAAAGCGCCGTTTTACGCATTGCCCGTGGCATTAATCCTAGGGCTGGTAGTTTTTGGCATACTAGCTATATTCGGGCTTTTTATAGGCATCATTGCAGGTGCTTTATTTGTCTTATTTGGAGTGCTAAGGCTATTTAGCGGATTTGGTAAAAAGAAGCAGAGAAGGGTTGAGGACGACGGCACCACAATCGTATTGGAAGAGAAGGATTATAAAGTAATAGATATAGAGAAGTAATCAGATTTCAGACTAAATCATCAATTTCCCCGGCAAGCCGAAAATCCTTATTAGTAAGCCCGCCTTCACTATGAGTCGAAAGTGTGAGGGTTACTCTCTTATATTCTATCAATATATCGGGATGGTGGTCTGCCTTCTCGGCTAAAATTGCCACTTTGTTTACAAAGCCTATTGCCTCTATAAAATCCCCAAGCGTAAACTCCTTAACAATCGATTTTTCAACCACACTCCAACCCTCTAACGCCCCGACTCTCTCTCGGATCTCATTATCATTTAAAAGTGCCATAAGCTACGCCCCCCTCGCAACAACACTAATTGAAACGAGCTGGATAGTCAAAGCCACACGGTTAGAATAGAGTGCTATGAAAAACGTGTTTATCAGCTTGGGTACCAACATGGGTGATAGGACTGAAAATTTAAAGAGTGCGTTACTCCAAGTATCGAAATTTTCTAAAATTATAAAGCTATCGTCCATATACAAAACAGAAGCTGTTGGAAATGAGAGCCAGCCCGATTTTTTAAATGCGGCAATTGAACTAGAGACCGGGCTTCTACCCTATGAGCTGCTTGAGAGACTGCACTCCATTGAGAACGAGATGGGGAGGAAACGAGAGACTAAATGGGGCCCGAGGATTATCGATCTCGATATCATTTTCTATAACGATCTTGTCATCATTAGTCCAAATATTACCATCCCCCATCCACACGCTCACCAAAGGCGTTTTGTGATCGAACCTCTGGCTGAGATCGCCCCCGATTTTATACATCCAAAGCTTAACATGACTATTTCAGAACTATCGGGCCAGCTCAGCGACTCTAAAAAAGTCATTAAGAGCGATAAGTTATCTATAAAGTTTGCTTAGTATATTTAGATCCCCATTGATATGAATCATGCATGGATCATACACATCAGGATCGATGGAAATTCTAGATCTTAAGTACTAAATACTCTTTGCAGACTCAAGTGTATTCCAAAGCAACATGGTTATAGTCATCGGGCCCACCCCTCCCGGAACAGGCGTGATGTAGGAAGCCACCTCACTTACCCCCTCGAACTCCACGTCCCCGGTCAGTTTGCCTTCCTGGTTGCGATTAATCCCCACATCAATCACCACAGCCCCCTCCTTTACCATATCTGCGGTTATAAAGTTGGCTCTGCCGATTGCGGCAACCAATATATCGGCCCTCTTTGTTACCTCATCCAGGGGTTTTGTGCGCGAGTGACAGATCGTGACGGTGGCATGGCGGTGGAGTAAGAGAATGGATACGGGTTTCCCCACGATATTGCTCCTGCCCACTATGACAGCCTGCTTGCCCTCGATATCTATGTTGTAGTATTCGAGCATCTTGATAATCCCATGTGGCGTACAAGAGATAAACCGCGGATGCCCCTCGACCAATAGACCCACGTTGTAGGGGTGAAACCCGTCTACATCCTTAGCGGGCGACACAGCGCGGAGCACATTTGTTTCGTTGATATGATCGGGCAGAGGTAGCTGGACCAAGATGCCGTGGACCTGTGGGTCGTCGTTTAATTTCGCCACAAGTGCTAACAGTTCTTCTTCCGTAGTATCAGTGGGGAGCTTGTGTTCCCACGAGTTCATCCCGCAGGCTGCACATGCCTTCCTCTTATTTCGCACGTATATCTCAGATGCAGGATCCTCGCCGACCAGGACGGCTGCAAGCCCTGGAGTAATACCGGTATCGGATTTTAACTTTTCAACTTCTTGAGTAATCTGCTCTCTTATGTGCTGAGAGACCTTTTTACCATCTATTAATTCCGCCATCTAGTGCTCCTTAGTTAATCGATTTTCCAATAATGGTTAAGGGGACCGTACCCCTTGCCGAGCTCAAAAGAACCCGAAATAGCACCTGTTATATAGGACTTAGCCGCTTTCACAGCGTCAGGCAGCCCCGCCCCTTTTGCCAACTCGGCACAGATAGACGCCGAGTATGTACAACCAGTACCGTGAGTATTGTTGGTATTGATTCTGTCTCCTCTAAACTCATGAAACCTCTCGCCGTCATAAAATAGATCAACCGCGTCTTGAGATGAGTCCAAATGCCCGCCTTTTACCACAACACTGCCGGGGCCAAGGTTTATTATAACGTGAGCAGCTTCCCTCATACTATCGATACCGCTAATTACCAATCCCGTCAAACGCTCTGCTTCCGGGATATTTGGTGTTACAATTGCGGCCTTGGGTAGGATCTCTGCAATCAGAGTATCCACCGCGTCGTCCTCAAGCAACGACACCCCGCCCTTTGCAACCATCACAGGATCCACAACCAATTTCTCTATCTTATATTGATCCAATTTTTTTGCAACCGACGATATTATACCGCGGCTATACAACATCCCTGTCTTTACAGCATCAACCCCTATATCACTCAAAACGGCGTCTATCTCAAGCTCGACAAACTCGGGCGGCAACCCATACACACCCTCTACCGTCTGGGTGTTTTGAGCCGTAACACAGGTTACCACCGACGCACCGAACACCTTATGAGCAGTAAAGGTTTTGAGATCGGCCTGAATGCCCGCACCACCGCCTGAATCCGAACCTGCAATAGTTAGTGCTCTCGGTACAAATTCGCCCACCCGCCCTATTCTACTGAGTAATTATTTTGTTTACAAACTTAACCTGTAGCGTACTAGACTTAACTTAATTTAAATGTAATATATAGGCTTGCATTTACATTGTAATAAGGAGAATTAGTTATGAGTGGAAAAGACGATATCATGTACCCGGAGCTGTTTGCTACTGATGACAAAGGCAGGGTTAGGCTTGTGGCAGGTTACAGCAAAGAATCGGACAACTGGACATTTCCTAAGTACATGGCGGATCCCGAGAGCTTCTCTGACGAGATCGAAGAGAAGATGTTAAGCCCCGAGGGTGAGCTGCATTCATACACAATAGTAAGAAGGAGCATGCCTGAGTTCCCGGTACCGTACGCATTGGCTCTAGTCGATTTCCCCGAGGGTGTAAGGGTAATGGCCCAGGTAGAGACAGACGACCTAGACGGACTCAAGATAGGGCAAAAAATGGGTGTAGTCGTCGGCACGGTGAAAAAGACAAAGGATGGAAAGGATGTAAAATCCTACAAGTTTTATCCTATTAATAATTAGCAGATAGAAGCCGTTTTAACATTCTTTCACAGGTCCCGAGTCCAAAGGAACTAAATTGAGATTAAAGAGGTTGTGTATAGGTAAGTTGTAATATTTAATCTATGCACCGTATTTTTTAATTATTTACTTTCCTTAGTCTATCCATTATGCTTTCCGTATATTAACTGTACGCGTTTAATATATGAGCACACAACCTCTCTACAGAAAACCCCTCTTTATCGCCATAATAGCTTTACTGTCATTTTCTCAAGTCTACATAGCCAGTGGGTCTGAGCAGGATCTGTTGTCCGTAAACGTCACAAACAGCAAGCTCGGGCTTGTGCTAATAGGTACTATTTCAAACGATGACAACTCTAAAGCCGTGCTTAAAAACCCTGTGACAGGGGAGATCAAAAAATACATACAGGGTGAGCACATTGATATTATCAACTCCGCCAACGTTAAACTGGTAGAGGTTTCAAACTGTATAGTGCTCATTGATCGCGGTGGGAGTTATGAAACCCTAGAGTGCGAAAACAGGTATACAACCGCTGTGTTCCAGCCCCAGGCACTCGCACGATACAGGATTGTTCACCCCGGGCTCAATATGTCGTCGGAAGAGTTCACCGCGAAATACGACAGCGTTATAAAATCGGCAAGCAGAAAACACGGTGTCGACCCTTACTTGGTAAAAGCTGTGATAAAAGCAGAATCCAATTTTAACCCCGACGCCGTCTCACCCAAAAACGCGCAAGGTATGATGCAGCTTAT
The DNA here is from genome assembly GCA_965223335.1 of Thermodesulfobacteriota bacterium. Lineage (GTDB taxonomy): Bacteria > Desulfobacterota_D > UBA1144 > Nemesobacterales > UBA2774 > CBDCWF01. Next base: position 685,035 of record OZ244991.1, read on the forward strand.
CCCCGACACCGCAGACGATTACGGGCTAAATAACCCCTTTGACCCCACCGAGAATATAGAGGCCGGGGTCCACCACTTAAAAGACCTTATCAAGTACTTCGACGGCGACATCAAACTCTCGCTCGCAGCTTATAACGCCGGCAAAGGGGCTGTGGTAAAGCACGGATTTACCATCCCACCCTACCCCGAGACCACCAACTACATCTCCAAAGTGCTTAGATATTACAAGGTGTTAAAATCTGATAAATACCTATCCAAGAACTGATCGTCCTTATGCCATTGCAAGAAGATAAAACTTCTATACAGTCTAAGATTGACAAGACCTTACAATTCAAATAAACTAGTAAATTTACTGAATGAATCTTGGGCCCATAGCTCAGTTGGTTAGAGCGGCGGACTCATAATCCGTTGGTCCCTGGTTCGAGTCCGGGTGGGCCCACAAAAAGGTGCTAATACTCTAAATGGGAATAGAGTTTATAAAAGTTAGATACCAAAATCCGATTCATTTCAAAACATGTTTTTCCACTCAAGTTCCATTTCCCAATATCCACGAGCGAGTTACCATACACATAGGCCAAGGAGATAGATATGAGAGACCAAATTGTGGCTCTCGAAGCTCTGCAAAGTATTGATATCGAGCTCCGAGAGCTGGAAGCAAACCTAGAAGAATATCCCAAAATAATTTCCAACCTAGAACAAGAACTAACACAAGCCAAAGACTCCATAGAAGCACAGAAGTCCCTAATCACAGAACAAAAAACTACAAAATCACGTTTAGAACTCGAGATCTCGAACAATGAAGAGACCATCAAAAAATCCGAGGAAAAGCTCTTCGAAATCAAAACCCACAAGGAATATGAGGCCCTGCAAAAAGAGATAGCAGAAACAAAACGCATAACTGCAGGCCTGGAAGATGAACTGTTGCAGAGCATGGAGCAGATAGAAAAATTGGAGACAGAAATTGCAGAACTAGAAGAGTCACTGCAAGAAAAAGAGTCGAATTACACAGAGGAGATCTCTGATTACAAACAAAAAATCGATGATCTAAGAGCAGTGTATGAGCCCAAAAAAGAAGAACACGAGAAAATTGTGACTCAGGTAAAGCCAGATATCCTCCCTATATACGAAAAAGTTAGCAAAAGAAACGGCATCGCCCTTGCAGAAGCCAAAGACGAGGTGTGTACGGGATGCAACATGAACATCCCCCCACAGCTCTTTAACGAAGTACTGACACTCACTAGAATAATACAGTGCCCGAACTGTAAAAAAATACTGTTTTGCGACCAAGAAAAAGAAAGTGACTCCCCCTCAACCTGACCTTCCGCTAGATACTAAGGATCGTGATCTGTTGACGGTATATACAGACGGGGCATCGCGCGGGAACCCCGGCGAATCCGGTATAGGTGTGGTTATATCCAAAAACAACACCACGGTTAAAACTATAAAGACATATCTCGGCAAAGCCACGAACAACCAGGCAGAATACGCTGCTCTCATCGCCGCCCTGGAAGCAGTCTTGGGGCTTGGCAAACATAAAGTAAGGTTGTACACGGATTCCCAGCTTATGGCCAATCAGATAAACGGCCTATGGAAAGTTAAACACCCCGACATTAAACCGCTCTACAAAAAAGCTATGACGCTGATTGGGCAACTCCCCGAGTTCCGCATCCAGTATATCCCCAGGGAACTCAATACCCAGGCCGACAGGCTTGCTAACCAGGCTATTGATGAATATTCTTAAGGTATAGAGGCAAGTGGGTCAGACAGTCGCTCTCTACACATGTAGGGGGAGGAAAGTCCGAACTCCGAGGGCAGAGCGCTGGGTAACACCCAGGTGTCGTGAGGCAACGGAAAGTGCCACAGAAAACATACCGCCTAAGGCCTACGGGTCCGGCAAGGGTGAAAAGGTGGTGTAAGAGACCACCGCGCGGGTTGGCAACAGTCCGCGGCACGGTAAACCCCGCTTGGAGAAAGACAAAATAGGGAAGCATATTCTCCTCAGAGAATATAAAGGGCTGCCCGCCCCACGCTTCCGGGTATGTCGATCGAGGCATGCAGTAATGCATGTCCCAGATGAATGGCTGTCCACGACAGAATTCGGCTTACAGACCCACTTGTTTCTACTCTATAGTGACCCTGACAAACTCTTTTTTGCCTATTTTGATTTCGTGGGAACCGCTTGTGGATATGGGGGAGTTAATCTCGGTAACCCTCTCGCCGTCGATTGTGACCCCACCCTGCGCAATGAGCCTTTTGGCCTCGCCCCTGCTCTTTAGGTTTTGGGACGACTCAAATACGAGATCGAGCGTTGTGAGTATATCGTCGCGCGAAAGGCGGACCTCTCTTGCGTCTTCGGGGAATTCCCTCGAGGAAAATTTGGACTCGAAATCCACACGCGCACTCTGAGCAGCCTCGGCCCCATGCAACCAGGCTGTAAGCTCCGTAGCAAGCTCTTTTTTTGCATCCATAGGGTGAGAATCCGATTTTAACGCCGTAATCTCCTCATCCGACCTCTCGCTTAGCAACTCATAGTATCTCCACATCAGCTCATCGGATACAGACATTACTTTCCCGAATATATCAACGGGGGTGTCCTCCACTGCGATATAGTTGCCCAGAGATTTCGACATCTTCTGTACGCCGTCAAGCCCCTCTAGGATCGGCAGCAGTATTGCAACCTGGGGCTCTTGGTGAAAATGCCTTTGTATCTCGCGCCCGAGCAAAATGTTAAACTTTTGGTCCGTACCCCCAAACTCTATATCGGCCTTCATGCACACAGAATCGTACGCTTGAATGAGTGGATACAAAAACTCCTTTATAGAAATACCGACCCCGCTTGCGTAGCGTTTTTGAAAATCGTCCCGCTCGAGCATCCTTGCAACGTTTTCCATTGATGCAAGTTTTAATAGCTCCTCGGCACTCATCGGGGCCAGCCAAGAAGAGTTAAACAGTACCTCGGTCCTGTCCTCTCTAAGAATTTTGAATACCTGCTGCTTATAGGTTTCCGCGTTTTTAACCACCTCTTCATCTGTAAGTGGCGGGCGTGTGGCAGATTTGCCCGAGGGGTCGCCGATCTTGGCCGTAAAGTCACCTACTAGAAATACAACCGTATGGCCCAACTCCTGGAACTGCCGCAATTTTTTTAGCAGCACACAGTGCCCAAGGTGTAGGTCGGGTGCAGTGGGGTCAAACCCCGCTTTTATACGCAGTGGTTTATTATCATCTCTAGATTTTTTAAACTTAGCCAGCAGCTCCTCTTCCGAGATGATCTCATCAAGGGCTTTTGTAATAATAGCAAGTTGCTCTTTAGGTGGGAGGTAACTCAAATCCTGTCATACTCCTTGCATTTGTATGCGGGATAAAATAGCTGGATCCATCCTCTAACAAGTCGTTAGTTTATTTAGAGCTCGGGCTTATGGCAAATTAGAGTATCCCATTAGGTACTTATCGCACTCTCTTGCGGCCTCTCTGCCCTCGTTAATAGCCCAGACTACAAGGCTTTGACCTCTGCGCGCATCCCCTGCTGCAAACACTCCATCGATGTTTGTAGCATATTTGCCATACTCGGCTTTCGCATTCGACCGCTCATCACGTTCAATATCGAGGTTCTCGAGCACTAGGTCTTCCGGGCCTAAAAAACCCAATGCCAAAAACACAAGGTCTGCTTTCCATACCTTCTCCGAACCCGTTACCTCTTTAAATGTCGGTGTACCGTTGTCGCCCCTATGCCACTCTATATTTACTGTGTGAAGTTCTTTAATCCGGCCCTCGGCATCGCCTACGAATTTTTTGGTGAGCACCTGGTAGCGTCTGGGGTCATCACCAAACACAGCCACCGCCTCTTCCTGCCCATAGCTAAGCGTATATACCACAGGCCACTCGGGCCACGGGTTGTCAACTGCCCTCTCGAGCGGTGGTTTTGCTAAAATCTCAAACTGCACAAGACTGTTGCAGCCGTGACGCACCGATGTCGCCACGCAGTCGGTGCCGGTATCCCCGCCCCCGAGTACTATAACGTCTTTATCTTTAGCCGATATAAAGTTGCCGTCCTTAAGCTCACTGTCCAATAAGCTCTTGGTGTTAGCCCTTAGAAATTCCATGGCAAAGTGTATACCACCTAGTTCTCTGCCCTCGATCGGCAGATCACGCGGCTTAGTGGCCCCGGTGCATATCACCACAGCGTCGTGTCCAGCTACGAGTTTATCCGCAGCATAGTCCTTCCCGATCTCGGTGCCCGTTACAAACTTAACACCCTCTTCGGCCATTAGATTCACACGGCGCTCCACTATCTTTTTATCCAGGTGCGGGTTGGGTATACCGTACATAAGCAGCCCGCCTATTCTATCGTCCCGTTCGTACACTGTGACAGTGTGCCCCGCTTTGTTTAGCTGAGCCGCACAGGATAGTCCGGCGGGACCCGAACCGATTATAGCCACAGTCTTGCCGGTCCTTTGCTTGGGAGGCTCCGCAACAATCCACCCCTCCTCAAATCCCTTATCTACAATTGCACACTCGACACTTTTAATGGTTACAGGCGGCTCACTTATGCCCAATACGCACGAGCCCTCGCAAGGCGCAGGACACACGCGGCCCGTAAACTCGGGGAAATTGTTGGTTTTGTGTAGCCGCTCGAGCGCTTCGCGCCATAGTCCCTTGTAGACCAGGTCGTTCCACTCGGGGATGAGGTTGTTAATAGGACACCCGGCGGTGAGTCCGCCAATAATAGTGCCTGACTGACAGAAAGGTATTCCACAGTCCATACACCTCGAGCCCTGAACCTTAAGCATTTTCTCGGGCAGGTGCCCATGAAACTCCTTCCAGTCCTTTATCCTTTCAGATGGAGACCGATCGGGCTCAAGTTCCCTAGTATGCTCCAAAAACCCTGTAGGATCACCCATTAAAATGCCTCCGTTTCATACCGTATGAAGTATTTCGATATCCAATGATACACATATTGGGATAAATCAGTTGCCGCTCACACGTGCCAGATCGTTCTTGTTCTCTTCAAACGCAGCCATGAGGGCCTCGTCACCGCTAAGGCCGCTATCCTCGACCCGCTTAATAGCCTCTAACATGCGTTTGTAGTCCTTGGGCATAACCTTAACGATTTTCTTCGTGTACTCGTTCCATTTTCTTAGTATGTTCGTAGCCCTAGAGCTATCAGTATACTCAACATGCAGTTTTATCATTTTAAGTACTTCATCGATGTCTTCTTTGTTCATTTTCTCAATATTAACCATATCGAGGTTGCACCTGGTTTCAAAATCCCCCTGCTCATCGAGCACATACGCTACGCCTCCAGACATCCCCGCTGCGAAGTTGCGTCCCGTTGGGCCTAATATAACTACCCTGCCCCCGGTCATGTACTCGCATCCGTGGTCACCCACACCCTCCACAACCGCACGCACTCCGCTGTTTCTAACACAGAAGCGCTCCCCGGCTATCCCTCGGATATAGGCCTCGCCCCCTGTCGCACCGTAAAACGCCACATTTCCGACTATGATGTTGTCCTCGGCCCTAAAGGTCGATCCCTTGGGCGGGTATACCACAATCTTGCCCCCCGAAAGTCCTTTCCCGATATAATCGTTCGAATCACCCTCTAGGATCATAGTCATGCACTCGGGCACAAACGCCCCGAAGCTCTGGCCGGCAGACCCGTTAAAATGGAGCCGTATGGTATCTTCCTTGAGCCCACGGGGACCGTAAATCTTAGTGATTTCGCTCCCCAGTATGGTTCCGACCGTTCTATTAACGTTCTTTATGGGTATAATTGCCTCAACCGGCTCTGCTTTCTCTAATGTAGGTTTACATACTTCGAGCAAGACCCTATTATCAAGTGCCTCCTCCAGACCGTGATCCTGCGATATCTGACAGTACGTTCCATAGTTGGCCGGCACATCGGGCTTATGGAGGATATCCGAGAGGTCTACCCCACTTGCCTTCCAATGATCCACAGCAGTCCTCATCTCGAGCTTATCGGTCCTACCAATCATCTCGTTTATAGTCCTAAACCCGAGCTTTGCCATTATCTCGCGTGTTTCTTCAGCTACAAAGCGCATAAAGTTAACCACATGCCCCGGATCCCCCGTAAATTTCTTACGTAATTCCGGGTTCTGAGTGGCAACCCCTACCGGGCAAGTATCCAGGTGACACACACGCATCATGATGCAGCCCATCACTATCAGAGGTGCTGTAGAAAACCCGTACTCCTCAGCCCCAAGCAGTGCTGCCACCACAACGTCACGCCCCGTCTTCATCTGTCCGTCTGTCTCTAAAACTACTCTGCTCCTCAGGTTGTTTATCAAAAGTGTTTGGTGAGTCTCTGCAAGTCCAAGCTCCCATGGAAGCCCCGCATGCTGAATACTGCTCTGGGGTGATGCACCCGTACCCCCGTCAAACCCGCTTATGAGTATTACGTCGGCATGGCCCTTGGCCACACCCGCGGCGATTGTTCCTACCCCTACCTCAGAGACCAGTTTTACGTTGATCTTTGCATTCTGGTTTGCGTTTTTTAAGTCGTGAATAAGCTCCGCCAGGTCCTCAATCGAATATATGTCGTGATGGGGAGGTGGCGAGATAAGCCCCACTCCGGGTGTGGACAGCCTTACCTTAGCTATCCAGGGATAGACTTTCTTACCCGGTAACTGCCCGCCTTCACCGGGCTTTGCCCCCTGGGCTATCTTAATCTGAATCTCCTCTGAGTTCACAAGGTACTCACTAGTGACTCCGAACCTGCCCGAAGCTACCTGTTTTATGGCGCTTTTTCTCGAGTCCCCGTTCTCATCAGGTGTAAACCGGTCGGGGTCTTCTCCTCCCTCCCCGGTGTTGCTCTTACCCCCCACTCGGTTCATTGCAATTGCAAGGCTCTCGTGCGCTTCTTTACTTATGGCACCGTAAGACATCGCACCTGTCTTAAACCGCCTGGTGATAGATTCTACAGACTCCACCTCTTCGATAGGGATGGGTGTGGGGTCGTACTTAAGGCCTAGCAGTCCACGGAGAGTGGCAAGCTGTTTGGACTCGTCGTCCGCCATCTGGGAAAACTTCTTAAACTGATCAAAGTCGTTTCTGCGGCATGCACGTTGCAGGGTGTGAACAGTTTCGGGGTTATACGCGTGGTGCTCCCCACCATGACGCCACTGATAGATACCACCTTCATCGAGGGTATCGGTCTCTACATCTCTTGTGGGAAATGCATTTTCATGACGCTTACGAATCTCTTCTGCAACCACCTCTATTCCCGCACCTTTTATTCTGGACGGAGTCCATGTGAAATATTTATCTATTAATTCTTGGCCAAGCCCTATGGCTTCAAAGATCTGCGACCCATGGTAACTGGCCACCGTGGATATGCCCATCTTGGACATAATCTTAATAACACCCTTAACCAAGCTCTTGTTGTAATTGACCACAGCACTCTCATACTCAATGCCCACCAGCATCTCATCCTCTATCATCTTGGCTAGAGTTTCGTATGCCAAATAAGGATTTATCGCGTTCACTCCATAGCCTATTAGTAGCGCCATATGGTGCACCTCTCTGGGCTCTCCCGACTCGAGCACAAGCCCCACCTTCATCCTGTTGCCGTTTTTAATCAGGTGATGGTGCAGACCCGAACACGCCAGAAGCGCGGGTATGGGTGCCTTGTCGCTATTAACTCCCCTGTCGGAGAGCACTATAATATTTGCACCGTCTACGATTGCCTTATCGGTTGCGACAAATAGTTCGTCAAGTGCTGTCTCCAGCCCTTTTCTGCCCTGGGAAATATCGTAGAGTATAGGGAGAGTAGCAGTCTTAAAATGTTTGTTGTCTATGCCTTTTAGCGTATCAAGTTCGTTATCTCTAAGTATAGGGGTGTCGAGATGTATTTTTCTGCAGTTCTCGGGCCTGGGGTCGAGAATGTTTAGCTGTGGGCCGAGTGTAACACACGTTGCGGTCACGATCTCTTCCCTTATAGCATCTATAGCAGGGTTTGTGACCTGCGCAAAAAGCTGCTTAAAATAATCATACAATAGCTTTGATTTGCTCGAGAGCACTGCCACAGGGGTATCCTTGCCCATAGAACCAAGCGGCTCCACTGCATTTGTGGCCATGGGGCCGAGAAGAATACGAAGGTCTTCGAATGTATATCCAAATGCCCTCTGCCTTTCAAGTACGGCATCGGGATCTAGTGTCTCTTGTGATTCTGAGTTCTTAGAACCCACTAAATCCGACAAACTTACTATGTTGTCTTCGAGCCACTTGCCGTAAGGATGCTCATCGGCAAGTTTGCTCTTTATCTCTTCGTCCTCTACAATCCTGCCCTCGTCGGTATCTATTAGAAACATCCTGCCCGGTTGTAACCTACCCTTATACAACACATTTTCGGCAGGGACCTCAAGCACTCCGACCTCAGAACCCATTATAACCAAATCGTCTTTTGTCACGTAATACCTAGATGGCCTAAGCCCGTTGCGGTCGAGCACTGCACCGACCTTATGACCGTCTGTAAAAGCTATGGATGCAGGCCCGTCCCACGGCTCCATCAAACAGCTATGGTACTCGTAAAACGCCTTGCGTTTTTCGTCCATGCTCTCGTGGTTTGACCATGGTTCCGGGATCATCATCATCACAGCATGCTCTATAGGACGACCCGTAAGTGTCAGAAACTCTACACAGTTATCAAAATTGGCCGAATCACTGCCCTCGGGCGCAATAACGGGGTATATCTTCTTTAGGTCCTCTCCGAACAGATCGGTCTCTAGAATAGCCTCTCTGGCGTGCATCCAGTTCGTGTTGCCGCGCAGTGTGTTGATCTCGCCGTTATGAATAACGTAACGGTAGGGATGGGAGCGGTCCCAGCTAGGGAATGTATTGGTGCTGAAACGAGAGTGTACAAGCCCAATAGCGCTCTCCATGTCTTGGTCCTTAAGGTCCGGGTAGTAATCCTCAAGCTGCCAAGTCGTCAGCATTCCCTTGTAAACAATGGTTTTGTACGAGAGGCTCGGTATATAGAAGTAATCGCCGCCTTTTACCCCTGCAAACCTTATCTCATTGGCGGCTCTTTTTCTAATTACCAGCAGTTTACGCTCAAATGCCATTCCGTCTGTCATATCCGACGGCCTTTTGATAAACACCTGGCTCATAAACGGCTCGCAGGATTTAGCCGTCTCACCAAGCGATGAATTGTCGGTCGGCACATCCCTCCAACCGACTATGGATAAGCCCTCTTGGGCAACTATATCTTCAAATTTAGCAATACAGTTCTCTCGTTCAGTCCTGCTGGGTGGTAAAAATACCGATCCTATGCCGTAATCGCCCTCTGATGGGAGTGTAAAACCCGAATCTGCCGTTACCTTTTCAAAAAACTTGTGCGGTATTTGAAACAGTATGCCCGCACCGTCACCCGTGTTGGGCTCACAACCGCAAGCCCCCCTATGCTCTAAGTTCACAAGCACGCTTAGTGCGTTACGTATAATATCGTAGGATTTCTGGCCTTTAATATTTACAACAAACCCTATTCCGCATGAGTCGTGTTCGAAAGCTGGGTCATATAACCCCTGTTTTGGAGGATATCCTATGGGCTTCATAATAACACCGTCCTACCTGTACCGATTATAAATGAATTTACCTTTGGTAACACAGGATTGACGCATCAAACCACTGCACAACCATTATAACAGTCCAAGAGAATAGTCACAAGTTACAATCGGTTACGTCAATATCTATCAACCCCGAACGGCTATTATACCATAAAAACCCAGCTCTATCACCCCGGGCGGCCCAAACCGCTGATGAGCTACTCCGTGCACATAGCTTTCACATCAACTGATTGGTTGAAAGGGGTTATGAGCGTGAATATAGGTTGGTTATAGGGAAGCGCCGGTCCTTGCCGAACGCCCTGGCCGTGATCTTAACACCCGGGGGAGCCTGTCTGCGCTTATACTCGTTTAGATCCACCATCCTGACAACATCGTTTACTATTTTCTTATCATACCCCGCAGATATGATTTCCTGGAGGCTAAGGTCGTCTTCTACATAGGCCTTCAAAATAGGGTCTAGGATCTCATAAGGCGGCAGCGAATCGGTGTCTTTTTGATCGGGTCTAAGCTCCGCAGACGGGGGCTTATCGATGATCGACTGAGGGATAATTTTTTTGCCTTTAGAATCGTTATAGAAATTACAGAGCTCGTATACCATCGTTTTCGGCACATCTTTTATTACCGCATACCCCCCAGCGAGGTCGCCATAAAGCGTGCAATAACCTACACTTAGCTCGCTCTTGTTCCCCGTAGCAAGTACAAGCCACCCAAAACGGTTTGAGAGCGCCATCAACAGATTGCCGCGTATCCTGGCCTGCAGGTTTTCCTCTGTCAGCCCATCCACATCTATCAATGTTTTATTATCGAAAGCCTTTAAATAAGAGGCTAGAATGGTACTGATCGGAAGCTCGATCAGCTCTATACCAAGATTTTTTGATAAGAGCACAGCATCGGTCTTGCTTCCTTTAGAGCTGTATGGTGAGGGCATCGAGACCCCAATAACGTTACGCTTCCCCAGTGCCTCGACCGCGATTGCAGCCACAAGTGCCGAGTCAATACCCCCGCTAAGTCCTATCACTACCTTTTTAAACCCGTTTTTACCTACATAGTCCCTTGTAGCCAATACCAGCGCATCCAAAACCTCCTGCTCCAATGACTTAAAGGGTGTTATGCTTGCCGGTTTCTTGATTTTTGGAGGTTTAGCCTTCTTGGTGAGTTTGGGCAGAGCAATAATTTCGGCATTCCCGTATTTTTGACGGAGCTCTTGTTTTTCCTTCCTTCGTCTAGGGTCATGGAGCCTAGACCTAAATATGCGGTTGGTAGTGATTTCACAAACCAAAAGCTCCTCGGCAAACCCCGAGGCCCGCGCCAATATAGTGCCCCGCTCACTTATCACGGCACTGTGGCCGTCAAATACGAGTTCATCCTGCCCCCCTACCGTATTACAGAACACCACTATTGAGGAATAATCCTTTGCTCTGGTCTTAAGCATCCGCTCCCGGGACTGTACCTTGGAGGCATAATAAGGTGATGACGACACGTTAATTATGATATGGGCATCACCCAACACGGCCTGCATACGTGTGGGATCGCCGGGGTACCATATGTCTTCACAAATATTTAGGCCGAATATCAGATTGCCGATCTTGTATACCGGGGTCCTAAACCCTGATTGAAAATACCTGTTTTCGTCAAATACCCCATAGTTAGGCAGGTATTGCTTATGATATATATCGACCAGTTTCTTGTTGTGCAGCACTGCGGCAGCGTTATAAATATCCTCTTTCTTATTGGCAAACCCCACAATGACCGTTATGCCAGCGGTGGCCTTTTGGATCTGTTTGAGTGCCTTAATGTTGTCTTCAATGAATTTGGGTTTAAGCAGCAGGTCTTCCGGGGGGTAGCCCGTTATGGCAAGCTCGGGGAAACAGAGTATATCCACACCCTTAGCCCTCGCCTCCTTTATATAGCGGGTGATCTTAGACAGATTCCCCCCTATATCCCCAACACAGCTATTAATTTGTGCTAGCCCAACTCGGACCTTATCCATATCATAAACCTCTTTAAAGACAATAATAATACTTTAACAGTTGTTACGCTATAGTAAAAATTTATTATTAATAAAGGGTTAACTATAGATCGAGAGATTCTAATAAAGTCCAATCAAGACAGATAGGTCGAAATATGCACAATATTGGCCAGAAAATGGAATATGATGCTCGACCAGAGCGATCTTGTGCGAAGGTATAGATATCCCATTACAAGGGACGGAAAAAATGTTAAAAGGCTCTGCACGCATAGCCCCATATCGTGCGAGCCCCAAAGACACACGGTAATAAAATGCCCTATTGCAAAGAGCACGCTTACTATGACCACAGCCTTTATGTTGTCGCCTAATCTACTCTGCAGATAACCCCTGAAAAAAAACTCCTCGGGCAGCGCTACCAGCAATAACTGAGTCAACAGAAAGGACAACGATAAACTATTAATTGAGATGGACTTATCCGTGTATTTACCGATTAATGCCAAGCATGCTAAATATATTGCCAGGATTACAACCGATGCTACTATGCCTATGACAATACCCCTTGCACTAAACTTAAGCCCTCCAACATCGGCGTGCAATAGATAGGGTATAAGCAGCATCAATATCCCCGCAAACGACACCACATAGCCCCAGGGCAGAAACTGTCTCATAGCCACAACGGCAATTATGAGAAACAGATAAGCCCCAACAGGGACTATATACCTTTTGTTAAATATTGATTCAGTCATAGGATAAGTGATAAGGTTAATACAGTATGTACTTCTCAAATATATTGATCATCAACACTCCCCATATATTTACAATAATCCCGATACATATCAAAACCTTGTGATACCACTTAATACTATCCCCGATACCCCTAACAGTCAGAAGCAGTAGAAACGGATAGAAATCCATCGCATACCTATAACCGAATTGTGTCCATCCCGTCCCGCTCTTAAAGAATATAAGAATAGCTACTGGGATGATCGCTAGCCAGCACGCGATAGCCAACCGGTTTTTAATGCCGGCGAAAAATGCAAATATGAATGCAGGTGTAGTAAACAGGATCGACAACCCCACTTTTGTCGGCACTATATAAGGGGGTTTGTCTATTAACACGGGAGGCTGGACCAAAAACACATAGAGGTGGTACTTGATATACGACAGGTCGAAGAGCCCCTTGTTGAACCAGGGCGAGACCTTTTCCTTACTCTCCGATATCTGATGCAATGAATAGGCAACATCAAAAGGGCTCCCGAACCGAAAATAGTTATAGCAGAAATTGAGTACTACAAACACCCCCACTCCAAGGCCTAAATACAGAAGGGGTTTTAATCTTACCCTGCTAATAATCGATCCCTCACCCCCCGAATCGAACCACCTGGGATATAGCATTACTATAAAAAACGGCAGGGTGAGAACCATAGGGATCCTAGACCAATACGCCGCACCCAGCAATAGCCCTATGACCAGCGGCCTCGCCTTATCGAACGTCTCAAAGATAGCCAGTACAAGAAAAAACAGCGCTACAATCTGTGCAAAGTACCAAACAGAACCCACAGTAGCAACGTACCAATGTATTGTCCCGAAACCGAACATGGCCGTGATCCAAAGCTGGATCCATCTGTTTTGTGTGAGCTTGCGCATGAGCAGATACACTGCGGACACAGTAAACCCAGCTACTAGGAACGAAGCCGTTACCTGGCTGTATTCAAGCCCCCAAATAGCTACAAAAGGCGTTAGTAACACAGCAGGCATCGGGGGGTAGATAACATAATTCTTACCTTGATATGAGATTAACTCCTCAAAGAAAAACGGTGTGTCTATAACATAGAGACGCCCATGAATAAATGCATCGGCAAGGTAGATAAAGTAGTTAAACGGGTTTGGAAACTTGGGCTGGGTTAACCAGTAAACGAAAAACGAGAGCACAAAAATACCCGAAGCAATGACAAGATGCCTGTTCTCCTCATGAATAAGTCCTTTCATAAACGTATCCGGTGTTTATACTCCGATCGGTCGCTGTGCTAAAATGTTTATTGAGAGATTTAGTTAATTAATCCCAGCTCCTAAAGCAGTTATTCTACAGTATATGCAGTCGGAGCTCATTAGGTCAAGAACACAGTTGACTTTGGGCTCTAAGGAATGATAGATTATGGAACCGCGAGAGCATATGGAACCCAGACGAACTCAATTAGAGCTGGCAGTAGTCGTTATAGTATCGATTATCGCCACATATATAGTTGCCTATTTCTCATACATACTCATAAAAAATGAATACCCGTCCAGCCTTTACTCGTTTTGGTTACGTTGGGACACACAGCACTACCTCGAGATTGCAAAGGAATGGTACTCAAGCTCCACAGTAGACGAGCGTCACCTCCATATTGTATTTTTCCCGCTCTACCCAAGCTTGGTGAAACTGTTTTCATACATTACAGGGGGCGATTACCTGCTGGCGGGGCTCATTGTGTCCAACATCGCATACGCATTTTGCGCTTACTATATCTATAAACTGGTGCGGTTGGACTTTGATGACGATGTAGCATGGAAATCCGTCATATTTCTATCTATCTTTCCCACTGCCTACTTCTTCCATGCGGCTTACACCGAGAGTTTATTCATCGCGCTAACGATAGCTAGCTTCTACTATGCAAGGGTCGGGAAATGGTGGCTTGTCGGTGTGCTGGCAATGCTTGCCACTCTGACACGCATTACAGGTGTGCTTCTGTTCCCCGCACTAGTCATAGAGTATTTGGCTCAAAGGAATTTCAAGCTCAACACTATAAAAAAAGATGTGTTGTGGTTAGGACTCATAGGTGTGGGGTTTGGGATCTACCTGCTCATAAACTACGATGTGTATGGTGACCCCCTTGCATTCCTCACTATCCAAAAAGAACACTGGTCCAAGTCCCTCGGACTCCCGTCAAAGGGCTTCCTCTACGCCTTGGGCAGCATTTCCTGGCGCCCCCCGGGAGACGGACTTTTAGCAGGGGGGTTCGAGATCGGTTTCGCAGTCCTTGCATTTGCGCTTACTATCTATTCATTTTTTAGATTGAGGCTATCGTACAGTGTATACATGCTTCTTACGCTGATTATTGTTACCTCTACAAAGTTCTGGCTCAGTATCCCCAGATACACACTGGCAATGTTCCCCATTTTCATACTACTCGCACTCCTGGGACGGCGAAGGGAGATTAACTTCACCATTACCTTTATCTCGCTACTGCTATACACACTGTTTATCACGAGGCTTGTACAGTGGCAGTGGGCATTTTGATTCTATAGAGAGGGTTCGGGGGATTTAATCCCAGAGACTAACGTATCCTAGCTTATTTATCATTATTACACCCCACAAATTAACAAGGATGCCGAATATAATAAGCGCCTTAATATCCCATCTAATTGAATCCGAGCCCTTTATGCTCTTCTCGATCCCAAGCGCGGTAAGAACGAGTAAAAACGGATAGAAATCCACTGCATAGCGGTATCCAAACATCATCCAGCCCGTACCCCCGTGCAAAAATGCGACAAGGGCTATGGGAACTATCGCTGCCCAGCACGCAAGCGCCTGCTTATTCCGTATCCCTGCAAACACCGAGTATATAAACGCAGGGGTCGTAAAGAGTATCGACATGCCCATAAACGAGGGCTGTACATAGGGATACTCTCGCAGAAAAATAGGCGGCTTTAGAAAAAATACCCAGAGGTGTTGTGGAACATAGGATATGTGGAATAAGCCCTTGGGGTACCACCAGGGCTCCCTCTTTGACTGTATCTCATAAGCGATGTCAGAGAATGTATCAAACCTAAGATAGTTGTATAAAAAGTTCATAAGAATGAATATCCCCACACCCACTCCGAGCTTTATCAATGGTGAGAGGCGTATCCGTTTTATGAGCGACTGTTCATCACCCCTATACCACAAATCAGAGAGCATTATTAGGAAAAAGGGCATTGAGAGCACTGTCGGTAGACGGGACCAAAACGAAGCACCTATAAGCAGACCTATTAATAGAGGCCTTCGTTTCCCATAGGTCTCAAACACAGCAAGTATTAAAAAGAGAAATGACGAAACCTGTGCAAAGAACCAGGCCTTACCCACGCTGGCCAGGTACCAGTATATAGAGCCCAGACCAAACATTACCGCAATCCATATAGGCAGTGCTTTGTGCTTAACGACACGCCTCATTGTTAAGTACACAATTGCCACGCTCAGGCTTGCCCAGAAAACCGATGCGAGTGTTTGATTGGCCTCCCACCCATGTAATGCGACCTGGGGCAGCAGCAATAGAGCAGGCACGGGCGGGTATATAACAAAATACTTGCCGTTAATCTCAAGAAGCTCGTTTAGCCAATTGGGACCCTCGAGCAAATAAAGGCGGCCGTGTAAAAACGCATCGGCCAGCGGAACAAAATAGTGATAGGGAGTGGGCTTCCCCTCCCCGGTGAAATAATAGACTACGAACGTTACAACAAAAATGGCAAGTGCAACTAATATATACGGACGATTTTGAAATACGGCCGGCAGTTTCATATGTGTATTGTGTTATACAAGGGTTAATAAAGCACTCAGCACTGGCATTATATCCACGAAGAAACCTAAGTCAACAGGGCTCATCTGTTTTTAGTTTTAGAAGTCTTACGTACAGCGGGGTGGTAGTTTTTAACAAAATAGAGCGGCCTTCTCTTCGTTTCGTCAAACACTCTGCCCAGGTACTCACCTATGATCCCGATTGTAATAAGCTGCACGCCCCCAATAAATAATATAGCAGCCATGAGTGAGGGGTAGCCTGGCACTGGGTCGCCGAACAAAATCTTTTTTACTATCACGACCCCTGCAAAGATGAATGCTACCAGAGCAGTGAATATACCTAGATATGTAGCGATCTTAAGCGGCAGCAAAGAGAACGATGTGATTGCCTCAATTGCCAGATTCCAGAGGCTTAGGTAATTCCATTTTGTTTTGCCGGAGTATCTTTTGTCTGGGGTGTAGGGTATAGCCTTCTGTGAGAAGCCTATCCAGGAAAATAGCCCCTTCATGAACCTGTGCTGCTCTCGGATCCGTAGCAAGGCGTCAAGAGCACTACGACTTAGCAACCTGTAGTCACTGGAATTATGCGAGATCTCTACCGTCCCCATCTTGCCCAATATGCTGTAGAACATGTTTGTAAAGAACCTTTTTACCGGAGTCTCGTCTTCTCTCGTGGACCTAACGGCGTACACGACGTCAACTCCCCCCTCCCAGTTCTCGATTAACTCCGGGATCAGTTCCGGGGGGTGCTGTAGGTCGGCATCTATGGTGATGGTCGCGTCCCCCTCCGCGTGGTCAAGCCCCGCTGTGAGTGCGATTTCCTTGCCAAAATTTCGGCTGAGCTCTATTATTGCCACTCTAGGGTCTGACTTTTTTAGTAACTCAAGCACACCGAGCGTATTGTCGGTGCTGCCGTCATCAACATAAACTACCTCAAAATCATGTTTAACACTGTCAACCACGTCGGTTAGTCGCTTATGCAACTCCTCGAGCACATCCTGCTCATTATATGCGGGTATAACGATAGAAATTAGCATTTTCTCTATATTAACATACAGTCCCAATACCTAGCCGTGCTGTGTACTAGTTAAACACTAAGTATTTATAACCAAAAAAGTCCCACACCACCATCACGACCAGCGATACCAGAGACCCTATATTTGCCCAAACTATATCCGACAATCCCCACATGGGCTCGATCATATTTACCACATAGGTGGCCGTGGCAACCTTAATCGCCAAACCCACCCCGGCAACCATCAGAAATTTTGCAAACTCCTTGTGGATATCCTTTCGCCCCCTGCTATCAAAGGTCCAGAACTTGTTCCACAGGTAACTGTTTGTAACCGCAACTAAAAACGCCAGTGCGATAAACACCGAATACATATAGCCCTTTGTTGCCCCGGTTATGAGAATCAGGAGATTAAGCACCCCGAAGTCAATTGCAGTGTTGGATACCCCGATCGGTATAAACTTGCCAAACTGAAAGAGTGCCGGATACCTGACACCGAGATGCGAAGCCACATAGACCCAAATGAGAATTAAGACCGGGACTGCGATTAATAAGGCAAAAAGAAGCCAGAGCGAGCGTCCCGCCTCTACGAGTAGCGGCAGATCGGGACCGATCGTCTTTAGTACCGCGTAGAGAAAGAGCCCCACGATAAGACCAAGGATTATTGATGCCAACAGATCTGATTTTTTCATATTGATGGATCGCCAGAAGCAATATGAACGATTTTAGATTATCGCCAGCTATCTAACCACATGTAATTATCGATTGCCTGAATGGGAATATGCAATGCGGCAGTGATCGGATAGAAGTACGCATAGGTACCGATAGCCAGCAGCACATATAAAATCACCAATGGCTTACCAAATTTATACCTCTGCCAAAGCTCGTTTAAAAAATAGGCCGCAATTATCAGTATAAAGCCCAATGAGGGCAAGAAGTGATAAAGAAACGTTACCTTCCTTGGCGAAAACGCCCACGGCAACCAGTATGCAAATACGCTTACGACTGCAAACCCCAAAGCCACTGTTTCTTTCCTCACAGTCTGCACCACTCCAATCAATAAAAACACACAGCCGCTCCACCATATAAACGGGTTGCCAATCCCATAGATATGGGCGTATTTGTTCTGGAAATCCCCCACATACATATAGACCGTCTTTAGCAGTAGAGGCCATTTCCACCACGCGGATTGATAGGGATGGTCTTCTGTGACCCCCTTATGAAACTGGTACATGTTGTTTTGGAGCTCGAAAAAATCCCCAATCGAGTTGCCGTGCCAGAAAAACGGTATGTAAGTAACCATATATACAACGAGCGGTATAACCGCAAATGCAACTATCATCCGAGGCGCTATCTTTAAGAGTGCTCCTACAAATGGGGTGCCATTACTCTTGTCAGAATAAAATTCATAGTAGTAGATAAGACAAAACGCCACAAACCCCAGATACTCCGTTACGTACACCCCGCTCCATTTTATGGACATCGCAGCCCCGCAGCATAGACCCGTCAATCCCAAAAACAGGTTCCTTCTAGTCCGAGCGTACTTAACCAGGAAGAGCGATGCCAGCAGTATGAAGTTGAGCATGAATATATCGATCATCGTGATCCTGCTCAGCACAAAAATAAAGTTCTCAAATGTGTAGAGAATGGCAGCCAAAAGCCCCACACCCCTGCTGTTGAATAGATTTTTCCCAAGCAGAAATATAAAAAGCGTGCCCAGCCCCCCGAATATGGCCTGAAAAAACCTCCAGCCGAATGTGTTGTCGCCGAACAGCATTATCCCAAGAGCACTTAACTCCTTACCCAGCGGGGGGTGAGTCCACTCATAGGCAAAACCCTCGGGGGCCTTGTGCGAGCTCTCCCACCCGGCTCTATTCCCCTCGGCCATAGCCTGTGCGGTAAATGCGTAATACACCTCGTCAAAGTAATAGATTTCGGGCACTTCGAGGCGGTGTAGTCTTATAAAAAAACTAAACACCAAAAGCACAATTAGAATAATCTCGACTTTATAATTTTTTATATAGGTGAGCTCGGGCATAGGTAGGTTAGTCCGTAGATAATCTGAATTTGTGTTTCCCGCCGCTTATAATCCCCACATTCTTTAGATAGTCGTAGAGCAACACAACGAAAATCATAAACAGCATCATAAACATCGTAACCTTCGACACACGGTTAATAGTTAACGGAATGCCTGAGTATGAAGTTGTCAGCTGAACGTACGAGTAAAACATGTTGTACACGTAAACCAAGGAGAGAGTAGCATATAAAGCCCAGTTTATCCAAGAGCTAAACGCGATTATGCTAAGGAATACCAGCGTGGGCAGGAGATGGCGTTCATGAGCGCGTGTGACAAAGAGAAACATTGCAAAAAAGATTAATGTTATTGCCTGAAAGACTACGTATCTGGTTTCCCTGGAGAACTTAAACCCGCTACGGAATATATATAGTACAAAAGATACGCCGACCAATGCGTATGCGAGTCCGAAAGCCACAGTGCCCCAATTACGGTAACTTAACCCCGCAAACACCACGTCGTCCCGCTCCCACATTGCCACAGCACCCCAGAAATTAAACGCGTTTACTGAAGCATACTGATACTGCTCATAAGCCGTATCAAACCTGGCTTTTATGAGTGCTACGGGCTCTGTGAATATACTAAGCGGTGTTACGAGCTCGCCCCATATATAGGGCAGTGATACGAGTATTGACGTCGAAACCGCAGCGATTAATACCATGGCTACCGGGCGGAAATCACTAGGTCCTATCTTTGCGGTCGAACCACTAAAGACAGATTTAATTATAGGCAATATAGATAAAAACCCGATTATTGGAAACACTACTATGCTCTGGGGTTTTATCATAAACGCCAGTGCCGCAAACACCCCCGCTACAAAATACCACCTGCCCAACACAGCTAACACAGCTATCAAAAGAGGGAGCGAATGGACGGAATCCACCTGGCCCCAAAACGTTGAGTTCGATAACACCGCGGGGTTAAACAGATAGATCACGGACCATATCAAAGCGTTTCGATACGAACTCATGCAGCTAACGGCATAGAAGATGGCAACACAAATGCCTATGTCCGCAAGGTTAGCGGGCAGTTTAAAAAGTATGTCTACGGGTATTAAGGGGACAATCTCGTGTATTTTGTGGAGTCCCCACAAAGCATATAGATACCCGGGCATGTAGTCGCACCAATAACTCTTATAGAAGTCGGCGAATCCGCCTTGGGCTATCCACGAGCCCCATCCCCTCCATGTATCGAAATCGGGCTGGTATGTAAGGTATTGGGATAAAAATATTCTAAGGGCTAACCCCGCTAGCAATACTACCGCGAGTGTTCCATACGGTCGTTTTGACTCAGCAATATTCTCATTCGCCCCTAAGCTCATTTCTAAGTTTCCACGATTCTTTAAACATCCTTAATATAACATGTAAATTCGCGCCGGATTGCTCACCGAACTGGCGCGGGAAGTGCCTGACCCCAACCTCATGCAGTCTGTACCCGTTTCTCTTTAGCTTTATCAAGAACTCGGCGCTAAATAGTGCCCCGCCGGCTTTAATAGGTTTTATTACTTTGTACGCTGCATTAGGAAAGATCTTAAATGCACAGTCTATATCCCTCACACTGAGACCGAACATAACGTTTATATACTGCTGATACATCCATGCGTTTAGTAGCCTTATAAACGAGTCGGCCCTGTTTTCACGGTAGCCGATAACAACGTTTTTGCTGTCGATGTAGGGCTTCAGTCGATCGATGTCAGTAACATCAAACTGCCCGTCACTGTCCATAAAAAAAATGTAGTCGAGTCTGGCGGCATCAAACCCGCTTCGAAGTGCTGAGCCATACCCCTGATTAACCTCGTGGTTGACCAGCACTATGTTTTTATTCGATTGTATAAGCCCCTCGACCACGCTCTTTGTATTATCCCCCGAGCCGTCGTTTACAACAATCACCTCATATTTGTCACAGCTCTTTTCCATGTACTCGACACAATCACCCACAGTCGTAGCGATGTTTTCTTCCTCGTTATGTGCCGGGAGAACAGTGGAAAGGCGTAGTTTGGTTTCCATTTAACTAGTCGGCTTACCCAAAGTACAGGGTTTAGTCTATGTGGACGGTTTTATCTTACAACCGGTTTCCGATATTGTGTAATATTTTGACTCCGCTGCAGAAACACCCTCGAATGAACACTCTTTTCCATTAGCGAGCTTAACCACAATATCGGCTTTTGTTTCATCTCCCAATCCGAAGTAAACGGGCAGCATATCCTGCTCACAACCTCCGCGCCCACCCGAGACCTCTCTTATCTGCAAACCCCCCTTCTTGGTAGTGAGCTCTACCCGCGCACCTATGGCGGATTTGTTCGTGTTCTTTCCGTCCCCCTCTATCTCTAGGGTGAGTGAGTTGTTTTTATTACCGTTGTTATGCATAAGACCATTACCTATATGACCGTTCAGAAAAGCGTCCAGGAACCCATCTCTGTCATAGTCCGCCCAAGTAGCTGAGAACACGTCTATGGGCTTGTCAATTCCCGCCTCGGTTGCAACATCCTGGAATTTCCCGTCCCCTTTATTCCAAAACAGCTTGTTGGGGTGTAAGTGGTTGGTGGTAAAAATATCGACCCTACCGTCCGCATCGTAATCTATCCACGCACAGGTCCTGCCGTCCCCTATATCAGTGGCTCCCGACTCCTCGGTAATATCCGTAAAAGTACCGTCCTTGTTGTTGCTATAGAGCACATTGCGCTTGGCCCTGCCAATGTTTGTGACGTATAAGTCCATGTAGCCGTCACCGTTATAATCCCCTACACAACCCGATGTCGAGCGCCAAGTCTCGTCGCCGCTTAAGCCCGATTTTTCGGTTGCGTCAGTAAAAGTGCCGTCACCGTTATTTACAAAAAATTTGTTAGGCCCTCTCATGGCTATAAACAGATCGGGGCGGCCGTTGTTATTGTGGTCAAACCACACTGCACCCTTTACATTGCCCGAGATGTTTAGACCCGCCTCTTCCGATGCAAAAGTAAAAGTGCCGTCGCCGTTGTTGCTGTAGAGGTAAGAGTTGCCGCGGCTGGCCTGGAATAGGTCAACATGACCGTCTGAGTTGTAATCGGCCCAGATTGCATGGCTCGCCGTGCCGCCCTCTTTGGTCACCCCTGCGTCCTCAGACACGTCCTCAAACGTAACACCGTCTCTGTTCTTAAATATTGCCGCCGGCAGCCCTGCCGACATCGTACCCACAGCAAGGTCAAGTGTGCCGTTATTGTCATAGTCCGCCCAGGCACCGCTCCTAAACTTAATGTCCGATAACCCTGCAACTTCCCCTTCGTCTGTAAATTTAGTACCCTTATCGCTCTTGAACAAGAGCACCTTCGAGCGCTTGCCCTTGTTGCTCCTCCGCCTGTGATCAAATGCAAAATCTATGTTGGACAGTATCAGATCCTGCCAACCGTCGTTGTTATAGTCGCCCCACACCGCACTCTGCCCGATCTTGCCCAGGTTGTTCATACCCACATCGGCCTTGGCATCTGTAAACGTAGTAATATCTTCTGCTGATTCAACAGGTGAGACACTCGTCAATACTAATAACAATGGTAAAAACAAAAGTTTTGTGAAATGGGAGTTAATCAAGGTATTAACCCTTTTTAAGACTCTCTATAAGTTTATCGCCAGCTCTTAGGCTAAGCGCTTCTATGGTTAGAGACGGGGCCTCTCCTCCACCTGATGTGGGGAACACACTTGCATCAGTTACCAGCAGGTTTGGTATATCGTGGCAACGAAGCGAACTGTTTACAAATGATGTTTCGGGATCATTACCCATGCGGCAGGTACCGAATACGTGTGTGGCCAAAAACAGGTCGTAAGCCGATATTTGCTCGACAAAATCCTTTGCTCCTGTGGCCTCGAGAATCTCTTTACATTTCTTAGCCATAAACTGCAGACTCTTTAGCTCAGCATCACCCAGGTATGATTGGATCTTGGCTACCGGGAACCCAAACCTGTCTTTCATTTTGTCGTCCACGGTAACAAACGATTTCTCATTCGGTAAGAACTCTGCCAGCCCGCCCATGGATATTGCATGACCGAACCACTTCTCTACGCCCTTTACTAGATCCTCTCCCCAGCCCTCTATAAACCGCTGGGCATAGCTCACAGGCCCGCTAGCACCACCGCTGGTGGTATAGAGTCTAAGACCCCCGGCGAACCCAAGCTTTTTGGGGTCGGGTTTGTTCCATTTCCAGACTATACCGTCAATGGGTATACCCCTGTACCGGTCGAGCCTATCGGGGTGAAACGCCGTAATATCATAAAACACGGTCTCCATAAAGTTTTTACCTACAATACCGTTACCTGTGATTTCAGAGTTGAGCAGAAGCCTTGGGGTCTGGACTGCACCGCACGCAAGCGCAATGTAATCGGCCTCTACAAAGTTCTTTTTGCCGTCTTTATCGTAGTACTCGACACCTTTGACACTTTTACCCTTAGCCGTTTTTTCGACTTCAAGCCGTGTGACAAAAGCCTCGGTTACAAACTCGCATTTCCCCGTGTCCTCAGCTAACGGAACAAACGTAACATCAACACTGCCCTTATCCCTTCTGGGACAGCCGTACACACACCCGTTGCAATAGTTGCAAGACGGTGTGTCCCTGTAGAGCTCGGATAGTATTGCTACGGGGTTATGATCCAGCTCTATATCCATAGTACTGCATGCTTTTTTTATCTTTTCGGATGCGTAAGTGAACTTGTGGGGTTTAAGTGGGAATGGAGAACTGCGCGGTCTAAAAGGCACGGATTTAGGCCCGGCGACTCCTATTATTTTTTCCGCCTCGGCATAATAGGGCTCCAGGTCTTTATATGTAATGGGCCAATCCACCGCCACACCATAGAGGCTTTTCATCTTAAACGCATCTTCGCTAAGGCGGTGTGCCTCGCCCTGGAAGTGAAGTGTTGTCCCACCCACTCCCAGTACCTGCTGATAACTCAGATACCTTCTTTGGTCTTTACGGTTTAGATCTCCGTTGGACTTGTTCCAGGATTTAAGCGATTCGTACTTGGGGTCCAGTTCCTGCTCGTCCCCGAAAGCATTCTGCATTCTTGTTTTGTACGGAAAGCCCTTTATCTCCCAGTCGTCTTTATCCAGGGGATAATCTTTTAGGGGATCATAGCGTACCCCGGCCTCTAGAATTAACACATCCATACCGCTTGATGCGAGTTTCCAAGCCAGTGGTGATCCGCCCGGTCCCGAGCCCACTATGATGCAATCGTATCTCTTCTGGTTTTTCGGCATAAAGTTAAAATGTACACTATAAATAACCTATTGCATTATGTCAATTTATAAGTTATACATTTGCACGACACACAGAGAAACGGGTATTTTGGAGGGACTGAATGAAAATTTTTCTGCCATTTTTATTACTTATTCCACTATTTATCTTCGGCTGTAAACAAACCGACACACCTGCGGAATCACCTAAGGAAGAATCTGCGGAAAACACTGAAAACACTACAAAAACCTCTAACGAAAACGCCAAAAAAGCAGCCCGCGGCACTGTACTAGCACGTGTAAACGGCGAGCCTATCTATAGCTCTGACCTGGGAGGAAGACCGCTTCAATACGCAATTAACGAAGAGATTCTGTATCAGGACGGCCTCAGAAGGGGCATAGATAAAGAGCACGAAGATATGGTCAGGTCCTATAAGAGGAACCTGGTAATCCAGGCTGTCAAAAGAGACATACTGGACAACGCTCCCCCCTCAAAAGAGGTGTCCGATGAAGACATTGAGAACTACTACAATACAAACATCGATAAATACACATACCTTAGAGTAGAAGAGATAACGTTCCCCGAACAGGCACTGGGCGAGAAAATTATTGAGCGTGCCAGTAAAGGGGAGCCCCTGGACAAGATAGCCGCCGACCTTGCGGGATCGGGTGTTGCTGTAAACGACCTCGGATTCGATAAAAGACACTCGCACCTTTTCCCAAACAAAGAAACGGGGCAGTTAACCAAGGTCATTAGAAAACCCGACGGCAACTACTCGGTACTTAAAATACTTGAGGCAAGGCAAATGCCTATGCAAAACGCCAAACGCAGCATACAGCGGGCACTAGAGGCCCAAAAACGCGGGGACTCGTTCCAGACCTATGTGGATAAACTAATAGAAGAAAACAGTGTAGAGATAGAGATGGCTAAAGGAAATCAGCCTGCCGGTGCTAAATAGATGGATAAATCCAGAAGAAACTTCCTAAAAACATTCTCACTAGGGGTTATCGGGGCCGAGGCCGCACTTAACCTTTCGCAACATGCCTATGCACAGTCCGAGGATCTAGCGGACGGCATAGAGGTCTATAAAGGCTATGTAGTGTTCAATAAACCGACCCAGCAAAACATGGTAGCCCTGGCAGAAGCTCTGGTACCGGGTTCAACCAAAATAGGCATACAAAAACACATCATGGGGATAGTATCCAAGGACCATGGACTAGCCAGTTTCCTTGATGCGGGGCTTTGGAACATAGAGGCGCTAGCGAGGCATAAATACAAAAAACCTTTTTACGAGCTAACCAAGACCGAAGACAAAAACGCCATCATCAAACACATAAGTTACAGGAACAGGTCATTTTTCAAGAACTTCAAAACAATTGTGGTCAAATTTTACTATACTCAACCCGATGTATGGAAACAGATCTCCTATACAGGCCCTCCTCAACCCGTTGGCTACATGAACTACACCGAGCCACCCAAAGCAGCTAAGAAAGGCTGATCACATGCCATACTTTGTAATCACCGACATTGTCTCTTTCACAAGCCCCTCTATATCCATTTTGCGCTCGAACTCGTTTACAATTCTTTGGTTTGTTTTAGTTTTGGGATGGGATGATACTATGGAACAGCAGTCTTTATAAGGGGCTATGGAGACTTCGTAACTCCCTATAATTTTTGCCAAATCTACTATCTCCTGCTTGTCATACGAGATCAAAGGCTGGAGCAATGGAATCGATACCGCTTCCTTCACCGCACTTATATTAGATAGCGTCTGTGATGCCACCTGCCCCAAACTGTCACCCGTCACAAGTGCCTCGGCTTTTATGTTTTTAGCCAGCCTCTCTGCCACTCTAACCATGTATCTGCGAAATAGTATGAGTTCATAGCCCTTTACATCGCCCATCTTGAGCATACTCATCTCAAATAAATAATAAGGCACCAAATATAAGTTGGAGCTATGCTGATATAGATTGATTTTTTGTGTAATGTCCTTGATCTTCTCATTTATAGCTACCTCATTATCACTGAATACGTGGAAATGGATAAAGTCCACAGTGCAACCGCGCTTTAGCATCAGGTACGATGCCACCGGGGAATCTATGCCGCCCGATAAAAGGCAGAGCACTCTGCCGCTTACCCCGACAGGAAAGCCCCCAAGCCCCTTAAAACGCTCAAAATATATGTAGACCTCTTCCGCTATCTCTACATTGATCTCTAGATCCGGCTGTTTTAGATCCACATCGTGTCCATACTCATTTTTCACCGCATTACCGATCTCACACGCCGCGTCGACCGAATTCACTGGAAAGTCTTTATCGGCCCTCTTTACATATACACCAAATGTTTTGACCGAGTCTAATTTTGGGCCGGTCTCTCTAAGAACTACACTTTTTATAACATCCAAAGACTTCTCGGTCTTAAGAGCTCGAGCATACCAAGAGATACCAAATACACTGTCCAACCGCTCCCACTCACCCCCGTCTAGCACCAATCTACCACGGTACTTCTTCACAGACCCACCGGTAGCTTTCTGGATATTATCTATAAGCTTCCCCTCAAACAGACTCCTGTTTCTGCCCTTAAGCGATAGTTCTCCATAGTGAATTAGAGTGAGCATATCTCTCTCATCAGATAGAAATTATTCAATAATTATATCCAGTTAAAGCATAATAAAAAAGGCCGAGCAAGTAATCTCTACTCACCCGGCCTTCTTTTAAATCTCTTTATTTAAGAGCAGAGTAGACAATTACTTACCTACCTTGCTCATGTTTTATTTATTACTCGGTCTTAGACCGCTGTCCCACGACCCCATTTTGTTCCTGCCTGTCGGTCGTGATAATGCTACTCCCTTGCGGTCCCCATTACTTCTTTTTCCTGCGCAGTGCACGTACCCCGAATACAAACGCTACTGGTACCAGAGGGATAAGTACGTTCGCAAGTCCGCTCCCTAGCTCTACCGGGCTAGCTGCTATAGCACAACTACCGCTGCTCTTCTTGCTAGGCGGATTCGTTGGCGGCAGTGTAGGCCCTAGTGTAGGTGGTGTGGTCGGAGGCAGTGTGGGTCCAAGTGTCGGGATAATTATGAAATCCTCGCTGGCCACTATAGCCTCGTCTATACCAAGCCTTGCGAAACACACTGTTGTGTCACCACAACTTGTGAAGGTCTCGAGCTCATCCCATATACCCACTGCAAGGTCTGTAGCAGCTGCGAGTGCACGGTATGGGGGACCGTAGTCGTCTATAAAGGAGATAACCACAGCATCACCACCTGCCGAGCCGGTCTGTACATTAAACTGACCGGATAGGATTGTGGGGTCTACGACGTCCAGGAACGAGGTAATTCCATCAAGCACACCCGTGCATACAATTGGTTCTATGAACTGGAAGTTGTCTACCAATGCACCGCTGTCTCTATTTCCCCCGGCTGCGTCCTGGAGAGAAACCACCTGTAATGCATAGGTGCCGGGGCCAGGCACATTTATGGTATCTCCGTTAAAACTCGAACGCCCGGCGGTGAACGTAAACGGTGTGATTGTATATACCGTATCATCAGTAGGTATTGCCTGACACGGTACCGTAGCGCCACTGGTTAAGTTGAGTGATAGTGGGCCTACCGTAATGGCAGGATCAAAATAGCACTGACCCCCTATGATAGCGGGCGTAGTTGTTTCAATTAAGAGCACCGCAACTGCCGTCTGACAGATTATTATTTGGTCCGGCGACGACAAGAGTGCATAGTCATAGGTGATCGGACCGGCTTGAGTCGTTGTAAAGTTGACTGACTGTAATATGGTTGTGTTAATCTGTGGACCTACATTGTTTACTAGTGTTGGAGTTGCCAATGCTCCGAATGTACCACCGCTATAGCTCCCTGTGGGGAAGTCTCCGCTCGATGCTACATATGCCATAAAATCGTTGGGTGGATCGGGAGGTGAAGCGGGTGGTGCAGCTACATTGGGGGATATCCCTGTGGGGTCTATGACATTGGCTACAGCTGATGAGTTTGACTGCGACCTGAACCATGCTGGGGATCCGGTTGAGGGTGGGGGTAGTGGTATAAAAAATTCCCCAGTCTGGAAGCTGCCGTTGGCTATTACGTTAAATTCACCGTTCTCGTCACAAAACGCCTGACGGGCATACATGTTTACTCCATATGAGTAATCATTGGGGTCCACAATCACAGTCTGACCCGTTAGGTAGTCGTGTTCAAATGCGTTATCGGGATTAGGACACCCGTCCACTGCTGTTACCAGGAATATACCCTCTTTACCCTGTAGGTTATCGTCGGGGATTGCCGCCCCCAGGTTGTTAACCAGGTTTCCTAGGTCGTATACGTGCGAGTCCCCAGGGGTGTATTGGTCACAAAAGTTTCTGATCTCTACACAGTTTTCGTCCAATATACGTACATGGACGCTGATCGGGGTAAACACGTTTGAGTTCGTTACCTGCACAGAGGTATTACGCCCGTTGGCCTGTGTCCACCAGGTCACAAGCTGTGAGCCGCTGTCTGTGGTAGGTGTGGGGTTGGCCCCAAAGAAAAAGAAGAAGCCAAAATCAAAAAAGTCGTTGTTATGCATCCAGTCGAGTCCACCCACGGCAGCACCGCCGAAGTTCTCTACAGTGCCTACAAGGCCAGCGGTAAAGTCGGCCTGTGCGGGGTTAGGGACCTGGATCTCTACCCAGCCCACCTCGTTGGGTACAGAGGGGCAGAGTAGGTTGTCTGTGCCGATCTGTGCCTGGGCTTGGGGCATAAAAACCAAACCCACCAGGACCAGCAACATTATAGTTGTGAATGATTTCTTAATCATTTAACTATCCTCCTTGGGATCGTTTGTGTCTTTTCTCAAACAGATACATAGTTTTATTCTTCTGCAAGCTGATTGATTATCGTACTTTCATCTGAGATGCTAGGTGTCCACCACGAGTCCATGGAACCTGTACCGTCCCCGTTGTTTAAACCCAAGAAACCAACAAATAAAACTGTTGAAACTTGTGTACTAGGACAGTCACCCGTAATAGGATCTACATCAAAGCAATTGAATCTCTGAAGCGGCATAAACAGCCACCCGACATCCACACTGTCGTTACAAATTCTATTGACCTCGCCCTTTGAGTTAGGATGGAAGTTGTCTATCCCTTTATCTACAAGTGTAAGGTCGCAGGCAAACGTCGTAGGGCTGCACGATGTTGGACTCTCGAACTCATCAAATATATGAACTTGTGGGTCAGCGTCGGTTACATCCCCAGTAGCATTACCGAATACTGCCTGGATTAGCGGGCTGGCTACAACAGACGAATCGTCTATTCTCCTATAAACAAGACCCACTACATCTGCAAGATCGGCGCCATCCACATTATTGAAGTTAACTACACCTCTATCCCAGAAGTTTGATGCGAGACTGAACACTTCCTCACCAGCAGCATTGGTCCTGTACTCGAAGTCCCCATCGCCATCAATAATCCTAAACATACCGATTAGCGAGTCCTCAGGTCCGCTGAACGCTGAGATTACAATTAAGCCGTAACCCTCATCAAAGTCGGCTCCGGGGGCAGAAAACCCTACAAACCCCAGTCCATCTGCATCATTGTTGGATACTAGGTTGCCCAGGTCATACACGTGAGTGTCCCCCGGGGTGTATACATCGTCGAAGTCGGTCTCTTCGCATACCACTACCGGGGAGGTAACGTTAAAGATCTGGACGTGTACAAACACAGTCCCCTGACTCACATTTGTAAGCTGAGCAAAGGTCTGGCGAGCCATACGCATATCCCAGAAATACACCAGATCATCAGTTGCCTGATCCGTCTGGTCTATGGTGTCTACTGTGATAGTAACTAACCCTGCCATTGATACTGTGGGAGCAATCAACAGCAGTGTAAACACTACAATATATTGTAACCTGGATATAATTTGGTAGGTCATCTATCCTTCCTCCTTAAATTTTGTAAAGCTGATATAGTCGAGTTAGTACGATTCTAATTGAAGCCAAAACAAAATACAATATTTTTTAAGGGTAACTACTTATGTATTTAATAAAGAAAAAGCCGAGTGAGTAATCTCTACTCACCCGGCCTTCTTTTAAATCTCTTTATTTAAGAGCAGAGTAGACAATTACTTACCTACCTTGCTCATGTTTTATTTATTACTCGGTCTTAGACCGCTGTCCCACGACCCCATTTTGTTCCTGCCTGTCGGTCGTGATAATGCTACTCCCTTGCGGTCCCCATTACTTCTTTTTCCTGCGCAGTGCACGTACCCCGAATACAAACGCTACTGGTACCAGAGGGATAAGTACGTTCGCAAGTCCGCTCCCTAGCTCTACCGGGCTAGCTGCTATAGCACAACTACCGCTGCTCTTCTTGCTAGGCGGATTCGTTGGCGGCAGTGTAGGCCCTAGTGTAGGTGGTGTGGTCGGAGGCAGTGTGGGTCCAAGTGTCGGGATAATTATGAAATCCTCGCTGGCCACTATAGCCTCGTCTATACCAAGCCTTGCGAAACACACTGTTGTGTCACCACAACTTGTGAAGGTCTCGAGCTCATCCCATATACCCACTGCAAGGTCTGTAGCAGCTGCGAGTGCGCGGTATGGGGGACCGTAGTCGTCTATAAAGGAGATAACCACAGCATCTCCACCTGCCGAGCCGGTCTGTACATTAAACTGACCGGATAGGATTGTGGGGTCTACGACGTCCAGGAACGAGTTGACACCGTCCAATACACCGTCGCATATGATGGGCTCAATCACACGGAAATTGTCTACCAATCCACCGTTATGTTGAGGTGCTATACCGTCGCAGTCCTGTTCCTGTCCGGTAATTACCTGAATAGTGTATGAACCCGCACCCGGGATGTTCAAGCTGTCGTTGTTAAAGCTCGAACGGCCCTCGGGGAAAATGAACGGGTTAATTGTATACACCGTTGCGTCTGTGGGGATGCTTTGACAAAGAACAGCGATATTATTTTGAAGCGCTCCGATAAACTGTGAATTGGCATCCGAATAGCAATTACCGCCTATGATTGTCGGACCTGTGGTGTCTATAAGCAGAACTCCCAGTGCTGCTGAGCATGTGCCCGGTGTTGCGTTGGTTAGAATCGAGTAGTCGTATGTCAATGTTCCGCCCTGTGTGGTGGTAAACCCGATCGATTCCAGTATGGTTACGTTCGTAGCAGCAGTACCGAAATTCAATGTCAACGGTGCTGCCAAAGACGGGAAACTGCCACCGTCGTAGAAACTCTCTGTGAACGAAGTACTGGATACTACATATGCCATGAAATCATTAGCAGGGTCCGGAGGTGACGCCGGTGGTGCCGCTACATTCGGGGATATCCCTGTGGGATCTATAACTGCAGACACAGGAGCTAAAGTGCTGCCCTGTGTAATGGCCCATACAGGGAATGGTAAGCCGAATAGATCTATGAAGAAACTCCCTGTCTGGAAACTGCCGTTTGTAATCACGTTTCTCTCCCCGGCCTCGTCACAAAACGCCTGACGGGCATACATGTTTACTCCGTACATGTAATCGTTGGGGTCCACTATTACTGTCTGACCCGTGAGGAAATCAGCCTCTACTGCATTGTCAGGGTTAGGACACCCGTCCACTGCTGTTACGAGGAATATACCCTCTTTACCCTGTAGGTTGTCGTCGGGGATTGCCACCCCACCGTTATCCACCAGGTTCCCTAGGTCATACACATGTGTGTCGCCAGGGGTGTAGAAGTCACAGAAGTTACGGATCTCTACACAGTTGGCATCAAGTATCCTCACGTGTACAGGGCCCCCTACAAACACACTTGAGTTTGTTACCTGCACAGAGGTATTACGCCCGTTGGCCTGTGTCCACCAGGTCACAAGCTGAGAGCCGCTGTCTGTGGTAGGTGTGGGGTTGGCCCCAAAGAAAAAGAAGAAGCCAAAATCAAAAAAGTCGTTGTTATGCATCCAGTCGAGTCCACCCACGGCAGCACCACCGAAGTTCTCTACGGTGCCTACAAGGCCAGCGGTAAAGTCGGCCTGTGCGGGGTTAGGTACCTGGATCTCTACCCAGCCCACCTCGTTAGGTACAGAGGGACAGAGTAGGTTGTCTGTACCAATCTGACTCATGGCGGGTGTTATATAAGCAAAGCCCACGAGAGCCACTAGTAAAAATGCCGTTAAGAATTTTTGTATCATCTAACTATCCTCCTTCGGATTGTTCATTTATTTTTTTTTAATCGTCATAGATCTACCAAAGGTAAATTAGGGTAGCGTTATGGTAATAGTCCACCCTCATCATCACTTAAACCCTGTGACCACCACGAGTCCATGGATCCTGTACCGTCTCCGTTGTTAAGACCCAGAAACCCGACAAAGAAAACATCCGCGACATCACTTCCGCAGGATCCGGTAACCGGATCGAGGTCGAAACAGTTAAATGTTTGGAACGGCATAAACAGCCACCCGACATCTACACTGTCGTTACAGATTCTGTTTACCTCGCCCTTTGAGTTGGGATGGAAATTATCTATCCCTTTGTCTACAAGTGTCAGGTCGCATGCAAATGTTGTCGGGCTGCAGGATGTGGGGCTCTCAAACTCATCAAATATATGGACCTGTGGACTTGCATCAGTAACATCACCCGTCGCGTCACCAAACACAGCCTGAATGAGTGGCGATGCTACTACTGAACCGGGATCGATGCTCCTGTAGACTAACCCAACGACGTCTGAAAGGTTTGCTCCGTCCACATCATTAAAGTTCAAAATCCCAAGAGTCCACAAATTGTTGTCTGTGATGATCCCAGTGATGTTCTCTTCACCTGCTGCGTTGGTCCTGTACTCGAAATCACTGTCACCATCTATGATCCTAAACAATCCGATTAGCGGATCTATAGGCCCGGATTCTAACGAGATAACAACAAGCCCGTAGCCCTCATCCAAGTCTGCATTAGGGGCAGAAAAACCTACAAACCCCAGTCCGTCTGCATCGTTGTTGGATACTAGATTGCCCAGGTCATACACATGTGTGTCTCCCGGGGTGTATACATCGTCAAAGTCGGTCTCTTCACAAATCACGACCGGTGAGGTGACATTGAAAATCTGCACGTGCACAAATACAAGTCCCTGCGAGACATTGGTCATCTGCGCGAAAGTTTCTCGTGCCATCCTCATATCCCAAAAATATATGAGTCTTTCTACTGATTGGTCTGTCTGGTCAATCCTGGGAATATCAACTGGTGCCTGTGCAAATGAGCTAATCGGCATCAGCATGATGCCCATTAGCACAAACAAATACTTCAATCTTATGACAAGGCAATTGGTCATCTATCCTTCCTCCTTATATATCTGTGTCAATATATCTATATAGTCGAGTTGACACTATTCTAAAACATATGAATCAGATTTACAATATTTTTTAAGGGTAACTACTTATGTATTTAATAAAGAAAAAGCCGAGTGAGTAATCTCTACTCACCCGGCTCTTTTTCATATCTTTCATTTCCAGCAGTGTAGGTTACCCACTACCAGATTTATTTCTTGTTTCCTTACTTCTTTTTCCTGCGCAGTGCACGTACCCCGAATACAAACGCTACTGGTACCAGAGGGATAAGTACGTTCGCAAGTCCACTCCCTAGCTCTACCGGGCTAGCTGCTATAGCACAACTACCGCTGCTCTTCTTGCTAGGCGGATTCGTTGGCGGCAGTGTAGGCCCTAGTGTAGGTGGTGTGGTCGGAGGCAGTGTGGGTCCAAGTGTCGGGATAATTATGAAATCCTCGCTGGCCACTATAGCCTCGTCTATACCAAGCCTTGCGAAACACACTGTTGTGTCACCACAACTTGTGAATGTCTCGAGCTCATCCCAAATACCCACTGCAGTGTCCGTTGCAGCTGCGAGTGCTCTATACGGGGGACCGTAGTCGTCTATAAAGGAGATAACCACAGCATCACCGCCTGCCGAGCCGGTCTGTACATTAAACTGACCGGATAGGATTGTGGGATCCACAACGTCCAGGAACGAGTTTACTCCGTCGAGCACACCGTCGCATATGATGGGCTCTATGAACTGGAAGTTGTCTACCAATGCACCGCTGTCGTTAATAGGTGCAATACACAATCCCGTATCTTGCAGTGTTATTACCTGCAGTGCATACGTTCCTGCCCCGGGCACATTGAGTGTGCTGGTGTTAAAGCTTGAGCGCCCGTCATCAAAGCTAAACGGGTTGATTGTATATACGGTGTCGTCTGTAGGAACCTGGACACAGCTTGGAGTTCCAGGAGCAATCTGTAGAAAAGCAGCCGGTGTACCTTGGGTGCTCTCTACAAAGCACTGTCCCGAAACAACGGCCGGAGGTCCGGCCAGTGTGTTGATGAGTATCACTGCAACACCCGATACACAACCCGTGGACTGTAAAATGGTGTAATCAAATGTGAGAGTTCCACTCTGGGTAGTTGTAAAAGTTGTCGATTCCAGTACCGATACATTACCCTCAGCTCCTACAAAGTTGAACAGGTCGATAACATCTACCGTAGCCAAGTTTCCGTATGTTCCGCCACTATAATTACCAGTAGGGAAATCATCGCTGGATACTACGTATGCATAGAAATCATTAGCAGGGTCCGGAGGTGACGCCGGTGGTGCTGCTACATTCGGGGATATCCCTGTGGGATCTATAACTGCAGACACAGGAGCTAAAGTGCTGCCCTGTGTAATGGCCCATACAGGGAATGGTAAGCCGAATAGATCTATGAAGAAACTCCCTGTCTGGAAACTGCCGTTTGTAATCACGTTTCTCTCCCCAGCCTCGTCACAAAACGCCTGACGGGCATACATGTTTACTCCGTACATGTAATCGTTGGGGTCCACTATTACTGTCTGACCCGTGAGGAAATCAGCCTCTACTGCATTGTCAGGGTTAGGACACCCGTCCACTGCTGTTACGAGGAATATACCCTCTTTACCCTGTAGGTTATCGTCGGGGATTGCCGCCCCACCGTTATCCACCAGGTTCCCTAGGTCATACACATGTGTGTCGCCAGGGGTGTAGAAGTCACAGAAGTTACGGATCTCTACACAGTTGGCATCAAGTATCCTCACGTGTACAGGGCCCCCTACAAACACACTTGAGTTTGTTACCTGCACAGAGGTATTACGCCCGTTGGCCTGTGTCCACCAGGTCACAAGCTGAGAGCCGCTGTCTGTGGTAGGTGTGGGGTTGGCCCCAAAGAAAAAGAAGAAGCCAAAATCAAAAAAGTCGTTGTTATGCATCCAGTCGAGTCCACCCACGGCAGCACCACCGAAGTTCTCTACAGTGCCTACAAGGCCAGCGGTAAAGTCGGCCTGTGCGGGGTTAGGTACCTGGATCTCTACCCAGCCCACCTCGTTAGGTACAGAGGGACAGAGTAGGTTGTCTGTGCCAATCTGGCTCATGGCGGGTGTTATATAAGCAACGCCCACAAACATGAGCATTAATACTGCTGTAAAGGAATGTCTAATCATCCTTCTTTCCTCCTTATAGTTATCCGTCTATTTTTTTCATCATATAAAATCTGCAATAAGCATTATGTAGGATCAGATTCATCGAATTCGCTAGGTGTCCACCACGAGTCCATCGAGCCTGTGCCGTCTCCGTTGTTTAATCCCAGGAATCCTGTGAAATAGACAGAATCACCCGGGCAATCCCCGGTCACAGGATCGAGGTCGAAACAGTTAAACCTCTGAAACGGCATAAACAACCACCCTACATCCACACTGTCGTTACAGATCCTGTTAACCTCGCCCTTTGAGTTGGGGTGGAAGTTATCAATCCCTTTGTCTACAAGTGTCAGGTCACATGCAAACGTTGTAGGGCTGCACGATGTTGGACTCTCGAACTCATCAAATATATGGATCTGGGGACTTGCATCAGTAACATCACCCGTCGCGTCACCAAACACTGCCTGTACGAGAGGGCCGGCAACCACAGAGTCAACATCTACCCTTCTGTAAACCAATCCGACTACATCCGCTAGGTCGACTCCGTCCACATTGTTAAAATTGAGAACACCAAGGTTCCAAATAGTTGTCGGATCAAATATATTCTCACCCGCTGCATTGGTCCTGTACTCGAAATCACCGTCACCGTCTATGATGCGAAACATACCTATGAAGTCATCAAATCCGCTGGATTGAGATACAACCAACAACCCATATCCTTCATCTAAATCCGCATTTGGAGCCGAGAACCCTACAAAACCCAGTCCGTCAGCATCGTTGTTGGACACAAGGTTGCCCAGATCGTAGACGTGAGTGTCCCCGGGTGTATAAACATCGTCAAAGTCGGTTTCTTCACAAACGACTACAGGTGACGTAACATTAAAAATCTGCACATGCACAAAAGACACAAACCCTGAGGTGTTTGTCAACTGTGCAAAGGTCTGGCGAGCCATACGTAGATCCCAGAAATAAACCAACGCATCTGAAGACTGGTCGGTCTGGTCAATAGAGGGTTCAGAAAATCCTGCCATTGATACTGTGGGAGCAATCAACAGCAGTGTAAACACTACAATATATTGTAACCTGGATATAATTTGGTAGGTCATCTATCCTTCCTCCTTAAATTGTTTACAACTTATATAGTCGAGTTATTACGATTTTAAACGAAGCTATCTAGGATTACAAGATTTTTGAATGGTAACTACTTACGAATTTAATAAAGAAAAAGCCGGGTGAATAATCTCTACTCACCCGGCTTTTTTCTAAAGCTTTATCTTCGGCAGTCTAAATACTAACTGCCGTATTTATTTCTTATGTATCTACTTCTTTCTGCGGAGCCTTCTTACCCCAAATACAAACGCTACTGGTACTAGTGGGATAAGTACGTTGGCTAGTCCGCTTCCAAGCTCTACTGGGCTAGCTGCTATTGCACAGCTTCCACTCCCACTTCCGCTAGGCGGATTCGTAGGTGTAGAGGTCGGTCCCAGTGTAGGTGGTGTTGTCGGTGGCAGTGTCGGCCCTAG
The DNA here is from genome assembly GCA_965223335.1 of Thermodesulfobacteriota bacterium. Lineage (GTDB taxonomy): Bacteria > Desulfobacterota_D > UBA1144 > Nemesobacterales > UBA2774 > CBDCWF01. The sequence continues at coordinate 722,373 of OZ244991.1, forward strand.
TGTCGGGGCTACTACAAAGTCCTGACTGGCCACAACTGCTTCGTCCACACCTAACCTTAAGAAGCACACTGGTACGTCGCCGCAGCTTGAGAAGTCCTCTGTGTCGTCCCATATACCCACTGCAGTGTCTGTTGCTGCTGCTACTGCGCGGTATGGGGGACCGTAGTCGTCTATAAAGGAGATAAGCGCTACGTCTCCACCTGCAGCACCTGTCTGTACATTAAACTGGCCTGCGAGGATTGTAGGGTCTACAATGTCTAGGAACGAGGTTATTCCGTCTAATGGAGTTATGCCCTCGAAACATTGGATCGGCTCAAGCAACTGGAAGTTATCTACCAGAATCGCAGAATCTTCACCAGCAACACAATTTCCATCCTGTATCGTGATGACCTGAAGGGCTAGTGAACTGTTTGCCGGTGCCTGTAGTGTATCACTTACGTACGAAGAATGACCGTTGGGGAATGTAAAACCACCGAGAACATACGACGTGTTATCGGTAGTTAGCGGCTGGCATGGTACATTGCCTACTACCCCTCCCCCATTAGTTATTCGGTTCAAAGAAAATGGAATTGCTACTGCAATATCATCGAAATAGCAGTTAGCATCAATCATCTCAGGTATGGAGGCATCGATTAGAATCACAGCATAAACAGCATCACAACTAGTACCTACATTCCCATCATGAAATGCAGATAAAATCGACGCATCGTATGTCAGAGTACCGCCATTGATTGTTGTGAAAATAGCACTCTGCAACACTGTTGTATTGATTGGACCACCTAAAAGGTTGATTAAAGTGGCAGTTGCTAGTCCATTGAAAGTGCCTCCACTATAATTACCTGTGAGTCCTTGAGATTGAGCTACAAAGGCATAGAAATCATTAGCAGGGTCGGGAGGTGTTGCAGGTGGTGCTGCTAGGTTAGGGGATATCCCCGTACTGTCTATCACGCCTGATGAACTACCCGCTCCTTGTGATACAAACCATACCGGCGCCAATAAAGGATCATTGAAAAAGTCCCCAGTCTGGAAACTGCCGTTTAGAATTATGTTCTGTTCCCCGGCCTCGTCACAGAATGCCTGACGGGCATACATGTTTACTCCATACATGTAGTCCTGAGAGTCTACGATAACCGTCTGACCTGTTAGGTAGTCATGCTCTATAGCCTGGTCAGGGTTGGGGCATCCGTTTACCGAGGTTACTACCAATATACCCTCTTTACCCTGTAGGTTCTCGTCGGCTATCGGTGCACCTGCGTTACTTACCAAGTTGCCCAGGTCATACACATGAGTGTCCCCGGGGGTGTAAGCATCACAGAAGTTACGAATCTCTACACAGTTTGCGTCCAGTATACGCACGTGGACGTTTATACTATCGTTTACATTTGAGTTTGTTACCTGCACAGATGTGTTACGGCTGTCTGCCTGTGTCCACCAGGTCACAAGCTGTGAGCCACTGTCTGTGGTAGGTGTGGGGTTGGCGTTAAAGTTTGGGAAAAATGGTGCAAAATCGTCGTTGTTATGCATCCAGTCCAAACCACCCACTGCAGAACCCGCAAAACCCTCTACCGTACCTATGAGGCCTGCGGTAAAGTCGGCCTGTGCGGGGTTTGGGATCTGTACCTCTAGCCAGCCTGTGTCGTTAGGCACAGCCGGACAGAAGAGGTTGTCTGTACCAATCTGGCTCATTGCAGGGCTTACATATGCAAAGCCCACTAGCATGAGCAGTAAAAATGCTGTTATGGATTTTTTAATCATCCGTGTTTCCTCCTTAATTTTATTCGTCTTTTGTTTTTTTTCATTTTATATGACCACTAGGGTTAAGGTAACGCTATACCAGTATCATCACTTGACCCTGGGGTCCACCACGAGTCCATAGAACCCGTGCCGTCTCCGTTGTTAAGTCCCAAATACCCTACGAAGTACTCATCATCGCCACCTAAGATGACTGGGAAGCAATCCCCGGGTATACCTCCAAAATTAATGTCAAAACAGTTAAACCTGTTAAGCGGCATAAAGAGCCATCCTACATCAACGCTGTCATTACAGATTCTATTAACCTCGCCCTTAGAGTTGGGGTGGAAGTTATCTATGCCCTTGTCTAACTGTGTCGGGGCACATGAGAATGTAGTCGGGCTGCAGGATGTGGGGCTCTCAAACTCATCGAATATATGGATCTGAGGAATATCTTCTGTTACATCCCCTGTTGCATCTCCAAACGTCGCTTGGATTAATGGACTAGCCAGCACTGAGCTACTATCTATATGCCGATAGACTAAACCCACAACATCCGATAGGTTAGAACCGTCAACGTTGTTGAAGTTTAGGTCTGCTATGCTCCAGAAATTGTTGCTCAGGAAACCAAAGTCTTCCTGACCAGCAGCATTCGTTCTATACTCATAGTCTCCGTCCCCGTCTATGATCCTGAACATACCAATAAGTATGTTCGACGAATTAACCTCAGAGACTACAAACAGGCCATAGCCCTCGTCAAGGTCTGCATTAGGAGCTGAAAATCCTACACCTCCCAACCCGTCTGCATCGTTGTTAGACACCAGGTTGCCCAGGTCATATACGTGTGTGTCGCCGGGGGTGTACCGATCGTTAAAGTCCGTTTCCTCGCATACAGTTGCGGGAGATGTGACGTTGAAGATCTGGACATGTACAGTTGCCGGGCCATTTGAATAATTAGTGACCTGTACAAAGGTCTGGCGGGCCATACGCATATCCCAGAACACAACAAGCCTGTCTGTGGCCTGATCGGTCTGGTCTATTCTATCGCTATAGCCTCCGAATGGGAGACCCGCCATGGATACCGTCGGGGCAAACAGTATTAAAGAGAGAACAAAAAGATACTTAAATCTAGATATAACTCTATTCATCATCTATCCTTCCTCCTGAAATAATTAAATATTAATAGATTTCGAATCAAGTTTATAACATTTTTATGCTTTTTACAACACTTTTTAGCAAATAATCTCTCTTTTTTCGTAATAAACAAAAAGCCGGATGAGTAACCTCTACTCACTCGGCTCTTACCCTACCCTATAGACAAAACTAATGACGGAACAATACGCAGTTCCGAAAGACTATCATTCGGATGAAAATAAACTATAAAATCGATATGTATGAAATAGTGGTTTAATTAGAGAATAACTTAATACACAGGGTCTACCCTTTCAGACTCGCAGACCTCTTTTACCTCGTCCTTAACCAAAGTGCCGTCCCGCCATACTCTTTCGCGGATTTTGTGGCACCGTGTGCTCTCGTCATACCCCAGTGGAGCAGCCTCGATCCTTTCGTATCCGTCACGGCTGCGATAGGCCACCGGACGTCCCTCTGCCGCAGCCTCATAGGCAGCCTGTTGGGAAATCTCGGTCAGTGCTCCACCCAATACACCGCCCAATAGCCCGCCGATCGCTGCCCCTCTCCAACCGTTATCCCTGTCTATCAGAGATCCCGCTATGGTACCCACAGCCGTTCCCACGGCTACACCCTGCGCCGTAGCGGGCGATGGACCGGACGTTGTAGCACAAGACATTAGTCCAAACGATAGTAATACTACTGTTACCAAATATGTAAGGGGTTTATAAATAGTGCTTAGATTATCAATCATGACATCCTCCGTCTCTCTTTTTACTCTATAGTTTATAAAGTATCATACGATCTCTCATTTTCTACATCTATTTCTCCATACTTAAAATACCCTCATCTATACACTAACCATGATTACGTAAAATCGTTTCATGATATTTTGTATAACGTTTATTAATTTCTTGTTGTACAATTATTAACTACTGGAATAAGCTTTATCCTTATATATGATTCAAATGGACCTAGAGATTAATAAAATCTGAATAATCTATTTGCTTGATACACTATATAGGGGATAATTATCTAATAGGTATAGAAGCCAAAGGAGACATACTATTGAACCGAATTTCCAAACTTATGAATAATAAGGTTGTTAAATTAGTTGTACTAACCACACTCGGATACCTTCTTTTTATCACAGCAAACTCAAGAATTGTTCCAAATAAAGCACTGGCGAGCAATCTGAACGTTACAAACCTGGTGATGCAGTACGTTAAACGGTACTACGTTAACCAGGATGTTGTGGAGCCAAAGCAACTGCTGATAAGTGGGCTGGGTAAGCTGGAGAGGGTGCTCGACCAGGTGCTGATAGAGTTCCCTGACGGCGAAGACGGCCCTACGGTAACCGTCCAGGTAGTTGACGCTAAGACAAGTTTTGATATGAGTCAAGTAAGCAGCGTGGACGACGTAACATCCAAGCTAGAGCAGGTTTTTGAGTTTGTAGCCCCTAAAATCACAACCGATGAGCCCAAGATGAAGGACGTCGAGTACGCAGTAGTGGACGAGATGCTTAAATCGCTCGACACTCATTCGGGTATTATCACACCCCAGGTCTATAAGGAGTTTATGATTGAAACCGAGGGTAGTTTCGGTGGACTCGGGATCGTAATAGGAATTAGAGACGGTGAGCTCACTGTAATTGCGCCGATCGAAGGCACTCCTGCATATAAAGCGGGGATAAAGAGTAACGATAAAATAGTCCAGATAGAGGACGAATCTACTATAAACATGTCTTTGATCCAAGCCGTAAGTAAGCTGCGTGGTAAAAAAGGCACCCCTGTAAATATTGCGATCAAAAGAGAGAATAATGTTGAGCCTAAGTATATAAAGATAATTAGAGATACTATCAAGATTGAGAGTGTCGAGACATTCGAGCTAGACAACGATATCCAGTATGTAAGGATAAGAGATTTTCAAAAGAACACACTGGACAGCATACTCGACAACCTAAATAACGGGGGCCCGGGACCAAAGGGCATCATACTCGACCTACGCGGAAACCCAGGCGGTCTCTTGGATCAGGCAAATAAAGTATCTGACCTGTTCCTTAAAGAAGGAGTAATAGTAACAACAAAAGCCGGCAAGGCATCTAAACCGTACCTGGCTAAAAACCGGGATTATGAGTTCGACGGTAACGTAGTAGTGCTAGTAGACTCGGGTAGTGCCAGTGCGTCTGAGATTGTAGCAGGGGCATTAAAGAACAACGAAAGAGCCATTATAATAGGCGAACGTACTTTTGGAAAAGGCTCGGTACAGCAGATATTCGACCTAAACGACGGATCGGCGCTTAAGCTCACAATCGCTAAATACTACACACCCGGGGACAAATCTATACAGGATATAGGTGTGACACCCGACATCATCCTAAACCCGACTATAGTATCGAAAAACAGCTCCAACCTTAATCTTTCGAGCCAACTGCTCACAGAACACGATGACGAGGAATCCAAACAAACGAGCACTCCACTTGAGATCCCGACATACTCGATCACTTACCTTGAGAATAATAAAGAGGACAACGGCGACGACGAACCCACACCCGAGGAAGCTCTTAGCAGAGTAGAAAAGCGCAATAAACTCGAGAGTGACTTCTACGTCTCACTCGCAAAAAACATCCTGGGCTCATCCTCTACAACAGAACGCAGGGAATCACTCGGAGAAATCAAAAAAGAAATAAACCGCATTACACAAAACGAAGAAGTAAAGATCGAGGACAAATGGCAAAATGTCGGCGTTGACTGGTCATATATAGAAGCCACAGCCACAAAACCTGTACTCGATATAAATATCGTCCCAAAAAACCCGGCCGTAAATGCCGGCGGGGAGTTGAGCCTAACCGTAGAGGTAGAGAACAAGGGAGCCGATCCTATATACAGACTCATGGCAAAAACCGAGTCCAAAAACCCACTGCTGGGCAACAAAGAGTTTATTTTCGGCAAGATAGAACCCGGTGAAAAAAAGATCTGGAGCACCACATTTGAACTCCCGAAATGGATACTCACGAGAATGGACAAGATAGACCTTAAATTCACCGATGCAAACGAATCCGAATTTGAAAATTACAGTTTTAATCTAAGCATTAAGGAGCAGCCCCGCCCGCTTTACTCCTATAACTACGAAATAGTAGACGACGGCAGGCTAGAGTCCGTCGGCAACGGCAATGGCATTGCCGAGTTCGGAGAGACAGTGGCCCTGCTCGTAAACGTAAACAATATAGGCCAGGGTATATCAGAAAAAAGTGTACTTACACTAAAGAACCTATCCGAGGACACCGTGTTCCTTAACAAAGGCCGGTTCCAGTTTGAGAACCTTGAACAGGGCAAGTCTGACACTGACTATTTTACGTTTACAATCAAAGATCCCAAAAGCGATGTAGAGCTCGAGTTGCAGATTATAGACGACACCTACAGAGAAGGTGTTATAAGCAAGATCACATTGCCCTCCATAGATAATCCCCAAGAGATCACAAAGTCCGACCTAAAATACAGGGTTTTGAAAAACAACACTCCCATAAGGGGCGGGGGTTACACACAAGCCCCAATTATCGCGATAGCTGAGGAAGGTACAATCATTGATTCCGTTGCTGAAAATGACGACTGGATAAAAATTTCGTTAAAAGATTCCAACTCCGGGTGGATCAACAAGAAAAAAGTGATGGTCACGGACGACACATATGAGGAAAAGGAAGAGGCCGCAAACGGCACACTATCGGATGTGTTCGAAGCCCCTCCTATTATTAACATAGACGTACCACCAGTCACTACAAGTTCTCCCGAGATATCACTTGTAGGTGATATTAACGATACAGACGGCATAGATCTGATATCAGTTTATGTGGGTGATGACAAGGTAGCACTGCTCCACACCGTGAAACAGAATGTGCCCGTATCGTTTAAACTCAAGTTGCTAGAAGACATAAACCTCATCACAATCATAGCAAAAGACTCAAAAGGCCTTCTATCCAAACAGAGCTTCGTTGTAAGAAAAGAGGAACAGCCTAAAGGTTAACCAACCGAATGTTGAAATACATCGTAGGGCGTATATTTACAGGCGCCCTCGTAGTCGTCATAGTTGCTACGATCACATTTTTTTTGCTAAGAACTCTCCCGGGCGGGCCGTTCGACAGCGAAAAGAAACTCCCCCCGCAGATTAAATTAAACATAGAGCAAAAGTACAACCTAAACGAGCCGCTACCCAAGCAATACGCTCTGTATATGGAAGGAGTGTTGACCGGTGATTTCGGCCCATCGTACAAATACCTGGACAGATCGGTAAACAGTATCATCAAAGAGACACTCCCGGTATCGATGGAGTTGGGGATCTTAGCGCTCCTCATATCTATTTTTATCGGGAGTGTAGCGGGTATATTCTCAGCCGTAAGACCACGTGGGATTGTAGATTTTGTCTCCGTGTCAATTGCTACTGCTCTTGTGTCTGTCCCCAGTTTTGTGATAGGCGCACTCCTTATATATATATTCTCTGTGAAGTTAAAACTACTGCCCGCGGCACTTTGGGGCGGGGCCGAGCACATGGTATTGCCGGCACTTACACTGGCAGCGGGACCCGCGGCATACTTGGCCCGACTGATCCGCTCGAGCATGCTGGAAACTCGCGATGCACTATTCATAAGGACCGCAAGGGCAAAGGGATTGTCCGAGGTGCGGGTGGTCCTAAAGCATATACTCAGTAACGCCATAATCCCTGTGGTCACAGTTATGGGACCTATCACCGCGTATTTAGTGACGGGTTCGTTTGTTGTGGAGCATATATTTGCAATCCCCGGTATAGGGCGGTTCTTTGTAATGGCGGTTTCCAACCGCGACTACCCATTGGTAATGGGTATTACGATCGTATATACAATAATTCTTGTGATCGCCAATATCATTGTGGATATATGTTATGTGCTGCTTGATCCCAGGATTAAGTTTGAGCGAAGCCGAATATAGCCGAGATGAACAACATCAAACTAATAATCGAGTACGACGGCACCGAGTATCAGGGTTGGCAGAGGCAAAACTCGGGGCCCACCGTGCAGGGCACTATCGAAGAGGCACTTGGGAAAATAACAAATCAACAGATTGTGCTCTTGGGCTCGGGACGCACCGACTCGGGCGTGCACGCTATGGCACAGGTCGCAAATTTCAAAACCAACTCAGCCATAGAGCCCCGAAACATCATGCAGGGACTAAATTCCATCCTGCCCGACGATATTACTATTAAAGATGCAGCTGGGGTGGAAGACAACTTCCATGCACAGTTCTCTGCAAAAAAGAAATCGTATATCTACAAGATCCTATACCGTCCCTACCCCACATCCTTGCTCCGAAAAAGGGTATGGCACATCCCTTACGAGATGGACCTTGGTCTTATGAAAGAGGCAGCCGAACTCATATCTGGCGAGCATGACTTCAACGCTTTCGCCCAGGCAGGCTCCACGGTATCGAGCACCGTAAGGCATGTATACAGTGCCGGGTTTATAGATTACCAAGACGATATACTTGTGTTTCGAATCGAGGCAAACGGGTTTTTAAAAAGGATGGTGAGGCTTCTGGTGGGCACACTTGTTCAGGTGGGCAAGGGCAGGTTAAGTGTAGATGGTTTTTCCGAGCTCATACGAAGCGGCGACAAAACTCCTCAGTTATTTGCGGCACCACCTTGGGGTCTATATCTTGAACAGGTGACTTATTAAAAAAGAGATTATCTAAGAGGTGTGAGATGAAAATAGTACGATTTAAAACGGATGGTGGAGATATCAAATATGGTGTGCTTAACGATAGCACAATAAATGAACTTAACGGCAATATTTTCGAGAAGATAGAACCTCTCGATAACACTTATGCTACGGGTGATGTAACAATCCTCCCCCCCACCTCGCCAACCAAGATTGTCGCCATAGGGCTTAACTACAAAGACCACGCGCTTGAGATGGGGACAGAACTACCCGAAGAACCGCGCATGTTCCTAAAACCAAGTACCACAGTTATAGGCCATAAAGACCGGATAATACTCCCAAACCATATGTCCAAACGGGTGGATTACGAAGGGGAGCTAGCTGTAATAATAGGCAGACAGTCTAGGCATGTCGCCATTGGTGATGCAGGCGATTATATCTTAGGATACACATGCCTAAACGATGTCACTGCGCGCGATCTGCAAGCCAAAGACATCCAGTTCACAAGAGCCAAGGGGTTTGACACATTTGCCCCCGTGGGGCCTGTAATAGAGACAGAAGTAGACCCCGGTTCACTCGAGATCTCTACCTATCTAAACGGCGAGCGCAAACAGCACTCCAACACCTCAGAGCTCATATTCAACGTATATGAACTTCTGAGCTTCGTATCAGCGGTGATGACACTTTATCCGGGCGACATTATTTCGACCGGCACCCCAGCCGGGGTGTCCCCGATGAAAAGCGGAGATATCGTAGAAGTGGAGATCGAAGGGATCGGCAGGCTTAGGAACACTGTTTCGGACTAAGCCAGTTGTTGGTATTAATTAAGCCCAAGAACTATCTTTGCTTCCTTGGCTATCTGTTCGGTAAGTGCGTGGTCAAGCGCTCTTTGTGCATGGATCCTGGAGCTTTTTTTGTCGCCGAGGGCATAATAAATTTTAGCCAGATTCAAATGTGCCTCGGCAAAATACGGTGCAACATCAAGGCTCTTTTTAGCCCACTTCTCGGCTACTAAATATTTGTCACGTGATTTTTCCTGCCCGGCTTTTATCATATAGATGCCGCTTAATAGATAATAGGTGTTTTCGTTATAGGGGTTTATCTCAACCGATTTCAGTAGGTACCTCTCGGCCGACGCCGGGTCGTTTTTTCTAAGCGCGAGCGAGGCCTTTTGGAAATAGTACTCAGCCCCTGTGGTCGGGTCGAGTTCAAACGACCTATCCAACCATTTCTCTGCGTTGGGATAGTCTCTCTCTAACATATATGTGATGCTTAGCTGTGAGGCCGCACGCGATTTCCCACGGTCCCGCGCTGCTATCCGGGGGCTTAGTGCTAGCTCAAACTGCTCTTTGGCGGCTTTATACTCACCGGCTTTCAATAACTCGGTACCGTAATTTAACTTAGGGGTAATAGTGTTGGTGGAACGCTCCGTAGCGACGCTTCTCCAAAGGGTAATGTTGTCCCTCCATATCGACTGACCATTTACCGTTATAAACATGTAGATTAGAGAGACTACAACAACCGCAACATAGCCGATATTCTCACGTCTAAACTCGCCTGAGACACGCACTATTGCATATGATAGGAGCAAACAAAACCCGGCAGACGGTATATATAAAAACCTCTCGGCTAGGGGCGAGATTGCAATATTAATAAACGCCACCATAACCGCAGGACCCAAGGAGGCCAGGACCCAGAGTACACAAAACGATGTTATGTTCTCTTTTCTAAACGCCGATGCCAGTGCCGTCACACTAAGAGCGGCCAGCACTAAAAACCCAAGCACCGAGTACAATACACTGGTAGGTACATATGGGATAAACGGGTTTAGATCGTAAGGCAGTAATAGTTTCTTTAAATAAAACAGATAGCTGTTTAGGAATATGCGTATAAATTCCATCACGCCATAATTGGTCTCGGCAAGCACCATGTTCTCCTGCGGGTTGTCGCTTGTGACCCCGGGAATAATGATTGTCGAATATGCACGTGAGTAGAAATAAAAGACGATTATTAATGTGAACACGCCATAACCTAGAATACTGTTTCGGTCTAACCTGCGAGTAATTAGATCATAGCCCACAAGCACAAAAGGCAGGTAAAAGGCTACCTCTTTGGACAATAGCGCCAGATAAAAGAGAAGGCCCGAGAGCAAAACATACAGAACTCTCTTTGGTGATAACGCATAGAGGTATAGCGAACCCATTGTGAACAATGCCGCCAACACATCCCCCCTGGCAGCCACAAATGATATCGACTCCACATGCATCGGATGCAATGCAAAGAGCAACGAGGCCCCAAACGCTATATAGTTACCCTTAGCCACATTGAAGGTAAGCAATAGCAATAACGAGAGATAGTAGAGGAGCAGTGTGCAGCCAGCGTGTAGGAGGATGTTTGTAACCTGAAAACCGTTTCTCGTAGTTCCCCACAAACCGTTATCTATAATTAATGATGCCCTGTAAGCCGGGCGGTAGTATTTTTTAGTTTTTACCTCGTGCTGCTCTGAGAATATGAGGTTTAGCCCCAGTTTCGATTTCTCGAGCTTGGGCGCGTTCTGCTCGATCTGTGTGACCTCGTCCCATACAAATTCGTGGTTAAGCGACGGCAGATACACAGCTGTTGATACCAAGACCAACAATATCGAGACAAGCCAACGCTTGGAGATAAGGTTTTCTACTACTCCCGTGCCATTATCAATCGTGTGACTGGGCAATACCGGGTCGGGTTTTTGTCCCTTTTGTTTTACTCTTTTTTTGCCGCGTTTATCTTTAGCCATTATGTTTCTTAGGCACTTTGTCCGAGTCTATAAACTCAACTTGTACAACACCCTCAACTCTTACTTTTTAGTCTTATCCAATAGAGTCTCGGCCTTTTTATATATTGCGGGTTTAAGCCCTCTATGCATAGACTCTGCCGCATACCTAGCAGCTTGTTCGTTATCGCCGAGCTCGAAATATACCTTGGCCAACAAGAAATACGCAATCCCGTAACTCGGGTTAAGCTCCACAGCTCTTTCCAGGTATTGTTTGGCAATGAGCAAATTATTATGAGAATTGTTGGATAACCCACGCGAATAATTCACAAGACCCAGATGATAATGGGTTTTATGGTAGTTAGAGTCATATTCAAGTGCTGCATAAAACCAGTCTTCCGCCTGGTCGAGCTCTCCCTTGTTTATGTATACGACCCCTATATTATTGGCCGCTATAGCCCTACCCCCATCGGTGTTTGTAACCACCGGTTTAAATGTGTCCTTAAGCGCTACCAATGCCTCGTCCACTCTACCCTCATCCAAAAGCGCCATGCCATAATTAATAAGGGGAATTGCATGGTGGGGGCTTTTGGTGGCCGTGTCTTCCCAAAGCGCTAGACGGTTAGTCCATACAGCCTGACGGTCAACGGTAATTACAAAATAGGCAAGAGATAGAAAAATACCCATAAGCATCCCGAACCTCCTCATGTTGAGGAACCTACCAACCGTTATGCACATAGAACCAAGGAACAGGGACATACCTATAGAGGGTATGTACATATAGCGCTCAGCTATCGGTGCCGACGCAACGTCAAGAACTGAAACCAGCACAGAAGGCCCGAGTGTTATCAGAGCCCAGAGCACTGCAAATGCCACAAGGTAATACCGTCGCCAGAGCGCAAACAAAGCCAGTACCACAAATAATAGCAATAGAAATACAGAGACAACAAGGTATATCGACTGACTAGGAGGACCCGTGATAAAAGCGTTTAGATCAAACGGGAAAAACAGCTTGTAAATATAATAGCTATAGGACTCTAAAAATGTCTTTATAATTTCCGGGCTTAGGATCCCGGCGAAAAAGCCCCCTGCCCCCTCTAGGGCATCACCACCCCCTACCCTATCCACTGTGAACTCGGGCATATTAACAAAAGCCCTGCCGCGTACGTAGATGTAAACGAACAAGATCCCCGCATAAAGGGTGTAGGCGATCAAATTAAAGCGCTTGTAGAACTGTGCGGTAATAATATCGTATACCAAGACTATAAGGAGAAACGAGACGGCAACCTCTTTTGAGAGGAGTGCCAGTGCAAAACTCAAAGTAGCAAGTACTAGAAAATAAGGTTTCCTTTGCAAATATAGATGAGATATAAAGGCTATGACCAGAAACACAGCACACAATAAATCAGTCCTAGCCGAGATCCACGAGACCGATTCGACATGAAGGGGAGTAAGAGCAAATAAGAGCGCGCTCAAAAAAGCTATACGATCGGTCCTATCTGACCCAAACTCGATTCCCAAACACAGTACGAGTACAAATACCAATAAGACGCAAATAGAGTTAAACAGCAGATTGCTCAGATGAAAACCGAACGGGGAACCGCCCCACAGACTCTTATCCAGCACATAAGACGCATATATGACCGGCCGGTAGTAAAGCGCCTCTTTTTTCTCCACCTCATCCGGAATTATGAGTTTTAAAACACCCGATGCCTCGAAATAATGGTAGCTATTTTCAATGGACTCCACATCGTCCCACACAAATTCACTCTTTAGTGACGGCAGGTACGCGACAAACGATATTATCAACAGTGCTAATGCTATAAACACCCTCTGCTTATTAACCATCATCTTCCATTAAAGTTGAGATCTATACGCTTACAAAATGGGATTATACACGATTATTATTTAGTTCCTCTCGTTGTTCTGGGGAAATTATCCGAACACTAATATCTGATCGGGTTAAGTATGTACCTTCCACTAACTACTATTCATGGGTAAAATACCAGCCGACTAAATTTAGCACCCACAGGAGAATGAAGTTGCCAAAGCTATTAGTATTGCCCGGGGACGGCATAGGCCGAGAAGTCACCGCAGTGAGTATTGAGGTCTTGAAAGTTATACAAGAGCTGTATGGAACCGAATTTGAGTTTGAATTTGCCCATTTTGGCGGGAGTTCAATAGATGAGCACGGTGTTCCGATCACACCAGAGACTATAGATAAGGCTAAGTCGGTAGACGCGGTGCTCATGGGAGCGGTCGGCGGGCCCAAGTGGGAAGACCTACCGCACGAGCAAAAGCCCGAAAGCGGCTTACTCGCACTCAGAAAAGAGCTTGACGCCTTTGCCAACCTTAGACCCGCAATTGTTTACCCCGCTCTCGCCGACGCCTCTTCACTCAAAAGAGAGATAGTTGAAGATGTTGATATTATGGTTGTCCGCGAGTTAACAAGCGGCATCTACTTCGGCAAGCCCAGGGGATTTGAGGGTGAGGGTGAGAATCAAAAAGCCTATAACACACTCGTGTATGCCAGACCCGAAATTGAGAGAATAGCGCGTGTGGCATTCGACATTGCGAGAAAAAGAAAGAAAAGACTTACCTCTATCGATAAAGCCAATGTGCTTGAAGTCATGCAGTTCTGGAGAACGGTGGTTACAGAGATAAGGGATTCGGAATACCCCGATGTAGAGCTCGAGCACCTCTATGTAGACAACGCCGCCATGCAGCTGATCCGAAGACCGAAGAGTTTCGACGTCATACTTGCCGGGAATATGTTCGGGGATATTATAAGCGACGAAGCCGCTCAGCTCACCGGTTCGTTAGGGATGCTGCCCTCGGCTAGCATCGGTGAAGGGGCCATATACGAACCCGTACACGGAAGTGCACCTGATATCGCAGGACAGGACATTGCCAACCCCATCGCATCAGTACTCACGACTGCAATGATGCTCAAGTACACATTTAATATGGATGAGGCATCGGACCATATAGATCGAGTTGTCAGAAAGGTTTTAGGCAAAGGCCACAGGACCGCGGATATCCATGAAGAAGGTGCCAACAAGGTAGGATGCAAAGAGATGGGAACGCTTATAGCAGAGCAACTAAGATCCGACTCTTAATCCCGCTATAATATACTGAGTGAATAAATCCCAGGACCAGATTCGAGATCACTACAGGCGACTTAGCCTCAGCCCGAGCTTCTCCGAGCTCATTTCAGAGGTCCAATCTGGGAGTAATTTAATATCGCTATCCGGTCTAAACAGGTCGTCCAAATACTTTGTGTTGTCGGCCCTGGCTGCAAATCATAATCTACCCTTGCTTTACATCGTGGGTGACAAGAAGCATGCTCAAAAAGCCCGGGAGTCGCTCTCCTATTTCTTGGGTGAAAACACCCCCGTACTAACTCACAACCCTCCCGAGACTGAGCCCCTATACTCCGCCTATGCCCTTGAGCAAGCAGAGAAAATAAACTGGCTCGACGCTGCTTATAACAAAAAGGTATTGGTCGCCGAGGCTGCCGCACTGCTTAGGTTCGAACTGCCCCTAAGTGTGTTTGTCAATTTACGCAAAACCATCGAGACCGGCACAACTATAGCAAGAGAAGAGCTGCTCTCCGAGCTTTATAGATCGGGCTACTCGCGTACTGATTTTGTAGAGAAACCCTCCGACGTAAGCATACGCGGTTCTGTAATCGATATATTTTCTCCGGGCTCAGAGTATCCTTGGCGCCTTGAGCTGCTCGGAGACGAGGTCGCATCAATCCGCACATTTAATATATCCGATCAAAAGTCAGTGGTTCGAATGGACAGCATTACCGTTCTCCCCGCAACCACTATAATCATCGATGAAAGTTCTCGTGCTCGTGCCAAGTCCTATATTTTAAAAAAATCCGAGGAATCAGAGCTACCTGCACGAATTAAAAATTCGCTCGTCGAGGAGATAGGTTCCGGAATCTCCAATACAAACATGCAGTGGTTACTGCCGGCTTTTTATAAGAAGCCCGACACACCACTGGCTTATCTCGATCCCGACACCCTTGTGGTCATAGACGATCCCGATACGGTTGAGAGTGAACTCGACTACTTTCAAAGCGGGCTTAAAAACATTGAAAGGGTTATCAAAAAAACTCTGAAAATCTCACCCAGTGCCCACGAGCTGTTCATTACACCTACCAAATACTTAAAAGAGCTCGGCAAGTTTAAACAGGTCCATATTTCCGAGTTGGATTTGTCCGGTGCAAAAACCAAGTCGATCACATTCGACACCGAGAAAGCAACGATCCCGCGAAATGACAAAGATACTAGCCCCATAGACTGTCTCAGCAATTACCTAGCCGACAAACTCGACACAAACACACACATAGAGTTGGTCTTTGATACCGAACTGGAAAGAAAGAAGCTAATCGAAATACTATCGGATCGTAAGATAAAGGGGATTAAAACCACCGTTGGCCGATTGGAAAACGGGCTTGCAATGCGCGAGGCAAACACCGTAATAATCACAGAACACGAGATATTCGGTCATAAAACCAGGGTTAAAACCACCAAGCGGGCCACTGACGCTGCCTCTGCATTTATAACATCTTTTAGCGAGTTAAAACCCGGTGATCACATCGTGCACGCTGAGTTCGGCATCGGTGTATTTAGAAATCTAGTAAAACTCAGCATAGGCGACACGGTGGGGGATTTCATTCTGTGCGAGTATGCAGGTGGGGACAAAATCTATGTGCCCATAGATAAGCTTAAAAAAGTACAACGCTACATAGGCGACGGCAAAAAACCCAAGGTCGACAAACTCGGGAACCAGAGCTGGTCAAAAAGGTTAAGAAAAGTAAGGGCTGCGGTTGAGACTGTAGCAAAAGAACTGCTCATGCTATACGCCGAACGCAAGACCATAAAGGGGTTTAAATTCTCTCGGCGCGATGAGATGTTTCGAGAGTTTGAACTTGGTTTCCCTTACGACGAAACCCCTGACCAAGAGGCAGCCATCGACGAGGTAATAACCGATATGGAGTCCCCTAAACCCATGGACAGGCTAATTTGCGGCGATGTGGGATTCGGTAAAACAGAGGTTGCGCTCAGGGCTGCATTTAAGGCGGTTTCGGACCATAAGCAGGTAGCATTCTTAGTCCCGACCACACTCCTTGCACACCAACACTACAAAACCTCGCTTAAACGCCTTGAGGACTATCCGATCACGATCGACACCTTGTCGCGCTTTAGAACATCCAAAGAAGAAAAACAGATTAGGGAAAGGCTTGCCGAGGGCAAACTCGACATAATCATCGGGACCCATAAACTCCTTAGCGATAAAATTCGCTATAAAAACCTCGGCCTGATAATTATCGACGAGGAGCACAGGTTTGGTGTATCGCAAAAAGAGAAGCTCAGGAAACTAAAGTCCGGTGTAGACGCTATTGCGCTTAGCGCCACACCCATTCCACGCACACTTCAGCTCTCGTTGTCTAAGATACGCGATATAAGTCTCATAAACACCCCGCCACTCGGACGACAATCCATCGAGACCAACGTATATAGATCAAACGACGAGATCATACGCCAAGCCATTACAAGAGAGCTCGACAGGGACGGATCCGTGTTCTTTGTTCACAACCGTATTGAGGACATACACAGGGTAGCCGATAGGGTTAAAAAGCTCGTGCCAAAAGCCTCGGTGGACGTCACGCACGGACGCATGAACGAGCGGCAGCTCGAAAACAGCATCACAAAATTTATCGACGGCGAGCTCGACATCCTGGTCACAACCGCAATAGTTGAATCGGGCCTGGACATCCCTCGTGCCAACACCATTATAATCAATGACGCCCAGAACTTCGGCCTCGCAGACCTTTACCAGCTGAGGGGAAGAGTAGGACGCTCGGACATCCATGCCTATGCCTATTTTCTTGTACCCGCTAAAAACTCGCTCACACCCGACGCACGGCGCAGACTTAAAGCCATCTCAGAGATAAAGGAGTTGGGCTCGGGGTTTAAGCTCGCACTCTCTGACCTCGAGATCAGGGGGGCCGGAAACCTGTTCGGCACAGAGCAGTCGGGCCACATAGGTGATGTGGGGTTAGAGATGTACCTGGAGCTCCTCGAGGGCGCTATTGAGAGGATAGAGGGCGGTGATGTGGAGCAGCCCTACTACGAGCCCGAGATCAAGATCACACTGCCCGCTTACCTGCCCGACGACTATATAGAGGAAAGCTCCGAGAGACTCCTACTTTATAAAAGGGTTTCTAATGTGGACAGTGCCTTGGAACTAAACTCGATACGAAACGAGCTTAAAGACAGGTTCGGCAAACTACCCGCGCCTGCACGTAACCTCCTTGAGCTGGTCGAGATAAAGCTTATGATGAAGGAACTGGGAATCGAAAAAGCCGAGATCGGCCCACAAAAAACGGTTATAATGTTTTTAAAAAGCTCCCCGCTTTATAAACAGCAGAGAGAGGATGGCAGGCTTATTATATATCATGAAAAAGGCAATTTGATAGTCAATACCAAAAACGCTCTCAAAAATATTTCCAAACTGAACACACTTAACAAAAACACTCAAAACATGTAACGGTAAACTAATGATAAAGATACTGATTATCCCTATACTTTTACTTGCAATTGGATGCGGCGACTTTAACCGGTTTTACCATGACAAAAGGGCAGTTGATAAAGCCGATTACGTAGACCCGGATGTAGTGGCCGTTATAGGGGACACACAAATTACCCAAGAGGCCCTACTCAAAACACTCCGGTCGCTCCCCCTCAACCAAAGAAATCAGTATATGTCGTCCCCGGAAAAAAAGTACGAGTTCCTAGAAACTTATATAAACCAATTGGTGCTCGCAAAGGAAGCCAGAAAGAGGGGTTATGATCAAAGGGAGTATTTTAAAGATAACGTAGAGCAGCACAAGAACAGGTTATTGGTACAGATGCTCGGACAAGAGGTGCTTAGCGATGCCGACCTAAGCGACCGAGCAGTAACGAACTATTACGAGGGCAACAAAAACGAATATGAATTCCTGGACGTAAGCGAGATTTATGTAAAGAGACCGCAAAGAGGGGTAAGTGACGAAAGCGTGCTCGGCACAACTAAGCAGATCGCCGGCAGAATAGCCAAGGGTGAGGATTTCGAGCAGGTTGGCAGAGCTTACCAAGAGGGCTCCAAAGGCAATATAAGACTGAGCAGTTCGCGGCAAATTCGTAAAGGTGTGTACCCGCCTGATGTTGAGGCACAGCTCTTTTCATTGAGTCCCGGGGAAATTATAGGCCCTCTAGAACTTGGAAACGGTTATTATATAATAAAACTAAAATCAAGGACCGAACCCTCATCCCTTGAACAGGTCAGAAGATCGGTAGAGTCGGATATGACTCAACAGCACTTTGGTGACTACTCAAAGGGTTTATGGGACTCATGGGATGTAGAGATTTACAAAGACAATTTAGAGGAGATAGAACTCAAATGATAAGCAAAAAAATGATCGGAGCCGCGCTACTACTAATGTTGATCAGTTTTGCACTACACGGCCCGCGCACAGTAACTGCGGCAGAGGTTATAGAAAGGGTAGTCGCCATTGTGAACAACGACGTGATTACATCATCAGAGCTGACAGAGCTCGCACGCAGCCTAAACCCAACATCTACAGAGGAGATTGACGAGAAGTTGATACTACAGCAGATGATCGACCAGAAACTACTGGAACAAGAGGCAGAGAGGCTTGGGATCCGGGTATCTGACGCTGAGGTCGATGCGAGCCTAGAAGCCGTGAAAAGACAGTACAACCTAAACGACGAACAACTAGCCGAGGTGCTAAAGAAACAAAACCTAACACCAGAAGGGTTTCGTGAACAGTGGAAAACTCAAACCCTCGGCAACAAGCTTTTGGACGCACAACTCAAGGGTGCGCTAGTAGTGACTCAAGACGAGATAAATAAATATTATGAAGAGAACTACGGTGCTCTCCCAGAAGGCGAGCGTAGCCAAGAGGTTAAAATCGCCCATATACTTATTTCGGCCGAGACACCCGACGCCAAGGCCAAGGCCGAGGAGGTAGCTTCGCTGGCCGCATCGGGAAAAAACTTTGGAGAGCTTGTAAAACAATACTCCGACGACACACTGTCGACTGAAAACGGCGGGGACCTCGGAACATTTAAGAAGGGAGACCTTATCAAAGAGATGGAAGACGCTGTCGCAGTCACGGCAGTGGGCAACACAGCAGGCCCTGTCCAAACCCCCGCAGGTTACCACATTATCAAGGTCATAAGCCGCAACGACACAGGGGAAGTAACAACTGCGATCGACGAGCAAACTTACCAGGAAATACGACAGATACTCTATCGAGAAAAAGCCGAAACACTTCTAAAAGATTGGCTAGACGGTATAAAAGAACGTGCCTACATAGACATCCGGCTTTAGAGCGGGGCACCCTATACACTTCCGGATACCTGTAGGTATCGGATATTCTTAGGGCTAAGGGGTTAGCATCTCTATAGTATCCTTATGCGCGGGGAACTCCTCAATGAGTGATGCACTTTCCCCAAGCTCAAAATCATCAAAATCAAACCCGGGTGCCATAGTCGTACCCATTAGCGCAAACTCTCCCCCATCCACCAAGTAAGAGCCGTGCCACACCCCCGCAGGCACAACCACCTGGACAAACTGGCCGGCCTCAATATCAGGACCCAAAAAAACTATTTTCGCACTACCGTCGGGGTTAAGCTGGATCAACTGCACAGGGTCGCCGAGATAAAAATGATAGATCTCATCTGTCGGCAGCCGGTGGAGAAAAGACTTAGTCTCAGGTGTGTGCATGAAATAAATAGCCGTGCAATGATGCTTATCGCCGATATAGTGTTCCGGCAGTGCATCTTTGGTAATCTTGTGAGCTGACCTGTAAGTCTCTGTATAAAATCCACCCTCTTGCGGATGGGGTTTCATATTATAGATCCTTATAAGTTTCTCGGCGGTAAGCATCCAACACTCCCTAACTAAAGGAATATGATAACAACAATTATAGGGTTTGGAAAAAGGTCTTGAATATCTTTCAAACGTGATTAATTTGAAATTGTAATGATAAATAACAATATGGAGGTATCGACATGAAACTAAGACTATGGGAACCTTTTGAAAGAGTTAGACCGTTTACAAAAGAGTGGGAAGAGTGGATTAACGAAGCATCCAAGGCTATGTCGCCTCGTGAGGGACTCGACAATGCTACATGGACACCTAAGGTGGATGTAGTGGAAAATGAGGATAGCTATGTAGTAAACGCAGATATCCCTGGGATGAATAAAGAGGATATCAAAATCGATATAGACGATAATACGCTTACGATTAAAGGCGAGAAAAAGCTCGAGAACAAAGAAGAAAAAGAGAACTACATAAGAATTGAACGTAGTTACGGTAGCTTCTTTAGAACCTTCGCTCTTTCTGAAAATGTTGACAGGGAAAACATCAAAGCCAACTACAAAGACGGTGTCTTGGAACTCACACTGCCGAAAAAAGAAGAAGCCAAACCCAAGCAAATTGAAGTAGAAGTGAACTAAATTGAACTGCCTCCCCCTCTCTCCCCCTGCATGGGGAGGGAGGGGTTTTCCATACCCACCTATAATTTTTAGATACCGAGCTTATTCCTAAGCTCTCTATCCACCGGTTTATTCTGATTCCAGTAGTCGGTTATAAGGGTTTTCTTTTTAACTGCCTTTGTACTAAGCACCTTTTTATTATCCCCAAAACCGCTTACATACTGCTCTTCCCAAGATGTAATTTCGTGCGGAAACTCTTTTTCAAAATTAATACTCAACCTGCGCCTGGTATCCCCGTACTCAAGTGTGTATGTAATGATGTCTTTTTGCGACGGGTCCTCTTTTAGTGTAGCGCTGGCACTCTCTACCTTAAGCGGTCTATGTGTGAGCCGGGAACTCATTGTGCCGGGGACTATATTTATATCCCCCACGGGCAGACTATCGGGTGCGATCCTTATTCGAGTCCATATCTCGTCTTCAAGTAGTGCCGTCTCAACATCATAATCGTTATCGCCCTCTGACTCGAAATATGAGAACTGTGTGACCTTATAATCCGCACCATCCAGGTTTAACTGAGTGTATGTGTGGCCGCACCACTCCTGTGAGGAGGACGAGACCTTGAGTGTATTTGGATATTGGTCGAGACCCACCGGTGTAAAGACCGAGTTCATCATGGAGTATCTGTAGATACCGGTATCGAATTTCTTGACGAAATTGAGTTTAAGGATCTTAACTGCATCACCACCGGCTGCTGAGGGGTTATCAAGCTTAACCTGTTTATTTTGTGAAAAATCTTCGGTTACATATACCAACACCGCATACCCTTCGTGCAGCTCACCGTAGCGCGCCTGCTCGAGGTCATAGCTCGTAATCTCGGCAGTACCCCCATACCAGTACTCCTTAAACTGAGAGGATTTAACCGCATCCTCCACATTTTTTGCTAAAGCACCATAAGGCACCGCCGCAGTTAGAAACATAAGAACTCCAAACAGCATTAATCGAATATAACTGTTCATTGATTTACCTCCATAATATTCATAAAGGATACCATAGAGATTATTTAAGTTTTTAAGTAAGGGTAGGAAAAAGTGTATATAAAAAACAAGGGCAAGCCAGTGAAAAAGTATTTCACCGACCCACCCTTTGGAGGATGATGGCGATATTAAATGACCGGAGCTATCCGCTCATTTCGTGCTTCCCATAAATTATTCAAGTAGTAGACCTGTTTAGGCGTTCCTACCATCACCCAATAATCTAACTATAAACCTATATTAACGAAGATTACAGGTGCCTTAAGTATGTTTTTTTATTTAACTTTAGTAATAATGATTGAACATTACATCTAACTTTTGGCTTAAGCCTAAAGTTTAATATTCTACGGCACTATGAAGAGCACGCTTATCCGAGTAGTGTAGAAAAATGAGATTTGAAAAGAGTTATGGTAGGTTACTGTGCTTATATATGAAGAAGCTACTTGATTGGGTACATATACCGGGTGTCCACTGCGGGTCGGTAGCACTTAGGGACGTCATGCAATACCACGGCTACGCTCTCTCGGAACCTATGTGCTTTGGGATAGGCGGGGGCCTTGGGTTTTATTACAGCGTTATGGAGGAACGTAGCCCGACCAGGATGATTTTTATGAGAGGCCCCGAGATGGAGCCTACATTTTTTAGCATTATCGATAAACCGACCGAGTGGTCTAAGGAACGGGATAATAACCGTGCTCTCGGGCTTGCAAAAGAAGCGATCGACAACGGCTATCCTCTGCTCCTTCAAACCGATATCTACTACCTCGACTACTACAATTCAAACACACATTTTCCGGGCCACATAGTAGCTATGTGGGGATACGATGACGAAACCGGCACAGTATTTATAAGCGACACGGGGTTCGAGGGGTTAAAGCTGGTAAGCTACGAGGACTTTATGTTGGGCAGATCCTCCAAACACTCATCAAATCCACTTAGCAACAACTGGATCGATGTGAATCCCCAAAAACCGATAGTAGAGCTCAGAGACGCCATCCCTGCGGCATTGAAAGAGAATGCACGAAAGATGACGGAGGGGCACGGAGGTGCAAGGGGCGAGTCCTCTGTGGAGCTCATAAGGACCTGGGCAGAGGACCTACCCAACTGGTCCCTGGCCCAAGACTGGCAATGGTGTGCTAGGTTCGGTTACCAGGTTATTCAAAAAAGGGGCGTCGGAGGCGGGGGGTTTAGGTATATATACAGAGATTTTCTGGTGGAAGCCGAGGATATTGTCCCAGAACTTAAAGATCTTGGGCTCTCTGGCAGGATGACAGAGATCGCAGACAAATGGAGCAACATGGGTGATCAGCTAAAGGCTATCAGCGAAAAAGACACCCCAAAAAAAGAGCTTCTTTTACGAGCTTCTTCCCTGGCGCATACTATATGGGAGCAGGAAGTTGATTTCTACAACACAGTGCGCGGTTTATGAAACTTATACTATTCGATATAGACGGCACATTGCTCATATCAGACGGAGCCGGTACACGTGCCGCAAATAGAGCATTCGAGGCAATCCACGGAGTCGCCAACGTCATGGAGGGCATTGACGCTGCGGGCAAGACTGACCCTTTGATACTAGAGGAGATGTACCGAAACGGCCTCGAAAGATCATACACTTCCATAGAAGCCGAGGAGCTGTACGCTCTTTATGTTGGGTACCTGGAGGAAGAGGTTGCAAAGAGCAGAGAGTTTACAGTTATGCCGGGGGTAAGACCGCTACTCGGCCTCTTGGGTGATAAACAAGATGTAGTAATGGGAGTAGCAACGGGCAACATTGAGAGGGGGGCAATGATAAAGCTCGGCCATTGTGGTCTGGACAGGCACTTTAAGCTCGGCGGTTACGGCTCTGACTCTGCCATTAGACAGGAGTTAATTCTAATCGCAATTGAGCGGGCTAAATGTCACCTGCAATATAACAAGGAATTCCAAAAAGTATTTGTGATCGGTGACACGCCCCACGACATATCACATGGAAAGGCCGCAGGAGCAATCACAATAGCTGTAGCCACCGGTTCTTACACCGCAAAGCAACTAGACGAACACGAACCCGATTATCTGTTCGACGACCTCTCTAAAACCGATCTTGTTTTTGAAATTTTTGAGTAGGATTTACTACTTATTCTAGCCCAGCCTGCGGAGCAGTGAACTCAATCTCTCGTAATCGTCCCTAAGAAACCTGGTCAGGCTCTTGCCCATACCTACGAAATAATCCCTGCCCGAGCCCTGAACCTTGGCAGCTTGGTGCAGAGACGATATTATCAGGTCGTCCACAGGAACCTGGGGTGATGAGATTATGGTGCGTAGGAAAAAGTCCTCGTTGCTAAGCGTTCTTATCTCTTTTTTGTCGCACGCGTATACAAATGTATGTATGGGGGGTGGGAACGGGGGAAGGGAATAGATCTGTTTTTTATTGTTTGAATGAGCAAAGGTAAGCACATGGAACTCTGTTTTTAGGAGCTCGAAAATCTGGGGCTGCTCTCTCCGCAACTCCTCTATACTCATCCCGTGGGGTGTGGGCTTTCTCCCGGGCTCCTTGCTATCGGTTTTAATCTCGTACACAATCCCATATACAACAGGGTCCGAATCAGTCCGTACAAAACTCCCAAACGGCGGGGCCTCACCAACCGTATGAGTCCCGGCCACAAACCCCTGTGTACTGCTCTCCACAACCTCTCCAATCACACTCATTATATACCTGGGCTCCTTTTCGAGATGCCTTTTCTCGAGATGTTTACCTTCATCCTCTTCGTCATCAGTGCGTCGCGTACAAGCTCAAAGAAAAACTCCCTGTCACGCCCCCTGACCACAGCCTTCTCGTGCGCTTCTGACAATGCCACAGGGTACCCGCTGCCTTTTTTGGCCTGGTCAAAAATAAGCGCGTGTACCAGATCCAATTTATCTCTGTCACGGGCTACCCATTCTGGTACCTCTACTCGCGCAATCTCATCGCCCACATTGATATAAAAAAAATGTACATGGTGGGGCCCGTACTGAGACAGTATTTTGGATGCACTCTTAAACACTGCTGACCTCTCACCCTCCTTTAAAACGTTCGAGTAAAGCAGTCTATCCGTAATACCCTCGATCGGCGCACACGGCAGTTGGGGGAGATCAGTGTAAGGACACTGGTTGCAGAAGCTCGTGGTTTCGGGACAAAGCCCAAGACGAAGCGCATTAACAACGTCGGTGCTGCCGGGATGGCTTATATAGCCTGCGATGGGCACACCTATCTCCTGCAGTTTATCCATAATGGAGATTAACTGGGCCAACACCGTCTCCTTAAAATCACGCGGTGTAGCCTCGAGTTTCCACAAAATCAGTGTACCGTCCGAGAGTGCTATGGTCGGGTTCTCAGATCTATTTTGCTCGGCAAGTTCGGCCAGCATCCCAAGCTCCATCATGGTGCGTTTCATAGATATGGCATCCTGGTCGGAATAGACCTTCTTTCCGTCCCACATGACATAGCGGTCCTCATCCTTATAAAAGAGCGTTGGGTCGGAATCAAGCACCGCACCTGCGTTATCTCCATAATTTAAAACCACTTTACTGGTGTTTATCAGATAGCACGGAATAGCCTCGTGTCGGTCGGGAAAAATCTGCGAGCCGTCCGACGACACCGCACGGTAAGAGGGCGGTCTATCCACTAAGGGATATGTTTTATTAAGTGGCTCATCAAAACCCGCTACAAGCCATGATGTTTTACTTTTATCAACTTTTTCGGCGAGTGATTCCCAGGACCTAGATTTATCGCTAAGTTCCCTCAGAGCCATGAGTACCTTATCGCTATACTCGTCCTCAAGGTCCTTACTTTCCTCGACCATCCGGTTAATCTGGGTTTTGAGAGTATTGAATTTGAGCACGTAGGCAAAAAAGATAACACGCCCGTTTATAAAACGAAATAGATATAAAAAAGCGGGCAGCCCAAATAACTGGGGAGCCCGCTTCGTAGCTTTTTATACTAACGTTTTTTTCAGGTTTTACATCATGCCCATTCCGCCGCCCATAGGTCCTCCCGGGCCTCCGATCTGCGGAGGCATCGGACCACCGCCACCCATACCGGCTTCCTCGGTCTGCGGTTTCTCTGCCACTAGTGCTTCTGTTGTGAGCAGTAACCCCGCCACACTAGACGCGTTCTGTATTGCACTGCGCGTTACCTTTGCCGGGTCCACTATCCCTGCCTCTATAAGGTCACAGTACTCTAGCCTCCCTGCATCGAACCCGTTGGAACCCTTCTCCTCACTCACCTTACCTACTACTATTGAGCCGTCCCACCCGGCGTTCGTTGCTATTCCTCTAAGCGGTTCTTCCAAGACTCTCTTTACTATGTTTACCCCGGCCTGCTCCTCTGCATCAGCTCCGTCAAACCCGTCCACCGCCTTTATCGCTCTTATTAATGCTACTCCGCCACCGGCTACTATCCCCTCTTCCACTGCTGCCCTTGTGGCGTTAAGTGCGTCCTCTACCCTGGCCTTCTTCTCCTTCATCTCGGCCTCTGTAGCTGCCCCCACTCTTATCACTGCCACTCCACCGGCCAGCTTTGCCAACCGCTCCTGAAGCTTCTCTCTGTCATACTCCCCACTGGCCTCGTCCACCTGGGCCTTTATCTGGCGTATCCTACCCTCTATCTCGGCCTTCTTCCCGGCCCCGCCTATAATAGTCGCATTGTCCTTGTCTATTACCACCTTCTTAGCTCTTCCCAGGTCTGCAAGCTTCGCTCCCTCTAGCTTCATCCCTGCCTCCTCAGCTATTACCTTACCCCCCGTGAGCACTGCTATGTCCTCTAACATTGCCTTACGCCTGTCACCAAACCCCGGGGCCTTGGCTGCCGCTGCTTTCAGTGTGCCCCTGATCTTGTTCACAACCAGTGTCGCCAGGGCCTCTCCCTCTATGTCCTCTGCAAGTACCAATAGAGGCTTGGTGCTACGGGCTACCTCTTCGAGTAGCGGTACCAGGTCTTTCATGTTCGAGATCTTCTTGTCGTACATTAGTATTAGAGGGTCCTCTAACTCCACCAGCATCTTCTCGGGCTCTGTTACGAAGTACGGGCTTAGGTAACCTCTGTCGAACTGCATCCCCTCTACCACGTCGAGGTCGGTTTCCAGGCTTCGTCCCTCTTCCACTGTTATTACTCCGTCTTTACCCACCTTCTCCATTGCGTCTGCTATGATGTTCCCTATTGTCTCGTCCCCGTTGGCAGACACTGTGGCTACCTGGGCTATCTCTGTACGCCCTTTTACCTGTTTGCTCTGTTTGCGTATGCTGTCCACCACTACTGCTACGGCTTTGTCTATCCCTCTCTTTAGTTTCATCGGGTCGTGGCCGGCTGCTACCAGTTTTATCCCCTCGCGGAATATGGCCTGGGCCAGCACTGTGGCTGTGGTGGTACCGTCTCCGGCTACGTCACTTGTCTTGGATGCCACCTCTTTTACCATCTGTGCGCCCATGTTCTCGAACTTGTCCTCTAGCTCGATCTCGTTGGCTACCGACACGCCGTCTTTGGTAACCACTGGGGCTCCGAATGTCTTCTCTATTAGCACGTTACGCCCGCGGGGTCCTAGTGTGGCTTTCACAGCTCTTGTGAGCTGGTCTACCCCTCTTAGTACCGCCTCTTGGGCCTGTCTGTCAAATTTAATTTCCTTTGCTGCCATTTCGTATTGCCTCCTAACTTTTTTCTGTTTTCTATCAGTTAATTTTTGATCTACTAATCAACAACTGCTAAAATCTCGTCTTCGCGAAGTATCATATGCTCTTCGCCCTCGATCGTGATTTCGGTGCCGCCATATTTGCTAAAAAGTATCACGTCACCTTTTTTTACATCCAGGGGTTTAAGGGTACCGTCATCTAAAACTCTGCCCTTACCCACCGACACGACCTTGCCTTCCTGAGGCTTCTCTTTAGCAGTTTCGGGTATTATAATTCCGCCTTCTGTTTTTTCATTGAGATCCTGTCGTTTAATTAAAACCCTGTCATGTAACGGCCTAACCTTCATCTCTAGCCTCCTTCATTTTTATGGATTGTATTAGGGCATTAGCACACAGCATCACCCAGACGATGCGCTAATTCGGGATTAAGATAACCTTAATAATAATTTTGTCAAGTCGGGGGGTTAAACAATTTATACTACTGCATGATCGTGGCAGTTACAATAGTCTGGCTTAATATTCTTGAAAAAATATTATAAAAAAGATATGTTATCCAACCATGGCAAAAGTAGGAATCATTCTTGGAAGCGATTCTGATCTAGGCAGTATCGAAGACGCAGGGAAAACACTTAGTGAACTCGGTATTGATTTCGAGCTCCGTGTGGCCTCGGCGCATAGGACCCCCAACAAGGTGAGAACCTATGTGCAGAGTGCCGAGAGGCGCGGAATAGAGGTCATTATTGCCGGTGCCGGTTGGGCGGCTCACCTCCCGGGAGTTGTAGCCTCGTACACAACAATACCGGTCATCGGTGTACCAGTGGACTCCTCTGCGCTAAACGGTATGGATGCCCTTTTGTCGATAGTCCAAATGCCCCCTGGGATCCCGGTTGGAACAATGTCCATCGGCAAGGGTGGAGCCAGGAACGCAGCACTTTATGCAGCTGCAATTCTAGGGCTTAAATATCCGGATATAAAGAAAAAAGTTAAAGATTACAGGAAGCAGCTTGCACGCAAGGTCGAGCGAGCTGCTAAGAAGACGGATATAGGTTAGCCGGGACTATTGACACTTGTAGTAAAGGCATCGGACCCGAGTTCAGTATCTGTAACTGCAGACATTATAATCGACGGTGGCGTGGTAGTGTACCCCACTGACACGCTATACGGTCTTGGTGCGTCTGCTGTTTCCCCTCATAGTGTCGAAAAAATATTCGATATCAAGGGACGCGAACCCAATAACCCCATACCCATCTTGACTAGGGATCGAGAAATGATCGAGAACTACTTCGAACTCACCGGCACCGCCCTGAGTCTTATCGATAGATTCCTCCCTGGCCCCCTTACAATCGTGCTTAGACCTAAAGTGGACTTCCCCACCCAGGTATCTGCAAATACCGGGAAAATCGGGGTCAGGATTTCGGCCCACCCGTTTGTGCAATCGTTGTTTAAAGAAATCGATTTTCCGATCACATCCACCAGTGCAAACCCGAGC
Organism: Thermodesulfobacteriota bacterium; assembly: GCA_965223335.1. Classification (GTDB taxonomy): domain Bacteria; phylum Desulfobacterota_D; class UBA1144; order Nemesobacterales; family UBA2774; genus CBDCWF01. The sequence continues at coordinate 751,350 of OZ244991.1, forward strand.
GGGCAGAGCAATATCTTTGATTTCAGTGAGTTAAAAAAGGCCTTCGAGTCTAAAGTTGACCTCATAGTTGATTCGGGTAATATTCCGGCCTCGAAGGGATCTACTGTGTTAGACCTGACTCAAATTCCCCCTCTTATGCTTAGAGAAGGCGAGATAAAAAGAGACACACTCGAGGAGATAATCCAATGGTAATGGTAAAAGGGTTCCGAGGGATTCGTTATAACCCCAATGAGATCGAATCTTTCGATGATGTACTGGCTCCGCCCTACGATGTAATCAGCCCCACCCAGCAGGATGATTTCTATGACAAAGATCCGCTTAATGTAATAAGGTTAGTCCTTGCCAAGGGAGAGGGAGACAGCAGATACGAAAGCGCCGCAGCTACCTATAACGAATGGCAAGAGTCGGGTGTGCTGCTCAGGGACCAGGGAGAATGCATCTACCCTTACTACCAAGAGTTCGAGGAAAACGGCACTAAAATCCTAAGAAAGGGTTTTATTGCAGTAGTAAAAATAGAGGATTTCTCTACAAAACAGATTTTGCCCCACGAACTCACATTCCCAAAACACAAAAGAGACAGGCTTAAACTAACAACTGCATGTAACTCCAACATGAGCCCTATATTCTGTGTGTACTCAGACCCCAATGGCTCCCTAGAGAGCGAGATCGACAAAAACCTTGAGGACCCCGTAATCGACTCCACAGGCAGTGATGGGATCCGAAACAGGATGTGGGCAATCGATGATCAGGACATAATCAATCAAATTAAAACACAGATGGCGGACAAGACTCTTCTCATTGCGGACGGGCACCATAGATACGAGACAGCCCTTGAATACAAAAGTGTCACGAGATCAAACGGTGATCAAAATGATGACAGGCCCGCTGACTATGTAATGACATTTTTATCGAGAGCCGAGGACAAGGGGCTTATCATAAACCCCACGCACCGAGTGATTAAGAACATGGGTGATTACACCTTGGAAAGCCTCCTACAAAAATTGAGCGCCGATTTTGATATTGTAGAGATGGGGTTTTCTGAAGGAATTTCGGACATAGGCCGAAACGAGATCTCTATAATAAGCAGAGACCAGAGTAAGTCCCATAGACTAAGGCCCAAGCAGCTCTCCGGTGTATCGTATGAAAACATGGGTGTAATGCAGCTCCATAGCAAGGTGCTAAACAAAGTACTGGATGAGGAGTCATCGGGTGTTGTGTACACGAAATACCTGGACGAGGCACTAGACCTTGTAGCAAACCGGGGCTATGAACTGGGGTTTTTGCTATCGTCACTTGATGCAAACGATATATTCGAGGTAGTCATGGATGACAAGAGAATGCCACATAAAACCACCTATTTTTACCCGAAAATCCTCTCGGGCTTGGTATTTAACCCGCTTTGGTGAACTGATATACACTTCCTCCCGCTATACTCGGCAGAGTCCAATTAAGCCGAATAAGCACGGGAAGTTATGGTAAATCCCTCTTTAATGCTTTATACTAAAATCAGTAATTAAATACTATTTTTAAAGGGGCATTCATATGTCAGCTACTTTGATACTTCTCGTCGTTATTATCGGGCTTGTATTATTCGCGGTAGGTATATACAACGGGCTAATTAAGCTAAGGAACACATCCGAGCAGGCATGGTCGGACGTGGATGTACAGCTAAAGAGACGATATGATCTCATCCCAAACCTCGTAGAAACCGTAAAGGGCTATGCAACGCACGAAAAGGAAACATTCGAGCAAGTCGTGAAGGCAAGGAACGAAGCCATGGGGGCCCAGACCCCGGGCGACAAGGCCCAGGCCGAGAACTTCCTGCAATCGGCACTCAAGAGCCTATTTGCTCTGGCTGAAGCCTATCCGGAGCTAAAAGCCAATGAAAACTTTATGGAACTACAGAGCGAGCTATCCAATATCGAAGAACAGATTCAGCTCGCTCGCCGCTACTACAATGCGGTTGTCAGGGATCTCAACACAAAGATAGAATCGGTGCCGAGCAATTTTGTTGCAAACATGTTCAATTTTGAAAAAAGAGAGTATTTCGAGCTCGATTCTGCCGAAGAGAGAACCACACCCCAGGTAAGCTTCGGCTAGAGCACGCAGTCTTAGATTGATAACATACTTTGCTTACCCTCACTCCCATCGGGTTTGGGAGTAGTGACACAACATCACATATGCCTAATGTAAGATCGAATTTTAGGGTTTTAAGGTACTTATTACTCCTCACTCTAGCTCTACCGCTTGTCACACCCGGTGCATCCGCCGAGGTAATAAAGAGTTTCGATAGCGATATATACATCGAGAATAACGGCTCTGTAACAGTGATCGAGACCATACATTATGACTTTGAGGGTGCATATAGACACGGTATATATAGGGATATTCCAGTTAAGTATGAGATTGGCGGTAAGTACCATAAACTTTGGATAGACGTGATTGAGGTCACCGACCAAAGTGGGGAGGACTACCAATACAAAACCACTAAGAACGGGGGGAGACTCAATATCAGGATAGGCGACCCCGACCGTACTATCACTGGCCTACATGTTTATAAAATAGTCTATAGGGTAGACGGTGCGATCACATTTTTTGAGACCGAAGACGAATTCTATTGGAACGTGACCGGGGACGAATGGAGAGTGCCCATACTCTCGGCAAGTGCGGACGTAGAGCTAGAGGACCCAAACACCGAAGGACTTCGGGCAAAATGCTTCACCGGCCGGCTGGGCTCAACCCAACAGGACTGCTCATACAGGCTAAAACAGTCCGGTGCATCATTCGAGTCACTTAGGCAACTGCCCGGAGGTCACGGTCTAACATTGGTATTGGGGTTCCCCAAGGGGTCTGTTTCGGAGCCCTCTGGGCTGGCTAGAGCAATAAGAACACTAAGGGATAATTGGTCGCTCGGCATCCCAGCCCTAGCACTGCTGTTTTTGGGTTTTATGTGGCGTAGCAGCGGCAGAGACCCCGAGACAAGCGGTGTTATAGCAGTTCGGTACGATCCCCCCGGGGAGCTCACTCCCGCAGAGGCAGGCACACTTATTGACGAGCAGGTTGATATACTCGACATCACATCCACAATCATAGACCTGGCAGTAAGGGGCTACCTAAAAATAGAAGAGGTACCGAGTACAAAATACGTATTTTTCTCAAGCAACGATTATAAGCTTATTAAAGTAAAAGAGCCCACTCAGGACGAGCTAAAATATCATGAGGAGATCGTATTTTCGGGCATTTTTAAGCATGGCACCCATAATGTTATGGTATCCGACCTAAAGAACAAGTTTTATAAAGAGATCCCCTCTATCCAAAAGGCTCTCTACAACGAACTCGTGGGTTCGAAACTCTTCCCCACAAATCCCGACCATGTCCGCCAAATCTATAAATGGATCGGTTATGGCCTTGTTGTGCTCGGCATGTTTGTAATAAGCATGCTCTGGGCAAAGCTATCGATTCTGGCCACAGGCATAATATTTATTATTTTCTCGAGGTATATGCCCAGGAAAACAAAGCGCGGGGCTAAGCTGAACGAAGAGATACTCGGATTTAGAGAGTTTATTGAGCGTGCGGAAAAGGGCAGGATCGAGAAACTTGCTAAAGACGACCCCACGCTCTTTGACCGTATACTTCCATACGCCATAGTATTCGACCTATCCGACAGGTGGGCCGATGCGTTTAGCGACGTCTACACTACTCCTCCTAACTGGTACCATTCCGCTAGCTATAACAACATGTTTTCCCCACGAATATTTGTCGGCGATTTAGGCCGGAGCCTAAGCGTGATGAACAACAGTCTCAGATCGACACCGCGCAAATCCGGCGGCAGCGGATTCGGAGGCGGGGGGTTCAGCGGAGGCGGATTCGGCGGCGGCGGCGGGGGCTCCTGGTAAGTCAATTGATCACTCACCTGTTGCAAGTTTAGTCGTTTTGGTTCGACATGACTCACAATGCATCGAATTAACCAGCAAACTCTGCTTGATATATAGCAAAATATCTAAACACCTGTTCGTCCCATCAAATAAACTATTTTCTCTGTGATCCGACTTTTTCGCAATTGAAACTTAGACTAAACTGAACTAATATTATATAGGAGGCGTGGGTTGGTGGTGTCAGTTTATCCATCCCTTAACCGAGGTGTGTATATATAGATATACACATCACTCACAAACTCATAAATATTGAGAATAAAAGGCATAGTAAGTTGCAGGATACAGACAAATCAAAACAGGAATTAATCGAAGAACTAGAAACTCTTCGCACCAAATACGATTCCCTCGAACAATCGAAGAATGCAGAGAATGGACATGGGCACCATGACGTCACGAATGAGAAGGAACTCCTGGACAAAATAAATGCCGGTGAGTCACTTTTGTCCATACTCGAAGACCTATGCGAAATATTTGAACAAGAAGCAGAAGGTTTGTTGTGTACGATCTGTCTAGTAGGGGAGGAAAATAAGACTCAAAAACTCATAGTAGCCCCCAGTCTGCCGCTTGAGTTTACAAAGAATCTGGGGTCTAACACGGTTGGTAAGTGCGAGGGCTCATGCACCCAATCCATCCTTACATGCGGACAATCAATTCTAAGAAAGGAACTTGTAATAGTACCCGATATTGCGAACGACCCGCTTTTAGTGGACTCAAGTTCATTTCTTATGGATTACGGCCTTAAATCCTGTTGGTCGATGCCCATAATATCATCTACAGACAATATTCTGGGAGCATTCACTGTATATTACACTGACCTTAGAGAACCGAGTGCCGAGGAACTGAGCAGTGCAGCAAATATCTGTGCACTGGCAAATATAGCAATAGAAAAAAAATACGCAGCTGAATCACTGCGAATGACCGAGGTCCAAAACTCGGTCCTGCTCAATGTAATCCCCGACACCTTAATGAGAATAAGCAGCAGCGGTCAAGTGCTTGACCTCATATCCGATCCCAACAACCTTTTTTCTATATCCAAACTCACTCAGTCAAAAGTCACACTAGAGGATCTACTCCCCCCTCAAGTCTACGATAAATTTATGGAGTACATAGAACAAACTAACTACACGGGAAACCCACAGACTTTTACCTACGATCTTCCCGACAGATTGGAAAAAGGAGTTTTGCATCATTACGAAACCAGGATCGTATCGAGCGGTTCAAACGAATTGCTCACAATAGTAAGAGAGATTAGCGAGCAGCGACTTAACGAGTTTTTACTAAGTCTTGAGAAAAAAGTATTCGAGATGATTGCATCCAATATGGTGCTACCCGAAATACTCGAGGTTATGTGTCTGGAGATTGAGAAAGAAACAAACGGGATGCAGTGTTCCATCCTCACATTAGATCCCAACGGGAAAACCCTCCATCATTGCGCAGCCCCTAGCTTGCCAAAGGATTACACCAATTTAATAGACGGCATAGAGATAGGTCCCTCGGTAGGGTCATGCGGGACCGCAGCTTACACCAAACGCCCGGTCATTGTATCTAACATCTCTACCGACCCCCTATGGACGGATTTTAAAGACGTTGCCGAGCAATTTGACCTAAGAGCTTGCTGGTCTACCCCGATCATATCCACAGATAGCAAGCTTATAGGCACTTTTGCAATGTATTACAAAGAGCCCAGGGAACCCGGGTTCCAAGAGCTAACGATAATCGAACGTGCGGTATATCTTTCGAGAATTACCATAGAGCGTAAGAGGTCAGAAGAACTCATTACACAGTTTGGAAAAATATTAGAAGAATCACAAAACGAAATATATATATTCAATACAAAAACCCTAAAACTGATTCATGTAAACAAGGGTGCACGGGATAATTTACAGTACAACACATCCGAGCTAATGAAACTCAATTTCATAGATGTCACGGCAGATCTTACAGAACAAACATTCCGCAGTACTGTAAAGCCCCTTCACAACAGCTCTCAAGACCAAGTGGATTATAAATCGTACAACAGGCGTAAAGACGGCTCGATATACCCCGTCGAGGTACACATTCAACTATCTAATCTAAGTGGTGACGAAGTATATGTAACAAATGTGCTCGACATAACCGATCGTATGAAAACCGAGGATGCACTGCGTCAAAGCAAAGAACGCCTGCAGCTGGCAATGGATTCCTCAGGGGTCGGCACATGGGACTGGGACCTGGAAAAAGACGAGATAATATGGGACGGAGAGATTCACCCAGTATATGGGAAGCTCAGGAAATACCGGGGCAAATTCAGCGATTTCCTCAAAGCTCTTCACCCCGACGACAGCGACAGGGTACAAAATATTTTAGATGATTGCATCCGCAGCGGCAGAGATGTGGAGTTGGAGTATCGCGTGATCTGGCCCGACGGCAGCACACACTACATCGCAGACCGGGGCAGGATCGTTAAAGACGACGCTCTAAACCCCACCAGGATCACAGGTGTATGCATCGATATCTCAAGGATTAAGAATGTAGAACATGCGCTTCAGAAAAACCTTGATCAGCTCTCAAAGAAAAATCGTTATGAAGCGATACATAGGACAATTACACAAAGCGTTCACAGCACCATCGACCTTGAAGAGGTTTTAAACAGAGCTGCCGACGTGATTATTAACAAGGTCGATAATGTAGACAATTTGGCATTCTACTTAGTTGAAAACAACGCTGCCGTTTTAAAAGCACACAGAAATTTAACAGATGAATTCATAGAACAAGCTGGCAACATTCCCTACGGAAAAGGTTTCACCTGGAACACCATAATTACAGGTCAACTGACCTATTGCGCTGATGCCGAGACCGATACACTCATTGGCCCAGCCGGCAGAAAATTAGGCATAAGAAGTTATGCCTCCGTACCATTAAAATTCAAAGACAAAGTGATAGGGGCATTTAACTTAAATTCAAAAACAAAAAATGCATGCCAACAAGAGGAACTGATATTATTAGAGTTGATAGCAGACCAGTTGGAAACAGCTATTGATAATGCGCGACAGGCGGAAGCATTAAGACAATCCGAACAAAAATATAGAACTCTATTTGAACAATCCCCTGTAGGTGTTTACATATTCAACGCAGATTACAGAATCATACAGTGCAATGAGCAAATGGCCGAAATCCTCGAATCATCTCAGGATAAAATAGTCGGCCTCGATATGAATAACCTGAGGAATAAAAACTTTATGGATCTTATGAGTAAGGCTCTTCGGGGAGATACCGGGCACCTAGAGAGTTTTTATCATGCCTCTACAAGTGATAAAGAATTGTGGTTATCCGTAAGGGTTGCCCCCCTCAAAAACGCAGCCGGCGAAGTGACTGCCGGAATGGCGGTGGTACAGGACATAACCGACCGCAAAATGGCACAAGAGGCTCTACAAAAATCGAAGGACTCCTACGAGGATGTGGTAAACACAGTGGAGGGTATTGTATGGGAAGCCAACCCCCTAACCGTTCAGTTTAGTTTTGTAAGCGAGAAAGCGCTAAGTATAACGGGGTACACAGTCGAACAGTGGCTGGAACCGGATTTTTGGTATAACCACCTTCACCCCAAAGACAGAGACTGGGCCTATAAATTATGCGCTGAGGCCACTGCAGAGAAAAGAGATCATCAGTTCGAGTATAGATTTATAGCCGCTGACGGCCGAATTATATGGTTGAGGGATATTGTAAGTGTAATAGTAGAGGACGATATCGTTACAAAATTACGCGGGATAATGATCGATATCACAGAGCTTAAAACAACCGAAGACCTGTTACTCGAAAGCGCTGAGAGATATAAAACACTAATTGAAAATACCTATGAACTCATCATTGAAGCAAGCGCCGACGGCAGGTTCCTCTATGTAAGCCCCAACTACAAAGAGGTTCTGGGCTATGATAAAGACGAGCTTTTGGGCACCAACATATTTCAGTACGTCCACCCTGAGGATCTAGGAAGGGTAAAGAGTATTTTTGACAACACTTTTCTCAATCAGACCATCGGAAACGCAGTGTTTAGATATAAGCATAAAAACGGTGAATGGAGACTGTTTGAGAGCTCCGGCAAGACATTTAAATCTGCAACAGGAGACTTAAGATGCGTCATAGTTTCCCGCGACATTACCCAGCGCAGCAAGATTGAAGGAGAGCTCGCAAAGACTCAGAAACTCGAATCACTTGGAGTTCTAGCGGGTGGAATAGCACACGATTTTAATAACCTTCTAACAGCTATTTTAGGCAACATCAATTTAGCTAAATCCAACACCGACAATTCACACAAAATATTCAAAACACTAGAAGAGGCCGAAAAAGCATCGACTAGAGCTAAGGACCTGACCTCGCAACTGCTCACGTTCTCTATCGGCGGGGGTATGCCTATCACTAAGGTAGTAACCACAATAGGCCAATTAGTATCGGACTCAGCCACTTTTACCTCTAGAGGCTCAAGCTCCAAATGCAATTTAAACATAGAAGAAGGCCTATGGAACGTAGAGATAGACGAGGGTCAAATAAGCCAGGTCGTAGACAACCTTGTGATAAACGCAATCCAGTCTATGCCCCAAGGTGGTATCGTAAACGTGAGTGTGGAAAATACGCATCCCGATAATTTGGTAGACGTACCACTCAATGGTCAAAAGTGTGTAAAGATTGCTATTGAAGACTCGGGGATCGGTATTCCCGACCAGCATCTAGAAAAGATTTTTGATCCCTACTTTACAACAAAACAAAAGGGCAGCGGGCTTGGACTCTCCACAGTATATTCAATAATAAAAAATCATGGTGGGCACATAGATGTGGATTCCTCATTAGGTAAGGGTACTAAGTTCAGCATTTACCTGCCTGCCACAGATCAAAAAGCCGATACAGCTCAGAAACAAACAACCGCCATCAGAGAGGGTACCGGCAGGATATTGGTTATGGACGATGAAGAATTTGTAAGAAATGTTGTAGGAGAAATGCTCTCTAGTCTCGGTTACGAAGTCGAGTTTGCCTGCAGTGGAGACGATGCTATAGAGATGTATAAAGAGGCCAAGGAGTCGAATGAACCATACGATATCGTTATTATGGACCTCACAATCGCCGGTGGCATGGGTGGCAAAGAAGCAATCTCGATACTTAGGGAGTACGACCCCGAAATAAACGCTGTGGTGTCAAGCGGCTATTCCCATGACCCCGTGATGTCCGAATACGAAAAACACGGTTTTAGGGGCATTGTAGCTAAACCCTATATTCTAGAAGACCTAAGTGCCACGGTTTACGATATCATTGAATCATCTAAAAATAACGTGCAAACTTCTTAGTATAAGTTGATTATACGATCCGTTTAATATAATATCCTCACTCAACTTGGATCTACGGCCCGACTATTTCATATGCATCCCAAATACATAAGGAACTTTTCTATTATTGCCCATGTCGACCATGGCAAATCCACTCTGGCCGATAGGATTCTTGAGTTCACAGGCACGCTAAGCGACAGGGAGAAAACCGAACAGTTCCTAGACAAGATGGAGCTTGAGCGTGAACGCGGCATCACTATCAAGGCTCAGGCCGTTCGAATCGCCTACACATCCGACGACGGCAACACATACGAATTTAATCTCATAGACACACCGGGGCATGTGGATTTCAGCTACGAGGTCTCAAGGAGCCTGATGGCCTGCGAGGGGGCACTGTTGGTTGTGGACTCGACCCAGGGTGTTGAGGCCCAAACACTCGCCAACGCTTACTTGGCTGTCGACTCGGGACTGGAACTTATACCCGTAATAAATAAAATCGACCTGCCGGCCTCTGATCCCGAGCGGGCCAAACACGAGATTGAAGACGTGATCGGAATTAGCGCCGACAACGCAATCCTGGCAAGCGCAAAAGAGGGGATAGGCACCAAAGAAATCCTAGAGTCTATAGTTAAATACATCCCACCGCCCACAGATAAATCAGAGCTCCCATTAAAAGCACTCATATTCGACAGCTGGTTCGACTCCTACGAGGGTGTGGTGATGCTTATCAGGGTGTTTGAGGGCAAGATCGATATGGGTCAGCAGATGAGGTTTTGCTCCACCCGCAAAGACTACGAGGTAAAAAGACTAGGAGTGTTCTCGCCCGCCGCCACCGAGGTCAAGACCCTACACACCGGAGAGGTCGGGTTCGTAACCGCATCTATAAAAGAGATCAGGGAAGCCCAGGTAGGCGACACCATAACAGAGGTCACTAAAGACGATATTGCACCTCTTCCGGGATTTCGCGAGATGAAACCCATGGTGTTTAGCGGGCTATACCCCATTGAGCCCAAGGAATACGACAAACTTCGCGATGCCCTCGAGAAACTAGGCCTAAACGATTCATCCCTAGTATACGAGCCCGAGACCTCAGTAGCGCTCGGGTTTGGGTTTCGGTGCGGGTTCCTGGGTCTATTGCACATGGAGATAGTAAGGGAAAGGCTCGAGAGGGAGTTCGAACTGGAACTGATCACAACTGCACCCACAGTGGTCTATAGGGCAACGGACACTGCCGGCGAAATAACCCTTGTCGACAATCCGAGCAAGCTTCCCACTCCCGACCAAATAGAGACTATCGAAGAGCCCTTCGTAAAAGTGACCATGCACACCCCAAATAATTATGTGGGTGTGATAATGGATCTATGCGAGAAGAGAAGAGGGATTCAGGTAAACGTTAACTTTGTCACTCAGGACAGGGTGATCCTCGAGTACGATCTACCACTCTCAGAGATTGTGTTTGATTTTTACGATAAACTTAAATCCGTTTCCCGCGGTTATGCGTCGATGGACTATGAACCTATCGGCTATAAGGTGTCTGAGCTAATTAAGCTCGATGTACTCGTAAACGGCGATCCCGTAGACGCTTTATCGATAATAGTGCATAAAGAGAAATCGTATGAGAGGGGACGCGAGCTCATCCAGAAACTCCGCTCACTTATCCCGCGCCAGCTCTACGAAGTTGTCATCCAGGCCTCGATAGGAAACCGCATTATAGCACGCGAATCTGTAAAACCGGTTAGAAAAGACGTGACAGCCAAGTGCTACGGGGGCGATGTAACCAGGAAAAGAAAACTGCTTGAGAAGCAAAAAGAGGGGAAAAAGCGGCTAAAACAGGTCGGTAAAATCGAGATACCCCAAGAGGCGTTTTTAGCAGTATTAAAGACCTGACTATAGCTGGTCCCAATCTACTATTTATCCACAACCGACATCATCATCTCAGTGATCACTTTGGTCGCCCCGCTAACGGTGTCGGGATCGGTATGTATGTTAATCACAGAGGCAAGACCCGAGTCAAGCGCCCTTTCTATGGCACCCTCGAGCTCTCGGGGATCCTCCACAAGCTCGCCGTAACCGCCAAGGGATTCGATCACCTTGTGGAAAGGGGTGTGACCCAACATCACACCGGGTTTCGGAACATCCTGTCCATAGGTTATATCCAGCTGGTGCTTAGTCATTCCCCACGCACCGTCGTTACAGACCACGGCCACAAACGGGATCCCGTGCCTAAGGGCTGTATTAAACTCCATAAAGTTCATCCCCATCGCACCGTCACCGCTGATTAATACCAGTGGGGTGTCGGGGCGTGCCAACTTAGCCCCTATGGCAAACGGCACCCCTACTCCCATGCACCCGAGTGGGCCGCCCTTCACATAGTGCCCCGGGTTCGTGACTGTATAATTGCCGTCGGTAAAGGCCTGCGTGTCACCACCGTCTATAACTAGAGTACACTCGCCACCTAATACGTTTTCGACCGCCTTTACAACTCTAAGAATATGTATGGGCGTTTGCTCGGATGACTTGATAGCTTTAAGATCGCCTGACTCAGCCCGGGCTACTGATCTAATATGCTCGACCCAGTCCTTATAATCCATCTCTAGCTTATTCGCTTTTAGCAGCTTGGAGACTTGTTTCAAAGAACTGCTCAAATCGCCCGTAATCGGCAGGTCTACGGCTCTATTCCTCCCGATCTCGGCCGGGTCGATATCGATCTGTGCTACTTTTGCACGGGGATTAAACGTGTTTCCGAAACCTATATAGATGCTTAGTCTTACGCCCAGCAATAAAATGAGGTCAGCTTCGGAGGTTGCTTTTCTAAACCCGTTTGGAGCACCGGGGCTTGCGGCCCCAAAGCATAGTGGGTTAAGGTCGGAAACAATTCCTCGCCCGAAATTTAGTGTATATAGGGGTATCCCTGTAAGCTCAATAAATTTTTTTAGCGAGTCTTCCGATTTTGAGTACCAGGCACCGCTACCCGCAATGGCAACAGGTTTTTTAGAATCAGCGAGCATTGATATGAGCTCATCTGTACTCTCATTCGGAGCGGCAACTCTGGTATTGGGGATACGTGTGTCGTAATTCTTGATATCCTGTTCATACACCGAGGGGTACAAGACTTCATAAGACATCCCCAAATAAACTGGCCCCGGCCTGCCGGCAATAGCTTGTTTATAGGCCTCTGTGATATATTGCGGGATCCTCGAGGGGTCATAAACGGTCCTTGCCCATTTCGTGACAGGCCTGGCCATAGCCTCTTGGTCTATCTCCTGGAGCGAGAGTCGGTCGTTTTCCTCGATCCCTGATCGGCCCGCGAGTAATAGTAGAGGCGAGTTCGAGAGGTGCGCTCCCGCTATACCTGTTAACGTGTTGGTAAACCCGGGCCCTGCGGTTACCAAACATACCCCCGGTCGCCTGGAAACCCTGCCGTAGGCGTCCGCAGCCATCGACGCCCCCTGCTCTTGGTGTGTGTCAACCAAGCGGATTCCAAACTCGGGGCAAGAGTTATATATAGGGTTTATATGCCCTCCGCCCAGTGTAAAAATGTCTTTTACACCCAGCTCTGAAAGTGTCTTTGCAACAAGCCGCCCGCCTTCAACTTTCGCCATCTTCACCACCTTTAACTCAACCCTAATACTTTCACACCAATCGAATGCTAAATCAAATAGCTCATTTTCTGGATTAAACCCAAATGTGTTACAATAAGGACTACTTTAATTGGAGGTAACCACATATGTCAGATCAAGAAATACCAGGTGGCGCAGAACAACCTCAACCTTCTAATGTTATGAATTCCATAACCATGGCGTTTAACCTCGGTGTGTCTGCCAATCAGCAGACTGCCGGCACTAAAAGTGTAGCCGTGGTGGCCGGGGATCTTGCGATGAATATATACAACAACCTAGCCGAGATATACGGCACACAACACGACGAAGCGTTACTCCAGGCTAACACCGAGTACTTTTTGCAAATAGCACTCCTCGGATACATAGTCCCCTCTATATGCGCTTATGACGAGGATTTTAAGAATAGGCTGTTTGCACTCATCGAAGCCAAGGCAAATGCAATGCCTACTGAGGGCGGCGCGCCTCCGGGAAGTCCCATCGTCACTCCATAACTTGGAATGAACTGACCCATTACTAACATATGAACAACAAAGTCCTAGGTGGCAGAGAAAAGGTTAAAGTAGCTGTTATACAAGCGTCCCCTGTGTTTATGGATAAACGGGGCTCGATAGAAAAAGCTTGTAAGCTCATTAAGGAAGCTGGTCAAAACGGGGCCGAGCTTGTGACATTCTCGGAAACTTTCATCCCGGGCTACCCGGCTTACTACACAGTAGGCTACGAAACCCCTCCTCATGAATGGACCGATTTTATGATAGCGCTGCAGGAAAACTCGGTGCTTATCCCCAGTGAAGACACACAGATCCTGGGTGAAGCAGCGCGCGACGCCGGCACATATCTGGTGATGGGCATAAACGAACTCGACGACCGCCCGGGCAGCCAAACCGTATACAACAGCCTGCTCTACATAGACAAAGAGGGTCAGGTGATGGGCAGACACAGAAAGCTTATGCCTACCTATACGGAACGTGTGTATTGGGGTCAGGGCAATGGCAGTGATATAAATGTATTCGATACCGATATAGGCAGGATAGGCGGGCTCATCTGTTGGGAGAACCACATGACGCTTGTGAGGGCTGCGATGATACATCGGGGCGAGGAGTTTCATATAGCTGTGTGGCCGGGGAACTGGAAGCGGGGCGATGATAAACTGCTCCAGAGCGACACATCCGAAGGAGGCATCCACTGCAATCTACAGTCGCTGATAAAGGTCCACGCCTTTGAGGCAGGTGCATTTGTGCTAAGCGGTTGCGGCTACCTGACGGAGGACGACTTCCCTGAAAAGTGGGAGTACATACGCGACGGCGACCATATTAACTACGACTGGGCGCGGGGAGGAAGTTCCATAGTTAACCCAGCGGGCCGCTACCTCGCAGAACCCTGCTTCGAGAAAGATGCCATCCTCTATGCAGAGTGCTATGCCAACCAGATTAAGGCCGTTAAGGCCGTGTTTGACTCCTTGGGACATTACTCGAGGTGGGATGTGGCACGACTCGCATTAAATACACAACGACTCGACCCGGAATTCCTAGACGACGCTATGCTTCATAATGATTTTGAGATCACAGAAGACAAACTCGACAGAATTTCAGAGAGTTATGAGATCTCGAAAGATAATTTACGGTCAATAATTAAAGAACTATTTGACGTTAACGAGTCGACTGAATAGTAACTATACTAACTTAGGTCAGCTTTAACCCTATCTAATGCTCCCTCTATAACAGCTCTGATCTCAGAGAGCCTCTGTTCATTCTCTGCCTCGAACCTAAGTACAAGTGCGGGCTGAGTGTTAGATGCCCGAATAAGACCCCAGCCGTCGGGGAACTCAATGCGTACACCGTCGGTGTTAATCACATCAAAATCCGAGTCGAGCAGCTCTGCTACACCCCGGACAAGCTCAAACTTAATATCCTCGTTCGTATCCACTCTAATCTCGGGTGTAGTAATTGCATGTGGAACCCCGTCCAGGAGTTCCGACACTTTTTTCCCAGTCTTAGATACAATCTCCACAAGCCTAAGCGCTCCGTACAGAGCGTCGTCGTACCCATAGTACCTGTCTGCAAAAAATATGTGCCCGCTCATCTCACCAGCCAAAAGAGCCCCTTCCTCCTTCATCTTGCTCTTTATCAGCGAATGCCCGGTCTTCCACATTATGGCCTTGCCGCCTCTAGATTCTATGTCCTTAAAGAGCCGCCCCGAGCACTTCACATCCCCGATTATGGTGGCCCCTGGGTTTCGCTCTAGTATTTCCCGAGCGTATATAAGCACTAGCATATCCCCCCATACAATCCGGCCGTATTCATCCAGTGCCCCTACCCTGTCGCCGTCACCATCGAAACCCAGCCCGACCTCGGACCCGCTGTTGATTACCGCATCTCGTAGCTCCACCAGATTCTCCTCAACCGTCGGGTCAGGGTGGTGATTGGGGAATGTGCCGTCGGGCTTCTCGTAGAGCTCAGTAACATCGCACCCGAACTCACGGAACACACTGGGACCCATAAGACCCACCATCCCGTTGCCGTAGTCAAGTGCAACCTTTATCCCTGGCTCGATATCCAGATTGTTTTTTAGGTAATCCACATACTCTGCCCCAATATCGTGGGTGCTTTGATTCCCCGTGCCCCGCGCAAACTGCCCGCTTTCTGCAATCCTGCGAATATCTTGTATCCCCTCTCCATACACGGAATTCGTGCCCGCAGACAGTTTCACTCCGTTATACTCAGACGGGTTATGGCTAGCAGTGATCATTACCCCACCCTCTACATCCAGGTTAAATAATGAAAAATAGAGCATCGGTGTAGATACCATCCCAATATCTATTACATCGATCCCGGTGGAGTTAATCCCCTGTGTGATAGCACCCGAGTAACCGGGGGAACTCATTCTACAGTCTCTGCCGAGAGCTACGGTTTTCGTACCCATCGACTTAACATATGTCCCGTACGCTTTGCCGATTTGGTTAATCACATCCTCGTCGAGGTCTTTATCCACTATGCCCCTTATGTCGTACTCTCTAAATATCTGGGGGTTAATCGTACTCATACATCCTTCCTCCTGGTAACTCAACTAGTTCGTAATGAATGCCAATTCTCGTGTTAAAGTGCTTGATTGCGAATAGATAATACTATACCCCAGCCATAATTAAAGATATTTCTTGACTTTAAAAACAAGGCTTTTATTCTTTCTCAAATGATTTTTCCTGGCCCTGAAGATTTCCGAGCGAAACTCAAAGAGGGAAACCTTATCCCGGTATGGGGAGAGGTCCTGGCGGACTACGACACCCCGGTCTCAGCGCTAAAGAAGATCGAAACCGGGGACTATGCGTTCCTCCTAGAGAGTGTGGAGGGGGGTGAAAAATGGGGCAGGTACAGCTTCCTGGCCACCCAGCCCTCTGTAGTGTTCAAGACCAAGGGCACACGTATAGAGATTACTCGGAACGGCAGCGTTACCACAACCGAGAATAACCCTATAGATGCGCTTAGGGATCTGCTCTCTAAGTACAGACCCGTGACTACACCCGAGCTCCCCAGGTTCCACGGCGGCGCAGTCGGTTATTTCACCTACGACACCGTTAGATTTGTGGAGGACCTGCCCGAGGATACTATAGACGACCTCGAACTCTACGACTCTCTTTTCATGATCACCGATCTCGTGCTTATATTCGATAATGTAAGCCACAAGATCAAGATTGTGCATAACACGTTCATTGAAGATCCCTCTACTGCAGACGAGGCATACGAGAACGCAAAAGAGAAAATAAACAATATCGTAAGCAAGTTAAGAGCCCCCACCTCGCCCTACAACAACACTACAGGTGGGATCGACGGCAGTGCAGACGCCACACCGAAACTCGTATCCAACTTCGAGCCCGAGGCATACAAAGACGCCGTAAGAACTACCAAGGAGTACATCAGATCGGGGGATATTATCCAGGCTGTGATCTCACAGAGGTGGAAGACTGAATTAAACGTTGAGCCGTTTGACCTATACAGGGCGCTTAGGGTATTAAACCCCTCCCCTTATATGTTCTACCTCAAAACACCTACTGAAACCCTGGTCGGATCATCGCCTGAAGTAATGGTCAGGGTAGAGGATGATAATATCGAGAGCCGTCCTATTGCGGGCACACGACCGAGGGGCAAAACCCCCTCGGAAGACCTAAGGCTCGAAGAGGAGTTGATGCAGGATCCCAAGGAAAGGGCCGAGCACATTATGCTTGTGGACCTCGCACGTAATGATGTGGGCAGAGTAGCCGAAACGGGCACGGTGAGTGTAAACGAGCTTATGGTTGTGGAGCGCTACTCACATGTTATGCATATAGTTTCAAATGTCGTGGGCAAATTAAGGCCCGACAAGGACGCGTTTGATGTAGTAAAGGCCACTTTTCCGGCGGGCACACTCTCGGGTGCTCCCAAGGTAAGGGCAATGGAGATCATCGAGGAGCTGGAGCCGAGCCGAAGGGGAGCGTACGGGGGAGCTGTGGGTTACTTTAGTTTCTCGGGTAATATGGACACATGCATTACGATAAGGACCTTCCTTATAAAGGGGGGCGAGATATATATCCAGGCCGGTGCCGGGATTGTTGCCGACTCGGACCCTCAAAAGGAATATGAGGAATCGGTAAACAAGGTAAAAGCTCTTGTAAAAGCAGTGGGGCTTGCAAAACAGGGACTTTGAGCAGTAGGTTCCACAGGACAACAAATGATTTTCACTCTAGATAACTACGATTCATTCACATACAACTTGGTTCACTACTTGGGGGAACTGGGCGAAGAGATAGTTGTACACCGAAACAACAAGATAGGCATAGATGATATAAAGGCACTTAACCCCGAGATGATAGTGATCTCACCCGGTCCATGTACACCGAAAGAGGCAGGCATATCCGTTGAAGTAGTTAAAGAATTTGCGGGCAAGGTCCCGATACTGGGCGTGTGCCTGGGGCATCAGTCGGTCGCCTATGCCCACGGTGCCAACATAATCCGCGCAAATCGTCTGCTCCACGGCAAAACCTCTTTTATACATCACGACAATAAAACCATATACAAAGGACTCCCGAACCCGTTTCAAGCCACCCGATATCACTCGCTCATAATAGAGAACGACTCACTCCCCGACTCATTCGAGATAAGTGCATGGACCGAAGAAGACGAGATAATGGGCATACGCCACAAAGAGTATCTACTGGAAGGGGTACAGTTCCATCCCGAGTCCATACTTACCACCGAGGGTAAGAACCTATTAAGAAATTTTGTAAATCTGGTAAAAGAGCGCTCGGATCTCAATTCTTAAATAAATTAGGTAAAATTAAAGAATTCTAGAATTTATGACATGCTCTAGAATAATATGAGTCCTTTAACCATGGCCCACAGAGCTCAAACATAAAGGGGATAGAATAAATGGAACTACTGTTTAGACCACGGGATAAAAAATATGTAGGAAGTGGAACGCTGCCATTCGGTACATTTGATGAAACTACGGAATGGAAACCCGTATATGTATATCTTGAACAGGGTGCTCAGCTCTTTCCCGATAAATGTATGTACAAAGTTGCTGATACCGAAGGCAATCTAGATGATGGATACACATACAAAGAGACTAATAAATGGGTTAACCGAGTTGCAAACGGCCTCATTACAGATCATGGCATCAATAAGGGAGACCGGGTTGGTATATACATGCTTAATTCTTATGAGTATGTAGTTTCTATTCTAGCTGTACATAAGATTGGTGGAATCCAGGTCCCGATCAATAAAGACGAGAAGGGAGAGAGACTCGCATATATCATCAACTATTCCGATATGAGGGTCATCATCACAGACCCCCAAAGCCTGGAGCTTCTCCGAGATATTGCCGATACACTAACACAGTTGGAAGCCATCATCGTAACCGGTGATATGGAACTCCCGGACGAAATAGCCGGGATCAAAATATTACAGTTCAGCGAGTTTGATAATAACTCCAACGAGAACCCGGGGGTAGAGGTGCTTGTCTCTGATGTTGAGCGCTGCATGTTTACCTCGGGCACTACAGGTATGCCCAAGGGTGTTATGAGAAACCACGGGGGGGTGGTATTGACAGTACGTGCATACATCCAACAAAGCGGTGTACGTAGTGACGATGTGCTGATGAGCGTGCTCACGCTTGGGCATGCCAACGCTCAGGTCATGTGCCTTTTTACAACCATTGCATCGGGGGCCGAAGCTGTGTTCTTCCCGCGTTTCTCTGCATCCAGATTCTGGGAGTGGGGAGCAAAATGCGGAGCCACTATCGTAAATATGTTGGGTGCGGTAGCCGAGTACTTATGGTCAGCAAAACCTACTGAGTGGGATTCTAAACACAATATAAGGATGTGTCTTTCAGGCCCGGCACCAAAGAACCTCTTGGAGTTTCAAGATCGATTTGGGCTTAGGGTGGTTGACGGCTACGGCTCTACAGAAATGGGTATGGTGCTTTGGAAAGACCCCGAGGACCACCGTCTGGGCTCCTCAGGGTATCCGATGGAAGGATACTACGTAGAAATACGTAACCCCGAAAACACTGACGAGGTGATAAAACCGTTTTGGGACCCTACACAAGACCCCTACCCCCCAGAGGAAGCTAAAGGCCTGTTGTTTATTAAGCCATTCATACCGCATACAACATTAAACGAGTATTTTAAAGACGAAAGACGCACACGCGAGGCATTTGACGATAACGGATTTTTTAACTCCGATGACCTGTTCGCATGCGGGATTGACGGACGTTTCTATTTCCAGGGCCGCTTCAGTCGAATCCGTGTGTCGGGCGAGAACGTCGATCCGATTGCGGTGCAGGACTTTGCCATGCAGCACCCCTCGGTACACGAAGCTATTGCAGTTGGTGTGAGGTTGCCCGATATAAGTGACGACGAGATCAAACTCAATATCACGCTTGAGAGCGACCAGAGCTTTGACCCCATAGCGTTCAGTAAGTGGATGGCCGAGATCGCACCCGTATTTATGGTGCCCAGGTTTATAGAGGTGTATAAAGAAGGCTTCCCCGTTACGGCAACACAGAAGATCCGGATAGCAGAGATAAAAGAGCTTACAGAGAACACTTGGGATAGAAACGAATCGGGGCTAAAATTCAAAGCCCGTAAATAGTAAGCGGATCTAGAAGAACAATAGAAATATAAACGCCGAGTAGCCAAGCAGCAAAAGCACACCTTCAAGCCTGCTAATCCTAAAGCCCGTCCTCATCATAGGCAGCACCAGTATACTGAACGCCAGCATCACGGGGAACTCAAATGTTATTAAACCCGGGTTTACCTCTACCGGGCGGATCATGGCTACAAGCCCGAGTATCCCAATATTAAAGATATTGCTTCCAATTATATTCCCTATAATAATGTCGGGCTCTTTCTTTAAAGCCGCAATGATAGAGGTAGTGAGTTCGGGCAAGGATGTCCCTATAGCCACAGCCGTTATACTTATGATCAGTTCACTCACCCCTACCACCCTGGCCACATAGATAGCACCGTCCACAACTAACCTAGCCCCTATTACCAACCCCACCAATCCCAACACTATGTACAAGACCTGCTTTAATGTGCCGTTACCCGCCCCCAAATACTCCTCGAACTCCCTCTCAACCTCTCTCGGCTCTCGTTTAGCATCGTAGTAACTGTACAAACTGAAACCAACGAGTGCGATGAAAAGCACTAGACCCTCTAGCCGTCCGATCACATGGTTTAGGGACAAAACCAAAAGAAGCACTGAGAGTAGAATCATCACAGGCACTTCAACTTTAACGAGCTTCATGTGTATGACCAGCGAGCTTATTATTGCCGAGAACCCGAGTATAAGCCCGATATTAGAGATGTTGCTGCCGAGGATGTTGCCAAGCGCTATATCACCCGAACCCTTAAGGACCGCAATCAGACACACAAGAAACTCAGGCGCCGATGTCCCAAATGCCACTATTGTAAGCCCTATCACCACTGGGCTTATCCCGAGTATCTTGGCCAAGGTAGAGGCCCCCTTAACAAGTGCATTACCGCCAATCAAAAGGGCTGCGATCCCGGCTACAAACAATGCGATCTGTATCAACAATTCCATATTCTACTCTCGGCCTCTATAAACTATTTTGATCCGGTTAAAAGGGATGCCTCTCGGTGCGGCACAAATATTAGCACAGGCAACTAAAAAAGACAGATTATGTTAAAAAAACATTCTACAACCACTTAGAACTCACCAACCGTTTACCGATATTAAACGGTGGATCGAGTACACATGCGAGATCTAATTAACAATAATGTTGACAACAGTGCACAGAATAATTTAATATTCCCTGTCTACATTATATTACTAGATGTTAAGGAGGTTTGTAATGCGTTTATTATTTAAACCCCGGGACGCTAAGTATCTGGGCGATGGGGATCTGCCATTCGGTGCTTTTGAAGACACTACAGAGTGGTTGCCAATCACAAGATACCTTGAAAAAGGTGCAGAGATGTTCCCGGACAAAACAATGTTTAAAGTTGCTAACAGGGACGGTGAGGTAGTCGAAAGTTACAACTATAAAGAAACCAACGATTGGGGCAATAAAATTGCAAATGGCCTAATTGGGGAATACGGAGTTAATAAGGGCGATAAGGTGGGCATGTATATGCTCAACTGCTCGGAGTACGTTGTATCCATTATCGCAGTTCACAAAGCGGGTGCAGTCCAAGTACCTATAAATAAGGACGAGAAGGGTGAGAGACTCGCATACGTTATTAACTACTCAGAAATGGTAGCTCTAATCATCGACGAAGGCAGTGTTCCTTTCATCGAGGAGATTGCAGAGAGCCTTGAGAACCTAAAGGTTATATTCATCACGGGTGACGCAGACAAAGTCCCGGCCGAGATTGGTGGGATTAAAACACTGTCGTTTTCCTCATTCGATAGCTTTGCCGATAACAACCCCGGTGTTGATGTTACTACCCAAGATATGGAAAGGTGTATGTTCACTTCGGGTACAACCGGTATGCCTAAGGGTGTGGCAAGGGATCACGGCGGGGTTGTAATGACCGTGCGCTCTTACCTGCAACAGCAGGGCATACGAAGTGGCGACACACTCATGAGTATTCTTTCGCTTGGCCATGCTAACGCTCAGGTCATGTGTTTATTCAGTGCTATAGGTGCCGGGGCCACGGCTGTGTTCTTTCCCAGATTTTCGGCTTCGAGCTTCTGGAAATGGGCAGCTAACTGCGATGCAACGTGTGTAAATATGTTGGGAGCAGTAGCCGAGTACCTATGGGCGGCAGAGCCCAGTGATTGGGATCAAAAACACAGCATCAGAATAATGCTCGGTTCCCCCGCCCCAAGAAACCTACAGGAGTTCCAAGAACGCTTCGGTGTCAGGGTCATAGACGGTTACGGCTCCACCGAGATGGGTATGGTGCTTTGGAAAGACCCCGAAGACCATCGCCCGGGCTCCTCGGGATTCCCAATGGAGGGATACTATGTCGAGCTTAGGGACCCGCAGGACCCAGACACAGTGTTACGGCCGTTTTGGGACCCCTATGAAGACCCCAACCCGCCTGACGAGGCCAAGGGGCTTGTGTTCATTAAGCCACTCGTACCAAACACAACACTAAACGAGTATTTTAAAGACGAAAGGAGAACCCGCGAGGCGTTTGACGACGATGGGTTCTTTAACTCGGACGACCTTTTCGCAAGGGGCATCGACGGCAGGTACTACTTTGTAGGACGCTTCAGCAGAATCCGCGTATCCGGTGAAAACGTTGATCCGATCGCAGTACAGGACGAAGCCATGCAGTACGATGCTATCCAAGAGGCAATAGCCGTCGGCATACGCCTTCCAAACGTCTCCGATGACGAAATCAAGCTTAACATCACGCTTAAGGGTGATGCCGAGTTTGACCCGGTTGAATTCTGTAAGTGGATGGCAGACAGGGTTATTGTTGCCATGGTACCTAGGTTTATCGAGGTCTATGAAGACGGGTTCCCGGTAACAGCCACACAAAAAATCAAAGTTGCCGAGATCAAAGAGATAACCGACAAAACCTGGGACAGGAACGAAGCCGGTATTAAATTTAGCGCTAGAAAGTAACCACTCCTGCCCGAAAGGCTTATTTATATGAGCCTATTAGAAGACGAAAAATATATGCGCCTGGCACTTGAGCAAGCCTCTCGTGCCGGGCGTTTAGGTGAAGTACCCGTAGGAGCTGTACTTGTTGCGAAAGACCGTGAGATAATATCGACCGGTCACAACCTAAGGGAGAGTTCCTCAGACCCCACAGACCATGCGGAAATTATAACAATCCGACTGGGCGCCGAGAAGCTCCGTTCCTGGCGCCTAGTGGATACAACTTTATATGTAACATTAGAGCCGTGTGTGATGTGTATGGGAGCAATTGTAAACTCAAGGATACAAACTGTGGTGTTCGGGGCCCGCGACCCCAAGGCCGGCGCAGTTGTTTCACTCTACAACATCGGTAGGGACAAAAAACTAAATCACATGGTAGAGCTCCGCGAGGGCATCCTCGCAGATGAGTGCTCAAGCGTGCTAAGTGAGTTTTTCAGCAATATTAGAGCGGACTGATCTTACTCAGTCGATTTAAAGAACCCCAAGATGTCCCCTATGAGACTTTTCTCTGAAGTGCCCGCGAGTTTCTCCAACTCTCCTTCATCGAGCCAAACCCCGTCACAGCCCAAGCATCTATCGATCTTTACCCCGCGAAATACAACCTCGTGCAGGTCTGCACCACATTTAGGACACTTCATGTAGCAAACAGCTTTTATCCGCTCCCGCTCGTCAATCGAGGCTTGCTCTTTTAGTTTGGATTTAAGCCGCTTTACCTTCTCAGCCTCTTCCCTGGCAAAGTACTCATCCTCTGTTTTAGACGGTTTTTCTTTGCTCATTTGCTTTTCTCTCCTATATCATCCGATTTTGATACGGCTTTAATAATTATCCTTTTTTCCTGATCCTCTACCTTTGTATCATAACCGACCCCTCTTTCCCTCTTAAGCGTTATATAGGCTATCCTTCTCTCCGAAGCTGACATAGGATGTAGTGTAATCGGTTTTTTAGAACGCCTTACCTTTCTGGCAGTGTCTTTAACCAGGCGGGCAATTTTATCGTCACGTCTCTTTTTATAACCGTCAACGTCTATAGATACCCTTTTGTCTTTACCGTCCTCACACATACGCCCCGATATCTTACCAACTATGTACTCAAGGGATTTTATCATATCCCCTCTCTTTCCGATAATAAGCCCCTTGTCCTCTGTGTTTTTGATGTCCAGTTTGATTTTATCGGGTGTTTCCCTTATGCCCACTGAGTATGTGGGCACTAAATAATCCAGAATAACTTCGAGTGCCCTCTTCGAGCGTAGCCCCTTTTCACTCAAATCCTTGTTTTTTACAGAGACACGAACCTTTGCGTTCTTGCTCCCTATGCCCAACACACCCTTGGAAGCCTCTTGCAAAACCTCCACATCCACCTCCGTGCGGGGTACTCCCAACTCCTCACAGGCGCTTATAGTAGCATCCGTTACCGTTTTTCCCTCACGTTCAATTACGATACCCATTTTAACCTCCTGTGGACTTCTTGATGCGACGGTTCACATATATCTGCTGCCCAATAGATAATATGTTGCTTACAGTCCAATAGATTATTAACCCCGACGGCAGTCCCCAAAACAATACCGTAAAAATGATCGGCATAAACTGCATCATCTTCATCTGAAGCTGCATCTGCTCGTTACCGGGAGTCATGGTCATCGGGGTCATCTTTTGCGACACATACCACGACACACCCATAAGTAGTGGTAGTATCCTAAACGGTATCCCAATGCCCGGTATATCAAACAGTGTTTCGGGTTCGGCCAAATCCTTTACCCATAGGAAAGAGCTGTGACGCAGATCAATAGAGTGCAGAAGAACGTCATAAAGTGCAATGAACACAGGCAGCTGCACAAGCATCGGCAAACAACCCCCCAGTGTACTAAGCGGGTTAACACCGCTACTTGTGTATAGTTTCATCAGCTCGGCGTTTTGCTTGGCTTTGTCGTCTTTGTACTTCTCTTTAAGCTCGTCCATCTTGGGCTTTAGCTTCTCCATCTTCATGGCCGACTCTTTCATCGAAACCATGCTCTTTACAGTCAGGGGCAGAAACAAAACCCTTATTATTATTGTGATTGCAATAATAGACAGGCCGTAGTTATGTATGTAGCTGTTTAGGAATTTCAAGAAATCGAGCATAGGCTTTGCCAAAACGCCCAGGTAACCGTAGTCCACAGCCTCTTCCATCCCGCTCCCGAGAGGTTTTAGGTAGTTGTACTCGAGCGGGCCGAGATAGGCCTCCCAATTCCTGGTAGATGTTTTCCCAGCAGGTATGGTGCTCTGGGGATAACTGTAGACTGCCCTTACTATATCCCCCTCCGATTGCGGCACTACCTTTATCGATGTTTCCCCGCCTATCTCTGGGAGCATCGATGTAATGAAGTATTTCCCCGTGTACCCAAACCAATCAATATCACCTTTATAGAGCGTCTCTTTCTCGGGTACTTTGTCTAGCTTCTCTACCTCGCCAGAAACCAGCGTAATAAACTTTTTAGTATCGCCGCCCCTGCCGAGGTTCTCTATCTTGCCGTACCAGCTTATATGCAGTCTCTCGGGCAGGTCACGTTCGAGATTGTTTGTGACCTCGAACCTCTGTTTGACGGAATATGTGGCGGAATCGAACTCGTATATTTTCTTTATTGAGACACCCTCTGAGCCCTCCCAATGGAAGACCATCTCTTTTGTGCCCTCGCTTAAATCTATATGTGATATCCCCTCGTATTTGTAAGGAATAATCTGAGGCACATCAATCTCGTGGAGTCTAAGTATTGTATAAAAGCTTGGGGGGGAATCCTTAAAAAGGTTTACAATGGGTGAGTCCTTTGACGTTGTCTGCTGATAATCCCTAAGCTCCCACGATATGATTCTGGCCCCGCTCGTGTCGATCACACCCTTGTATAATGGGGTTTCTATCGTAACACTCTTGCCGTTGGGCTCGGTGCTGTATGGTTTTTCCTCAATGTTTAGCTCCGCCACAGGATCATCTGTAGGGATAGGACTGGGAAGAGTCTCCTCGACCAAATCCCCTTTGGTTGCGGGCTCTTGGGGGGCTTTTTTCGGCGGTTTTCCAAAATACATCGAATAACCGACGATAATAGCCAGAGAGAGTACCAAAAATAATATGTAGTTTAGTCTGTTGTCATTCATCCCCTAAACCTGCTATTTAACCGGATCATATCCCCCGGCGTTTAGCGGATGGCACCTTGCAAGTCGTTTGAGTGATAACACAATACCCTTAAGCACTCCGTATTTCCTAAACGATGTTGCAGCATACTCCGAGCAACTAGGGTAGAACCTGCAAGAAGACGGTAATAGAGGAGAAAGTATAATTTTATAGGCTTTGATAATAAACAAAATTACGTGTAATAACGGATTCTTATGCATGACCCATATTTACTAGCATACTCTCGATATCGAGCTTTGCATCATCATAACTCAATCGATCGGCACCCTGCTTTGCAATGATTACAACATCCAAAGATGCAAATAGCTCTTTGTTGCGTCTAAACACCTCACGCAAAATCCTCTTCACCCTATTCCTTTTAACCGCAGCCGGAAAATTTTTCTTGCTTACAACGAGCCCAAGCCTTGGAAACCCTAATAGATTGGCTTTATAACAAACAGTAAAATAGTTAGAATTGAGCCTTTTGCCATTCCCAAAAACCTCTTCATATATAGAGCTTTTGTGTATTTTGTGAACTTTTGGGAGAGTGGAACTCAAAAGAAAGCTCATTTCTTCCAGTTTTGGACCGTTAGACGATGCCTACCCTTGGCCATACGCCTCTTGAGGATGCGCCTGCCAGATTTCGAACTGATCCTCTCACGATAACCGTGCACCCTTAATCTTTTAACTACGTGCGGTTGATAAGTCCTTTTCATAATGCGACTCTAAAACTAACACGAAAACTTTTGTTGGTCAAGAATACGTGGGCTGCTGATGTGGTTGCCAAGAAAAAGCAAATTTTCTGCAATTATCTATATGAATAGATCTGAATCCCGCCTTCATAAATAATTTACACCCATCTGCTATGTTATTGACAAATAGTTATGTAGCCTTATAGTTTAAGCAATAAAATTGGATGGATAGACAATATATAGTGTTGTGTATTGGGTGAAATAAACTACGTTCATGTACGTGATTTCATATGAAGCGAACCTAAATTTCCTACTTGCATAATCCCTAAAAATACATTTCACTAATACATCATCAGAGGCTGGGTCAAAAAATATGTTCAAGAATCTAATCGACATCTCGATGCTCGCAGTGCTAGGGTTTGTTAAAGGCACACTGTTCCTGCTCCTTCTCACAGCAGCCATTTTCCTATTCGTAAAAACCAAGGCACCGGATGTAAAGGATCATACCAATTACCTGGGTTTAGTTAAACCACCGACCGAGAACTTGGAGATCCAAGCCACAGGTCGACTAACAAACGATGACATAGAGGTCCTTAAAGACGATTTAGAGCATATTGAGGACATGTCGGTCGAAGAGGCCGAGATTTTTTTATTTATACTCAGGTTCTCAGACTCCATAGCCCCAGCCAACGCACGCTCACTTGCAAAAACTATTCTCGAGGAATGTGAACAGTACGATCTCGATCCCTATCTGATACTGGCCGTAATACAGGTGGAAAGCAAGTTCACACCAGGGGCAGTGTCCAATAAAGGGGCGGTGGGACTAATGCAGGTAATGCCAAAAACCGCCGAATACACAGCTAAGCAGATGGGTATGTCGTATAAGGGCAGCAAAACCCTCCATGACCCTCTGGTTAACGTGAAACTCGGTATCCACTACCTCTCAAGACTGTCCGACAGATTCCAGAGCACCGAGGGTGCACTCGCAGCATACAACTATGGACCTGCAGGTTATATAAAATTGATGAGCTCTAACCAGAAACTGCCACGCTACGTTAAAAAAGTGCTCTCTTTCAAGAGCTTCCTGGAAGAAGAGCGGGCGATTACACAGAGTAGTTAACTCACCTGTTTTCGAATTCCACGTGATCCATTATATTTAAATCATGCAATTCGGTGTTGCTCTGCCTAATTTCGGTAAGTTTGCCGATAAGCAGTTTATGGTCGAGCTTTCTAGGGCGGCAGAAGCTCTGGGCTACGACTCCCTTTGGGCTAGTGACCATGTAGTAATTCCCCACTCACACGAGGGTTTTGGCGATACATTTTACGACCCGCTCATAACCCTTTCATACATTGCCGCACACACCTCTAAAATAACGCTTGGGACAAGCGTTATGATACTCCCATACCGAAACCCCATTGTACTGGCAAAGTGCCTTGCAACACTTGATGTTCTATCCGGTGGCCGATTAATACTCGGGGTAGGAGCGGGCTGGCTTCGCGACGAGTTCGATGCCCTGGGTGTGGCGTACGAACAGAGGGGCCCCATGACCGATGAGTACATAGAGATTATCAAAAAACTATGGTCAGAGGATGCCCCTGTCCACAAGGGCGATTATTATCAATTTCGTGAGATCGGGTTTTTTCCAAAGCCCCTTCAAGACCGAGGACCCCGGATATGGGTAGGTGGTGGCAGTAATGCAGCAATCCGACGCGCAGCGCAGTATGGCGACGGTTGGCACCCCGTGGGTACAGACCCCGAATCATTAGAGAGGGAACTCAGGAAGCTTGATGACTACTTAAGAGAATACAATAGGGATAAAGGCCAATTTGTAATATCGTTGCGTAGAAACCTAGAGATTGCAGATTCCAAAAACCTACCCCCAGGCGACACACTCAGGGGAACTCCTGAAAAAATACTAAAGGGTCTTAGACAGTACCGTGATTTAGGAGTCTCGCACATAGTATTGCATATACTGAGCGGATCGAGGGAAGGAATTATAAAAACTATGGAACGATTTTCACAAGATTTGAGAGGCCGAATTTAATAACTAGTCCAATAGTATTCCATTTATTAGCAAATTATTATTAATACTCAACATAAAATGCTATTTTACGATAGAGTGAATTCCGGTACTATAACTGTAATTTTTTAGTAAGCTCTAAACTAATTACCCGGAGGTATCTCTGTAATGAACAAATATATTGTAGAGTTCATTGGTACATTCTTTCTTGTATTTACAATCGGGTTAGTAGTAATCGAGCCTGGGGCAGGCACTTTGGCACCTCTGGCAATAGGATCAGTGCTTATGGTCATGATTTACGCAGGGGGACACATATCCGGTGCGCACTATAACCCCGCAGTAACTTTGGCGGTGTGGCTGCGCGGCAGGTGCGATGCCAAAGATATCCCCGGCTATGTCATAGCACAGATAGTTGCAGCTATTGCAGCTGCATTCTTAGTACTGTTTTTAAAGGGAGACGGCCCTGAGGAAACTATGGTTCTCAACCCACTTAATGCCGTAGTAGCGGAGTTTTTGTTTACCTTTGCACTTGCCTACGTGATTTTAAACGTAGCAACATCCAAAAGAACCGATGGCAACTCGTACTATGGATTGGCCATAGGTTTTACTGTTTTAGTCGGAGCATATGCGGTGGGTAGTGTATCGGGTGGGGCGTTTAACCCTGCAGTGGCAGTCGGCATAATATTAATGGGTGTGATACAGGCTCCTCAGATTTGGATCTTCCTGGTAGGCAACCTGTTGGGTGGAGTAGTGGCAGCACTTGTGTTCAACTTCCTAAACCCCGACGATAAATAGAAGTGCTTTCGATATTGACACCGGCAGGGTATTGGATAGATAATAGATTTTGGTACTACCATGGAAAACAATAGCAGATTTCTTGCAGCAGCAGTCCAGACCGCGCCTGTGTTTCTAAGTAAGGACGAGACCATAGGCAAAGTAATAAGCCTGATTGAAGAGGCCTCTAGAGAAGGTGCATCGCTAATCGTGTTCCCTGAAGCCACCGTGCCCTGCTACCCGTACTGGCCCAAGGACCTGGGCACAGCCGAGGGCAGAAAACTAGTGCTAAATGCCTACACCGAGCTCTATAAAAACTCGATTGAGATCCCGGGTGAGGAAACCCTAGCACTTTGTGTGTCGGCAAAGGAA
This sequence comes from Thermodesulfobacteriota bacterium, assembly GCA_965223335.1. Taxonomy (GTDB): domain Bacteria; phylum Desulfobacterota_D; class UBA1144; order Nemesobacterales; family UBA2774; genus CBDCWF01. The sequence continues at coordinate 781,309 of OZ244991.1, forward strand.
GCAGACGCCAATGTAGTAATAGGTGTAAATGAGCGAGACGGGGGCACACTCTACAACACCATAGTTTATATAGACAATAGGGGCACACTACTCGGCAAGCACAGAAAGCTCATGTCCATAGACAGCGAGAGGTGCATATGGGGGATGGGTAATGCAGAAGATCTAGCCGTGTTTGATACCGATATCGGACGGGTTGGAGGATTCTTTTGCTACGAGCACCATCTGACACTTGCAAAATACGCCATGTACCTAAAAGGCGAGCAGATCCACGCAGGGCTATGGGCGGGACACGGGTTTGTAAAACCCACGATGGATTTTGCAAGCCGTCAGTACGCGTTTGAGGGACAAGTATTTGTAGTAGTATCATCGGGCTATATAAACTCGGATATGATCCCCGACAGTTTCCCACTCAAGCAACACACCTCATGGGATTACCCCGGAGGAAGCGGGATTATTAATCCCCGCGGCGAGTACATAGCAGGCCCCGTGTATGATAGGGAGGAGATAGTCTACGCCGAGATCGACACCGACATGATCATTCGCGCAAAGGCTGTGATAGATGCTGCAGGCCATTTCTCTAGACCCGATATACTAAATCTCGAGATTCTTGACCGTCAAGCCCAAGGCCCGACAAACAACAACCCCCCGCCCGTTAAGACTGATAACAGACCTAAAGTCGCCGAGCAAATAAACGAGGTCAAAAAAGACATTGACGAGATCTCGAGCAAGCTAAACACATTCGAATCACAACTGGGACAGTTGCTTGAAAAATTATCCAATGATTTCAAAGAAAAGTAATTACCACTCCTTTTCATATACTCGGTCTGCCTCAGATTGACTTTATCGTTTTTCGAAATAATATATTCAGGCCTGGGAATTATACTCTTACAAGGTAGCTAACGCTTATGATACTAGAGGGTGTAAAGCTCATGATACTTGGTATGGGGATAGTATGTATATTCCTGTTAATACTAATGGTATTGATACAGCTTTCTTCCGTCGTATTCAGAGAAAACGCAACTATACCCAAAAGCAGCGTTGCAATCGGTGCCAAGACCCCGGACCACAACTTAGTAACCATTTTGTCTGCGGCCATAACAGCATACAGATCAAAAAAGCAGCAGGATAAGGAATGAGCTCATGAAAAAAATACTATTTCAAGATACTTCATTTAGAGACGGGTTTCAGTCCTATTTCGGAGCCAGGGTGCTCACCGATGATTTTATTCCTGCAGTTGAAGCTGCGGCACACGCCGGCATCACACACTTTGAAGCCGGGGGCGGTGCACGGTTTCAGAGTCTGTTTTTATACTGCGGTGAGTCGGCATTCGACATGATGGACCGGTTCAGAGAGGCCGCGGGCCCTGATGCCAACCTACAGACTCTGGCCCGGGGCATAAACGTTGTCGCACTCTCGCAACAGCCCAAGGACATGATCGACCTCCATGCTAAGCTCTTTAAGAAACACGGCATTACTCACATACGCAACTTCGATGCACTAAACGATGTTAGAAACCTTGAGTACTCGGGCGAGTGTATTAAAAACGCCGGGCTTCACCACCAGGTAGTTGTTACCCTGATGGAGCTCCCACCGGGATGCGAAGGGGCCCACGACGCAGAGTTTTATCTGCGCACACTGCGCAATATCTTGGACTCGGGGCTTCCATTTGACTCTGTTTGTTTTAAAGACGCCTCAGGCACATCGAACCCCTCCAAAGTGTTTCAGACCGTAAAAGCTGCGAAGGCACTAGTAGGTGACGACACAATCGTATGGATCCACTCCCACGCCACCGCTGCCCAGGGCATCGAGCAATACGTAGCGGCAATCGAGGCAGGGTGTGACGGCATATGCCTTGCACGCGCACCGGTTTCGGGAGGCACCTCACAGCCCGATCTCATATCGATGTGGAACGCACTTAAGGGCACAGAGTACACTCTCGATATAGATATAAGCAAAATAGTAGAGGCAAACGAAGTATTTAAAGACTGTATGAAGGACTATTATTTCCCCCCTGAAGCTCTCAAGGTATCTTCCGAGGTACTGCTCTCGCCAATGCCGGGCGGAGCGCTTACCGCAAACACTATGATGATGAGAGACACCGGTACTCTGCACCTCTACCCACAGGTCATAAAAGCAATGTCTGAGTGTGTAGCCAAAGGCGGGTTCGGCACATCGGTCACACCGGTTTCACAGTTCTACTTCCAACAGGCCTATGCAAACGTCATACACGGCCCCTGGAAGCAAATCACCGACGGCTACGGAAACATGGTGCTCGGCTATTTCGGGCGCACTCCGGTAGAGCCCGATCCCGAGGTTGTTAAGGTTGCCGAGGACCAGTTGGGCAAACCCAGATTCGATGGGGACCCGCTTGAGATTCTAGAGCCCGGAATTCCTAAAGCCGTAAAGACACTGGAGCAAAACGACCTGGACGTAAATGACGAGAACGTATTTATAGTAGGTGCCCTTGCCACTCCGGGCGGCAACAAGGGCCTTGATTTCTTAAAAGGTGATTACTCAATCAGTGTTAGAAAAACAACCGACGCCGCTACGGAAGTTACCACAAAAACACCTACAAACATTGTGGGTGAAGGCCCCGAGAACTTTGTAATCACGGTAAACGGCAAGGACTATAACGTCTCGGTGCGCCCCGGCACATCCGATATTACGACCATCACCGACTCTACCGTAGACCCCGAGATCGCGGACCTGCCCTCAGACGACATAGTAGAGGTTACGGCGAGTGTCCCCGGCAACGTGTATAAGATTGCCGTGGATGTAGGCGACAGTATCAGTGAGAACGAAACCGTTGTGGTACTCGAAGCCATGAAGATGGAAACACCGGTAGCATCACCCTGTAACGGTGTTGTCAAAACACTGAATGTTAAACTTGGTGATGTTGTAGAAGCAGGTCAATTAATTTTAACTATTGCCCCGAAATGAACCGATTTATCGCAATAATATCAATCCTCTTAGTAACACTTGTAAGCGGGCTCCATTTATCGCCCCATAACGCTTTTTCACAAACCGAACAGGCTCCCCAAGAGGAATCCCCTCAGGATGTAAAGCTTCCTTCCATTACAAAACTAATAGGTAACGTCGCGGAATCCACGGGTATAGCAGGCTTTATTAAGGGAAACAAGGAATCCTGGACGGGTGGAATCGGCCGTTTTGTAATGCTTATGGTTGGTTTTCTGCTGCTATACCTCGGTATAGCCAAGAAGTTCGAACCGCTATTGTTGGTGACGATTGGGTTTGGGTGCATACTGACCAATATACCGCTTGCTGGGATAAGCACTCCGGGCGGGATAATCTACTATATCTACAATATAGGGATTAAGACGGGGATTTTCCCGCTGCTTATTTTTATGGGTGTAGGAGCACTCACCGACTTCGGACCCCTTTTGGCTAACCCAAAAACATTACTGCTGGGTGCTGCTGCGCAGCTCGGTATATTTGCCACACTGCTAGGCGCCCTTGCGCTAACCCAATATGTGCCTCAAATCAATTTTTCGTTCCAAGACGCTGCATCCATCGGGATTATCGGCGGGGCCGACGGACCCACAGCCATATACCTATCGTCCCAGCTCTCACCACGGCTGCTGGGGGCAATCTCCGTAGCGGCATACTCCTATATGGCACTGGTCCCCATAATACAACCGCCTATAATGAAGGCGCTTACAACAAGTGAAGAAAGAAAAATAAGAATGAAACAGCTTCGCCACGTCGGTAAAAAAGAGAAGGTCATTTTCCCCATCCTGGTACTAGCCGTGTGTATTGTGCTGCTGCCCTCTGCCGCACCGCTTATCGGTTTTTTCACATTCGGCAACCTTATGCGAGAAAGCGGAGTTGTGGAACGTTTGGCAGATACAACACGGAATTCGCTAATAAACATCACTACCATATTTCTTGGACTGGGCGTGGGGTCGAAACTCTCGGCAGACGAATTTTTGACCTTTGAAACCCTTGGCATACTTGTTCTGGGCATCATAGCATTCAGCATAGGTACCGCAACAGGGGTTATAATGGCAAAAACGATGAATATACTCTCGACCACAAAAATTAATCCTTTAATCGGCTCCGCAGGTGTATCGGCTGTGCCTATGGCGGCGCGAGTTTCCCAGGACATGGGAGCCAAAGAGGACCCACAGAATGTGCTGCTAATGCATGCTATGGGCCCCAATGTTGCAGGTGTGATCGGATCTGCGGTTGCAGCCGGTGTCCTGCTAGCAGTGTTTCAATAAGCAGCCTACTTAGTGTTTTGGTTATTAGTCTTGGCAATCAGTTCCTGTTTAAGATCCCAGAGCTTTTGTGAGATGGAGACGTGGTAGATATGGGGGTTCATTATTCGCTTTACACCCGTGTCGACCCTGTCCAGGTCGCTTATACGCTTGGCTCTGATCGCCTCTATTGATGGGAAATCGTATAAGGATTTTCCCTCATCGATTATCGTTTCAAAGAGCGGTTCCGCTTCGCTCACGTTACTTTTCTCAAGCACCCTGTACATAGAGTGATCTGTTGGGTGTCTGAGTATAAAGTTTTTCTGCGCCACAGGGTCGGGTTCATCCGTAGTCATTACATCGGCAGTAGCCTTGCCTCTCTTATCATAGATTCGCCATGCTTGCTTGTTTCCCGGTATAAGCGTTTTCTCGGGTGTGTTAGAGAGTTTCATCGCAGGCACCCAACCCCCCTCGTCCTCAATGGCAACTAATTTATATACCCCGTCAAGCGCCGGGTCGCCCTCGGATGTTATCAACCTTGTCCCCACCCCATACACAAGCCTCTCGATCAGGTCGTTTGGGTCGAGGCCGTACCGCGGGGCCTCCTCTTCAATCTGTGTGATAATCTGCCATATTACGAGTTCGTCCAACTGATTCGATAGCACTATCTTAGTTTTTGTGAATCCTGCAGTGTTTAGCATTTTTGCTGCCTGAATACTTAGAAATGCAAGGTCGCCCGAATCAAGCCTTATCCCTATCGGTTCGTGCCCCTTTCGCTTTAGATCCTGAAAGACCTTAATAGCATTCGGCACCCCGCTCTCAAGGGTGTTCACGGTATCTACTAGCAACACGCAGTCATCGGGGTAGATCTCTGCAAACGCCCTGAATGCGTCAAGCTCACTATCTCCCAACGCCAAAAAGGCCTGGACCATGCTGTGCGCATGAGTACCCTTCGGTGTGTAGCCCAGGCGTGACGATATCCCCACTGCCGAGGAATAATCGGCCCCGCCAATAAGCGCTGCACGCACCCCTGCGTTTACTCCCCTGTCGTGCCCCCGCCTCATCCCAAACTCAAGTAGCATCTGCCCCCTGCCAGCCTCGCGTATCCTTGCGGCTTTAGTAGCCACAAGGGTCTGGTAGTTTAGGTGGTTTAACAGCGACGACTCGAGGATCTGAGCCATACCGAGTGGGCCCTCGACTACAGATATCGGTATCTGGGGATGGACCACACGGCCCTCGGGGATCGCACGCATTGTTATGCCCTCATAGTTCCCATGCTTACGCAACCACCCAAGAAAATCATCTTGGAATATCCGCCCACCCGTTCTCCCAGTCTGGTTTTTAAGGCTCTCGATCTCTCCGTCGCCAAAGCGTGATTGTTGCATCCAAGCCACAAACCACTCGAGCCCGGCATTGATGCAGTAGCCCGCCTTATGCGTGCCGTAATCGGGGTAGCTGCGGAAAAAATGGTCAAACTGTGCTTTTCGTTCATGCAGACCGAGTTTATAGTAGAGCTGGGCCATGGTTAATTGGTACTGATCTGTGAAGAGCACTCCACTCTCTAGGTTGTTAGTCTTTGGTGGTTTAACGGTCTTTTTTGAATTGGCCATCTGAGACTGTGGTGTAACGATATGTATAAAATTGTGCTTTTTCTAAGTCGGGGATTTATTTACCCATAATATTTCTAAGTGCAGAAATTAACCTATCCACGTTCTCCTTCCTGCAAGTCTCTCCCATAAGCCCTATCCGCCATATCTTTCCCTTGGTCTCGCCGAGTCCTGCTCCTACCTCTATGCCATACCTATCCAGCAGTTCCCTGCGTGCGGCTGCGTCGTCTAGACCATCGGGCAAGTAAACCGATGTGAGCATGGGTAGCATATGCTCTTTGGGAGCAAAAAAACTAAAACCAAGCCCCACCAGCTCTGATTTTAAGTAGTCTCCCAACTCTTTATGGCGCTCTACTCTTTGGTCAAGCCCCTCTTCTAGCACCAGTTTAAGCCCCTCGCTAAGTGCATAGAGCATCGAGATGGGTGCCGTGTGGTGATACAGTCTGTCGTTGCCCCAGTACCGTTTAATCATCGACATATCCAAATACCAGCTCTGCACCTTGGTTTTACGGTTGGATATGACATCGAGGGCCTTCTCACTCATGGTAATAGGAGAGAGTCCCGGGGGCACACTCAAGCATTTTTGAGTACCGCTATAGCATATATCCACTCCCCATTCGTCCACGGAGAGACTAGAGCCCCCGAGCGAGGTTACAGCATCCACGAGCATTAATATATCGCGCTGCCTGAGATAATCCGCTATCTCCCCAAAAGGCTGCAGCACCCCAGTAGAGGTCTCGGCCTGTACAATAGCGACCAGCTTCGCGCCCGGATTATTGCTGACTAGGTCTATTACACTCTGCTCATCAATAACAGTTCCCCACGGCTCTTCTACCCTTAACACCTCGGCACCACAGCGCTCTGCCACATCTACCATCCTCTCTCCGAATAACCCGTTTACACCTATCACAACTTTATCGCCCCTTTCCACAACGTTGGCAAAGCAGGCCTCCATACCCGCGCTACCCGTTCCCGACACTGGGATAGTCAGCTCATTGGTTGTTTTAAACACCTCTCGTAGCATCTGGCATATTTCATCCATTATCGGGTGGAATTGGGGATCTAAATGGCCTAATATTGGGCGTGACAATGCATCGTAAACCCTTTTGTGCACGTTGCTTGGACCCGGCCCCATAAGTATTCTGGCACCGGTTTTATCCTGTTTCTGACGAATCTGTTGTTTCATGTTATTGCCTAATTTTTTTACTGCATTATTATATCTTATATATGAATCATTCATAGACAGTTAAACAAATGGGTAAAATCACTCAGAATAATATGTAACAATTTTAGTAACATCCATTAAAAATATTTGCAGTTATTGACAAAATGCGCAACTGGCCGTAAAATTTTGTCAGGTTAGATTGTTTTTAAGGAGAAGTAAAAAATTAATTATTCAAGTCCTAGACGAAAGGGCGAACCATTTGAAAGAATGGGGCGCAAAGTGTTGAGCCTAAGGGTAGCTAGTATACCTATGGCTGTCACACTGCCGAACTGGGGAAAAGTGGCTGAATCGATGGGTAAGTCGCTTGAGACAGAGTTCCCTTTAGCCTCAGGACTGAGAGGGGGGTAAGATGGAAACTATTGGTAAAATATTAAGCCTTACACTGCTGACCATATTCGGGTCCGCTGCAGCCACGGTGTACATGGTCGATTCAAACTTTTTTCCATCATTTCTTGAAGAGGCGCCATCTGCATACACATCAGATGTTGTAGATGATTACCAGGCCGATTACGAAACCTTATCTTCTTATAGGGAAGAAGAGCGACAGAGGTATTATCAGGTTTCGCCGTCCACTAAAAATGATGTAGAAGAAGACGACCAGACAGTCTGGGGTCAAAACTACAGCTCAACCGAAAGCTCAGCACCACGCATTAGCGCTACATCCAGAAGACTTGCCGAAGAACAGTCCTTGGGTGAGCTCAGAGATAACATGCGCTACTGGAACAAACAGTACATCCAGGCAATGAGTGATGGTGAGAACAGGCGTGCCAATAAAGCCTACGCTAAGTACACTGAGTTCAAAGACGCGCTCGAGCTGAAAAGAAATTCCGAATAAAGATTTCGATTCGCTTGATGGAGATGGTGGATTGTTAACCTTACCTTGGTAGCGGGATAGTTTTACCAACTACTCAACTAACAGGAATAGTTTAGTCAGGAAGAAGTCTCCGACTATTATCAAAAGCAGCGAGACCACAACCGTAAGAGTAGTTGCTCGGCCCACACCCTGCGTGCCGCCCTCGGCATTCATTCCAATATAACACCCGGTAATACTCACAATAATTCCAAAGAAAAATGTTTTCGATACACCGCTTATAAAGTCGGTAATGGCAACCCATTCAAGTATACTCGAGATAAAGAGCCTTGGTTTTACATCCAGGTCTATGTTGGCAAGTATCATTGCACCGCCGATCCCCGCAAGGTCGGCTATTATAGCAAGGAAAGGAAACGCAATAACACCCGCAACCAGCCTTGGCACAACCAGCTTTCTAATCGGGTCTGCACCAAGAGTTCTTATTGCATCAATCTGCTCAGTAACCTTCATCGACCCTATCTCCGCAGTTATACCCGATCCCACTCGACCACCTACCAACAGCGATGTCACAACCGGGCCGAGCTCCCTAACGAATGCAAGCGATACAACCGGGCCCACAACCCCCTTGGCCCCAAACCACGCAAACCCCCATGCCAACTGCACAACCATTACCATCCCTATTGCCATAGCCGATACAATAACAATGGGTATGGATTTAAACCCTATCTCATCAAGCTGCTCAATGACCAGACGAAAATTATACGGGGGTGTCACAGACGCGTAGATCGATCTGTACAAAAAGAGCCATATGTCGCCAATAAGTTCGACCAGGTTGATACAGTAGGCTCCCAGTTTGTTTATAAATCCTTTCATGAACCTATCACTTTAAACTCCGACACAAAATTCTCAAACACCACAAACCCCTGCTTAAAATAGCTGGGGGTCGAAGAGTAAGTAAAGTCGTACACACATACACCATCTATAAAAACTACGGTTGCAATGGTGAGCGGTACGTCGTAGAGAGTCCCCGTATATAAAGACTCGAGCGCGGGATTTCCATCTACCTCAATCTCCTCTCTACCCAACACCTCTTTATGTTTTATACCGATTAATAAAGACTCGGATAACGCACGCAGGCTGTAGCGGGTTTTACGCTCGTCACATGTAGAATCGACGGTGATCGTGGCGTCATTCCCCTGATCGGTAAATGCCAGGTCCCCGCCATCAATCTTTAACCTCTTCCAGTTAGAGGGTAGCTTCCCGATCTTATATATTGTATCTTCAGCTGTGTATATCTCGCCACTTAATCTACCGTTATTGGAATCATCATCCGAGAGATAATAACCCAGGAACCTCGTAGCCCCACAAGAAAAAAGTAGTGTAGACACCAACATTAATATTAATACAACACTTAATCTCATAGACTAAACCACTAGCTTTTATGTATTGAAATATTTATAGCTAAACAAATTAATACCAATTTACCACCAAGACGGGTTTTCAATAATACTTGAAACAACTATAAAATCAAAGCATCCTCAATGGTTACATCCCCCTGACTTTGCCCTGCCCTCTTAATACCCTTTATCCACGGTTGCGATATCCGTTTATTTAGTTGGATGCCCTAATACCACCATACGACTCTCGGCCGTTGCTAAATCTGTTAACTATACATAATTAAACCAGGTATTCCGCATACTCTGAGAATTTCATTAATTATGCAACTGCCCGCAATAGCAGCAATCTAACGGAGGTGGTTGACTCGTATAAGACGATTATTTAACATTACACCCCCATGCAGCCCAGAACCAGATTTGCCCCGAGCCCAACCGGCTCGTTACACCTAGGCGGGGCACGAACCGCTATTTTCAACTGGCTTTTTGCCCGCCACGGCAAGGGCGAGTTCGTGCTTAGGATAGAGGATACCGACCAAGCCAGGTCAACCCAGGAATCATTGGACGAGATCCTCCGGGGTATGGAGTGGCTTGGACTCGACTGGGACGAGGGCCCCTACAAACAGTCCGAGCGGCTTGAGGAATATAGAAAATATGCCGACCAACTCGTCCAGGAGGGAAAGGCATACAAATGCTATGTTAGCCCCGAGGAACTGACCGAGAAGCGAAAAGAAGCAGAAGCGGGGGGCGGTGTCTTTAGATACGATCGCAGGTGGGCGAAAGAGAACGAAGGACCAGACAATCCCTATGTCATAAGACTGCTTACACCCGACACAGGGCTCGTAGAGGTAAGCGATATGCTTAGGGGCACGGTAAACTTCGAGGCCACGGAGATAGAAGACTTTGTGCTGCTTAAACGAGACGGGTTCCCCACCTATAACTTTGCTGTGGTCGTGGATGACGCCACAATGAACATCACACATATCATTAGGGGCGACGACCACCTTATTAACACACCGAGACAGGTGCTCATATATAAAGCGCTTGGGTTCGACCTACCACAGATGGCACACGTCTCTATGATCCACGGAGAAGACAAAACCAAACTGAGCAAGCGCCACGGTGCAACCTCTATCACAGAGTATAAAGAGATGGGATACCTGCCCGAGGCACTGCTTAACTACCTGACAAGGCTCGGGTGGTCCTATGGGGACGAGGAGATTTTCTCGGCAGATGATCTCATAGACAAATTCACACTCGACAACGTAGGCAAATCCCCCGCTGTGTTTAACCCCGAAAAACTTAGCTGGCTAAACGGCTGGTGGATTAGAAACAAAGACTCAAAAGAGCTTGCAGATATAATAATGCCCATCTTAGAACAAAAGGAACTTGGAATAGAAACCGACACAAAACTAATAAAAATAATCGAGGAGCTTAAACAACGCGCGAAAACTCTCCACGATATCACAGGCAACATCGACTATTTTTATACCGATCCCAAGAGTTTCGATGAGAAGGCGGATCACAAATTCCTAAAACCCGAATTCGTCCCGGTTTTCTCGGACCTCATCCAACAACTGGATGAGCTGGCCGAAATAGATACAGATAATGTTCGTGGTGTATTCGAGGACCTAATGACCGCTCACGACCTCAAAATGGGCAAGATCGCCCAACCAGTCCGGGTAGCCCTCACAGGTGGCACAGTGAGCCCCGGGATCTTCGAAGTGATAGATATTTTGGGTAAAGACACGGTGCTTAGACGCCTTGGGAATGCGATAGCGCACATCAAGTCCAAATAACCCCTAAGCTATCCCAACCCCATATGAGTGCTATGAGTTAGGCGTAGTCGTAAAATCCCTTACCGGACTTCCTACCCAGCCACCCGGCTCTTACCATTTGTCTTAGCAGCGGTGACGGTCTGTACTTGGAATCCTTAAACTCCGTGTAGAACACATCCATTACATCTAGCGTTACATCGAGCCCGATCAAATCTATAAGCGCCAAAGGCCCGATCGGATGGTTAGTGCCGAGTTTCATTGCTTTATCTATATCCTCGGCCGTCGCTATGCCGTCTTGTAGTGTAAACACGGCCTCGTTTAGCATCGGTATAAGTATCCTGTTTACTATAAACCCCGGATAGTCTTTGGTCTTTACAGGCTCTTTTCCGAGATGCCCGGCAAAATCATATGCAAATTGCAACACTTCAGGTGACGTTGTAAGCGCCTCAATGATCTCTACCAAGCTCATCACAGGGGCCGGGTTAAAGAAATGCATGCCCACGACTTTATCGGGGCGGTCAGTACACATTGCTATATCAATTATAGGCAGAGACGATGTGTTGGTCGCAAGGACTACATCGGGTTTAGTGATCTTGGTCAGCTGCTCGTATGTGGCTTTTTTTACCCCCATCTCCTCAAACACGGCCTCAACAACCAGATCTACATCCGATAGACTCTCGAGAGTAGTTGAACTATTTATCCTAGAAGTAATTGTTTCTACGTCCTCTTGTTTTAATTTATCCTTTTTAACCAACCTGCCCAGGCTCTTCTCTATGCCCGCCAAACCCCGTTCCAGTGCCTTATCAGACACATCTACGAGCTCTACCTCTATACCTTTTTGCGCAATAATCTGTGCTATTCCAGAACCCATTGTGCCCGCACCCACAACTCCTACTTTTTGCACCTGCTCAACGTTTAAAGGCATGATTCACTCCCTATTAGTAATTTCCCCGGCTACGAGGATTCTCTATTATACCAGTGTGGTGATTTAATCAAGTAAGACAGTAACAAACTACTTATCTGTGCAGTTGCGGAATTGAAATAGTCCCTGAAATTATTACAATTATTTAGGTATGATTGTGCTAGGGCTTACAGGAAACATCGCTAGCGGCAAGAGTCTGGTCTCAAAACACCTAAGAGAACTTGGGGCCGTGATAATAGATGCCGACCACATAGCACGGTTGATAGTCGAGCCCGGAGAGCCGGCACTGGAGGAGATCCGCACACATTTCGGGGACGAAGCCATTAACCGCGATGGTACCCTAAACAGAGAATACGTGGGTAATATCGTGTTCTCTGACCACAGCAAAAGGCAAGTGCTTAACCGGATCACCCACCCCAGGATCGTATCCAAGATAAGAGATTTTGTAGACAAGCAGAGACACACCGGAACAGAGGTAGCAGTAATCGAGGCAGCCCTAATAGTTGAAAAGGGAGGGTTAAACGACCTCATTGACAAATTGGTTGTGGTCGCCACAGACGACACGAGTCAGATCAAGAGGCTTATCGAGCGAGACGACATTACAGAGGCCGAGGCACGCCGGCGAATACACTCACAGATGCCGGCACAAGAGAAGATCAAACATGCCGACTACATTATTGACAACTCTCACACGCCTGAGCATACAAAACAGCAGGTCCTGGAATTATGGGAAACCCTTTCCAGTCAGAGTTAATTCTCCGCCACCCCGTTTACCATAACACCTTCAAAAAAATAGTATTTTCTGGTATTATTGAGTCCTCTTAAGAGTGGGTAGTTGGGGATCTGCACAGAATAGATATTTGAAACAGATGTATTAACCCGGCTTAATACGTGGCTACGGTTTATGCTCAAAGTGGGCGGGATTGTTACTTGCCAACCCATGCTTTTAACTGTAGATTGGTAGGGTTTTTAAGAACCTCTAGGGAGAAAGTGATGAAGGATAAAGTCGAAGAGCTCGAGCTAAAAGAGAATGAAGCCGAACTTGGAGGGGGCGAAGCCAGGATAAAGAAACAGCACGATTACGGCAAACTTACAGCGAGAGAAAGAATCGACCTCCTATTGGACAAAAACACCTTTGTAGAGCTGGATAAATTCGTAACCCATAGATGTACTGATTTTGGTATGGAGGATAAGAAGTTTCTAGGAGACGGCGTGGTTACGGGCTATGGAAAAATCGACGGCCGCCAAGTGTTCGTGTTTGCCCAGGATTTCACAGTGTTCGGGGGTTCTTTGGGCATGGTCCACGGTAAAAAGATCTGCAAGATCATGGACCTGGCAATGGAGGTGGGAGCGCCTGTAATCGGGCTCAACGACTCGGGTGGTGCAAGGATTCAGGAGGGTGTAGAGAGTCTCGGAGGCTATGGCGAGATATTCCTTCGTAACACTTTGGCCTCGGGTGTAGTCCCCCAGATATCCGCTATCATGGGCCCCTGTGCCGGGGGAGCGGTGTACTCGCCGGCAATTACGGATTTTGTGGTCATGGCAAGAGACACAAGCTATATGTTTATCACCGGGCCCGATGTCATCAAGACTGTTACACACGAAGAGGTCAGTTCCGAGGAACTAGGCGGTGCAATGGTCCATAACTCAAAGAGCGGTGTGGCACACTTCGCCACCGATAACGACGAACAATGCATTCTTACCATACGTGAACTACTCAGCTTTTTACCCTCAAACAATATGGAAGACCCACCACGGGAGATCTCAGAGGACCCGCCCGACCGCCGTGACAACGGGCTTAGGGGAATAATCCCAGATAACCCAAACAAACCCTACGATATAAGAGATGTCATATCCCCTGTGGTAGATGACGGCTATTTCTTCGAAGTCCAAGAGCACTTCGCGCAGAATATTGTCATCGGGTTCGCCAGGTTGGCGGGCCGTGTAGTGGGGGTGGTAGGGAACCAGCCTAACGTGCTTGCGGGCTGCCTCGACATAGACGCATCAGTTAAGGGGGGCAGGTTTGTCAGGTTCTGTGACAGTTTCAACATCCCTCTACTAACATTTGTGGATGTACCCGGGTTTTTGCCCGGCACCTCACAGGAATGGGGCGGAATTATTAAACACGGGGCCAAGCTGCTCTATGCTTACTGCGAAGCAACGGTGCCCAGAGTAACTGTGATCACCCGTAAGGCATATGGTGGTGCGTACGACGTTATGTCGTCCAAGCATGTGAGGGGCGATATCAACCTCTCTTTCCCCACGGGTGAGATCGCTGTTATGGGATCTGACGGGGCGGTAAACATTATCTCGAGGACACAGATCGCAGGTGCCGAGGAACCTGAAGCCGAAAGGGCAAGGCTCATAGAGGAGTATAAGGAAAACTTTGCAAACCCCTATAGAGCCGCCGAGCTTGGTTTCATAGACGAAGTAATTAGACCCGAAGACACACGTCCTCGGCTTATATCGGCGTTTGATCTTCTAGACGGGAAACGACAGACCAATCCGCCGAAAAAACACGGGAACATCCCGCTCTAACAACTAAGGACAATATATGTTTAATAAAATTCTTGTAGCAAACAGAGGGGAGATCGCAGTTAGAATAATCCGGGCTTGTAGAGAGCTCGGTGTTAAGACCGTAGCAGTCTACTCTGATGCAGATCGAAAGTCCCTCCACGTCGCCATTGCCGACGAGGCTTACCACATAGGGGGTTCAGCCCCCGCAGAAAGCTACCTGGCAATGGACAAGATCATAGATGTGGCCAAGCGATCGGGTGCCGAGGCCATTCACCCCGGCTTTGGATTCCTATCCGAGAACGAAGCGTTCGCTAAATTATGCGCGAAAGAGAAAATCATATTCATAGGCCCCTCGGCCAAGGCCATCCGACTTATGGGCGATAAAATTACCGCACGCAAAATCGCCGAGGACCACAATGTACCGCTTGTACCGGGTTCTCAGGGTGCCGTGAGTGATGTAGAGGCGTCCATTATAGCCGATGAGATCGGGTACCCGGTGATGATTAAAGCATCGGCTGGCGGGGGCGGTAAGGGAATGAGGCTGGTCAGGTCCAAAAAGGACTTCGACAGTGCACTTAGGATGGCTCGCAGTGAGGCACGCTCGGCATTCGGTGACGACTCTGTGTTTGTAGAGAGGTTCATAGAACAACCGCGCCACGTTGAGATACAGGTCATCGGAGACTCCCAGGGCAACATACTACACCTGTTTGAACGCGAATGCTCCGTGCAGCGTAGGCACCAAAAGGTTATCGAAGAGGCCCCATCGGCTGCCATAAGTGCACGCACCCGTAAAAAGATGGGTGAGGTTGCCGTGCGTATTGCAAAGGCTGTGGATTACCAGGGCGCAGGCACGGTGGAGTTCATTATGGATCAAAACCAGAACTTTTATTTTCTCGAGATGAACACCCGTGTACAAGTCGAGCACCCCGTGACAGAGATGATCACAGGCATTGATATCGTAAAATGGATGATACGTATTGCAGACGGCGAGAAACTCCCGTTTAAACAATCTAAGATAGAGATGAAGGGCCATGCACTGGAGTGCAGGGTATATGCTGAGGACCCCGAAAACAATTTCATGCCCAGCCCGGGCTTACTCGAATACGTAAGAGCTCCTAGCGGCCCAGGGATCAGGGACGACTCCTCGATCTATAGCGGGTGCGAGATTACACCATTTTACGACCCTATGCTCTCTAAACTCATCGTTTGGGCCGATACACGCGAGGGTGCCATACAGAAAATGTCTGCGGCACTTAAAGAATATATAGTGCTCGGTGTAAAGACCAACATAGGATTTTTAATCCGTGTGATGGACAACGAAGAGTTCCAAAAGGCCAAGATCGACACAGGCTTTATAGACAGACACCCCGAGCTCCTTCGGCCCGGCACCGATCAGATTAAAGCCGCAGTTATAGCGGCCGGTGTGGCATCCGATGAGCAGAACGATACGGGGGTTGTGGAAAAGAAAACCGTCTCCAACTGGAAGCTCTATGCCAGAAGGGCGGGTGTGTCGGGAGGCTCTATCTTATGAGCTATACCTTCAACTTCAAAGACCAGCAGTTCCATGTAGCATTTGAAGGAGACGAAAACGCCACGTCTATCAGCATAGACGGCGAGCAGGCCCCGTTAGACTTCGAAAAAATAGACAACAACCTCTACTCGATTATAGTGGACGGCACGTCCTACACGCTTGGGGTACTTAGGAAAGGCAAAAAGGTCACCGTGTTTATCGAGGGTGATATCTACGAACTCGAAACCATAACCGAGCGCGACAGATTAAAGTCAACGACCAGTGGATCAGGTAAGAACGAGATCGTATCCCCCATGCCGAGCCGTGTGGTAAAACTGCTAAAATCCGTGGGCGACCCCATTTCAGTAGACGAGGGGGCAATAGTGGTCGAAGCCATGAAAATGGAGAGCGAACTAAAGGGTTCACTCGAAGGTGTAATAAAAGAGATAAGAGTAAGCGAAGGCGAGGCAGTCGAGGCCGGCACAGTCCTTATAGTTATTTCCCCCGAGTAAGCCCACCACATATACAGTTTGCCGAATACACACTTTTTGACTGAGTATAACTCCTCCACCCTACTATAAATAGGTCGCGGCCTTGCGATAAAGGGTCCCAAACTCCTCGATAGTAAGTGTTTCCCCACGCCTTTTTTTGTCTATCCCCGCTTCGTCTAAAACCCTCTCGGCCTCGTCTTTTGTCATAACAGAGCCGAGCGAGTTCACAAGCATCTTACGTCGGGATGTAAAAGCTGCCCTAACCACTCGCTCGAACAAATCCCTGTTTTGAATATCGACCCTGGGTTGTGCAAGTGGTGTAATTCTAAGCACCACTGAGTCCACCTTGGGTCTCGGCCAAAACGCAGAGGATGGCACGCGAAAAAGTGTTTTCACATCCGTATATACTTGGAATAGCACTGAGAGCGAACCGTAAGCCTTAGTGCCCGGGATCGCATTAATTCTCTCGCCGACTTCCTTTTGTACCATTACTATAAGCAGGCCGAGTAATTCTCTTACATCCAACAACCTAATCAGTATGGGTGTTGCGACACTATAGGGAAGGTTAGACACCACTTTGACCTTATTGGGGACAAGCAGCTCAGTGTAGTCGACCTCTAGCGCATCCGTCACGCTAAGCTCAACGTTTGTAGATCCTTTAATCACACTTTCGAGTTCATTTGCTACCTCTATATCCTTCTCAAGCGCAATCACACGCTTTGCACGATCGGCTAGTCCTGTTGTGAGCGCACCCAACCCGGGTCCGATCTCAAGCACCGTATCCCCTGCTCCGAGATCCGCAGCCTCTATGATACGCTCTACATAGTTCTTATCACGCAGAAAGTTCTGCCCGAAACTCTTTTTGGGCCGAGTAGTGGAATCCCGGAAAAACTCCTTTACTTTCGTGCTCTTTTTTTTGGTATCAGACACTCTATGCCACACCTAACAGATTCAATTAGGTGTCTCCCACAGAGTATTATACATCGGATGACGGATATTGGTTTTTGGTATCAGGTGCCCAGTTCCTCGAGTGTGATATCCTCGTAGTGGCACACCTTGTTTTTACCCTCACGCTTTGCCTCGTAGAGAGCGCGGTCAGCCCTCTCGACCAGTATGTCCTTGGTAGTAGCATTCTGGGGATAAGTGGCTATACCCATGCTGAGTGTGATCTCTATCTCGTGCTCTTTATACTTAAACAGTTTGGATTCGAGGCGCATACGGATTTTATCTGCTACCACTGTGGCCCCGTCCTTATTAGTGTTGGGCAGAATGATCGAAAACTCATCCCCCCCGTAACGGGCCGCAACATCTATTTTCCTAAGCGACGTATCGATAAGTTCCCCCACAAAGCCCAGTGCTGCATCACCTGCCTGGTGGCCGTAAGTATCGTTTAAGAGCTTTAGATCGTCTAGGTCGACCAATATAAGTGAGGTCAGTTGCTCGTATCGGTCCGAATGAGCAATCGTGTACGATAAGAGCTCCTGGAAGTGGCGATGATTGTAAAGCCCGGTAAGACCGTCACGAAGCGCTAGCTCCTTTATCCTCTCATAGTTCATAGATACAGAGACGGATTTAGCGGTTTCTTCACACATGATTTTGGTAAGGCTTATCTCCCCGTCATTAAACGGTTCTTTGTTTTTCCGGGCCACAACCACCGTGCCCAAAGCCGCTTCATCCTCACTCTCATGCCCGGGGCCCGAGTAATGTAGCGGGCAAACCAATATCGATCTTGCACCGTTTATACCCAGTGCAAAATCAATCTCTCTCCCAAATACAGTCCTCTGCTTGGACCCTGACGACACGTGTAGAGACTTCTTTGTATCCGTTACCACACTCACAAGGTTATGAGTATTGGGCACAATCTCGTCTATAAGCTTGTCTTTATGCTCAAGATTGGTGAGCTTAAAGATATTCTCGCAAGCCTCTCGGTCATTCAACGCTACCCCCACCACATCCGCATGCATCGTTTTCTCCAAAGACCCCACAAGGTGGTCGAGTATGTTGTCCACATCACCAGACATATTTAGCTTTTGAGTGAACTCATAGAATATGCTTAGCTCTTTGGAATTAAGTTTAAGTTTCTCAGACAGCTCGTAGTTTATTACGCTCTCTACAATTCGGTCGCTTATTAGAGTCGCTATTCGTTTTTCTTTATCCGAGAAGGCGTTTTGATTGGTGCTATCGACTAAAAGCAGTCCCAGAGTATCTCTCGGCGACTCTTTGGCACCGTCCTCGCGCTTCATCATCAATGGGGTAGCCAGTAGTGATTTGACGGCTATGGGCCTAACATAGTACAACAGGTTTTTCTTTATATTTTTTACGTCCGAGATCAGTACCTGCGTCCTCGTTTTAAGCGCCCAGCCCAGATAGCCCTCTCTTATGTTGAGTTTTTGGCCTTTATCGATGCTCTCTTCTGTCTTAGATATGTAGTCCGTGATCTTGTAGAGACCGTCATCCATCTGCAGATAGAGCACAATAGAGTTATTAACCAGTATCTCGTCCAGTATCTCTAGTGACTTACGGATATCGTACTTTAGCTTTGTGAGGTGTATTGATTGTTCGCCGCCGGGTGGTATATCCAGGTTCTCGTGCTTTAGAATTCCGGCAAGTGACGAGCCCTTGGTACCCTCTCTCTGGAATAAGAACCCGGGCAACAGAGCCTTGTCGGTTTTAATCAGCTGCCCCAAGACAACCGTAGAAAACAAGAGTGTGGGGATTTTATAGAGATTATCGAGTCCGGGATAAAGGGTAATCTGGAAAAACGATATTACTATAAGCATGAGTAAACCGCTTTGCCATCCCAAAAATGCAAACACTATGGGGGCTACGAGGTAAGATAGCACAAACGCACCTTCACCCGCGAACTCTATACACACCTGTAAAACGAGTGTGCCGAGAAGGGCAAACTCTATTTTGTCTAAAATGTCTTCGGGAGCCTTACCACTTACAACTGATCTATACACCTTAAACGCAAGCACTCCGCCCAATAGCATCATCGTAAGCAAGGAATATGCATTTAATGTGGTGTAGATACCCTTATAGATCAATAATAGGACTATAGCCGATAGTAACCCGACTAAGGTTTTACCGATCAGGTACCCGGTGTGCTCATTTTCAATTTTGAAATTTATATATTTTCTCACCTTTTTTTATCATCCCTAGTTCTTCACGTATTGTTTTTTCCATGTAGCGTTTATCGTTTTTAAGTGCCTCGATCTTAAGCCCAGTCTCTTCGATATCCCTCTCCAATACCCTTACCTCTCTCATGATCTTTTCGTTCTCATTATGCAGTGCATACACATGGGTAATTTCACGAGCAAATAGGTATACAACCACAGATATCACCGCTAGCAGTACCAGTACGCGTACGATAGTTTGCATTAATAGAGAATCGCTCCACCCGTTATAAACGGGTTCGATTGCCGCTCAATTCCAATTGTCGTAGCGGGGCCGTGCCCCGGGTACACGTTATAATCATCGGGCAGCACCATAAGCTTGGACTTTATCGATCCTACTAACTCCTGCATAGAAGTACCGCCTGTCAGGTCCACCCTACCCACACTGCCGGCAAATAATGTATCGCCCGAGATCACATGGTTGTCGATAACCAAGCATATGCTCCCCCAGGTGTGGCCAGGAGTGTGAAGTACCTTTGCCCTATACTTCCCAATATCGACTTCGTCACCCTCTTCCACATATCCATCAACCTTAGGGACTACTACATTGCTAAACATCGGATACCTCTTTGCCGCTTCGGGCAAGGCCTCGAGCACGGGCAGTTCCTTGGGATGCAGATAAAAACCCACACCAAGTGTGTTTTTGGCCTGCTCCACACCCGCCACATGGTCTATATGAGTGTGGGTGTTCACAATCTTAACTATATCAATGCCCGAACTCTCAATCTGTCTTAGAACCGCTACTACCTGCTCCCCAGGGTCTATCAATATGCCCTCATTTGAGTCCTCGTCACCGACAATATAGCAATTTGTTAAAAATGCTCCCCCGGGTATACACTCTATGATCATAAGCCTTTAAGTCCTTTTAACTGTTTTTAATTGTAAAATTGTTATAAGTGCCCCCAAGCTCGTCGTAATCCACTTCGACCCCTGTGACATGGGCGTTTTGGGGACCCTCTTTACACCACTCAACCAGCTCCTGCAGTTGATCCTTATCACCCTCGGCCATTATCTCTACGGTGCCATCCTCTCGGTTTCTTACCCAGCCTTTTAGGCCGAGTCCACGGGCAATATCCACAGTGGAGGCCCTAAAGAACACTCCCTGCACCCGTCCTCTCACAATCACACGAATTTTTTCTTTACTCATGCACCAAATAGCACAAATTAACTACCGACTCACTATCACCATAGCTATAATTAATGAAAAAATCTATATCAACATCATACATTATTTCAAAAAATTTTGCAATCAATTAAGGGGTATAATAAAGATACTGCAAGTAATACATGAATATATTGCCTGTTTTTCGCACCATCCCGCCCCCAAACTGCCTGGTTTGACAGTCAAAATCCCAAGATGTATTTTGTTACAGTTATGGCCGAGCATAAATCATGGTTTAGCTGCATTGACGCAGAGTGCCAAGAAACCTACCCACTTGACGAGATTATCTACAGGTGCCGCAAGTGTAATAACCTATTGGAGGTAGTGCATGACATCGACTACCTGAAGCAGAAATCCGCCCAGGAGTGGAAAAAACTTTTTGACAACAGGTACAGAAGACAGATGTGGCCCCACGGCAGTGCCGTTTGGGGTAAAAAAGAGTGGGTATGCCCCTATGTTGACGACGAGAATGTAGTCTCTATGTACGAGGGTGCGACTAACCTGTTTTGGGCCGAAAGGTTCGGCAAGCAGATCGGGATGGAAGACATTTGGATCAAGATGTGCGGCAACAGCCATACAGGTTCTTTCAAGGACCTCGGTATGACGGTGCTTGTGTCAGTGGTAAAGCAGATGATAAGTGAGGGGAAAGAGATCCCGGCAGTGGCATGCGCTTCTACGGGGGATACCTCCGCTGCACTCGCAGCGTACTGCGCATCGGCGGCTATACCGGCCATAGTGTTTCTGCCCAAGGACAAGGTATCCGTGGCACAGCTTGTACAACCCATCTCAAACGGCGCACTTGTGCTCTCACTCGACACCGACTTCGACGGCTGCATGGAGATGGTGCAGAGGGTGTGTACCGAAAACAACATCTACCTGGCAAATTCCATCAACTCACTTCGCATCGAGGGGCAAAAAACCATAAGCATAGAACTCTGCCAACAGTTCGATTGGGAAGTACCCGACTGGATTGTGATCCCCGGTGGGAACCTGGGCAATATTTCTGCACTGGGAAAAGGATTTTTGATAATGCACGAACTGGGTCTCATTACTAAACTGCCCCGACTCGTATGTGCGCAGGCAGAGCACGCAAACCCGCTCTATCTAAGCTACCTAAATGATTTTGAGGAGTTTAAACCTGTCAAGGCCAAAAAAACCCTCGCCAACGCCATCCAGATCGGAAACCCTGTAAGTGTGAACAAGGCAATCAGGATATTAAAACAGTTCGACGGTATAGTAGAGCAGGCAAACGAGCAGGAGCTCTCTGACGCAGCCGCCATGGTGGATAAAACCGGTACTTTTAACTGCCCACACACCGGTGTAGCATTGGCGGCTTTTATGAAACTCAAAGAAAAAAATGTATTCAAACCCACCGATAGAGTAGTGATCATATCCACTGCTCATGGCCTTAAGTTTGTCGAGTTTAAGATTGGTTACCACAAGGGCGAGCTGGACGGTGTGTTCGCAACTTACAAGAACTCGCCCATCGAACTCCCGGCTGATTACAATGCGGTAAAAGAGGCCATCTTCAGCCATATCCTAAACTAGCACAAAAAATAATGGGCTATAGAGTTAAATTACAAGCTCCATAGCCCATATTATTGGAGGGTGAAATAATCTGTTTTTATAGGTTGTTAACTTCCAAATCTTATAAGCAGATCCATTAAGAAATCCACGTTGGCAAAATCTGTTATCTCACTGCTTCCGAACGGTACCTGAACCCCTGCACCAACGCTTATTACCTGGCCGCCGAACCTAACCCCGGGTGTTAAATACGCACCGGTTACGTTCTTGTCAAAAGATGTGGATGAGGCAAGCAGCAGCTCGAGTAGAAACGATGTGGAAAACGGCAGGTTAAAGTGTGGGGTCACACTGCCGGTTGCACCATATTTAATGATCAATTCCGTGCTGTCACCGCCAGTATCAAAAGGTGTGGCGTTAAGCTTCTTCGCATTTGTCATAATATCGAAATCGATATTTGCCTGGAACGCAAAGATATCGCCGCTTATAGCGAACACACCGTATGGTTTCAGAGTAAAAGCATCGTCCGCAAAGTAAGCGAAATCCCTGAAATAGGCACGTGCACCCAGTGCTCCGAAATTATTGTTCGTGGTAGGCAAAATAGCCTCAAAACCTAGTGTAAGGACTGAGTTGTCCCTATTGAGTATGGCGTATTTGGCACCGAGCCCTATGTTACCGAAATCATAGTCGCCTTTTCCGAACGCACCGCTTGTAACACCCGCAAACGGGAACTTCGCATACACGCCGAACATGTTGTTGCTGATGTTGATATCCGCACGCAGCTGGTTCTGAATGAGCCAGCCACCCTGATCCAGGTCGACAAACTCTATGTTACCCCTTACCCCGGTAATGCTATAGGGGTGCTCTAAAAAGAACGAATAGGGGATCTTGGCTCCCGCTGCATCCGAGTTAGTCGTCGGTACAAAAAGGAGTGCGACTCCAAACATTACTGTCAAAATCGCAAATTTAAGTTTTCTTAGTCCATGTAAAGTACTCATCGGTTCCATCTCCTCCTTAAAAATTTATTTCCAAATGCCGTGCCTTCGAATTCCTCTCCGATATCTAACCGAGATTTTATACTATTTCTGAATTTATTTCAAGTAGTTTCTATAAAGTTTGTATAACATGCCTAAATTAGTTAATATTAATGCATGCCTTTTGATATGCAGGGACTCTATGTTATTACCGATAGTCAGCTGATTGAGCGCGAAAAGTTCACGGAAACTGTCGAAAAAGCCCTAAAAGGCGGGGCTAATCTGCTACAACTCCGCGAAAAAGACACTACTCGGGATGAGATTATCAATTTGGGTATAGAACTACTCGTTCTAACCAAACAATACGGAGTTCCGCTTATAATTAATGACAGTCCCGAGATAGCACTGGAGATAGGTGCAGACGGTGTGCACCTGGGGGAGCATGATATGGACGTCGAGTCGGCACGTGGGATTGTGGGAGAAGATTCCATCATAGGAGTATCGTGCTACGGGGAACTCGACCGGGGAGCCGAGGCCTACTCTAAAGGTGCCGATTATCTTGCATTCGGCACACCTTATTTTACCCCGACAAAACCCGAAAGAGTCCCAACCTCTCTAGAGGTGCTAAAGACCGCTCGCCGGAAATTCCCCGACATCCCTATCTTTGCCATCGGGGGTATCGATAAGACCAACGCCCCGACTATTTTGGAAACAGGTGTGGACGGAATTGCAGTTATAACCAGTGTTTTCGGGGCCCCAGACCCCGAGCTCGCCGCCAAAGAACTGTCAAGCGTTTTTCAGAGCGGATAGATATAAGAGTATTGCACAACACTTAACTATTTGAAAATATTAGCTAATCCCTTGCCCTCTCTTACAATATCCACCCTCTGGGCTAATGCGTGTGTAACCATGGGAAGCGCAATTGTGGCATCGCAGTAGCACTGGATCAATTTCCCGCGCAGGTCCTCTTTACCCCACGACGCCGCCTCCTCAAACGTACATCCCGAGAGCCCTCCCCACTGCGGAGCATCGCTTGTGATCTGTATGGCGTACTTATGCGGGTAGTAGGTCTCAGCAGCACCAGTACCTTTCCTGTTTAGCCCTTGCTCCCTGTTGGGAACCAACCGGTCTTCGTAAAGTAGGTCGCCTGTCACGGCAAATAGCTGTATAAAATCCTTTGGCACTCCACCCCCGATGTATATAACACCCGTATCGGTTACAACCTCACCCATACTCATAAACTCCACATAGTCCTTTATGGCATCGATGGTAAGATGAAAGCCCTTGCTCTCGGCTATTAGTGCCGCATCCCCATAGGGACTGTCCGCTATTGCGGGGCAATACACTGGTATATCGTTGTCCGCAGCCACCTTTACTATGCTGTTTATACCCTTTTTACCCAGCCATTTTCCGCACTCCTCCAAAAACTCGCGTGACGAGTACTTATAGTCTTGATCAAGTGTAAAAATAAACTCGGCTAATAGCTCGGTCATCTCCAGATAATCCGACTCCTTTCCGTATACATCGTAGTATCGGTTGTAGCCCTCTCGGAATAAAACTTCGTTGTCCGCAAGGTGTGTGCCCTGGAGGTAATCAAATCCCATCGCGTCTATAATGTCTTCAGATATGTTGGCCCCGGTCGGCACCAGCACGTCCACATATCTATTCTCGAGCAGCCAGTTTATTATCTTCCACTGCCCTGTTGTAGACAGCGACCCGGCGTAACCGAGAAATATTGTCAGGTTCTCGTCCCTTATCATCGCCTCGAAAACCTCGGCGGTCTGTGCAAGGCTCTTACCTTGAAACCCGGTCCTGGCCATATCCTCCAACAGACGCGATATCGTCTTAGACGCCCCGACCTCTATCGCCTCAACCTTCCCTGTTATCAGTTTGTCTGCAATCTGCTCGTCTTTGTTATCAGACATTGTTGATTACCCCTTTGCTTATTGAATTTTTTGCACAAGGCAACACTCAAGGCTAGAAATTATGCCGGCTGGTGTAAGAGAGTAAATCTCAAGTGTCACAAAACTATGTTTACCAGTTTTTTAGGTACGACTATAACCTTTTTCGGGTCTTTGCCCCCTAGGTAATTTTTGATTTTCTCATCAGATAGAGCTGCCTCTTTCATGCTATCATTATCAGAGTCCGCGTCCATATCAAACTGGCTTCGCACCTTGCCGTTTACCTGTACCACTATGGTTATGGAATCCGACTGCACATATTTTTCGTCCCACTCCGCCCAGGGATAATCCACCAGCGACTGCTCGTTGCCAAGCAACGCCCAGAGCTCCTCGGTAATGTGCGGGGCCATGGGATAGAGCATCCTCACCACGGAAGTGATGACATCCCTTAGCACCATTTTATCGTCAGTTGTTTCGGGGCTAAGTCGAGAAGTCTCGTTAAGGAGCTCCATAATAGCTGCAATAGCGGTATTGAACTGGAACCGCTCTAGGTCATCCGTCACCTTTTTTATGGTCTGGTTGAGTTTGATGCGGAGCTTGTGTCCCGAGTCAGACAACTCACTGCCTATCTCTTCTATACTCTCGGTATCCTTTGTCTGCTCCATAGCATCGGCTACCAGCCTCCACACCCTGTTAAGGAACCTGTATGCACCCTCGATACCCTCGTCACTCCAGTCCAGGTCCCTTTGCACGGGTGAAGCGAATAGCATAAAAATCCTCACTGTGTCGGCGCCGTACTTCTCGATCATATCGTCGGGATCCACTACGTTGCCTAGCGATTTCGACATCTTGGCACCGTCTTTAATTACCATGCCCTGTGTCAGAAGGTTAGAGAACGGCTCGTCCAACTCACAGTACCCGAGGTCTCTTAGCACCTTTGTGTAGAACCTGGCATATAACAGGTGTAAAATTGCATGCTCGATGCCCCCTATGTAGCGGTCTACCGCTAACCAGTAATCAACGCTCTTTTTCTCGAATATTTCTTTATCAGAACGCGGGGACACATACCTCAAGAAATACCACGAAGACTCTACAAACGTGTCCATTGTGTCGGTCTCGCGCGTGGCCTGCCCACCGCACTTTGGGCATGAGGTCTCTTTAAAACTCTCGATTTTCGATAACGACGACCCCTTCTCACCACCGAACTCTACTTCGAGCGGCAGCTCCACTGGCAGGTCACTGTCCGGTACTGCAATAGTGCCGCACTCCCCGCAATATACAATCGGTATAGGTGCACCCCAGTACCTCTGGCGCGAAATCCCCCAGTCCCGAAGCCTATAGTTAACCTTCTTGCTCCCATACCCCTTGCTCTCTACATACTCCGTAACCTTTGCTATGCCTTCTTTAGAGTCGAGTCCCGCAAACCGGTCAGAGTTCGTCATCACTCCCTCCGACACATAGGCCTCTGTCATGGTCTCCGGGTCCAAGCTCTCGTCCTTAGGCTCTATCACTACCTTTATCGGCAGCCCGTACTCCCTGGCAAACTCAAAGTCCCTCTGGTCGTGGGCCGGGACACACATTATTATCCCCGTACCGTACTCGAGCAGAACAAAGTTCGCAACGTATATAGGGATACGCTCACCGTTTAGCGGATTTGTACAGTATGCACCTGTAAAAATCCCCTCTTTTTTGCCCCCTTCGCCTACCCTCTCTACATTGCTCTGTTTTCTCACACGTTCGATAAATTCTGTTACATCTTTTTCCTGCGGCTTTCCCCGTATCAACTCGGCTGTCATAGGGTGCTCGGGTGCAATACTCATGTATGTAACACCGTAAACCGTATCGGGCCGTGTAGTGTAAATGCTCAGGCTCTTGAACTCAGGAGTCGGATCCTCAAGCGGGAACTCTATCTCGGCACCTGTGCTCTTACTTATCCAGTTCTTTTGCATCGATAAGACCCGCTCGGGCCAGCCCCCCGCAAGTTTGTCTGCAAACTCTAAAAGCTCCTCTGCATACTCAGTTGTCTTAAAGAACCACCCGTCCATATCTTTAAGTTCGACCTCTGACCCGCATCGCCAGCACTTACCGTCCTCGACCTGCTCATTGGCAAGCACAGTCTCGCAAGACGGGCACCAATTGACCGTGGTCGTCCGCTTATAGGCAAGCCCCTTTTCGTACATCCTGGTAAATATCATCTGCTCCCATTTGTAATAGGTCGGGTCACATGTGGCAAGCTCCCGCGACCAGTCATAGCTGAAACCTAGCCGTTTTAGCTGTCCCTTCATCTGCTCTATATTTTCATAGGTCCATTTCGCCGGGTGCACACCGTGCTGTATGGCGGCATTCTCTGCCGGCAGCCCAAACGCATCCCACCCTATGGGGTGGAGCACATTAAACCCACTCGACCTCTTGTAGCGCGCTACCACATCACCGATGGTGTAGTTCCTCACATGGCCCATATGTATACGTCCCGATGGGTAGGGAAACATCTCGAGCACATAGTATTTATCCTTTGAGCTGCTCTCATCTACCTTATAGACTTTGCTCGTATCCCACTCGCTTTGCCATTTTTTCTCTATCTCGTGCGGATCATAAGGGCTCTTCATTTTTTATAACTCAACTCCAACTCTATATTTAGCTTGTATTATTTACCTGATACAACAGGGACTCACAATTACAAGATTTTCGCAGCCCACCAAACTGCTAATCCTGAGCTCTACCGAGGCCAAGCGTTTACTTTGCAATTAACCTCTTATACATTATATTAGGGATTTATAATATGGGTACGCGCTTTGAATTTGAGGAATTGATTGAGGACCTAAAAAGGTATATAAATTTCCAAAAAACACTAGGGATTCGAGGCTATTACACCAAAGAACAACCCGCAACTGAACACACTCCTAAGGGTAGCCAAAATACGATGGAACCTAAAATGACAAGCACAAAAACACCCGACCAACCCGATATTATCCAAGTAGAAGACCAACTCGGTATATTTGACGAATCCACTAAAGCAATGACCCTCGAGGAAATCCGGGAAGAGATAGGCGACTGCACAAGGTGCAAGCTCCACACCGGGCGCACCAAGCTCGTGTTCGGCGACGGCAACCCAAAAGCAAGGCTCGTTTTTGTGGGCGAAGGGCCCGGTAGAGACGAGGACCTGCAAGGCAAACCGTTTGTGGGACGTGCCGGCAAACTGCTTACCAAAATCATCGAGGCCATGGGTCTCGAGAGGTCCGATGTATACATATGCAACGTTGTTAAGTGCCGGCCCCCCGGCAACAGGACACCCGAGCCCGACGAGATGAACACATGTGAGCAGTTTTTGTTCAAACAACTCCGTGCAATCTCGCCCGAAGTTATAGTGTGCTTGGGTGCCACGGCATCACACTCTATACTAAAGACTAAAGGCCGACTCGGCGACCTAAGGGGCAGGTTTCATAAATGCGCAGGGGCAAAACTCATGGTCACTTACCACCCGGCAGCACTGCTCAGAAATCCCGGATTTAAAAAACCGCTTTGGGACGATATGCAGGTTGTTATAAAAGAACTCGGTCTTAGCCCTAAGGGCGATTAGCTCAGTGGATTAGAGCGCTGGCCTCCGAAGCCAGAGGTCGGGGGTTCGAATCCCCCATCGCCCGCCACTTATTTATCATTACAGATCCATCTATTTCAACTCATTTTCACTACACGACTTAATGTTATCTATGATAAACTACGATTAATACAACGGTTGACCAACCCTTTCCTGTAGTGTTTGGAATGCCGTTTGAACAGCAGTGGCCGTTTGTACTCACTCTGTTCCTAATCGGTGAAATATCATTCTTAATCTCATTATACATTTTGGGGGCCGATTGGTGGGGCCGTTTACGGGACCTAGTAGTCTGGCAAAACCCAAATGCTAAAGCACAATAACCGCTGTAATTAATTCATTTTTATTCCAATACCATCCCTACTTCTTTAACCTGTCATTATTAACAAACTGTATAACAGATACTAACCCTAAATTCGCACTGTTATAACTATAAACTCACTAAACTAGTTAATTACGAGTGCTCTAGAAATAATAATTAAATATTTCTTCCATCTTATATAATAATAATGTATAATCTTCAAAAAGTTAGATTATAGTAAATCAGTTTATTTGTAATAAGTTATCAAAGGAGGAATTAAGGATGATTCAGAGTACAGTATCAAGAGTAATTTGCACAACG
The DNA here is from genome assembly GCA_965223335.1 of Thermodesulfobacteriota bacterium. Taxonomy (GTDB): domain Bacteria; phylum Desulfobacterota_D; class UBA1144; order Nemesobacterales; family UBA2774; genus CBDCWF01. The sequence goes on from OZ244991.1 coordinate 810,729, forward strand.
GTTTTGGCTTTTATGCTTGCCATACCGACGGTATCGATGGCCGGACACGGTTTAGATCCTCTCATAGACCAGACAGACCAGGCAACATCCAGGCTTATAAATTTCTGGGACCTGCGTATGGCGCGACAGACCTTTGTACAGGTCACTAATTATTCGCAGGGCAGAGCATTTGTCCATGTACAAATCTTTAATGTCGCTTCACCGGCTACAGTTTGCGAGGAAACAGACTTTGACGATTGGTACACCCCCGGCGACACACACGTATACGACCTGGGCAACCTTGTATCCAACAACGACGCTGACGGGTTAGGTTTAGTAGGCTTCTCTGCTCCTAATGCTGATTTGGATGAGGGATACGGCCTACTGGTTGTTTCAGAAACCTCCGGAGACGAAATCCTAATAGGTATGTTCAGGATCATCGACGGTGATGGTGATTTCGAGTACAGAACAAATGCTGCGGGTGAAGACCATAGAAATGTTAGTGGTAATGATTGGGACATAGCAGTCCTCAATTTCAACAATGTAGACGAAGCCAATCTGTCGGACGTAGTAGGGTTAGTTTATAAAGAGACCGGTCTGAGTAGTGTCTTAGCCAGCCCGCTCATACAGGCAACTTTTGGTAATGCTACCGGTGATGTTGGCAGCCCACAACCTCAAATTCATATTTTCGACGAGTTTGAAAGCCCCACATCCTGCAGCCCAACTACATTCGCATGTGCCCCCACATTGTTAGACAAGGGCATAGACAATTTCCACCCCAACTCTAAGGGCGAGGTTAATAGAATTTGTAACGACAGTGTGGATGTAGGGTGGCTCTATATGCCGTTTCAGAGATTCAACTGTTTTGACGATGATCCGGATTTTGGAAATTGTCAATTTTCTACTTTTTTCGTAGGATTTCTGGGCCTTAACAACGGTGACGGCACCGGTTCAATGGACTCGTGGTGGACACCTGGTGTATTTGATGAAACACCAGTTGGACCATAAATATCAAATGAAAATAAAAAACAAAATGATGAATAAAATTAAGGAGGAAACTCGGATGATTAAAAAATCCCTAACAGCAGTATTACTGCTCATGCTTGTGGGCTTTGCTTATGTAAGCCCTGCAATGAGCCAGATTGGTACAGATAACCTCTTCTGTCCGGCTGTGCCTAACGACACAGGCTGGCTAGAAGTACAGATCCCAAACCCCGCACAGGCCGACTTTACCGCTGGACTCATAGGTACGGTAGAGGGTTTTGCGGGTTCTGCAGTGGGTGGTTTGGACTGGATGCATAACAACGATACATTTGATCCATTCTTTCCAAACTTCAACGCTAACCCCACACCTACCACAGACAGCGGCTCACAGCTTGTGACCTGGTGGACACAGGCAGACAGCCGCAACACCTCTGTGCAGGTTACAAATACAAACGTCTTCTCGGGCATAAACGTCCACGTGCGTATATTGGATGCAAACTGTGTAGAGATTCGTAACTTCTGTGATGCTTACACCCCTGGGGACACTCACGTGTATGACCTGGGCAACTTGGTAAGCAACGCAGGTGCACCGATAGCCGACGAAAACCTACAGGGCAAAGAGGGTATATTGGTAGTAACCTCGGTAAACGGATGTCCCAACCCTGATGAGGCTATAGAGCATGACTACCTAACAGGTCAGACGGTTATCGTAGACTCTCAGGACTACATGTATGGAGTAAACATGTATGCCCGTCAGGCATTCTGTGACGAGGCCGGGGAAGTGAACATAATCAATAACGGCAGCTTCCAGAGTGGTGATCTTACCGGGTGGTTTGGAGCACAATTTACTCAACCACCATTACCCTTTGGTGTTATCGATCGAACAGGCATATCCCCCAACTTTGCAGCACCGCCTGCAACACCTCCGGACCCGGCTAATGATTTCTATGCATTTGTAGCACAATCCGATCTCAGTCTTTTTTATGGTGGAGGTTCTTTCGGTGGATTCCCTCCTACAGGGTTAGCAACGACAGACCTCTTTGTTGGTTTTGGTCCTCCATTGAGTGGTGCTGAAACCAACACAACCGTATTGCAAAGTGCCAACATCCCTGTCACCACCACTTCACTTGGAAATCTCATCACATATAATGCTGCGATATTAAGTGGAGGCCCTGTAAACACCTGTACTTCAGCGCATGCCGTGATTCTGATAGACCCAACAGGGGCAGCAGGAAACCCACAGATGGTTGATGCTAACTGTTATTACGACCCGTTTTATCTTAACCCCCCAACCTCTATCAACCTTATTAACAATGGTGTTGCAACTAGACCATGCACAGCTTTACCAACAAATGCTACCTCATACGCACTAGGAGCGTTCACGTTCCCTATGGGCAGTTCCTCGTTTATAAACGACACACTTACTGTCCCGGGTCCTGGCAATTATGTATTGCAAGTAGTTACAATGCAATCGTTTGGTTTAGATTGTCTGGTTGATTTTGATTCAGCTATCCTCGTAGACAACTTCCAGTTCTTAGAACCGTTTGTATGTTTCGAGGGCATAACTCCACTAGACGGAGTTAACTCCTTCTTGGATATAGTAGACCCGACTATCCTCGCAGGCCAGTTTAATGTACAGACCGGTGCTGCAGGTGGAGACGTAGCGCTTATCTCTTTTATAGACGACTACGGTCCCCCATACCGCGCAGTAGCAGCAGCAACAGACACTGCAGTGGGTATATGGGACGACACAGAAGACTTCTCAAGCTGTGGCGACGTACCGGTGTGCTTCTTAAGGTTGGGTGTGGACGAAGCAGTAGTGGCCAGTCAGGACTTTGTAGTAGCCCCGACACTAGGGCCGACACTGCCACCGACAACACCTCCTACACTGGGACCGACCTCTACACCTACGAATCCGCCTAGCGGAAGTGGGAGTGGAAGCTGTGCAATAGCAGCTAGCCCAGTAGAGCTTGGAAGCGGACTAGCCAACGTACTTATCCCGCTTGTACCAGTAGCGTTTGTATTCGGGGTAAGAAGACTGCGGCGGAGGAAGTAATGGGGACCGCAAGGAAGCAGTTTTATCGCGACCGACAGGGTATAAATGGGGTCGTGGGAAAGAAGTAGCATTAACATAAGAAATACAAAGTAACAGGGTAGGAAATTACTCGCCTACCCTGTTATTAAACAAAAGTTATGAAAGTCCATTCAATGGGCAAGTCCTTCTTTGGACTGGATGAGTGGCGGGGATATAGTCGAGTATAACCCGGTCATTCTGTCCTTCCTTCTGAATTACGGCGGGGGCCTTGGTTCCCGCCGTTTTCTTATTACTTACCTATAATTAAGAACTTTCCCTTCTAATTATGACAATCCGGTAATTATTATTTACATATTTATGCAAAATGTTGTATAATTGCGCTTAGAATTATGTATTGTGCAAAAGAGTTATATAAAAAGACTTTAGTCAAAGGAGGAATTAAGGATGATTAAGAGTACAGTATCAAGAGTAATTTGCTTAGCCTTTATAGCTGTGTTTGCGTTCATGCCGATATTACCAAATGATGCAAACGCACAATTTGCCGAAACAATAGACCAGACCGACCAGGCCACCGATAGGATGGTTGTGTTCTGGGATATGCGTATGGCGCGCCAGACCTTTGTACAGGTGACTAATACTTCAGTATTTTTCTCATTAGTTCACGTACAAATTTTTAATGTCACATCTCCCGCAGTCGTTTGCGAGGAAACGGACTTTGACGATCAGTACACTGCCGGGGACACACACGTATACGACCTAGGCAACCTGATATCCAATAGTGATGCTGACGGTCTGCCCGGTCCAGGGTTTTCTGCCCCCGCTGCTGACTTGGACGAGGGATACGGGTTATTTGTTGTATCGCAAACAGGTGGTTTTAACGACCTAATTGGCATGTTCAGGATCATAGACGGCGACGGCGATTATGAGTACAGGACAAACGCCGCCGGTGAGGAAATTTTCTTTAGGATCGGAGATAATCTTTGGAACATAGGGGACATCAACTTCAATGATGTTGACGGTTCTAACCTGTCCGACGTAGTAGGTCTTGTATACAGAAGCACAGGCAGCGATTCTGTGGTTGCCGGCCCGCTTGTACAGGCTACATTCGGCAATGCTACAGGGGACGTTGGCAGTGGAGACCCTCAGATCCATATATTCGACGAATTCGAGAGCCCCACATCCTGCAGCCCAACGGTGTTTGCATGCGCCCCGACACAGCTAGACAAGGGCATAGACAACTTCCACCCCAACTCCAAGGGTGAGGTTAACCGTATATGCAACGACAGCGTAGATGTAGGATGGCTCTACATGCCGTTCCGTGGTATTAGATGTTTTGACGTCGATCCTATAGACGGGATTTGCCCTATTTTTTCTGAATTTTTTGTAGGCTATATAGGGCTCAACAACGGCAACGGCACCGGATCCATGGACTCGTGGTGGACACCTGGGATATTTGATGAATCACCAATAATGAACTAAGCATTAAAACAATGGATCGAGAATCAAATGATATATCAAAAACAAAAGACGAATAAAATTAAGGAGGAAACTCGGATGATTAAAAAATCCATAACAGCAATAATGGTGCTGGTACTGATGGGTTTAGTATATATCCCTCAGGCCCAGGCCCAAATTGGTACAGACAACCTCTTCTGTCCGGCTGTGCCTAACGACACAGGGTGGCTAGAGGTACAGATCCCAAACCCGGCTCAGGCCGACTTTACCGCAGGCCTCATAGGTACGGTAGAGGGTTTTGCGGGCTCTGCAGTGGGTGGTTTGGACTGGATGCATAACAACGACGATTTTGCACCGTTCTTCCCATTCTTTAACGCTAACCCCACACCTACCACAGACAGCGGCTCACAGCTTGTGACCTGGTGGACACAGGCAGACAGCCGCAACACCTCTGTGCAGGTAACAAACTCAAATGTAAACGATAGTATAAACGTCCACGTGCGTATACTGGATGCAAACTGTGTAGAGATTCGTAACTTCTGCGATGCTTACACCCCCGGGGACACTCATGTGTACGACCTGGGCAACCTGGTAAGTAACGCAGGTGCACCGATAGCCGACGAAAACCTACAGGGTAAAGAGGGTATATTGGTAGTAACCTCGGTAAACGGATGTCCCAACCCTGATGAGGCTATAGAGCATGACTATCTAACTGGTCAGACGGTTATCGTGGATTCCCAGGACTACATGTATGGAGTAAACATGTATGCCCGTCAGGCATTCTGTGACGAGGCCGGGGAGATGAACATAATTCTAAACGGCAGTTTCCAGACTGGGGACTTTTTCAATGATCCTTTATTGGCGCCGGTATGGTTTGTATCACAAGGAGCGGGTAGTTCATCAGGCGTGATAGACAGTACGGGGATATCCCCTAACCTAGCAGCACCACCTGCATCACCACCTGATCCTGCAAATGACTTTTATGCATTTGTAGCGGAAACCCCGGGGTCAGCTGCTACTTATACTGGAGGTACTTTCAACCCTCAACTAGCATCCGGAAATTTAAGTGATAACATTACCACTGAACAGAATATAACTGTATTACAGAGTGCTAATTTCACAACAACTAATGGTGGACCTTTGACATACGATGCCTCTATTTTATCCTCAGCAGTTGTCCCAGTTGTCAGTTGTGATGCATTATATGCGGTGGTTCTAATAGACACATCCATACCTGAGATGATTGATGCTAACTGTTATGGTGACGCGATTCTTGGTTTCCCATTAACCTTCAATCGAATAACCAATGGCGGAGGTCAGGTCGGCCCTCCGGTAGTATGCCAATCCTTACCCACTGATGGCATTGTTTACGCACTCGGCGGTTTTACATTCCCAAACGGTCATTCTTCGTACGTAAGTGATACACTACAGGCACCGGCAAACAGTTCACTAGCCCTTCAGGTCATCACGATACAGGATGGAGATTGTGTTGCTGGTGAAGATTCTGCTGTTCTGGTAGATAACTTCCAGTTGCTTGAGCCGATCCAGTGCTTCGAGGGCTTAACCCCATTAGACGGAGTAACCTCGTTCTTGGATATCGTAGACCCGACTATCCTTGCAGGCCAGTTTAATGTACAGACCGGCTCGGCGGGTGGAGACGTAGCACTTATCTCCTTTATAGACGACTACGGTCCCCCATACCGCGCAGTAGCAGCAGCAACAGACACCGCAGTGGGCATATGGGACGATACAGAGGACTTCTCAAGCTGTGGCGACGTACCGGTGTGCTTCTTAAGGTTAGGTGTGGACGAAGCAGTAGTGGCCAGTCAGGACTTTGTAGTAGCCCCGACACTAGGGCCGACACCGCCACCGACAACACCACCTACACTGGGACCGACCTCTACACCTACGAATCCGCCTAGCGGAAGTGGGAGCGGAAGCTGTGCAATAGCAGCTAGCCCTGTAGAGCTTGGAAGCGGACTAGCCAACGTACTTATCCCACTAATACCGGTAGCGTTTGTATTCGGGGTAAGAAGGCTCCGCAGAAAGAAGTAGAAGTAACAATTTAAACAACAAGATGAAAGCAAGGTCGCAAAACCTTGCTTCCATTATTAAAATGTCCTTTTTTGGACGTGGATGAGTGGCGGGGATATAGTCGAGTATAACCCGGTCATTCTGTCCTTCCTTCTTAAAAACGGCGGGGGCCCAGTTCCCGCCGTTTTTTTATTGTGCAATTGAAAATTAGTTTATAGTCAGTCGATTACAACTCATGGTGAGTTTTTCTTTTCTCTCTTTAGGGCAGTTGCCCTTTTGGCAGCATCCAGCTCCATTTTTCTTAGTCGTTCGCTTGTAGGTGTAACTTCGACCAATTCGTCTTCTGCAATAAACTCGATGGCTTGATCCAAAGACAACGGCCTCGGGGGCCTTAACACCACTGTGGTCTCGGCGGTAGAGCTCCTCATGTTGGTCAGCTTTTTCTCTTTGGTTATATTCACGTTCAGATCCCCGCTTCTATTCCTCTCGCCCACTATCATGCCCTCGAACACTTTTGTACCCACATCCACAAACAACTCGCCCCTGTCCGCCATGGCAAGGCATGCATAGGTAGTAACCTTGCCGGCTCTATCAGCCACAAGCGCACCCGATAGTCTTTGAGGAATCGGGCCGTACCACGGTTCGTATGCCTCGAATATACTGTTCATCACTCCTGCCCCTTTTGTGGCTATCTGAAACTGGCTCCTAAACCCTATCAATCCCCTGGATGCGATGACAAATTCAATATCGACTCTACCATTTGCATTGTTATGCATATTTACCATTTTGCCTTTTCTGGCTGCCACACTCTCTGTGATAATCCCTATATGCTCTTCTGGCACGTCTACAAATATGCGTTCGACCGGCTCGTGCACTTTGCCGTCAATAAGCTTCGTGATAACAGTCGGCTTCGAGACCGTGAATTCATAGCCCTCTCTACGCATCATCTCGATTAAAACAACCATTTGAAGCTCACCCCGTCCCGACACCTCGAATGCATCGGCCCTGTCGGTGTCATTAACTTGGATCGCGACATTGCCCAACATCTCTCTTTCCAGTCTTTCCCTTAGGTGTCTCGATGTAAGGAATTTGCCTTCCGTCCCTGCAAACGGGCCGTCGTTCACATAAAAGATCATCGATATCGTAGGCTCGTCCACCTGGATACGCTCAAGCGCTCTCGGGTTCTCTAGATCGGATATGGTATCTCCAATTTTTATGTTCTCGTGGCCGGCTACAGCTGCTATATCACCCGATTCTACCAACTCTGTTTGTTTTTTCTCGAGTCCCTCAAATGTGTAAAGCGCCGATATCTTTATCGGAGTCCGAGACTCGGACTGCCCACACAACGTATACTGTTTGTTTGATTCCAGTGTACCGCCCATCAACCGCCCTATTGCTATCCTCCCGACATAGTTATCGTAATCAAGGTTAGTCACAAGAAACTGTGTCAACTCAGTCTCGCCGGTATCGGGGCCGGGAATAGAAGTCACGATAGTTTCAAATAATGGAATAAGATTTGTGTGTATATCGGCTACATTATGACCCGATACCCCGGCCTTTGCGTTTGTGTACACTATTGGAAAATCAATTTGATTGTCGCTAGCATCAAGCTCAATAAACAGGTCGTATACCTCGTCGATAACCTCTGGGGGCCGGGCGTCGCTCCTATCAATTTTGTTTAGTACCAAGATTATCGGGAGTTTTTTTTCCAATGCTTTTTTAACTACAAAACGTGTCTGCGGCAGGGGCCCTTCACTGGCATCGACCAGCAGCAGTGCTCCGTCCACCATGTTTAGGCTTCGTTCGACTTCACCACCAAAATCTGCATGCCCCGGTGTATCTACAATATTGATTTTTATATCTTCATAGACGAGTGCCGTATTTTTCGCCATTATTGTTATACCGCGTTCTTTCTCCAGGTCCATCGAATCCAATACCCTATCCTCGACCACTTGGTTATCGCGGAAAATGCCGCTTTGCTTAAGCATCGCATCCACCAAAGTAGTTTTCCCATGGTCCACATGGGCTATTATTGCAACATTTCTCAAAGTTTCTTTTCTCATTATTTTCTCTCTACTTGAACTATATACACACTCCTCTTTCCGAAAGGCTCAAAATCGGCTCCAATCCTTTACCAAATATATTTTTTGACAACTAAAAAATGTATTGTAATTATTCAGACAAAACCTTGTGTGTCCATAAGTTGTGATCTGGCAGTCTAAATTGCGAAAGTCCATTTATTAGACAAAAGTTATAAGCTGATTACATACTAAAGTCGCATTGATGCATGTCCAGAATTATTATATAATCTGAGTAAGTTAGCATCATAAGGATCTGAGACAACAGAGAGAATAATGGAAGAGAGAATAATTGAGGATTCGGGGTTATCATACATCACACGCAGAACATCACTTAGAGTGCCGTACAACAAAAAGGTCAGATATGGTCTGCTTAGGCAACGCGCAACTAATAACGAGACCAATAATTATAATTTGTCCGGACACACCTTTAATCTATCCGAGCACGGTGTTGGTTTAGCGACTACCCGAGGTTTCCCACCAAGCTCAAAATTACAGGTCCACCTGTTCACTGGGAACGAGACCCTCAGACTAGAAGGAATAGTCAAGTGGGCCATGCCGTCGTTTCCGGAAAAACTTTGGAGGGTGGGTATAGAATTTACAAGCCGGACAGATAATATAAAAAACATCTATAAAGACATAAGCTTTACTCAGCAGAATCAATCCGATTCTGACCTTTAGCGCATAGTGTTTTCTTAACCCTGATCTAGGTATTTTATAATTTCTTCGAACCCGGTCTGTACCTGTTCTAGGTTCTTTCTAGACTCTTCTATATCCGCTAATTCGGTCTCATAAAAGTTTTTGAGTGGCAATAATGAGTCTGCAATCTGAATCTTTATACCCTCGAAATCCCTTTTCAGTTGAGAGTCTATACTGGAAGTAAGCCCCTCTGTCAGGCTGTCGACCTTGCTGTTGAACTCTTTCATAGCGTCCCGCCGCTTTTTAGGCAAGATCGCAAACGCCGTGGCCATTATTGCGATTGTGGTTAAAACTCCTGTAATATCGGCCAATAAAGACGAGAAAGCCGCTACAAACGTAGCCCCAATAGCAAGTGATCCAACCTGAATCCCAAGTACAGATGCTATTGCAGCCCTTGCAGAATCGACCAGATTGCTGCCCAAAAGGGCCGGGTCCATCTGGGTGCGTCTTTTCTCAAGCTCAGACCTCACGGTCTCTATAAGCCGAGAGCGGTCATAATTAAACCCTCTGGTGAACGAGGATTTATCGGGCCTAAGCGATTTGTTATAAAACTCGAGTGCATTCTCCAAGAGTGTATTGGCCGATCTTTCGGTCCAACGCACCATATCATCCATATCTTTTTCCAGCTCAGCCACGGTCTGTCGCGAGACCTTGTCCTCGAACTCCTTGGCCACCTTATCCTTGCTAAGCAGCTTAAACAGGTTGCTAAGCCTAATGAGGTCATCTATGTACTCGATCCCCCTTGTCTTAAACTCGAGCATCCTGCTTCGTATCCGCTCCGTGAACTGCCGTGAGTTAACCACCACATCGTCTTTTAGCCTCTCTAAACTCTGCTTGAAATCCTCGATCCCCTTCATATCCTCATTGATTCGTTTTACATTTTCATCCAGCGTACCCAGAGTCTCAGTGCACAGGTTTATAGCCAGTTCCGAAGTGCTTTTGATTTTCATGCGCACCCTATGCTCCTCGCTCAGCGTGCTGAATATATAGTCCTCTAGGGCCTTTATGCCGCTACGCTCATACTGAACAGTATCGGAGCTCAATCGAGCGCTCTTAGCCAGCTTGGATGATACGGGGAAAATAGTAGGATCTATACCAAACAGATTCTTTATACCCTCGCGTGTGTGTTCCGTGACTTTATCAAGCTCTTGCTGGTCCTTGGCCACATCAATTTTATTTAGTACGAACACTATGTTTTTTAACCAGTCGCTTTTAATAAACTCTATAAGCTCGGCCTCAGTACCCGTGAGTGCCCGCTCGATACCTATGATGAAAAGTACCATATCGGCCTTAGGTATGAAGTCACGCGTCAGCTTCTCGTGCTGTTCGGCTGTTACGTTTGTACCGGGAGTATCAACGATGGATAAATTCTTTAATTTCTCGTCAGGCAGCAATACATATTTGATGCCGTCTCGTGTAAATTCATCTTTTTGCTCGTCATACCGCAGCACCATGATGTTGTCTGTGGTGGGTGTTATACCCTCTTCTTGTATATCCTCACCGATCAGTACATTTATTAGCGACGACTTGCCGGTGCTAAACTCCCCGATGAATACAATTGAAAACAGACGGTCCAAATTATCGTGCATCAACTGTATGGTTTCGGCTGTCTCATCCTGAGAAAGTTTGTTTGCAACTGTAGAAAACGAACTCAGAAGCTCCTTCTGTTTCGCAATTATCAGCTGGTATCTGTCGTCAATTATCTTCATATCACCACTCTCTATGGAGTATAAATAATATATTCATATTATTACTTAGAAACAAACTTCACCCCACCTCACATACACACATCAATCACAAAATCCCAATCATATAACTCAATCTCGATGCATAAAATAGAGCTATAACGCATCGTGATCGTAATAAATTACATGAGTTAACTCAAAGCTCTTGACCAAATGGCAAAAAATTGGTTTACGGAGGCTTTGAATGTATTTGAAAAATCTTTTTTTACTTATCACTGTTTTCCTTAGCGTATGTATGCCGAAATTGTATGCATCGGAGGTTTCCCCGGAGGCATACGATAGATCACTATCGCCTTACTTCGTAATAGTAGACGAGCACGCAAACACAGAGCAGTTCCCACTGCTTGCTACCGATGCCGAGGTAAACATAGCCGGTGTCATCGCCGACGTTAACATCAAGCAGACCTATAAGAATAACGGCACGGAACCGATCGAGGCCATCTATGTGTTCCCGGCCTCTACCCGCGCCGCTGTCTATGCTATGACAATGACTATAGGTGAAAGAACCATAACAGCCAAGATAGACGAGCGCGGCAAAGCCAGAGCAGGCTATGAAACAGCCAAACTTGAGGGCAAGAGCGCATCATTGCTCGAACAGCAAAGACCAAACGTGTTCCAGATGAACGTGGCCAATATCATGCCCGGCGACAAAATAGAGGTAGATATGAGCTACACCGAACTCCTGGTCCCCACCGCAGGCATATACGAGTTCGTTTACCCCACCGTAGTAGGCCCTCGCTACTCCAACCAACCCCGGGACTCATTGGACGACGGAGAAAACTGGGTAGAAAACCCCTACCTACACGAAGGCGAACCCACCCCCTACAAGGTCAATATCACTGCTAACCTCACGGCCGGCATGCCTATTCAAGACATCTCCTCTGCCACTCATGACGTCAATATCACATACCAAAGACCCGACCTCGCACGCATAGAGCTAAAGGACCAGGCCTCCGACAACGGCAACCGCGACTATGTACTCAAGTACAGGTTAGCCGGCGAGAAAGTGCAAACCGGCCTTCTACTCTATGAAGGGGTAGACGAAAACTTTTTTTTGCTCATGGCCGAGCCCCCAAAGAGGGTTAAAGCAAACGACATCCCACCCAGAGAATACATATTTATTGTGGATGTATCGGGCTCGATGCACGGGTTCCCTATCGAGACTTCAAAAAAATTGTTGCGCAACCTTATCACCAACCTTAAGCCCACCGACTCGTTCAATGTAATGCTCTTTGCCAGCAGTAACGCCGTACTCTCAGAGTCTTCTCTGCCTGCCACGAGTACCAACATAACTAGTGCACTTAGATTCATTGACAAAGAACGCGGCGGGGGAGGCACCGAACTGCTCCCTGCTCTTAGACGCGCGCTCAGCTTGCCTAAAACAGAGGGTACTTCGCGTACAGTCGTCATAGCCACCGACGGCTACGTCACTGTGGAGAAAGAGGCCTTTGACCTAATCCGCCAAAACCTGCACAACGCCAATATGTTCCCGTTCGGTATAGGTTCGGGTGTAAACCGTTTTATTATCGAGGGCATGGCAAGGGCAGGATTCGGGGAGCCGTTTGTAATTTCATCACCCGCCGAGGCCGATGCGGCTGCCGAGAAGTTCAGGAACTACATTGCTACACCGGTCCTAACGAATATCGAGGTCTCGTATGACGGCTTTAATACTTACGACATCGAGCCGATCAGTGTCCCCGATGTATTCGCAGAGCGCCCGATTGTAGTGTTCGGTAAGTGGAGGGGGAAACCCAAGGGTAAGATCGGACTATCGGGTCAAAACGGTGATAACTCATTCTCTACCGCATTTGATATCAGCGATTACAAACCGCTTAAGATTAACTCCGCTATACGTTACCTGTGGGCTAGAAACAGAATAACCACACTAGGGGATTACCAGCATGTCGGACAGTCGTCTGAACTTGAGCAAGAAATCACCGAGCTCGGTCTTAAATACAGTCTGCTTACCAGTTATACATCGTTCATTGCCATAGATAGTCTCATAAGAAACCGTGACGGCAATTCCACTACTGTTAAACAGCCTCTCCCACTGCCCAAAGGTGTTACGGACTATGCCGTTGGACGCCCGCAAAGGGCTCTTAGATCATCGGTCCCATCTTCAGTTGGTGGAATTGATTATATGCATAATAACGATCAAGCAAAATCTATTGTAAGCGAGGAAGCGGCCAAACACAGTCTTCCATCTTCAAAGGACGGTCTCAGTTACAAAGACAAGAAAGAAGACAACGAAACACCACCGAGTGTTAAGAAGATCGGCTCAAAAACGTTCCGACTCCAAAACGGCGTGTGGATCGATTCCAACCATACGCCTGAACTGAAGGTAATTAAAATCAAACCCGGGAGCCCCGCCTACCAAAAACTCATAAAAGAGCTGCCGGAATTAAAACGGTACCTAGAGATTGGAAAATACGTCATTGTGGTGTGGGGCAACTATGCAGTTGAGTTAAGTGATGACGGCGTTAGCACACTGTCCGACTCGGATCTAAACACGCTCAAAGCCCAGAACAATACAAAACAGACCAAGTAAAGAGCCATTTGGTTATCTCTCGTGCCCGAGTAAAGTTCCGTATGCTCTACTCGGGCACCTCCTTTATTATCATTGTAAATGCTTTTCTCTGCTGTAGACTGCATAATGTAATACTCAAAAGACGTTACTATGAACGGTGCTAAGATCAAACGGGGCATATGGCAGACAACAATACTATTTTTACTTTACCTATTTATGCTCGCCGCTTTGATTTTATCCACAACTATAATTTCCACAGCAAAAAATAAAGGGGGTAACATGTCACACCAGAACAGACTCAAAGACGAAAAGAGTCCATACTTACTCCAACACGCCGATAACCCCGTAGATTGGTACCCGTGGGGAGACGAGGCATTCGAGAAAGCCAAAAAAGAAGACAAACCCATTTTATTATCAATCGGCTATTCCACCTGCCATTGGTGCCATGTGATGGAGCACGAGTCGTTTGAAGACCCCGAGGTGGCCAAGCTCATGAACGACACATTTATATCCATAAAAGTAGACAGAGAAGAGAGGCCAGACATCGATAACGTGTATATGACTGTGTGTCAGATGATATCCAAGGGCAACTGCGGCTGGCCGTTGAATGTGATAATGACACCTGATAAAAAGCCCTTTTTCGCAGCCACTTATATCCCCAAAGAGAGCAGGTTCGGGCGATCCGGGATGATGGACCTTGTGCCTAGGGTAGGGGAAGTCTGGCAAAAGGACAGAGCAGAGATACTCAAATCCGCAGACAGCATCACCGCCGCACTAACTAGGTCCACGGACATCACTAAAATGCAAAGCGAAGAGGAACTGGGTAAATCGACCCTAAATGTCGCCTACAACCAATTGCTCGAGAGGTACGACGAGCAAAACGGCGGGTTTGGACAAGCACCGAAATTTCCCACCCCTCATAACCACCTATTTTTACTCCGATACTGGAGGCGGACAGGTGATAATCAGGCGCTTGGAATGGTTGAAAACACTCTAAAGAAGATGAAGAACGGGGGTATCTATGACCATATCGGATTTGGTTTCCACCGCTACTCCACCGACCCAACATGGTTTTTACCTCACTTTGAAAAAATGTTGTATGACCAGGCCATGCTGTCTGTGGCGTATCTAGAGGCCTTTCAGATTACAGGCAATAAGGATTTTGCCCAGGCAGCCAGGGAAATCTTTACATACGTGCTGCGCGATATGACTTCTGTTAAAGGTGGTTTTTATTCAGCTGAGGATGCCGACAGTGAGGGGGAAGAGGGAAAGTTCTACACGTGGACAGAGCAAGAGATAAGAGAGGTGCTCGAAGGTGATGACGCCGAGCTCATGATAACGGTGTTTAACGTAGAAAAAGAGGGCAACTTCAGCGACGAGGCCACAGGCCACAAATCCCCGACCAATATATTAAACCTCCGGAGCTCTACAGATGAGCTCGCAAAGTCGTTTGGTCTTACTACCGACCAATTCCTAAAGAGAATCGAGGACTGCAGAAAAAAACTGTTCAACCACCGAGAGAAACGAATTCACCCCTATAAAGACGACAAGATCCTCACGGACTGGAACGGTCTTATGATCGCTGCACTCGCCAAGGGCGGGCAGGTACTATCGGACAAAACCTACTTAAATGCCTCTAAAAAAGCAGCCGATTTTATATTAAGTACAATGCGCAAGAATGACGGTCGTCTGCTCCATCGTTATAGAGAGGGTGATGCTGCAATAGAGGGCAATCTGGACGACTACGCATTTACGGTATGGGGACTTCTTGAACTCTACGAGGCCACGTTTGACGCCAAATATTTAAGCGCAGCTATTGAATTAAACAAAACTATGATAGACGGGTTTTGGGACGATGAACACGGAGGGTTTTATTTTACTCCCACCGACGGTGAGCAGCTTATAGTGCGTCAAAAAGAGATATATGACGGGGCAGTGCCCTCAGGGAACTCAGTTGCGATGTTAAACCTCCTTAGACTCGGCCGGATCACCGCAGACTCTTCGCTCGAGAGTAAGGCTGCCAAACTGGCCAAAGCCTTCTCACCCGGAGTAAAACAGGCCCCCATTGCCTACACTCAGCTCATGTCAGCTCTTGATTTCGCAATCGGGCCTTCATTTGAGATCATTATCGCCGGTGACCCAAACTCAGACGACACACTGTCTATGATTGAAGCACTCAGAAACGAATACATCCCAAGCAAGATCGTGCTGCTACATGATGAAACCAATGGCGACGAGATCACAAAAATCGCACCTTACACCAAAGGTCAAAAGAGCCTAGGAGGTAAGGCCACAGCCTATGTCTGCCAAAATTACGAATGCCAACTACCGACTACGGATACAAAAAAAATGGTTGAGATTCTTCGTTCTGAGAGTGAAACTGCCAATTAGCACATAAAAGATTTATGCCCAAGTTAAGCCCTACGATTTTTAACGTTATATTGAATTCAGCAACCGTCGCTATATAATTTGCATAGTTGTTGCATTTTATATTTTCACGATATAATTATCTTGTATCTCATTACCGTTACACGACATTCTAGATTGTGAGTTACTCAGATGGAGGATATGACCAGATGCACAAAAGAGGACGTAAGAAATTTAAGGACCTTGTAGATATGCTTGAGGACCCGGACAACTCCGGATATGTCGGAGGGGACTTCGAGGACGTCATGGAGCTTCTTGAGCAGGAACTAGCCGACTCTGAGGACGAAGAGGATCAAGAAGGCGTTGAATGAGAACCCAGCCCTTCTATCATCTCGCTCCGTTTTAAATAGACCATCAATACAGAAATTGCTGCGGGGGTAATACCCGAGATTCTGCGCGCCTGCCCAATGGAATCGGGCCTTAGGTCCGAGAGTTTCTGCACAATCTCGCGCGATAGCCCTGGGATACTATCGTATGAAAAGCTCGAAGGAATTTTTAGTTCTTCGTACTTTTTGAACTTATCGATCTGTTCCATCTGTCTCTTAATATAGCCCTCATATTTCACGTCCATTTCTATTTGTGACGCGATATCGGGACCAAGTACACCGGGTGCGTTTTCATCAATCATTCTTAACTCAGTGTACGTAATCTCCGGGCGCCTTAGTATCTCTTTTAGTGACTGCGGTTTTTTTAATGGGCTTGACCCCATATCCTGCAAGAGGGTATTAACCGCATTATTTGGCGATATGATTGTATCGCTTAGCCTGCTTAACTCAGACTCGATGGTGCTCTTTTTACTTAGAAAAGCGTCCAGGTCCTCTTCACTCACAAGCCCTAACTGAAAACCCTTTTCCCTTAACCTCAGATCGGCGTTATCTTCCCTTAGAACCAACCTGTACTCGGCTCGTGAGGTAAACATCCTATAGGGCTCGTCCACCCCCTTGGTAACCAGATCGTCTAATAATATCCCGATATATGCCTCGGAGCGGTCCAATACAAACGGTGCTTCGCCCCTTATCTTAAGCACAGCGTTTACCCCCGCCATAAACCCCTGGCTGGCCGCCTCTTCATAGCCTGTGGTGCCGTTTATCTGCCCTGCAAAAAACAGGCCTTCCACTAGCTTAGTCTCAAGGCTTGATTTAAGCCCCGTGGGATCCACATAATCGTATTCCACTGCATACCCCGGGCGCATGATCTCCACCTCTTCCAGCCCCTCTATGGTTCGTACCAACTCGATCTGCACATCAAGTGGTAGACTGGTCGAAATCCCGTTTGGGTAGACCTCATATGTGCTAAGTCCCTCGGGCTCAAGGAATATTTGGTGGCGCTCTTTATCGGGGAATTTCACGATTTTATCCTCAATCGAGGGGCAGTACCGTGGGCCCACACCCTTTATCTCGCCCGAGTAAAGAGGAGACTTATGCAGGTTCTCTTTTATGACCTCGTGTGTTCTCGGGTTGGTATAGGTGATATGACAGGGGAGTTGCTCGAGCTCTATCGAGGAGTTCGTGAATGAGAACGGTTTAGGGTTAGCGTCACCGGGCTGTACTTCGAGCTTCTCCCAGTTAACGGTTCTGCCGTCGAACCTGGGAGGGGTCCCGGTCTTTAACCTTCCTACATTGAATCCGAGATCCGAGAATGAGTCCGATATCCCAAACGCTGCCGCTTCCCCCGCCCTGCCCGAGGACAGTTTGGTAAGACCTATGTGTATGAGTCCGTTTGGGAATGTGCCGGGAGTAACTACTACTGCATCGGCCAACAAATTTTCACCCAGGTTTGTTCGTACTCCTACTACAGTCCCCCCTTCAACCAACAAGCCCTCTACCATCCGCTGCTTAATGTCAATATTAGTCTCGTTTTCGATTGTTCGTTTAATATAGGTACGATAGGCAAGTCTATCGGCCTGCACCCTTGTGGCCTGGACCGCAGAGCCTTTGCGAGTGTTTAACCTGCGGAACTGTATGGCTGTAGCATCGGCGGCCTTACCCATCTCGCCACCGAGTGCATCAATCTCCTTTACCAGATGCCCCTTACCGACTCCGCCGATCGATGGATTGCACGACATAAGTCCGATCGTGTCCACATTAGCAGAGAGCAACAATGTACCGGCTCCCATCCGCGCAGCCGCAAGCGCTGCCTCAGCCCCAGCGTGCCCACCCCCTACCACTATTACCTCATGTCGCTTCTTCTGTGATGCTCCCATAAATAACCTCACTCTAAATTGAATGGAAATTCTAAACTCTATGTATATATAGGTCAAATCTATAGGTTATTATTTAATGGTAGTTTATACCATTGATGGTAAACTGTTTCTTCAACAAAACCGGGAGAAATATATGAGACCTATACACGAGATATTTGAAAAGATGCATGCCGCGATAATCGAAAGGCAAAACGACTTTTCAGAGCTAAACGCTATTTACAAGTTTATACTTGACGGACCTAAAGGCGGCACTTGGATAGTAGACCTTAGAACTGATTCAATCGGAGTTAGAGAGAGCGAAGAAGAAGCCCAGTGTACGATTAAATCTACCGACAACCACTTTCTAAACCTAGTTAACGGTAAGCTCGGCCCCGAACGCGCCTTACTCACAGGCAAGATTAAGATACAGGGCGATATAGGGCTCGCCATGCAATTGGGCAATCTGTTTAAACTATAAGCAAGACCTACCACCTAATATGCGGGACCTACCCACAACTATATATATAGAGAACAATATCAGATCACACCCGTTTACAAACCGTATCTTATCTAAACTACCAAATGTACCCACCATATATGTAGACGATTATAAGAAAATAGGTGAACTAAAGTATTTCAAAGAGCGCGCAGACCAAGACAAAAACGCCCTTGCAATCGCAGAGAAAAAAGGCGAACTGGTAAAGAGTATAGGGCGCATGGAACAAGATCAGTTCTATCTATTTCACGAAATAGACTGTAAATACGACTGCGAATACTGCTATTTACAGTACTACTTCCAGACCAAGGTCCCCGTAGTTTTCGTGAATCGTGATCAGGTATTATTACGCATTGAAGAGATCCTGCAGACCACACAAAACCCCTACTTCCATGTGGGCGAGGTCTGCGATGCACTCGCCCTTGACGAGTTGACAGGCTTCTCACTGGATATTGCAGAGCTGTTTAAACGCTACCCAAACGGCACAGTTGAGTTTAGGACCAAGAGCGCTAATATCAAAAACCTGCTCTCAATCCCGCACCCACCGGCTAATGTGATCCCATCTTGGACGCTCAATCCACAAAGGGTAATAGAGGGCATTGAGCACAAGACTCCCTCGCTTACCGAGAGGATTGGTGCAGCTGCCAAGTGTCAAGAGGCGGGGTATACGGTTGGGGTCAGACTAGACCCAATTATTATGATCGAATGCTGGGAGAAGGATTACGAAGAGATGGTTACACAGATATTTAGCAGCCTTGATTTAAGAAAGATCGACCACATCACATTGGGGACCCTAAAACTCCACAAACTGCTTATTGACGCCATGAGAAAACGCTACCCGCAGAGTCTGGTACTTAGCGGTGAACTCTTTCCCTCGGCCGACGGCAAATCGCGCTACCTCAAATTCCAAAGAGCAGAGATGTATCGAAAGATAATTAAATGGATTAGGGAATTTGATCGGGATATTGAGATACAATTTTCACTCGAGTCCGATGAAATACACTCTCAATTGGATGGCGCTACCAAGCAGTATAACAGACCTGAAAGTGCTCACATCTAAATAATTAGTTCCCCAAGATTCGCAATTAAGTAAGTCTGGCTAATTAACATCGTAGCTCACACGCAGCTATCCCGTGTCCAAATACTTTCGGATTAGAGTAGCTCATTTAGCCATTGATGAGTGTGATCAGGTAAGGGTTACCTGGCCAAAAAACTCTTTAGTATGTCGCCCATTTCAGACTCGGCCAGTTTCTCAAGCGCCCGTTTTTCAATCTGTCTAATGCGCTCACGGGTCAGATCAAACCTCCGGCCTATCTCGTCAAGTGTATAAGTACTGTCCTCATCGATACCAAATCGCAGTCTGATTATCTCTTCTTCCCTGGCTGTCAACACATGAAGAGCGTCCCGAATCTCTTTTGTAAGAGCAGATGTTGCCATCACAGAGTCCGGTGCCGGCAGGTTATCGTCTGCAATAAAGTCGAGTAGTGTAGTCTTCTCGCCGTCCATTATCGGCGTGTCCAGTCGTGCCGCATCGTTAGTGGACTCGAGTATTCTCTTAACACCCTCTACGGATATCCCCGCCACCTCTGCAACCTCTTCCGGTAGGGGTTTACGGTCAAGCTCTTTAGTCAACATAGAGCTTATTCTGTACACCTTGCTTGCCTGCTCCAACACATACACGGGGACTCTGATGGTTCTGGTCTGGTCCAGCAGGGCTCTCGAAATAGCCTGATGTATCCACCAAGAAGCATAGGTAGAAAATTTGTAACCCTTTGTATGGTCAAACCTCTCCACAGCCCTCATCAAACCTACGTTACCCTCTTGGATGAGGTCGGTAAGGGGCAGCCCCCTGCCCATATATCTCTTGGAAATACTTACTACTAGCCGCAGGTTCGCCTTTACAAAGCGCTCCTTTAGGTCTGTGGCCCTCTCGGCAAATATTTTTGAAAAAGCACTTAGGCTCTCGATACGCTTAGCAAGTATGGCTTGTCTCTTAAGAGCAGCCTGCTTATTCTTACTTCTTTTTAGGGTGTCTTCCTTTCTTCTTGCAAGTTTATCAACATAAATAAGTAGCTCTTTAGATTTAACCTCGCACTTCTTTATCTGTGCAGAAACCTCAATCTCTTCCTTTGCAGTCAGCAGCGATTCAATGGACATATCCTTAAAATAGACATAGAGGAGTCTAAACTGCTCGTCCGGCGTCCACTCTTCGTTGTTCTCTTGTTCCTGTTCCTCGGTACTCTCAACCGTGAAATCGAAATCCTGGTCATCACCGTCCAGCATTACGTCTTTGCCAAAACCTAAAGATGCGTAGGATTCCTCTTTGTTCTGCTCGGAATAAGTATTGATTTTGCTCATTTCTGAGCCATTGTCTTCGACATCTTTAAATTTTGCTGTCTTCATGACCTGTCCCTTGTAGAATAGAGTTTGTCTGGGGAAATAACCTTTAACTTTATTAATATATGCCTTTAGGATATGGATGTCAAGCAGTTTCTTCGCACATGCAAAAAAATTGTCTAAATAAATATATTCAATATATTCGGAGAATAACGATGGTTTTATACCAATATCTACGCGTTAGCTAAGAGGATTTTGTGCTAATTGCTTGTGTTTTGGATTCTATGATTAGGGTCTTACGTACGTGCTATCAACCTATTTTCTAGGTTATTTAATCTCCTCAACAAATGCTTCCGTTCCTTCTTTATACATAAACTCATGGGAATAGTCCGAGGCTGACTCAAACGAATCGAAATTACCTACCTTTACCAGGTTCCATACCTCCCCGCGCGAGTTTTCAACCGATACTACATATGCATCATGTCCCCTGCTCTTTAAATCATTTACAACCCACTCGGCCTTATCCAAGTCATAGAAAGCCGATATCTGTAATGTGTATTTATGGTCCCCATCGTGCTTATCGGGGATATCCGGGTTTTTTACAACTATATCTATATCGCCTTCAGAAGATGCCGGAGTATCACCCAGATTTGTATTTTCTGCGGTTGTTTCATCAGAATCATCATCGACCACAATAGCAGACCCTCTGCCCTCATCTGTTTTAACAAGTGAATTTGGAATATAATCTCTTGTGTCCGATCCGACAACCTCTGCTTTGCTATCAACACTTTCTACACTTTTTTTTGAGTTTGTAATATCCGACTGTTCCTGAATATCGGTAGGTTCAGATAGTTGAGCAGTACCAACATCACTATATTCCCGAGTGTCTGTAGCAGGCTGTTCCGATCTGTTTTGCACTAAATCGGTGTCCTTATCCAATTTAGTGCCCACATAGACACCTATCCCAAATACAACTGCGAATATTAGAAAGGATTCGAGCAACGACAATATACCGCGTTTTTTACGCGGCTTTGTAATGATAAGCTTAGGTCTAAGCTCTCCCATTGTAATCTTCCAACCCGAGTGGTGCCGAAGGGGGGATTTGAACCCCCACGAGCTTGCGCCCACAGGATCCTGAATCCTGCGCGTCTACCAAATTCCGCCACTTCGGCGTAGTTTTTAGTGACGGATCACAAGTATAAACAATCTAATAATATCACACATATATTAAAATTAAACCCGCTGAATCCCTACATTATCTTGTATTGTGAACCGAAATATAAGAGTAAAGAATCGCTTTTTCCATTATTGCTCTATTAACTATGTTACGGCTTATACATTGCTAAACCGATTAGTCCAACCCTAGGCCATCTCTTCATTTTTAGTAACAAGTCTGGAAAGTACCTCTTTTTGTATAGTCTCGATCTCCACCCTGGCCTCAGCAAAAGCATCGGTGGATTTACCCCTCTCAGTACACTCCTCTACAAGCTGGTCCAGGTCAGATGATATATGCTTTAGCTTGGTCTGTGCCTCGATATTGGCATTAAGCGTCATCTCCTCAGTGTCCCACTCGCGCTTCGAATACTCCTCGAGCTCCTTAGCCTGGATCAGCAGTTCCTTTAGTCTGTCTCTGTAGCCATGGAGAGATTGATAGATTACCGTGCGAACATCCTCACGCTCCGAGGGCGTATTCCAGAGCATATTCTCAAGCATAGGGATATCGTCCTCACTAACCTCATTGCGCCCATCCATGTAAGCACGCGAGCAAAGAACAGGTAACGAGAGTTTAAACCTTCTGTCAGAGGGTGTAATCCCCTTTTTCTTTAGCTCCTTTCTTATCTTTGAGACGAGCTTTAATATATGGGGCGGTACAGAGACGTTTCTAACCTCGGTTTGCAGCTCTCGTAGTTCTTCTATAGTTATTGTTGTCTTCGTTTCACTACTGTCATCAGGTGTGTCGAGCATCTTGAGGAATCTAAAATCTTCGTCTATATAATCCACCACATACCTGAGCAAGAACCTGTCATAGAGTGCCTCAAGCTCGTCTTCTTCAGCGGGGAGCTCATTACTGGCACCGAACATAGCAATTAGAGGAATGTCGAGTGTTTCGGTCCCGTTATGGAACTTTCTCTCATTCATGATTGTAAGTAGAGTGTTCAGTATCGATGAGCTTGCTTTAAAAACCTCGTCCAAAAATGCAATATTAGCCTCGGGAAGTTTGCCGTGTACAACCCTCCTGTACTCGTCGTTCTCAAGCCCCTTAAGGCTGATGGCGCCAAATATCTCTTCGGGGGTAGTAAACTTTGTAAGAAGCCACTGGAAGTAAGAAGCCCCCTCTATCCTCTGGCAAATCTCATTTGCCAAGTAGGATTTAGCGGTGCCGGGCGGGCCGATCAAAATTGTATGATTCCCCGTGAGCAGAGCGCTTAGCGCCCCATCGATCACATCATCACGCTCAAAAAAACTCTGCTTTAACTCCTCGGCGATAACTCTCAGTTTATCTATAGCTCTTTCCATGACACAATATCCACAGTCTCGGTGTTATTACCCGTTGTTTTCTTAAGCACCGCCTCGACCACTCTCTTAGTAGGGTTATCTTCACCTAGACTCCCTACAGATAGTACAGAGAAAATATCACTTTTGCCAGAGTTATGCACCACTCCCACAAGTCCGGCACTTATCTCAAGCGTAGGGTCTACCTCGCCGGTCAAGTCGCGTGCCCTCTTTTGCCCCACGATCGGTTCTTCCTCCCTGCCCTCGATGATTTCGTCAGCCACCTGCTCGGCGATATCGTCCGAGATGTTAATCGAACTCGGCACACCCTGACCCTCAATGGCCGACACCGCCGATGCCATAACAGCCGCCATCAGCACTACTTTGGGTGCCGTGCTGAAATTAATTTTCTTGTCTCCGGGATATACGGTTACATAGTCCTTAATCTTTTGGAAAAACTCTATATCCATACCGTCTATCATGCGTATCTCTTCCACGCTATCGAGCCGCCCGTCTTTAATAAAGTAGGGGTTCTCAAGCCCCGAGTAAAACGAGCTGTTGGCACCCCCAGAGTTCTGGTCGTTATTGGTACCCTCTATATTCGAGTCGAGCCAGTTTGTTAAACTTGCCAAAAAACGGTCGGACTTAGTACTGTCAACACCCAACAACCTAAACAATTCGGTCAGTTCCGTTAATACCTGCTGATCGACCTGATTGGTCTTATCACTCACGAGTGCATTTAAATTTATTTTTGACCTCTCGTCCACCACTGTGACCGCGACACTACCGTCACCCACAGGAAAATACGGCACACTTATGGACCAGTTGCCCTCCGCATTGTCAGAGCCCGTACTTCTGGTAATATCGGTCAGTTCTTCGAGCGTCTGGTTCTTCATTGTCCCCGCTGCAACATGTACACCCGATTTTGCGATGTACCGCGCCTTTAGTTCATCCTTTGTGTTGGCGCTTATCTCTCGGTCGATCTGCGTATAGTAGATCATATCCACAACAAGAACCGTGAGGATCGCTATTACAATCAGCACTACAATTAGTACCACACCACTTTCGGATTCATACTTGCGCTTAATTGATTTTTGCATCTTAGTGTCGATGAGTTTTAGCATTTGATTCGCCTAGTCCACCACCGGTATCAGAATTAACGAACTAAACTCATGATCCTCCCCGCGCGGGCCTCTCATCACGAGGGTTACGTTCACAGCACGCGGAAGCGACCCGATTGCCGAGGAATCCCACTCCGTTATTATGTCCTCCACTCCCTCAACGGGGTTAGCGCTGCCGATATAGTTTAGGTAAAACCCCGCGACCCTCTCGCTTATGGGATATTCAGTCCCCCCGTTCTCGGTGCCGATTCTGGGGTTATCCCTGCGCATAAGAGCGTAGAGGTCCGAGTTTTCGATCCCCTGCAAATAGTATGTGACCTCGGTTTGATCAGACTCCCCTTTCTGTGTAGAGGGCCTGCGAGAGAGCGAGGTAAACCTGACGGAACCAAAATCACCGTCCTGGGCCCCCAAGAAATAGGGGTATGGCACCCCTGCGGATTCGGCAAACAGATCGCCCCGCGGGAACACCGTGCTTAGGTCTCTCGTCAGTCTAGAGAAAACCACCCTAGCCTCGTGGTAAAGCTCAAGCTCCTCCTCGGTCTTCTCCTTGGCCTTAATTATCTGGAAAAACGAAGCGTAGAGCACACCCACGACTATAGAGCCTATAAAAACAGCCAATAGTACTTCTATTAATGTAAACCCGCTATTTGTAGTCCGATATTGCCGTGGCAACATAAAAGCCCTCGTTCCCTTCGTCCCAAGAGACCCTGAGCACAACAATCCTTATCTCTGCACCCAGCTGTTCAATGTTATAGGGTAGCACCGACAGGTACCAACTAAACCCGGGTGCCTCTGCAAACGTCCCCTCTTCGTCCCCTATCTCGGGGAACCCCTCCAACTCTACTTCGGTGATTTTCTTTTGTGCAAGTGCCGAGGCTATAGCCGCGTTCTTGGAATCAGCTGCAACTATAAGGTGCTTATTAACCGCACCTAGCAGAATTGCCAACGCCCCGCCCATTATGGCTACGGCTACCAGCACCTCAAGGAGTGTAAATCCCTTGCTATGTTTGTACTTATCTCGGTTCCTATTCGTTATCCGACCCCTCCCCGTTATCGCAGAAGAAGTTCGACATAATCATCATATACCCTGGTCCCGCCCGTATAAGGTTTGGTGGCAATTGTGTAGTATTTGTCACTCTCAGTCTCCAGGTAAATAACCGCAGGCTCCACATAGCCTGTGGGCAAAAACAGTATAAACTCCTGTTCTTCTCCAATCCCTCTGGTACCGTCGCTACGCTCGGTAATAATATCCCTAAAATAGACGCCCACGGGCAGTTTCCTTCTCTTGAGCCAGGGGTCAGTGTGCGCAATGTACTCGTTGTTCTGAAGCACCTCTACCCAATACTCCCCCCCCTCGATATCAAACACAAGCCTATATATATTCTTTTTAAAAGCCGCCTCGTTATACAGGTACTTGATCGTGCCGGTTAAATTGCGCGCGGCACTCTTGATGTTGACATCGGTCATATCCTTTAACTTGGGGACAGCCACCAGAAAAAACGCCCCCACTATGAATATGACCACCAAGAGCTCTATAAGCGTAAAACCTTTTTTTTTCATCTCTACCGCACAGTACGACTGGAAATATCGTCGTCGTTCTGAGGGGTACCGTCCGGTCCCATAGATATTATTTCGTAAGACCCGTCACCGGTTTGGTCCGGACCGATGTATATATACTCTGCACCCCACGCGTCCAGGGGAATCTGATCGGCTTCCAGATAGCCCTTGGGGTCATACTTAAGTGGCTCACGCCCGACTGTCGGCATAGAGATCAAAGCCTGGAGGCCCTGCTGGGTCTCGGGGTAAAAGCCGTTATCGACCTTAAACAGCTTCAGTCCCGACTCAAGCTGTTTAATCTGAATACCGGTCTGCTCAATCTTGGATTTATCCAACTGACCGATCACATTAGTACCGACAATATATGCGAGCCCCGCAATAATAATGAGCACCACCATTATCTCAATCAGTGTAAAACCGCCCTGCGCTTTCATATACACGTACCTCCTTTTATCCAATTGTTGATGTTAGATTAAATATTGGCAGAAGTATAGCAAACACTATAAATCCCATTATTGCACCTATGATTAGTATCATCACGGGCTCAAGCAGTGCAGTAAGCGTGGACACCGTGGTCTCGACCTGCTGGTCATAGATGTCCGCAATCTTTGTAAGCATGTCTTCCATCTCGCCCGTCTGCTCTCCCACCGCTATCATTCTAGTTACCAGAGGGGGAAACACCCCGCTATCCCTAAGGGGAGCCGCAAGTGTGGCACCCTCTCTCACGTCCTCTCGCACACGCTCGAGCGCCTGTCCGTAAACGGCATTCGCCATAACTGCTTCACCGATCTTTAAAGCGTCCAATAGCGGTATACCGCTTGATATAAGTGTACCCAGAGTCCGCGTAAACCTGGATATTACAACCATAGTGTTGATCTTCCCAAATATAGGCATCCGTAGCGCTACCCTGTCAAAAAACATCTTACCGCGCTCTGTCTTTCGAAACCGGAATAACCCGACCACAAGCAAAACCATCACCACCAGTATCAAGATCATATTATTGCTTATAAAATCGCTTATCGAGATGAGCACAACCGTTATCATGGGCAGTGCCTTCTCGCTCTGCTCAAATATCTTGGCAATTCGGGGGATAACAAAATTGACCATAAAAAACAGCACCCCGGCCCCGAATATAAACATGAATAGGGGATAGATAAGCGCGCTACGAACCTTGGAACTGAGTGCAGCCTGTTTCTCCAGAAAGTCCGCTAAACGCAATAGCACTATGTCTAGGGTACCGCTAGCCTCACCGGCTTTCACAATATTGATATACAAATCACTAAAAACATTTTTATGCTCACCCATTGCGTTTGCGAGTGAGCTCCCCTCGCTCACACGGTCCTTTACCTGTGTTAAGACCTGCCCGAGCCTAGCGTCTTCGGTCTGCTCAGATAGAGCACTTAGCGATGCCTCAAGTGGCAACCCCGCTGATATGAGCGTAGAGAACTGCCTAGTAGTCACTGCAAGCTCCCCAGCACTTATCCCGCGAAACGGGATTATGCTACGTGATTTACCCTCTTTTACCTCATGAATCGAAGAGAGGAACACACCCTCTCGCCGAAGTTTTTCAGACGCACTCTTGGGTGAGTCAGCATCCACAACCCCGTTTACCGACTGCCCACTCTCATTTATGGCTTTGTATTTATATACCGGCATGATGCTAGAAAAGTAACCCTTTACTCCAGGCAATAAAAGTTTAAGACCCCGCCTTGCACTAGTCTACGACAGCCTCGTCTTCGGTAACCCTCATTATCTCGTCCACCGAGGTTAGTCCCCTTAGCACTTTCTCAGCACCATCAGACCTAAGAGTCACCATCCCCTCGCTGACAGCATATTTTTTTATCGTAGACGAGTCGGCAGTGTTCAGAGTATGGTTCCTCACACCATCGTCTATAAGCAGCATCTCAAATATGGCAGTTCGCCCGCTATACCCGGTGTCTATGCAGTCGCTGCACCCCTTGGCACGGTATAGCACACCGTCATGGAGCTTGTCTCTTTTTATGCCAATGCGTTCCAGCTCGTCGTCATGTGGCTCGTAGGGCTCTTTACACGACGGACACAAAAAACGCACCAAACGCTGCGCAACCACAGCCATTAGGGACGATGCAACCAAAAACGGCTCGATCTCCATGTCTATGAGTCTTGTGATCGCACTGGCGGAATCGTTTGTGTGTAGGGTCGAGAACACCAGGTGACCCGTAAGCGATGCATGGATCGCAATGTCTGCCGTTTCTCTATCCCTTATCTCACCTACAAGGATAACGTCCGGGTCCTGGCGCAGTATAGAGCGTAGCCCGTTTGCAAAGCTGAGGTTCACCTTGGGGTTAACCTGTATCTGATTGATACCCTGGATTTGATATTCCACAGGGTCCTCTACGGTAATAATCTTTTTATCAGGTGAGTTGATCCTCTCCAACGACGCGTACAGCGAGGTGGTTTTACCACTACCCGTAGGGCCAGTGACCAGGATAATCCCGTGTGGCCTGCGTATTAGTGCATCCACAGTAGCAAGCTTCTCACCCTCAAGCCCTAGGTCTTCTAGGCTAAGCATCACAGACGAGCGGTCTAGCAGCCTCATCACCACACTCTCACCCCAAGAGGTGGGCACAGTAGAGATACGAACGTCGACGTCCCTACCTGCGACCTTGACACGGATCCTGCCGTCCTGCGGTTTCCGCTTTTCGGCAATATCGAGCTCGGCCATGATCTTAAGCCTCGAAATTACAGAGGCTTGCAGCTTTTTGGGGATCGAGGTAACTTCGTGCAGAATACCGTCTTTCCTGAACCTCACTGATACATCGCGCTCAAAACACTCTACATGTATATCGCTTGCTTTCTCTTTTACCGCTTGGAACAATAGCGAATTCACAAACCGGATTATGGGGGCCTCGTCATCGGTCTCGAGCAGGTCCTTGGGCTCTTGAATATCCAGTTCCGAAATCCCTACAGCGTCTTCGTCCTCAATACTATCCGCCATCTCTTTGCCACGTTCATATACTCTGTTAATGCTCTCTACAATCACGTGGTCAAACGCCAAAACGGGTTTTACCTCGCACCCGAAAACAGACCTCACCTCATCGAGCGCATAGAGGTCCACCGGCGGAGCAAACGCTACCTCCACCGCACCGTTTATCTGCTTGATAGGCATCAATCTGTATTTTTTGGCAAAGCTGATAGGTAGTTTTTGGACCAGTTCCGAATCAATATCGTTTTGAGAGATCTCGAGCACATAGGGTATATCATAGTACTCAGAGAGCACATCCAAAACTTCTTCGGCCTCTAAGAGATCTGTTTTAAGCAGCATCTCCTCAAGGCTTTCGTCGTTATCACTTAGAAGTTCGTCTATCTTTTGGAGAGCTTCGGGTTTTTTCTCGCTTACTATATCGTGGATATTCTTCATGCGAATTTCACCAACCCCGTGTTAGTTATCTTCGCGGTTAAACCCTCTTTCCTGCAAGAGCATATTCCGCCTCTGCCTGTCCTCGAGCAGTTCCTGCATATCGGCCTCTGTCTCTACGATTCGAGGTGTAAGCAGAATCATAAGGTTGATCTTTTGACTCTGGCGCTGTTTGAACTTAAATAGATTGCCAAGCACAGGGATCCTACCGAGCACAGGCACCCTGTTTTGCAACACACCCTCGCGGTCCTGCACAAGCCCGCCGATTACAATAGTCTGCCCGTCTTTTACCACAACCGACGAATCAGCCGTACGCGTTGTTGTGGCAATACCGAACTGTGCGGTGTTAAGCCCCGCGGGGGCATCGCGGATCGCGGAGACCTCGGTAAGAATGTTTAGGTTAAGGAAATCCCCCTCACTTATCTGAGGAGTGATCGAGAGCCTTATTCCAACCGGCTCACGTTGGATGGTTTGCACAGTAACACCACCCTCACCCACGGTGTTTCCCGTGGGAAACGGTATTACATCGGCCACTACGATCTCAGCCGGTTCATTATCGGTGGTAATAATGCTTGGGGTCGAGAGCACATTCACATCGGTTAAAGAGGTGAGTGCCTGAAACAGTGCGCTGAACGAAGGTATTGGTGGTATGGGCCCTGAGCCGTCCGGGTCAACCTCCTCCCCGATTACACCTAGGAATAGACCCGAGAGACTGCCTACAAGGTTTACCGAATTTTCCGGATCAGCCGCTACACCAAGCAGGCTCGGCACACCCGGGAGTATTGTACCGCCAAATGCAAGGTTGTTGTCGTTGATGGTAAAACCTATGCTCAGGTTGGTACCGAAAGACCTGAGTTTATCCAAACTTACCTCTAGTATTGCCGCTTCTACAAATACCTGTTTTCTCCGTATATCAAGTTGTTCAATTACGGCCTTGACGGTTTCGTAATCGCGCCTCGAGCCTATAATAATCACAGAGTTTGTGGACGGGTCTGCCGTAATTCTAAGCCCTTCGGTCTCTGCAACCGCAGCCGATAACCCGCTTGTGGCTTGTCGGGTAATGGCCTGACGTGCAGCCGCACCCGAGCCCACACCCGTTATCTCCGTTGTACCAAACGCCGACCCTCTACCCGCGGTAAGTGTGTTTGCAACACCCCTTTGCTGAGGCTGTCGGCTAGCCAGCGACGACCTCACTCCCCCCCCGCCTCCAAAGAGACTAGAGAGCACTCCCACTACCTGCTCGGCATCTGCATTTAGCAGGCGTATCACATATATTCCGTCCTCAGGTACTTCAGTCTCAACGTCAAGGATCTCTATTACAGCCTTTATCTTAGCCATATCGTCGGGATAGGCTATTACGATTAGCGAATTGGTTCTATCGTCAGTAATTACCTTAAACCCGCCCAGCGACGATGGTGTTTGACCCTGCGAGGTTACTTGGGCCGCCGCCTGTGGCTGTGCCGCTCTACGTTGTGTCGCACGTGTGCGAGTCCCAGCGTCACGCCCTGCGCGCGTTGCCGGTTGCGCCCTCCTCACAGGAGTAGTACCCCCAGCGGATCCACCGAATATCTCTATCAGCTTCGTAGCCACATCGCCCGCCTCTGCATTTTGGAGCTTAATAAACTCAATCTCCGTTTCAACGTCCAGATTCTCTATTATTTCCAGCACCCTGTTCAGGTTATCCACGGTCTCAATGATGATAAGCAGGTTCATGGCAGGGTAAACAACTATGTCACCCTCTCTCGAGATAAGAGGTTTAAGCAAGTTTGCCGCATCATTGGCCCTAATGTTTTGAAGCGGGACAAGCCTTGTGATATACCTGTCGGACGAGTCCCCCATCTTAGTACCCACCTCTGTGGGGATGCTCTGGTTTTTTATCTCTCTTTTTGGAACGATTAAATTAGTGCCGTTTTTCTCTACTATTGAGAACCCGTTTAAGTCCAAGATGGTCTCAAATAGCCTCATAGCGTTTTCTTTTTTAAACCCGCCCGGGGCTATGACTGTTACTTTTTTACCCTTGACCGACTCGTCCAGTACAAAATTCTCACCTGTTATCTCGCTTATTGTCTGTATGAGGTCTTGCACATCCATTTCGGGCTGAATGTTTACGACCTCTTCCTCGGTCGTGCGGGTCTCGGGTCCTGTGATCTCCCTAGGAGGTGGTGGGGTAGGAGGAGTGTACTGTTCCCGTGGGACCTCCTCTCGCTTAGTCTCAGGTGGCGATTCTTCATCTTCGGGCTTGTTTTTTTGGTTTGACGGAGCTTTACGGAGCTGCTCTTCAT
This sequence comes from Thermodesulfobacteriota bacterium, assembly GCA_965223335.1. Taxonomy (GTDB): domain Bacteria; phylum Desulfobacterota_D; class UBA1144; order Nemesobacterales; family UBA2774; genus CBDCWF01. The sequence goes on from OZ244991.1 coordinate 842,557, forward strand.
ACCTTGACTTGCTACCCATGCGCCTCTGTAGCCTTAGCTGTCTACGCTGCTCATGGGTAAGGTTTCTGGGATCTGCATCAGGAGCGTCTTCGACCTCTGACTCTGAATCAGTGGGTTGATCATCACCCCACTGACTTGCTCCAGCTCCCAGATCGTCATCAAATCCCTCTTGTGGTGCGTCAAGGTCGTTTTGTGCAAGTAGCAACCCGCTACTGACGTCATGAGCAGAAACAGCTTTAGTTTGAGCAACTACGATTTCGCTTGAATCCCCAGAGCTTGGGATCTCTAAAAACTGCCCTGCAGTAATATTATCTCCGCTCAAGTTGTTGGCAGCTTTAATCTCATCAGTGGTGGTGTTGTTTCTGGCCGCAATCCCCGAGAGCGTGTCACCCGGTTTTATTTCGTAACGGATAGGTTTGGGTTGGAAATTGCTTTTTATCTCTTGTGTAATTAATGGGTCGGGCTCTATCTCTTTGGTTTGGGCTGTGTTTTCGCCCACAACGGACTTATCGCGGTCTGTATTTATGTATATATATAAGGTAACTAGGAATGCTATGGCAATTACATTAATTAATAAGCCTCTCATGGCTCTAACCTCTCCGACTGCCTACGTGCGCTATTTACTCTAATATACTTCCAGCCTCAACCCCACAATTTATAAGTCGTTATCTATACACTTTAACCGATTTATCGTACATTGTACTCATACGTATATTTTTGCCCGGCCCTAGTAAAATCTATTGTAAAATTGCTCTGAGACCTAAGCTCTTCAAACAACCCCAGCGCTCTTTCCACATCACTTAGCTCGACCCCGTTAATATGGTTCATGATGTCGCCGTTTCTGATACCTATTTTATGGAATACCGTGTTGGGTCTAATACCGAAAAACCTAAGCCCATCGTCCTGGGGAATGACCCTGGCCTGGTTTAAAATGGTCGTCGGGTCCCCGAGTACCTCTTCCAGCATATCCCTGTCTATTACGTACTGACCCTCGTCCACTTTCTGAATCCCCCTATCTAATGTACTCCCTTGGGATTTGGCATCATTCTTAGGCCTTGGCCTGTTAACCCTCTTCGTAGGTATTGTAGTCTTGGTGGACGCTACCTCGGTCTGATTCTTCAAATTTAGACATTTTATGGTTTCAGGCCCCTTACCCACGCGCTCTATTACAGCCTTACAGTTCTCAACACGTACAAGCCTCACGTTTTCATTCTCGATTATATTTATTATCTGACCGCCCCTAAACCCGTCTACTTTACTGTTGCTAAGGTTTTTGATAATCGCTATAGACGGAGCGTCCCTATTCACTATCGTCCCCAAGAGCTCTAAGTCCAGATTAGATTCCGGGATGTTTTCGGACGAGCCCACAGTACTCTCGTTCGAACCCACATTCGTAACACCAAACAGGTTCCTCTGCACAATTACCTCATAGTAGTTTAGAGGCTGGCGGCGAGACGAGCGCTTAACAGGGTTATTTGACGAATTCTGTTGAGATGCCACAGCGGTCGATGAGCTTAGCTCACCCTCTATAGAACTATTTACTACCGTGGCAAGTACATAAGCAAGGGCACTCAATAAAAGTAGGTTTAAAACCCACACATACTTTTTAAGAATAGTGACAATCATTTAAGTAGCTTAATTAATTTTACCTTACAAAATAAAGCCTGTTACTTTAGCTGTCAAGCATTTTTAGACAGCCACCCGATCCTACAAATTCTTTACATCATCTGTGTTGAATGCTGTTTCTTAAGATATTACCCGACCCGTTACCACACTCTCAAACAAACACCATAACACTCATTGCGGGCGCATTCCGTATTTAAAATACATTAGAGAATATGAGCCCCCCCGCGTTTACAATTTACTTTTTTTTAATGAAAAATCAATCTCAACTTTCCACACTGACACTATGTTCTTGTTCCTCAGTGATAGTAGCGATCGTCGGTGACACAACAGTTCACAAGCTCTGTAAGCAGCTCTTGCTGAAACGTTCTTGCTATAGGCCCAAGCCCGTTAGAGAGTATAGAAAACACCAGCACGTCGCCACGCATAGTATATATAAACCCCGAAAGTGCACGAACGTTGCGGAGATAGCCGGTTTTTGCCATTACCCGTCCCTGCACCGCAGTTTTCTTGAACCTTTTTCTCAACGTGCCGTCCACCCCTGCTACCGGTAGAGATATCATAAACTCAGATGAAATCAGGTGGTTATTATACGCATAGCTTAGAATCCTGGTCAGCGTGTCTGGCGAGACCCTGTTTAAGAGTGAGAGTCCCGAGCCGTCTACCACTGTATACCCGTCCTCGATCCCCGCCTGATTCAAAAACTCTGAAATCACCTGAGACCCTTTCGTCCAAGTACCGGGGGCACCCTTGAATTTGGCACCCATAGTTTTCATCAAATTCTCGCCGATGACGTTCACACTGTTCTTGTTGTACTCGGTCACTACTAGATTTAGCGGTTCGGAATGGTGTGTATAGAAACTGTTCGCCCACCTGGGTACCGTACCGTGCTCCACCTGGCCCTCGACAGCAATACCCCCTGCCTCGATAGCACCCTTTATCACCCCTCCGGCGAAGATGGCGGGATCGCTCACGGGGATCTTTAGTACTATATTGCCCCTGGGTCTTATTCTGCCGTCGAGTATCAATGAGTTACTGCCCTGCCACGATGTAGTTAACACACTCTTTTTCTTAGATGTAACAGCCCTATTGATAATTTTAATATTGGAGCCCTTGGGATGAATCATTACCGCAGGGTTTTTGCCAAGCCCCGTTCCGCTAACGGTAATCTCGAGAACATTGTAGTTTAAAGACAGCGCACTTATAGGCGGGCTGTAAAAATCATCCTTCCACTCCTGCTTCCAGCCCCTCGGTCGTCTGATTTTACTGAAATACTCGTCGTCTACTATTATCCCGCCCTTTATCTGCTTTACTCCCAGGTGCTTTAGCTTATAGACCAGGTACCCGATGTTTGCGTCCGAGAGCGTGGGGTCGCCATAGCCCTTAATGTACAGCCCCCCATGCAGCACACCGTTTGATATCTCGCCCCCGGAATAAAACTCGGTCTTAAACCTATAGTCCTTACCTAGCAGCGAGAGTGCCGCAACGGATGTTATGATTTTTTCGTTAGATGCCGGGATAAACATCCTTTCGGGGTTATGCTCGAATATTGTCTGCCCCGAACGAAGCGATTTTACAACCACTCCTAGCTTGCCATTCTCTCTGGCACCATCAGGCACCATTGAGTACAACTTGTCGGAGTATAAATTTGTCCCTGCAGAAAACGCAGTATGCGCAAGGGACAAGATCAGCAATAGGGTTATAAATATCGAGTACGATTTTCTCATACTAAACATTAAATACCAATCGTTACTTATTGTCAATACGTAATATTTTATTTTCGTTTAATGGGCCAATGCCCAATTAGGACCTTCCCCGATATCCACTTTTAGAGGTACTTCGAGCTTCCATGCGTTTTCCATCTCACTTACCACAATAGATTTTACACTATCCACCTCACCCAGATCAACCTCAAATACAAGTTCGTCATGCACTTGGAGAATCATGCGCGATCTGTAGCTGCCCGATAGTTTTTGATGAATGTTGATCATGGCAATATTTATAATATCGGCGGCCGAGCCCTGGATTGGGGTGTTAACAGCAGTGCGTTCACCAAACCCCCGGTTGCCGCGGTTATTGGATTTAAGCTCGGGTATCGGGCGGCGGCGCCCGAGTATAGTCTGTGCATAGCCATTATTGAGAGCATCCGCAATGGATCTATCTAAATAGGTCTTCACCATACTGTAACGCTTGAAGTACTCGTCAATGTAGCTCTTTGCAATTGACACGGATGTGCCGAGCTGCTTGGCCAGACCAAACCCGCTAATACCGTAAATAATCCCGAAATTGATATTCTTTGCCAGCCGCCTCATGTCAGGGGTAACATCGTCTTCACTGACCCCGAATATCTCAGCGGCAGTACGGTTATGTATATCGCTACCATTCTGAAACGCTTCCACAAGGCTTGGGTCTAGTGAAAAATGCGCAAGGAGCCTAAGCTCGATCTGCGAGTAGTCCGCAGAGAGCAGCACACAACCGTCCTCAGGCACAAAAGCCTCTCTTATTCGCCGTCCCTCGGTGGTTTTTATGGGGATGTTCTGTAGGTTGGGGTCGCTTGAGCTCAGCCTGCCTGTCGAGGTACCGACCTGGTTGTACGAGGTGTGGATCCTCCCGGTTTCGGGGTTTATGAGCTTGGGCAGCGAGTCCACATAGGTGGATTTCAGCTTGGCGAGAGTTCTATACGAGAGCACTTTTTCGGGCACAGGATGGTATTTGCTCAGATCGTTTAGCACCTCTACATCCGTTGAGGGCTCGCCGGTTTTAGTCATCTTTTTCTGCGGGAGTTCTAATTTTTCAAACAAAACCTCGCGAAGCTGGAGTGGTGAGTTTAAATTAAACTCATACCCCACCTCTGTGTATATCTCTTTTTTGATATCCTCTAGCGAGGCTTGAAACTCCCGAGCCAATTCATGGAGCAAAGAGCCATCGAGTTTGACACCACTAATCTCCATGTGCGCCAACACCTTGATAAATTCCAGCTCCACATCCCTATACACTTTCTCAAACCCACATTGCTCGAGTTCATCACTGAGCCTGCGGGTTAGAATCATTGTCACATCGGCGTCTTCACACGCGTAGGTCATGGCTCTACTGATCTCGACCTGGTCAAAACTCAACTTGTCTTTCCCACTGCCGGTCACATCCTTATAGCTAATCATCTGGTGACCCAGATAGATCCTAGAAAGCTCATCTAGCTTGTAAGAATTGCGAGACGAGTCCACCATGTGTGCCGCAACCATCGTATCGAACCATATACCCCGTAGCTCTATCCCGTACTTATGCAACACCACATACTCGTATTTTAGGTTCTGTCCGATTTTTTTGATATTGTCATCTTGGAAAATATCCCGTAACTCCGCGAGTACATAATTTAGATCAAGCTGATTTAGCTTCGAATCCGTAAGGGATGTGTGTGCAACAGGCACATAGTACGACTCATGTTCCCTGGGCGAGAGCGCAATACCGACTATCTCTGCAAGCATCGGTTCTTTTGAAGTGGTCTCGAAATCAAAAGAAAGCTCCTTGGTCTCGGCCACAAGCTCTATCACCTTCTTAAGCTCGTCCTTCTTAAGCACAACACTGTAGTTGTCGTACGCCACACTGCCGGGGTTCCCACCACCGGCTTTATCGATAGGATCCAGTTCTGTTTCACTGCCACCCAGCTCGCGTACTAGGTTTTTAAACTCGAGCTCCTTAAACATCTGCCCCAGCTTCTCCTTATCGAATCCACTATACCTAAACAGCTCGGGATCGGTGTCCATATCTATATCGGTCTTTATCGTCACCAGTTCTTTGCTCAACAGCGCATTTTCTCTATCGGTTGTTATCAGCTCCTTTTGCCGCTTTGTGACCGAGTCCAATTGCTCCATCAACCCTTCCAATGAACCGAACGATTTGATCAGGGTTACGGCGGTCTTCTCACCAATACCCTTTACACCCGGGATGTTGTCCACCGAATCCCCCGCCAAGGCAAACACGTCTATCATCTTGTCAGGTGTGACCCCATAGCGCTCAACCACATCCTCGATCCCTGTTTTTTTGTTCTTCATCGTATCGAGCAGCGTTACTTTTTCGGTCACTAACTGACAAAAATCCTTATCCCCCGTCACAAGTACAACCTCGGTGCTGTGGTTCTCGGCATTTTTTGCCACAGTACCCATAAGGTCGTCTGCCTCGTACCCCTCACACTGAAGCCTCGTGATATTAAAAGCGTCCACTATCTCAAAAATCATAGGGAACTGGGGTTTCAGATCCTCGGGGGGCTCCCCCCGGTTGGCCTTATATAGTGGGTACACATCGTTACGAAACGTATTACCCTTGGAATCAAACACCACACCCAGGAACTCGGGCTCGTAATCCTTAATAAACTTAAAGAGCATCGATGTAAATCCATACACGGCGTTTGTGGGGGTACCGTCCGATGTGCTAAGGTGGCGGATTGCATAATAGGCCCGGAAAATATATGAACTGCCGTCAATAAGATAGAGCGTGGGTTTACCCATAGCCTTACATTGTAGGAGTTAATGGTTTTAGTGTCAAAATCGGGTGTAGATCAAGCAGTAAAATAGCTGGAAACAGGATGTGTAGATAAACTCAATTTGTTAGAATTAAGGCACGTAACATGGGCTAAAAAGATTAACGCTGGGGCTCGATTATCACCTTTACCGAGTCACTAGCATCCGAAACCATTTTGAAGCCCAGTTCAGTTTCCCCGAGCCCGAGCTTGTGAGTGACCATATCCGCCACGTTGACACGCTTTGCCCTAATGAGCTCCAATGCCAATGCCAGCTCCTCAGGTGCAGCGGCATAAGAGCTCGTCACCTGCACACCCGACCACCAGAACTCGTTAAATGGGATGTTAATTTTAGTGTCGGGATCAGTGGGCGCAAAAAACAGTATCCTCCCCCCGTTTTCAACTATCCGAAAGGCCTGCTCTATTGCAGGCACAGCCCCCGTGCATACCACCACACAGTCCACAAGCTGCCCCCCGTTATTGTCTCGTAGATAAGACTCAATATCCTCTTCGGCTTTAATTGCAAAATCAGCACCAAAGCGCAAAGCCGCTTCGAGCCTATAATCATTTACATCCGATGCAAATATCCGCCCGGCACCAAGTGCCTTGGCCGCTTGGATGTGCAAAAGCCCTGTGATCCCGCTACCCATAACAAACACGCTTGAGCCCATTTGAAAGCCCGCAACCCTCTGCCCGCGTATAACACAGCCCAACGGTTCTACAAATGAGCCCTCGTCATAGCTCACCTCGTCCGGCAGATTAAGCACTCCCCTGTCCACATTTATTGCAGGGATCCTAATGTACTCAGCAAACCCGCCCGGGTCGAAATGTGTTGAGCGCAGAGTTGAACACGCTGTGTGGTTATCGCGCAAACAGTGATAGCATGTGTTACAGGGCACATGGTGAGTGGCAACCACCCTGTCTCCCACTGCAAACTTATTCACATTCGCACCGACCTCTGTGACCTCTCCAGTGATCTCGTGCCCGAGCACTAGCGGGGCTTTAGGTACCCTGTACCACTCCATCAGGTCACTGCCGCATATCCCGCTTGAGTGCACCTTTATCATGATCTCCTCGGGTCCGATCTGGGGCTTTGGGACCTCTTCGAGCCTTATATCGCTGTTGTTGTAGTACATTGCTACACGCACCGGTTAGTACACTCCTACTATACAGTGATTAGATAACTTCTGGGACTGTGTATGGACTAAACGTTTGCAACCTTCTTCGACTCTTCTTCTTTGACTGTAAGGAAGAGTTCATGCGCCTGTTTGGGGTTGTTGTTTTCATGCACAATCGACCTAATGGCACGGATGATTGCAACAGGGTGGTCGTTTTGCCAAATGTTACGACCCATATCCACACCCACTGCACCCTGCTCAATAGCACTATGGGTCATCTCAAACACATCCATCTCGGTCTCGAGCTTTGGCCCCCCTGCTATCACAATCGGCACAGGACAACTGGAAGTAACCTTCTCGAACTCCTCGCAATAATAAGTCTTCACTATGTGAGTGCCAAGCTCGGCACAGATCCTGCAGCATAGCGAGAGGTAACGCGCATCGCGTTTCTCAAGTTCCTTACCCACAGCCGTTATTCCTAGCACGGGGATACCATACTCCTCACCTTTATTCACCAGTTCTGCCAAGTTAAGCAGTGTTTGACGCTCGTGCTCAGAGCCTATAAATACAGAGATACCCACTCCCGCGACATTTAACTTTATGGCATCGGTAAACGATGTTGTGAGTCCCTCATCAGAGAGGTCAGGGCCTACAATACTCACCCCTCCCGATACCCTAAGCACCACATTGGTGCGCGCCTCGGGGTCAACACAGTTGCGCAGCAGCCCGCGCGTAAGCATTATGGTATCCGCATAGGGGATCAAAGGCTCTATAGTCTCACGTGGAATCTCCAATCTGTGTGTGGGGCCCAGAAAATATCCGTGATCCAACGCCAGCATCACGGCCCTGCCCGTATCGGGATTAATTATTCTGGACATGCGGTTTTTCATACCCCAATCCATATCGTAACACCTCGCATTTATTAAGATTATTCGTGAACTTTAAAGTAACGTGACCGAAATGTCAATTATCCGCCCACTCACGCTATATAGTAGCATATTTTCAACTCTACTATTTAAAATATTTACAAACCTCATACCGAACATTAAACTACATCTTGTATAGACCCTCCAATAGCCCTTAAACCCTAAAACACACAACAACAACTACAACCCAAGAAATTATACGCTATTGCGGTATATAATCCCGTTAATTTATTATATAATATGTGATACTGGGCAGTTAGACGCGACTCTGTTATTACGCAATTGCGTATTTAGTGCTTGACTTTCCCTTTTTCTGCAATACATTTAAAAACATGAAAGACTCTAAGCGGCAGGCTAAAAATAGGTACGAACAGGGTATGGAAAAGTTCTCTCAGATAAGGGGTAAGGAAACCGATGTTTCCATAAAACGGTTAGAGAGCCTAAGCCCGGATCTCGCTAAGTACGCCATGGAGTTCCCGTTTGGCGATATCTATAGCAGACAGGGCCTCGACCTTAGATCACGAGAGATAGCCACTATGTCCTCGCTCATAACACAGGGGAACTTTCCCCAGCAGCTAAAAGTACATATACACTGTGCATTAAACGTCGGTGTTACCCGCCAGGAGATCATCGAGATCATACTCCAGATGTCGGTCTATGTGGGTTTCCCCTCGGCCATTAACGCTATGCAGATCGCAAAAGAGGTATTCGATGAGCTCGATAACGAGAAAAGAGTGCTTAGCAATTATAAAGACAGTAAGTCCGAGATAAAAGGGCTAATGAAACCCCAGTATAAAAAACAGTAGAGTCAGAGACTACAAACCGATTTTTCAAATTCTGAAATTAGAGGATCCCGTGGGCTTTCTTAAACGCGTCTAGAGCCCGGTCTATATGTTCCACCGTGTGTGTGGCCATCAGAGTGGCTCGTATACGGCACTTGCCCTCGGGTACAGAGGGTGGACGGACCGCAGGGGTAAACACCCCCTGCTCACGCAGAATACTCGCAAACCGAAGCGTATCCTCGGCATTTCCTATCAACACAGGTATCACTGCCGAATCCGACGGAAGCACCGTAAGCCCGATCTTGTTTAACCCGGCCTTAAACCGATGGATTAACTCCCAAAGACGCCCTCTGCGCTCGGGCTCCCCCTCTATTATATCAATAGCCGCGAGGGATGCAGCGAGTGACGCTGCCGGCAAAGAGGTATCAAATATATAGCTCCTCACGCGGTTGCGGATAAAATCAATTAGCTCCTTGGTGCCCGCAATATAGCCTCCTAACGAACCCGTGGCCTTTGAGAGTGTGCCCATCACAACATGCACCCTGTCCTCGACATCAAAGTGTTCGGTTGCCCCGCTTCCCCTCTTACCCAACACCCCGGTGGCATGGGCCTCATCCACCATGAGTATGCACTTATGCCCCTGTGCAATATCGGCAAGCTCCCCTAGATTGACCAGATCGCCGTCCATGCTAAATACCGTGTCCGTCACTATGAGCTTACGGCCGGGGTGATCCGTGTCGGATTGTAGCAACGTCGATAAATTGTTTAGATCCAGGTGCCGATACACCTTTATCTCCGCACGCGCAAGCCTACACCCATCTATAATAGACGCATGGTTGAGCTCATCGCTGTAGACTATATCCCCCGGGCCTACGAGTGCGGATATCGTTCCGATATTCGCCAAATAGCCCGAGCTGAAAAGGATTGCGGCCTCGGTGTTTTTAAACCCGGCGATTCGCGATTCGAGCTCCCTGTGAAGATCGGTGCTCCCGCTTACAAGGCGCGAGCCACCCGAGCCCGAGCCATATTTCTCAAGGGCCTCCTTTGCGCGGGTCACAACCTTGGGATCAGTCGAGAGCCCCAGGTAGCTGTTTGAAGAGAGTAGAATATACTCTCTCCCGTCTATAGTTATCGTAGGGGTTTGACCGGTCTCAAGCTCGCTAAGCACTCTAAAGAGTTGGTTCTCTCGGATTAGCTCAAGCTCTTGGGTAATCCAATCAAGGGGATCATGCATATCTATTCTCGGTCGGCAAATAAATTAGAACCGATAAATCGTATTGTCATACGGTTTCTGTGGCTTGCTTAATCGAGTCGTATGTTACGTGCAGAAGCTTCTTTAGGTCTTCCATGGGGATTCCTACTGGGGGCATCAGTACCACAACATTGCCTAGAGGCCGGATCAACACACCCCGCTCCATAGCAGCTTCAGCCACCCTCCACCCCATTTTCTGCGACAGGGGGTAGGGGTGTTTAGACTCCTTGTCCTCAACAAGCTCGATCCCTACCATAAACCCCTTATTACGCACATCCCCCACATGCTCAAGCCCTGAGAACTCCTTGAGCTCCTGCTCCAAATACTCTATTTTCGGCCGCAGTTTATTAAGCGTATCGTTGTTTCTAAATGCCTCCAGGTTCCCAAGCCCAGCGGCACTAGCGATAGGGTTGCCCGCATAGCTGTGGCCATGGAAAAAGGTTTTAAACTCGTCATAGTTTCCAAGAAACGTCTGGTAAATCTCCTCATTCGTAATAGTGGCTGAGAGCGGCAGGTACCCGCCCGTCATACCCTTGCCCAGCACCATGATATCTGGTGTCACACCCTCATGCTCACACGCAAACATAGTCCCCGTCCTACCGAACCCGGTAGCAACCTCGTCCAGTATCATAAGCACATCGTATTTGTCACAGTACTCCCGCACTTTTTCAAGATAGCCCGGGGGCGAAACTATCATCCCGCCCGCAGCCTGTACGTAGGGCTCGAATATGACACCGGCGATTTGCTCCGCATGCTCAGAGAGTACTTTTTCTATCTCATCCGCACACCCAAGACCGCACTCCGGATAGGATTTATTAAGCGCACATCTGTAACAGTAGTAAGACGGGACTTTATATGTATCGAATAAAAGGGGTTTAAAGGTGTCATGAAAGATGTCTATCCCACCCACCGACACCGCGCCTAGAGTATCCCCGTGGTAGCCATTCTCAAGACAGATGAATTTTATTTTTTTGTCTAGTCCCTTGTGCTGCCAGTACTGAAAGGTCATCTTGATCGCAACCTCCACAGCACTGGCCCCGTCCCCGGAGTAAAAAACCTTCTTTAGTCCCTCGGGGCAGTTTTCTATAAGCTCTTTTGCAAGCTCCACTGCCGGGGGGTTCGTCACACCCAGCAAAGTGCTATGCCCGAGTCTATCCACCTGGGCTTTAATTGCGTTATCAATCTCGGGCACTTTGTGCCCATGAACGTTTACCCATAGGGACGATACACCGTCAATGTACCTGTTGCCCTCGGTATCAATCAGGTAAGAGCCCTCCCCGCCCTCTATCACAAGGGGGTCGCGCTCCTCATACTCTTTCATCTGAGTAAAAGGGTGCCATATGTACTCTCTATCGAGTTTGCCTAGTTTCTTCGTACGATCCGTCATCGAGAATGAGAAGTATACTTTAAACCGAGCTTATTTTCATTGAGGGTAATAACTGTTGGGCGGGACCGATCAGTTAACGTCAGTTCTTACGGGCATTTCCAAATCGTCTAGCATCTTGAGGTCTTCCTCGGGGCTGCGTCCAGGTGTGGTTAGATAATTGCCGAGTATCATGGCGTTTGCACCCGCCAAAAGTCCCATGGCCTGAAGGTCGCGCAGCGTTACCTCTCTGCCCCCGGCAGTCATAAGGATTTTGTCGGGCAGTATCATGCGATATATTGAGATTGTTTTCACAGCCTCAAACGGGGTTATCATCTCCAGGTGTTCAAACGGTGTGCCGGGCCGGGGGTTTAAGAAGTTGATAGGCACCCAGCTGGGCTCAAGCTCCTTTAACTCAAATGCCAGCTCTATCCTCTGTCTTGTGGTCTCTCCCATCCCCAGAATCCCGCCGCTGCACAGGTTCATGTCGGCCTCTTTGACCAGTTGAGCGGTTTGCCATCTATCCTCATAGCTGTGTGTTGTGCAGACATTTGGGAAAAAACTTCTGCAAGCCTCTAGGTTATGGTTATAGCGCCACACCCCATGGTCCCTAAGCTCGAAAGCCTGCTCCCTATTTAGGTCCCCGAGCGAGCAACCCACCTTAAGGTCGGTCTCAGCTACAAGCAGGTCCACAGCCTCTAATACCTTTTTAAAAATCCTGGGCGTAGGCCCTTTAGCGCTAATTACGATACAGAAGTCCATGGCACCCAAGCTCTTGGCGTGTTTAGCGGCATCTAGGATCTTTTCTGCATCCATAAGCGGGTGCGCTTGCACATTAGAATCAAAATGAACAGATTGAGAGCAGAACGAACAGTCCTCGGGACAGTTACCGGTCTGGGCACTAATAATCGAACGCAAGAACACTCCGTCACCTTTATACTTCAAGGTAACCTTCCTAGCTAAAGCAATCAGTTCCGGGAGAGAGGATTTTTCTAACTCCATTAACTCTAGAGCTTCGTCAAAGCTTATATCCTCATTCGAGTCCAGTAATTTTTCCGCAACCTGATTTAATATACTAATAGCCAACTCCGAAATTCGTGATGAGAGATTTCTAATTTACAGTAAGATCCGTAATTGTCAATCTACCGTATAGATAGATACGATTCCTTATTATATGTTGTCCGATGCGACACCTCATATTAGATATTAAAGCTCAATTTTGTTGTTATTTGTACTCAACTCATGTAATCAGAATGTATGATAAAAAATATTTTATGTCATGGCAATGGGGACAAAAGTTGCATTAATGATATTTCTTGAATAGTATTTAATAATATATAGTGACTTTATAGTCGTCGACATGGTCGGATCACAAAAACTTAGTTGCGATTTATTGTATGATTGGAGGCGGTTATAAAACTAACACATACGTTTGAATGCTTGAAAATAGATAAATAAATTCATAGGCTAAGTGCGAAAGTAATAAATATTCAAATTCAATATTTAGACGTCTTTGGCCTACAATGCTTCTTATTAGTTGTAATTTGTTATCATTTTTCTGATTTTATGGTGTATAATTGAATATCTGACAAAAAAAACAAACACCGACAAGAGGAGAAACACAATGGAGAATATAATGACTCTGGAGGAGGCTGCAAAATACCTAAAAATTGCAAAGCCCACACTATACAGATTATTGGAAGACGGAAAGATTCCCGCGTTCAAAGTAGGGAACCAGTGGCGCTTCACAAGGGATCTAATTAACCAGTGGCTCTGGAATCAGATTCCCAAAGAAAAGAGGGCTCTTGTCGTAGATGATGAAGAACTGATCTGTATGGATCTAAACAACATTATATTTTCTGAAGGCCACCGTGTAATATCGGTTAACACAGGCACAGAGGCCATTACACTGATCCAAGAAAACACCTTTGATCTGGTGTTTCTTGACCTCTCGCTAGACGACGTAAGCGGTGTAGATGTGCTAAAGAAAATCCGCGAGACCCAGCCCGATCTCCTTGTTGTTATCATCACCGGCTATCCCGACAGCGACCTTATGAACGAAGCGCTTGAGCTGGGGCCAATATCGGTGATTAAAAAACCATTCACCAAGAAACAGATCAGAAGTCTACTTAAATTATTGACAACCCCGGCATCGGGGGATAGTAAGGGAGTAAGTCAAATATGAATTCAGACGTAGTATCCGATAGTCCGCAAGAGTTGAGTTGCGGGGACCATGTTTGTTTCATTTTTGATTCGGATAAAGAACAGATTGAATTTCTAGCAGAATTTATTAAAGCGGGTCTGGAAAAAAACGAAAAGATAATCTATATATCAGCCTCAGAAGATTATAGCTCGATAATAAACCAACTAAAAACCCAAGATCTAGACCTGGAGAGTCTGCTCTCGGCAAGTAAGTTCGAGATTTACAACACCAAGGAAACATATTTAAAGGACGATCAATTTTCTCCAGAAGATATGTGTGGGTTTATCAAAGAACAGACTGACCGCGCAATAGACGAAGGATTCCGAGCACTTAGGATCACAGGTGAGATGACTTGGACTCTTCACGAGCCCGATGTAGCCGACAAGCTGATGGAGTATGAAGTCATGATAAATTCAGGGCTCTGCAATAACAACTGTGTAGCGCTCTGTCAATACGATAAACGTCTGTTCGATTCGTCAAAGCTGCTTGAGCTTATCTCGGCTCACCCAAAATCAGTAGTAGGTAACAATATATATAGTAATTTTGAACCTGGGGAACAAACGCTATTTATGGCAAACAAGGCTGCCACCAATGACACAAGCGAGAGCACAATGGATGTAAGCCACAATGGTGCTAAAGAAACACTAAGGCATGGGGAAGAGAGCTATAAGTGGTTGTATGAACATAACCCTTCGATGTATTTCACGCTCGATACCGATGGGATTGTGGTATCGGTAAATAAATTTGGTGCCGAGCAGCTCGGGTACGAATCCAACGAATTAATAGGGAAGTCTGTTTTCGATATTTTCCACCCTAAAGACAGAAAATTGGTCAAAGAAAAGGTCGTGAGTTTTTTGAACAACCCTGACGGGGTTGCCAATTGGGAATTTCGTAAAGTACGTAAGGACGGCAGGACCATATGGGTACACGAGAGAGTAAGGCTGCTCGAGGATGATAAGGGCAGAAAGTTATTGCTGGTTGTTTGCGACGACATATCAAAACAAAAACGGGACGAAAGGCTACTATCCAGCGAAAAAAGAGCCCTCGAATTAATCGCAAGCAACCTCCATATCCACGAGATACTAAAGGGAATTTGTCTCGAAGTAGAAGCGCAGAGCGACAGCATGCTGTGCTCATTCCTTTTGTTAGACAAAGAAACTGAAACACTACACACAGGAGCAGCCCCAAGCTTACCACCCGAATACACACAGGCCATAGAGGGTCTGCATATTGGTCCAGCAGTGGGCTCCTGCGGCACGGCCGCGTATAGAAACGAACCGGTCATTGTGTCTGATATTGCAACCGACCCACTTTGGAAAAACGGTAAAACCTTAGCACTCAAACACAATTTAAAAGCATGTTGGTCAACACCGATTAATGCCATAGACGGCAGTGTGCTTGGCACATTTGCGGTTTACTACAAAGAACCCAGACGACCGGAAGAAGAGGAATTAACTATAATCGAAAGGGCCACTTACCTCGCAAAAATTGCCATAGAACGCTCACAGTTCGACAAAGAGCTCGAGGCCAATCTATCTCTAATCACAAAGAAAAAAAGGTACGAAGAAACCGTTAGGATTGTCACACAGAGTGTGCACCGCTCAATTGAGCTCCAAGAGGTCATTGAAAACGCTGTGGACTCAATGCACAAAAACATAAGCGAAATAAAATACGTAGCAATATATTTGGTCGAAGGCAGGCATGCGGTGGCCAAGTCGTATAGGGGGTTTCCGGACTGGTTTATAGAGCGTGCCGGCAGGATTCTCTACCCCATCGGTTATACGTGGAAGACCATAATCGAAGGGAAACCGAGATACTGTCCCGATGTAGACGAAGACAACGTAATAGGCCCGGCCGGTAGAGAGTTGGGCACTAAGAGCTACGCCTCTATGCCCATACAGTTCGGCGGCAAGACGATAGGGGCCATTATCATCAACTCGCTTAAGAAACATGCATTTGATCAAGACGACTTGAAACTGCTTGAGATTGTATCCAACCAGATCTCGGTAGCCGTGAACAACGCAAAGCAGGCAGAAGAACTGAAATTAGCCCGAGACGAACTGGACCTAAGGGTAAACCAGCGCACAGCCGACCTCTTGAGGATTAACACCCTGCTTGAGCACGAGATCCACGACCGCAAGGTAGCCGAGGAACAGATAAAAAAATCCTTGGACGAAAAAGATGTGTTGCTAAAAGAGATCCATCACAGGGTAAAGAATAACCTGCAGCTTATATCGAGCTTAATCAGCCTACAGTCCGAGTACTTTCAGGATGAAAAAGCAGTGGAAATGATCGAGGAAAGCCAAAACCGTATAAGAACCCTTGCAATGATCCATGAACAGCTCTACCAATCACCCGACCTCGCCAGGATCGATATCGGTCTCTACATCCAGGAACTCACCGCTAACCTATTCAACTCATACCAGGTAGACCCCTCTCAAATAAACGCAGACGTAGACGTAAGCGGGGTACTGCTCGACATAAACAAAGCTATCCCATGTGGACTTATAATAAATGAGTTGGTCTCGAACTCACTTAAACACGCATTCCCCAACGGCAGACAGGGCAAGGTAATGGTCCGGCTCTTTACAAACAACAGTACCGAGGACTCAAGCGACGTACCGTATGATCTTGTTATCAGGGACGATGGTATAGGTTTCCCGGAAGAGATAGATTACAAGCACACCGACTCTCTCGGATTACAACTGGTCAACACACTCACCAAACAACTAAAGGGGAATATCGAGCTCGACACGAGCAACGGGACCGAATTTAGAATCACTTTTAGTAGTTAAGTAATCTATAATGATAAAAATCTTAATTGTTGAAGACGAACAGATCGTCGCGACCGATATTAAAAATAAACTGTCTCGGCTTGGATACGAGGTAACCGCTGTTGTAAACAGCGGTGAGAGCGCATTAGAAGAGGTATCCAAAAACATCCCCGACCTGGCGTTGATGGATATAAAGCTCGAAGGGGATATGGACGGAGTCGAGACCGCAGGTTATCTAAGGGAAAAATACGATATCCCTGTTATCTATCTTACCGCTTTTGTAGATCAAAACACCCTAGAAGGTGCCAAGGTCACTCAACCTTACGGTTACATACTAAAACCATTTGTGTTAAAAGAGCTTCAGAGCAATATTGAGATAGCAATACATAGAAGCCGCCTGGAAAAAAAGCTGCGACAGCGCGAACAATGGCTAAGCACCATCCTCCACTCAATAGGTGACGCTGTAATCGTAACAAACGAGAATGAAGAAATAATGTTCATGAACCCTGTGGCAGAACACCTAACCGGCTCAGTCGAAGACGAGGTAAAGGGTAAGAATCTCGAAGACGTATACAGTTTGGTTGTCGATGATTCAATCGACGAATCTAGTCAGGTTGCAAAGAGTTATTCAGAGCCCGAGAGTATTGACTCCCTCCGTAGACACTCGGGCAGGTTAATAAAAAACGGCACCGAGATACCTATAGAAGAAAACATTGCCCCTATTAAAGACCACAAAGGCGACAAAACGGGATCGGTGCTTGTGTTCCGAGACATATCAGAGCTAAAAAATATTCAGGATTACCTTGTTAAAATCCAAAAAATAGAGTCACTGGCAATACTTGCCGGTGCCATAGCTCACAACTTCAACAACAGCCTCACAGCCATTCTCGGCAACCTTTCATTGGTCCATTCGTTCCTCACACCCGACGACAAGCTCTACGATATGATTACCGATGCCGAAGACGCTACGATGATAGCCAGAAACCTAACCCAGCAGCTCTCTACTTTTTCAAAGGGTGGGGTCTCAGAGTATAAAGAGGTCTCTTCGATTGGCTCATTGCTCACAAAAACCGCAAACCTCGCACTCGAGGGTTCCCATATAGAAAAAGAGTTGAGTATACCTGCCGACCAACCTATAAATTCCGATGCAAAAGGAGCTCCGGACGGGCTCTGGCCGGTAAATATCGACGTCGAATTAATCACACAGGCCATCAACAACGTAATAATGAACGCGAAACAGGCCATGCCGGCCGCTGGCACACTAAGCATCACAGCCAAAAACATCGACAACTTGCCCTCTGAGAAAAACGGCGGTGAAACCCGCCCCTATGTCATGATTACGATCAAAGACACCGGCATCGGCATAACTAAAGACGACCTGCCCAAGATCTTCGATCCGTTTTTCTCAACAAAGAGCGCAGAGACCGGACTTGGGCTTGCCGTAACCAGGTCCATTATTCTAAACCATGACGGTCTTATAGAAATAGACTCCGAGGTTAACAAAGGCACTACCTGTAATATCTATTTGCCCGCTACAGTTGTTGCGGAACACAAAACAGCCGAGTCCCCAGAAGCAATTATATACGGTAAAGGCAGGGTGCTTGTAATGGACGACGAGATCCATGTCAGAAAAGTTGTATCCGAAATGCTCGCTCATCTCGGTTACGACGTAGTATCCTCTGAAGAAGGCCTAGAGGCCACAAAACTATACGAACAGGCTTACAAATCGGAACAGCCCTTTGACGCAGTATTGATGGACCTTACAGTTAAAATCGGCATGGAAGGCAGCGAGGCAACCAAGAGGATTTTGGAGCTTGACCCCAATGCCAAGGTTATCGTATCAAGCGGCTATGCCGATAGCCCCATCATATCCAACTATCTCGATTACGGGTTTGTGGACCGGATTGTTAAACCCTATCGGATACAGGCGTTGAGCAAGGTTATGCACAGTGTCATAGAGAGCGAAAAAAATCTGGACAATCTAACCACCTAGTTGCCCACTGCATTTGTCTTAAATTACTAAGCATATAAATACAGTGTTCACTCCCACACACCGCTGAGTCATCCTATGTGGATTAAAATTGTTATATTTGATACTATTTCACTATTATCCCACTAGGAGGCTTTTGATGTCGGATGGCAAAATCAGACAATACGGACTGTTTATTGACGGCAAAGAGATCAGCGCCAAAGACGCTAAAACATATACAAGAGAAAACCCCGCTACGGAACAACCGTTTGCTGAAATAGCCGAGGCCGGAAGAGAAGATATAGGCAAAGCAGTCGAGGCCGCTAACAGAGCATTTGTGTCCTGGTCAAAACTCACCATCCCCGAGCGTCTAAAACACATAAACAACATAAGGGATATCCTTGTCGAAAACACAGAGAAAATCGCACTTACAAACACACTGGAAACAGGGAAACCGCTTAGAGAGAGCAGGCTGGTTGAGGTAGGCGGCTCTGTAAGAACACTTGAATACTACGCAAGTATTGCAAACACCATCAAGGGCGAGAGCATCATAGCGTCTGAAAACCAGATCACTGTCACTATAAATGAGCCGATTGGTGTCGTAGCTCACATAATCCCCTGGAACTTCCCTCTGTTACTTTCGTTTTGGAAGATAGCCCCCGCACTTGTTGCCGGGTGCACAATAGTGCTTAAGCCGGCCGAGTTCACCCCCTGCGGTATTCTGGAGGTTGCCAAGCTATGCTCCGAGGCCGGGCTCCCCGACGGGGTGCTAAACGTTGTCCCGGGTCTGGGTGAAGTTGCAGGCCAAGCACTCGTGGAACACCCCGATGTTAGCAAGGTTGCATTTACAGGCTCTACAGAGGTCGGAAAACACGTCATGAGAACCGCTGCCACCGACGTAAAGAGGGTATCGCTTGAGCTCGGGGGTAAGGCCCCCTGTATCATCTATGATGACGCCAACCTGGACAATGCCATAGAAGCCACTCTTAGGGGTGGGTTCTTTAACCAGGGAGAGAACTGTACTGCTGTCACACGTCTACTCCTTCACGAAGACATTTACGATAGCTTTCTCGATGCTTATATCGATAGGGTATCAAAGATCAGGATAGGGGACCCGCTCGAAGACGATACAGAACTCGGTGCACTTATATCGAAAGAACATTTTGACACGGTAAGCAAATATTTTGAAAAAGGGGTAAGCGAGGGTGGGCGGGTGCTCCACGGCGGAAAACGCCCAGATCAATTGGATAAAGGCTACTTCTTTGAGCCCACTGTGCTGGCCGATGTCAGCCCCAAAGCAACAATTGCGTGCGAAGAGATATTCGGCCCCATAGTAGCAGCAATGCCTTTTAAAACCGAACAAGAGGCAATCGACATAGCCAACGATACCATCTACGGACTTGCTGGCGGTATTTGGACCGAGAACATCGGCAAAGCACTAAGAACAGCCAAAGCCCTAAAAGCAGGGTACCTTTGGGTAAATACATACGGGGGCATAATCCCCGAGACTCCCTACGGAGGGTTCAACCAAAGCGGTATCGGCAAAGAACTGGGTGCAGACGGGCTCGGCATGTATCTTGAGACCAAAGCCGTAAATATATTCACCGGCAGCCAAATCCCCAGCTGGTACAAGGGGTAAATTTATTCGTCGCTGGAAAGGGCTGTTAATTGTTTGCGAGCCCCAAACTACTCGTTATAAAACTACACTTTAGTAATGACTAGACCGAAATCCCTTTTATCCCTCATATTAGCAACCACAATATTCCTCATCATGGGATCACTTATCATTGTGATGTTTTTTTGGGGCAAACAGCTCTACACCACAGCTTTTATACTATCGCAAGTCGTCCCCGACTCCCCTCAGTTATTCGACGGGCTCAAACATGAATATAAATTTGAGGAGGTTGAATTTAGCCCCCCGGTCACAGAAACCCTTGAGAGTGGTGAAGACGAAATCCTAGAGGAACATATATTCAGATGGATAGACCTTTATATGCCAACAGATATCTCACGGGTCCCGATGGTGGTTGTTATACCAGGGTTCACACCAGAGGGCTCTCGTGACCAGAGGCTCGTTAACTTGGCCACTGCATTCGCACGATCCGGGATCGGTGTAGCTATCCCGCGCTCCCCCACAATCAGAAACAGACAGTTCTCTTCCGAGGACATAGAGCGCGTCATAGATACATATAACTATATTGAGTCGCTTGAAAATGTAGCACAAGATCGAATCGGAATAATCGGATTTTCTATCGGCGGCTCCTACGCTTTAGTATCCGCCTCTAAGCTGGGTGCTAAGCCCCTATTTGTGCTATCCCTGGGGGGATACTACGATTTAACTGACTTTTTTGCCGAGATTATATCTAATGAGGCCCGGATCGGTGATGACACCCGCCCTTGGACCCCCGACAATCTCTCCGTGGAATTAGCAGGCAAGGTAGTAAAAGCACAGTTGTTAGAGTCTGATGCCAACTCCGTCCTCAACGGTAAACACTCTTTTATTGATGCCAAAAAGATTACTGAATCATTCGGTAACGATTTCCATACACTTGCCTCGGCAATGTCCCCCTCAAACTCTCTAGACTCTATCAAGACCGATGTTTTCATTTTCCACGACGAATCAGACAACATAATCCCTGTCGAGGAATCGCGCAAATTGCGCAGCGCTCTGCCGAGCGTGATAAACATTAATTACGCGGAATTCTCAAACTTCCGCCATGCTACTCCTCTTACGCTTATCAGCACCGACATCCCGCTATTGTTCCGAAAGCTCCTCGGTGCTATTAATCTGCTCTTGAGACCCGAGAAGACCAACCCCAAGACCGCACCCTCTAACTGATTCTGAAAAAATTCGTTATCTATCTGTTACAACTTGAATTATAGATTATCTATTTTATAATACCTTGATTTTACATCGGGTCGTTTAACCAAATTTCTAGCAAGGAATATGGATAATACAAAAATTTTCTGCGGCACATCAAATGCGCCGCTCGCAAAAGCTATATGTAAGTACCTGGACGTGGATCTCGGCAAGTCGGAAACAAGGCGTTTCAGCGACGGAGAGATATCGGCCGAGGTATCCGAGAGCGTGAGAGGTTCACATGCCTTTGTGATCCAGTCCACCTCGCCCCCGGGAAACGAACATATAATGGAGCTACTTATAATCGCCGATGCGCTAAAGAGGGCTTCCGCACGCGCTATCACAGCTGTCGTCCCCTACTACGGTTACGCCCGTCAAGACAGAAAAGTCCAACCCCGAGCACCCATCACTGCAAAACTCGTGGCAGACCTCATATCCACGGCCGGCATTGGGCGCGTGGTCACCGTAGACCTCCACGCCGGACAGATTCAAGGGTTTTTCAACATCCCAGTCGATCATGTTTATGCAACCCCCATATTTATCAAGTACATCAAAAACAAGTTTGATCACAACAACATAGTGATCGTTTCACCTGATGCCGGTGGGATGGAAAGAGCAAGATCTTACGCAAAGATTCTAGACTCGGGCCTTGCAATGACCGATAAACGGAGACCCAACCCCAACCAAGCGGAAATAATGAATGTTATAGGAGATGTAGAGGGTAAACACGTAATATTGGTAGACGACCTGGTGGACACTGCCGGCACAGCCATACAGGCTGCCAAGGCGCTTGAGCGCGAGGGGGCTGTGGGCGTTACACTATGCTGTACACATGGTGTGTTATCAGGCAGTGCGATCGAGAGAATAAACGAATCTTCGATCGAGGAAGTAATAATTACGGATACTATACAACCGTTGAACACAACCCTTGATTGCGAAAAAATAAACGTACTCACCATAGCAGACCTACTGGGAGAGGCTATAAAGCGGATTGCTACAGGTGAATCAATAAGTGCATTATTCAATTAAACGAAAAAGAAGTAAGGAGTAAGAACAGATGGCACAAAGTACATTGGTAGTCACAAGACGAAAAAGGATGGGGAAAAGCGGGGCGAAACAGATCAGGAACGAAGGCAACGTCCCTGCGGTACTGTACGGCAAGGATACTGAACCCATCGCTTTGGTAATAAACCCCACAGAGCTTAAAACCGCACTATCCACTGAGGCCGGGGAAAACACCCTACTCGATATTCAGATCAAAGACGACGATAAAAACAAGGGCAAACTCTCGTTGCTAAGAGACATACAGTACGACTATATATCGAGCAAGCCTATTCACTTTGATTTCCAAGCGCTCGACATGAAACAAAATATAAGCGTGAATGTGCCTGTAAACATCACCGGGCGCGCACAAGGGGTAAAAGAGGGCGGTATTCTGGAGGAACTATTACGCGAGATTCATATCTCTTGTCTACCCAACGCTATACCCAACTCATTCGAACTGGATGTAACTGATTTGGACATAGGCGGTTCAATCAGCATAAGTGATCTCGAAGTAGACGAGGGGATTTCGGTATTGCATGGTGATTTAGACACAATCGTAGCTGTGCGTGCGCCTAAGGCCGAGGTTGTAGAGGCTGAGGAGGAAGAGGGAGAAGAAGGCGAAGAAGGCGCTGAGGGTGAAGAAGGTGCAGAGGGCGAAGGCACAGATGAACAAGCAAAAGAGGAAGGTGGCGAGGAATAGATAAAAGAGTGGTCCTGGTAGCGGGTCTTGGAAACCCCGGCGATAAGTACAAAGATACCAGGCATAACGTAGGCTTCACCGTAATAGATATACTCAGTGAACGGTTTCATTGCGATAGCACCAAACAACGCTTTAAAGGCATATTCGGCGAAGCCAACAAAGACGAGATCAAGATACTGCTCCTAAAACCGATGACTTACATGAACAATAGTGGAGAATCAGTCGCAAGTGCTTGTAATTACTATCGTGTAGACTCCCGCGACCTAATTGTGGTACACGATGAGATGGACCTGCCGCTAAATAGAATTCGGGTAAAGCAGGGCGGGGGGAGTGCCGGACATAACGGTATTAAGTCCATTGTACGCATGCTTGGCACCGACGACTTTGCAAGGGTGCGGATCGGTATAGGCAAACCGACAGACACAACCGGTACGGTAAGCCATGTGCTCTCGGGATTTAACATAGAGGAGGCAAAGCAGCTCGAGACCATAGTCGAGAGATCTGCCGATGCCGTCCAAGAGATTATTGAAAACGGTGTCGAGAGTGCGATGAATATATACAATCAGAGAGAAAAAGTAGATGAACCCAATAATGAAAAACAGGAGAACCATATAAAGGAGGTTTAATCAGATGGGTGAAGTTATTGCAGCACTCTTCGGGGTGATATTAGGAATCGTGGTACTGGGGTATGCGTACCTGGTATATAGGGAAATCAAAGGACTCCCTGAAGGAAACGACAAGATGAGAGAGATCTCAGCAGCAATCCAAGAGGGGGCAATGGTATTCCTTCACAGGGAATATAAAATCATAGCGATCTTCGTGTTTATTGTTTTTATCCTACTTGGAGTATTCATAGACTGGAGAGCGGCCATTGCGTATTTGGGCGGCGCGCTTTGTTCTACAATGGCAGGGTACTTCGGCATGAAGTCCGCGACCAAGGCCAATGTAAGGACAGCACAGGCGGCTGCTACAGAGGGGCAGGGACAGGCACTCTCAGTTGCATTTAAGGGTGGCAATGTTATGGGGCTCTCGGTAGCCGGGCTTGGATTGCTTGGGCTATCGGTAGCATTCGCGTTCGGTATCGGTATCCCTGAGAACCCCACCGACGCCACCGGCCTAACGGCGTTTGCTGTGGACTTTGCCGAGATCATCGGCGGGTTTGCAATGGGTGCAAGCTCTGTGGCACTATTTGCCAGGATCGGCGGAGGTATCTACACAAAGGCTGCGGATGTCGGAGCCGACCTCGTGGGTAAAGTCGAAGCGGGCATCCCCGAAGACGACCCTAGAAACCCGGCCACGATTGCCGACAACGTAGGCGACAACGTTGGTGACGTTGCTGGCATGGGTGCAGACCTATTCGAATCCTATGTGGGTGCCGTGATCGCAACAATAGTTATAGCAGCGGGCATGGGAACCAATATCATCTCACTCATGTCCATACCGATCATACTGATTGCACTGGGGAGTTTCTGCTCTATTATCGGTGCCAAGAGTGTGGACTGGTGGAAAGACAGCGAGCCACAGATGGTGCTTAGGAGAGCCACATTTACCGCAGGCGGGATCTATATCGCAGCCTCATTGGTAGTGCTCTTAATCGTCGGGCTTGTAGACGGCCTAGGCGGTAGCATCATAAGAATCTGGCTTGCATCTGTGTTAGGGCTCTTAGCAGGTGTGGTAATAGGACTTTTAACCGAGCACTACACGTCTGGATCACCGGTTAAAAAGATTGCAGAGGCCTCGCAAACAGGGGTGGCTACAAACATCATTGAAGGTATGGCAGTGGGTATGATCAGCACCACGCTGCCTGTAATCACCATTGCAATAGCAATCGGCGTTTCATTTGCATTCGCCGGTCTATACGGCATAGGGATAGCGGCAGTAAGTATGTTGGCCACTATCGGTATTACAATGTCGGTGGATGCATACGGGCCTGTGGCGGATAACGCAGGCGGTATTACAGAGATGTCCGAGCTTGGCGAAGACGTAAGAAAAATTACCGACAAACTCGATTCACTAGGAAACACCACAGCGGCAATCGGAAAAGGATTTGCCATCGGCTCGGCAGCACTCGCAGCCCTAGCCCTATTCGCTGCCTATACAAAGGCCGTTGGACTCGAGTCAATAGACCTCACCAAGAGCAAGGTTGTAATAGGCATGCTCCTGGGTGGAACAATACCGTTTCTGCTAGGTGCCCTTACAATGGGCTCTGTGGGCAGGACAGCTCAAAAAATGGTAGAAGAGGTAAGAAGGCAGTTTAAAGACATACCCGGGCTCCTTGAAGGAGAGGCAAAACCCGACTATGCAACATGTGTAAGTATAAGCACCGATGCATCGCTTAAGGAGATGATCATCCCCGGTATTATCGCGATTATTGCACCGTTGGTAATCGGGTTTATTCTAAGCGCCGAGGGCCTGGGAGGGTTTTTGGCCGGCGCCATTATCTCGGGTGTTATGCTTGCACTCATGATGGCCAACGCCGGTGGTGCATGGGACAATGCCAAAAAGTTTATCGAAGAGGGCAACCTCGGCGGCAAGGGTTCCGATGCTCATAAAGCAGCGGTTGTAGGTGATACAGTAGGTGACCCGTTTAAAGATACATCGGGTCCTGCAATGAACATTCTAATCAAATTAATGTCCATCGTATCACTGGTAATTGCCCCGTTACTCATATAAAATAACAATGATTTGTGGTGCGGTACTGCATATAGCGGTACCGCACTGATTTATAAAAATGTTTATGTAACAAACCTTAGATCGTGTCGCTCTGGATATACTCCCAATATACTCCAGGGCCATCAGACCAAGACAGGAGGTAGTACCAATGGGATCAATTCCTAGCTTTTACGAAACACTTTATATCACTCGGCCCGACATCCAGTCGGACGAGCTCGAAACCATCCAGAAAAAACTTGACGAAGCCATTATCTCGAATAGTGGAGAGATTCTTAAATCAGATAAATGGGCCGAGCGCGACCTGGCATATGAGATCAACAAACACACCAAGGGTGTTTACTACATCATGATTTTCCAGGCACTGCCCCAGGTGGTTGCAGACATGGAAAAGCATCTGAGCTTTTATAAAAACGATATTTTGAGGTTTATGACTGTTAAGATCAAAGAAGAGGTCGCTCGCAGGGAAAGTGCTGTAGAAGAGGAAAAGGTCGAGGAGAAAACAGAGGAGAAGGCTAAGGATCAGGTGCAAGCACCAGAGACCCAAGCTCCGCAACCACAAACACAGCCAGAAGCGCAATCTGCAGAGCCTGCGGCTTCTGAGGAAGAAGCAAAACCACAAGAACAACCAACAGAACCGCCACCTGCGGAGCCAGAAGTAAAAGCAGAAGCGCAATCAAGTGAACCCGAGGCCGTGGAGGAATCTACCCCCGCACCTGAGACTACAACAACAGACCCTGAAGAAGGAGGGGCTCAATAATGGAAACAAGAAGAGACAGAAGATCATTTACTAAAAAGAAAGTGTGCAGGTTCTGTACCGAACCGATCGAGATGGACTACAAAAACACAGACCTGCTGCGTAGATTTATTACAGACAGAAAAAAAATAGTACCTAGGAGAAATTCCGGGTTATGCGCTTTTCATCAGAGGAAACTTGCCGCCACACTAAAGAGAGCGCGTTTCATGGCACTTTTCCCCTACACTGTACTGCATTAAACAAATACCATTTGTGTATGTAACAAAGCACTGCGGAGGTATCTAGAAATGAAAGTAATATTCACGGCCGACGTCGATAAACTGGGTAGAATAGGTGAGATCAAAGAGGTTAAAAACGGTCTGGCCCGAAACTACCTGCTTCCCCAAAAACTTGCGATCAAAGCAACCGCTGGCAACCTAAAACTGTGGGAGCAAAAGAGCAAAAAGATCCTAGCGAAAGAAGAGGCCGTGCGCGGCGAGGCCGAGAAACTGGCAGCTAAGGTAAACGGTACAAAATGCACTTTCCCTGTTAAGGTCGGGGAAGAAGATAAAATCTTTGGCTCTATCACCGCACAAAACATATCCGATGAACTAGCCAAGCAGGGTCTTGAAATATCCAGAAAGGATATCGAGCTCGAGAGCCCTCTAAAGACCGTCGGCACACACGATATAACAGTTAAGTTGCATAGGGACGTGACAGCCGGAATTGTAGTCGAACTGATCGGAGAGAATTCAGAACCCGAAAATAATACAGCCGAAACACCAGAAGCAGTAGATACACAGGAAGAACCGGCTGAAGAAATTACTGAAGAAAATACAGAAACAGAATAAACGGTAATTACTCTGAAACGGCTTATAAACCTATAGCACCCGCTCTCTGCTCAAGCAGTGCTATAGTCATAATTTAAATTCCACTAGATAGATTCACTAACCGCCGGGGTTGGCTTCGACCATCTGTTGCAGCGATACCTTTTTGTAACCGGGAGGGGGTACGAATGACTGGGCACCTATGTCTTTCCTCACTACCCTGGTTACCTCTTCTACTATGGTCGTACCATCAGGGTAGATATCGAGTGTTCTTAGAGGAAAACCGGAACTGTAAATCTCCTTATAGACCTCAAGCTCTTTGTTTGTAATAGTGTTGGAGCTGCCGAATCTCTCAACGCTTTTTCTAAGCTCGCTCATATACTCGGACATCTTCTCCATATCGATCTCTTGGCCAAACCCCACCTCCTCACTGGTCCAAATCTCTTGCTTTAGTACCCCGCCCCTGAATATTTCGTATTTGGAAGACTCATAGCCGGCTATCTTTGTTTTATTCCCCGGTTTGTTCATAGATATCTTGGCCGGTTTAGCATTATCCGATATATCCACACCCTTGTCTTTCATCATCTTCTCTACCTCTGCCCGTTTATCGGGGGGCAGTTCTTTTAACTGTCGTTTCATCTCTTCTTTCTTTCTCTCTGCAAACTGCTCAAAGTACCGCACATAATCCTCGACCGTAGCAATTGAGTAGGTCTTGTTTTTATTGTCGATCTGTATCATTTCCCCAGTGTCCAGGTTAAACACCGCGGCAGACTGTCCAATAGGGTCTTCGAATTTCACCTTGTTGTTTTCCATATATATTGTGCCCTGGAGTTTCTCGGGCTTGCCCTTTACATAGCGCTCCTGGTTCATGATCAGACCCGCTTCGGCCGAAATTGCGCTTAGTAAATAGAAGGAACTAAATATCAAGACGAGTACAAAAAACGATCTGTTAAAACTTTTCATTATAAATAATCCTCCGCGAATTCTTGTGATTCGTAGTCCCCGTACCGAAAAATAGGGTAACTTATAAACCTGGGATTGACCAGTTAAAAAATTCCTGTGTGTAAGTCGCTTATCGGTGGTTCAGCTCTATTGACGACCATCGAAACTGTGATAGAGTAAACTGGTCGTTGCAGTTATTAAACGGAGGTGTTTTTCTTTATGTCTGAGATCAATTCAAAGTTTGCGCCGGTTGGGGAAAAAGAGGTTACCAGGGCTATCGTCGAGGGTTTTGCCGAAGAGTTTAACGAGTACATATCGAGTGATGTGATAATCGTGGGCGCGGGGCCAAGTGGACTCGTAGCCGCAAAAGACCTTGCAAAAAAGAAATACAAAGTACTGCTTGTAGAAAGGATGAACTATCTTGGCGGCGGGTTTTGGATTGGCGGGTACCTCATGAATAAGGTTACTGTCAGAGACCCCGGCCACACCGTATTAGACGAGATCGAGGTCCCGTATGAAGAGGTGTCCGAGGGGCTGTACGTGGCGGACGGTCCCTATGCATGCTCAAAGCTCATAGCCATGACCTGCGAGGCGGGGGCAAAGATAAGGAACATGACCATGTTCGACGACCTTGTGTACAGGGAAAACGGCAGAGTAGCCGGAGTGGTTATAAACTGGACCCCAATTGCAAACATGCCCAAGGAGATCACATGCCTTGACCCGATTGCAATAGAATCAAAACTGTGCATTGATGCAACGGGCCACGACGCCTACCTGGTCTCACGTCTATCCCAGCAGGGGCTTTACAAGAAACTCCCCGGCCATGGGTCTATGTGGGTAGAAAAATCCGAAGAGGCCCTTGTCGAGTACACGGGCGAGATTCATCCCGGCCTACTTGTATGCGGGATGGCTGTAAACACCACATTCGGGTTGCCGAGGATGGGACCCACGTTTGGTGGGATGCTGCTCTCGGGTAAGAAAGTTGCCCAGGAAGCCATCAAAATACTCGAAAGCCAGGAACAAGAGCAAGCCCGAGCCTAACTGCCTCCTAACACATAAAATCTAAAACTAATTTTGAACCCCCAGCTTCTCAAGGTGAGCTTCACAGAGCTCACCTTTAAGCTGGGTATCGAGTAGTCCCTCTTGCCAGTGTGAGTTATAGAGACAACATGATCTGTCTTCACAAAACGCAACACCGGTGATCTCATAGCTAAGAACTTGGAGAATATACGAGTAGGTGACTGACGTAGTACGCTCATCATCGTAAACCAGGTATCTGTCCCAAAAGATTGAGTCCAGTTCCCCGAGATCCCTGCCACTTTGCAGATAGCTCGCTTTCATAAAATAATATTCCCTGGGCCTAGCCGGGGCTTCCACTAAACCGGATGTGGAGATTATCGCCGGTACCCCTGTTAACACTACCCTGGCATGATAGCGCTTTATGTCGTATGTACCGATTAATTTATCGGTAAGAACTATATGGATCGCGGGTGACCGATCCTTATTTTCAGATGACCACATGGCCCTAAATAGACACCTCTGTAGC
This sequence comes from Thermodesulfobacteriota bacterium, assembly GCA_965223335.1. Taxonomy (GTDB): domain Bacteria; phylum Desulfobacterota_D; class UBA1144; order Nemesobacterales; family UBA2774; genus CBDCWF01. The sequence goes on from OZ244991.1 coordinate 872,405, forward strand.
CAGTATCCGTCATAGAGTTTAATCGGCTCATCTGCACTTGTGCCCGTTCCCGGCGGCAAACTCGGAGCCGTACAACCTCCAAACTTATCAAGCGGTTTTTCTATATCCCCGACCAGTGCAGATTCGAATTCTCGCTTGATCTCTCTTTGATCTTCCAAATCGGGGACAACATGAGTAAGGAAATCCCCCATATAAGAGACCTCAACACCGTTTTTCGCTAGCCGCTTGAAAAGTTCATCTATAGAGAGTGCAGGCGAGGGGTTATCGGTATACAGATAGATTATATTGTTATGGGCCATCTTGATAAGTGGTGCGGAGATGCGTGAAATATACCAATGAGGAATTAGCCGATCTCAGCAATTACCTCAAGCTCGACGGGTGAGTCCAATGGCAGCTCAGCCACCCCTACCGCGGCCCTTGCGTGTATCCCGCGCTCGCCGAAGATGTCAAAACACAGATTAGATGCTCCGTTTAAGACCTGGGCCTGATCATTAAACCCGGGGGTACTCGCCACTGAACCGTTTAGTTTCACAATTCTCGTAACTCTATCCAACTCACCGATCTCGCTCTTTATTATTGCTATTGCATTTAGGCATGCCACCCTAGCCGCCTCGATACCCTGCTCTACTGAGACCTCCGCCCCAAGTTTCCCACTCGCAACCAATCTGCCCTCGACCAAGGGGAGTTGGCCCGAGATAAAAATTAAGTTGCCTGTAACCACTGCCGGTTTATATGCCCCCAACGGTGTGGGTGCCGGGGGTAAATCGATGCCGAGCTCGTTTAACTTTTCTTCGACCTTGCTCATGAGTTATTGGATTTTGAGTGCGACGTAAATAGTGGATACATCTCTTTTAACCAGAAAGAGCGCATTATCGCCCTTCTCAATTTTATCTATTGCATTTCGGTAGTCGTCGAGGTTTTTAATCTGTTTTTTATTGATCTCCAATATAATATCCCCAGTGCTTAACCCTGCCTCCTCGGCTATACTCCCGCTGTTTACGTTCGTGATGATCACTCCCTCGGGGCTATCTATGTTGAACCTTCTTTGGATACGAGGGTTAATCTCCTGGACCACAAGCCCTATGTTGTGCTCAATCTCGTTTTCCCTGGTCGGGGTCTGAGCCCTTGCAATCTGCTCGGGCAGCTCTCCCAGTTTGATGCTTATAATACTCTCGCTGCCATTTCGAATCACCTTAAGCTTGGTCTTTGTCCCCGGGGGGTACGAGGCTACGGTTTTCGGAAGCTCGGGCATCTCCTCTATCACGCTACCGTTTAACTCCACTATCACATCACCCCGTTTAAGACCTGCTTTCTCGGCAGGACCGTCTGGGGTTACATCCGCTACAAGAGCACCCCGCGGTTCTGCAAGCCCAATACTCTCGGCAAGCTCCGGCGTTACCTCCTGTACCAGTACCCCAATCCATCCCCTCACCACCTTACCGCTTCGCTTAAGCTGCTCGACTATCTGGCTTGCCATGCTAGATGGTATCGCAAACCCAATACCCTGCCCGCCTGCAAATATAGCAGTGTTCACTCCCACCACACGGCCCTCAAGGTCAAACAACGGGCCCCCGCTGTTACCAGGGTTAATAGCCGCATCTGTCTGAATAAAATCATCATAAGCCCCCAACCCAAGTGATCTTCCCTTAGCACTTATGATCCCTGCCGTTACCGTGTGCCCGAGCCCAAAGGGGTTCCCGATGGCAACCACCCAGTCCCCTATCTCAAGCCTCTCAGAGTTCCCGAAACTAACAGCCGGTAAGGGCTGTTTAGGCTTAATTTTAAGCAGCGCAATATCGGTCTTTGGGTCCGTGCCCACAATCTCAGCTTTATAGCTTTCGTCGTCTTGCAACACTACCTCTATATCCGTAGCACGCTCCACAACATGATTGTTGGTTATGATATAGCCGTCAGAGCTTATGATAAATCCCGATCCGAGTCCCCTTCTGCGAAACTCCCTCTCGGGATTGTCCCCGAAAAACCGCTCGAAAAACTCCTCAAACGGGTCCCCCTCTCTCTCGCCATATGGGCTTTTTGGTCTTGTGCCCATGCTCTGCACACTCCGAGTACTTATATTCACCACCGAGGGACTAAGCGTTTTCACCAGAGTCGAGAGTGATTTTAAATCATTCGGCTGTGCCTCTACACCGCTTGTAAGTGTGAGCGAAAATAGGATTAAAAGAAAAAATAGTCCCGCTGATTTTACATATCTATACATATTTCAAAAGCCCTCCAAAATTCAAAAACTGCTACACTCAATTAAATGTGTGCTCACTATGAAATTATAACTGAATATTCATTAGACGCGTGTGATAACCTGTATTCGGTGGGGAAATCGGCAAGCAATCGAGGGGTCACATTGTTTCTTTTAACATGCCGTCCCAGTATTTAAGCAGTAGCCTGTTGGTATAGAAACGCACAATAAAGTCACGTATTGAGGATAACGTCTTGCTGTTAGCGTAAGCTATCTTGCCCATCATCCGGGACTGGTCTTGGACCTTTTTCACCCTTGCTTGTCTTCTTGTCATATACTGCTTAAACGCATCTTCGTAACTCTCAGAATCAGCCCTGCACAGCTCCTCTGCCAGCACAGCAGCAGATTCTATAGCCATAGAAACCCCGCCGCCCGCAGTAGGTAGTATCGCATGAGCCGCATCTCCTACCAATACCACTCTGTTTTTGTACCATTTATCCATCCTTAGGTCGTGGTATTCGTCGAAGTAGATCTCTTCAGGACGGTCCAAATGATCTAGAATTTCCGGTACCATACCGCCAAAAGTACTGAACTGCTCTTTGATACGTTCTATACGAGTATCTACAGGGTCTGGGTAGTGCTCGTCTGTCCTTATGCTTGTAAAAACCGAGTACCTTCCCTTTGTGGGCCAAACCCCAAAGAACTTGCCTGTACCCCAGTACTCGGCTATCTGAGCCGATTTATTGATATTGGATTTAATCCAGAAACTCCATCCCCTAAGCCCGCTGTATGTTAGAGGCACATCACCAAAAACCATCTTACGCGTATTCGATCTGATGCCGTCACACCCAATGACCAAATCGTAGCGCTCTCGGGTACCGTCGCTAAACGTTACGTCTACCCCTCTCGGAGTATCATGTATATCGTCTACAGTTGTGCCCATCCTTATGCTCTCTGGGTCCACTGCCTCCCTCAATACATCGATCAAATCCGTCCGATAGGTGCTTACAATCGGCCCGTATTTCTCTGTTACCGCTTCTATTGAATAAGAGTGCAGAATATCCCCCTGCTGGTTTGCAACATTGTAAGTATCAAAAACAAGTCCCCTATCCAGGAGTTCCCTGTAGAGCCCAAGTCCCTTTAACACCCTGCTTCCGGTAGGCCAAAGAACAATTACATAGCCCACGTTCCCATAGCTGGGGGCCCTTTCTACGACTGTCGGATTAAAACCCCTTTGCTGTAACAGCCCCGCGAGTGTAAGCCCTGCAACACCACCACCCACTATGAGTAATTTCATCTCCGGGCCGTATCTTACGCGATTCTCTTTGCTTTTATGAATATTCGTCTCACTCATAATATTTCTAATTGCCAGATTTATTGAGCAGGTTTAGTTCTTTTAATAGAACACGCTCTATATTATATAGTCTATACACGATAAAATAAGCGTCAATGTTTAAACTCAGTTAGTACGGGGGGACTTCCTCTGTAGCGGCACCGTAGATCTCGAGCTCAAGACCGTCTGGGTCTAAAAAATGATAGGCTTTAGTGTTGGGGTCATCGCCCTGTTTGATCTCTATAAACTCCACACCTTTAGAACTAAGGGCCTTGCTAGCCTTCTCAACATCCCCGACCCTAAACGCCACATGCCCCACACCCTCGGCATATCTACCCTTATCCACGAGCCTGTGACTATTCTCAGACAGTGCCACAAGCACACGTTTGCCCACGCCGAGGAAGGTTTTTTTTTCACCCCCCTCCGCTCTGCCGTCTCGGATAAGCTCAAGCCCAAGCGTCTCTGTATAGTACTTAACCGACCTATCCATATCACTCACACATATGGCAACATGGTCAATCGACTCCACCATACCACCGTGCCCAAACAATCCTTTAAGCCATTTCATTGCCCAGCCCCTGTTATTTTCTCTTAAGCAACGCCACTATTACCCCTATACAGATAAACACTATCACAATCACAGCCCAGTATGCACGTATATATTTGACGATAGTTGTTGCTAACTCAGCCTTTACGTTTACTATCCTCTCCAAGAGCGAGCTCTCTACCCTATACTCCGTGTACTCCCCATCCTCGACATCCACACTCATTTTGAGTGTAAGCGATTGAAGACCGCTACGTTGGGGCACCACATACCAATGCCACTTAGTTTCAGTCCCCTCTGTCAAAAGCTTTGAGATAGAAACATTGCGATCACCCGTATCCCCGCCGTTATCGGCACCTGTTTTTGTCACCGGTCTTATGTCAAAGGCCTTGCCCTCAAGCTTTAATCCCACGTACTGACCCACCCTCGAAATTACTACACCCGTTGTGTCGTCATCTGTAATTACACCCTCACCGAATTTCGGCAAAAAACCGCTCGGTATACTGACCTCTACCAGATATGACCCCCAAACACTCATATCCATAGTAGGATTGAACTCTATAAAATCCGAGGCAATCATTTTCACTTTGGCCTGTACATATTCCTCCAATTCAATGTTACCAATAGCTTCTGCTGGTGAAAGTTCGGTTTCGGTACCCGGGGTGTCCTCTAAGGCAGGCTCAGGTGTCCCGGTTGGAATAGGTGTGGGTTTCGCACTTTGTTCGACCACAAAATGCACCCGTCTGTTAAGTTTCAAGGCTTGGGGAGTGTTGCCCTCGGCAAATTTATCCGTACCACCTTTACCGACCGCTGTAATGTTCTCGGGTTTAAGCCCCAGTTCCACCAGATAGTTACGCACCCGATCGGCTCGCTTTTGCGAAGTAATCAATTTTTGCTCCTCTGTACCCTCTGTATCCGAGTAACCTTCGAGGATTAAAACAGTTTCAGTATTTGGGTTTGCCAGAATTAAATCTTGAAAAACTATCAGGTTTTTCTCAATATCTGTCTTGGCACTTTCCGTGAGAAGATCCCTTTTTTCAAAAAATATATCTTTTAAAGTAGTCGCACCCGCCTCGGGGGTAATCAATACGCATACGAATAGGCAAACTGTTCCTACAAATACCAGACTCATCGGTGTGCCGATCCGGCCTGGTTTCAGAGCTATTTTTTTTATTGTGCAGAGGGGGTTATATCCGATATACATCTATAACTATCTACTCACAAACAATATTTTGTTCTACTTGAGATTGTATATAACTTAGCCTCTAGATCAAAACATCCACTAAGTGCTATACTTTATGATATGTATAACCGGAACTTTATACATTTTCTATAATTAAAGCTGGGTCTATAGTGGATACAAGTCAGAGAGTAGAGATTCATAAGTCAATTTCTTCAATAAATAAAGAACAGTACAACTCCATCGTCGACGACAATAACCCTTTTTTGGAATATGAATTTTTAGAGGCTCTCGAGGACTCCGGGTGTGTGGGGCCCAGACAAACCTGGATACCGCGATACATAATCTTAAAAGAAGACGACACCATTATCGGGGCCACCACCTCATATATAAAACTCGACTCCTACGGGGAATATATATTTGACTGGGAATGGGCCAGGGCCTTTGACAATGTGGGCCTCCACTACTACCCAAAAATAGTCGTGGCCATCCCCTTTACCCCCGCAAACGGCACACGAATACTCGTTCACCCCGAATACGATTTTGAACAAAACGCAGAACCGATGGTAAAGGCATTGATAAAGATGTGCAGGGATCTTAATTACTCGTCCATCCATTACCTGTTCCTGACCCCTAAAGAGAGGGACTATCTGGCCAAGTTCGGTTTCCTCAGCAGAAAGACCCATCAGTATCATTGGCATAACCGCAGCTATACCAGTTTTGACGACTTCTTGGACGATCTTCGGTCAGGCCGCAAAAAACAGATACGCAAAGAAAGAAAATCGCTATACGCAAGCACACTCGAGATTGAGCTTGTGGAGAAAGACGATATCAAACAAGAACACATAGATGCCATGTGGGAGTTCTACATGGATACTCACTCAAGAAAATGGGGCAGCGCCTACCTAAACCGAGAGTTTTTTCAGCTCATGTTCGAAAACTTCAGGCACAGGTTAGTACTTGTGCTCGCCAAAGACAAAGACCAGTGGGTAGGGGGCACGTTCAACATTGTTAAGAACCGTAGGCTCTACGGCCGTTATTGGGGGGCTATCAACAAGTACGACAACCTCCATTTTGAATGTTGTTTCTACAGATTAATAGATTATTCTATTAAAAACGGCATAGAGATATTTGAGGCCGGTGCACAGGGGGAACACAAATTTTTAAGGGGGTTCGGTGCAGTGCCTACATACAGCTCGCACTACTTCGCCGACGAGGGTGCCAACCTGGGAATCAGCGAGTTTCTAAGAGAGGAAGGCTACTATACAGATAAGCTTATAAACGAGTATAACAGGCAGTCGCCATTGAAGTATTTGCGTAGCAACAAAGGGGCCCAGACCCGTTGATTCTAAAGTTTAGCGGGCGAGTAAGATGGAAGACGAAAAACTTAACAAAGGGGATATAGACGGCGAACTTCTTACAGAAGAGAAGATAAATTTAAAACGGCCCGACATGTATAGAGTCGTGCTGCTGAATGACGACTATACACCGCGTGATTTTGTTGTCTGGATCCTGGTTAGGGTATTCTATAAAAAGAACGATGAGGCCACAAGAATAATGCTTGACGCGCATACAAAGGGTAAGAGTACTGTTGGAGTTTATACCTATGATGTAGCTACCACTAAAATCCTACAGGTCGACAAGCTGGCCAAACAGTACGAACACCCTCTGCAGTGCATTATGGAGGTCGAGAGTGGCGGTGAAGAGTCATGACACTTTCTAAAGAGCTGGAAAACACTCTGGAACGCGCTTACGGACAGGCAAAAGCCCGCAAGCACGAGTTCATTACGCTAGAGCACATACTGTTCGAACTCACCTTCGATCCCGATGCCTCCGAGGTTCTAATGGGCTGTGGTGTGGATCTCGAAAAGCTGAGGACCACGCTGGATGACTTTATGAACGAGAGCATTGTGCAGATTGAGTCCGAGTACCTGAGTGAGCCGGAATACTCGGCAGGCAGCCAGTTTGTTCTGAGACTTGCTGCGATGCACGCAGAATCGGCCGAGACCGAAGAGATTAACGGCGGCAACATACTGGTAGCAATGTTCCGTGTAGAAGAATCTCATGCCATCTATTTCCTAAACCAACAGGGTATAACCCGCTATGATGTCGTGCGCTTTATTTCGCACGGCAAGGGTCAGTATGAGCAAAGGGAAAAGGCCACAAGCCTTGCCAAAACCGAGGGCGATATACAGGAAAAATCCAAAGACCCACTTGCAGAGTACTGCACAGACCTAGTGGAGAAAGCCAAAGAGGGCAGGCTAGATCCTCTTATCGGCCGGGAAACAGAGATCGAGAGGACAATACATATCCTTGCACGCAGGCGCAAGAACAACCCCATATTCGTTGGGGACGCAGGTGTCGGTAAGACCGCTATAGCCGAGGGTCTCGCACTTAAGATCTCGGAGAAAAAAGTCCCTACCCCCCTTTTAGACACCGAGATATACGCACTCGATATGGGATCGCTTACTGCAGGCACAAGGTATAGGGGCGACTTTGAGGAACGCTTAAAATCGATCATAGACAAGGTAAAAGGCGACCAGAACAAAGTGTTATTTATTGACGAAATTCACACCGTAATAGGTGCGGGGGCAGTGTCGGGCGGCACGCTTGACGCCTCTAACATGCTAAAACCCGCGCTCGCCAGCGGCGAGATCAGGTGTATCGGGACCACAACTCTCAAAGAATTCCGGAGTGTATTTGAAAAAGACCACGCACTCGCTCGCAGGTTCCAGCGCATTGACGTCTATGAGCCGAGCGAGGAAGAATGCCTCAAGATACTACAAGGCCTTAAGAAATACTACGAAAAATTCCATACCGTTAAATACTCCACACCCGCACTAAAAGCCGCAGTCGAACTCTCTGCCAAATACATAAACGACCGTAGACTCCCCGATAAAGCCATCGATATTATCGACGAAGCAGGTGCTGAGGTTAAACTCAGACGTAAAGACGATACCGGTATCAAACAGGTAAGTGTGAAGGATATAGAAGCACTGGTATCCAAGATCGCCAAGATACCGAGCCGCACCGTAAAGGTAGACGACAGACAAAAACTCAGGTCGCTCGGCGATGACCTAAAGCGTGTGATATTTGGGCAGGACGATGCAGTCGACCGACTGGTTACAGCCATACAGATGTCGAGGTCTGGGCTGGCCACGCCTAATAAACCGGTCGGGAGTTTTATGTTTGCCGGGCCCACAGGGGTGGGTAAGACCGAGCTTGCCAAACAGCTTGCCGAGGCACTGGGCATAGAGTTCATACGGTTCGATATGAGCGAGTACATGGAAAAACACACCGTGTCGCGCCTTATAGGTTCTCCTCCCGGTTATGTCGGCTACGATGAAGGGGGCCAGCTCACAGAAGCCATTCATCAAAATCCACATGCGGTGCTACTACTAGACGAAATCGAGAAAGCCCACGAGGACATCTACAACGTACTGCTCCAGGTAATGGACCACGCAACTTTAACGGACTCAAACGGCAGGAAAGTGGATTTCCGCCAGATCGTACTGATCCTAACAACCAATACTGGGTCCAGAGAGAGTAACCAACGCACCGTGGGGTTTGAGAAGGAAGAGTACGAAGACAAGAGCTCTCATGCAATTGAAAAGTACTTTAGCCCCGAGTTTAGAAACAGACTAAACGCCATATTAAACTTCAGCTCACTAAGCAAAGAGGTTATCGAAAAGATTGTGGATAAGATGATAAATGAGCTCGGTGAGCGTCTACATGCCAAGAAAGTAACCATAGAGCTCACACCTAAAGCCCGCTCCTATATTGCAGATAAGGGCTACGACAAACAACTCGGCGCACGCCCAATCCAGCGCTACATCGACACGCACATCACAGAAAAGCTCTCAAAAGAGATCCTGTTCGGCAACCTTATGAGCGGTGGTACCGTAAAAATCCTTACAAAAAATGACGAGCTCGAGTTTGAATTCACAAAGCCCGAATCATAAGCAATTACCCTTTTAACGCCGAAATAATGTAGACTACTTAGCATCCCGGTAATTTATACACGGACCTGTTATGAAAATCTGTCCCAATTGCAAATCCGAGCTAGCCACCAAGGTCATCGGTTCTATTGATGTAGACGAATGCAACAGATGCGGTGGGATATGGTTTGACAGGGGCGAGCTTAAAGAAGCCGAAGAACTGGTTGACCCAAACCTAAACTGGCTCGATTTCGAGATCTGGAAACACGAACATAAGTTCGACGCTAAAAGCGCCGATGTGTTGTGTCCGAGTTGCGTCGTGCCCACAGGATCACTCACATACGGCGAAACAGGTGTCGAGATCAATTACTGCACAGAGTGCCATGGGATATGGCTCGATAAAAACGAGTTCCCAAAAATCATCGAAGAGCTAGAGAAGGAGCTCTCGGAAAAATCTTTTGCCGACTACATACACCTTAGCATCGAAGAGGCCAAAGAGGTCTTTACCGGCCATAAATCATTAGCATCCGAGTGGAAGGATTTCTCAACCGTGCTTAGACTCATGGAGCAACGCCTCTACGTAGAGCAACCTAAGCTTATCGAGAGACTCATGGCGCTAAACGCTCTAAACCCGTTTAAATAAATTACAACGCGCTGTCTAATATATCGCTCATCTTCTGGTTGCTAACCTCGCCACTTCTGTCATAGAGCACCTTACCGCTTTTGCCATACACGGTTACGTGGGGGATATAACGCCTGTAGTGTTTAGCACGTAGCGACCTTTGCTCATCGGAAATATTATTATCTAAATCCACTACAATGAACTTGACCCTGTCTCCATACTTCTCATAAAGCTCTACAGTCCTCTTCGCCTGCCGCTTAGAGTTGTAACATTCACGGTGATAAAATATCACATACGCTGGTTTCCCGGGGTCAATACTCCCATCCCCAAGCTCTTTACCCGTAATCAAAGGTCCGTCGTCAGAGTCACTATTGTAGTTTAAATTCTGATTTAGTTTTAGGTTTGTTGCCGCAGTCGATGGAAAAGCAATAAATAGTAAGACTGTTAATAACGCTAGGAAAGAGAAAAGAGAATGTTTATTCATAATAACCCCCTTGGATATAATCTCATATATATACGGACTGAAACTTCTTTGAGTTTCATATTGACCCAATCTGCGTGGTTGGCAATAATTGAACTTATCATGCCTATTTTGATAGATAAGCCTTCTCTTGTGGAGGCAGCCGGGAACAAATCGAAAAAAATCGAAGAATACATAGGACGAATCACAACCGAGCACAGTGAACTAAGTATTGCGCGTATGACCTCGCCCGAGGGATGGGAAGAGCCGGGGCAGTGCCCGGATTTTACGGAGTTCACCGTGGTGCTGCGAGGTACGTTGGTAGTGGAACATAATGGCGGTATAATTGAGGTAAATAGTGGCCAGTGTGTAATTACGCACTCCGGGGAGTGGGTTAGGTACAGTACACCTAAAACTGGAGGAGCAGAATACATTGCCGTGTGCCTACCGGCGTTTTCCCCCGACACTGTGCACAGAGATACCGACTGATTTCTATGGGATACGATTCCAAAGACAGGTGCGAGTGGTGTGGTAGTAACGAAATCTATATCGCCTACCATGACGATGAGTGGGGTGTACCGGTACATGACGATAACCACCTGTTCGAAATGATCACGCTCGAGGGAGCCCAGGCAGGGCTCAGCTGGTTTACTGTGTTAAAACGGCGTCAGAGCTACAGGGAGCTTTTCGATAATTTCGACCCAAAAAAAATAGCAAACTATAATGAAGCAAAATTAGAGGACCTGGTCCAAAACCCTGGCATAATTAGAAACCGCAAAAAAATACTGTCCACTCGGACTAACGCCAAAGCTTTCCTACAAGTACAAGACGAGTTCGGTTCATTCGATAACTACATTTGGCAGTTTGTAAACCACAATCCCATACAAAACAGCTGGCGACGCCTAAGCGAACTCCCCTCCAAGACCCCCATCTCGGATCAGATGAGTAAGGACCTAAAAAAACGAGGGTTTAGCTTCATGGGTTCAACTATCTGTTACGCACTAATGCAGTCGATAGGCATGGTAAATGATCATCTTATCTTCTGCTTTAGGCACCAAGAAGTAAAGAACCTCTCCTAAAACCCCAGCCTTATTGACAGTTCAATAAACTTGATTTACAATTGAGAACTTTTCTCAATTAGATTTTTGTGTGTTTACGTTGTCTATCTACGGGAGCTTTTTTCTATGGAAAATCTCGATAGAATAAGGTCTGTTTTCCACAAACGCGGGTTAAAATGCACCCCTCAGCGCCTTGCCGTGCTCGATGTCCTACTCAACACACAAACACACCTATCTATAAACGAAATCCACTGCCAGGTCAAACAAGAGCTCCCTGACATGGGGCTTGCAACGGTTTACCGCACACTCGAGATACTGGTCGACCTCGAACTGGCAGCCAAGGTGCACCTGGAGAACGGGTGCCACAGCTACACAGCCGCAACCGGCGGACATAGACACCCCATACTATGCACCGATTGCAACCGGTTGATCGAGTTTGCAGGATGCCCGATAGACGAGATATCCGAGAAATTAACAACCGAAACAGGTTTTCTTGTAAATGACCATTTTCTGCAGATATTTGGTAAATGTAAGGAGTGCCAGTCTTAAGAATTCGTAGAGGCAACATATGTCACATATGCACATACCCGATGGAATATTGCCAATCTGGCTTATTATTGTGGGCTGGATACTAACGGCTATTTTACTAGCCATTGCAATTAAGAGGTGTTCCAACACAGATATAAAACGTAAATTACCCGTTCTGGGTATTGTGTCTGCCTTTATGATTATCAGTATGACATTTGGGATATTACCCATTGCATACCACCTCAACCTGTGTGTAATCGCCGGAATATTGCTCGGCCCGTCACTCGCATTCATAGCAGTGTTTATAGTCGTTCTTATCATTTCGATGTTTGGTCACGGCGGGGTAACTGTGGTCAGCCTAAACGCTCTTGTCCTAGGCAGTGAAGCCGCTGCAGGCTACCTGCTCTTTAGGCTTGGGCTTAGTATATTCGGCAGGGAATCCATCGGTCTGTCCGCTGTCATAGCTACGGTATTTGCCATTCTTTTAGGAACTTCTCTTATGTTAACAGTTGTCTACCTGTCGGGGACTAATCCTTATTATATTAATAAAAACATCGATGAAGTTACCGAGACCCAACCCGAAGCTGCAGAACCCAAATTTAACACTATCGATATCCCAAGGCTACTGAAAGTAATGTTTATACCCCTCTCGATAGGAATAATTATCGAGGCGATGATCACAGCAATAATCGCAAAATATATAGCACGAGTAAGGCCCGACCTCATCCTATCCGAGGCACCTTTGGAAACGTAATGGATATATTCATCATAGACTACTATGCAAACCACGGCAGGAGCTTCATACACAACGCAGGTGCTTCTTATAAACTCTTGTTCGTAGCCCTAGTCATCGCGTCTGTGATGATTACAGGTAATCTCTATCTGCTTTTAAGTATCTATCTCACACTTATGGCACTAGCAATATGGACCAGGCTCCCTGCTCTAAAGATAGCGCTGCTCTCGGGTTACCCCGCCATATTTGCACTGCTCTATGTTATAGCAATTTGGACCGGTAGTTATCTAGATGCAGCAGTAATAATGCTAAAAGCACTCTGCTCTTCACTTGCCATGGTCACTGTAATCGTGACTACTCCATACCCCAAAATATTCGATTCAATAAAACCCTTCTTGCCCAACATAATAGGAGAAGCGCTTTTCCTTACATATAGAGCAATTTTTATATTGATTAGGCTGGTCAACAACCTTCTTATAGCACTTAGACTCCGCGGGGGCACTAAACCCGGGCAGTACTATACAAACACCAAAAACTTCGCATCGGGCTTGGGTCTTTTGCTCGTAAAAGGACTAGAGATATCCGAGAAGATGCATGGAGTAATGCAGGTACGCGGTTACAGCGGTAGGATATCGAGTAAAAAGAGTCACACCGGTATAACTATCGACGATGTGGGGATATTAATCACTGGGACCCTAATATTGGGTGTTGTACTCGGATTTAGATACATAACAGGATTTAACAATTATCCAATGTCAGTACTAGCATTATCAGGCCTATTTTTAATAGTCACATTGGGACTTGCAAACAAAACCACGACAGATCGAGCGAGGTCTTAAATTGGAACCGCAAACCCATATTAGAGTGAGCAACCTTAAGTTCAGATACCCCGACCAAACTGCACTGTGCTTTGACGGGGTAGATTTTGTGGTCCAAAAAGGCGAGCGCGTTGCAATACTCGGCTCCAATGGCAGCGGTAAGTCCACATTACTATCACTACTCCTAGGCCTGCATAAGCCCCTAGACGGAGAGCTTAGCGTTCTTGGGACCAATCCCTCGACCGACTTCGACAAAATAAGCAAGAGGATAGGTGCACTGCTCCAAAACATCGACATACAGATACTCGCACCTACCGTCATGGACGATATCATGTTCTCTGCCCGCAATTACGGCTATGACGAATCCGAGTTAAAAGACTACGTGCAGGATCTATTGGTCAAACTAGATATCTCTCATTTAACCGCGAAAATCCCCCACTACCTAAGCGGAGGCGAAAAGACCAAGGTCGCCCTGGCAGGTGCACTCGTCACAAAACCCGATTTACTGATTTTGGATGAACCTTTTGAGGAGATAGATCCGATTTGTAGGACCGAGATGATTGACCTTCTAAACACAATCAACAAACAAAACGAAACCACGCTCCTATTCTCAACACACAACATGAACCTTGTCCCTAGGATTGCAGACACTGTTTACCTCATCGCAGCGGGTGGAAAAATAATGAGTAAAGGCAGTCCTACAGAGATTTTTTCAAAACTAGAAACCCTCGCAGCCTGTCATATAGAGCCCCCGGTGCTGGGAGCGCTATTTACTGAGCTCGCAAAACAAGGTGTTGTACTCGATCCGTCGCTTACCGTCACCGAAGCAGCTTGTAAAATAAAAGAGGCAATGCTAGAATCTAACAAAAAGTAACTGTAAGACTATGAACCAGAGACACAAGACAAACCGGATTGCTCGCACTCTCTTATTGCTCTCGTTTTCAGCGCTATTCTTGTGCGCACTAAGCATCCATAACCACGCAGCCGATCTCGGTTCACACCCTACCTCTTCAATCGAAAATTCTCACTCAGATAACAATCATTCCCTATCTATATGTTCGGCCTGCAGTTTTAACAACAACTTACTTGATTACACAGATTCCAATCTGTCGGAAATAACACGATTTGAAACAACATATACCTTTTTCAAATCCGATGTGTTAGTTCCATCCTCATTTTTACAACTAAACAAACCTTCCCGTTCACCCCCGCTGGTTTAAACACTTAACCGCATCATTATTGGTTAGTTACTAGGTTTAAAACCAGAAAATTATGTATATTCGGAGGTGAGTTATGCATTATTATGCGTTTCGCGTTCCAGTTTTATTCTTAATCATAGTTGTATTTGTACTCCCGTTCTATCCGAGCCTCGCAGAGGAGCAAAATAACATTAAACAAGAGATTAAAGAGCTTCGTCAGATGATGGAAAAGATGCAGGGCAGGATCGATGAGCTCGAGGAAAAAAACCGTGTTTTAGAACAAGAGGCAGCAGAGGAAAAGGAGACTGAGCAAAAGGAAATTATGGCTGAGCAGCCCCAGATAGAAGAAGAGCTCGATCTCGAAATCCCTGAAACCGGAACCCAGTCAGGCTCCGGTCTCACAAGGGCTTTCCAGTCACTTAATCCCGAGATAAGTGTAATAGGTATATTCTCCGCGGCATGGTTCTCAGAAGACAATCCATTTGTATTTGCTGAAATAGATCCTCAAAACACGGGTGTTAATATACAGGAGATTGAGTTTGCTTTTGGCGCCGCTGTTGACCCATACTTCAGATTCGATAGCTATTTCGTACTCACTGAGGAGGGAATTGAGCTTGAGGAAACATACGCTACTACCCTACTCAGTCTACCACTCAACTCTCAGTTCCGTGTGGGTAAAGCGCGGGCCAAGTTTGGGCGTATCAATCAGCTCCACCGCCACTCCCAGAACTTTGTCACATTGCCACTCGTCGCAGCCCAGTTCCTGGGTGAGCACCTTAACCCCACCAGCATCGAGGCCAATTTTTTGCTGCCAGTACCTTGGTTCATGGAGCTAAGCGCATCTGGGGGTAGCCCCGAAGTAGAGACACCAACATTTGCAAGGGATGAAGATGCGAATAACCTTGCACGACTTCTATATATATTTCATGTCGCGAATTTCTTTGAACTCTCAGAATCATTTGGAGTTAGTCTAGGCGGATCATTTGCCACTGGGTCAAACGGCACAGCCCCTGGCGAGAGATCGAACCTCTACGGTGTAGACCTTTTTGCTAAGTATAGACCCCTTAGAAATAACCCTTACCAAGAGGTCATGGTACAGTCCGAGTTTATGTACCGCGATGCCGAGACCCCAGATGAGAACCTAAAAGACTGGGGTTTCTATGCCCAACTTATATACAGATTTGCAAAGAGGTGGAACGTGGGTGTTAGGTATGGCATGACTGACACAGACACCCCAGTCCAAGAAGAGGAAGAACTGGAAATAGAGCCTGAAGGGGTGCTGAGTGTAGCAAGGAATGAAGAAGGGGAGGAAGAGGAAGAGATGCTAGGACTATTGGGAAGGGCTTACCGCATCTCCCCAATGCTAACTTTCAATCCCACTGAGTATTCTCGTATACGTTTACAGTACGATTATCTCAATCAGAACTACGATGCTAATCAGCACGCTCTTTACCTCCAGTTCCAGTACTCGATCGGGGCACACGGGTCCCACCCATTTTAGTTTGTACAAGGAGACAAATAATGAAACTGTATAATATAAATCAATTTTTCGTGTTATTAATAGTTCTTGCAGCAAGTACAGTGCTCTTACCGCCAAGCACTGCTTCTGCAAAGTTACGAGTAGTAACCACTACCCCCGACTTCGCAGCCATAGCTGAGGAAATAGGGGGAGATAGAATTCTGGTAGAGAGTCTTTCCAAAGGCTACCAAGACCCCCATTTTGTAGATGCGAAACCCAACTTTATATTGAAACTAAACAAAGCCGACCTTATGATCTACAACGGGCTTGGGCTCGAGGTAGGCTGGCTCCCTACACTTTTAACAGGATCTAGGAACTCCAAGATCGCCCAAACCGGTGCACTTGGGAACCTTGACGCCTCGACGCTGATACCCAATCTGCTAGAGATACCTGCTACACAGATAGATCGGTCTATGGGTGACATTCACCCAGGTGGGAACCCCCACTATATGCTCGACCCTAGAAACGCTCTGCCTGTAGCGCACGGGATTGCATCCAGGCTTGCACAGATAGACCCCGAAGGTAAAGAACTTTACCAAGCAAACTACACTCGGTTCGTAAAGGAATTGAAACTGAAGATTAACGAGTGGCAGCAGCAGCTTGAACCTTATAAAGGCTCAAATGTCGTGACCTATCACAAGCTCTGGGCCTATTTCACCGATTGGGCTGAGTTAAAAGAGATAGGATTCATAGAACCCAAGCCTGGTATCCCGCCCTCTGCTTCACATGTGAGTAGACTGATAAAAGTAATTGAACAGAGCAACGTAGGGTTGATCCTAGCCGCCAACTACTATCCCGAGAAAACTCCCAGGATTATAGCTGAGAAGACTGGTGCAGTTTTCCTCGCGCTCCCAGTAATGGTCGGGGGACGTGATGGTATCAACACATATACGGAGCTATTTGATACTATTGTGGACGAGATAGCGTCCTCCGGTATCAATCCCACCGAGGCAATAGACTCCAAAGGGTCGGAGAGTACAAAATGAGTGACAATTTACCAATAACAATGGTGAGCTCGAGACGGTGATCATATGGCAAACCTGATTGAACTCGAGAGTCTCTCAATCGGCTATGACCGCAAATTACTAACTGAACCTATTAATCTTGAGATAGGTCGCGGGGAGTTCTGGGGCATTATAGGCCCTAACGGCGGGGGTAAGAGCACATTGCTTCGTACCGTAACCGGACTCTTGCCTCCCCTAGGCGGCTGTATCCGACTCGATAACAATACGGTTTTCGGATACCTGCCCCAGCACGAGAAACTCGATAGCTTTTTTCCTGTTTCTGTCCGAGAGATCGCATCCATGGGCGCATATAGCAAGATCGGCCCAGGAAAAAAACTAACCCCGGCCGACACAAAACGGGTTAATCAAGTGCTCGGGCTTGTTGGGGTATCAGACCTCGGCTCAAGACCGTTTCGATCACTCTCGGGTGGCGAGAAACAGCGCACACTGCTTGCACGCGCCCTATGCGGTGAGCCTGATGTTTTGGTTCTCGACGAGCCTACTGCTTCGGTCGATCTAAAAGGTGAACAGGAAATCATGGACCTTATAAAGACTCTAAACAGCGAAAAAAAGATTGCGATCCTGATGGTAAGCCACTTTGTAAACACAATTCGAGAATATACCGACAAAACAATTTTTATAAACATCCACAACGACAAATTTATCTCGGGCAACACAGTCGAGGTATTAAACAATCAAAGTATAAAGGGAGATTTCGGTATAGATCAGGATAAACCGATATCAAATTAAACTAAGGATGAGTACGTGGATATTTTAAGCGAGTTTCTAAGCAGCCATTTTCTGTGGCGCGACCCGATGATAGTGGGCGCGTTTACGGGTGCCGTGTGCGGTTTCCTGGGCGTTTATGTTGTGCTCAGACGGATTATTTTCTTCAGTGCCGCCCTCACTCAGGTTTCAAGTGTAGGTGTTGCACTCGCATTCCTGCTAGAGGCCTACAGTGTTGGTGTACTTGCCGCTTTACTGCACCCCTTTACACTATCCCTACTTGTTACATGTTTTATAGCAACACTGTTTGCCCTTAAACCCCAGCACTCGCGCATAAGCCAAGAGGGGATAATAGGGTTCATATTCCTCGTCGCATCCGCATTAGTTGTAATACTGGGTGACAGGATCTCAAAAGGCTCGCACGACATTGCCAATATTCTATTTGGTAACGCAGTGGTAGTAGACCCCTCGGATGTACTGGTAGTCCCGATAGTAGCTTTACTGGTGTTTGCTATACATTGGATATTTCATAAGGATTTTGTCTTTGTGTCCTTCGATACCGAGACCGCCAGGCTCTATCGATACCCTGTGAGGAGACTAAATATATTACTCCTCATCACTATTGCTGTGATAGTCGCTGTATCGACAAGGGCGCTCGGCGCATTACCCGTATTTGCACTCCTCACTCTCCCCCCACTTAGCTCGCTGTTACTTTCCGAACGCATGCTTATGGTGTTTACACTCTCGATAGTTTTCGGCATCTTATCGGCTGTACTCGGCTACTTTTTTTCGTTCGTTCTATCCATCCCGACAGGTGCGTCCATGGCCATGTGCGCAGCGCTCATATTCATTGTTTCTCTGGGATGGAGGGAAATTGGAGGCAATTACACATGATGATATATAAAACCCTTAACATATTAATTGTTCCAATTTTACTCGCAGGTTGCAGTAATTACAGTCAATTGGATGACAAACTCAGTATTCTCAAAACCACAACTTTTAACTGCGAGGTACTAAAAGTAGATAGTGCCACTAGGTTCTTGTGTACACCGCCAAGTAAACAGGTAGAAAAAGTTAGGTTGCGTAACATTGAGATCATCGAGGGGAAAGAGCAGGATGCTCTTAATTATACAAAGTCAGTACTACGCAGGGGAACAGTTGTAAAAATAGAGTCGACCGGTCAGGGAAGGGACAAAGAAGGTTATATAATCGGCAACGTTTACATGTACGGACAGAAAAAGTTAAACCTATTACTGATTCAAGAGGGATATGCTCGCGAACAATTAGAGGACAAGAACTAAATCACGCAGTCGAGAAACTATAATAGATCTTTAAGCAAAATAGACTCGTCTATTAGTAATATTGGGATTTCATCGCGGATTGGATATAGTCGATTCTTAGAATCTTTGGGTATAAGTCCGCCCTGGATTTTCTCGGTCACCGGTTGTTTGGTCTTGTTCATGACACTGCCATTTTCTATCAAGCCGTTTATCTTCTCTACAAGCCCCGCATCAGCCAAAATCAAATCTTCCTTGGTCTCGGGGCACATCAGTATCTCTAAAAGCTTTTCATCAATCATCTTTTCGTATCCTTGTAGGTTGATCAAAAATTCAGATGTAAGTTCCGTGCATTGTGTTAAATTAATATAACAAATATTCATTTTTTTGGGGAGGGTACAATAATGAGAACATTGATAACCGCAGTATTAATTCTGTCTATAATGATACTATCGGCAAATATTTCATATGCACACTGCCAGATACCATGCGGCATATATCACGACGAACTGCGCTTTGAGATGATTCTGGAAGACATCCAGACCATAGAGAAATCTATGAACCAGATAACCGAACTATCTGGGGCCGAGGACAAAAACTATAACCAGCTCGTAAGATGGGTTAATAACAAAGAACTACACGCTCAAAAGATACAAGACACGATAAGCGAATACTTCCTTGCCCAGCGCGTAAAGCCCACACCCCAAGACGACCCTAAATACGGGGACTATGTAAAGAGCCTTGAACTCCTCCACCAGATGATTGTATACGCCATGAAAACAAAACAGTCCATAGACCCAGAGAATGTAGCAAAGCTAAAAAACGCTGCTACAGCATATAAGGAGCTTTATTTCAAAATGCACGGCGATAAGCATAAATAATTGCAATTAAGACTTATCCAAGGATTAAACAGTAAGCTGTTTACAAATATGAAAGTTGTGAGATAATTATAGCCCTACTATTTTTTACGGTTTTGGAGGTAGATATGTCTAGAAAATGTATGATAACAGGTAAAGCCCCGCTGGTCGGCAACCACGTGTCTCACGCTAACAACAAGGTGAAACGCCGCCAGAACCCAAACCTCCAGTGGAAAAGGATCTATGTCCCTGAGCTAGACAGAACCGTAAGGATACGCATCTCTACAAGAGCGCTTAGAACCATCAACAAAAAAGGGCTCTTACCATTCCTAAAAGACAACGGTCTCACACTAAAAGACATCTCCTGATATTAAATTAATTACTTTAAAACCGCCCACTCAACAGTATAGTATAAATAGGCAGTACAAAGGAGTAATGTGCAGATGAACAAAGCTGTATACGCATTATTCAAGTCTATTCTTATATCCAAGGCCAAGGACGTGGTTAAGGATAAAACCAGGCTAAATAATGTAATAAACGAGTCTAAAGCAAAGGCTGCGGAGTCCGAAGACACTATGAAATCGGTCAAATCCGACCTATCCACGCTTTTAGATATGCTTAGATCATGGTCGAGGGGTGAGTACAAAGTAACCCCGTGGAGAACTTTGGTACTCAGCACAGGGGCTCTGATCTATTTTATTAATCCACTCGACGCCATCCCCGATGTTCTACCGCTGGCAGGGCTATTAGACGATGTAACGGTTATAGGTTTTGTTATAGCGTTCATCAAAAAAGATATCGACAGCTTCAAATCCTGGTGCTCCGATATCAATGAAACCACCAATCTCCCCCAGATTTCTTAAATGTTCCAAGTAGGTGACACCTACTGATTCCCGGCATAAAACTCAATATTGATACAAAAAGACGACAATTTCTGTCGTTGTAATTGTGTTAACAGACATATTTATTCCTTATTCATATCTTTTATGCCAAGTTAAACATAATAATATCTAATTATTGCAGGTCATTACACACTTATCCATACTTCAAAGACCTTTGGCAAGATAAATGCATAGTTAATTATATTATGAATTTTGCACATCGCACATTTTGTGCACTATTTTTAAGCATATTTGTTGTGTGCTTACCTACCGTAATGGTTAATGAAACCCTCTCTGCTGAACTAATCGACAAAGAGAAAATCACAAATTTATTGGTCAAAGGAAACATAGATGAGATACGCAGCATAGGGCCATCTGCAATAGATGTATTAGTGCAGTTATATCGGGAATCGGATAAAGATACTAGGGTGATAATTGCAAATGCTTTTTATAAATTAGGGGTAAATTCTCCCGAAGCAAAAAAAGCACTTCTGCAAGATATCTATACAACCGACAAGAGGCTGCGTATAACGGTTCAATATGCTCTCGGCAGAGTGAGTAACGATGATGAAGTGGTTGAGGTATTGCTGGATAACATGCGGAACGATCCAAGCCCTCTATTCCGTGATAAAGCAGCCTGTGCGCTGGCATATGACCAAATACACCTAACCGATATACAAAAGATTAAACTGTACGAAGGACTCATACACGCACTCGACGACCCAAACCCCCAGGTCCGTCATATATCTATTACAGCTCTAGAAATCCACACAGGCCAACGTAAAGGCTATAACCCCAATGACGATCTTATTGAAAGAACAGAAGAAGTAAGATTATGGAAACAATGGCTCGAAAAATACAAATCCAACATCTACTAATATATGCATTATTACTCGTCCTAGTTCCTGCTTCAGAGACGATCGGCTTGGAGCAGTCCAATATATTGGTCAGCTATAGTTTCGATGACGATAATGTTGCCACAGGCCCAGACACCTTCATGGTTTTTGAACGAGGCAAAGGCAATGTCAGCCTCACAGATCACTTCAGATTCAGCGGTTTTAACTCCATACAGATAAAAGATGTTAAACGCGATTACGATTTCCCTGAGCTTCAAGGTTACTTCAAAACTATTAAAACCGGCATCATATATGCCCACTTTGCCATACTCGTTACCAATCCAACAGAGGAGTTGAACATCGCACTTGCCGGACCCTCATGGTTTAGATTGAAGAAACACGGAATAGCCTTTTGGCTTCTGACTAAAAAGAGTTACCTACACCACGTGTCCGACAGTATCCCAAAGAAGCTCTTTAAAGTGGAACCATTTGTATGGTACGTAGTGGACATTACTTACTATGTGGACGAAGGGCTCTATGACCTCACCATACATAAAGAAAACACCCAAAACCCGATAGTGGTTCTTGAGGATCAAGAAAACTCCCCAAATAAACCCAAATCACATATAGATAAGTTTTCATTTATAGGAGACAGGGGAACCGACACTTCAAACGTAGCATATTATGTTGACGACATTGTTATCGGGACAGACAAAGAAATCCCTAAGCTCCCACATATAGCTCCGGGTAGAAAAAAACTTTTTGTCGACCAATATGACGAGATTCAATATAAAGCACGCCAAGAACCTGGCTGTCTCCCTGTTACTCAACTTCTTGACTTGGGTATCACTACCTTTGATATAATCTCACTCAAAAGCGATAAAAAATATAATCTCCTGTCAGACCTATTAAAAGACAACTTTAGCTCCCACAAAATTAAAGCAGACATACAAAAAACATCCGGAAAGAACAAAAAGTTATTAACAGCTGTCTATAATTGGCGAAGCGGTTGTCGCGACCTCTCAGCTGGAAAGGCTAATAGAGCTTACAAAAAATTCCAAATGTCGTTGGATGAGTTTCCAAAGGGCAGAATCTACTCTTTATCACGCATATTGGCCCTAGCAGATTTAGAAAGATGGGAGGAGGTTGATGAAAATCTAGGATACATCTATCCGGACTGGCAGGGGGACCCACGCTATGCCATAGCTCAAGCGTTGATCGGAATAAAGAGGGGAGATCTTGGGCGCGCCCAAGATTACCTAAAAGAACCGGCAGAACTGATTCCCGATGAATTCGGCGATGAGCTATCAAACTCACTGATACTCAGATTATGGGACGGAGAGCTTGATAGAGATGTTATTAGAGCCTTGAAAAAATATGCCCCGAATGACTGGTATAAATATCTGGAAAGCGCTTTAATAGCCGAGCAGCATTATTATGTGTTGCTATGGAATGGCCAATATGACGACGCGATGCTGTATGCCCAAAGAATTATAGACAGACTGGATTTAATAGCGGCACCAAAAACCAAGTGGCTTGAAAGAATGGGAGATGCAGCATTTTTTAATGAGGAATACAATACTGCTCTATCTTATTATCAAACTAGTCTCGAAAAGCAACGTCATCCCTATCATGTACTACTAAAAATATCAGACACCTACTTTATGCTTAGGGACGAAAAAAATGAACGGGAATACCGAGAAAAAATCTATGGGAGTTTAACAAATTGATCAAGAAACAGTGTTTACTTATCCTCCTGTTCATGTTACTTGGCCTAGACTCAATACCTGCACTTGCCTCTTCTATGACTGTGGAAGAGGCATATGAAGCTATACCACACCGCCAAACCACTTTTGACATCAACTACTCACTCATGAGCAGCAAAGAAGCAGAGTATCTGAATAAACTCTTCAAACTAGTCGATCTGGCAATAGTTGAGAGAGTTCAAACACTCTATTGGTTTCAAACCGATGGGAAACAGGGTAAAGATTATATGCACTACCAAAGACAATTTTATAATATTATCAGCAATCTCAACTCCTTAGAAGTTCCTGAGAACCTGCAGGTTGTTCATAATTTAATCACACAATCCATTGAGTCACAGAATAAATTTTTTAAAGATTGGAATAATACAATTAATTCCGGTGAAGAGTTCTTATTCGAAAGTGATCATCCGAGCATTATGAAATCGCACCAAGAACTGATTGAAGCATACAATGCTTTGATGACCATGTATCCAAATGAAAACACACAGATCAAGCAAGCATTTTACGACCATCTGTGCGTTTTAGATTTCAAATAGTTGAGTTCAGTGGGTGTGAAGTGATTGGATATTCATTGTTACTACACATCATACAGTAGTCACTGTATCACACACAACCTACCCCTCAAGGTGTTCGTATTGGTTTTTAAGGCTTTTCACCACTGTGGGGTCAGCCAGTGTGGTGGTGTCGCCGACCACACTGCCCTCTGCGATATTTCTAAGCAACCGCCTCATGATCTTGCCGCTTCTGGTCTTGGGTAGCTCCGCTGTATATATAATTTGGTCGGGTCTTGCAATGGCACCGATTTTCTTAGCGACGTGCTGTTTTAGATCCCGTGTCAGTTTCATACTCGATCTTCTATCCTCTCTAAGCGTGGTAAATGCTACAATTGACTGCCCTTTTATCTCGTCTTTTTTGCCCACCACAGCCGACTCCACTACCAGAGGGTGATCCACAAGCGCACTCTCCACCTCCATTGTGCTTATCCTGTGCCCCGCTACGTTCATCACATCGTCCACCCTGCCTAGCACCCATATATAGCCGTCACTATCCCTTTTGGCCCCGTCCCCGGTGAAATAGATGTTCTTATAGATGCTCCAGTACTGCTCCACATACCTCTTCGAGTCCCCATATATGTTTCTCAGCATCGAAGGCCATGGTTTTGTGATTACCAGGTAGCCTGCACCCACCTTGATCGACTTGCCCTTCTCATCCACCACGTCAACTTCTACCCCCGGGAACGCTTTTGTAGCAGAGCCGGGTTTTAATTTTGTGATCCCCGGTAGAGGGGTAATCATTATAGAACCGGTCTCTGTCTGCCACCACGTGTCTACGATGGGACAACTTCTATTGCCGATATTAACGTAGTACCACATCCAGGCCTCGGGATTTATGGGCTCGCCCACAGAGCCCAGCAACCTAAGCGAGCTCAGGTCATATTTATTGGGATAACCCTCGCCCCACCTCATAAACGCCCTTATAGCGGTGGGCGCTGTGTAGAATATCGTCACTCCGTACTTCTCCACTATTGCCCAAAACCTTCCTATATCGGGGTAATCCGGTGCTCCCTCGTACATGAGACTGGTGGCCCCGTTTGCAAGAGGCCCGTATACAATGTAGCTATGCCCGGTGATCCAGCCGATATCCGCCGTGCACCAATAGGTATCTTCCTCTTTTAGATCAAACACCAACTTAGTTGTCGCCGTAGCCCCTACCAAATAACCGCCTGTAGTGTGGACGATCCCCTTGGGCTTTCCGGTCGTACCGCTCGTATAGAGGATAAAAAGCATGTCTTCGCTATCCATCCTGGCGGGTTCGCAGTAGGTCTTGGCCCCGTCCATAAGTTCGTGCCACCAATAATCCCTGTCCCTCTTCATCCTCACATTCACATCCGAACCCACGCGTTTTACGACCACTACTTTTTGGATGGTTGGAGTGGTCTTAAGCGCTTGATCGGCATTCTTTTTTAAAGGCACAACCTTACCCCTACGATATCCGCCGTCAGATGTAATAAGTACCCGGGCTTTACAATCATTTATCCTGTCGCTAAGGCTCTCGGCGCTAAACCCCCCAAACACAATGCTGTGTGGGGCACCTATCCTCGCACACGCCAACATCGCAATGGCAAGCTCTGGGATCATGGGCAGATATATCGTGACCCTTGTTCCTTTCCTAACTCCTAATTTCTTTAATACGTTGGCAAATTTATTCACCTGCCGGTGTAGCTCCCAGTAGGTAAGCACTACACTCTCTCCGTCCTCTCCCTCCCATATGATTGCGGCCTTGTTTTTACGAGCAGTGTCCAGGTGTCTGTCGAGGCAGTTATACGATACGTTTAACTGCCCACCGATAAACCATTTAGCATGGGGCGGTTTCCAGCTAAGCACCTTTTTCCATTTTTGGAACCAATCCAGCTCCTTAGCAAAACCCTCCCAAAATTTTTCAGGGTTCCTTTTTGCTTTTTTGTATATCGACTTATTATTGATATTTGCCTGCTTAGTAAATTTCTTGCTAGGCTCAAACTTACGCCCCTCGCTCAACAGGTCCTCTATTGTCTTGTCTATATTGGCCATGTGTACCCCCGGGAATGATATTAACTTTAGTTGTAAAGGCTATAGTAACAAAATTTATATTTGTTTTGAAGCTACGCTGCTATACGAAAATCAATGCAGCAACTCTATTGGAAGTTGGTGTTAATCAAAAAACGGGGGCGGCAGTAAGGGATGTTTTTCTTTTTTGGACGATGTGCGCTGGAACTCCATCTCAGACACCAGAATGCTGGGAGCCACTGTAGACACAGGTACATAGCCCGACTCTGCTCCACAAAAACCGTTAAATATCCCATAGTCATCCCCTGTGGCCACAATCTTGTTAACGGACACAAGCGGGGTGCCTACAATCTCGATATCCCTTACCGGTGTCTCCTCTCCCGTGTCGGGATCGACCTTGTATATGACAATGGGTGTGGCCCTAAAAGCCTGAAAATTATACGACGAGGTGTTTGTTTCTCCACCCCTCATCTTCTTGATGATCAGTCCAAAGGGTTTGTTTTGTTTTTTCACCTCTTCTAGTAGGAGCTTTTTGAGCTCTTGTTTGGAGTACTGATTATCCGACTCGATAATTGTGTTGCTCATCCTCGCCATGGGGGCACGCCCGTAAGACGAGCGGCCGTGACCGTTCGATTTATCAAACCCGTTTACTGGAGTCCTCGACATCAAAAAGTTTTTTAGCACCCCGTTTTCTATAAGCACCACCCTCTGCCCGGGCACACCCTGATCATCAAAGGGATACATACCCATAAGATGCGTGCCGTTATAGCTGCCTAATGTCGGGTCGTCTATCATCGAGAGAAATTCAGGGATTATTTTCTTGCCCACCTTCTCTTTAAAGGTCTGCCCCTCGTTGTCATCTATCTGGCGCTCACCCTCGAGCCTGTGTCCAAGCGCCTCATGAAACACCACACCCGCTGCCTCGGGCTCAAGCAACACTGGCACAGTAAGGGGCTGGAGCGGGGCCGCATTGCTCATTGCTATAGTTTCATCCATCATCTCCCGCAGTTCTTTTTTAATATTCTCAGGGGTGGGAATCTCGTCGTTACTCACAAAATACATACTCCTTGTGTTCGTGATAGTTTTTCCGTCTTTGGTCCTGGCCACAGCCTCCGCATCTATCGAGTAGAGTATCTCGTCCCGTATGTAACGGCTCCCCTCCGAGTTTACAAAATACACGGTCTCCTTTTGCGCCGTGATGGTAACACTCGAGTCCAATAGCTCCTTATATTCCTTGTAGACCGACGATATATCTCTAATATTCTCTTCCCACTTCTTTTCATTGAACTCTAGACCCAGCTGCGGGCCGTAATACACATGGGTCTTTTCTTTGGTAAAACTCGGGATCTCTTCGACCTTAACCTCCTGCACACTATCGGCCTTCTTGTTGAAATACTGTTTTAACGCCTCTTTGTAGGTGTAGTCCGTCACCTGCCATAGCACGGTTTTGATTGCGTCGGGATCGTTATCGATCGGGATGTACGACGCGTCGTGGAAGGGAAACTTCCCCCCTGACCTCCCACGTATGGAATTATCAAACTCATAGTCCCCAACCCTTACATCCACAAACAACCTTCTGGTACGGTTCTTGTCGGAAGATAGAATCGCCCCGTATTTCCCATGAATTATCGTGTACTCGTTGTCCTTTATCTGGTAGCTGATGTAGTAGAGCGGGTCGTAATCACCAAGTTTAAGCTTGTTTTGCGAACGCTTTAGCTCCTGTTCCATGGCGGTCAACACAACCGTATCAGACCTCACTTGGTCGGCCCTGGAAATATTGCTCAGCAAAGCAGACACGATGAACAAACTCGCAGCAAGCAAACAAATTTTATAAACTCGGAACATCCCTATATATCTCATATGATTTACCCGGGGCAATTCGAAATATATCTATATTAAGTCTAACCACTAACTCAGAGATTGGGGATAATTTTCATCAAATTGAGAAAAAGACTATCTGATGCCCTCTTTCGATCGAAGTTATGAAATTTTATAAACGACCACAAGTACTTCGGATTTTTAGTAAAATATATCAGTGCTTTTCGGCTATCCACCCTCCCGTTCTCCCCATAGAGTGCACCCATGTCTGGCAGACTTTGCGAGGCCATGTCAGACACAGACCTTATACATGCCACATGTGTAGTGCTTTGTATTGCAGCCTCCACCACACCCCATGTCTCCATATCCACACATAGCGCATTTGTCATTTTGTAGAGCCTTTGTTTGTCCTCTTTTTGATCAATAAACCTGTTCTCTGTTAGTATCGCCCCCTTCGCACAGCTAATAGACTCAATGTCATGGTAAAGGTCATATTGATTCTCTTTTATTACACTAATCGCTTTAGTCCCGATAAACATATCCCCAACGCGCATATCTTCCACCAGCGCACCGCAATGACCTGTGGATACTATCAAAGAAGGTTTATGCTTCTGGATAAGTAGGCTAGCTGCTTTCCTTGCCCGCTTAATACCCACACCCGATTTACAAATTGCCACTTCCTTATTTAATAACTGTCCCATTAACAGTTCAGCTCCCCCCAGATCATTATGATTGGGGTTACTAATCCGGTCCCTAAGCCCCCAGACCTCTTCCCATGTAGCAGTGATAAGTGCGATCAAGACTGTGATCTCCAGTGTTAAGGCAGAGCTTTAGTCGAACGAGAGAGAAACAGGAACACTATGACAAGTGACAGTACAACTCGGTACACAACAAACGCTGTGTAGCTCTCACGTCTTACGAATCGAAGCAGGTATTTCATAGCCAGAAAAGCAAAAATCGCCGATGTCAAAACCCCGACTATAAATGGCGTGCTGGTTACCATGCTTACATCGATCTTCCTCGCTTCGTACACAGCTGCACCCGCTATTAGAGGTGCGCCTAGCAAAAATGAAAATTTCGCAGCCTCATCCCGCTTAAACCCCCTAAACAGCCCACCCGTGATAGTTATACCCGACCTCGATACCCCGGGTATCACAGCTATGGCCTGTGCGGCCCCTATAATTAAGCAATCAACCAAATTCATCCCCATCACCGACCTCTCTCGCCGTGAGTACCTATCGGCTATAAAAAGCAGTATTCCAAAAAATGTAAGAGAGCCGGCTATGAACATAGGGTGGCGTAAGATGCCCGACGCGTGTTCCTCGAGCAACACACCTGAAATCGCACCGGGTACAGTGGCTATCAAAATGTATAGGCCGACTTGCCCCTGGGGCCTCCCGCTCATACTCCCCGAGAATACACCCTGCAAAAACTCTGTGATTATCTCGACCCAGTCCCGCCAGAAATACCCGATGATTGCAAACAAACTGCCCACATGGAGCGCGACATTAAAGGCAAGCCCTTCGTCTTTCCAACCCACTATCCAAGGGAGCAGGGCCAGGTGAGCAGTACTGCTTATAGGCAGGAATTCAGTTATACCCTGAAGAGCCCCAAGAATGATTGATTCCAATAAACTCAATTAATATAAACACCTAAGTGTCGGCTTTAGCTGGCCAACACTTCCTTTAGAAAATTTCCTGTGTACGATTCCCCCACTCTCGATACCTGTTCGGGTGTACCGGTGGCAACTACCCTGCCTCCATGATCTCCTCCCTCGGGACCCAAATCAATTATATAGTCTGCAGATTTTATTACATCTAAATTATGCTCGATCACAATTATCGTGTTTCCTTTCTCTACAAGCTTCTCTATGACCAATAATAGCTTTTTTACATCGTCAAAATGCAGGCCTATCGTGGGTTCGTCGAGGATATAAATCGTGTTCCCCGTGCTTCGCCGCGAGAGCTCTTTGGCCAGTTTAATACGCTGCGCCTCACCGCCCGATAATGTAGTAGCCGGCTGGCCGAGCCTAATGTATCCCAAACCCACATCATCGAGGACCTCGAGCTTAGACTTCAGCTGCGGGATGTTCTTAAAGAACTCGAGTGCTTCACTCACAGTCATCTCTAGAACATCCGAGATGCTCTTATTCTTATACTTGATATGCAGGGTCTCGGAATTATATCTTTTACCCCCGCACTGCTCACACAACACATAGACGTCGGGCAGAAAATGCATCTCTATCTTTACACTGCCGTGCCCTTTGCACCCCCCGCATCTGCCGTCCTTCACGTTGAAGCTAAACCTGCCCGCTTTGTATCCCCTCATCTGCGCCTGGGGCAGCATTGCAAACAGGTCTCTGATGGCACCGAACAGCCCTGTATATGTGGCGGGATTAGATCTTGGGGTTCTTCCGATTGGTGTCTGCTCGACGTTTACAATCTTATCAATCGACCCGGCTCCGTCTATACTCGCAAAACCGGCAACTTTATGCTTGCTCCTATAAAGCTCTTTACTGAGTGCTGCGTAAAGAGTGTCTATTACCAGCGTGCTTTTCCCCGACCCCGACACCCCGGTTACACAGGTAAACACCCCTTTGGGAATGCGAATATCTATGTTTTTTAGGTTATGTCCCGACGCCTTTTTTATGGTTATATACCCCTTTGGTTTTTTCCTCTTTTTGGGTACCGGTATCGACAACTTACCGGTCAGGTAGTCGACCGTAAGTGACTTCTTTGACCGTAGAATCTTACGTAGCCCGCCGCTTGCAACTAGCTTTCCACCATGCTCTCCCGCCCCCGGGCCCACATCCACCATATAGTCCGAGTTCCTAATGGTATCCTCATCGTGCTCGACCACCACTATGGTATTGCCGCTGTCCCTAAGCGACTTGAGTGTGCGTATAAGTTTCTTGTTGTCCCTGGGGTGAAGCCCGATCGTTGGCTCATCCAGCACATATGTGATCCCGGTTAGCTTAGAACCCACCTGGGTCGCGAGTCTTATGCGCTGTGCCTCGCCGCCCGAGAGTGAGGGCGAAGATCTATGGAGCGTCAGATACCCAAGCCCCACATCATGCATAAAACTCAACCGGGACTCGATCTCCAACAAGATCCTCTCCGCTATCCGCTGGTCCCTGTCCGATAACCTAAGGTCCCTAAAAAAACCGAGACAGCTGTCTATAGGGATCAAAGTGAGCTCAAATATAGATTTACCGTCAACAAGCACCGATAACGACTCTTTTTTAAGCCTAGCACCATTGCACTCAGGACAGGTCGCCCTGTTCATGTACTCAAATAACCTTTCCTTTACTTCGTATGATTCGGTCTCCGCGTACCATTCTTCGATGGTGCCCAAAACCCCTTTAAAACTGTCCTTGTAACCGATGCTCCGTCTCTTGCGCCTCTTGGTATGATTTATTTGCGTCTTGCCGGTCCCCTCGAGAATGATCTTCTTTATCTTGCTAGGAAGTTTGCAAAATGTCGTGTCCAAGTCGAACCCGTAGTGCTCGGCAAGGTTCACCATAACCTGTTTGAAATAGCCCGAGTTCTTCCAGGGTTTTATTGCCCCATCGTTTATTGATAATTTGCTGTCGATAATTAATTCTGGGTCGAAAAATGACTTATACCCCAAACCCTGGCAGTCTGTGCAAGCCCCATAGGGGCTATTGAACGAAAACAGGCGCGGGGATATCTCGGGGTAACTGATACCGCACTTGCCGCACGAGAACTTCTCGCTCAAAGTAAGCTGCCGGCCGTTATCGGTCTCTACCGACACTATCCCACCCGACCGTTTTAAAGCGAGCATGATTGATTCCTCCACCCGTTCTGCTACTTCTTTGCCTCGAAGCTCTATCACATCCACCAAGAGCTCTATCGTGTGTCGTTTTTGACGGTCAAGTGTTATCTCATCGTCTAAATTCCTTATCTCGCCGTCTATCCTTGCCCGCAGGTAGCCCTCTTGTGCAAGGTCCCCGAGCTCCTTTCTGTACTCTCCCTTTCGCCCCTGAATTACGGGCGAATAGATGGTGACCTTCCCTCCTTTCCCTATATCCAGCACCTTTTCTGTCATGGCCCGGGGGCTTTGTGC
This sequence comes from Thermodesulfobacteriota bacterium, assembly GCA_965223335.1. GTDB lineage: Bacteria > Desulfobacterota_D > UBA1144 > Nemesobacterales > UBA2774 > CBDCWF01. The sequence continues at coordinate 904,328 of OZ244991.1, forward strand.
CGCTATTTCGCTCCCGCAGTTATAGCAGTGTGGCACCCCTACACTCGAAAACAAGAGGCGCAGGAAGTCATAGATCTCGGTCGTGGTACCCACGGTGGATCGCGGGTTTCGCTGAAACGTTTTTTGATCTACTGCGATTGAGGGCGATAAACCCTCTAGCGAATCGACATCGGGTTTATCTATTTTTTCTACAAACTGTCTGGCATAGGCCGAGAGCGATTCCATGTAGCGCCGCTGTCCCTCTGCAAATATCGTGTCAAAGGCCAGTGACGACTTACCCGAACCGCTTATACCCGTGACCACAACAATCTTGCCGCGCGGTATCCGCACGTTCAGATCTTTAAGGTTATGCTCTCGTGCACCTGTGACTTTAATCGAATCCAAGACGTGTTAAGTTTACCCGTTTATCGGAAAGGGTTTAGACCCAATAGTATTACTCAATCAACTGTAATGTTACTTGCCGCGAAACGATGTGATGTCGCTTACGGTCTTTGCGTCCAACTTCATGAGTATTGCCTGGAGCAGCTTAACGGTGTTATCGAAATCGTCCCTGTTAATGATGGCATGGTGGCTATGAATGTGTCGTGTGGGAACACCGAGCACGACTGTTGGTACACCGTTTTTGTGCAGGTGGATCACTGAGCCATCGGTGGCACCACCCTCCATAGTAGTGAACTGAAGCGGTATCTTAGACTTCTTTGCCGTATCCATCACGAGGTCACGCAGCTTTAGGTTTGGAATCATCCTGGCGTCATAGAGGAGCATAGAGGGCCCGCCCCCGAGCCTGGTAGAGGACTCGTCGGGCTTTATCCCAGGTACATCCCCCGCAATATCCGACTCGAGAATAATTGCGACATCGGGGCTAACCATCTCGACACTCGTATTCGCACCCCTTACACCCACCTCCTCCTGCACAGTCGCAACTCCGTATACGGCGTTTGGGCTCCGTTTTTTCTTAAGCCCCTCCATAGCCGAGATCATCACCGCACAACCCACACGGTCATCAAACGCCTTACACATATAGGTTTTGGGATTAGACAGCACCGTGAACTCACTGTAAGGCACCACTGGGTCGCCCACAGCCACACCCGCCGCCTCAACATCCTTATCCGACATAGCACCTATATCTATGTACATCTGCTTGTTGGTAACTACCTTGTTCCTCTCTTCTTGCGCAAGCAGGTGCGGGGGCTTGGCACCTATCACACCCGCTACATCTCCCTTAGAGGTTTTAATGGTTACCCTCTGGGCCAAAAGCACCTGGTCCCACCAACCGCCTAGTGTAGTAAATTTTATGAAGCCTTCACTCGATATGTGCTTAACCATAAACCCTATCTCGTCCATATGCCCGGCCAGCATCACCTTGGGTTTGGTTTTTTGTCCCGATCTTTTACAGATCACACTCCCCATATTGTCCTGTGTAAGCGTGCCGAGCGGTTTTAGGTGTCGGCGAATAACTGCACGAACCTCTGTCTCGTACCCCGACACTCCGTCAGCTTCGGTCAGTTCTTTTAGCAATTTTTCTGCCTTATTCATATCGATTGAGCTCCTTTTGGGCCTGGATTATATCCATTGATACCTTGTGCAATTAGCACGAGCGTAGAAGTATCACCGTATCCAGTTTGTTTATCAACAAGCTGATCTGCTCTCAAACCTAGATGCGCAGCGCAATATAAAAGCAAATTAAAATGTTTTAAATTTCGATACTATTAGCCGCTACTTTGTGATATGATTGTAAATTCGGAGCCAAGAACTTTTAATAAAGAGGTTAGATTATTATGAGAAGGGACCTAGGGACAATCTCGTTCTACGGGGTTGTATTGTATCTGTTATTTACAGCTGATGGGTATTCGTACATAGACCCCGGAAGCGGCAGCATTGTAATTCAGGTTCTCATTGCCAGTTTGCTAGGACTCCTTACTATGCTTAGAATCTATTGGGCAAAGGTAAAGAGCATCTTTAGCGGATCCTCGGATCAAACAGTGCAGGGTGATGAGATCGATGACAATACATAAGCTGCCGAGTTCTTTTAGAGACCCAAGCGGTTTTTTATACACCGAGAACGACACCGTTTACCGTCAGGTGAACGAGTGCTATCGGGATAGCTATGATTTACTCAAATCATCGGGACTCTACGACTCACTCGTAGATGGGTCCATGCTCATCCCCCACGACGAGGTAAATGACCGTCTCAACGGCAGTGAGCATACATACAAGGTTTTACACCCCCAGCAGCTTGACTTCATATCATATCCCTACGAGTGGTGCTTTAGCCAATACAAAGACGCTGCACTCCTAACACTTGGTATTCAAAAGAGGGCGATGGATCACGGAATGTGCCTTAAAGATGCAAGCGCTTACAACGTCCAGTTTGTAAAGGGCAAACCCATTTTCATAGACACACTCTCATTCGAACCCTACAACGAAGGGGACCCCTGGGTAGCCTATGGACAGTTCTGCAGGCATTTCCTAGCCCCTCTCGCGCTCATGAGCTTAAGGGATATACGCCTTGGGGCACTGATGAAAACCTATATAGACGGCATTCCTCTTGACCTTGTAAGCTCGCTCCTACCCTTTAGCTCAAAACTCAAATTCTCAATTCTCTCCCACATCCATCTGCATGCCAAAGCCGAAAAAAAATATGAAAAATCCGAGGGACAAAATAAAAAAGCTCGGATGAGCAAATATGGACTCACAGGAATAATAGACAACTTAATATCAGGCATTGAAGGCCTCAAATGGACCCCCGGCGGTACGGAGTGGGCAGAGTACTATGACGAGACCAACTACTCGGACAGTGCTCTCAATTCGAAAAGAGAGTTAGTCAGTTCGTATGTGAATCAGTTGGGAAAGATTCAGAGGGCCTGGGACCTGGGTGCCAATACCGGTGAATTTTCAAGGGTAGTTAGCAAGCTCGGTATTGATATCGTGTCATTCGATATAGATCCCGCTGCTGTCGAAAAAAACTACCTGCAAGTGTGCAAGGATAACGAACAGAACATTCTGCCTCTGCTAAATGACCTCACAAACCCGTCCCCCGACATAGGCTGGGCCAATCAGGAGCGGGCATCGCTAAACGCTAGGGGCCCTGTGGACTTGGTGCTGGCCCTTGCCCTGGTACACCACCTTGCGATTTCCAATAACGTCCCGCTATACGACATAGCAAATTATTTCTCGAGACTATGCACACACTTAATCATAGAGTTCGTGCCCAAAGACGACTCAAAGGTGCAGTTTCTCCTCGAAACTCGTAACGACATATTCGATAGATACACGCAATCGGACTTTGAAAAAGAGTTCTCCGAGTTTTTTGAGATCACGGCCAAATCCCCCGTAGCCGAATCCACACGTATAATCTATTTGATGAGATCCAAACCGAGAGATTAACAACAGATGCGACTCCTTCACCTTATCCTATTCGGGGCATACCCCATATTGCTCCTCTACTCAGCTAATGCATCCGAGATAACCCCCGAGGAGCTCATCGTTCCCACATTAATCAGTGTAGGTATTATAGGCGCCATTTTTACAATCCTCTATCTGTTTACTAAAAATGTATACAAGGCTTCGGTCTTAGCAGCCGTAAATTTTATACTGATAATCGCATTCGGCCATCTTTTAAAAGTGCTTGGTATCGAATCTGGTGTTGTTACATACATAGCTGTTTTCATCTACACCCTTTTGCTCATCCTCTTTAACTACATAGCGGGTAAGAGCAAAAGCGAGTTTAAACACTTTGGCTGGCCCCTTAATGTTGTAGCCGCTTCGCTAATACTGATGCTAATCCCACAGATTACCAAAAGCGCCAATGCAGACAGGCCCCCACCCCCAGGTAATTTCAGGCAATCGGCACTAGACAGTGTCCAGAGCACCCAACCAAAAGAGCCGCTTAGGGATATTTACTACCTAGTCTTTGATCAGTATGCGAGGGCAGACACCCTAAGCGACCATTTTCATTTTAATAACGATCCGTTTATAAACAAGCTCCGTGAATACGGGTTCTATGTAGCCACAGAGAGCCTATCCAACTACCCACACACACAGCACTCCATAGCCTCGTCCTTAAACATGCTATACATTAACTACTTGGAGCATATAAAGACCGATAAATACCCGGTCTTCATAAGTATGATAAAGGACAGCGACATCGCACGCTTCCTAAAACAACAGGGATACAACACTATCTTTTTCGGTAACTCCGAGTGGCCGTTTAAACTAATCCCTGCAGCTGATCAAAACCACAACCTGGCGACCACACACCACGCCGGTTACCTGCTCGATCTGGTATACGAGAGAAGCCTGCTCAATTACCTGATTCTACCCACTGGACTAGATCCGTATTTTAAGGAACTGCTACTAAGTGGTTATAGAAAATCAGAGTGGAGAAACACTAACTATAAATTTGAAAAAATCGCCGAACTCTCCACCGCACCCGGCCCAAAGTTCGTATACGCACATTTTCTCATCCCCCATGCACCCTACGTACATAACGCAGACGGCACCTACCTATCGCTAACCGAACAAAAACGAAACCCCTCTACCAATTACTATGTCGAACAGATCAAGTTCCTAAACAGCGCTATTTCGGAGCTCATAGAAGACCTCACAACTAACTCCGCCACTCAACCTATCATTATTCTACAGGCCGATGAGGGTGCGTTCACCGGTTACAAGCCAAACAACTTTGCTCAAAACAGCAATAAAAAAGTTGTGGATAAGTACAGCATATTAAACGCCTACTATTTCCCCAACGCCGACATATCAACTCTCTACCCCTCCATAAGCCCCGTAAATACATTTAGGGTCGTGCTAAACCAATACTTCGGCACCGACCTCCCTCTGTTGCCCGACAAACAGCACTACACAACCTATTCCAGACCCCTAGAGTTCAAGGACATTACTTCCAAGATCAACCAATAGTGCTACACCAAATAGTTCGTTGACAATAAATTGGCTATAAAGTAATGTTAGGAAGCATAGCGGAGGTGAGCTCATGAGGCAATTAATTAAATGTTTAATGGTAATTGCGCTGTTATTTTTCTCTATATCTGCCCACTCAGAACAAGACGAAGTCCTAAAGTTTTACGAGTCCTACGTCTCGGCATTAAACCAGGCCAAGTCGATCGATGACATTAGCGATTATTTAGCAGCTGAAAACTTAGAAGAACGTGATGATATGTCGGCTGAGGAAGAGGCATTCTTTTTGGAATTTATTAAAGAGACCAGAAAAAGCATGAAGACAAAGAGCATTAAATCAAATATTGAGGGCGATAAGGCCACTATAAATATCGAGGCCCTAGACACCGCGAGTAACTCGCCAATCACTGGCACTGTCGACCTCATCAAAGAAAATGGTAAGTGGAAAATTAAAAAGGAATCATTTCATCAAGACTTGAGCTCTGAATAAATGAGGGGGGTAACAATGAAAAGCATAATAAGATGTTCGGTCCTAGTAATTGCATTACTTTTCTCAGTATCCGCTTTTGCACAGGACAAAGACATTGTTAAATTCTACGATACGTATATTGCAGCAGTAATCAAAGCAAAATCCATTGATGACATTACCCCGTTCATAGCTTCCGAGAGCCTCGCAGACCGCGATCAGATGACCAAAGAGGATGAAGAGTTCTTCCTCGAGTTCCTAAAAGAGAACAGAAAAACCACCAAGAGAAAAAGTATAGAGACCAAAGTTGACGGTGATAAAGCTACAATAACTGTAAAGGCTATCGACACCACAAATAACTCCCCCGTCACAGGCGCTATCGACCTCATCAAAGAAGACGGCAAGTGGAAAATCCTACAGGAATACTATGACCAGGACGTAAATATCATGAACATCGAGGAATAGTAATAGACTGCATAGTTCATGTAGTTCATAGGTCAGGTTTTCAAATCACATATAAAATGTAAACTATGTCCCATACGGTATGATTGAATATAAGGGTGGGGTACACCTGCTTGGGACAGACCTCTGGTTCGACGCAAAGAATAAGGCAGAATTCTCTTTTATTTCCAATGCTAATGTCGCTAGGTTCACTCCCCCCGAAAAGGTAATTGCCACACCGGAAACAATAGCCCTGCTAGACGGTAAAATTAATAAGTCCCTAGCACTCGCTTGCCCTTTTCAGAGGCAATTCACGCTGGGCGATATAAACGTAGAGCTATTCCCATCGGGCTACTCTGTCGGATCAGCCCAGATCTCGATCGACTTCGAAGGCAAGAATATCGTCTACACAGGCGACATTAAGCTCAATCAACACAACTCTGTCCACCCCATTGAGATCCGGCGGTGCGATACACTGATCATGAAGTGCAACTACTCGCTGCCCAAATACATATTCCCATCGCACTCAGATTCCATAGCCTCTATATTAACTTTTATAGACGATACAATTAACCAGGGTCTAACCCCCGTATTGCTGGTAGAACCACTCGGCAACTCAGAGCTCGTTATCAAATCACTCGGCAATAGAGGATATAAATTAAACCTGCACAGATCCATATACGAAACCATAAAAATCTATGAACAGTTTGGTATGAAATTCCCTAACTACATCAGACTAAGAGATGATATATCTGATAATAGTGTGATCATCATGCCTATCCATCTAAGGGACTCAGAGATCTTAGAACGCATGGACCGCACAAGGGTAGCCGCTGTTATCGGTTGTGCCGAGCAAGACATACCGTTCCTAAAAACGATATTTAAAACCGACGAGATCTGCCCCTACGGCAACCACGCAGGCTATGATGAACTGCTTGAGTATATTGAGATCGCTAAGCCCAAAGAGATATTTTTAGTCGAGGGCTACACAGCTGAGTTCGCCGCAGTGCTCAAGAAAAGAGGCCATACCGCAATTCCCCTCAAGACCCCGACTCAGCTAAAACTATTTTAGGAATGTACTATGAACATAGTCACAGACAGCTTCACAATACAGACCGCAGGTGATACGGACGTTATCGATATCACACCACAAGTAATGAGTTTTATAGCAGACTCAGAGATAAGTTCCGGCACGGTAACCGTGTTTATCCCGGGCTCCACTGCGGGTGTAACAACCATTGAGTACGAGAGCGGCGCCATAAGGGATTTCCAGGATGCTCTAGAGAGGATTGCCCCACGCGACATTGATTACTATCACGATGCCAGGTGGGGTGACGGAAACGGCTACTCACACGTAAGGGCCGCACTCCTGGGTGCATCACTCACAGTGCCGTTTACCGATTCGGGCCTATTACTAGGCACCTGGCAGCAGATTATAGTCGTGGACTTCGATAACAGACCCCGAAACCGTAAAGTCGTGCTACAAGCTATGGGCGAGTAATCCGAGACCAAACTCACACTGCATTTAACCTAGCTCTTTTTGAATCTATACAAACTTCACAGAAAAATGTTGGGGCTTGTACCTGATATTGAGGTTCACAATAAGCGGCGTCATAGCCTCTATCATTGCAGAGACCTCTAGCGGACCCGCGTCGAGCGCCCTAAGGTTCGGCATATCCTCAGTTAAGCCCTTCACAACCTCTTTAGCCTCATCATCGTCCCCGCACATCACTACGTCGTAATCGAGCTCCATATCTATCTTGCTAAGCTCCTTGGCCGGTAGGTTATGGTAGGCAGATACCAGTTTAGCTGTCTCGGGCAGTGCATCTTTAATCTCAAGAGCAGATGAGCCTTGGGCCGGGGGCGAAAACACAAAGCTTTTTCCCTCTTTAGCCATAGGCACAACAGGAGACACTACAACTTGATCCGTAATGCTGTCCTTAATCTGGCTTATTGTCGATGCTGCGTACTCGGGCGGAATGCTGATTATGATCACCTCTGCCGACGCGGCTGCGTCTGCATTGGGCATCCCGTGAATCTCGGTCTCCATACCTATCTCTTTTAGTTTATCCATGTACTCCCCGGCAATAGTTTTAGCCTTCTCATCACTCCTCGACCCTACAAATATCTCATGTCCCGCTTTGCACCATCTCAAAACAAGCCCTTCGGCTATGTCTCCGGTGCCTCCTAATAATGCTATTTTCATAGTTCTTCTCCTTTATAAAATTGCATTTATTGTATCAAATTAAGGGTTTTAGTAAAGCAGGATATGAAAATCCTTTGAAAAGGTGATTCACCTAAAACTTGGTTTTAAAATAAAGGAAAAATGAGATACTCTCTTTATTTAGAACTTTATCGTTGCTTTCCAGATTGCTGTCGGGCAGGGCAAAAAACGGGAGCATGCCCCCGTAAAACATCGTATCCCTCTCTTTGAATTTAATCCCCTGTTCCTCTGTATAAAATACCAAATCCCCCGAGGGTACCAGTTCTTGTTGATACGCGCTCGTAGCATTCACATCCTTGGTATCATCTATGTACTCTACCATCAGGTCTATGAGCTCAGAACTAAAATAGAGCTCAAACGGATCCATAACCCTCTCGACAGGGTTGTAAAAAAAGCCCGAACCCCTGGGCACAGTGGCATTCAATGCACTCGTGTTAGTAAACGAATTGTCCGTGTACGTGTCCTGAAAGCTAAAATCATACTGACTAATTTTGACTTCCTGGCTATAAGAATCTTTAGAGCTGTTTAGAGCCTTAGCTTCCAGACCGTACGATGTCAGCGTCCACCCATCAAGCGACACCAACACCAGCGCCAAAATGATAAATCTCATCAAGACGCCCCTCCAGTCACATTTTTCTATCATCTCCCCACATAATAATATAATAAAACTATCACTGTATATCAATAGTGATAGCAATAAATTGTTAATGATGACAGCCAGATTGATTAATCCGCGAGCAGTTGCTCAATAAATTCATCGAGCAAACCATTGAACTCCTCAGGCATCTCCTGCATCATAAAATGCCCCGCACCCCTCATAACATGAAGATGCGACCCCTTGATCTCGTCATGTAGAAATTCCCCGTATTTCAGAGGAGTTAGTTGATCCCTCGTGGCCGAGATGATCATTGTTGGGCTGGTTACCTCCCCCACTCTGTCCCTCAAATCAAAGTCGTTACATGCCAACAGGTCATTGTAAGTAACTGCGGGTGGGATACTCCGTAAACCGTCCCGAAACCAGTTGCGCAATGTGCGATAGGACGTGCTTCCAAACATCCTCTCGGCTGAGGCTTCGGTAAATGTATAGTAATCCTCTTTGATCGCAGATAGAGTTTCACGGGCTACTGCAAGCTTAGCCCCTGTGCCCACCAACACTAAAGCCATTACTCTATCGGCGGATTGCAGGCCGTAAGTAATAGCTACTGCACCACCCATCGAGTGGCCGACTAAGATAAGTTTTTCAAGATTTAGTGCATGGATAAAATCAGTCAGGAACTCGGTATACTGCTCTACAGTCCTCTTCCCCGTGCCTTCGGACTGCCCATGGCCGGGTAGATCTAATGCGATAATATTGATTCGAGTACTCTTGAGATGCCCAAGCTGTTTCGACCACGTGGATATATTCTGACCAGCTCCGTGAATAAACAGTAATGTTGGTAAGGTTGGATCGAAATCGGCTACAAGGTGATAGTGAATATTTAGGCCATCAACTAAGACTGTGGGCAACTATTTTAAACTCCTGATTCAGAGGGATAATTTCTAAAGATGTTTGAGTTAGAACAGTATCAATAATCTAAGAATCTATAACTTCATTCTCTGTCCTATATCAATTAATGTCTGCACCAACATCTGATCGAGAAAAACAAGAGCAATCATCAACAGTATAGGTGAGAAATCTATGCCGTTGTAGATCGGGAGCACCCTTCTAATAGGTCTAAGCGAGGGTTCTGTTGCCGAATACAAGAATTGAACGATTGGGTTGTAGGGGTCTGGGTTGACCCAGGATATTATAGCTCTGCCTACAATGATGAATAAATATACATAGATAATCATATGGAGAACTTGTCCGATACCTATGAGTAGATTACCAACTAACAACATAACTAGTCCTCCTCCGAGAGCTCTTTAGATCGATTTGTGGCGGCCTCTACAGCCGATATTGCTACTGCCCTGAATCCACCGCCCTCCAAGCTGTGCAGGCCCTCAATGGTAGTCCCGCCCGGGGAAGATACCTTGTCTTTAAACTCAGCAGGGTGAATATCATGCTCGAGTATCATCTTCGCCGTGCCATACACCGTGTGGGCAGCCAGTTTGAGAGCTACATCCCTCGGCAATCCCATCTTAACACCACCGTCCGAAAGAGCCTCTATAAAAACCGATACAAATGCAGGCCCGCTACCGCTTAGGCCCGTCACCGCATCCATTAGATTCTCATCGGCAACGTGAACAAAACCAACTGATTCGAAAAGGCCCTCTACTTTTTTAAGCTCTTTAGCCGTTACATTTTTGTTCGGCGACAGCACCGACACGCCTGCTTTCGCACTTGCCGGAGTGTTGGGCATCACACGTACAATTTTGGTTTTTTTCTTAAGTACCTTCTCAAGCTCGCTAAGCGGTATACCGGCCGCGATCGATACAATCATTTTATTTGGGGTCATATAGTCACGTATCTCACTTGCAACCTGACGGACCTTGTTGGGTTTCACAGCTAGCACAATAATATCCGACTTCATTGCAACTTCTTTGTTGGACTTTGATAAGTCCACACCAAATTCATTCTTCATATGCTTTGATCGATCACTTGAAACATCACTCACAGTGATGTCATCACTCGATGCCGTACCCGAGCCAATGAGCCCTCGCAAAAGGGCCTCGGTCATGTTCCCTGCACCTATAAATCCTATTCGTCTCATACTCATTATTTATCCGCTTTTGATAATACTATTAATATACTACCCCCTGGGACCGAATATTGCCGACCCCACTCTAATCATTGTGGCCCCTTCCTCTATTGCAACCTCAAAATCCCCGCTCATCCCCATAGATAATTCTTCTATACCCGTAAAACTTGTTTTGAGCTCGTCTCTAAGAGATCTCAGCTCCGCAAAATGCGGGCGTGCCTTCTCCGGTTCATCAAAATAAGGCGGCATCGTCATTAAGCCCTCTACACTTAGACCCGGCCACTCATTCAAATCCTTTAGAAATGACTCCACGTTAGATTTAACAACCCCGCCTTTTTCACTCTCCCCCGCATTTACTTCCACAAGAATCTTGGTGATCAACCCCAGAGCTTCAGACCTCTTGCTAATCTCCTTCGCAACCGAGAGTGAGTCCACCGAATGTATGCAATCGACACTACCCACTATGTATTTAACCTTGTTACGCTGCAGGCGTCCTATAAAATGCCATTTTACATTCTTTGCCGTACCCTTTTCAACCACTTTATGTTTATCCCGAAATTCCTGTGCGTAGTTCTCCCCAAATGTATCGATACCGGCCTCTATTGCCTCTAGAATCCTAGGTGCCTCTACCTGCTTGGAAACTGCAATTAGTGTGACCTGTTCCCCCTCCCTCCCACACCTCGCCTTTGCATCCTCGATTCTTTTTCTAACTTCTTTAATATTTCTAGCTATATCAATCATTTGTGAAACGTTGTTCTATTCCAAACCCTGCGAGAGCACGCATCACCTCAACGAGCGGAAGCCCCACAACATTGGTGTAAGAACCTTTAATGCTCCTAACCATTGTAGCACCTAACCCCTGTATGCTATAGGCCCCGGCCTTATCCATCGGCTCGCCGGTCTTAATGTAACCTTCTACATCCTGGGGTGCAAGCTCCCTCATAGTAACCCGGGTCGAAACATACTCCGAGTGCACAATCCCCTCAAGCAGCTTAACAAATGCAAAAGCTGTGTACACATTGTGCTCGGTTCCCGAGAGTTTTTTAAGCATACGCTCGGCATCATTGTAATCTTTCGGCTTGAGCAATATGTGGTCGTCTAGAGACACAACCGTGTCTGCACCTATGATTAAGGCATCTGGATCAACTCCATCAACTACTGAAAGAGCTTTCTCCCCAGCTACTCGCAAAGCAAATTCCCATGCTGACTCACCTGGTTCAACGATCTCACTTATTGTAGGCTCAATGATTTCAAACTCTATACCAAGCTTTGCAAGCAGTTCGTGTCTTCTCGGAGAAGAGGATGCCAATATGATGCTCTTTCCCATTTTGAGCTCGATTAATGATCCAATAAATTACAAAATGATCTATAATTGTTCAGAGTTTCAGTAAAGAATCCATTAAAATGAATTTATATTCTAGCACGATTACAGGTAGTTCTTTGAACAAGAGCGTAAAAGCACCAATAAGATTTATATCCCCTTTCTTGCATCTCATATGCATAGCAATTTCATTGATACTTTGCATATATGACTCAGGGTTTGCACAAGATACCGACAACAACATCGATAGAGGTCTGTCCCTCACTGACCAGTTTGAAATTCATCCCACTCACAGACAGTTCCACAACCAAAAAATAAGTACTGATTTTGAAGATTTATTCCAGAGAAAATACATGACCGGCAACTGGAACGGGCTACGTACAAAACTCTTGGATGCCGGGGTTAAGGCTACACTCACCTATGTCGCAAATATACAGGCCAACATATATGGCGGTAAGAAAAAGGGATTTGGGTACTTTCATGAAATCGGGTTCTATCTAAGCTTCGATCTGGAAAAGTTGCTGGGTTGGAAGGGTTCGGAGTTCAATATATCCGGCTCACAGAAAAGCGGTAATAATCTAAGCACCAACGATATAGGTAACCTATTCAACGTAGCCCAGCTCTGTTGTGGTGCTACATATAAAATCGTAGACATATTTTACCAGCAACGTTTAATGCAGGATAAATTGAACATCCGCCTGGGTAGGATCTCGGCCGGCGACGAGTTTATGACGTCGCCGATCTATTGGCATTTTGTACAAAGTGCAATAAACGACAACCCGGGTGCCATCTTTTTTAACGTCGATTTCTCTACATTTTCAGATGCCACATGGGGAGCCAGGATCAGGTTTAAACCAAACGAAGAGTGCTATATAATGGCGGGTGTATACAATGCCAATCCCAATTTCTTCCGCACTAAGTTCCATGGGGCATATTTTAGTTTTAAAGGTCCGTACATGTGGCTTGCTGAGGCCGGGTACAGGCATTACCTGAACTATACTATGCCCGGGAACTACAAACTCGGTGTTTACTATCAATCAGGACAATTCCAGTATCTAAACCCTGAAAACGGTTCTAAAACAGGTAACTACGGTTTCTACATCCTAGTCGATCAGATGATATACAGGGAACCCAATTACTCAACTAAACAGGGCCTAACCCCGTTTCTAGCCCTTCTGATCGCACCCGACAACGATATAAACCTAATACCGTTTTTCATGTGCGGCGGGTTTGTATACGAGGGACTTATTCCCGGGCGGGATAAAGACATCGCGGGGTTTGCATTCGCATACGGAAACATAAGCAGTGAAAATAAACCGCAGCCGCAATCTGGTAGCCCAGTAGGTGTAAACGCGATGACCCCCCAAGAATTTGAAGCAGTCGTAGAGTGGACCTATATTATCGAGCTTGCTCCCTGGCTAAACATCCAGCCCGATATTCAATATGTCATTAACCCCGGTGCAACAGGAGAGCTTCCCGACGCCCTGGTCATTGGATTTCAGCTGGCTGTATCCCTTTAGGCCCACGATCAACCACTTTGATCTATCTCTGCAAACACCTCTTTTGCAAGCCTAAGCCCTGTAAGCGCAGCAGGGAACCCAGCATACACTAATGTCTGCATCAATACCTCCACAACCTCCTCACGGCTGCACCCGCAGTTAAGCGCTCCCTTTATATGTACTTTTAACTGGTTAGGTGCAGTACCCAGCGCAGTAAGCGCTGCCACGGCAGTAATCTCGCGCGATTTCATATCGAGCCCGGGACGCGAAGAAATCTCACCAAACACAAACTCCATCAAATAACGCACCATATCGGGAGCTATGTCGTCAAGGCTTTTCTTTGTCCTCTCAGACGCTCCCGGTGCAATCTCCTCAAGCTTCTCTAAACCCTTTTGATATTTATCTTCCGACACTGCAGTCCTCCTTTAATTGGCTTGAATTTATCATGAGTAAAGCCTATACTACGGCTTTTAATTTATGATGTAAAGGAGAAGCAATGTTAATCCTAATTGCCAAATTCAACACCAAACCCGAGCACCGCAGCACCATGATGGAACTTGCAAAAGGGCTCTTGGAGCCATCTAGGAGTGAAGCAGGGTGTATCCACTACGAGTTTCTACAAGACCCTTTTGAGCCCGACTCTTTCACCTTCTACGAAAAATGGGACTCACAGGACGCCCTTGATCTCCATTTTCAAAAGCCGTATTTTATTGATTTTAGCAATAAGTTCCCACAATTGATCAAAGGAGAACACAGCCTCGAAACTTACGAGGTCGCACAATAAGCAATATGAAAAAACTCACTTTGCTTCTTATAGTTCCATTTGTGCTGGCCATTAGTTGCAGCAGGGGTAACGATGATAGCACGGCCGATATTACAAATAAAAATACTATAAATGTAAATATAGGAAACGAGCCACCCTCGCTCGACTGGTCCTTAGCAACCGATAGCACCTCTTTTACTATCTTAAACAACATCATGGAGGGCCTCACCACATTCGGCGACACATTTCTGCCCGAACCCTCCCTCGCCGAGAGCTGGGAGATAAGTGAAGACGGCAGGACCTACACGTTTAAAATTAGGGACAACATATACTGGACCGACGGTGTACCTCTTAAAGCAGGTGATTTCGAGTACTCCTGGAAGCGTATACTAAACCCTGCCACCGGCGGGCACTACGCATACTTCCTGTTTGATATACAAAATGCTGAAGAGTACAACACCGGCGATTTAAAGGACCCCGATAAAGTAGGCGTAAAAGCCCTAGACGACAAAACCTTAGAGGTAACACTAAAGAGAAGAGCATCCTATTTCCCAAGCCTGCTTACGTTCATGTCCACTTTTCCCATGAGGAAAGACGTTGTCGAAACCCATGGCCTAAAATGGACAGAGCCCCAAAACATTGTCACCCTAGGCCCCTACAAACTAAGCAGTTGGAAACACCACGATAGGTTGGCACTCACTAAAAACCCCGGGTACTGGGGAGAGAAACCCAAGATTGAGAATGTAAATATGATAATGAACGAGAACCCCTCCTCTGCGCTCGCACTATACGAGAGCGGTGAGCTCGACTATGCCGACTCCAAGAGTATACCCCCTCTGGAGGTACCCAGGCTAAGAGACCTTGCCGATTTTAAGAGCACTCAACAGTTCAGGGGCAACTACATTGCGTTTAATGTTAAGAAAACCCCGTTCGACAACCCGCTGGTCAGAAAAGCCTTTGCCGCAGCTATCGACAAAAAGAGCATCATCAACATTATCCAAGGCGCTGGTATCACCACTAGCTCGTGGATACCCAAGAACATGCTAGGGTACAACCAGGACATAGGCATTTCGTTTGACCCCGTGCAGGCCAAAAAATGGCTTGCCGAGGCAGGGTATCCCGGGGGAAAAGGATTCCCCGAGGTGACATTTCTGTGGCCCGATGTTAGTTATAACAGAGTAATCGCAGAGGCCCTCCAGAGTATGTGGAAGGAGTACTTGGGTGTCGAGGTTAACCTCATTAACGAAGAGTGGAAGGTGTACCTAAGCACTATTAATACGAATCCTCCCGAGATACACCGCGCAGGTTGGGGTGCCGACTTCCCTGACCCCCATAACTTTATGAACCTGTTCGAGTGCAAATCGGGCAACAACCGAACCGGGTGGTGCAACCCGAAATACGATGAACTGATAGATAAGGCTGCCGAGGAGATCGACGCCGATAAGAGAAAAGAGCTATATGACCAGGCTCAAAAAATACTGACTGAAACCGATGCACCCATCGCACCGTTTTATATTACGAACCAACAGAACTTAATAAAACCATATGTGAAAGGGCTTGTCCCAAACCCCCTGGACATAGTGCTTTTTAAGGACGCCTATTTCCAGGATTAGTATACTAAAACCCCTGTTCACAACTTACCCACACTAAACCCGCATTCCATGCATTTTAGCCCTTAAAATAAGGGATAATCTCTTTGGCATAGGTCTCGAGTGCAAGATTCGGGTCGGGGCTGAATCTATAAAACAGTACAAAGTGTCTTACCCCTGCGTCCACAAACTTTTCTATCTTTTCTATACAGTCCTTTGTGGCGCCGGTGATCGTAAAGTCGAGTATGGCTTCACGGGGAAAAAACTGTCCCAGCTCCCTAAATTTCTGCCGGCCCTCCTCGTCCTGGGGAATGACGTTGAAGTAGTTAAGCCCGTGGAACTCCTCGGGTATCTCCACATCATATCCGGCCTTTTTAAGCTGATCCTGCATCACTAGGACATACTTAAAGGGCTCTAGTGTCTTGTATGCTTCGTCAACGTTTTCACCTAGGGATGTAAATACCCATAATGCCGGGTCTATATCGTCCAGAGTCCTGCCCGCACCTGTGGCCCCTTCTTCGATGGTCTTTAAGTACTCCCCGTAGAGATAAGGGTTAAGGTCTATCGGCAACCACCCGTCCCCAAGCTCTCCTGTGAGTTTAAGCCCTTTGGGAGTATGTGTGGCAATATACATGGGAATTCGGTCTCTCTCGTAAGGCTTTACCTGTAAAAACGCGTCTTTTAGAGTGTAGTATTCTCCATCAAAATCACACGAACCTTCCGTAGCCCATAGTTTCTGCATCACCGTCATCGCCTCGCGCAATCTGCTGAGCGGTTTGTCCCATTTTATCCCATAAGCATCCAGGTTCATGGACTCTCCCACCCCCAGCGTAAGAGTGACACGGCCCTTGGATATGTGGTCGATCGAAGCAAGCCTCTGTGCAAACACAGCGGGGTGCATCCTATGCGGGTCAGACACCGTACCCAGATTAATGTTCGTTGTCTTCATAGCCGCAGCCGTTGCAATGGTCCATGCCTCATGCGCCTCTGTGGGTGACACAAACACCACATGATCTGGAAACCACACCGTATCGAAACCCAGTTGGTCTGCTTTAACCGAAAAGTCGAGTAGTCCGTTTAGATCAGCGCCCGGCATAGGGGCCGAGAGCCCAAATTTAATATCTTTTCCCATATCTGCACCTCATCACCGTAGTTTGAGTTTCATTATAAACGCTTTTCTAGACAAAAAACAAGTGACCCAACCCCTAGTTAACCAGTTATCAGACACGTTGATTATGAGTTTAAAATCAATAGATGTTATAATAAGCGCAAGCCCAAAACCAAGGAGAACAAAGCATGAAATTCGGCATAGGACTTTTCAGCCTCCAAACCCATGAACAACTACCCTACGCTCACACAGATATATACAAAAACACCCTAGACCAGGTAAAACTGGCAGAGGACGTAAATTTCAACTCGGCATGGATCTCCGAGCACCACTTCCTGCCCGATGGCTACTGCCCGTCCCCCGCCGTGATCGCCTCGGCAATGGCAGCGGTTACAGACAGGATAGAGATTGGTTCAGGCGGAATTATTCTCCCTCTCCATAACCCCATCCGTGTGGCGGAAGACGCAGCAATGGTCGACATCGTTTCCGAGGGGCGTTTTAACCTCGGTGTTGTGCTCGGTTATAGGAAAGAGGAGTACGAGGGCATGGGTGTGCCGATGAAGCAAAGACCCTCTAGAATGGAAGAGGGCATCCAGGTGCTCGAGAAGGCGCTAGCAGGCGAGAGCTTCTCTTTCGAGGGCAAGCGATATAACTACAATGAACTAAGCGTAACACCGAGTCCTGTCCGTAAACCCCTGCCTATATACATCGGTGCCTTTGAAGAACCGGCCATTCGCAGGGCCGGGCGCCTGGGATATCCGTTGTTGATAGGCCCGGGGCGCACAATGGATATGGTAAGGGACACGCTCGGTTACTATAACGACGAAGCCGAGAAATCGGGCAAAGACCCAAAAAGCATAGAACATATCCTACTAAGAGAGACTTACGTATCCCCAGAACCCAAGGACGCAAAAGCCGGGGGTGATAAATACATAATCAGCATGTACAAGTACTACTTCACGCTAGGGGTCAAAATGTTTGTCAGGGGACAGGAGATACAGGGTCTCGACGACCCGCTATTCGAACACCTTGCGGAAGAGAGGTTTGTGATAGGAACCCCTGGGGACTGTATCAAAGAAATCGAGCGTTATAGGGAAGAACTGGGCATAAACTACGTGTGCTGCAGAATGGTTTTCCCCGAGGCCAGTCACGAGTTAATTTCCGAGTGCATAGAAACGTTCGGCAACGAGGTCATCCCACACTTTAGTTGACCGTGCTTAATTTTCGCTAGTTCTGCACACGCTCATTAATAACCTTGCGCAGAACTTGGCCCAGGTCCTCAACCGTATAGGGTTTGGTTAAATAATCTTTAAAACCGTATTTTTCGTAATCGGACATAACAGGGTTATTTGAGTAGCCGCTCGATACTATAGCGGTAACGTTCTTATCAAAGGTAACCAGTTCGCGGATCACCTCTTCCCCGCCCTTCTCGCCAGGGATCGTCAAGTCCAATATCACTGCGTCATAGGGAAGCCCGTTCTCCACAGACTCCTTATAGCGTGTAATCGCATCCGAGCCCCTATCCACACAATCAACCGTATAACCGAGGGCACAAAGTGTTTTGTCCAGGAATTTCCTAATCGACTCCTCGTCGTCAAGTACAAGGATCTTGCCGTCACCCTTTAGGTCAACGCTCAGTTTTTCTACAGGAAGAACCCATTGTTGGTCCGAAGCCGGCATATAGAGATCAAACCTTGTCCCCTCACCCTCAGTTGAATCAACCGTTATCTTGCCCCCGTGTTGATTAACAATAGAGTAGGTCGTAGCCAGGCCGAGCCCGCTGCCCTCGGCCTTGGTGGTAAAATATGGGTCAAATATTTTTTGTAGATTTTCTTCCGATATACCCTCACCCTCATCCTCAAAACTCACTCTTATAAAATCTCCTTGTTCTAGTCCCATAGTATTATTGCCATCGAGTGTTATATTTTCCGCATTCACCCTTATAATGCCTCCCTTGGGCATTGCCTGTTTAGCATTAATGATAAGGTTATTCAGCACCTGGTTCATCTGCCCCTGGTCAACTTCCACGGGTTTAATATCATCGGGTATCATAAGCTCGCTTTTTACATTCGAGCCCCTTAGCACAAACTCCATAGATTCCTGGAGCATATCTTTTACATTTGAAGTTGTTTTTATGGGAACTCCGCCTTTTGCAAACGTTAGCAACTGCTGTGTTAGGCTCCTTGCATGTATTGAGGCGCTCTCGGCATCGGTCAAAATCTTATCTACCTCTTTATTATGTTCGTAAGTTCTAGCCAAAGAGATGTTGCCGAGTATTGTTGTAAGCAGGTTATTAAAATCATGTGCCAATCCCCCCGCCATAATCCCGAGAGATTCTAGTTTGGCATGCTTTTGAGCCTCTTCCTCCATAATCTTTTTGTCCGTTATATCCCTAGAGGTAACAACGGCCCTCACCTCGCCGCTAGCGGTCCTAAAAGGCTTCCCCGTGCTTTCTAACCAGCGCCATGTCTGGTTTTTATGTCTATATCTAAACTCCACATGACCACTGTCAAAACTTATTAGAGACGAGCTGAATATCTTCATCACCTCGGCCTGGTCGTCGGGATGGACATACTGAAAAATATTGGTCCCAATAAGCTCCTTCGGCTTATACCCGAGTTTTTCATCATGGTTCTGGCTTACGTACAAGAAGTTCCCCAGAGAGCTGGTTTCAATCACCATATCGTATGAATGATCTACTAAAACATTTAGTCGGTCCTGACTCTCAGTTAAAGAGTGCTCGGCTTTTTCTCTCTCTTCAATTTCCTTTTGCAGGGTCTCGTTTGCAGTGGTGAGCTCATCAGTCCTCTGTTGTATCTGGTTCTCGAGCTCCTGGTTTGAGCTCCGCAATTCGTTCTCGATCTTCTTATAATCCGTAATCTCCACAATAGAACATATAATCGCCTCAACTTGACCATCGTCTTTACGTAGAGGCGATGAAGAAAATTTCACATCAATCTTTCGGTTGCCTCTGTTCACAACATAGCCATCTACTTGTTTCATACCCTCTGTGGCCAAGAGCTCATCATAGCCATGATGTGTTAAAGGGTTACCCTTTCCAAACACAGTCGAGATGTGTTGGCCGCTAAGCTGCTCAGAACTAAAGCCCAACAGCCCTTCTGCGGCAGGATTTATATAAGTAATATTCAGGTCAGCATCCAAGACCAGTATAGAACCAGGCACCGAATTCAAAATACCGTTTAGAAAAGAGGTCGAGTCCAAAGCTCCCGCTAACTCAGTAGCCATAGTGTTAATCGAGCCGGCCAAGTGGGCTAGTTCGTCCTCATTATCTATATCAACTCTGGCACTTAGATCGCCCGAGTTAATTTGTTGAGCGGTATCTTTTATTTTCTCAATCGGTTCTCTAACCACTCTATTTAAAGTCACAAACGTAAATGTAGCTAGTGCCAATAAAAAAATTGTCATTACTAAGATGATAATCGACTCGTTTTGGGTCCCCAGACCAGAGATCATGCTTGGATCCGTATTTTCTATCGTCGTCTCAGATACAACCTGGGACAGCGATTCTGCATAGTTTGACACGTACAGAGCAGTGCCACCCAATACAAGTATCGCAATGATTAGAAGCACATATGCGGTTAGGATCTTACTTTTAATAGTCATGAGTACTATCTATTAATAATGATAATATACAAATAGTATGATGTTAAATTCCATCTAATTACAACCCTCTCCATTAATATAACTATTTTCAGCCGATTAACTTGAATAGATCGGTGATATGTTGTAATTTAGTTGATAAGTTTGATAATTTACCTAGGTTAACGGTTTTTCTATAACTTAAAAGGGAAATCCGGTGAGAATCCGGTGCAGCCCGCTCGCTGCTGTAAGTAGTCCGTAAAGCCCTTTGCATTATGCCACTGGGATATCGATTCTGGGAAGGCGCAGAGGGAACCGAGGCTACAAGCCAGAATACCTGCCTTTAACCTTAATATTACTTTTCTTCGGGGGGAGAAAGTAAATGATATACCCATTTGAATCACCTCCCGGTCATCTATACCGGGGGTGTAAGTGAAACACCTTCTAGTTCTATTTCTCGTTCTATTTGGTATTACTCCTATCTACGCACAAGATGAAAGCGAAACACTAAGTCCCGTAGTAGTTGAAGGCACTCCACTTCGTATCCCGCTAGATTATCCCTCTGCCTTTTCTACCACTATCGAACTAGACGAGTACTTCGGCGAATTCAAGACCTCGTCCGAGCTCCTTTCCCTTTCCCCGGGCGTTTTCGTCCGCGATTTCGGGGGTTACGGTCAATTGCAAACTATATCCATAAGGGGATCGTCAAACGATCAGGTATCTGTGTTGCTAGACGGAGTCAAATTGAACAACCCCATCGGTGGCGGCATAGACCTCTCAACCATCCCCACTGCCTATGTCGAGAGGTTCGAGATCATACGCGGCGGCGCATCCGCACTTGCCGGGACCGATGCCATAGGCGGCGTAGTAAATATTGTGACCAAACCCACGAGTGTACCACTTACGGTTGCAACTGCTACATACGGTTCGTTTCAAACCTTTGCAGCCAATTTTACCAGGTCCCAGCAGATCGGAGACCTGGGCTATCTTGTCTCCGCTTCACACGCCCAGAGTAAAGGCGATTTTAAGTTCAAAACCATAAACGGTCTCACCCGAACCCGTATTAACAATAAATTCCGTGCCGACAGCCTCCTCGCAAAAGCGGACTACCAACTCGAAAGCGGTTGGGAAATTCGCTTTCTAAACGAATTTTTCTACGACTCCAGGGGAGTACCAGGACTTGGGGAGTTCCAGCAAAGAAACGCTCATCAAAAAGACATACGCAACCTAACGAGTGTGGTATTCTCGAAACCCGAATTTTTGAGCCGAGACGTAGACCTCAACATAATTCTCTATAACCGTTTTGACTGGCTTAAGTTTACGAACCCCACACCCACAGTAGGTGTGCCTATCGATACCCGGAGCAATACTTACTCGGCCGGGCTAAACCCAAGACTTAGGTGGTTTGCGCCCTATAACCAAATCATCACAGTCGCAACCGAGGTAAAAACCGAGTTCCTCAAGAACGCTGATTTCGATAACCCCAAGCGTTTTACATATAGCCTGTTTGCCAGTGACGAGATCGGATTCTATGAAGGGAAGCTCATCATAAACCCTCTTATCAGATACGATGTATGGACCACATGGGGGGAACAAAGCGATACCGAAGGCGGGTTCTCTCCAAAGCTAGGGGTGTTGTTCTCTCCGCTTGAGTTTTTGATTATAAAGGGCAATCTTGGCCGCTCATTCCGTGTACCCAGTTTCGGAGAGCTCTTTTTCCCGGAGCAGGGGTTCATCGGGGGCAACCCCGACCTAAAACCCGAGACCTCGTATGACTTCGACGTTGGTATATTGCTCAGCCACCCGCGTGCAAAGTTTGAGATCATCTATTTCAGAAATAAAATCAAGAACCTCATACAGTTTGTATTCATAAACGCTTTTAGGATCGAACCCCGAAATTTGAGCGATGTTACAGAACAGGGCTTCGAAACATCCCTCGCACTTAGACCCCTGGACAACCTATACCTCTACGCGGCCTACACTTTTTTGGACGGCGAGGTAAAAGACACAGGTGCACAACTGCCGGGGAGACCAAAAAACAACTTTGATTTCCGGGGGGTACTGGACCTAAACCTGTTCACAATTTTTTGGGAAACACACTATGTGGATAAGATCCCGCTTAACACCTTTCCCAACGGCAGGACAACGGATGCACGCACTACCCACGATATCGGCGGCAAAGCTGCATGGAACAATATTTTTGTTACTATAGAGATCAAGAATCTGTTTAACAACCTTAATGTTCGCGACGCTCTCGATTTCCCCCTACCGGGCCGTACAGTGTTCGCCACAGCGGGGTTGAATTTTAAATAAAAACTTTGTTAGGAGGTGTGCAGTATGAGATTACAAATCCTATTTGTATTACTAACCGGGGCTTTATTATTTTTGGTTGGATGCGACGAGCAGGGAGGGGGTGGAGGCGGATTCATTCCCCAGGGCACCATCCTTGCCGTGGCTGAGCGAGGTGGTGAGGAAGAGACAATTAAGGTCGGGGGCACCGAGCAGTCTGTCCCGCCGGGCAGCACGGTAGAGGTAACCAACCTGAGCACACTCGAGACCAAGACCACAACAGGGCTTTCCGACGGCAGCTTCGACCCTTCATTCTCCGGCGATACAGACGACCTGTTCAATGTACTGGTGACCCAGGGTGAAAACATCGTGGAAGATGTCGTGGTAGGTGTCACACTACTCTCTGACTCCGTCCAACAGAACCTTAGAACGCTTGGGAGCGTGCCGGCCGATATCATGATCAGGGGTAACAGGGGCTATGTACTTAACGGCTTCTCAAACAATATACAGATCCTAGATCTCAACCAAAACCCTCCTACGGTCACAGGTACTATCACACTGCCCGAGAACTCAAACCCCATCGCTATGGCATTTTTAGACGACACACGCGCCTATGTAGCCAACAATATCGGCCAGAGCGTAGCTGTGGTAAATCTGTTTACCAGGGTGTGCGAGACTCTAATCGTACGAGCGGGCACAGGCAACGACCCTTCCCCCTGCCAAGACGTTATCACAATCGCAGGCACACCGTTTGAAGAGCCCGCAGGCATAGCCATAACAAACGGCAAGGTCTATGTATCCAACAATAACCTGGGCGACTCGTTTAACCCTATGGGCAACGGATTTATTACGGTTATCAATGCTTCCAACAATCTAATTATTAAGACAATAAGCACCTCAGGTGCAAACACCACAAGCATGGCGGTTGTAAACGGCAGCCTATATGCACTTAACAACGGCAATGTTTTCTTCAATCCCGCAAGCGGGTTTCAGTGCGACTTCGGGTTCCCTCCGTCAATCGACCTTATTAACACACAAACCGATGTAGTTGCTTCTACGATCAATATCCCGCTGAGCCTTGCAAATCCCACGATCTGTTTGCCAAGCTCTATCACCCCGACAGAAGACGGCAGGTTCGCATACACGGGGCTTGGACTTGTCGGAGGGCTCTTAAAAATTGACCTCTTTTTGGGCACCGTCGTTAATGGTACCGACGATCCTATATTCATTACAGACCCCGAGACATTCAACAGCACCTCTGACATTGCTATTCGTAACGGTCTATTGTTCACAACACTTTTTAATAGCGATCAGATTGCTGTGGTAGACACAACCAACGACCAGGTTAACCCGTTTCCCTATTTTGTTCCATTCCCCTCAGGCATACGCGCCGACGATCCCAACTCAATACTCTTCGACGGTGTGCAGTCATTGGCGGTCCGCGACGGTGTACCGGGGGTTGATTTCATCGGGCCTAACCTTTTTTACATCACAGGGATAAGCGAGCAGCTTGGCTCGGTAGACACAACGCTTGGAATTCCGCAGTAGAGGCTATGGTTAGTAAAGTTATTTCATTGTATAGTGCAGATAGGATTAATCATATTTGAGATTATATAAATCAATAGTGCGAGGTGCGTAGGTGCGTATATGCTCATTTCTTCCAAGTACGACAGAGATACTCTATGAGTTGGGACTCGGTGAAAATATCGTAGGTGTGACCCATGAGTGCGACTATCCCCCCGAGGCCAGGGATAAAAGACGAGTGATTATGAGCTTCATTGACCCCTCGACTCTGTCTAGTCGCGAGATCGATGATCTGGTAAGCAAAAACGCCGAGGAATCAAAGAGCACCTACCTCATAAAAAACGATGCCTTGGCCGAGGCTAAGCCCGACGTCATCTTTACACAGGAACTCTGTGAGGTGTGCGCCGTGTCGGGCAACGAGGTCAAAAGGGCTGTGGAGGTTCTAGGCTATGACCCCGTAATAGTGTCGCTCGAACCAATAACCTTGGGAGACGTGCTGGATACAATAGGCGTGATAGGTGAGGTAACCGAGACAGTTGATAAAGCCCGGGAAGTCCAATCGGCACTTGGATCCAGAGTAGACCGGGTCAGGTCACGGCTTGAGGACGAGAGAGACCGCCCCAGGGTGTTTTGCCTGAAGTGGCTCGACCCTCCCTACGTTGCGGGGCACTGGGTACCAGATATGGTCGAGATCGCAGGTGGCGAAGCGGGGTTGTGTAAGCCCGGGGAGCCTTCGTTTAAAACCACCTGGGGCGATATAGAGGACTTTGCCCCCCACATATTGATCATAATGCCCTGCGGCTACGATATTGAAAAAACTATGGGTGAGGTAGAGACGCTAAGCACTCACGATGAATGGTTCTCACTACCTGCAAACCGAAGGGGTGAGATCTATATAGTCGATGCTAACTCATACTTTAGCCGTCCTGGGCCGCGGCTAGTGGACGGGCTCGAGATACTCGCCAAGATCATTCATCCCGAGGAGATGAAGTCATACGACCCGCCCCCAAACTCGGTACTAAACCTAAGGAACTATATGCACCTGGAATCATTTTTAGGATGAACCATGAGAAAATTTTATAGGCTCATAGCCCCTTTCTTACTTATCCTGCTACTCCTATGCAGCAGAGCTGCATACTCCGGCGAGAGCCCCGCACGCATAGTATCGCTCTCACCCAACCTTACTCAGATAGTCTGGGGTCTCGGCAAAGGTGACAACATCGTAGGGGTGACTATATTCTCAGAGATTCCCCCCGAAACAAAATCGCTCCCGAAAATAGGAGGCTGGGTAAACCCGAACCACGAAGCCATACTGGCACTCAAACCCGACATCGTGCTGCTTATGAAAGACCAGGACACAATGTTCGGCGACAAACTCCGCCGCCTGGGTTTAAACACCCGTGTGTTAACCAACAACCAATCCATAGAGAACATTTACGAATCCATAGCCGAACTCGGCCAGATTCTCGGCTGCGAAGACAATGCCCAAGCAATGGTAAAAGAGATCCAAGAACAGTTAAAGGAGATTCGGTTCGCTACTTCACAACAATCTCCCAAGCGAGTATTGATTGTGATAGGCAGAAACCCGGGCACACTTGAAGACATCTACGTAGTCGGCTCCAATAACTACATCGACGAGCTTTTAACCCTAGCGGGCGGCATTAATGTTGTGGATCATAAGCGCACAGCCTTAAAGATAACAAAAGAGGCCATAATGGATTACGACCCTGAGATTATAATTGAGATCAACCATAACAACGAGGAGTTAACAGACCGGATTGAAAAGATCTGGGGCGAGCTAAGCGGCAGCAAGGCAGTAGCTCGGGGACAGCTATATGTGCTCCCTAGCACACTGGTTCTTCATCCCAGCCAAAGGATTACACTGGGTGCCAAGGTGCTTGCCGATATAATCCACCCCGAACTAAACAATAACAATGCAAAAACTGATTGAGTGTGTGGATCTGGGGTTTGCGTTTGATGACTCACCCGTTATATCCGACGTTAATATATCGGTAGAGGATAAAAGTGCGGTGGGCATCCTGGGCGCAAACGGGGCGGGTAAATCGACACTGTTGAAACTCTTGTCTGGAATACTCTATGCAAAGAACGGCTATGTGCTGCTGGACAACACCGATATAAAAAAAATAGAGCCGAGAGAAAGGGCAAAGATCATATCCTATGTGCCCCAGCTACCGCTCTATGCATTCCCGTTTAGTGTATTGGAGGTAGTGCTGTTGGGCCGTGCCCCATATGTCGGGCGGTTCGAGTATGAAGGTGCCCGAGACCGCGAGATCGCACTCGGGAGCATGGAAACCGTGGGTATCTCACATCTTAAAGATAGGCTCATCACAGAGCTCTCAGGGGGTGAGCGGCAACTCGTGTCTCTGGCACGGGCTTTGGCTCAGGACCCAAGGATCATGATCCTCGACGAACCCGCAACTTTTTTAGACATTAAACACAAAACTAAAATTATCGAGATTCTACGGAGGCTAAAAGAACAAAG
Source organism: Thermodesulfobacteriota bacterium (assembly GCA_965223335.1). GTDB lineage: Bacteria > Desulfobacterota_D > UBA1144 > Nemesobacterales > UBA2774 > CBDCWF01. The sequence goes on from OZ244991.1 coordinate 931,253, forward strand.
AGAGATCTCTATCGTTACTACTACTCACGACATCTTTTCGGGTCTTGGGTTCTTCGACAGAGTAATGCTATTGAAAAACGGCAGAATTATCGCAAACGGGCCTGTGAACGAGGTCATATCTGACGAAAACCTAAGCATGGTCTACGACACTCCGGTAACTGTAAAGAGGGAAAACGATGCAACATATGTATTGCCTGTTAACTAACAGTTCTGCTTGGTGCCGATTCAAATGATACTGAGAAATATATACGTCTCCCTGCTCGTGCTTTTTGTGCTGTGGCTAGCAGTCGCCCTTGTTTCGCTCATGCTGGGCAGCTATAACTTGAGCCTCTCAGAGCTGCTCTCGCCCACTAACGATATATCAAGGACAATACTCTACAAGGTCAGGCTTCCCCGGGTGCTGATGGCAAGCATCGCGGGGGGCACACTAGCAATCACGGGTGCCGCACTACAGGCGCTATTTCGAAATCCCCTCGCTTCACCCTACACCCTCGGGATATCAGGGGGGGCTTCCATGGGTGCATTCATTGCAATCCGCCTCGGTATTGCAGGGGGCATACTCGGATTTTCGGCAGTTTCCGCATCCGCGTTCGTATTCTCATTGCTTACCATGATTTTTGTCTACTCCGTATCCAAAGTGGGCGGTGTAGTTGCGACCGGCAGACTCCTACTTGCAGGGGTAGTGGTAAACTTCCTTTACTCCTCCCTAATAATGTTCATCCAGTTTTTCTCTACCTTTACCGAGTCGCTCTTAACGATGAAATGGATAATGGGCAGCCTAGATATTGTAGGATTCGGACTGGTCTGGAAATCACTTATCTTCGTGATCCCCACATCCGTGTTAATTGTGCTCATGAGCAAGGATATGAACCTGTTTGGTCTCGGAGACGATGTAGCAACATCACTCGGTACAGACGTACGTAGGTTAGAGAAGATGATCTACTTTGCAGCGTCCCTAGCCATAAGTGCCGTAATATCGGTAACCGGCCCGATCGGGTTCATCGGGCTCATTGTGCCTCATATACTACGTATGATAGTTGGGGTGGATAACAGATTGATAGTGCCCTGTTCGTTTTTGTTGGGGGCTACATTCCTTACAGCGGCAGATACCGTGTCTAGAACGCTTTTGAGTCCTGCGGAAATACCTGTTGGTATAATTACTGCTTCTATAGGCGGGATTTTCTTCCTCTGGCTACTAACCCGTACCAAGAAAGAAATAATAATATAGATAATAGAGTAAAGCCGAACGGGAGATCTAGTCCCCTCGGCTCTACTCTAAATTATTTTTATTTTGGCGGCTCTGCAGATTTAAACGGATCTACCTCGCCTCCGGACTCAGCCGGTGCTGGAGGTTCCGATTCTGCCGCTGCCGGGGCTTCCGCTGCCGGCGGGGCACCTTGTGGGGCTGCTTGTGCTGATACAAATGGATCAGCCGCAGCTTCGCCTCCGGATTCAGATGGCGGGGGCGGGGGTGGTGCGTCCGGTGCACTATCCGCTTGGGCCCCTCCCTGCTCTCCCTGCATGAAGTACCACACAATTATGCCTAGAACTACTACAACAAAAATAACAACCGCTAATGTCTGCATTCCGATTCCTCCTAATGATTTTGAACGTTTTTCAAGTCAATCCTTACCCAAACCTAATTAATCAGACGCTAGGTGCATCAAACTGCCTAATATGGTCTGCATTTTCCCCATAAGCCAATAAATTGATACTAATAAATTTTATAGTGGTATGTCAAGAGATAATTGATCACAAAACAGGGGTGCTAATTCTTCGTGTATATTATTGTTTCTCGAATAAACTGTTTTGAAATAATCAGATCGATGACTTTTGCCACGGAAATAGAGCTTGCTTTAGACCACATCGATAGCGGTTGTATAGCCGAAATAATCGATGACAGGACCACTCTGATTTATAAGTGTCCCGACCATTTTCAAGACAAGTGGGACAACGATAAGCAGTTCGACTACGACTTTGACTTGATATTAAAAGACGAATTCCCCTCACTCGGCTTTTATATCAATGTAGATTTCGGCCACAATGCAATCGAGCGTATCGAGTATTTTTTCAGCCTTGAATCCCCCGATGAGCTCTTAGCTCTTAGACAGCTAAGTACCCAAGATAGTTTTGATATCGTATTTTGGATGAATGCGCAGCTCAATTACAACACAATTACATTTACCCCGGCAAAGAAAAACAAGCTCATTAACTTGCTTAACTCAATCAATAAATAGTTTGACAAAACCACATGGTTACCCGATAATATCTTTTAAACTCATTTCCGGAGTATGAGATACCATTGAACTTTGTTAGCTTCCTGGGCATAGGTTCATCAGCGCCCGAAAAGGTTCTATCAAACCATGATTTTGAACAGATCGTAGACACCTCAGATGAATGGATACGTACCAGGACCGGTATATTAGAAAGAAAAATTGCCGATCCCGACGTTGCCACATCCGACCTTGCCTACGAAGCCGCTTTGAAGGCACTGGAAGAGGCATCGATGGACCCTAAGGACTTAGACGGGGTTATAGTAGGCACGATAACCCCCGACCATTTCTTCCCGTCCACAGCATGTATACTGCAGGACAAAATAGGGGCCACTAACGCCTATGCTTTTGATCTGCTGGCAGGTTGCTCCGGCTATCTCTATGCGCTTCACGTGGGAAAGAGCTTAATTGAAAGCGGGAGTGCCAAGAACCTGCTTGTCGTTGGGGCGGAAACTCTTTCAAAAATAATGGATTTCAAAGACAGAACCACCTGCATACTGTTTGGCGATGGTGCAGGGGCCTCTGTGCTATCCGCATCCGACACCCCGGGACTATTGTCCTCGTGCCTGGGTGCAAACGGCAGTGCCGGCGACTTATTGCATATGCCCGGAGGCGGTTCACGTATGCCCGCCACCGTAGAGAGCGTGGAGAACAACTGCCACTACCTAAAGATGCAGGGCCGCGATGTGTTTAAAGAAGCTGTGAAGGCGCTTCAGTCTTCATCATTGGAAGCAATCGAGAAGGCAGACCTCACCCCCGAGCAGGTAGACCTATTCATACCCCACCAGGCCAACTACAGAATCCTAGAGGCGGTAAGAAAGAGGGTAGGTCTTCCCGAAGAAAAGGTTTTCAGCAACCTCGATAAGTATGGAAATACCTCTTCTGCATCCGTACCCATTGCGCTGGATGAAGCAGTTAAAGAGGGCCGTATAAAAAGCGGCGACACAGTACTCTTTACCGCATTTGGCGCAGGGTTCACATGGGGCGCTGCGGTTACCAGATGGGCCTAAACCACCGTTTAGATCCAATTAAAACTTAAATCCCGTCAATTCCCGACCACAACCATATTTCTAGACCGGTTCTATAGATTAGTTTTATCTTAGGTACTATTACCGGCTAGTTTAGTTAATTTACCCAGTTGAAGGAGTCCCACGATCCTAACCGAATTGATCAACATAGTTTTACCCGTGTTCCTGATTACAGCACTTGGGTTTGTGTTCGGCAGGTTTAAAAAAATCAATCTAAGCGCCATAAACGAGTTCGTAATCTACGCTGCGACACCCGCTTTGATCCTCTCCTCTCTCGCCGATGATCCCATCGATATCTCGCTTGCCGGCAAGGTATTTACAGCGGTTGTTATTATAATCGGCATAGCATCTGTAATCGGTTATCTAATCATCAAAAACAGGGGCCTTTCAAACAGGGTATTTCTGCCCCCAGTGCTATTTGCCAACACCGGCAATATGGGTCTTCCTCTCGTGTTCTTTGCATTTGGCGAGAGGGGCTTCGATATCGGTATCCTCTACATGGTATCGACCACTTTCATCCATTACACATACGGCATATGGATACTAAACGCCAGTAGAAACCCGGTTGAGATCCTAAAGTTACCCCTTATATATGCTACTGTAGCAGGTGTGGCAATAAGTGTGTCGGGATGGGAGATGCCCGTCTATGTGGCAAGGGGAGTGGACCTTCTGGGCGAGGCCAGCATCCCCACCATGATATTTGCGCTTGGGTATAAGCTCTCCGAAATTAAGCTCCACCACATCGCCAGGTCGATTTTCTTCGGCGGGCTTAGGATTGGACTTGGACTAATGCTAGGCGTTTTAGTTGTGATGGCGCTAAAAATCGACGGTCTTGCGGCAAAGGTCGTTATACTCCAAGCAGCCATGCCCCCGGCGATATTCAACTTTGTCCTGGCAGACAAGTTTAAACAGGACTCACGAGAGGTCGCATCGATCATACTCGCCGGCACCCTGATCTCACTTGTCACCACTCCTCTGATACTCGCATACCTTTTGGAATAAGTGACCCGTTTATTCCACGCAGTCGACTTTAAACATCGGGACCCCGCCGCCATGAAACTCGGTGTTATACAAAAACCCCCTACCACCATTTAAGTATGCCACACTCTCCTGTTGGGGTAATAACTCCAACTGTACATTGTCATAGTCTTTGCCGCTGGTCATTTCTGAAATCGGTTTGATGAGACCATTCGACAGATCGATATTAAATACAATCGCGTCTTCATAGGTAAGCAACACAAAGCTTTTCCCGTCGGGCGATATGTCAAGTGAGCTTGCTACTTTGCCAAAGACCGTACTATGCGGTTGCAACGAGGGTATATCCAGTTTTCCTATTGACTGGGCTTCTATCACCTGCCCATTGCTCTTTTGCCACAGTTCGCTTTTTATCTTGAATATCTCCGAGGGAAAAGCCTTACCCTTGTTCAGGTCCTCTTCCTTGGTTGCTATGTAAATATCGCCGTTGGGATGCACCGCCACACCCTCCGCATTCCTTGGGCCTCCGGGGTAGCGGATCTTAAGCACCTGATACGGCTGTATCGAATTCGGGTATTCATTTTTCTCGTCAATCACAATGATCTGTACATATTTCCTACGTTTGCCGTTATCACCGATATCCCCTATAAAGAGACAGCTCTTAGTGTTTCCACAGGGCCCAATACTCAGATCCTCAAAGTCAGATCCCTTGGACGCATAATCCTTGATACGTATTTTCTTTGTATTTTGCCCTTTTGTGTCCGTTGTATAAAAATACGGACCCCCGCCGGAATCGTTTATATGATAGAGCCTGTCACTGAACGTGCTAGAGACCTCTAACCCACTCGCCTCGTTTATAATTTCGGGATTTAGCTCCCCTACCTTTACGGCTTTCGCCCACTCCCCACAACTCATAGCACCTACGTTTACTGGCAAGAGCATCGTTAAAAAGATTGCTATATAGAACAGATTTGAGATGATTTTAATTTGTATATCTCCTATTATGGCAAGAGTAATCTAACTAATATAAATTTTACCTATATCATATATCAGGCAAAATAGAGATTCATACTTAAGAATAGTAAGTAGGATCGCACCCTAAATGTCTAGCGAAAAAATCACTGGCCAAAACGGCCCGCTCCGCGGAGAGATCAGCCCCCCTGGGGATAAGTCAATATCGCACCGCTCTCTTTTAATCGGCTCAATTGCCGAGGGGAGGACCACTGTAACAGGGTTCCTAAACTGTGAAGATACCCTATCGAGTGCAAACGCTATGCGAAGCCTTGGTATACCCATCGATATTATTAATGACCGCGTTATCATCGAGGGCAGGGGCTTACGAGGACTAACCGGCTATGACGGAGTTATAGACGCTGGCAATTCAGGCACTACCGCACGACTCCTGACAGGCCTGCTAAGCCCTCAGAGTTTCGACTCACAGATCACCGGAGATAAGTACTTGCGGGCAAGGCCCATGAGTAGAGTCGTCACACCTCTCTCGCTCATGGGTGCCAGGATAAACGGCGAGGAGAACGACAATAAACTACCGCTAAGAATAGAGGGCACGCCGCTACGCGCAATAACCTACGAACTCCCTGTGGCAAGTGCCCAGGTAAAATCCGCAATACTCCTAGCAGGGCTATACGCAGAGGGCCAAACCGTGGTTGTAGAGCCCTCTAAGTCGAGAGACCACACTGAGAGGATGCTAAGCTCAATGGGGGACACGCTTAAGGTCGAGAATAACACCATAACACTAGAGACAACCGACAGTTTAAAAGCGGTGGATATATCCGTGCCGGGTGATATCTCCTCTGCGGCTTTTTATATTGTAGGCGCTCTTATAAATAAGAACTCCGAGTTATTGATTAAAAATGTCGGGTTAAACGAGCTTCGCACTGGTGTCTTAGACGTATTAAAGGACATGGGGGCAGACATAAACACTATAAATACAAAAACTCTCAATAACGAGCCGGTAGGTGACCTACTGGTAAAGTCGAGCAATTTAAAAGCCACGGTGATAGACGGTGATACCATACCACGTGCTATTGATGAACTGCCTGTAATCGCTGTCGCAGCGTGTTTTGCCGAGGGCAAAACGGTCATAAAAGACGCTCGAGAGCTTAGGGTAAAGGAGACCGACCGCATAGAGGCAATATCCACAGAATTAAACAAACTGGGTGGCGAAGTAGAGGAGTTTGAAGACGGTATGTCCATTACCGGCACAGGTGAACTTAGGGGTGCGACATGTTCGAGCAGGGGTGACCACAGAATCGCAATGGCAATGGCTGTTGCAGCCACAGCTGCCGTGGGCGACACAGTCATAGAAGGGGCAGAGGCTGTTTCAGTGTCATATCCCAATTTCTTCAATGATTTAAAAAGCTTACGCTAGCTCTACACGGAACATTTTGCCAATGCAGCTCGATACTATAATCCGATCATGTCTACTATGAACAAGGGAATTATTATAACAATCGACGGGCCCGCTGGAGTGGGTAAAAGCACCGTAGCTAAAGAGCTTGCAAAAAGCCTGTCATTGCTATACCTAGACACTGGTGCCATGTACCGAGCCCTTGCCCTCGCAATAGAGCGACAATCCACCGACATCCGCGACCCCACACAACTCGACAAACTCTTGTCGGACACTGAGATCCAAATCCTAAACGACGATGATAAAAACGCAGTTGTGATGCTCAACAACGACGATGTCTCGGCTCTTATAAGGACAGAGTCGATATCTAAACTTGCCTCTGACATAGCTACAATAAAAACAGTCCGCGAAGCGCTTGTCTCCATACAGCGCAAGATCGGGCTTAACCGTAATATCGTAGCCGAGGGCAGGGATATGGGCACCAGGGTGTTCCCCGACGCGGATTATAAGTTCTACCTGGACGCAAACCCCCACGAGAGGGCTCTCAGACGATACGCTCAGATCAAGGAAAGTGGCGACGAAATAGAGCTTAAAACCGTTGAAACCGAACTAAAATCACGAGATAAACGCGACAGAACACGCAGTGAATCTCCCTTGCATCCGGCCCCGAATGCGGTAATAATAGATACTACAGAGATAGCGGCCAATGCGGTAATCGATAAGATAATTGATACTATCAAATCTAGAGAGTTAGCCGATTGAGTCTACGGTAGCAGCTTTACCACAATATCAAAATACAGATAATTCAAAAGGCCATCATGGAAGAAAACAAAAATTTTGCGGATCTTGTAGATGAAACCATTAACGTCCCCCAGACAGGCAGGGTGATCAAGGGTGTAGTGGTAAGTTACGATAAGGATGTTGTATTCATCGACTTCGGGTCTAAATCCGAGGGTGTAGCACCTATTGCCGAGTTCTATGGCAAATCGGGCGAGCTCGAAGTAGAGGTGGGTGACGAGGTAGAGGTGTTGATAGAGCAGTGGCAGGGGGGACTACCGAGGCTGTCTAAAAATAAAGCCGATATGCTAAAGGAAACAGATCGTTTAAAAAAACACTTTGATTCCGGCGAATTAATCTCTGTAAACATTCTAGAAAAAGTAAAAGGCGGGCTCATAGCAGACATAGGCGAAAACATAAAAATCAGGGCTTTTTTACCCGCCTCGCAAATCGATATACGACCCACCTCGGATCTAGACAGCATGATAGGCAAAGATCTTGAGGTAAGGATTATTAAGCTCGCCAATAATGACGTGGTTGTATCCCGCAGAGCATTTTTAGAAGAAGAGCGCGAATCCACCAGAAAAGAGACTTTGGCCACCTTAGAGGTTGGCAAACTCCTATCGGGCAAGGTCATAAAGATTATCGATCAAGGGATCTTCGTTGATATCGGGGGCATTGAGGGTTTTGTGCCTATAAGTGAGCTCTCGTGGGGTAGGATCAAACACCCGAGCGATGTTGTTTCCGAGGGCAGCGATATCGATACCAAAGTACTAAATATCGAGAATGAAAACAGAATCACATTGAGCTACAAGGATACGATTGATGACCCCTGGCTCACCACGAAAGATAAATACCAAGTAGGCTCTACAATATCGGGCAAGGTAGTATCGTTAACCGATTTCGGTGTATTTGTAGAGCTTGAACAGGGGATCGAGGGCCTTGTACACATCTCAGAGATCACATGGACCAAGAGGTTCAAACACCCAAAGGAGATCGTCGACCCCGGCAGCACCGTAGAATGCATTGTGCTCGACGTCGATACCGAGAAAAAGCGGATCTCCCTTAGTCTCCGCCAAATCGAGCCCAGCCCTTGGGCAACGTTTAAGGAAGAAAACCCCCAGGGCACAAGGATTACGGGCAAAATCGTTAATGTTACCGACAAGGGTATTTTTGTTGAGGTAGCCCAGGATCTCGTAGGTTTAGTAAGACCTGATAACATTGAGTGGAAAGGCAGAGTAAACCCCCAGGAGAGCTATAAAACAGGGGACGAGATCGAGGTAGTAGTGCTCAACACCGACGTCGCTGGCCAGAGGATCGGTCTTGGGGTAAAGCAGCTTACCAACGATCCCTGGGACGATGCTACAAAGAACTACAAGAAAGGTGACACGGCTCTAAAGGGAACTGTAAAAGAGATAAAAGACAGAGGGGTAGTGCTTGACCTTGAAAATGACATAGAGGGTTATATAAGACTTTCCGAGCTTACAGACGACAGAAACATCACAGACCCTTCAAAGATTGTAGATATTGGTGAAGAGATCACAGCTCTGGTAACGGGGTTCGAAAGGAGATCTCGACAGGTCAATCTGAGTAAAACGAAATACGAGGTATGGATGGAAAAACAGCGTGTTTCAGATTTCATCTCTTCCCAGGGCGATTCGGCGGCCAAGTTAGGAGACCTTCTGTCCGAAAAATTAAAATCCATCAACAAAGACGAGGTCCTATAGATTTGAGGGGTTTTCTTCTTGCCATAGTAATAACCATTCTTTTAATTTTCACTTTCATAGCTGGTATGGGTTGTGGTGTAATGATCTCGGGTGACGATGGGTTTTCCCCTGGGGAAAAGGTTGCGGTACTTAGGATTAATGATGTGATCCTCGAGTCCCAGACCTATCTGGACAGCATATCCAAAATAAGGGACGACTCCCATATCAAGGCTGTAGTTGTAAGGATTAACTCCCCGGGCGGTGCTGTGGGCCCGTCACAAGAGATTTACAGCGAACTAAAACAACTCCGCGAGGAAAAACCTGTGATCTCAAGCCTGGGCTCGGTGGGAGCATCGGGAGGCTACTACATAGCCTGTGCCACAGAGAAGATATACGCCAACCCTGGCACCATCACAGGCAGCATCGGTGTTATAGCCCAGTTCGCAAGCTACGAGAAGCTGCTGGAATGGGCAAAAGTGGACGTAGAGGTAATTAAAAGCGGCGAATTCAAGGACGTAGGCTCACCGTTTAGAGAGATGAACCAAACGGACAAAGACTATATTCAGAGTCTCATCGATAATGTGCACACACAGTTTAAAGACGCAGTGGCCGAGTGTCGTAATCTAAAAAAGGAACAGGTTGCAGAGATTGCCGACGGCAAAATCTTCACCGGTGAACAGGCCAAAAAATTAAAGCTTATCGACGATCTCGGGACTATTAACGACGCGGTATCTCTTGCCGCAAAGCGGGGCGGTATAGAGGGCAAACCCAAGCTCATATACTACCCCAAGAGAAAATCCCCACTTTTAGATATACTCTATTCAAAACTAGACTATAGCGGGCTTAGCAGAATACCTAAGAAAACAGGCTTCGGCCTATATTACTTGGTAAATATTATAAACTGATAATGAAAGTGCTATGGGCTCCCTGGAGAATCGAATACATAACAGCCAAGAAAGACGAGGGATGTGTATTTTGCTCCGCATCCAACCAAGACGATGACAAAAAGAATCTCATACTCTATAAAGGCGAGACCTGTTTCATAATTATGAACCGATACCCCTATTCCAACGGACACCTGATGGCAGTACCCTACCGTCACACTAGCGATCTAAGAGAGCTCGGGGACTCTGAGCGTCTGGAGCTGATTAACCTCACAGGCAAGTGCCTGGATATCTTGAATGCCATAAACCCCGACGGTTACAATCTTGGAATGAATATCGGCCGCGAGGCAGGCGCTGGGATAGACGACCACCTACATTTTCACATCGTCCCCAGGTGGAGCGGCGACACCAATTTTATGCCCCTATTAGCCGACACAAAGATTATGCCCGAATATTTGGAATCGACTTATGATACACTATTGGCAGAACTAAAAAATATTGAGAGGTGATAAATGAGATTTATTAAAATCATAATAGTAATCCTTATAATCATACTGTTTGCTATTATCTATACACAGAACATAGATGTATTCACGCATACATTCGAGGTAAAGCTCGATCTCAAAAACTATATGGTCGGCCCGTATCTAACTAAAAACATTGTTTTAATACTCTCCGCGTTTGCACTCGGTGGAGTGGTCACCCTTATTTTCGGGGCCATGCAGTCGATCTCTGCAAAATCCGAGCTAAAAAGCATAAAACGACGGGTAAGGGAACTAGAGGCCGATAACCAAAGACTTAGTGAGCAATCCCATCATCACGAGCACACCGAGCCCGAGGCCGAAGAATCCTCATCCGGCACAAGCCCCTTTGCACCGCCATCTGATGACGATTGAGCTCCCATACAGCGGATCATATAAGTTTAGTGACAGATGGCAATATTGTATTACAATATTGTTATGCATCTCTCACGTAAGCCACGCTGGATAAAAGCAAAACTCCCCGGGGGACCCAACTATAACCTGCTTAGATCGCTTACAAAGGATCTTGAGCTAAACACGGTATGCCAGGAAGCCAAATGCCCCAATATCGGCGAGTGCTGGAATTCGGGCACACTCACATTCATGATTCTCGGCGATACATGTACCAGGAGCTGCGGGTTCTGCCATGTAACAACCGGCCGGGGTGCCGAGATTGACTGGCAAGAACCGCTTCGGGTCGCACAAGCAGTAAACACACTAAAGAACAATAACGCTCACTTAAAACACATAGTGATCACATCTGTTAACAGGGACGATAAAAATCTTGAGAGTGCCGAACTGTTTGCAGAAACCATAAAAAGGGTAAGGGAACTAAATCCTGAGGTTAAGATAGAGGTGCTCATACCCGACTTTAAAGGCGATAGAAACGCGTTACTACGAGTGCTCGAGGCCAAGCCGGACGTATTAAACCACAACATAGAGACCGTCCCCAGGCTCTACACCGAGCTCCAGCCCACAAGCTCGGGGAAACAAAGAGCGGTACGCCCCCAGGCCAGGTACGAGTGGTCCCTCGAAGTCCTTCGCAACAGCCGAGCGGACGGCCACAGAGAAATATTGACTAAAACAGGCTTAATGGTGGGCGTGGGTGAAGAGCTTGAAGAAGTCGTTGATACACTCCGAGACCTAAAGAACATAGAGTGCGATATAGTATCGATCGGTCAGTATCTACAGCCTACAAAGCACCATATAGAGGTATCTAAATTTTATCATCCGCTTGAGTTCGAGTCTCTTAAATCCTACGGCGAAAAGATAATCGGCATCCCTCACATAGAAGCAGGCCCACTGGTCAGAAGCTCCTACCACGCCGATAAACAGGTTTCCGGTATTGAAAGCAACCACCTCTAATAATTTAATCTTCCATGACCATAAAGTGCGGTAATTGATTAGTTGAAGCATCCGCACCTTGATTATTCCGTCCCAGCATTTAACCTCTTTGCCTATGAAATACGTAATCCTCCAGGGTGACGGCATGCCGGATCATCCGCTTGATGTGCTCGAAGGCAAAACCCCGCTCGAGGCAGCGTCCACACCCAACCTGGATCTAATTGCCAAGAGTGCAATAAAATTCGGTATGGTAAAAACCATCCCCGACAACCTCCCCCCGGGGAGCGACGTGGGGAACCTCACTGTTTTAGGCTACGACCCCAACAAGTACTATACGGGACGCTCCCCGCTTGAAGCCGCCAGCATGGGTGTCGAGATCGGGCCCACAGACGTCACGCTCAGGTGTAACCTGGTCACACTCACCCCGGAGGGCGACACAACCGTCATGGAAGACTACAGCGCCGGTCATATAACGAGCGAAGAAGCGGCCCAACTTATAAGCGCTATAAAACAGGGACTTGATAACGAGGCGTTTACTTTCCATCCGGGGGTCAGTTACCGCCACCTTTTAGTCTGGCGCAACGGCAACACCGATATTACCACAACACCCCCACACGATATCTCCGGTAAGGATATAAGCACACACCTGCCAAGCGGTAACGGTGCCGAGAAATTAAACGAACTTATAGAGAGATCAATACAGATACTAGCCACCCACCCTGTGAACAAAGCAAGGGTTCAGGCAGGCAAAAACCCGGCTTCGAGCATCTGGCTTTGGGGCGAGGGTACGGCACCCAAAATGCCCTCGTTCAAAGAGCTCTACAACCTAAGCGGCTCTGTTATCTCGGCTGTGGACCTGGTTAAAGGCATTGGACACTACGCCAAGTTGAAAGTCATAGATGTCCCCGGTGCAACGGGCTACCTGGACACAAACTACGAAGGTAAGGTTGAGTACGCACTAAACTCGCTTGATGAAGTGGACCTCACCATGATCCACATAGAATCTACAGATGAGACCGGCCACGTGGGTAAAGCCGACCTAAAAATAACCGCCATCGAAGACTTCGACAGCAGGGTAGTGGGCCCGGTGCTGGCAGGCATCCACAGGTTTGAGGATTATAGAATCCTTGTGATGTCCGACCACCCAACCCCCATAGACCTAAGAACCCATGTAAACGAACCCGTACCGTTTGCTATCTATAGCTCGGCCGACCTGAGTACAAAAAACAAATCCTATGTGTATTCAGAAAAATCTGCCAGTGGGACCTCCGTGTTTGTAGACGAGGGATGGAAACTTTTACAAATGTTTCTGGATAGTTAACGTTATGACAGCTTACTGATCAAGTAAACTTACTAGCCTTTAGACTTAACCTCTTCCCAGAGTTCCTCCATCTCCTGAGAAGTAAGTTCTGATAGTGCAGTACCCCGCTGCTCGGCTAATAACTCGATCCTGCTAAAGCGCTCTATAAACTTGTCTACGGCACAATGTGATGCACTTTCTGCGTCTATTCCCAGATGCCGGCTCAGGTTTACGAGTGAGAATACCAAGTCACCCCACTCCCTCTCGATCCCGTCTTTATTATTAGTTTCGATCTCTCTTTGGAGCTCACCCAGCTCCTCACGCACCTTATCCATTACCTCCCCAGCCCCCTGCCAGTCGAACCCGACCTGAGATGCCTTTTCCCCAACCCTTTTAGCCCTAAGCAATGACGGCATCGATCTCGGGATATTGAGCAGTGTACGCTTTCGGGTTTTTTCCTTAAGCTTGGTCTCATGCCACCTCTTTACAGCCTGTTCTGCGTTTTGGGCCCTTTCCTCCCCAAACACATGAGGGTGTCTCCTAACGAGTTTCTCGTGCAACTGGTCCACGACTTCATCAATCCCAAAACCCCCCTCACTCGATGCGATTTCGGCCGCAAATACAACCTGATACAACAGATCCCCCAACTCCTCCACCAACTCTTCGGAATCGTTGGATTCAATTGCCTCGATCACCTCGTAGGTCTCCTCAAGCATATATGTTTTTAGAGTATGCAGAGTCTGCTCCCTATCCCAGGGGCACCCCTCGGGTCCCATCAATATTTTTGAGAGTTCTACTAAATCTTGAAAACTTTTTTTCATTTTATTATTCCCAGCTATATGATTAATTGTGATATACGATTAGAATGTATCTTACTAGCGTGTAAATGTGAAACTCCGAGACTGATACCGACTGACAAGGGAAGCATATGGGCAATGCACGTGGATCAATAATTGCATATTTTAAGGATTTCGTTTTAGAAACACACGGTGAGGGCGAGTGGCAAAAATTCTTAAACGAGCTCACACCTGAAGACGCAGAGATTTTAACCCAAGAGATATACAAACTAGATTGGTACCCCGCACCCATATTAAACCGGGTAATCGAAGTTTATGATAAGCTCTACGGCAAAGGGGACTACCAATCGATAATCCCTATTGCCGAATACATTGTTACAGAAGACCTCTCCCCCGTATTCAATGTATTTCTCGATCTCAAAAACCCTACATTTATCCTAAACAACACCCCTTCGCTTTGGAAAAGATACTTCGACACGGGCAAGGTAGTAGTAGAGTCGGCAGACGACGATAATAAGTTCTATAAGATACGCCTCGAAGAGTTGGCCGATGAGAGCCAGGTATCCGGCAGGGCTATTTGCGATGTCGGTATACCGACTTGGATAAAAACAGGCCTTCACCTCACGGGAGCAAAAAATGTTAAAGCAGACCCAACAGAGTGCAGGTACCAAGGTGCCGAGCATTGTATTCTTGAGGTCAGGTGGGATTAATGGATCTGTAAGGCACTAGCTCAATCAGACCCTAAGCCTAAACCGTTTCGGGTACTTCGTTAGATTCTCGCATCCCCTCTTCTTCACCAGCACAACGTCTTCGATCCGTACCCCCCCGATCTTCTCATAGTAGAGCCCAGGTTCCACTGTAACCACATTCCCCTCCACCAACACCTCGTCCCCGGGCCCTATCCTAGGCGGCTCGTGTATATCAAGCCCGAGCCCATGCCCTGTCGAGTGGATAAACCCCTGCGGCTTACCGTCCAGGTTGCGGGTCCGATAGCCTTGCTTCTCAAAATACTCGGTAATAGCTCCATGCACGTCTTTGCCCTTAATACCGTCGCGAATCATTTCAATCCCTATCTTCTGACCCTTAAGCACCGTGTTATACATCTTGATAATCTCCGGCGACGGTTCCCCCCTAATTACGGTACGGGTCATATCACCGAAATACCCGTGGGTCTCGGATCTGGGGAATATGTCTATGATTATCGGTTTATCGGCCGATACAGGTCCTGTGCCCGTGTGGTGGGGCATCGAGGAATGTACACCCGACGACACTATGGTGTGTGAGCCTATGAACCCTAGCCTCGAGAGCTCGGCGTTTATCTCGCCTTTAACCATCTCGGACGTAAGGACTTTTTGGCCCAGGTATAGTCTGTTCTTTTTAATCGTGGACGACGCTATCAGACGCTGGGCAAGGTCCATCGCGCGTGCAGTCTTGCGTAGTGAATCTTTAATGTTTTTTATCTCCCGAGCGTCCTTAACAAGCCTCTCGGGGCAAAACATTGGATCCTTACTTACCCTTAAATTAAAACCGCTCTTTCGCAGTTGATCGGCATATTTAACCGGGAAACTCCCCGGCACATTAACTGTTTTTATCTTAAGCTCTCCCATCACAGTGCCGGCAATATCTACCAGATTAAATTTTTTCTTGTTATTGCTCCTAAGTTTTGCCACATACTCGGATAACGACAAAACCGTATCAACACTCGCTTCACTCCTACCCCTGTCGATCTCAAGATCGTTTAGTACCAGTATTTTTTTATCCTTATGCTCGATAAAAATTACTGGGTCGGGGACAAAAAACCCGGTTTTATAAAGCAGGTCTGCGTTATTCTCACTCTTATCTATAATAAGAGAGCTTTGTTTACTCATCGATTAACAAAATATACATAATTCACCTTTAGTTAATCAAGGTATAATCAAAGTGGTTAGCCATTACTGGTTAAATCCCCTTTATGATATAATGAGCTATCAATATTTACTGGGAGAAAAACAACCCATGCTATACCGACTGGTTAAGTTAACTGTAGCAACTCTGTTAATTGCCTCGTTTGCCTTAGCTTCATTAGCCGAGAAAACAGAATCAGCCAAAGAGCTCTCGTTTAAGCAGCTCTGCGAATCCACCTCCGATTTCCCCATGACATCCGACCAGCAGTATCGAGGTAAAAGAGTAAAATCTTCTATCAATGTGAGTAGTTCGAGAAAGATACTAACCGCGTGCAAAGGCGATGAAATCGGTATGTTTACTGTCGAGTTTATAGCTACAGACGACTATGTGGTACAGTGTGTTTGCACGAGTCCCGAGTTTGAAAAAGTGCTTAAATCCACCGAGGGATCTGAGCTTGGCATAGAGGGTATATTCGAATCCCTCACTTCCGTGTTCTTCGAAACCGAAACCAAGCAGTGCAAGATAACACTTAACGACTGCACATTTAAACAGTGATGTTAACAGTACTAAAATCATTATTTAGCCTTTCTATGGTGTTTTGGATAGGGGGGCTCTTTTTCTTCTCATTTGTTGCGGCACCCAGTATTTTCAAGGTGCTAAGCAGAGAGACCGCAGGTGATGTGGTGGGCGATATATTTCCCAAATACTACATGCTCTCATACGTATGCGGAGCGGTTGCACTAACTAGCTCCATAGCCCTTTGGTTTTTGACCAAAACCCAAAAGAGCAACGCTGAGCCAATCATAATGCTCATACTTGTTGCCATGCTAGGACTTTCCGTATACGCGGGGCAGGTCATAGGCCCCAAGGCCAATGCAGCAAAGTTCGAGGTACGTAGCCTTAACGCAGAAACCCCCGAACACAACTCTGCGAAACTCAGATTCGCCAAGCTGCACCGCCAGTCCGTATTGGTTAACATCCTTGTGTTTATAATGGGAATTGCCATTATAATCATTACCGCATATACTTATAAGCACTAGATAATTGTATTTAAACGGAGGCAGTTATTTATGTTTAGCGTAACTACAAAGGCAACGGACGAGATTAAGAGACTATTATCCGAAGAGGACATCCCCGAGGCGGTTCTTAGGGTCAGGGTAGTACCAGGGGGTTGTTCAGGTTTCGCATACGAGATGGGTTTCGATGACGAGACTGATGACTCGGATCAGATAATTGAAGCCGATGGAGTTAAGGTAGCCATTGACGAGATCAGCTACCCCTACTTAAACGGCTCTACACTAGATTATAACGACGGTTTAAACGGTACGGGGTTTTCAATCAACAACCCCAATGCCACAGGCTCATGCGGCTGTGGCCAATCTTTTACAGCTTAAAATCAAAAAATAACAAAAAGCTTTTTAAAAAAGACCGGTCTTGAATATATTTCAGACCGGTCTTTTTTTGAGTACCGCTCGAAAAATTGCACAAATAATGTTATTTTCTATGTGAATGGTGGTAGTGAATAAAGACCCTAAGGTATAACCTGTTTAGAACCCTGGAATACTATCTGGCGATGTAATCAACTCGTCTATCTGAGTGTTGAATACAGTATTACCAGGTGTAGGCACCTCGAGCGATATGAGAAATGGAGCCCAAACGAGATGAGTCGAACCTCTAAACTTACATCCATACACGAAAACGCAAAATCCTATAACAAGGTCAAAGCCAAGCATATTGTCGAGTCTCTGTACAAGGATTTTACCCCCTATCAGGAGATCGAGGATTTCTCGCTCGAATTGACTGCCCCCTCGGGCCAAGTAATCAAACTTGAAGATGACCCTGCAATGCTGATAGGCACCGCCACACTGCGTTCAAACGACAAGCGAGTTGCAATAATAGCCCAGCAAATGCCCTCAAGCGATAACGAGCGTGCAACCCTTAACTACGGACTCATAAAAGCAGACGGGTACGGGCTTGCGTACAACATGATGGAGTACGCTGAGCAGAACGGATTATTCGTACACACATTCATAGACACTATAGGCGGCGACCCGTTTGAATACTCCGCCGAGAAACTACAGTCGTGGCTAATATCCTACTGCCAGTCTAAAATGATCTCGCTTAAAACTAAATCCGTATCACTAGTAATTGGGAGCGGTGGCAGCGGGGGTGCGATCGCACTACAGCTCGCTCACCGCAGGCTCATGTTGTCACGCGCCGAGTACTCGGTGATTACCGCAGAGGGATGCTCGGCAATCTTATTTCGAAGTGCCGAGAAAATCGAACAGGCGCTAGAGGTACTACAACCCACATCCGAGTACATGCTGCGCTACGGTATAGTCGACAGAGTAATTAAGGAGCCGGCCATAAACGGCACTGAATATATGTCCAAAGTTCTCGCGAGCATAGAAAAGGCCATCAAAAAAGCCACCGATGAACTTGAAAAATCCGATATTACATATCTTCACGACGACCTGGTCGGTAGAATCGAAGAATGCGGCGGATTAGAAAAAGGCGAGCATTCCTATTACACAATCGCAAAAAAAATTAAGAGCTGGTTCCCCTCAAACCCCTTCGGCAAATCCACTACCCCTGAGGTATCTCAGATGCAGATCGCTCTTTACGGTGCCGAGCCCTATTTCTGTAACGACGAAAAAGATGCAGAAGGCAATATTACCCGGCAGGGCTGCCGGCAGCATTTTGCAAAAGAGGATTACGAAAAAAATTTCTACACTTGTCCCTACTGCCGTAAACCCAACCCTATGGGCTCCGATGACTATCTACACTTACTACTTGACCACGACTCTTTCCACGAGATCCATCCCAACCTCTCTACAGATGATATCGATGCCAGATTTAATTTCTATAATTACTCGGACAGCCGTAAAAAGATGTCTAAACGCACGGACTCCAAAGACTCCTTGATAATAGGGTACGGCACACTGTTCGGCACACCCGTGGCGATAGCTGTCAGTGACTTTCGGTTTATGGGTGGGTCCATGGGCGCAGTATTTGGAGAAAAATTTAGACTGCTTACTGAATTTGCACTCATGAAAAACCTCCCCGTGCTTTTTATTACAGCCTCCGGCGGAGCTAGGATGCAGGAAGGTACAGTAGCACTTTATCAGATGGCAAAAACCATCTCCTCGGTCCTAAAACTAAAGGCATCGGGACTACCGTTTATTTCGATCCTGGGGCACCCCACTACCGGGGGAGCATTAGCGAGCTATGCGGTGCAGGGGGACTTTATAATTGCCGAGAAGCGTGGCACAGTGGCATTCGCGGGGGATAGGGTAGTAAAACTTACAAGTGGGGGCAGGGGGGTAGACCCGAATGTAATGACGTCCGAGTTCTTTGCCAAGCAGGGTGGGATACATCTGGTGATTGAACGAAGCCAGATGAAATCCGCACTCTCAGGGATCTTAAAACTCACTAAGTGGTATATGGATAGACACAACATGAAACCGCTATTATCCTAGTCTATTCTCCCCAGATTTATGGGCTCTAGCGCTCATTCAATCATATCATATAAGAACCTCCCTCATATTTATCATGTACTGGAATCTCTATATATATGTAATTACAAGAGGATAGAAATAGCAATGACATTTGAAACCTATTACAATGTTATGATACTAGCTCGAATGCTGTAGCCGAGGCTGCGGAGCTGTATCAAGTTATTTTGAATTAAGATCCGTAACAATGACAAAGAATCATGATAAAACAACCGTCGTTATAGGCGGGGGCCCGGCAGGGCTCACCGCGGCATACGAGCTCTCTAAAACCGATATTAAATCCATAGTAGTCGAGAAAGACGAGGTTGTGGGGGGGTTAGCAAGGACTGTCGACCGTAACGGTTTTCTTTTCGACATCGGGGGACACCGGTTCTTCACAAAGGTAAAAGCCGTAGAAGAGATGTGGAACGAGGTCCTCCAAGACGATTTCCTGCATCGCGATAGACTCTCCAGGATCTACTACAACAACACCTTCTTTTACTATCCGTTTAAGGTCTCAAACGCCGTTTTCGGGCTCGGTGTATGGAACAGCATCCTCATACTCACAAGCTATTTCAAAGCCCAGCTACTCCCTCTAAAACCCGAAGACACATTCGAGACCTGGATAACAAACCGGTTCGGTACCAAGCTGTATCAGATGTTCTTCAAAACATACACCGAGAAGGTCTGGGGCATACCCTGCGACCAGATCAGCGCGGAATGGGCTGCTCAGAGAATAAAAGGCCTCTCCCTTATGAGTGCGCTCAAAAATGCGCTAATCAGTACAAATAACGGGAACAACGACAAAGTTATCAAAACGTTGATAGATAAATTCCACTACCCCAAACTCGGCCCCGGGATGATGTGGGAGAAGGTGCGAGACATAGTAGAGAGCAGGGGCCACGAGGTTTTATTAAATTCTTGTGTGGATAAGATTGTATGGAATGGCGAGAAATTAGAATCTATCGAAATAGTATCGGGTAATGAAAAAACTACACTTAGCGGTGACCATTTCATAAGCAGCATGCCGATACGCGAGCTTATAGCCAAGCTCGACCCTAAACCCCAGTCCAGTATTGAGGAGGCCGCCAACTCACTTAATTACCGCGACTTTTTAACCGTAGTAGTAATCCTCGACAAACCCGAGGTTTTCCCCGATAACTGGATATATATCCACGACCCCGATGTAAGTGTAGGCAGGATACAAAATTTTAAGAACTGGAGCCCGTATATGGTTCCCGACCCGGCTAAAACATGCCTTGGGCTAGAGTATTTTTGCTTCGAAGGCGACGATTTGTGGGACTCCACCGACACCCAGCTTATTGAGCTTGCCTCGAAAGAACTCGAGACACTCGGTTTAGTCAACGCCTCTGATATTACAGAAGGTCATGTTGTTAGAATGCCCAAGGCCTATCCCGTCTATGACTCTACCTACCGGCAATCTCTCGCCACCATTCGCGATTTTGTCAATAATATAGACAACTTGCAGTTAGTAGGACGAAACGGAATGCACAGGTACAACAACCAGGACCACTCCATGCTAACCGCCATGCTGGCTGTGAAAAATATTCTAGGCGCAGACTATGACCTTTGGCAGGTAAACATGGACAGCGAATACTTGGAGGAGCAAACCGAGGCTGAGGGTACACGCCAACAAGAGTATGCAGACCTCGAGTCAACCCAGCCACGTGTACCTGTTACCGTTAACCCCGAAACTGTGGCAAGTGCAGAACAGGCACTTATCATTAGGGCCTTTTCCAGACTCGACCAGTTTGCACTGGGTGTGTCAGTGGGATCTGTAAGTGCAATCGGCATTTTATTGGCGACTATGATCTTAGTACTTAAGGGAGGCCCCGTGGTCGGGCCCAACATGCAATTGCTAAGCAACTATTTTCAGGGCTATACCGTGAGCATTCAAGGAGCGTTTTTGGCTGCGGGGTATTGCTTGTTCCTGGGTTTTATATTCGGTTGGCTTTTTGCATATTTAAAAAACCTGTTTACAGCTATTTACATATTCGGTATTAAAAAGAGATCTGAATTAAATAGATTCAGCGACTTTTTAGATCATATATAATGTCATTGAATTCCCGTTATAATCGAGGTATTAATGCCGCAAAAGCCGAGTGAAGAGCAACAACTTAAAGAAGCAGTCGCATTTTTGAACGCCAAGATGCTGGGTTTGGTTCTGGGACTGCTGTTAGGAGCTGCGATTTTTATTGCAACTATCTGGCTTGTTTTAAAAGGACCCCACATAAGCAAGACGGGAGAAGTCATTTTGGGCCCTCATTTAAGTTTACTAAAACAGTTTTTCATCGGATACAGTGTTTCAATCCCCGGCAGTATTATCGGTTTTCTCTACGGCTTTGCGGTCGGTACGATCTGCGGTTCGTTAATAGGTTGGATTTATAACAAGATAGTTATACTCAGAAGGTAACTCTCCCTTTCACAACCTAGCTATAAAATGAGAATCCTATTGGTCAATGACTACGGTACGGCGACTGGGGGCGCAGAGTTGCAAATGCTAATGATCCGTCAAATGTTAAGACAACAGGGTCATGACGCAAGATTATTCACAAGCTCCGCAAGAATTAACGGCCAAAGTAACCTGGCAGATTATACAAGCTTCGGTACCACAACCGGTTTTAGAACACTCGCTCAAACCCTAAACCCATTTGCGTATCTGAAACTACGACAGATCATATCGAACTTTAGACCCGAAGTTGTTCATATAAGAATTTTTCTCACCCAACTCTCACCCCTTATACTGCTTGCACTGGGCGACATACCTACCATTCAACACGTTGTTTGGTACCGCCCCATCTGCCCTACGGGCACTAAATTTCTTCCAAACGAAACAATTTGTAACCATAGACCTGGCAGGCCCTGCATTGATAATCGTTGTATACCTATTCAGGATTACTTACCCCTTATGCTGCAACAAAAATTATATAACAACTGGCGCTCAAAAATAAATTTAACACTCGCAAATAGTTTGGCTGTTAAAAAACGTCTTACTGATGAGGGTTACACCGATGTCGATGTACTACATAACGGGGTAGTTTCAAGGCCGATTCGAAAACATATCTCTGATACCCCAAAGGTAGTGTTCGCCGGCAGACTTGTGCGCGAAAAAGGCACCGACTTACTCTTAAGAGCATTTTTTAAAGTCAGATCTAACATCCCTGACACCCAATTGCTGATCGCAGGCTCTGGGCCCGAGTACGCACCGATTAAATCACTTATAGACAAATTAGGTCTAAGAGAAAATGTCCATTTACTCGGCCAGATATCTGCGGAAAAAGAAGATGAGCTCTTCGAGGATGCTTGGGTACAGGTCGTCCCGTCCCTGTGGGAAGAACCCTGCTCCAACTCCGCACTCGAGGCCATGATGAGGGGCAATGCTGTCATTGCCACAGACATCGGCGGGTTCACGGATTTTATAGAGCACGGTACAAATGGACAGCTCGTACCCCCAAATGACGAAGAGGCGCTAGTAACGGCTTTATTAAGCATATTGGGAGATAAGAGCCTGGCAATCGAGCTCGGTAAAAATGCACACGCCTCGATAAGCAAAAGATTTAACTCCGAGAATCATATCAATAAGCTTGAGCAAATATACAAAAACCTGATTGAATCCGATAAATGATAAAGAGCACCCGAAGCCCTTAAATATATTTTCGGAAACGAAGATGACGACTATATTCTAAAGATAAAAAGAGCGAAGTTTTTTAAGAAAGAACATGAATAGGGAGTAGTTTACCTAAAACGCGCTTTGTTTTATTTCTATGTACCAACAATTAAAGATCGGTATCCTAGGTTTTGGCAGCATAGTGCAGAACGTGCACTTTAACACCCTGCGAAAATTAAATAATGTAGCAATATCCGCAATTGCAGATTCAAACCCCGAGCATTTAAAGATCGCGGGTTCGCTGGCACCCGATGCCGTTTTGTACAGCGACTACGATGAACTGCTCAAACAATCAGATACCGATGTTGTTTTAATCTGTCTGCCGAACCATATGCACTGTGATTCAGCCACAACAACACTCAGTCTCGGTAAACACGTATACCTCGAAAAACCAATAGCCTCTAACCTCTCAGACGGCTCCCGCGTGCTCGAGTCCTCGTATCAATCTCAGTCAAGGTGTATGGTAGGGTTCAATTTCCGTTTCAACGCACTGCACCAATTGGCTAAAGAGAAGATCGGTTCAGATATGATTGGCGCTATCAACAACGTACGCACCATATTCAGCTCTTCACTAGGCGCTTCGAGTGATTGGAAAAAATCTCGGGCCACCGGTGGCGGGGTATTGCTTGATCTCGGGTCACACCACATTGACCTCATGCGTTACTTATTCAATGTGGAAATATCAGATGTTAGGGCGCGTGTGTGGTCGGTAAAGACAGAAGAGGACAATGCCGAATTAGAGCTGCGGCTTACAAACGGTACAGAGGTGCATTCATACTTCTCCCGAAGCTCCTCGGACCAAGACCTTATCGAGATTTACGGTGCCCGAGGAACTATTAAAATCGATCGTTTTAATGCATTCAATTTAGACATAACAACACCGGGGGAGACCAAAACTAGATTAGGACAGTTTACTAACAAATTATCATCCATCATAAAGAGCCCTCTGTTGCTTGACCGGTTCATTTCACCAAAGCGGGAAAGATCGTACGAGGTTGCTATGGCTCACTTTATAGACGCAATAATTAATAATAAAAAAGTTAGCCCCAACCTAAAAGACGGCTATAGGAGCCTCCAGGTAATCCACGCTGCAGAGGAATCTGCCAAAACGGGTAATACCGTACAGGTTTCTGTTGATTAACATCCATCTTGCATAAGCATGAAGTCCCACCATAACAATCCGGTATGAAAAACACTTCATCTCCACAGATGTCTGTCATCATATGTGCACCTAATGGCTATCACATAGTCCGTAAGACTGTTGAACACTTAAGAAGACAGACCGCTGTGGACCAGCTCGAACTAATCATAATGACACCGTCTCTGTCCACCCTCGATACGACTGATTCTGACCTTGGTTGTTTCTACCAGACCTCTATATATGAGGCCGACACTAACAAAATTGCACAAACCCGTTCCATAGCCGTACAAAAAGCACTGTCACCTATAGTAGTATTTGCAGAGGACCATTCCTTCCCCGAGCCCAGGTGGGCCGAAGCAATGATCCATGCACACAAGGGTCCATGGGCAGCTGTAGGACCCGTAGTGTGTAATGCAAACCCTGGAAATGTTAATAGCTGGGCACAGTACTTCATGACCTACGGACGTTGGTCCGAGCCTATTGAAAGCGATGAAATCGACGATCTCCCGGGACATAACAGTTCATATAAAAAAGAATTTCTTCTACAATACGATGACGAGCTACACATTAAACTCTTGAGAGAGTATTTCCTACACCGCGACCTTCGACAAAGAGGCTACAAACTTTATTTAGAATCACGGGCCCGCACACACCATATTAATGTTTCTATCTACTCCTCGATTTTAAGCGATATGTACACAGGCGGCCGGTTATTTGCTGCTGCACAGGTGTTAAATGACAACTGGTCCCCTTCCACACGCCTCTTTAGAGCTTTATACGAACCACTTGTCATGTTCAGATATTTCTTGAGTATATTAAAAAACACTAAAAGATCCGGGAAATGGAAGGATCTATACCCTAAATTCATCCCGATACTGGTCTCCGGGGTCTCAGCACACCTATTTGGAAAGATAGTCGGCTACATTTTTGGTCTAGGTAATTCAGAGTACAAGGCACACGATTTTGAATTTAACCGGTCTAAACATATAACAGATAGCGATAAAGATCTACTAAAAACTTCTTATTAACAACTGCAACTAGTCCCTTCGATGAAAATTCTTCTGATCAACGATTACGGCACACCTACGGGTGGATCCGAAAACCATATACTACAACTAAGAGAGTCTCTCCGAAAACTAGGCCACGACGCAAGGCTCTTCACAAGCAGCGCCAACACGGGTACTACCGATATACACTCCGATTACACCTGCTTCGGCACCACATCTTCGCTGAGAACAGTTCTTCAGTCACTAAACCCCTGGGCCTATTTCAAATTGCGTAGTGTGCTCTCCCAGTTTCAACCCGACCTTGTATACGTAAACATATTCCTCACTCAACTATCACCCATTATACTCCCTCTACTCAACAATATTCCCTCATTCTATCACGTAGTGTGGTATAGACCCATCTGTTTCACCGGCACAAAATTCTTTCCGAACAACAACGTTTGTAATACCCGATATGGACTCGCTTGCTATCGTAACAACTGCGTGCCGATTAGGGATTGGATCCCGCTTACACTACAGATGATAATGTGGAAACATTGGCGGGGGGTATTCAATAAAATTCTTGCTAACAGCTCTCACCTAAAAGACAGGCTCGAAGCTGAGGGGTTCACGGATGTAGACGTTATAGAACACCACTTTCAGCATCTACCCGATAAAACCAGACAATCCAAAACACCGACCGTGACATATGCGGGAAGGTTGGTTAAAGAAAAAGGCGTAGATATTCTCCTTAGGGGTTTTACGATAGTTCTAGAAAACCATCCTCAGTGTAGGCTTCAAATTGCAGGTGAAGGCCCTGAGCATAACAGATTAACAAACCTAAGCAAAGAACTCGGTATATCTGAAAATACCGAGTTTCTGGGTCATGTCTCTCACAGAGACATAGACAATCGACTGGGGGGCTCTTGGATACAGGTTGTCCCCTCGATCTGGGAAGAGCCGTTTGGGATGGTTGCAGTAGAATCCATGCTCCGCGGGACCACTGTAATCGCAAGCTCTACCGGGGGGCTTAAGGAAATTATTATCCACGAGAAAACCGGGCTGCTTGTACCTCCCGGCGATGTGGGCGCACTTGCCCGAGCAATGATAAGAGTAATTACTGATCATGAGCTACGCTACTGTCTTAGCCACGAAGGCAAGCAGTTTGCAATATCACGTTTTAAAAATAATAACGCAGACATTTTAATTAACCTTTACGAATCGCTTTACAATAATTCACCTACTGTATAAATTCGGTGTAACACTTTGTCATCATTAGATAAAACAATTTCAATCGACCGTTTTTCTGTATTCGCTGTGCTATGGGCAATGGCCATGATTTTTCATGTTGGCAAATGGGGCTCTTGGATACAATCTCCTGTAACATTTGCCCTTGCAGTCTCAGCTTTCTATGTGCTCTTAAAGCCCTCTTCAATATTGCGTTTTTTAATAATGATAGCACTCCAGTTATGGCTATCTTTAGATCAATTACCCTGGGGAGCAACGCATTGGCTGTTTGTAACCTTCGCCAACCTAACAATAGTGCTAGCGGTACTACTCAGTATAATAAGCACCAAGAAAATTAGAATTGACCGAGACGAGTTCCTGAGCAGTTTTGCCCCCGCACTTAGACTAGAGCTCATTATCCTCTACTTCTTTGCGGTGTTTCACAAACTTAACGCCGATTGGTTCAACCCCCTTGTGAGCTGTGCTACACACCTTTTTAACCTAAGTTTCAGTTTTATCCCCGACTCGTCCGTCATTGACTATACGACTATTTACGGGGTGCTATTAATCGAGGCATTTATCCCGATCTGTCTGATTATCCCTCGCACAAGGTATATCGGTATTTTCATCGCACTCGTATTTCATTTTGTATTGGGTATTAGCGGGTACTTTAATTTTTCTTCAATGATGTACGCCGTACTGTTTTTATTCACTCCCATTAATTTTGTCGAAACTTTCGAGCGAAGATTTCTCAACACCGGGCTTATCTCGCACATCCACAAAAGTTTTATTAAACCGCTTAGCCGCTCGTTGGAAATACTGTTGGCAATACTAACTACCGCAGTCCTCATATACTCCCCATGGGTCACACAAATACGCTATCCATCCCTTATCATTCGCGACGGGCTCTCTGCACAAAGACCTTTCTTATCCTATGGGGTAGAGCCGCTTTGGTGGGTTTACGGTTTGGCAATAATCGCAATTTTCATCTTATCGATTCATAAATCAAGAGAACTATGGCCCGGATACGCTCGTTTTTTCCTGCCCCCGCACAAGTTAGTGCTCCTCGTTCCAATACTGGTCTTCATAAACGGTCTATCCCCCTATCTGGGAATGAAAACTGAGAACACATGGTCCATGTTTAGCAACCTTAAAACCGAACAAGGTACCACTAACCACTTATTAGTCTCCGATAAATTAAGTCTTTCAAACCACCAAGACGACCTCGTGCAGATACGCTCTTCTTCCGATTCCCAGCTCCAAAAAATCGCAGACACAGGATTTCTTATTCCCTATTTCGAACTCCGTTCATATATGCACCACAAATATACTAAAAATGGGTCAGTTATACCCGCGCTTACTTACACTAGGGGCGGAGACGAGCTTGTAGTAAACGACATCACTCAGGCTCCCGACCTATTCTCTCCCTACCCCGTATTGGTTCGGAAAGCACTTAGGTACAAACTGGTTTGGCCAGGGAATCCCAATATATGTATACATTAGTGACAATTCTGTATAATCCATAGTTACATAGATAGCGATCGAATTACAAATACCGAGTTCAAATAAAACTAACTGCCTATGGACACTAAAACAGGTCTTGCAATCTTTGGAGTTGACGCCGGGGACCCCGAGTACATAACCAAATGGATCCGCGAAGGCCACCTCCCCAACATCGCTTCGATAATGCAGGAAGGTGTTTGGGCCAAGACCGGGGGTGCAGAACTCGTATCTGAGCACGGTGTATGGGTCTCTCTCTTAAGCGGTATCTCTCGTGTCCAACACGGATATTACTATTTCAGACAGCTCAAAAAGGGTACTTACGAATTGGAGACCGTAAAGGGTTCAGATATAGATGCCCCTCCTTTTTGGTCGCAACTCGTGGGAGACAACACTGAGGTTGTTATTATAGACGCCCCGGAAACCCCGAAAGTTAAGGGACTCAGAGGTGCACAGCTCATAAACTGGGCATCTCATCAGAATTGGGACCCCACGAGTTACCCGCTTATGTCAGAGCCCCACACTCTTTTGGATATCATCGAGGACAAATTCGGTTCAAAAAAAGTGACAATTGAAAATAACTCGAGCACCTACAACCAAGACGTTGCGATTTACCGGGGGCTTTTGGATCAAATCAAGCTAAAAGGCCAGGTCGCACGCTATTTGCTCGAGAACAAAAATCCCGAGCTTTTCACAATCGTATTCGCAGAATCTCATGTGGCTAACCACCAGTTTTGGAAATACCTGCGTGACGGAACCCAAAACGGTGACGATAATAGTGAGTTGATAAACGCTGTACGCGATGTTTATAGCGCAATCGACCGCGAGATCGGTCTTATACGCAAGCAGCTTTCTAGCAACTACAACACCGTAGTGCTATCGTCAGTCGGTATGGAAGACGACTATCCAAACTCGGATCTCTCAGACGCATTTTGCAAACAATTGGGCTATCAGGCCCTCTACGAACAAAACGGTTTCTCTCTACACCCCCTAGACCTTGTTCGTAAGCTATTACCGCAATCCACACGTGTAGCCCTAAGCAAGCTTCTACCCAGAGAAAGACGCGAGCAGCTACTATCCGATCAGTTCCGCAGGGACACAGACTGGTCAAAGACAAAGGCATTTTCGATCCCCGTATCTTACACAAGCTTTATTTACATCAACCTCAAGGGCCGAGAACCCCAGGGTATAGTTTCACCCGGCCACGAATACAAAACGCTTCTAGACGAACTTGAAACTGAACTCAGTAAAATAATAGACCCCACTACAAACACACCCGCTGTTTATAAAATCCATCGCACAACTGAGATTTTTGATTGCGACCCCTACTCAGGGCTCCCCGACCTATTCGTGGAGTGGAAACCCGGCTCATTCATGGACCGTGTAGAGCATCCCGGGGCTACTTTAAGACAGTCAGAGCCCGAATTTTTTAGACGGAGCGATCATTCGTCCCAAGGATTCTTCGCTGCGTGTGGTCCATCCATTCAAAGTAGGGGAGCAAGAGAAGATATAAACATACTCGACCTCGCACCGACATTTCTTGACCTCTTAAACCACCAAGCTCCCGATTATATGGGGGGCAAGGTTATAAAACTATAGGCAAAAAAATCTATAGCACTATTTATTGAGTTGTTACCGATTTGTAGTCTATTATATTATTCTGGATAAAGTCTATGACCTCACAAAAATCTCCGCTAATCCTATTGTGTATGGACTCGGCAGAACAGAGCTTTATTAAGAAATGGGCCGAGCAGGGCTACCTCCCCACAATAGCGTCGATTATGAACAAAGGGTTTTGGGGCACCACCTCGGGCACTGAAATTATGAGTGAACACGGGATCTGGCTCTCTATGATGAGCGGGGTGCCAAGAAGCAAGCATAACTATTACTATTGGCGTCCATTAAAAACCGGCACCTATGATTTAATCCATGCCGATTTAAGAAAAGTCGAGGCCAAACCGTTTTGGCACCTATTTAAAAACAACGGTAAGACAATAGCTACCATTGACATTCCCGAGGTCTACCCGGTAGAGGATTTAGACGGGATTCAGCTTGCAAACTGGGCCCCTCATAATCCCCGTTTTGAAAAACTCACAGTACCTAGCAGCATGCTAAAAGAGATAGATGACAACTTCCCCCTCGACGAGGTCGTAGACGAGATATTAAACTGCTCAGTAGACGAGGATAGGAAGATACTCAGAAAATTACATAATCAGCTGGAACTAAAAGGCAAATTGTGCCGAGAGATTCTAAGCAAAAATAAATATGACTTTATCGCTTTTAATTTCTTTGAGTGTCATGTCGCCGGGCATCAGTTCGCAACATACAGCCCCGAGTTTCCCTACTCAGCTAAAAACCAAGAAAGAGGAGCTGGGGATTTAGAACATGCTACTCGTGAGATCTATCAAGCGCTTGACAAAGAATTTGCAACTCTAATGTCCATGCTCCCGGATAATACTAATGTAGTTATAGTCTCAGAGATAGGAATACAAGCGGATTTTCCCTCACAGAAACTCACCGAGGACTTCTGTATTAAATTGGGATATCAGGTCGCCAATACCAAGAGCTTAAATCCTATGACCATAGCACGCAGACTTGTACCCGAGAGATGGAGAGTAGCAGTAAGCAAGAATTTCCCAAAATCTACCCGTGAACAGCTCTATACAGAGCAGTACAGAACCAAAACCGATTGGAGCAAAACAACCGCATTCTCAATCCCCGCGTTTTATACAGGGATGTTAAGGGTAAACTTACGGGGCCGTGAACCCCGGGGCATAGTAAATCCGGGCAGGGAGTATGCAGAGTTAGTGGATCGCTTGATATTGGACTTAGAACAGTTGGTCGAACCCGTCACAGATCAACGTGCAGTCTGCAACATTTGGAACGCATCTGACCTCTATGACGGCGATCCCCCTCCCGAGCTCCCCGATATCATATTTGAATGGACCGCTGTACCGTTTTTTAGAAAGCGTGTCGTCCACCCCCATTGCGATATACGCCAGGAACAAGGAGAATACATACGCGATACGCACCATACTCATATTGGGTTTATAGCAGGAGCCGGGCCAGGCATAAAAAACATAGGAGAGCTAGACGGCATAGATATATTGGATATGGCCCCCACGTTCCTACACCTTATGGGAGAGGACACACCCGATTATATGCCGGGCAATATTCTAGAGGCCGCAAAGTAACTCCGGACACAAGAGTAGATTAAACAATGTACTTACCTTTCCTAAGCTCAAAGAAAGATGGCAGGTTACCAAACCTGGTAATAATCGGTGCACAGAAGTGCGGCACAACAAGTTTGCACTACTACCTCGGCCACCACCCCGAGATTCGTATGACCCTCATAAAGGAACTGGACTTTTTCCCCGATCAGCGCAACTGGCACAAGGGAGTGGATTGGTACAAATCACATTTTAGGGGCGACTTTAAGGTTCTGGGCGAATCCTCACCAAATTATACATACTATCCCAAGTGGCAAAACGTCCCCGAGAGGATGCACTCAGTAATACCCGATGCAAAGCTCATATATTTGGTACGCGACCCAATTGAGCGAATTATCTCCCACTATATTCACAGATGCGCTGCGGGCCTCGAGCACAGAACCATAGAAGAATGCCTGGAACAAATCGACTCAAACAATATTTATGTATGCAGGAGCATGTACCATATGCAGCTGTCGCGGTTCCTCTCCCACTATGATCAAAAACAAATTTTAGTCCTCAACCAACAAGACCTGCTCGAAAGTCGATTAGAAACTCTAACCAAAGTGTTCGACTTTCTTGGGGTAGATAACACAGTGCATAACGACAAATTTATGAACTTACGACACAAGTCTTCTAAAAAGAGGCAAAAAACCAATTTCGGTACATACCTATCACAATTACCGATCATAAGGTCTCTCGACCTTCTAAGACCGGGTTTAAAGTGGAGAATAGAGTCTTGGCTCTATAGGCCGTTCTCAGAACCGATCAGACGCCCTCAATTAAACGAGGATACAGTCGAGAAACTGACCGCCTACTTAACGGATGATATTAATCAGTTCCGC
Source organism: Thermodesulfobacteriota bacterium (assembly GCA_965223335.1). Taxonomy (GTDB): domain Bacteria; phylum Desulfobacterota_D; class UBA1144; order Nemesobacterales; family UBA2774; genus CBDCWF01. The sequence goes on from OZ244991.1 coordinate 963,200, forward strand.
GCACTTATAGGAACCAACACCAAAAATTGGTCAATATAACTACCCTCAGATGTCCGTTACGAAAAAGAAACTAGACAGAGCTCTGTCGGTTATGACGAACTATCTACCGTCACTATACGGTGGATATAAAAACAGCAGTCTTTTCTCGTATATCAACAACTACTGTTTTTTTATAGGATATCCACGTAGCGGCCATAGTCTCGTGGGCGCACTCTTAGACGCCCACCCAAATATTATCATTTCACACGAAGTCGATGCTTTCAGGTATCTGAATTGGCACTATAGCAAAAACCAATTATTTCAGCTGATATTGGAAAAATCAAAAAACGATGCTCTAAGGGGCCGTAAATCCAGAAAATACTCTTATTTTGTCCCCGATCAGTGGCAGGGAAGGTTTAGCACTATCAAAACCATAGGGGATAAACACGGCGAGGGCGCAACCCTTCGAATTAAGCATTATCCGGGCCTGATCGACAAACTGAGAGATAGTGTCGGGACAATAAAGATTATACACGTGACTAGAAACCCCTACGACAACATTACTACGATGTTTAATATGGCCAAACGCGGTCACGACCTAACTCAGTCAATTGACTACTACTTTTCTTTATGCGAGACGGTATCGAAAATAAAAAAACAGCTGCGTGAGGATGAATTTTACGAACTCACACACGAATCCTTTATAGAAAACCCAAGGCATCACCTACAAAAATTATGTATATTTCTGGGAGTAGAACCCGAGGAAGACTATATTAACGCCTGTGTGAATATAGTTAATGAATCGCCCCGTAAAACCCGAAAACACATAGATTGGCCCAATGATTTAATCGAACTTGTTGGCGATAAAATTAAAAGCTACGAATTTACAACACAATATTCTTACGACGATTAATTATCTTTACACATGAAACATCTTATCCCCCGAAAAACAAACCTCTGGTCCATAGCCAAGCAGTACCCCTCTTCGGCAATCGGTGGCATCGCAAACAAAAAACTGTTCGATGACGTAAACACCTACTGCATGTTCGTCGGCTATCCCCGTAGCGGCCACAGCCTCATAGGGTCACTGCTCGACGCCCACCCCGAAATTGTAATCGCTCACGAACAGGGCGCACTCAAATACATACACGCCCGTTTCAGCAAGCTACAGCTGTTTTACATGCTCTTAGCAAACTCGCGCGAAAGGGCTCGAAAAGGCAGGACATCGGGAGAGTATTCGTACCAGGTACAAAACCAGTGGCAGGGAAAGTTTACAAAAATAAAAGTCATCGGCGACAAACAGGGCGGCGGTGCCACACTCAGGCTGCGCGACAAACCCGAATTGCTTGGGCGTCTGATGAATACTGTAATACACAATGTAAAGATAGTTCATGTTGTAAGGAACCCATTTGATAACATTGCTACTATATATAAGCGCGCCAAAGGACAAACCTCCATAGATGGGGCCATTGAGAGCTATTTCGAGCTCTGCAAAACGGTGCTCAATACCAAAGCCCGAGTTGCTGGCGAGAACTGGTACGACTTGACCCACGAAAGTTTTATCATTAACCCCGGTAGGGAACTAAACAATCTCTGCTCTTTCCTGGGCCTTAGTGCCGCGCCCGATTACTTAACAGATTGTGCACAGATAGTCTATAATTCCCCTCACAAAAGCCGCCATGACCTATCATGGGAAACCGAACACATAGATAAAATCAACTCTCAAATATCCGAAATCCCCTATCTCCAGACATACACATTCGATGACTAAACACTGCTCACTAAATGAAGCATACTCACACTAGAACCGGAAGGCACTTTCTCGGCGGCACCCTATGGGTCCTGTTGGCCGAGTCCGTAAAAGTGCCTACGGGCCTTATTACAACCATTTTTCTTATCCGCAAGCTCGGGCCCGACGGCTTCGGGGCTTTCGCTCTATCCGTTGCAGTGGTTACCTGGATAGAGGTTGCGGTAAACGGTGTATTTGGGTGGACCACAGTCAAGTTCATCGGCAGTAACGAGCACTGGGAACCCATCGCCACCAAGATATTCAGGGCCAATATTGTCATAAGCACCTCGGCAATGGTCTTGCTCTGGATAATGGCACCCTACATAGCCGAAGTCCTAAACGAACCCTCACTTTCGGGCTATCTCCGGCTTTTCTCACTCGATATCCCTATCTTTACAATCTCGAGGTTCCATAGACGGGTGTTAGTAGGGCTCGGCCACTTCAGAGAGCGGGCTTTGGCAACCGCAGGTCACTGGGTATCCAAGTTACTTATTATCGTAATCCTGGTTGAGCTCGGTCTATCGGTAGAGGGTGCGATTCTTGGCAGCATAGGCGCATCGGTAGCTGAACTTATAATCGGCAGATACTATATTCGCCCATCTTTTTTCAAACACACAGACTACCCGTTACAAAACCTCTGGAGCTATGCTGCTCCGCTTTTCCTCTTAGCACTAAGCCTTAGGTTCTACGACAAATTAGACTTGCTCATGCTAAAAGGGCTGGGCGCTACGACGGCTATGGCAGGTATCTATGCCGTGGCCCAAAACTTTACACTTTTCCCAAGGCTTCTATCCGTATCCGTAACCCCGGTACTACTATCCACACTCTCTCGCCTGCTCCGCACCGAGAAGATGGATACAGCCAAACTGCTTGCATCCAAAGCACTGCGCATACCTATATTACTCGTGCCGTTCGCCGCACTTACGGCCGGCTGCTCAGAGGAGATTATACGACTATTGATAGGCACCCAATACATAGAGTCTGCTCATCTTTTCTCAGTGCTCATTTTCTCGGCTGTGGCAATGCTAATAATCTCAGAATGTATCGCGATACTCATTGCTCGTGGCAGGCCAGGTCTTACATTTGCGATACTAGGCCCTTTCATACCCTTGGCATTTGCAGGTTACTTTATTTTTATTCCAAAATACGGCGCAATGGGAGCAGCTGTTACAGCCTCTTCTCTATCCATTGCAGCCGCCATACTCATACTCATTGCAGTCTATGCCGTGTGGCAAATCACAGTGCCGTTTTCCACTTTTATACGGTCGATGTTCATTTCAGTATTTGCATTTTTCTTAGCTTATTATTTAAACACAGATGGAATTTTAGTAATATTAAAAATGTTGATTCTCTCTGCAATAGTTGTTTTAATTTACATAGCGACCAAGGAGTTTGATGAACAGGAGATCAAAACTATACGCGAGCTCATTGTTTTAAAAATCTGGCCCAATCACAAGCAATGAATAAGAGCAATAACCCGGTATTCTCTATAGTTATACCCACTTATGGCAGATCGAGGTTGCTATCGAACTGTCTACTATCTATATCCAACCTTTCCTATCCCCCTGAGAAGTTCGAGGTCATAGTGGTTGATGACGGCAGTCACGCTCCTCCTACGAAGATTGTGGAAGATTATAAAAAGAGCCTTAACATCGAACTCATTCACCAAGATCACAAGGGTCCGGCTGCAGCGCGGAACCTTGGTGTATCAGCATCGAAAGGGCAGTACCTCGCTTTCACGGATGACGATTGCACCGTACAGGCAAACTGGCTATACACTTTTGAAAAAAGACTCGCTAAGAATAACAACTGTATTATAGCAGGCCGTGTACTAAACGCCCTTCCCAGTAATATCTATTCAACCGCAAGCCAGCTCCTCGTAGATTACTTGAGCTCATACTTTAAAAACGGGAACCATACTACATTTTTAACATCCAACAACATGTGCTTATCGCGAGAGCTTTTTGATCGCCTCGGGGGGTTTGACGAATCTTTCCCGCGTGCCGCCGCCGAGGACCGTGAGTTCTGTGACCGTTCAATCCACGAGGGATACAAGGTCAGGTACGAGCCCCTCGCAATTGTGAACCATTATCACTACCTCACACTAAATAGGTTTTATCGTCAACACTATAATTACGGCCGTGGAGCATATCATTTCCACAAAATCCGTTCCAAACGCACTAACGAACCTATAAAAATCGAACACCGATTCTTTTATTCAAAATTGCTGCTTTACCCGTTTAGCGTATCAGCTCCCAGTAAATACACTTTATCAGCACTTATGTTTCTTACCCAGTTTGCACATACAATAGGCTTTTTCAGAAGTAAATTTCTACCCGAAAAATAATTGGTCTAAAATCCTATGAGTTACTGTCTGTGTTAAATGAGTAATCCCACTAGATCCCTTGTCTCAGTAATAGTGCCCGTTCATAACAGTGCGAGGTACATCCCTAAATGTCTCGGTGCGATCAACAAGTCCGACTATGATCAAATCGAACTTATAGTTGTAGATGATGGCTCCCGGGATGACTCCGCTTCATTAGCCGAGTCCCTAGGTGCGATAGTTTTGAAACTGGACACCAATTCTGGGCAGGCCAGGGCAAGAAACATAGGCGCCCAAAAAGCAAACGGAAACATACTGGTGTTTATTGATTCCGATGTAGTCATACAACCAACCACTATCACTCAAATCGTAGAGTCATTCCAAGCCAATCCCCAAGTTGTTGCACTTTTCGGTTCCTACGATCAGAACCCTCCTGAACAAAACTTTGTATCACAGTACAGAAACCTCTTCCATCATTACACCCATCAAAACGCTAACCCCGATGCTGTTACATTTTGGACCGGCTGCGGGGCAATCTATAGGGATCTCTTTTTAGACCTGGGTGGGTTCGATGAGTCTTATTATGCAATGGAAGACATAGAGCTTGGTTATAGGATCCATCAATCGGGCAAAAAAATTCTTCTTGATAAGAACTTGCTCGTAACACATCTAAAACAATGGACTTTTCTATATCTTATAAAGACGGATTTTTCCTACAGGGCCGTGCCTTGGTCCAATTTAATCCTACGAACCGGATTCATACCCAAGGAACTAAACCTAAAAACTACTGACCGCTTGAGTGCTGTTTTAGTCGGAATTTCAGTTCTGCTTCTTTTACTAATTGTCGCAAGATTGCTTCTGCCAACTGCTTCAATTATTCATTACCGCTGGCTACTCCCGGCGCTCTTACTGGTATTTATCGCAATAGCAGTGCTCAATCACAGACTCTACTCGTTTTTTCTACAAAAGAGAGGACTCGGGTTTATGCTCCTATCAATACCAATGCACGTTTTATATTATCTGATAAGTGCAATTGGGTTTATCTATAGCTGGGTGGGTAATCACTTGAAAAAAGCTAGTTGAAATTAACGGAGCAATATATCGTAAGTGTTATGAAGATGTATATGTACCGGTCAGCTTTTTAACCTTCTCCAGTTCCTCGGGTTCATCCAGGTTAACACCTTTACCCATCTCATAGAGATAATTAGCATTGTCCCTGGGAGCCTCGCTCCTCACATTGGGGTCGAAAAACACTTCTTTTGTGTGTACAAGGCCGGCTCGGTTGTATGAGGCCAGCTCATACTTCATCCCCATACGAAGCGCATCACATGGACAGGCCTCAACACAAAACCCGCAGAACACGCACCTCATAAAATCTATATTATAAACCTTTGGCCTTCTCTCAATACCGTAGTCGTCGGCCGGTTCGGCAACAATGGATATTGCCTGCGTAGGGCATGCTATCTCGCACAGTTTACAAGCCACACACCTTATCTCCCCGGTATCATCCCCCGGCATCACATGAAGCCCCCTGTAACGCGGCGGCAGTTCCTTTACCTCCTCCGGGTATTGCACGGTAATCGTCCTCATCCTAAGCAAGTGTTTGATGGTGATTAACAACCCGCCTAGTATCTGTGGAAAATATAGCCTCTCATACCACTTGAGTTTAGGCTGTTCGAGGACTTTTATCTTTATAGACATATTTATTTCCTTGTAAATACGGTATTAAGTTATAACACAAACCGACATTTTTGAAAGATCGCGTTAACAATAAGATCAGCTCGTAGTGCTTAAGTCCCTCATTACTCGTTTGTATGCAACCGCACCCGCAACAATCGAAATAACTATCATCAGACACCCTAATGCAGGTGCCCCCAAGAGCAGTTTCCCGACCCCGAGCATGCCAAATAGTATACACAGTACCCCGAGCAACCAATTTACCAGCACGCCCGAAAACGGTTCGGGTCCCCCAACCTTTATGTTCTCACGCACAGGCCCCCACATGCCCCAGGGACGCACCCTTTTGTAAAACGCTTCAAGTGTATCCAATGGTTCAGGTTTCGTGAGATAGGTAACCACCACCCACGTAACAAGTGAAACCGGTATCACGAGTATCTGGTGGCTAAGCTCAAGCCCCACACCCTTCGATCTGGTATAGACAATCAAAACAAGTATGGTCACCAGAGACGAGGCCAGCGCTGATATCTCGGACCATGCATTTATCCTCCACCAAAACCATCTGAGTACCAAGACCAAACCGATACCGGCACTCATGGCCCAAAGAAAGATCCATGCCTGTCCAATGTTTTTGATATGAAACGCAAAGAACCCGGCCAGCACCGTGAGCAGCAGTGTACAAATCCTCGCGATGAGAATATAATGAGGCTCACTCGCATCCTTTACCAAAAATCTCCTATAAATATCGTTCATTAAATACGACGCCCCCCAGTTAAGCTGGGTAGACAGTGTAGACATAAAAGCAGCAAGGAAACTTACAAACAAAAGCCCCCGCAACCCGGGACCCAAGTAATCACGGATGATTGCTATATATACCGCCTCATTATCGCCACCCGTAATCTCCGCAGTTGGGTATATAATCATCGAAGCCAATGCAACCAGCACCCAGGGCCACAAACGGACGATGTAGTGGTTTATTGCGAACCAGGCTGTACCCAAAACCGCATGACGCTCATCCTTGGCCGAGCATATACGCTGTATAAAATAGCCCCCGCCGTCCGCATTATGCGAGGACCACCATATCACCGTCACATATACGAGGAATGCAAAAAAGCTCGAGGACCAAAACCCCCCGCTCACAGGATCACCATCAGTGGGGCCTACACTAAATGCGGTCTTAGTGGCATCCAAATCCCCCAGCTTTTCTATAAAACCGCTTAACCCCCCGATCTCAGGCGACCCAATCACTACCCAGGCCAATATTATTGTGCCGAATAGCGCTATGAAATATTGCAGAAAATCTGTAAGCGCCACTCCCCACAGCCCTGACATCATGGTGTAAAAAAAAGCAATCGAGATGCATATCACTATCGCAACCGTCGTGTCCACGCCAAAAAACACCTTAAACACCTTTGCCATGGCGCTTATCACCCAGCCCATTACTATGAAGTTGAACAACGTCGAGAAATAGAACGCCTTAAACCCCCTCAGAAACGCAGCGGGCTTCCCGCTATATCTAATCTCTATTAGTTCGTTATCCGTGATAACCTCGGCCCTTCTCCAAAGCCTGGCGAATACCAATACGATAAACACGTGACTAAACAGGTAGTTCCACCAAAACCAGTTCTTCCATATCCCCTCGGTCCGCACCCATCCTGTCACCGCAAGAGGTGTGTCGGCAGCAAATGTCGTAGCCACCATAGAGGTGCCCAGTATCCACCACGGCAGATTTCGCCCAGTGACAAAGTAAGAGGTCATGCTCCCGCTAGCACGCCTCGTGAAGTAAACCCCTATCCCAAGCGAGATTAACAGATACGCTGCCACGATTATCCAATCCGCCGTGCTGAGTGTTGATAGTGCTGTTTGTAGGGAACTGTGCATGAGCTCTTAATGTACCTGACTAAAGGGGTTTATAGCCTGCTTCCGTATGCGACATACGAGTCCTAGTAAGTAAATGAATTCAACCCAGTTTAACCGGCATAACACCCGTGGCCGTTTTATTTCCTAAGAGCACCTCTACTGCGGCCCTCTGGCATGACCCGAGACTATCAAACACCACTATCACAGTATCGAACCCGGAAAATGGAGCCACTACATAGGGATTGCCAAATGAGATCAGTACAGATTCCGATTCACTCCTAGACAAGTTTTTCAGTAGATCTGCATACTCTGGTGTCAGTTGAAACTGCTTCTTCCACGCACCAATTGCCGTGTAAACCAAACATATTATCGGTTGGTCAGGGGGCTTCATCATCAAGCCAGTTACGTTGTCTCCTGTCACATGGATTAGCTCTAAGCTTAACTCCCGGTCGACAAGGCCCTCCACAAAATCATTCGATATATTCGTGGACCCAGTCATATCAAATATATAAGCCGAGCACACCTTAGCCTCTAGTGAGCTTCCTCTAACCTGACAAATTGACCTCTCCGATATCTCATTCGATAACGATAATGCCGTCTTATCGTTTTGAGCATCGTCCATATATTCATACGAGCAAATAAATTCCTTCGCCCCCTTAATCCTTGCAAGCGATTTATCCAAGTCCTCCTCTCTATACTCACCTGAAAGCAATGAATTGGACAGATGATCTATGAGTTCACACGGACTCTCAGGGTCGAGGATAATATCGCATCCGGCATATATTGCTTGTTTTGATATAACCAGCTCACTCCCTATCTCCTTTATCCCCTCCATATGCAGAGAATCTGTAATCACCAGCCCATCATATCCCAATTCATTCCTCAAGATCCCGGTTAATATATCGCCTGAGATTGTCGCAGGACTGCTACCTTCTGTTACCCGAGGGAACGACACGTGTGCAGTCATCACAGACCCGACCCCACACTCGATCGCCTCTATAAATGGGATTAATTCAATCTCACGAAGCTCATCAACTTTCCTCATCGATATGGGTAAACCCTCGTGTGAATCCACATCCACACTGCCGTGTCCCGGAAAGTGCTTTGCACATGCCACCACTCCGTTATCCTGAGCACCGTTAATAAAGCTCCTTACCATTCGGGTAACTCTAGCAGGGTCGTCCCCATACGAACGCACATTGATAATAGGGTTTTGGGGATTAGTGTTGAGATCGGCTACAGGGGCAAATAACAGGTTCAAACCACACTCCCTCATCTCCCGCGCTATGCTACTTGACTCTGAATACACAAGGACCTCATCATCCGCAGCACTAAGAGCAATGGCCGAGGGAAATACAGTGCAACCCTCCACTATCTGCCCGAGCCCCCTCTCGGCATCGCAGCCGAATAAAAGCGGTGTGTCCGAGAGCGACTGCAGCACTGCCGTGGCACGGGTGAGTTGATCCCTCTTTGCCCTAAATATTATGAATCCCCCCACACCATAATCCCGTACTAATTCAACTGCCTGCTCCAAAGCACCGTCAATACTAAAATCAATTCTTGGCATTATTAGTTGAGCGATTTTCCGTGCTCTGCTTAGGTTATCGAATCTCATAGATTTGGTTACTCAAGGGATCCCAACACAATTTTCCCGAGAGGTACATGTCTGCGGGCTCCGGTAACCGCGGGCAAATTAGCCGAGTTACCCGCAATCAATTCGTTTGCGAGCACTGCAAATGCCAAAGCCTCCTTAGCATCCACCGGTATGCCGTAATCGGCAGTCGTAGAACACTTTACCGAGCCGAGCCTCTCAGCCAACCTGCGCATCATCATAGTGTTGTGACACCCGCCCCCGCTTAGGATCACTTCCTTAATGTCATGTGTGGGAAAAATAAACTGTTCATACGACAACACTATGGTTTCTACTGTAAGTTCGAGCAGCGTTGCCATTAAGTCCTCGGTCTGTAGCTCCCCCGATGTTACATACCTGTACAACTCAGTTGCCTTAGATAACCCGAAATGCTCCTCACCCGTGGACTTGGGTGGGCTTTTACGGTAATAAGGATCACTCAACAAGACACTTAATAGTTGTGTATTTACAGTGCCTTGCGATGCCATTTGACCATTCTCATCATAGTGAACACCGCCCCCGGACTCAAGGCTCATCACGCTATCCATTAGTTTGTTCCCGGGTCCGTTATCAAACGCATAAACCCCGTCCAGTTCCCCGGTCACTACAGTAGAGTTAGCAATACCCCCAATGTTCTGTGCAACACGTGTTGCTCCTTCCTTCCTAAAGAGTATGTAATCCAAGTAGGGCACTAGGGGTGCACCCTCACCACCGGCTGCCATATCGCGTGTGCGGAAATCACCTACGGTAGTAATCCCCGTGCGCTCGGCAATCACATCCAACTCGCCTAACTGTAATGTCGAGGGTGTAGGCGCTCCGACAGACGGGGGATCGTGAAACACGGTCTGCCCATGAGAGCCTATGAAATCAATATCGGCTCTAGTAACCCCGGATTTATTAATCAAGTCGAGCACTGTATCAGCAAATAACTCCCCAAGCTCGAAATTCAATCGAGAAATTTCCTCTACTTTAGAGCCCGGCGATAATGCTTCAAGCCGCTTTCGCAAGGAAGACTCATAGGGAATGGATATGAACTTAACAAGTTCGATAGCGGTATCAGGTCCGCTTCCTTCGAGCCTGACCAATGCAGCATCAACGGCGTCCTTTGATGTGCCTGACATAAGCCCTATAGCTGTTTTTTTCCGCTTTTCCGCCAATGATTTAAGATGGCTTAGCATAGGATTAAGTAAACGAGTAGCTTTTGAAACCGAAACCTGCTACTCCACTATCTCTCTTAGAAATCCTCTGTGCGTACGCACCAATTCTTTAGCTTTTTTAAATTCAACATCCTTAATCGCCATAACAATAGCTGTCTTCACATCCCAGCGGGCAGCTTCAAGCAACTTTTCGGCTTTTCTTTCACCAATACCGGTTAGATGGGTTACTATGCGCACACCCCTGTCTTTAAGCTTTTCCGATTTAGCCTGCAGGTCTACCATCAGGTTCCCATAAGTCTTACCAATCTTTACCATCGCTGCAGTCGTGATCATGTTTAGCACCATTTTTGTCGCTGTGCCGGCCTTCATCCTGGTCGATCCCACAATAACCTCCGGGCCTACCAATAGATTTATGACAACATCGGCAGCGGATTTCGGTGTACGGTTACATGTTATTAAAACAGTCCTACATTTGTGATTCTTTGCATACATAAGTGCAGAGTTTACAAATGGTGTAGATCCACTGGCTGCGATACCCACAACAACGTCGTCTTTACCGATGCCAAGTTTTGACAGTGCTTCCCTTGCCTCTGGGCCCGAATCCTCGGCACCCTCCACCGATCGCACTATGGCTTTTTTGCCCCCTGCGATCACAGCCTGCACCTTCTTTGGCGATACCCCAAACGTCGGTGGGCACTCCGCAGCCTCCACCACTCCCAAGCGGCCGCTTGTACCCGCACCCACAAACACGATCCTGCCGTCCCCAGCTAAAACATCCGCTACGATCCGAACCGCCTTGGCGATACTCTTTTTCTCTTTCTCGATTGCACCGGTGACACTCTTATCCTCCTCTATGATAAGCCCTAGAATCTCTTCGGTGCTAGACCTGTCGATATCCTTTGTTTTGGGGTTTATTTTTTCTGTGAGTAAGTGCCCGGTTTTTCTTCTCGTAGCCATCGCGACTATTATATACTGTTAACAAAATTATTTCAGGGTGGACCCCCGCCGAAATTAACAACAATTAATGCTCTAACGATTTAATATCCTGTATTGAAAATAAGTAGTGTCTAGATGATAATAATTAATTACTGCGGGCGTAGCTCAGCTGGCTAGAGCATAAGCTTCCCAAGCTTAGGGTCGCGGGTTCGAATCCCGTCGCCCGCTCATACATTTTTTAACGTTTAGAGTTGGTTGTGGTTTCTAGAGTGTGGTTTGATTAGGAACTTTTCTTGGACTTCTTGGCTTTTTTGATAATCGGCCCTTTGCCCTCCTTTTTCCCTTTAAAGTACGCAAGGAGAACCTCGGCTTCGTGAAAAGGCAGTGTTACAAATGAAAAACTATCAAGAATTAGTATATCCCTTATTTTCTTGCTCTTAATCCCACACTTATTCTGGATAAATTGTATAAGCTTCTTAGACGTCAACCCGTCTTTTTTGCCCTGTGTTACAAAGAGTCTTGTCTTACCCTTTGTATCTACAAGTGCGTTTCCAATCTCTGTGTAGTTTTTCTCATCGAGCTCATCTTGAAATGAATACTCTAACAACGCCGCAATTATGTCCTCGGCCTGATTCGTCTCCAGAAGCTCACGCGACATATCTTCATATTCAGGTCGTAGGCTCGACTTAACTATATCCTCCAAAATAGTCCGTATCCTTAGCTTTTTGGTCTTTATCACATCTTTAACATCGGGGAGTTTTTCTTTGCGAATATCTGTTTTTGTTTCCCTGCTTATATATTTAAGCTTCCTGTACTCCTCTGGTGTCACAAACGTTATTGCGATACCCTCTTTCCCCGCTCTTCCCGTACGCCCTATCCTGTGCACGTATGACTCAGCATCTTGCGGGAGTGCAAAGTTGATGACATGTGTGAGGTCTTGGACATCTATACCCCTTGCAGCTACATCCGTCGCTATCAGTATATTTACCAATCGCTTTTTAAACTTGTTAAGAATTTTTTCTCTTTGTGGTTGCGATATGTCCCCGTGAAGCGCATCGGCATCGTATCCACGCTCAATTAAGTGGTTGGCAATTATGTCCACGTCTTTCTTTGTCCTGCAAAACACAAGACCGTAAAAATCCTCTTCAATGTCTATGATCCTGCATAGTGCCTCAAACTTATCCGCAGCGGAAACCTCAAAATATATCTGATCCGTCTGGGCTACTGTAAGCTTGTCCTTTGTAACCCTAAGTTCTTCATATTCCCCCATATGCTCAGCTGCAATCTGCATAATCTCCTTCGGCATGGTTGCTGAAAAGAGCAATGTCCTTTTGTGAGCAGGGGTATGATCCATTATCTTTTCAACATCCTCGAGAAACCCCATATTAAGCATCTCATCGGCTTCATCTAAGACTAGGTAAGAAATCTCACCTAACTCCAAAGTTCCCCGTCCAATATGGTCGTAAACCCTCCCCGGTGTACCGATGACTATATCAATGCCTTTTTTCAGCAGTCTCAACTGCAGATTTATAGACTGGCCTCCGTAAATGGGTATTACGGTTAATTTTTTCTTTCCTTTAAGCGAGTGGATCTCCTCTGCTACCTGTATAGCAAGCTCCCTAGTAGGAGTGAGTACAAGGACTTGTACAACATCACTATTTTCTTCCAGTAGCTCAACTAAAGGCAGTCCGAACGCCGCTGTTTTGCCAGTACCTGTTTGGGCCTGAGCCACGATGTCTTTACCGCCTTCAAGTATTGCCGGAATTGTGACTTCCTGGATTGGTGTAGGGACTTCGAAACCCTTCTTCTTGAGGACTTTGAGCGTCCCTTTGGATAAACCTAATTCTTCAAATGATAGCATCTATTATATTACTCCCAATATGTCAGATCATGGTGCACTTAATTCAATTAGAAATTGTAATTCCCAGGAATTGCCATTAATTAATAGTTAATCTATTTCGGTAACGACAGTGAGTTCTTTGGATTTGGAAATGCATTCTTCATGAATTATCAATTTGCAATCAGTCTGCAAACGATTCGGTACTCATATACGCACATAACTGTTTAATGATTACAATATTTTATACCGTTTCAATCTAAAAGCAATTTATGGTACTTTTCTATAAGTTGAACCCGTACGGTTAGAAGACCAGGCTGTTGATGTGCCTTGATTAAAAGAGCCAATCACTTAGTGATCAATGGCAAGAAAATTAATCGCTAGACTTCTCTGAGTTTTTGCTGTTTTGATTTTCGGTCATGTATTTGACAGCTGACCTCACAAACTTGCTCCTCTCGGCCTCACCCAGTACACCTTTTAAACTGTCATAGATACTGGGATCGATTAAGAGTGCCCCCAGTGTCCCCTCTCCGCCTCTGAGCATCTCTGAAATCTCGCGGAAGTTGGACATTGTCTCCTGCAGCTCTGTCATAACACCGTCCTCCCCGTTTAGCTTAGACGTCGCGGTATTGAGATTGGCAAGAGTCGCATCGATATCCTTATTAAATTTCTTATCGAATATGAGGGCATGCAACAGACCATCACCTTCGTTTACATTAGTGATAAGTTTGTTTAGCTGGACGAGTGTGTTTTCATCCAGTTTTTTACCGGATTTGGTTTCGGGGCCGTATATCATGGTATGTAAGATGCCGTCGCCGTTCTCAATTGCCTCCATATTCTTTTGCAACGCTTCAGAGCTCGCTCTTAGAGATAGGAGTGTTTGGTTGATATTCTCAAGGTTCTCTTTATTCTCAAAGGTCTTAACAATCTGATCCAGGCTCTCAGATATACTGATAATATTTGTCAGGAGCTCACCAGACTGTCCTATAAGGCTCGAGAGCTCCACAGGTGTATAGCTCTCGATAAACATCTCATCTGGCAATTTGGTCGGAGGCTCAATCTTTCCCGGCATTAATTCCACATATTTATCTCCCAATAGCCCCTCTGTTCTAATTGTAGCCTTTGCATCTGGGTTAATCCTCTTCATACCATTCTTATTTACTCTCATCTTCACTGTAATGCTGTTGTTGTCAGCGGCATCGCTCTCAAAACCTATTTTAGTCACCGATCCGATCCTCACACCTGAAAGACGCACTGCTGCACCTTTGATCAACCCTGCAGTATTATCAAAAGAAGATGTCAATACGTAGCTCTTCTCAAAAAATTTACGCTCCCCACTTAAGATCACTGTAATTGCTACAAACGTACAGACCGCTAACAAAACAAACAGTCCAACCCTAAAATTCACCGCATGCTGATTCTTCATATACAAATTCTCCCAATACTATTTCTAGTTAAGTTAAATTCGGTTGATTTACAACGCCAAAACCCTTAAAAATGAGTATACGTAACAATTGACATTTTCTCAAAACCTGTGTTTATTGTTGGTGCGTACTTACCTCTTGGAGAGGGTGAAATAACGGTAGTGCAACCCGTTAGAATTAAACCATTAAAATAAGCATTGCGACCATCATATATATCCATTAGGAGAGTTATATAACTATGATCAAGATTAAAAGAGCTATATTAAGCGTATCCAATAAAGACGGGCTCAGTAATTTTGCCAAGGGACTCTCAGACATTGGAGTGGAGCTTCTCTCAACCGGGGGCACAGCAAAGCTCCTTAAAGACTCGGGGGTGGATGTTACCGAGATCGGTCAGTACACAAACTCTCCCGAGATCCTAGGCGGTAGAGTAAAGACTCTCCACCCCAAGATTCATGGCGGTATACTCGGCATCAGAGACGATGACACTCACCAATCCGAGATGCAAAGCAACAATATAGAGCCGATTGATATGGTAGTTGTGAATCTGTATCCGTTCGAAGAGGTCATCAAGAAAGAAAATGTAGAGCTAAGCGAAGCAATAGAGAACATCGATATCGGTGGCCCGACAATGCTTAGATCAGCCGCCAAAAACCATAAGTACGTAGCGATTGTCACAGACCCAGGTGACTACGATGCTATATTAGAGGAACTAAACAATAATAACGGCTCTATATCCACTGAAACCGGTTTCAATTTAGCCGTAAAAGCGTTCTCCTATGTAGCACGCTATGACGGGGCCATATCCAACTACCTTGGTAAAGCCAATTTAGGTGCTGAGGGATCTCAATTCCCCCCCAGTATCGATATACACTTCGATAAGAAAATGGACCTCCGCTACGGCGAAAACCCCCACCAGCAAGGTGCCTTTTACATCGAATACGGTGTAGACGAACCCTCTGTAGCCACCTCGACTCAGCTCCAGGGTAAGGAGCTCTCGCTAAATAACATTTATGATACTGACTCTGCACTCGAGGTTGTTAAAGAGTTTACCGAGACCGCATGTGTGGTGGTTAAACATAATAACCCCTGTGGTGTGGCCACCGGAGAGAGCGCCCTCGATGCGTTTTTAAGGGCTAAGGCCTGCGATCCCATAAGCGCATTCGGCGGCATAGTGGCTTTTAACGTAGAGGTTGACGAGGCTACTGCAACTGAGCTTGCAAACATGTTTCTAGAGGTTGTAATTGCCCCCGGTTACTCGGATAAAGCCACAGAACTACTTAACACCAAGAAAAACCTCAGAGTTCTTGAGACCCCGAGCCTGGAACATATCACTCACCATGGATACGACTTTAAAAAGGTGGTAGGCGGTGCACTCATACAGGACCGTGACCTGGGCACTGATGACGATTTTAGTGAGTACAGGGTAGAGACCAAGAGAAAACCCACAGATGATGAGCTGGAGGCACTTAAATTTGCATGGAAGATATGTAAGCACGTTAAGTCCAACGCTATAGTGTTTGCCACCAACGGCCAGACCGTAGGTATAGGTGCCGGTCAGATGAGCCGTGTGGACTCCGTTAAGCTGGCTACAATGAAAGCCGAGCTCCCCACCAAGGGTGCCGTGCTCGCATCCGATGCCTTCTTCCCCTTCCGCGACGGTATCGACGAAGCTGCTAAGGCCGGGATCACCGCTATAGTGCAGCCCGGTGGGTCAATCAAGGACGAAGAAACCATCGCCGCCGCCGATGAGCATGGGATTGCAATGGTATTTACAGGCGTGAGGCATTTTAAACACTGATAACGATACGCTGTATACCCATGCACCTCTATCTCTTACCCCCTTTGACCCGGCAGTTTTAGCCTTATATACTGCATATATTCATCATGCAGATTAAGATCTACTACGATTACAACTGCCCCTACTGCTACCTATTGTCTAACAGGATCGACGTTCTAAAAGACGAATTTGATTTGGATATAGACTGGAAGGGCCTAGAGATCCACCCCGAGTACCCCCCGGAGGGAAAAACTGTAAAGAAATCCAACAGGTCTCGTGCAATTGCAAGGACTATAGAGCAAGAGGCCGAGCAAGACTCGGTTATAATAAAATTACGGGGAAAGCTATATAACTCACGGCTTTGTCTTTTTGTGTCCGAGTACGCCAAATCCAAAGGTCTCTTTGACCGGTTCCATAAAAACACATATAAGGCCTATTTCCAGGACGGACTTAATATAGGTGAGCTAGAGACAGTGCTTGAGATCGCCGATATCAGTGATCTGGATGTAGGTGAAGTTAAATATCATATAGACCAAGGAACATACTACGAGACCCTAAAGCAGAATAGGAATGAGGCTAAAGCCGATGTTGTACTGGGTGTGCCTACAATGTTCTTCGGTGCCATGCCTGTCCACGGTGCCCAATCTCTGGGTTCCATCCGCTCTATAATAAAAAAAGCCCTTCTCCCGTAAGGAAGAAGGGCTTAATTTTTACTCTCCAGTGCATATTTAATTCACACTAAAAGTGTGTCATCGCCCCGGAGTTTAGTTTCTATTTGAAGAACTGATCGATGAAGATTAACAGTCTTCCCTGTATAGCGAAAGGTGTTTTCTCTGCATCGAACCCGTCCTGGCTTAGATCGTTGGCAGCCAGTGTGTTTGCAGCCTGTTGCTCTAGCAGTTGCTGTAAGCTGTCGCCTGCAAATACTACACTACCGATAAGATCTAGGTTAACACCAGGATGCATATGCCAGGTGAACGTACCCTCAACCTCAGTACCCATGTACCTGTCGAGGCTTTCAACACCCGGATATGGGTTGCTGGTCTCTTCGTTGAATGCTACAACAACCTGCGGTGTGAAGGATAGGGTGTCAGCAAGCTTAACTGTACCCCAAACTCTTCCGTAGAAAGCGTTGTAAACGCTGCTCTCAACACCATAGATGTTTGGTATCATATGTTTGAAGAGAAGTTGGTCTAGGTTGTAAGCAGGGTTAAAGAAGATAACTCCACCCTCGAGTGAAGCTGTATCTAGGTCATCACCCTTTGCCCAACCAAATTCACCAGCGATCATTTTTACCGGCCAGCCGGGATATACCTCAGCCCTTGCTGCCCAGATGATGTTTGTGCTGTCGATGTCAAGATCGTCAGCGCCGTCTACACCGATTGTACCCCAAGAACCCTGAATCTCACCAACAAGTCTCCAAGCGTTAGCCTTGATGTCGATCAAACCGGAATAGAGTGTCAACCTATCAAGTGTTAGGCCTGATGTGGCTGCTGCTGCGTTCGGAGGAGTGATCCCGCCGATACCGCTACCAGGCACACTGCCGAAATTGTTCTGGTGTATGTAAGGGAATATATAACCACCGATCGTCAGGTTTGTACCGCCAACATTCGGATTGTTATAAATAAGGGCACCCGCACCACCGTCATATCCGTCACCACTGCCGACTACCAGGCTGTTACCCTGTGTGAACCTATCAGATACGAACACAAAGGTAAGAGAACCTGTACCCACGGCAAATGATTTCAGATATAGGAACCTGTCTAGAACAAAACCTAGGTCGGAATACGGATCCCAACCACCGTTAGCCAATATACCGAGACCCCAGTCAAAAGGCTGACGTCCAACCCTTAGGAAACCAAGGTTGCTAGGCAGCACAATGTCAGCATGTAGCATCCTGACAGTAAAGAAGCCCGGGTCATCAATTGCATTAGGTCCGGTCAAAAGTGCACCCCTGAACCTGTCGCTGAAAGATATACTGGAGTTCACAACTGTGTTACGGCCACCAAGTAAACCTGTAGTCGACCCACCCCAAAGGTTGTTACTGAACACATCAAACTGTGTTCTGATAGTAACAGCATCGCTTAGTACAAGCTGAGGTGTAAGCCTCAACGTTGTATCTACGAAAAAGATATTATCATCAGCGTTATTGAAACCAAGAGCCTGTGCATTTTCGTCGGTCAACGAATTCACAAACGTAGCGTTTTTAAGAAAACGCGCTCTGGTTCTCATATAGCTCGGGAAGCCGCCCAAATTGAGCTCTACTGCATAAGTAGGAACGGCAAGCATAAGAGCTAATATAAACAAAACAAGCCATCTGGCTCTACTCATCTCTCCTTACCTCCTTAGATTAGGTTTTTATATTTCTGAGCTAACTTTATATAAATTCCCAACTTTTGTCAAGACTTTTTTTTATCTTAGCTTTTTTACATATCGCTCCGTATTTAATAATAATTTGATTCTAACACAACATAATAGTTAGTGTCAATCCGTAAGTATTTCAAGTGTGGATACATTGTCTTATCCACTCAGATATAAGCCCGGTGTGGGGGAGTTATCCACATGTTTATAAATCTGAGTGGGACAATCGATTATCTTTTCAGATTTTGTTTCAGCCGACCGCAAAAAACAAACCCGGCATTCCTTACCAGGCAATGCCGGGTTTTGAGGTTTTCGGAGCCAGAACAAAAAGGGAGATTATTTATAAGAGAGATGACTTAACAACAATTCACACCTTTAAGTACTTTGCCTGTTGTTTAGAGTTTAGAAATAAGCTTGGAGCTGTGCCCTGAACTGATTCTCGTTTACGTCAGGAGCGCCGTTCGTAAACTCTCTTCTTTTATACGTGTAATCGAGCTGTATTTTCCACCTGTGATCCTTCGATATGTAATAGCTGAATGCAGGTGTAAGCGTCCATACCGTGTCCTGCACGCTTTCTGCATCCGGTGGCAATATGCCTGCGCTGGTGTCGTAGTCTATGTACGAGAACCTGCCGGCAACCTCGATTGTCTTCGGCATTAGGAACACGCCGGTCTGTATGTTAAAGCCTTGGTCGTATGCCCTGTCCTGTGTAGAAATATCAGGATCTATCCATCTGCCGTAGTATGAGCCCTGAACATTGAATATCGGCATCTTGAAGTTAACGTCACCCGTAATGGTAATAACGTCACCCACTGCAGTACCCAACGTGCCTTGCATCCTGTCGCAGACATCGTTATCAGGCGTCTTTCTATCACAGTCGAGCCCCGGTATACCACCTATTGCCGCACCGAAGGTGAATGTAGGTTTCTTCGCAAAGTTTGGTGTGATCGAATAAGCGCTTCCGGTAGCAAATGAGGAATTGGCTTTAAACTTATCACCCTCACCGCCAAAACCAACTTGCAACCTACCGGCATATAGCATATTGCTATCTACACTCTTTCCGTTTCTACCATCCCCGTTAAACACACCGCCTGAATACGAGAAATTATACATCGGTCCCAAACCACCCAAAATTACCATGCCGCGGTCCCTTCCCCAGCCGAACTCGTCGTTTACTATGGATCTGTCTACAAACTGTAGCGCCGATGAAGAGTTAAGCTCCTGCCTGCCGAACGGCACCTTAAACTGCCCGACCCTAGGTGCGAAAGATTTATTGTATGCGAATGTAAAGTACATATCGCGAAGCGTCACACTGTCCTTTGCACCCAACTGAACGGTATACAGGAACCAGGGCCTAAACGCATGCCCGTCCCATTTAATCCTCAGTCTCTGTACGCTGAAGTTGGTCGAGGTCTCGGGGTCACGGTTGTCTTTCTGGTCAATTGTGGCGCGGAACTGGCCTCTAAGACGCATTTTCATCTTAAAGTTCTTGTCCTTGGACTCAAACGTAAGACCTTTCTTATACTTAGCTTTAAACTGGTTGTACCAAGCGTCTTCATTCTCTTTAACGCTTTCCTTTACAGCATCCATCTGCTCTTGATCAGCCATCCTAGCGTTCTCAAGCACCTCTATCTTCTGCTGCAGTGCCTCCATCTGCTGTTGGTGTTGGCGCTGCATCTCTTCCATCTGCTGCTTAAGCTCCTTTAGTTGCTGGCGCGTAGACTGTGCCTTTGCGTCAGTACTAATCATAGGCATCAAAAGCAGGCTTACTATAAATAAAAATGCAATCCTTTGTACCCATTTCATCTCTCGACTTCCTCCTTAATAAATGTAATAGGAAAGACGATATAGATATTTGATGAAACCAATGTGAAACTATTGTTAATTTTTCGTTAAGATAAAACTGTTAATATTGAAACAAAAACCTGTTCATATAACCTATTGTTGCTGTGTTATTAAATAAAAACAGTTTGGCGGATCAGGGAAATATATGAGCGACAAATTAATAGCCATAGTAGACGACGAAGAAGACATAGTGGAACTCGTAAGCCACCACCTTAAGCGCGAGGGTTTCAAGGTAAAGGAGTTTCATAACGGCCGAGACTTCCTCTCTTACTTGGAATCCGTAACACCCGACCTTGCTGTTTTAGACATCATGCTCCCCGGGATTGACGGGCTAGAGATCTGCAGGATCTTAAAAAATAAGAGCAGCACCATATCTATGCCTATCATCATGCTTACTGCGAAAGCCACTGAGGCCGATATTGTTGTGGGCCTCGAACTGGGTGCCGACGACTACATGGTAAAACCCTTTAGCACACGTGAGCTTGTGGCCAGGGTCAAAACCGTGCTCCGGAGGCTTGAGAGTACCGAAGATGCCCAGAACGTTATTGCCATCGGCGACCTCTCTATTAACACTGAACAATACGTCGTTACTGTTAATGGAAACAAAATCCCTCTCACAACAACCGAATTCAAAATCCTAGAGGTATTGGCCGAGGGCAAAGGCAGGGTGTTCACAAGAGACCAACTTCTAAAGAAGAAAAGACTATGGGGAGACGATAAACTGGTATATGATAGAACTATAGACGTACATATCAAAAACCTAAGAGAAAAACTCGGCCCCTTAGGTAATATGATTAAAACTGTTCGCAGTATAGGGTACAAACTAGAAGAGTAGGTCAAACTTGAGTTTATTTTGGCGACAGTTTTTACAAAGCTTCATCATCATTTTCCTAGTACTGTTCCTTTTTACATTCCTTATTATAAGTGAGCTTAAAAAATACGACAGGTCCATTACAAAAGAGCGCCTACTCACCACCGCTACTCTCACCGCTGACATCCTCGGGCCCTATATTACCGGTAACGACCCCAAAGATATTCAACCGATCGTAAGACAGCTTGGAGCCAAAACAGGGGTATGGATCACGGTGGTCCAAGGCTCGGGTGTAGTCCTAGCAGACTCGGAAAATGACCCCAAAGAGATGGACAACCACTCCAAAAGGCCCGAAATACTCCAGGCCCAAAGCGAGGGCAAGGGCGAGAGCAAACGCTACAACCCCGCACACAAGCGCGATATGCTATACACAGCAATTCCCATATCAGTTGAGGGCAGCAGTACAAGTACCATTGTGAGGACCGCATTACTCTCAAACCCACTGGACGAGACTCTGGGCCCTATTGAATCCAAAATAATCTATGTGGGCCTCTTACTTACCTTGATCGCATTGCTGCTCTCTTACCTACTGACCAAAACCTTCACCGACTCACTTCGCACCGTCATAAATGCCTCCGGAGAGCTCGCCAAGGGGAATTTTGACGTTAATATCCCGCTTCGAAGCGGCAAGGGCGAGATATCAAAGCTACACAATGTGTTCAAGCAGATGACCGACAAACTAAACGACTTCTTCAATCAGCTTTCCGAAGAAAAGAACCAGCTCGAAGCCGTACTCAGCGCCATGAGTGAAGGGGTTGTAGTGGTAGCTAACAACAGTAACGTGATCCTGATCAATAATGCACTTAAAAAAATGTTTGAGATCACGGAACCTCCCGATAATAAGCCCTACTGGGAGGTGCTTAGAAACAAAGAGGTAATACAGCTTGTGGAAGAGGCCATATTGAACCGTGTGCACGGTAGCAAGGAGATCTACCTCGTTTACCCCGACGACAGATACTACCTGGCTAACGTCATACCGCTTGAATCCCCCGGTGAAGAGATCATCGTGGTAATGTTCGACATCACTGAGTTTAAGAGACTCGAAAACATAAAGGCTGACTTCATCGCCAACGTATCCCATGAATTACGCACCCCGCTAACGGCCATAAAGGGCTACACGGAAACAATCGAGGAAGGCGCATATAAAGAGCCCCAGGAACTAAACCATTTCCTGAACATTATAAAGAGACATACCGATAGATTAATCCATATAGTATCCGACCTGCTCGTATTATCCGAAATCGAAGGCAAGGACTCCCTTGCTCGCGACGATCAAAGCGAAGACATAGAACTTTTGGATATAAACGAGATCATCTCTTCATCGCTTGAAGCCCTTAAATCCAATATTACCGAAAAGAACATAAAGGTGTCGCTAAACAGCCAGAGCGATCTACCCAAATGCAGGGCTAACAGGCTTTTGCTTGAGCAGGTATTTATCAACCTGCTCGATAACGCTACCAAGTACTCAACTGACAACGGCAATATAGAGATCTCTGTGGAATCCCCCGACAACTCGCTTAGGATTGAGATTGCCGACAACGGTATCGGTATACCCAAGGAGCATCTGCCGAGGATATTCGAGCGTTTTTACAGGGTAGATAAAACCAGGTCGAGAAAGATTGGGGGCACGGGACTAGGACTCAGTATTGTTAAACACATAGTGCTTATGCACGGGGGAAAGATCGAGGTTGAAAGCGAAGAGGGTAACGGCAGCAAATTCATAATCTCTCTACCGCTCTAAATTGATACTACTGCTCAGTTGCCAAGTTGTTTAATGGCCGTAACAATACGTAACCCTAAATAGCTAGAGACATACCTACATTATATTAAGGTATGGGGTCCGGCTCATTAATTACCGGCGGGATAAGAGCCCAGCACTTTTAGAAAGGTGGCGTTGCGACGAACCCGCCCTAGAAGCTTTTTTATCCTTTCATCCTCTAGGTGGCCCTCGAAGTCGACGAAAAACATGTACTCCCAGGGGCTCTGCTTAGAGGGTCTCGATTCTATTTTCGTAAGGTTGATCCTAGCTTCACCGAAGGGCTTGAAAAAATATCTGTCCAGCGCCCCGGGTTTATCCTTTAGCGAGAACACTATCGATGTCTTATCCCTAACACTTGGCCCGGGGATGTCGTGTCCTATCACAAAAAACCTTGTCGAGTTATCGAGCGTGTCCTCAATATTTTTCTTAAGCACATTGAGCTTATATATAGACGATGCATACTCGCTTCCGATAGCGGCAAAGTTTTTCCTGCGCGTAGCCATCCGCACGGCCTCTGCGGTGCTTGGGGTTTCTATGTACTCGACCCCGCTTAGGTTGGCGTTTAGCCACTTCCTGCACTGCCCCAGAGCCTGGGGGTGGGACGCTACGGTTTTTATATCCTTAATACTTGTTGATTTAGAGATTAAGAAGTGCTTTATGCTCTCATAACACT
Source organism: Thermodesulfobacteriota bacterium (assembly GCA_965223335.1). Taxonomy (GTDB): domain Bacteria; phylum Desulfobacterota_D; class UBA1144; order Nemesobacterales; family UBA2774; genus CBDCWF01. Next base: position 987,101 of record OZ244991.1, read on the forward strand.
CCGACACCACCCTTGCCTCCGAGGTTGTGAGTATATCGAGCACAGCACCTATCGAGCCCTCGATAGAGTTCTCAACCGGCACCACTCCGTAGTCGGCACGCAGGTTCTCTATCTCCTCAAAGACCTCGTTAAAACCCCCAACGGGCGAGTACACCGCGGTGTTGCCAAACTCTTTATGGGCGGCCTGGTGCGAAAAACTCCCCTTCGGACCCAGGTAAGCGATCTTAAGCGGTTGCTGCAGCCCGCGGCAAGCCGAGATTATCTCCCTAAATATAGCAATAACGGACGAGTCTTTTAGCGGGCCCTTGTTAAGCTCTTTTAGCGCCCTTTCTATCTCTTTTTCCCTAACCGGGTCATATACGCTAAATTCCTTCTCGTTCTTTAGGTTCCTTATATTAAGCGCAACATTGGCCCTTTTGTTCAAAAGCCGCAAGAGGTCTTTATCTATCTGATCAATGATCTTTCGTAACTTGCTTAGATTAGCTGGTGGGCCCATTTTTTTATCAATTCGGGGGATTCGCACAATGATAGCAATAGCCTTTATTATTGTCAAATACCATAAATACTGATCACATTTGTGTTATATATCCGTTAGTTACGGTTTGTTAAATCCCTCGTTTATCCCCCTTTTCGTTTTTTAGAGACGCTTTATCAATCACGGACTGGTCTACATATATAGGCACACCCAACCTCGCGGCCAGCGCTAGGGCATCGCTTGGCCTTGCATCGATTTTAGATTTTTTGTTGCCGCTTGAAATCCGTACCTCGGCATAGTAAACACTGTCGCGGAGGTCTACAATCACTACCTGCTCTACCTGGGCGTCGAGGGTCCTTAGAATAGCTGCAAACAGGTCATAGGTAAGCGGTCTAGGTGCTACGACCCCCGAGACCCCAATCTCAAGCGACCTTGCCTCACATAACCCTATCCATATGGGGAGCAACTCTCCTCCTTCCTTGTCGCTAAGCACCACCACAGGGCTCCCCACTGCCTGGTCAAATCCCATGCCCTTTATCTCCATCTCGTGCAATCCATTTTCGGGTACGGTTTTCTTCTTTACTTCCTCGCCCCCAGCAGATACAAGCATCAACGCCATCAATACCACGACAACCCCGGTGATTCGAGTACACTTCCCCACGGCACACCTCCTTAGCTTTTTCACTTCTACTTATAATACAGGACTTACCCCCAATACTCGGGATGATCTAAGAAATTTGATAAATAGTCGCACCACCACAATATCATTGTACGCTATCCGTATCACTATTTATATCATATACAGAAATTTCGGTTGGTAGCACTAAAGGGATTTTTAGGTTTTTAGGAAAATCTGCGTTACTTCTCTCCGATTATATATAGACAGCCCCTCTCACCTACAACGGCCGAGTGCACCTCGTTCGCAAGTACATCGAACCGGTCCCCGGGCCCGTAGGTAACTGTTTCACCGCCCGAGGTAATAGTGATCTCACCCTCGAGCACTATGTGTGCTGTGGTCCCGCGGTGTGTGTGTTCGGGGTAATGAGCGTTTGGCGGGTCGCGGTGCGTGAATACACCCGAAAACCCTTCGTCAATAAGATTTTCTATTAACTTATTTTCATTCATTTTAGGTTCAAATTGGTAGCATAAGGATCAAAAACGTGTCACAGAGCCCTTTTGAAATCTGGGTTGATCGATTGTGCCTATAATCTTCCCGCCCAGGCTCCCGTCTCGCTGGCGCTCGAGATAAGAGGTGAGTATCTGCTTGTACTTCGAGTACTCGGGCCCGGTGATCTGTACCCTAAACCCAAGGTCTATGCGCCCCGTGCCTGGCAGCTTCCAAAGTAGCGGTGTGGTGCCCGTGACCTCCATATTGATACCGTTACCGCTTAGCTTAAGCTGGTCGATAACCGTACTCTCACCGCCTATGTGTCCGTTTAGGTTTGTAGTTAAACCCGATAGAGCCGGGAGTGTGAACTGACCTAGCTTAAGGTTGCTAAGCTCCATGCCGTCTACTACAAAATTAAACTCACCCTCGGGTATACCTTCCATCCCCACGCTAAGCTCTCCGTTTACGGGACCGCTTATTGTGAATTTGTTATTACTCTCTCTGGACATAAAGAAAGGCAGCACATCTATGTCCACTCCTTCCAGTTTTGCCCTCACGCTGTTTACGGCTTTTTGCTCCGAGTTATACCTCAAAACCCCGTCTACACTACCCCCCGCGACCCCAGCACTATAGCCGAGCTTCTTGTTTTTGAACAAGAGACTAAGCAGCCCGGGTTTAAGCCTAAGGTTATCAATCTCTAGGGATTCGCTTGGGGACTTAATCAGTTTTACCTTCTCTATCTTAAGACCCAGAATACCTGCAAGCGATGCCCCCGTGACCTCTGCTACATAAGGAGTGTTTCTTTCGATTTCGGCTACTATTTTATTCTCTATAATCTCCGAGGGAAACGTGATGTAGAGGAATATAAAAAACGCAATCACAAAAAATAGCGAGTATGAAACCGGTTTAAAGTAGCGTGACTTCATAAATCGATCTTTCATAGCTAAATAACCCTATTGAACTTGAACGACGAGATCCTAAGCGATACGTTCATTAGATCCGGTTTATCGAACTTTGTCTTTATCCTCAGATTCGAGACCTTAAGAAAGGCCTGTCTCGACTGCAGTTTATATAGTATATCGAGTAAATCCCTAAGCGATACCTGTTTTAGGTCAACATCTACACTCTTTTCCGAGTAGAAGTCCTCGGGCTCAGGGGCCCTGGTGTTTACATCCTTTATTGAAAAGTTTTTACGCTCTATGTTCTCATCGATCAGTATTTTTTCCACCACAGATATGAGTGCTTCTTCCTCGGTCTTTATCTTTGTCGAGAGTTCCCTGATCTTTTGTTTCGACTCTATGTACTCTGTGCGAAGCGCCTTTATTTTCTCCAGGTCCGTGTGCAGCTCGATGTTTCTTTTCTCTAGCTTTGCAGCCCCCGAAGAAAACGAATGGAATACGAGATAGAGGATCATTAGAGATACACCTACAGCACCTATCATCACAGCCCTTCGGTCGCGCTCCGTAGACATCACGCGGTTTATAAATGTAAAAACCTTTTCCCTCAATTTTTGTGTGAACTCAGAAACTCTCTCTCTATTCATCTAGCTACACGCTCGTTTTCAGTACTAGCGACATCTCAAACTTTGTGCTGTTGTTCACAGCGTTTCCCGTCTGGTTAAGCGCCACGCGCTCAAACTTTCCCGAGCCCGAAAGCGCTTTTTCAATCTTGGCGACATCCTGATAGGAGCCGCACCTGCCCTTAATCTTCACAGTCTTATCGTTTTCAAACTTCACTTCATCAAGAGTCAAATTCATGCTCTTTGGGATGCTAAGCGATATATCCCTAAGCACATCAAGTGGTGTGGGCCCGCCCTCTACGCCCTCGATTGTGCGAAGCTTGTTACGGACCTTTGCTACCTCGCTCTCCATAAACTGCTGTGGGCGGGGTATAACCTTAATCTCTGGGAAGGTCTCGCGCACTATCTCGTCTATCTGGGCCTGCGTTTGATTGACCTCGCTTCTAAGCTCAAAGTAACTGGAGGTAGAGCGATAGAGAAGCACGCAGAGCAGTAGCACCAATAAGATTGCCGGGGTCAAAAACAACTTACGAAGCTCACTGTCGCGCCCCTCGTATTTAAACTCGTCCTTTCTATAATTGAGCTTCCCACTCGCAATAGAACTGCCGTAAAGAGCCAACGCATACGACTTACCGTGTACACACGAGTTATCTACACCCAGATCCTGTATATACAGTTTTTTGACCTCTCTACCGAGCCCGCTGCCGAGGTTATCTACAACACCAGGCACAAGTGCGATACTCCCGCTTACCAATATGGATTTAATCTCCTGCCTAAGCTCGGTCTCAAAAAACTGTACGGTTCTCCTAACCTCTGCTACCAATGGCCCCAGGCCCTCTTGTAAAGCAGCGTAGGAAGAGTCCGAGTCCACATCGCTCCCGCCACTGCTTGGGTCCAGTAACCCGGATACATCCAACGACGACGATCTCACCCTCTTAAGCCCAGCGTCATCAAACAGAGAGAAACTCAAGCCGCTCTCGTCCATATTAACCAGCAGTAGCGGGCGTTCACCCACAAGCTCGTCGTTTAGCGAGGAAAAGGCAAACGGAGTGTAAGTAACAACCTTGGGGTCAAGCCCCCCGCCCTCACAGATATCCAGAACGTTTTTTATGCTCTCTTTCTCGTATACCGCTACGAGTGCTTCACTGCCGCCCTCTGATTTCACAAGGTGATAGCCATGAATCTTCTCGCCCGGATCAAACGTAGACACACCCTCAAGCTCAAACTCATAGACCTGATCTATTTTCTTGGGATCGGTAAACGGAAAACTTATGACCCTGACAGATATGGGGCCCTCAGAAACAGATGCAGCGACATCACCCTTTGGAAGAGAGTTTTCGGTAAAAGCTTTGGATAGAGCACTCGATACGTCTTCGGTGACTGGTACCCTTAGGGTTTGGAGGAGTTGGAGCTCCCTAAAACCCCTTTTCACCAAACAGAGTCTTACCTCATTTTTACCAAAATCCAGACCTACAAATCTTCCGTACATGTTTAAGTAAGTTACTTAATCTTATGGATTAAATCTAAAGTAAAGGTCTCTCAAAGTCAAATGTATATTAAAGCGCTGTGGCTCTCAACAGACTAAATACGTTCACTATTTTTGCCCCATTACCCTTGAGCATCCGAGCACACTCGTTGGTAGTGGACCCAGTGGTAATTACATCATCCAAAAGCAATACCGACCTGCCGTCGAGCCTGCCTTTATCCGATACCTCAAATGCCCCCCTAACGTTGCGCTTACGCTCGGCCTCGTTTTTAATCTCGAATTGCGGGCGTGTGGGACGCAGTTTTCTAAGTAAAAAAGGGTCTGTGGGCACACCCAGCTCCCGGCCCACACTCTTTGCGAGTATATGCGACTGATTAAATTCCCTTTCCCTCAGTTTAGTTATATGCAGTGGCACCGGTACCACAAGATCAATCTCTTCGAAATCCACCGGGTAGTTGTCGACAAGCACTCTGCTCAGTATCTCCGAGAGACCAAGTTTTCCTTCGTATTTAAAGCCGTGGAGGAGTTCCCTTAGCTTTCCCCGATAAAAAGCAACCGACCTCGCCTTATTAAAAATATACTGCCCCTTAATACACTTCCCGCACAGATGGCTGTCATCACCCCCGTATTCATCCCCCCAGCTTTCATATCCAAACGGCGTGCCACAGCACACACACTGAGCCCGCTCACCAAGGAGTTCAATTTCCGAAGAGCAACCCCCACATAGCCCGCTTCCCTCAGCCCTATCCAAAACACTTTCACATACAGGGCATAAGCGCGGGAAAACAAGGTCTAAAACTGCCGATAAACCCAGAATTGGAGACACCCCTATTAGATTTAGAAATCAAACACTATCTAAGTATACGGAAAACGACCCGGTTCCTCAGACTCTCATCGGCATAATCACCGAAACAAAATCCTCGCCCTCAAGCGGTTTTATCACAGCCGGGCTAAGCTCATCTATAAACCCGAGCTTTACACTATCGCTGCCCACAACCTCAAGCACATCTATCAAGTACCTAGAGTTAAAACCCAGCTCCACAACATCTCCGTCGTATTCCAAGGGCACCGTTTCCCTAGCCTCACCCACCTCGGGCGAGACCGATAGCAGTGTAATGCCCTCAGCGTCTAACTTCAATTTCACACTCCTGGTTTTCTCCGACGAGAGTATCGAGACCCTTTTAAGAGCGCTTAGAAACTGATCACGCTCCACCACCACGTCTATTTTGGTACTCTCAGGTGTAACCTGCTTATAATCCGGGAACTCGGCATCTATGAGCCTAGTGAAGAGCACTATATCCTCTCCCTCGGCCATAAAGAAATTATCCCCAAACCCCATGTTAATTTTCTCAGAAAGTTTAAGTATCTTTTTTATCTCACCCACACCCTTTTTAGGCACCACAAGCCCGCCGTCAAGCACAACCCCTCCCTCTATCACCTTCTCCACAAGCGATAGTCTGTGCCCGTCGGTGGCTACGAGGCGGAGTTTTGAGTCACCTGCGTTTTCAAAATATATCCCCGATAGATTTCTCCTAAGCTCATCCACCGACACCGCAAATATCGTTTTATCTATCATATCTTCCAGGTCTGCACTACCCACACTAAAAGTATCTCTTGTGTCCACCTCGGGGATCGCTGGGAAATCCTCACTCGGGAGCCCCGCGATTTTAAAACTCGCATAATCCTTCCTTAGCTCCACCCAGTGGTTTCCAATCTCCTCAATCTCTACCTCGCCACCCGGAAACTCCTTTATTATCTCAAAGAGCTTTCTAGCCGGTAACGCAATCCCCCCCTCCTTACCTACCTCTGCGTCACAATGGGTCTTAATACTCGTTTCAAGATCCGTAGTGCTTAGCTCTATTTTAGAGGCCCGGGCCTCTACGAGTACATGCGAGAGAACCGGCATCGTAGCCCTTCGCTCAGCTATACCCTGTATCAACCCCAGTTTTTGGGAAAACAGGTTTACATCCGTCGTAAATTTCATTATCTCTACTCCTGTTAATAATTACATATACTTAATATTCTATATAGTAGTAATAGTAGTAGGGCCTGTGAATTTGTGGAATCATACCCTTACTCATTTTTATCACTGAAAATTTTGTGTTGATACATATGTTGGTAATTAGTGTGTTTGTCAACATTTGTTAACAAGGCTTAAATCAGTCCTTAACCAAACATTGATTTTTCCACAACCATTCATAGCCTGTATACAGACCTATAAACTGTTTATCTACCTAGCGTATGGACTCTATCTTAGAAGAGAGCGTGTGTATGGTGTTCTTAAAATCCGGGTCGTCTTCAAGCATCCTCTCTATCTTTTTCACAGCGTGTATCACGGTGGAATGGTCCTTCCCGCCAAACTTCTCACCAATCTCCGGGTAAGATGCCCCTGTATATCTCCTGGACAGATACATTGTGACCTGTCGGGGAAAGGCTATGTTTTTTTGTTTCTTTTCTGATTTTAGGTCCTGCAGTTTTATACCGTAGAACTGAGCCACCTCTTTTTGAATTGACTCGATGCTTAGTATCCGGGCCTCTTGCCCCCTGAGCAGGTTTCTGTGCACCTCTTTGGCCAGCTCCACTGTTATCTCGGTTTTAAGCAGTTTAGCGTACGCGATTATATTAATCAGAGTGCCCTCAAGCTCCCTTATATTCGAGATGGTGTTTTGTGCTAGGTAAAGCGCTACCTCGTCGGGCATAGGCACGCCCTCTGATTCCGCCTTGTTTTTTATTATAGCAATCCTGGTTTCGGTCTCAGGGGGTTGGATATCGGTAATAAGCCCCCACTCGAACCGTGATCTCAGCCTCTCTTCCAGGTAAGACATATCCTTTGGGGATTTATCGCTTGTGAGCACTATCTGTTTCTTAGATTCATAGAGGGTGTTAAAGGTATGGAAAAACTCTTCCTGGGTGCTCTCTTTGCCGGCAATAAACTGTATATCGTCAATTAGCAGCACATCACAGCCGAACCTGTAACGGTTTCGAAACTCCTCCATCTTATTGGACTTTATGCTGTTTATAACCTGGTTTGTAAAGTGCTCTGCCGATATGCAGCATATCCTTGCCATGTTAGAGGTCGAATGCAGTATGTGGTTGCCTATGGCGTTTATGAGGTGGGTTTTACCGAGCCCCACCCCACCGTAAATAAATAGCGGGTTATAGGCCTCGCCCGGTTTCATTGCCACTGCGGTAGAGGCCGCGTGTGCAAACTGGTTGCTCGGGCCCACTATGAATCTATCAAAAGAGTAGGTCTGGTTGAGGACACCTGTAAATAGCCTGTTTTCTTCGGGTTTGGGCTCTTTTGCTCTCGGGGGTGCGGGCTCCCTCGGCTTCTCCACAAGCGGTTCAGCCGTAATAATAATCTCCAGTTCCCTCCCCGAGACCTCTTTTACCGTGTCGCTTATAAAATCCAGGTAGTGGTTATTGATCCAGTCGCGGTCAAACTCGCTTTTCGCTATCAGTGTTAATACCCCGTCCTGCTCACTCAAGGGCTTTAGGTGTGCGAACCAAAAAAACACCTGGGGATTAGATTTCTTTTTAATCTGCTCGAGTATCTCGTCCCATCTCTGATCCCAGTATGAGTCTGCTTGTGGTTGGTTTGGTACTGATGAAGAGTCATGGGACCCGGGGTTATCAACAACCGATATACCTTGAGCCGACTCCACCCCTTGGTCATCTGTAAGATCTTGTAGTAGTGATTTGAATTCCCTTCCCAGGTTGGTAGTTTTTGTTGTCACTTATGTTCTCCATAGGCCGCGACTTGACGCAAAACACACGGACCCCACCCACAAATTATCAACATGTTGTGGATAACTTTATTGTTTTAATTGTATATGAAGTTTGCCCACCACCGACGGTATTTTACATCCTAACAGATGGTTAAAGTGATTGTCAAGTATTTTTTTAAAATTCCATGATTACAGAGGGTTAGACAACTTTTTGAGTGCTCGGGACTGTGCAAAATTTGTAGCATTTTTACAGGCAAAAAAACATATGCTACATATATCATATATACTTCAAAAAAAGAAAAATTGTATTATGTTAAATGGTTACCCACAGTCTGTTTAATTTCCAGCGGTGTTTTCTCCCCGCTCGATGTTTACTCTGCTTAAAATAACTGCACCAACTACAAAAAACACAATCAAAGATACTATGCTTAGTCTGCTGTTTCCCGTTTGGTCTGCAACAATCGCAAATACAAGCGGCCCCACAATTCCCGCAAATTTAGAGCTCGTGCCGTAAAAGCCGTAAAACTCAGCAGTTCTTTCCCGGGGCAGCATCCTGCTAAATAGTGAGCGGCTTAGAGCCTGGGTGCCTCCCTGCACCGTACCTACCAAAAATGCAAGTATCCAAAAATGCGTGGCGGTCTCCATGTAGTACCCGCCCACAGATATAAGCGTGTAAACGACAAGCCCGAGCATAATCGAGTTTTTTGTGCCTATGACACCTGCGAGTCGTCCGAATAGTAGTGAGAACGGAATACCCACGAACTGTGTCATCAATAGTGCACCGATAAGTGTGGTTTGGTCAATACCGATCTCAGAACCGTATATAGTGGCCATTTTTATAATTGTTCCGATCCCGTCGTTATAAATCCAAAACGCCACCAGAAAAAGTACCAGGTCGCGGTGCCGTGTAATTTCCCTAGCGGTTTTGTAAATCCTTTTAAACCCCTCGGTAAACGGGTTTATTGCAGAGGATTTAACACTTAGCCTGGGCTCCTTTATGTTTAGAATTAGAGGGATTGTGAACACTGCCCACCACACTGCCACAGTTACAAACGATAGCCTGACCGCAAGCCCCTTATCCTCCATTAACCTTATCATTGCCAGGTTAAGTGCAAGGACAATCCCCCCTCCCAAATATCCCAGTGCATAGCCCTTCGTGGACACCCTGTCTATCTCACCAGGTGCGGCAATATCGGGCAGTATGGCGTTATAAAACACCTCTGACATGGAAAACCCCACATGCCCCACCACAAACAACATCGATGCCACAAACCAGTCGCCTGTTTTAATGAAATAGAGTAGTGAGGTAGCAAACACCCCGACCGCCGCAAAGAGCATTAGCAGTCTTTTTTTTATACCCATAAAGTCCGAAACAGCCCCCATCACAGGTGCGAGGAGTGCCGTGATAAGCAGGGCCACCGACACCGTATAGCCCCAGTACACAATAGCTTTGTTGCCCCCTAAAACAGAGCCAGCCACCTCGTTGTAGTACACCGGGAGCACAGCCGATATGACCACTGTGGCAAAGGCCGAGTTACCCCAGTCATATAAACACCAGCTAAGCACTTCACGTCTGTTTTTACCGCCATTGTTCATGGTTTTCTCTCAATCAGCATTAAAGAGTTAGGTTCTAGTATTTTCTCTTAAATGTCCAATATTTTGTAGGGGTTCGTTTATTTAGCTAAAAGTTAACTAAATGGTAATTATTACCAGATGATAATCAATTGAAATAAATCGGTCTTTGTGCAATAATAAATATCTATATAAGAGTGTTTTCAAACCGGTTAGAAATAAAATAGTACCAAAGTTCAAAGGAGGTTGCAGATGCTAAGTGACGAAGTTGGGGACGCAATCAATAATCAGATCAAAAACGAATACTACTCCTCATACCTATACCTTTCCATGGCGGCGCACTGCGAGACAATCAACATGCAGGGGTTTGCCAGCTGGCTCCGACAGCAGAGTCAAGAGGAGCTTGCCCATGCCATGAGATTGTTCGATTTCGTCATAGACAGAGAGGGCAGGGTTGTGCTCCACGCCATAGACAAGCCGCCTGTGGACTTCGGTTCTCTGGTAGAGATGTTCCAGAGCGTGTATGAGCACGAAAGGGAAGTTACAGGGATGATAAACAGCCTCTATGAGCTCGCAATCAATGAGAACGACCATGCCACCACAGTGGAGCTGCAGTGGTTCATACGCGAGCAGGTAGAAGAGGAAAAAAGCGCAAAAGACATTCTCGATAAACTCGAACTAGCCGGTGACAGCAGCTCTGCACTCCTAATCTTGGATCGTCAGCTCGCCGATCGAGGTAGCGCCGAGTAACATTTGATAAGGGGCGTTTTAAGTTAACGAGCACAAGCCCAAAAGCACCCACTCGTGTAAGCCGCATCATTTTGGTATTAACTCCGAGTAATCCAGCCGATTACCCTAAAAGGGCTATATCTTAATACTGTGTCGATCCAGCTACACACTTAACAGCAATAATATTTTGTGATGTAATCCCCCGTAACTGATATATAATTAATATATTCGTTTAAGGAGCAAATGTAACGGTGCGAAAAAACTTCATACTGTACCTACTCTTAGTACTCGTTTTATTAATTATTCCAGGCCTAACGTTGCCAGGTGCTGCCGAGTCCGAGCAGGGCAACAAAAATTTTCTCTGGAAGGTAAGCAAAGGTGAGCACCACATATATATTTTGGGCTCCCTCCATCTGCTTAGAAAAGACAACTATCCCCTTAGTGAGTCATTTGATATGGCTTATGAGGAGTCTGACAATATTGTTTTTGAAGTAGACCCGGGAGTGCTCAAGTTGCCCGAGACGACAAAGATGATGTTATCGAAGGCCACTTTGGAGGGCGATAAAACACTCAAGTCCACACTCTCGGACAAGTCATATGAGCTCACCAAGTCAAAGCTCGAAGCTCTCGGGCTAAATGTACTTATGCTAAACAAATCAAAGCCCTGGTTCGTCGCCATAACAACGGCTGTATATAAGCTAAAGAGCTTGGGTTTCGATGGCGAAAAGGGTGTTGAGACCTACTATTACGAGAAAGCAAACACAGACGGCAAGAAAGTACACAGCTTAGAGACTGCCGAGTTTCAAATTGATTTACTCTCCGGGTTTCCGCCCGAGATACAGGAAAAACTCTTACTCCAGACCCTAAAGGACCTCGAGGTCATAGAGGACTATTTCGATTCCATAGTGTCTTCATGGGAATCGGGCAATACGCGCGAATTCGAGTCTATAGTCATGGATAGTTTCAAAGAGTATCCAACTATATACGAAAAATTAATCATCGATAGAAACGACAACTGGCTACCTGTAATAGAGGGCTACCTCGACTCAGACCAAAAATATCTGGTGATTGTGGGTTCGGGCCACTTGGTGGGCAAAGACGGCATTATAAGGCGTCTCGAACAAAGGGGATATCAGATCGAACAGATGTAGATCCTTATCATCTATGAATCTTTTTTAGTCCTATTTTTGATGAGTGTTACGGTACTCCTTATTTCCACTGTCGAGAACTCATTTAAATCCCTAGCAATTGACTTGTCCCAGCTTGGGTCCGAGAGCATAGAGGTAAGTCTTCGGGTATTAAGCAGCGACACCTGGTCCCAATAGCCTTTACTCTTGATTAGATCTTCCAGTTTTGCTCTGTCTGGGTCTTTGCTATCTGGGAATTTAAGGTGCTCTTCTCTTTTTATCTTGGCGGTTTTGTCCGTACCGTACACCCTATCCACATTGTTCGTATCCGAGTACTCAATCAGTTTTGTTTTTGTGTCGTCTATTTTGTTTTCTATAGTTTTTTTTTGCGACTGAAGCGATGCCAGGGTGTCTACAAGGTTTGTTCCGGTCTCGGTGGGTTTGTCCTTCTCAGGCAGTTGTTCCACTATAAACTTATGCTTCCACACGGGGCAGGTCTCTTGGTAAGAGCACCAATCACATAGTGCGGATTCATGGGGTTTATAGTCCTTGGCCGACTCAATCTCCTCTATCACGGCTATCTTCTCAGCCTTTAGAGCCTCAATCTCCTCAACGCAGCGTGTGGAAGTAATCTCTTTATTAAAGACCAGGTAGTGCCAGATGAGTTTAACGTCTTTTACGTCTTTCCACATGTTTCTTATGGCCAGTTCATATAGTGCAAGCTGTTTGTCCTCGTCTTTGTCCTTTTGTGAGGGCAGAGAGCCGTTGGTTTTGTAGTCGTGGATCTCGTATGTGCCGTCCTCCGCAACCGCTATCCGGTCGATAAACCCTACAAGCGTCGAGCCCGATTCCCCGAGGGGCACGGTGACCTTTTTCTCTGTTGCCAGGGTTTTCGATTCGTCAAAAGGGTAGTGTGTTGAGTAGTACTGTTCGACACATACACGGCCCAGGTTCCTGTAGTCCCCCACCGACATATTAGCTCTCACAATCTTAATCTCATCGTCCCATTTCGAGTCCCATTTCTTCTGGAAGTATTCAATTAAAGTGTCGAGTGGAATAACTTTTGCGCTGATTATTTTTTTATATAGCAGCTCGAGAGCTTCGTGCACACGTGTTCCCATGAACTGTTCTATGGTTTTGAGCTCAGGGATTTTGTCTATGTACTTAAGTTTGTAACGATAGGGGCATCTTTTATAGGTCGATATCTTGGAGTAGGAATATAGTCCCATAATGTAATCGCTTCATGCTCAGAGCCTGGCGGCTTTAGGTATCACTCTCAATTACATTATAAAGAACGCGGCTTAGCTGCTCAAGGTTATAGGGTTTTGCGACGCATGCCTTAAAACCCCATTTCTCATACTCGGCCATCACGCTGTCGTTCGAGTACCCGCTCGACACTATGGCTTTTACGCCGGGGTCAATGGCAATCAGTTCCTTTATGGCATCGGTGCCGCCTATCTCACCCGGAACTGTAAGGTCGAGTATAACAGCATCAAACTGTTTGTTTTCTTCCATGCTCCTTATATATATATCGATGGTTTCTCTGCCGTTTGTAGCAAAGCTCACTTCATAACCGAGAGTGGTAAGTGCTTTTTCCAAAAGAGTTCTTATCCCCACGTCGTCATCCATCACAAGTATTTGTCCCTTCCCGGCGATGTGAGTTTTTGATCCAAGCTGGTTCTCCGTACTCTCTGAGTCGGTAGCAGGAAGGTAAATATGAAAAGTAGTGCCTACGTTGGGTTCGGATTCAACCGAGATGTTACCGTCATGATTCTTAATGATAGAATAGGTAGTTGCGAGCCCAAGACCGTTTCCGTCGGGTTTCGTAGTAAAATAGGGGTCAAATATTTTATGCATCACTTCCACATCGATCCCCACACCCTCGTCGGCAACGTTTAGTTCTATATAATCACCGGGTCTTAGACCTAGGTTGTTGTTATCGTCCAGCTGTTTGTTTTTGGCCTCTATTGTAATTATGCCCCCGTCGGGCATTGCCTGCTTTGAGTTAATGATCAGATTGTTGAGCACTTGGTTTATCTGGCCCTGGTCGACGTTTACGTTTTGAATACCCTCCTCTACACTGATCTCGTACTTTATGTTCGATCCCCTCAGCACAAACTCTGTAGATTCCTCGAGTATGTTTTTAATTGAATAGGTCTTTTTGACAGGTACCCCGCCCTTTGCGAATGTAAGCAGCTGGTCTGTGAGGTCTTTAGCCCTTGACGAGGCCGCCTCTACGTCTCCCAGGATCTCTTGTACCTCCTCGGGGTCTCCGCAGATCTTGGCAAGCGAGACATTGCCAATAATCGTGGTAAGCAGGTTGTTAAAATCGTGCGCTATACCGCCTGCCAAAATACCGAGTGATTCCAATTTCTGCGATTTCAACATCTCTTGCTCCATCTGTTTCCTATCGGTAATATCACGCGAGGTGATAACGGCATTGATCTCACCCGAGGCTGTTTTAAACGGCTGGCCCGAGCTCTCAAGCCACCTCCATGTCCCGTCTTTATGTAGGTACCTGAAGGTTATATGCCCCGAGCTCTCAAAATTGTGGAGGCCCGCAATACACTGGTTTATCACCGCCAGCTTATCATCGTTATGAATGTACTCGAATATGCTCCTTCCAATCAGGTCATCGGGTTCATAGCCGAGTATATCCTTGTGGTTTTGGCTCACATAGATAAATATGCCGTCTACCGAAGTTTCGATTATCAGGTTATAGCTATGCTCCACAATGGCGTTGTATCTTGCTTCGTTTTCCTCAATAGTCTGCTGTGCCTGCCTGCGCGAGGTTATGTCGCGAAAGGTAAGTACGCTGCCGCTCAGTTTTCCGTGGTCGTCTCTAATCGGCGATGCGGTGTACTCTATGGGTATCTCGGTCTGGTTTTTTGTGATTAGTGTGGTGAAGTTGGTTTGTGGGCTTGGTTCTATTCCATATAGGTTTTCAGAGGCGCTGTGTGTAATATCGAGCATTTCATGCTTTATCTTAAACACGTTTTGCAGCTCGTCCCCTACGGCGTCGGTCTCGGCCCAACCTGTGAGTTTCATGGCTGCGGGGTTTAAAAAAGTGATTGTCGAGCTGCTGTCAGTTGCTATAACCGCATCCGCCACACTGCCGAGTGTTGTGGATAATAGCCATTGCCTTTCTTTTAATTGTTTCTCAAAAGAGTGCTTGTAAAGGGCGACATCAACTGCGGTGCAGAGCTCAACATCGTCAAACGGCTTGGTTATATAGCCGTGGGGGTCGGTTGATTTAGCACGCTCTAGGGTCTCGGGATCGGTATAAGACGTCACATAAATAATCGGCAGATCATATTGGGTGCGTATCTCTTGTGCAGTTTCAACCCCGTCCATCCCACGCTTAAGCCCTATGTCCATTATAACTAAATCAGGTGAGATACTGGGTATGATCCCCAGAGCTTCCTCGGCACTAGATGCAATATGAGTGTTGCGGTATCCGGGTTTTTTAAGTCTATCCTTAATGTCGTTTGCTATAAGCCTCTCATCTTCCACGATGAGAATGGTTTTATCTGACATTACCGAATTGCCATTCCCCTGTTTTATTTTTTACGTCAATACCCTAGTCACTTCTTTACCCAGATCCCTACTCTTGTAGGGTTTGACAACAAAGCCCTTGAATCCATCATTGGAGTATTTAGACATAACAGGGTTTTGGAAATAACCACTCGACACAATAGCCTTTATGTCGGGGTTAATTTCCTTTAGGCACTTGATTGTCTCTTTGCCCCCCATTCCACCTGGCACTGTTAGGTCAAGTATAACCAGGTCTATCCCGTTACGCCTCTCATTGCTTTTTTTGTAGAGCTCAATCGCCTCTACACCGTCATTAGCGTATAGGGTATTATAACCCATACTTTTTAACATCTCACCCGCTACATCGCATACCATATCTTCATCGTCCATCAAAAGAATTGTACCGCTGCCCTTATATTCATTATACGTCTGTTGCTCCGTATAGTTAAGTACCCTTGGAGAAGCCTCTAGATAGATTGTACACTCGGCCCCCACACCGAGCTCTGAATCAACCGTATTATCATATGTATCCCACTTAGTTAACACTTTATAATATTGCATAGAAGTGCAAAACCATGTCATTTATACTTAAAACTGATACCCATTTAGTGGTGTGTGTTTAAAGACGGAAAGATCAATGATTGTTAAATTATATCTAGTGGTCTCCGGCACTATTTCAAGTCTATGACTTTGGTGTCGGGTACAGCTAAACTGAGCATTAATCAACGGCTTAATGCTGGTAAGGGCATCAGGGCATAGATATAAGCTACTTTTTTCCGAGCTTATTGAGTATCCCTGTTTTTTCCTGAGCTTGTCTCAGTTCCTCGCCGTAACCCATCTCTCCGATCCATCTCTCAATCTCATTGTTTCGTAGCCGGCCGTAGACAACTGCCTCAAAGTTTTTAAAGTTCCACTCAAAGTTATCTTTGAAAGAGAGCCTCCAAAGTCCTCTCAGAGTTAGACCTTTATCATAGAGGGCCAGCGTGAAGGGATGAGTTACTTTATCGTTGGCTATAACACTTTGTCTCATAAAACTCCTTGAATTTTATGCCAACTCGGTGTAATAATTAAATGCTAGGCATATGCATAATCAGATTAACTATGCATTATTCTATGTTAACTAGCTAGATTTGTCAATAGGATATTCGTTAATTAGTAAAAACATGCTGAACAAGAGACTGCGCTTGTTGATGGAAGAGAACAATCTATCTCAGGCTGACTTGGCTAAAAAACTAAATATCTCATCCGCTTATGTATCGCAGTTGCTCTCGGGTACAAAGACCAATATAAGCCGTAAACTCGGGATAGCTATCTCCAATATTTTTAACGTTAACTACGATTGGATAAAGAGCGGCGAGGGCGAGATGCGAAATGACATCCAACTGCTCAATTACCAGAGGTACGGGTCCTCGCTTAGAGAAGCGGGGGTGGAGTTTGGCAGCAATACCGGAGGCACAACGAGCATATCCCCTATCATAAGCGAGATAAACGACGATTTTGTTAAGGTCAACGTGTATAAGGTTGTGTACACCGGCAAGCCCGACACAATACCCGAGTTTCAACCAGTAGACACAATCGTCCTGCCCAAACGCATGTGCGGCCCCGATGTAATCTCGCTCAAAGTCTATGGGGACTCGATGGAGAAACTCATTATGGACGGCTCCGTGATTTCCGTCGATATCAGACAGCGCGAACTTGTGGATAAAAAGATCTACTGCTTTAGGATTCCATGGGCCGGGATCATCATACGGATGGTGCATACCGAGTTAGACGGTCTGGTACTAGAACCGTTTAACAACGAGTACGAGTCGATTACGTTTAAGTGGGATGAGTTCGATCCCGACTGTGTTGTGGGTCGGGTAATTTGTAATGTAATAAATGTCTTTAAGTAGTAGCCCGGTCATCCCTCAGATAAATGTAATGCTTTGCTCGAATCCCTATTAAATCAAAGTCCTGTCCAAGGTCCTGTACTGTATGGCCTCGGAGATGTGTTCGGATAATACAGCTTCGGAACCCTCCAGGTCGGCTATGGTTCTGGCAACTTTGAGTATCCTGTCATAGGCCCGCGCACTTAGCCCAAGCTTGTCTATTGCAGTCTGCAGCAGACTGAGTCCATCTTCATCGGGCACAGAAAGCTTTCTAATGAGTCTGGGCGGCATCTCGGAATTAGAGTAGATCTTGGTTTTCTTGAACCTTTCTTTTTGTATAGTCCTTGCTTGGTTTACCCGTCTTTTTATTGTTGCCGAGGCCACACCACTGAGCTCGCTTGAGAGCTCTTTGTACTTAACGGGCGGTACCTCGACGTGTATGTCAATGCGGTCGAGCAGGGGTCCCGACACCTTGGTCCTATACTTCTGAACCATCAAGGCCGAGCAGGTACATACCTTCTGTGGGTCCCCGTGGTACCCGCAGGGGCAGGGGTTCATAGCAGCCACAAGCATAAAGTTAGATGGGTAGGTTATCGTAGTCGCAGCCCTAGATATTGTCACTGTGCCGTCCTCAAGGGGCTGGCGAGTGACCTCTAGCACGTTTTTTCTAAACTCAGGCAGCTCGTCGAGAAATAATACCCCGTTATGAGCCAGGCTCACTTCCCCTGGTTTTGGCACTGCTCCTCCCCCGATCAACCCGGCATCGCTTATAGTGTGGTGGGGCGAGCGAAACGGTCTTGTGGCCACTACTGATGAATTATTGGAAAGTAAACCTGCGACTGAGTAGATCTTCGTGGTCTCAAGTGCTTCTTCAAGGTTCATATCGGGCAGTATTGTGGGCAATCTCCTGGCAAGCATGGTCTTACCCGTACCGGGCGAGCCGATCATAAGCACATTGTGCCCCCCGCTTGCGGCTACCTCGAGTGCGCGCTTTACATGCTCCTGGCCCTTTACGTCCTGAAAGTCGTTGTCATAGTGCTTATGTTGTTGAAACGTTTCGTCCAGGTCCACTTCAACCGGGGTTAATTCCCGCTCACCTGCTAAGAACTCAACCAGGTCCGAAAGCGAATTCACAGCCAGCGTATCAATCTCACTCACCACTGCGGCCTCTTCTGCGTTTTCTGTGGGCACTATTATGCCCTTAAGCCCCTTATCCCTGGCACAGATTGCCGAGGGCAGCACCCCTTTTACACCCTTTACCCTGCCGTCGAGCGAGAGCTCCCCAAGCACTATGTAGTCGTTTAGTAATTTGCTGTCTATTAACCCCGATGCAGCAAGCAGGCCGATTGATATGGGTAAGTCAAAGGCCGAGCCCTCTTTCCTAATATCGGCTGGTGCCAGGTTCACAGTAATCTTTCTTTGAGGGAAATCGTATCCGCTATTTTTAATTGCAGACCTTACTCGTTCCTTGCTCTCTTTAACCGCACCCTCGGGCAGCCCCACTGTTGCGAACTGAGGGAGCCCAAGCGCTATATCAACCTCAACCTCTACAAGATAGGAATCCACACCCAGTGTAGCACTGCTCAGCACCTTCGATATCATAGCAACCATCTATTATAACCACTTTTCTTCTTAATTTGTTAGATAAAACAGGAAATATCGTTACAGAATGCGAGAAATCTTGATAGTAGATACACTATGAAATTGAGTGTGATATACAATATAATATCAATTGGAAAATATAAGGAGGTGACAAATGAGAATAAGTGCCATGATTATTGGGGTTTTAGTATTTATCATGCCTTGCATTTCCTATGCCGATAGTGATAGTGAATTAAGAGCCGAGATCCTCGGAGAGTCGGCTGGGAAGGCAATAGCAGGTGATCATAGTGAGTATCAGCCGGATAAGGCGAAAGAAGAATGTGAATCATCATTTCAAAAACAATGGAAAGAACATTTTGAGGAAAAAGGGTTCTCGACCGACGAAGCTGTAGTTAATAGCTTTGTGGGAGGATGTATGAAAAAATATAACAAGGCATTCGGCAAATAGGGTTAAATTCTTCTAGATTGTACTGTAATCTCATGATCATTTTTAATATAGATTATAATAACTAATATTAGTGGTAATAATGGGGGGGTCAAAATATGCAGGTACGTAATTTAAGCAATTTCTCTTTTGGAGGTGAAACAAAGTATTCTTTCGACGATGCCATAAAACAAGTTGAAGATGCATTAAAAGAGCAGGGTTTCGGCATATTAACTCAAATCGACGCAAAAAAAGTACTAAAAGACAAACTGGATATCGACCGTAGGCCTTACAAAATCCTTGGTGCATGTAATCCTAACTTTGCTCATAAAGCCCTGGATATGGAACCTGAGATTGGAGTGCTTCTCCCGTGCAATGTGATTGTTTATGAGAAGGAAAACGGAGAAGTCATGGTATCGGCCATGAATCCCCAGGCAGCTCTGGGTTTAGTGGATAATACGGATATTGAGAACATTGCCAAAGAGGTTCGAATCCGAGTGGAATCGGCTTTAGAGAAATTATAGATTTGAAGCCTAAGACTAACAATAGACATGACAAACGAGATTATGTCCAATGTTATAAGCAATCCCTCAATGTCGTTATTTATATTGGGTACTTTGGTTTCGATTGTCATTCTAATATTCAAAAGACCGCTCAATAAATCTGTTGTTGTAGATGTTCTATTCTCTTACTATCTTTTGTTCAGCATTGGGATCAACTACCTGGTCAACTTTGTCTTGCATGTTTTCTTTGGTGATATGATTGCCAAGTTTATAGGTTGGGATAATAGTCCCTTCCAACTAGAAGTAGGTTTTGCGAGCTTGGGTTTTGCAGTAGTAGGGCTGCTTGCATTCAAGGGGAGTTTGGGAATGAAAGCCGCTGCGGTTATCGGCCCCTCGATGTTTCTATTGGGTGCAGCGGGCGGACATATATACCAGATGATCGAGGCACATAACTATGCCCCCGGCAATGCCGGCTCTGTATTTTGGATGGACATCATACTGCCGATAGTAGGTTTTGTACTATTATATTTATACTATAGGTTCAAAAACGGTGTTGAATCAGCTGTGAGTCTATAGTCTCTATACCTAATTAATGAACTAGTGCTTATTGTATATCCCAGACTCAACAAAAGTATTTAATTTTGTACTTATTCAATTGTCAGATTATCTGACAGCTTACAGAGCCCCATTTGTGTAACCTGTACAAATCATTTACGTTATAGGTGGCATATATGTTGCCAATTCATATACCTCGAAGATATGGATACGGCTACGGGCTCTGTGACAACAACTAAGGGAAGTGGTACGATCTCATTGCGGGATTCGGCTTGTATACACTGTGGTGACGAGGTGACTCCCGACACGTCGGTTATATACGAGGAAAAGCTGTTTTGCTGCGCGGGATGCGTATCTGTATATCGTTTTATCCACGAGCTTGGGCTTTCGGAATTCTATAATCTTAAAGACACAAATTCCCCCACACCTTACAAGGTCACCGACACCCGGGATTACTCCTATCTGAACACAGAGAGTTTTAAAAAACAGTACACACTAGAGGGCGAGCCGAACACTATGGTTTTTTACATAGAGGGTGTTCATTGCTCGGCATGCCTGTGGTTGATTGAACGGATTCCTCAGTACGAGAGCAATATAAATTCAGTTCAACTCGATATGTCTACCAATCTGGCGACAGTTCGGTTTCATGACACTACCCATTTCTCTTCGTTCCCGGATATGATCAGTAAGCTTGGATACAGGGCTCATCCAGTAAAAGATGATGATCATGTCCGGGAACTCCTTTTGCGCGAGAACCGCTGGGCGCTTATCCGATTGGCAGTCGCGGGGGTAGCCGCAGGCAATATCATGTTGCTGTCCGCTGCCATATACTCGGGGGCCGATGGCTTCATGGGTAACTATTTCGGGCTAATAAATATGATTTTGGCAATCCCGGTAGTGTCATACTGCGCTTACCCTTTCTATAAGAGCGTTCTCAGGTCATTAAACAACAGACAGCTAACTGTAGATATACCGATTGTTTTTGTCATCCTAGTTGGGTTCATATTGAGCACATACGGTTTTTTTAGGGGCAGCGACCAGGTCTATTTCGATTCGATTACTGTGTTTGTGTTCCTATTGCTCGCCAGCAGGTATGTGCTCTCGATTATCCGCTCCAGGGTCTCTGATCACGAACCGCTTAGCAACAGCATATTCTCGTCCGATAAAACATTGGTCTGGGACAAGGCTTCCAAACAGTATTTCTACCAGCCTACTCATATCCTTAGACCCGGCGATCGTATTAAGTTGGAGCGGGGCGATCGTGTACCAGTAGACGGGGTATTGGCGGGTGCTAATGCGACGCTTAATTTATCGGTTTTAAGCGGCGAGAGCATTCCTGTTACTGCACTCAGGGGCGATGCGGTATATGCGGGTTCGATTGTGTTGGGTGAGCAAACAGTTGTAGAGGTAGAGAAAACTAAAAGCGACACACGCATTGGAAAGATACTCGATAAAATAGATAAAAATTACGACTCCACACCCCAGTGCCGTTCATTTGCATCCAGGTACTCCACTATTTTTACATTGCTCGTAGTTGTGAGTGCATTTTGTACATTCGGCGCTGTAAGCGTACTTTACGGATCAGCAGTAGCACTCGACAGGGTTATTGCTCTTGTTCTGATCTCGTGTCCGTGCGCATTCGTAATAGCGCTACCCCTAATACATGGCCTATCACTCAAAGGGGGTTTGAACAAGGGGTTTATTGTTAAAGACCTCGGTGTGCTCGAGAGGTTTGGAGCTATAGACAACATATTTTTCGACAAAACCGGTACACTGACCAAGGGGGTATTCAAGGTGCTTCGTTGGGATCTGGATGACATGGGGGACGATGATCTTTCCGCTGTGCTCGCAATTGAGAGGATGTCCTCACACCCTGTAGCTAGGTCAATTGTATCGTATCTATCCCAAAAGAGGCTTAACAACCCCGTGGTTACAGAGATGAAGACGGTACCGTTAAGGGGTGTAGAGGCCGTGGTAAACGGCCACTCTTATAGGATCGTATCCGATATAGAAAAAAACCACGAGACCGACTTCAACCAGATTGTCTCTACACAGACACTCATATTTAAGGACGATAAACCGATCTCTACTGTGTATCTGGGCGACTCGTTAAAAGAAGATGCCAAATTTGTCTTAAATCAACTCGGTCAAATGGACTACGATCTTTTTATCCTCTCGGGCGATAAAGAGGGCAACGTAAAGAGCGTGGCCCAGAGGCTTCAGATTCCCCTCGAATCTGCGTACTGGGGCAAAACACCCGAGGAAAAATCCGAAATAGTAAGTGGTGCTTCAGGGAGCCTAATGGTAGGGGATGGGCTAAACGACACCGGTGCTATGTCGTCTGCCGACGCCAGTGTGTCTGTGCAGGGTGGGGTCGAGGAGAGCCTCAAGGTATCTGATGTATATATATTGAATAACGACCTCTACACGCTGCTCGATATATTTCAGCATGCGGATCTAACCAGACAAACCATACGACGCAACAGTGTGTTTTCGGTGCTCTACAACGTGGGCGGCGGAGCGCTTGCGGTCATGGGTTACGTAGGCCCGCTTGTGGCAGCGGTTCTTATGCCCCTTAGCTCAGTACTCTTAATTGCGTCCTCAGTCTATGGATATAACAAAATGTCGCAAAGACGGGGAGGATACTCCAGATGAGCATCATACTTCTTACACTAGGGGTTTCTATTACGCTTGCATTGATATTCCTCGGTGTTTTTATATGGGCCACTCATAAGGGTCAATACGACGACCTTGTTACACCGAGCCAACGAATGTTAATAGACGATTATGAAGAGATACAAACAAAATCTGCCTTAAAGGAGGACAGATAGACATGAGTACTGCAACCACAGGGAACTACACCTTGGACAAGGTCGTGTACGATGACGAGATTGTCAAAAAGTTTATCTACGCGACCATTTTTTGGGGAGCTGCGGCATTTATTGTGGGATTGCTGGCTGCACTGCAGCTGGCATATTGGCCCGCCAACTTTGAGCTCGAGTGGCTCACATTCGGCAGAATCCGCCCACTTCATACAAACGCTGCGATATTTGCTTTCGGGGGTAATATCATCTTTGCCGGTATGTACCATTCGACTCAGCGATTGTTAAAGACTCGAAATTTTTCCGACTTTCTGAGTAATTTCCATTTTTGGGGGTGGCAGCTCATAATTGTTGCTGCACTTATCACCCTTCCCCTGGGCTTTACTCAGAGTAAAGAGTATGCAGAACTGGAATGGCCCATCGATATAGCCATCGCTGTGGTCTGGGTTGTGTTTGCCGTTAATTTCTTCGGCACCATCGCAATCCGCAGGGTAAAGCATCTCTATGTAGCAATCTGGTTTTATATTGCAACGATAATCACGGTTGCGGTACTCCATATAGTCAATTCTATAGAGATACCGGTTGCACTACTAAAGAGCTACCCAGTGTATGCGGGTGTACAAGATGCACTCGTACAATGGTGGTACGGTCACAACGCGGTCGCGTTTTTCTTGACCACACCGTTTTTGGGACTTATGTACTACTATGTGCCAAAGGCTGCGAACAGACCCATATACAGCTATAGGCTATCGGTTGTGCATTTCTGGTCACTAGTGTTCTTATATATTTGGGCAGGTCCTCACCATCTTCTCAATTCTGCACTTCCCGACTGGGCGCAGACACTCGGTATGATATTCAGTTTGATGCTCTGGGCGCCTAGCTGGGGTGGGATGATAAACGGGCTGCTCACGCTTCGTGGTGCTTGGCACAAGCTTAGGACCGATCCCATCATTAAGTTCCTCGCGGTTGCCGTAACGTTCTACGGTATGTCCACCTTCGAGGGCCCGCTAATGTCTATTAAATCTGTTAACTCGCTTGCCCACTATACAGACTGGATCATTGCACACGTCCACGGCGGCACATTGGGTTGGAACGGGTTTCTTACGTTCGGGATCATCTATTTTCTGGTTCCTAGGCTCTGGAACACCAAGATCTACAGCCATAGCCTGATGAACGCACACTTCTGGATAGGGCTCCTTGGGATTCTTATCTACTACATCTCCATGTGGGCAAGCGGGATTACACAGGGGCTCATGTGGCAGGCCATCGGTGAGAACGGGCAGCTTGTGTACCCGGATTTCGTAGAAACTGTAATGAGAATAGCCCCGCTTTACTGGGTAAGGTTCTTAGGCGGGCTGCTGTTTATAGTCGGGTTCCTGCTTTTGATATATAACGTCTGGATGACTATAAAGACTGCGCCTAAGGAAAAGACAGTTAGCGTCGTAGAGGTAGCGCCGCTTGAGGCCGACGCATCGCCCCTGGGTACCGGGCATCGTAAGCTCGAGGCGCTAGGTGCTATTTTCACCGTGCTTCTGTTCCTGGCAATAGCAGTGGGCTCGATAATCGAGATCCTACCTACATTGTCAATCTATAAGTACCTGCCGTCTTCGGAAAAGACCGAGCCCTACACCCCGCTTGAGCTTGCCGGTAGGGACGTTTACATCAAAGAAGGCTGCTATGTATGCCACTCACAGATGATAAGAAAACTGCCTTTCGACGTGCTACGTTACGGCTCGCATTCCACCCTGGGCGATTCCATGTACGACAGGCCCTTTCAGTGGGGATCCAAGAGGACCGGTCCCGACCTGGCTCGGGTCGGTGGCAAGTATCCCGACATGTGGCACGTCCGCCATATGATTGACCCGAGGGTAATTACACCTAATTCGCTTATGCCGTCTTACCCTTGGCTGGCTACGAAAAAGACAGATTACTACTCGCTGCGCAAGAAATTCAGCGTCATGAAGATGCTAGGCGTGCCTTACAGTGAGGACGATGTAGCCAACGCCGATATAACTGCCGAGAAAGAGGCGCTAGAGATCTACAACCAGCTCCTGGCCCAAGATCCTTCGCTCACCTCAGTCAAAGACACTGAGCTCATTGCGTTAATCGCGTACCTGCAGTGTCTGGGGCAGAAAACAAGTACTGAGGAGGTGACACAATCAAACAATTAGCTCTCTCGTACTTTGAAAATTCAGAACTGGTTGTCGTGGCGCTAATACTGTTTTTATTTGCGTACGGCGGTTTTGTTCTGATGTATATCAGGAAATCCAATTCCGAGGTTCTCGAACAAATGAGCGAGATGCCTTTGGAACAAGAGCATAAGCAAGTAATGGAGGAAACGAAATGACTGAAAAGGATAAATTGATCGAAGGGCACAATTATGACGGCATCCAGGAGCTTAACAACCCATTGCCCGGATGGTGGCTCATGACGTTTTATCTGACCATTATCTTCTCTGTTATCTATTTTGGCTATTATCAGATATTCGGCGGGCCGACCTCAGAGGAAGAGTTGGCGTCGGCTCTAAGTTCGATACAGGGCGAGAGAGAGATAGCCGCTGAGGAAAGGGGCGAGAAAACAGAACAGGACTTTGTGGCCATGGCCGAAGACAGTGCTGCTATAGAGAGTGGTATGACCGAGTATGTGGCAAAGTGTGCAGTTTGCCACGGTGACAAGGGGCAGGGGTTAATCGGCCCCAACCTGACCGACGAATACTGGATATCCGCCGACGGTTCGGTAACCTCTATTATTACTACTATAAACACGGGTGTTGTCGACAAGGGTATGCCCCCGTGGAAGGGTCAGATCGCTCCCGAGCTTATAGAGAATATTGCTGTGTACGTTTATACTTTGCAGGGCACTGAACCCGAGGGTGCAAAACCCCCTCAGGGAGAAAAGATAACTAAGTAATGAAGGTACTGGATCAAAGACATCTTCCAGAGAAGCGCCCTGCAACCATGGATGAGACAGGGAAGAGGGTTTATATCTTCCCGGCACAGGTCAAGGGATTTTTCCGCCGCTACCGGACCATATTACAGGTAGCGTTGGTGCTTTTCTTTTTGATCCTACCCTGGATCAAGATCGCCGGGCACCAGGCGCTTTTGCTTGATATAGCTCAAAGAAGGTTCTCCATATTCGGGCTCACATTTTGGGCCCACGACGGCCCGCTCATCTTTTTTCTCCTGGCTGTGCTTTGCTTGGGCCTAGCTTTTATTACCGCTATTTGGGGCAGGGTATGGTGCGGGTGGGGCTGCCCGCAAACGGTTTTTATCGACGGAGTGTTCAGACGCATCGAGTACTGGATACTTGGCAGTCATATAAAACAGATGAACATGGCCAGGTCGCCCTGGTCCGGTTCCAAGCTTCTTAAATACGGTGCGGTATGGACGCTATTTACAGTTGTAAGTCTTATAATCGCGCATAGCTTCCTTGCGTACTTTGTCGGTGCCGAGCGGCTTGTGGACATGACTCAAAACAACCCCCGCGAGAACTGGACTATCTTTCTCATCATGGCTTTTGTTACTGCAGTTGTGCTTTTTGATTTCGGTTGGTTCCGCGAACAGTTCTGCATCATCGTCTGTCCCTACGGCAGGTTCCAGTCAGTGCTCATGGACGACGATTCAATGACCGTTACCTACGACTACAACCGGGGCGAGCCCCGCAGGGGTGAGGCAAAGGAGGGCGAGCCGGAGGGCGACTGTATTAATTGTTTCAGATGTATCACTGTGTGTCCCACGGGCATCGATATCCGCCAGGGGATGCAGATGGAGTGTGTGGGTTGTACTGCGTGTATCGATGTGTGTGACGAGGTTATGGACAATGTAGATAAACCCAAGGGCCTTATAAGGTATGCAACGGGCAAGAGCTTAAAAGGGCTTACAAGCAGTTGGTTCAGGCCAAGGGTTGCACTTTACAGCCTACTTTTCCTTGTTTCTATATCCGCTCTGGTATACACGGTATCAAACAGAGACGAGATAGTTGTTACGGTGCTAAGAGCAAGGGACAATCCCTATCAGGTGGTAGGAGCAACTGAGGGCACGGAAGAACAGGTAATAAACCATTTTAAGATCCACCTCAAGAACCAGACTTTCGAGGATATGGATCTTATGATTAAGCTTCCGGAAAATTGGTTAAAAGAAAACGTAGAACTTGTTTCACAGTCAAACACCCTCAACATTAAGGCTGGAGAGAACGCAGTAGTGCATCTATTTGTAAAATTCCCAAAAGCTGTTCTCTCCACTAGCGGCAGCGCCACGATTACATTGGATGTGGTAAATACGGCTGATAATAAGATCGAGGTAAACAAGGAGATGAAACTTGTCGGTCCTAAGTCAGTTTGAGCATATAGTGGCCGGGTGGTCATTGCTATCGATCCCACTTGCGGTACTTGTAGCAAGTCTTTTGGGCAGTTCCCACTGCATATCGATGTGTAGCCCGATTGCTGCTACACTGCATGGTACCAGGGGGTATCTGAGCGTATATCATTTCGGCAGGCTGCTCTCTTACATTGTTTTGGGTGTGCTTGCAGGCCTAGTAGGTGAAGCCGTCCTCTCAAACAACCTGCCTTTGGTCTCCAAGATCTCTGCCGTGCTTATCTCAGTGTTTTTCATATTCACCGGTTATAGAATTATCAAAAAAAAGACACTCGATATTCTCCCTTCAAAGACCATGACCTCCATACTGCTCTATCCCGCAAAATGGTCTCTCACACAGAACAGAGCCACCAGGTCGTTTGTAATAGGTGTGGTGAACGGGTTTTTGCCATGCGGGTGGCTATATATATTTGTAATAGGTTCCGTTGCCTCTAAAGACCCTTTTTACAGTGCGTTTATACTGTTTATTTT
The DNA here is from genome assembly GCA_965223335.1 of Thermodesulfobacteriota bacterium. GTDB lineage: Bacteria > Desulfobacterota_D > UBA1144 > Nemesobacterales > UBA2774 > CBDCWF01. The sequence continues at coordinate 1,014,997 of OZ244991.1, forward strand.
CTGGTTAGGAACTCTCCCTGCACTCACAGCATTCCCGATGTTGTATAAAAAGGTGTTTCAAAACGCACCCAGAAAATTGAGTGTAGCTGCAGGCATAGTGCTAATACTCGCAGGACTGCTTACAATTACATACCACACTCTTCCGCACGGCTCGCATGGCAATGGCCATAGCCATATGCACATGAGCACTCACGAGTAGGTTCTTCAAAACTATTTAAGTGATTTAAACACCGGGTAGAGGGCTCTATACTCCCTTTATCTCAAACTGTTTCAGTTTTCTATAGAGTGTGTCCCTCGAGATTCCGAGAATCTGTGCGGCTTTGGACTTATTACCGTTCGATTCCCTAAGCGCCTGTTCGAGAGCAAACTTCTCGATCTGCCCCAAAGACATCATCTGGTGGTCTGCGGTCTTAGTGTGCTGCCACAGCATATGCGATTTCAGGTCTTTTTCCGTAAGCTCTGTTTTATCTGCGGGGGCAACCGCAATGGTGCTCTCAATCAGGTTTTCCAGTTCCCTTATGTTTCCGGGGAAGTGGTAGTTCTGCAGGGCACTTAGCGCACTGTCTGATATGGAACTGATTTTGGTAGAGTACTTGGTGTTAAAATTCTTTATAAAATGCTCTACCAACTGTGGGATGTCGCTACGTCTTTCCCTAAGCGGGGGAAGTTCGATTACTATCACGGCTAGTCTAAAGAACAGGTCTTCGCGCAGGAAACTCTTTTTGAGCTCTTCTATTGAGCGGTTGCTCGCGGTAATTACTCGTATATCCACATGTCGTTCAGTGGTGTGACCAATGGGTCTTACTTTATACTCTTCGAGAACACGGAGCAGGCGTACCTGGAGCTCTTTAGGCATCTCTCCTATCTCGTCCAAAAAGATAGTTCCCTTATCCGCCACTAGGAATAGGCCGTCATGATCCCTTATTGCGCCAGTAAATGCACCCTTACGGTATCCGAACAGTTCCGATTCTAAAAGCTCTTTAGGTATGGCACCGCAGTTTACGGGCACAAATGGTTTTCTCGACCTCTCGCTTTGAAGGTGTATGGCTTTTGATAGCAGTTCCTTTCCGGTCCCAGTCTCCCCTACAATGAACACAGGGGCGTTACTTCTCGAAGCGGCCTTGGCTTTTTCAAAGACCGACTTCATGTTGATTGAGCTGCTTATGATGTTTTCAAAGCCGTATTTGTCCGAGAGCAACTGCTCTAGGTTACCCACACGGTTTTCCAGATCATGCGATCTTTTGAGCACCTTAAGCTTGTTTAGCAACACGTCCTTATCAAACGGTTTTGTTATGAAATCGCTAGCCCCTAGTTTTATTGCCTCCACAGCGGTCTGCACTGTACCCTGCCCGGTGACAATAATCACATTTAGTTCAGGCAGTATGGCTTTTAGTTTTTCCAGCAGGTCAAACCCGTCCATAAGCGGCATAAACAGGTCTATGAGTGCCAGATCTATATCGCTCTCGACCTCGACCATCTCTATGGCTTCTGAGCCCGAGTACGCTGTAATAGCTTCGTACCCGCTTCGTTCTAAGAGCTCCTTAACCGCTTCTACAAATTCTTGATCGTCGTCAACCACAAGCACTCTTAATTTATTCTCGGTCAATTTTTCTCTCCATCTAAGGTAGGCAGAACGATTATAACCGTGGTCCCCTTGCCCTCTTTGCTCTCAAGACGTATTTGACCCCCGTGTTCATGTATGATTCGTTTTGCTACCGAGAGTCCAAGACCTGTACCCTTCCCCGATGATTTAGTTGTAAAAAAGGGTTCAAACACAAAGGGTATTATATCCTCGGCTATGCCTGTTCCGGTGTCTTCGATACGAATTTCAACTGTGTCGCGATCAGCACTCAAAGCGGATTGCACGGTTATAGTGCCTCCATCGGGCATTGCATCTATCGCGTTCATGATTGTATCTGAGAGCATGAGGTGAAACAGGTTGGTATCGGCCGATACTCTTACACCTTCTTTAAAATCCGTGATTAAATCTATGCCCTTTTTATCCAAGATCGGTTTAATAATATCTATGGATTCATCCAGCAGTACCGATAGAATGTGGGGCATCTGTTCATTAACGGGCTTACTCACAAATTTTAAGAGTCTCTGAATCACTCTTTGACCGTAAAGGATTTGATTCTCAATTGAGTTTAGTTTTTGTATGAATTGACTGGCTTCCGGAATATTAACCAGGTCTTCTTCTAACATCTGTACCCTAAGCAGCATGGACGCAAGCGGTGTGCCCATATGATGAGCAAAGCCCTCCGCCATCTTGCCTATAACCTGAGACTTCTCCAGCTCTATGAATTTGTTTCGTGTCTCGATTCGCTCCTGTATGTTTCTGTTTGTCTCGATGAATTTCCCAGAGGGGCTCTCCACGTAATTCAAACTAAGACTAATAGGTATGCGTCGGCCGTCCAAGCCCTGTTTCTCCGTCTCAAAATCTGTGACTTTGCTGCCTTCCTTTACCTTTTGTAATTGCTCGCCATATATCTCTTTATTCTCACTGGGGATTATATCCCATATGCTTGTTAGTTCCTCGTCCCCGGCACTACAGTACAGGTTTTCTGCCTCTCTATTCAAAGTTTCTATAACACCTTCGTCATCAAACACTAAAATAGCATCCGTAGTGTTATCCATAATCTCCTTTACCCTTTTACTGCTCTCTTCGAGTAGCTTCTCTGTATCTTTTCTTAAGGTGATATCGATTATACTGCTTATAAACAGTGTGCTCTGATCTGAAACAATCGGGTTTAATCCTATCTCTACAGGAAATTCCGTCCCGTCTTTTCTCACAGCATACAGATCTCTCCCCTTGCCCATCTCTTTGGTTAGAGGATTTTTCTTATATGCCTTTCTTTTTTGAATGTGGCCTTTTCTTAACCCTGTGGGAACTAAGATCTCAATGGAATTGCCCAATAGTTCGTTAATTTTATAACCGAATATCTTTTCCGAGTACTCGTTGGCAAACACAATTGTTCCATTTTCGTTTATGATTACAATTGCGGTTGGGATCCCGTGGAGTATAAGGTTCAGATGCTCGAATTTAATCGGTTGATCTGGGCTGTCTGGATTCAATTTGGTAATCTCTTCCTCACCAATATTTTTGTTTTCTACCCGCATTACATCTATTCCAAATCGATTGCTATACGTCTAGATTCCAATGAGCTTATCACCTTAATCATACACTCACAACAATGCTCAATGCGAAGGTATTTCCGTTTTATTCATTGATGAATAGACTTCAAATCTCCTGCTCCAGTTTTCAAGATTAAACGATGCGATATTGATCTGCTGTTTTTCCTCTGTGTCTTCGTCTACTATATAACTCGATAACAGGGTCTCGGGTTTAAAACCGTAATGGTTTAGAATCTTTGTTAAACTTCCACTCTCCGGGCGGTATTTAATGATGATCTTGTGGAAGTTTGTCTTAAACCCTTCGTATAATAGTATGTTGAATATTTGGCCGCCTAGACCTTTGTTTCTGTAATCGGGACGTACCAGTAACTTCATTTCAACGGCACGCGAGTGGTATGGTCCTTCGGTGTGTAATGTGCCTTTCCCTACGATCTCCCCATCGGCTTCTACGATTAACTGGAATATTTTTTTATATGTCTCGTCTGTGAACCACGATTCCAAAGCAGAGATGTTAGTTACATCATTCCTATATATAAACATGTCTTCTTTGGGGATCTTTGAAAAAAAATCGGTCAACGACTCTAAATCCCCGGGAGCCATAGGACGGGCAAACACAATCGATGAGTCGTTTAATACGAGTTTTTTGGGATATTCTTCCACTATGCATATCACTGCAACCATCATACCAATAGTCTCAAATTTTGAGTGTGCTATAAACTGATTGAGCCGGTTAGAGCCTCAATTAATCCAATTTGCTACATATTATCATGTATTAATTCAATGTTTATAGTTGGTTATGTGTCTGATTCAGCACCATGTTTCTCTTATCAATAGTCGGGGGCTAAATATTTTTATCTGACAATAATCAAATAATTTATTGTCTTATTATAAGACATCTGACACTTTTATAGACCGTCACCGGATTCATGTCCTTTTTATAATCCGATATTTGTATATACCCTTGATATTAATAGCAAAAAAGTTAGAATGAAAAAGTAAATAAATACTTATAATCATAAGCTATTTTCTTATGTGGTATTGGATATACAATTACTTAAGAGCCATAAAGCGCTCAGCTCTAATCAGGGTGTAATCTCTATTTACAATACCAATTATTAGATTTCTTGAGGGACAGTGTGAAATTTGCCGCAATTGATATAGGGTCAAACGCTGTGAGGTTGTTGTTTACACAGGTTCTCGAGACCAAAAAGAAGACCGTGTTTAAGAAAGACTCTCTTTTCCGAGTCCCAATACGCCTTGGTGATGAAGCGTTTGTCCACGGAGAAATATCCAAAGATAAGGCGGATAGCCTCAAAAAAACTATGCTTGCGTTTAAATACCTCATAGAGGCTTATAAACCGGTGGATTACATGGCATGTGCCACCGCTGCGATGAGGGAGTCAGTAAACGGAATGGAACTTGTGGAAAAAATTAGAGAAGACACCGGGCTCGATATAATGATAATTGACGGAAAACGCGAAGCGGAAATCATCTACTCCAACCACATTGCGGATAATCTCGATAAAGCAAGGGATTATCTTTACATAGATGTGGGGGGTGGGAGCACGGAATTAACAGTAATATCTAAGACAAAGATCGCAAGCTCTCAATCGTTTAATCTCGGCACTGTACGCTTGCTTAAAGACAAAGCTAAGAAGTCGGAGTGGGGTAGAATGAAGGAGTGGCTTGAGAAAAATACCAAGGGTTTTAAATCGATGGATGGGATCGGGAGTGGGGGGAATATTAATAAAATTGTAAAGATGGCACAAGTAGTTGAGGGTGATCCGCTTGAGTACAAGGCTATCAGAAAAATATACAAGGATCTCAATTCCTACACACTCATGGAGCGGATAGGGGAGCTCGGTCTAAGGCCTGACAGGGCCGATGTCATTATCCCTGCTACAAAGATCTTCTTGAAAGTGCTCAAGTGGGCCGATATAGATAAAATATACGTGCCGCAAATCGGTCTAGCAGACGGGATTATCCATGTACTATACGAGAAACAGAAACTAAGAAAAACAGTCGCATAGTAAATAGGGGCTGTTTGAAACAGGGGTTGGGTTTGTTACAAGCTAAGTACTTTCTCTTGCAAAAAGAGCCGGGTTCCCAAGGTTTCACCGAGCAGATTAATGCCTCTTTCCCCACAAAATCAGATCCAAAAGTTGTTTTCAATGAAAACTATTTCGATACATTTGACTGGCGTCTACACAACTCTAATCATTACTTAACCAAAAACAATAACAAGTATGCTCTTTATAAAACCGGATTTAGCCAGCCTGTCTGTGTCGAGACAATAAGGGGCAGGGCCAGGTTTAAATTCTGGTGGGATTTACCCGAGGGAGCACTAAAAAAACTACTGAAGCCGATATTAGGTGTTAGGTCACTTATTAGCTTCTTGTCTTTAGAGGGCTTAACAAAAACTTTACACGTTCTTAACAATGATCGTAAGACTGTAGTTAGAGTTAAGGTGCACGATTTTAATACAGTTGCACCGAATTCCGACAAAGCAGACATAACAATTATAGAACTCGATCCCGTTAGGGGATACAAAAAAGAATTTACACGACTAAGCGAGTTTCTTACCGCTATGGGATTGCAGGCGACAAATAAAAAGCCGTATGAGATAGTCTGCCGGGAGCTAGATGTGTTACCGGGCTCTTACAGCTCTAAAATCACTGCTAAGCTCGATCCCCACACAAGTGCGAGTGTAGGATCGAAAAGGATTTTATCGGGTTTGTTAGATACAATGCAGCAAAACGAGTATGGGATCACAAAAGACTTGGATACCGAGTTTCTCCATGATTTCAGGGTCTCTGTCCGCCGCACCAGGTCATTGCTAAGCCAGGTAAAGGGAGTGTTCCCACCCGAGGTTACCGACAGATTTAAAGAGGATTTTGCCTATTTAGGCAAGATGACCAACGAGCTTAGAGACCTCGATGTTTATCTGCTCAAAGAAAATGAGTACAAAGCGATGCTGCCCACAGACATTAGTTCCTTATTGGATCCTTTATTCGATCAACTGAAATCGAGACGTAAAGCCGTTCTCAAAAGCACAGTGAAATCATTGCACTCAGAGAGGTACAAAAAGATTATCCATGCCTGGCAACAGTTTTTAGATGAGCCCTTTAGCTCCCCCCACGATGCCCCACATGCAAACAGCCCTATTATCGAGGTGGCTCGGGATCGGATATGGAAAAGGTTCCGAAACATAATGAAAGCCGGCAGTAAAATTACACTCAGATCACCCGACGAGGAGCTTCATCGGCTCCGCATAAACTGCAAAAAGCTTCGCTATCTTCTCGAGTTTTTTAGCTCTTTATTTCCCAACTCAGACATAGTTTACTTGATCAAACAACTAAAGAGACTCCAGGATAATTTAGGGGATTTCAACGACCTCTATATGCAGCAGACTCAGTTACGTAATTATATCGATCGTAGTGGTGTCGAGCAGGGCAAGACAATGATGGCTGTGGGGGGGCTGATATCGGCTCTTTATCAAAAGCAGCATAGGGTCCGCGCGGAATTTAGCGACCGGTTTGCGGAGTTTAGCAGTGCAAAGAACAAAGCTCTTTTCAAGAGACTGTTTGCGTGTTGAGATTTAAGGAGGGGGAGTTATGGACAGTATAGCTCTTTACAGCATGAAAGGCGGGGTAGGTAAAACAGCTGCAGCAGTTAACTTGGCACATATAGCTGCGGGCGAGGGGCTACGTGTATTACTTTGTGACCTTGACCCTCAGGGTGCATCGTCTTACTACTACCGGATCAAAGCTTCTAAGAATTTCAACACCAATAAGTTTATAAAAGGCGGCAGACACATTGACCGCAATATTAAGGGCACGGATTACCCCAACCTAGACCTCCTGCCCTCAAAGCTCTCATACCGTAACCTTGACCTTGCGCTTGACGACCTAAAGAAATCCAAAAAGCGTTTAAAGGCCATATTCAGGGCTGTGCGTAATGAATACGACGTTCTGTTTATGGACTGTCCCCCCGGCATCTCACTTGTGTCCGAGAACGTTTTTAACGCTGCCAACGTCATTCTGGTACCGATTATACCGACTACTTTGTCTGTGCTCACATACGAGAAACTGCTCAGTTTCTTCAAAAAACACAATATTAAGCGCTCCAAGATCCATGCCTTTTTCTCGATGGTTGAAAAGAGAAAAAGTCTCCATCGCGAGGTCATAGAGGATATGTCCTCGGGTGTTTTAAACATGCTAAGCACGGAGATCCCCTACAGGTCCGATATAGAAAAGATGGGAATACACCGAGAACCTGTTGGGGCTTACGGGCCCAGTTCCGAATCCGCAAAGGCGTATAGCGATCTCTGGGATGAAATTAAGTGTATAATTGATAGGTAAATCATGGCTTCAAAGTTGAGAAACGAGATTGAGAGGAAGTTCCTCGTACCCGACACCCCGCCAAACCTGGGCGGTTATCCCAACAACCACATCCTTCAGGGCTACTTGGTGATCACAGACGAGGGTACAGAGGTTAGGGTGCGCCGCGTGGACAGCAAATACTATCAGACCATAAAGATGGGATTGGGATTAACCCGAACCGAGATCGAATTTGAGCTTAGCGCCGATCAGTTCAATGGGCTCTGGCACCTGACCGAGAATAAGAGATTGGAAAAAATCCGCTACGAGATCTCCCAGAACGACGATACGATAGAGTTGGATGTGTACCTGGGCAAATTAAAAGGGCTTATTACAGCCGAGGTAGAGTTTGATAGTGAGGAAAGCTCCCGCGAGTTCCATATCCCCGACTGGTTCGGTAAAGAGATTACCACGGACGAAAGCTACAAGAACAAATACCTAGCGACCCGGGGCCTTCCCTAGTACCACCTGCAAATATCACAAGCCGGATATAAAATACGTTTTCTCATTACACCGATGTGTCAGCACCCTTACTTTAAAAATTTCTCGATCTCTTCTGCGGGACGTGCGAGCACTGCATTATCACCCATCTCTACTATAGGGCGCTCGATTAAATCTGGGTGTTTAACCATTAGATCGATAAGTTCAGCATCCGAGTAATCAGTATTAGCAATTTCTAGGTCTCTATAGACCTGCTCTTTTTTTCTGAGGATATCGCGGGGCGCCATACCGAGCTTCTTAAGCAGGGCCTTTAGCCTCGATTTTGAGAGCGGCACCTCGTAATAATTCACCGAGTCGTATTCGGTCTCTTTTTCTTTTAGTATTTTTAGAGTTTTTCTACAAGTGGTACATGTGGGTTTAATGTATATTTTAATTTTATTTTTAGCCATGGCCGAGAATTATACCAGATAATTTATATCTAAAATAATCCAATACCTACGGTATGTAGGGGCTCTTATCATATTGACATCAAATCGCTTATACAATATTATGAATAGTAGGACCGACAATGAAAGACGCCGACCCTCATTTGTGTAGTTCTACCAATAATCCTAAATCAACCAGCTTTTTTAACCTGCATTCATACGACATTATTCCTACGAAAAAGGGGTTGTTGTCACTCTAAGCCGCGATGTTAAACGAGCTATCTGCTCTACGTAAAATAGAAGAGCACTTCAGCAATTCGTCCCATAACGGGGTTGTGGTTGGGATTGGGGACGACACCGCTGCAATTAATATCGAGCCCGACACCGTGCTGCTCACAACCGTAGACACCCAGGTTGAGGGAGTGCACTTCAAAAGAGGGTTTATTACGCCCGAGCAGCTTGCAAGGAAATCTGTAGCAGTGTCCGTAAGTGATATTGCCGCTATGGGCGGGGTACCGAAGTACATACTGTCCACAGTGGGGTTTACAGAATTGGTGGACGAAGCGTATTTAGACCGATTACTCAAGGGCTACAGCACAGCCGAGAGCGAGTTCGGGGTTAGGCTCGTGGGAGGCAATCTCAGCAAATCACCCTGTCTATTTATAGACGTTACGGTTCTAGGCGAGATTGAGCCCCAGCATATAGTAAAACGCCTGGGAGCTAAAACAGGTGATGAAATATATGCAAGCGGCACGCTCGGCGACTCTGCACTCGGGTTACGAATGCTTTTAGAGAACGGGGAAAGAGATGAGTATCTGGTCGAGCGCTATACCAAACCCAATCCACGCGTCGAGTTAGGTCATATGTTGGCAACTCGCCATATCCCTACTGCCATGATAGACCTAAGCGACGGCCTTCTATTGGATCTCGAACGCCTCACGGTTAATAACGGTTTAGGTGCTGAAATTAATCTAAATTCCATCCCGCTATCCCCCGAGTATAAAACACACATAGATAAATACTCCGACACCACATACGGCCCTGCAATCTCGGGGGGCGAGGACTACGAACTGCTCTTTGCGGCCCCCTCCGACAGGAGTCGTGATATCGAGGCCATTTCAGCCGACCTTGGAATTGGGATCACTCACATTGGGCACGTGACAGATGGAAACGAGTTGAGTGTTTTAGACCTAAGCGGCAACAAAATCGACACGGACATAAAGGGTTATGTCCACGCAACCGGATAAATGGAAAATTTTACATTTACATACAACCTGCTGCTGATTGTCTTGTTGCTTCTTCTGTCAGGATTCTTTTGTCTGGCAGAGGGATCTTTGTTTTCACTCGGCCGCCCACAGCTCGAGTATCTTAAGAAGAAGAACAGAAAAAGCTCTCAACTTATAGAGAAACTCTTAATAGAACCCTACAAACTGATCATCACAATACTATTTGCCGATGAGGTTGTGAACATCGCTTACTCGAGTGTAATCGGTCTAACTGTTAAAGGCCTGCTTGACACGTTCTCAGACGAGACGGTCACAATACTTTCCATTGCCATTGCATCACCCAGCCTCCTTTTACTGGGTGAGATCGGCCCCAAGACACTGGGTGTTAAATATCCCCGTATATTTGCCCGTGTGGTCTCCTACCCCTTACACTTTTTCCATGTTTTGATCACGCCGATCCGCTGGGTAATAATGGTCCTCTCAGGCGGGTTCACAAGGATTCTAGGTGGGAAAATCGAGTATGAGCAAACAGCCAAGCTCTCTGCAGAAGAGGTAAAGGCGTTGGTGGGGATAGGCAGCGAAGAGGGGGTTATTACGGATATAGAGAAAAAGCTAGTCGGCAGCCTGTTTAAGCTCGAGGAGGTCCCGGCCCACCGCATAATGGTCCCAAGCATCGAGTGTTTTCTCCTCTCCGATACAACCACACCCAAAGACGCTTTGTATGCAGTGAAAAAGAGAGGGTTCTCGCGCACCCCCGTATACCATCGCGACAAGGATAATATTGTGGGCATACTCTACGCCAAGGATCTGCTTAACTCCCAGCTCTCGGAATACTCTTCCATAAAAGAACTACTCAAACCCCCTTATTTTATTCCCCGTACCAAGATGGCGTTTGATCTGCTAAAGGAGTTCCAGCAGCACCGCCGCCATATATCGATAGTGGTGGATGAGTACGGACGTGTTGACGGCCTGGTAACAATGGAGGATATACTCGAGGAACTCTTTGGTGAGATAGAGGACGAGCGTCGGGTGATCAAGAAATCCGAGGTCCGCTGGGAGGACGAGGCATTAATCATCCCCGGCAGCATGAAGATCGATGAATTTAATAGCACCTATCTGTTTACGGTGCTTAGGTCAGGCGGGCTGGAAAACCTGGGCCGGGATCTCGAGGAGTCGGTTTTACCCTCCGAGGAAGACCACGAGACGGTTGCGGGTTTCATATTCGACCTATTCGGCCGGTTCCCCACAGAGGGCGAAACGGTGTCCTACGGCAGCTTGGAGTTCTATGTAAACGGTGTGTCGGGTAAACGCATCACAGAGATCAAAATACAGAGGTACGAAAGAGAGGTAGCAGATGTCGCTTGAGGTAGTAATTGCAATCATTTTAATATCGCTTGCGCTCCAGGCATTTTTTGCCGGGTCCGAGATCGCTCTAATATCGTGCGATAAGGTCAAGATGCGCGCGTTAGCCGAGGGGGGCTCAAATAGCGCCAAACTGGTGCTGAGCGCATTCGGTCAGGTAGAGCGTTTTTTGAGTACGAGCCTCTTGGGCATAAACCTCTCGCTTATCACAAGCACCATCGTCCTTACTTTTTATATTCAAGAGAAATACGGCACCGGAAGCGAGCTCTACACGGTGCTTATCCTTAGCCCGCTTATAATTATCTTTGGTCAGGTCGTACCCAAGTCCGTGTTCCAGAAAAAGCGCAACACCATAATTCTCTGGGCAATCTACCCGCTTTGGATTGCTTCCAAGATCTTCACCCCAATCCTCGTGTTTGTGGATATTTTTACCAAGAAACTACTCACTCTCATAGGGAGCACGGAAAACACTTTTATCACCAGGGAAGAGCTTATAGATGTCATAGAGGGTGACAAGAGTAAACCTACCTATGACTATAAGGAACGAATTATTAAACGAATATTCAGGTTCTCTGAAACTTCGGTTGATGAGATAATGATCCCACTTATTCATGTGAGTGCACTTAGTGAAGACGCCCCGGTTAAAGAGGCCATCAAGATGATAAAGGACACAGGCCACTCACGCATCCCGATTTTCTCTGAGCGCGTGGACAACATTACCGGCATGCTGCATTCGTTTTATCTCCTGGGGGCCGATGAACACAGCACTGTAAAACAGTATGCTAAGACACCGTTTTATGTCCCCGAGTCAAAACCCGTCGACGAATTGCTCGACGAGATGAAAGAGGGCAAGGCGGGGATGGCTGTAGTGGTAGACGAGTACGGAGGGGCCGTGGGTGCTATCACGCTTGAGGATATATTAGAGGAGGTCGTAGGAGAGATTGAGGACGAGTACGACAAGGGCACAAAACTCTGGAGGAAAAAGAGCGAGGGCGAGTACTTGGTGAATCCCAAGATCGAGATAGATATGATAAACGACGACCTAGGTCTAGATATACCCGAGAGCGACGACTACGAAACACTGGGGGGATTTTTATTGACCGAGATGGGCTCAATTCCTAAGATCGGCGATAAAACCAAACACAAAAATATAACATTTACAATTACCAAGGCTACAACCCGCTCGATTGACGAGGTAAAATTAAGGACTTCTAAAAAGAAAAAATAGTCTGCAATCTATCCTATTAACCAGAATGATTTTTCTTGGTTTTAGTGTGCATCGTTTAAAAAATCTATAATCTCCCTTTCTTTTTCCCTCATCCGTTCCCGCTCACTTTTCTTTTTATGATCGTATCCCAGCAGGTGCAAAATTCCGTGAACCAACAGTTGTTTAATCTCCTGCTCGAGTGTTAAGTCGTAGTGCTCCGAGTGGCGAGTGGCAGTGTCAAGTGAGATCACTATATCGCCCAAAAGTTTTAGCCCAGGGTCCTGCGGGAAAGACAGTACATCTGTGGTTTTGTTTATACCTCTATAATCGGAGTTTAGTCTTCTCATTTCGCTATCGTCTGTGAACAGCACCGATAGCTCCATATCGCTGGGTTGGCCCAGCTTGCGCAGCACGAGCCTTATACTCTTTTTTATGTTTTGTATTTGAGGTTTGTCTAATCGAGCGGTCGAGTCCGCCACTATCACAGGCACATTACTATTTTACTCGCAGTTATGCTGCTCACAAATTTGCGCTTCACAATGAGTGTTGTTGGATAGTGCACTAAATTCAGATAAGATTCTTATCCGAACCACCATGGCCAATAGAACTGCTAAGTACAATAGGAAAACTACCGAGGTCAACGTATCTGTCGAGATCAATCTCGACGGCCGGGGGGATTTCGATATTAATACTGGGATCCCGTTTTTCGATCATATGTTGGCCCAGTTTGCTAAGCACGGCTATTTCGACCTCACCATAAATGCTGTTGGCGATATAGACATTGATTTCCACCACACGGTAGAGGACGTGGGCATAGCACTCGGCGAAGCAATTCTCGAGGCTCTCGGAGATAAAAAGGGTATTACCAGGTTCGGTGAGGCGTTTGTACCTTTCGACGAGGCGCTGGCACTTGTGTGTATAGATCTAAGCGGCCGGCCGCACTTCGTTTATAACGCCGAGTTCCCCAAGGGCAAGGTAGGTGAGTTCGACGTCGAGCTCAGTGAAGAGTTTTTCAAGTCTTTCACCAATGCACTAAGGTGTAATCTGCATATCGATCTTAGGTACGGGGACAACATGCACCACAACATAGAGGCGATATTCAAGGCCATGGGCAGGGCGCTTGATAAGGCCACTATGGTTGACCCCCGATCCAATACCATTCCATCCACCAAAGGAAAGCTCTAGAGTATGATAGTCATAGTTGACTACGGCATGGGCAATCTAAGGAGTGTATCCAAGGCGTTCCAGAGCCAGGGTTTTAATGTAGAGGTAACAAATGACAGCAGCAGAATACTCGGGGCCTCGGGCCTTGTGCTCCCCGGGGTCGGTGCGTTTGGGGATTGTGTGAAGCACTTAGACGAGCTCAACCTCACCCGACCGATAAAGGAGTATATTGCCTCCGAAAGACCGTTTTTGGGGATATGCCTCGGGCTTCAGGTGCTGTTCGAGGGCAGCGATGAATCCCCCGACACTCGGGGACTCGGGATATTTAAGGGTCATGTAAAAAGATTTCCCGATTTTAAGGCCCAGGGGCTTAAGGTTCCACACATGGGATGGAACACCGTCACCATGAAACGAGATGTGCCGATACTAGACGGCATACCCGAAGACAGCTGGTTCTATTTTGTCCACTCCTTCTACATTGAGCCGGCCGATCAGAAGCTTGGAGTAGTGAGCTGCACCTATGGTATTGAGTTCACCGCAGCTATACAAAAAGATAATCTATTCGCTTGTCAGTTCCACCCCGAGAAGAGCAGCGAGCTCGGGCTTAGGATTCTAAGGAACTTTGCGTCTTTGTGCGGCGAAAAAATCACAGCCACCGCCTAATTTATCTGCTCTATATCTTTTGATGCTGGGTCTACATACCCACCCGCGTTCGCTCCGTATATAGCTTTATAAGCCCCATAGCTCCTGAGTATTCTTCTAATATAGTTTCTTGTCTCGCGAAACGGTATCTCTTCTATGAACTCGTCTTTGGGCAGCCCGTAAAACCTGGCCTTCCATTTAGCAGCCCTGTGGGGCCCGGCATTATAGCTCGCCAGCGCCAGCTCTACATCACCCCCAAACTCATCCATGACCTGCTTCAGGTAAAAAATACCCATCTGAATATTCACCTTTGGAATTGTGAGCATCTCGGTACTAAAGTTGCTCATTCCGATCTGCCTCGCCACTGCCCTTGCCGTGGGAGGTATCAACTGCATTAAACCCACGGCGTTCGCAGGTGACCTCACCTCTTTTTGGAACCTGCTTTCCTCCCTTATTACAGAGTATACAAGCAGCTCGTCAACACCATACTGACGGGCATAGGTGCTGACAATGTCTTGGTATCCCTTCGGGAACGACAGGCTGTTGGCATTCGGAAGCCCGATACCCTGTGCTATCTTGATTGAGTTATAGAAGTCATCCACTTGCGCATAGAGCAGACTCACCGTCAGGTTGTCATCGGTTGTTTGCGCTTCCTCCTGCATCTTCTCGATCTCTACATTGGCGTCCTCAAGCATACCGAGCTGGATCAACAGGTCGGCTTTTTGTTTTCGAGTGCTGGTGGCGGAGCTCGTAGACAAGAGCTCTGGCCTGGCACGGGGATAATTAGGAGCAATGCCCGTTTTCTTCTGAGCCATATAGGAATGGTAGGTCGGGGTACTGGACATTGCCAGGTCTCTATACACTGCGTTTGCCTCCTGTGTGTTGCCTTGCTTTTCCAGCGTGCGCGCCTTCCAGTACTTTGCGTTAGAGGAGTTATAGGAAGAGGTAGACTCGGTAAACGCCGAGAAAGTGCCGTGTGCCTCCCTCAACATCCCCCTCTTGTAATAGATCATACCCAGATTCCAGGCCCCGTCTTCGGCGTACTCGTTGCGTGGGTACTGGCGGATCAATTCATCATATAAATTGATAGCTTTTTGCGTGTTGTTATTTATCTGGTAGAGCCTGGCCGCGTTGTACATACCCTCGGGGGCAAGCGGGCTTTGTGGATAGAGCAGGTGGATTTTATAGTAGGTATTTGAAGCCTCGGTGTCGAGCCCCTGCTTACTCATTACCTTGGCCTGCCAAAATATCGATTTTGGTGAGTTTACGGTGCGCAGCACGCTGAGAGCTTCGTTTAACCGGCCCGAGTTCACCATTGCTATTCCCATATTGGTAGTGGTTTCAGCAGATTTTGCAGGTACGTTTTGGTAGCTTGTCACAGCCTGGCCCCAAACTGCTTTTTTAAATAGATTATCCCCGCGTTTTAGGTAATCCTGCGAGGTTATCTGGAGTGGCAGGCCATGCATCTCGCTTAAAAGTTTTGCCTTTTCAATTGCCTCCTTTGCAGGCTTTGTGTATCCGTACTCGACCCATACTCTTTTGTATATGTCTATTGCGCTAGTGTAGTTACCCATCTTCTCGTAGGTCTCGCCCAGGTTAAATAATATATTTGTTTTCTTTTTTGCTTTTACTTCGTCTGCGTAGAGTGATTTGTATATCGATATTGCATTGGTGTAGTCCCCGTTCTGCGTGTATATGTTTCCCAGACGCTCTAGTGTTTTTCTTTTGAGCGCGGTGTCGGGATACTCGGTCAACACACGGTTAAATGCGGCACTGGCTTTAGCCCAGTCCCCCAGGTTTTCATAGCCAGCGGCCTTATAGTAGAGCACATAGTCCGCCAGGATTGGTATGTTTTGCTCAAGTCCGTTTAGTGTGCTTGCACCCTGGCCAAACTGTCCTAGCTTCACAAGGCAATAGCCCACCTTGAACCTATCATTCGGGTTATTCGTTTGAGTTCTGTATATCTCGCTCTGGCAGTTAATACGAGCTTCAGAGTGTTCAACGGATAAAATTATGGAAACGAGTCCGACAAACAAACATATAGTAGTTCTTAATGATAGACATGATGCGAATTTCATACTATAGCCTCCCTTGTCTCTGAGGGTCCAATGCGTCCCTTAACCCCTCACCAAATAGATTAAATGAAAAAGCTGTAATGAATATAGCTAAACTTGGGAAAACAATAAGATGGGGAAATGTTCTCATTCCCTGCCACCCAGTGCTCGCAAGCGTTCCCCAGCTCGATTCCGGCGGTGCAATACCCAGTCCTAAAAAGCTCAGTGTGGACTCTGCGAGTATCGCATAGGGCACGGAAAAAGTAAGTGTAATTATAATGGGGCTAAGTATGTTGGGGATAATATGCACGCCAAGAACTCTATAAGGCGATGCGCCCAACCCTTTAGCGGATTGTACATATTCAGCGTCTTTAAGCTGTAGAACACTCCCTCGTACAATTCGCGCTACCCTCATCCAAGCGGTTAACCCCAGTGCCAGTACAATACCCAACACCCCCCTCCCGATTACGAGTGTTATGAGCACTATAAGCAAGAGATCGGGCAAAGAATAAAACACATCCACTATACGCATCATAAGCTCATCGGGCTTCCCACCCAAGTATCCCGATACTGCACCGTAAACTGTACCGATCAAGAGTGCTATGAGTGCAGTCCCCAATGCTACGGCAATAGATACCCTGGATCCGTAAATCACCCTGCTCAGCAGATCTCTGCCCTCTTGGTCGGTGCCCATCAGGTTTTTGCTCGTAGGTGTGCTCAGAGTGTTGGAAAAATCGGTTTTATCATACTCATACGGTGCTATAATAGGGGCCGCAACGGCTATTAAAATTATGCATATTATGATAATCGATGTAGCGATGAGTTGGATTTTCAGTATCAATGTTATTCTATTTCAACTGCATATATTGTTATAAAGTTGTCGATACAGATTAAAAACTCAAGATACTTATTCCTAAACGCTCAAAACCCTGCCTTTCCCTCTTGGTCTTTGTAATAAGTAGCTGATACTACGGTTTTGATTCCGCCCCTGACATTAAAGTCGCCCTTTACCTGGGCTCTAATCGGTTTCGAGACCTCTACGATATCATCCAGTATTTTGTTGGTCACGTGCTCGTGAAACTCCCCCTTGTCCCTATACGAGTACATATATAGTTTTAGGGATTTAAGCTCGATGCACAGGATATCCGGTACGTAAGTTATGTGTATAGTGGCAAAATCGGGCTGGCCGGTTTTGGGGCATACACATGTAAATTCAGGGCAGCTTATAGCGATCTCATACTCCCTGCCGGGGTACTGGTTCTCAAAAGTTTCTAGGATTTCGGTCTGTGAATCGCCCATGGTTTAGTATAAAAGTGTAACCATTAAACTCATGGTAGACTAGGGAAACATTGGACGAAAATTAAGAATTTGCGCTACTCAATCAATAAAATAGACAAATGTGTTAGGCAGTTGAACTTGACTGCACAGGGTTTATTATAAATACTAAAATCCTTCTTCTGGGGCATAGTATAATGGCAGTACGACGGACTCTGGATCCGTAAGTCTAGGTTCGAATCCTAGTGCCCCAGCAAATAATCTTTCATTAATTTTTCAACTCGAAATCACGCTTACGTTCTAGACACTTCACTGAAATTTGTTATCTGTTTTTACTAAGATTAGTAAATTAAAACAATCTTGATTATTGTTTACATCAATTAGAGGGGAATAATACCATGAAGAAGCTTATTCTTTTGTTGTTTGTAGGTTTATTATTCGCGATTGCCTTTATTTCTTGCTCCGATAGCGAAGCAGAGCATGTGAGACCACCAGCCCCAGTGCCGCAGACAGGTCAGACAATGTGCTGGGACTCTAATGGGAACATGATTAATTGCGGCGGTACAGGACAGGACGGTGACATACAGGCGGGGGTGATGCTACCCAGCCCACGGTTCACTTCCAATGGAGACGGGACGATCAAAGATAATCTGACCGGACTCAATTGGTTAAAGGACGGTAACTGCCCTAACGGAACTAGGACCTGGGACCAAGCATTCACCGACATATTAGAACTCAACAGCTCTCAAACTATGAATGGGAGGCTCTGTGATGACTACACCGCTAATTTCAACGACTGGCGATTGCCCAACGTACGGGAACTTCAGAGTTTGATCAATTATGAATATTTCAACCCCGCACTATCCAACGCGGCGGGTATGGCCCAGTGGACAGAGGGCGATGCATTCACTGACATACAGTTATCAGGCTACTGGACATCTAATACGGGTGCCGGCGACTCAACCCTCGCAGGATTCGTCGATTTCGCAAGTGGCGGAGTGTCGGGCCTAGGTAAGCTCAACAGCTTATTTGTGATCGCGGTGCGTGGCGGCTTGTGAGTGTTTATTTGATAATTTTTCCTGAGCATCTTTTGTCAAACTTAGAGTAATTTGGAAAGAATATAAATGTAGAATGACTGTACCGCTTGCTGTTAAGAATTTTTAAGATCTTAAACAGCTACTACCCTTCTCCTCATAATAAGTACCCCTACTATTCCCAATAGTACCGCCATAGCTATTACACTCCATTCCGATAGCGTAGGTATGTTAATAGGTAAATTTACTGCATTTATTATCACATCATCCATAATTAATTCTGTAGCGAGTCCACGTGTCCAGCCTGTTGTCGTAGAATCAAAGTGTCCCCAGTTAATGAAGGAAACCTCCATTTCAGGACCGGTGGCTACGAATTCCAATGTGTATATGTGAAAATCATCAGTGCCAAACACGTGGGGTGCACCCGGAGGTTCAGCAGAATTACCGGCAGGAACGGCAAGATATAATGTGTCATACCCTTCTAGTACAACACCCATAATACCGTCACCAGCGGTCAATCCATTAGATGACGTTGCAAAGTCTTCATTTCCCCATTCTCCTGAAACCCAAAAACTTATTCTATATACCCCACTTGGTATAAGGCCAGTGACAGTCTGTGTAATCGTTACACCCGTCCCGAAACCAACACCGGGAAGAATTGTGGGCGGGGAACTAAAAACAACTTCTCCGTTAGGCATAAATTGCGGGGTTTCGGAAATTTCTCTTGGGGTTTGATTACCTAAATAAATAGATCTTTCACCGTGTATTTGAGTAGATGACCACGCTTGCCCCGCCACAGGCACATTAAACGCCGGCAATGCATTAAAGTTATTGCCCCACCTCGCATAGGTATCCGGGCCTCCACCTGACGTCGTCCATCCATCGGGCAAAGCAAATGGTGTCAAAATAGTTCCTGTTGAAATGTAGTAATACCCGTCTCCATCTACACCTGGCAATAAACCGCCGAAATCATTACCATTATCCAGGTGAGGCTCCTCAAAGCTACCATTGATTACCAGGTTGCTATTACGGCTAAGTGGTTCGGCGCCTGTGATTATTGTTGGGGTAGCAGCTTTAACTATTGCTGAGTTACAGAAAAAAATTATCAAAGTTATCGATATACCAAATTTTATAGCGTTGTACATTTGCGTATCCAATATTTTTTAGCCGAGAGGTCTTAAAGCAATACATTGTAATGTATACAACATATATGCAATTAGAAACTTAATGTATATTACTTAATCTGGGAGTTATGAGCAACTACATTTAAGAGTAGGTCTAAATCTCGTCAGGTTAAGAGAATTTACACAACTTAAGTATAACGATGATTATCCTAGAATTTTAAATCTGATAAAAAAAGGAGCAATGACCCGAAGCCACTGCTCCTCCTTTAATCTATTTTAAGCTAAATCACTTAGTTTGATTCCAGGAACAATAGCTGGCCACCTTCTGCTAAGTCAAAATTGAAAATTCTTGAAAGTGGGTTGAATGTGTCCTGGTCTTCTAATCCGTGTGCCTGCACATTGAAGATGAACAGAGTCCCCGGCCTTAATTTTTAAATGCCATCCAGCTATGGTTTACGATATCCTCCGCTTCCATAAGCATAATGATTTCGTCAGCTATCTGTTCCCCCAGTTCCAGGTGAGTACTAAAGCCCACACACGATGCATTTATCTCGCCCAGCACATAGAGATCATTACCGTCCTCATCCGTATCCAGTATAAAGTCCGCAGTCCATATAAGCGGCATATCATAATTCCCCAGACGTTCGATGATTACGTTAATATTCTTTTCGATCAGTTCCACAAGTTCGGGCCATTTGTCGGGAGTCTCGTATGTATATGTGGCCCCCGAAAACAGTGTGGCCGAAAAAGCATCGGGGCGATCAACCGGTTTTTTATGCACAATATACACAACTTTGTTCCTTAACATAAACACCCGTATTTCACCCTCTTTGATCCTTTCCAAATAAGGCATATCCAGTAACATACCACTCTCGCCGTCCAGATACTTCACACAATGGTCAATAAACTCACCGAGTTCCATAATTTCGACATGGTTGTCTCGGGCCTCGGTGCATTTTACTTTAGTGTTATGCGGTAGCGGTTCCTCTGAACTCCATGCGTTCCCGTTCTCCGTCATTACCTCCACTCTCCAGATCCCTTCGCCCGTAGACCCTCTGTTTTGCTTGAGCACCCTTGTGTTTTTTGCCAGTGTAGAGGGGATATTGTTCTTGAATGTCTCGAAATCGTAATAGGCGTATACATCTTCAGGCACCAGGTCCGTACCTTTCAATTTTTCTATTGCGTTCTTAGCACCGTAATAGATCATTACATGAGGATGAGGCAGTCCTTTAATCCCCCGCTTTACCAGTTCGTTTAGCATCTGAAAGTAACCGGTTTCGTCACTCAGGAACCCGGGGTTAACTCTGCTTATGTATGCACATGCATTCTCTACGGTATATTTGTATATTTCCCCTCTATCTTCATCCGAATAAAAAATGATTTCAGCAGTCCACCCTCTTTTTTTCAGAGAGTCCGCAATGGGCTTGGAATCCACCCTATAACCATACGGCCCCTTGTCGCTTCCTCCTCGTGCTTCAAAAATAATCACATGTTTATTATTCATGGCTATGCTCCCGGACTATGATGTTTTGTTTTTGATAATGGAGTTGTTCTACCCATTTCCGCATCAAATAATCATTCAGTAATAATGTAGCAATAATCATGCCTATCCTAATCCACTGCTTTTGCAGAAAAATGTTTTCCAGCTGGTGTCAGATGTCAGAATTGTGGACAATACCCAATGGCAATATTCCAAAAGATATTGGGAGGAAGTATTCTAAGTACAGGAAAAGTACTATTACAGCTTTCCCCAGAGCTTAACCAGATCGCATAAGAATAAATAATATATGGAGGGGAAAAGCACTTCGGTCAAAATGCCCAAAACCCACAGTAGTTTTGTTTAAGGATAATTCGCTATACACCCCTTCCCACAGGGCTCAAGCGCCTACAATAGATTTACCACGAACTCAACAATCCAAAAAGTTTTACTTAGGCTGTTTTACCAAGCGCAGGTATGGTTTCACCGTATTCCAACCCTCGGGGAACATATCCTTCGCATCGTCATCAGACACAGACGGCACAATTATTACATCGTCCCCGCTCTGCCAGTTCGCAGGGGTAGCCAATTTATGTTCCGATGTGAGCTGCATAGAATCGAGTACACGCAGAATCTCATGGAAATTACGCCCCGTAGTCATCGGGTATGTCAGTATGAGCTTAATTTTTTTGTCAGGTCCGATCACAAAGACGGAGCGTACAGTAGCGTTAGTCGCAGCGGTACGGCCTTCCGATGTGCCGGCTTCGTCTGCCGGGAGCATATTGTAGAGCTTTGCAACCTCAAGATTAGTATCCCCGATCATCGGGTATTTAACCGCATGACCCTGCGTTTCTTCTATATCCTTTGACCACTCTAGGTGATCGTCCACAGTGTCTATGCTAAGTCCGATGACCTTGCAGTTGCGCTTGGCAAACTCAGGCTCAAGCCCGGCCATGTAACCCAACTCTGTGGTACATACCGGGGTGAAGTCCTTGGGGTGTGAAAACAGCACTGCCCAGCCGTCGCCGATCCAGTCATGAAAATTTATCTCACCCTGAGTTGTTTCGGCGGTAAAATTTGGTGCTTCGTCATTTATTCTTAGCGACATTTTCAAACCCTCCTAATGTTTGATCTTAAGAGCTATCTATCCATACATCTAATTTTGTTAAGCTTAGTCAAAACGGCATTTAAAACCGTTTTACATGTGCACGATGCATGTCGAGAGACCCAAACCTTATTATAGTAGTTAGCTTGTGATTCTTCAAACCCTAACCTTAATTTTTTCTCTAGTCATGATAGTTGTGTTAGACCGAGTTTTTTAGGCTCGGATTTTATTCGGGTTTTTCATCTTATTCATTAAAGTGATAAAAGCCCGAACCCAGCAGTCTGTATTCGAATTCCTTATCTTTAGTCATCGGGAAACCTGCACTAAATCCTAACTCTATGGCTTTATTCTTAAAGGGTGCGACTTTAAAACCCGGGTCTATGTTGAATACTGTCTCGCCTTTTTCTTCACCGTTTAATATGGTCTCACCATCGAACTCAAGGAGTAAGAACAGATAATCAGTGGCAATATAAAGCAGTGAAAAATCAAATTTAAATTCGTCCCCTTCATCCTGATCTTTTTTCTGGTTTGTAGGAAACCCTAACCCTAAAAACGAGACGAACTCGAACCCTTTATATTTATATCCCAAAGTAACGAATGGCTCGATCTCGAAAATATTGTCACTACCGATACCTTTTTTATCGTCCCCTGTAGGCAATCCAAATTCTATCCCACCCCCAAGCAGTATCCCGTACTGTTCCAGGATATAGGTCGCAAGCTTCAATCCGATTTCTATGTTGTTAAAATGATTTTGGTTAGGGCCTTGATCGACATTGAGAAATGTATATGGAAACTCAGCCTCTATACTGATGTTTTTTGTGAAGGCATACTCTATGCCTAACCTGATGGTACTCTCTTTAAATTTTGATGGACCATGCCCCTCTTCTCCCAGCTCCTCGTCTTCTATTTCTCCGCCTACATCAAGAAAAAAGTAGTCCAAGCGTATCTTTGTATCCGGTGACGGCGATTCGGTGATCAAGGGATGTGAAAAATGTAGATAATTTTTTTTCTCCCCATCCCCATGGTCAGCATATGCTACGTGACCGGTCAGTAAAATCATACTACACATCAGTACCAAAATCTTAGATTCCTTTTCTTGTTTAACCATAAACAAACTCTTCTAAATCAATTTATACAACTCTTGTGACACAACTAGCAATAATCATCTTTACTATATAACGATTATTAATATTCATCAATAGCTTGTACTATATATTTGCGGCTATTTCAATACGTGATAGTGATAATATTGTTGTAAAGCCTCTAAAAGAGACCTCGTTGTTAACAAATGATGGGTTGATAGACTGATTTGGATAGTGGGACTTCAGTGCGAAGAGACAAAAACACCGTTACCAAACCGGTCACTACATGACACGACTTGGGAAGTTGTAAAACCAACTAAAACGAGTGTTGAATTTGGTCTTGGAACGAGACTACTTACTAATCGACGATTAAGTAAGGTCTTTTGTCTCGGCTATGGGACCGTTTTTCTTTACAGATGCAATACCCTTCTCCATGGACGAGGTAGATGAGTACATTTCGCTCATCCCGATCACCTGCCCGTTTGGAGATGTAAGTGTAAAGTATGGGTCGCCTTTTTTAGACTTCTTTCTATCAAAACGCTTGTCATTACGCGAGTTTTTCGCCACGGACTTGATCCCGTTTTTAGCGCTTGGTTTCGAGTTATACATTTCGCTCGTCAATATAACCTGGCCATTGGCAGCTTTTAGATTAAACATAAACTTACCGCCTCTAGCTTTCTTGAGTTCAAACTTACTAGCCATACCGTACCTCCGTGAATATTTTGTTAACTACGTAGATATTATATAATCGGATTTTATAAAATTAGCAACAATTTATAGATGCTAATTTGATTTTGATGATATGAAAACAGCTCGAATAGCCGAGTAATGTGCCAATGAATTATGACAACATCTTAGTATGTATAGTATTATAATTAAGAGACAATTATCAGTTGAGATTATAAAAGTAATTATTGCATTATGTGTTATAATCCATATATTGTATTTTTTATTTGACGAAAGGAGGATTTAATTAATGGGTATTCTGTCTTGGATTCTATTTGGATTAATCGCCGGAGCCATTGCCAAGCTCCTTATGCCTGGGAAAGATCCGGGTGGTTTCATCATTACCATTATTATCGGTATTGTCGGGGCCATGGTAGGAGGATTTATAGGTAACTTCCTAGGATTAGGCAGTGTAAGTGGCTTTAATTTAATGAGTTTCATAATTGCCGTGGCCGGATCGATAATACTTTTGTTGATTTACCGTTTAGCAAAAAGCAGAGCATAGGTTGGGATTAGCGTCGTCATATTGCTACAGGTATTAGTATGGTACTCTATACTAGAGTGTGATATTGGTATCTAGGCAACAAGATGCCACAACTCAATAAAATTACAGAGTTCTTGGACGACTATTTACGCATAGACGATATAGACGATGCGTGCTGGAACGGGTTGCAATTCCAGGGCAACCAAACTGTCTCTAAAATAGCGTTTGCAGTTGATGCATGTGTAGAGGCAATAGCCGAGGCTGAGAATCGTGGGGCCCAGATGCTCATAACACACCACGGTCATTACTGGCGGTCACAAAACCCGTCGGTCCGCGATTGGTCTAAAGAGAGAATCGACCTTCTATACAAGAATAATCTTTCTCTATATTCCTGTCACCTCCCGCTCGATAGACACCCCAAAGTCGGGAACAATGTAGAGCTCATAAAACTTCTCGGCGCTAGGGTAAAGGACGAGTTCTATTTTCATAGGGGCAAAAATATAGGCTGGACCGGCGAATGGAAAAAGCCGGTCTCCATTAATAACATTGTAAAGACACTTAATTCCGAGCTCAATACAGTGTGCCGTGTTCTAAACTTCGGGAAAAAGAATATAAAAACTATTGCAGTCTGTAGTGGGGGTGGCAGCTATAGCGGTTTTTATGATGCACTTGATAGGGGTGTCGATCTATATCTCACGGGTGATGCTGTTGAGGTTTACTACAGCGCCAAAGATGCGGGTATCAATGTTATCTTTGCCGGTCATCATGCTACTGAGACCGTTGGACTTTTGGCTCTCTCCAAGGAAATTAAACGTAAATTCAAGGTTAAGACAGATTTCATAGACTTACCAACTGGGCTTTAATTTTTCGAGCCCAAATGAAAACTGTAGATAAGCATACTTGCTATATTTAAATCATTGACAAAGTTATGACGTACTCTTAGAATATTTTGTTTATAGGAGGCGAGTTAAAATGAGTAGCGGTGACGTAGTAAAAATATTCGACACCACACTAAGAGACGGTGAACAGGCGCCGGGCTGCGGCATGACGGTAGAAGAAAAACTGCGTGTTGCGCACCAGCTTGAGAGGCTCGGAGTCGATATAATCGAAGCCGGTTTTCCCATCTCATCCGAGGGTGATTTCGAATCCGTTAAACTCATTGCCGAAAAGATAAGGGGCTGCGAAATAGCCGGGCTCTGCAGAGCAAACTTAAAGGACATTGACCGTGGATGGGAAGCGGTACAGGGGGCCGAGAACCCAAGGATCCACACATTCATTGCAACCTCGGATATCCATCTAAAACATAAACTCCGTAAATCACAGGACGAAGTACTCGAAATAATAAGCGGGGCAGTGAAGCATGCAAAAAACTATACAGATAACGTTGAGTTCTCTTGCGAGGACGCCACTAGAACTGATCTCGATTATCTATGCAAAGCTGTCGATGTAGCGGTTCGTGCGGGGGCAACTACTATAAACATCCCCGACACTGTCGGCTACACGGTGCCCGATGAGTTCGCTCATATCATTAGGACGCTAAAAGAAAAAGTCTCAGGACTAGACAACGTCACACTAAGTGTGCATTGTCACAACGATCTCGGTCTTGCGGTAGCCAACTCACTTGCCGCGGTCCGCGAGGGTGCAAGGCAGGTGGAGTGCACCATAAACGGTCTTGGCGAGAGGGCCGGCAACGCGTCCCTCGAAGAGATAGTAATGGGTCTTAAGGTACGTCACGATAAAAACCCATATACCACAAGGCTTGTAACCGAACAGATTTATCCGACCAGCCGCATCGTATCTCAGGTCACCGGTGTTAATGTACAGCCCAACAAGGCCATCGTAGGCGCAAACGCTTTCGCACACGAGGCGGGCATTCACCAAGACGGTGTACTCAAAGATAGGATCACTTACGAGATCATGAGACCTGAAGAGGTAGGCATACCGTCAAATAAACTCGTGCTCGGTAAACACTCGGGACGCCATGCGTTTCGTGACCGCTTAGACGACTATGGTTACGACCTCGACGACGAGACCTTTGAGACTGCTTTTAAAAAATTCAAGGATCTTGCGGACAAGAAAAAGTACGTGTTCGATGAAGACATTGAGGCACTTATAAGCGAGGAGTTCGTCCGTTCCTCAGATTTCTATAAATTAATATCAACCAATTACGGCGGGGGCACAGAGATGCACCCCGTGGCAACTATAAAGATGCTTATAGACGGCGAAGAGGTCGTAGTATCCGAGGCTGGCGACGGCCCGGTAGATGCTGCCTACAGGGCAGTTTCCAGGGCCACAGGGTTCGAGCCTACATTGGAGCACTATGTAGTAGCCTCTATCACCGAGGGCATCGACGCCCAGGGCGAGGTCACCGTACGCGTAGAGGACCAAGGTGTAATCACACAGGGTCTGGGCTCGAGCACGGATATTGTTGTGGCGAGTGTAAAGGCTTATATAAATGCCTTAAACAAACTCAGGTGGCGCAAGGAACACCCCAAAAGAGCAACCTCGAGTGGTGTTTAATATCTGCAGCCCATATTCTTACTTTCACATATGATTATTGGGTATATACTGTATTAGTATATCGAGATGGCATTCCCAACCCAAGAAGTAGAAAAATACATACGATCCGGCTACCCAATACTATTTCTTATCTCATGGGAAGAGGAACGCGTTGAGAATATAGTGCGCAGGATCGGCAAAAAGATCTTGGGCGAGGACTCCAAGTTCTATGTATGGTCTTGCACCGACGGCACCCGAGGTGAAGACGGATACATTGAGGGTACCGATGGCATCGTAAGTGCACTCAACAAAGTGATCTCCGACGAGGGCCCGGGCATATACTTTTTCAAAGACCTTAGTTTTTACCTGAGCGATCCCAAGCTCATCAGAAAGCTAAAAGACGTTTATCAGAAGCTTAGAAAGTCCAAGAAAACATTGTTCGTACTCAGCCAATCACTCGTTGTACCGCCCGAGCTAGAGAAAGAGGTAACCACTATTGATATTGGGCTACCCGACAGGGAAGAGGCCGAGCGGATTTTCGACTTTGTGCTTAAGTCCTATGCGTCCGATGACCTGGCGGGCTCTGTGAACGGCAATATCAAAGAGGCGGCTATAAATGCAATTGTGGGGCTTGGGGCTTTGGAGATGGAGCTTGCCCTTCGCAGGACCTTGATCGGTCGGACTGCTATGGATGATGACGCCGTCGATATGCTGCTTGAAGAAAAGGCACAACTCGTAAAAAAAACCGGGACCCTAGATTTTGTAAGGAGCCGTGTAGATATAGAACAGGTAGGGGGACTCGAGAATTTAAAGGACTGGCTCGACACCCGCCAGCTTGCTTTTTCGAGTAAGGCAAAAGAGTTTGGCTTGGATGTGCCCAGAGGGTTGTTGCTGATGGGTATAAGCGGGTGCGGTAAAAGTCTCTGTGCCAAGGCCATTGCCACGGCCTGGAACTTACCCTTGCTTAGGCTCGATGTTAATCAGGTATATGGAGGATCTGTGGGCACCCCCGAAGAGGCGTTTAGAAGGGCCATCAAAACCGTGGAAGCGACCTCACCATGTGTGCTTTGGATTGACGAGATTGAGGCGGGTATAACTAGAAGCGGTGAAAAATCTACCGATAGCGCTTCATCACGCATTTTCGGTTTTTTCCTCACATGGATGCAGGAAAAACAGTACCCTGTGTTCATTACAGCTACAGCAAATCAGATTGATCTGCTCCCGCCCGAGATTCTTAGAAAGGGAAGGTTCGACGAGATCTTCTTTGTCACACTACCGTCCCGAAGTGAGAGAAAGGAGATATTTAAGATCCATCTTGAGAGTAGGGGAAAGAACCCGGAAAAGTTTGACCTTGAGTCCTTGGCTAAGAACACTGAAGGGCTAAGCGGGGCCGAGATCGAACAGGCTGTGGTGTCTGCGCTCTTCGAATCATTTTCCAAAGAAAAAGAGCTTGAGGACCGCGACCTTATTATTGCGGCTTCAACAATCGTACCGCTTGCAACTACAATGCGTGAAGAGATCTCCAAGCTCGAGAGGTGGGCGTCTGACAGGGCTGTAAAGGCTTCCAAGTAATCGGTCTGTTAGAGCGTTTTTATTTGCAGATATAATATGTTTTATGAATCGTATAATAAATTTGACAGAACAATGTTAACTAGTAAGTAAAATATATCACCTTTGGGGATGTAGCTCAGCCTGGGAGAGCGCCGCGTTCGCAATGCGGAGGTCGGGGGTTCGATTCCCCTCATCTCCACCAACTATTACAGCAGGTTATATCCTATTACTCTTGCTTAAGAGGATCAGACACACATTATACTACTATAAAATTGATGTTGTAATTATCCCACAATGATTTTATCAATTCTTTTTCTTCATCTGACTTTGATGAATGCAAAATTTGTCTTCCTTTAGTTGTATCAATAAAGAAATAAAGTACAAAACTGTATGTTGTGGAGTATGTTAAAGCCTGACCTAATCCTCTTCTAATTGCCTCCCCTGAGTTTCCTTTTTTTATTTCAAATGCAATGTCTGTTTTCTTATCTAATTCAAGAACTGCATCAGGACGATGATACATTGCATATCGTTCGAAATTATTTACAATTACTCCCTGCTTTTGTTCAAACTTAAATCCGTTATTTGCTATCTCATTTGCTTTAGCATCATTGAGACCATAATATCTTTTCAATATTCTAGAAAGACTCTTTTCTAGCCTAGTAAATACAGCCTTTTGAATTGGTTTTTCCTTTTCTCTTTCTCTACCAACCGTATCTCCAAGGTACTCATGATTTTTAATTGATCTGATTATGGCAGATATTAGTTTTTCTCTTTTTTTGTTTTAACAGCTCTACCCATTTTTGTGCCTCCAAAATAGCTGTGATATTTCCTTATTATAAAAGTAAAAAGACTATTATTTCAAGTATACGATAAATATAGGATCAGGAATTGTTTGTAAAGTGCGAATTTCAGGGCTTCGATTCCCCTCATCTATACTTATGATTACAAAGAGTTAAGTTTCCATCCATTGTTTGTGGATCGCTAGTGTCACCGGATTAGTCATCTACTGCGTCAGAAAAAAATAATCAGAGTCCTTACAAATTTATATGAAATAATGCTTTGAATTAGCATGTTCGAGAATACAAGTTTCTGTTTTCCTATATAAATATTATAATATTGAATATATGAGTGAGAATAAGTGTAAACTGGAAAAAAGGAAATTACAGTATGAGATATGGAGCATCGATACTAAAGATGAACACCAGGCTTTAAATCTAATACGACAAATAATCCATTCCAATTACAACTTACTTGATAAGAACTTATTGTATATCTCATCAGCTGCGTTTGCTTTCTCAATAACATTTCTTGGTCAATTTCATAGTAACGATATTTCAAAATTTTGGAAAATTATCCTAGCATTAGCTTGGGGTTCTTTTGGATTAACTATAATTTTGAGCATAATAGGTTTCAAACTAAGCAATAACACATTAGTAAGACTTCAACAAAACATAGTAGAGAATCAGATAAATGCGCTCAAATTTTATTTATCAAACGATAGCTTAGATGATGTAAATATAGTAAAAAGTTTAGATGAAAGATTAAATAAAATAACATGCAATAGTACAAACAAAAAGAAAAGTTCAATTGAAATGTGGGCAATTTATATTAATAGATCGCAAATAGGCACTTTCATATTTGGACTATTGCTATTGTTTGTCTTTGTTATTAAAGTGTATTTCGATTGCGAACTGTAGATTCATATTGAATAAAGATAAAGGGTCAGGCTTTGGTTATTGGGTTATTGATACCGCTATCATTCCACGGTCAGAAAACCCAGGATACGTTTACCTGGAGGTTATTACCATAGTAACGCACCGGGGAATTCCTGGCCAAACATTCTTCAACCCCACTGACGATAGAGCTTACGTTAAGAATTAATCGATTACGGTAATCAAAGCCTGACTCTACTCCTAGGCCCTGCTTTACTATCTAACACCTTGTGTTAATTAATCAACTTCCCTACAAAAACCATGTTTTTAATTAGATATTAATACAACTCAATAACATCTTATCATTATCATGTTTGATCATTTTTAATTTATACTGTAAACTAAGTGGATCAAAATAAATTTTTTTGGGGAAGGAGGTTTTTAAATGAGTTATCTCACAAAGAGATCATTTTTATATGTATTTTCTATTTTTGTGTTGTCTATTGGAGTGATTGGAGGCTGCAGCAGCAATGATCCCGATAAATCTCGTATCGAAGGTGTAGTATTGTCTGTAAATGGTAATCCAGTTGCAGTAGGCGACATCCTTGTATCAGCTATCAACTCTAATGGCACAAGGGTAAGCAGCAGAGGACAGACCAATGCATCGGGTGCTTACAGCATAGGCATTAATAATGAGTCCGGATCTAAAGTACGTTTGGTAACACTTATTTTTACCACTCAAGATGGGCTTATTTTCAGCGAAGATTTCTTGGTTCCACGAAACACGACTAGTTTACTAAATGTGACACTTGCAAACGGAGAGGTCAACATCGCTGACGGTGACTACACAGTTCTTTCCAAACCAGTTAATGCTAACGGCAATCAGACATATATATTTGCCGACGCTATTGGTATTGATACCCCGGGACAGGCATCGTTTGTAATTGACGGTAACACAAACACATGTGTCAGAGCCCGTGACAATAGCACGATTATTATTAATGTCGATGATTTCCTGGCATCTAACTGCAACATCGGAGTCAGGTCCGGTAGCAATGCAAACATCTCTATCAATGCTGATGATGATTTCGAGATACTAAGTGGCAGCTTCGGTGTTAGGTCAGCTAACGCATCTGTAGTAAACTTATCGGCATTAGACGAATTCTTTATTACGTCGGCAAATGCATTTGGTATAGGGGCGATTAACTCTTCAACGGTTAACGTAAACAACGGTCTAGCCAACCCCGATACGTGCGAGATAGTTGGTTTACAGGGCGATATAGAGGTATTAGACCTGGCGCAAGTTAACGTCCCACCAAACTGTAATTAATCTTAGTTTACTCTAGAAAATCAAAGGGCCGGCCTTGCCGGCCCTTTTCTATTTGTCCTCCAATTTGCTTCTATATATAGTGTAGTAATTTCACTCTATCGAGCCACCCCTCGAACTTTATGTTAATATATTTGCTCCGTTCATAAATTAATTTAAGAGGACAGGTGTATCGTATGGATGAGCAGTCAGTTCATATATTGCTGTTTTATAAATTCGCCCGGTTAACAGACCCTCACAAATTTACATCCGAGCACCTTGATTACTGTGTGGGTGCCGGGCTCCTGGGCAAGGTGCTTGTAGCAACCGAGGGCATTAACGGCTCAGTATCCGGCACTAAGCGCCAGGTAGACGAATATAAGGCGCACCTAACAGGCTATGACCAGTTCTCAGACATAGCTTTTAAAGAGGAACTAAGCACATTCCATCCCTTTAAAAAAATGATCGTTCGTGTGAAAAACGAGATTATTAGGATGGACCAAGAACTCGATCTAGACAATAGAGGCAAGTACATATCACCCAAAGAGCTCATTGACCTCTACCAAAGCGGCGAAGAATTTGTCATTCTCGATACACGCAACAACTATGAGTCCGACGTAGGTAAATTTAAGGACGCCATAACCCCAGACATCGATACTTTCCGCGAGTTCCCCGCATATGTGGATGGGTTAGATGAACTCAAGGACAAAAAGGTTGTCACCTACTGCACGGGTGGAATACGGTGCGAGAAAGCAACCTCCTATATGGTAGCCCGGGGCTTTACGGACGTGTACCAGCTCAAAGACGGCATATTGAACTTCTGCCAGGAGTACCCAGACACGGTGTGGGAGGGCAAGTGTTTTGTGTTTGACCAGAGGCTCGTTTCAGACGTCGATCCCGAGAGCAAAGTACTTACACAGTGCACCCATTGCGAGGAGGTCTCCGACCGCTACCAAAACTGCAAGCATGCCGAGTGCGATAAGCTCTTCATAATTTGCGAGTCCTGCAGCGATGAGTACAAGGGATGCTGCACACCTGAGTGTGTGCAAAAGTACGAGGCACACCTAGAGATCAAATCCAAACAGCTCCAGGGAACCAAGAAAAAAAAGGCCGGCACCCAAGAGCTATCCACAGATTAATCCCAATCAAACTATAATTAATGCATTTATATATTGGTCGTTAATTTCGGTTAATTGTCTATGTAAGCATCAAACGGGTTGCAAGTGACCCCCGCGACCTGTTAGAGCCGCGGGGGAGAAAGTTTCGTTACTCTTTCATCTCTTCTTTCTTGTCGTCCGCCATAGCGGTCTCAGGTGTATATTCGTTTATCACTTGGTACTGCGGGTACACAAAGCTCCCTTTCATCCACACCGCCCATGTGGGGTCCGCAGTGGGCTTGATGTTGTTAAGTGGATGACCTTCGGGTGCCTTGATCGTGATCTTAGGGTTTTGAGTGTCTACCACAGCTCCTATGAATGGGATGGGGTACTTGACCACCTGGTTTACCTTTTTACCGTCCTTCTCGGTCTCTATATGGCCAAAGTAGTTAAGATGTCCCCCTCCTACGTCCCCAAGCTCCTCACCAACATCGGCCGTGGACTCGATGTATGGAGTATCGCCTACTTTGAGCACTGCTGTTAGTTTGCCGTCCTCAACCGTGGTGGTGGTGAATCCCTCTTCTGCAGGGATACCTACTTTTTCGGTAAACCCTCGCATCGTGGGAGAGCTGTTGAAATAGTGGATAAAGTACCTACCCGGATAGCCGGTATCCGCACCCATGACGTAAGAGTCCTGGTCCTTAAGCTCAATTGTCAGATAGGTAAGCGTATAGGCGCCGAATCCCGAGGTCTGGTTTGCCTCGGGTACAGTGTACATGTTTATTACTACCTGTCCCTCGGGGTTAGGCTCCAGCCCCGGGGGCAAAAGTGCCTTAAGCGCTTCGGGGTCTGTTTTATACGCGGCTATAAACATCCACGCATTAGTCACAAGCTGTGGCCCCGGCAGCTCGTTTGCCTCTTCCTCGGCCCGTGCCCCGGTGTTAACTGCAAAAATTACAAGCAACAACAGTACTAAACTCAAGCTAAATATTTTCTTCATAACACTCCTCCGTGTATATATTAATCAAGATTTTATATTCGGAACTTAACACTGCTAATTTGAAAAACCCCAAACACCCGGCCCATCAACTGATTCTACAACATGGCATTGCGCTTCTCAACACTTATTTCGCACGTGGCTTCCAAGACACTTTATATGTAATTTAGGGGGGACTCAATAATCCTCTTTCCGCTGCAGTGAGGGGTTGGGCACAAAGGGGTCAATAGTGTCGTTTTTTGCACCTTTATTAGAGCTGTGCATGATTGAGAGCACTGCCGTATATATAAACCCGAACTGTATAATCAACAAAAACGGTATCCAGCCAAAATAGCCCATTATGATCGCATAGACCGATTGGAACAAAAAGAATATTCCAATTGTAAGCTCGATTAGTGCGGTAATACTCGTGGACGAGACGTAGCTTGTTTTTTTCCAGTTATCCGATTTTGTCGTGACCGCAAACTTAGGTGTACGTTTAAATTCCGAGCTCTTACCCAGCAACGCCTCTATTACGGCTTTGGAATTGTTTATAGATATTCCCGCCCCCAGTGCTATGGCTGTGGCAACGTGCTTGGCGTACTTGACCCAGTTCTCCCCGTGCACCTCCTGCACGGTGATCCAATAGAACCTAAAGAAGCTGAATGTACCAAGCGATATAGCCACAAGGTTAAACAATACAACTTTCTCCCATCCTACGGAGTCCCAAAAATAGGCCATCGGGAACATAAGCACCAGTAGTACGAGTAAGAAGATATACGATAAGTTTCCCAGTAAATGAAAGCATGCCTCGGATTTTATTTTAAGTGGGAGTGTACTCTCCCCAAGCAGTCTCGGGAGTATTTTGAGCGCTGTCTGCACCCCGCCTTTTGCCCAGCGGTGCTGCTGCGATTTAAAGGCGTTCATATCCACAGGCAGCTCAGCATCCGCCACTGTGTCTTTTAGGTAAACGAGCTTCCAGCCCTTTAGCTGCGCCCTGTAGCTAAGGTCAAGGTCCTCTGTAAGCGTGTCGTGCTGCCACCCGCCCGCATCGTAGATACATTCCTTTCTCAACACCCCGGCAGTGCCGTTAAAATTAAAGAACATACCCCCGTGGAACCTAG
The DNA here is from genome assembly GCA_965223335.1 of Thermodesulfobacteriota bacterium. Taxonomy (GTDB): domain Bacteria; phylum Desulfobacterota_D; class UBA1144; order Nemesobacterales; family UBA2774; genus CBDCWF01. The sequence continues at coordinate 1,049,544 of OZ244991.1, forward strand.
CCGTCTGCTCAATCATAAAATGGCCGTCCAGCAGTATGGACTGTGCCTTGGTCAACATCGAGTAGTCAATGTTAACGTGTCCCCACCTTGCCTGAACAATCCCGATCTTGGGGTCCGAGAAATAATCAATCGTGTCCCTAAGGAAGTTCTTAGGGGGAATAAAGTCTGCATCGAATATTGCAACAAACTCCCCTTTAGCTACACTCAACCCCTCGCGCAGTGCCCCTGCCTTATAGCCCTCTCTATCTTCACGGTGGATGTAGTGGATATCAAAGCCCCTTTGTCGGAAGCGGTTAACGACCTCACACGCAATTATTTGTGTGTCGTCAGTCGAGTCATCCAACACCTGTATCTCGAGTTTATCCAACGGATAGTCGATCTTGCAGACCGACGAGATCAACCTCTCCACCACGTACATCTCGTTATAAATTGGCAGCTGTATTGTGACGCGGGGTAGATTGCTCAAACGTTGGGGGGGCGATACTTCTTTGTTTTTATTACGTCTATAGATATGTACTATGTAATATCTATGCGCTCCGTAGGTACAGAGCAATGTTAAGGTCAATGCATATATTGTCGTTATTACTATTTTAGAAGATAGCAGTAAATATTCCAATTCTCATTCCTTTTGCCGCTTCCCTCTGTTTTAAAACTCCGCTTCTTTCAACCGCTCGACTGCCTGTACGATTCTATCCGTATTAAAGGTGGTCGAGACTCGTGCGTACCCTTCACCATACTCCCCAAAACCCGTACCCGGTGTTACCACTATACCTGCCTCGGTAAGCAGCTTTGATGAAAATTCTTTTGAAGTAAGCCCATGGGGCACCTCAAACCACACATAAAACGTGGACTTTGGTTTTTCATATTTAAGCCCAACCTCGTCTAAACCCGCACAAAAAATATCTCTCCGTTCCTCGAAAATCTTTTGCCTATCCGAAAGCCCGTCTTTATAATTTTTAAGTGCCTCAATCCCTGCGTATTGTATCGCCTGGAAGGCACCCGAGTCAATATTAGTTTTAATCTTGCCTATCCCCGCGATTGCACTCTTGTTTCCCACTGCAAACCCAAGTCTCCAGCCCGTCATGTTAAAAGTTTTAGACAGCGAGTGAAACTCGATCCCCACTTCCTTTGCCCCATCGGTTTGCAGAAAGCTCGGAGGGTTGTAGCCGTCGAATGCGATCTCAGTGTATGCTGCATCGTGACATACGAGTATGTTGTTGTGTGCCGCAAACTCCACTACATCGTCGAAAAACCCATCCTCTGCTACTGCTGTTGTGGGGTTATTGGGATAGTTAATAAACATCAGCTTCGCATTCTTTTTATCACTCTCAGATACCTTAGCTAGATCGGGTAAAAACCCGTTTTCTTTATAAAGGGGCAGTGCAACCGGTGTGCCACCGGCAAAGCTTATGGAAGTGGGATACACTGGGTAGCCAGGGTCGGTGTATAGACCCACGTCCCCGGGGTCTACGAATGCAAGCGGGGTGTGTGCAACACCTTCTTTCGAGCCAATGAGCGCTACCACCTCGGTAGCTGGGTCTATATCTATCCCAAAACGCACCTTGTACCAATCCGCCACAGCTTCTCTAAATGAAAGCATCCCCTCGTACGATGGGTATCTGTGGTTAGCTGGGTCCTCAGCCCCGACCACAAGGGCGTCGATAATTCTCTGGGGTGTCGGGATGTCGGGGTCTCCGACCCCTAAGTCGATCACATCCACACCCTTTGACTTCATCTCATTTTTCTTGGCGTCGATTTCGGCAAAAAGATAAGGAGGCAGCTCCTCTATCCTTTTTGCCCACTTAAGATCCATTTCTACTCTCCAACCCCCTACTAATAGTGGAAATTACAATCATAACCAACAGTGCGAACTAGAGCAAGCACTAGTTTTGATCTCTCTCGAATACAACTTATAACATATTTATCCGTAGTTACACAACTTTTGTCTTCCAACCGACACTTAAACGTCAATCATTTGTATAAGATTCCAGGATTGCCTTGTGCACTCTGGCTGCAATATTTTTCCTGTCGGAACTCGCGTCGGGCTCAATCCTATCCAATATCCTGAGCTCTACATCGACAGACTTAGCCTCGAGAAGCCCGAAAAAATGATCGAAGAACGACGCACTCCCATAGTAATAGACCCTGTCTCTCGTACTATCATCCACAGGCTTGTGGTCTAGGTTTTTGTACTTGATACAGATCGGTAAGATGGCCTTATCTGATTTTAAATAAGGAGCAAAAAAAGAGGTCTTAAAATCCATCACGGTCTCGCCGTTTGATGTGGTGCCCTCGGGGAAGAGCACTACGTTAAAACCCAGATCCAGCACATTTGATACCATCTCTATCTCTTCTAGCATTCTCGAGCGGCTTCTTCGCTCTACAAATATCCCCCCGCTGTACTTTGTAATTGTGCCGAGTGGAAACTCCTCCATTAGCTCGGCGTTGGCTACAAAGACTGATTGGATGGTAGAGGATATAATAAATATGTCTGTATACGAGAGGTGGTTGGATACGACAAAAAAATTCTCATCAACACAAGATACTCGTTCCTTGTTTATGACCCTTAGCTTGATACCCAATACCAAAAGACACAGTTTTGTAAAGAACGATGTATTGCGCGAGAAAAAAGACAGCTGCCTCTTTCTATCTCTCACCACTAGTTCTACGACAAAAGATACACTTAGATATATGACAGCCAGAACAAAGAATATGACAGCTTTAGTGTATTTACGCACTAGATTCATAGAATATTTGGTATAGGATAACCGGTAAGTTAAAAATTGAGTCTATTTTACCATGAGCAAAGCTAATCGATTATATCATATAATCAGGTCAACAATAGAAAAGGACGGGCCTATTACTTTCTCTCGATTTATGGACTTAGCACTCTATCACCCTGAGCACGGCTACTACAGCACCGCTGTGGGTGGAATTGGCAAGAGGGGCGACTACTACACCAGTCCTCATGCGAGCAGTGTGTTCGGTCAGGTTATTTCCAATTTTATAAGATCTGCATCCGAGGTTATAGGTCAGAGTGGGTTTACTGTGGTGGAAGTCGGGGGCGGTGTTGGATATTTAGCGCTCGATATTCTAGACGCGCTAAAAAAAAGAGAGCCCGAGTTCTACAACCATATTACTTATGTGCTGATTGAACATAGCAATAAACATCGAGAGGGATACCGAGATTTACTAAAAGCTCATCTCGATAGGATTAAGGTGTTTTCCGAGTTAGAAGGTATCGAGTCGCCTTATGATAAGGGGGTGGTCGTCTCGAACGAGTTCTTTGATGCACTCCCGTTTCATAGAGTTGTTGCTCGGGGAGCAAAACTGCTAGAGCTCTATGTTGATGTTAGAGGCGGTGAGTTTATAGAGATTACAGATACACCTAGCACGGTAGAGATAGAGAAATATTTTGAGGATCATGAGATTGAACTAGCAGACGGCCAACAGGCCGAGGTCTGCATAACTACCCGTAATTACATAAATAATATTGCAAGCGCTATTTATAAGGGATTGGTCCTCACAATAGATTACGGCTTTTTGGCCAAAGAGCTCTACGATCCCGCGAGACTAAGCGGCACATATAAATGTGTCAAAGACAACCGCATTAACGAGAACCCCTACGAGGATATAGGGAGGCAGGATATCACGGCACACGTCGATTTCTCCAATCTCATAAGGGTAGGAGAGGCCTGCGATTTAAACACTTTCCACTACACTACCCAGGGCCAATTCCTGGTCGACTGGGGGATCCTGGAAATAATAGAAGCGCTAAGCAGCAACTCATCAATTCCCGAAAGTAAAAAAAGCATCGAGCTAAACTCAATCAAGACACTATTTCTACCCGAGCAGATGGGCAATAAATTCAGGGTACTTATACAAGATAAAGATACAGCCATAAATTTTGAAAAATTTTATCCCGATCCCCCGGTCAAAATAAGCTTCAACCCTACCTAATAAATTTAAACAAGCGTTTTGTTTGAGTTAGCCATCATACTTGACAAAAAACTTTATATATGATTATTTAGTACTAACTAGTCCGTACTATTATTGCCTGACTAATATGACTAAGAACAGGGTAAAGATCATCAACCGCGCCAAGAAGCTCTTCCACAAAAAGGGTTTCAGCCATACAAGCGTCGATCAAATAATAGCAGAGTCCAATGTTTCTAAGAGTAATTTCTATTATCATTTTAAGACCAAAGACGATCTCGGCCTCGAGATACTAAACCTAAGAATAGAGGAGTTTCGATCGGGTGTTATACGAAGCATATTGTTAGATACAAACCACTCAGCGGTCTACCGCATAAGTGGCCTATACGATGCTTTCATAGAGTTTCATAACGATCTCAACTGCAAAAGGGGCTGTCCATTTGGGAACCTCGCACTCGAGATGTCAGATCTAAGCGAGGGGTTTAGACAGTCGCTACACAGTTTTTTTGATGAATGGATAGATGCGCTTTCGCTCTGTATTAGACAGGGAGTAGAAAACGGCGAGTTTAGCAATGAGATTGACCCCAGGGATCTGGCTGAGTTTATTTTTTCACATATCGAGGGGGCCATATTACTCCTTAAAACCCAAAAAACAATCGGTCCACTGCAAAATGGAAAATCTACAGTTCTTAGGCTTCTAAACAATCTGTAACTGTTTAATCCCGCAATGTTCCACGTGAAACATATGATATGGCGTTTATAGATCATTCACATCTCTTATGGTAATTTATCAGTGGTATGAGTAATAAAATTGCAGGTAATGACACTATCGCAGCCATCGCGACACCTGTAGGCGAGGGTGGGATCTCTATAATTAGAGTAAGCGGCAGAGGTACTATAGATGTTATAGCGTCTCTGTTCAAAAGCAGTAGCCGGTTATCTGTGTCAGAGATGAAGCCGCGGACATTTTATCATGGTCATATTGTGGACAGTGACGACGCAGGCAATGCCGATGAGGTGTTGTGTGTGTTTATGCGGTCGCCTGCGTCCTACACGGGCGAGGATATGGCAGAGATCCACTGTCATGGCGGGTACCTAGTGCCAAAGAAGATACTGGGTCATGTCATAGATGCGGGTGCCAGGCCTGCCAATGCAGGGGAGTTCTCGTTCCGAGCTTTTCTCAACGGTAAAATGGACCTGGTTCAGGCTGAGGCTGTAATAGATATTGTGCATGCCGACTCCGAAGAGGGTTTAAGACAGGCGGAACTTCAGCTTGAGGGGATGTTATCGGGATTAATAAACGAATACAAAGAGACAGTTCTCGATATACTGGCCGAGGTAGAGGCCCAGGTCGATTTTCCCGAGGAGGATATTGATCCTGTAATTAAAGAGGATATTAAATCGCGTTCCAGCAATCTTATCGAAGTGATTGATCTGCTGTTAGAGTCCTACGAACAGGGTAGGGTGCTCAAACACGGGGTGAGTACCGTAATAATAGGCAAGCCCAATGTCGGGAAATCGAGCTTATTAAACAGGCTTTTACTAAAAGACAGAGCTATTGTGAGCCCTCATCCGGGCACTACGAGGGATTTCATAGAAGAGATCTTAAGTGTTGGCGGCATTGCACTAAAACTCTCAGACACTGCAGGCATAAGGGTTACCGCCGACGAGATAGAGCGTGTGGGGGTCGATATCGCCAGGGATAAGGCAGGTAAATCCGAGCTCATTATTGCGGTAATGGATGGAAGCAGCGGGCTCGACGACGATGACAGAACCGTCTTGGAGCTCATTTCGGGTAAGACTGCTATTGTTGCAATCAATAAATCTGACCTTAGTGAAAATTTGTTCCCCGATGCTTTAAAAGACTACATAGATCCCAGATATACCGTCAGGACATCGGCAAAGACGGGTGTGGGGATAGACGAATTAAACAATGCCATATTATCGTTACTGCTACAAAATGAAAACCCCAGAGAATCGGGCGAGATTGTTTTAACAGAGCTCAGGCATAAATCCGCCCTCGAGAAGGCCAGGGCGAGTCTTAAGGCCTTTCTCAATATACTAGACCTAGGCGAGTCACCCGAGTTCCTTGCACTTGAGTTAAGGATCGCGCTAGATGCGCTGGGCGAGATAACGGGCGAGACCACTACAGAGGATATTCTAGGACGTATATTCAGTAAGTTTTGTGTGGGCAAGTGATGTTTCACGTGAAACATCTAGATTAATACAGATATTGCCTGAATGAGCCTTATTTATTCCACTTGAGTTTCTCAAATAATTTCTCGCAAAGATCGCTTAGTTCCTTAGGTGGAGGGGCAAATCTAATAGCCTCCAGGTTAGAGACTGTGTTGACCCCGATTAGAGAGTTTGTGAGTAAAATGCACTCTGCTGCGTCCAGTTCTTCTACTGTAAAACTACCCTCTCTGAACTCGATTCCCTCCTCAAGCGCAGTTTCTATCATAATTCCCCTTGTGATCCCGGGCAGTATGCCGCAAGCAACCGAGGGTGTGTATAGTACCCCCTCCGAGTAAAAGAATATGTTGCAAGAGCTCCCTTCACAGAGCTCGTCCTTCTCGTTAAGAAGTATTGCCTCCTCGTAGCCCGATTTAATGGCCTTGCGCCTTGCGACTATGGATTCCAGGTAGTTTAGTGTTTTTATACGCGCGGTTGGGGAACCGGAATATCTCCTTACAGTTGAAATGGCTACGCTCTTTTCGGGCTTTTGTTCTTTGTACCCTCTGATGATAATTAAAATGTGTGTTTTAAGGGAGTTACCATAATAAGTATTTTCTCCCTCGGACAATAGAGAGACCTTGACGTATGCGTCTTTTATACCTGATGCCTGGATTGCAGCTATGATGTGCCCCGTGATAGTTTCGGGCCCGGGGTACTCCAACTCGAGTGCTAGAGCCCCTTTTTCCATGCGTTTCATATGTCTATCGAAGTATACTGGGAGACCTTGTTTATATCTAAATGTTTCAAACACTCCTTCGCCGAACTGAATAGACCTGTTATAAATAGCGATATCTGCGGGTTTTTTGTCTAGGAAGCAAAATTCTTGACTCATTTTTATATTGATCCGGTGATAGTTATCTCAGCCCAATGGCTTTTTTAATCGCTTTTGCCTTAAGTAATGTCTCTTCGTACTCTTGTTCAGGGTCCGAGTCCCAAACTATGCCGCTACCGACCCAGAATGTGGATTCTTTAGCATCCGTAACTATTATTCTGATCCCAACACTTAGTGTAAAGTCCCCGTTGGGATAGAAAATTCCTATCGCTCCGCAATAAGGTCCTCTGTAGTGGGGCTCCAGTTCGTCTATGATCTCAAGGGTCCTTTTCTTGGGTGCACCTGTGACTGATCCCGGGGGAAACAGGTTTTTTATGATTTCGGTTAATGTAAGGCCTGGTTTAAGTGTTCCCTCGACCTCTGAGACCATCTGGTGTAGTGTGGTATAGGATTCGATCTTAAACAGGTTTTTGACCCCGACACTCCCATACTCGCATATTCGGCCCAGGTCGTTTCTCATTAGATCGACTATCATGAGGTTCTCTGCGCGCTCTTTTTCACTGCCTACGAGTTCGGCTCTTAATATGACGTCCTCCTGGGTGTTTTCCCCCCGTCTTATTGTGCCTTTTATCGGTTTTGTAGTAATCTTGTTCCCCGCTTTTTCTATGAACAGCTCCATAGATCCGCTAATTATCTGAAAACTGCCGAAATCAATCAAACCGGCATATGGCACGGGCTGTGTGTTGTAGAGGTCCAAAAAACAGTTATAGGGATCGATCTCTTTTGTTAGTTTAAACCGCTGAGATAGGTTTACCTGATATATATCCCCATTCGCTATATAGTCCTTGGCTCTTCTAACCATCTCTAAATACTCACTTTTTGACATATTCGAGGTTGGTGATTCGGGTGTGTGAGGATTTTCACGGTTTGTCTTGTTATGAGTCAGCATCTCGGGAGTTGCTTGCTTCATACCTCCGGGATCAAATATGTGGAAGTAAAGCTCGGGTAGCGCTTTACCTTCTTTACCATATATCGGGTTAAACCCGAACTCTGTGTATTTCCCGTATTCGTAACCTATATATCCCATAGCATAGTATCCCTGGGCTAGGTAGTGATTGATCAAATCGATCGGGTCTTGGTCACTGCTTATTTTTTCGGTATCTGTTTTTATAGTGGTTTGACCGGATTCGTAGATTACAGATAGCGTGGGTTTGTCGAATATTTTTAAACACCCCTCAGGTGTACCTTTGTTGTTGGGGTCTGAGAATATTGCGGTTTGTCTCTCGGGAGAATCCATAGAGATTAGATTAACCTGCGGCTCTTCTAATACAAGACGATAATTTAGAACTATAGTGATTTAATTCACGGCACATTACTTTCGAACATATAATAGCTAGTAATTGCAGAAGGTTATGGCTGCGTATGCTTCGGAAGCCGCCTATGTGTCAGTCTTGGGTACTATCCCCCGACTCGACCGATTCTCTCAGAATCATAGAGATATCCTTTATCTCCATCTCTTCGTTACCGGCGTGCTTGGCGGCGTCTTCAAACATCGTATCACAGAAATAGCATGCTACGGCTACAGTGTCAGGGTTTTTGGCCTCGACCTCCTCGAACCTGTTCCAGTTAACCCTGGGGGCTTCTTCTTCCATCCATATCTTTCCACCCCCGGCTCCGCAGCAAAAACTCCTTTCCCTCTTGCGGTCTAGTTCTACCAGTTTAAGGCCCGGTATGGATTTAAGCACCTCTCGCGGGGGATCAAACACTCTGTTGTATCTACCCAAATAACATGGGTCGTGGTACGCCACTGCTTCATTTATCTCTTTGGTTGGTTTGAGCTTTCCCTCTTGTATCAACTGGTTTAGAAACTCGGTATGGCTTATGACCTCGTAATCGCCTCCGAACTGCGGATATTCGTTTTTAATTGTATTGTAGCAGTGCGGGCAGTTGGCAATAATCTTTTTAACCTTTAGCTCATTTAGGTTCTCTATGTTTTGGGTGGCGAGCATCTGGTATAGGGCCTCTTCACCAAGGCGCCGGGCCGGGTCACCTGTGCATGACTCCATAGGGCCCATCACCGCAAAATTGACACTAGCGTCTGTAAGCAAGCTCACTATTGCTTTTGCGATGTTCTGTCCGCGTGGGTCGTAACCCCCGTAACAGCCCATCCAGTATAGAAAATCTATCTCCGATGCGTCCTCTACTCCCTCTTGCCCAATTATGTTGACCCCGTCTTCTTCCGAAAGCCAGTTGGCCCTTTCGTCCTCACTGAACCCCCACGGGTTTCCCTGCATTTGGAGTTTCTGGAGTGTCTTGCCTGCGGTTCCTGTGAGCTTGCCCTCGAGTGTAAGGTACCTGCGCATCTCCATGATCTTGCTCATCTGGTCAATAAACAACGGGCATTGCTCCACGCAAGAGTTACAGCTGGTACAGGCCCAAAGCTCGTCTTCGGTTACCCAGTCGGGTCCGGGGATAATACCGTTTTCTACCTCACCACCGTTTACAAGGGCTTTACCCTCGCTAGAGGTGTAATGCCTTAGTTTCACCACAATCTCACGGGGTGAGAGTGGCTTCTCCGTGTGCCATGCGGGGCAGTTGTCCGTACATCTTCCACATTCCGTGCAGGTATACGAGTCCAGTATGTCTTTCCATGTAAAGTCTTCCAGTTTGCCTGCGCCAAAGTGGTCAATATCGTCTGGTATGTTCTCAAAGTCTATGGGTTTTAACGCTCCCCTGGGCTCAAGGTTCTGGAAAAACACGTTGGGTATAGCTGTAAAAACGTGGCTGTGTTTTGAGTATGGCAGGTAATTCAGGAACCCGAGCACTATAAGTATATGGAACCACCAAAAGAACTCACGCGAGAAAACGAGCCCACTCTCACTCATACCGCTGTAAAATATGTTTGAAACCCCTGTGGATACCGGCAGCCATCCGCTCTCTAGTTCTGCCAGCGCAACCTTGGCCCCCGTGTACCCAAAAGCTGTTAGCATCAAACCAAATATCAAACCAAATATAACTACAGCATCAAGCCCATTTACCTCTCTTCTCTTTGCTATAGTTGTCCGGTTAATAATACCCATAATTAATGCAATGATTACAAGGAATTGTACAATGTCCAGGATAAATTCGTATACGTTATGAGCGGTGCCTGGGATGAGTTTAAACCCGGGGAAAATACCTCCTACTAGCAGCTCTATGGTGCCGATAGTAATGATCATAAAGCCCCAGAAGATCATGAAATGCTCTACCCCTGCGAAGGTGTAGTTTTTCACCAATCTCCTTTGGCCAAACACATATATCAGTACTTTTTTTATTCTCTCGCCGATGTTGTCAAAGCGGGCTTCGAATTTCCCGATTTTTAGCAATTTGATCAGGTTGTATATGTTATAGAAGAAAAATCCAAACGCGGCTATGATAAGTATACTAACAATTATTGCTTTCATTAGATGCCCCCCGAGATAACTGCTCTAATTCGCACCAAGAGCGTATGTATGATAATCAATAATTAGCCTATTAGTCAAGCCGTTACGACCCCATGTATATTGGATAATTGCGGTTCTATCCAAAATCGGAAAGTGTACAACTGTAAGGACTTGTACTGCCTACCCGATTCCACTGTCTTTATGGGAATCTGATGACAAGCCTTGGTTTATAAAGAGGTAACGAGTACAGAATTTATGCTGGGTTCCTTAGTTTTTATATCCTGACCGAACTGTCTGGCGTCATTTTTATTCGTAAATTTCCCTACCCTAACTCTGTACCATGTACCCTTGCCGGGTATTTCCACCTTCTGAATGTAGGCGGGATGGTTCTTGGATTTTAGGTTCTCTTCCATCTCCTGAGCGTGGTGGAGTTTGGGAAAAGAGGCAATCTGTACTGTGAAGCGACCGTCGGGATTTTTGGTAATGGTCGTCTCAGTGGTTTTCTGCTGAGTGGATTGTGATGATTTTGAGACTTGAGTCTGCACAGCAGGTTTTTGCTTAGTTGTTTTGTTTGCAGCAACAGCCTTGGTGTCTAGGGTTTCTACATACATGAACGATTTTTTCTTCTCTTTGTCGGATTTAATATTTTCTTTGTTGGACTTAATGTAGTTAGATTCTGCAATCATGCTATCTGTGTTTCTTTTGGTTTTGGAGTTTCTCAATTTATCGTAGTGTATGTAGACCTTATCCACGTAGTTAATGGTCTCGGGATAAGGGGGGATTTTATAACCGTATTTTATTACAGCATTTTCCCCGGCGTTATAACCGGCCAGTGCTAATGTGGTGTTGTTGTTGAACATTTTCATCAATTTGCTAAAGTAACGCACCCCGCCCTGTATGTTTTGATGGGGGTCATAGGGGTTTGTGACACCGTTATTGATTGCTGTTTGGGGCATAAGCTGCATTACACCCATCGCCCCTTTTGGAGACACGGCGTCGGGGTTAAAGTTGGATTCAACCTTAATTATTGCTTTTACGAGCATGGGGTCTACCCCGAAAGTCCTGGCGGTTTTATTAATGTGTTTATCGTAATCTTGCGAGTACTTAAAACTTCCTACCCTAGTTTTACTTCTCTTAATGGTTCGTCTCGAGCCTTTGAAGGTACCCCAGGGGTTAGACATTTGTTTAAAGCTACGGTCCTCGGGGTCTAGATTCGTATAGTGAGCCACCCCATTACGCTCTTTAAAGTAGTAGCCGTCTGCCAGGCTTGTTTCAGGCAGTGTGACAAACGAGAGCAATAGGATTGCAATCAGTGCTAGAACGTGAGAACCCATCATGAATCGCATACCATATACATGCATAGCATTCCCCTATCAGGGCATAGCTATCTGGGATACAAAGGATTTCTCCTTTCATCCTGATTGAAGAGCGGAATTGTCCAGACCCATCCTCCATCTCTTCGGCAACCCAGCTACCTTAGGCATCCTCCAGTTTACCCTTAGGCCTTTGCTTTGCGTCCTATTCTTTCGAATAGTTTGCCCTTTCGCATAGAACAACTAAATGTTTTATCCTATTGCAATTCTATAACTAATTGGATTCTTTGTCAATAACTATCAGTGTTCATAGACAACAACGATACATACTTAAAGTCGCAATTTAAAAGTATCGCCCCACAGTTAAAGTGATTTGTATGGTATTTACGGGTGTTAACAATCGGATTTCGTTGTTTTCTTGCTGAAAAAATAGATGTAGGCCCCGACTAAAAACGGCTCGAACCTAACAACCATATTATCCACAAACCCCCATGAAAATTCCCATAGGATCTGAGTAAACTTGTTCTTTTTTGCATACCCAAGCTCTGTTAGTGCAGAGTTTATCTGTTGTCCTTCCATCGTAAAGATGTATAGGAAATGTACAATTACAAGTAGCACTAATGCTTCTATATAAACGCGTTTTCTATTGACCAGGGGGAAAAACGCGGCCATGATCGCAAGCGTTAGAGGAACATTAAATGTGTAATTCGATGTAGATATGTCTAATGCAATCTTGATGTTGTCTTGCACACCGAATTTTTTCGCAACGAAAGCGACCTTTATTACATCTTCATTTTTTTTAAGCTGAATCAAGTCCAAGTTATTTATGCTAGCAATAGACTTAGAGGCCGCTTTTGTCATAGCAATCCCATAGTAGCCTTTCACACCGATCCACGCAGCCAGAAATGCCCCATACGACACTATGAATATGAGTGCTATTTTTAATACCAGGTTTCTACGTGGTTGCTTGGCTTGGTCTTTTTTGCTCATTGTTGATGTAGTTTAGATACAGAATGAAAGTAAGGAGTGCAACTGCAATCATCACACCTTGGGCTATGTATATGTGTACAACATCAAAGAGGCTCTTATGGTACACACCGGTGTATCCGAGCCCGACGATTCTGATTAAGTTTAGTGCCTGGATTACAATAAACCCTATTACTATGCCCATAATCTTGTTCTTCCAGGTAGCCGGGAACGTGAGCACCGCGACTGCATATATCATTACAGCCTCAAGCCCGTTACACCCGAACTCAACATCGAGCGATATTGAAGGCAGGTGTATTAGAGATCCCTGATAAGTAGATGCTATGCCCATGACACCCAGGATCTTGGACGTAAGAACCACTATCATATTTGAATACAAACCGTTTATGTCAATAATGTCCTGGATGGGTTTAAGGCCGATAAGCAGAAAAAACCCGCCCATCAATAAGATGTATGTAATTACAAACCGTTTAATGCTGATTGAATTTCCCATTGATATTCTAGAGTAGTTATAAAGTGTAAATTGATTTTAGAGCTATGGCCTGAAACATAGCATCTAGCGAATAATTATAAAGTATAGAGCTATTATATCCGAATCACAGTTATTACTTATAATATTAGTCTTAGTAAAAAATGAAGGATTGATCCATCTATAGCATATTGTTTTCGACAAAACTAAAGTACCCGAACTGACCTATGATTATATGATCGAGCACCTTGATTTCAAGCGGTTTAAGGGCATTCATAATCTCTTTGGTCAGTTGTACGTCTTCACGCGAGGGCTCTGTGTTGCCGCTTGGATGATTGTGTACCAAAACCAGCCTCGAAGCGTGTCGCGATAACGCTTCCTCCAAGATACGTCGTGGGTACACAGCCACTGTATCCAGTGTGCCCACCTGCAGCACCTGGTGGCCGATAACATTATTTTTTATATTCATATAAAGTATCATGAATGCCTCATTGCGCAGCCCTTCTAGTTTGAATCTGCAAAAATCTACAACGGCTTTGGGTGCCGATAACGAATCTAATTTCACAAGACTCTTTTCCAAGTAGTATCCTATGAAGTCCTTTGATACTTTGATCAGTGTTGCAGAGATGTTTCCCATGCCCTGGAATTCTGCCAAAGCACTATGCTCAGCATCGAGGACTCCCTGGAGCCCGCCGAACTCAGCGATCAGGTTCTTGGCGAGTGGTTTCACATCTTTCCGCGGGATAGCAAATGTTAAGAGGAGCTCGAGCAGTTCATAATCATGCATACCCTCGGCCCCGCTATTGATATAGCGCTCACGCAGTCGTTCTCTATGGTTTGTGTAGTGAGGCTTTTTAGTCATGTCCTTATTTATATCTGTTATTTAATAACCATATATGTGTAGACATACCACATTATCCGCTAGGTTCTCATATGTCGAGAATTTAAAGTATATCAAAAGTTAGCATCATGAGTCTCAAGGGGGAGTTCACCAAAATTTCTTGGGGTAATCGAAAGTGATCAGTTCACCCTCACCTCTTTTGATCCCAGACCATGACGAGGTATTAAATCCGAGCACCGCTACTCCGCAGGTAGGTACATTATCAATTCGTTTGTTTGTGAGTTTGTTAAGCAACTCTGTGATAGTGGGGTTATGACCCACAACCATAAGCACCCTAAAGCTGTTATCAAACAGCTTTATTTCATCAAGTAATTCGGTCCAATATATGCCGTATATTTTCTCACTTTGTATTATATCGTGCTTGGCAATCCCCGTCTCAGCTGCTATTAGCTCTGCGGTCGTTAGTGCTCTGACTGCGGTGCTCGTCATAATAGCCTCGGGGACATAGTCCGAGTGGGCCAAGTGTTTTCCCATCTTAGGAGCGTCGTGCGTGCCGCGTTTATTAAGCGGTCGATCGAAATCGGACAAACTCGCGTTTTTCCAGCTCGATTTAGCATGGCGTGTTAACAGTAATACCTTCGAATTTGATAAATCTTTCATGTATTTAAATTCTATCAGCGAAATCGGCTCTGTGCTATCTGAATATTTTTAAAATCTACTGTTATAGATTACGCCCTGCATCTAGAGGATTGACATTGATACCTGAACTGGGTTAAATTGCGGAACGATGACAGGTGAGAGTATATTGAACAACAATTTTCTGGGCCTTGAGGACGAGTATTCCACGTTCGAGGGCTCTAGGGTTGCTATTGTTCAGGTCCCATATGAAGGTACGGTGTCGTTCGGCAAGGGGACCTCACGGGGCCCGGCCTCGATAATATATGCATCTAGATCGCTCGAGCTATTTGACGACGAGCTAGGCTTTGAGCCCTGCTCAGTCGGCATACACACATTGGGGGAGCTTGAGTGCGATATAGACCCCAACCAAGTGGTAAATGCAGTGGAGGGTCTGTGCACACGATTGATCGAGTCAGATAAATTTGTGATAACCCTAGGCGGCGAGCACTCCATTACTCTAGGCCCTGTCAGGGCTCATAGGGCATCGGGGGAACAATTTTCAGTCTTGAGTATAGATGCCCATGCCGATCTCAGGGGTGAGTACGAGGGCACTAAATACAGCCATGCATGTGTGATGAGGAGGGTTACCGAGGAGAGTGTCAATGTTATAGAGGTCGGTGTAAGGAGTTACTCAATTGAAGAATCTGAGTTTATAAAATCTACAGATAAAGTGCATATTATTCCCGCACGCGAGATTAACTCCAGCAGTGGGGACCAATGGATAGAGCGGACGGTAAAGCTGCTGAGTAATAAGGTATATATATCGATTGATGTAGACGGGTTCGATTCATCCTTGGTTCCCTCAACCGGTACACCCGAGCCCGGGGGTTTGGGATGGTACGAAGTTCTGGGGTTACTAAAAAGAGTGTTCGCAGAACGCGATGTCATCGGTCTAGATATCGTAGAGCTTGCTCCGCACCCGGGTGTGCTCGGCCCCGATGTGCTGGCTGCAAAGCTCGTATACAAATGCATCGGCTATAGGTTTAATAAATCCAGATAGATTTGCATACAAAAAAGCGGGCAGCCCAAATAACTGGGGAGCCCGCTTCGTAGCTTTTTATACTAACGTTTTTTTCAGGTTTTACATCATTCCGCCCATTCCGCCCATGCCGCCCGGAGGCATTCCTGCAGCTGGACCGGCGTCTTCAGGCTGCGGTTTCTCTGCCACTAGTGCTTCTGTTGTGAGCAGTAACCCCGCCACACTAGACGCGTTCTGTATTGCACTGCGCGTTACCTTTGCCGGGTCCACTATCCCTGCCTCTATAAGGTCACAGTACTCTAGCCTCCCTGCATCGAACCCGTTGGAACCCTTCTCCTCACTCACCTTACCTACTACTATTGAGCCGTCCCACCCGGCGTTCGTTGCTATTCCTCTAAGCGGTTCTTCCAAGACTCTCTTTACTATGTTTACCCCGGCCTGCTCCTCTGCATCAGCTCCGTCAAACCCGTCCACCGCCTTTATCGCTCTTATTAATGCTACTCCGCCACCGGCTACTATCCCCTCTTCCACTGCTGCCCTTGTGGCGTTAAGTGCGTCCTCTACCCTGGCCTTCTTCTCCTTCATCTCGGCCTCTGTAGCTGCCCCCACTCTTATCACTGCCACTCCACCGGCCAGCTTTGCCAACCGCTCCTGAAGCTTCTCTCTGTCATACTCCCCACTGGCCTCGTCCACCTGGGCCTTTATCTGGCGTATCCTACCCTCTATCTCGGCCTTCTTCCCGGCCCCGCCTATAATAGTCGCATTGTCCTTGTCTATTACCACCTTCTTAGCTCTTCCCAGGTCTGCAAGCTTCGCTCCCTCTAGCTTCATCCCTGCCTCCTCAGCTATTACCTTACCCCCCGTGAGCACTGCTATGTCCTCTAACATTGCCTTACGCCTGTCACCAAACCCCGGGGCCTTGGCTGCCGCTGCTTTCAGTGTGCCCCTGATCTTGTTCACAACCAGTGTCGCCAGGGCCTCTCCCTCTATGTCCTCTGCAAGTACCAATAGAGGCTTGGTGCTACGGGCTACCTCTTCGAGTAGCGGTACCAGGTCTTTCATGTTCGAGATCTTCTTGTCGTACATTAGTATTAGAGGGTCCTCTAACTCCACCAGCATCTTCTCGGGCTCTGTTACGAAGTACGGGCTTAGGTAACCTCTGTCGAACTGCATCCCCTCTACCACGTCGAGGTCGGTTTCCAGGCTTCGTCCCTCTTCCACTGTTATTACTCCGTCTTTACCCACCTTCTCCATTGCGTCTGCTATGATGTTCCCTATTGTCTCGTCCCCGTTGGCAGACACTGTGGCTACCTGGGCTATCTCTGTACGCCCTTTTACCTGTTTGCTCTGTTTGCGTATGCTGTCCACCACTACTGCTACGGCTTTGTCTATCCCTCTCTTTAGTTTCATCGGGTCGTGGCCGGCTGCTACCAGTTTTATCCCCTCGCGGAATATGGCCTGGGCCAGCACTGTGGCTGTGGTGGTACCGTCTCCGGCTACGTCACTTGTCTTGGATGCCACCTCTTTTACCATCTGTGCGCCCATGTTCTCGAACTTGTCCTCTAGCTCGATCTCGTTGGCTACCGACACGCCGTCTTTGGTAACCACTGGGGCTCCGAATGTCTTCTCTATTAGCACGTTACGCCCGCGGGGTCCTAGTGTGGCTTTCACAGCTCTTGTGAGCTGGTCTACCCCTCTTAGTACCGCCTCTTGGGCCTGTCTGTCAAATTTAATTTCCTTTGCTGCCATTTCGTATTGCCTCCTAACTTTTTTCTCAGTACCTATTCTATTACTGCTAAGACTTCACCTTCATGCAATATGGTGTAGTCATCACCATCAAGTGTAATTTCAGTTCCTCCGAACTTGGCGAATAGAACCCTGTCGCCCTTTGCAACCTCTAGAGGAATTATTTGACCGTTGTCGTGAATATATCCGGTGCCCACTGCAACCACTTCTCCCTCCTGGGGGGCTTCTGCAGCAGTCTCTGGGATAATAATTCCGCCTTTAGTGGTTTCTGGTGAGTCAATTCTTTTAATTAGAACTTTGTCTCGAAGTGGTCTTACTTTCATTGATACTCCCTCCTGCAATCTATGTATAAATTAAAAAAAGCGTTTTGGTGCACAAAACGCTAGGTATAAGGTAGTCATGTTTTAAGTAGTGTCAAGGGGTAAACAATAAAAAGTTTATCCACGTTTATTATTGGATATTTTGGGATCAGGATACGGTATATTAAACAATGTTGGTGTCGCTATATGTCGGCGTCAAATGCGTTATGGATTAGCCGGGTCTCGTCGTTTTGTAGATTTACTGAAACAATGTCAAATCTTGCGCTTCTAGATGCTAGCTTGTTTTTCTCAAGATAGACCAGGGCAGAGTTTAATAGTTTTTTCTGCTTGCTCTGTGTAACGGCCTCTTCGGGCAGACCGAAGCTTGTGGAGGAGCGGGCTTTTACCTCTATAAAGCAAAGCACTTTGTCTTTATCTTCCGCAATTATATCGATCTCGCCCTGTTTGCACCTAAAATTCTTTGTAATGATTTTATATTTATTCTTTTTGAGCATTCTGCATGCTATCTGTTCCCCCCTGTTGCCTATTTCACTCTTAGTTTTCATTTTTAACCCTGTCTTACGAAGGTAAATCCAGCTTTTTTTTGAGCTCCGATAAAGCATTAAGAGCGTCAAGCGGTGTCATTGAGTTTAAGTCGAGCTCACTCAATTCAACGAGAATGGGGTTTTCCTCTGCTTGGGGGCTCTCATTTTTTTCGAACATAGGGATCTGACCCCCCAAGATCGATTCCCTTAAATCCGTCTGCGATTTCTCTAGGTTAACAAGCACCTTGCGTGCGGCTTTTATGACCCGTTCGGGAATCCCGGCGAGCTTGGCAACCTGGATACCGTAGCTGTGACTGGCGGCGCCGGGGATTAACTTTCTTAGGAACACTATTTTATCGCCGTCTTCCTTAACATATATATTGTAGTTCATGATCCTCTTTTTATGCTTGGCCAGCTCTGCGAGCTCGTGGTAGTGGGTCGCAAACAGTGTCCTACACCCAGTGTCGTGTAAAAACTCTGCCACTGCCCATGCTATGCTCATCCCGTCAAAAGTGCTCGTACCCCTCCCGATCTCGTCTAGGATAACCAAGCTCTTGTTCGTAGCGTGGCGGAGTATAAAGCCTGTTTCCACCATCTCTACCATAAACGTAGACTGTCCCTTGGCCAGGTTGTCTGAGGCCCCCACACGGGTAAAAATGCGGTCAGTGATCCCGAGCTTTGCTTTGGCCGCGGGTACGAAACTGCCTATCTGCGACATGAGTGCGGTAAGCGCCACTTGGCGAATAAGGGTGGATTTCCCGGCCATGTTGGGTCCCGTGATAATAATGAATTGGTTTTTGTTCTGGTCGAGTTTGATGTCGTTGGGTACAAACCTTTCCCCTAGATCGATTCTTTCCACCACAGGGTGGCGGCTCTCTTTTAAATTAATCTCCCTCTTATCAGTTAACTCGGGTCTTGTGTAGTGGTACTGGTCGGCAATTTCTGCAAAAGCGGCCAAGACGTCGAGTCGGGCAATATGTGATGCTGTTTTTCTAATCCTCGTGCATTGTTTGGCGATTTTTTCTTTTATCTGTTCGAACAGCTCTTTTTCGAGGATAACTATTTTTTCTTCTGCACCCAGTATTTTTTCTTCGTATTCCTTAAGCCTGTCGGTGGTGAACCTCTCGGCGTTTACGAGAGTTTGTTTTCTTTGGTAGCTGTTTGGCACCATGTAGATATTGGCTTTGGTAACCTCTATGTAGTAGCCGAACACCTTGTTGTAGCCGATCTTGAGAGTGTTGATGCCAGTTTCCTTGCGTTCCTCGGCCTCGAGCTCAGCTATCCAGTGTTTACCGTTCTTGCGAATGGACCTGAGTTCGTCTAACTCCTTGTTATAACCGTCGCGTATTATCCCTCCGTCCCTGGGGGTTAGAGGCGGGTTCTCGACAACCGCACTCTCGAGTATCTCACGTATGTCTTTTAGCTCGTCTATGTTGTTATGAATTTTCTTAAGTGGTTTGCTCCGGAGCTTCACGGTAAGGGTTTTTAGCTCTTTTATGGAATGTGAAGAGTCCCTTAACATCCCCAGGTCCCTCGGCTTTGCCGACGAGGTACAGATGCGTCCTATTAAGCGCTCGATGTCGCTAATACCTTTTAGCGTAGATCTGATGTCGATCCTAAGCATGGGCTCTTCTTTTAGGTTCTCTACGGAGTCTAGCCGCTCGTTAATTTTTGTGTGGTTCAAAAGAGGATAATTGATCCACTGCTTTAGCATCCTAGCCCCCATTGCGGTCACAGTTTGGTCCATTACCCATATGAATGAGCCGGTGTGTGTGTCACCACGAATGGTCTTTAAGAGTTCCAGGTTTAGTTTTGTGGAGTCGTCTATTAACAGATACTCGGAATTGGTGTAGAACTGGGGCTCGAACAGTGGGGGCATATCGTCCATCTGTGTCTCTTTTATATACTCGAGGAGCGCCCAGCAAGAGCTTGTGCATTGGGGGTTATCTGCGAGCCCATAGGACTCGAGTGTCTTTGCAGACAGGTATTCCAACAAGAGCTCCTCAGCGCGCTCGGGGTCCCAAAACAGGTTTTCTCTCTTTGTGACGAGTGGGTTCCAAGATTTTAAATGCGGGTTGGTCTCGAGTGTGTGGTCTTCGAGCAGATGCTCTATGAGCAGGATCTCGCTCGGTTCAAGGTGCGAGAGCTCCTCAAGTAATTCGTCTTTGCCTGCGAACTTGGTTGTTTTAAATTCACCCGTGGAGATATCGGTGTAGCTAAGGCCGTAAGAGCCGTCTATGTTAGTTATGCTCGCCAGGTAGTTATTGGATCTATAGTCCAGGTTCTCAGTGTCAATGATAGCACCGGGTGTAAGCACCTTAACGACCTGTCGTTTAACTATTCCTTTGGCGAGCTTTGGGTCCTCTACCTGCTCGCATATAGCCACCTTATAGCCGTTATCGAGCAGTTTGGTTAAGTACGACTCCGCACTGTGATGTGGCACCCCACACAGAGGTACCGGGTTTTTATCGGATTTGTTCCTAGAAGTAAGTGCAATGCCGAGCACCTTTGAAGCGATTTTAGCGTCTTCGAAAAACATCTCGTAAAAATCACCCAGGCGGAAAAACAGTATGGTATCGGGATACTCCTTTTTTATCTCTCTATACTGCTTTATCATGGGTGTTTGAGGAGGCATACGAAAGAGATTATATCACTGGGTGTGGGAGTCTCAACATGCAATATTCAATCTATTAATTATTTATTAAATATTGCTGGCTTCGGTTGGGTGTTATCGGCACTAGATACGGGTATTGTATTGCTATGACTAAGTCTTCGAGAGCCGGGTTCTCGATAGGAGAACTTGTGCACCACAAGCTGTTTGATTATAGAGGGGTCGTAATAGATGTGGATCCGGTGTTTTCTGGAACCGAGGAGTGGTACGAACATGTGGCAAGGTCGCGTCCCCCAAAGGATAAGCCCTGGTACCATGTACTGGTCGATGGGGCTAAGCATCAAACCTACGTTGCGGAGAGAAACCTTGAGCGCGACAACTCGGCCCAGCCGATTAACCACCCGATGTTAAGTCAATATTTCACCGGGTTTAACGACGGCTCGTATGTGCTCAAAAGCAGTGTGAATTAAAAATCCGGTTTGATGATACACCACACTGGTGATAAATTACTTTCCTTTATAACCCGCGACTCTAAACAATTAATGAAAGAGTGGATACCCAGGTGGTTGGACATTGTTAAAAGTTAGCAGATTTGTGTGTGACCTGATCCCTTATGTGCCTGGCAAGCCTGTAGAGGAACTAGAGAGGGAAATCGGTATTACAGATGCGGTCAAGATCGCCTCTAACGAGAACCCGCTAGGCCCCTCTCCTCTGGCTATAGACGCCGTGAGAAAGACAGCGGACCAGATCAACTTTTATCCTGACGGGGATTCCTTTTATCTAAAGCACAAGGTTGCCGAGCACCTCTCTCTGGACACCGGGCAGCTTATATTTGGCAACGGGTCTAATGACGTAATTAATGTGGCTACAAGGACATTTATAGAGCCGGGTGATGAGGCCGTGATGGGTGAGTTTGCGTTTATAGTCTACCCCATTGTTACCAAGGCTATAGGCGGGCGGGCGGTCATCTCCCCTATGCCCGACTACACCCACGATCTAAGCGATATGTACTCGCGGCTCACTCCAAAGACAAAGGCAGTGTTCATAGCCAACCCCAACAATCCCACAGGCACCATGGTTGCTAAGGACGAGCTGGAATGGTTCCTCGACCGAGTGCCGGATGATATTCTTGTGGTAATTGACGAGGCCTATTTCGAGTATGTCGATGATGATGAGTATCCTAATTCTCTTACGTACCATAGCACTGGGAAATCTATACTAACCGTAAGGACCTTTTCGAAAATATACGGTTTGGCAGGGCTTAGAGTGGGGTACGGGATAGCGAATCCCGAGATAATCTCGGAGATGCACAGGGTAAGAGAGCCCTTTAACGTAAATTCACTGGCACAGGTGGGTGCCAGGGCAGCGCTAGACGATATAGAGCATGTCGAGAATACCAGGCGTAATAATAAGGAGGGGCTCGAATATTTGGCGGGTGAACTGGACAGACTAAAGATCAGCTATGCGGAATCATATGCAAATTTTATTTTGATAGATCTTGAGGAGGACCCTAAGTCGGTTTATGAATCTTTACTTCGCGAAGGTGTGATAGTGAGACCGGTTGGGGGCTATGGACTTAGGACCCATCTTAGGGTCAGTGTGGGACTACCCCAAGAAAACGAGAGGTTTATCAAAGCGCTGGAGAAAGTACTCGGTGCGTAATATGAAATTCAATAAGATCTGTGTATTGGGACTCGGTTTAATAGGTGGTTCGCTTGCATCGGCGTTGAGGGCTTCGGGCAAGGTGACCACTGTATATGGAGTGGACCTAAAAGAATCGTCCATAGAATTTGCCCTTAAAAACGGTGTCATAGACGAGGGCTCAACAGATTTCGCGCCGGGGGTGACTGATGCCGAGGTTGTTGTCATTGCCGCTTATGTAGGTGAGATACCCGGATTGGTAAAGGATATAATCCCCCACGTTAAACCCGGAGCTGTAATCACTGATGTAGGCAGTTCTAAATCAAAGATTGTGGGATCAGTGGAGGAGCTTTTGGGTGATCAAGTGCACTTTGTAGGGGGGCACCCGATAGCGGGCACAGAGTATTCAGGGGTTGAACGCAGCAACCCCGATCTGTTTCGCGGCAAGAGGTGTGTTCTAACTCCGACCAGTTCTACGGATGAGAAAGCTAAAAACAAAATTGCTGATCTATGGAAATTGATTGGTGCAGAGGTGCATATTATGGATAAGGACCAGCACGATAAGGTTTTTGGATATGTTAGCCACCTCCCACACGTCGTGGCTTATGCCCTGGTTAACACCATACTCGATAGAGAGGACCGGGAGACACTCCTTGATTTTGCGGGCGGGGGGCTTAGGGACTATACAAGGATTGCCGCAAGCTCACCTGAGATGTGGACCGAGATATTGAGCTCGAATAGAGACGAAGTTCTCGAAGCAATTCGTGAATTCAAGGCTAGTTTGGAGAGACTCGAGGTTGCTATCCGAGAGGGCAGCACAGAGGCCTTGAGTAATGAACTCCGCAAAGCTGTGTTGTTGAAAAAAAGCTTGTAATTACAGCTACAAAAACACATTTATATCTAAACCACAATATTTAAACTTATATATTGGTTAACTATATTTTTATTGTTTCTTAACACAATCTTAACAATTGGGGGGTTTAATCCTAATAGAAACTATATTACGGAGGATTAATTAATGATTACATGGAATTCAAAATGGGTTTTAAGATTTACAGTTTTAACAAGTTTTTTATTTGTAACGACTCTTTTTGCATATAATTTTGCCCAAGCCGACGAGCCTGTTAAGGTAGACCCTGCGATTCCGACTTACGAGAAGGTAAGCGGTGTTTCCGGCAACATAAACAGCATCGGCTCAGACACCATGAACAACCTAATGACTCTATGGTGTGAGGGATTTACCAAGAATTACCCGAATGTAAGGTGTCAGATTGAGGGTAAGGGATCGAGCACAGCCCCACCTGCGCTAATTGAAGGCACAGCTCAGTTCGGGCCGATGTCGCGTAAGATGAAGGGTAAGGAAATAGACGAGTTTGAGAAGGCCTTCGGTTATAAACCCATGGCAGTATCGACCTCGATCGATACACTCGCAGTCTATGTAAATAAAGACAATCCAATCGAGTGCATGACCATTGAGCAGGTAGACGCAATATTCTCCAAGACCAACAAATGTGGCGCCGGAGCTGACATTGCTACTTGGGGCGACGTAGATCCAAACATGCCTGGAGACTGGGTGGGCAGACCTATAAGTACATATGGCAGAAACTCCGCCTCCGGTACATACGGCTACTTCAAAAAACACGCACTGTGCAAAGGGGACTACAAAGATTCTGTAAAAGAACAGCCCGGCTCAGCATCGGTTGTACAGGGTATTACAAAGGATATCTACGCAATAGGTTACAGTGGTATTGGTTACATGACCTCGGGTGTTAAGGCAATTAAACTGGCCAAAAAAGGCGGCGACGGAGACTGCTCTGACCCAAGTCTAGAGAATGTAGTATCGGGCTCTTATCCTCTGGGAAGGTCTCTTTACCTATATGTAAATAAGAAACCGAATGAAGACCTCGACCCGCTACGCAGAGAGTTCTTAAAGTTCATATTGAGCCAGGAAGGTCAGGAAGTAGTTATCAAGGACGGCTACCTGCCTCTTCCCGAAGGCGTTATTACAAAACAGCTGCGGGCCATTGACGCCAGTTCTTCTGCGATGGCTAAGTAGTTTTATGGTATTGATTTAGATGTTGAGTTAATTCATGGAAACAATTGTAGGTCCTGAACCGATTAAAGAAAAGCGAGCTTCCTCCTCACTTACGAGGAGGAAGCTCGCTGATTATATAGCCACTATCGTTGTTTCCACAGGCGGGGTTGCAGTGATACTCAGCATCATCGCGATCCTATTTTTTATCGGATGGGAGGTTCTGCCGCTTTGGCAGGGTGTAAAATCCGAGCTAGCCAGTTCATTTGTTCTTAAAGAAGACCCGGAGCTCTCCTCATATTCAATTGACACCCCTCAGAAAAGCGAATTTCCTTTCATAGTCGTAGGAAGCGAGGAGTATAGAGAGATAGGCTTTACTCTAAGCGATCACGGTAAGGTTAGATTTATGTCACTAGAGACCGGTGATACCGTGAAGGAATTCGAACTTACGGGTCTAGACGGGGCTAGAATTACTTCTGACTTCGTAGCAATCAATAACCAGCTATATGTTGCGGGTACCGATGTGGGATCTATCCTGCCTTTTAGAGTCAACTATCAGATCAACTTCGATGCCCAGGGTAAAAGAGAAATAATCCCGAGTGTCACTGAAAAGGATCCTATTACAATAAGTGATTCCAAATTAAATATAGTGGCATATGAGATAAATGAAGAAGGTTCTAATACCGCCGCCGCTGCTTATACCTCAGCAGGCGAACTGCTGTTTATGGGCAGCGGAGAGACCGAGTCGTTCCTCGGAGATACTGAAACAGTCGAACACAAGCATGAACTTACATCTGTGATTCAGGGCAGTTCAGCAACCACCATCGAGATCGATAATATTCTCGAGAACCTGTATGTAGGGGCCGAGAACGGGAAGATTTACCATTGGGATATATCCAACATAGAAGAACCTGAGTTTATAGAGGCAATAGATGCTACTGACGGTAAAGGCAGTGCAGTGACAGCACTCGGGTTCTTACTCGGCGACAGGTCACTCATAGTGGGGGATAGTGATGGAAACGTGTCTGTGTGGTTCCAAGTAAATGACCCCACATCACCACTTGGGTTCCGACTGCAGAAGGTACATAGTCTAGACCCCTTGGAGCTGCCGGTAACCAAGATCGTAGCCTCACCTCGTGACAGGGGTTTAATAGCGTCGGATAAAGGGGGCAATATAAACCTCTACCATGCTACTTCGAATCAAACTTTACTGAGTCTCAAAGACAATGACTCCTCTATTATGGCACTTAACTTCAGCCCCAAAGCAAACGGCATCATAGCCATAGACAACAATGCGAATCTCATAAATTGGCAGATCCACAACCCCCATCCCGAAACCACCTTTAAGACACTGTTCGGCAAGGTTTGGTACGAGGGCTACAGTAAACCGGAATACGTTTGGCAGTCCACGGGGGGCACAGATGAATTCGAACCAAAACTAAGCTTGACCCCTTTGGCCTACGGTACATTTAAGGGTGCTATATACGCACTACTGATTGCATTACCGCTTTCAATATTCGGGGCTATATGTGTTTCACAGTTTATGCATCCTACGTTTAGGAATGTTATTAAACCTGTGATTGAGATAATGGCCGCACTACCAAGCGTTGTCCTTGGATTTTTCGCAGGATTGTGGCTGGCACCTCATATCGAAAAGATTATCCCTGCAGTATTTGCACTGCCTGTGGTACTCACGGTTATGACTTTGCTAAGTGTATTAATATGGCAAAAGATGCCCCGCTCAATAAAGGGCAGGTTTAAAACGGGGACAGAACTGTTCTTATTGGTACCGGTAATTATTTTAGCAGTGCTTATAAGCCTCGGTCTAAATACACCTTTGGATAACGCACTTTTCGGAGGGGATTACAAGAACTGGCTCTACACGGTTTTGGGTCTACAATATGATCAGCGCAACGCGTTGATTGTGGGTTTTGCCATGGGTTTTGCAGTTATTCCTATAATTTTCACAATATCTGAAGACGCCTTATCCAGTGTGCCGAAGCACCTTACAGCGGGCTCGCTTGCACTGGGTGCTACCAAGTGGCAGACAGCCATAAAAGTAGTATTGCCCACGGCAAGTCCCGGTATTTTTTCAGCGGTAATGATCGGGTTTGGACGAGCGGTGGGCGAGACGATGATCGTGCTTATGGCTACGGGTAACACCCCGATTATGGACTGGAGCATTTTTAATGGTTTCAGAGCACTCTCGGCAAATATAGCGGTTGAGATACCCGAAGCTCCACACGGAGGGACTCTTTACAGGGTGTTGTTTTTAGCGGGTCTTCTACTATTTTTATTTACATTTGTTATTAACACCGGGGCCGAAATAGTTAGACAGAGACTAAGAAAGAAGTATGGGCAGTTATAGATAGGTAATCACAGGTTATGAATAAATTTTGGAAGAGCGGAGACCCGTTTGTTTGGCTCACAGGTGCAGCACTTATGCTGAGCCTCCTTATGATCACGGGCCTCATGTACCTGATCATGGCCAAGGGTTTAGGGTTCTTTTGGCCCTCCCCAATTGCCGAGATAGAGCTCACACAAGGCTCCCCGCTCATGGGTCAGCTCACCGGGCACGAAAAAATCCCGCCCAAGGCCAAGGGGGATAAGCCCGAGTACAGGACCCAGATTAAGATTGGAAACAGGGATCTATACGGCCTTGATTTCAAATGGGTCGACGATAGCAAGATCAAAGAGACCACCTACCCCGAATATGCCGTTGTACTAGAGAGACGCGAGTGGGGCAACATGTACGGTTTTATAAAGGAAATAATAGAAGACGGCACTACCGTATCCACAGGGAACGAGCAGTCTTGGTCTGTTCTAACCACTCTAATACCCAAGGCTCACGAGACTACTGCAAAGATAAAGAAGATCGAGAAAAAAGAGATAGGGGCCATCAACAAGTCCATCGAAGATTTACGTCTCGAGATTAAGGGGATTGAGCGCGAGGGTGGTAGCAGCGCAAGGGTCAAGGAACTTGAGTCCAAGATTGCTGACCTCGAGGGGAGTTATAAGGTTAAGGAAAAAGAGTTAACTGTTTTATACCAGGATCTTAATAAAAACAAGGTTGTTATGCAGTCGGTAGACGGTAGGGAAAAAGAGCTTTCTCTGGGGACTATAGTTAGGGCTTACCGTCCCAACTCAATGAACTGGTTTCAAAAAGCCGGTTTATATCTATCCAAGTTATGGGAGTTTATTGCAGACGACCCGCGTGAGGCAAATACTGAGGGTGGGGTGTTCCCAGCAATTTTCGGTACTGTTCTGGCTGTATTAATAATGAGCATTGCAGTGCTGCCTTTCGGGGTACTGGCGGCTCTGTACCTAAGAGAGTATGCAAAGCAGGGCACACTGGTCGGCCTTGTCAGGATCTGTGTGAACAACCTAGCGGGTGTTCCCTCAATCGTTTTCGGAGTGTTCGCAGTAGGGTTTTTTATTTACGGCCTGGGTGGCACCATAGACAGTCTGTTCTATAAGGATGCCCTGCCAACCCCTACATTCGGTACAGGTGGGATACTGTGGGCATCTCTTACATTGGCTCTGCTTACGGTGCCTGTAGTGATAGTTGCTACTGAGGAGGGGCTGGCTGCTGTGCCCAAGGAGATAAGGGAAGGCTCTTTGGCGCTAGGGGCCACAAAGTTCGAGACTACATGGAAAATCGTGCTCCCAAGCGCACTGCCTGCGATTCTGACCGGGTTAATACTGGCAATTGCGAGGGCAACGGGTGAGGTAGCTCCGCTTATGATTACGGGTGTAGTAAAGCTTGCACCCGAGCTTCCGATCGACAGCTACTTCCCGTTTATACACCTAGAGAGAAAATTCATGCACCTCGGGTTCCATATATATGATGTGGGATTTCAGTCCCCAAATGTAGAAGCGGCAAAACCGATGGTTTTTACTACTGCACTATTATTAATCGTCATAGTTGTTGCTCTTAACCTGACTGCAATAGTAATTAGGAACAAATTAAAGAAGAAGTACACAACCACAGCGGTATAATTGATTAATAATTTAGGAGGCTTCAGCACCGGTGGCTATTGAAAATGTTAGTGAAAAAGCAGAGAATATAGTTATGGAACAAGTAAATGTAGCTCGGGAACACGACACCGAAACCACTACCAATGTAAGGACACAAGTCCACGACCCTGTTGTTGTGGTTAATAACCTGAATCTCTTCTACGGAACCAAACAGGCGTTGATAGATATCAATATCGATATACCCAAGAATAAGGCCACAGCGTTCATAGGCCCATCGGGTTGCGGCAAATCTACACTTTTACGCTGCTTTAACAGGCTAAACGATCTTGTGGATATAGCACGGGTCTCGGGTGAAATAATTATTGACGGCACTGATATTCATGACCCCAGTGTGGATATCACGGAGTTACGAAAAAATGTGGGTATGGTGTTTCAAAAATCCAACCCCTTTCCGAAATCTATATACGAGAATGTGGCTTATGGTGCTAGGATTGCTGGTATTAACGGTAAAGAGGAGCTTGACGAGATTGTAGAGACAAGCCTAAAAGGTGCGGCACTTTGGGATGAGGTAAAGGACAGACTTAACGATAGTGCATTGGGAATGTCTGGCGGGCAAATGCAGAGGCTTTGCATAGCACGGGCAATAGCTGTGGAGCCCGAGGTTTTACTTATGGACGAGCCTTGCTCGGCACTCGACCCTATAGCCACGGGGAAGATCGAGGACCTGATCAATGAGCTTAAGGATAACTACACAATTGTGATCGTAACTCACAATATGCAGCAGGCAGCTCGAGTATCCGATTATACAGCGTTTATGTACCTTGGGGAGATCATAGAGTACAACGATACAGAAAAAATATTTCTTAATCCCGACAACAAACAGACAGAGGACTACGTATCGGGGAAATTCGGTTGATAGATTGAACATGATTTAATTAATTGAAACATGTTCAAAACGAATGAAAAAATGAAGAAAAAAGTGATTTTTATTTGCACTCATAACTCAGCCCGCTCGCAGATGGCTGAGGGTCTTTTGCGCGATATGTATGGCGACACCTACCAGGTGTATAGTGCTGGGACCGCACCCTCACGTGTGAACCCCTATGCAATAAAGGTAATGGATGAGATTGGCATAGATATCTCCAATCACACCTCTAAAAACGTGGATGACCTAAGCGGGATAGAGTTCGATATTGTGGTAACAGTATGTGATCACGCCAAAGAGAACTGCCCGGTCTTTCATGGAGGCGACATTCGTCTACACCATAATTTCAGAGATCCCTCTAAATTCAGGGGTAAAGACGAGGAGATCCTGGCAGGGTTTAGGGGTATACGGGACGAGATTAGGGATTGGATTGCTTTAGAGTTCACGAGCAATAACGTTAGCAAGAGTGGGCAGTCGGTGTGAACTCGTTGTTATAACGCGGAGGTAACGGTATGGCAAGGTTAGACGAGGAAATTAACAAGCTTAAAAAAATGGTATTCGAGATGTCCACATTTGTGGAGGATATGATTGCCAAGAGTGTGAAATCACTCAAAGAGCGCAACATGATTATGGCCGAAGAGGTCATAAAGAGCGATGAAAAAGTAAATGAGATTGAGATCGATATCGAGAACCAGTGTATAAGGATATTGGCACTGTATCACCCTGAGGCGGCGGATCTAAGAACAGTTGCAATGATAATGAAGATAAATAACGATCTGGAGAGGATCGGGGATCATGCGGTTAATATTGCCGAGAAATCAATCTACCTGGCCGATAAACCACCTGTAAAACCGCTTATAGATATTCCTAAAATGGCAGATAAGGCCATAGAGATGTTAAGGGAGAGTCTCGATTCTTTTGTAAACAAAGATGCCGATTTAGCAATTGATGTTTGCAAGAAAGACGATGAAGTAGATCTGTTAGAACCTCAAATAGTGAGGGAACTTGTTACATATATGATTGCCGATCCGAAAATAATTGATAGAGCGCTTAGTTTAATAATGGTTGCCAGGAACCTAGAGAGGGTTGCCGATCTGGCTACGAATATTGCCGAAGACACCTATTATGTTGCAAGCGGAAAAATATTGAAGCACCATGCATCGAAGGGAAGCTAATCTCTAGCAATAAAGTTTTAAAGACATGCCCGATTGTAGTAAATCCACCTTTATTGCCCACCGGCACTTAACAAATCCCAGAGAATAAAGAAGTAGATAATCTCTGACATAAGCCTGTAGACACAGTTATAAATGGCGGTTGCTTGAAATGAGACGGCATACTGATAGACTTAATTGATTAAAGTCACTTATTGATAACCATGTATTTAAAAGACCTATACAACGAAAGCAGACACTATCTTCACAGCCGCTCTATACATAGTTCGGACCTAGAGGCCTGGTTGCTCTTATCACATGCAGAGATAATAGAGTCCAGAGAAGAATTATACAGATCACCTAATAAGATAATAAATGAAGATGAGATCATTATGCTAAAGGAACTCATACAAAGACGAGTAAATCATGAGCCGATGGCTTATATCCTCGGGGAAAAGGAGTTCTACTCCCGCGCGTTTCATGTGAATAGGGATGTGCTGATTCCGAGGCCCGAGACCGAACTGCTTGTGGACAGGGCATTGTGGGTGACAAAAGATTTCCAGTGCCCGAGTGTCGTGGATGTTGGGACCGGAAGCGGGTGTGTAGCGGTCACGATTGCTTTGGAGAATCCCACTAGTACTGTAATCGCGACAGATATCTCTGAGCCCGCAATAAATGTAGCTAAAGAAAACGCATGTCTGCACGGTGTAGAAAATAGAATGCTGTTTGTGCTCGGGGATGTAATGGCACAGTTTACAGATAACACATTTGATATTGTGGTTTCCAATCCCCCCTACGTAAGCGAAGAGGAGTACAAGGGGCTTGAGCCCGATCTGAGGGATTATGAGCCCAAATCAGCACTCGTAGCCGGGGAAACGGGGCTTGAGTGCATAGAACAAGTCATATCTGTTGCAGGTTCAAAGTTAAGATCCGGGGGCTTTTGTTTGCTAGAGATAGGTGAGAGCCAGGCAGACTCCACAAGAAGTCTCATGAGCCGAGCAGGGTATAGTGATATATACGTTTTAAAAGACTATTCGGGTAATGATAGAGTGGTAATAGGCAGATGGACAAAATAGTAATAGAAGGCGGGAACCGGTTAGAGGGCAGTGTTACGATTAGCGGTGCTAAAAACGCGGTACTGCCCCTTATGGCTGCAACCATTTTAACCGAGGGTGTTAGCACCTTTACCAATGTACCTGATCTAGCCGATGTAAGGACTATGATCAAGCTTCTTGAGGTGGTTGGTGCTGTAGTGGAGTACCAAGACGGTAGCCTTTCAATAGATTCGAGCGGGATCAATAACTGGGAGGCACCCTATGACCTTGTAAAAACAATGAGGGCGTCGGTACTTGTGTTGGGTCCGCTTACGTCTAGGTTTGGTAGGGCACGAGTCTCTTTGCCCGGAGGCTGTGCAATTGGGGAACGTCCTATAGACCAGCACCTAAAGGGGTTAGGTCTGCTTGGGGCCGATATTGCCATTGAGGAGGGCTACGTTGAGACCTCTGCAAAGAGATTAACAGGCGGGGTAATACCGTTTGATGTATCTACTGTGACTGGGACCGAGAATATTATTCTCTCGTCCGTTTTGTGCAGCGGCGAGACAGTGCTCCTAAACGCAGCATGCGAGCCCGAGGTCACTGAGCTTGCCAATGCTCTTAACTTGATGGGTGCGGATATAAAAGGTGTGGGTACAGACATAATAACAATAAAAGGTGTAGATAAGCTTAACCCGGTCGTTGATTACGAGGTGATGCCCGATAGGATCGAGGCCGGGACTATCATGGTGGCAGCCTCTGTTACAGGCGGGGATATATTGATGGAGAACTGCCGATTCGAGAATATGGGAGCGCTGATCGGGAAATTAATGGAGTCGGGTACAGAGATAAGTAGAGAGAATGGAGGAATCCGTGTAAAAGGCTCCGATGAGGTAAAGAGTGTCGATTTCACAACACTCCCGTACCCAGGTTTCCCTACAGACATGCAGGCACAGATGATGACGCTCATGAGTATAGCAAAGGGGCTAAGTATAATAACAGAGACAATATTCCCCCAGAGATTTATGCATGCCGGAGAGCTGCGTCGGATGGGGGCGGATATAAGACTTGTAGGCAATAATGCGGTGGTAAGGGGTGTAGACTATGTGAGCGGTGCACCCATAATGGCCAGTGATCTGCGTGCGAGTGCGTCGCTTGTGCTGGCGGGGCTTGCCGCCAAAGGCCGCACCGATATTTCACGTGTGTATCACCTCGACAGGGGATATGAGAGACTCGATAAAAAACTTGAATCTTTAGGTGCTAGGATTTGGAGGGAAAAAGAGTGATAACACTTGCGATTGCACGAGGACGTTTGTTAACAGAGGCTTCAGTATTACTTGAAAAATCCGGCTATCCCGTGGACGACATAGCACGGGATTCCCGTAAATTGATCTTTGAGTACCCCGAGCACGGGCTAAAGATTCTGATAATTCGGCCTACGGATATTCCGTCATATGTCGAGCATGGTGCAGCCGATTGCGGCATTGTGGGCAAAGACACATTGATGGAAGAGGCCCACGATCTATACGAGCCGCTCGATCTGGGTTTGGGCAGGTGCAGATTGGTTGTTGCGGCCCCAAAGGGCTTTGATTCCACCACCAAGCGGATGCTTAGGGTAGCTACGAAATACCCGTCGATTGCCCACGAGTATTATGCTCAAAAGGGCATAGGGGCCGAGATTGTAAAACTGTATGGGTCTGTCGAACTAGCTCCGATAGTGGGTCTTTCAGACGTTATTGTAGACCTGACTGCCTCGGGCGAAACTCTTCGCAAAAACAAATTGGTAGAGGTCGAAACAATAGCCGACATCACGGCACGATTGGTAGTAAACCGCGTTAGCATGAAAGTAAAATCTGAAGAGATCAAAGGACTTATCAACAAGCTTAAGAGGGTTAGAAAAGCTGCTTAAAAGCAATATCTTCGGATGGTAATATAATTTGAGTCTAATGAATTATTTACGCATCAAAAAGAGATAGCAGTTTATAACATTGGGGGTGATAGGATGACCGCACAACATAAGGCCAAAGCACCTACGGATTTACCCGGCGAAAGGTTCAGTAGGGAAAGTATTTTGGAGAGTTATAGGGCCACCAGGCAGTTTTCCGAGGAGCTTGCCGACCCTCTGGAAATTGAGGATTACGTTATCCAGTCTATGCCCGATGTGAGCCCTACCAAATGGCATTTGGCACACACAAGCTGGTTCTTCGAAGAGTTTGTGCTCACGGAATCCGACCCTACGTACAAGCACCTAAACCCCAAGTACAGCTATCTTTTTAACTCATACTATGTTCTGGCAGGTGACCGGTACTACCGCCCAAATAGAGGGCTTATATCCCGGCCCACCGTAGAACAAACCTATGCGTACCGCAATCATATTGATGAGGCAATGCTCGATTTTATCCATAACACCGACGATTCTAAGTGGGACGATATCTCATCGGTCATAGAGATTGGGATACACCACGAGCAGCAGCATCAGGAGCTCTTGCTCACCGATATAAAGCATGTGCTTTCCCATAACCCGCTTAACCCCGAATATATTACACCTGCCACGCACACCGACTCAAAAAATGGCGGTGATACAAAAGCCGAGTGGATTAAATACCCCGAGGGGATATATCTCATTGGCAACGACGGGGACGAGTTCGGTTACGATAACGAGTTCCCACGCCACAAAACCTATGTTGGGGAATTCGAGATTGCAACGAGGCTAGTCACAAACAGAGAGTACTTAGAGTTTATAGAGGACGGGGGTTATGGAGCACAGGTGCTCTGGTTATCGGACGCTTGGCCAACCTTAACATCCAACGGGTGGGATTCTCCGCTCTATTGGGAGCAGAGAGACGGTGAGTGGTACCAGTTCACACTCGTGGGATTACAAAAACTCGCGATGGACGAGCCGGTTTGTCATGTGAGCTACTACGAGGCAGACGCATATGCTAGGTGGGCTGGTGCTAGGCTTCCTACCGAATCAGAGTGGGAAGTTTCTGCAGAAAATGCCGATATTGAGGGCAACTTTGTGGATGATGGCAGGTTCCATCCCGTAGAGGTCCAAAACGATGGTGATCCGGCAATCCCCAATCAACTTTATGGAGATGTGTGGGAGTGGACCCAAAGCCCCTACACTGCGTACCCCGGGTACAAAACCCTCCCTGGGGCATTGGGTGAGTACAACGGCAAGTTCATGTGTAACCAGTTTGTGCTCCGCGGTGGCTCTTGTGCTACCTCAAGATCACATATCAGAAAGACATACCGCAACTTTTTCCCCGCAGATGCAAGGTGGCAGTTTATGGGTATACGTCTTGCGCGCGATACTGACTAGAACACAACTTACCCAACAATTAAATTACTACTCTTATGACAACAAAACTAGCACAACTAGAAAATATCAAACCCGGGCCGGCCGAGCTCTTAAGAGAGGTATTAGAAGGGCTCAATGCTGAGCAAAAGCGGTTACCCAGCAAGCTGTTCTACGATAACTATGGCTCGAAACTGTTCGAGCAGATTTGTGAGCTTGACGAGTATTATTTGACCCGTACTGAGATCTCTGTTATGGAAGAATCGGTCGGGGAAATTGCCGGGTGTCTGGGAGCTGAATGTCTCTTAATAGAGCTAGGTAGCGGCAGCAGCTACAAGATCAGGCTTCTGCTCGATCACATAGACCACCCGCGCGGTTACATACCTATAGACATATCAAAGGAACATTTACTGGAATCTACTCGAGCGCTCGCGGTCGATTATCCAGAACTCGAGATCGTCCCCCTCTATGCCGATTACACCAAAACTTTTAGTCTGCCTAAACAAGCTCGGCACGTGACCAACAAGGTCTTTTACTATCCCGGGTCCACCATAGGCAACTTCGATCCACACGAGGCCAGGGAATTCCTACGGCGAATAGGAAAAATCGGGGATAGGCAAAGCGGGCTTCTAATCGGAGTCGACCTGCAAAAGGAAAAGCAGGTTCTAAACGATGCATATAACGATAATAAGGGTGTTACAGCCGAATTTAATCTCAATATTCTTCGTAACGTAAACAGGGAACTGCACACCGATTTCGTAGTCGATAACTGGGAGCATCTAGCGTTTTATAACGCCGAAGAGGGCAGGATTGAGATGCATCTAAAGAGTAAGCTAGCTCAAGAGGTTACAATTCGCGGACAACGTATTAAAATTGAGGCCGGCGAGACAGTACTTACGGAATACTCCTATAAATACACGCCCGAGGGTTTTAAACAGTTAGTGGATGGAATCTATGAGGTAGAGCGAGTGTGGACAGATAGCGATGAAATGTTTAGCATCCAGTTCCTGCGAGCGCTCTGATGAATTGCACACAATCCAGACGACTAATGAGGGAAGACAGATGAAGCGTATAGAAGCAAAACCCGGGCAGGAATCAGTTTGGGACTACCCCCGTCCTCCACGGGTTGAGGATAGCGAGAAACATGTCGAGATATTTTTTAACGACATAATGATAGCCGACTCCTCTGCGACAAAGAGGGTGTTGGAAACGAGCAGCCCACCTGTTTACTATCTTCCTTTGGAGGATATTGAGATGAGGTACCTGTCTCTATCCGACAAAAAAACAATGTGCGAATGGAAGGGGCTTGCATCGTACTACAATATCAAGGTCCATGATAAAGCTGCTTTAAATGCTGCGTGGTACTATCCCGATCCCATCCCCGAGTATAGTGTACTTAAAGGCTATGTGGCCTTCTACCCGCAGTATATGGACGTCTGCTATCTAGACGGCGAGGTCGTTTCCCCTCAACCCGGCTCGTTTTATGGGGGTTGGATCACATCCGATATAGTAGGGCCGTTTAAAGGCGAGCCCGGCACCGAGGGCTGGTAGCATTATAAACCTACCAGTCACAGCAATCTACAAGTGCCCAAGGCCTACCCACTTTGTAGAGATATTTAAAACCTACAACACAATTGACATATATAATGAAAGAGTAAAGATTAAAAAGAGCTGCGCGGCAGTACTCTCTTTCTGAGATCTACTATTTACCGGTGAGTTGAGCAGATGATCGAATTACAAAATGTCTCGAAATACTACAATCGTTCAAAAGTCCTCGACTCTATCAACCTTGTAATCAACCCATCCAGCACTACGGTGTTAATAGGGCCGAGCGGTTCGGGCAAGTCAACTGTGCTTAGGATACTTGTGGGCTTGGTAGTGAGCGACACGGGCCGTGTGGTGGTAGAGGGCGAGAAACTCGATTCTGCCGATATTCTTAGGTTCAGGCATAAAATGGGTTATGTGATCCAAGAGGGTGGTCTCTTCCCGCATATGGATTCCCGACGCAACGTAACACTGATGCCAAGCTATCTCGGATGGGAGCAGGCCCGGATAGATTCAAGATTGGAAGAGCTATGCGATCTTACAAAATTTCCCCGTGATGCACTGAGCAGGTTTCCCCTAGAGATCTCCGGGGGCCAGCGCGAGCGTGTAAGCCTAATGCGAGCACTTATGCTCGACCCCGATATACTCCTACTCGATGAACCCCTGGGTGCGCTCGACCCACTCGTGCGTTTCGATTTACAAAACGACCTAAGAGAGATATTTCAGACGCTTAACAAAACCGTGGTGCTTGTAACACATGACCTGGGCGAAGCGGCGTTCTTCGGGGATGAGATCGTATTGATGAACGAGGGGACTATTGCACAGCAGGGCCCGATGACCGAACTTGTACAGGCACCCAAATCAGAGTTTGTAAAGCGTTTTGTCGATGCGCAGCGCACTCTGCAGTTTTAGATAAAATGAGAGTCCGACCAATCATACATATCTTTTTAGTCCTGCTACTTCTAAGTAGCTGTGGTCGCACAAGCGATGACACCACTGTGGCTATAGGCTCCAAAAAATTTACGGAATCCGTAATCCTGGCCGAGCTTCTAGCACAGCTTGTGGAATCCACAGGTGCCCGGGTCGATTTAAAAGCCGAGCTTGGGGGCACGCGTGTGCTCTGGAGTGCATTGGTCAGGGGCGATATAGATCTATACCCTGAGTACACCGGTACCATCACCAAAGAGATTTTGGCCGATGACTACATAGACAATACGATGGAACTTAGGAGAGAGCTATCCAAATTCGGGATTGGTATGAGTGAACCGCTCGGATTCAACAACACCTATGCCCTGGGTATGCAAAACGAGCTGGCTAAGAAATTGGGTATCGAGAATATCTCGGACCTGCGTAAACACCCAGATCTCAAATTGGGTTTTGGTAACGAGTTTATGGACAGGGCCGACGGGTGGGGGGAGCTTCGCACTGCCTATAACCTGCCCCATTCTGATGTGCGGGGGCTAGACCACGACCTTGCATACAGGGGGCTTGCTAGCGGGGCTATCGACGTCATCGATCTCTACTCGACCGATGCCGAGATCAATTACTACGACCTAAAGGTGCTTGGGGATGACTACAACTACTTTCCCCAATACGATGCTGTAATCCTCTATCGCGAAGACCTGGTCCAACGCGCACCCGATGTTGTGAGCACGGTTTTGAGTCTTGAGGGTGTAATAACCCCCCAAGAGATGGTGCATATGAACGCTACCGCAAAGATAGTCGGCGAGCCCGAGTCCCAGATCGCCATGAATTTCCTAAACCAAAAATTCTCATTGGAGTCAAAGGTTGGGAAAGAGTCCTTTCTAAGCAGACTCATTAAGAACACCAAACAACACCTTTTTCTGGTCGCCATATCCCTCGGCTCTGCCATACTCATATCCATCCCGCTCGGTGTACTGGCCTATCTACGCGAGGGTGTGGGCAAAGCCGTTTTAGCAATAGTGGGAGTGATCCAAACTATCCCCTCGCTGGCGCTCCTTGTGTTCATGATCCCGTTTTTCGGTATAGGTACGGTGCCTGCCATAGTCGCTCTTTTTCTCTACAGCCTGTTGCCAATTGTAAGGAACACCTATTCGGGTCTTATGAATATAAGCCCCGAGATAAAAGAATCCGTCCAAGCACTTGGGCTCAGCCGCTTCGCGATGCTTAGAATGATTGAGCTCCCTTTGGCCTCGCGCTCGATCCTTGCGGGTATAAAAACCTCGGCTGTGATAAACGTGGGCACGGCAACCCTGGGTGCCTTGATCGGTGCGGGGGGTTACGGCCAGCCCATACTGACCGGTATACGTCTCGACAACATCGGGTTAATATTAGAGGGAGCCGTGCCGGCCGCAGTCCTGGCACTCTTGGTCCAGGGCCTGTTCGACTTGCTCGAGCACGTGGTGGTTCCCCGAGGGCTTAGATTGAGCAATTAAGTTAGGAGGTAGATTATGATACATGCGCTGGAAGGAAGGAAATTGGAGATACTGGGGGCAAGCTATTTTATTGCCGACAACGCAACTCTCATAGGTTCCGTCATTATTCATAACGATGTGAGCATTTGGTTTAACGCTGTGATCCGCGGTGATCATGAGCCTATTACTATAGACGAGGGTACTAACATCCAGGACGGTGTCGTCATCCATACCGATGAGGGTATCCCTATGCGAGTAGGCAAGGGGGTTACGGTCGGGCATAACGCAATGCTCCACGGCTGTAATATAGGCGATAACAGCCTTGTGGGTATAGGGGCTGTGATTCTTAACAATGCACAAATCGGCGAGAATTGTATAGTGGGAGCGTGCAGCCTGGTTACACAAGGCCTCAAAATACCCGATAATTCACTGGTGATGGGCTCGCCCGCCAAGGTTGTAAGAGAGCTTAGCGAACAAGAGATACAGGGCTTAAGAGAGTCGGCCGAGCACTACGTCGAAAACTACAAACGCTACAAGAGGGGCCTTACACAGGATGATGTATATACTTACTAACTCAGTATGCTAAGAGCCGTAAAGTTCATCGGCGTACTCTTCGGCTTTGCCCTCATCGCCTGAAGTGGGCGAGATGTCTTTATAGAACGCAGGGCCGTACTCACGAGTTTTTACAACCACCGGCATGGGTACCGAGTGCCCCAGAATAAGCGCCTGCTGTTTAGTGTCTAGACTCGCCAGCACCGATCTCAGCCCCGATGTGTTACTAACCCCAGTCAGTACCGACTGTATATCCTTCTCGTCATTTAAGAGTGCTGTTATTCTGGTACCTATCTGCGAGATTACCTCGTCGTCTATTCCCGAGGGACGCTGGTCCACAATCATCATTGTCACAAAATACTTTCTAAGCTCCCTGGCTATGGTTCCAAAGATTGTTTGCTTTGCGGCTTGTGGGTTTAGGAACTTATGAGCTTCCTCTATGGTTATCATCAGCTGGCGGGGCCGGTCGGCCTCGTTGTCAGTGGCCTGGAATATCTCTGTTTTTTCTATGTAGTAGTCGTGAATCCTTCTCGACATTATATTGGCAACGAGCAGGTATGCCAGGGTGCTGCGGCACTTGCCGAACTCAAGCACTATGTGTATGCCGCGCTCTATATAATCCAGTATCTTTTTAATCGTCCCTTCACTCTGCACCGAGTCGTCCACAACAAAGGGCAGTGCCTGTATCCTATAAAGCTTTCTCCTAAGTGCTGCTAGCGATTGAAAGTTGGCCCCGATCTCTTTGGCCAGGTCGGGCAGGTCCTTCTCTTCCCACGACAGTAGCTCGCTTAGCCAGCGGTCTTGGAACTTGCGATAGATCGCAAAGGCCGATTCAATAGCGGTGTTGTTTAGCTGTAGCTCGTCCTGGAGCAGTGCTATGTCCTCGATGTCTATCTGGTCGAGTGATATAAATGCCTCTACATCCAGCTTGGCACGCCGCCGCCGTGTGGATTCGGGGTCCAGTGAAAATATGGCGACCTTCTCGGGGAATAGTTGTTTTAGTCCCTTCACATGCTCCGACGAGTCCTCGCTGGTTGAGCTCCAGCCATACTCGTTATGCATATCGAATATCAGGTTAACTGCCTTATCGTATCTTATGATCCCAGCCAGCATTACCCGGGTTAAGAATGTTTTACCTGTACCGCTCTTGCCGAATATGCCGTTACTACGCTCCACAAACCTATCCAGGTTTATACACACCGGTATATCCATATCCAGTGGCGAGCCTACGTGGAAGTGCTTACCCTGCTTGTCCTCGCGCCCAAACACGGTACTTACCTCGTTTTCGTTGGCCTCGGTGACCGAGGCGAAATGGGCGGGGATGGTCTTTACCGGGCGTAGCTCCTGATCGCTTTTGCTAAGCATCAACATTGGGCGAAGCTCCACCGTCGCATAAGTGCTAGTGCCCGAGAGTACTTTACGTAGCAGCTCGTCTTCTTTTTCAGGGGGGTTTACGAGTATATTGGGGGTAGAGGCCTCGAGCCTAACATCTGTGATAAGCGAGAAAAACTGGTTGTACTCCCCCGAGATCACTACGAATTTCCCGGCCTTTACCTCCTCTATGCTGCGTGCGGGGCTAAGCTTCATCTCAAGCCCCTCTACAAGTGACCCGCTGGTTATAAGGCCGAGCTCTTTTGATTCCGTATCCATTTCTCTAGAGAGAATATCAAAGTAAGCGGGTGAGTGCAAGACGACTGTGAAACTAGAATCAGAGGGCTCTGGATTGATTTTGCCGTACCTTATGCTAAAGTAGAAATCTGTAATTCTTCGAGTGGCCCCTTCGTCTAGCCTGGCCTAGGACGTAGCCCTCTCAAGGCTAAAACACGGGTTCAAATCCCGTAGGGGCTACCAGATTCTTAATTTTTCTCTCCCTATCATAATATGTGAAGTACGTTCATTCTTAGTGATATTTAACACACGTATTTTATTAATAGTGCAATAATATATTTTATGTTGTAGTTAATCTATCATAAGCTACAATTAATTAACGCTATCCATTACGTGAACTTAATTCAGGGGGGAGTTCAAATGAAAAGAATAAATATCCTGCATACATCATTAATAATGTTGCTTTTGGTTATTTCTTCGTGCAATAACAACAGTAACGTAGCATTGTTCCCAGAGATAGCAGATATTGCGACATTTCATGGAAATCTGCAAAGTAACATTATTGTAATACATTCTCAAGGTGGACCTATTACAACTCTTGAAGATGGATTTTTAAAGGAGATTATTTCTGAAACAGATACTCAATCAGCATTGTACGTTAATGTTCATCAGGCACAAACTAGTGATCCAAGCACATTTACAAACTCTAAAATTACGTTTAATCAGGCAAAACAATATGATCAAGACAGCGTAGAAAATCTTGTAACTGTAATAGAATATTTTACAGATGGACCTGATAATGTTGTTTACGTTCTTGGCATATCATTTGGAGCATTTATGACTCAAGAATTAATAGCCACTCATGGTATAGACGTTGCCGATGGTTACTTAATCTTAGGTGGCAGATTGGATATTGATGAAGCTACGTGGATACCATTTAGCCAAGGAAAACTTACAAAGTATATTTATGATCAAAATAAAAGTTACGTAATTCAAGTCTTGGAAAATGATAACATAGAAGGAGAAAATATGAGTAAGTTAGCGGCTGGACTTGGATACCATCGTTATACTATGGAATTGGCCGGCATTAATGATCTTTCTAAAATAACCTATGTATATGGGGATAGGGACGATCAGGTTGGGCCACTTTCACAAGCTGAACAGGATTTTTTAACCGATAGGGACGCAACTGTAATTCTTGCTGAAGACGGAGATCATGATTCAACTATTGGCATAGGATTGACTGTACTAAAACAGGTATTTAATATTCCTTAATTATATATTTCTTGGATTTTTCTGTGTAATTATTACGCCTAGGCTGAAACACGGGTTCACATGCCCTCGGTATTATTAGATCTTCTAGCACCCATATCGAATCTTTTTTGCAAACAACCATTCTTAATTTATATATGGAGAGTGGTTATTATGATATATATCTATATATAGAAGAAGAGGGGGTGTAAATGTGAAACGTTTAGTGACGATAACAATATTGTTTTTAATCTTTGCAGGTATTAGCAGTCTGGCGGGAGAGCAGGGCAAGGACTTCAAGGTTGACGTAATCTTGGATTCTACAACAACGCTTGGTGACAGTCCCATAGTCCTTCCGCAAGGCGAGAATGTTAAAATCGAGAGCCATTTGGTTGAAATTAAACCCGGGGCCGAGATTGGGCGCCATAAGCATCCGTACCCTGTCTATATGTATGTTTTAGAAGGAACGCTTTTGGTTGTGTTTGACGACGGCACGGAACAAACATACAAGTCCGGTGAAGCATTTATTGAAGGTGCTGACACATGGGTAAATAACAAGAACGCGGGCAGCGAGACGGTAAAGTTTTTGGCGGTTCTACCTGGATTCAAAGATGCTCCTGTGGTGGTAATGCCAGAAAACGATTAGAGGGACTCGTTCTTAGCCGGTTTGATTTTTTATTGGTATAATATATATGTAGTAACGGGGAGGGGGTTGTCTATGTATATATATAGATACTTATTGATACTAGCAGTTTTTGGTTTTGTGTCAGCTTTTCCATTCTTGGCCTATTCAAAAGAGATCCCGTTTCATTATACATATACCAACGATGTTAATGGTAAAAGTGTAAAAGGACTTGGCGAGCAACTGCTTGTGTGTTCGGGGCCCTTTG
The DNA here is from genome assembly GCA_965223335.1 of Thermodesulfobacteriota bacterium. Lineage (GTDB taxonomy): Bacteria > Desulfobacterota_D > UBA1144 > Nemesobacterales > UBA2774 > CBDCWF01. The sequence continues at coordinate 1,092,678 of OZ244991.1, forward strand.
GTAGGAGGTCCAAAGTCAAAGAGGTTTCCCCGGCGCTGGATCATAAAGATATCAAGTTTTATTCTGCCGAAGTTACTATCTTTTCGCCATATGGTAAATGGCGTTGCTGTACCTATACCACAGACGGTAGGGCTGTTGCAGACTTGGGGTGCCCATCTACTACAGGGGAATTCCTGCTTAATCTTACCGATTTCCACTTATATAAAGACGACAAAAAAGTAGATGTTACTCTGTATTTGGCTGGACTACACATAGAAAAAGACTCAGACGAGATACCTGAAAATAATGATAGGCAAGTATCCACACATGCCACGCTCGGTGATGACAATAATACGCCTAAACGCGACCGCGATACTTGGACAATTCAATCACCCGGGCCGGACGATCTATTAATTACACTCGAAGAGGACCCTGAATCCGGGCATATAGGTGAAGAGGCTACGCTCATTCTAAGAAGCGGGAGTACCAAAATAGAGTCCCAAACCGGTGTGCTGCCCATTGAACTCGCAGCTACATTACCCGGAGCTGGGGAGTATGATATTGTGGTAGAACACCACAATATTCCCAATGAACTTAAGTACAGGGGCAACTATATACTTACTATAGAATCGGCTTCCGGTGACATCCAAGTGATAATCCCATCTACCGATGCCGAACAATAAAGGGAAATAATAATTATTCTTAAGGGTAGTAGTACAGTCTTTGCCGGCGTTTTGATATCGTTTGATAACGAAATCGCTAAAATCGAATCAGATGATTTACCAACAGGTGAGGAAATAATTATTAATATCCCAGTCTGTTCAATCAGCGCCGTCGCAACAACCGAGTAACCACCATATGAAATTGTGATTATTATCTATCTTCTTGATATATCACTCCTCTGTTTACAGCTAAATAACTTTCAGTTCGATGATATTGGAAAAATCGGCGAGCACAAGGACGTACTCGAAGCAATCCTCGAAACCTCGGTGAACAACAATACGATGTTTGAACAGATTTAATTCCATAGATAAAACAATAACTTCGAATTTGTTTATAGTGAGAAAATTATTTGTTAAGTTTAGAGTTAGAACTGAAAACCTACAACATTTACGTTTACTAATAATTAACATATCCCTATTGCAATTAAGAATAATGTAGTAATAATAACTACATTATTCTATTAGGGGCATATATGGGATATTCGATTCATTTCTCTGCAGAAAATGAGCCAGATGGAAAAAGAAAAGTTTTACGTCTTCAGCTTGGAAAGAAACATAAAGACTTAGAAAGAGTTATTAAAAATACTTCTAGTGAAGACCTAAGACGAATAATAACATTCACTAACTATCAACACCTTAAGAATGAAGCCAGCAACCAAAGAATAAGTCTAAATGCTTTAGCAATCAAACTAATCCGTGAACAAATATCAAACCAAGAATGTAGACTTTTTGATGGTTTAGAAGGAACTTATAGGGGCAACACAAGCGATTTTTTTCATCATCTATTTCCTTATTTAGAAGCTTTCTCACCAAAGTTTGTTTCTGGAATACATACTACTTATGCACCAAATGCCAAAACCCTTCTCGACCCATTTGGAGGTCTAGGAACTGCCCCATTTCAATTTTGCATGGAGGGGAACAAAGCTTATTATTGTGAGATTAACCCATTAATGCAACATATAGCACAGCTTAAAAGTAATTTGAGAAGAACAAGTAAAGAACATAGAGAGAAACAGATTCCTCAGATAGAGGAGCTAACTTATAATTTAGAGAAAAATATAGGTGACTATTTCCCTGATGAAGATTTAAGGAATAGTTATCATAAGTGTTTCAGTAAATCCGAATTTTTTACAAAAAGGACATTTGACCAAGTGCTAAGGATAAGAAGTATACTAGACAAGATCTATTGTCAAAATGATTTCCTAGCAATCTGCTTGGAGCTATCCATTATAGCTTCTCTTATCCCGGCCTCAAATATGCAAAGAGCAGGGGATTTAAGAAGGAAGAGAACAAAGGAACGTAAAAAATATTCTGAGAATCTTATTCACCATATCATAGTGCAATTAGAATATTTCAAAAGGGGATTACTTACCTTTGATGTTGACAACAATCAGCCACTATTGCTTACAGATGATGCTAGAACGCTAGAATCAATCCCATCTATAAATGCTGACCTTATTATCACATCACCACCTTACCTTAATGGTACAAATTATTTTAGAAACACCAAAATTGAACTCTGGTTCATACGTGTGTTAAAAACCAAAGCAGATTTGGGTAAACTCAGAGATAAAGCTATTGCATCAGGGATTTGTGATGTAAGAGGGGTACGTTCCACAAGTAATCCAGACACAAAATTTAATTCATTAGAAGAAAGTTTAGTTGATTTGGATGAATGTGCTTATGACCGAAGAATACCTCAGATGATACGTTGGTATGGATATGAACTTTCAATCTCACTCGATGGGTCTATCAAACATTTAAAGAACAACGGTGTTATAGCAGTAGATATTGGTGATTCTATATATTGTAACGTTAAAGTACCAACAGATTTGCTTGTGAAAGAAATACTAGAGAATAATAACTGTAAGATAATTGATACTTTAACAGTAAGAAAGAGAAAATCACGAGGAGGGCAAGAAGTTAAACAAGTTTGCTTTATAGCTAAAAAAGTAACAGAGAATAGACCACTTAGGACGATTAAAAATACCGAGCTTTTTCGAAACAAATGGGAATCATTTAAAAATAATTTACCACACATGCACAAGCCCTTCTCTAGTAGGAATTGGGGGCATCCAAATCATTCACTATGTAGCTACCAGGGCAAACTAAAGCCTTCGATTGCAAAGTTTCTTGTTGACACGTTTGTGCCAGATGCAGGTAAGATTTTGGACCCTTTCTCCGGAGTAGGAACAATACCATTTGAAGCAGCATTGTCAGGTAAAAAATCGTATGGATTTGACATAAACCCATCCGCCGTTGCTATCAGTAAAGCAAAGGTAAACAAACCAGATGTAAAAAGAGTTATGTCAACAATTGTTAAGCTAGACAACTTTATAAAAGAAAATAAGAATCAAGTAAATACCAAGGTTTGGCTCCCGAGCTTCAATAAAGCACTTAAAGATTATTATCACCCAGAAACACTTAAGGAAATTCTATGTGCTAGAGAGTGGTTATTAAAACATAGACCATGGGATACCACTATATCACTGATAGTTTCTAGTGTAATGCATGTACTACATGGAAATAGGCCATATGCTCTAAGCAGACGCTCTCATCCTGTAACTCCCTTTGCGCCTACCGGCGAATTTGAATATAAATCTTTAATAGAAAAAACTATCCAGAAAGTTGAAAAAAGTTTGTTTGAATCATTGCCTGAGAATTTTCAAGTTGGAGACATTTTTTTTCAAGATGCTACAGATACATGGCCACAAGAGATTAACGATTTAGATGCAATAATCACATCTCCTCCATTTTTCGACTCTACTAGATTTTATCTAGCTAACTGGATCAGACTTTGGTTTTCCGGCTGGGATCAGAAAGACTTCATCCATGAGCAAAAAAGATTTGTTGATGAAAAACAAAAAAAGTCTTTTAAATGCTATGAACCAATAATTAGACAGTCCAAAGAAAGAATGAAGCAAGACGGCGTTTTAGTCTTCCATCTAGGGAAAAGCAAGAAATGTAATATGGCAGAAAAAATATTTGAACTTTCTAAACCATGGTTCGAAAAATACGAAATTTTTAATGAATCTGTATCACACTGTGAGTCACATGGAATTAGCGATAAAGGTACTGTAACTGAACATCAATATTTACTTCTATACTGATTCTTTCATTTCAGATACCCCCAACAGTTGTTTATTTTCGTCATTTAGCTTATCTAATAATTCATGTCTATCCAATATTAGTTTTAGTTGTTTTATTCGTTTAGATAAATCAGATCTGTCCCTAACGTTTAAGAATTTTTCAACACATGAGTTTACATCAATGTCTTCATTATAAATGGGTTCTCGGCTAGATAATAACTCTAATGAAGCTCCTGTAATACGTGCTAGGGTTGTTAATTCCTCATTTGTATAATATTCACTTGGCCACTTACCTGATTTATTCTGATTAGCGGATGATGATAATAAAGTAGCATTTTGAATAGTAAGAGGATAAAAATATTTTGATGGAAGTGTATGATCTATCTCCCAAGAAGCACTATCTTCTATATTGAGTTCTATTCCTGTCTTGAAACACTTGCTATCAAATCTATCAAATAATTCAGGAACATTTAGTTTTTCGTCAGCGCTGCTAGTAAGAAGCTCAGCAATTCTCCTTTTCATAGAAGATTCTCTAAGTTGCTCTGTAGTACGTTTTGGATTTAGGTTAGCATTAATCACAGCCTTGCAAGTCCTGCATTCCATTTGTTTAAATAAGGGGCCCCATGCCGAGCCCGAATGTTTAGCGAATTCGGTGCTTGGTAATATTCGGCCACATACATTGCACTGCTTCCAATAAGTCTCTGGTTTTTCAGTGGCCGACCTAAAAAATGCACGCCAGAAACGTTGAGCTGGAGTTTTAGTCTTATCAATTGTTTCCTCAGGCCACTCTGTAAATGGCAAGTCATTATTATTAAAATGTATATAGTTACAATTTGAACACTGCCATTGAAAATTATTAAAGGCTTCATCGGGTGACGGAAGCTCTAAACCCATATTTTCATAATTTCGAGTGCCGCAGTTAATACAAGTATATGATGCCCACGCATGTCTGTGTGATATGCCTTCTTTTCTTAGGATACCAGTGGTATTTTTTGTGCTTCTTCTTACCATTTGTTGTAATTAAGTCAGAAGAATTTGACTTGCATTAACATACTTCTAGTATGGATTGTAGCATATTATTAATCCAGGGATAATTAATCGGAAGTGTAGTAATTTTCTTAGCTCTATGGGATGTAGGATATAATTTTTCTTGAATCGACATAATGTCTTTAATGAGTATGTAAATATTTTAGTTATTGTATGTATAGTTGCAAGGCTGTTTAAGGCTAATATTATGCCCCTAAACAAAAAAAGAGCGTGGTTGGTGTTGTTATCACTTGTCGTGACATTTGTTGGGCTTCGGGTGTGGCTGCATATCTATCCCAACACCGACCTTAATATCGGTAGCTACAATATCCACCATCTCTACACCGGAATATTGTTTGTCGTGTTCTGTGGTATCCCGCTTGTGTTGCTGAGTATCGACAATCGGCTCATGGACCTCCTCTCTATAGGGTTCGGAGCCGGGTTAGGAATGGTGCTTGACGAGTGGGTTTATCTGATTGCCACAGACGGTAGTAACGCGTCCTACCTCCTGCCGGTCTCACTCTACGGTGGGATCATATTTATTGCACTGGTAGCAATATATATAATCGCGTTTATATTATTCTCCCGATAATATTCTCCATATAATTAACACGAACAAATCCAATTAAAGGCGGCGAAATAAATTGCTTAGCGATATTCTGAGTTTTTTTAGGGGCACTCCCAAACAACATACTCCCGAGGAGGGGATGGAGGACCGGGTATTTATAGAGGGGCCGCATTCGAGGACCCGCGAGCTCTGGTTTTTGATCCGAGTAATGATCGAGTTCATAAAGGGCTTTAGGGCGCTTCACTTTGTGGGCCCGGTAGTCACGGTATTTGGCTCGGCCAGGTTTGAGGATGACCACAATTACTACGAGCTTGCACGTGAGACAGGTGCAGGCCTGGCCAAGATGGGCTTTACTGTGATGACCGGGGGCGGGCCCGGGATCATGGAGGCTGCCAACAGGGGTGCGAAAGAGGCCGGGGGAAGGTCTGTAGGCTGTGCAATCATGCTCCCCGAGGAGCTCGAGCCCAACCCATATCTCGATAAGTGGGTCGAGTTCCACTACTTCTTTGTAAGGAAGGTGATGCTCCTTAAATATTCCTATGCGTTTGTTGTAATGCCCGGTGGTGTGGGTACCATGGACGAGCTATTCGAGACCCTTACACTGATCCAGACCAAGAAGATTCATGACTTTCCCATAGTCCTGGTAGGCAGGGACTACTTCAAACCGCTCATCGAATACCTGCATGTGATGGTAGAGGAAAAAACTATTTCCGATACAGACCTCGAATACCTGGTGTTGGTAGACACGGTCGAAGAGGCCATGCAATGCATGCAGACCAAAGTCGTTGACAGGTTCGGCCTCAAGCTAAAGAAGCTTCCCAAACCCTCAAAAATTTTATGGGAGTAGTTATAGCGAATTTTACGCTGTGGGTTCTTCAATCTTTGCCTTGGTTCTTCTCTTGCGTCTTTTCTTTTGCTTACGTATTTTTTCGGCGCGCAGGTCCCCACCGGTTTTTATCTGGAGTATCTCTTGTTCGTATTTTTCAACCAGACTACGGCGTGCCAAAAAACGGTTTATCCCCTGTTTGCGGTCTTTTTGTGCCTGGACTTTTAAGCCAGTGGGAATGTGTGTGAGTTCCACACAGGTAGAGACCTTGTTTACGTTCTGTCCCCCGGGGCCTTGCGAGCGTATAAATTTCTCTTCGAGGTCGCTTTCGTTTATGCCGAGTGCCGCCATTTTTTCAAAAAGTGCGTTCTCTTTGGCCGGTGATACCCCGAATTTACTCATCTTGATTTAGTGTTTTATGAAAATGGGTCAGTCATCGTCCTCAACGACGAGCTTTAATAGATCGCGGCGCGAGATAATTCCAACCGGCACACCGTCCTTTACAACCGGCACGCGGTGGACCCTGTGCTCGAGCATTGTCCTTACGGCCTCGGCGAGTGTGTCGTCCTCGGTTACGGTATGTACCGATTTTGTCATTATCTCTTTTACCTTTACGTTGCGTGCCGCTTCATATGCCTTTTCGATCCCCTCTTTGGACATCCACTCTCCGAACAGTTGAGGGGCGTAGTTGCGCGAGAACGGTATGGCGTGTTCTTTGGCTGAAAAATCCGATTCGGTGACGATTCCTATTATCTTTCCGTCTTTATCGACTACCGGGACACCCCCAATGCGTTCATCCAGCATTAATTTAGCTACTTCTTCGAGTGATGTATCTTCATCTACGACTTTTACGGGTGAGCTCATAATTTCATGTACTTTCATCAGGCCTCCTGCGCTTGGCGTGTCGCTAGTAACGCAAATGTTTCCGATAGATTATAATCAAGTTTTCGAGCTTTACGATTTTTGCCCTATTCCATTTCCTCTATCATCGATTCCTGTTCTTTTAGGGTCTCGGCTCTATCGTCCTTCATCTCACGCACCTTTTCCGTGGAGCGGACCGTTTCCTCCAGGTAGGTGTCGGACTCGGCATGCTTTTCCTCAAGTGTGCCGAGCACCTTGGCTATGCCGTAAATTGCAAGCAGCGCCACTATTATCGCGGCTATAGTTTTCCAGCTCATACAGAGAATTATAAAAATTGTGCCCCTAATTTTCAACCGATTATTTGCCCTTGGGCCAAGTTGAAAGGGATGCAAAAACATTTATAATACAACCCATGAATCCGGATGAACTAAAGAGTTTAATCGAAGAAGGGATGCCGGGGGCAAGTGTTAGTGTTGAGGGTGACGGCACGCATTTCGAGGCGCTCATAGTGTCGAGCGAGTTCGAGGGCAAAAGACTGCTTGAGCGCCACAAGATTGTTTACGGGGTGCTAGGGGACGCAATGAAAGAACGCGTCCATGCCCTATCGCTTAAGACCTATACCCCCGAGCAGTGGGAATCCATGAAGTAAAATCCTCATCTAATATCATAAAGCATCTAAGGAGCGGCACATGACCCAGGATATCCAAGAGATTATAAAAAATCAGATCAACAACAACAAGATTATCCTCTATATGAAAGGCTCAAAGGACATGCCCCAGTGCGGGTTCTCGGCGCGCGTGGTACAGATCCTAAACTCCTATAACCAGCCCTACGAGACAGTGGATGTGCTCGAGGACCCTGCGATCCGCCAGGGTATCAAGGACTTTTCCAACTGGCCCACCATCCCGCAGCTCTACATTAACGGCGAGTTCATCGGCGGGTGCGACATCTGTGTCGAGATGGACCTGGCCGGCGAACTCAAGCAGCTTGTAATCGAGGCTTAGTAAACATATTAATTGCGGTCGATAAGACTCTTAAGTGCCGGGGCCAGCTGCGACCTCTTAATTTTCCTAAGCGTAGTTTTCACTATCTGGCGTATCCTCTCGCGCGTAAGCCCATAGCGCTGCCCTATCTCTTCCAGTGTGAACGCGTTGTCGTAACCGATCCCGTAGCGCATCTTCACAATATCGCATTCCCGCTCGTCTATACCCGAGAGTGCATGGGCTATGTTGTCGGGAATGGATACCTCGTCAATCAATCTATCTACAGCCGAGGAGTTTGAGTCGGGGATCAGGTCCAGGTAAGTCGCTCTATCTCCATTTCGTATCTCTGCGTCGAGCCGGATCATATTTGTATTTTTGTAGGACTCAAGAATTTGGCGGACATTCTCGTTGCTCATCCCTACTGTTTTTGATATCTCGTGCGGCAGGGGCTCCCTGTCGTTTTCTTCGACAAACTTTGTCCTCGCAGCCCTTACCTTGCCAGCCTTTTCAAGCACATATGCAGGAACTTTTACAGTGCGAGTCTGGTTAAAGATCCCGCGTGTGATGGCCTGTGTGATCCACCAGCAGGCGTATGTAGAAAACCTATAGCCCTTTTGGTGATCAAACCGCTCCACAGCTTTTATAAGCCCGATGTTGCCCTCCTGGATAAGGTCCAAAAACGGCACACCCCTGCCCATATAGCGTTTGGACATGCTCGCAACAAGGCGTAAATTGGCCTTCACAAACCTGTTTCTAAGCCTCTGGTGCATATTGAGATAAGCGGTATAGACTGCAATATATTTGCCTAGCTTCTCTTTGTTTGGCCTGTTTTTTACTTTGCAGATACAGAAATTCTCAATCTGAGTTTCTTTGTTACAGCTTCCCTCAGGTCTAAGATCGTTGAGATCAAACCCGGCAGTGCTCTCTATCAGTTTTTGATATCTATTCATCTCGCTTTCACAATATTTGATTTTGGCGGCGACCGACAGTTCTTCTTTCGGTGTCAACAGGGGCTCGTTGCCGACCTCTTTAAAATAATCGTTTACAAGACGGAGCTCATGATTGTCGTTGAAGTCAAAGGTTTGTTTCTCGTCATTTTTATCAGGGGAATCATAGTCGTTATCGAGCGCATCGAAATTGTTTAATATTGGTTCGTGCTCGTTTATATGGCTATCATCGCTCATCACCTCACTCATAGCCTCGTTGTAGTTGTTAAACGCTTCTTTGTATGAATTTTCTTTAGTCATCTTGGTTCCTCCGAATTTTAGTATTGATTGTTCTCTATGGACTGCCTTTTGTCGGAGCCCTAAGCCCCGCCGCACAAAAAGTAACAAGTCTTTTTGTGAGATCCGATTCGTCTTCTAGCTTGCACACTCCCATGGACAGGTGCTCGAGACCCTTGTGGTTTGTCCAAGTGTGAATCATCGCACCCATGAGGAAGTGAATACGCCACATGAGCTCTTCTTCCGGTAGGTGAGGGAGTGCGTCACCCATGGCCTCTTTGAATTTCGAGAACACCTCTTCAAAGTGGGCCACGAAGTTCCTATAGATCTCGCGTTCGGGGTGAGACACGACCTGCCCAGCAACGTGGCGGAAATGCGGGTTCTCAAAAGTAAGCTCTATGCTGGGTGCAAAAAGGGCCTCTAGGATATTCTCCAGAGCCACCGGTTTATAGCCCGTGGCATGGCGGTGACCGTGCAGTTTCTCGAGGCGTTTTTCGTTAAGGGGCTTAATCCTTCGTGCAATCACCTCGCGAATGAGCTCGTCTTTGCTGCCGAAGTGGTAATTAATGGCAGCCAGGTGAACCCCCGCACTGCCTGTAATATCCCTCACCGAAGTCTCTTTTATACCCTTTTCTGCAAACAGACGCTCGGCTGTATCGAGCAAAATCTCTTTAGTTTTAGTGCTCTTCATTCTTACCTCCCATGAATTCATACAAACGTTTGTTTGAATAATATGTTCATGAAAGATACCCTGTCAATACTTTTATTTAAATTTTCAGAAAATAGGGGTTTATTGCCCTAGTAATAGGGACGAATTGGTGAAAAACATGCCCGCTACACAGCCCGTCATAAGTGTAGCCAGTGTGGCTGCAATAAGTGCACGGAACCCTACACTGGCAATATCGGTCTTTCTCCCAGGTGCCAACGCCGCAAGCCCACCCACAAATATAGCCATAGACGCTATGTGTGCAAACCCGCAGAGTGCATAGGAGGTAATGATGGGGGACCTGGGATGCTGCAAAAGCCCCTGTTCCATTGCCACAGAAAGTTCTTTATACGCTACTACCTCTGTGACAATAGTGCGCGAACCTATGATCTGTCCTACCGCGTAGGCGTCTGCAGAGGGGATACCGAGTATGATCGCAAAGGGGTAAAAGAGATAACCCAAGAGCCCCTCTAATGACCAGTTGATGCTAATACCCAGTAGGTTATTTATATGCACACCCACTCCCCCGAGTATTAAGTCGAGTAGCGCAATAAGACCGAGGATGGCTACCAATAGTGCCACTATTCCCACTATAAGCTTTACTCCGCTGTTGGCACCGTCGATTATTGCTTCAAAAAAACTGTGTTCCTTTTCATAAAAAGGCTTTACATGCATCCCAAGTGTCTCGGGCACACCGTCTTCGGGCACAATGAGCTTCGACATCAGCACCGCTGCCGGGGCAGAGAGTATAGAGGCCGAGATCAGGTGGGCGGCGATTGTGGGAAATTGCTCTTGTAGGCTAAATACGTAAAGAGCCAACACGTTAGATGCCACTGTGGCCATTCCCGCAGTTAGTATCGTGCACAGTTCCGAGCGCGTCATATTGTCTAAATAGGGTTTTACGGTGAGCGTGGATTCTATCCCCACAAATATGTTGCTCGATGCGCTCAGTGATTCCGCCCCCGAGATCCTCATGAGCCTTGTGAATACATAGGAAAAGAGTCTTATGACTCTTTGCATAATATTAAAATAGTAGAGTATAGACATCAGTGCCGAAAAAAATATGATTGTGGGCAGAGCCTGAAAGGCCAGGAAAAATCCAAGCGAGCTTTCACCGTATTGGTTCTCTGTGCCCGGGGGGAGTGCGAGCCTCCCGAACAAGAACTCTGAGCCCGCCTGGGCCGATTCCAGCACTTTTACTACTATTTCATTTAGATAGAGGAGCACCTTGGCTCCCACTGGTGCCAGAAATATGAAACCGGCAAATACAAACTGCAACAATAGAGCCCAGATCACTACCCTATAGTTCACATTTTTCCTATTCGTTGACAGCAGCCATGCTATGCCGATCAGTATGAATATGCCGATGAAACTTATGAGGTTGTGTATGTCCATATCGTTAGGGAGATATCGGGATGTCTAAAGTTTTACACTACACAATTGCTTTGGTATGGTAAAGCGTAACTATCAATGTCTCGAGACCTGCTAGACTATATGCATATATTAAAATTTGTTGCTCTATTTTTACTTTTATCCACCTCATACTTTGCAAATGCCTTGGCCGATGGGTCCCCGGTCTATGACCCCAAGGCGAGGTTCCACCCGGTACATGCCAAAAACGGGATGGTAGCGTCTGAGAGCAGCTACGCCACCAGGGCCGGTATCGAGGTGCTTCGCGAGGGTGGTAATGCTGTGGATGCTGCGGTAACGGTGGGGTTTGTGCTGGCTGTAACGTTCCCTCGTGCCGGGAACCTGGGTGGTGGTGGGTTTATGGTGGCTTACCTGGGCGATAAAACCGGTGTGATTGCCCTTGATTACCGAGAGACCGCCCCTAAAGCAGCCAAGAGGGATATGTTTTTGGACACCCGGGGCAACGTGGACAAGACAAAATCACGACACAGTATCTTATCGGTCGGTGTGCCCGGTACTGTAGCAGGGTTAACTTATGCACTTGAGAATTACGGTACAATTTCGCTCGAAAGGGCATTGACCCCGGCCATTAAGCTTGCAAAAGAGGGTTTTGTGGTAGACCAGCAGCTTAGAAACTCGCTAATAGGGGCTAAAAAAGGCATAAAGGGCACCCCGCAATCACTCGACACCTATTTTAAAGCCGACAGCTCCCCGTATGAGGTAGGTGAGCTTTTGGTCCAGCCCGAGCTTGCCAAGACTTTAGAGGAGATTGCCAAGCATGGATCCAAGGCCTTTTATCATGGGTCTATTGCAGAGAAGATGGATGGATTTATGAAGGCAAACGGCGGGCTTATCACAAAGCAGGATATGAGGGATTACAAACCTATCCTCCGTGAACCTGTACACGGGAATTACAAGGGTTACGAGATCTACTCTATGCCCCCTCCCAGTTCTGGTGGAGTGCATCTTATCCAGATGGTTAATGTGCTAGCAGGGTTTTCACTTGGGGACTTTGGGCAAAACAGTGCCGCCTCTATTCACTTGATGGCCGAGGCCATGAGATTTGCATACGCCGACAGGTCCCTGCACCTGGGAGACCCCGACTTCTCTACCATTCCGGTCCAGTGGCTTATATCGGACAAGTACGCAAAATCGATAAGAGAGAGGATAGATAAAGCACATGCGATTCCATCAAAGGAACTAAATCCCGGTACAGTACCCGGTAGTGGGGGCAGTGACACAACACACTTTTCTGTTGTCGATAAAGATGGCAATGCGGTTTCCAACACATACACTCTCAATTTCGGCTACGGGTCAAAGATCACACTCCCCGGCACGGGGATTCTGCTCAATAACGAGATGGACGATTTCTCATCAAAACCGGGCGAGCCTAACGCATACGGATTATTGGGTGCGGAAAAAAATGCCATAGAGCCTCATAAGCGCATGCTTAGTTCCATGACACCGACAATAGTGATGCGGGACGGAAAACCGTTTCTGATTACGGGAAGCCCAGGTGGGAGCCTAATCATCACCACTGTTCTGCAGGTAATACTCAATGTCATTGAATACGGGCTTAATGTTGCAGAGGCGACAAACGCACCCAGGGTGCATCATCAATGGTTCCCGGATGTACTTAGGGTAGAAGAGGGTATAAGTAGCGACACTATAAACATACTGCGTAGTATGGGGCATAACGTAGTGATAAAAAGCACGATGGGTAGTGCCGATACTATTATGTGTTTGGACGGTTATCTGTACGGGGCTTCTGATCCCCGTAGACCGGGTGGCCTAGCAGCGGGTTACTAGGCTGTAATCTCTAGCATTCTATCGATTGCCTGTTTGGCTTTAGAGGCAATCTCCGTAGGTACCTTTACCTCGAACACATCATCCTGCAGCGAGACGAGTACCTTATCGAGGGTTATCATCTTCATGTACTTGCAGACTGCGTTTTCCATCGCCGGGTAAAAGGTCTTGTCCGGGTTGTCTTTTCTCAGGGTGTGCAGCATACCGGTCTCTGTGGCGATGATAAATTGTTTTTTATCCGACTCTTTTGCGTGTTTTAACATCCCGCCCGTGGAAAAGAACTTTACATTTGAGTCGCCGTTATCCATAAGGGCATCGGACGAGTGGTAAAGGAAGTTCGTTGTGCATCCGCATTCGGGGTGGATTATCATCTCGGCATCAGGGTGGGTGTCCTGTACTTCTTCTATGTCCTGGGGACGAATCCCCGCGTGGACATGGCACTCACCGGGCCAGATGTGTATTTTTCTGCCTGTCACCTTGGCGGCATATGCTCCTAAAAACATATCTGGCAGAAAGAGGATCTCTTTATCCTCTGGCACTGCACGCACCACGTTTACCGCATTGGACGACGTACAGCAGTAGTCACTCTCGGCTTTAACCTCGGCAGTGGTGTTGACGTAAGACACAACCACTGCATCGGGGTGCTCCTTTTTCCAGTCCCTTAACTGCTCAGCGTTAATAGTGTCTGCGAGTGAGCATCCGGCTTCCAGATCAGGTATCAAAACCTTTTTGTCCGGTGAGATTATCGATGCTGTCTCAGCCATGAAGTGCACTCCGCAAAACACAATCACGTCCGCATCGGTCTCGGCGGCGGCCTGCGACAGTGTCAAGGAATCCCCTGTTAAATCGGCAATGTCCTGTACCTCGGGGACCTGGTAGTTATGGGCCAAAATAACCGCGTTTTTCTGGGTTTTTAGCCTTTTGATCTCTTGTTCAACACTGTTTAGGTTATCCATCTTATGTTAATAAAACTACCCGATAATATTGTAAAAACTAGAGGAGGTCGAGACTGATATCCAGTGCTTTAGGGGAGTGGGTAAGCGCTCCTACCGATATGTAATCCACGCCCGTAGCGGCTATCTCTGCGACGGTTTCCAGGCTCACACCACCCGATGCCTCCAGCAAAACCCTGCCATGGTTAAGCTCCACAGCCTTTTTCATCTCATGGGTAGACATATTGTCGAGCATAACTATATCCACCCCCGCCCCGATGGCCTCTTCGAGTTGGTTCAAAGAGATAATCTCTACCTCGATCTTAGGCCCCTCTCCGATTTTATTACGCGCTGTTTTAACCGCGTTTTCAATACCGCCCGCAAACGCGATGTGGTTGTCTTTAATGAGCACCATGTCAAATAAACCTGTGCGATGATTTTTCCCGCCACCCGTACGCACCGCGTATTTATCCAACAGCCTTAGGCCCGGTACGGTTTTGCGTGTGTCTAGTATCTTGGTGTTGGTATGCTTCACGGCATCGGTGTAGCGCGATGTTAGGGTTGCTATGCCCGATAGCCTCTGCAGGAAATTTAGAGCAAGGCGCTCGGCGGTGAGTATTGCGCGAGTCCGTCCCTTGAGCTTGACTGCAATGTCCCCGGGTTTTACTCGGCTGCCGTCTTCGTGTATTACGTCCCATTTTATGTCCGGGTCAAGCCTCCTAAACACAGCCTCTGCCACAGGCAGCCCTGCAAGCACTCCTTCTTCTTTAACTTTAATCTCGGCCTCGGCCATGGCGTCGGGCGGGAATAGGGAGTCGGTCGTTATATCCCCAGACCCTAAATCTTCTGTGAGTCCTCTTTCTATAATCTCGTCGATCTCTTTTTTATCCAGTCCGTATTCTTTCAACCTTATATGGCTCCAATCACATAATTAATCGAGTGTGAATAGATACTCGTTATTTTTCCAGACTATGTGTTTTTCCCATTCCTCCATCTGCTCGGGGAACTCCTCTCTTATGTGCGCGCCCCGGCTCTCCTCTCTTATCAATGCGGCGCTTGTGATCAATTTAGCAATCTCAAACATTGATTCTAGTTTTAGTCTTTCGGGCCCGCTAAGTTCATAGTCGGCTTTCTCAAGACTACTCAGCTCTTCTAGTGCATGCTCCAAATCGGATTTGTTTCTAACGATCCCGGTCTTTTGGTTCATTATACTTGCAATCCGGTACCGTACATCTGCCAATACACTTTTTTGATTGTTCTCTCTAGCGGATAACTCTACGGTGATTAAAGATTCTAAATCATCCGTACTCTCTGTGGTTTTTTCATCAATGGTCTTGTCGATAGCTCTTTTTGCAAACACCATACACTCAAGCAGTGAATTGCTCGCAAGCCTGTTGGCACCGTGAACACCGGTGCATGTGACCTCGCCACAGGCATAGAGCCCGCCTAAATTCGTCTTGCCGTTAATCCCGGTTTTGACACCCCCTATCGTATAGTGTGCCGCGGGTGTAACGGGTACGGGGTCTTTAGTAATATCGATCCCGAGCTCTAGACAGGCTATATATATATTTTGAAACCTTTCTTTAATATATTCGGCATCCAGATGCTCAAGCCTTAGATACGCCGATTTAGCCCCCGATTCCAAGAGTTCTTTGTTAATTGACCTCGACACTATATCGCGCGGGGCTAGTTCCCCGAGCTCATGGTACTTATCCATGAACCTCCGGCCATTGTCGTCCACAAGGTGTGCCCCCTCGCCCCTTATTGCCTCGGTTATAAGAAAACTCGAGCCTGACTCAAGGTAAAGGGCTGTGGGATGGAACTGAATAAATTCCATATCCTTTATCTCTGCCCCTGCTTTATATGCCAGGTATATACCCTCGCCCACTGCACCCGGCGGGTTGGTCGTTCTCTCGAATAATGCCGACGCTCCGCCCGAGGCAAGTATGGTGTGTTTAGCCTTAAACATAATATGTTTGTCTGTGGCACCGTCGTATGTTAATGCTCCATAGCAGTTGGAGCCGTCCGATAAGAGCTCTATTGCGGTAGTATCTTCGTGTATCTGGATTTTATCGTTTTCGTTAACAAACGTAATAAGAAAGCTGACTATACCTTTGCCCGTGGCACTCCCCCCGGCATGGAGGATTCGCCTCTTTGTGTGTCCCCCCTCGAGCCCTAGCTCAAGGCCTTCTGTACCTTCGTCGAATTCCATACCCTGATCTATAAGCTCGAGCACGCGATCCTTGCCCTCGCGCACCAATATGTCCACAGCCTTTTCGTTACAAAGGCCCGCACCGGCCACAATCGTGTCCTCAAAGTGGTGCCAGATAGAGTCCTCGGGGTCGAGTGCGGCTGCAATCCCGCCCTGTGCCCAGTACGAGTTGCTCTCTTTTATAGTGGATTTGGTAAGCATGGAAACTCGCCCGAAACGCGATGCATATTTCGATGCGTAGAGTCCGGCTAGGCCGCTGCCTATTACAAGGTAGTCGGTCTCTATTTCCACAATCTCAGCATTGTTAATGGAGTTTGGTGGCATTCTCTTGGTTGTCCGGAATAGCTAGAGTTGTTATAATTCGCCCGTGATTGCTTTGAATAATTCGACTTTTATCTCGTCAATTTTTTCGGGGTCTTCGATTTTGTTCCCCTTCATATCGTTCACATAAAATGCATCTACCACCTGGTCTACCTTGGTAGAAATCTTAGCCGACTCAATCGATAGGTCGAGCTTTGTGATGGTTTTTGTAATGTCGTATAAAAGACCGTTCCTATCATATGTATAAACATCTATAACCGTAGAGATATCTGATGATTCGTTATCGACCTCGATCCTAGTGGGGTATAGAGGGATGTTTTTGTCGAATTTATGTTTAATTTTTTTGCGCTTAGCCATTAGTTTTTCCACATTGATTTTGCCGTCTACTACTCTTGTTAAGTTGCCCTCGAGTTTATCCCAAATCTCTTTATCATCGTGGGTCGATTTACCCAGGTGATTTACATAAAATACGTCGAGTATTCGCCCATCGGCTCTGGTCGTGATCCTCGCACCCAGTATGTTCAAGCCGTTTGCCCTAATAACTCCGCACAGTTTAGAAAATATCCCCGGGGCATCGAATCCCCAAAATGTAAACTCGTCGTATTGCTCGCGTTCGTGGAAGATCACATTCATCCCAATCTTGCCGTCTGAGTTTGCAATCAGGTTAGTGTGTTGCGCAATCTTGCTGGGTGAGAACCGGGTAAAGTAAGACAAGGGCATCTTGTTTAGAGCAGCGTTAACCGCTTTTTTAGACACACTACCCTTTAGGGTTTGATATACATCGTTTTTAATCCGTGTTTTCCGCTCTCTGGGCTTTTCCTTTTGGAACTCGCCCTTTTCCAATACGCTCGCAGTTCTTACGAACAACTCCTTTAGCAGCATAGCTTTCCAGTTGGTCCAGACCTCGGGGCCTACCGAGCGGATGTCGGCATATGTAAGCAGATAGAGCAGACTGAGGGTTTCCAGTGTTTTAACCGAGCGCGCAAACCTAAGGATTAAGCTTATATCGTGGATATCCCGCCTTTGTGAAAAATGAGTCATGATGAGGTGGTGTTTTACCAGGAACTCAAGCTGTTTGCTGTCCTCTTCCCTTAGCCCCATCCGCTTTGAGAGCTTGGGTATCATTGCAGCCCCCTTCTGTGCGTGGTTCCTGCCCTCGCCCTTGCCCATGTCATGGAATAGGCATGCGAGGAAAAGCACATCGCGTTTCATTAGGGACTCGGCAGTCTTTGTGAGCAGTGGGAGTTCCTTATCGTGTTTATAACGAAGCAGGTCTTCGATCTCGCGTATCATAAATATGGAGTGGATGTC
Organism: Thermodesulfobacteriota bacterium; assembly: GCA_965223335.1. GTDB lineage: Bacteria > Desulfobacterota_D > UBA1144 > Nemesobacterales > UBA2774 > CBDCWF01. The sequence continues at coordinate 1,110,653 of OZ244991.1, forward strand.
TACAGTGAACACATGGTAGGCGTCGTGCTGTACCATGCACACTATCTTGCCGAACTCTGGGATAAAGTACCCGAGTAACCGAAGCCGGTTCATGTGGAGCAGGGTCTCGGCAACGTTCTTACCCTTTTTTAAGATGCGCAGGAACGAGGCGTTAAACTCCTTATTGGTCCTCACACTATCGTCAATCTGTGTCACATCCACTTTATCCCGTATGAGGTCGATGAGGTAGTTGCTCATCTTAATTTCCAGTTTGTCCGAGTATTCAAATGCCCGCATCAGATTGGCAATATCTTCGTTGAATATCTCTGCGTTTGTTACACTTAGCATATTGTCTTGTATGCAAAACCCAAAATTAAGCACTTTTATTTTGGGTTTAAACATTCTGAACCTGGCTTTCTCTGTGCACTTTTCTATCAACTTTTTAGAGAGTTCCGTTAGGTTGCTTCCTCTCAAGTAATAGAGTCTCATAAATCTCTCTACTGCGGGCAGCTCCGCGTCTTTAAATCCAAAGTATTGAGCTATTCTCTCCTGATACTCAAACCCCAGCCGGTCCTCGAGCCTATCAGCCAGGTAATGAAGTTCCGAGCGCACAAGTAATAGAAAATTTAGCCCTTTCTCAAAGGTGCCGAGGTCTTTTTCTATGATAAGCCCTTTTTCAAGCAGTTCTCTGAAACTCTTCACCTTGAATTTGGCTTGAGCGATCCAAAGCGCATAGTTTATCTCTCGTATCCCACCCTCTCCCTCTTTTACATTGGGCTCAAGCAGGTAGACCGACCTCCCAAACCTCTCTATCCTCTTTTCGTTCTCCTCGATCTTTTTCTCGATAAATTTCCCCGAGTACTCGGGCAGAAGCTTTTTATATATCTTGTTGTCTAGTTTCTGGTACAGATTGTAGTCGCCGAACACGAACCTGCTGTCGAGTAGAGAGGACAGTATGGTTGTGTCTTCATCCCTCGAGAGCTCTATGCATTCATCGATAGTTCGCACCGAGTGACCCACATCGAGGTTAAGATCCCACAACAGATAAAGAAGGCATTCGGTTGTGTTCTTGGCAAGTGTCTTGTTGTTGGTTTTATAGAGGAATAGAAGGTCTATATCGGAAAAGGGGCAGAGCTCGCTTCGCCCATAGCCACCCAAAGCGATAATGGCAACGTTTTTTAGCTCTGTTATCCCGCGTTTTTCAAACGAGTCTCTCACCAGCTCGTCCACGATCTCCGTGCGTTTCATTGCAAGGTACCCGCCCGTATGGGTTTTAGTCCTCTTAACCTTCTCCCCATGCAAACGGCGCAGTGCACTGCGTCTTCTAAGGAACCTTGATTTGATCTTGCTCAGCAGCTGGTCTTCGTTTTTAATAATTTTTTTAGCTGTACTCATTGTATTTACGCTTTATTATATCGGTCTAACTCTTCGATTTGATGCTTAATGATATACCATCGCGGAGAGGAATTACAGATGTAAAAAACCCGTTGTGCGACAAAAGCTTATTGGTAAAATCCTTTACCCCCTGGGTTTCCTCAGATACTTGGGTATCCAGTATCCTGCCGAACCACAAAACATTGTCCGATACGAGCAACCCACCTTTTTTAAGCCTGGGGAATGCCAGGTCGGGAACCGCGGGGTACTGATGTTTATCTATATCGTTAAATATTATGTCATAGGTTTCATCCGAGGCCTTTATATAGTCGAGGGCGTTGCAGGTGATTATAGAAATTTTGTCCGAAACCCCGCCTTCCTTAAAAAACTTTTTTGCCAACTCGGTGTTTTCCCGGTCCGATTCCGTACATGTAACTGAGCCGTTTTCCCCAAGGGCCTTTGCAAACCAGTATGCCGAGTACCCAAACCCTGAACCCAGCTCCAATATCTTTTCTGCCCCCGAGAGCTTAGCCAACTGATAGAAAAACCGGCCGACAAGTGGCCCTACTATTGGGAAATCTCTTTTTGCTGCAAGCTCTTCCATTTTCGATAGAACTTTGTCTGTACTCGGCAGTAACGAGTGTAGGTAATCTTCTATCTCAGGGTTTGTGATAAGCCTGTCTGTTTCCATATTGAGTCGATGCGGGGTTATTTGCTAAAATCTACATAAGTCTCAGTGTTCTCACACAATTTGTTCTCAAACCTCGCCATAACAAATAAAAGATCCGAGAGCCTGTTCATATATTTAAGGACATTGTTCACAGCCCCCCCGGCCTCCTTAAGGGCAACTATTTTTCTCTCTGCGCGCCTAGATACTGCCCGGGCAAGGTGGAGGCTCGCACCCCCTGCGCTTCCCCCAGGGAGTATAAACTCTTTAAGCGGTTCTAACTGTTGTAATAGACCGTCTATACTATGCTCAAGGTCATCAATCCTGTTTTGTTCGATACGCGGTACGTCTAGCTCCTCAGGGCTTGCGAGGTCTGCACCTATGATGAATAGATCGTTTTGAATAGCAAGGATTAGACTGCGGAGGTTTTCGTCTTTGACTTGGGGGTATGCAATGCCCAGCACCGAGTTTAGCTCGTCCACGTCCCCATAAGCATCTACTCTGGACGATGCCTTACTTATTCTATCGCCCCCGACCAGAGAGGTCATCCCGGCATCGCCCGTACGGGTGTATACCTTGGTAATTCGCTTTTTAGACATCAATCAAGTCTAACAGATGGGTATTTATGGTTCAAACAATGGGGTTTTTGTGTACATTCTTGTATAAAACCTAAGATAGGCGAGTATAAGACCTTGGGCTCCCACTTATGAAACTACAATGGAGGTAAGTCATGCTTGAACGATGGTACCTGTTTACATTGCTTGCAATTGTGCTTTTTGCATTCGGCAGTTTTTTTGGCAAGATAGCGTCCCTAAGAGATATTCCGTTTAGGGTCTATTTCTTCGAGGGTGTGGGGACGTTATGCGTGTTCAGCGCATTCGTTATATATAACAGAGCGACAATATTCAATAATTTCGAGGTCAATCTGCTGGCACTGCTGATGGGGCTATGCTGGGGTGTGGGGACGGTGCTCTTCATTGTAGCGCTCAAGTACGCAAAGCTCTCTGTGCTCGTTCCTCTGAGTGCCGTGTATCCTGCACTTACAGTGGTGCTCGCATTCGTGTTTTTGGGTGAGCGCTTGGGGCCGAGAGAGATGGCCGGTGTGGGTTTTGCAATACTCTCGGCTCTGCTATTGGCTAAGTAGTAGATGTGGGACAAGAGCAAATATCGTAATGACTTAATGTAAAACTGATATTTATATTGACCCAATCTTCCGGATTATCTCGACTACGCCAAGCTGTTTGTTTACTCATTTAAGATTTCTATTGAAAACCTATTGACCCAGTCCTAAGAATATGTAAATATTTAATTTTATTTCGAGTGAGCTATGAGATTCACATTAAACTGGTTAAGAGATTATGTAGATTTTGATCTAAGTCCCGAGCAACTTGCCGAGAGGCTTACAATGGCCGGGCTTGAGGTCGAGGCGGTTGAGTATCCGGGCCGGGGTCTAGACGACATAGTAGTGGCCCAAATCTCTGAGATGGGGCCACACCCTAACGCTGATAAGCTCACACTCTGTCGGGTGACCGATGGCTACCAAGATTACAAGATAGTCTGCGGTGCTACGAACATGAAATCCGGCGACAAGGTAGCACTTGCAAAAATAGGTGCCAATCTGCCCCCGGGACCAAAATTTCCCGAGGGTTTAAAGATCAAAAAAGCCAAGATACGCGGCGAAGAGTCATTTGGGATGCTCTGTGCTGAGGACGAACTCAATATTGCAGATGAATCCGACGGTATCATGATACTGTCCGAAGGTGCACGGCTTGGTAATGAGATTGCTGAGGAACTAGGGCTCGATGCCCCGATATTCGAGGTCGGCATAACCCCCAACAGACCAGATTGTCTTAGCCTTATTGGTACGGCAAGAGAGGTTGCGGCCATTTTGGGCACAGAACTTAAGTACCCTAAATTAGAACTAATTGAATCCGATCAAGATATTAATGAGCTGGCAACTGTGGTTATAAAAGACACAAAAGGGTGCCCGAGGTACTCGTGCCGAGTGATACAAGGCATAACCATAGGCCCCTCGCCCGATTGGCTGAAAACTAGGGTAGAGTCGGCGGGTATAAGGTCGATTAACAACATAGTGGATGTGACCAACTTTGTGATGCTAGAGTACGGCCAGCCTCTACACGCCTTTGATTACGACCTCGTAGAGGGACACAAGATAATTGTCAGGACGGCAGACGAGGGCGAAACTCTACTTACTTTAGATGGCGAGAAAAGAACACTTTCGAGCGAGGATGTTTTAATATCTGACGGGTCCTGCCCTGTGGCATTAGCGGGTGTTATGGGAGGGGGCGAGACAGAGGTATCAGACAATACGGTAAATGTTCTTATTGAGAGCGCATATTTCAACCCCACTAGCGTGCGTAAGACATCCAAGACCACGGGCCTAAGGTCCGAGTCTTCCTATCGCTTCGAGAGAGGTACCGATCCAAACGGTGTTGTCACTGCGCTCGACAGGGCCGCAATGCTTATGAACCAGGTTGCGGGGGGCACGGTAGCAAAAGGTGCTGTGGACATCTACCCCGAAACCATCACACAAAGTGTTGTAACTTTATCTGTAGATAGAACAAACGATGTTCTAGGAACAGAGCTTGATCCTGAAACCGTTACCACAATACTTAGCGGCATCGGCATAGACACAAAAGAGCTTGGTCCTGGTCAAATAGAGTGTACCGTACCCACTTTCAGAGTGGATATAACCCGCCAGATCGATCTTATAGAAGAGGTTGCAAGGCTCTATGGATACGACAATATTAGTACCACGTTACCTCGGGTTGAGATGAACACCGAGACACCCGAGAGCCGCACTGTGGTCGAGGAGTCGTTTAGGCAGCAGCTTATAAGAAACGGGTTTTTAGAGGTTATAAACTATAGCTTCGAGGGCCCTCAGCTACTCGGTATCTTCGACGATGTGCGCCATGTCGAGATAATGAACCCTATAAGTCAAGATAGCTCGCTTATGAGGACCAGCCTTTTCCCGAGCCTGCTAAAAAACATTACGTACAACCTAAACCACCAGGCCGAGGACTTAAGAATTTTTGAAATCGGTCATGTATATATTCCAGAGCAGAGCGAGCTCCCGAGGGAGACCAAACGCTTAGCGGCAGCGGCAACCGGAAGAAGGGCCCCTGAGCTATGGAGCAAAGAGAACATTGACTTTTTTGATATGAAGGCTGTTTTTAGCGGGGCCTTGGGCGAGCGCTTATTGTCTGATACAGTCGAGTTTCAAAGTGCCTCGGATATTGGCTACTTACACCCGGGGCAATCGGCACGAATAACAGTGAAAGGCAAAGAGATCGGCGTAATAGGTGAACTGCATCCCGAAATCTTAGAGAAATTAGATGTGGCAAAACGAGTCTATATTTTCGAGGTTGATATAAATAGCATTGTGTTTTATTACGATAAAACGCAAAAATCATTCCAGTCCATCCCACGTTATCCATCTGTCAGACGAGATATCTCGATAGTTGTGGACGAGGGTATTGATGCAGGTAGTATTGTAAATGAAATCAGGAACATAGATAATAAGTTAATAGAAGATGTAACTGTGTTTGATGTATTTCACGGGGGTTCGATGACCGTGGGTAAAAAGAGTGTTGCACTTAGCCTTCATATAAGGTCGGTGGACAGGACACTTACCGATACGGAAATAAATGAGGTACAAGAAAAAGCTTTAAATAAATTACAATTGGCTCTTGGAGCTGAATTGCGTACAATATAGGAGAGGTCGGAAAATGACGAAGAAAGAATTAGCAGATGTAATCCATACAAAAATTGGGCTTTCTAAACGGGAGTCCGCAGAAATCGTAGAGTTCTTTTTCGAACTAGCCAAACAGAAGCTCAGTACCGGCGAGGGTGTCAAACTACCCAGGTTCGGCAGTTTTAAAGTGCAGGAGAGAAAGGCCAGAAAGGGTAGAAACCCTGCTACGGGTGAGACAATTGAGATAGCGGAAAGAAAAGCCGTAGTGTTTAAACCCAGCAGGTTTTTGCGCGATGCAATTGATCATAAAGCAAGTTGATGCATGAAATTTCTCATTAGTTCTTTCAGGCAGAATTTTCTTACCGGTATACTTGTAACCGCACCGTTTGGTTTAACTATATTCATTCTGTTTAAGCTCGGCAGATGGATTATAAGCCTTGTGAGCGCTGCCCCGGCTAAATATATAAGCCCGCTCTCGGATCTACCCCAGACCCTTTTCCAAGTCACCACATTTACTATCGGTTTAGTCGGCACATTAATTATTCTTCTTATAGCGGGTGCTATAGCCAGAAACTTCATTGGCAGTAAATTGGTTGGATTCGGCGAGGGCCTCATAAGCAGGATCCCACTGGCGCGTACCATTTATATTGCGACCAAGCAGGTGATTGAGACTCTGTTTCTGGGCAAGGGGATGAAGAACTTAAAGAGGGTGGCACTGATTCAGTACCCGAGACAGGGGGTGTACTCACTGGGATTTATAACGGGGAGCCTGAACGAGGGCGAGAATCATAATGCATCGGGCCAAAAGCTGGTGAGCATTTTTGTACCAACTACCCCCAACCCCACTAGCGGTTATTATATAATGCTCCCAGAGGACGATGTACAAGAGCTTTCAATCACGGTTGAAGACGCGTTTAGAATCATAATGTCTGCGGGCCTTGCCGCTAATCAAGTCGAAGATGCTAATCAGGGTGAAACAAACAATTGAGCAGCACCAAATGCTTAACCCTGGCGATAAGGTTGTGTTGGGTGTCTCGGGCGGTGCGGACTCAATCGGTCTACTACACATTTTACTGGAACTCACGGAATACAATCTACACCCTATAGTTGCTCATCTGAACCATGGCATCAGGGGCGAGGAAGCCCAGAGGGATGCGGCCTTTGTAGAGGGAGTTTGTAAGACCCTTTGCCTACCGTTCGAACTAAAAACCGTCGATACTCTAAGTTTTAAAGAAGGCTATAAACTCTCGCTCGAAGAGGCTGCTCGAGTGCTTAGGTACAACTTTTTTTATGAGCTTATGGACAAGCACAAGGCTCAAAAGATTGCCACAGCACACACACTCGACGACCAGGCCGAAACTGTTTTAATCAGACTGCTTCGCGGCTCGGGCCCCCGTGGTCTCTCTGCGATAAACCCCGTTGTTAACAAAACCATAATAAGACCCCTAATAGATACACGCAGGTCCGAGATAACGGACTATTTGAGCACTCGCGATATCCAATGGGTTGAAGACTCGACCAATGAAGACACCTCTATTCTCAGAAACAGGATTAGAAAAGAGCTTGTGCCTGTGCTTGAGAGCTACAATCCCAGGATCAAAGAGGGATTGTGCAGGTTGGCTCTGCTCTCGGGCTACGACTATGATTATTTAGAGAGCGAGGCTACCAAGCTTTTTCCTAGTGTATGGACGGTAAGAGAAAGTGGTTTAGAGGGCGAGCTTCGCCGCTACTCCGAGTTGCCCCCTGCTCTAAGACTCGCTCTACTTAGAAAGGGGATGGAAAATTATAAAGGTGACCTAAGAAATATATCTGCTTCTCAGATACTTTCAGCTGATGAATTATTACTCTCCGACACGCCTTCTGGTACTAGTGAGTTCGCAGAGGGGATCACCATAGAAAAGGGGTATGACCGGTTTCTTTTGTCTTCGAAAAATGCTCTGGGAGGGGAGTTTACTCATATAATAGACGGGGTCGGTCATTGGGAGTTTCCCAATTTATCGGTTGAGATCATCAAACACTCAGATCCCTCGGTTATTTCAGAGGATCTGTACACAGCTGATTTTGACAGCGCATTAGTTAATTTCCCCCTAACAGTGAGGAACCTAAGAGAAGGCGACAGGTTTGTGCCGCTTGGTATGAGTGGTACAAAAAAACTGCAAGACTATTTCGTGGACAGCAAAATTCCGCGGTACAAAAGAGCGAGAATCCCCATTTTTCAATCCGGTGGGGATATTATTTGGATAGGAGGGCACAGGATGGATGACAGGTATAAAGTAAGCCCAGATACAAAAGAAGTTTTACGGATACAGATCAAAAAAACTGGGGAATTCGACTAACCGTCGTCTTGTAAATCTCGGTAATAATTACCGAGATTGTGATATAATTATGCAGTCGGTACCAGTAAAATAGTTAGATTATCTAGAGCTTTAGATCTCAAGAGGAACTCTTAGGTGAAAGACGAGAGAAAGACGAAAAAACAGCTTATAGAAGAACTGGACGGTTTGAGATCTAAGCTTTCCGAACTCGATAAACTTGCCAAGAAAAACAAGTACGAAGAGATCATTGAGTCCATAACCGGCAGTGTTCATAAATCGATAGATGTAGAAGAGGTCTATCATAATGCCGTTGCGGTTATAAAAGATAATATAGATAGGGCCCACAATGTATCAGTGTATATGATCGAGGGCACGGATGCAGTGCTAAGGGCCTATGAAGGCTACCCGGACTGGTTCATAGAAAAAGTAACCAGGATACCTCCACCGAAGGGTTTCACGTGGAAAGTACTCTCAGAAGGCAAGCCGATATACTGTTCCGACGTGGATAAAGACAATGTAATAGGCGCGTTTGGTAAAAAGGTCGGCACCAAGAGTTATGCATCATTGCCGATTAAGTCCGGGGGCAAGACCGTGGGCTGTATAAATATCAATTCATACGATGAGGACTCATTTGACACTGATGAGATCAAGTTGTTTGATTTGGTTGCAAGACACATTGAACAAGCCATAGACAACGCACGTCAAGCAGAGGAAATACGGAGTGCACGTGATGAGTTTGAGCAGAGGGTTAAGGACCGCACTTCTGATTTAGAGTTGGCAAACGAGACCCTGCAGGCGGAGATAGCAGAGCACAAACGTACCGAGAGCCTACTAAAAGAGACCCAAGAGCGTTACATCACATTAATCGAAAATGTATTCGATCTTATCATCGAGATCACCATCACCGGTGAGATCCTCTACGCCAGCCCCAAACACGAAGAGGTGCTCGGGTACACAGCAGAGGAGATGATCGGTCAAAATTCCCTCGAGTACGTCCACCCCGACGATTTCTCAGTTGTTATGCAGGTTTTTCAAAAGGCTATTATCGAGCTTAAGTCTGTGCAGACCACCGTTTATAGGTGCAGGCACAAAAGCGGTATGTGGCGTTGGTTAGAGAGTTCCGGGCGTCCGTTCCAGTCGGTTGATGGCGATGTGCGCGGGGTGATAGCATCGCGCGATATTACCGAACGCAAACTGGCAGAAGAAGCGCTTGTGATGGAGCGCGAACGACTCGAGGTCACGATGGGGAGTATTAGTGATGGGATTATACTGATTGATTCCGAGAACCGCATCCTCCTTTCCAATGAAGCCGGGAAATCTAACCTCAAGAAACTTACGACTGCTAAAACCGGCGATGTAATAAATGAACTGGGCGGCCACCCCATAGATCAGGTGTTAGCGCCTAAAGCAAACGGTGAGATAAACAATGATCTCGAGGTTTCGGGTCCAACACCTATGGTAATCAACATCATCGGCTACCCGACTAAAATGGGTAAAGAGAGCACTGGTTTGGTGCTTAGCATCCGCGATATCACAGAAGAGAAACAAAGACGCGATCGCATAGAAACCCAAGGCCGTTTGGCAGCCGTGGGTCAACTGGCTGCCGGTATTGCACATGATTTTAACAACGCACTTACTACTATTTTGGGGTTCTCGCAGATAATTCAAAAAGACGAAGCCACATCATCAAAAAACCGGGAGTTTCTGGAACTGATAATAGAGCAGGGCCATAGAGCAAGCCAGCTTGTACACCAGATTCTGGATTTCAGTCGACAGTCTGTGTCTGAGCGCCAGCACATGGACCTAGAGATGTTTTTGAGAAAGAACGTAAACCTGCTCGAGCGCACAATACCCGAGAACATCAAAGTCACAGCAGATTTTACCACTGGCAATTACTGGACCTCTGCCGACACCACACAGATTCAACAGGTAATAACCAACCTTGCGCTAAACGCACGGGATGCTATGCCCGAGGGTGGAGAGCTTGTGCTCAAGCTCGATAAATTTAACCTCGAACTCGACTCCAAGCCCCCGATAGCCGATATGCCTATTGGCGAGTGGATAATGTTCTCTGTCTCGGATACAGGATGTGGTATAGAGGCCGACAAGTTGCCGCGAATATTTGAGCCCTTTTTCACAACCAAGAGTGTACGCGAGGGTACCGGGCTCGGGCTTGCACAGGTCTACGGCATCATCAAGCAGCACGACGGGTTTATCGATGTTGAGAGCAAAGTAGATGTAGGCTCTACATTTACCATATATATTCCTGCGACCTCACTCGATGACGCTATCAAATCCGAAACACCCAAGAATGAAGATATTGTTTATGGCAGGGGAGAGCGGATTCTCCTCGTAGAGGATGAACCAACATTGTTGCAGACCACAAAGACAATGCTCGAGACTCTGGGCTATGAGATTGTAACGGCTGCCAACGGGCAACAGGCACTAAAGATCTACAACTCACGCCCCGATGATATCGAGCTTGTGATCTCCGATATGGTTATGCCCGAGATGGACGGTGTTTCGTTGTTCGAGTCATTAAAAGAGGCCAACAGTGATGTGAAGGTGCTTCTTACCACCGGGTATGCTGTTGGCGACAAGGCCAAGGAGCTTCTCTCTCAGGGTGTCGTGGAGTGGATGAAAAAGCCGACCGATCTTGTTACACTTTCTAAGTCGGTAGGTAATGCGCTCGGGAAATGAGTGTATGAATCTATTAGTATACTTCTATATATAAGCCTCTTAGAAATTCAATTACCGTTTTAACACCAGATAAGACGCGCCCAATACCCCAGCGTCTTCACCCAGCGCACTCTTTAGAATCCCCATTTTTGCGGTATGTGATTTAAGACACCTTTTTTTAGCCTCCGAAACCATATGTTCCCAAAACATGCTGTGCGCTTTTGATACCCCGCCTCCCACAACTATAACCTCAATATTTAAGAGGTTTACAATGTTGGCTATCGCTGTGCCCAGAGCCCTACCGAATATTCTCCATATCTCTCGTGCCTCTTTATCCCCCTGCTCGGCTGCTCTTAGTACATATTTCGGTATTTCGTCATCCTCTACGTCGGCGAGCATGGAACTTAGCAGAGACTCGCTGTTATTTTTTGCGGCTTCACGCGCCAGTCTTTTTACTGCTGTAGCAGACGAATAACTTTCGAGGCATCCGTAATTGCCACAGTTGCATTTGGGTCCCTCGGGGTCGATAGTCATATGCCCGATCTCTCCCGCAGTACCCCCTTCCCCGCTCCATATACTCCCGTCCAGTATTAACCCCCCTCCCACTCCAGTACCCAGTGTTATCATCGCCATCGATCTTGTGTCTTTGCCCGCACCCCTCCACCACTCACCGAGCACAGCACAGTTGGCATCGTTTTCAATCTCTATGGGTATATCCACATTCAGTTTGTGGACCAGAGCTTTTCTGATCGGATAGTTTTTCACACCTGCTATATTTGGCGCTTCTAAAAGAACCCCGTTTTGGGAATCTATGATAGATGGAAAACCGATACCGATGCCCGATATTTTGTGGCTCTCGGCAATCTCCTCAATCATTGCCGTCAAATTCCCCAGCACTGCGTCTATACCCTTACTTGCATTAGAGGGCATTTGGTAACGGTAAAGGATTCCCCCGTCTCTGTCCACCAACGCTGCTCTTAGGTTTGTGCCCCCGATATCAAATCCGATTACTTTAGTTGTCATGGCAATATGATGGTTAAGTTGATTTAATCAGCAACATTGTTATTGTAGAATATCGGGGAGCGAAATAAAACAGAGAGCGGTGCTCGAGGGCAACTGGGTTATGGTATTGTAATATCTCAATTGGTTGTTAATTAGCCCGAAATAACAGGGAGGTGTTATTGTAAGATGGCAAATACAGTGATAATTTCTGCGATTAGATCGCCCATCGGCCGGTATAGGGGCGGGCTAAGTGCCCTCAGACCCGAATTACTATATGCAACAGCGCTTAACGAACTCCTAGGTAAATCAGGTATCGATGGCTCAATGGTTGATGACGTCATCACAGGTTGTGTCACACAGGTTAACGAACAGGGTGGAAACATTGGCAGGCTCTCGGTGCTCTTGTCGGATCTGCCGTCCTCGGTACCCGCAACCACGGTAAATAGGCTATGCGGCTCAAGCCAACAAGCCATTCATTTTGCCTCACAAGCCATAGAGGCGGGCGATGCGAAATTTGTGATCGCCGGGGGTGTGGAATCCATGAGCCGTGTGCCGATGTTTTCCGACATTAACGGCGACTATGAAGGTTTAACAGAGCTGCTTGCCGATCATCACGAGATTGTACATCAGGGCGAGTCCGCAGAACGGATTGCGGACAAATACTCGTTTAGCCGCGGGGATCTGGATAACTATAGTTTTATGAGCCATAAGCGTGCCGCAAGCTCTATAGAGTCCGGGTTTTATAATAACCATGTGTTCCCAATTCAGGCCCCAAACGACGAGGGGGGTAGTATGGAAGTGAGTATTGACGAGGGTGTAAGGCTCCGACCCGACCTCGAAAAAATGGCCTCTCTCTCCCCTGTGTTTAGGCCAGACGGGGTCATCACAGCCGCCAACTCGAGCCAACTTTCCGATGCCGCCGCGGCGCTGCTTTTAACAAGCGACGAGATCGCGAGTGCCCAGGGCCTTAAGCCCCTGGCTAAAATAGTGGCAAGGTGTGTGGTCGGGGGCGATCCTACAATGCAGCTGCTCGAGATAATTCCCGCGACCACAAAGGCGCTTGAACGCGCGGGCCTCGTGTTTGAGGATATCGATGTATTCGAGGTAAACGAGGCTTTCTCCTCTGTGGCCTTGGCTTGGATTAGAGAGTTTGAGCCCGATCCGAAGAAGCTAAACCCTAATGGGGGTGCTATAGCCCACGGACATCCATTAGGTGCAACTGGAGCTATTCTAATGACCAAGCTCATCCACCAGCTTATTCGAACCGATGGTCAGTTTGGACTGCAGGTAATGTGCATCGGGCATGGGATGGCAATTGCCACCGTGGTAGAAAGGCTATGATTCCAAGGAGTATTTAGTTGGTAAAAGACCGAATTTATTGTGCCCAGGCGTCGTTATCATCAAAAGAGTCTCTTTTCGGTACAGCTCCGAGTGTGGATCTATGGTTCCTGCTGGAGTATAGGGGGCACTGGTCAAAAAGCGCTTTTGGTGACGCAAAGATTCCCAAAAAAGTAAAACGCAGAATTAAATCCCAACTCTCCCGTCATTCAAAGACCCGACTTCAGTTAATAAAACAAACAAACCCCGATCACGACGGTATAAAGTTCTATATATGTGTGTCCGATGATTCAAAACCCCGTACTTATGAGTTCGAGGTTGCGGATTACCGAGAACTTTTATCCCTCAATCTAAAATCAATCCTAAAACACGATCACCATTTAAGAGAAAAACCGCTAGTTTTAGTGTGCACAAATGGAGAGTATGATAAATGTTGCGGTACATACGGTGTGCCGATGTATCTGGATTTGAACCGGAAAATCCCTGGTGATACCGTATGGCAGACCACACATATAGGAGGGCACAGGTTCGCTGCTACGTTTGTTTGCCTGCCCCACGGCATATATAACGGACACCTAAACGATCCCACCGAGCTGGATAGAGTGGTTGAGATGTACTCACGCGGACATATAGATCCCCGATACTATCGGGGCAGATCATGCTACGACCCCTATGCCCAGGCCGCGGAGTATTATCTCCGTACAAATAGCGATATCACAGATATCGGTGCGTTTAGGTTAAAGGGGGTTAAAAAACACAAGGGGCACAGAAGAGTCAATTTCAGATCCACCGAAGGCGACACCACCCATCAACTCACAATTAAACTCTCGAAAAAGAGTGTAAAAGTCATAAAAAACTGCGGGGACAAAAAGCCGTCATCTGTGGGTCAGTATGAGCTAGTGAAGTACAACGAATTATCTAGGATAAAAGATTGAAAGTTAGACTCAACAAGTACCTGTCGATGTGTGGGGTGTCATCGAGAAGAAAGGCCGATGATTTAATTGCAGAGGGCAAAGTAACCATAAACGGTGAGGTGGCAAACGAGCTCGGTTGCACGGTGGATACGGAATCAGACACCGTAGAGCTAAACGGCAGATCGGTTAAGATTGAGGGCAAGAGATACATAGCGCTTAACAAGCCTAAACACTATCTATCTGCGATCGGTGCCGATAAAAAAAAACGTACAATATCCGAGCTCATTACCGATATACCCGAGCGCGTGTATCCGGTGGGCAGACTCGATTACGATGTGGAGGGATTGTTGATCTTAACCAACGACGGCGAGTTAACCAACAGGATTATACACCCGCGCTACGAGCTCAGTAAGCAGTACTTAGCACTGGTAAAGGGTAAGGTGAGTAAGAAAACACTGAGCGATATGCGAAAGGGTGCAGAGCTCGAGGACGGGTTTGTGGTGCCGGATAAGATAGAGATTATGAGCCATGGGGAGAAACAGAGCTCTATATTGGTGTGGTTTCACGAGGGTAAGAACCATTTGGTAAAACGATACTTTGCACATTTCGACCACCCTGTTGAGAAATTGAAAAGACTCTCTGTGGGCCCGGTTGAACTAGGGGGGCTTAGGTCGGGCAAGTGGCGGGAGCTAGAGAGTAGCGAGATCAATATGATTCGAGAGATGACAGGGATGAGCAGTGATAAATAGAGTTTTTCACAGTTAGGGGTTAGAGTAGGTCTAGCTATTTAGGACAGTTAAAAACTACAATACGATATGCTTATCACTTTTGAGGGTATAGAAGGCTGCGGTAAAAGCACTCAGGCCAGGCTTCTTTTAGATGCGCTGGTAAAAGAGGGATACAACGCCACTCTCACTCGTGAGCCGGGCTGGGGGGTGCTTGGGGAGTTAATCAGAAAAGTAATTCTAGACGAAAGAGAGCTAAGTCTCGATCCTGTGGCCGAATTGTGTCTGTTTTGCGCCGACAGAGCACAGCACGTCCGTGACTATATTATTCCATATTTAGAAAAAGGACAGATTGTAATCTGCGACAGATATTATGACTCCACCATTGTGTATCAGGGCTATGGGCGCAAGCTTGACTTAAAACTTGTGAACAAAGTTGCCAAGGCCTCCTCCCTTGGTGTCGTCCCCGACCTCACTTTCCTCTTAAATCTGCCGGTTAGAGCTGGGTTGGACAGACTCAAAAAGAGGGGCGACATAACAAAGATTGACGAGGAACCACTCGAGTTCCACGAATTAATCAGACAGGGCTATATGGTTTTGGCTAGACGCGAGCCAAAGCGTATAGTCCGGATAAATGCCGACCGCGAGATCGGCCCCATACACAATGAAATCAATAGTATTTTGTTGAATTTTATCAAATCCCAAAATGCTTCCTGACATGAAAGATATCTATTTCCATAACATTGTTGGTCACGATGCACAGATCGAGAGTTTGATAAAAGCTCTAGGTGATAACAGGGTGTCGCACTCCTATATATTTAGCGGGCCGAGCGGAGTGGGTAAAAAACTAATTGCCCGGGATTATGCCAAGCTCCTTAATTGCTCTCGGGCAGTTCACTCTGCCGGAGACCATGCTATAACTGAGTGCGAGTGTAAATCATGCAAGAAGATAGACAGGGGCACTCACCCCGATGTTGTAATTGTCGAGAGCCACGAGAACACGGTCATTAAGGTAGACCAAGTGAGAACAGAGATAGAACAGAACCTATACCTAAAACCGTTTGAAGGCCGGTTTAAAGTTGTGATTGTGGACGAGTGCGAACGGATGAACCCTAACGCACAAAACGCATTCCTAAAAACGCTCGAAGAACCGCCACCTAGCTCTGTAATTATCCTTATAACCTCGAAACCCCAGACACTCCTGCCTACGATAACTTCTCGGTGCAACACTATTAGGTTCAGCGCCCTTAGCACAGCGGGCATATCCCGGATAATCCCCGCCGAGTGGGGCCTCGCCCAGGATGAACTAAGTGTGCTCGTGCGGTTGTTCGGGGGCAGTGCGGGGGATATATTACGGTGGGGCAAAGGGATATTAGAGTTTAGAGCCGATTTAATCATGGGGATAGAACGGATCGAGCCCAACTCTCCCGGGGATCTGTTTGGGTTGGTGGAATCACTGCCTATAGGTAAGGGTGCGGAGGAAAACGAGAGGCTAAAAATCGTAATTCGTATGCTTTTACTTTGGCTCGCAGACGTAGCCAGACTCAAAATCGATCCGGATAACGTGCTTGAGCACAACCCAGACATACTGTCTGTATCAAAACGCTATGCGGATAAAAACGATCTCAACACATTGATAAACTTACAGGCCAAATTAGAAAAAGCCGAGTATGATATATTTCTTGGCTATGCAAACAAACAGCTTACACTAGAGAGCGTTTTGTGCGATCTTACTATGTAGCGAGTGCAATAAGATTCACAAACCATCAATCGAATCCACTCGGTAGCCGGAGAATGTAGAGAATGAATAAAACCTATTATGTCACCACTCCCATATATTATGTGAACGATGTGCCTCACATCGGCCACGCCTACACTACAATAGCAGCCGATACTATGGCCAGGTACAAAAGGCTTTGCGGTGAAAATGTTTATTTCATCACCGGCACCGACGAGCACGGCCAAAAGATCGAGCGGACCGCAGAGTCTAATCAGGAAACCCCCATAGAGCTTGCCGACAGGGTGGTGGAGAGGTTTAAAAACCTGTCAGGAGCACTCAACATTACTAATGATGATTTCATTCGTACTACCGAGCCCCGTCACCGCGACGCTGTAGAGGAGATATTCAAGCTCATAGAGGCCTCCGGTGATATTTATCTCGGGGAGTACGAGGGTTGGTACGACGTTAGAAACGAGGCCTTTATTACCGAGACTCAACTTGAAGAAATAAACTCAATGCCCGTAAGCACCCGCCCGCAGATAGACAAAGTAAAAGAGAGCAGCTACTTCTTTAGGCTCTCCGCATACGAGGACCGATTGCTCAAGCACTACAAAGATAATCCCGATTTCGTTATGCCTAAAAACAGGTTAAACGAGGTAAAGAGCTTTGTAGAAGGGGGGCTAAAAGATCTTAGCATAAGCCGCACGACATTCTCGTGGGGTATACCGCTGCCAGGCAACCCCGATCATGTGCTCTATGTTTGGTTCGATGCCCTCACCAACTACCTAACCGGTGCGGGGTTCCCAAATGATCCCGATAAGTACCAGTCTCTATGGCCTGCCGACCTGCATCTGGTGGGTAAGGACATACTTAGGTTCCATGCTGTTTACTGGCCTGCGTTTTTGATGTCCGCAGGGCTCCCATTGCCACGGACGGTGTTTGCCCACGGATGGTGGACCGTGGAGGGCGAGAAGATGTCCAAGTCGCTTGGCAATGTAGTCGACCCCTACCAAGTAGTGGAAGAATTCGGGGCCGATGTGTTTCGCTACTTTTTACTGCGCGAGATACCTTTTGGGGGTGATGGTGATTTCTCCAAGAGTGCAATTATAGCCAGGGCCAACGGTGAGCTTGCCAACGGTCTTGGCAACCTTGTGAGCAGGACTCTCGGTATGGTGGAAAGGTACTATGACGGTAAGGTCCCGGAACCGGCTCAATTCATTGATATGGATAATGAGCTAAAGGAGAGAGCGTTGGATACATACAATCAACTAAGCGGTGATATGCAAGAGCTTCTGTTCCACAAAGCGCTTACAGTAATTTGGGATTATATAGCACTGGTAAACAGGTATGTAGACGAGACGACACCGTGGGTGCTGGCAAAGGAGGGGAATACTGAGAGATTAGGTACAGTGTTATGGACTTTAATCCAATCTATAAACTCCATCTCGCTAATGATCTACCCGTTTATACCCAATACGGCCGAGCAGATTTGGGAAAGACTCGGGCTAAGCGGTTCTTTAGAAGGCCATAATTTAGAAGATGCCAAAAAGTGGGGTCTGGTCGAGTCCGACACCTCTGTTCATAAAGGTGAAAACCTGTTTGTTAGACACGATGCCGAGTAAATGTTTGCTCTATTAATAAAATGACGTAATCCATAATACACTAATAACACATCTAACATATTAGCTAATTTTATATCTGCTATTACATATATTTGTAATTAGACAACTGTGCAATATATTGCACTTGCCAGTATTAATATTGCACAAAAATTTTTCCTAACTAGTTGACACTATATATTTATTAATTAATTATGGGTGGTTACAAGACCAACATTGACGGCATGAATATTGCATGCTATTGATTAGCGTTTTAATTAGTTGAGTGTTAATTGAGCCTGTGGAGAAGGTGGTAAGAGCTTGCTTAAAAGCGAAGAGGGGTTCACATTAACAGAAATCCTCATGGCGCTCATGATCATGATGATCGGTTTTTTAGCCATGGCCCAGATGCAGTTCCTGTCACTTAAGCAGGGACAGATGGCAGAATCGGGCACAGTCGCAACAAACGCCCTTCAGTTTGTAAGCGATAGGGATATGAAGGAGGCCAGGAGACTCCATCTACTCAATGCAGCGGTCTACATAGAAGCTCAATCCGGCGCCGCGCCTGCTAGCTTATCAACTGAGTACTGCGACGGTACGCCACCCGCAAGTTGTCCCAATCCCCCTTGTGCTGACCCCTGCACAAACTGTCCATGCAACCCGCTTGAGATTATCACCCCCAACCCAACGGACGGGACCACAGAGATCACATGCGCGGCGTTAAACGAAAAGAACTTCGACCCCGATAAGATTGTGTATCGCACCACAAAAGCGCAGTGCGAAGCAGATGCAAACGACATTATTAACAACGATGCAGGACAGCCGATATATATAGTAAAGGAAGTGTCAACTGATGTAGTACAAGCTGTGGGGCAGCCCGATGTGTTTAACCTGACCATTACCTACGCCATAAAGAACATGAAACAGTTTGATAATACGGGAATAACCAGTGTTGAAATAGCGCACAGCCTAGCGAGCCAGTCCTATGTAGTAAGTGCGCACACAGACGACTGGTCGGGCTTTATACCCGGATGGAATACGGTGAACATCCCAAATGTGCCGTAGTGATAAGAATGAATGGATATAAATGGGAGATATAGATGAGTAACAAGGGTTTTACAATCATAGAAATGTTAATCTCGGCCTCGATCCTATCG
This sequence comes from Thermodesulfobacteriota bacterium, assembly GCA_965223335.1. Classification (GTDB taxonomy): domain Bacteria; phylum Desulfobacterota_D; class UBA1144; order Nemesobacterales; family UBA2774; genus CBDCWF01. The sequence goes on from OZ244991.1 coordinate 1,129,836, forward strand.
ATAATGATCGTTGCCATGACAGTTGCCTTCCAACAGCAGCAGCGTCATTTCAACATAACAAAAGAAGCAGTGGATATGGACCAGACCGCAAGGTCTGTAATCGACTATATAGCATCCGAGATACGCAACTCCTCTGCGAGGCAGGGCAAGACGTTTAGCCTTAGCTTTACAAACGGAGGTAGCACGACGGGTCTTGATCCCGATGACCCCTGTGGAGCTAATACTGCTTCAGCGGGCACCAAGGACTCAGAGCCCGACTGCCTCACGATATACACTTGGGACATCACCAAGGGTCAGTACACCGATGCTACAGGCAAGAGGATCTTTCCCTCATCTATGGCCCCTATGACGATAGTATCCCAGGGCCCCCCACTTGTGATACAGCTGCCTCAAGAGTGGTTCACAAAACCCGACGGTACACCTTTTACACCCCCGCTTATAGAAGCCGGGGACTTTTTAGGGTTCCGCTCAAGGATAAATCTCTGTCATCCAGACACAAACGTAGACTGCGGAGCTACTCCCACGCTGTGCACGGAGTGTGCAACGGTACTAGAGGTAAGCTCCGTAAACGTTAATAACAAGACTGCTACCATAAATGACGATTCTAGTTTAATAAAAGCACACAATTCAAACCAAACGTACTCAACCCTATCTAATTTTGTAAGCAATTTTATTTTACCAACCATAAGTTCCCAGTCCCACGAGATGACCCTGGTAAGCGGCAAGACGTTTAGAGTAGACCCGGAGACTAGGGCGTTTGAGATCTCAGAGAACGGAGAGGATTTCGAGACAGCAGCCGGGGGGTTCGATGCCCCCGGGATAGTGGACATACAGTACGTGTTTAACCTGCAGAACCCCGATGGATCCATTACAAAAGTGGGTGTTGCCCCCGCAGCGGCTGATAACAGGTTCTCGGATTTTAGTGACGCCACACTGGTAGGAAGGGAACAGGACATAAGGTCAGTCGAGATATACGTGGTGGTTAAATCAAAGATAAAGCCCGTAAAGATACAGGGTGGGTATTACAGGAAGAACATACCCGCAGTAGGGGATGTAACAATCCGTACAGTAGCCAATCCATCGGATTACCAAGAGCCCGAGGAGGGGTTTGCGTACAAGGTGTTTTCAGCGGTTGTGTACGTACGCAACTTTGCCCGGGAGGAATTCGGATGATCTTACGGGGTAGAGGAAATAGTTAATTTAGGAGACGGATATTAATGGTTATTAACGAGAGAAAACATAAAAATCATAGGAAGGGAGAGAGAGGGATAGCGATAATCCTAGCGCTTATAATGCTATTGGTAATGTCGGTGCTGGCAATAACAATCTCGTTTAACTCCAATATGGATTTCCGCACTATGTCTAACTACAAGAGGGGACAGGAAGCATTTTTGGCGGCCGAGAGGTGTGTGGCCCTTGTAAGGAACCAGTTTGAAACACTTGGGATCGAGGTCATTTTCTTTCAACTTCAGAGCAATAACCCTATTGGGCTAGAGGAGCTGATTGCAAAGAGTGGAGTGGATTGCAATACCGACCCCGAGCTATGTGCGGTGTGCAGGACAGGGCAGAGGGAGTTTAACAGGACCTCTCCATCCGATCCTGCACCTTTTGTAGACGTACCGCCGCCTTCAAAGACCACAGGCAGGCCGATTAAACACACGAGCCTGGCATCAGGGGGTTTGGGGGGAGCAGCGCTGGTTACAACCACGTTTGTAGTAACGGGCAAGGATGTGAGGGATGAGGATAAAGACGACACAGATCCAGATATAAACACGGGGACCGAGATAGCGGGTGGATTCGAAACATTTGTTCCGGGAGGTGCAAGTAATGTTTACTAGTTTTAAGAGAGGCAAAAGGCAAATTTTTACAAGAATTACTATATTTACATTACTTTTGGCGTTTATGTTGGTCTCGGGTGCCCAGGGCAGGGATATTATAAAGAACCAGGTAGAGGATATAGATATCCTCATATCCCAGGTGTTCGGTGGTGAGCCCAATGTGCTTATGATATACGACAGCTCACTTTTGATGGGAGTTAACTTCGCCGGGAACCAAACCGGCAATTGGGACGATGTGGATGTAACCACTACGTGTAATGATCCCAATATCCAATTTGTGTGTGCTCAACAAGGAGCAACTTCCACTGACTGTCAATCAGCCATAGCTCACTGCACAGGTAATGCAGCGGGGTTAAACCCATGCGGCAGTTTGGCGTGCTCGGGCTCAAGAAGCGGGACATGTGAGCAGGGAGAACAGTTCCTTGAGTTTCTGGAGTGTATCGAAGACACATATCCGGCCAGCATTGTCGATGCTGCATATACCGCAGCTATGCCTATAGCGTGTAAACAGACCGGAAACGATCCGAGAACCCTATGTTTTGACGGAGGAGGGTACTTAGACGAGGCAGAGCGTGCGGTTGCTGCAGATTTTATAGAGAACTACGCGCTTTTTCTGGCCAATGATCAAGGTGTTGTGTTAACACCCAATAGCAGGTTAAACCCCGCATTCGATACTAGTAGCGTACCGCCCTTAAACTGCGGAGCTAGTGCGTGTGCTACCGGTACAGATACTGATAAATCGTGCGGTAATGATTTCCCAGCGTTCGATACATGCAGTAATAGTACAAACATTCAGCCCTCGGCTACCGCTTGTACCGCGGGCCAATCGTGCGCCCCGGGATTTAACGGCAGCACTCGGTTAGATATGGTCATAGCATCGTTCTTTGACATTATTGACGCCGACGATTCACTCCAGAACACCAACTGTCGCGATGAAAATGGTCTACTCACAGGCATTAACAACGAAACTATTACTTGTGAAGAATTCTTAAACACTCCCTTTAGAGACTCGGGAGCTATAACATCAGTTAACAATGCGAGATTACCTAGTATAGGGGGTGGACAAGCCCCTAGAATGATCGACCTCTTGGACATAAATGACCAAAGGGAGCTCGGTATCAGAATCCGCCCTGTAGCATTCGGTTTAGGTGATCTAGACGGAAATACTAGCTGTACCGGCAATGGTGCAATTGCGGGTCCTCAGGGTGGTTTTGCCGGGGGTAGCCAGCTAAATATTGATAACGTTTGGAAGTTTTTTAGAGACTTAACACCCGAGGGCCGGTCCAACCTTGCCGGTGTCATAGGCATTGACGACAGTTCAGCCTCAAACAGCACCTATGGCGACGATGCTCTTAGGGATTTCCGTATTCAGATTCAGACCGGTGGTACAAGCGAGTGCGCGCCTAACTTTGCAATAATCATTAGTAATGGGCAGGACCAGTGTTCAGGGGACGGCACCGCTCTACCGGGGTCAGTTCAAAGCAACACCAATTTCCCCCCTGAAACCGGTAACGCAAACAGACGCAGCACACTTCAGGCTGTAAGCAACCTCAGGACCCACTTTGTCAGGAACCCCCAGTCTTCCCAAAGCGGAAATGTAGTGTCCGAAGTGCTTAGCTTTGTAATATGCCTTGGGGTGAGCAATTCAAAGTCTATAAGGGCCTGTAATCTGATGGCTATAACGGGTGGGACGAGTAGTAACGGCATTATCCAGCACCTTGGTCCAAACGGCGTGAGCGGGGCATTCGATATAGACGCTACATCCCTATCTGCAGGGATAAAAGCTGTAGGTAAAGCTGAGGTAGGGGCTGCCAACCTCACGACTAATCCTGCTGCCGTAACCCTACAAAACTGCATGGAGACCAATGCTGCTGAGGGTGCGCCTATGGCTACGGCACTAAATGGTCCACATTGCGATTTTGGCCCTGCAGCTGATTTTGAGGTATTTCCCAACGAGCTTTTTGATTCAACTGCCCCAAGCTCTCTCGATTCAACGAGTATCGGCAACAGCTACGCATTCTTTGTGAATTCACCCCAAGAGTTAAAGGTGGCATTCGATACAATCTTTGGGTTCATCGATACATTCCCCACCGCCGGTGTCTCACCTACCGCACCACAGTCCTCTACGGCCGTGGCAGCTAGGGACAGGATACTGCTCGCCTTGATCCGCCCGATAACCGATAAGCGGTTTTGGCAGGGCCGGTTGGCCCTCTACGGCTTTGTCCCTGTTCCCGGGTCTTCCGGTGCAAGGACGGTTATAAGGAAACCCTCACCAGGCGATGATCTAACCAACGCATCAGTGGTTGAGGACCTGTCAATATTTGCAGATGACGGTTCACTTAATTCCAATGCACAGATGTTCTTTTGGGAAGCCGGCAAGGAGCTTGCAGAGCGCGACCTATCCTCGGATCAACGGAGAATATTTACAGTTGATCGTACAAGCGATGTAGACCAGGAGACAAGCGGCGGGGTAGTCGAGAGAATAAGGTACGAGGGTGAGAGGACGGATTTTTGTTTAGCCGGGTCTACGGGGTGTAACCCTGGTCTCGACGCCACGGATTTCGGTATCACGGATGACGATGTTACTGATCCAATTCCCCAGTTTTGCACCGGTGCCACACTAGCTGACGGCTCGCCCAACATCGGATATGTAGCAGACTGTAATGCAGACTGTGCCGTGTTGCCGTTTACCGCTGCGTGCAAAACATGTGTAAAGGACTGTATAACCCAGAAAGTTATAGACTTTTTTACAGGCGAAACCTATATACAAACTCGTAACGATCCCCTGGGCGAGCCTACCGAGGATGCGTGTCCGGCCACTGGACCGGGCATTATAGGGTGTGACTGCCCGGATTTTGAGGCCGATCCCCCAGTGTTAACATTTGAAAACTGTTCAGTGCGCCTTGGTGATATTTTCCACGGGGGGCCGATCCTCGTGGCTTCCCCAAACCCGCTTTTCTTTGATGTAGGGTTTCAAGCGTTTGGTGTGAATTTTAGGGACCGATCGGCGGCAGTATATGCAAACGCAAACGACGGAGGTGTACACAGCTTCCACGCCGGCGAGCTTGTAGAAGCTACTCCCTCAAGCCCCGAAACCAATCCCTTTACCAACCAGGACGAGGTCGTATCGTTTTTCAGCCCCGGCACGGGGAAGGAGCTCTTTAATTTCATTACCCCTTCATTTCAGCCCGACTCAAGGTCTCAAAACGACCCATTCACACCGGCTGATCCAAGTGGGACAAGTATTACGGGAATCCCACCCGACTACCGTTTCGGTGACATGAAGACATTCATAGCCGAGAACATGTTCCAAAGATCATGGTTCGACAGTACTCCTGTGGTAGCCGATGTGTTTATGGACGGGTACGAGAATGGTATACAGGACGGTGGGCTTACCGGCTGCTCAAGTACCGTATCTACGGACGGCGAGATCGATGTATGTGGTAAGGAATGGCACACGGTGCTTATGACCGCATACCGAAACGGCGGCGGAGCCTATACGGCGATTGATGTAACCAACTTGGCGTGCAGCAACGATAACTGCGATGCGGTTGATTTACATAAAAATACGGGCCCCGAGTATCCGCGCCACCTATGGACACTGTTTGACAAAGACTTCGGCAACAGCTGGTCAGACGTAACAATAGGCAGGGCACGTATGCAGACCGAAAGCGGCGGCAATACAATACTTGTGGATAGGTGGCTTATGTATATAGGGGGCGGACTCGATCCCATAGACACCGATCCCCTGGACGGTGTCCAGTTCGGCAACGCATTTTATGTTATAGATATAACAACCGGGCAGATTGTGTTTAAGTTCCACCCCACTGACCCTATACCCACAAACTTCCCCGATCCCGGCAACGAGAAGATCAAGATGACTTGTGATATGGCCGCTAAAGTGGGCGCCTTTGACCTAAACAATGATGGTTATGTAGATGTTGTATACGCGGGGGATACGTGCGGGCGCCTTTGGGAATTTGATGTCTCGATGCCTATAATCGATACGGATAATAATGTGTCGAACACAGGACTCAGGGGTAACCCCTCGGGCTCAGACCCCGATATAGAGGCCAGTGACTGGACCGGGCACATTGCGTTTTGCGCTGTGGACGACATATCCGATTGCAATAACACCTCCAATATCGCCCCCGATCAGAGGGAAGCAATATTTTTTGCTCCTACACTTGTGCTTGACGACCTGGGACGCAGACACGTCATAGTAGGCACGGGCAATAGAAGGAACCCAAGCACCATTACCCAGTTCGGGAGGCTCTATAATTTCATTGATCCCTTCATCCCGGCTTTCTTGGCCGGCGGCGGAGCGGTAGGAGCCACGACAAAGACCAGGGACGATTTTGATCCTTCGGCTGGACAGGTATTAAACCTGGTACCTTCCGGAAACGGCGATAATCTCTTTAATATCCAGGGGACCGATCCCCAGAACAACCAGGGTGAGTTTATGGTGAACTTCCCCAATAATTTAGATTCAAGCGGTGGGAACACCACGGTTGACCCGAAAGGAGAGAAAGCAATCGGTGTACCTGTGGTTATTAATAGGGTGCTTATATTCACCACATTCGCACCGCCCACGGGCAGCGGTTCAACCAACGCGTGCATTGCCGGTACCGGCGAGGGGCGTATATTTGCGCTTGATTATCTGACGGGGGTACCGGCACTAAACCGTGTGCCAGGGGCAAGTGAATTGCTTAGCAACCAATCAAACCCCGACGATATTTCGGGGCTCACAGCTGCCGAGGGCATGCCTTCCCCCGCACAGCTTACCTACGGCACAAGGGGTTCAGTACTCTTGACCGTTGCGTTCTCAGGTGGGCCTAGCTTGGGAGGAGCATCTTTCTTTGTTTGGGAGCTTCCACCGTTCCCGTCTAGAACACAGACCTTGTATTGGGAAGAGATATTGTAATGAGGGGAGGCAAAGCGATGAAGTTTCTCAAAAACAATAAAGGGTACAACATCATAGAAGTGCTCATCGTTGCGTCTGTGATGTCTATAATAATTGTTGTCGGGGCGTCTAATTTTTCCAGCAAATTCGCATTGCGCCGCTCTGTGGACGACACCACGCACAAGATTACCTCCACACTGCAGTTCATCAAACTGAAGGCGGGCCGAGAAGGTGTGGAGTACCAAGCCGAGCTGGATTTTGACCCAGTTACCCAAGTGCTGACTATCACTACGAACAGGGGTGACAGCAATATAAACTCTGCAAATTTTACCGAAGAGGATGTGAACGAAGTAAAGTTGCTTTCGGATGTAATAATTGTTCCGTCCACACACACATTAATTTATAGACCCAACGGTACTATTGCTGCATCTGGTGTCGGGGACCTGGCTATCCATCCTCTTGCGGGTTCTGTCATAGAAAAATGCGGTGGGATATCCATAAACAGGTTCGGCAGGCTTAACATAGTGAATGGCAACTGGGACTACAACACGAATGAGTGCCATAGAATCGGAGACGATCAGGCAGTGCCTAATTAATTATGACGATGCTCCAATAATATGAAAAAATTTATCCTAAAGCAGCTTAAATAGACTATTTTCGTTTTAATAATTTTTGCCCGTTCAGTGGAACATTTTTTTATATAATAACCCAAAAAACGTGCAAAATACTGCACGCCTAGGCCTAATTTTGCATCCTCTGCAAATTGCCAGGCTTCAATTTCACAAAACCGCTAATCATCATTAATAGACTCTGCTATGTATTAATATGGCACGGATGTTGCCAAAAGAGTGAGTACCTGATACGGAGGGGTACGGAATGAGAATAGGGATGAGAGCATTGCACAGACAAGAGGGGTTCACATTAACAGAAATCCTCATGGCGCTCATGATCATGATGATCGGTTTTTTAGCCATGGCCCAGATGCAGTTCCTGTCACTTAAACAGGGACAGATGGCAGAATCGGGCACAGTCGCAACAAACGCCCTTCAGTTTGTAAGCGATAGGGATATGAAGGAGGCCAGGAGACTCCACCTACTTAATGCAGCGGTCTACGTAGAAGCTCAATCCGGGACCGCGCCTGCTAGCTTATCAACTGAGTACTGCGACGGTACGCCACCCGCAAGTTGTCCCAATCCCCCTTGTGCTGACCCCTGCACAAACTGTCCATGCAACCCGCTTGAGATTATCACCCCCAACCCAACGGACGGGACCACAGAGATCACATGCGCGGCGTTAAACGAAAAGAACTTCGACCCCGATAAGATTGTGTATCGCACCACAAAAGCGCAGTGCGAAACAGATGCAAACGACATTATTAACAACGATGCAGGACAGCCGATATATATAGTAAAGGAAGTGTCAACTGATGTAGTACAAGCTGTGGGGCAGCCCGATGTGTTTAACCTGACCATTACCTACGCCATAAAGAACATGAAACAGTTTGATAATACGGGAATAACCAGTGTTGAAATAGCGCACAGCCTAGCGAGCCAGTCCTATGTAGTAAGTGCGCACACAGACGACTGGTCGGGCTTTATACCCGGATGGAATACGGTGAACATCCCAAATGTGCCGTAGTGATAAGAATGAATGGATATAAATGGGAGATATAGATGAGTAACAAGGGTTTTACAATCATAGAAATGTTAATCTCGGCCTCGATCCTATCGATAATGATCGTTGCCATGACAGTTGCCTTCCAACAGCAGCAGCGTCATTTCAACATAACAAAAGAAGCAGTGGATATGGACCAGACCGCAAGGTCTGTAATCGACTATATAGCATCCGAGATACGCAACTCCTCTGCGAGGCAGGGCAAGACGTTTAGCCTTAGCTTTACAAACGGAGGTAGCACGACGGGTCTTGATCCCGATGACCCCTGTGGAGCTAATACTGCTTCAGCGGGCACCAAGGACTCAGAGCCCGACTGCCTCACGATATACACTTGGGACATCACCAAGGGTCAGTACACCGATGCTACAGGCAAGAGGATCTTTCCCTCATCTATGGCCCCTATGACGATAGTATCCCAGGGCCCCCCACTTGTGATACAGCTGCCTCAAGAGTGGTTCACAAAACCCGACGGTACACCTTTTACACCCCCGCTTATAGAAGCCGGGGACTTTTTAGGGTTCCGCTCAAGGATAAATCTCTGTCATCCAGACACAAACGTAGACTGCGGAGCTACTCCCACGCTGTGCACGGAGTGTGCAACGGTACTAGAGGTAAGCTCCGTAAACGTTAATAACAAGACTGCTACCATAAATGACGATTCTAGTTTAATAAAAGCACACAATTCAAACCAAACGTACTCAACCCTATCTAATTTTGTAAGCAATTTTATTTTACCAACCATAAGTTCCCAGTCCCACGAGATGACCCTGGTAAGCGGCAAGACGTTTAGAGTAGACCCGGAGACTAGGGCGTTTGAGATCTCAGAGAACGGAGAGGATTTCGAGACAGCAGCCGGGGGGTTCGATGCCCCCGGGATAGTGGACATACAGTACGTGTTTAACCTGCAGAACCCCGATGGATCCATTACAAAAGTGGGTGTTGCCCCCGCAGCGGCTGATAACAGGTTCTCGGATTTTAGTGACGCCACACTGGTAGGAAGGGAACAGGACATAAGGTCAGTCGAGATATACGTGGTGGTTAAATCAAAGATAAAGCCCGTAAAGATACAGGGTGGGTATTACAGGAAGAACATACCCGCAGTAGGGGATGTAACAATCCGTACAGTAGCCAATCCATCGGATTACCAAGAGCCCGAGGAGGGGTTTGCGTACAAGGTGTTTTCAGCGGTTGTGTACGTACGCAACTTTGCCCGGGAGGAATTCGGATGATCTTACGGGGTAGAGGAAATAGTTAATTTAGGAGACGGATATTAATGGTTATTAACGAGAGAAAACATAAAAATCATAGGAAGGGAGAGAGAGGGATAGCGATAATCCTAGCGCTTATAATGCTATTGGTAATGTCGGTGCTGGCAATAACAATCTCGTTTAACTCCAATATGGATTTCCGCACTATGTCTAACTACAAGAGGGGACAGGAAGCATTTTTGGCGGCCGAGAGGTGTGTGGCCCTTGTAAGGAACCAGTTTGAAACACTTGGGATCGAGGTCATTTTCTTTCAACTTCAGAGCAATAACCCTATTGGGCTAGAGGAGCTGATTGCAAAGAGTGGAGTGGATTGCAATACCGACCCCGAGCTATGTGCGGTGTGCAGGACAGGGCAGAGGGAGTTTAACAGGACCTCTCCATCCGATCCTGCACCTTTTGTAGACGTACCGCCGCCTTCAAAGACCACAGGCAGGCCGATTAAACACACGAGCCTGGCATCAGGGGGTTTGGGGGGAGCAGCGCTGGTTACAACCACGTTTGTAGTAACGGGCAAGGATGTGAGGGATGAGGATAAAGACGACACAGATCCAGATATAAACACGGGGACCGAGATAGCGGGTGGATTCGAAACATTTGTTCCGGGAGGTGCAAGTAATGTTTACTAGTTTTAAGAGGTTTAGAAGTATCACATACAAACTACAGCTCATTTTATTTGTTGTGGCTATTGCAATGATAACAGGGGCCAGAGCAGAAGAGATTATCAAAAACGATGTAGAGGACGTTAATTTGCTTATCAGTTCACTTTTGGGTGGACAATCCAACATACTCGTAATATTAGACAGCTCGGGCTCTATGGGTCTTAACTTTGGTGGAGATCAGGTGGCTAAGTGGGCGCAGCATAGCAATGTAGCATACTGTGAATATTTTTGGGGTAATTCATATGACAGAGCGCAGTGCATTGCAAATGCAACTGGAACAAGTCCCTGCGGTAGTATTTCATGTACTTCGAAGGGGGGAGTTTGCGATAACCAAGAGGACTTTGAAAGTTTTCTCCAGTGTATCGAGAGCCCGACAGACCCAAGAGACGGTGTTTCTCCATGGTATGGAGACCTTGTCGGTAATGGTAATGCGAACGATTCTATTGTAGATGATATATATCAAAAAGTAGTTGTTGAAGAGTGTGGTAGTCCCATTAGCGACCCCAACCCCAGGACCTATTGTGATACAGTTTCAGAATGGCAAAAAGCAGCAGCGGCCTTGGACGCGTATGCCCTCAAGCTTGCACATGATGATGAGCCATCAACCTTTCCGCTTGACTGCGCATCCCAATATTGTGCCGGTGGGAGCGAAGCATACTGCGATACAACTGAATACAATGATTTCAAAACATGTATGCAATCAAATAGAATTCAGCCGACATCGACCAGTTGTACAAACGGTGAAGACTGCTCACATGGAGAGTATGGTTCTACAAGAATGGATGGGGCTTTGGCTGCTTTTTTTGATCTCTTAGATGCTGATGATTCTTTAGGCGATGTACTATGTGATGACCCGTCTATGATGTTTGATGGCTCAAATAATTCAATAACCTGTTTGGATTACATGTATACACCATTTAGAGATGTGCGCCAGATTGTTAAGGGAACCGGAACTTCTTCTAAATTGCCAATTACGGCTAGACAAGACAAACCACTATTAGATGTATTGAATGACGATGATGCCGACATTTTGGGGTTTAGATTTAGACCTATGACTTATGGTGGTCGAAATAGTGGAGGAGGTTGTAATAGTGCATCTATTCCACAGGGCGGGTTTGCTGGTTCGAGTAAAGCGGATCTAGATAATGTTTGGAAATTTTTTAGGGATATACAACCCTTTGGTGGTACACCTTTGGCAAATACCTTGGGATTTGATGACAATAACAGCCCCAATTCAACAATCGGAAAGGATGCACTCAGTGCATTCAGAGTCGAGTTGCAGACCGATCCTGCAATCTCCTGCAGACCCGAATTCGCCATTGTTATTACCGACGGTCAAGATACATGCTCTGGTGAATCGCCGACGTACAACACTGGAAGAACAACAGGAAACTCAAACCGCAGGAGCACCATACAAGCCGTAAGCAATTTAAGGACTTACTACACTAGGAATCCTGTACAAAACAGAGGCTCTACACATAAAAAGGAGATTCTCACTTTTGTGATCGCTCTAGGTATTAAGAGTGAAGAGGCCATCAGGAATTTGAATGCTATGGCACTTGCTGGTGGTACTCATACGGAGGGAATCATAAACCACATAGGACCTGATGGAGTCCCACTAACCAGTGGTGTCGATATAACTCAAAAGCTGCCGGGAACTTCGAACGAAGGTCTTAGGGCGTTGGCAACAGCAGAAGTAAATCTTTCTAATCTTTCAAACGGTGCTGGCGCAGTGACTCTACAAGGCTGCTTAACTCCTGTTGAAGACTCGGGAATTACTGGACAGGGTCAGGGGGCCCATTGCTCAATCGGTTCTTACGATCTATTTCACAATTATTTCTTTGAAAATCCGGGGCCGTTGGAATCAACCACGGCAGGTAGCAGTTTTGCTTTCTTTGTAAATACACCCCAAGAGCTCGTTCAGGCACTAGAGACTATATTTGGCTATGCTACTACATTTAGTACCACCGGTACCGCGCCTACTGCTCCACAATCCTCAACGGCTGTGGCTGCCAGAGACAGGATATTCCTATCAATACTAAGACCTCTTACAGATGAGCGTTTTTGGCAGGGCAGACTTGGCCTATATAGCTTTGTACCCGTACCCAATGAGCCCGGTACAAGGACAATTATCAGAAGGCCAGAGTCAGGTCATAATTTAAATAATGCAAGTACAGTTAGTAGCCTTTCAATATTTGCCGATGATGGGTCTTTAAATACAAATGCACAGTACTTCTTTTGGGATGCCGGAAAAGAGCTTGCAGAACGCGATATTGCCGCCGATCCGAGAAGGATATTTACTGTAGACAGGGCTAACGACGTCGATGAGGAAACCAATGGGAGCCTGGTCGAGAGGATAAGATACGAGGGCGAACGGATGGACTTCTGTCTAGACGGAACAACCGGGTGTACTAATGGGCTTGATCTGACTGATTTCGGTATAAGTGATGATGATGTCACAGATCCTATTCCGGTGTTCTGTAGGGGTAATACTCTTTCGGGCGGTGAACCTAATATAGGGGCTGTTGCGGATTGCTCGGCTGATTGCGCAACTACACCGTTTACCACCGCATGTAACGACTGTGTAAAGGGTTGTATTGCCACAAAAATTGTAGACTTTTTTAGCGGCAACACTTATATCGAGACGCGTGGTGACCCCTTGGGAATACCGTCAACTGGGACTTGTCCGTCACCGGACGGATTTTTCGGGTGTGATTGCCCCGATTTTAATAATGATCCCTTCACAGGCAGTTTTTCACAGTGCTCGGTTAGACTTGGGGACATATTCCATGGTGCACCTGTGCTAGTGGCATCACCCAACCCGTTATTTTTTGACGTAGGTTTCCAGGCGTTTGGGGCCGGTGTACGAGAAAGATCCGCAGCAGTGTATATAAATGCGAATGACGGAGGGATACACAGCTTTCATGCAGGTGAGTTACAAGATGCAAGTCCATCCAATCCGATTAGAAACCCGTTTACTAATCAGGATGAAACGGTGCCGTTTTTTAATCAGGGAAGCGGAAGAGAGCTGTTTATGTTTATTACTCCCAGCTTCCAGCCCGATTCCATTTCGGATAACGGGCCATTTACACCTGCTGATCCAAGCGGGACCAGTGTTACAGGGATACCGCCCGACTACAGGTTCGGGGACATGAAGTCGTTTATGACCGAAAATCTGGTACAGCGGTCCTGGTTCGATGGTACTCCGCTCGTAGCAGATGTGTTTATTGATGGGTACGATAACGGAGTACCAGATACTGCTAACCTATGCCAAAGTGTAGATGCGGATGGTGAGATTGATGTGTGTGGTAGAGAATGGCATAGCGTACTGTTAACCGGATATAGAAATGGCGGAGGGGCATACACAGCCCTCGATGTTACGAATCCCAAATGCAGTCAGACAGATTGCAATACATTTGACGATAACAGTATCCACCTTACTAACGGTTCCGAGTATCCGCGCCACCTGTGGACTTTGTTTGACAAAGATTTCGGCAACAGCTGGTCAGACGTAACTATCGGCAGAGCACGTATGCAGACCGAGATTGGCGGTAGTACTATTTTTGCTGATAGATGGCTAATGTTTGTTGGCGGAGGGTTAGACCCAATAGATACAGACCCGCTGAACGGTGTCCAGTTCGGCAATGCATTCTATGCTGTAGATATTACCACGGGGCAGATCGTGTTTAAGTTCCACCCCAATGACCCTATACCTACAAACTTCCCCGATCCTGATAACAATACGGATCATATGACTTGTGATATGGCCGCTAAAGTGGGCGCTTTCGATCTAAACAATGACGGTTATATAGATGTTGTATATGCAGGTGACACATGCGGGCGCCTTTGGGAGTTTGATGTGTCCATGCCTATAATCGATACAGATTCCAATGTAGCGAATACAGGCGGGCCCCCGGCAGATCAGTCGGGATTAGACCCGGACATAGAAGCTAGTGACTGGACGGGGCATATAGCATTTTGTGCAGTTGATGATATTACTGACTGTAATAACCCGGCTAATATTGCTACGGACGAGAGGGAGCCTATATTCTATGCACCTACTGTTATTCTGGACGATTTGGGCCGCAGGCATGTGATCGTAGGTACTGGTAGCAGAAGAAACCCGACTAGCCTAGAACAGTTTGGAAGGCTTTATAATTTCGTCGATCCATTCATTCCTGCTTTCTTAGCCGGGGGTGGTGCAGTAGGAGCGACTACTAAGCTAAGGAGTGATTTTGATTCCGGGTCGGGACAGGTGCTTGACCTTGTGCCTACAGGAAACGGCGACAATTTCTTTGAAATACAGGGGACCGATCCCCAAAATAACCAGGGTGAGTTTATGGTGAACTTTCCCAATAATATCGGTACAAGTGGAGGTACTACGACCAGTAGCCCGCAAGGTGAGAAGGCTGTTGGAACCCCGGTTGTAGTAAATAGAGTTCTTATCTTCACGACATTCGCACCGCCTAATGATAATAATGCGGGTAACGCGTGCTTAGCGGGTTTGGGAGAAGGGCGCATATTTGCACTGGACTATCTCTCAGGTCTGCCGGCTCTAAATAGAGTGCCGGGGGCAAGCGGCTTGCTTGGCACTCAGACGAATCCCGATGATATATCCGGGCTCACAGCCGCAGAAGGCATGCCAGCCCCTGCTCAGCTGACATACGGCACCAGGGGATCTGTGCTCTTGACTGTAGCGTTCTCAGGGGGTCCAAGTGTAGGTGGAGCTACATTTTTTGTTTGGGAGCTCCCACCGTTCCCGTCTAGAACACAGACCTTGTACTGGGAAGAGATATTGTAATGAGGGGAGGCAAAGCGATGAAGTTTCTTAAAAACAACAAGGGCTACAATATTATAGAGGTACTTATAGTTGCGTCTGTAATGTCTATACTCATTGTAGTTGGGGCGTCCAACTTCTCAAGCAAATTTGGATCACGACGCTCGGTGGACGATGTTGCACACAAAATTACCTCTACACTTCAGTTCATCAAACTAAAGGCGGGCAGGGAAGGTGTAGAGTACCAGGCTAACATCGCATTCGATGATACCGATGTTACCGATCAATTTGTAACAATTACAACCAGCAAGGGCGACAGCAATATAAACTCTGCTAATTTTAACCAAGAGGAGGTGATTCGGATAGAGGTCATACCCGAATTGATTGTTGACCCTGCTAATTATGACATAACGTATCGTCCCAACGGTACTATAGATGCTGCGGGGATTGGGGACATAGCTATCTACCCACTAGCAGGCTCATCGATAAAGAAATGCGGGGGGATATCTGTGAACAGGTTCGGCAGGCTTAACGTTGTGAACGGCAACTGGGATTATGTTAATAGTGTGTGTGATAGGATTGGGGACCAGCAGGCTGCCCCGTAATTGTTAAAACAGGCTAATTTCTCTGTTAATCGATTTGTATAACTCCTACTAAAAGATGTAAAATCATCTCATCTAAAGCTGTTCTATATTTATAAAGTAGAACACACCTTCCGGCTATTTAATGAGATCCTTACGCGTACTAATCACTCTAAGCAGGCCGCTTGGGTGGCTTCTAGCCCCTCTTGTTTATTTAATCGGGCTATTCTATTCGGGCGCAACACTTAGCGGGGTATCGATTTTACAAATCATGCTTTTATCGTTCCCGTTCTGCATAGTTCTATTTGGTATAAACGATATCTATGATTACGGCTCCGATAAATTAAACCCCCGCAAGAACCCGCTCGATCTCACAGATAAAGACTTCCACGTAATAAAATCATCTGCGGTTGTTGTTATACTCGGCTTATTGTTGTCTGCGGTACTTACCAAGAGCGTATTTAACATTGCCATTATGGTATTACTTATTTTTTTCTCTTATTTTTACTCAGCGCCACCACTTAGGTTCAAAGAACGCCCCCCGCTAGACAGTGTCTCAAACGGGCTTATTTTTCTTTTGGTTTTTGCACTGGGCTACAGCCTTGGAAAACCGGTCTACGACATACCTCTCAAAATCTATCTGGTCGGGCTCTGCGTGTCGGGGATTCATGCCTACAGCACTGTTATGGATTACGACACCGATAACGCAGTCGGCCACAAAACATTTTCTACCGTATACGGGAAAAGGACAGCGTGCCTCTATGCGCTATTGTGTTTTCTAAGCGCTCTTTTCTTTGCGAAAATTGGTAGGGACTCAATCAACTATTATTTTGCTTTTTGCTCAATAATTTTTGTTGTTGCTTTCATACACCCCACGCGCCGTGTCGCTTATTTTTTATTCCGCTTAATTTTCGCAGGCTTTATGGTGACGGCACTTGTCTTTGTTTACCCCTATCTGAGGGCTTTAGCCTAAAAGAGCATTTTATCGTTAAGCCCGATCACTATCCCAGCTGTAACTTAAAATTGACATGAAAATGTATAGAATAGATAATTAGTGGACTATGAATTTTATCGGGAGGTTTAAGTGAAATCCAAGAAACAAGCAAACGGTAAAGCCACGGAGGCTAGACGGTTTTCTTCGGTATTTGTAGAGGGTGCAGACCGCGCACCCAGCCGCGCAATGCTACGAGCAGTGGGCTTTAAAGACAGGGACTTTAAGAAGCCTGTGGTTGGGGTGGCATCCACTTGGAGCATGGTGACTCCCTGCAATATGCACATTGACCAGCTCGCAAAACAGGCTGCAAAAGGTGTTGATAAAGCAGGGGGTAAATCGATCGTATTCAACACCATTACCGTGTCTGACGGGATCTCGATGGGCACACCTGGCATGCGATATTCGTTAGTATCCAGAGAGGTCATTGCCGACTCTATCGAGACTGTTACGGCGGGGGAGGGGTTTGACGGCCTAGTGACCATAGGGGGCTGCGATAAAAATATGCCTGGCTGTTTAATAGCGATGTCACGTTTAAACCGTCCCTCGGTGTTTGTGTACGGGGGCACTATCCTCCCGGGCATCTACAAAGGTAAGCCGGTAGATGTGGTGTCGGTATTCGAGGCGGTAGGTGCACATGCCAACAAAGATATATCGGATCGCGAGCTAAAGGGTATTGAGTCCTGTGCGATTCCGGGTCCGGGATCCTGCGGGGGTATGTACACGGCCAACACCATGGCTTCTGCAATTGAGGCTCTGGGTATGAGCCTGCCCAATAGCTCGGCCCAGGCAGCAGTGTCGCGCGACAAACTAAATGATTGTCTTGAGGCCGGGGCTGCAGTGCTTAACCTAATCAACAAAGACATCCGACCAAGTGATATTATGACTAAGAAGGCGTTCGAAAACGCCATTACTGTAGTGATTGCACTGGGCGGGTCTACCAATGCGGTGCTCCACCTGCTGGCCATGGCACATGCAATGAACGTAAATTTAAAGATAGATGACTTTAACCGTATAGGTAAAAAGGTGCCTGTGCTTGCGGACCTAAAACCGAGCGGCACCCACATGATGGTGGATTTCTGTAAAATCGGCGGCATAAAGCCGCTCATGAAAATGCTGCTCAATAAGGGGCTACTTCACGGAGACTGTATGACCGTTACGGGTAAAACTGTTAAACAAAATCTAAGGGGCACAAAAAGCTATCCTAGATCCCAACGTATCATTTCATCGTTTCGAGACCCCATAAAAAAAGACAGTCACATAGTGGTGCTAAGGGGCAATATCGCACCTGAGGGGGCGGTTGCGAAAATAACCGGGCACGAGGGCCACACCTTTACAGGTAAAGCAATCGTGTTTGATTCCGAAGAGGCGTCGCTTAAGGCAATATTGGGTGGCAGGGTAAAAAAAGGACACGTAATTGTGGTTAGATACGAAGGTCCACGGGGCGGGCCTGGTATGCGTGAGATGCTCGGGCCCACATCGGCAGTCATGGGCAAGGGTTTGGGCACGGACGTTGCACTCATTACCGACGGCAGGTTCTCGGGCGGGACCCATGGGTTTGTTGTGGGCCATATAACCCCCGAGGCATCTGACGGAGGGGTGATTGCAGTTATTAAAAACGGTGACGAGATCACTATAGACTCAAAGAAAAAAGAGATCAATTTAAAACTCTCTAAAGCCGAGATTGCTAGGCGGCTTGCCAAGTGGAAAACCCCAAAGCCCAAAGAGAAAAAGGGTGTGCTGGCCAAATATGCAAAGCTTGTGTCCTCGGCATCCGAGGGTGCAGTCACCGACTAGGGTCTACACTCACTACTCTGCCCCGGATACTGCACTCGGAGATGGTCTCAGACCATGGGTATATTGAGTAATCTGTTTTTAAGCCGTAATATTACTCAATACATATTGATGGGGTAAAAGTTGAGAGATCGAGTGATGGGTAACTATATATTCTCTGTTTATAGTATTGTGTGCACTATTATTAAGTCCCTGGTATTGGTTGTAGTCATTACGTTTCCGATCCAAGCCAAGGGGAGTCCCCCGCTCCTTAGCACCGAGATAATTGGGCACCGGCAGGTCTACACAGTTAAACCCGGCGATACTCTGTCCAAGATATCCAAGCGCAACAATGTGCCGACCAACAAGATTCTAAAAATGGGCCCGAACTCAAACCGTAACCACCTGGTTGTGGGCCAAAAGCTCGTTATATCAGAACGTAAAATACTTCCCAAGGCTATTGAAGACGGCATCATTATTAACCTCCCCGAGTATAGCCTGTATCAGTTCCAAAACGGGGTCTTGAAAAATGTTTACCCGATTGCGATAGGCAAACGCAGTTGGCACACCCCCACAGGGATTTTCCACATCTCGCAAAAGGCAAGAAACCCGTCTTGGCAGGTCCCCCCCGGTATGATACGGAGGCTTAAGATGGCGCGCAAGGTTGTACCGCCCGGGCCGCGTAACCCTCTGGGGGAGGTATGGATAGGTCTCGATCTGCCGCATATCGGTATTCATTCTACTAACAAACCATCGACCGTGGGTAAAGCCAGGAGTCACGGATGTATGCGGATGTACCCTAAAGATGCAAAATCTCTGTTCAACACTATTGAGGTCGGGGACCAGGGAGAGATAATTTACGAGCCGCTTAAGTTTGCAATTGAGGGTGGCGTAGTCTATATCGAAGTGCATAGAGATGTGTATGGCAAGATACCGAATATGTACGAGGAGGCTCTTAGAAGGCTTGGTGACTGGGGACTTGGGCACAGAGTGGATCTGGATAAAGTAGCCCAGGCTATTAGGAACGCCAATGGGGCTCCGGTAGCAATTAGCGGAGAAAATATTAGCATCACAGGATATCTCAAACAGGTTGAGCCGGCAACTCATATTGATAATGACAGCACGATGTTGTGGAAGGGTAACGCTTTTTAAAGATAGGGTATGTTGTTGCTCTATTAGCTCTTATCCCCTATAATTACTATATATTTAAGTTAGAGATTAGATATGTCTAGGATTGAAGGAAAGAACATATTACTGGGCGTAGCAGGCGGGATAGCCGCCTACAAATCCTGTGAGTTGCTACGAACAATTACAAAGGAAGGCGGGAATGTAAACGTAGTTATGACTAAAGGAGCAACTAAGTTTGTGTCTGCTCTTACATTTCAAACTCTTTCCGGTAACAGGGTATCAACCGAACTATTCGATGAACTGAGAGAGAGCGAGATAAGCCATATAGCTCTTGCCGACAGTGCCGACATCATTGTCGTTGCTCCCGCTACTGCAAATATAATAGCAGGCATAGCAGGGGGGTTCGCCGATAATCTGTTAACAACCGTAATCATGGCATCTCAGTGTCCCGTATTAATATGTCCGTCTATGAATGTCAACATGTATGAGAACCCTGCGGTGCAGCACAACCTAGACATACTCAAGCAAAGGGGTTATTCGGTTCTTGAACCCGATGAAGGCTACTTGGCATGTGGCTGGGAAGGTAAGGGCCGACTGCCCGATGTTTCTGTAATCTTACATGCTATAGAATCTTTGCTTGCAGAGAACGATTTGCAGGGCGAGAAAATGATAGTCACTGCTGGTGCTACAAGGGAGTATATCGACCCCGTTCGATTCATCTCTAATCCCTCCACAGGCAAAATGGGCTATGCGCTTGCCTCCGAGGGGTCTAGGAGGGGTGCCGATGTGTTACTTATCTCAGGCAAGTCCAGTCTCGCACCACCCCCAGGAGTACGTACGGTTAATGTGGTTAGCGCTGCCGAGATGCATAAGGCTGTTATTGATAACATAGGGTGGTCTTCGATTGTGATCAAAGCGGCTGCTGTAGGAGATTATAGACCGTCCCGGGTATCTAGCGGGAAAATAAAAAAAGAAAACGGTAAATTGACAATTAACCTAGAGCGTACGACCGATATACTGTCCGAGATATCTGAGCACAATCAGGATGTGTTTGTTGTGGGGTTTGCTGCAGAGACCGAGAACCTGGTTGAAAATGCGAAAAAAAAGCTAATTGATAAAAAAGCAGATATGATAGTTGCGAATGATGTATCAATGAAAGGTGCCGGTTTTGAAGTCGATACAAATATTGTTTATATAGTATCTGAGAGTGGTGTAATGGAAGTACCGATTCAGACTAAAAAAAGATTGGCGAAATTAATTTGCGACGAGGTAGTTAAACTCAAACACCCTTCTGATTATCCTTCCCCCCGCCCTCATTAAACATGTCTAATATCATATTTACCTTGTGTACTATTTCATCTGCTGAACTGCCTTTCGTAATGTAACCGATAGCTCCGATTTCCAAACACTCTTTCATCTTATTAATTTCCGACACAGCCGTGAGCATTAGCACTGGTATCTTCTTTAATTTTGGGTCCTCTTTAAGGATCTTCAATACCTCGATGCCGTTTAAGTTCGGCATTAGAATATCAAGGATAATTACATCCGGTTTTGATTGTGTTAGTTTTACAAGCGCATCACCGCCGTCGTTAGCGGTTTCGACCTCGTAGTTTCTGGACATAAGGTTTTTGCGATAGAGTTCTCTAAGTGATTCTTCGTCTTCTATCAATAAGATCTTAGCCATAAATACGCTCCTTTAGTAATGCTTACATATATTCTATTTTAGTGTGTTATATCTGCTTATATTAATACATATTAACCAACAAATACACCATCACCTACTCGTAACTATACACCTACTATTAGTGCATATGACATACCAATTGCCTATCTGCGATGTAACCAGCTTATATTACAGAAATAATTTTTATATTATTTAGTGGTAATATGGCGGGTTAATAGTTTTGTCTATAGATATTAAACATATCAATGACAAAATGCTTCAAAAGCAGAAAAGCCCTCAGATTCATTTGTAGGTAGCAGTAAGCCGTTGAAAAGCCTCAAAATAGTGCAATATCTGGGGCACAATCCTTAGTGCCCCAGAGGATGTTGTCAACTTAATGGTGTTTGTGTACTTAGGTTTTCCCGCTTTCGAGATAGACCTGAGTGCGGGTTAACTTAGTATTGAGTCCTTAGCAGCTTTTGCTACTCTAAACTTAACTACTCTCTTTGCAGGAATCTGTATAGTTTCCCCAGTCGCAGGGTTTCTGCCCGTTCTTGCCTTGCGATTATCGAGGACTAGTTTACCTAAACCAGGTAATGTGAACTGACCATTTGTTTTAGCTTCCTTGTAAGCTACGGCTGCGAGTTCGTCGAGTATTTCGGTAGCAGCCTTTTTTGTGATACCTGCTGAATCAGCTATATGGGCTGATAACTGGGATTTGGTCATAGGTTTGTTCGCCATTTCCCCTCCTTTGTTACGGATTTTTTGTCAGTATTACAGAAAATGCTGTAAAAATCAATATTTTATATTTAGAAGATAATAATTGTAATTTATTGTTCTATATATCCACATACATCAATCGCGTAGATTAACAAGACACTGTAAACTATACTGTATATCGAATTGTATCACAAAACACGGATTCAAGAAACGAGTGTTTGTAATTATTGAGATCCACCAAAGAGCGTTAATGAAAATCTATGCTAGAATTAATGTAGAGGAACGAGGTTTCATTGCGGATGTCTATGCTTAAGAGAAATGAAAGAAAACGCTGGTTATGGTTCTTGGGGTTTGTGGGTTTATTT
This sequence comes from Thermodesulfobacteriota bacterium, assembly GCA_965223335.1. GTDB lineage: Bacteria > Desulfobacterota_D > UBA1144 > Nemesobacterales > UBA2774 > CBDCWF01. Next base: position 1,152,176 of record OZ244991.1, read on the forward strand.
CTCATCCTTATCATGGGTTTATACCTCCGCATGATGTCTGTAAGGACTGCTGCGTTCCAGGCAGATACACAGGAAACTGTCACACCTGTCAGAGTTCAGGAGACTCAACTAACCGAGGTTTGGCGCACCACAAGTTTTTTAGCGCGTGTTGAGGGCGGGCAGGCCATACAGGTCCGGGCCGATGTAGGCGGGTGGGTCGATGAGATCAAGGTTGTCCTTGGCGAGGAAGTAGGGAAGGGCCAACCACTCATAGTGCTCACGGACGATCGCAAGTTCTTTAGACTCAAAGAAGCCGAGGGCCGTCTAAAATCCGCCCGCGCAAATTTGACCGAAACCAAACGTAAATACGACCAGGCACTTACACTTGTAGAAAAGGGTATTATTGCCCGTGACACACTATCGTCTCTTGCAAATCAGGTAACGGCAGAGTCTTCCAATGTAGACTCGCTAGAGGCCACATACAATCTCATGAAATGGGATGTTGAGAACCTGAGTGTGACCTCTCCTATCGAGGGTCAGGTAGTGGATGTTGTCCCTGATATAGGGCAGGAGGTTGTAAAGGGCGACCTGCTCGTGAAAATGGTAAGTAGAAAAAACGAAAAAGTGGTGGTAGGTCTTGAACCCCGGTGGGCGCGTTTACTCAAACCCGGGGTAACAGTGCAACTTAGTCGCACCGAGGACCAGAGAGTTGAGGAGACGCAGGGCGTGATACTGGGTGTAAGCCCTGAGATAGATTCCAACTCGGGCACATATAAGGTAGAGGCACGTATAGTGGACAACAAATACAACTGGTGGCCCGGCGAGGTCGTTAGTATGCGTATACCTGTAGAACTCTTAAAAGACGTGGTCACTGTCCCCAGATCGGCAGTGTTATCCGACAACAAGGATCTATTCGTGTTTGTGTATCAGGACGGCAAGGCACTTAAAGTCCCGGTTAACGTCACATGGATAAACGACAACCAGGGCAGCATCCCCGTAGATATGCTACCGCACAACGGTAAGATAATAGTAGAAGGACATGTTGGGCTTGCAGGAGGACAGCTCGTACGTGTAGTAAACTGACGGTGTCTATCTCCTATGCACATAGCCGAGTTTTCTGTAAAGAATCCCGTATTGGTAAACCTTCTCATGGTTGCTATTCTGATAATAGGGATTCTATCCGCTTTAAGATTACCGCTTGAACTATTCCCGTCTATAAAACTCGAAGTCGTTAGTGTTACCACTATTTTCCCCGGTGCTACCGCCGAGGATATTGAAAAGCTCATCAGCATTCCCATAGAGGACGAGATCAACGACCTGGGCGAGGTCAAGGTTGTGAGATCCGTGTCTTCCGAGGGCCGCTCTTTTGTCGTGGCAGAGCTCTATGCCGGGGAAGACACAAAATTGGTCGCACAAGACATACGTTCCGAGGTCGCCAAGATCCGTGACGAACTGCCCCAGGATGCCGAAGAGCCCATAGTGCAGGAGTTCGATGCCAGCTTCCCGCTTATAAGCGTGGCTCTCTCGGGTGATGTCTCTAAAGAAACGCTTCGCAATTACGCTATAGAGCTTAGAGACGATTTAAAGCTCATCACCGGTGTCGACAACGTTCTTGCATCCGGGCTTGGGGACCCGACCTTTTGGGTCTATATCGATCCACTTAAACTCCGGCAGTACGATGTGAGTCTCGAGCAGATATCTAATGCCATTAAACAAAAAAACCTCGACCTCCCCGCAGGAGCAATCGGGCAGGGGGATTCTGAGTTCTTGGTGCGTACAACGGGGCGGATCCAAGAGGTTGGTGATCTGCTCAACATCCCGGTCCGTCAAAACCCCCAGGGCCGCCACATTCTCCTCAGAGATGTGGCTAATGTTGAAAAGGGAGAGCAGCGGACACGCACGATCTCAAGGATTGACGGCAAGCCGGGCATAAATTTCTGGATCAATAAGCAAAAGGATATCGATGCCATAGAAACTGTGGCCGATATTCAAGATACCGTAGAGAGTTTCAGGAAACAGATCCCCGAGAGCATTGATATTCAGATTACAAACGACACATCTTACTGGGTAGAGCAGAGGTTTAAAACCATGGTAAACAGCGGGCTCATCGGTATAGTAGCCGTGTTGATTATTTTGGCTCTGTTCCTCGATTTCCGTTCGGCCCTTATGGCGGCCATAGGGCTTCCGGTCTCGTTTTTCGGGGCTTTTATCATTATGCAGTTCACAGGGATAAGTCTAAACGTGCTATCTATGTTCGGGCTTATATTGGTGCTAGGGATCATAGTGGACGATGCAATTATTGTTGCTGAGAACATACAGCGCTATCTACAGCTCGGGCATAACCCCCGCGAGGCTGCTATTAAGGGTACTCAAGAGGTTGCGCTCCCTGTCATCGCGACCATACTCACTAATATCGCTTCTTTTTTACCCCTCCTAATTGCCACGGGGCTCATAGGTAAGTTTATTTCGATTATCCCCAAAGTTGCCATATATGCGCTATTGGTATCACTCATCGAAGCGCTTGTGATTTTGCCCTCGCACTGCGCCGATTTTCTTAAACCCCATCCCCCTGGCAAGCCTGCTCGGAGTTGGGTCAATAAAGTCAGGTACTACTACATGAAGTCGCTTTCATTTACCTTAAGACACAGGTATATCACGGTGCTCACGTTTATACTGATTCTTTTGGCTGCGTCAGTTGTGTTTGTCAAAACCCCGCGCATGCTCTTTTATACCCAGGACATCGCACAGTTTCAGATCAGGGTAGAGAACCCTACATGGTCTAGTGTGCAGACCACTGCAGATTCCGTAGCAAAGGTTGAGGGTATTGTCCAAGAAACCATATCCGACAATGCGCTTAAGAATGTGCTCTCTATGGTGGGGATCGACCTCACCCGCCAAGAGGTCGAGTTCGGGGATCATATTGCTACAGTAGTGGTGGAGTTTGAGGACTTTGAGGTAAGGGATGCCCAGACCGAGAACGGCAAGGATTTTATGAACAAGGTTCGCAGGGGCATAGAATCCGAGGTTGTAGGCCCTCTTAGGGTAGACGTGGTACAGAACAGCGGACCCCCCACCGGGAAGCCCGTAGATATACGTATTCAGGGCGGGGATTTCGAGAGCCTAAAGCAGTTAGCACTGGATACAGAAGAATATTTGTTAGGGATACCCGGGGTGTTTGGGGTATCTGACGACCTGGTATGGGGTAAGCCCGAGCTAAGGCTTCGGGTGAATGAAGAGAAGGCCGCGATTTATGGGCTCGATACCGTTTCAATTGCCAGATCGATCCGTGCGGCAATCGAAGGGCTTACGGTATCACAGACAAGGCTCGATAGAGAAGAGGCTGATATAATTCTCAAGTATAATCTACCCGAAGGTGACCTTGTCACGCTCCTTAGATCATATCAGATCAAATCCCCCACGGGCGGGTGGGTCCCTCTCGACAGTGTTGTGGATATGGATGTGGGTCCCAGCATGCTAAGCATTGCGCGCTATGATTTGAAGCGCTCAGCCAGGGTTACTGCTGAGATTGACGAACAAATCACCACCGCACAAGAGGTAAACTCGGGCCTCTCGGCGTTTTTAGACCGCACATTACAGGATTATGCAGGTTACGGTTATGTGTTCGGGGGCGAGGAGGAGCAGACAAGGGAGTCCCTCGAGAGCATACAGAGTGCTGCTATTATAGCAGTACTTCTCATATACGTAATCCTTGCCAGTATGCTCAAATCCTACACACAGCCGCTTCTTATTATGGTAGTGCTTCCCTTTGCAATTATAGGTGTAGTGGTCGGGGTATTGCTCCGGGGCGAGCCGCTTTCGCTGCCTGCACTTATCGGTACGGTAGCGTTGCTAGGGATTGTGGTTAACGACAGCCTTGTGCTCATGACCTTCATAAACCGGCGGTTTGCAAAGATGAACCGCGTGCTTGCGGTGTGTTTGTCTGCAAAACACAGGTTCAGGCCCATCATACTCACCACTGTAACCACGTTCGGGGGGCTTTTTTCATTGATGATTCAGTTTAGGGGCGAGGCGGCATTTCTGGCCCCTATGGCAGTAGCTCTTGGGTTCGGGCTTGTGTTTGCCACTTACATTACATTGGTGCTCATCCCCTGTCTTTACCTCATACTCGATGATACTAAGATATACATCCGCGGGATGTGGACTAGATGGCGTAAAGAGAGGGTCTTGAGTAAGGGTGCTCAGGTCTCGTGAGTTTAATAAGCTCTGGTCTCGTCATCTGAATTGTTTTAGGATTTTCTCTGCCACCAAAATACGGCCAAGAATATGGCTGCCCCGATAGGTAGTACAATCATCCAAAGTACCTGTTGGACAAACGCTGCACCCCCCACTACCGCACCCAGAACTACCCCTACTACCATAAAGCGCCAGTCAAAGTGCACCCCTGCCAGGAATGTAGCCAACGCCAGTGCCAAAAGTGTTGTGAGTGCAAACTGGTTATTGTCTATGCGCCCGGTGTTCTTGAACAGGAAATAGATCAATATTACTGCCGCCAGTAGGCCTACCCAGTGTAAAACCTGTGTACTCACCACCCGCGATACCCCCTCCCCGCGCTTTCTGGCCTTGGACCAGCCCAGGTAAATACTCGTAGCACCAAACACGGGTACCATACAGACCCAGTACCAAAACCCCACATTGGGCCTAAAGTTTGTAAGCCCTATCCCCACAGTGGAGAGTACCAGGAGTGTAAACAGCACTGCTTCTTCGGTCTGGAATTTTTTGGTTATGGATCTTTTCTCGGGTGGTGCGCTGCCAGCAACATTGCCTGGGTTACTGTCGATATTCATGGTCTCGTCTCCTCGAATCCCCATTATATCACCTAACTCTTTTCTACACAAAGCACTGCGAAGGCACTTAATTCGAGTCTCACGGTCAAGCCTCGGCCCCAAGCCCTAACACTCCGTTATTAATTGTTTTATTAGGTTTTAATAGGCCTTGGAGCCAGGCAATCGGACTAAAATATTGTTGACTTTTGATCTCGTAAGATGTATAAATTTGCGTACTTTTACAGTAATCCGAGGTACTGTCTCCACGGACATCTCCACCACAATATGGGATACTGGTAAATGAGAAGACAAGAGATAAGCGCTGATACTGATTTACAACTAAATCTCGATTTTATTAAAGAGTTCATATTCCATCCCACAAAAACTGGTGCTGTAGCACCTTCAAGTGAGCTACTTGCCGATTTTATGACCGATGTAGCGGAGCTCTCCGAGACCAACACAGTCATAGAGTTTGGGTCCGGCACCGGTGTGATAACAGAAAAAATCATTGATAAGCTTAACGACAACACTACTTTTTTTGCACTCGAAATAAATCCGACGTTTGTAGAGGCTACAAAGACACGATGCCCCGATGCCTTGGTGTATCAATCCTCGGCCACCAATGTGAAACAGCTCATGGACCTTCATGACACTCATGGCTGCGACAGGATAATAAGCAGTCTGCCATGGGCCATATTTAATTCTGAGCTGCAGGATTCTCTACTCGACACGATCTATGAGGTGCTTCATCCCGGCGGCAAGTTTCTTACCTATTCATACTGGCACGCGTTGCCGTTTCCCACCTCAAGACGATTCCGCTCTAAGCTGTACAAAAAATTTAACAATGTAACCAGGACCAAAACGGTTTGGAATAATTTCCCCCCCGCAGTTATTTACTGTGCCGAAAAGGTTTAACCCTCCCTCCCCCCACTCAAAGAATCTTGGGTTTGCAAAATACACATCCAGCACAAATATTTTGGATTAATAACATTGAGTAGATTTTATATCTGGGTATAGTTTAGTTGTTTTTTTAGGTTTGGCGTACTATGGAACTCGAAGAACTCCTTAGAGACAGAAGATTCGAAAAGGGTGAGCAAAAACTGCAAAAGGCCCTGGAGATTGCCGAGACTGAGTGGGGCAAGATTGCCCAGTCCCTCGAGCTTGCCGGTGATATAGGCGGGTTTCGCAAAGAGGATTTCATGATAGGGGATATAGAGGAGGATGTAATTATTAGAGCCCCTCTAGAGAGCCCTACAAAGTCGGTTTCCGTGTACGCACCGTCTTTTTACCCTATGTATTTCGTCGAGAACCTCCTTATGATGGACCAGAGATTTGGGGAGAGGGGATACTCCACACCCGAGGCCCTCTACTCATATATAGAGCTCGCAACGAAAGCAGTCGAGCGACTGGGGCTAAAGGGCTCTTTCTCTATGGCATTCGCGGTGGGCTACGGCTATGTGAGGACTGGTTGGCTTGCCGAGAAGGGCTACCCCGAAGAGCGTTTGATATTCTCCAAGATGTTTTTTAAGGGTATGAGTAAACGCCACGATTGGGATTTTTACTTCACTTCGGCAAAACAAAGGTTAAGCGAGATTCTGAGTCTGTTTATGGAGTGGCAGAATGACGAGAGCCTCTACCGTAAGGATGTTAAGTCAAAATCCAGAGTTAAAGCGATGATGGTCTGAACATAGGCCTATAACTCTTCTTCATACTCCTCGGCCAGGTTCTCAAAGCTGGGGACCCCGAGCCTGTCTAAAAACGCAAGCTTAATACTACCCGTAGGGCCGTTTCTCTGTTTCCCGATTATTATCTCTGCTATGCCGTCTTTCTCGTCTTCATTTTTTTTGTACACATCGGCGCGGTGTATAAACAGCACCACATCGGCGTCTTGCTCTATGGCGCCGCTCTCTCTTAGGTCGGCAAGCTGTGGGCGGCGGTCCGATCGGGCCTCGGTCTGGCGGCTAAGCTGCGATACCGCGATCACGGGCACTCCCAGTTCCTTGGCCAGCGCTTTTAACGAGCCCGAGATCTCGGCAATCTCACGCTCTCTGGTCTCGGTCCTAGAGCTTCCCCTCATAAGCTGTAGGTAATCCACAATGATAAGGTCAAGGCCCTTGTCTTTTTTCTGCCTCCTCGCCTTGGCTCTTATCTCCAGCACCGTCATAGCGGGGGTGTCGTCTATGTATATACTTGCCTGGCTGAACTCGTCTGCGGCTCTGACCAGCTTTTCCAGGTCCTCATCCCTTATGTAACCGCTTCTAATATTCGAGTAATTTACTTTAGCCCTTATCGACAGCATTCTAAGCATTAACTGCTCTTTGGTCATCTCGAGTGAGAATATTCCTATTTTTTTGCCGTATGAGATCGAAGCGTATGTGGCTAGGTTTAGACACAGCGAGGTCTTCCCAAGCCCCGGGCGCGCCGCCACTATGACCAAGTCCGAGGGTTGCAGGCCTGAAGTCAGATAGTCCAGTTTCTCGTACCCAGTGGGCAGCCCTGTTATGAGCTTTTTTTCTTTGTGTAGGTGCTCGATTATCTCTAGGGCTTTCGAGGCCAGTTCGCGCGACTCGTAGAACCCGGGTTTAACCTTGTTCTGCGAGATGTCCATTATGGTGTGTTCCGCTCGGTCCAAAAACTCGTCTACGTCGATGTTCTCGCCGAATCCGCGCTGCGCAATATCGGTTGTGGCCATAACGAGTTTTCTCAAAATAGCTTTCTCTTTAACGAGTTTTGCGTAGTAAGACACATTCTCCGTGGTAGGCACGATCTCGGTCAGGTAAGCCAGGTAGCTGCTCTCGCCCACCTCCTCGAGTGTGTTTCCGTTGCCCTTTAGCTGATCAAAAAGGGTGAGCAGGTCGATGGGTTTGTTGTCCCGGTCGAGGTCGATCATGGCATTAAAAATCGTGCGGTGTGCCTCGTTATGAAAGTCCTCGGGGTGGAGCACCTCAAGCACCTGGTTAATCACGGTGCTCTCAATCAGTATAGAGCCCAACACTGCCTGTTCGGCTTCTATGTTCTGGGGAAGCGGTTTAGAAAATGATTCCATGGTTTTTTATTTTAAATTAATGCTCACACCAATTTCAATATGCACGGTACCCATCTTCTAGGATTATACCCAGAATTTGCGCTCCTTAATATCCATAACTTAATCTTGTGGCCAGTTCTTCGGGCAATCCGGCCCTTATGATCTTGTTTTGGGCCTTTTCGATATCGTATTCGAGCCTAATATTTTCCACCGTTGCGTTTGACGTATCGTAGAGACTGTACGAGGCCCTTGGGTCCCGGTCGCGGGGCTGGCCGACACTGCCCGGATTAATCAGGTACTTCGAATCGGTATTTAAACCTATGCGGGCATCATGATTTTCAGTGACCCGGTTGTGTTCATATACATAATTAACACTCACGTGTGTGTGTCCGAAAAAACATAGGTTGTGTTCGGTAAGAAGCGTAAATTCCTCAGCGGCGCTTGCGGTCCATTTTATGTATCTATCGGGGTGCGAAATGGCCCCGTGCACTCGTAAAAAGCCGTGCGAGCGCTCTATTTGAGGGAGACCCGAGAGATAGTCCTTATGCTCTGGGCTAAGTGTGTCGCGTGTCCAGAGGACAGCCTGTTTTGCTATGGGGTTAAAGTTATCGGGGGTGCTCCGTCCCGAGGCCACAGCATCGTGGTTGCCCATGATGCACGCTATCGCCATCTCTCTTATAATTGCTGTACAATCGTTCGGATCTGCCCCGTAGCCCACAATATCACCCAGGCCAAAAACGGCTTCCACTCCTCTATTTCGGATGTCGTTTAAGACTTTTTCAAGTGCTTCCAGGTTAGCGTGGATATCCGAGATAATAGCTAAGATCAAAGGACCTAAACTCTTCTCCCCTTCATACACAGGTGTGTATGAATAACCACTGTTATTGTATGATCACAACCCCTATGTCCATTACGTTTGTGCCCGTGGGCCCTGTAATCACCAGGTCCCCGAGTTTTTGAAAGAAGTTGTAAGAGTCGTTTTTGGCCAGGTGGTCACGTGCGCTTACGTTTATCTCTCGTGCCTTTAGCCGTGATTGCCCGTCACATACCGCACCTGCTGCATCTATAGGTCCGTCGATTCCATCCGTATCGCAAAACAGGCCTACTATATTGTGCCCTATGATGTCCATTGCAAACGAGAGCGCACACTCCGTGTTCCTGCCGCCCTTACCGCCCCCATACACAGTCACCGCTGTTTCCCCCCCGAATATTAGGCACGCGGGTTTTTTTACCGGCATATCAAACCTCTCTACATCAAATGCAATGGCTGCGATGACCTTAGCCACATCTTTAGCTTCCCCGTAGACCTGTGAAGAGAGTATAAGGGTGTTGTACCCATGCTCCTCGGCTTTTTGCTTGGACGAGATCAACGATATGTAATTACTCCCGACCACGATGGTTTGTACTTTGTCGTGGTCTATCTCGCCTTCCTTAAGCGTCTCGGGGACACTACCGCGTCTGCCGTCCTCGAGGTGGAGGACTATTTTAGGCGGGATAAGGTGCTCGATGCGCAGCGCCTCTATTACTCGGAGCGCATCATCGTAGGTCGTGGGGTCTGCCACAGTAGGTCCCGAGGCTATTGCATCGAGCCTGTCGCTTACCACATTTGAAAGAACCAGCGTGATGACCTGTGAGGGCAGAGCCTTTTTGAGCAACCCCCCCCCTTTAATTGCAGAGATATGCTTTCTCACGGCGTTAAGCCCGTATTTGTCAACCCCCGATCCCAAAAGCGCGGCTGTGGCTTTCCTTGCGTCTTCAAACGAGATACCTGGCGAGGGCATTGTCAAAAGCGCGCTCCCCCCTCCCGAGATAAGAAAAATCACTATATCCTTTTCACCCGATTTGTTTAAGATCGCACAAACCTTGTCTGCCGCCACAATGCTTTTGTCGTCGGGTACGGGGTGGCTCGATAGATAGAACTCCAAGTGTTTAAAATTAATTTCGGGTTTAGAATTAGTCACGATTATCCCCTCTGTAATCCTCTCCCCAAGGGTTTTCTCCACCGCCGATGCCATTGATGCAGCAGCCTTGCCTAATGCAATCACATATATGTTGGAATGGTCATCCAGATTATAGCTCTTTTTTTCTACGGCAAGTGTGTTGTTCTCGAATGTTATGTGCTCGAGCACGCACTTTTCCGGGTTGGCTGCTTCCACGGCCTCATTGTAGATCTCAAAGACGTGTTTTCTAGGTTCTTCAAACTGCATAATGGTCTCTAGGTTTTATTTGCCGTTTTTAAGTTCTTCTATAAGTTTGTCTATATCTGCTTTTGTGAGGTTCTCGTAGAGATCGTCGTCCACGAGCATCACGGGGGCAGTACCACACGATGCCAGGCACTCTGCCTCCATCAATGTAATCTTACCGTCTGCGGTTGTTTCACCGGTTTTAACCTTTAGGGTTTCGGATAAGTAGTGCTCGACATGCTCTGCACCCCTAAGTGCGCACGATAGTGTGCGGCAGAGCCAGATTACATGCTTGCCGACCGGCTCGGTAAAAAACATTGTATAGAATGTAGCGACGTTTTGGACATTTGAAGAGTGGATACCCAACAGATCGGCTATACCCTGCATCCTTTCGTTGCTAAGCCATCCGTAGTGGTTTTGCACCTCTCTCATCACTGGTATCAGTGCAGATTGGTTTGTCTCGGATTTATCAATGATTTGTTGTAAGTGATCTTCTAGCTCTTTGGGGAATTGCATATGAAATACCTCTAAAATCTTTGACGCTGATTAAGATTACACGGTTTGCCCCTATTCGCAAGACTCGGGTTTGGCGCGCCCCGAAATGCTTGAATAGATCGTCATTTGGCTATAAATTTAGTTGGCGTATATCAATTAGTTGTGTCCGATCGGCTGGATTAATCCAGTGCACGTTGGTTTTAAGCTGAATCAAAACATTTTGAATAAAGAGGCTATGATATGTTGGGAGCAATTAAGAAATTATTAGGTCATAAAAACCAATCGTCCGATGTTCTGAGCAGTGCCGAGAGAGAAGAAAGGATAAAGGTTGCGACTTGTGTAATATTGATCGAGTCTGCAACAGCAGATGAACACTTTTCCAACGAGGAGCAACAGAAGGTTATAAACATTCTAAAAACCGAGTTTAATCTGACCGATGATGCGGTCCGTGAGCTAATAGAGGAATCCGAAACGCAGCGCCAAAACACTAGCGACCTCTGGTATTTTACGGATCAGATCAACCAGAACTTCACCAATGAAGAAAAATACGAACTCATGGAGAAAGTATGGGAGGTTATATACTCAGACGGCACATTGGATAAGTACGAGAACTACATGGCCCATAAGTTATCGAACCTGCTTCGGATCGATCACTCAAAATTCATAGAACTTAAAATGCAAGTAAAAGAGAAACTAAATATACAATAATCAGTATGCATTAGATAATTTTTGGTGAAACTTTCTGACCACCGTTAGGGTGTGGAGCAGGTCTTGAATCTTACTAGTGTAAATAGGCGCGTTGCAGTAATCTCAGGTCTTAGAACCCCTTTTGCCATACCTGACTCAGTTTATGTGAATTTAGATGCTTACGATCTGGGGAAGGCTGTGATTCACGAGCTCCTAAACCGCTCGGAGATTGACCCCTCTTGGATCGATAGAGTTTACTTTGGCAGCGCTATCCCCAGTAGCGGGACTGAGAACTTAGCAAATGAAATCTCTGGGCGCAGCACTATCCCAAGTGAAGTACCAGCTCTAAGTCTCTTGGGGTCGTCACTTTCTGGTGTACAGGCCGTTACCTCTGCAGTGGACAGCATCAGTCTTGGGTTTGCGGACGTAGTGTTGGCGGGCGGGGTAGAGTCGATTACTCATGCACGGCTGCAAAGTCTCTTAAAGAATAATCCTACTACACGACGTTTAAAAACATCTAAAAGTTTGTTTGAACGTATCAGATCGGTAAAAAAGCAAGCTGAACCTGGTATTGTGCCCGAAATTACTTTGTTGGACGGTGGGCGGAGTGATTGTAACGGGTTGGTCCATGCAGATAGGCTTGCTTTGGATTTTCAAATCTCTAGAGCACGACAGGACGACTACGCACTTACAAGCCACAGCAGAGCTACAGCCGCCCACGAAACCATAATACATAACTACATTGCCGATCTTTATGTACCGCCGGATTATACCCACGTCAATAAAACAGACAGCTTCCTGCAGAAAAGCCTAGAAATCGAATCGTTAAGTGCATTTGAACCCCTAAGCCCGTGGGATCTGGGCACTGTTACCGAGGGCAACTCGGCCCCCTTAGCAGACGGTGCATCGGCCCTCTTGCTTATGGCTGAGGATACTGCAAGATCGCTTGGGTACGAGCCTAGTTTATTTATACGGGGCTATGCATATGCGTCTGCGCATAACGAGAAAGATAGATTTTTGACTACATACAGTTCTACAGTCGAGGCATTGAGAAGGTCCAGTATTGCTATAGGCGAGATTGAGCTTATTGAAATGCACGAGTTATTCGCCGCCGAGGTAATTGCAAATTGTCAATTGTTCGGACGTAACACTGAGGCGGGTATAAAGCAAAACCGTGAGCAGTCTAGTTGGATGGACCGTATTAGAGTTAACCCGCTCGGGGGATCGATTGCGGTCGGGCATCCCCCAGCTGCAACACCTGGGCGATTAATCATCAATATGCTGGTACAGACTACTCAGAGAGAGTGGTCTTTGGGGCTTTGCTCTGTATCCACTATGGAGGGGCAAGGGTGCACAATGATCCTAGAGAGGGCTTAGAATTTTGAATACCGAGTCTATTAGAAATTTTAGTATTGATACCGGCCCTCGCGGGGTTGCTTTGCTTAGAATAGGCACGCCCGATAATTCCCGCAACAAACTCGGAGCCTATTTTATCGATGAGCTCCGGGGGTTTATTGAGGGCTTAACAGAGGATTTTACATTGATTGAGAGCCGCGATGAGATAAGAGCGGTTGTAATACTCAGTACTCTCAAAAACGATTTTATATCAGGGTACGACCTAGATGAGATCTTAAAATTCAGGTATTCGGACGAGGGCAGGGAGGCAAGTCTTAGGGCACAGGAGTTGATGAAGAAGATCGAAGATTCCAATATACCGATAATTGCGGCTATAAACGGCGGCTGTCTTGGAATTGGGCTTGAACTCGTGCTGGCTTCTACCTATAGTGTTTCGACACTCGACACACACACCATTTTTGGATTTCCTGATATTAAGCTTGGACTCATTCCCTTTGCAGGCAGTCTCGGGCGCCTAACCACTAGAGTGGGTTATCGCAAGGCTCTCGATATGGTAGTTGGTGGAGAGCCTGTCCGCAGCGAGCGGGCTGTAAGTTTGGGCTTAATCGACGAGGCGGTTCCAAAGCCCTTGCTCGAGGACGTGGCGGTTAAAAGGGCGATTGAAATTTTTAATAAAGAGCTTGTACCCAAAAGACGCACCTCGACACAGGTTTTAAAAGATTATTTGTTTAGGAGCCGTGTGTTTCAGGGAATGATCTTTAGGGGATACGAGAGCAGATCCGCTAATGATGCAATTGACGATCTGCCCACGGTGGCTATGGCGCTTGAGGTATTCGGGGTAAGCGCATCCAGTGTTAGTCGGGGCTTGCACGCGGAATCCCTCTATTTCGGCGAGCTTGCTGTGAATAGCAAGGTCAAAGAAAACATACGCATCGAAAACGCACTAGAGAACGCCCGGCGCAAAAACAGCTCGCACACAGAGGTTCCGGGCCCGGAAATAACAAAGGTCACAGTAGTTGGAGACTATGGTATAGCCCCCATTGCAGCCAGTATAGCTTTGGGCGGTGAATGTGAGGTTAGGGTAGTGGCCCGTGACCATATTCGGGCGGGTGCGGTGTTAAAAGAAACTCACAGACTGCTAGCCAATATGACGGCTAATGGCAATATTTCTGCTACTGAACTCCGCAATAAATTCGACCTTATCACTGCGACAACAGAATATACCGGCATACGTAATGCCCAGGTCGTTTTGGAATCGGTGGGCAATAATCTATCCGAGAAACTTAGCGTGCTCGAAAAAGTAGAGCGGATTTCGGGTCCCGACACCCTATATTCGACCCATGTCCAAGCAGAGCCTATATCAAAAATTAGGCAGTCCTCTAAACGCCCTCTCAATATAATGGGCATCCGCTTCTATCGACCGATTATCGATAACCCTATGCTTGAGCTGGTTGTAAATAAAGAGAGTCCCGAACCCATACTTGCTATGGCAGAGAAGTTTGTATCTGTGCTCGGCAAGGCCGCTATACGTGTGGCCGATATCCCCGGGTTTTACACCGAGCGGCTGCTCGTAGCGTTTCTAAACGAAGCGGTTCATATAGTGAGTGAAGGAGTCGATGCAACAAGCGTCGACGATTCTGCACTAAGCCTTGGGTTTACACACGCTCCCCTATCGCTACTCGACAACAAGGGCATAGACGACTATCTCGATACTGCACAATTGCTATCGGCTGTGATTGGGGAGAGGTTCGATCCCCCTCCGCTGCTAAAGGAGTTAGTCGGGTCCGATAGGCTTGGCAAAAAGAGCGGAGAGGGTTTTTATCTATATAGCGGGGGTTCAAAAAGGATTGCAAGACGCGTGGCCAAACTATTGCCCGGTAAAAATACCGAGCCCTTTATTTCGGTGGAACAGATACAACACAGACTCCTATACGCTATAATTTCCGAGGCCCTCGCAAGTTATGAGCTGGGCATTATAGAGTCTCCATTGGATGGCGACCTGGGGGCTGTGTATGGTCTCGGGTTCCCAAAGCATATGGGCGGGCCGTTTAGTTATGTGGATAGCCTGGGGGCATCCGAGGTGCTAAAGAACCTCCACAACCTGGGCATAGCCTATAAACCCAGATACCAATGCCCCGAGCTGATCAAACAATACGCTATAGACGAGAAACTGTTCTATGCCCAATGATTTCCGATGCAGTCCCCTTAGTTTGCGGTTTGCAACTCATTATTGGGCACGTGGCTATATTTACATTTGGTTATCAGCCGTAATAATATATGGGTCAATTAATCTTCCAGTGTCATAAATGAATACAGATAAAGTAAAACGCAGTAAACGCATCATCCTTATTCTCTCGGCGCTCGGCCTCTTAGTATCACTCTATCTTTCCTATCTGCATATTACGGATTCACAGGCCGGGTTTTGTACCGCAGGGTCTGCCTGCGATGCGGTACGCATGAGTGAGTACTCGTCGCTGCTCGGTATACCGGTTGCTGCTTATGGGGTCATCGCATTCGGGCTTATATGGGTACTAAGCCTTCTCACGCTCAAAGAAAGGGTAAGGTGGCTCGCACTCTATGTGGTATCTCTCGGGGGTGTGGCCTTCTCACTATACCTAACTTACATCGAACTGTTTGTGATCGATGCCATATGTGTCTATTGTGTAGCATCGGCAGTTATCATACTGCTCGTATTCATTACCGTCCTCCTCAGCAAACCTTTTTTGGATAAAGGACTTTCTACGCTATCCAAGGTAGCTCTTAGTGTAGTGGTAGCGGCCGCCGTGGTGTTCGGTTCCGCTATGATACAGTCGATTAGCGTAGGTACACAGGCCGGGGCTGCGAATGAGTACCAGACAGGCCTTGCCAAGCATCTAAGAAAAAACGGGGCCATTATGTTCGGATCGTTTAAATGCCCTCACTGCAACGAACAGAAAAAACTGTTCGGCGACGCCTTTAAATACATAGCTTATGTTGAATGTCACCCCAAAGGTGAAAATGCCAACCCGTCCCTGTGCTTTGCGCGCGGCATACTAAACTACCCGACTTGGGAAATAAAGGGCAGGCACTACTCGGGCGCACTCAGCCTAGAAGACCTCTCCAAACTATCCGGGTTTAAATACGATAAACCTCAAACTAATGGGGAGTAACACAAGTTTTTACGTCCGATTCCCCCGGCAACATATTCTGTACACTATGTTGGGGAATCATCTCTCTTTAGCTTTTTCCTCGTAAGCCTGCTGTACATAGTTGCCTTCAACGTCCAAAAGCTTAATACCCATCCTCGACGGCAGCCCCGGCAAGTAACGTGTGGACCATTTCACCACACCCTGTACACATAGGTCCGTGCTGTTTGTTTCGTTCTCGTTTCTCAAAAAATCTATCACGACTTTTGTGCCCGGGGGAAAAATCCTGCGAGATTCGAGTTTAAGGCCGTTTCTCGAGATGTTGAGAACGTAGCCGTAAAACTCTGGTTTGGTCATCCCGTGCTTTATTCTCTTTCTATATATGACTCTGCGGGTATCGCGCCTCTCCATCTGTCTATTATAAATTATTATGCAAATTGAGAACAGAGTAAACCGCCAACTAATCGACATTCAATGTTTAATAATTTCATTAGATTAGGAGCTTTGTGGCGGGTAAAGTAGGAGTTATAATATATATATAAATCGTCTTGATTATTGTTGTGACGATTGGGGAGGTGAATGTTATGGCTGACGGAGAATTAGGACACGATGTAGAGAAGTTAAAAGAGGATATTTCCGTTATTCGTGATGACCTCACACAGATTACGGAGAAGCTCTTTAGTAAAGGCAAGGCCGAATCGGCCCAGATTAAGGACAAGATTGTAAGTGGGATTGGGGACGAGTTTGAAAGTGTAAGCAAAAAGGGCAAAGCCAAGGCCGATGATCTTGAGAATAAGGTCAAAGAAAAACCTTTGCTAAGCATACTCATTGCGTTTATAGTCGGGTTGCTTCTGGGTAAGTTGTTTGATCCCAAAAGGTAGGAGACTTGGGTTTGTCACTAATCACTAGACTCGTACTCAGTCTGTTCGGTAAGGATCAGGTAGTGGTCGAGGAGCTGGTCTCAAAGCTCTTAGTACTGGCAATTATGTTTGTAGTGGTCTGGATCCTCGGGTTTTTGGGTGTGGGTTTTCTATTATGGGCGTTTTATCTGTTCCTCGCGACTAAATTCATAGCATGGCAGGCTGCTTTAATCACCGGGGTGTCCGCGTTTGTGCTTATAGGTTTATTGGCTATAGCGCTTAGTGTGATCAGGGGCTATGTAATCAGGCCTAAAAAGTCTTCTGGAACCGAGCCGGCTCATCATGATATGACAGAAGCTGTGGATCTCATTAGGAGCCATCCACTCGAGTCTGGGGTGCTAGCAATGGCGCTTGGGTTCACATCCAGTTCCTCCCCCGAGTTTAAATCTGTTTTATCCGATATAGTGTGGGTATTAAAAGAGGAATCGGTGTCCAAGTAGGGTAATCACTTAATACCTGCTAATAATTTCTCGACTCGTCTATAAATCTTCTAAAAATCCTTTTTGAATAAATAGTTGTTTCCAGTTCCGGGTGCCACTGCACTCCCAGAATGAAATGCTCTCCCTTACTCTCCAGAGCTTCTACCATATCGTCATTGGACAGGCCCGATACCATTAGGTTCTTGCCGATCTTATCTACTGACTGGTGATGATAGCTCTTAACGGTAATTTCTGGGACCTTTACAATACTGCGCAGCGTTGTGTTTTTTTCTATCCTGACTTTGTGTTCCTTACCGTTTTCGTGTTCAAGTGCCTCGGGCACAAGCGATTTTAGGTCCTGGTACAAACTCCCGCCGAAATATACGTTAATAAGCTGCATCCCCCCGCAGATTCCCAAAATCGGTTTTCTGAGAGATACCGCTGTCCTTGTGACCTCAAACTCTGCAACGGTACGCTCGGCGTCCATCGGCCTTAGTTTAGGGTGGGGTTTTTGTTTGTAGTGCTTGGGGTCCATGTCCCTTGAGCCCGGGATCAAAATGCCGTCCATCCTAGCTACTGTAGCCGAGACGACACTTTTTGATGAGTTTGTGGGAATGAGCATTGGTATCCCGCCGTTTTTGGCCACGGCCTCCGAGTATTTAGCCTCGATTTGGTTATGGTTCTCCCTCGTGTCTGTGGTTATTCCAATTAGGGGTTTTGATCTGGTTTTTTTCATAGAGTGGTGTTGCGAATCTAGTAGGATTTAGTGTTATTAAAAATAAAAAATGTTTGGCAATTACCAATAGTGAATTATTCTTATAGTCGATGCAACACGAACCATACAGGAATTATACCGGTATATTTTTTGTTTTGCTCTCGCTCTCATTGGCTGTAGCCATATACTGTGCGTTTGGGCTGGTGTTTAGATTTGAGCACCCTTTCTTCAGCACTTCGCTCCTGCCGCTGTTTATAATCGCTCACATCCTGCTAACATCCATCGTATATGTTGTTTCAATTAGCCAGAGTTTGGTAGATCTGGACGAGCGGGGATTCACAAAGACTCGCACAGCCGTTGTAGTACTTGTATGCGCATTAGCTGTCTCAGCGCTATTCACCCTTACGTCTTACTTCGGTCTCTACCCGGCGACCATGGCTATGTTTCATCTCCTGCTTCTTTATTACTGCAGCATATCTATCGGTGCGATTGTTTTGGCAACATACATCGTGTTTCTCAGGCTGGGTGCAAAACTAGGCTTGCTGAATAATGCTATTATGGTCCTCGGATTAGTAATTAGCCTTGGGGTGTCGTATTTTACTCTTGCCTTCTTCAATAAATTCCCAATAATCTAGTTAGCATTTATAAATTCGAGTCTGATATGAATAATCGGAATAGGATTGAGCTTGTTGTATTGGGCCATGTGCTTGCTTTTGCACTCAACTCATGCTCAACTGTGTTTGACCCGTTTTTGGGACAGTGGCAATCCGGTGCTCGGGAGCTCTCGTTTTATAAGGGCAAAGAGTTTAAGCTCAGTATTGGCGACGGCATCTCGGTTAACCTAAAGGGTACTTACGCTTACGATAAAGATACTCTTACACTGCATATTGCAGAGGCCGGAAGTGTTAAATTTACCTACAGGTTCGGGGAGGGGGAAAAGCTTATACTAGTACCAAAGACCGTGTTTGAATATATCAAAACACAAATTGTTTTTAATAAACTCAATTGATATCAAAAAGTCGTATATATGATAGAGCTCAAAGACATCTCGCATTCGTTCGGTTCACGCCAACTGTTCGACAATCTATCCTGGCAGATAAGGGATAACAAACGAATAGCGCTCTTTGGTCCCAACGGCACTGGCAAGACTACATTGCTCGATATTATCTCGGGGCAGTTCGAGCCTGATCGTGGCCAGGTCATTATCCCCAAAACCGAGGTCGTAGGATACCTGCCGCAGGAAACCGATATCCCCGACTCAGACCACTCTGTGCTTGGCGAGGCAATGACTGTATTTCACGAGGTCACCGCACTCGAGCAAGAATTGGTTGAGATCACACACACTCTAAGAGATCACTCAGACAACTCCGCGGATCATACCAAACTACTCCAAAGACTGGATGAAATAGAGGCGGAACTTAAGGTCCGCGATTCCCACCGGCTCCGCTCTAAGGCAGAGAAACTGTTGATGGGGCTTGGGTTCAGCACCGTGGATATTGCGAGCCCGCTGCGCACGTTTTCCGGGGGCTGGAGGATGAGGGTGGCGCTTGCAAAACTACTATTGCTCGAGCCCGACGTACTGCTTTTGGACGAGCCTACAAACCACCTCGATATCGAGAGCATTAGCTGGCTCGAGGACTATCTCAAAGGCTTTGGAGGCACGGTGGTGCTTGTGTCTCACGACCAGTACTTTTTAGACAGAATGATCGATACCGTGGCCGAGCTCCGCTCGGGAATCGTCACGGAGTATAGCGGCAACCTAAGTGCTTATACAAAGGAAAAAAGATCCAGATTCATCTTGCAGAAGTCTGCCTATGACAATCAGCAGAGGAAGATCAAAGAGACCGAACGGTTCATAGAGCGATTTAGGTACAAGAACACCAAGGCTAAACAGGTGCAAAGCCGAGTAAAGATGCTCGAGAAGCTAGAGCGAATACCACTGCCTGAATCAGACGATGCCACAATAAAGTTTGCATTTCCCGAGCCCAAACAGCCAGGTAAGGTGGTCTATGAAATATCCCAATTCTCAAAGGTCTATCAGTCCGATAGCGGTGAGTCTAATGAAGTATTTAAGGACTCGGCCCCTCTCATAATATCTAGGGGTGATAAGATTGCACTTATCGGAAAAAACGGCACAGGCAAAAGCACACTCTCTCGTATGATAATAGGGGCCGAGCCGTTTTTGGGCAGCGCAAAACTCGGTCACAACGTCGATATTACATACTTCGCACAGCACCAGGCTCAAACGCTTACCCCGACCAACACTATAATCGAAGAGATCAGGGCAGAGGGTGTAGTCGGCAACGAAACCGAGATCCGCACGTTGCTCGGTACGTTCCTCTTTACCGAAGACGATGTGTATAAACGGATCGAGGTTCTGTCGGGGGGCGAAAAGAGCCGTGTGGCTCTTGCCAAAACACTACTCGCGCCCAAAAACTTCATGGTACTCGACGAGCCTACAAATCATCTCGATATACAGTCAAGAATGGTGCTCATCGAGGCACTCCGGCACTACAAGGGCACATTTGTAGTGGTCAGTCACGACAGATACTTCTTAGACCGGGTGGCAAACAAGGTTTGGTATCTCGACGGGGCCAAGGTACATGTGTATCCCGGTACATACTCCGAGTACCACGATCATATTACTAGAAAAGACAGTTCAACCGAACGTTTTGAGACAGAGATCAGTGCACTGAATCCTAAAGACAGTGAACTTGAGACTGGTACCCCAATACTGGACAAGAAGGCTACTGCGGAGCAAAGAAACAGACTTCACCGTGAGTTGACTGAGTCCGGGTTGGAGAATATGGACGACTGGAAACTGCTCTCGGTAAAACAGCTCACCAAGGCGCTATTGGACCTCGAAACAAAGATACACACGACTGAAAGTACTATTTCTGAGTTGGATAAAATGATTCACGAACCCTCTTTCTACGATAATCCCGATCGTGCAAAAAACACAACGAACGAGTACAGAGATCTAAACGACTCACTAAGCACTATGTACAAGAGGTGGGAAGAGGTGTCGGCGCATCTTTCGCAAAACTCCCAGGACTGAGTTGATTGCATATAGCTTAGGTGTGTGGATTTAGGCTTCGTACTCCTCTACAACGAGTTCCGGATGCAGTCCCGGTACCCCGAGCCTAAACCAAATAGAAGGTCACAATGGGTTGGGCAGCCAGTATGTCCATTTAGTGTCGAAAGGCTCTCAATCAAGGGGAGTGTCTAGTATGATCTGCCCATCGCCATGTCTTCTAGGCGCCTTATCCTCTCTTCCATCGGGGGGTGCGTACTGAAAAGCGATGCAAGTCCCTTGCCGCTCAATGGGTTAGAAATCATCATGTGCGATGTGCTGTCGGCCACCTGCTCGCTCACGCGAAGCGGTATCCTGCCCGATACGGAACCCAGCTTCCTAAGCGCATTGGCCAGGTAGACGGGGTTGCCGCATATCTCTGCCCCGCCCTTGTCTGCTCCGTACTCCCTTGTGCGAGATATGGCCAGGCGTATGACAGTTGCAGCCATCGGTGCTAGTATCGCCATGGCTATTAGTGCCAGGGGATTACCACCCCTATCCCTACCGCCGCCCCCGCCGCCGAATATGGCAGCAAACTGGGCCATGTAGGCAATGTAGGTGATTGCCGTCGCAATAGTTGCAGCAATCGATCCAATTAGTATGTCTCTGTTTTTAATATGTGCGAGTTCGTGTGCAAGAACACCCTTTAGCTCCTCACGGCTAAGCAGTTTCATTATGCCCTGCGTCACTGCCACAGCAGCATGGCTTGGGCCCCTGCCAGTGGCAAAAGCGTTGGGCTGCTCCTGGGGAGTGATGTACACTTTCGGCATCGGCAGCCCGGCATTTTGAGCCAGTTCCTGCACGTCACCGTAGAGCTCGGGTGCGTCCTCGTACTTAACCTCCTGGGCTTTGTACATCTTAAGTACGATTTTATCGCTCCACCAGTAGCTCACAAAATTCATCACGAGCGCTATTCCGAGTGCTATTGTGACCCCGCTACGGCCACCAATATATCCGCCGATTGCAAGCAGTAGTCCTGATAACCCAGCCAATAGAATTACACTTTTCAAAGTATTCATTTTCCCTTCCTCTGATTATTTAGTAGTATCAGTATCGCTTTCCTTAAATAAAATTATAGCCGCTAATTGCTAAATGCATAACAGCCACGCGGTGCTATAATGAAGATAATAATCTAGGTGCTAAATTCAAGTTTTTAATAATATGTTTCGCAGCCTGTTTATTCTTGTTTTCTTAGGTGCAACATGAATTGGATAATGATCTGGAGCCTTGTAGGTGCGTTTGTAAACGTTACGGTGCTCACCCGTTTGCTAAATAGGGTGTTAAAAAAACCGATACCAGATGGGTACAAGAGGGCATTCTTAGTGTTCGGAGTTGTGGGTTTATTAGACCTGATCGGTCTTTGGGTCTTGTATAAAGACTTAAGGCTGAGCCTGCATCTGATGCTCTTTTATTTTGTGCCGTTTTTAGTAATGTGGCTTCTAAAGGATATATTCGAGAGCTCTAGGAAGTCGGGTATTAACACTGCGGGGCAAAATGATAATCCCTAAGGTGCTGATATTCTCTTTGTATAGATACGAAAAACTTTGACAATTATTTTATATTTCAATAGAATCTTTTCTTCCTTTATTACCGTTATTCTATGAGCCAAGGGGGGGTAACCCATGACACAAACAAACTTAGTTATGGAAACAAATTTCGAGGGGGTAGAGCCGCCCAGAAGAGGGAAGGTCAGGGATATATATGACCTTGGCGATAAGCTCCTTATTGTGGCGACCGACCGTATTTCTGCGTTCGATGTTGTACTGCCCGAGGGTATTCCCGGCAAAGGTGCAGTTTTAAATCTGATCTCAAAATACTGGTTCGATATGACAACCGAAATCATCCCCAATCATTTAATCTCTACAGAGGTAGACGACTATCCCGAGGTATTCCACAAATACCGCTCGGACCTAGAGGGCAGGAGTATGCTCGTAAAAAAAACCGACCCACTTGCCGTCGAGTGTATCGTGCGCGGCTACATCACCGGTTCGGGATGGAAGGAGTATCAAAAGAGCGAGTCTGTGTGCGGGATCAAACTCCCAAGTGGTCTACTAGAGTCGCAGAAGCTCGAGAACCCTATTTACACACCTTCCACCAAAGCCGAGGAAGGCGAGCACGATGAAAACATCACCTTTGAGCAGACCATAGATATCATAGGCCAAGAGATGGCCGAGCGGGTACGCGACGTTAGCATTGCACTTTATTCCAAAGCCCGTGACATCGCTGACACCAAGGGGATAATCATAGCCGATACCAAATTCGAATTCGGTACCGATAACGGCGAGCTCATTCTCATAGATGAGGCCCTTACGCCCGACTCATCAAGGTTCTGGCCCAAGGACGATTACGAGGCCGGTAGGTCTCAAAAGAGTTTCGATAAACAGTTTGTGAGGGACTACCTAAGCTCTATAGGGTGGGATAAAAACCCCCCGGCTCCCTCACTGCCTCAGGATATTATTGACAAGTCCAAAGAGAAATACGACGAGGCCCTTAGAAGGCTGGCCGGCTAGCCTTTTTACCGTGCACTTGAGTTAAACCAGTCTGTAAGCACCTTTTCGCCCAGCTTCTTATAGGGAGTAAACCCTTTTTCTACGTTGGGCTTCTCATAGCTCTGCATATCGGTGAAATATTTCCAGATGAAAATGCCGGCCAGGTATTGCGAACCCGTAAAGCTTTTATGTGTGGCCCTAAGTGCATTGGCCTGCTCCTTCTGGCTTGTTTTCCCCTCACCGTTCCACTCCCACGGTTTTATTGTAGAGCCCTCGACAGATTTGTACCCTATCTCGGTAAACAGTACGGGTTTATCGTACTTGGCGGATAACTCTCTTAGGACCGGTTCATATTTTTCCCAGCCCTCCACAAGCTCCTCCACCGTGGGGTTTTCCTTGTCGGCAAGCGGGAAGTAAGCGTCGATCCCTATATAATCGAGCACGGGCCAAAACTCTATCTTTGTCGCGTTCATCCCCTCTGCCGCATAGGTGAGTTTCCCCGAGTAGGTTTTTTTAACCTTAGCGATCAGCCCTACCCAGTCCTCCTTGTATTTAGACATGCCCACAAGCTCTGTCCCAACTGCAAATATCTCTGTCCCCGTACTCTCCGCTATAGCTGCCTGCTCCAAAATAAACTCCGCATAGCTCTCAAACCATTTTGCTCTTTTTGCCTCGTTTGGGAAATCGATCTTGCTACGCCAGTTATCCGGGTCAAGATCCCACCCTCCTATCCATATATGGGGTTTCAGCATCACCTTAAATCCGTTTTTATGAAGGTTGTTTATCTCCTCGACCAGGTATTTGTCCGAAAGAGTCGGGTCACCGTCTGCTATGATCCGGGTTTGGTCTTTGTTCCTCATATAGCCGAATGTATTAAGCTGTACCGTGTCATAACCTACACGTTTTAGGTGGCGATGCATGTCCTCTGACTTTCCCGAGCCATACCCACTCCCTATCCTATGAATGTGTGCAAGCACTGCCCCCTTATACTCCAGGTGCGTTTTAGGGCTTTGGGTCGGTTTATTGGCGGCGGAATAGCTTACGAGTACGGCTAGCAGCAATGCGAAGAAAATTAATATGGATGTTCTACCTATGATAGACCGCATATGACTTATAGGATAGCGCAAGAAAGGGTTTTGTGCATGATCAATTTATTTAGGGCTGATATTAGGATTCAAGCTGTGACCGGGCACCCGAGTCGGCAATATTATAGAGTATGCTACTTAGCAAGGTGTTGGAATTTTTCTGCTCGGTTAATAAGTGCATAGGGCCTTGGATACATCCAAATGCTAAGTACTAAACTCGCCACTGCAAACGGTATAATCTTGGAGGGGTTGCCGGTCAGAAACGCCAACACAAACCCCAGCACCGCAATGGTTTCGTTAAGTATTAGATTTATCATGGTGGTTTTCTGGAGCTCATACATGAGCACGATTATCTTTTTCTGAAACGGGTTTAGCTTGTCCATCTCTTCTTTCGGCAGGGGGGAGCTTCTTTTGTTATCTTTGCCAAGGGTGAGGCTCTCTAGATCAACATCCCGCTCCACAAGTTTTTGTATGTTCTCGTCTGTGGATGAGCGCCTGAAATACGCAATAGAACCCAGTGCCAATAGCACTGATATCAGATAAAATGCAATCTCTACTGTGCCGCTAAGCTCTGAGGTAATCGAGCTATTTCCTTTGCCCACAATTGCGTATACGATCGCAAAATAAAAAATTACGGTCCCGGTAATTGCAAACCAAATAATCCTCTGCACCAGTACCTGTTTGTTCACAAATTTCTTTAGTTCCGGGGTAAGCATACTATTCGGCTCGCTCATCGTTCTTAATAATATGTTTTAACGGGCCTTCTTTGTCCAGCCAAGCGGCTATGGTGTTTAGAGGGACGGTAACAAAATAAGGGCCCTCCGCATACGAACCCACCTCGTATGCAGAGAACGCAAACTGGAGCCCCTTAGGCGAGATTACAAAGTTCCTTAATTGCTTAGCGGTGAGTTCGGTTATCACACCACCGGTAACAGAACTCGCCCCTTGAATTCTCAGGTCGTCCATACAGTAATCGGATACTATTTTAATGTAGTCGGCTTGATCCGAAAAAAGATCTTTAAGCTCTATCTTTTGAGATTTACCGTCCTTGATCTGGTAGTTTGAGGATATGTACACAGTGTTGGGGTGGGCGCCACCCGAGTATGTAAAGATCGAGCCCGCCAGGCTCACCAGGCTCTCTGAGTAGTACTCGATGGAATATATGAATTCCTGCTCCCATCCCCCGTATGTGCTCATTTCGGTAGTAAAAAACTCCTCTGCATCCTTAAAGAATGTAGAGTTCTTTTTCTCTACCTCTGTTTCGATCAATTTGTTTATCTGTTTTAGCGCTGGGGATTCTGACAGGAAATGCGGGTAAGAACTCGATACCGATATTGTATTCCCCTGTTTTGTGCTGGATATAACATAGTCGGCTACTTTTGTGAGTTTAAACAGCAGCTTGGTCGAACCTTCCGGGTTTGACCACTGGCCCTCTATCGATTTCGCAAAGTTTGAACCGATCTCAGACAGTTTGCCCTTAAACACCCCGGTAGCTTCCGATTTATCATTCTTTTCGTTGATTGTGATTGAAGAGTCGTCTCTATTCCAAGTACCCGAAATATTTAGAGGGCTGCCTGTACTCTCATAGTAATATGTGCCTCTCAGGTCTTTTCCAGAGACCTCCATCTCCATCTGAACACCCAGTTTCTCGTCTATCTCACCTATAAAATAGTACTTGGCTTCTGCCCCTCTATCATTCTGAGCAAATGCATTCTGATTATATATTAGGGTCGCAGCGATCAATACTAATATAGGACCCAATGCACTAAAAGTAAGTCGTGAACTCATCCCTCTCACCTCACAATCTTTTTAGTTTAGATAATATCATATTTTGGATTCAGTATTGAGTGATTGGTACAGAATCATTGACACGACAAAAATAGACACAGGTTGAATACATATTACGTCATATGTGACAAATATTGTCACATATGGTAAAATTCAAGAAAGGGTGTTTTTGCATAATTTGTATAATATCAAGAGGTTATGCAATTATTGAGTCTTTGGCATCGATATTGCAAATATTATTTGTGCATGACTTGGTAACGAAAATAAGCTTTCAATGCCATAACATATTCCCCATCCTCTAGAGGGTAAGTCGAGGGAGAAATCCTTAGACTTACCCTTAATTTTTATTGGGGCTCACCCAGCTTTTCTATGTTCTGTACTGCACATTGCCAATATCTTCATCATCTCATCGTGTATGAGTACGTTGGACGATAGTATCTCTTTTACATAGATGCTGTACGGGTTGCCTCTAAAATCGGTTACCCTGCCCCCGGCTTCTTTAAGAATTAGTTGCGCCGCGGCTGTATCCCAGGGGTTAAGCCCAATTTCCCAAAACCCGTCAAACCTGCCGCATGCGTTATAGCATATATCCAACGCTGCCGAGCCGTCCCTGCGCACAGCCTGTGCCCTTCTTATGAAATTTGCGAAATGCTCGATGTTTTCTTCCATCATCCATTCCTCATCATGCATAAACCCCGTGCACAGGTGGCTTCTTTCGATGCTATTGGTATTGGAAACTTGTATAGGTTCTCCGTTTAGATTAGCCCCCCTACCCAGCTCCGATGCAAAAAGCTCGTCTTTTACCGGGTCGTAAACCACTCCGACCTCTACCTGTCCTCCGATCTCAAGAGCAATTGAAATAGAGAAATAGGGGTAGGCATGGGCATAGTTGGTAGTGCCGTCGAGCGGGTCTATGATCCAGAGGTGATCCGAGGACTCCGAGTGGCGGCCCGATTCCTCGGCAAATATGTCGTGTGTGGGGAACCGGTCCTTTAGCATATTTATAATAATTTTTTCAGACTGCGTGTCTATCTCGGTAACAAGGTTGTTTTTGGCCTTATACTCGATACGTGTAACGTTTCCCAGGTTCTCGAGCAAAAACTCCCCGGCCTTAAGTGCCGCTTCTGTAGCGGTTTCTATATAGTTCAATTTTGTGCTCCGTTATTTGAGAGTTTTAGGTAGCAGATTTAATTCCGGGATTTTATCACTATTAATAATCAAAAAACCTATGCGAAAACAATATATTGACTCACCCTACTCTTCACTCGATTCGGGAATAATAACCCAACCTACCAGATACACTATCACTACCGGCAGCACTCCAGTGAGCAGAGTAATAAGGACTGCCCCCAACCTTACTATTGTGGGATCAACCGATAGCATCTTTCCCAATCCACCGCAAATCCCGGCCAGCATCTTGTCTGTGCTCGATCTGAAGATCTTATTGGATTCTTCGCTCATCGTTTACCCCCTTGTTGACTGTTCTCTAATACCATTATACATAATACCCGGCCGTATATGGTTGAGAACCTGTTAATCGGGACCCCACGCTAAACAGTTTCCTGCGAGCGGAGCATTTCCAGGTATTGGGGGGTAAGCATCTCATCAGCCAACAGCA
Organism: Thermodesulfobacteriota bacterium; assembly: GCA_965223335.1. GTDB lineage: Bacteria > Desulfobacterota_D > UBA1144 > Nemesobacterales > UBA2774 > CBDCWF01. Next base: position 1,179,917 of record OZ244991.1, read on the forward strand.
AATGGCTCAGGTATTTTGCCCTGGGTTTAAGACCATCTTTTGTCATATCGGCATTAGCTATATATGTAACGCATTCGATCATAGCTTTTTCTGCTGTCTCGACTCTTACGGTCTCTTTGGTGTAATGCTCGGGGTAGCCCTCGAATCTATCGAGAGCCGCCAAACCCCCGGCGGTGACAAGATACAGGATTCCCTCTACCCTACTATGCGGGGATTCTACGATATTCGCAGCACCACTGCCGGGGTAGCTGGCAGAAATCTTGTTAAAGCACAATGCATAACCGTCGAGCACTGCACTTTGCCGCAAACTAAACTCAACGGTCCTCTCCCGCATCCTCCCGGGGTTCATATTGGAACCGTATGCAAAGTAGTTAATCCAAGTGCTATCCGCGCTGGTCATGGTAATGACTCAAAGGTCTGAATCTTGTAGAGGTTAGAGTAGATCTTTCGGTTAGACATAAGTTCTGTGTGGGTGCCAACCTCGATGAGCTCGCCGTTATCAAAGACCGCAATCTCATCAAACCCTTTTATTGAGGGCACTCTGCTCGATACTGCTACTAGAGTGTTACCGTCCATCGTACTTACCAGGTTCTTAAGTACCTTGGATTCGGTTTGGAGGTCAAGCGAGGATAACACGTCGTCTAGGATTAGAACCTTGGGCTGCATGAGTATGGCCCTTGCGAGTGCGATGCGTTGGCGCTGCCCTCCCGACAGGCTTAATCCCCGTTCTCCGACCATGGCGTCGAAACCACCTGGGAAATGCATGATCTCGTCATATATCTCGGTCAGTTTTGCTGCTTCTTCTATCTGGGCATCGGTAAGATTGGGGTTCATAAACGAGATATTATCACGTATGGTACCGCTAAATACTGTGGTCTCCTGCGGTACGTAAATCACCGATTCGCGCAGGCAATCCTTCTCGATCTCGGTTACGTCTTCGCCGTCAATAAAAATGGTGTTTGGGGGCGGCTCGTCTATTCTGGTGAGCAGTTTAAAGAGTGTGCTTTTCCCCGAACCCGTCGCACCCGTAATACCAAATGAGCTTGCTCTGGGTATGGCCAGCGATACATCGTTTAGTGCTCTGGTCCCGTTATAAGAATAGCTTAGCTCTTTTAGTTCTATGTTACCTACAATATCTATCCTCTTTGCCCCGGGCTCGTCCAGGTGTAGCGGCTCCACGCTAAGAATATTGTTTATTCTGTTTAGCGATGCATTGCCTCTTTTAATAATATCGACCGCCCAGCCCATCGCCATCATGGGCCAGGTGAGCATTGTCAGGTACACGAGCACAGCGGCAAAATCACCGAGAGTGATATTATTGGTTATTGTGTTGATTCCACCGAGCCAAAGAAATATCGCGGTTGCGGTGCCCGCTGCGAATGTGATAAGCGGCTGGTACACACCCCAGATACGGATGAGGTGAAGATTTTTGTCCAGATAGTCCCGACTCGCGTGAGTGAATTCCCGTGATTCCTTCCCCTCTCTCACATACGATTTAATTACCTTAATTCCCGAGATCGATTCCCTCGCATTCTCGGTCAGTTCAGAGAACGAGTCCTGTACCTTTTGGAACCTCTGCTCTATCATGCGGCCAAACCTCATTATTACAAATGCTAAAATGGGAAACGGTATAAATGCGTATAGTGTGAGTTCGGGCGAAACATAGAGCATTGCCGCGAAAATAAAGATCAACAGAAACACACCATCATAAGCTATCAGTACCCCAAGTCCGCTTGCGAACTTTAACGTCTCGATATCGTTTACGGTGTGGGCCATCAGGTCCCCCACCTTTTTCTGGGAATAAAAGTCGAGGTGGAGGTTCTGGAGATGCTCAAAAAACTCGTTTCTGGTAGACTGCTCGATTTTTCGTGCCGAGCCCATGATAAAAAATCTCCAAAAAAACCTAAACACCGCCATTATTACTGCAAGGCCCAGCATATAGAGACCGTAACGGGTTAAGTCGTTCACCTTCGCATCTTCCAGTGTGAGCGTATCGATCACTCGTTCAATGATCAGAGGAATGGACAACTGACAGAGATCAACTACCGTGAGCGCGGCAAGCCCGGCGATAAATGAGTATTTATATTTAATAAGCAGCGAGAACAGAGTTTTCTTCTTTTTCATAGGGCTCGGGTCAGGTATTTGGATCTAATAAGAGTGCATATAGGGCGTTTCGATATTATACCTGAACGTAACATTCGGTTTTCCCACGCTAAACGCACCGGTTGTTAAGATGACTGCAAGCGGGTTTATGATGCTTGGTTTTAATGTATGGGAAGGAAAAGGGGGCCATATTTATTTTATGACCCCTACAATAACTGACTATTCGGTGTTTATGGGCGAGGTCATTATATAGTCGTTTGCTTTGTTGGATGTGTGACAGTCAATGCATCCGGGCACCTTACCCACAAGCATTGTGGACTCACCGTCTGTCTCTGCACTCATGGGTTTTCCGTCCGGCGAGTATTTGGCCCAGAACCAGTTGTTGTTCCCTGGATCGTAGCCGGCTAGTTTATACATCACAGTGATGGCTGCGAGTGTTTTCTCGGGGGTGTAGTTCTCCTTTACGATTATTGACCCCGGGTCAAGCTCAGTACCTTCGCCCTCAAGCGATTTAAGCGCTATGTCGTTTAAATAGGTTGTGAGATATGAGCCGTGGGGGTGGGTACCTTTATATAGAGCCTCTTTACCCGGCCACATTTTCCAGCTCACGCGGTAATTCTCAGTCTGGATCAGATCCCAAAGCTCTGCTGCAATCTTAGGGGGTGCGTCCTCGGCCTGTTTTTGTTCTTGCCAACTGTGTATCTCCTCTGTCTTTTCTACGGGGTCCTCAACCATCTCTTGTGCCTCTTCCACGACTCTCTCGGTCGTAGTTTGCTCAGCATCCGTGCTTTTATCTGCCCTTTCACACCCGGCGTATAAAAAGCAGCTAATCAGTATTACTGTGAGTAGGGAGTTTAAAATTCTCATCTTGCCCTCCATTTTTTTGGTCTCTAATTCTATCACCAGTCTGAATCATATCAAAAACCGATCTTAATTCCAACTGATACAGTTTTAAGACCGCTCCGAAGAACGCCGAGTCTAAAACTTGACTAGCTACGCTTAACATGACCGGGTTTTCGGTCCGGTTGCTGCTGGTTTCTGTTCTTGACAGTGTGTAGAATATATTAGAGAATTAACGGTCTGGAAATTGTTAGAGAGCGCGTAGCTCAGGGGGAGAGCGCTTGCTTGACACGCAAGAGGTCGCTGGTTCAAATCCTGCCGCGCTCACCACTTTTATTGAGTTATTTGTATGGGTTATCCCAGCTTTTTGCAAGCCCCAAAAAAGTTCACAAATCGAAATTGTTACTATTTTGTTACTCGTGTTTAGCCTGAGATTAACGTTTGGGCGTTAGATGCTCTCTTGTTATTGTGATTTCTTAGCTGTTGTTATCACGTTTGCCTTCCCATATGTACCAGCGGATAGCTCGCATTTTGACACGCTCCTACATTATTTATTGTTAGTTGCTTTTATGAATACGCCCATATTTAACCCGGTTGACATTTTCGGATGAGGTATGAGATTGCATCTTTTATCTTTGCCGATACCTCATCATATCCTTGATTGGTCGCAATTGGATCAGGATAAATCTGAGCCTGTCGATAGGGCCGCGCACTAGATCCTATCGTACAGTAAATAGATGAGCTCTCCCCGAAATGCAACACGATTTGAATTGTAAAAGAATACTCCGACTCAATAGATACAGACAAGGTTGAGATCAAGGGGCTGCTGACCACGTTTTCTTTTTCGTCAATAAGTATGACCTTGTATTCCTGTTCCTTTAGGTGTTCTGCAACTTCTTTCAGACATGGGCTTATACATTTTTGTACAAATTCATGTGCCTCTTTTTCGTTAGACAAGTGAGCGTATGCTGCATCCTTGCCGGTAAAACTCTTTATAGCATTGTCAATATCGATCTTCCATTGTGGTTTTTCTGACATGCCTAGTTACCTCTTGCTTGTTTTTTCTGAACTCTACACTTGAAAAAAAGGGCACCAGAAACTACCGTCTGATACCGCCTGAGCCTGTATCTGGTTATGCAGGCTTGACGGGTGATCTTCTACATATTGTAACTCATTTAGTATGTGTCGGCATGGGAATATGTATCGCTCGTTATTATTGTGATTTCTTATTTTATTTTCGTCAATAACCTAGAGGCTTGCTTACTCGCAGAGACACCTAAAAATTGTTACTATTTTTGTTACCATTTTCAGCGAAGTACTAGCATTTTAGGTATATTTCCGTATTCTTTAGTAACTTGCATAACTACGCAAGTGCTTGTTTTCGTTAAATTTGTAATATTGTATAATGGTTATGTATTGTATGATGTGAGTGTTGACACGCAAGAGGTCGCTGGTTCAAATCCTGCCGCGCTCACCACGATACCAATTAATTTATCTATTAATATGAGCGAAGTACAAATAAATTTTCCTGACGGGTCAACGAAGTCCTTTACCAAAGGTACGAGTGTGGGCGATATTCTAAAAGCATCGGGGATAATGCAAGACGTCGTTGGTGCACTTGTGGATGGAAGCCTTGTGGATTTCTGGCACGAAGTCGAGCACGACGCATCATTTGAGCCTGTGGTGTTCGGATCCGACCAGGGTCTCCACCTTATCCGCCATACCGCAGCTCATATCATGGCAGAGGCGGTCCAGGCTATTTTCCCTGAGGCCAAGGTAACCATAGGCCCTGTCATTGATAACGGTTTTTACTATGATTTTGATTTCCCCAGGGGCTTTACTCCCGAGGACCTGGAGCAGATCGAGAAAAAGATGCAGGAGATTGTAAAGGAGAAAAAACCGCTTGTTAGGAGAAAAGTGTCTCGGGAAGACGCAATAAAAACATTCGGTGATATGGGAGAGAGTTATAAGGTAGAGATAATAGAGGACCTGCCCCCAGACGAGATGATCACCATATATGACCAGGACGGGTGGTACGATCTCTGCCGCGGCCCCCATGCCCAGTCAACAGGCACTGTAAAGGCGTTTAAGTTGCTTAGCATTGCGGGGGCGTACTGGAGAGGCGATGAGCACAACCCCATGCTCCAGCGTATTTACGGCACGGCGTTTTGGAACAAAAAGGAGCTTAAGGACTATATAGCCAAGCTTGAAGAGGCTAAGAAACGAGACCACAGGCGGCTTGGGCGCGAACTCGACCTATTTAGCATCCAAGAAGACATAGGCCCGGGTCTTGTGCTCTGGCACCCAAAGGGGGCCAAGATCAGAAGGATCATCGAAGACTTTTGGAAGACTCAGCACGACAGATTCGGCTACGAGCTCCTCTACACCCCGCACATTGCCAAACTCGACCTCTGGAAAACAAGCGGGCATGTGGATTTTTACAAAGAGAATATGTACTCCCCAATGGAAGTGGAAAACTCCGAGTATCAGATAAAACCCATGAACTGCCCGTTCCATATTATGATCTACAAGTCCGGTATCCGGAGCTACAGGGACCTTCCCCTCAGATGGGCCGAGGTAGGCACTGTGTACCGCTACGAGAGGTCTGGTGTGTTACACGGGCTACTTAGGGTCAGGGGATTCTCACAGGACGACGCCCATATATTCTGTAGACCCGACCAGATTGAGCAAGAGGTGCTCGGCGTGTTAGATCTCACTGTTTACTTTCTGCAGACATTCGGTTTCGACGACTACGAAATTTATCTGTCCACAAGGCCCGAGAAGTTTGTGGGCACCGAAGACGTATGGGAAAAGGCAACAGAGGCGCTTAGAAATGCTTTAAATAAAAAAGGCCTGCCCTATGAGATGGACGAGGGCGGGGGTGCATTCTACGGGCCCAAGATCGATCTTAAGATTAAAGATGTTTTGGGCAGAGCTTGGCAGTGCTCTACAGTTCAGGTAGATTTTAACCTCCCGGATCGGTTTGATATGAGCTTTATCGGCGAAGACAATAGCCGCCATCAGCCGATCATGATCCATCGGGCTGTGTTCGGTTCGATAGAAAGGTTCTTTGGGATTTTAATTGAGCACTATGGAGGGGCGTTTCCGCTCTGGCTTAGCCCTGCGCAGGTTCGTATTGCGACTATCGCAGATGATCAGATCACCTATGCCGATAGTGTATACGACGAACTTGTATATAATAATATAAGGGTCGAGAAGGATTACCGGAACGAGAAACTGGGCTTTAAGGTGAGAGAGGCTCAAATGGAAAAGATTCCTTACCTCCTTGTCATAGGGGCTAAGGAGGAGGAACAAAAATTGGTAGCTCCTAGAAAACTGGGGGGCACCAATTTAGATTCGATGAGTACAAAAGAGTTTTTAGATATTATTAGTGTTGAGAATAATCCTGATGCATGGAGGGAGGAAAATAAGAAATAGTTAGGCAAAGAGGCAGAGGGTTTCGCAAACGTGAACCCGAGATTCGAGTTAACCAGCGAATAAGAGCATCGGAGATACGAGTGATTGCTGAAGACGGCGCTCAACTCGGGATAATGCCGACTGCCGAAGCATTAAAGTTGTCTCAGGAACAAGGAGTTGACCTTGTCGAGATTTCTCCGAATGCAAAACCCCCCGTGTGCAGGTTGATGGACTATGGCAAATACAAATATGAACTCAAGAAACAGGCCAGCGCAAAAAAACAAAAACCTCAGGTGCTCAAGGAGGTCAAGTTTCGTCCTAACATAGGTGATCATGACCTCGATGTAAAAATTAATCGCATCAGGTCGTTTCTGGAAGACGATCATAAGACGAAGATAAGGATTTTTTACAGAGGACGTGAGATTGTACACCCTCAAATCGGGCAGATGCTTGCCAACAAAATATTAGAGAGGGTAGCGGATTTGGGAGGGGTGGACACTCCACCCAAGATGGAGGGTAAAAACCTCACAATGGTTATTGCTCCCAAGAAAAAAACTCAAGGTGGTAAAGAAAATGCCAAAGAACAAAGTCAAGACCAATCGTAGTGCCGCAAAGAGGTTTAAGCTCACGGCTTCGGGTAAGGTAAAAAGAGCGCGGGGCGGCGGCAGCCACCTAAACGTCAAAAAAGCCAGAAAGCGCAAAAGACGGTTGAATTCCGCTGAGTTTATAGAGGGAAATGAGGCCAGGAGAATAAAAAGATATATACCTTACGTTTAAACGGTGTATTATTATAAAGTGTAGTTACTAGATTAAGGAGATCCCCCCAATGCGAGTTAAACGAGGAGTACCATCCAGGAAAAGAAGAAAGCGGCTTCTAAAGCAGGCTAAAGGGTACTGGGGAAGAAGAAAAAACAATATAAGAAGGGCAAAAGAAACTGTTTTACGTGCATTAGCCTATTCTTACAGAGACAGACGCCAAAGAAAGAGGGACTTCAGAAGGCTTTGGATTACACGCATAAATGCGGCTGTAAGACCACACGGTCTTTCGTACAGCACGTTTATGGGCTCTCTTAAGAAAGCGGGTGTTGAACTCGACAGAAAAACGCTTGCAGAGATGGCCATACACGAGCCCGAGAGTTTCAAGGCTGTCGTGGATGTTGCCAAGACTGGTCTTAACTAAGCCGTAAACCGCTGTATTTTCATCCGAGCAATTTATCTACGTGTATTTTGTTAGTGGGCGAGTTGCGTCTCTCACTCTGTTTCATGCGGGTCGGACTCTAATGGACAGCCTTCACATAAAGGGTTTTTTTTCCGACACCGTTCTTTCCCAAGCCTTACAATCAGTGCGTGATATTCATTGAATAGAGCTGTGTCCTCGGGCAGAGAATCTACAAACAGCTCCTGTATCTCATAGTAGGTGGAGTCTCGGGGTACAAGGCCGTGTCTGCTAAAAATCCTGTGCGTATAGGCATCGACTACAAAGGCTGGTTTATTGCAGGCATACAGTAATATAGAGTCGGCAGTCTCAGGGCCGATCCCTTTAATTGATAACAGTTTTTCCCTAAGTCTATCGTTAGGCTCCAAGCAGGTTTTTTTTAGATCACTACCATATTCGGTATAAAGAAAGTTAACCAGGTTCTTTATCTTTTTAGCCTTCTCGTTGTAGTAACCCGAGGGTCGTATGAGCTCCGCCAGAGTCTCGGTAGGTACCGACAAAAGGTTTTTAATTGTAAGCGGCTCTGCACGCTTTAGGTTGGTAATGGCTTTTTCTACATTGGTCCACGAGGTGTTTTGTGTGAGTATGGCCCCCACCATACACTCTAGCGCAGTATCGGCAGGCCACCAGTGCTGCGGTCCGTAGTGGTTGTATAGGAGTTTGTAAAGGAGCTCTAATCTCTCTTTTCTAGTCATAAGAGAGACTACATTATAACCCTATATGGTTTTCTTGGCACCCGTTACGGTTCTACTCAGTTGTAATGGGGTTGTTCTCGGCTTTATCCGAAGCCTCATAGTATGGTATTGCCTCAGGCAGCCAAGTCTTAAGGTTGTTAATTCGGGTACCATAGCCCGGGTGCGTGGACAAAAACTCTGGCGGCTGAGGTTTCCCTTTTACCGCAGCGTCCATTCGTTCCCAAAACCCCACGGCCTCGCGCGGGTCGTATCCGGCTTTTGCCATGTATATGAGTCCGATTCTGTCTGCCTCCGACTCCTGTCCGCGGCTAAATGGCAGGAGCGCCCCCACCTGTACCCCAAGGCCATAGGCCTGCATAATAGCTGTGGCCACATAGGGGTTTGTGCCCCCGAGCGCAGCGCTTAGCCCCGTGGCACCTACCTGTGCCAGTATCCCTGTCGATACTCGCTCACCACCGTGGCGTGCGGCTACATGTGCCACCTCGTGTGCCATAACGGTTGCGAGCCCCGCATCATTCTGCGCGACCGGCAATATACCCGTATACACAGCCACCTTCCCACCCGGCAGCGCAAACGCGTTAATCTGTTCACTGTTATCGATTACCTTGAAATCCCACTCATACGCCGGGGTGTCTGAGACAGCGGCTATCCTGTCCCCGACCCTTGTGACAGCGCTATTATAAGTAGTGTTGTAAGAGACTTTCTCGTCCTTAAGCACCTCTTGGAACGCAAGGAGCCCCATCTCGTTTTCCTGCTCCTGCGACAAGAGCATTAGCTGTGAGCGGCCCGTGACAGGTGCTTTTGCACATGCAAGCAGTATTAGACCCAGCACCAATAATACCGCAAGTGTCCCTGCTCCGACCGACCGGTTAATTTTTCTAAGTGATAATGTTGACATTTGTTAACCCCTCCGACAGTAAGTAAACCCTTATTTAAATATTATAACAAACAATTACCGTTTTTGGGGAACTCTCGTAATAACTATGCAAGTGTACCTGTACTTAGTGGCACACCTGCATAGTTTGTAGTCAGTTTTGTTAGGCCTTAACCTTTACCAGGTTAGCCTCTTTCATCCTTCTGATGCCTTCGTCAATATCCTCATCGGCACACGCATATGTAACACGTATGTACCCTTCGCCTTGGCTACCAAAAGCGGTACCTGCGACTACTGCTACACCTACCGTTTCAACTAGACGGTCTGTGAATTCCTGTGAGCTTAGACCTGTACCTGTAATGTCTGCAAAAGCGTAGAACGCACCATCCGGACTGTCGCATTTAATGCCCGGCACGGTGTTTAGGCCGGCAACCATACGGTCGCGTTTCTGTTCCAGTAGTTTTGTTTTTTCTATCACCCAGTCCTGCGGCCCCGAGATGGCTGCATAGGCTGCTTTCTGTATGAAAGCCGCAACGTTTGTGATCGAGTCCTGTAAGAAGATCGAGAGTTTATCGATCACAGGTTTAGGTGCAACTGCCCACCCGATTCTCCAACCCGTCATTGCATAGGTTTTTGAGAATGTATCGATCACGATGGTCCTGTCTTCCATCCCTGGTATTGCTTCCACGGTTTTGTGGGGCTTGCCGAATGTCACATGTGAAAAAATTTCATCAGAAATCACCATCACATGCGGGTGCTTAAAGCAGAGCTCGGCTATGGCTTCTGGGTTCTCCACAAGGTGGCCGTTTGGTCTCTGCGGGGTGTTGATAATGATCAGTTTTGTTTTTGGCGTTATCAGACTATCCAGTTTTTCTACATCAAACTGCCAGTCGGGTTTTGTAAGAGGAGTGTGTTTGATATTGGCCCTCACATATTTGGCCCATACCTCATCGGGCGGATAGCCCGGGTTTGGGAATATCACATCGTCGTCCTCTTCCAGGAACGTCAACAGCGACATTGTCAGGGCGTGTTTAGCCCCGGCGGTTACAATTACTTCTTCGGGTACGGTTTTCCGTCCCCTACCTGTCATCTCTTCTGCAATCGCTTCACGCAGCTCCGGGAGTCCCGGCCCCGGATCATATCTCACATAACCTTCTCTAAGCGCTCTCTCGGTAGCTTCGAGTATGTGTGGGGGGGTGTCGAAATCCGGTCCCTGGTAATCCCCTTTCTCAAAGTGGATTATCTTCTGACCGGTTTTTTTCTCCAGTTCCCTGGCTACCCTCATGCTGGCCCACTGCTTAGGTGGCACGAAATGACTTATCTTAGAACTGAATGGATAAGAGTCTGGCATCGTAAATACCTCCTTATATATATTAAAAATGGTTTCCTTACCACAACCCATAATTCTCTATTTTATTTAGTGTTTCGATAAAACTCCTTCCGATATAACGTTGTATACCTCCTCGGCTATATCCGTAGCCGATTTGTCGGCTTTGTAAAAAAACATCACCGATCTTACCAATCCAAATATTATTAGTGCTGCAAGCTCTGGGTTTTGGATCTTAAATGACCCCTCTCGGATTCCTTTGTTCAGTATCTTTTCATATAGCTTTATCCTTCTTAGCCTCCAGTGCTCTGTAAACTCGTAATGCTCTCGGATCAGGTGTGTTTCATCCCTGCTCAGTATACGCAGAGCGTCAAGGTTCTGACGGTAGAATTTAAATATGAGCTGCAGGATTTTCTTAAGCTTCTGGGGTGCGGGGTCGTTCTTGGCAATCTCCCTCTCAAGGAGCGACTCAATCGACTCATAAGTGTCTTCCAGGATTTCCAAGTATAGCTTTTCCTTCGATTCGAAGTACAGATAGATGGTACCTTTGGCTACACCCACATTTTCAGCCAGTTCGTCCATTGTGACATCATGATAGCTCTTGGATGAGAAAAGTGTGGATGCGGCCTTCATTATCTCTTCTTTCCGGCCTACCTTGCCCTTAGGCCGATCCTGTCTCTTTAGTTTCTTTTCCACTATCTTTTTCGCTTTAGCCATTATTCAACCCATCACAGTGAACTGACTAGTCAGTCAATATAGTATAAAACAAATTTTTTGTCAAGAATTTTTTTTTGCATTATAAAAATTAGCTAGAGAGTCTATTTTGGAGCTTAAATGAATTTAATGCCGAGATCTCAATACAGTGCAATAGGATTTAAAGTGATCTTAATAATTGTTTACAATTTAGGGGCATGGATAGTCAATCATCCTATAACGATAGATGCGCTTTGTGCAAGAGACCCCTGCCGGCTAAACCCAGCCGCCACCATTTAGTACCGCGGGCATTCGGGGGTAGGGATATTGTGTATCTACACAGAATTTGCCACCGGCAAATACATGCCACATTTACCGAGAGGGAGCTCTTAAATCACTACAACACAATAGAGCGCATATTGAGCCACCGAGGCATTCGTGAATTTGTATCGTGGGTAAAAAATAAACCACCCGAGTTTCATAAGAGGACTAAAACCAGGAAAAGTAGATCCTAAACTGCCAGGTATTCCAACATATGTTTATTCAGGCTGCTCGAGTAGTTGGATTATTGAAAACACAGCCCCTTGCAAGTCCTGTATCACTGCAAATATGCCCACATCCGGAATATCGGTCGGGGGAGTAAGCACTGTGCTTCCCAACTCCACAGATGTCTGCACTGCAGACTCACAGTCATCTATAGCAAAGTAGGTGATCCAGCTTGGCGGCATGTTACCCATCTCGTCGTTTAGCTTCATCATGCCCGCTGCGGGTTTCTCACCATTCATGAAAATTGTGTAGTCTACGCCACTGAAATCCTCTGTATTAGCGGTCCAGTCAAACAGCTCGCAATAAAACTCCCGGGCTTTATCGGTGTTGTTTGTAAGGAGTTCGTTCCAGCACAGTGTGCCGTGCTCGTTTACCAAACGCGCCCCAATGTGTGCACCTGCCTGCCATAGCGATACGATCCCTCCTGTGGGGTCCTGCACCGAAGCCATCCTCCCGGCGTCAAATACATCCATCGGTTCCACAATTATATGACCACCCAAATCTTGAACCCTCTTAACTACTTCATCCACATCCCGAACAGCAACATAATTGGCCCAGTGCGTGGGCACATTATGTTCTTTTTGTTCATCCCACATCTCATACAGTGCACCAACCTCTTTACCCTCTACATAAGCCATCGAATAGTATTTATCCTCTCCGATCGGGACATCTTTTATTTCCCAATCGAATAAGGTCGAATAGAATTCTTTTGCTGTGTTAACGTCAGATGCCACGAGCTCTGGCCAGCAAAACGTACCGCTAGAGTATTGATCGATTAGAGTCATTAGGTAATGACCTCCTATAAATTGAAATTGCTCATATCTTCAATCTATCATTATGTATCATTCTGAGTTTAAAATCACTATTCTATGTGGGTAGGAAATAGGACTGAGGACGATCTCTCAACCGTCCTCAGTGTAGCCAAGAAGGACCCAAGGTATTAGGGAGGGTTATGGTTCGGATAAAAGCGGGCATTGGTTTATAGTTAAACAAACTCTGATTAAGGGTGTATTTAGGAGTTGTTAAGTCCGTGTTAATACTAGAAGTATCGCCATAACACCCTGTGATAATTGACAATATTAAATGCAGGCGAAATTTTTTAGATGAGGGTTGTGCAATCCATATTTTTCACTACTTAAGGGATTGCAATTGATCCATATGTTTATTAAATCGGGTTTAACAAAGCATTAAACCTTTCTTAACATTTCTATCTTAAGATAATTAATAGATTGATGATACTGATCAAGGTATTATAATTCTTTAAGGAGAAAGGTTCATCGAATGTCTACTAAGAAACAACAGATGCAAGGATTAGGCGAAACTGTAATAGTCCCGGTTGACTGGTCAGTGCGGATTGCAAGGTTTGTATCCAGGATCAGCAGCCCGCCTATTATTGCAGTTGTTGCAATTATGTTGAGTGCACTTGCCATCGACAGCAGGTCGCCATGGTTCTGGATAGTAGCGTATGTGACACTCTCGGTTGTACCGCCTACGTTGTATATTTTCTGGCTTGTGAGAAAAGGAGAGATTACAGATTTTCATCTCATCGAACGAGAGCAAAGAACAAAACCCCTTATTGTAGTACTCGTTAATACAATGCTTGTCTGTGGAATTATGTATTTAGCAGGGGTACCAAAATTGATGTTGATAATGACAGGAATAGTTTTTGTGCAAGTGTTTTTGATTTTGCTAATAACATTGAGGTGGAAGATAAGCGGTCATTGCACTGCTGCGGCCGGGCTATCTCTACTCGCCATCATACTGTTCGGAGCGCAGGCCATACCACTATTCATTATTGTTCCCGTAATTGCATGGTCGCGAATCCATATCAACAGGCATAGCTTTGCACAGACAATCGCCGGTTGTTTGTTGGGAGCTATTACGGTTGTGCCTCTACTCTTGTTTTCTAACCTATACTAATTGATCCACCTTTTTCATATAGCAATACGCTAGAGTTTCGTAATCGTAAATATTTAGGATTAACATTTGATTAATCAACCCACAACATTTTCTTAATATTAGTATGTCATTGTATTTAAATCTGCTATTTACGTAAGTTCTCCATCTTCTCTTATTATCTCTATAACAAAGGCAGGTCTTGCCCGCTAGACCTGCCTTTCCTTTTTCTTAGAATATAAAATAGTTTTACAAATCTTAACAGAATCTTAACATTACTGATGTAACAATTTAGATATTCTGATAAGTGTGTCCTAGGAGGATGAAATGGAGACGGAAGACATCTTGGACAGAGAAATGCTTGAGAGCAAGATAGAAGACTTTGTTGCTAAGTCTAAAAAGTACATAGATAGCAGGGACGAAGACGAGCTCGAATCTCTCAGGCAAGACATTGATACTCTCAAGTTAAAATTGAGCCAGGCCTTAGAGAATAATTCTACAAAAGAAGATATTAACTATCTCACAGCAATGAAGCTTATGCTTAAGATTATCAACAAATTTACATCCAGCGTAAGTTTGATGGAGAACCTGAAGTCCAAACAGCCGCTACATCGCGAGTTCGATACCAATGAGATGCTCGATATTCTCCTTCCACATATTAAAAACGTTGTGGAGTACGACAAGTGGTCGGAAAGTCTGGATACGTCCAAGATAGAAGAGGACTGTCAGTTGCTCGATTCCCTCGAGGACCAGCACAAGAGAGTACTGGTTACCTACCTCGTACAGGACTGGCACAATATGGATCAGGTTATTACGCTGCTTAAAATTGGTGAGACCTACAAAAACATAGCCGAACATCTCATAAGCCTTTCACTTATAAGCAGTTATTTAAAGAGGCACTGAGAGTATTAGTAATAGGGGTTTGGGATTTAATCAATAGCCAAATAATCAGTTTTTATTGTTCATATGTTCGTTGTACATTCTAAATACCCTCTCGACGATCTCGGGTGAGTTGTTGTCATAACCCGGTTTGTAAGCCGTAGATGATTCGGTCCATTTAGTCAGTTCGGCTACAAAATCACTTGTGATTTTCTCTGCTACCGCTATACCCATTTCTTTTAGTGCCTGCGCATTGCACTGCTGTTCATACTGTCTTTTCATAGGGATAACAAACAGCTTTTTCCCCAAATATAAGGTCTCCGAAGGTGTTTCAAACCCCGAATTGCAGAGCACTCCCTCGGCGCTTGCCATGCTGCGCACAAAGTCCTGATTGCTGATCGGATAAACCTTCACATTGTTTTTTTCGTAGGGCTCACCGTTATAATGCTTTGAAAACATCTCCCACTTAACATCCACCTGGTTTAGAAGTGAACACATATAATCCTCATGGTATGAAGGCAGGTAAACAGTGTAGTGACCGTTATTGCTCGGTTCGGCCTCTCTTATCTCTTCTCTAATAATAGGGAGCTCGATTGTGTCATCGTACTTTTTAAAATGGAGGCCTATCGCCATATTCGTAGGGGCATACCATTTTATTATAAGCTCCTGAAACAGATTGGGGTTGGGGATCCTGGGGCTTGCTTTAGATAAAAATGCGGCCTGATGCGATATACCGATAGACGGGATGTTGTTTATTCTCGATGCCCAGGCGGTAAGAGGCTCAAAATCACTTAACACCAGGTCATACTCTTTAACCGGAATGGACCTTAAATCTTTTATGAGTTGTAGTGGTTTTGCCTTTGCAAACGAGTCAATGTAGTCAATCCCGCCGTTTTTGCCGAATGTAAACCCGAGCCCGGTGTGTTTGTATTTTACATCTACCCCTAAATCCACCTCGTGTTGCGACCCGCTTACAAGCACATCTACATTGGCTTTCTCAACTAAGTATTTAATAATCTCCTTAGAACGAGAGATATGACCATTACCTGTTCCCTGAACCCCAAATAGTATTCTCATGGCCGATTTACCTCATATGGATTACAAGAGCACTCAAAGTAAGAGTGAAATTTAACTGATTATTATGCATCGAGCATTATGGGTGTGCTTCTTCTCTAAATTTAAATTCAGGTTTACTACGATAGGTTATGCATTTTATTCAGAAAGCAGTCGGTTAATACAGGGTGAATATATTGTGAAATTACGATTAATTATAAATAGATTCGGGGCTTGTAATTTGACCTCAATAGACTCGTGCACATTGTTGCTAAATCGATTTAGTTTGTTCCGGGGGTTTGTTATCCTCAGCCTCAGCCATGTCCAAAGTGCGTTTCAATAGCACAGTGTAGATGGGTTTGCCCCCAAGTCCCTGTGCCACGATCGTAGCTGTTAGACAAGTTAGAATCAGAGGAAGGATCATCAGGTAGTTTCCGGTCATCTCGATTGTGAGTGCAATTCCGGTAAGGGGTGCCCTTACCGTGGCACAGAACAGTGCCGCCATCCCGGCGACTGCAAACATCTCGGGTTTAACTGCTAGATCGGGCAGCCACATGTGCGTAACATTGCCAAACCACATGCCAAAAAGCGTGCCGAGTGCGAGCATGGGTGCAAATATCCCACCCGTAGCCCCCGAGCCATAGCTGATCATGGTGGTGCCAAAGCGCGCTAGGAATATAAGCAGCAAGAACGCAACCGGTATCGTGCCCGAAAGTGCCGTAGGAATTACCAGATAACCTCCCCACACCGTGTTGGGATAGAACCACGATAAAAGCCCAATGAACGCACCCACATAAAGACCTGTGAGGGTATAAGACCAGCCTTTTAAGCCCGAAAAGAAATTTAACGTTCTAATGAGTACCCGGTTGAAAATGAAACCGAAAACACCAAAGAAACAGCCGAAGATTAGAAAAAGAAACAGTGACGGCAACGGCGGGGCAGGCATCATGGGCATGGGGATTTCAGGGCTCTGAGTGGTGAGCGTCCTAAGCACTATATCGGCGCATGCTGCGGCAATGAGTACGGCCTGTACCGAGAGGAAGTTGTATTTAAACTCGGGGCGCATCTCCTCAAACACAAATAGTATCCCTGCCAGTGGGGCGTTAAACGCTGCCGATAATCCGCCACCAGCACCAGCCGCAACTAGTGCATGTGTCTCGTCCTTCCTAAGTTTAAAAACGTCAGAGATCATCTTGCCGATATTCCCGCCCATCTGTATCGTCGGGCCTTCACGTCCCAGTACCATTCCACCGCCAAGCGAGAGCAGACCGGCAAGGAATTTTACAGGCAGCACCCGTTTCCACCTAAGCGGCCGTACGTCATCTAGCGCCCCCTCTATCTCCTGCACGCCGCTGCCCCCGGTCTCGGGTGCACCCTTTCTAATGAGCAGAAACGCAACATATACCATTACAGCCGATATCGCTGCGGGCACTATCCACTCGGGTATCGGTAGCGACTGCGAATATAAGATGATCGATTGTCTCAGGGTCTCGATATGTGCAATAGCAATCTGAAACACCGCACCTGCCAGTCCGGCCATGCACCCTACAACAACGGCCCAAAAAAGCAGCCTGCTGTTTCTTCCCTCCGCTGCGAGGAATCTGTGGAGGATCCTGCTTACCTCTGAGTTGTCGGACGAGGGTCTGTTATGTAGTTTCATGGCTATATTTCAATTCTAGTGAACAATATAACCATAATTAAGATTAAACAGAAAAAAGAATGGCGGATGGTTGAATTGTAATCTTGAGTGTGTGATTACGGTGTGAATCTTGCGTGCGGGATCAGAAATTGTCCCTGTTATGGGGTGCAGATAGGTCCTGCTCGGGGCCGAGCGGTACAATACCTGTGGGGTTTATTGTTAAGTGGCTTCCATAGTAATGGTTTTTTATGTGGTCCATGTTGACTGTGTCTATAACACCCGGGACCTGATATAGCTCGCGCAGGTAATTGGATAGGTTTTCATAGCTCTCTATTAATCTCTTGTTGCACTTGAAGTGGCTGTAGTACACCGGGTCGAAACGAAGCAGTGTAGTGAACAGTCTCCAATCGGCCTCTGTGAGTTTTTCTCCTGCCAGGTACCTCGATTTACCCAGTATGTTTTCTATATCATCGAGAGCATCAAATAATTGAGTAAACGCCTCTTCATAAGCCTCTTGGGTGGTGGCAAATCCGCATCTGTATACAGCGTTATTTATCTTTTCATATACGATATTATTTATACGGTCGATCTCCTCTCGTCTGTCTTCGGGGTAAAAATCCAGTACCGAGTTTGCGCCTAAATGGTCAAATTCAGTATTAAACATCCTTATTATCTCGGACGATTCGTTGTTGACTATGGTGTTTGTGTGCTTATCCCATAGCACTGGTACAGTGACGCGACCCGAGTAATCCGGCTTTGCAGCTGTGTAGATCTCGTGCAGGTACCGTGAGTTGTTGATACTGTCGGGTACACAGCCGTCCCCTTCTCTAAACTCCCAGCCATTTTCCAGCATCATAGGATGGACTATTGAGAGCGATATTGTTTCTTCTAGGTTTTTTAGCTTTCTAAATACGAGTGTGCGGTGCGCCCAGGGGCATGCATACGATACATATAGATGGTAGCGTCCGGTTTCGGCTTTAAATCCCCCGGCGCCCTCTCGAGTTATCCAATCCCTAAACTGGCTCTTGGCCCTTACAAACCGCCCACCGGTCGTCTTTGTATCGTACCAGTTGTCTTGCCACTTTCCGTCTACTAATAGTCCCATCAGTTTTATATTTGCATCTTAGAGTTACCAGGCCGTGACATCGGCAAATGCCAATACCTTTTTCGGATGTATTGTTACCAATAGCTCGCCTGGCACACCGTTTCTTTTTCCATAAGCCTCTGCCTGGTCTTCACCCATATACCTGCCCCCGATTAGCGTGGCCCAGTGCAAAAGCTCTTTAGGGTCCTCAGAGAATGTCACCTCTCCCTCGACAGTTACAAACGAGTAGGGCGGGGTCTGGTCGTCCACCGTTATTGAGACTCTCGGGTCCCGCATCATGTTTTTGGCTTTAACGGACTCTCTGCCTGTATTGAACTTTAGATTATCACCGTCCATATAAAACCATATGGGCACCACATGGGGGCGGCCGTCGGCCCTCACGGTAGCCAGTTTGCCGGTCTTAGTGCCCGAACCAAGAAACTCGATATACTCCTCTTTTGTCATTACTCCCATGATGCGCTCTCCTTGTATAGAAGATTATTTCATATAAAACTATTTTGAGTATAGCTAAGTGGATTAGGATTCAAATCATGATCCCGGGGATCACCATTTTGATACCTGTTTTTTAAGCTGGCGGATCATTCTGCGTACATTAGATGTGGCCGTACCGCCCTGGGATTTCCTGCTCTCGAGCGAGCCTTCTATGGATATGTAATTGTATACATCGTTTTTAAAGAGGCCAGAGAATTTGTTGAGTTCTGTTATGTCCAACTGCTCAAGCTCGACACCTTTTTTCTCGGCATAAGCTACTATTTTGCCCGCTATCTCATGAGCGTCCCTAAAGGGCATGCCCATGCGTGTCAAATAATCGGCAATGTCTGTAGCCGTGATAAAACCGTTGCTTAGAGCATTATACATATTGGCCTTATTGAACTTGATCTGCTTTAGCATCTCATCGAGTATCCCGAGCGCTGACTTGATGGTGTCCACTGTATCGAACATAGGTTCTTTATCCTCTTGGAGGTCCCTATTGTAAGATAGCGGCAGTCCTTTTAGCACAGTATGGATCGTAACCAAGTTGCCATAGACCCTGCCCGTCTTACCCCGGATCAACTCGGCCATATCGGGGTTCCGTTTCTGGGGCATAATGCTTGAGCCGGTGGTAAACTGATCGCCCAGGTCTATAAACTCAAACTCTTTACTCGACCACACGACGAACTCCTCCGCTATCCTGCTTAAGTGCTGTGCCAGGATTGCAGATACCGAGATAAACTCCGTAATGAAATCCCTGTCGCTCACCGTATCTATGCTGTTTTGGGTGACTTTAGGAAAACCCAGCAGCCGGGCCACATATGCTCTATCTATCGGAAACGACGTCCCAGCCCCCGCACAAGCCCCGAGAGGCATCACGTTTACCCTGCCTAGACAGTCCACGTAGCGCTCCCGATCCCGTCTGAGCATCTCCGAGTACGCCAACAGATGGTGTGCCAGCAATACGGGTTGACCGCGCTGCAAGTGAGTGTAGAGCGGTAAGATTGCGTCGATATTACCCTCTGCAAGAGCGATCAGCCGCTCGATTATCGATATTAGATGCTTTGTGATCTTGTTAATTTCATTTCTCAGGTATAGCCGCATATCCAGTGTGACCTGGTCGTTACGGCTCCTTGCTGTGTGTATTTTGCCCCCCACGCTTCCGATCTTCTCTGTAAGTCTGCTCTCGATATTAAGGTGGATATCCTCAAGGTCCGTCCTAAATGGGAACTTGCCCGACGATATCTCTTTCTCTATGGATCCGAGGCCCTTAATAATCTTATCGGCCTCTTTTTTGGGAATAATCCCGGTTTTCCCAAGCATCTTTACGTGTGCAATACTCCCCTCAATATCCTCTTTGTAAAGTTTCTTGTCATGGTCTATAGAGGCCGAGAATTCTTCAGCCACGCTATGAGTCTTTTTCTTAAATCTGCCCGACCAGGGCTTTTTCCGAGACATTAGTCCTCCAAATAAATCTATGCGTGCTATAAAAATAGGAGTAAATCGGTGTTTTCCTCATTACTATACCACAGGTCATAGGCACGAAAGAAGCCGAGTTTACCTGACCATCTTAAAGGCCCATTCCCGATGTGAACAAGAGCATTATAACAAGCCCTATCATAACACCCCACGCGGTGTCGTACTTTGTACCGTGCGCAAGGCTCTCGGGCAAGAGCTCGGCTATGGCAAGGAACACCATCGCACCCCCAGCAAACCCGAGTCCAAAGACCAGTAGAGGTTGGAAAATCCATACGAGCAGAAATGCAGGCACGGCAGCCAGAGGTTGCGGTACGCTTGTGAGTATTGCATAACCGGCACACTTCCACGTCGAGACCCCCTTGGCCTTAAGCGGCAGCGAAATGGCTATACCCTCGGGGATGTTGTGCACTGCAATTGCTATTGCGAGCAATAGGCCGAACTTATAATCCCCCGTCGCGTACCCCACTCCTATTGCTATTCCCTCTGGGATGCTGTGTATAAACATGGTGATTATCATCAGCACCGACTGCTTGGAGTCGTAGGAGTTTAGGTTCTCTATCTTCCAGTCCCGTTTTTCTATCTTTTTGGCTGTAAACCAGTAAAAGAACGCCCCCACTATAAAGCCCGCTGCTACGTCCCATACCTTTCCGCGTCGAAGTCCCTGCTCGGCAAGGCTGAACACCGAGGCCGATATCATCATCCCGCCCGCAATAGCGTAAGCATAGGCCTGAAACCTTTTGGAGATGGTTTTAACAAAAGCGAATGGCAGTGCCCCGAGCCCGGTTGCGAGATCGGTTAAGAGTGCTACAAAAAATACCTGCCAGACCAGTGAGCTCATGTCGAGATTATTATAATACGGCGGGTGTTGTTATCCAGCTTTTAATGAAATTGCGATTAGGCTCAGTCGAGCAGTTATATCAAATGATCACTTACTTGATGGGTCGATAATCTGAACCGTATGTTTTATCCCTGATTCAAGGTCTACCAACACGCTCATTACCTCTCCCAGGTGTCGCGTCATCAAGAAGTTTTGCCGCACGTGTTCTTTGGCGTTCTTTCCTATCTCCTCCATCTGCTCTGGGTTTTGGAGCAGTTGGATCATTCTACGAGCTGCGTCTTCCGGCGAGTCCACTAAATAGCCTGTTTGTCCATCTATGAGTTGTAGTCGTATACCCCCTGTGTTCCCGCCGATCACGGGCTTTGATTTCCAAAGCCCCTCTGTCACGGTAAGCCCGAACCCTTCCTTAGTAGACTTCTGCAGCACAATGTCAGCGGCTCTCTGCAGTGCGTTTATGGTGCGGTGGGCATCGGGTGGTAGCAACAGTATGTGTACATCGGGGTCGTCCCCTGCCGCTTGCCTTACCTCGGCCAGCACCTCCTCTCCCTCGGGGTCGTCTGTGGCCGTCCCCCCGGCCAGTACCAGTTGCAATCCCCCCACGGTTTTCGTAGCGATACTATATGCTTCAATCACTCCCACAGGGTCTTTAAACCGGTCAAACCTCGATACCTGTAGTATCATAGGTCTGTTTGGGTCAATATCGAACTCATTATAAATGTTGTTTATTTCGTTTTCCCCAAGCTCGGTGTTTTTATCGCTTAGGGGGTCTATGCTGGGTGCAATGAGGTACTGCCTATGAGGGAGCTTTTGAGCAAAATCAGCCAGCGAAAAAATGCTCGCATCGTATTGTGCTACGTATCTACTCAAGTATTCCCATACCGGTTTGTGCGGGCTGCTGGCATCTATGTGACAGCGCCATACCCACTTGCCTTTTCTTTTGGGAAATTGTTCAAGTAGGGCTGCGGGCTGGGGATCGTGAATGATTACAAAATCTGCATCCTCAAGAGTGGGTCTCAGTTTTTCTGAGTTCTCCACATTGGTCTCTTCATAAGCTTCTATGAGCCGCTTGGGTATATCCACCGGGTTGCCCTGCAGGGCGTTATGCATGTTCTTGGTACAGTTGTAAAAATCCGCCTCTCCCTCTACTACCTCCCACGACGCATCTATACCCAGATCACGCATAAGCGGGATGAACTTATCCAAAATCTCCGCCACCCCTCCTCCGACACGCGTGGAGTTCACATGCACTACTTTCCGGTCCCTAAGCGGCGAAGCCACCTCCTCGAGGTCACGAATTACCTTGCTACCTGTTATCGGTTCATATATCGAGAGTTTCTCACCCAATTTCTTGCTCCATGGTTCTGTTCATTTTGTGCTAGGCACGTGGCCTGCATGCAATCTTGATTTATACACAGTGTCTAATGTTATAAGATCAGTGCGCCGTCTGTATGTTCTATAATAATTATGAGGAGAGGTAATTATAGAGAGTATACGGAAATACTCAAATCAATAATTAGTTCACATAAGTCGTGTGGTTAAATGAATTTTTAGCACTATAATTTTAATAGAATTTATTTCCAATGTCTCGCGTGTCAAAGTCACACGAGAACTATTGGAATTTAGAACTATCTCATTTAAAATTTACATTAGTTATTGGATTTGTGTACAATTTAAGGGGGTGATACATGCGTTGGAAATTAGGTAGAAGGAGCAGTAATGTTGAAGACCGCCGAGGGGCGCGAGTACCTCGCAAGGCTGCGGGTGGCGGGCTTGGACTACTAATCATAATAATTCTTGCATTACTATTCGGTGTCGATCCCACTCAGTTCCTGGGTCAGATTACTCGTACGGGAACCACCACCAGTCCCCAGGGCCAGCCCACTCAACAGAGCCCTGAAGACAACAAACTGGCCGACTTTGTTTCAGTGGTGCTTGCCGACACCGAGGACACTTGGAACACGCTTTTTCCCAAAGTCACCGGCTCCAGGTACCGCGAGCCCAACCTGGTGATGTTTACCGGAGCCGTGGAATCGGCGTGCGGTTTTGCTCAGGCAGCTATGGGTCCGTTTTACTGCCCGCGTGACCACAAGGTGTATATTGACCTCGATTTTTACAGGGACCTTAAACACAAGATGAACTCCCCGGGCGATTTTGCACAGGCCTATGTCATAGCACACGAGGTAGGTCACCACGTACAAAACCTGCTGGGTATATCCGAGCAGGTTTTTAACGCCAGAACCAGGCTCAATCAAAGAGACGGTAACAAGCTCTCTGTTATGCAGGAGCTCCAGGCCGACTGCCTTGCCGGGATCTGGGCTCACCACGCCGATAAAGCCCGCCAGATCCTTGAGGAAGGGGACATCGAAGAGGCACTAAATGCCGCAAGCAACATCGGCGACGACCGTCTGCAGAAACAGGGCAGGGGCTACGTTACACCCGATTCCTTTACTCACGGCAGTTCTCAGCAAAGAGTGCGTTGGTTCAAGATCGGTCTTAGGTCAGGTGAATATAAAGACTGCAACACATTCGAGGCCGACCGCCTCTAGCCGATTTACTATAGTTTTACAGTTGGGTAGTAGCTGTGTTAGCGTTATTTCCCTCAAGGCGGTCTATTACTGCTGCACCCACCGAATCACCCCACACGTTCACGGTGGTACGACAGCGGTCCAGTAGCCAGTCTATGGCCAATATAAGTCCTACACCCTCAAGCGGCAATCCCACCGCCTGGAGTACAAGCACCATAGTCACAAGACCCGCTTCGGGGATACCCGCTGCTCCTATCGCAGCCAGTGTGGCTGTAAAAAACACCACTAACAGCTCTCCCCCGGCCAGGTTTATCCCATAGCTCTGCGCTATAAAGATCACTGCTACTGCCTCGTAAAGCGCCGTCCCGTCCATGTTGATAGTAGCACCCAGGGGTAAAACAAACCTGCCCACCTTGGGCGTAACCTTGGCCTCCTCGATTACCCCCTCCATGGTAAGCGGGAGCGTTGCCGACGAGGACGCGGTTGAAAAAGCGGTAAGCAGCGCTTTACTCATATTCTTTACAAAACTTATAGGGTTTCTACGTGTAAAGAGTATAAGGATAAGCGGCAACACCACTACACCGTGTATTAGAAGCCCTACCACCACGCTTAACACATACCTGCCCAGCACTGCAAGCAGGGTCAAAACCTCGCTCCCTCCCCCGGCCAGGCCTATCCTCTCGGCTATCAAACTAAATATACCTATGGGAGTAAAGAGCATTATCCAGTGCACGATCTTCATTATGGCTTCATCCAGTATAGCGAATATATCCTCAATCGCTTTACTCTTTTTCCCAAGCGAAGCAAACGCCGCACCGAATATAATTGACGCCACTATAAGGGGGAGTATCTCGTATTCCTCTGCCGAGTTAAACAGGTTGGGCGAGATGAATTTAAGCAGCAATATATCCACAAGGCTCATCGACTCCTTGCCTTTTACAATCTCGGGCATTGCCCCTGTTACTGCTGCTGTGCCCTCACCAGGATGAAGCACAGTCACGATCACAATACCTATAAAAACTGCGATCGCTGTAGTGACTAAGTAGTATAAGAGGGTTTTTAGACCCAGTGAGCCCAGGTTGCCCACTTTCATAATGCTAAGTGTGATTGATACTATGACAAGAGGGAGCACTATCATCTTTAGTGCGTTTAAAAACAGCGTTCCCAAAAAACCCAGTTTTACCCCTACCTCTGGAAATAACGATCCTACCACCCCGCCTAATATTACTCCAAAAATTATTCCAACAATTAGATAATTATCCTTTAAAATAGAGTTCATATAGTATAAATTTCTCCATAGCTACCTAGACAACTGGCGGTGTTCTGGTTGACTTGGCACTTTTGTAAGTAAAATAATAGCAAGTACGTGAGAAAAAATAAAACTAAAGTGATGTAATCTTAATGATATGAGCCCACTATACTCTATACAATCTCGATCGGTTCTAAGCAGTATATTCGTATTCTGCTCAGTTGCTTTATTTCTTTTGATGTTTGCAGGTGCCGAGCTCTCATATTCGGAGCAGCTCGATGTGCCTCCTCTCGAGCAGCGCGAAGAGGGCACAATAATGACCTACCACAAGTCCGGCGAGCTGAAATGGCAGGCAACCTGGAGTACTCAAAAAATTTCAAAAGAAGAGCAGAGCTACCTAAAACTCGTCCTAAACGGCAGCGGTGTTACTAGCCCGTTTACTCAAGAGACCACATGGAGGGCCGAGTCACTTTGGAATTTAAACGGTGGGTTTTTCCCTGTCAGTGCCGACACTGTTATAAAGAATACGGCCGGCAAAACAATAAGGATAGAAGAAAAGGTTTTCGACTACACCAAGGGGGTCTCTAAATTTAACAGACAGGATTTCCCCTCGGGCGATAAATTCTCTAAGGAATACAATGTTCCCATGGGGACGTTAATAGTCGAGGGCATAGTGTTTGCTCTACGCTCGCTCCCATTCGAGACTGAGGGAACAGTACGTACCAGTCTGCTCAGCAATGAACCCGAACTCTACAACATCGAGTTTGTACAGCGCGGCATCGAGAAAGTGATGACCAAGGAGGGAGAGGTCGAGTGCTACAAAGTAGAGCTTATCCCAAAGCTCGGCATTGTGGGTGTGCTCAGAGTGTTTTTTCCCAAGACCTACTTTTGGTTCACGGTTGAGAGCCCTCATCGTTGGGTCAGGTACGAGGGCTTGGAAAACGGGCTCGGCACCCCAGAGGTCTTTATGGAAGTAACCGATATTATAAATACTCAGAATTAATTCCCTGGGATTAATAATTGTTCTTTACATTTTTACTTTATGTTTGCAAGGGCTATAATCTGCGAATTGAAACATTTTCACTGTCACCGGGGTTAAATACCGGATATAATTTGTTTAGCGTTATGTACTAAAACTCGGGGCTGGTCGGAGGGAAAAACTCTTAGGAGGACGATATGAAGAACAACAAGCTGGCTATTGCTTTTATGATGCTCACACTGCCTCTATTTCTTACCGGATGTATTGCTGCGGCAGTCGGGGGCGGAGTGGCTGCTGGTGCTGGTACCGTGGCGTATATTAAGGGTGAATTAAAAGCCACAGAAGAAGCCAATATAGACAGAGCCTGGCAGGCTACCGAACAAGCGATTGACCAATTAAGGTTCCTAGTGATCAACAAAGTTCACGATGCAGTCTCAGGCGAGATAGAGGCAAGGACTGCCGATAACGAAAAGATACACATAAGCTTAAAAAGAAAGACAGAAAATCTAACGGATATATCTATTAGGGTCGGGTTGTTCGGAGACGAAGCGTTATCGCGACTCATACTGGATAAAATCCAGCAAAACCTCCGCTGACAAAATTTTTTAATCGGCTTGCTCGGCTATTAGTCGCTCAATCTCTATATCGAGCTCGGTGTGGATACCGAGTTCGTGGAGTGCCGAGTTGGCTTCCTCAAGGCTTTTGGCATTAGCCACACTCCTTGCCATCTTAGATATCTTTTCATACATCACGGTTGGCGACAGGTAGAATGTGACCGTGGACGATGCGCAAAGGGATACGGTTCTCCTCCCGCTACGTATAGTTGTGTCTTCGTACTCTCCCTTGGCATAGAGCACGGGTAGGCGGCTTGCCTCTGTGGGTACCGTTGCGATTGCCTTTTCTAAATCCACCATAGCACCCCTTGTGATACCCCAGCTTCCCAATAGCCCCCCCTCTCTGGCAACTAACTGTATTGACCGTTCCAGTTCTTTTTGTGTGA
The DNA here is from genome assembly GCA_965223335.1 of Thermodesulfobacteriota bacterium. GTDB lineage: Bacteria > Desulfobacterota_D > UBA1144 > Nemesobacterales > UBA2774 > CBDCWF01. Next base: position 1,206,741 of record OZ244991.1, read on the forward strand.
GTTCCCCGTCGCTGCCAAAGCCAAATAAACCCATGACCGTAGGGACTGTCTTATCGGTCTCTGCCAGAGCTGCGGTCATAATAGAGTCTGCTAGCGGACTCATGAGCCCGGGTTCATCTCCCAATGCTATTACGTCCCCTCCCACATCGATGCCAAAGATTAAGTCTGCACCCAGCTTGGTGGCAGCGTCCAAAAGCCCTTCGGTGACTGCACCGGGCCCCCCGTTTATATCTATAAGGAGTGTCTCTTCACCAATAACCTCGGACATTCCGGACTCAGCATATTTCACCCCTGTGCTTGTAGCCGTGTCTTTATTTGCGTACCATACTACGTCGTTTAGCTTTCTGGCGTTTACGGTTTCTTCGTAGTTCCTTGGACCCGGCACCGGGTCAAACACCGACCTTTCCCACGACAACCCCCCATACACACACTCTATTCCAAACATTCCCAACAGGTGTGCCGTAGGTATGGTGCCTACAACATCTCCCCCTCCCCCTATACCTATCAATAATGCTTTGGTACCCTGCCTTATCAGACTCTCTAGCGATTTTTCGATTGCCATCCAGTGCCCTCTCATCCATCCAGTTAGTACAATTTTGGGTTAATTAGAGTGTAATAATCTACAGCATCACGAGCAACATACAATTGTAATTTTTTCGAACGGGATAGGTTTTAGTTGTCGGGGAGTTCGAGCAAGATGAATAACACATTATCGCTAAATGCGGGATCTTTTGTTAAACCCAGATGGTCCGAGAATAAAAACATTACGTTTGACCACTTTATAGGTGATTTGAGTCCAGGCTCCCAGGGCTGGCCCGTGCGCTCGTCCATAAGAGCGCTTGTACGGATGACAGTGCCGTCCCCGGGGGTAAGTCGAGTCACCTCGTAAGAACCGTCTGTGGTATTTACGGTTACACCCGCACCTGTGGGGATAGCATCTCCTGCGATCAAGTAGAGCCTCAAACCCTCGGGCGGCTGGGCATCGGTATCTATTGCCAGGTGAAACTGTTTAGCACGCATAAGCGATTTCTCTAGGTGGTCGAGTGCAACCTCGCGTCTACGTGTGGGGTTACCAATATCCGGCAGTAACCATGCCAGTGTGCTGTCAGTTTCCGGGTTGGCTAAACCCCAGTTCATGGCTGTCCATACCCCCGGATCGAGTATATCTATTTTGTTCCCTTCGCGGTCCACAATCGCACCGTGCCTTACCCTCGGCAGCAGTTGATAGAGTGACGGCATTGTGCCTATAACCGCGCTATTGTATTTTGGCAGGAACGGCCCAAAGTCGCGTCCCTCGATAAGTGTCTCGAATGAACCCACAGCGCCGGCGTTCGGTGTGCCGATGATTATTGCTTTGTCCACATACTTTGCACCCTCCCATGTGGGTATGGGTATGGTGCCCTCGGGGGGCAGATCATTTGATCCATAGCGCAGGAAATACCTTGTTACAAGCCCGCCCATCGAGTGCGCGACAATGTCGAATTTTACCTCGTCCTTTTGTATGCCCCTTTTTTTGTACTCGCTAAGCACATACTCACTTTTCTCTTTTATAAACTGTTCTAGACGTTTTGCATTCTCTACATTGTCTAGACGCCAGTCATAAGAGAACTGAAAGCATGTAAAGTGGTCGTCTCCGTACTGAATATTATTTTCATCATTGGTTGCAAGCGACTCGTCCAAGTACCCGCCCGCACCTAATGTGCTTAAGATGTTTATATAGGCGTTTAGCTCTATTGGCAGACCCAAAACGCTTACCTTGACCTTGTCTAATGCACCGTCGGGGTACACACTGTCCGTAAGCTCTGCGAGCGGCACCCCTTTTTTCATTGGGAGGGCTACCAGCCTTGCCCCATCGGGTTTTTCAGGGTTAGCCGTGGTTTTTTCAAACGCACCCCATACCAACTGCCCCGTCTCCGGATCCCGTAACTTGGAGCCCAGAATTCCCGGGATCACTATCACAGGGTTGCCCTGTTCATGCGATCGCATAGCGGCCTCGTTGTATAGACCGCCCAGGTCCGGTGCCTTGTATTCCGCTCTGCCACACCCGTATATGGCAGTTAAGAGAGACGCTATAAGAATTAATCGTAAGATAAGGTTATTCCCCCTCCCCGGTATTTATGACCATCATATGATATCTTAAAGAACTCGCAAGTGAAATAGATTCTCTAGTTATGTGAATAAGTTAAATATAGTTTTATAGTGGGTTGGTGATGAAAAAAATTTGCCCAATGCTATTTCAGTTCTGCTTGCGGTGCTTGTGTTCAGCGGAGCTGCACTAGGGGGCACACTATTGTTCGGCATGGAGGGAGTGGGGCTCGAGATGATCCTTGCATTTGCCGTAGCTGCGTTTTTATACTGGTTACAGAGGAGTTGTTGGTAGAGGCTCACGAGGGCAGGGACACAGCGTTTTCTACAGGTATGTTTTTCGTCGGGTTTTTAATTGTATTGGTACTCGAAGTCGGGATTAAGTGATAGCTGGACAATAACTACTCGGGCATCTGCGATTCCATCTTAGTGCAAGTGACTTGAGGCTGTATAGTGTTGTCACCTGTATCCGCAGCCCTTTGACACGAGTATGTCTCACCGCTGCATAGTGCCATCCATGTAGCACTACCGTCAGATAGATCTACCTTTCGTTCTATTATCTCTATTTTTTCCGCAGGACAGGGGATCTGTCCCACTGACTGCTCTTCCATAGTTGATACTTGCTTAGAGTTTGCACACGATAAGCAGATTAATATTGTTAGGGCTAAAAGGTATGATTTCATAACTCCTCCAGTTTATATTTTATAGAGTTACTTAGCAAACAATCATGTCTTAAAATATGCTCTCACTTGGTGACTATGTAGTAGTAGTTTATTGGGTCATGAGGTAGTTCCTTAATCTCGATCTCACTGAACCCGGCCTCGCGCAGCATCTCGGTTGCGAGCTCTTTACCCCACATTGCTCCTAGTCCTTTCCCGCCCTGTGCCAGTGAAACGGTCATGCAGTGCATACATGATATCGTATAGATCACCGTACCCAGAGGGTGGTCAAGGTTATTGTTTACATAACTAGAGCCGGCTATATCCTGCATAAAATAGACCCCGTCGTCTTTAAGCGCACTGTTTATGATGGAGAGTACTTTTTGCGGATCGGCTTGGTCGTGTATAGCATCGAATGTGAAGATGAGGTCGTACTCCTTTTGGTCGTCGATTAATGCAGCGTCTTTTGCCTCAAAAGTGATGTTTGTAAGCCCTTTCTCCCGGGCCAAATCCCTTCCCGTTTCGACCGCTTCCTCTAGAAAGTCATAGCCCTTAAAAGTGCTGTTGGGGAACTCTTCTGCCAGCCTGACCATAGCAAGACCGCTGCCACACCCTATATCCACAACCGAGATTCCTTCGTCTAATTTTTCCTTTATCCCCGGCACAAGCGGCAGCAGTTCGTCTACAAGCGGCACTACTACGGTCTGGTGGCTCTCGCTGGCCATCACTTCGTTAAAACGCTCGTAATGCTCGTAGTGCACCCCACCACCGTTATGAAAACAGTCTACTATTTTATCTTCGACAGTTCCCAAGAGGCCTATCCACTGTGTAGCGATGGCCAAATTATTAGGTGTGGATTTTCTCGTGAGCCACGCAGCGTGTTCGCGGGGCAGGTAGTATGTTCCGTTATCGTGATTGTGCTCTACTATACTGCCGGTCACCATAGACCCGAGCCATTCACGTACATACCTTTCGTCCAGATTAGCCTTTGCTGCGATTTCGTGGCTAGTTGCGGGGTCCATCTCACACATAGCATCGAAAAGCCCCGTCCTATGCCCTATGGATATCATCAGGTTTAGCGCCCCGTGGTTAAGTACATCCAACATATTCTCCGCAAATCCTTCTGAACGCTTTTGGTCAAATTCCATCTGTTTTGCGTCTGCCATATCTTACCTCTCCCCTAATCACCGTTACTAAACTATAAACTAACCCCACCCAACTAGTCCATAGTAGCTTGCAAATATGTCCATATATAAACATGCGAACAAAAAGTCAAATTATGCATAAATGGTTAGCAGGCTACGTGCTATAAAATTCAATGTACACAATTTTGATATTAGCTATGAATTGGTTGTTATATTCTATGCAACAAGTCTGCATAAGTGCGTTAACATTTTTGATTTGTTTTGGTTAACCTAATTGTAGTAGTTCAAATAGGAGGTCATTTATGGCACTTACACCCTCAAACATGCTCCCACTCGGGACCGTAGCCCCCGACTTTACGCTCTGGTGTGCGGTAAACGATCGGGAATTCTCACTTGAGGAACTTAAATCCGACACCGCTACAGTGATTATGTTTATCTGTAATCACTGCCCCTATGTTAAACACGTGCAGCGGGGATTAGTCGAGCTTAGCAATCACTACACACCCAAAGGGGTTGCTTTTATTGCTATCAACTCCAACGACGTGGATAACTACCCCGACGATTCACCCGAGCACATGAAACGTGTGGCACTCGAGCTTGGCTACGAGTTCCCCTATCTATTCGACGAGACGCAAGATGTCGCAAGATCCTACGATGCCGCATGTACGCCCGATTTTTATATATTCGATGCCGATCTCAAGTGTGTGTACAGGGGGCAGATGGACGACTCTAGACCCGGCAACGGCAAACCCGTCACGGGCTCCCACATACGCGAAGCCCTCGACACGTTGCTTGAAGGCAAAGAGGTCTCTGACGACCAGATCCCCAGCATCGGCTGCAATATAAAGTGGAGATAAATATGGATGTATTCGAATGTGTATCTACCCTTAGCTCTGTGAGGGGTTTCTTGTCGAAGGATATCCCGGACGAGACGGTGCGCTCAATACTAGAAGCCGGCCGACTCGCACCGAGCGCTCATAACGACCAGCCGTGGCAGTTCATAGCTATACGCGATAAGGGCATTTTGAGCGAGATGGAGAGCTACTGCATAAGCGGGAGGTTTATTTCTAAAGCCAGCTTTGCGGTAGTAGTGATCACAGACCCGTCTTCCAAATGGCACGAGATCGACAGCACCCGTGCCGTACAAAACATGGCACTTACCGCGTGGGGGTTTGGAATCGGCACCTGCTGGATAGGAGCCCTCGATAAAGAGGGGATCATGAACCTGCTCGGTATCCCCGATGGATATAATGTGCTTACGGTACTGCCCTTCGGCTATGTCAATCAGGATTCATATAGAGGCCCCAAATATAGAAAATCACCCAGCCAGGTATTTCATCTCGATCGGTATGGCGAGAAATTTGTTTGAGGTGGTTACTGTCTTGAAAACAGTGCTTCCCTGAGCGCCCAGTAGGTCCTGTCCTGACCCCGAATCCCAAATTTCACCTTGCCCTTGCTCTTGTCCTGCAGAAAGGCTTTCTCGTTGCCTTTTAGTATTATGCAGCGGTCCTCGTCATATATGATCTGCTCTGCCAGCTTGTTTTGACCGGCATCGAGAAATTCATAGTATTTATCCAGGTCTATTCGCTTGTAGCAGGCGGGGTACCCTTCCTTGGTAAAGCACTCCTTATGCTGAAAGTCGCACACACTCTCAGCTGCGATGGTGGTCTGGGTAGGCAGTAATACAACCCCTACTGCCAGTACTAGAACCAGACCTATTGTTATGCTAATTTTGTGATTTGCATATTCCAGATTCATTAGTGCTTTACCTCAAACTATTCGGGGTATGCCCAATATCGCGTCATACCTAATTTATTGCTGCATCATTTGTTCGAGCTTATAATCAGCCGGGGGTTCGAATGAGGATGCGTCTACACTCTTTTTCTCAGACGATGTAAATCTGGATTCGCTATCCACTTTTCCACCGTCGTAATCTATTGTTTGTACCGGGAACCCGTTTAGTTTTCTAAGTTGGTTAAAGACGTTGCTTTCAAACTGAGCCTGCGCAGCTACAGCACCCGGCCCTTTAGACAAGCCTTTCATCATCTGTTCCATAAAATCCGCCATCCCCATCATCACCGACCTCATCTCGTCGCCGCCCTTGATGTTGCCCCAGTCGGTAACGCAGTGCTGGCGAACCTTCTCTTCACCCTTGTAAACATCATATTTCGTACATGAGTATCCATTTACAGTATCGCTGCCAGTCTTTTTCATCACCGGTTCGGGCTGTGGCTCCCCACTCATTCCCGGCATCTTGTCCTTCATCATTTTTTCCATCATCTCGCGCTGCTCCGGACTCATCTCTTTCATCGCAGCCTCCATCTCGGCCATTGCCTTCTCTATCTCACTCGCAATCATCTGCATTGTGGCCTGGTCCACCACCATATATGTTTTTCTCTGGTGGTCTACTATTATCATTTCGTTTGAGTCCCCTTTATAGATCATCGAGCCCTCTTGCTGTTGGTCGTTTTTATAAAAATCCATCTTCAGGTTGTTACCTTTGATAGCACCTTTAGTAAGGTTTGTTTCCTCCGGGCTCATCTCCTTTTGATCCATCTGAAACTCAACGTCGGCGTACGAATTTATTGTAAATGCAATGGTCATTATAGGTATTAAGAGATATTTAAGCATTTTGCTCCTCCAAATTTTAGTTGCTAACATATTAACATAATTTCCTCTATGTTGAGAGATATATGTATATACCAATTAACATACTTGGAACCCATTTGCTAAGCTGCTACAAGTAAAATCCTACTTTTCTTTCTCTTCTTCCTTGGCCCTGTCGTAGATGATCTCCATCATTTTAAACTCGTTATTATCGGGGGTCACAACGTATAGTGTATAGGTATACTGATCGTCGTTAACAACTTTAGTAACTGCACGGAACTTCTTTTCTCCCTCAACCGGGTCTGTGAAGTTGCCGGTCTGTGTTAATTCCTTTGTTTCGGCATTATATGTGCCCTGCGATGTCATGATCCCCGTACCCATATTGTCGAGCCACATAGAGTCATAGATTTTTTTGGCATTATCATAGCCCGTTACACCAAGGCCCTTAAATTCCTGTCCCATCCACTCTCCTTTGGCCTTGTGTTTAAGGAACCTATTGCCCATTATCCACTTATTTTTGCTAGTGCCCGTGGTTTCCCTAGGCGGCTCATCAGGCGACATCCACCATCTGACTGTATGGTCCCATTGGCCGACCAGTTGGTTTAGAACCTCGTGGTTCTCATTCGGGGTTGCATATTCCTTCCAAAGTTCCATTGCTTCCATCTGTTTTTGGTCCATCGACTGCTCTGGGGCTTTATCCGCTTTGTTTGAGTCTTCCTTTGCTGTTGAATGAGTTGCCACGAGACCCATTGAAAGCACGAGTAACAAGAGAAATAAAAAATTTGCCTTTCTAATGGTTTGTATCATCTTCTGAGTTCCTCCTGCATCTAAATTAGTTAATTTAAAGAGTAACCTAAGGCTATGTGTAATCAACTGTTTTTTGGATGCTGAATTAGATGTAGATTCTTTTGTGTTTGTGCCGTGTTATCATTATTAAGCAGTAATGTGAGTACTGCTCAATGAACGAATTCAAACCACCAAAACCCCTACTCGTATATGACGGCGACTGCGGTTTTTGCCGTCTTTGGATCGAGTACTGGAAATCCCTTACCACAGACAGTGTGGATTATGAAACATCCCAAAACATAGCCCCCAGTATCTCCGGGATACAGAAATCAATATACGATAGATCGGTGGTCCTGATCATGCCCGACGGCGCTGTGTATACCGGTGCCGAGGCGGTGTTTAGGAGCCTTTCGGTTAAATCTGGCCCGACACTCGGATTAAAGATGTATCAAGGTCTCCCGGGTTTCGCTTTTATCTCTCAGGCGCTTTATGGATTTGTTGCCTCGCATCGAGTGTTTGCTTCAAAGACCACACGTTTCCTATGGGGCACTAAGGTAGGGCCGCACAACCACACTCTAACCATATCTATCTTTTACATCATATTGGGACTTGTCTATCTTGTTGCGTTCGGGTCGCTTTGGACTCAAATCCCCTTACTAATCGGTACCGACGGCATACTCCCGGCCGATATCTATATGGAGGCGGCAAAAATAAACCATGGTTCGAGTGCCTATTATAAAATTCCTACACTAGCATGGATAAACAACAGTGATTCTTTTCTATCTATAATCGCGATTTTGGGTATGGTGTCGTCTCTTTTTGTGATTCTAAGGAGGTGCGTTCTCCCGGCCCTATTCGTTTGCTGGCTCTGTTATCTCTCGTTGGTCTCTGTGGGTCAGGTGTTTACCTCTTTCCAATGGGATAACTTACTTTTGGAAACCGGCTTGGTTGCTGTTTTGCTTTCTTTGGCAGGATTATACGGATATAAAAACAGCGTATCTATGATTGTAATATGGCTTGGTAGGTTCCTCTTGTTCCGGCTAATGTTTTCATCGGGCTATTTGAAACTTGCCAGCGGCGACCCTGTCTGGTCCGACCTCACCGCTCTTAGCTACCATTACATGACACAGCCGCTGCCTACGCCAACAGCGTGGTTCGTACACCATCTACCGCTTTGGTTCCATAAGCTCTCTGCAGTGATAATGCTCGTTATTGAGATAGTGGTTCCGTTTTTCATATTTACACCCCGCCGCCCCAGAATTGCCGCCGGAATAGTGTTGATAGGTCTCCAAGTCATGATTTTCATTACTGGGAATTACACCTTTTTTAATATATTGAGCATCGGGCTTGTATTTCTTCTGTTTGATGACACCTTCTTGCGTAGCTTTATACCCAGCAGGTTCCGAAACACGGACTTACTAACAAAGGTAGTCCGAACAGGTGCCGGTACCCGTACGGTAGTGAATAGTGTAGTAGTGATTGTTGCAACGTTCATATTCTTGCTTGGACTCGTGCAGCTCGGCGGTGTTTTGGTGGGGTACCGAAACTTACCCGACCCGCTCATACAAAGCTTTAGAGCCATATACCCTTACCGTATAGTAAACGGTTACGGGCTATTTACGGTGATGACGACCGAGAGGCTCGAGATAGTGCTAGAGGGCTCCCGGGACGGGTCCGAGTGGAGAGAGTATGAGTTCAAGCATAAACCGGGCGGACTAGATAGGGGGTTGGGCTGGGTAGCCCCGCACCAGCCGCGCGTGGACTGGCAGATGTGGTTTGCGGCGCTTAGCAGCTATAGACAAAACCCCTGGCTTGTAAACATGGTGTTTATGATGCTCGAGGGCTCAGAGCAGGTAAAGGAGCTCTTTAGCAATGACCCCTTCCCCGACACCAATCCCAAGTACATACGTGCCAGCCTTTACAGTTACGAATTCACAGACCCCGGGGAGACCAAGGAAAACAACCGGGTGTGGAAACGAGAGCCCAGGGGTTTTTACTTACCGCCTCTATCGCTTGATATGAAGTAGTTTCGTAATAAGAGGCTTAATTCGCTGCAATGCAAGCCATTGTCTTTATTTGTGATTTTAGCACCCCGGCGTCTAGCTCAAATATGTTTAGCGATCTGTTTAGGGTCACCAAGCTTATATTCTCCACTGTTAATCTTTCACTGCCCTTAACCCAGTACACACACACTATCATTTTTACGCCGTCAGGGTGAGTGATCATAATAGAACTATATTTTTCAATACCCATTATCACAGGGCTATCTGCCACAACTTTGGCTTCGTACCCGTCACTGTTGTACTCCACTATCAGTTCTGCAAACACGGGCAGCACTATATTCTCAAATACCCGGTCCACCCTATCTTCCAAATTCCAATCCGAGCTTTCATTCACAGTGTATCTCTCCGTAGCTTTTGTTTGCAAAAATTAATGCTTACTAGCTAAGGTCTAGCGCATATTTTTTCAGATCCTCAAGGCTCACCACCTCGAGTGCCGATTCGTGTGTAGAGACCAATACTACCGGGGGTGCTACCCCTGACTCAAGTGCGTCTTTCCATCTCTCGGCACATACACACCACCGGTCTCCGGGTTTTAACCCTGGGAACTCAAAGTCCGGGTTAGGCGTGCTCAGATCGTTGCCCGCAGCTTTGGAGAATTCCAAAAACTCCTGGTTGACCTCTACACAGATCACATGTCGGCCCAGGTCCTCGGGCCCCGATCGACAGCACCCGTCTCTATAAAAACCCGTCATGGGCGAAGTGGAACAGTCCTCGAGCTTACCGCCAAATACATTTTTCTCTTCATCTGTAGCCATGCCTAGAGTCCTCCGCATTAAGCTTAGTTATCTCTGTACCGTGCCCGGGCGCTCCCAGGCGGTGTCTACACTATACTCCATTTCCACTTGGTCCGACGATAGCAGATTAATCAGATCATCGTTACGCTCTTTGGTATGTAATATAAAAGATTTTTCGTCGTCCCACATCTCATAGAGCGCCGAGAGAGTTTTCTCGTCGTGGTGTTTAAACACAAGCGATTTCCTGTGTGCTTCGTAAGCCCTATGTCCCAAGAGCACAAGTGCTTCTGCGCCCAGCTCAAGAGCCGAGCTAAAGGTCTCTCGCCTTATGATCTTTACCCCCCTTTTCATCAGCTCATATGTGTGTCTGCGGTCAAACGACCTGGCTAGTATCGTTAAGTTCGGGAAGTGTTTCGTTACAGTCTCTGCAACCTCAAGTGCTTTTTCTTTATCATCTATCGCGAGCACAAAGAGTTTAGCGTCTGCGGCTCCTGCCGAATGTAGGAGCTCTATACGCGAGGCGTCTCCATAAAATATTTTGTACCCGAACTTCCTAAGCATCTCTATTTGACCCGGTTTATGGTCAAGGACTGTTGTACCTATCTTGTTCGCGTGCAACAGTCGGCCTGTAATCTGCCCGAACCTGCCGAATCCGGCGATTATAACCGAGTTCTGTTCATCAATTATATCATGTTTCTTTTCGGGTTCTCTGGTTTTAATGAGCGGTGAAATCAGTTTTTCGTTCAATATCAACAGGATCGGTGCCACAAACATGGATATAGCCACTACCAATATTAGAGTGTCTGTGTAAGCCGCAGGAATCACGTTGTTCTGTGTCGCAAAAGCAAACAGCACAAACGCAAACTCCCCGCCCTCTGCGAGCGCAAACGAAAAGAGCAGGTTATCTCTCAGCCGTAGATTAAAGGCTCTACCGAGCGCAAATAAAACTACAAATTTAAGTGCCATGATCGATAACACCAGTGCAGTTATTAATACCGCTTCACTGAAAAGCAGATTAAAATTAATGATTGCCCCCACAGAGATGAAAAACAGCCCCAGCAATAGTCCCTTAAAAGGCTCAATATTGGACTCAAGCTCGTGACGGTACTCGCTCTCTGCAAGCACCACACCAGCCAAGAATGTGCCCAATGCCGGCGAGAGTCCCACCATCTGCATCAAAAGCGCTATACCAATCACAATAAGCAGTGCAAACGCTGTAAACACGTCCCTCAGTTTGGTCTCGGCAATAAAACGGAATATGTATCTGGCAAAAAACCTTCCCACTGCTACTATACCAACCATTATGGCTACCACCATAAGCGCCTGCTGCCAGCCCGCCATAGTTTGGAACCCGCTCGAGCCGTGGGAATCCGTTACAACCGGCTGTGTGACTGCCAGTAGCGGCATAAGAGCCAACATCGGTATAATGGCTATGTCTTGAAACAAGAGCACAGAAAAACTTGATTCCCCTGCCTCGGTCTTCATAAGGCCCTTTTCCGTTAGGGTTTGCAGGATTATGGCTGTTGACGAGAGTGCCAGTGTTAAGCCTATGGCTAATGATATCCGCCAGTCCTTTATGAAATAGGTTGCCACAGCCGCAATCATAATTGACGTAATTACTACCTGCAGTCCCCCGAGTCCCACTATAGGTTTTCTTAGCTTCCAGAGTAACGAGGGTTTTAGTTCGAGCCCGACTAAAAATAGCATCATTACCACCCCGAACTCGGCAAAGTGCATGACCTCTTTTGTGTCCTTGCCCAAAAACCCGAACACATACGGTCCAATTGCAATGCCGGCTATCAGGTACCCCAACACCGAGCCCAGCCCCAGCCGCTTTGCAATTGGTACTGATATTACCGCTGCTAACAGGTATACGAATGCGCTGAATAGAAAGCCTTCTCCTTCCATAGCTACACACTCCAGGATTCAAATTTGTCTAAATAATATGAGTTTAATGATTCGAAACGCATGGCACTTTCCAGATCAAATTCACCACTTGCAATAGAATCGAGAATGTTTGAGTACATATCCGAATAGACCGCAATATCTCGGGGCTCTGTCAATTCGTGGGTGCCGTATACTACAAACGGCGGGGCGTATCTCATTCTGCAGAGGTTTGCGGTCTGTTTAAAGGGCAAAAGAAACTCACTTAAGCTGTGTTCGTGAATACCCTCTTTCTGATATGCCAAGGACCCCCCGCCGGTCGTAACGGCGTTAAAGAGGACCTTGTTCTCAAGCGCCGTACCCCCCTCTCCGTATGCAAATCCGTACTCGAGCACCAGGTCCATCCACTCTTTTATTATGGATGGTGAGCTGTACCAATATATGGGGTGCTGGAGTACCACAACATCGTGCGAGACTAATCGGGCCTGCTCTTGTTCAACATCTATTATAAAATCCGGATAAGATTCGTATAGATCGACGAGTGTTATGTGGTCTTTGTTTCCGAGTGCTTCTGCAAGTTTTATGTTTACTTTTGATTTCTGAAGTGCAGGGTGTGCGAATATTACAAGGATCCGTTTTTCCATATTCGATTATCCTCGATGTGTCCAAGTGGGTTCACAGTGATCACATAGCTATCATTTGTTACTGATTTGCTTTACCCTTGTGATTTTTAAATGTGATCTGCAGCACCCCGCTTTCGAGGTGGGCTTTTTTAACATTCATCTTGGCCAGGAAGTTGGGTAGAAATATGTTCCTGCGCTGGTTATCAACCTGTATCGTCAGTTCGTCACCTACCTGGTGTAGATCGACGTCGCGTTTCTTAACAAACGGCAGCTTGAGGTAGATCTTGTACTCTCCCTCTTCTTTCTCCAGATGGTACGGCTTGTCATCATACATTATGTCCGAGGGGTTAGTGTTCGCAAACAGTGTGGCGCCGAATTTCTCTATGTCCTCCCATCCCATAACCTCTTTCGGAAATAGCGGGGCCTCGAGCGTAGGTAGGGGGCTAAAATGCTCGTCAACCTCCTTTCTATAAGCCTGCTGGTATTTCCTCCACTCTTTAAAGTAGGGGTGGTCAAGCTCCTCGGGCATTGTGCGGTTGAGCACTATTGCGTCTACGGGGTAGCCGTACAGGTTTAGGTAGGTGTATGCTCTTTGGGTCTCTTTAATCACCATTTTCTCCAGGTTCATTACAAGGCGTATAGAGGTGATCTCTGAGTCCGAAAACACCTTGTGTATGGCATCAAGCTTCTCGAACAGGTCCTCTATGGCATCGTAGGTTTTTTCCTCGGGAAGCGGCATGTCGGAAACAACCTTAACTGCGGGCCTCACTACCTTAAGCAGTTTTCTCTCGATGGGAAACACCTTTACGATCCACCATCTGGCTACATCGGGTAGCGACAAGAGCCTAAGCGTCTCGCCCGTAGGTGCACTGTCTACAACAATCACATCGTACGTGTCGTCGGTGTAATGACTGTATACCCAAAGGAAGCAAGAGACCTCTTCCATACCCGGGAACACGCTGAATTCCTCTGCCAGTATATCGTCTACGTTCATCCAGTTAAATAACGACTGGATGTAGCTTCGCAATTTGCCCCAGTATTTGTCTATAGAGTAGTAAACGTCTATTTCCTGTGCATAGAGGTTGGGTTTGATTTCCTTTGGTTCCGGGCCCAGTTTCATATCGAGCGCATCACCCAAGCTGTGCGCGGGATCGGTCGATATTACAAGTGTTTTAAGTCCCCGCCGCGCGGTCTCTGCAGCAGTGGCAGCGGCAGTCGTTGTTTTCCCCACCCCGCCTTTTCCGGTGTACAAGATTATTCTAGCCATAGTAACTTCCCCATATAATTTCTCGTGTTTGATTCATTTTACCATCTTTGCCTGTTCTTGACATAAGTATATAGAACCATATTATTAATATCCGATATTAATTGCAGAGGTACGGACTGATGACAAACACTCAAGAGCCTACAACATCTCAGAAAAGCGAAGGCATCTCAGCTATATTTGTAATCCTACCCTTGGCGGTCTTAGCTGCCACAGTTCTGCTGGCAATTGCCGGCGTATACAGCACCTTTATAAACCCGACGTTTTAGCTCCTGTTTTTCCATATTCGGGGCTCGGTCGACTAGGTGTTGGGGTTGGTATATTTAGACCGAGACAACCCTAAGTGTGAATTACTAGATCCTTCCTATTCTCAAATTCAAGTAAAAAAAGATTTGCGAAATACATTAATAATATGTTATGGTAAAGCCCGAGGTGCAGATACGGTCACTTAAACGCTTGCTTGAGTGAGGGGTTGGGACAGCATTTCACCTATATATTGGAGGGTCTACAATGGAAAAGGATCGTATGACTTTACTCCTTGTAACTCCTGGGAGTAAAGGAGCCAAGTCTATTAACATCAAGATTTCCCATTTCAGGTATGCATTTATATTCCTATTTGTTTTTGCACTAATATCTGTTGTTGCTATAGCGTCAACCTTTACCTTCTATCAAAAGTCCGAAGGCAAAAAAGAGTCAATAAACGAGCTTGTAAACACTGTTCAGGCTCTTAACCAGGACCTTAACCAAAGCGAGGTTGTAGAGGCTAAGCTAAGAACCAAGCTAAAAAATATTGAAACCAAGCTTATAGAGATGCAAAAACTGCTCGACAAAAAGGGGCTTAAAAACGAGCTATCCGTTGGCGGTGAATATATCCCCGCCGACAGGCTTAGCGTGTCTTATGTGGAGTTCATGCAAAAAGACATAGACGAGCTCTTGAGTACAATAGAAAAATTCCCCGTGGGCAAACCACTTAAAGGTAGAATAAATTCATCCTACGGCTATAGGAAAGACCCCTACAGATCCAGACTGGCCTTTCATTCCGGCATTGATCTAGATGCCTATCACGGACAGTCCGTCCTGGTTACGGCAGACGGCACAGTTACGGAGGCCGGGTGGAAGTCGAGCTACGGCAAAGCAGTTGTGGTTAGACACAAGGACAACTTCAAAACCCTCTATGGCCATCTGTCCGCGATCAAAGTAAAAGAGGGCCAAAAGGTAAAAGCCGGCCAGGTAATTGGCAAGGCCGGGTCCACAGGCCGCTCTACCGGCACACACCTGCACTACGAGATCATAAAAGACGGCAAGACTATAAATCCAAAAAAATATTTAACCTTAAAATAGCTATGGGAATGTTCGATAAAAAAAAGGGGAAACAGTCCAACCATAAACCCGAGTCCTCCGCCCGGAACCAGATTACCACGTTAATAGCCGAGGGTAGTTTGTTCGAGGGCAACCTGACCTGCTCCACATCCACACGGATCGACGGCAGGTTACAGGGCAAACTGACCGGTGAAAACACGGTTATAGTGGGCGAGACGGGTTTTATAGACGGCGAGGTCCACGCCCACGAGGTTGTGGTTTATGGGAAGATTGAGGGTGTTATCGAATCCAAACGTATGGAGATCAAGCACACTGGCAGCGTTGAGGGTGATACATTCATAGACTCTTTAGTAGTTGAAGAGGGTGGGGTGTACAACGGTCGGTGCTCCATGAGCCATACTCACGAGAGTATCTACATCGAGGCCTCGGGCGATAATGTAAAGGAGATTCAGCCCGCAGCCGAAGTCATGGAAGCGGATTCATAACCTGTCCCAGATCTAGACAACTCGTTGCACCTGCCGATAGTTGTGTTAATTGGCCGGTATAGCTGAACTTAATGATGGTGTTGGTGCATCTTGGTGTCTTTTACCAAAGCTTCTATCTCGATGCTCCCCGCTCTCTCAAATTCCAATATCAATTTAGCGCTATCACCATCAGCAACCGAGCTTTTTACATCGATAAGCATCAGATGTGTGGCCCCGGGTTTAAGCTCCACGGTCGTATTTTTAGGGATCTCAAGCCACTCTAGTTTTTTCATCGTAGCCACGTCGTTTGAGTCCACCTCTGTCGTGTGCATCTCAGCCGTGGATGCGAAATCAGAAGTAACAGCCACCAGCTTGTCATCCTCCCCACCGCTGTTTTCTATGGTGAAGTAGGCGGCTGTGACGGTTGAGCCCTCGGGCAACGCCCTTATCCAGGCGTCTGATATTTTTATGCTTGATTCCCCATAAGCGCTTATGGTTACCGCGATTACTAAGAGTGCGGATACGAAGGTTTTTCTAATCAATTCTATGCTCCTTTTTATCGAATTCTCTCTATATCTTTTGCGATTTCTTTGGGGTCATGTCTGTTTTGCGGGTAGCGTACCTGGAAGTTCCCGTCTTCGTCTATTAAGAGCACCGACGAGGTGTGTCCCATCAAGTAACCCGCCTCTGTATCGGTCTCTTCTTTTGTATAGAACACACGGTAGGCTTCCGCCACCTCTTTTATCTCATCGCTACTGCCTGTAAGCCCTATGAACCCGTTATTAAAATGAGACACATAGCTCTTTAATTTCTCGGGTGTGTCGCGCTCGGGGTCGACTGTGATAAACACTGCCTCGACCTTGTCGTTTTCGTTCTCTAGGTTATTGATAGCGCTGTTTATCACCGACAGTGTTACAGGGCAGATATCCGGACAGTGCGTATAACCAAAGAACAACAGCACCACCTTGCCTTTTAGATCCGTGAGACTAGTCTGCCCACCGTCTTGGTTGGTTAGAGTAAACTCCGGGGCTTTCCCATCGTAAGCAATACCATACAACTCACTCTTTTTATTTATAGAGTGCAATTGGTACAGGATCACAGCCCAGCCCGCAACAAGCAGCAGAAAAATGACAGCTAGTATATATAGGTATTTCTTCTTTTTCATAGGTTGGATAATCCTTCGGTGTTGATGTGCCCTAATTAATATGCCCTAGATTTTGGGTGAGTAAATATGTGGTGTTTCAGGGCTCCAAATACAACAAGAGGGAATGTCCAAGTTTTGGTCTCGAACATTCCCACTTTAAAGGAGGATGGAGGATGATTTGTTAAGTATTGCAGTTAAGATACATAATAAAAATAAAGTATTTTACTTAAGTTGTCAAGCCTATTTTTTCAACCTATTTCAAATTATCAAAATATTCATTCATATGAATAAGTTACGACACGGTATTTGGACGGATAAATAGACGATTTTGGTAGTTTCTCAGTATTTTACAGATCCTTATTGTATTAATATGATACGGTTTTAAAGCTATTCTTCACGATTCTCTAGACTTATCTCTACGGTATAATCATCTTGAAAGTTAAATGAGCCATGATATATTTGATAGTCCTTTTGGTGATTATAATTATATAGGTGTTAGTATAGGGTAGCTGGGTGCGGGGTTAGTCTTCTATTAATCAATCTAAAAAGGCGGCGTAGCTCAGAGGTAGAGCAGGGCTCTCATAAGGCCTTTGTCGGTGGTTCGATTCCACCCGTCGCCACCATTGCTAATCTCTACGTATTACAAGAGTTGAAGAGATAGAATTATTTTTTAGCCTCTTTTTTCACGATTTTTACCTTCCACTCCCCCTGCGCGTTCATATCCAGGTAGTATGTGCCTCCCTCTTCCTGGATCGATGTACCTTTTCCAGGACCTATTTGCTCGGCTGCAAAACCCAAGGGAACACTATCGGCGCTGTTTATTAGGATTTGAAGGTACTGTCCCTTTGTTTCCCACTCAATTTCCCAGTTATCAGGCACAGTAAAGGGCTCGGTGCTAAATGTTTCACTGCCGCTAAATTCCTTTATTACCTCATCCGCACCTGCAGGTACTACGAAGCAAACTGCTATTAAGATCCCAACTGCTATATGTCTTTTCATATTCTCCCTCTGTTCAAATGGTTTTCAGGTTGTTTGACTTGTAACAATGAAGATACTCGAATGAGGTAATTAATGATAGAAATTTTGAGACCAACTATAGTTTGTTCCTACAAAATAAATCCCCACACAGTCTGTATCACCAAAAAACCTATGCACAGTATAAACCCCAGTATAGGGACAGCTAGGGGATAAGTCTTTACTCCCTCGGGGTGCGGGTTCTTAAGTTTAAGCCAGATAAGCGATAGGTTCATAAGAGCAAACACCGCAAGCGTGATCGTGCTTGAGATCTCAGCCAGATTCAGTAACGGCAGCCATAACGCCAGTACGAGTATTGCTATGGTAATTGTGGCAGTGGCAATCACAGGGGTTCTCGTTATCCGGTTCACAGACGAAAATATGCGCGGTGCCATCGAGCGTTTCCCCATCCCATAGAGTATCCGCGACCCCATAATAATCTGTATCAATGCCCCGTTTACAACTGCCAAGATGCTCACCGCACTAATGGGCTTTGGGGATAGATCTGTTTTGTGCTCGAATATAGCTGCCAGGGGTGATTTGCTTGCGGCCAGGATTTCAAGCGGCAGTGAGAGCACAGCCGCGAGCGAGACCAGCAGATATAATAGGGTTGTGACCATAAGAGCAATGATTATTGCAATAGGCAGGTTGCGTCTAGGGTCCTTAGTTTCCTCGGCCACGTTAACTATGTCTTCAAAACCCACAAACGCATAGAAGGCCAGAAACGCGCCTAGCGATATTGCAATCCAGCTCCCTGCCTCCAAGGGCGGTAACAGCTCGTCTGTTCTACTCCCAAGCTCTGCGAACGATCCACCCGCAACTACTATTACAGACACAAGGCCTATGATCTCTATTATGGTTATAATCGCCGCCGCGGTTACAGATTCCGTTATACCCCACGACGCCAGCGCTCCCAGAGTGATTACCAGCAGTACAATAGCCAGCCACTCAGGGGTGTTGAAAAAGATCTGAAAATATCCCACAAATCCCTTGGATATAGTCGCGGCCGATACGGTTCCTATTGCCACCACCGACCATCCCACCACAGCCGATACAAAGCGCAGCGAAAATGCCTCTTGGGCATACACCGCCTCCCCCGCACTCTGGGGGTGCCTGGAAGAAAGCTCGGCATAGGAAAATGCTGTAAACCCGGCTATTACCGATGCCACAAGGAACGACAATGGGACATACATCCCCGCCTTCCCCGCAACCTCTCCTATCAGCACATATATCCCTGCTCCTAAAATAGTGCCAATGCCATAAAGTGCCACCATGGGCACCGACAACGATCGTTTTAAAGAAGGTGTGTCTGGAATTTTTATTCCCCTGACCCAAATAATCTACATATAATTGAAAGTCATTGTAGATTTTCGTACTGCTTCTCAGTAGCAACTATAAGACAATATGGCATTAGTCTCTATCTTCTTCATCATGAAAATTCAAAGAACATGAATTAATACAATATCTAAGCCCTGTGGGTTTCGGACCGTCAGGAAATAGATGTCCGAGGTGTGCATCGCAGTTCTTACACATTACCTCTGTTCTCACCATTCCATAGCTGTTGTCGATCTCTTGTTTGATATTAGTGCCGTCATGGGGTTCCCAAAAACTCGGCCATCCCGTGCCCGAATCATATTTTGTGTCGGAATGAAACAGTTTTTCCCCACAGCACTTACACACATATACACCTTTCTCTTTATGGTTGTGGTATTCACCGCTAAACGGTTTTTCAGTGCCCTTTTCCCTTGTTACGTGGTACTCTTCTTCCGTTAGCTGCTGACGCCATTTATCGTCCGATGTTTTTTCTTGTTTAGTCATAGTATGAAATCTCCTTCCACCACCTCACTATGATTGCTTAAGCATAAAATGATACAGCTCTACCCGGGTCTACGCAATCGATTTCTTGCCCCTTCGAGTGAAACTAAACCATGCAATAACTGCCGAGAGCCCGGACAATACACACGACACATACATCATTACCCTAAAACTGGCTAAAAAAGAGCTTTTCACTGCGTCTACTAATCTTGTGCGTGTCGGTTCCTCAATGTGCTCTGGTATCTCTATGCCGGCTAGTTTGATGCGCTGTTGGTCGATTATCTCCCTGGTCTCCACCCCTATCTCGATGGGTACTAGCTCACGGTCAAGCGCTTTATTGAACACGCTTAAAGCAAATACACCCAACACGGCAATTGCGAGCAACCCCGCTATTCTGCCTACCGAGTTATTAATCCCCGATGCTATCCCCGAATACTCCACATCTATGGAGCTCATTACCGCAGTCGTTAGAGGGGCAATTGTTATGGACATGCCTACTCCGAGTATGCTTATTGCAGGCAAGAACTCTATCCAGTAGCTCCCTCCGATCCCGGGGATGGTAAACACATAGTAGCCAACGGCAGTTATCAGCGTGCCTATTACCAACGGCATCTTTGCCCCGTACCTAACCACTAATCCTCCCGCCCATCGCGAGAATAGAAACAGTGCTAGAATTAAGGGCAGGAAAGCAACCCCTACTCCCGCTGCCGAATACCCTTGGAGTTGTATTAGGTTAAACGGGATGAAGAAAATCGCTGAGCCCCAGGCTCCCCAGTATAGGAGTGTCAAAAGGTTTGCACCCGAGAATGCCTTGGATCTAAATAAACTAAGGGGCATCATCGGATTCGGGGTGCGGTATTCGGTAATAATAAACGCTATTAATCCCACAGCCCCTATAATGAACGATATGACTACTTTTGGGTGCGAGAAACCGATATTTGCCGAATCAATCAGCCCGAAAACTATCCCGCCCAGGCCCAAGATAGCAAATATAGACCCGAGCCAATCGAGTCTGCCGCCGTTATCGTCCTTCGAGCTCTCAGGTATACGCATGTAAAGTGTGGCCAGTACTACAAAGGCAATCGGTACATTTATGAAAAACACATAACGCCACGATAGATTTTCAGATAACCAGCCTCCAAGGATCGGACCAAGTGCCGTAGTAATTGCTGTGAAAGCCGACCATGTGCCAATGGCCCTTCCGCGCTCCCGTTCATCAAAAAACACTGTGACGATGGCAAGACTCCCCGGCACCAATAGTGCACCGCCTACCCCCTGGAACCCTCTTGCGATAATCAACTGGCTTGTGTTCTGCGAGAGCCCGCACCAAATTGACGATGCCGTGAATAGCACTATGCCGATTGCAAATATTAAGCGGCGCCCGTACTTGTCTCCCAACGCCCCCCCGAGAAGCATCAAGGATGACATAAACAGCGCATAGGACTCGATTATCCACTGCACCTGTGGGATGGTGGCTCCCAGTTCCCTTTGCAGCACAGGCAGTATTACATTCATAGCCGTGCTGTCTATGAACGCCATACTCGAGCCTAGGATCGTTGCAACTAAAACCCACTTTCCTGCGCTGGTCGATATTTTGGGGAATTTATTTGAGTCTTCTGTTTCCGTGTTCTCGCTTATCCGATTACCCATATACAGTCACACCTAAATGTTCTTTATGCCCGGGGCAATGTCAAACTAAGTATTTAGGTAAGCAAAAGCTATACCGTGTAGAAGTCAGATGGCAACACCGGGTTCGTAGTATGCTGCTTGTTATGGTGGGAAGCACTCACCAAAGGATTTTAATAGTTTTATCGGGCCTTTAACACGTATCTTTCTAGACAGCAGCGCACCGAGTATACCTGCTTCTTTTCTTATAAAACTCAACCAGCGCTCCGCATCGGCATGTATCACAGAGTCGGCCTTACCAATGTGATCGGGCTCTATCCCAAGGGTTTTATCCTTAATCGTAATTGTGTATTTCTTTTCCGTTTCACCTGTAAAGGTAAAGTGATAAACGGCGTTTAGATCCTTTGACCTCTCCCTTTGAAATATAAGTCGGAGACCCGTTATAAAGTCATCAATCGTGTGCGGGCGAAGCGCGTTTGAGACTCTCTTTGTCTTTTTGTGTTGAAACCTCTTTTTTACATAGAGTTCCGGGTCTGAGTTCGGTATAACATAGACGGTCTCGGTTTTATCTTGAAACGGTCTAACGACCTCATCTAGGTAATGGGCCCTGTTTTCTAGGAACGGCCCAATGACATCTTCACCGGCTGGGCACACGGCTATGCAGTTGGCCGCTTTGTAGTTGGCTCCGTAGGTTATGCTCTGCCACATTGATACAGTCTCGGGGTCAGATACCCTAGCTCTGTACTCACGCGCGTCTTTGCTCTCCGCAAGGTTCTCTATCCAGTCTTGGAACCCGCTCATGAACTCTCTGTAGTTATGTGTGTAGCAGGCCGAGAAGTCAAAATAGCCATCGGGGTGGATCGCACCTGTGGGGCATGCGGCTACACATAGCTTGCACTTTAAGCATGGGTTGTAGTCAATGGGGCTACTATATTTTGCAACCCTGTTTTCGAGTAGAATGGTACCAAGCAGTATATAGTTGCCGAACTTCGGGTGAATTACGTTCCTATGTATACCCATCATCCCGAGCCCTGCAGCCACAGCAACAACCTTGTGCGAAACTGTCCAGATCTTCCCCGATCCCCACCTGCTCATCTCCATCGGAAAAGCCATTGCGGGGTTAACTGCACGGATTCCTCTGTTTTCTAATTCGGTGACGATATCCCGGCACACATCGTTTATCTTATGCCCTGTGCTGTGGAACTCTGTGTTGGCCACAGACCTTGCCGGGCTTCTTACTGGTTCACGGTTCATTCTACACACTATGCTTATGAGGCTACGGGTGGGTGAAAATGCCTCCATAATGTGCTCTCTGTCTTTATCGAGTTCCGGTATATCTATATTTACAAAGCCGACATCATCTGCGCCAGCCTTGAGGCAGAGGTCTTTCAATTGATTATGATCTAGAATCTCGTCACTTTTATGTGTGTGCTGCGAAGAGACATGCTTGCGGTATTTTATCACTGTGGGATGATCGTTTAATTTTGCCATCTACATTTCCTCTGCCTCATTTATTTGATTTGCTATACAGCTTTGGTGTGTTGGAAGGTCTTGCCGTTATATGTGCCCAATACACGTGAGATCACTTTGTTGGGGAGCAGTCTTACTACCGCATCACCCAGAGTCGGTGAGATAGCATCGGCAGCTAGCAGGAAATTGGGTTGGAACGGTACTATAATCCGCGCGTGGTTATGATGCACTCCGTTTAAGACTGCATCGGCTACAGCTTTGGCCGATAGAGGTGTCATTCTGCGAAATGGAGGGGGCATGTCTTCGGGGCTTACATTATCGAATAGCGAGGTCTGTGTGAGACCCGGGTGGATGGTGGACACATTAATATCGGTTCCGTGGAGCTCTTGGCGTAGTGCATCTGTGAATGCTGTAATTGCATGCATTGCAGCCGAGTAGCCGCCGAACTTGGGGAACGCCTTTCTGCCCACAATCGACGACATGTTTATAATATGGCCCTTGCCGCTTTTCTTCATAATCCCCAGGATTACACTCGTGGTATTTACCGTTCCAAAGAAATCTGTGTCCATCATCTGCTTGGTGTCTTCCATAAAATCGGGGCTATCTATGGGGCCGACAAAGGTCCTCCCGGCGTTGTTAAAGAGTATATCGACCCTGCCAAATTTGTTAACCACTGCGCGGGCCATAGAGCTTACTTCTTCGCGGGAGGAGACATCGGTCGGAACTACAAACGAGCTGCCCCCGGTTTTATCTATCTGCTCAGCCACCTTATTCAATTTATCCAAAGAGCGTGATACGAGGACGGTTTTAGCACCCTCCTTAGCAAATGCGATTGCGGTCTCTCGTCCTATACCGCTCGATGCACCTGTCACAACCACTACTCTGTCCTCAAACCTATTTTGCTTATACATATTAAGACCTCCTTATATTACGTGCATATACACATATATATTTAAATTTTTTTATACACTCTGCGACCTTGCCACGAGCTCTCTTAGGTTAGAGATGGTGGCGGTCCATTTTCCTTTGCCCATCATTTTTTTTATTTTATCCTGAGTTTGTTTCCAGTAGGGTAGCGAGCGTTCAAGCGTGTCCTCGCCCTTTTTTGTTATCTCTATGTAGCGGGTCCTCTTGTCTTTGCCCGACTTAACTGTAATGAGCCCGTTTTTCTCAAGCGGGTTTAGGTTGCGGGCAAGTGTGGTGCGGTCGGTCACGATTTTTTCTGCCAAAACAGATATCGTTACGGGCCCAAATACCTTGATGTGAACAAGCATGGTGAACTGTGTACCCCGTAACCCTAAGGGGCGTAGCGCATCGTCAAAAAGTTGTGTGACCGAGCGCGATGCTTTACGAAGGTTAAAACATGTGCAGTCCGCACACTCCGCGAGGTTCTCTAAATTTGGACTGCTTAGCGATGATTTATTATGAGCTGCCATACATTTACGAGTATATACACATATTAATTAAAAGTCAATCCGTTTTTTACCAAATAATTCTTTAAATATTAGGGGCGGGTGTCCGCCCCTAATTTGCTATGCAGTGGCGTTTTCAACCAGAGAGTTCTCGATTGACTCGGATAGATGATCCTTGGGTAGCGCACCTACGATACGGTCTATGGGCTCACCGTTTCTAAACAGTAGCAGTGTCGGTATGCTGCGAATCTGGTAGAGTGCTGCGGTACTTGGGTTTTCATCGACATTTAATTTCATAACCTCAATTTTCCCATCGTACTCCTCTGCCAGCTCTTCTATTACAGGCGCAAGTGCGCGGCACGGCCCGCACCACGATGCCCAAAAATCTACCAGAACCGGCAGTTCTGAACTTAAAACCTTTTCATCAAAATCGTTGTCTGTAATCTGCGTTACTTTGCTCATTTCGTTTACCTCCTACACTCAAATTAAATTGTCGAATATTTAGATAACAAACAATATAAAAGGATTCAGAGTAAGTTTTTAAGTGTTTGGAACCAGCAGTTGGGATAAACAAAGTGCCTAAAACCGAAAAATGTATATGTGCTATACTTTAGGGAATAATTGGTGGAGATAATAATCCATGCTGGATATTAAGGACCTTGATCTAAAAGACGTTGGTAATCTAAACAACTTCTCTGGGTGTGTGCCACTGTTCCCGCTCTCTACGGTAGTGTTCTTCCCCAACACATTATTACCCCTACATATCTTTGAACCTCGCTACAAACAGATGATTAACGATACGATGTCGGGGGAAAAGATCATAGCAATGGCACTATTCAAACCGGGATGGGAGAAGGATTATTACGGCAACCCGGACGTTTATACCGTAACCGGGATCGGACGTATAGTGAGTTCGGAGACTATAGATGACGGCAAGTACAATATAGTCCTCTACGGATTAAAACGAGCAAGGATAACTAACATCGTTAAGGAAAAACCTTACCGATTGGCCGAGGTCGAATTGGTTGAAAATGAGTTTGGTACTACAGATGATATATACAGACAAAAAATAGCTGACCTGGTTACAAGGTGGAATTTTTTGTTAGATGATAATGAAAAATCACATAGGATAGACGTAAACACATCGCTTCCTTTAGAGAATCTGACCGATGCACTGGCTACGTTGGTAATATCAAATGTGTTTGATAAACAGCGGTATATGGAAGAACCGCGTGTGGAGAGCCGGGCAAAGATGCTGATTGCATTTCTCCAAACAAGGCTCGATATGATTACCATCACCTCGAGAAAAAGAGATCAGATAATAGAGAAAAGAAACCTAAATTAACGGCTAGTCGTCAATAAATTCGAGCACAGCTCTATCGACTTCAGGCTGGCGTTCCCGCCAAAACCCGTGACCCACATCCTCAAATATTAAAAGCTTTGAATCCGGGATAAGCTCCGCAAGTTCCCTGGATCTATCGGGGGATGCAATCATATCCGTAGCCCCCAACATAACCAGAGTAGGTGCGTTTATAGTGTGTAAATGAGTGCGGGTGTCGTGTTGCTCGCACGCGTTACTCTGACCTTTGTAGCCGCTTAGTGCTTCATCGGATTCTTCCAGATAACTCATTGCTGTTTTAATACTCTCGATGTTGTTCTCTATATATTTTCTAGTGTATCCCAAAAAAAGTGCCATTAACCAAACGGTTTTCATGCCGGATTTCTCTGCAATCTCGCGTCCGACTCGAAGGATCTCATTGCCCACCTGGTCCCTGGACGCCGAGCTGCAACCCATCACAAGTTTAAGCACCCTATCCGGATAATCTATACCTATCCACTGCGCTATCATCCCGCCCATGGACTTGCCCACAAAAAATGCCATTTCCACACCCAAGTGGTCGAGCAGTGCTATGGTGTCAGCTGCCATATCGCGTGTAGTGTAAGGATCGAGAGGCTTTTCAGATTTCCCGGCCCCACGGTTATCAAAAACAATCACTCTGTATTGTTTTGAATATAGCGGTACCTGTGTAGCCCAGCTCGTGATTTGGCTACCTAGGCCTCCGATTAATACAACGCACGGACGAGACGGGTCGCCGTGGCTCTCGTAATTTATATTAATACCGTTTACCTCTGCTATCGGCAATGTGCTTACTCCTTTTTACTAGATGGGATTTTTGATTCCAGGTACTCCCTCAATATTACTACGGCGGCTAGCTTATCGATGACTTTTTTTCGTTTTTTTCGGCTCACATCGGCTTCGAGCAAAGCCTTTTCTGCATGGGTGGTGGAGAAACTCTCGTCCCAGAAAACTATAGTCAGCGAAAACTCTTTTTCGATTGCCTTAGCAAATTTTTCTATATCTTTACCCCTTTTGGTGATATTCCCTTCGTCATCGTACGGCATGCCTACCACAATCTCGTTAGGTTCTAGTTCATTGATGATCTCTCGCAGTGCGGATATATCGTCACTAATACTCGTTCTCTTTACGGTTGTCACACCATTTGCAGTGATGCCTAGTTCATCACTTACTGCGACCCCAATGGTTTTTGTTCCTACATCAAGTGCCAGTGTCCGCATGAGTGTTATAAATATACTAAGATTGGTAGAAGATTAAATTATTTTTCTTAGCAAGATCTAAAAGCTTGAACCGGGTTTACTTAAAAACTCTATTTCTTCTTCTGAAGACACACGACCGAGTGTGTTGTTACGGTGTGGGTATCGCCCGAACCTCTCTATTATCTCAAAGTGCTTGAGAGCATAGTCTCTAGAGTTGGCAAGTAGTTGATGGAGTTCTTTCGGCTTTTCATACGATTTTTCGAGTTCACTAAAGTACTTGATGGATAGATGTTGAATCCTAAGTTCTTCCGAATGCATTAAGGGCATCAGAAAAAATGACTGTTCTATGGGGTGGAGAGCTTTGTAGGAACAGTCCCCTGTACCACTTAGAGCTAACGAGAGGGCTTTGGGATCTCCTGAAAAAGCCTCAGGGGTGTCTCTAAAGATATTGCGTGTGAACTGGTCTAAGAGCAAAATAAGGGTTAATTTACCTTTTATTGAGCTCTCCCAGTCTAATAGTTCGTCATTTAATGCAGTTCTTACCAATGATCCGAACCTGTTTTCTATCTCTCTATCTAGTGAGTCGTCTTTTACCCACCATTTTTTTATATAGTTGTCCTGTGGTGCGTCAAGTCCTTCCAACTCCCCGAACCAATAGACTAAAATAGAATTTTGTTCCTCGTTTCTTACCATATTTACACTATCTCCTGTATGATTTTACAGGGGATTTGAACGCGAATTTTAATAAATTTTAATTTTACCCTTGCCAAAAAATATAAAAAGTGATACTATGAATTTCTACTTGCTGTAAACCTTATTTTACATCTAACATCTGCCGGGGAAATAGATATTTCCAACGGCGTTTTTTTATTCAATCGCCACTTTAAGAATGTTTGTTAACTCCTAACCGACATTTTATTTTTATTCTCCGAAAATTTTTTTTGCAATCTAATTATCCGAAGTTATTATATTTTCTAGGAGGGTTGCGAAAGTGGGGAAAAAATCCCCTTGACAACCACAACATATTGTGTTTCAATCGATGCATAGCACAAGATATCTTAACTTAGAGTTAATACGATGGAGGATCTTACATGGCATCAGAGAAAGCTGGACCTACTAAAGCCAACGGAAATGGAAACGGGAAAGGGTTTGCAGAGGAAAAGAACTATCCGAACCAGGCAGAGTACAGCGTAGAAGAGTCCAGCCAGCCTAAAGAGACCCCTAGTTTTAAAGAAGGAGTAATGGATATCCCGGAAGAGACCATAGAGGCTTTCGGGAGCGATGAGCTCAGAGCCAGGGTTTTTTACGAAAAGTACGCGCTTAGGGATAAAAACGGCAAAATTGTAGAAACACGCCCCGAGCATATGTGGAAAAGGGTGGCTCATGAGATGGCCTCGCCCGAAAAGACCAAAGCACAGCGCCAAGAGTGGCAGGAAAACTTCGAGTGGCTCCTTTCGGACTTTAAATTTATCCCCGGCGGTAGAATCCTTTTCGGCGCTGGGCAAAATAGAAGGGCCACGCTTCTAAACTGCTATTACATGCCTATAAAAGAGGACTCCATTGAGGGAATATTTGAATGGTGCAAAGAGGCGGCCAGGACATACTCGTTCGGCGGTGGAGTAGGCACCGATATTTCGCTTCTAAGACCTAAGGGCGCACCGGTAAATAACTCTGCCATTTACTCAACCGGTGCGGTGTCGTTTATGGACCTGCTCTCTACTACAACAGGAACCATAGGTCAGGCAGGCAGAAGGGGGGCGCTTATGATCACCATTGACGTTAGCCACCCCGATATTCTCGAATTTATAGATATTAAAAACGATGAGGCCCGTTCCAAGGTTCAATTTGCCAACATCTCGGTGAAGGTGTCGGATGAATTTATGAAGGCAGTTGAAGACGATACGGATTTTGAACTCAGGTTTAAAAACGAGAAGGTTGATGTAAGCAAGAAAATCAGGGCTAGGGTGCTCTGGGAAAAACTCGTTAAATCCGCATGGTCTTCAGCCGAGCCGGGTGTGATATTCTGGGATTCAGTTAAAAAGTATTCACCCACAGAGTATAACGGCATGGGAGTAAACGGTGTTAACCCCTGCAGTGAGCAGGCGCTTGAGGACTATGGAAACTGTTGTTTAGGCAATATTAATCTATCTCCCTTTGTAATGGACGAGTTTACGGATAATGCGTCTTTGGACTGGGAGAATCTAGAGAAGGCTTTTTCATACGCAGTGCGCTTTCTCGACAACGTGCTTGACTACAACATGAAAAAACACCCGCTTGAGTATCAGACCAGTGCATCTACTACATCGAGGCGCATTGGTGTCGGGTTTACCGGATTCGGCGATATGCTGGCCAAATTAAATATAAAATACGATAGTGATGAAGCTGTCGAGTTTGCCGATAAGATGTTTGAGCATATTAAAAACACGGTTTATGAAGCAAGCTCTGACCTAGCGGCAGAGAAGGGAACTTTCCCTGCTTTTGATCTGGACACCCACCTTTCCCGCCCGTTTTTAGATACTATCGACAAGAGGGTTCATTCAAAGATAAAAGAGAACGGGCTTAGAAACGCTTGCATTCTTACCGTGCCACCTGTAGGCAGCGGCTCAGTACTGGCCGGGACCACAAGCGGTGTCGAGCCTGCGTTTGCTCTCTCTTACTATAGGAGATCCAAGTCTCTGTCCAAAGAGGAGTTTAAGGTCTATCATCCGCTTGTAGAAGATTACATGAGCAATTTTAACCTTGAGGACGAATCCGAACTACCTGAGTATTTTGTTACATCGCACGAGATAAGCCCGGATATGAGAGTGCGCATGCAAGCGGCTATTCAGAAGCATATCGATTCGTGCATATCGAGCACTGTAAACCTGCCGCACGACATCTCTCTGGACGAGGTAGAAAAAATATATTTTCTGGCATGGAAACTCGGATGCAAGGGTATAACCGTATACCGCGAGGGTTCGAGAGAAGGAATATTAGTTACAGAAGAAGAGGTAAAATCAAACACTGAAGACGAAGAAAAGCTTCCGACCCAGACCCAGGACGAAGGGATGAAACAAACCCATCACCCCAACCCCATCTCATCCCTTCGTTCCTCCCAAATCCCCGAGATCAAGCCTATTAAGAGGCCTTCGGTACTCGAGGGGTTTACAGAGGTCATAAAGACAGGGTACGGAAATCTATATGTGACAATTAACACCTACGAGGGCCGTCCGTTTGAGGTTTTTGTACAGATTGGGAAGTCGGGTTACAGCACAATGGCGGATGCCGAGGCCACGGGGAGGCTGGTATCGCTTGCGCTTAGGTCCGGGGTGAGTGTTAAAGACGTTGTGGAACAGCTAGAGGGAATCGGCGGGTCATCGCCGGTGTTCTCGGAGGGTAAGTTAGTGATGTCTATCCCCGACGCAATTGCAACAGTACTCAAAAAGCGCTTTGTGGCCAATGATCCAAGTGAAGAGTCGGCGGGCAAAGTCGCTTTGGACCTAAACCTGGAAAGGTGCCCTGACTGCGGTGACCGTGCATTGGCATTCGAGCAGGGATGCATGACCTGTAGAAGCTGTGGTTACTCCAAGTGTGATTAGCGCTAGGTCTACATACACCTTAATCTTAAATTACAATCGTATACTGATGACAACACATTCTAAGTACCGGGTGAGGTGCGCTTAGGCTATGTCTGATAGTAAAGGGACAGTACTCTCGGGTGTGTTTTGGATGTTCCTCATATCTATACTGCTGTTTTGGCTGCCTGGGCTGGGGCCCTTAATTGCCGGGATAGTAGGGGGCAAGAAATCGGGCGGCATACTAAACGCTCTTATAGCGGTTTTCTTACCAGCTTTAGTAATGGGGGTTTTGCTTTTTGCTTTCGGTACAGCCCTAACCGGGGCGCCGCTGATCGGGGTGATAGCCGCAAGCGGTATATTTGTGCTGATAGTCTCTAATGTGGGACCGCTATTGCTGGGCGCAATAGTGGGTGGGATTATCGCATAAAAACGCTCTGAGCGTAGTGGGGTCAGATCTGGGGGGTGTAGCTCTTACAGCCGCAATCTATCTAAGAAAACTCTCTAAATGATCCTTAATATCCGAGTTGGCTAGCTTTCCTAGTGCAGCTTTTTCTATCTGGCGAATGCGCTCACGGGTCAGGTTAAACCTCTTGCCTATCTCATCCAGAGTATAGGTGCTTCTCTGATCTATTCCAAAGCGTAGCCTCAGTATCTCTTCTTCTCTAGGGTTTAGCATTGTAAGGGCGTTGCGCAGTTTATCGGTAAGGTCGGATTTGGCAACGAGAGTGTCTGGGATTACGGTTTCGCTATCTGCGATGGAATCGAGCAGTGTGGTTTTCTCACCGTCTAGGATCGGGGTGTCTAGGCTGATTGCGTCTTTAGTGGATCTGAGTATCCGTTTTACTACCTCTACGGATATCCCTGACTTACGCGCGATCTCTTTGGGTGTGGGTTTACGGCCGAGCTGTTTCGCAAGCAGTGAGTTTACCTTGTAGACCCTGTTTGCCTGCTCGAGCAGATAAACAGGGACCTTGATGGTTCTAGTCTGGCCCTGTAGAGCTCTTAGAATCGCCTGGTGAATCCACCACGATGCATATGTAGAGAATTTAAATCCCTTACGGTGATCGAACCTCTCCACAGCCCTCATAAGGCCCATATTGCCCTCTTGTATGAGGTCTGAGAGTGGGAGGCCCCTGCCCATGTATTTGCGTGATATGGTAATCACGAGGCGGAGGTTGGCTTTAACGAACCTTTGCTTCATGCGTTTTGCGTTCTCAGAGTAGGCCTTAATAAAAGCGTTTAGGCTTTTAACTCGTTTGTCTATATCGTTTTTTTGTTGACTTAGTTTTTTGCTCTTGCGGGATTTACCGTTAGTTTTGCGTATTGAAGTCTCTACGTCCTTTATCTTAAGTACGTGGGAGTATAGTTCACGGGATTTTGCTTCGCACTTTTTAATCTTTGCCGAGATCTCTATCTCTTCCCGTGCTGTGAATAGTGGTTCTACAGACATGTCCTTGAAATACACATAGAGAAGTCTTAGTTGTTCGTCGGGTGTTTCATCGGTTTTGGATTTTTGCTTGATTCGTCTTGAGCTAAAGCCGTTTTCGTTCTCTTCTTCCTGAATATAGTTGTCTTTATACGATATGGAGATGTTGTCGTCATCGCCCACATAGCCTTCAAACTCGTTTACTGCTACAGTGTCATCGAACTCTTTGTATTTTGTCTCCATGCTCACTTCCTTTTTTATTTTTCAAATTATTTGATAATAATGGAGAATTTACAGGTACTTATTACATGGTGTACCGTGTAGGGAAAAGTTGTGGAGGGGTAATTATACTACCTCCCAAACAGTAAATTTGATTCCAACTATCCGAACACCACTTTCATCCGAATGTAGTGTCGGGCCACCTGCTAATCTAAAACCACTATTAGTTCTGTTGATCCTTCCGGTTACCGCCAATTCTATCAAAAAACTGGAGTAATTTCAACCTATTTTGCATCGTTATAGCTCTCGGCAACTTTGTTCCAGTTTACTACGTTCCACCACGCTGTTATGTAGTCGGGCCTGCGGTTTTGATAATTGAGATAATATGCATGTTCCCATACATCGAGCCCCAATACAGGTACCAATCCCTCGGATACCGGGTTGTCCTGGTTGGGGGTGGACGTAACCACCAATTGTCCCCCTGAGTCTAGTGCAAGCCAGGCCCAACCGCTGCCGAACCTGGTGGCGCCGGCCTTTGCAAATTGCTCTTTAAAACCATCGAAACTGCCGAATGCAGAGTCGATGGCTTGGGCCAGCTCCCCGCTTGGGGATGTGGACTCGGGTGTCATGCATTCCCAAAACAGGCTGTGGTTAGCATGGCCACCACCGTTATTTCTGACTGCTGTGCGTATGTCTTCGGGAATAGCGTTTAAGTTGCTCAATAACTCGTTTAGGTCTTTGTCTTTTAGTTCAGGGTGTTTGTCGAGTGCTGCGTTTAGATTATTTACATAGCCCTGATGGTGCTTGGTATGATGAATTTCCATGGTTCTCGCATCTATGTGCGGTTCTAAAGCATCGTAACCATAAGGAAGTGCGGGTAATTCGTAAGACATTTCATCCCTCCTCGGATTTTATGTTACTTGACGGGAAACACTAATGTACTTATACAGCTTAATTAACTACAATAATTAACTGCAATTAGCCTGGGTGATAATGCAACTAAATAAAACTCAATTAGTTTAACCCTTATACCATGCGGTGTCAAAATTATTATGATAGATGTAAGTTTTGACAAAGATCGATACAATTATTAGAATCCATACGAGTTTATTCGCGTGGTGAATTAAACAGGTGTACTAAAGTATATGCAGAATAACTATATTGTAGAGCTAAAAGACGTATACAAGTCGTTTGAGACCAAGCACGTGCATATGGGTCTTACACTCTCGATAGAAAAGGGCGAGAGTATTACGGTGCTGGGTGGTAGCGGATCGGGTAAGAGTGTGTTGCTGAAGGAGATCACGGGACTACTAAAACCCGATAGCGGGCAGGTGATAGTAGAGGGTGAGGACATAACACATATGAATGAGAGGGACCTCGTAGACGTTAGGAAGAAAATGGGCATGTTGTTTCAGGGTGCGGCACTGTTCGACTCGCTTAGCGTGGAGGAAAACATAGCGTATCCGCTTAGGGAAAACGCAAATTTCACAGAGCAGGAGATGAGCGAGATAGTGGCCAAAAACCTTGAGCTCGTGGGATTGCCAGGGATAGAGGACAAGCTGCCGTCAGACCTAAGCGGTGGTATGAAAAAGAGAGTGGGGCTCGCGAGGGCCATGGCAATGAACCCGAAGATACTTCTTTACGACGAACCTACCACAGGGCTTGACCCGCCCAACATAAGCAGGATAAACCAGCTTATCCAAGACATGCAGGACCAGTTCGGGATTACGGGTGTGATCATTACACACGATGTGCAGAGTGCGTTTGAGGTCTCGGACAGGATAGCATTTTTGAGCGAGGGTAAGATCGTTTTTGTCGGTACGGTGGATGAGGCGAAGAACACGGATATAGAGGATTTGAGCAATTTTATACACGGTAAAATGGTCGACTGATCATTTTGGGTAGTTGAGTTAATTACCAGTACCTGTCTTCAATGTTTTCCACACCCTCAATCTTAGTAATTTTCCAGCCCCCAAGCGTGGATTTCTCGAGAGTAACCGTGATGTTGTCGGGGTCGCCATCCCTACCCATGAGGCTCTGTGTAACACCCGACTTTGTTGCAAAGGCCTCGATGTCTATATTGGCGACTGCGACGGCTTTGCCGTCAGCCGATTCGCTTAGTGTTACGAAAATATTTTCATAACTGCCGCCCACTGTGTCGAATTTTTCAAATGCTTTTTTAATGATGTTTTTTATCACAGGGTAAGACGCTCCGTTGTCGTCCTTGTAGTGCAGCGAGAACTTATCTGTAATGGCCTCGGGGTCTTTATTGGCTGCGGCTTCGATCATCTCGTTAAAAAGTGCTTCGATCTGGGATGTATCATCACTCGATCTGAAGAACATATATCCTAGGAGTGCCAGAACAATCACAGCCCCTATTAAGTATTTGTTCATAAAAATATATTACTCGGTAATCGGTTCTTTTCCATTCACATAGGTTTTTATAGTAGAGCCGCGGGGGTTAAAAGTGATGGTGACCGAACCGGTTCTAGAGGTCTCGTAAACGTCCATATCGAGAATGTCGGGATCACGATCTGGGGGAACATCTTTTGGGTCGTCAGTAGTTATGTTTGTGATAAAAGTTGAGGGTTTAAATAGGTGTATAATCCGGTCGAGTTGGCCGGGGCTCCCGGCATTGGGAACGTAGAGGTAATCGGTAGCGAGCTCTTTTTGATGATTAGCTAGAAGCTCGGTCTGAATCGACTGATTGTTTAGTGCTTCCCCGAGGATTATGGAACTCGTGCCGTAGTCGATTTTAAAAGCAATCGGTACGGGCGTTCTTGAGTCTTTTGTGGCCTGGGGGTTTTGAGGTCGGAGTATCTTAAACCCGATGCCTGGAATATGAAATTGTTCGTTTGCGTACTGGAGGTTCTTCCACCTGACCCCGTCGGTTTTTAGCTCCTGCCATAGGTTACCGGTTAGTTTATAGCCGTTAGTCCATATGTTTTTTGCATTTAGATTAGCTGCGAGCTCGGCTGCGGAGTTCATCCTACCTTTGTTTGAAGTCGTAAGTATTAGGTAATCGAGAGTGCGGACGTTTTTGGTCCTCAAAAACGGCTCTATAACGGCGCGTTCTATGAAATCGCTTTTATCGGCGTATGCATAACCCCCCTCGATCAGGATGCTGGTGTTGTCGGGAAGCTTAAGCAGCACGGCGTGGTGGCTGGCTGGGGTATCTAGTATGCTGATCTCGAGTTTATCGGTATGGCGTATTGATAGATTAGAGTAGGCGACGGAGACCACAAAACCTAGGAGTATTAATGCGGCTAGGTACTTGAGTTTTAAGTGGAATTTGATGACTAGTAAGCACGCGGCGAATAGTGCGTAGAGCAGCATGGACACATGGCTTAGGGGAGAGACTTTTAAAAAGGAGTAGGGGAAGTTATAGAACAGATTTACTATCTCTACGGTGGATAGGGTTATTAAGTAATTGATATAAGTTAGGGGCCAAGCGATGCTCTCGTTTATAGTGAAAAGTGCTAGCGATAAAAGGCCCAGGGGAAGGAGCAGTAAATCCACAATCGGGGTTATCACAAGGTTTGAGGGAATGGATATGAGAGGGAGGTTGCCGAATTGGTTTATAACTATGGGGAGAGTGGCGAGAGTTGCGCCGCATGTGGTTTTTACGGTTGTAATAATTTTATCTCTGAGTGTTTCTAGTTTGAACGGGTAGAGTCGGTGGATTAATAAAATCCCTAAGACGGCAAGGAATGTGAGTTGAAACGAAAGACTATATAGGTTGGAGGCGTTCCAAACCAGGAGCAAAAACGCTGCGGCAGCCAGAGTGTTTAGTTTTTCTTCGTCCCTGCCTAAAAAAATTGCGACTAGGTAGAAGGTGACCATTATAAATGCTCTTGTGGCAGAGGCCGAGAACCCGGTTATGGCTGTGTAAATGAGTACGGGGAGTATAGTGATTAAGGCTGCGATAGGGGCTACTTTAATTCTAAGCAGTAGGTACTCGGAGCGCTTGAGAACCCACTTAATCAGGAAATAAAAGAGCAATGCCAGTGCCCCAACATGGAGACCCGAAATTGCGAGTAGGTGCGCAACACCGATGGCAGAGAATTTCTCGCGTACACTATGAGGCACACCCCCCTTGTCGCCCACCGTTACAGCACTCAAAATAGCACTTTCGGGGGATTTGAAATTGTCGTGTAAAAACCCCGAGTAGTCTGCTTTTAGTTTGTCGAGTAGGTATCTGGGATAGTCTAGGTAACTCTGTACACCGAACGATAGTATATCCTCACTCCCTCGAATAAAACCCAGGTGTTGGATGTCCATGTGCTCGTAGTAAGACTTAAGGTCGAAGCTGCCGGGGTTTTTGTATGATTCAATTGAGTTAAGACGCAGATCAAGGACTAGGATGGTCTCGCCAAAATGTAGATTTTCCACCTGCTCCTTTGTATAGATAGCTATTTTGCCTGAGGTCTCTTGCGTGATACCCCTTTCTAAAACACCGCTTATATCCAAAAATAGTCTCGATCCGCTTATCCGGTTTTCAGGGGGGCGATATAGTGTGCCTACGACATTTAATTTTCCTGTCGTATCCAGGGCACTGTGACTGGATGAAGGGAGCGGTGGGGAGTAAATAATTAAGCCTAGAGGGATGAACAAAAGAACGCTTAGCCGAGGGAGCTTGAGTGCCAATAAGCCCAGGAGAGGGGAGAGTATAATAGCTGCTAGCCATCTGTTGCCTATGTGTTCGCCAATTAATATTCCGGTGACTAGGCATAGCAGCGCAAATACAATCTTGTAGCGCTCAAATAGATAACTCATCAAATATATATTAAGTTAGTTTATCTATTCGAGGCAAGTGCAATGTGGTATATGGATCTATGGATTTACGGCTCGCTACATCTAATTAAGCGCTTTTAGTGGGTGTTAGGTTCTCTTTAGCAGTACTGCTGCTTTAGATGCAATGCCCTCACCTCTTCCTGTGAACCCCATGCCGTCGGTTGTTGTGGCTTTGATCCCTATCTGTTCCCCAGAGATCTGAATTATCGACGAGAGACTCTCTTTAAGTTGATCGACATGGGGCGAGATTTTTGGTGACTCGCAAATAATTACACAGTCAAGGTTTAGAACACCGAAGCCTTTTTTGTGCATTATCAATAGCACTTTCTCTAATAGCACGAGACTCGATATCCCTTTATAAGCGGGGTCGGAATCGGGAAATTTAGTTCCTATATCGCCCTCGCCCAGTGCACCCAAGACTGCATCGCAGACCGCATGGGTAAGCACGTCTGCATCCGAGTGGCCGTCTAGTCCCCGTTCAAAAGGTATCTCTACACCACCAAGAACCAAGCTCTTCCCCTCCACTAATCGATGTGCATCGAAACCAAAACCTATTCTATACATAATCTCCTCTATCCCCTCTTGGTTGAATTTAGTATTAATCTAGCCATCTCCATATCGTCTTTGGTTGTGATTTTTATGTTAAAAGGTGAGCCCTCTATAATTTCAATATCTGCACCAATACGCTCTGCGAGTTGTGCCTCGTCGGTGCCCACAAAACCGTCGTCAGCCGCCCTTGCAAATGCCTCTCGGATGACATCGTATTTAAAGGCCTGGGGGGTCTGGGCATACCAAAGCCCCTCGCGTTCCACTGTGTGCTCGATTCTTGAATTCTCGGGAGGGGTTTGTTTAATCGTATCGCTGGCGGCAATTGCTGTGATAGCCCCGTCGTGCTTAACGGCTTGTTCGATCACGCTGTTTATCATCTCTGTACTCACAAACGGCCGTACACCGTCGTGTACCAATACAATATCGGGGGTTTCGCGTAGCGATTTTATGCCTTTTGCCACCGAGTCCTGTCGGGTCTCGCCCCCTACCACCACACCCGAGACCTTTGATAGTTCTTCATTGCGTATGATTGTATGGGTGCTTTCTGTGCTGTCGCGGGGGACTGTGATCACAATCTCTTTTATATACTCACACTGGGAGAGTGTCTCCACGGAGTATAAAAAGAGCGGTTTAGCGCCGAGGTACTCGAACTGCTTCTGTGTAGTCTTATCGAACCGGGTACCGGAGCCGGCAGCAGTGATTACGGCGCTTACGGTAATATTATCCACGAAGGTCAGAGACCATGCCTTTGGTGTTTGAGTCTTTAACCTTAGAGAATATCATACGGCCCGTAGGAGTCTGGAGCACGCTTGTGACCGACACGTCTATCACATCACCCAGGTGTCGCTTGGCGTCGTCCACAACCACCATCGTACCGTCCTCTAGGTAACCTATACCCTGGTTTTGCTCTTTACCCTCTTTGACAACATGGATGCGCATGGTCTCGCCCGGGAGCACTACGGGCTTAAGCGCATTTGAGAGTTGATTTAGGTTCATGACCTTTACACTCTCGAGCCCTGCGACTTTGTTTAGGTTAAAGTCGTTTGTGATGATCACACCCTTTAGTTTTTTGGCGAGCTCTACTAGTTTTAGGTCGGCCTCTTTAATATTGGGGAAATCGTGGTTTGTGATTTTGACAGATACGTTGGGGATCTCTTTCTGCATGCGTTTTAGTACATCTAACCCCCTGCGCCCCCTAACCCTTTTAATCGGTTCTGAGGAGTCGGCAATGTGCTGAAGCTCCTTTATGATGAACTTGGGGATTATCATAGGGCCGTTTATAAAGCCTACCTCCGCAACGTCTGCAATCCTGCCGTCTATTATTACACTTGTGTCCAAGATCTTGGTCTCTACTTGGGTTTTGGGCTGAAATTTTCTGCCCGTGTGCTCGGCTCTTTTTCCCTTTGTGATCCCTATGGCAAGGCCCATGTGTATGAGGACCAAAAATATGGCACCGTAGAGATACGGGAGCACCGTATCGGGGATGCTGAGTTTAGAAATAAGTGTGACGGACGCAATAAAAAGTATAGAGGCTGCAGCTACACCCAATGCAGCACCCACCATGGATTTTTGTGAAAATGATTTTGCCAGAAACTCCCCGGCCCACACAAGTCCTACTACCAGAGCACCGAAAACAAGCGCCAGAGCTGCTGCGATTACCAAGTTTGTGTTGGGGAATGAAATCCAAAAACCGGCTATTACACCGATAACAAAAAATAAAATTTTAAGCTTCATTTCTTCCTCACCTCTTTCCCTACCCCTCTTGCACGTCTATTAGTCAGGCTAAACAAATAGGATATAAAAACCACGCTCCCTAACACGCTAATATCCTTATTACTACTTATAGTGTAAACAGTACTGTAACTAACTCAAATCATGTAATAAGTAATGCACACTGCTAACTAATTACAGCAAGAACAGTAGAGAAATATATTATGGTTTATGTATTACTGTTATTTACAATATCAATTATGTTTACGATCTCTTCCACCACTCTAATATACTTGCTCCTACCATGCCCGGGAGGTTTTGCACGGCCGTCTACACCTACGTCGCTTATAGTCTCGCCAGTGGTCTGGTCCACGAGTGTAACCCAAACCTGTATCGATCCCTTACCCTTATCTTTAAACCCCCTGTAAGCCATCTCGCAGTATTTACAACCGCGTGTATAACCAGTTACGGTCCCGTTTACGAGCAGTGTTCTGCCGTCGTAGTAGCCGTTTTGGCTCTCGGTACGGCTGATTACCTTGAAGTTATTGCTCTTTTGCAGCTCCTCGGCAATCATATTGGCTATCTCTTCCCCCGAGTCTAGGGGTAGCCATTCCAGGTCGCTCATTCTAAAGTCGGGAACTACCACAACGTCATAACTAGCATAATTGGCATCGGGAGCTTTATGATAATTCACCGTAGACGGTGCACAACCGGCTGCGAAAACAATTGCAAATATTAATGTAAGTGAATTAAAACGAGATAACATGAAAAACCTCCTGTAAAGATACCAACTGTTATATTGTATACGAATTTACAATTAGTGAAAGGGTGTGGGTGCTGTATATGGAAATAAATAGCGGTTATTCTATTTACTTCCACACAGATTCCTGTGATATTGTTGACAAGAGGACTGTGTATATAGAATATTACTATTCCCAAACGATTCCTTAACAAAACCCTCGTATGAGAGTATGCACATTAGCAAGCGGGAGTTCAGGCAACTCCCTGTATATAGAGACCGGGAATACGAAATTACTTGTAGACGCCGGGATAAGTCTTAGGCAGATAAGGCTTAGGCTCGCTATACTCGGAGTCGGGGTCGAGGAACTTGACGCTGTGGTGATTACACACGAGCACACCGATCACACCACTGCCATTAAAAACCTTAGAGTACCTGTATATGTAGCGGAGGCTACAGAGCATTTATGGCAGGGCGCTGTACAGAGTCTAAGGAGCTTTGCAAGCGACTCGGCGTTTAGTATAAAAGAGGCTTTAATCACGCCGTTTTCGGTGCCTCACGATGCACTGGACCCTGTGGGGTTTACAGTAGAGTGCGGCGGCCAAAAAGTAGGTATAGCAACTGATATCGGAACCGATACGGCACTTGTGCGCGAGAGGTTAACGGGTGTGAATATACTCGTGTTGGAGTTTAATCACGATAAAGAGATAATCCCCCAAAGCCCTTACCCATGGGAGCTAAAACAGAGGATACAAAGCAGGTTGGGTCACCTGTCTAACCAGCAGGCCTCTGAGCTCTTGGGCAGTCTGATGCACACCGGTTTGCGACATGTGGTGTTGGCACACTTAAGCGAGGTAAACAACACTCCCGAGGCTGCGTATAGTGCAGCTTTGTCAAAGGTGGAGAAAAACGGTGGGGTAAATACAACCATAACCCTTGCCCCGCGAAAACAGATAGGGGAGGTACTCGAGATTTGATTCCCAGATACTCAAGACCCGAGATGGTAGCCATATGGACCGATGAGAGTAAGTACGCAAACTGGCTTAAGGTAGAGCTGGCGGTTGCTGAGGCGTGGTCTAAAAATGGTCAGATCCCTGCCGATGCACTTGGCGTGATCAAAGAAAAGGCCTCTTTTGATGTAGAGCGCATAAACGAACTCGAGCGCGAGCTAAAGCACGATGTGATTGCGTTTTTGACCTCTGTTGCGGAATTTATAGGCCCTGAGTCAAGGTTCGTACACCTGGGACTCACTTCATCGGATGTGCTCGACACCGCACTGGCACTCCAGCTAAGGGACGCCGGGGCTATCTTGGTTGCGGATATCGAAGTGGTATTAGAGACCCTAAAAGAAAAAGCGTACAAATACAAAGACACACCTATGATAGGGCGTACTCACGGTATTCATGCCGAGCCCAAAACACTCGGGCTTGTGTTTGCGCTATGGTACGACGAGATGAAGAGGAACCTGGGGCGTATGCAGAGCGCCGTGGATGTTATTAGTGTGGGTAAGATCTCGGGTGCAGTGGGTACTTTTGCCAATGTGCCCCCGCACATAGAGGCTGAGGCATGCGGGCTGCTCGGACTTAAACCGGCTACCATATCGACACAAATCATCCAGCGCGATATACACGCGGAGTACTTCCAGACACTATCTCTCATAGCGTCTACTATAGACAAGATTGCCGTGGAGATAAGACACTTTCAGAGGACCGAGGTACTTGAGATGGAGGAGCCGTTTACCTCGGGCCAAAAGGGTTCATCTGCAATGCCGCATAAGCGGAACCCTGTATTGTCGGAGAACCTGTGCGGTCTAGCCAGGATGGTGAGGTCTTATTCCATTGCAGCACTCGAGAACATCCCGCTTTGGCACGAGCGCGATATTAGCCACTCGTCGGTAGAGAGGGTCATAGGACCCGATGCGACTGTACTCTTGGATTTTATGCTTGCCAGATTGAACACCCTTTTAAGCGGGTTGGTGGTATACCCTGAAAATCTAGATAAGAACATATGGCTCACACGGGGGCTTGTGTTCTCTCAGAAGGTGCTGCTGAAACTAATCTCCAAAGGGCTTACTAGAGAAGAGGCTTACAGGCTTGTACAAGAGACAGCTATGGAGAGCTGGGAGACTAAAAAGGAGTTTAAGGAACTACTGCTCCATAACAAGTCCATTACCGAGCACCTAAGCCCCGAGGAGCTTGAAGGGTGCTTTGATGTTACACAGGATTTCCACCACATAGAGCATATATTCGAGAGGGTTTTTGCCGGCTCTTAGACGCTAAATTATATAATATATTTAGTGTGATAGAGGGCATTTATTGTTGTTGATTTATAGATATTGGGTGGTATAGTTTAACCTAACAAAATTAAGGAGGCATTACATGCGTTTTAGATACTTTGGACTGGCAATACTGATGTTGTCACTGTTTGTTTTTAGCGGGATATCCTATGCGGACGAAGTTACAAGCGAAGAATCCGAAAGACTTAGTGCATTTCTGAAAAAACTGATAGGGGCCAATCTGCCCCCGGGTACAGAGATAGAGGTAGAGGGCTACACAGAGAGCCCGATAGAGGGATTTAAATCGGGAGTATTTAAACTCGAGACTCAGAGAGGACCTGCTACGGAGCCTTTCCTTATTAGCGAGGACGGCAAATATGTGGTGTTTGGGGAGCCCCAGAGTCTGGATAACTTTAAGGATTCTCCCGTAAAGGGATTAAAAGAGGGTGAGTTCAACAGAGGGGGCAGGGCACTGCCGGCGCTGGTTACCGAGGACGGCGAGTATATTATCCTCGGCGGCAAGCTCATGGACTCTTCCGTCGATCCTCATAAGGAGATAATGGACCAGATCTCTATGGAGGACCTGCCCATAAAAGGTGCAGCAGACGCTAAAATCACCATAGTTGAGTATTCCGACTTCCAGTGCCCGTTCTGTAAGAAGGGTAAGGAACTTCTGCCGGATCTCCTTACGGAGTATGAGGGTAAGATAAAGATCGCTTTCAAGCAGCTGCCACTGGGTATGCATAAATGGGCTATGGGTGCTTCAGTCGCTTCTATCTGTGCGTACCAGCAGGGTAACGATAAGTTCTGGGAATTTCACGATGCAATATTCGATAATCAGGGCACAATCAAAGAAGAGACGGCTACAGAGCAGTTTAAAGGATATGCAAAAGATTTAGGACTGGATGAGCAGAAGTTCGGTGAGTGTTTGGAATCGACCGAGGTTAAGGCGCGGGTGTTGAAGGAAGCTGCTGAGGCCCAGAGGCTCGGTATAACATCCACACCGACATTTGTTGTAAACGGAATGGTAATCCCGGGTGCAAACCCTCAGGGCATCAAATCTGCAATCGAACAGAAACTGGCAGAAGGTTCATAAACAGTATATATTTTCTTTGAGCCTAGGGTCATTTTTCGTAACTAAACATTATAAATACAGTATGGGTGTGTGTTTTCGGGTTAATTTATGCGTTGCCCTAAATGCGGGTATAACAGTTTTGATTATTTAGAGAACTGCAAGAAATGCGGTAGAGAACTGCCCGTACCAACACGGTACCAGGGGCTCGAGACCACATTGGAGAGGGCAAAGCAAAATAACCTTGCCGCTAATGAACCTACAGAGGATATTATAGTTCCTAAAGAGACCCCTGTGGACCCTTCTGCTCATAGTGAACCCATTAAGCATGCCGAACCTCTGATTTCGGATGAGGGTATATACTATGACGACGATACGGATTTAAGTGAGTTGGGCCTTGACGATGTATCTTCGAATCCTTTTTCGGAACTGGCTCAATCCGGGACTGTTTTGGGTAATGAGATTGAAAATGACACAATTACTGCCGAAGATATACATTTGGATAGTGAAGAGTTAGAAGATCGAGCCGCTCAGGATGCCCAATTGGATAGCAGTCCCAACCCTAAAGAGTCCTCGGATACGCCTGTTGTTGCTGATAGCGCTATTGATCCGTTTAGAGCCCCGACTGATCATGTACAGGTAACTGATGAAACCACCCCGAAACCACAGACCCAACCTACTTTTGAGCAAGCACCAATGTTTCAGATTGCTCAGCTTCATCGCAGAGCCATAGCTATATTTATAGATGTTATGCTGGTTTTGGGTCTTGTATTGGTAACCTTATACGTCGGTTTTTATTTCCTGCCCGACTATACCTTGAATCTTTTTAGGATAGATTTGCTCTTTATAACACTATACGGGCTCCTATTGTTCCTGGCGTCTACATACTTTGTGTTTATGCATGGAGTGGGCGGTAAAACAATCGGTAAGATGGTCATGGGTATATGGGTCATTAACAGTGACGGGGGGGAGCTTGGGTTTGGGGACGCTTTTTTGCGGTGGGTAGGTTACTATGTGTCGGCTGTGTTTTTGTTCATGGGTTTTATATGGTCAATGTTTGATGCCGACTCGCAGACGTGGCACGACAAGATGGTAGGTACATATGTGGTTAGAGGATAGAGATGGAGTTAATTGAACAGATAAATAAATGTATTAGAGAACGCAGTGCCGAGATAGAGAGCTGGTTTGAGCGAAAAGGTAAGAATCTAATTATCCCGCTCTACACATCTGTGGATCTTAGGGTCTCTAGAAATAAACTTGTGCCTGTTGATACCAATGTGTTCCCTGCGGGTTTTAATAATTTATCCCAAGAGTTTAGGGAGGCTGCGGCAAAGCTATTTCAAGGCTATTTCGATCGTAACTACCCGAGTATTAACGATATATTGATTATCCCCGAGCTTCTAACTAGAAATAGTTTTTATTGGGAAAACATATATGTCCTGAAATCGATATTGAAGAGTGTGGGCTACAGGGTTGATGTCGGGGTTGTGTCTAAAGAACTCGAGGCGGATAAGATCGCGTTTGAAACATCCGAGGGCAATAACGTTGTTGCCCATAAGGTGTTAAGGGACGGGTATAAGGTGCATACATCTGAATTCACCCCAGATCTCATACTTATCAACAACGATTTTTCGGAAAAGTGCCCCGAGGTACTGCACGACATCACTCAGCCCGTAGAGCCGCCTTTTGAGATCGGCTGGCATACAAGGAAAAAAGATATTCATTTCGAATTCTACAACGCGCTTGCCAAAGAGATTGCAAACATCATCAACCTCGATTCCTGGAGGATCACAATAGAGACCGAATCTATAAGCGGTGTCGATTTCGATGATCCCCGCGACCGCGAGAAGGTAGCTGAGCTCTCAGACTCTATGCTCGTC
The DNA here is from genome assembly GCA_965223335.1 of Thermodesulfobacteriota bacterium. Classification (GTDB taxonomy): domain Bacteria; phylum Desulfobacterota_D; class UBA1144; order Nemesobacterales; family UBA2774; genus CBDCWF01. The sequence continues at coordinate 1,251,633 of OZ244991.1, forward strand.
AGATTGAAAACCATATATTCGGAGTGTGGTGTAGAAGATGAGCCCTACCTCTTTGTAAAGAGCAACTCCGGCACATACGGTATGGCTGTGCACAGTATCTCTCATGGGGACGAGATAAGGAACCTGAACTCGGAGGGGCGCAAACGCATGAGGGTGACGAAGAGCGGGAACCCTGTGAGGGACGTGGTGGTGCAAGAGGGCGTACCTACATACCTCTATGATGATACAGGTGTGGCTGCGGAGCCTGTGCTCTATTTGGTGGATGCAAAGGTTGCGGGTGGGTTCCTTAGGCTAAACAAGGGTAAAAATCAGTTTGAGAACCTAAACACCAGGGGGATGGAGTTTGCACATATCCCGGGTGGTAACGGTACGGACAAAGAAAAGAGCATATTTTTGTCCCCACTCCACAGGCTTGTGGCTAGGACGGCTAGTTTGGCTGCAGGATATGAGATTGAGAAGATCCTAAAAGAGGGCGGCGGCTGTAAGGAACAGGCCTCTTAATACAATCTCCAAACAACTTTTACACAGTTACCTCGTGGAGTTGCCTTTAATACCATCAATTTATTACACTTCTATTGTTAGGAATTAATCTGCCCAGTTAGGTGCTAGTCTTCTATTAGCACATATATCTCGTCGCCATCGATACGCAGACTAAAAGTTTCTAGGTCGTCAATGGCGGGTAGACAAAGTACTGTGCCCGTATCGACCTCGAACTCAGCCGAGTGGTATGCACAGGTGATTACCTTGCCGTTTAAGGTGCCGTCAGATAGCGGCAGTGCCTCGTGAGTGCATTCGTCTCTAAACGCGTAGTATTCTCCATCCACATTAGCTATGGCCACCATTAGGCTGCCCAGAGGGAAACCGCGAATCTCGCCCGGGGGGATGTCTGTGGTCTTTGCAATTTTTTCGTATTCACTCATTAGCTCTGCCTATGAAAAATTGTGTGTTACGGGGGTTTATCAATAGGTTATAGAATTCTATGCGTTTATTTTCTATTTTCAAACCACTGGTTTGTTAAATTGGTGCAGTACTCTCTTATGAGTTCCGACCTCATATTGTTTATCGTCTCATTTGTAAAGGCGTTTAGCAGTATGTCGCTTGCCTGCTCTTTGGGTAGGCCCCTGGAACGGAGGTAGAACAGGGAGTCCTCGTCCAACTGCCCTATGGTGGCGCCGTGTGTGCATTTGACGTCGTCTGCGTAAATCTCTAGCTGTGGTTTGGTATCGATCTGGGCACTGTCGGTAAGAAGCAGGTTTCGGTTGGTCTGTTTAGCGTCTGTTTTTTGGGCGTCTTTATGAACTATTATCCGTCCGTGAAATACCCCTCGTGAGCTGTCGTCGAGCACGCCGTTATAAAATTGGCGGCTGTCGGAGTGGGGACTTGCGTGTTCGACTTTCATGTAGTTGTCCATGTGCTGGCGGCCGTTGGACATATACAATCCGTTTATGAGTGAGTCCGAGCCCTCGCCTGCCAGGACAGGGTGCACGTTGTTTCTAACGAGGGCACCGCCCATAAGCAAGGTGTGCGACGAGATGTTGCTATTGCGAGCCTGCTCGATACGCAGAGTTCTTATGTTATAGGACTTTTTGCTCTCTCGCTCTAGTGTGTAGTGGTCGACTACCGAGTTCTCACCCGTGATAACCTCTGTGACTATATTGGTTAGATAGACGTTGTCTGTGAGTGATACGTACTGTTCTATGATAGAACACTGGGAGTTTTCCTCTGCAATTATTAGGTTGCGTGGGTTTGTGATAAATGGCTTGCGGGAGTCAGTGGAGACGTAGAGTAAATGGATGGGGTCTTCGATTACTTTCCCTCTGGGCACGAATACGAGTGCGCCGTCTTCCACAAACGCTGTGTTCAGTGCGGTAAAAGCCTCGTTTGTAACGCTTGCGTAACGGGATAAGTAAGAGGCCAGGAGATCGGCATGGGACTCAAATGCACTAGATATGGGGAGTACTGTTAAGTCGGCTGTGTTCGAGAGGTCGGAAAATCCTTCGTTATACCTGCCGTTTATAAACACGAGGGTGTTTGTGTTTGAGCCGCCTATAAAGTATGTAGACAGAGTGTCTTTAGATAAACCGTTTGCGTGAGGGGTGTCGAATATGTACGAAGTCCTTGTGACAGGGGCTAGATTGGTAAACCTCCAATCTTCGTCCCCCAGTGTGGGGAACCCGGTTTTAGAGAACTCGGCAAATGCTTTTTCTCTAAGGGACTTTAACCACGAGTAGTTGCCCCCCGGTGCATTTTCTATGAATTTGGAAAACCCGAGTGTGTAGCTCTCAGGGTCGTTAGTGAATACAATACTCATATATAGTTCTCCGTTAGCTGTTCACTGCGGATACGGGCTCTTTTTCCACCCAGCCGTAGCCCTTTTCCTCAAGCTCGAGTGCAAGCTCTTTACCACCTGACTTTACGATCTGTCCATCGACCAAGACGTGGACGTAATCGGGCACAATGTAATCCAGGAGTCTTTGATAGTGAGTTATGACAATAAATGCCCTTTCTGGGCTTCGCATCGAGTTTACTCCCTCGGCCACAATCTTGAGCGCATCGATGTCAAGGCCCGAGTCGGTTTCGTCAAGTACTGCTAGCAAGGGTTCGAGAACCTGCATTTGGAATATTTCGTTGCGCTTTTTCTCGCCACCCGAAAACCCTTCGTTTACGGCTCTTTTGAGCAGGTTTTCCCCTATATCCATAGATTGAGTTTTTTCTTTGGCCAGCTTGGCGAACTCTACGTGCTTAAGGGGTTCTAGGTCGTTATACTTGCGCTTTGAGTTAAGTGCCTCTCTAAGTAGATATGTGTTGGCTACGCCCGGTATCTCGACAGGGTACTGAAAGGCCATAAATATGCCCTCGCAGGCGCGCTCCTCGGGCTCAAGCTCGAGCAGGTCTTTGCCCAGGTACGTGATGCTGCCCTCTGTTACTTCATAAGAGTCCCGGCCTGCTAAGACCTGTGCCAGTGTGCTTTTTCCCGAGCCGTTTGGGCCCATGATCGAATGGACTTCACCTGCGTTAACCGTAAGGTTCACACCCTTTAGTATTTCCTGTCCCGACACACTGACATGTAGATTTTTAATCTCAAGCATATAATTTCTCCTCAGTTCTAATCAATTGTACTGTGTTGTGTGATAATGGCTGGTGTTTTTACCCTACACTACCCTCAAGGCTTATACTAAGAAGTTTCTCGGCCTCGACAGCGAATTCAAACGGCAGTTCCTTAAAAACGTCTTTGCAAAACCCGTTTACTATTAACGACACCGCGTCCTCTGCCGAAAGTCCCCTCTGCTGACAGTAAAAAATTTGATCCTCACCTATCTTAGACGTCGAGGCCTCGTGCTCCATCTGAGCACTTGAGTTTTTGACCTCTATATAGGGGAATGTGTGCGCGCCGCATTTGTCCCCTATGAGCATCGAATCGCACTGGGTGTAGTTGCGTGCGGAGCTAGCCTCTTTAGCGATTTGCACCAGCCCGCGGTAGGTATTTTGACCCTCGCCCGCCGATATACCTTTTGAAATAATTGTGCTGGTAGTGTTTTTACCTATATGGATCATTTTAGTGCCAGTGTCTGCCTGTTGCCTTCTATTGGTAAGGGCTACGGAGTAGAATTCCCCGACAGAGTTATCACCCTCTAGGATACAGCTCGGGTACTTCCATGTTATTGCCGAGCCGGTCTCTACCTGTGTCCAAGAGATATGCGAGTTAGTCCCTACACACCTGCCTCGTTTTGTAACAAAGTTGTATATACCACCCTTGCCCTCGGCATCGCCGGGGTACCAGTTCTGAATGGTCGAGTATTTAATGGTAGCGTCTTTGTGTGCCACGAGCTCAACAACAGCGGCGTGAAGCTGGTTTTCGTCCCGTTTAGGGGCGGTGCAGCCCTCTAGGTAGCTAACGTAGCTCCCCTCTTCCGCAATAATTAGGGTTCTTTCGAACTGACCCGTGTTCTCGGCGTTAATTCTGAAGTAGGTCGATAGCTCCATGGGACAGCGCACGCCTTTGGGCACGTACACAAAAGAGCCGTCTGTAAACACTGCGGAGTTAAGCGCTGCAAAAAAGTTATCGTTATGCGGTACGACATAGCCCATGTACTTCTTTATGAGATCAGGGTGCTCTTGGACAGCCTCTGAGATAGAGCAGAATATTACCCCCGCCTCGGCAAGCGTTTCTTTAAAAGTGGTGATAACCGATACACTGTCGAACACAGCGTCTACAGCCACACCGGCCAACATCTTTTGCTCCTCTAGAGGGATTCCGAGTTTATCGTATGTCTCTTTAATCTCCGGGTCGATATCGTCAAGGCTCTTCGGCCTGTCCTGCTCTTTTGGGGCTGCGTAGTAGCTTATGCTTTGGTAATCGATAGGGTCGTATTTAACATGCTGCCAAGAGGGCTCTTTCATTGAGAGCCAGTGTTTATAAGCATTTAAGCGCCACTCCAGGAGCCACTCGGGCTCGTTCTTTTTGCTCGATATAAACCTTATAATATCTTCGTTTAGGCCCTTTGGTGCTATCTCTTGCTCAACATCCGTGGTAAACCCGTATTTATATTCCTGTTCTGTGATTTTATCTAGATCTACACCCATTTACTTAAGCCTCCGAAATTCCTATATGCTTCATCATCTCAAGACGCAATGTTTGTCTCCTGTCTCTCCAACATGTCCTCTAGTGTCGTGTCTTCGAGTATTTTTATCATCGATAACTGAACCCTGTCCCATACCGGGAGCTGTGTGCACGAGTCGTGCAGCACACAGATCGAGTCGTTGTCCATGCAGTCTACCATCCTTATCTCGCCCTCTATTGCTTCGTATATTTCACGCAAGCTGATCTCACAAGGAGTTTTGCGCAAGGTATATCCGCCTTCGGGGCCGACCATGGATCTGACCAACCCTTTTTTCACCAGTCTTCGCATGATTTTCGCCAGGTAATTAATAGGTATGTGCTGGCGGTCGGAAATCTCCTTCATACTCGACTTCCACGATGGCTTAGTCCCCATGTATGTCATGGACCGGACTGCATAGTCTAGAGTTTTGCTTACCTGCATAGCTGATTAAACTATTGTGGATATCATGCATCCACAATATGTAAATTCCCAGATGGTAAATATTACCAGAAAATAATATACTGTCAATTGCTGTTTTTTTGAGTGTGTTTGAGCCGCATAAACGTTCAATCTTATCTGCTTTCCGGCACGATCTTAAGCGATATCTCTTTATTCCCGCGTAGAATTACAATATCGGTTTCTACTCCCTGTTTGGATTTACGGAGTGCATATACATAATCATAGATATTGCTTACCTTATGGCCACCTAGGCCTAAGATTACGTCGTCGCTGGTAAGACCTGCCTTTTCTGCCGGACTGCCTCCCTGTACACCCATAAGTCTAACCCCAGTTTCTGTGCTTGAGTAGTCGGGGATAGTGCCCAAATAGACCTTAAACCTTGCACTCGTGCCCACGGGTGCGTTTGTTTTGGAATACGCTACACTCAGTTCTCGGGAGCTTAGGTCCTGAATTAAGCTGCTCATAAGCTCGAGCACGCTCTTTTGTCCCCGTGCGTTTATCTTGTGCCAATCGTCCCCAGGTGTGTGATACTCGCCGTGTAAGCCGGTAAAGAAATGGAGAACGGGTATTTGCTTTGAGTAAAATACCGACTGATCGCTCGGTGCAAACGGGGTATCGCTAAGATGGAGTTTAAGCCTTGTGTCTCTATTGGCTTTCAAGAGTAGCTCCTTCCACTGGTCGGACGAGCCGACTCCAAAGACGGTGAGTTTATTTTTTCTCAACCTGCCTATCATATCCATATTGAGCATCGCCACTGTGTTGTCCAGAGCAAAAAGCGGGTTTTTTACGTAGTGCGAGGCACCCAAAAGGCCTATCTCTTCGGCCGCAAACGCTATAAAAACTATTGTGAATTTCTGTGTGTTCGCAGGGGAGGAAAAATACTCTGCCAACTCTAACAAGCCCGCAACACCCGAGGCGTTGTCATCGGCACCGTTATGAATCTCGCGTACTCCTTTTTGTCGAGCGCGCGAGCTCTCGCCGCCGAGACCTATATGATCGTAGTGGGCGCCTATTATGAGCACCCGGTCTTTTAGCCCGGGGTCGCTGCCCTCGATGTACCCCACAACATTGGAGGTCTCGAGCTCTTTATAAACCAGGTCTACAGTAAACTCTATGCTGATGTTTTTGATCGGGAATGAAAATGGTTTTTTACCATCGAGCTTTTTTTCAAGTGACTTAAGATCGTAACCCGCAGTGTTAAAAATAGTGTTTGCCACCCCTGGTCTAAGCAAAAGTGCCCCAACACCCGAGTCGCCAGCCGACATATCGGATAGTATATTGTCGTATTCTCCGCTCGCTTCGTGCTCTGTGGGTGTTACAAACAGCACTCCCCGTGCACCGTGTTCTCGGGCGTTCATTGCCTTGTAGCGGAGCGAGGAGTATTGATAAAAACGGCTCTCGGGCTCGTCACCCTCGGGGGAATAACGAAGTACTATCGCTATTTTGTCCTCTACATCCACACCTGTGTAGTCGTCGTACTCTAGTCCCTCGGCCGTAATTCCATAACCCACAAACACCGCCTCGCCCGATACCTCGCCATTTGTTGAGAACCCGATCGGCATGAAATCGGTCTTGGGGGAGTAGGATTTAGATTTATGTGGGGTTGTTATATCCAAAAAATTGTTAAGTCCCATTTGGGGTGCTGAACGGAATGTAAAGCTTTGTAGATAATCACCGTTCTCGTTAAGTGGCTCAAGGCCATAGGACTCGAACTCAAGGGCTATGTAATCGGCAGCTCTTTCGGCACCTCGGGTACCCGACATCCTACCCCGAAGCTCATCGGAGGCCAGTTCTTTTATGTGTGCGCTTATCTCCTGTTCGGTGATCTTGGGGTTTGTTTGCGAAAGAGAAGACTCGAAATTAAGCGCCGAGCAGAGTCCAAATATCAATACACCCATAACGATATTGTATTTGTTCATACCTCAATTAAGTTACCATAGGATCTGGTGGTTGTTGTTGGCTGGTCTCAAATCCTATTTGTAGCCAGCGGGGCTCACATCATAAACCTGATCTATTAAAAATACTGTAATCAAAGCAAGTTTGCAGATGTATATAAACCATGTAAGACTATTTTGAGTTTTTTGCGCGGAGGCACTGAAATACTATGTATCCTGAACTTTTCAAAATAGGCAGTGTATCGATCTCGTCATTTTCGGTGATGGTACTGATCGGGTTTTTGGTAGCCTATAAGTTTGGTGAGATTGAATTAGAGCGAAAGGGGTTAAACGGTAACCTGGCCGATATACTATTGCTCGCATGTGTGATAGGGGGGCTTGGGGGTGCAAAGCTCTTATTCCTATACCAGCAGGCCACGTTTGCGGATTTTATGGCTTCACCCAGCAGGTATTTGGCCTCGGGGTTTACTTTTTTCGGTGGGTTGATAGGAGCGCTGGTGCTGATGTGGGCAGTCGCTAACTACAAGAGAATAAACTTTTTGATAATCACCGATGCCGCGGCCCCGGCGTTGATAATTGCATATGCAATTGGCAGGATTGGGTGTTTACTGGTAGGGGATGACTACGGTGTGCCGACCGATTTGCCGTGGGGCATTTCATTCCCCGACGGTGCACCACCTACTCTAGATGCCGTGCATCCAACCCAGGTATACGACACAATCATAATGACCCTTGTGTTCATTTTTCTTTGGAAAATTCGTAAAAATGCAAGGCCCGTGGGTTGGTTGACTGCTATAACCCTTATAATCCTAGGTGTGCAGAGGTTTTTGATAGAGTTCATAAGGAGCACTACCCCAAGCTTTATACCGGGGATTTCGCAGGCCCAGGTTATATCGACTCTGTTAGTGATCGCGGGTTGTGTTATTTTACTATTGGTACGAAGCGGCAGGCTGCAGCCTAAGACTGCCGGTGCCCCTTCGGGTAGCTGAATATGAGAATAGTTATAATCGGAGCGGGGCAGGTGGGATCGTTTCTGGCGCGTAATCTCTGTGGGGAGCACGATATAGTTGTAATTGAGAACGACAGGGATACCGCAGAAAAACTAAAAGAGTCTCATGATGTGCTGATGATTCACGGGAGCGGGGACGACCCCTCGGTGCTTAGACAGGCGCAGGTGGAGGATGCGGATGTGATGCTGGCGGTTTCAGGTGATGATCGTACGAACATACTGGCGTCCTCGATATCCGAGTCGTTAGGGGTTAAGAAAATTATAATAAGGATTAGAAACCCCAACTACCTAGAGTACCCCAAACTCCTTCAGAAACCCGATATATACACCGTGCATCCGGGTGAGATAATATCTGAGAAAATTACAAGCCTGATGAGCTCGCCCTTTGCCTGGAGGACAGAGTCGTTCGCCACGGGAAAGATCCAGATGTTTAAGCTCAAGGTAGAGGAACACACTCCTATCGTGGGGAAAAAACTGTCTGAACTCGGCCCTGCAAAGGCGTGGATATTTGTTGCCATTTCGCGTCACGGTAAGATCACTATTCCCACGGGGGACACGCGCGTTGCCACAGGGGACTACATATTTGCGCTTGGGGTACCGGACATTTTGGACAAACTGCTTGAGCTATTTGGGGTTACCGAAAGCACCGTGAGTTCGGCAGTTGTAGTCGGGGGAGGGCGGATAGGCAGGGGGGTGTCAAAAAAGCTTACAGAGGGCGGGATAAACGTAAAACTGATTGAGAGTGACCCCGAGAGGGCAAGGATGGCTGCAGAGGAGTTGCCTAAAGCCATAGTGTTTAACGGCGATGCCACCGACAGTGACACGCTTAAGGAAGCTGGTGTCGATTCGGCGGATTATTTCATTGCACTTACAGGGGACGATGAGAACAACGTTTTCAGTGCACTCTTGGCAAATAACTTAGGGGTTAAAAAAACAATAGTGCTATACACTAAACCCGACTACATTGATGTGATAGAAGCAATCGGGGTGGACAGGGCTATTAGCGTGAGGCTTGCGGTGGCCAATGAGGTGCTTAGCCTGCTACATATCGGAGGGGTGGTGCATGTAGCTCTTGTAGAAGAGGGGAAAGCAGAGGTACTCGAATTCGATATAACGGAGAACACCAAGATATTAAATATGCCGCTTAAAGAAGCACATTTCCCCGAGGGTTCGATTGCGGGGATAGTAGTGCGTGAGGATGAAGTAATAATACCCGGGGGGGATTTTGTGCCAGCACTGGGTGATAGAATAATCGTATTTGCATTACCCAAGGCACTTAAAAAGCTTGAATATATGCTCGGCCAGTAGCATCTGAGCTCTTGGGTTTGTTATTAATGGGATTTTTATAAGAGCAAATGATCTAGGTGCGATTTTACTTTCTACAATTCACTACATATGGTAAAATTCCTCCGTTTTAACAAGTCAATCCGAATATGTATTTGGTTCTGAAACCATAGTAAAATCAAAAAAACATCGAATATATAATGGATACAGATAAAGTTCGGGACTTTAGGTTATTGGCTCTAGGCTTAAGATATGAAAATAATTAACGACCCCACGCTACCATTAGAAGTACCAACGGCTGCTACAATCGGCAACTTTGACGGGGTGCACATCGGGCACAAGGAAATAATACAGCACACGATCGAGACAGCTCGGAAAAAGGCGCTCGGTTCGTGCGTGATTACCTTTTACCCCCACCCCCAGACCGTGCTAAGAAACATCGATGTTCCCCTGCTGTTCCCGATTAGAGAGAGGTATAAGCTCTTGGAGAGGGAGGAGATAGAGCACCTGGTGCGCTTTACATTCACAAAGGAGATTGCCTCGATGAGTGCCCGGGATTTTATCTCTCGGATCTTGGTAGACACGCTAAACATAAAGCATTTGACTATAGGCCCTGATTTCGCATTCGGTAAAAATAGGGAGGGGGATTTTAACCTTCTAAAAACTGTAGGTAAGGAATTGGGGTTTGAGACCGAGGTAGTGGGGCCTGCGCGTGTAGACGGCGAGGTAGTGAGCAGCTCGTCAATACGTAAGCTCATAAAGGACGGGGATATGAGGAAGGCTGTGCTTTTTCTAGGTAAAAACTACTACGTGGGCGGTAATGTTGTAGAGGGAGAGAAGAGGGGGAGGATAATCGGTTTTCCCACTGCAAACCTGGATACCGATTGGGACCTGTTGCCCAAGCAGGGAGTATACGCAACCTACGCCAATATAGGTGATAAAAAGCACAAGAGTATTACAAACATAGGCTACCGCCCAACGTTTCAAAAAAACGAGCTTTTAATAGAGACCCATATTTTTGAGTTCTCCGATGACATCTACAACCAAAGCATTAACGTTGAGTTCGTCGAGCGTATAAGGGATGAAAAACGGTTTGAGAGTGCCGACGCGCTTGTGGTACAGATAACAAAAGATGTACAATGCGTAAAGGAGATACTGTCGACCGACGGCGGATAAAAATCCCGAGGGCCTATTACATTGAACGTAACCTCGAGTACCGATATATATTGCATTTTTGGGCACCCGGTTGGGCATAGCCTCTCGCCCAGGATGCATAATAATGGATTCCGGGCCGCGGGCCTTGACTGTGTTTACGTTGCGTGCGATGTGCCGCCCTCAGACCTGGCCACAGCAGTCTCAGGACTTGTGCCCCTTGGGGTAAAAGGGGTGAATGTCACTATCCCACATAAGGTAGAGATAATGCAGTACCTGGACGAGGTCACGCGGGATGCGGAGCTTACAGGTGCGGTTAACACGATTAAAAACGAGGGGGGCAGGCTTGTAGGTTATAACACGGACGTCCCCGGGTTTCTGAGAGCGCTTAAGACTGATCTGGATTTTGATCCTAACCACAAAAACGTTTTGTTGATAGGAGCCGGGGGGGCTGCAAGGGCGGTTGTTACGGCTGTGTGTTCCAAGGGTGCATCGTCTGTGCAGATTGCGAACAGGACTTTACAGAAGGCACAAGAACTGGCCGGGGAGTTCGGAGGGCATTTCCCCGATGTGAAACTCTCGTCTGTGGCATTGGATGCAACAGATGAGCTCAAAAATGCATTATCAATGGCAGATATAATAGTTAATTCGAGCTCGATGGGTATGGAGGGTGAGGGGGAATTAGATATAGATCTAGAAGAGTTAAATCCGAACGCAGTAATATACGATTTGGTATATAAGCCGCGCGAGACCGATCTTGTAAAGAGTGCGCGTGAGCTAGGGCATAGGGCAGCCGGGGGTTTGAGCATGCTCCTTTATCAGGGTGCCGAGAGTTTTACTATATGGACCGGGGTCGATGCCCCGATAGATGCCATGCGAGACGCCCTCGAATAGTTGGTTCCTACTCCATACAACTGTCTAATAGGTTAGTAATCCCCACTCAGCTGTGGGATAATGTATCTGTATCGCAAACAAATTAGGAGGACTATTGTAGAGATGAAGGTATCGAGCCCTGCAGGTGACTTTGATATAACTATAAATGAATCGAGTGTTGAGGGAGACAAGATTGTACTGAGTGGGCAGATGGGGGTATGGGACTCAAAAATTTATCTTAGTCCGGGCGATATCTGGCTGTTTGCATCAATTTTTCTAAGCCCTGCCGTTATACTATTTATACTCAAACTGCCGTTTCGCTCTCTACTGGGATCCCCTAATGATAAAAATGAACCGGAAAAAGATGAGAGCAAAACCGATAGTGACGAAGAGTAATATGTGTATATAGATTAACCTGTATAGTGTTTGGTTTTAGTGATCTACAAAAGCAGATCTGTTTACGAGATGTTTGGGAATCCCCCCGCCAAGAGCTGTGACCACGCTCTCAATTGCCATGTCGGACATCCTTATCCTTGTTTCCAGAGAGGCGCTGCCGATATGGGGTACCAACACACAGTTGGATAGTTTGATAAGTTCGGGATCTACGGCGGGTTCGTTTTCGTAAACGTCAAGACCCGCCCCCCATATAACCCCTTCCTTTAAAGCTTGTGCGAGCTCGTTTTCCTTGATTATGGGCCCCCGGCCGATATTTACGATAACGGCACTATGTTTCATACGCTTAAACTCATCGAGGCCGAATCGCCCATGGGTCTCGTTGTTTAGAGGGGCTGTGATTACTATAAAATCGGAGCGGGTCAATAACTGGTCGAAATCAATAAGCCGGGCCCCGAGCTCTTTTTCGGCTGTGAGATTGGGGGTCCTGTTATTGTAAACAATCTCCATATTAAAACCCACCGCGCGTTTAGCCACGGCGGTGCCGATGCGACCCATGCCGTAAATACCTAGGGTTTTTTTGTGTATGTTGTGTCCCAAAAGCAGTGTGGGAAGCCAGCAGGAAAACTCGCCGCTTCTAACGTAGTTATCGGCCTCTACGATCCGTCTGCCGATGCTTAGCATAAGGGCCCAGGCCAGGTCGGCTGTGGTCTCGGTAAGCACGCCAGGTGTATTAGTGACCATTATCCCTCGGTTGCTGGCCTCTTTTACGTCAATGTTCTCGTGGCCGACACCGCAGTTGGAGATGATCTTTAGCCCCGGGGATGAGTCCATAACGGTTCGGTCTATGGAGTCTGATACCATTGTGATCAGTGCATCTGCATCCCGGGCCCTCGCAATCAGCTCATCGGTAGCTATTACCGAAGGCTCTCGATACACGTCTACGCTGTAGTCTTTTTGTAGAAGCGATGTCCCTTCGCCGGGGAGCTCTGCGGTTATAAATATGTTTTTGCTCATGTCAGTGAGTCATGGCAACAAATCTCGGTTATGCAGCAGAATATGAGCATTGCAATACAACAATATACGGGTGCGGCAAACTCATTTCTCAAACGGGTCCGGGATGTCGGGGTGCCATATGTGAAAGTGGTTTTTATGGTTTTCGGTATACGCCCCCTCGGGGTAGTACTCGTCATAGAAGTCCAGGTCGAGGTGGTGGGCCTGTACCATAAACCTTAGAAACATGGGGTCGGAAAATGCGGGGAACCGCCCGTAGGTATCGTATACATAGTTACATATATCCTTTACTACCTGGATCTCTTCTTTGCTCGGCCTCTCTACCTCTTGGAGCACGCCCTCGGGGTTTTTATAGGGCATGGTGTGGGATTCCCAGTTGCTCCATTTCATATCGTTAAAGGCTTCTACGGCCTCGCCCATATCTTTGTAGTAGGGAGGGCAAAATGCCTGAAACAACCCGTCTTTACCCACAGCTACAGGGTTGGGATTGCCAGTGTCACCCTTGGTTTCAGGAGTTATAAACCTAAAACCCAGCCCTTTATTAAAAGGAGTGCCGCCGAGCATAAACATGCTGGCGAAACCGCTAAAGAGCCATCCGCCGAGACCAAGCGCCTGGAGTGTGAGAACCATGTTTTGCCCCATAAACGCCTGCTCTGCGATATAGCCGTTCGCAAACCTGAGCTCTGCCTCGATAAGCGGCATTCTCTTGGAGGGGTCCAAGAACCCTTTGTCGAGCCAGCCTTGAGTGCCGGGGGGTCTAAGACCGTGGAGCTCATCCACAAAGTTAAACCTGTGGTCGGGGCGCATATAAAAGAAGTAAAGGTTGATAATGCAGGCAGACAGATCAGTAACCGGCATAAAGAGCGTTGTGCCGGGCTTGTTCACGTTCCAAAGGTTATGTGCCGCGATGCCTGGGGGTTTAGAAGGAAGGTCGGCCCGGTTGTCTTCGAGTTTAATCTTGGATGCCTGAAACAGTTCGAGTATTTTCTCTACCCTTTTCTCACGACTAAGCCCCTCGAGACCCTTAAAATCCTCGGGTTGCTTGTCGTGCATTTTGATCATGTAAGTGCCTTCATCGTTTGTGTAGAATAGCTCTGTGCGGTGGACGTCGCCAAGTGCAGGGATGGTTTTACTGGTAAATTGCATTTCTAGGTCTAGGCCAACGTGGGGTGGGAAATCGGATAGGTTTATGTTCTTTATCCCAAGCCCGTTCCATACGATGATGGCTTCTTCGAGTTCCGAGAGGGGTACAGAGTTGTGCTTGGATTTGTATTTGAGCGGGCCCTTTTCAATCTCCATCCCGAGGCCGAATCGTCGGGATCGCCTTTGGAACACTGCATCCATAAACTTGTAATCAACTGCGACGTCTAAACCCGGTGGAAACTTTGCCATCTCTAGGTGTTTCTCCTCTTTGGAATTTGGAACTTAAGTTTATCAAAAATGGATACTTTAGCCAAATTAAGTTGTTAATGTATAAATTGTGACTGGAAACAATGTGTTTCATCCATATACTTTTAATTGATGAGTGCTGAGATTCGTAATACAGGTTTAGTAATTGCGGGATATGGATTTTTAAAGAATCTTCATGTTATTTCTGCGGCCTTGATATGCCTAGTTTTAGTAGGCTGTGCTTATGGGCAGCGCAATGTAATCACCGAGATCCCCGTGCCCTCAACCGCTGTTCACGAGAGTGAGGACGGGGTAGTCATTAGAGTGGCTGCATCGTCTTGGGCAGGGGAGCCCAGGAACCTGTACAATTTCGTTTTGCCCATGCGAATCGAGATCACCAATAATACAGATGAAATAATTCTAACCAGCATAAGCGATATTGTATTAATCGACGAATTCAACACACAGTACAACCCCCTTGCGCCTACCATAGTCTCCGAGATTATTAATGCCGAGGGCAGCTCAGGATTCTCGCCTACTTTTTCGATAGGGATCGGAGGGGGGTATTACGGTGGGGGATACTATTCGGATTTTAGCCCATACGGGTTCTTTACATATTACCCTGTGGGCTCTCCCTATGACTATTACGCCCCACAGTACGAAAACACTCAAGACGTTTACACAGAGGCACTAATACCCGGACCCGTGTACCCCGATGCCACAATTTCCGGGTTTGTATACTTCAAGAACATACCGGTGGAAGTAGACAGTTTCTCTTTGGATATAGGTTATAGGATCGAGGGCCGCGACGAGAGACGAGTGCTTAGTTTCCCTTTTACAATGCAGCCGGTTAGTTACTAGATGTTCTTAGCTTCTCGTATAGCTCTTTTTGTTCAGGGGTTGGTTTCTTGGGGATGTTTACCCGCACTGTGACGTAGATGTCACCTCTTCGCCCCGATCTAAAGACAGGGAGGCCTTCGTTTGCAAGCCTAAGTGTTGTCCCGGGCTGTGTACCGGGGGGAATTTTAACCTCAACACTACCGGTTAGTGTCTCTATATCAATGCTCGTGCCGAGCACAGCATCGGGGATCTCGATTTGCTCAATCCTGTGCAGATGCTCTCCTCTTCTTTCAAACCTAGGGTCTTTTTCTGTGGAGACTACTACGTATAGCGAGCCTGGGATGGAACCGGGTTGTGAGTTTGAATGGCCCTCGCCATCGAGTCTAAGAGCTGTGTTTTCTGCAATCCCGGGTGGTATATTGATCTCCATGCTGCGTTTTTGCTCAATAATGCCCTTACCGCTGCAAGTAGTGCAGGGGTCCTTAATAACCGAGCCGCGGCCAAAGCAGGTTTGGCAGGTTGCGATCTGTTGCAGCGTGACACCGTGTTGCTGAATGGTGTGTACCTGCTGACCGCTTCCGTTACATGTTTCGCAGGTCACGGGCTTCGTGCCTTCTTTTGCTCCCGTACCTTCACAGCTGCCGCAGTTTTCCATGCGTTGATAGTGGACGGTTTCCTCGCCCCCGGTGAGTATGCGTTTTAACGGTACAGTGATTTGAGTCTCTATGTTGCCACCCCTAGCCGGTCCCCTCTGTTGGCTGAATCCAAATAGGTCGCTAAAGATGCTACCGAACCCCCCGCCCCCAAAGATGTCGTTGAAGTTAATCCCGCCGTATATGTCTTCGGCCGACATGCCCTCGAGCCCTGCAAATCCCCCACGGTTATAGCGAGATCTGGTTTCGGGGTCGGACAACACCCCGTAAGCCTCGGAGAGCTCCTTAAACTTGTCTTCCGCCTGGGGGTCGTCTTGATTGTGGTCGGGGTGGTACTGCATCGCAAGGCGTCTGTATGCTTTTTTAATCTCTTGCTCGCTTGCGTCTCTAGATACGCCGAGCACTTCGTAGTAGTCGCGTTTTTGGTTGGACATCTAAATTTTCTCCGGGGAACTGTATATATAGATATATATTGCATATTCGGCGTTTGGCAAGTAACGGATCGTGAAAATTATCAAATAAGGTGAAGTCAGTTCTCCTGAGTTCCGGTATAATATTGAGATTAGGCAGAACATGTAGTGGATGCAAAGAGAAATACATAAGGAGCAATGCTGAAGCCACTTTATACGAGTCACGCTGTGTAGAAGACAGTGTTTAGAGTATTTAGATCTATATGATAATATGTATCCAGTAATATAAGGTAGAAGGTGAAGATAGAAGGGAGGACGAGCATATGGTTTTGTTTTCAGGTTTGCGGGGAATTACAGGTGTAGTATTAGTATTTTTTATCGCAATGGGCACAATTGGCGGGTGCGGGGGATCGGGCTCGAACACAGGCAATAACGGTGCGCCCAAGATAGTATTCAGCTTCCAGGATGTTACTTCACTAGCGGGTTTTAACTATTCTCACGGCTATATATCGGGGCAGCCTCAGGGTGAGTTTCAACTAATAGCGGGTGGAGTGGCAGCGGGGGATTACGATAATGACGGCTGGATAGACCTATATGCCATTCGCGGCGATATTGGGCCGAACCTGTTATTTAGGAACTTGGGCAACGGTACATTTGCAGAGGTGGGTGCCAATGCAGGTGTTGATCTAAACGGTATATTGGGCTCGGGACCTTTGTTTTGGGATTATGACGGTGACGGCTACCTGGACCTTTTTGTAGGCGGGTTAAACAGCAATGCCGTAACACTGTTTCGTAATATTAAAAACGGTAAGTTCGAGGTCGTAGAAAACAATGCGGGGCTGGCGATCACAAGGGCAATCACCATGTCTGCCGCGTGCGGTGACTATGACAACGATAATGATATCGACCTGTTTGCAGCACACTGGGGTAGCGGGGCTGTCACAGGCGGGACTTCATCAGAACACCTATGGATGAACAACGGCAACTCTACTTTTACTGATGTGAGTGTGTCGTCCGGGATTACGGCATCCTACACAGGTTTCATAGACTTTACATTCACGCCTAATTTTACCGATATTAATAACGACGGGTTCAAAGATATATTGATAGCTTCAGATTTCGGTACAAGTGCGGTATTTACCAATCAGGGTAACGGGACATTCCAGGACACCACCACAATCGTAATTTCGGATGAAAACGGTATGGGCGGGGCTGTGGGTGATTATGATAACGACGGTGATATGGACTGGTTTGTATCGAGTATTTTAGACGAGGACGGTGTGTCTGAGGGTAACTGGGGTATTACAGGAAACAGGCTCTATAGAAATGACGGAGGCGCATTTTCGGATGTTACGGAACAGTCGGGTGTTCGTCACGGGTACTGGGGCTGGGGCAGCTGCTTTGCCGATTTTGATAACGACGGCTACCTGGACATTGCGCACGTAAACGGTTTCGGGTTCCCACCCGACGGTGGGATTGCCGGCGATTATTTTGCGGACCCGACAAGGTTGTTTATGTCTAACGGAAACGGCACATTCACGGAAAAGGCATTTGATCTGGGCTTAATAGAAACTGGGCAGGGCCGCGGGATAGTGTGTTTCGACTACGATAAAGACGGCGACATCGATATGTTTATAGCCAACAATGACCAGCCGCCCAGTCTGTTTCGTAATAACGGCGGGAACCAAAACAACTATATCAGCATCACTTTAAACGGCATGGCCCCCAACACGCAGGGAATAGGTGCACTGATCGAGGTGACTACGGGCGGGACTACTCAGACCCGTGAGGTCCGCTGCGGTAGTAACTTTGTTTCTCAGGACCCGGCATTGGCCCATTTCGGGTTGGGTGAGAGCATAGGCATAGACACGCTAAAGGTAAATTGGCCCGACGGGCAGACCACGACGTTACAGAATGTAGCACCTAATCAGTATCTGGTAATTGATCACCCGGGGGTTCTTTGATGGATACGGTTGGTAAGTAGGCGGGTATCATTTAGTGTATGGATACGATAAGTATTTTGGGTTGCGGCTGGTTGGGGCTGCCTCTTGCCAAGAGGTTTATTGCCGAGGGTTACCGTGTAAAGGGTTCTACTGCTACTGAGGATAAACTCTCGCTTCTTAAAAACGAAGGCATAGATGCCAGCCATCTAGTTCTCGACCCGTATCTGAGGGGAGGGGATTTAGAAGGGTTTTTTAATACCGACATCCTTATAGTTAACTTCCCACCAGAGCGCCGCCCGGACATTGTCGAGTACCACCAAACCCAGATTTTATCATTGATCGATTTTGTAGAAGCTCATAGCAATCTTGATAAAATACTGTATGTAAGCTCGACCTCCGTGTATCCGAATGTAAACAGGGAGGTGAGTGAGGATGAGGAACTTGAGCCGGATAAGCTCTCGGGGAAAGCGCTTAGGAATGTAGAGAACATACTGCTTGCCAGCCAAAATTTTAAGACCACAGTTATAAGGTTTTCGGGCTTGATCGGTTATGACAGGATGCCCGGGAGGTTTTTGGCAGGCAAAAAGGCAGTTGCTAATGCCGATGCCCCGGTAAACCTTATTCACCGGGACGACTGCATAAATATAATATCCAGGGTGATCGAAAGAGAAGTTTGGGGCGAGGTGCTAAACGCGAGTTCAGATACACACCCCACAAGACAGGACTTCTATGTAAACGAGGCTAGGAAATTAGGCCTAGAACCGCCCATGTTTACAGATATGGACGAGTTTAAATACAAGATCGTGAAAAACAATAAATTAAAGACTCTTCTCGACTATAGCTTCATACACCCTGATCCTGCAGTAATTATAGAAGAACAAACCGAATAAATTGCTGGTTATACTAGGGTGGGGGGAATGTAGAAATTGGAAATAATGACTGTTGGGTTATAATTACCTCATAATAGAGAAACCGATATTAAACAACAATAAATCTATTTGTCTAAGGTCTGCAGGTGACCTTATAGAAAGTATATTTGTGCATACCTCCCGCAATGTTTTGTATCTGCAAATTAAATCTACTAGATGTATCATTATTGATAAATTGCGCATAGATCATAGTTAAAAACCACCGAAAGGTTAAGGAGGCATACACCATTTCAAACATGCAGCAACAGACCAGATCGAATACAGAGCCGGTAACAACCACAGAGCTTAACTTCGATGACAACGGAGCCGTGAAGCAGCTCTACGGGGAGCATAACGAAAACCTAAAGGAAATGGAGAGCTTCTTTGGGATCGAGATCAATTCGAGGGGCGCTAAATTAAACCTGAGAGGGGACGAAAAAGGGGTCCGGTCTGCAGAAAAATTTCTCCAGCAGATCTATGAGCTGATTGAAAAAGGCTATGCACTTGACCCCGGTGATATAGAGCTTGCTGCGAGGGTGGTGCTGGACGGGAAAATGGCGCTTGAGGACATATTTCTCGACACAGTGTGTGTGTCTACCAGAAAGCGCATTATAGCTCCCAAGAGTCTGGCGCAGAAGTTATATATAGACGCTATAAGAAAGAACGATATAGTATTTGGCATAGGGCCTGCGGGTACCGGTAAGACCTACCTGGCAATGGCCATGGCGGTGTCTTCGTTTATGAACAGGGAGGTTAACCGTATTATTCTTACGCGCCCTGCGGTCGAGGCCGGGGAGAAGTTGGGTTACCTGCCGGGGGACCTTCAACAGAAGGTGGACCCTTACCTAAGACCCCTACTCGATGCACTCTATGATATGATGGACTATGAAAAGGCTACGCGTCTAATAGATAAAGGCGGGATAGAGATTGCACCGCTCGCATATATGCGTGGGAGGACCTTGAACGACGCGTTTATAATATTGGATGAGGCACAGAACACGACCTCTACGCAGATGAAGATGTTTCTTACCCGGCTTGGGTTCAATTCGAAAACCATTGTGACAGGCGACACAACACAGATCGACCTCGACACCGACAACAAATCGGGTCTTTTGGACGCAGAAGGTGTGGTGAACGATATAGAGGGCATTGAGTTTGTCTATTTTTCAAAAAGCGACGTTGTGCGTCACCCTCTTGTCAGGCATATAATAAGTGCATATGAGAAAGTAGATTAATTTCGTGCTAACATATAGTAACGGTACTGTTCGGAGGAACGAATGATAAGGATCGCACTCATAACACTGACTTTAATCCCCATGCTATTGATTGTGGGCTGTAATAGAACGTGGCAGGATCCCAACACCTCGCTGCCTGCCCAAAGCGTGAGCATACCGGATCTACTTACAAATAAAAACGCTTATGAGAGTGCAGGTGTAATTGTAATTGGGAAAATTTGGGACCTTACCCATGAGACGTTCGAAGTGGGTGAGAATAGGGAGTTGGTCGATTATACGATTTTTACATTAGCTGATCGCAAGGGTGTAGGTGTGAACGTATATGTGCCGAGCGATGTGCCTCTTGTTGAGGGGAATTACGTTCGTGTTGTGGGTGTGTACAGGCGTGAATTCGAGACCGAGTATCACAATTTTACAAATAGGATAGAGGCTGTGAGGCTTGAGAACTGGCACCCTGGATTAGGTTATTGGATACGTGAATATGAGTTCGACTGAAGTAGGTCCTTCTATAGAATATCCCGCATGAAAATGATCTCGTCGCGCGATGGTCCTAGCGAGACCATAGAGATCGGTGTCTTGGTAACTTCCTCTACCTTTTTTAAATAATCCCTGGCTTGCGAGGGCAGGTCTTCATAAGTGCGTATGTTGGAGATGTCTTTGTCCCACCCCTCTAGCTCCTCGTATACGGGGGTTGAGTTTGCGAGTATCTCGTTGCTGGTGGGGAAGTCTGTTAGAGTGTTGCCGTTATGATTGTACGAGACACAAATCTTTATGGAATCGAACCCTGAGAGGACGTCTAGTTTTGTAAGTGCAATGTGTGAGACACCGTTTATCATGGCTGCGTAGCGAAACGCTACTGCATCGAACCACCCGCAGCGCCGCTGTCTGCCGGTTGTGGCCCCGTACTCCCCCCCAAGCTCCCTAAGTTTTTCGCCAAGCTCGCCCTCGATCTCTGTGGGGAAAGGGCCCTCTCCCACACGGGTTGTGTAGGCCTTGGCCACACCAAGTATTGTATCAATTTTAGTAGGGCTTACTCCGGTACCAGTGGATGCCCCGCCTGAGCTTGCACTGGATGATGTAACAAATGGATAGGTGCCAAAATCTATGTCTAGTAACGCCCCCTGGGCACCCTCGAATAGAATGTTCTTGCCCTTGTTAATTACGGTGTTAAGCAGAGTGGATGAATCGGTTATAAATGGAGAGATTTTCCGTCCGTATTCGATGTACTGATCGTATATCTCTTCTAGGCTTAGGGTGTTGCCACCTAAGACCTTGGCGATGTATTGGTTTCTGTCCTCTAAGATATCGGGGAGTCTTTCTCTAAGGAGTTTTGGATCGGCTATGTCTGCTACTCGTATCCCTCTGCGAGCAGCCTTATCTTCGTATACGGGTCCTATCCCTCTGCCTGTGGTCCCGATTTTGCGGTTGCCCCTCTTTTCTTCACGAGCCCGGTCGATCTCACGGTGATAGGGCATGATTACATGTGCTCTGTCGCTTATCTTTAGATTGCTGCCGTCCACTCGGTACCCGGCGGATTTAAGTGTGTCTATTTCACCAAGCAGTACGTTTGGGTCTATAACCACACCGTTTCCTATAACCGATATCTTGCCTTCCCTGAGTATGCCCGAGGGTATGTGGTGGAGGATTATGGTTTGGTCGCCGATAACAATTGTGTGGCCGGCGTTGTTACCGCCCTGGTAACGCACTATGGCGTATACGTCTTCGGCGATGAGGTCTACGATGCGTCCTTTGCCCTCATCTCCCCACTGAGTCCCGATAACTACTACGTTTGGCATTCTCAGATCCCGCCTTTGAGTAACTCCTCGAGATTGGAAAACTCCTTGCACACCCCTTTTCTGGATTCGATTAATTTAAGCCTCCTAGGGGTTTCCAAGAGTATTACACCGTAAAAGTTAGCGGAGTTTTCACTTATTCTATAGTCTATCTGGTCCTGGTCTAAGTTAAGATCAAGCACTACCTTGAACCCGCTTGAGCGAAGCCACTCGGACAGGCGGATGGCCTCGGGCCTAAGCGCCTTTTTCTTGGGTATAACCACAAAATGTATCTGGTTGTTTTCAGTGTGTTTTTGAGTGATATTGAGTATGGGTTCAACATCCACTGCAAACCCTGTGGCAGGGGAATTGTATCCGTAGCGAGACATGAGCTCGTTGTACCTGCCCCCGGTTATAAGTGGGGTGGCCGTTTTGGGGGAGAGAATGTCGAACGTAACACCCGTGTAGTAGTTAAACCCTCTGAACTCGGCCAGGTCTATATTGATTTCACACGTGGGGTTGTAGTCTTTAAGTACATTTAGAACGTTTTCAAGTTCCCGAATGTATTTACGGATGGATTTTATTTTTTTGGCTTCAGCAAGAACCTCAGTGGAACCAAAGAGCTCGGGCATGAGCAAAATCGCTTGTTTTGTACTCTTTGAGAGCTTTGATTTACGTATAGCACTCCTTAGTGCTTCGTGATCTTTTTTTTTAAGAGCCTCTTCTATCTCGGCTCTACAGTCCCCGGTTTTTTCGAGCAGGTGTCTAAGTATGCCGGTGTGTCCGATATCGAGAATGATGTTTTTAATGCCCAGTCGGCCGAGCGATTTTACAGCCAGTGCCAAGATCTCGGCGTCAGACTCGGCACTGTCGAGACCCACCAGTTCGCAACCGACCTGGAAGACCTCCCTTTCCTTACCGCTGCCCTTTTCTTCGTACCTTACTACCCGGCCGTTATAGCAGAGCCTAAGCGGAGTGGAGTGCTCGCTTAGCTGTGTAGCCACAATCCTGCCGATCTGGGGGGTTATGTCGGGCCTAAGCGCTACTATATCCCCGGTAGAGGGGTCGACGAATTTCATAACCTTGTTGCGGAGCTCGTCGCCTAGCCCCACATCTATGGTCTCCAAGTACTCAAATAGCGGAGTGATGACTCGTCTGTAACCCCAGCGTGCAAACTCCTCGAGCAAGCCGTCTTCTATCCTTCTTAACTCCTCGGCTTTTTCGAGTGTAAAGTCCTTAACCCCTTGGGGTAAATTGAGATGACCTGCCATATTAAAATTTAACCTGTGTTAGTGAGATTATGTCAGTGAGGTTAGAGATCTTTTCCATTACATCGTCGGGCACCGGTGAATCAACGTTTGTGAACACTATGGCTCTGCCCCCAATAGCCTCACGCCCCAAGTGCATTAGCCCTATGTTAACTCCGTTTTCCCCGAGCACCGTACACATTGCTCCGATAAACCCGGGTTGGTCATTGTTTTCGCTCACCAATAAATAACCTTTCGGCACCACGTCTATCGACATACCGTTAATACCGACGAATCGGGGTTCTTCTTTGCCAAAAATCGAACCGGACACCTGGCTTTCGCCGTCTGTTGTTTTAACCACAATGGTAATCAGGCTGGTGAAGTCCTTGGTCTTTGAGGATTTGGACTCTATAACCTTAATACCGCGTTCCTTGGCAATTACGGGTGCATTAACATGGCTTACCACAACGTCCATAATCGGCGATAGAAAGCCCTTTAGTGCAGACACCGTAATAGGAGAGGTGTCGAACTCGGATACCTCGCCGTCGTACTCGATATGGATCTCTTTTACAGCACTCTTGCAAAGCTGGCCTTGGAGGCTTCCCAGCTTCTCGGCAAGGTTGAGATAGGGTTTCATCTGGTTTAGTAGTTCTAGGCTTAGCGATGGCATATTGACCGCGTTTCTTACCACCCCGTTTACCAAGAAGTCGACTATTTGCTCTGCAATGGATATGCCGACTTTAAGCTGTGCCTCTTCGGTGGAAGCCCCAAGGTGCGGGGTATATACAACTCCCGTTTCAACGTTAAAGAGCGGGTTGTCTTTTTCCGGCGGCTCGCTTACATACACATCCATTGCCGCGCCGCCGATCTTGCCCTGATCAAGTGCCTGGGCTAGGTCTGCCTCGTTCACAATCCCGCCCCTAGCACAGTTGATTAACAGCACGCCATCTTTCATTTTCTCGAACGTGTCTTTATTAATAAGGTCTTTGGTGTCGGAGGTAAGGGGTGTGTGAATTGTTATTACGTCTGATTTCTCGAGCAGTTCATCAAGCGTAGCCAGCTCCACTCCCAGGCTCTTAGCTGCCTCTTTGGTTAAAAACGGGTCGTAAGCAATAACCCTCATTTTAAGGCCCATTGCCCTCTCTGCTACTAATTTGCCGATGTTGCCGAGCCCTATGCAGCCCAGTGTCTTCCCGTATATTTCAACCCCTTTGAATTTCGAGCGCTCCCAGAGACCCGAAGAAATAGATGAATGGGCTTGGGGGATTCTGCGAGCGAGCGAGAGCATAAGTGTGATTGTGTGCTCTGCTGTGGTGATGGCGTTTGCCTCGGGGGTATTCATCACAACTATACCTTTTTTAGTGGCCGCCTCTACGTCCACATTATCAACGCCTATTCCCGCTCTGCCTATCACTTTAAGGTTCACCCCGGCGTCTATGATCTCCGAGGTTACCGTTGTGGCACTTCTTACTACGACAGCGTCAAAATCCTTAATAATGTCCAGCAGCTCTTCTTTGGAAATCCCTTTCCTAACGTCGACCTCGAGCTCTTTGGCTGATTCAAGCACAGCAAGCCCATCTTTTGCCAGACCGTCTGTGATTAGTACTTTCAATTTTTCCTCCAAGAAAGGTAAAAAGGATGTTCGTAACGGGATAACAATATATGTCAGTCAGTGATTGTTGTCAATTTACTCAGAGTCCTGGTGCCTTAATTCTAATTAAGCTCAGAATTTATGCTGATATGGGATTGAAATAATTAGCCTCGAGCCACACCAGGCTAATGGCAGTAAGCTGTCTGATAGGGTAGTCTTTACGGGCCGATGGAAGAAAAAAAGATGGCTTTTTTGGATCACTTGACGGAGCTTAGGGCTCGGCTGCTTTGGAGTGTGCTGGTTGTGGTGGTGCTCTTTTTGCCGGCTTATTATTTTTCGGAGCAGATCTTCGAGTTTCTAATGAAGCCTGTGATTGCAAGTCTGCCGGAAGGCAGCTCCCTTATCTTCACCAAACCAGCCGAAGGGTTTATCACCTATATAAAGGTTGCGTTCTTTGCATCGGTGATTGCGTCGGTGCCTTTCCTGTTGTACCAAGCATGGGCATTTGTGGCCCCTGCGTTGTACAAGCACGAGAGGCAGATAATTGTGCCATTTATATTCTTTGGATCGCTCTTTTTTGTTATAGGTGCGGCGTTTTGCTACTACATAGCGGCCCCCCCGGCATTTAAGTTCCTGTTAAACGAGTATTCTTCAGAGTACGTGAAGGCTTTTCCGTCAATTCGGGAGGCGCTCTCGTTTTTTATGGCTCTTATCTTCGGTTTCGGTCTTGTGTTTGAGTTCCCACTTATTATATTTGTACTCTCGAGAATGGGACTGGTCAGTAGCAGCTGGCTTAGGACCAAGCGCAAGTATGCAATTCTGTTAGGTGCTGTTGTTGCCGCTATCTTAACACCGACCACCGATGCGGTTTCGATGATGCTTATGTTTGTGCCTATTATCGTATTTTACGAACTGGGTATTATAGTGGCTTGGGTTTTCGGGAAAAAGAAAAACACAGAGGAAAGTGAACAGCACGAGGAGGCAGAACCTTTTACTTAAATATGTTTTGAGATCTATATAAAAAAGATAATATGTCGAGAGGAGAGATACCATGGCGAAAACTAAATCGGCGAAAAAACCAAAGGATTTACGTCACCCCATAACCTATAAACGAGAGAACGGGAAGTTTGATGTCGAGTGGTACCTAAAGCAGGATAGACATAACTGGGTTTTGCCCAAGGTGCTTCGTGTACAGGCAAAAAAGCTGGGCAAGAAACCTTTTTTACAGTTCGGTTACAAAAAACCACTCAGCTTTTATCAGACAAACCAGCTTGCCAATAAGATAGCAAACGGGCTGCTTGGACTCGGGTTAGAGAAAGGAGACAAGGTCGCCGTCTATATGCCCAACTCGGACGACTACGTGATTACGTGGTTTGGGATCCTAAAAATGGGTGCTGTGATGGTGCCTATAAACACTGCCTACAAGATGGACTTTCTGCAGTACATAATAGACAGCTCTGATTCAAAGGTGCTGTTTATCGCCGAGGAGTACCTGGACCGGATGCCCCCGATTGCTAAAAAGCTGCCTCAGTTAAAGCATGTGGTGGTGTGGACGCGTAGCGGTGACACCAAGTTTAATCGCCATGGCTATAATTTTAAGAAGATGGTTTCTTACACAAAGTTTGTCGACTCTCAAAAAAGCGCCGAACCCCCAGTAGATATTACATTTATGGACTATGCAAGGCTTATGTACACCTCGGGCACAACAGGGCGGTCCAAGGGAGTGGTAAGGCCCTGTGCCGCAGACTATAGCAGTGCAAGGAACTATGCCGAGATAATGGACGTGGGGCCCGATGATGTGTGTTTTACTTGTCTGCCGCTCTTTCACTCAAACGCAATGGTAATGACCGTATACCCAGCACTCATTAAAGGGGCCAAGGCCTTGGTCGAGGAGCGGTACAGCGCCAGTAAGTTTTGGAAGTGGATAAAGGACCATGGGGTTACCAAGTTCAATATTGTAGGGAGCATGGCGTACTTTATGTGGAACACCCCCCCGGTGGAAGAGGAAAAGACACACAACGTAAAACTGGTTTTGGGCTCGCCCGCCCCCCACGATATAATCGAGGATTTTATGAAGAGGTTTAACATCAAGTTTATGGAGGGCTACGGACTCACAGAGATCGGGCAGTGTACTTGGATGCGCCCCGGCGAGCCGTTTAGGGTGGGGTCGTGTGGTAAGGAAGCCCCGGGTTATGAGATAAAAGTGACTGACCCGGAAACAGACGAAGAGGTCGCGAGGGGGGAGATCGGGGAAATTGTGGTAAGGCCTAGGATTCCCAACATAATGCTCCATTACTATCATAAGATGCCCGAGAAGACAGTGCAGGATTTTAGAAACTTCTGGTTCCATACCGGTGACGCCGGGCGTATGGACAAGCAGGGTTATATATATTTTGTAGACAGGGTCAAGGACTATATACGTCGGCGCGGCGAAAATATAAGTTCTTTTGAGGTCGAGAAGATTGTAAACTCCCACCCTGATGTAGCGGAGTCGGGTACTGTTGGGGTTAAGGCAGAGGGTGGGGGATATGCCGAGGACGAGGTCATGATCGTCGTTGTACCCGAAAAAGGCAGGAAAATAGACCCGGTTAAGCTCATGAAGTACCTAGAACCCAAGATGCCCCATTTCATGCTGCCTAGGTTTATCAGGTTTGAAAAATCACTACCTAAGACTGGCACGCAGCGTGTGCAGAAAAACAAGCTCAGGGAAAAGGGGATTACCAAAGACACATGGGACAGGGAAAAGGCCGGTTACAAGATAAAGCGCTAGTTTTTAAGCTCGGAGTTCTGTGAAACCGGGTCTAAGTGGTTTATTACTATCATCTCCGTGGCGTTTCGCAGAAACTCAAAGTTTGTGTTTGTGAGCTGGATTTGTAAGTTCGCTAAGTCACGATCCTGTATAAGTCGGTCGACATAGTTAGACCGTATACCCTGAAGATTAACTATGGGATATATTCTGATCTCTCTACTTGTTATACGTAGCAGTTCCAAAACACTTCGCTTGTGAAAATCATAGTCCAGGTCATCTTCGTATAGAAAAAGCAGGTGAGAGACCAGTGTTATTGTATAGGTCTTTTTGCATAGCCCTGTGTCGGGAAGTGAAGAATTAATATAGTTGGCAGGTTCGTCTCTATAATGCTCCAGAAACAGTCTACGCGCATCCCGGCGATATTCCCCGAGCTTATCTAAGTTTTTATAAAAGCCCCAGTTGTACATGTGT
This sequence comes from Thermodesulfobacteriota bacterium, assembly GCA_965223335.1. Lineage (GTDB taxonomy): Bacteria > Desulfobacterota_D > UBA1144 > Nemesobacterales > UBA2774 > CBDCWF01. The sequence goes on from OZ244991.1 coordinate 1,279,521, forward strand.
TTGAGACTCGACATCTGGGCCATCACGTTTATTAGGTCGGTTTTGCTCTTATCCTTAATTTTATTCATGGGGTGGGCATATATGGGGTCAAGTGCTGTAGCGTTAAGCCCCTGTGCCCGGGCTTCGGCACAGAAAGAGCTTACCCCGGCACCTACGTCTAGAATTTTTTCGCCCTCTAATTCATCTGTGTTGAGTCCGAAGAACCACGAGTATTCCGAGTAGGTTCTGCCGATGAGCGCAACATCATCAAGCACAAGCGCATCTCTCATGATTCGTTCGATTATGAGCAATATTATGTAAAACTCAACTGAAACGTATCGCGTGTGTTTCTTTTCGCATGAACAAATAAGTTGTATAATCAGCCAGAGTTTATTACTTAGTTTTATTACTTGGGGGGAGGTAATAGATATGAAACTGGAAAATGAAAAGGGGTTGAAATACATATTGTATACATCCACAAAATATAAAATGTTCAATTTTATGATCTCCATAATGCTGCTGCTAATACTGTCTTCATTCGTGGACCGGACCACATATGGGTTCATTGTATTAAATGTCATAAGCAGCATTGTGTTTATATTCGGTGTGTATGCTGTAGCCAAGTCTCGCAGGAGTTTGATTATTCTGCTTGTACTTGGTGTGCCCTGGTTGGTATCGGAATGGTTCTTCACCAGGTCGTCAGAAACAATATTTGTGGGTGTTCTGTTTTTTCTCTATGTTACCGTCACAATACTCGATCATATACTAAAAACAGAAGAGGTTACTGCCGATACTCTGTATGGGGCAGTGTGCGTCTATCTGCTGCTCGGAATATTATGGGCAACGGTTTACTTGTTTATAGATTACCTTACCCCGGAGCCGCTGTTTATGGGCTCAGCAGTCACAAGCGGTGAGTCTGTGTATGCAAAGGACCTGCTCTACTATAGCTATACTACACTTACAACACTGGGTTATGGAGATATAACATCCGTCTCCCCGGAAGCACGGATAATATCGGTTCTGGAAGCGATTATAGGTCAGTTGTACATCGCATTTCTCGTTGCAAGGTTTGTTAGTATCTATACTGCAAATGCAATGCGTAAGGGTGTAAGCTAAGAGCTATTGTTGTATCAAGCCGTATCCGAAGAGCAGGTAGTTGAGTTTCACAATCCAGGCCGATATGATCACGAGCCAAAACACAGGTAGAGGGAACTGTTTTACACCACAGGCGGCGAACATGAAGTCAAAGGGTATGGGGGAGGCCGTGCCCAAAAACAGTATTAGGCTAACTACATGCATCGACCGGCCCTCGGTCCATTTGTGGTTCTCTATGTTGGGGAAGTGTCTTTTTACGAATTGTGTTCTGCCGAAGTACCTGCCAAGCATATATGTTAATGTACCGCCGGTTGCGGCACCCGTGGCCATGATAATGACGAGTCTTACCTTCTCGTACCCGAGCATTGTACCGAAGATCGCATAGACCCAAACAGGTAGTGCTATAGGAGTGCTGCTGATAGAGGTCATCAGATAAAGAAATATATCGAACCTCTCCTGCCCGTACTTATGGAACAGCATCTCACCCAAGCGGAGGGCATCCTGGCGGAAGTAAAGGGGGACGAATATACTCGCAGCAATCAATAATACGGTAAAGAGCACACCGTAGCTTAGCGAGTTTTTGATATATCCCAGACCGTTAACTGTTTTTTTGATGAGCATTTGATAGGCTTAAATAAACGCATAGCAATATATCATATTATGGAATTTTATTATACTCAGAGGTAATTGTAGGAATAGTTGAGATGATATTATTTTTTTGAATTAAGCAGTGAAAATAGACTTGTTGTAATGGTTGTTATTAAGATTGCAGCGTGTTACATGCAGACCTTATAATATCGACTGCAGTGTCTACCTCTTCTACGGTGTTTTCGACTGAGAAGCTAAACCTGATACTAGAGTAGGCCTGCTCGTCTGTAAGGCCCATGGCCTTTAGCACATAAGACGGGGCGACCTCGAAGTTGGTGCATGCCGAGCTTTGCGAGCACCTTACCCCTTTTTCATCGAGTATCTTTATAAGCAGTTTCCCGTCAATGCCCTCGAACCGTATATTGGTTGTGTTGCAAACCCTGTTCTTTGTATCGCCGTTTACTACGGTGCCGGGTATGAAATCGAGCACCATGGACTCAAAACGGTTTCTTAGTTCTCGCATCGATGCGATGAGCCGGGTTATATCTCTTTTGCGAATCTCTGCGGCTTTTCCCATACCCACGATCCCAGGGACGTTCTCTGTGCTAGGACGAAAGCCCTCTTCCTGGAACCCGCCGAACATCATGGGTGCAAGCTGGTACTTCTCCTTACACGCAATCGAGCCTATGCCCTGAGGGGAATGGAATTTGTGTCCCGTAACAGACATAAGGTCTATGGGGAGGGTGCTTATATCCATCTCGATTTTACCGACGGCCTGTGCGGCGTCGGTGTGAAACATAATATTGTTATCCTTGCAGATTTGCCCAATGGTCTGGATCGGCTGGATCACACCGGTTTCGTTATTAACCCATTGTACGGACACGAGTACAGTGTCTTTGTTTATAGCGTCTTCTAATTCGTTTAGGTCCAGGTGGCCTTTGTGGTCTACGCCTATTATCGCGATATCTACACCGTTTAGATCTAGGTAGCTGCACATTTTTTGGATTGACGAGTGCTCGACCGAGGTTGTGATGACCCTGCAGTTGTTGTTCTTGGCCCTTGTGCACGAGTAAAATGCCATGTTGTTGGCTTCTGTGCCCGAGCTTGTAAACACTATGTTTCTCGGATTCCGGACACCGATCAGCTCTGCGAGTGAGCGGCGGGCCTCGCGTATAAAGCCACGAGCACGCTCGCCAGTGGAATGAGCGCTCGAGGGGTTTCCAAACTCGTCTCCGAGTACCCTAAGCATTGCCTCCCTAACCTCTGGAAGGGGCCTTGTGGTCGCATTGTTGTCGAAATATATCTCGGTGTGTTCCATAACCCAAACCTGACTCCATTATAATACACGATTTGTAGTATATATATGTATTAGATGGGGCTAGTTAGTGGTGCTGTCGTACTCTTTTTGAGTCATGATTGTTATGCAGGGCCTGTCATCGTCCTGAGTTAGGGGGCCCAGGTACGATAGCAACTGAACCTCTTCGGGTTTATTATCCTTAGCGAACTGTACGGGGAAAAATATTAAGTTCGATGTGCTTGTCTGGCGGTGCACCCTTATGAAATATTGCAGTCTGTCTATAATGGTTCTAACACGCTTTTTTTCATGTTCCTCATCATCCTGCTCTTGGGTGTCTGAGGCGACCCAGTTGGTCCATATCTCCTCTGTTAGGTATACGGGAATCAGCAGTCCTGCCTCTCTGGCAACATTCGTAACGTCTTTAAGCCTTGTTGTGACGACTCTGTCGTCTTTTTCGTTGTTTTCTTTGTTCATGATATTCTCCCAATTAATTTTTTAGCTGTCAGGTACAAGCGCAATAATCCTAAGCGGCCCACCGCTGCCTCCCTTTATTTTCATGGGCAGTGCGATAACCAGGGCCCCTTTTGCGGGCAGTAAATCAAGATTATTTACGTTTTCAAAGGCCGGGATGTTGGCTTCGAAAAGGATCTGGTGAGTCTCAAAGAGTACGGACTGGCCGTAGTCAATGCTCGGGGTGTCGAGCCCCACAGCCCCTATCTTTCTTTCACTCACCAACCACTCGGCAGCCTCGGGCGATAGCCCTGGGAAATGCAGGTCCCCGACCGCATCGGGGCCGCGTTTATCCGTGCCCATATATTTTACTCTATCGGGCCAGTAGCGTGCAGAACCGGTATTTAGCAGTAAAATGGCACCGTCTGGGATCTGGCCGTGCACTGCTTCCCAGTCCATAAGGTCCTTTGCACTGACCTCGTAATCGCGATTGGAGAGGGAAGTGTTAGATACATCGACCACAACCGCCGGCCCTAACATATTCTCAATCGGGATCTGGTCGACGCTCTGTTTACCCTCTGCAAAGTGTACGGGGGCGTCGATGTGTGTACCGCCGTGCTCGGCAGCAGAGAAGTTATATGCAGAGTAAAAATAACCCTTATCGGTTACACCGTCGAAAACGGTCTGCTTTTTAAACTCCTCGGCTGTAGGCCAGTACACAGTGTCTTTGGAAAAATTGTGTGACATGTCTATCCACTTGCCAGAGGGGAACTTTAACTTGCCGGTCTTAAATACTGCCGACTCATAGTCTTTTGTGGCTTGAAGGCTTATATCTATATTTCTGCTTATGTCCACACCTACCTCTGCCTCTTTGATATCACAGTCCAATACGTGCCCGCCCGTGGTCTTGTCTGTTGTAATGTAGTGAAAGTGGAACCCGGTGGTGTTTATATCCTTCATAAACCCAGGCATCCAGTACCCGACCATAGTACCGGTGGTGTCGTTGAACTCGAACTTATGTTCCTCTTTTATTACATCGCCAAGCGACGGGTAGGGAGTCTGTTGTGCGGGCACACTGCGTGCGTGTACAAAGTTGAATATGCCTTTGACCATTATGGCATAGGGCAGGTTGGCTGAGGGTAGTTCGGATTGTACAAGTTTATAGAGCTGGTCGCAGCTTGTCGGTTTGTCTATTTTGAGAGTTTGGTCGGGATTAAAAAACGTTACGACTGCAAAGGGGGTTTTGGTGTTGTCCTCGACTATGTGCATTTTGCCGTCTGAGGTGACTTGATAGAAAATGCCGTCTAGTCCTACGAGTTCCCCGTCGAGTTTGTTCAGCGTGCCTAGTCCGAAATCCCCATGAGTTTTTAGTTCGCCAAACGTCATATTGCCGTCATATAAACCGTGTTTAAGTGCTGTGATTGTAGAGGTCTGGAATATCGAGTCTTTGTCTGCTGCACCTGCTTCCAGAACACTAAGCGTCAAATAAAATCCAAACATGACAATAAAAATTAATCTCATGGTTTCTGCTCCCCCTGACTAGTTGTCCCCGGTCTCGTGTGTTATTCTTACGTACTCTTTATCTGTAACTATATCCGAGTTGTCATCTATGCGGTCCAAAAACACAATCCCCTCGATATGATCGAATTCGTGTTGGAAGATGCGTGCTATAAACCCCTCGAATTCGTCTTCTATGGACTCACCATCCAGGGTCTCGTACTTTGCTCTGATCGAAGTGAATCTGGGCACGAGTGCTCGGATACCCGGGATACTTAAACAGCCCTCCCAGTCTTTTACCAATTCTTCTGAGTACGAGATGATTTCGGGGTTAATAATGGCTGTGGGTTCCATCTCGGGTGCGTTTGGATAGCGCTCATTAGGATTGGATGAGATGATGAATACTCTCTTGGACTGATAGACCTGAGGTGCTGCAATTCCCACACCGTTATTGTGCTCAGCGGTTACAATCATGTCCTGTATGAGCTCGGCTAATTCCGGGTCACCTGTGTCGTGTACCTGCTTTGCTTTATCGCGTAACACAGGGTGGCCGAGCTCGGCTATTTCTAGAATCTTCGGCATAGTTATAGTCGATCTGATGCGTTGCAACTGACGTTGCTAAAATGCATAGATGAATAGATGGAGTTATTATAATCTAATATCAGATTAACCAGAAGTAATTATGAACATAGATAACCCGTGTTCGGGCATAGAGATAGTTGATAGGGGTTTTGATGTAAGAAATCGCATAGCGCTTGTGGATGGGGCGGGAGAATATAGCTATGCCGAGCTCCTGGATTCATCCTTAAAAATTGCGTGTGCCTTACTCGATCAAGAGCAAGACTTAAACGGCAGCAGGGTCGCGTTTATAGTGCCCCCGAGCTTTCAATATGCCGCGGTGCTCTGGGGTATATGGCGCGCAGGAGGGGTTGCGGTGCCCCTTTGCGTTACACACCCGGACCCTGAGCTCGACTATGTAATAAGGGACTCAGATGCAGACTGCGTGATTGCAAGCGGGGAGTATTATGCGCGCATAAAGAGCATCGTAAAAGGCCGCCGTGTGCTTGAGTCCGATCATCTCGATAAGCCCGTTGCTATAGCAACCGAGCTTCCCCAAATAAACCAATGCCGAAGCGCCCTCATCATATACACCAGCGGGACTACGGCACAGCCCAAGGGAGTTGTATCCACCCACCAGATAATAAAGGCACAGGTGCTTGCACTTGTGGAGGCCTGGGGTTGGGCCGAGCACGATTATATACTCAACACTCTTCCTCTACATCACCTGCACGGGATCGTAAACGCCTTCCTATGTGCAATGTGGTCGGGTGCCAAGTGTGAGTTTCTTCCAAGGTTCGATGCCCAGGAGGTATGGTCCAGGTTTGTTGACTGCAACTACACGCTGTATATGGCTGTGCCCACAATCTACTCGAAATTAATTGAGGTTTGGGAGGGGGCATCACCAGACAACCAAGAGTTAATGAGTAAGGCGTGCGGGCGTATGCGAGTGATGATCTCGGGGTCGGCTGCACTGCCCGTAAGCACTTTAGAGCGATGGGAAGAGATTAGTGGGCAGGTGTTGTTGGAGCGATACGGGATGACTGAAATCGGGATAGTCCTCTCTAACCCTTTAGTGGGTAAAAGGGTGGCGGGCCATGTGGGTAAGCCGCTAAGAGGCGTGCTGGTAAAAATTGTGGACGATAAATATGCAGAGGTCAGCGGTACTGAGCCCGGTGAGCTATTGGTAAAAAGTCCCACAGTGTTCCTTAAGTACTGGCAGAAGCCCGATGCGTCAAGTGATGCGTTTACAGAGGACGGATGGTTTAAGACCGGGGACATTGCTGCAGAAAATGAGGATGGGGATTACAAGATACTTGGCAGAAGCTCGGTAGATATCATTAAAACAGGTGGTTATAAAGTCTCGGCGCTTGAGATCGAGGATGTTTTACGACACCACCCGGCAATTAGCGAGTGTGCTGTGGTTGGTATTCCCGACGACACATGGGGCGAGGTTGTTTGCGCGGCATTGTTTTTGAATCCCGACCGAACTGTTTCACCAAAGGCCCTTGGGGACTGGTGCAAGGAGAGAATTGCATCGTACAAAATCCCAAGATTCATAAGGGTTGTGGAGAGCCTGCCCAAAAACGCCATGGGTAAGGTTACGAAACCAAGTCTCAAAAAGTTGTTCGATAACGAATAATTGTGTCAATACAGGACTATACGCAGCATCCGGACCTGGGGCTGCGACGCTCAGTTGAAATTGGATTCGGGATAATGCAGTCTATTAATATGAAAATATTTCTATATATTTTCTCTCTGGCTATTTTTTTCACGTTATCTGCAGATTCATACGCACAGCTTAAAGCTCGCAGTTCTAGCCACTCGGGGCATAGTGCAAGCTATGGGAAGCATCATAGGACTAATAGCCACGGCAAAAGACATAGTGGAAGCCATCACCACAAACACGCAACTAAGCACAAATCCCACGGCAAACACCTCAACCCTCATCAAAAATTCCATAATAAATACTACCGTCCGCACCCCGACTCCCTGCCATTTACCGAGAGTAATAGTCTGGGAATGAAAGGCTATGGGATCACAAAACACAGAACAAAAAAGCACAACCATAAAAGACACCGCCATAAAAAGCACCACAACCCCCATTACTACGATTACCAGTACGACCCCTATTACCCTGGTTACACTTACTACCCGAGTGACTATGGTGTTTACGGCTCGACCGTAATCATAGACGGCTATGACTCCGAGTATTACGGCTATTACGGCAGGCCTAGCAACCTAGAGGTAAACGGTTATATAAAACCGGATTACGACCAAGAGCTCTACCTGGAACCCACTGAGGAATACTACTACGAAGAGCCCATTTATGAGGAGGCTGTAGAGCCCGTGCAGGATGAGTCGTTATCGGATGTAATATACGTATGGACTGACGATGAGGGTGTGGAGCACTATACAAATGACCCCGACCTTATACCGGAATACTACTCGGATACAGTACGAGTAGTAGGCCCTTAACTGAGGTGTTTCGCATTCAATACACGCAATTTTTTATCTAAAATAAGACTTACAACGCACAGAAAAATTCCACTTTAGATTAAAATAAAGCTTTGAGTTGAGTATGTTAGTAAACCCTTAAAATTATTACACGAGATTTTGTTGACAAGCCTAAGTTCTATTGTTAAACAATTAGGGTAGAATGAGTCATACCGCTCTATTCTCAACACACAAAGAAGCCGGGGCTAAGATAATAAATTTTGCAGGATGGGATATGCCGGTAGTATACGATTCTGTTAGAAAGGAGCATATTGCAGTAAGAACTAAGGCCGGTCTATTTGATGTAAGCCACATGGGAGAGGTTGAGATCGTGGGGCCCGGGGCTGCGGATTTCTGCCAGTGGATTACTACAAACAATATTGCCAGGATGCACGACCAACAGGCACAGTACACACTGATCTGTAATAACCACGGCGGGGTGGTGGATGATGTCATAGTCTATAGGCTCTCGGACGAGCGTTTCTTAATATGTGTGAATGCCGCAAACACCGCTAAGGACCTAGAGTGGATTCGTGGGGCAAAGGGTGGTTTCGATGTGGAGATAGTCGACAGGAGCCCGGAATACTCACAGCTCGCAATTCAGGGCCCAAACGCTATAGCAATAGTGGAAAGCACGCTCGATACCAGGCTAAACGATCTAAAGAGGTTCTATACGCTGAGTATGACCTGGGAGGGGATGGGGCTTATAATTGCCAGGACAGGCTATACAGGGGAGGACGGCGTGGAGATATTCCTGCCCTGGGACCGAGCCCCCAAGCTATGGGAAGCGCTTATAGACAAGGGTGGGGCTTACGGTATCCAGCCTTGCGGCTTGGGTGCCAGAGACACACTTAGGATAGAGATGGGCTACCCGCTATACGGTCACGAGATTAGCGAACAGATTAACCCTTTTGAAGCATCTTTGGGAAGGTACGTAAAAATGGATAAGGGGGAATTCTTGGGTAGCGAGGCGCTTTCACGTGTGGAACAAAACGGGGTCGAGAGAACACTGGTGGGATTCAAAATGGTCGATAAGGGGATTGCAAGAGAGGGCTATGAAATATATAGAGATAAAAACCTCGTGGGTAATGTGACAAGCGGTACGTTGTCGCCTAGCCTAAACGAGTCGATCGGCATGGGATTTATAAAGGATGAAACAAAAGAGAGTGAAAGCATAAGTATAATGATAAGGGGTACTGCCAGGGAAGCGAAGCTGGTAACTATGCCATTTTATTATAAAAATTAAGGAGAATGTCATGGTTCAAATTCAAGACGAACTGTTATATACCACAGACCACGAATGGGCAAAGGAAGAAGGGGAACTACTGGTGATCGGGATTACCGACTACGCGCAGGATGCTCTTGGCGAGATCGTGTACATAGAGCTGCCCAGTGAGGGAGATGAGATTACCAAAGGGGACGCTTTTGGCGCAGTCGAGTCTACCAAAGCAGTGTCGGATCTCTACGCTCCATTAAGCGGTGAGGTTATGGAGGTAAACGAATCGCTGTTAGACTCGCCCGAACTAATAAATGAAGACCCGTATATAGACGGTTGGATGATAAAGGTCAAGCCCTATGAGCCGGACGATGTTAAAGAGCTTATGAATAACGAAGAGTATACGGATTTTATAGAGAACGAGATGCAGGAATAAATCTTTAAAAACTATGTTCTGTGTCATTTAGTTACGGCAATTAAACAAATGAGTTTTAGAATTGAGTATTAGCAGTGTGTTGGCCAAGTACTAACCCATGGGCGATAATTCAACATTTATAGAGAGACATATTGGGCCTGATCCGAGCGAGTTGGAGGATATGCTAGGGGTGTTGGGTGTAGCCTCGCTCGATGCACTAATAGAAGAGACCATACCCCCAGCAATCTGTACAACTGATAAACTCAACCTACCTGACTCACTCGAGGAGCACGTGTTTTTAGCCAACCTCCGCAAGATAGCTGAGAAAAATAAGGTCTTTAAATCCTACATTGGCCTCGGATACTACGGCACGATCACCCCCGGAGTGATACAGCGCAATATTCTCGAGAACCCTGGTTGGTACACTCAATACACCCCTTATCAAGCTGAGATATCGCAGGGGCGATTGGAGGCGCTGCTAAACTTCCAGACCATGGTGAGCGACTTGACAGGGATGGAAATAGCAAATGCATCGCTGCTAGACGAATCCACGGCTGCGGCAGAGGCTATGACGATGCTTGCCAGGGTTAGCAAAAAAGGATCTAAGAAAAAACTGCCCAACACTTTTTTGGTTTCCGATAAATGCTTTCCGCAGACTATAGATGTTTTGAAATCACGCGCAGAGCCGCTGGGTATTAAGCTTGTAATCACAGACACCGAGGATTTTGAATTCACAGACGACGTTTTTGGATTATTAGTGCAGTACCCCGATGCCGAGGGGGTCATTAGCGATTATACGGACCTTGTTGCAGAGGCCCACCAAAACGGTGTGCTTGTAGCGGTTGCTGCGGATTTGTTGAGCCTAGCTTTGATTAAACCCCCGGGGGAGATGGGGGCTGATCTGGTAGTGGGCTCGACGCAGAGGTTTGGTGTGCCAATGGGCTATGGGGGCCCGCACGCCGCCTATTTTGCAACCCGAGAGGAGTTCGTACGACAGGTGCCGGGACGGATCATAGGTGTGTCGGTTGATGCCGAAAGTAACCCGGCTTATAGAATGGCGCTTCAGACCAGGGAGCAGCACATCAGGCGAGAAAAGGCGACCTCGAACATATGCACAGCACAAGCACTGCTTGCGATCATGGCAGGGATGTACGCTGTGTATCACGGCCCTGAGGGGCTAAAAAAAATAGCACAAAATATTCACCGCCTTGCACTTGGGCTTGAACAACAACTGGTCGACCTTGGATACACCCAGTTAAACCATATGTTTTTCGACACTATAACGATTGATCTGGGCGAGAATAACAGCACCTATCTGCGTATAAAAGAGATCGCAAATAACCAAGGTGTCAATTTTAGATATTGGGATAATCGTTTTATAAGTATCTCAGTGGATGAGACAACAAGCGACTACGATGTGGGCCGGATAGTCGATATATTGGGGATGGCCAAAAGCGAGAACAATATTGCAACTGTTATAGAGCTTAAACCCAGGGCTCATGATGCTCACGGTTATAACGGCTTGGAACGCACCACTGAGTATCTCACACACCCAGTGTTTAACAAAAACAAGTCCGAGACCAACATGCTTAGGTATATAAAGCGGCTCGAGTCCCGCGACCTCTCGCTTACCACCTCTATGATACCGCTTGGGTCCTGTACAATGAAGCTCAATTCCACTACTGAGATGATCCCAGTGACATGGGGTGAGTTTTCAAATATCCACCCTTATGTGCCTGTGGAGCAGGCCGCCGGGTACATGCAGGTTTTTAAGGAGCTAGAGGGTTACCTGGCCGAGATCACAGGTCTCGGTGCGGTCTCGCTACAGCCGAACTCGGGTGCACAGGGCGAGTATGCAGGGCTTATGGTAATAAGGGCCTTTCATCACGATAATGGAGATTACCTAAGGAATATAGTGCTCATACCCTCATCGGCCCATGGCACTAACCCCGCCAGTGCTGCTATGGCAGGAATGAAAGTGGTGGTGGTGAAGTGTGACGCCGAGGGCAACATAGAGCTCGAGGACCTTAGATCTAAAGCCGAGAAGTACAGCGATACACTAGCTGCGTTTATGATAACCTACCCCTCCACACACGGTGTGTTCGAAGAGAATATTAAGGATATTTGCTCTATCGTGCACGAACACGGGGGCCAGGTATATATGGACGGGGCCAACATGAATGCGCAGGTGGGGCTTACGACACCTGCCATCATCGGCGCTGACGTGTGCCATCTCAATCTGCACAAGACCTTTAGCATCCCGCACGGGGGCGGGGGCCCGGGCATGGGACCCATATGCGTTGCCAAACACCTGGAGCCTTACCTCCCGGGGCACTCTATCGTGCCGCTTGGGGGCAAAAAATCTATCGCGGCTGTGGGCGGAGCCCCATGGGGGAGTGCCAGTATACTGCTTATATCCTATGCGTATATAAGGCTATTGGGAGCAAAGGGTGTTACGGACGCAACCCGTTATGCAATCTTAAATGCGAACTACTTGAAATCAAGGCTCGAGCCCCATTACAACGTTTTATTCACCGGGACGAACGGCAGGGTGGCTCATGAGTTTATACTAGATCTGAGGGATTTTAAGCGTGAGGCTCGAGTCGAGGTCGAGGATGTGGCCAAGAGGCTTATGGACTATGGCTTCCACGCACCTACGGTCTCGTGGCCTGTCCCTGGTACTATGATGATCGAGCCTACAGAAAGCGAATCAAAAGAAGAACTGGACAGGTTTTGCGAGGCCTTAATATCAATCAAAAAAGAGGTGGATGGGATTGCGGACGGTACTGCCGATATTGAGGACAATGTGTTGAAAAATGCACCTCATACGGCACAGATGATAGCCTCTGACACCTGGACGCACCCCTACACACGCTCACAGGCTGTGTACCCACTCGGCTATCTGCTGGATAATAAGTTCTGGCCGCCTGTGGGCAGGATCAATAATCCATATGGGGATAAAAACCTGGTCTGTTCATGCCCCCCGATTGATACCTATGAGTAGATTCCTATAGCCGATTTTATAATTGTACGGTTATTCCTTTAGAGCGTTGTCCACATCGATGAACGGTACTGCACCACCGCCGGTAAATTTCGGCAGTGTGCCGTCCCATTTCTCGGCCAGGCGAAGTTGGATGAGCTGAGGGTTGTCCTTAAGCGCTTTTGCCTCACGTGCAATAGCATCGGCGCGTGCCTTGGACGCAACCTCTATCTCGTAGGCTTCCGCGTCTGCAGCAAGCTGTTTCTCGGCGGCTGCAGCCTCGGCCTGGGTGACACGTTTAACCTTCTCGTTTCTGGCCTGGAGTGCTTCCTGCTCGGCTTTAACCTTCATTTCAATGGCTCTGTTGAACTCGTCTGAGAACTCGAAGTCAGTTATGGCAACGTTGGCTATTTTAAGCGCATTGGGAACGTTTTTTTCCTTAAGTGTCACTGTAATAAAGTTCACAATGGCTTCTTGGATCTGGAGTTTTACCTCGGCTCGTTTGGTTACGAGCTGCTCAGCCGTGTATTGAGCTGTGACGGCTTTAACAGATTCCTGTATAGCGGGTTGCACCACTGTGGCGGCTACCGTGTCCCTCTGGCCTATCTTTTGGTAGGTCATCGGTGCGACATCACCGGTGATAGAGTACTGTACGGTTACCTGGGTTTGTACGGTCTGGAGGTCTTTAGAGGCGGCGGCGGACTTGGCATTGGCCTTTGTGAGTCGTATATCCATCTGCTCGATTTTGTCCATAAACGGTTTTTTAAGGTGAAATCCCTCGGGCAGGGCTTGGGGCTGGACCGCTCCGAGTGTCCGTATTACACCTACATGACCGCTGTCCACTATCACAAATGCGCTAATAAAGAAGACGATGATTAGTATGATGATAATGGGATATAAAAAATTTAGCTTCTCAAGGTTGGGTTTAAAGCTCATTATACTACCTCCTGTGATTTATACCTGGTTGTCCTAATATTATGAAGTATGATCGTGGCAATCCAAATCCACAATCCTGAGCTGGATGCTTGTTGTGCCGTTCCAAACGTTTAGTTCGGGAATAAATACTATATCTGCTCTGTCAGTGATCTCCACAGGCTTTTTGATATTGAACCAGATGGCGTCATAGACACGGTCCTGGGCCTTTAGTTTTAAACCGATATGTTTATCCTTGTAGAGCTTGTGTGAAACAACCTCTATATCCCGGGCCATAAACACTGGTTCGGGGTTGCCGACGCCAAACGGTCCCAGCATTGAGAGCTCCTCAATAAAATCATGACTTATATCATTGAGTTCGATCAATTTATCTATAGCTATCTCGGGCACATAGGTATATTTAGTGTCGGTCATCACTTTGTTAAGCATGGCTCTGAGTGAGTCTATTTTGCTCTCTTCTATCGAGATCCCTGCAGCGAGTTCATGCCCACCGAACTCAATAAAAAGCTCTTTACACTCTAAAAGGGCAGCATATATGTTAATGTTGCCTGCCGACCTGGCAGAGCCCTTGCCTACGCCGTTTGCATCGATTGAAATGAGCATAGCGGGTTTGCCGAACCTCTCCACAACCCTAGACGCTACTATGCCTATTACCCCCGGGTGCCAGTCCCGGGATGCCGCTACAATAAACGGCGATTCTAATATCTCGTCTGTGCTCTCTATAATCTCGATTGCGTCGTTTAGTATGGACTTTTCTATAGTCTGTCTTGTCGAGTTCTCTTTATTTAGTGTGGTTGCGAGCTCTCGTGCGCGCTCGGGGTTTCGGGATATAAATAGCTCCACAGCGTTTTTGGCGCTGCTTAGCCTTCCCGAAGCGTTTATTCGGGGGCCGAGTTTGAATCCCAGGTCGAATGTGTCTACATCGCCGTTTACACTGCTTATCTCTTTAAGTGCTCTTAGACCGGGGTGTTTTGTGGCGGAGGCCCTTTTTAGCCCCTCTTTAACAAAAATACGGTTTACGTTTACAAGCGGAGCACAGTCTGCTACGGTGCCCAGTGCTACCAGGTCCAGGTAATCGCCCAGGTTGGGCTCGTTGTCAGTGAAATACCCGGCGTCTCTTAACTTTCTTCTAAGCGCTATTGCGAGGTTGAATATCACACCTACCCCTGCAATCTCTTTACCCGGGTACTTACAGTCAGCTTGCTGGGGGTTTAGTATGGATACGGCGTCTGGCAGAGTATCGGGGGGTTTGTGGTGATCGGTGACAATAAAATCTATGCCCATCTCCGTGGCTTTTTTGACCTGCTCAACAGCCGTGATGCCGCAGTCGCCCGAGATAACCAACGTTACTCCCAGATCCGATAGCTTGGAGACGGCCTGATCGTTAACTCCGTAGCCTTCTTTTAGCCTGTCGGGATTGTAGAACGAAACATTTGCACCCAGGCTCTTTAAAAAATTGTGAAATAACGCAGTTGCGGTTACACCGTCTACATCGTAGTCGCCGTATATAGCAATATGTTCTTTTTGGTTAATTGCGTGGATCACCCGCTCCACAGCAGCGTCCATACCCTTCATAAGAAAGGGTGAAGGCAGGTCAAACAGATTGCAGTTTAGAAATAGTTCGGCCTCGCGGTCGGTCTCGATCCCGCGGTTGATCAGAACTTGGGCTGTGTTCTCGGATATAGACAAATCCTCGGACAATTTCGAGGCAAGCTTAGTGTTCTCTTTATTGATAGTCCAAGTGTTTTTCATCAGTATAGCGGTCTGTCTCTCGGGGTTTCACTTACACAATAATGATAGCTAACTCTAAGCGGATGATAAGTAATAAAATTACTGTTTAATAGAGTCAACAAGGCCCTTTAGGCCGAGCACATAGCCATTTGTGCCTAGCCCGGATACAACACCCAGGGCTACACCCGACACATAGGAGTGTTGCCTGAACTCCTCGCGTTTATATATGTTGGAGATGTGTACCTCAACCACAGGGAGCCCGGAACTGAGTATCGCATCCCTTATCGCAACGCTAGTGTGAGTGTAAGCGGCGGGGTTGATTAAGATGCCGTCTGTTGTGTCTGAGGACTCTTGGATTTTGGTTACTATCTCGCCTTCGGAATTGGACTGGAGGAAATCTACTTCTACACCTAGATTCGTAGCCTCGTCCTTTATCCTCGAGTTTATATCCTCTAGGTTCGTAGCCCCGTAAATCTCGGGCTCTCTCTTGCCCAGCATATTTAGATTGGGTCCGTGTATGACCAGTATTTTCATGATCGTCTACTCTCCTGGGTCGGGTACTGACTCGGAACTCGAATAGCCGGGCCTTAAATCATTGAGCTTTCTAATGATCCGCCTGTTATCGGGTTCTTTGATTAATAGCTTTTCCAATATTGTTATGGCCTGTTCAATCTGACCCTGCCTTATGCACAGGTCGGCCATTGTCTCGGTCTCTATCTCTTTTTCTTCTGCTTTGCCGGTTGGTGCAACAAATGGATTATCTGCAGATGTGTACACTGCACCTGTGTCCTCACTGCTCTGGTCTACGCTTGACATCATATTGGCTTTTTCCCAAAACTCTGTCAACTCGGTATCATCGGGGTGATGTTGCTGTGCTTTTTCTAAAACGGCTTTTACCTTGTCGATATCGGATTCACTGAAATAGATATCAATTAGAATTTTGCTGGCTCCGATGTTGTCGGGTGCGAGTTCTATGACTTGTTCAAGCTCTTTTTTGGCCGGATCGATAAGCCAGCGTTCATAGTATAGTTTGCCGAGCAAAAACCTGCCTGTAATGTTTTGATTGTTGTGTCTAAGCCCTGTTTGGAGTACCTGCATAGCTTCGTCTTCAAGACCCCTTTTTATGAGGAGTTGAGCTAGGAATATAAATGCGACGGATGCGGGGTCCTCGGCAATGATTTTTTCATACTTCTCCTGAAGCTTAAAAAGTTTGTCCTCTGCTTCGCGGCTAGGCTGAGTCATGGTTTGCGGATTAGAAACATGCTCATCAGGCTGTGTGATTATGCACTATTTTACTACTAACCATTGCAATATAACACATTAGGGAATTGATTATAAGCGCCGTTTCAATTTTTCTAAATAAGTATAAGGGGATG
Organism: Thermodesulfobacteriota bacterium; assembly: GCA_965223335.1. GTDB lineage: Bacteria > Desulfobacterota_D > UBA1144 > Nemesobacterales > UBA2774 > CBDCWF01. The sequence goes on from OZ244991.1 coordinate 1,296,132, forward strand.
TAAGTCTGTTTCTAAATGGCACTGTTTTTGCCGAATCGGTTTTTATCAGGCTCGCAGCGCTTGGCACAAATCAAGAACAAATGAATTTTATAAATAAAAAATATCCACCGCAGAAAATTGACCACAGCTATACTGTTTGTTTCCTAATTTTGCATCTCATAGGAGGTTTGCATATGCGTTTTATTTTCGTGATGATTTTATGTTTGTTATTTTCAGTACCACTTACCTGGGGTTATTCCACAGATTCGGGTTTAATACGAGATAGTGACGGGAACAAGGTTAACTTATACGGTGTGAACTGGTTTGGATTCGAGACCAACGACCATGTTGTTCACGGTCTTTGGGCTAGGAACTGGAAGGATATGATCTCGCAGATAAAAGGGCTCGGTTTTACAGCGATCAGATTACCGTTTTGCCCCCAAACATTAAATAACATTAATCCCACGAGCATTAATTATTCGAAAAATCCGGATCTTGTCGGTTTAGGCTCTCTGGATATTATGGATCAGGTTATAAGCGAACTTGATCGAGAAGGGTTTTATATACTGCTTGACCACCACACATCCGACTGTCAGACGATTGAAGAGCTATGGTACACATCAAATTACACAGAACAGGATTGGATAGATGATCTAGTGTTTATAGCAAGCCGATATCAGGGGATAAAGGGTTTTCTTGGAATAGATATAAAGAATGAACCACATGGTCCTGCCACGTGGGGTGTGGGCAATCATGCTACAGATTGGAATAGTGCAGCTGAGAGAGCAGCTTCTGAAATTTTGGCTGTTAATCCCAATATACTCATTTTTGTGCAGGGCATAGAGAGCAACCCTGTGTGCAGTGGTACGGTTAACCACTGGTGGGGAGGGAATCTCGAGCCCTTTAGCTGTTTTCCACTGAATATACCTGAGGATAAACTAGTGCTTAGTCCCCATGTCTATGGCCCGGATGTTTATGAACAGCCTTATTTCAGTGATCCGGATTTTCCAAACAACATGCCGGGTATATGGGAGCAGCATTTCGGCTACCTTGTTCAAGAGGGGCAAGCTGTAGTCCCAGGGGAGTTCGGTGGCAGGTATGGACACGGCGGTGATCCCAATGACAAGGTTTGGCAGGACGCACTCATCGATTACTTCCTCAGTAAAGGTATTACAAACTTTTTCTACTGGTCCTGGAATCCCAACAGCGGTGATACCGGGGGCATACTAAAAGACAATTGGCAAGATGTGTGGCAGGATAAGGTGGGTTTATTGGCAAGGTTAATAAACGGTTCAACCACTCCACCTGCTGGGCCAGCTTGTTCGGACTCGTTAGATAATGACAACGACGGTTTTGTAGATTATCCCGATGACCCGGGGTGTAACAGTGCGGACGACAATGATGAAACTGATTCTCCCAAACAAGGTAACCAGCTTAGCACCAAACTCGTAATAAGTGATGACTGGGGCACCGGATATTGTGCCGATGTCACTGTGTCTAATACGGGTAGCGAGGATGAAGATTGGGTAGTGTCTTTTACAATCGAAGGGACAGTTAAGGATCTATGGAATGCAACATATTCTCAAGCTGGCGATCTTATAACAGCTCAAGGTGTGTCATGGAATAATATTGTTAATGCAGGTTCAACTGTAACATTCGGTTTTTGTGCAAATAGGAAAGCACCTTTACCGACTCCCACGCCAATACCAACACCGGTCTCGACTCCGACCCCTGTGCCAACTCCAATACCCACTCCACCGCCCGTTGTGTTCGCTTGTTCTGACGGGTTAGACAACGATGGCGACGCTCTTATAGACTATCCGGCCGATCCCGGGTGCGATAACGCGGATGATTCCGACGAATACAATGTGCCGTCTGGTGCGGATGATCTAAGTATCGAGCTGATCATAACAAACGATTGGGGTAGGGGTTACTGTGCAGATGTGTTTGTTTATAACAACACAAGCACTAATATTGACTGGGTTGTTACATTTGATGCAGAAGGTTCTATTCGTAACATTTGGAACGCGGTTTATGAGCAAAGTGGGGAACAAGTGATTGCACGAGGTGCATCGTGGAACAATATTGTAAATGCCGGGAGTCATACTACGTTCGGATATTGTGCAATAAGATGATCGATCGTGAATCGGGAAGATGCAATAGGCATCTTCCTCTTGCTCAAGGTCTAGTATTTTGTTAATCGATGTTTCTTGAGTCCGTGGCGAGCATTAGCTTCCAGTCTTTTATAAACAGCTTGCCTGTGCTGTCAGTAACATCGGTGTTTAGGTGGCTTGTTAGGTAGTAAAGGCGGCGTATCTGGTCGTTTTCGGCCGCACCCACGTTGGCGTCGTTAAATCTCTGCTGCAGGTAAAACGGCGGGATTGACTGGTTGAAGAGTTTGACTTCAACCGTGGCAGCCGAAGCGAGTTCCTGGGGTGTTAAGTCCACCTCGTAAACTATAATGTCGGCTCCGGTGAGGAGTGGGTCGGTGTAGTAGGGGTCGTTGGCAGCGTTGCCGGGGATAATGGCCAGCTCCTGCACAAACTCAGACGGGCTAGTGGCAAAGAAGTTGGGGTTAAACCCCTTGGGACGAAGCCTGTTGTTCTTTAATGTATTTACTCTCCTTAGAAAGCTTGTTGTCAGCTCGTTCTCCGAATCGGTGACAACCTCTTGGTAGATCTGTACCTCGTCCTGGCCGGTAATGGTCTGGTAATGGGGCTGGAAGCTCATAGGGTTCTCAAGCGGGAGCTCAGATGGCAGGACCTCACCAGTTGCCCCATCGATTATGGCCCCGACGCTGTTTGTACTGCCCGAGGCCCACAGTACGTTGCCTTGGCTGTCTTTTACCACGAACTCTATGAATACGCGGCGAAACGCCACACCCGAGGGCAGGTAGTGGCCTACTTTGTTTGTTACCTTGACCTCGGCACGAATGCCCGAGCTATCGACATCGAGCGATTGGATATCTATCTCGGCTGTCTGGTTCTCGGCCATGTCTATAAACGATTCCCTGGCTGCGGTAAGTGCCGGTACGGTGGCGACACCGGTCATAAAATCGATCTGTCTTATACCTAAAATCAGCGGGAACTCTTGGAACATCTCGTTTAAAAACACGTTAAGGCCGTGGAGACTGTGTCGTGCGTACCTGTTGCGTTCGGTGAGCTCGATCTCGTTGTCGGGTAGTCTGTTGGACGTGGGAGGGAGGTTCGTAGACTCTATGTTTGCGATCTTGAACTTTAGCTCCTCGCCATGGAACTTGGTGGGCATATGACAGCCCTGGCATGTTTGTTCCAAGGGCCTCCCTGTTGCATAATCGCTGTTTTGCCATTCCAGATCTGTGGTCTGTTCGTAGCTAAATCCGAGCAGCTCACCCTCGTTGGTGACTACGGGCAGGAGTATGTTGTGGCAGGTCGCGCATATATCGGCTTTAAGTGTTTGACTGCCGAACTTAGGTTCGATGCCGATAGAGTTTTGCATGGGTTTTGTTACGACTTGTTGGTAGGGGCCGTAGATCTCGTTTGAGGGGCCGGTTACGAAGTTGCCGGTGTATATGTTGTCGGTTCCAAAGCCTGTGTCTACGATGTGGTGACACACGGTGCATGATATGCCGTCGCGTGCAAGGGAGCCGTAGCGCTGGTTCATGTTGGGATTGGAGCCCGGCCACTCGGTCACAGCACTGGCGGGAAGCGGTTCGCCGAAGGGGACTTCTGGTGGGGGAGTGATACCGAATAGATCTTTGCACATCTCGTCGTCTTGGTCGAGTGTGTCTATCTGGAGCTGGCGCTGTCCCATTACCCCGTGACAGTGTAAACAGGTGGTTTCTATGCATGCTGTGGGGTCCGGGAGCCCTGCCAACCCGCCGGCAAAGAAATTGGTCTCGCTCTCTACCTGAGCAAAAAATATGGGGTCGCGCCCGGCCTGACCGAGCGGGGAGGCCTTCCATTCGCTGTAAGGCGAGAGGTTGTATCTGGTAATAGTGCCGTCGATGTTTTTTTCTTCGAACAGCATGTTTGGTAAAGAGAAATTGATGAACGTCCCGTCATGACAGCCGATGCATTGATCGGAGGTCAAAAACTTGGGCGGGCCCTCTGCGAACGAGACCTGGTGGTCGTATGTTTCCGCCGGCAGGCGTAGTGCCCAGGCCTCTTGGAACGTTACCTCGGGTATCTGGTTGTAGAACTCGAGGAACTCCTCTGTGGGCTCCGAAAGCGGGACCCCGAACGTGGGCATGAACCCATCTTCCTGCTGACTCTCGATAAAAAAGAGTGCTATCCTCTGAGGGATATGTAGTAGTCCATCGTAATTAGGGTCTTCCAAGGTAATCAAATTTGGGCTGAACTGTTTAAATTTGGTCCCGGGAGTGATTACGTTTACAAGGCTAGAAAAGGTTGATTCACTCACTGCCGACGCATGGCAGTTGAGACACCAGTTGCCGTACTGATTGTAAGTCCATACGGTATTGGGAAACTTTGAGTCCTCTATAAATAAGTAGCCAGTGGGGTACCAGGTTGAGTCTGGAAAGAGTGGTGGGTTGCCGGTGTTGTTGAAAAAGTCACGTGTGGTAATAGCTGATTTATTTAGAATCGGGGGATTGCCTATACTCCATTTCGGTATACTCGAGCCGCTAAGCTCAGCTCTGATGTCGCCCTGATACCAGCCGTCTTTAGATGCCTCATTCTTTTTTATAAAGTAGGTCCATGAAGTAGGCAGAACACTTACTGTTATATCCATGCACCCCTCGCTGTCGGTTACTATGCCCAGGTCCGAGTCTATGGGGTGCTGCTCTTTTATTATCATTGCGCCGTCGGGAAGGCCCCCCACGCGGCCTCCGCATAGCCACTCTATTACCTCGGGGGAGTAGTAAATACGGACAGCAGTTGAGTGCACACCGAAAAACTCGCCGAAACCGATCATACCTAAGTAGGGTCCCGTCATCCTCCAGTTCATGTCTCGGGCCCAGTTGAGTTGGGTATCGTAGTCACGGTCCCTTACAAATGCCTCAAAACTCTTATCGAAACTGTTCTTTGCATTTATATCTGATAGAGGGGCGGGGTCTCTTAAGTTGGGTGGTGCGGGTATGCCCGAACCCTCGTTTTCGTTGCACCAGTTGTTTATTTCCTGTTGAGTGAGCTCGATTACCGTGTCTGGGCAAACCCAGTCATTTGGGTCTGGAGGCAGGCCAGTTTTGTTATTGTTGTTGTTATTGTTACAAGCTGAGATTGGTAGAACTAAGAGCAGAACTACAAATAGATAGGTTTTGTTAAGTTTCATTTCCCACGTCCCCAATTTTATTTGCCGGTGTGATTCGAAATGCAGTTAACTTTAAAATCCCCACCTATTATACATATCACAAATTAATAAATATCTCTATATATTCATACACATTACTATAAAAATGTGTTCAATTAGGGTTGTATCCGGATTGCTTAGCTTTGTTGAGAAGCTCATACTCACAATATTGTTCGGCTCTATTGTTCCAACTTGCGTTTTTTCAATAAGCTCATAATCGAGTGGAGTTCATCGATACTCAGAAGTTTGGCGAGTAAAAAATATAGCCCTCCGGATACAAATATGGAACCGAAGAGTAGTATGAATTTTTGAGCTGAGAGTTCTGAGGTAGTCCACTGTGTGAGCTGTGTTATAGACCATGCAACAGTAGCGGTGATAAGCGAGATGACTAGTATTTTCATGCAGTATGAAAAAAGCCCCGTGACTCCTAAATCCGGTGTTTTCTTCTCGAGGAGGTAAAGAAGTAAAATGAAATTCAATATCGAGGATACGGAGCTTGCGACTGCAAGCCCTGTGTGGTTCATCCCGAGTTTAAAACCCAACACAAAACCGATTGCAGCATTGGCCACAAACGCGATCAGTGCAATGACTACAGGCGTTTTGGTGTCTTGCATGGCGTAGAACGCGGGTGCTGTAATTCTTATGCCCCCCACTGCCCAGAGCCCAAACGCATAACCCAACAGTGCCTGGGACGTATAGACCATAGCCTCGGCACTGAACTCGCCGTGCTGGTAAAGCAGGTTGCATATGGGCTCGCGCAGAGCTATGAGCCCGCAAAGTGCTGGGATCAGGATAAACAGCACAAGCCTTAACGTGAACACGTAGGTCTCTTTAAACTTATCCATCTCGCCCCTCGATATAAGAGAGGAGAGGTTTGGCAGCAGTACCGTTGCGACCGACACTGCAAAAATGCCCAACGGGAACTCTATTAGTCGTTCGGCGAAGTAGAGGTAAGATACCGTCCCCTCGGGCATATATGATGCGTACTGGGTGTTTACAAGGATGTTGAGGTTGTACACGGCAATGCCGAAGAGCTGGGGGAGCATCAAAAGTGCTATGCGTTTCACGGCAGGGGTCCAAATACTCTTGCTAAAACTAAATAGATATCCCCTGGTGCTTAGGAATGGCAATTGGAAAGCAAGTTGCAGGATGCCCCCTATGATGACTCCGATAGCTGCTGCATGGATCGGTATATTGAAATAGCTGTGCATCAATATGATCGTGAGCACAATGGCAATGTTGAATAAAACGGGTGAGAACGCCGGGGCAAAGAAATGTCGAAGTGAGTTTAGGATTCCCATAGACAAGGCTGTTAAAGAGATGAAGAACAGGTATGGGAACATAAACCGGTTTAGGTATACGGTTAGTCTGAATGTCTCTTCATCAAAACCCGATGCAAAGAGCTTTACTATGAAGGGGGAGAATATTACCCCGAGTGCTGTGATTACTAGGAGAAGAATAAAGAGTAGGGTAAATACGGAGTCGGATACTTTCTTGGCTTCTTCTTTATCTTTTTGTTCGAGCTGTTCAGTGAATACCGGGATAAACGATATTGTTAAAGAGCCCTCTGCAAAGAGGCGTCTTAGCAGGTTTGGGATCCTAAATGCTACCCAAAAGGCATCGGTCGCGTAGCCAGCACCGAAGAAATATGCAATGACTACGTCTCGCAGGTACCCGGCAATCCGGCTTAAGAATGTAAGGGCGCCTACAAGGCCTGCGGACTTGGTTATTTGTTCATTTCGGTTCATCGGAGTGTGTGTTCATGCCGTTTTAACTTTTAGTTCTTATTTATGGACTTGGTGGGTCTACCTCGTCGAACTCAATCTCCTCTCTGAGAGCGTTTAGTATTGAAGCAAAAGCTTTATCGGTATCCGGTGTTGATATTACCTTAATTATTCCCTCTTCGGGGTATTCGGTGCGGACCCATGCCAGGTGGGTGTATGTGCCCAGGATTGATTGGAAGTAGATCGTCTCGCTATTATTTTTGAGTTTGATGTAAGTGACTGCCATGACTTTAATCAGAGAAAATAAAATCTAAATCACTAACTGTCAAATCGTAATTTTTTTATTTACAGACTGAATGTGTATAGGCGGGATCGGGGAGAATAGGGGTTAAGCGAGTGTTAAATTAGTCATATATAAATGGACTGATACAAATAGGTTGTATCTGATACTTAAAGTCGAAGATTAATGTGCTCTAGACCCATCTTGAAATGTCCTAAAACTTGTACTCATTTGTAGTCTTATGTTGTAGACGTAAATGACCGAAAAAAAATAATAAATGTGGTAAATGAGCTTGACAAAGCACGAACAATTTTATATAGTGGTTCAGGGTGGTATATAGTGGCATGAGATAAATATAAAGTGGTATAGGGTGGTCGGTGATGTTTCGTGGCAGATATGAGCATACGATGACTGAAAAAGGAAGGGTTAGCGTGCCTGCTAGGTTTAGAGAGGTGTGTAAGGAGCGCTATGAGGATGAGACTTTCGTGATTACAAATTTCGATAAATGCCTCGTGGCTTATCCTCTTAAGGAGTGGAGAGAGATTGAGCGAAAAGTGGTCGAGTTGCCGCAGTTCAAGCAGGAGGTCATATCGTTTTTGCGCTATCTAATGGGCGGAGCGGTGGATTGTCCTATAGACGGGCAGGGCAGGATCTTGGTGCCTCAGTCACTTAGAAGCCACGCCAATATCAGCAAAGAGGTCATCATGGTAGGTATGCTGACAAGGTTTGAGATATGGGCTAAAGAAGTTTGGGAGGAAGAGCAGGCTGTTAGCGCCTATGACGAGTTTAAAAAGAGCAGAGAGCTTTTAGCGGCCGAAGGACTCTAGAGTATGGAAAACGCGGTATTGGAAGTGGAAAAGATTATTCATAAATCGGTAATGGTCGATGAGGCTATGGAGTATCTCATTACAAACCCCGAGGGGACCTATGTCGATGCCACGGTGGGCTTGGGAGGTCATACGGGTGCGATACTGAGAAACACCGGGACCGGGGGCAAGGTAGTGGGCCTCGATGTTGACGAAGAGGTACTCGATATTGCGAGAGAGAGGCTAGAGAGCTATTCAAGCAAAGTAGTGTTGAGAAATAATAACTATTCGGCCATAGACAAGGTGCTCGCAGACCTGGGGGTAGAGCAGTTGGACGGGATAATAGCCGATTTGGGTATGTCGTCTTTCCAGATAGATTCGAGTGGGCGAGGGTTCAGTTTCCAGAGGGACGAGCCGCTTGATATGAGGATGGACGCAACTCTCCGGTTCCGCGCATATGACCTGGTAAACGAGATGACAGTTGACGAAATAACGAAGGTGTTAAAAACGTATGGCGAGGAGCGTTGGGCTAAGAGGATAGCAAAGAGGGTTGTAGAGAAGCGCAAAGGCTCTAAGATCAAGAGCTCGGCTGAGCTGGCCGGGATCGTATCGGATGCTATCCCCAACAAATTCCACTCGCCAAAGATTCACCCGGCCACAAAAACCTTCCAGGCTTTTAGAATAGCGGTAAATAACGAACTCGAGAATTTGAAGGACTTCATAACGAAATCGGTCTCACTCCTTAAAGTAGGAGGGAGGATAGCAATAATATCTTTTCATTCCCTTGAGGACAGGGCGGTAAAGAGTTCATTCAGGAGGTTTGCATCGCCGTGTGTTTGCCCGCCTGACCTTCCAAGGTGTAGTTGCGGTAAAGAGAAGATGCTTAAAATTATTACACCTCGGGCAATCACACCCAGCGAGGACGAGGTTTTAAATAACCCCAGGTCGCGCAGTGCAAAGATGAGGGTTGCCGAGAGGGTATAGGATATGGGACACACGAAAGCTACACATCTAGGTGGAAAGGTAAGACCCTATAAGAGCTATGTCTCGCGCAAGGTGATCGTATTAATAGTCTTAGCGGTGCTCGTGGCGCTTTTTTATGTGCGTATAAAAGTTGAGAAGGTCAGTCTCGGGTACGCGATATCTGCAAACAAAAAAATACATAAAGAGCTGGTAGAAGAAAACAGGTTGCTACAGTCGGAGCTCCTTAAACTCAAATCCCCTGATAGGCTAGAGAGGATCGGGCTTCATCTCGGGTTTAAGTTTCCAACTCAGAAAGACATTATCTATATGGAGAAACGAACTGTAATCGGGAACCGATGACAAAGAGGAACAAAAGCTCAAAACGCATCTCGTTGGCAAGGGATCTGGATAGGCCCCGCTGGAAGGTCTATTTCCTGGGGTTTTTGATAATCACACTCTTCGGGATGGTCTCGTATAAAGCCTTTGAGCTTCAGGTGCTCGATAGAGAACGTGCGTTTAAGATTGCAAAAAGGCAGCATAACGGCACCACGACGCTGCTGCCCAGACGCGGCTCGGTACTCGATAGAAACATGAGGGAGCTTGCGGTTAATGTAGAGGTTAAATCTGTTTATGCAAACCCAAACGGCATAAGTGATCCCGGAGCGGTGGCGAAGTTGTTAGCCAAGCCGCTTGGGATGACGGAAAAAGAGTTAATCAACAAACTTGTGTCCAAGAAATCGTTTGTCTGGATTAAAAGGCTCATCGATCCCTCGGTAGCCCAAACCGTGAAGGAACTAAATCTAAAGGGCATAGGCTTGGTGCAAGAGCCGAAACGTGTTTATCCAAACGGCACCCTCATGGGTCAGGTGCTTGGGTTTACCAATATAGACTCAAAAGGGATCGAGGGTTTGGAGTTCCATCTAGACAGTCTGCTGATCGGCAAACCACAGAGTATTACTCTTAAACGTGATGCGAGGGGCCGCAGGATTGTACATATCCCAGATCAGCTAAACGGCGACACCTCGGGCCACGATGTAGTGCTAACGATCGACTCACAGATACAGCACATCGTCGAGCGCGAGCTTAAAGACGGCATCCAAAAAGTATCGGGCGAAAAAGGCATTGCCATTCTTACAAACCCAGAGACCGGTGAGATATTGGCATTGGCATCATACCCTGCACTTGATCCGAACAAGTATCGTAAATACCCCTCTGCCAACAAGAGGAATCTGCCGATTTGGTACTCGTACGAGCCCGGGTCTACTATGAAGATGTTCCTAGCGGCCTCGGCACTTGAGGAGAAAAAAGCAAACAGGAACACAACTTTTGACTGCGAACACGGCAGGAGAAGAATCGGCTCTTCCGTAATTAAAGATGTAAAACCACACGGCACGCTTACACTTGCCGATGTTATAAAGTACTCGAGCAACATAGGCGCTTCTAAAGTCGGTGAACTGCTAGGCAAACAAACTTATCACCGCTATCTTACCGATTTTGGTTTTGGGGAGAAAATGGGGATTGACCTGCCCGGCGAGTCCTCGGGTAAGGTTCTGGACCCGAAAAAATGGGGTAAGGTCGAGCTTGCAACCATCTCATTCGGTCAAGGTGTATCAGTAACGGCTCTCCAGCTCGTCACTGCACTGTCGGCAATTGCAAACGGGGGTTATCTGATGAAGCCCTACGTCGTTAAACAGATCATAGGTTCAAACGGCGGTGTGATAAAGGAGAACAAACCCGAAACTATAAGACGTGTGATATCGTACGACACGGCAAAAGAAGTGACAAAAATGCTAGAATCCGTAGTGGAGAGCGGCACGGGTAAAAAGGCTCAGGTTGCCGGTTATCATGTGGCTGGGAAAACCGGTACTGCCCAGGTCCCAAACCCCAAAACCGGTAAGTACTACAAAGACAAATACATCGCGTCGTTCGCGGGGTTTGCCCCAGCGGAGGACCCAAAGGTCTCGCTCGTTGTAATAGTCGAAGCCCCTAAGACTCTCACACACGGGGGATCGGTAGCAGGCCCCATTTTTAAACACATCGCTGAGAAGGTGTTGTTTCACATGGGTGTCGAGTCCAACAAGGAATTCGTAGGGGTAAAGGTAATGCCGGATCTAAGCGGGATGAGCGCGAGAGAGATTTTGATATGGTCGGAGAAAGAGGGGATCAAGGTAAAGCTTAAGGGCAGCGGGTTCGTTAAGAACCAAGAGCCCGGTCCAGGTGAACTAATTCAGGAGGGTAGTACGTGCTCAATCGAGCTCGAACAGACGATATGATATTGGAGGATCTGCTGCGCGGGATCAATGTCCGCCGAGTGCTCGGGCCCCGTGATGCGGAAATTGACGGTATATCGATCGATTCCAAAAGCGTTACGAAAGGAGACCTTTTTGTTGCAATAAAAGGTGCGAAATCTGACGGCCATAACTACATAGACTCAGCAATTAGCAAAGGGGCGAGTGCTGTGCTTGTCGAGGATGTACCCGATCAATTGAACAAGGGCATACCCGTAATTGAGGTAGCGGATACAAGGATGGGGCTCGCAGATATATCTGCCAACTTTTATAACCACCCTACCAAAGATCTTGTGCTGGTCGGTATTACCGGCACAAACGGTAAAACCACTGTTACCTATCTGCTCGAGTCTATTTGGGCGTACGAAGGTCTTAGCCCCGGTGTGGTGGGCACGATTGATTACAGATATAAAGGCAAGACCACCGCATCGAACATGACCACACCCGAATCGCACGATCTTATGGAGACTCTGAGCACTATGAGGCATAGTGGGGTGAGCCACGTCGCAATGGAGGTGTCTTCACACGCGCTCGATAAGGACAGGGTAAGGGGATGTGAGTTCGATGTAGCAGTTTATACAAATCTGAGTCAGGACCATCTGGATTATCACAAATCAATAGAAGACTATTTCGATGCGAAGAAAAAGCTTTTTACCGAAGTACTACCACAAAGCAGTAAGAGCATGCTCTGTTCTGTAATAAATCTAGACGATGAGTATGGCGAGCGTTTATCGAAAGAGGCCCGGGGCGAGATAGTGCTCTATTCAGTCGAAAACAGTAATGCAAATTTTTATGCCAAAAAAATTAACATAAGCGAGAAAGGTATATCGGCCATCATTAAGACCCCGGGGGATAACATCACAATCAATAGCGGGCTCCTGGGCAAACACAACCTATCCAACATCCTGGCTGCAGTGGCCACGGCCTATTCACTTGGGGTATCGAGTGACACTATAGAGAAAGGGATTAATGAGCTTAAGTCCGTGCCAGGAAGGTTAGAGGCAATACAAAACCCCTTTGGGTTTACGATTCTGGTGGACTATGCACACACGCCCGATGCATTGTCTAACGTGCTACGCGCGCTGCGTTCATTTACCAAGGGCAGAATCGTCACCGTATTCGGCTGCGGTGGGGACAGAGACAAGACCAAGAGACCGCTTATGGGAGAGATAGGACGCGAGCTCTCGGACCTGTTGATCGTTACCTCGGACAACCCGCGCACAGAAGACCCAGAGAAAATTATAGACGACATTGAAAAAGGAGTGTTCGGTGTAGACGACAGCAAAGAGAACTATTACAGGATCTCTGACCGAAGGTCCTCGATTAAAAAAGCATTGGACATTGCCAGAGAGCACGACACCGTGCTCATAGCGGGTAAGGGGCACGAGGATTACCAGATAGTGGGCACTACGAAGCATTCATTTGATGACAGGGAAGTTGCAAGAGAGATTTTAAGAGAAAAGTTAAATTAAATTCAGTGTGATTATGTTTACGGTGAGCGACGTGATAAAGGCTACGAATGGCGAGTTGTTATCGGGATTAAAAGATAGATCCATTAAAGCTGTGTCTATAGATTCCAGAACTATAGGCGAGCAAGAGCTCTTCTTTGCGATACGGGGAGAAAACTTCGACGGCCATGACTATCTGGAAGAGGTCTTTAGTCGAGGTGCTTCGGGAGCCATCGTTGAAAAAGAGCCGGGCACAGACCTCGGATCTAACACAGTTGTTAAAGTGCAGTCTACACTGGGTGCGCTTGGGGACCTGGCATCGGCGTGGAGAAAGAGTTTCCCTCAATTGAAACTGGCTGCAATTACCGGATCAAACGGTAAAACGACTACTAAAGAGATGGCTTGGAGCATTCTGTCCATTTCAGAGCCTGTGTTAAAAAACAGCGGCAATTTCAACAACTTAATCGGCTTACCGCTAACACTATTGCAGTTAAAGCCCGAACACCAAAGTGCTGTGGTCGAGTTAGGGATGAACGACTTTGGCGAGATCGAACGTCTGGCGGAGATATGCGCACCCGATGTAGGGCTCATTACAAATATAGGGAGTGCTCACCTCGAAAAGCTGGGCAGTGTGGACGGGGTGGCAAAGGCAAAAGGAGAGCTAGTCGAGAATTTTACCGATAACAATATTTTCGTTGTTAATATGGACGATGAAAGGGTGAGGACAATCGCCAGCTCAATTTCGTGTGAGAAGATTACATATGGGATTGAGTACAGCAACGCGCAGCTAAGGGCTACTGATATTAAATTTCATGGCACAGAGGAGATCGAGTTCGATCTCAATATCGATGGCAGAACCTATCCCGTAAAGATTAAGGGTATAGGCAGGCACAATGTGATGAATGCGCTTGGGGCAAGCGGTATTGCGTTGGCATTTGGTTGTGGCGGTGAGGAAATAGCCCGGGGGCTTAGTAACTATAGACCAGTAGATATGAGGCTCGAGGTACTACAGTCACGGACCGGTGCTAGTGTCATAAACGATTGCTATAATGCCAACCCCGACTCGATGCGTAATGCGATATCGGAGCTCATGAGACTTAGAGGCGGAGGCGTGGCTATAGCGGTCCTAGGCGACATGCTTGAGCTCGGGGAGAGGAGCGAGCAGGCGCACCGGGAGCTTGGGGAATTTGCATCCCACTCCGGTGTGGATTATCTGGTTGCGTACGGTAACTACGCAAGGAGTGTGATAGAGGGATTTGGTAAAAGCAAGCAGAGCTCGTTGGTAGAGACCCACGGGGAAGCGGCAGAGATTGTATTGAGCATGGCTCAGGAAAATGATGTTGTACTGGTTAAAGGATCTAGGGGAATGAGGATGGAAGAAGTAGTGAACAGACTGGTTTAGGGAGTGGTGAATAGGTGTTACATCTCCTCTATTTATTAAAAGAGGATTTTATACTATTTAATGTATTTAGGTACATAACATTTCGCTCTATAGGTGCTGGGGTCACTGCGTTTGTGATCTGTATCCTGCTTGGCGGGGTGTTTATTGATTTTCTCACACGGCGACAGCTCCAAGAGAATATTCGCGACGACGGCCCCCCCTCGCACAAAACCAAGGCGGGCACACCGACTATGGGCGGGGCATTCGTAGTCGTAGCTATAGCGGTGGCGTCGCTGCTATGGGTAAACCTGACTAGTGCCGTTATATGGGTGGTGCTCCTATTCACATGCACTTACGGAGTGATCGGGTTTAGGGACGACTGGCTTAAATACACCAGGGGCAAGGGGATGAGCGCCAGGCTAAAGTTCTCTCTACAGGTAGGTTCTGCGTTTGTCTTCATCTTATTACTGATTACAGCAATAGACGGGTTTACGATGTCTATCCGCGCAGATGAGGTGCAGAACTATAGCTATACCTCGGTCATATTCCCGTTCTTCAAAAAGATAGCAATCAATATGGGTTGGCTGTACATACCGTTTGCAATAATAGTGGTTGTGGGGTCGTCAAACGCTGTAAATCTAACAGATGGGCTTGACGGACTTGCAATAGGTTCAATCGCAGTGGTAGCTGCTACCTATCTTATATTCGCATACTTGTCGGGGCATATTGAGTTCTCGAGATACCTACAGATTCCCTACATCCCCGGGGGTGGTGAGCTGGCAGTGTTTCTGGCAGCGGTAGGGGGGGCGTGTTTGGGCTTCCTTTGGTACAACTCTCACCCGGCTGAGGTCTTTATGGGCGATGTGGGCTCGCTTGCATTAGGTGCGGCCATAGGTTCCGTAGCACTTGTGATTAAGCAGGAAATTCTATTGGTAGTGGTAGGTGGATTATTTGTGGCGGAGGCAATGTCGGTAATTATTCAGGTGATTTCTTACAAGCTAACGGGTAAGCGGGTTTTTAAAATGGCCCCGTTACATCATCACTTTGAGCTTAGCGGATGGTCAGAGTCAAAGATTGTGATCAGGTTTTGGATCATATCTTTGGTGCTGTCGTTGTTCGCATTATCGACATTAAAGCTCAGGTAGTGATAAATGGAGATAAGTGGGCATAAGGTGTTAGTCGTAGGCGCGGGAAAAACAGGTTTAGAAGCTGCAAAGTTCTTAATGAACAAAGGAGCTCAAGTGACTATTAGCGATAGTGCACAGATGGATAGCCTCTCTCCCGAGATAAAAGCTCTGGGGAGCCGAGGTGTAAGAATCGAGGCCGGGGGACACGGGACTGATACATTCACCGGGGCTGATATGATAGTTGTAAGCCCGGGAGTGCCTCTAAGTATCCCGGTGCTAAAAGAGGCATCTCAGCACGGAGTGGAGATAATTAGCGAGATAGAGCTTGCCTCGAGGTTCATTGCTACGCCGATAATAGCGGTCACCGGTTCTAACGGTAAAACCACCACGACTACTATGATTGCACGCATACTAGAGAGCGCCGGGCAAAGTGTTTTCCTTGGGGGCAATATCGGGACCCCGCCCATATCGATTGTTGAGAAGAGCGATGAATACGACTACCTAGTGCTCGAAGTAAGCAGCTTCCAGCTAGAGGCCACTGCACGATTTAAACCCCATATCGCACTGCTGCTTAATATTACGCCTAACCACCTGGACCATCACCAGAGCTACAAAGAATATATAGACGCCAAGATGAGGATTTTTAAGAACCAGACCCCTGATGATTACGCTATATATAACTCTGAGGACGGTGTAATAGATGAGAATATGCCTGACCTCGGTTCTGTGCCTGTTACATTCGGGTACTCGGACCGAGAAAACGGTGTGTGGTCTGACGGGCAAATTATCCATTATAAAGACGAGAGCTTTGATCTACGCGGTATGAAGCTTGTAGGTAAACATAATATAGAGAATGCAATGGCTGCTGTAGCTGTAGCAATTATAATCGGCTGCCCGCGGGAAATTATCGAGAGAGAGATAAGGGAGTTCCACCCGCTACCTTATAGGATTGAGTATGTGGGTGAGGTAGAGGGTGTGGCTATCTATAACGACTCCAAGTCCACAAGCCCTGCGGCCACGGCTAGTGCACTCAAAAGCCTCGGTCCCCGGACGATTCTTATAGCCGGTGGTAAGGACAAGGGTACTAGCTTCGATGCTCTTATAGAGCCGATTAAACAGAATGCGAAACTATTGATATTACTTGGCGAGACGAAACACAGGATGAGGGACGAACTGGGGGAGGGTATAGAGACTCGGGTGGTGGACACACTTGAGGATGCGGTAAGTAATGCACTTGAGCATAGCAGCGAGGGGGATAAGATCCTTTTTTCGCCTGCGTGTTCGAGTTTCGATATGTTCGGTTCTTACGAAGAAAGAGGAAGGAGGTTTCAAGAGATTGTCAGCGGCCTCGGTAACTGATAAGAGAAGGAATTACGATTGGGGAGTAATAATATCGGTAATATTCCTTGTTGCTATGGGAGTGCTTATGGTCTATAGCACAAGCTCGGTCTATGCACTCGAGAAATTCGGCGACCCCAACTTTTTCTTAAAGCGCCACGCCATATATCTGTCTATGGGTATTGTTGCGATGGTGGTGATGATGCACATCGACTACAGGATTCTTAAAAAACTCGTGTTCCCGGCCTATTTGCTGGGATTGGCGCTTCTTATCATTGTGCTAGTACCCAGCATTGGCAAGCAGGTAAGCGGTGCGCGCCGCTGGATAGATATAGGTGCTTTTACGTTCCAGCCCTCAGAGGTTGCGAAATATATACTGGTCCTCTACCTCGCATATTCGCTTACAAAGAAACGCGATAAGCTCGACAGTTTTATAGTGGGGTTCGCATCGCACATTATGGTTGCGGGTGCATACATAATATTGATCCTTTTGGAGCCCGACTTCGGGACGGCAACAACGCTGTTGGTTGTTCTATTTGCCATGATGTTTATAGGGGGTGTCAGAATAAAGTATATGGTGCCGCTTGGCGTCGTATCGGTAGTACTGCTTGTATTAGCGGTGCTTACCAAGGGCTACAGGATGAAGCGTGTGATATCGTTCCTTGACCCCTGGAAAGACCCGCTCGGTTCCGGGTACCAGGCTGTGCAGTCTTTTATAGCGTTTGGTCTGGGCGGGATATCAGGCACGGGGCTTGGCGACAGTGCTCAGAAACTGTTTTTCCTACCGCAGGCTCACACCGATTTTATATTCTCTATCATAGGCGAGGAGCTTGGGTTTATCGGAGTCGTATTGGTAATACTGGCATTCATATTTTTATTCGTAAGGAGCCTTAAGGTAGCACTCAATGCGCCTGACCTGTTTGGCTGTTACCTTGTGTTCGGGTGCATAATGCTCATCACACTGCAGGCTGCAGTGAACATGGCGGTGGCTGTGGGGTTGTTTCCGACAAAGGGGCTTACACTGCCGTTTATAAGCTATGGAGGTACATCACTCGTTGCAACTTTGGGTGCTATGGGGATCATACTCAGCGTATCTAAAGCGAGAATAAAATGAAGATTATCATAGCCGGGGGAGGCACAGGCGGTCACATCTTTCCGGCCATTGCAATAGCAGATGAGATTACAAAACGAGGTTCTAACAACGTTGTGCAGTTTGTGGGTACTAAAAAAGGGTTAGAGAACGAAATGGTTAGAGAACGAAACTACTCAATAGAGTTCATATCCTCAGGAGGCATAGTGGGTAAAGGCATATTGGACAGCCTAGCGGGCATGGTATCGGCCGCAAGAGGGCTATTTGAATCGTTTAGTATTATCCGCCGCTTTAAGCCCGATGCAGTGCTCGGAGTTGGGGGATATGCTTCAGGACCCATAGTACTTGCAGCGGCTATACTCAGAGTACCTACCGCTATTTGCGAGCCCAACTCGTTCCCCGGGCTCACAAACAGGCTCCTGGGTAAGGTGGCGGGCAAGGTCTTTACCGCCTACCGAGCTGCTAGGGGTTTTTTCCCCGCCCACAAAATTGCGCTTACCGGCAACCCTGTGAGGCAGAGCATACTAGAGACTAACAATGAGAACGGAAATCCTGACAACATACGAATACTAATTTTCGGCGGCAGTCAGGGGTCGGCGAGACTAAACGATTCGGTGCCCAAAGCCCTAGGTCTTATGGACAGAAAGGATATATCGGTGCTCCATCAAACGGGTAAATCGGATATGGAGAGTGTTAGAAAAACATATGACTGGTACGGGATCAGTGCTGAGGTCCTCCCGTTTATAGTTGATATGGCAGGCGCATACTCAAGAGCTGATTTTGTGGTTGGCAGGTCTGGTGCCGGAACGGTATCGGAGCTCACGGTGCTGGGCAAGCCGTCGCTGCTTATTCCATATCCCTATGCCACTCACAATCACCAGCGCTACAACGCAAAGGAATTGGTCGACGAGGGGGCCGCTGTGATGCTAAGCGACAGTGACGCCACGCCCGAGAATATCGCACGGGTATTAACCGAGTTGTTTGAGGATGATAAATTGGTACAAATGGCTCAAAAAGCCAAAGCACTGGGAATGCCGAATGCAACCACTGATATAGTCGACGCTATTTATGAACTTGCCGGAGTGAGATTGTGTACGGGAGAGTAAAACAGGTGCATTTCGTGGGAATAGGCGGGATAGGAATGAGTGGAATTGCCGAGGTGATGCTTAACATGGGATATGAGGTGACAGGATCGGACCTACAGAGATCAAGCTCTGTGAAGAGGTTAGAGGGGCTTGGGGCCACGGTGCATATTGGACACGACGCGGACAATATACACGGTGCTGATGTGGTGGTTAGGTCCTCTGCGATAAGGGGGGATAACCCAGAGATCCAGGCCTCGTACACTGTAAACATACCGGTTGTGCAAAGGGCCGAGATGCTGGCCGAGCTTATGCGACTTAAATACGGTATTGCGGTTGCCGGCAGCCACGGCAAGACCACTACCACATCTATGATAGCCACTGTGCTTACTCACGGTGGGCTCGATCCCACCATTGTTGTGGGTGGCAGGGTAGTGGCGCTTGGGACTAATGCGAAGCTTGGGCAGGGTGACTTCATGGTGGTGGAGGCCGACGAGAGTGACGGTTCGTTTCTATTGTTGTCGCCTGTGATCTCGGTGATTACCAACATAGACAAGGAGCACATGGACCACTACAGGGATCTGGAAGAATTAGAGCAGGCTTTTGTGGAGTTTGCCAACAAAATCCCGTTTTACGGGTTGGCGGTGCTCTGCGCCGACTGTCCCAAGACACTTGAGATTGCAAAGAAGTTTCCGAGAAGGGCGCTAACATACGGGTTTAGTGACGATGCTGAGCTAAGCGCCGAAAATGTTGAGATAAAGGGATTCGAAACGAGGTTTCAGGTTGTTATGGATAATAATTTGCTTGGCAGTGTAACGCTCAATGTGCCGGGCTCACATAACGTGCTCAATGCCTTGGCATCTGTGGCTGTAGGGCTTGAGCTTGGGCTTAGCTTTGAGAGGGTACAAGAGGGTTTGGCCGAGTTTAGCGGTATTGAGAGGCGTTTGGAGGTTAAGGGCAGGAACGATGATTATATGGTGGTTGACGATTACGCCCACCACCCGGCAGAGATAGCGGTCACAATAGATACTCTAAAAAATTCACTATCCAGGAGATTGGTCGTTATATTCCAGCCCCACAGGTACTCACGCACCCAGAACCTATTTAATGAGTTCGCCACTGCATTCGGGGGTGCCGATGTGCTCTGCTTGCTAGACATTTATGCTGCGAGTGAGGACCCGATACCGGGTGTCGACAGCGAGAGCTTGGCCGAGGCTATACGTGACACAGGCCACGGGGATGTAAGCCATATATCGGACGAAGCTAAGCTCTATGGATACATTGATGAGATATTAAAACCGGGTGACGTAGTGCTCACCCTTGGAGCCGGTAACGTATGGAGAATAGCCGAGAAGATAGCAGAGAGGCTAGGGTAGAGATGCTGCTAAACGAGATTACACAGCTTGGTTGTGAGGTACAAAAAAACTACTCAATGAGTAGGTATACGTGGCTCCGTGTGGGTGGGGAGGCCGGTGGTGTGGTGTACCCATCGACTCTCCGTGAGTTTACGGATGTGCTGTCTATGGCGAGTGAACACGAGGTGCCGTGGGTAGTGCTCGGGGCCGGCTCAAATACCATTGTGTATGACGAGGGGATAGAGGGGGTGGTGATCTGTACAAAGAAATTAAAGAGGATTGAGATCCTCGAAGGTGACAAGGTGCTTGCAGAGACGGGTGCCATACTGGGTACGATATTGAATCAAACCGTAAAAGCCGGGCTTACGGGGTTTGAATTCGCAGCGGGGATTCCCGGCACGGTAGGCGGCGGTGTGTATATGAATGCGGGCGCCAATAACGGCGAGATCAAGGATGTGATCGACACGGTATGGGTATGGAGAGAGGGGCGGGAGTACGAGTATAAGCGAAGCGAGATTAACTTTGAGTATAGAAAGAGCAACCTGCCCGAGGGTAGTGTAGTGACAAAGGCACTTTTTCAGTTGAGCAGAGGAGATGTGGCGCAGAGTAAGCGGAATGTTAAGGAGTATATGGACAGAAGGGCGCGTACACAGCCCATCAAGATGTCGAACACTGGATCTATCTTTAAAAACCCGTCCGAGATTGCTGCGGGGCGCTTAATTGAGGAGCTTGGGCTCAAGGGATACCGAATAGGCGGGGCCGAGTTTTCGGAAATCCACGCTAATTTCATAGTAAACACAGGTGGTGCTACAGCCGAAGATGTGCTCAGCCTAATTGAGGTTGCAAAGAAAAAAGCGTTAGTCGAGCGCGGAATAAAGCTAGAAACCGAGGTAAAGGTAATAGGCATTAAAAAGGATTAGCATGAAAAAAGCAATATTTAGATATTTACCAAGAGTCTTGTTGTTCATTATTTTCGTGACCGCGATCGGGTTTTTGGGCATGCTCACGCTACGCCTAAATATCCTAGCAGTGAAAGACGTGGTGATTACAGGTAACCAGAGAGTGGATCAAGTGGAGATTGTAAAAAGATCGGGACTTAGAAAAGGGGAGAGCACAATATTCTTTTTCGAGAGCAAGGTGCGTCGGAACCTCTTAAAAAACCCGTGGATAAAGGATGTGAGGGTGGTTAAGGACTATCCCTCGGGGGTAAAAATCGAGATTGAGGAGTTTGTTCCCTACGCCTTAATGACGACTGAGCAGGGTGAGCTCTACTACCTTAGTGAGACCGGGCAGAGGCTGGGCAAAGGCACCATGGATGAGGGTTTGGACTACCCCCTGATACTAATAGGCGACAGCATGGTAAACGAAGCTCTTATGTCCGAGGCGCTTACTCTATTGCAGCTATCGCTGGTAAGCCATGTGCTGGGGTGGGACCAGGTCTCGCAGCTCTACCTGGACTCTATTTACGGTATTACGTTCTATACCACGGACCGTAGGCGCATAGAGTTTAGCTCGGGTGATATTAAAGAAAAATGGCAGAGGGTGGAGAAGATAATCAAACACGCGGAGTCAATGAACCTGCGTGAGTCTTACATCGATATAAGCCAGCTAGATATGGGAGTTGTGGATTTTAATATTGCGGTGCTCAACCAAGGAGTAGAGGATGGGTAAAGAAGAGAACTTGATCATAGGACTTGACCTTGGGACCACCAAGATCTGTGCCATTGTCGGTGAGCGTAACGCCTCCGACGAGGTGGAGATCATCGGTGTAGGTATATATCCCTCATACGGATTAAAGAGGGGTGTGGTTGTGAATATCGAAAAGACGATAGAGTCCATTAAGAACGCGGTGCAGGAAGCAGAGCACATGGCCGGGTGTGAGATTAGGACTGTCTTTGTGGGTATAGCAGGCGGCCACATTAAGGGTATTAGCGGTCACGGGATGATAACAATAAGGGAGCGGGAGGTAAACAAGCGGGACCTGGAGCGTGTAATAGAGTCCGCTAACGCTGTGTTGATCCCGGCTGACCGAGAGATCATTCACGTAATACCCCAGGAGTATATGGTAGACGGACAGAGCGGAATAAAGGATCCGATCGGCATATGCGGGGTTAAGCTTGAGACCAAGGTGCACATTGTAACAGGTCAGGTAACCGCTGCTCAGAACCTGATCAAGTGTATCCATGGGGCGGGAATGGATGTAGCCGACATAGTGCTTGAGCAGCTTGCGTCGAGCGAAGCCGTGCTTACAGAGGACGAGAAAGAGATAGGAGTGGTGCTCATTGACTGCGGCGGTGGGACAACGGACATAGCAGTGTTTTCCGGGGGCAGCATACGCTACACGGAGAATGTTACGCTGGGCGGGGACAATATTGACCGGGATATAGCGCTTGGTTTGTCTACACCGCTAACAGAGGCAAGGAAGCTAAAGGAGCGCTATGGGATGGCGCTGGCAGAGCTTGTGTCGCTTGACGAATCTATAGAGGTGCCGAGTGTGGGGGGACGACGGCCCAGACGGGTATCGCGGCGGGACCTGGCTGCGATTATAGAACCGCGGATGGAAGAGATATTCACACTCGCCAAACGGGAGATAAGGAAGTCGGGCTACGAGGACCTGATCCCCGCAGGAGTGGTTATCACAGGCGGGAGCGTGATAATGAACGGCACAGTAGAGCTTGCTGAGAGGGTGCTCGAAAAACCCGTCAGAATGGGTGTGCCGACCGAGGTAGGAGGGCTTGGGGACATTATTGCAAACCCTGTGTATTCAACCGGTGTGGGACTTGTGATGTACGGGGGGCAGTACGAGGGAGATAAAAAAATACGCATAAGAGACGAGAATGTGTTTAAAAAAGTTTTTGACAGTATGACAAATTGGTTTCAAGAGTTTTTTTAAAAAACAAAATCCATAATTTACAAGGAGGGTGTAAATATTATGGCGAATTTTGAACTAGAAGATTCCCCGTTGGACCAACGGGCAAAGATTAAGGTCATAGGAGCCGGTGGAGCGGGCGGTAATGCTGTAAATGCGATGATTCAAAGGGGACTAGGCGGTGTTGAGTTTATAGTAGCCAATACCGATGCCCAGGATCTGACAAAGTCGCTTGCAGAGACCAAGCTCCAGATCGGTGCCAGAACAAACAAGGGACTTGGCTCCGGTGGGAATCCCACTCTTGGCAGAGAGGCGGCTATAGAGGACCAGGCAAAGATTGCCGAATCGCTCGATGGCGCCGATATGATCTTTATCACGGCAGGAATGGGGGGTGGTACCGGGACGGGCTCATCACCCGTGATAGCGCAGACCTCAAAGGAAATCGGCGCACTTACAGTCGGTGTAGTAACCAAACCGTTCGGTTTTGAGGGCCCGCGGCGCATCAAACAGGCTCTCGAGGGGATTGAGCAGCTTGAAAAAGAGGTAGACACTCTAATCGTAATCCCCAACGAAAGACTGGCTGCAGTGCATAACGTAAGCATAATCGAGGCCTTTAAAAAAGCCGACGAGGTGCTTGACCAGGCCGTGCGCGGGATATCCGACATTATTACTGGCACGGGGTATATCAACGTGGACTTTGCCGATGTGAAGAGCATCATGGGTGAAAACGGTGGTAAGGCACTCATGGGTTCCGGCTATGCCGAAGGCAACAACCGGGCAATCGAGGCTGCGGAGTCTGCTATCACAAGCCCGCTACTGGAAGATATATCCATTGACGGTGCCAGGGGCATACTGCTCAACGTTACGGCTTCACCGGACTTTGGTATTGAAGAGCTTAACGATGCCTGCAACTATATCAGAGAGCGTGCCCATGATGATGTGAACTTGATATTCGGGCTCGTGTTTGACCATGAGTACCGCGAGGCCGTGCAGATTACCGTGATTGCAACGGGCATTAAAAACGCGCGTGCAGAGAATATAAAGAAGATCGTGACCGATCTTTCCGCAGAATCGCCCGAGGATGAGTTTGAGATCCCGGCATTTATCAGAAGACGTGGTGTAAGCGAAGGCCAGCAAAGCTAGAACCGTCTATATCTAGTGGTATGTGTGGAATTACGCCCTCTTTAGATTATGGATAACTGCGTTCGATTGAATCTTTACGGTAATATTGCGGCTCCGCATCCCAAAGAGCAGTTGCTTTGGGGTTTTGGTCTTGAATACTTTTATACTAATGTGCTTTTATAAGTATATCGGATGAGATTAGTGTAAAGTGATAAATACGCTCTCTTTCGGTTTATG
This sequence comes from Thermodesulfobacteriota bacterium, assembly GCA_965223335.1. Classification (GTDB taxonomy): domain Bacteria; phylum Desulfobacterota_D; class UBA1144; order Nemesobacterales; family UBA2774; genus CBDCWF01. The sequence goes on from OZ244991.1 coordinate 1,320,510, forward strand.
CCTGAGTTGATGCGCGCTCGTTTTCAAGGAAATTAAGGTCGACTTTGGGTGCATCCATCCAAAGCCCCTCGATGTCGTAAAAATCCCGTATCGAGTGGTAAAACACGTGTACAACGACGTCCACCGCGTCTATTAGGACCCAAGTGCCTTCACCGGTGCCCTCAACACCTATTGTCTTCTCACCGTGCTCTGAAAGTGTTTTTTCTATGTGCTCAACTATGGTCTTTACACCCCTTGCAGAGTCGGCACTGCATATTAAAAAGTAGTCCGTGACGTCACTCAGCTTTGACACATCTATAAGCACCGGCTCGATAGCCTTTTTTTCAGAGGCGGCAGAGGCGATGATCTTGGATTTATCTATAGAATTTATAGAACCGTCTCCTTTCGATAGAGCTCGTTTTGTGCGATATAGGTTTCGACATCTTCAGTTACAAGATATCTAACAGTTCTGCCTTGATTGACGTAGGTACGGATGAGGGTAGATGAGACTTGCATCCCTTGTATTTTTACAAAGGTCAGTACTTTTTGACTTCTATGCTGGTAAGTAGTCACGCTGTCTGTGCTATCAACATAACGGAAATCGTCCCTGAACGCAAGCGGTAGCTCGGTCTGAACTCGATCCTCGTAACCGGGTCTCTGCACCACGGCAAAGTTTGTAATACTTAGAAGTTCTTTGTAATCTTTCCAGCTCGAAATACCATCGAGCAGTTCATTGCCGATAATAAAATAGGGCTCTGCGGCGGGGTTTAGCTGGGAGAACTCTTTTAGCGTATCTATACTATAGGACGTCCCGCCTCGTCTGATCTCTATGTCTGAAACGGTGAAGTAGTCGTTGTCACGTGTGGCAAGCTCGAGCATCCGAAGCCGGTCGTCTACAGGCGATACATAGCTCTGGGTTTTATGGGGGGGAGTGTATGCGGGGATAAATATTATTTCTTCTAACTGGAGGGTCTCGCGTATCTCCTCTGCACCCCTTAGGTGACCGACATGTATGGGATCGAAAGTCCCGCCTAGTAGTCCTACTTTTGATTTAGGCATCTGTATTTAGCATAAAGTATTATAGCGATTCGTTAAAATCGTTGTTATTTAGCTATGTAGCCCTCTACCATAAATTCTTCGCCAAATTTTCTTACTTGCATGTTCTCAAGTGCAATCGAGTTTTTGACGATGGTGATTCCCAGGTCTCCGATCATCGGGAGGCCGCTGCCACCCATTAGCTTTGGAGAATAAAATAAAACGACTTTGTCTACTATCTTGGCATGGAGCGCCGACGCAGCTACTGTACTCCCGCCTTCTATCAACACGCTCATCTTGCCGAGCTCTCCCAGTTTGCTAAATAGCTTTTTCAGATCGACATCGTTGTTTTTGTTCTTGGCCACATCTATTATAGTGGCACCCGAGTTCTCGAGGGTTTTGCGCCTGTTCTTTGGAGCCGATCGAGTGGTCGCGATCATAACTGATTTATGTACCGAGAATATTTTTGATTTTGTCGGGGTTCTAAGCCTGCTGTCGACCACAATGGGTGTGGGGTCTTTTTTGTTTCCTCTGCCGTATCGGACGTTTAGACTCGGGTTGTCTATAAGAAGTGTCTCGATCCCAACCACTACGGCGTCGACTTGGCGTCTTAGCTCGTGGGCTTTTTTTCTCTGCGACTCGGACCCGATCCATTTTGAGTCACCAGTCTTAGTGGCGATCTTGCCGTCTAGTGTTGCCGCGAGTTTTAAAATAACAAAAGGGTTACGGGTAGTTACGTGTTTAAAGAACGCCTCGTTTAACAGCCGGCACTCCTCTTCCAACACACCTTCGACAACGTTAATACCGTATCGCTTTAGAGTTCTTATACCCTTGCCGCGGACCTTAGGGTTTTGATCCCTGCACCCTACTACGACGTTGTTGATACCTGCTTTTATTATTTCGTCCACGCACGGAGGGGTTCTTTTGCCGGTGTGGCAGCAGGGCTCTAGTGTGACGTATAGAGTAGCACCCTTTAGTTTGTGCCCGTTACTAACCGTGTTTTGGAATGCCTCAATTTCCCCGTGGGGTAAGCCGGCTTTTTTGTGGTAGCCCTTACCGATAATTTTGTTGCTTCTGACTACTACAGCTCCTACAAGTGGGTTGGGGCTTGTCATGCCCAGTGCTTTTTTGGCGAGATTTATCGCCTTTTTCATGTAGAACTCGTGCGTAGTCTTGGGCATATCATAAACCTTATATAACTCGGTCAGTGAATAGTCTCGTCGTCGCTCATGAAAAGTGCTTCGGTGAATTCCTCGGCGTCAAACTCGCGCAGGTCACCGAGTGATTCCCCGATGCCTATATATTTGACAGGTATGTTGAGCTCGTCGGCAATAGCCACTATTACCCCGCCCTTTGCCGTGCCGTCCAGTTTTGTAAGCACTATGCCTGTAACGTCTATCGACTCGTTAAACATCTTGGCCTGCTGCACGGCATTTTGCCCTGTTGTGGCGTCGAGCACCAAAAGGATCTCGTGGGGTGCCCCCTCGTACTCGCGCCCTATGACCCTGCGCATTTTTTTGAGCTCGTCCATGAGGTTGCCTTTGGTATGGAGCCTCCCAGCTGTGTCGATTATGAGCACATCGGTGCCGCGGGACTGAGAAGCCTTAATGGCATCAAACGCAACTGCCGAGGGATCGGCACCACTCTGCCCCTTGATAAAATCACTGCCCACGCGTTTGGACCACACCTCTAATTGTTCGAGGGCTGCAGCCCTGAAAGTGTCGCCGGCGGCTACCATTACACTGTGGTCATTTTTTCTGAACCTGTGAGCGAGCTTCCCTATTGTGGTGGTCTTACCGACGCCGTTCACCCCGGCTACCATGACCACAAAGGGCTTTTGGCTGGGCTCAATCGGTGAACCCTGGGCATTCTTTAGAATGTTTAATATCTCTTGCTTTAGACTGTCTTTAATAGACCCGGGTTCTTTTAGGTTTTGTTTATCTAAGTTCTGCTCCACAGCATCCCTTAGTTTCATAGTTGTGCCCATCCCGAGGTCTGCTGTGATTAGTGCCTCCTCAAAGTCCTCCCAGAGCTCCTCGTTTATCTCACTGCGCATCATTATAGTGTTTAACTTGCCTATAAACCCGGTGTGGGTTTTGGAAAGCCCTGAACGTAGCCGCGCAAATAGTCCCTGCTTGGACTCGTCAATCTCTTTCTCGATCATGACAGGCTCTTGCGCCGGGGGCTCAACCATCACCTGTTCTGTGACTTCTGTGGATTCCGCAGCTATCTCTTCGGTTGCAGTCGGAGTACTAAACCCAGAGGAGAGCGGTTCTTCCACTGTGGTTTCCGGTTGTGTCGTCACCTCGGGTTCTGGTGCAGGGGTACTCTCGAGAGCTTCTGCTACAAGTTCGGCTTCAACCTCAGGTGTGGCAATTTCCTCGCCAGTGGGCTCCGCTGCAGATACAAATGGGTCATCCAGGGGTTCTTCTATTTCTGGGGGTGGAGTAGGCTCTTTTTCAACTGTATCCTCGGGGATTTGATCAGGGGCTTTCTGTTCGAATAGATAAGATATAATGAGCCCGATTACCGCAATTACGGCAAACAGCACCGTAACCGCTGCTAAATCGGAGTAGGGAGTGGGCAGTTGGTTGAATATTTCAAAAATAGCTTCCATGCTCGACTGAGGCCTCCATCGAAGTGCGATGTTATAGGGAAGTTAATATACTTTTTAATCAGTTCTTTTCAACAAAGAGGCTTTATCGAAACACCTTTTAGAGCCCGGGACTTTTATTGCCAATTAATCTTACTCGGTATGATTGTGTTGAGTGTCAAGATAAGATGGGGTGATTAAACACACTATTTAAACCTGTAACACACAGTGATTATACGACTTATTTCCGAGCCTTGCCTACGGAATTAATTCTTAGATATAATAGGTGAAATATGTCAGAAGTATTTACCCATCTCCACCTACATTCGCAGTACTCACTATTAGACGGTGCTATTAAATTCGAGGAGCTCTTCCCGAGGGCAAAAGAGTTTGGTATGGAGGCCGTAGCGCTTACCGATCACGGCAACCTGTTTGGGGCGTACGATTTTTACAAGAAAGCCAAAGCAGAGGGTATTAAACCCATTATAGGCTGTGAGATGTATGTTACACCCGAGCTTAACCCCGAAAAGGTGTCTGAGGGCAGGACCTATCACCTAACAGTTTTATCAATGAATCAAGAGGGCTACAAGAACCTTTCCAGGCTTGTATCCATGGCGTATTTCGACGGGTTTTACAGGCGCCCCAGGGTTGACCACTCGATGCTAAACGACCATAGCAATGGGCTTATAGTGCTAAGCGGATGCCTAAACGGTGAGCTTTCGCAAGCCTTGCTAACCAAAGGGAAAAAAGACGCATTAAAAATAGCAGCTCAGTACCGTGAGATATTCAAAGACCGCTACTACCTTGAGGTCCAGGCCACAGGGCTTGCCGAGCAAAAGAGAGTGAACTCGATGGTGCGCGATGTGGGTAGCAAGCTCGGAATACCGCTTGTAGCCACCAATGACTGCCACTTCTTAAAGATAGAGGACTCGAGGCCGCACGATGCGCTGCTCTGTATTCAGACCGGCTCGAGTCTAAAAGAGCAAAACCGCTTTAAGTTCCAGGGTGACCAGTATTACCTTAAATCAGAAGAAGAGATGTTATCTGATCTCGAGGGTTTTGAAGACGCCATAAACGAGACTAAAGAGGTCGCAAAGCGATGTGATTTTGAGTTTGAGAGTGACGGATACAAGTTCCCGGTTTTCGAGGTAGATGACGATAAGAGCCTAGACGACTGCATCTTGGAGATGGCCCAGCAAAAACTAAACGAGTTGTTTGAAGAAGGGGCCATACCCGAAGATCAACACGATATATATATAGATAGACTTAACACCGAGCTCGGCATTATTCAAAAGATGGGCTATTCGGCTTATTTCCTGGTAGTGGCCGATTTTATTAGTTTTGCCAAATCCAGAGGCATCCCGGTGGGCCCGGGTAGGGGCAGTGCCGCGGGCAGTTTGGTAGCCTATGTGCTGGGTATTACAGCGGTGGACCCCATTCCCTATGACCTGATATTCGAGAGGTTTCTAAACCCCGAGCGTGTGAGCATGCCCGATATAGACATTGATTTCTGTGCCGAGGGACGTGACGAGGTCATACGCTATGTGACGGAGAAATACGGTGAGGATAAAGTAGCACAGATCGGCACGTTCGGGACCATGTCGGCAAAGGCCGTGGTCAAGGACGTGGGCCGAGTGATGGGTATACCATACGCAGAAGTAGACAGGGTCTCTAAACTCATACCCTCGTTTAGGGGCAAGGTGTTTAGTATTGAGAAGGCGATCTCAAGCGTGCCCCAACTGAGGGAGCTAATTGAGAACTCTGAAGAGCTGAGCGATATGATAGAGCTCGCGCGTCCGCTTGAGAACATGGTGCGGCACTCCTCTACACATGCAGCCGGGATAGTCATATCAAACGAACCGCTTCGTGACCACATCCCTCTATATAAAGGTGCTAACGACGAGATTGTTACACAGTACGATATGAACTCTATCGAGGAACTGGGGTTTGTTAAGTTTGATTTTCTCGGGCTGCGCACACTGACGGTCATTGATAAGGCCATGAAACTCATAGCCGAGAGGCCCGAGTTTAGGGATGGCGAGTTATTCGATATAACCAAGATTCCTCTTGACGATACTAAGGTGTATGAACTTTTATCGAGCGGGCTTACAAGGGGGATTTTCCAGATCGAGTCGTCGGGGATGAAGGAGCTTTTGCGGGGGCTCGGGGCCACAACGTTTGAAGAAATAATCGCTGTGTTGGCACTCTACAGGCCGGGCCCTCTGGACAGTGGCATGGTCGAGGAGTTTGTAGAGCGTAAACACGGTAGGAGAAAGATTAGCTTTCCCGTGGATGAGCTAGCAGAGATACTCCACGATACTTACGGACTCTTTGTTTATCAGGAGCAGATAATGAGCACGGCAAGCGTGATTGCCGACTACACACTGGGCGAGGCCGATCTGCTTAGAAGGGCTATGGGCAAAAAGAAGCCTCAGGAGATGAAGGCCCAAAGAAAGAGGTTTCTCGAGGGGGCGAAGGAAAAGGGGATTAAGGATAGGAAGGCAAAAGAGATCTTCGATGCTATGGAGAAGTTTGCCGAGTACTCGTTTAACAAGAGCCATAGCACCGGTTACGCACTCATTACCTATCAAACCGCTTATTTGAAAGCGCACTACCCGGCCGAGTTTATGGCGGCGCTAATGACTGTGGAATCCAACAATACCGACAAAGTCATTGCAAGCATCACCGAGTGCAAGCAGATGGGCATAGAGGTGCTACCGCCCGATGTGAATGACAGCGCTAAAGGGTTTAGGGCCGTGGGGGGCAAAATCCGTTTCGGGCTCTCTGCCATCAAGAACGTAGGCGAGAGCACGGTACAGGCCATAATAGCTGCTAGGGACGAGGGGGATGATTTCGAGTCGATATTTGATTTCTGTGAGCGGGTAGAGGCCAGGAAGCTAAACAGAAGGACTCTAGAGAGCTTAATAAAGAGCGGTGCGTTTGATTCGCTCGGTAGTCATAGGGCTATGCTTTACGACTCACTAGACATGCTGCTCAGTTACACCTCTTTACGACAAAAGAGCTCGCAGAACGGGCAAGAGTCCTTATTTGCACTAAACGATTCGATTACGCTGCCCGAGCTCTCGGATGTAGATGTGTGGAGCGAGAGAGTGGTTCTTCAAAACGAGATGGATGTCCTTGGGTTTTTTGTTACCACTCACCCCATGGCAAAATACGAGGCTGAGCTAAGCAACCATCCCACGAATATGGATACCGAAGCACTATTGGAGATTAAGGAAAGGCGTGACGTCAAGGTGGCGGGCGTGGTACGTCAGATGCAGGTCAAGCACACCAAGAGCGGTAAGGGGATTTTTGCCAATCTCACACTTGAGGACCTAAAGGGATCGGTCGAGGTCATTGTGTTCAATGACCTGCTGCGGCCGAATCTAAGCGTGCTCGAAGACAAGGTAGAGCCCGTTGTGATCGGGGGCGTGGTGGAGCCGTCCGACGACCGCATTATGATCCGTGCTACTCAGATCGAGTCTATACGTGAGCTTCGCAACGGCAATACGATCAGTATACAGGTGCCGGGCGAGGTGGGTACAAAGGCTAAACTCAAACGTCTCAAATCCATAATGGAATCCTATCCAGGTGACAACAAGGTCCATCTGATCATTCATACTGATCGGGTGCAGGCTACGATAGAGGTCGGGGATTATCACGTAAACGTGGTAGATGAGTTCATAGCCGATGTAGAGGGGCTCTTGGGCAGCGGGGTGTTGAGTTTTTCCTAGTTCTCGTAATGCGACTCTATTAATGCCTGCAACTTATCGGGATCGCTCGTGATAACGAATACCTCTTGTACCGAAGTGCCGCTCCGTGCAATCAGTTTAGCCCCGCTTACAGTGCTGTACTTATATCTTACTGAGAGTGTTTCGCCCGGGGACTTTGCGACCTTGATCTCTCCGGGGATTACCCCCTCTACATAATCTAGCGGTGCAATATGATCATCGAGATATCGGTGCAGACCCTTTATCATCCCGTGCTGACGTTTAATTTTGTTCTTTCTATGTTTCATCAGTAATCCTGAGTTAAGAGCGTGGGGTTAAGCCCGGGGGCTTTAACCTCGTCATAAATATAATACAACATTATATTATTTCTAACCCCTCATAAATGCTGAGCGGGTTTATCGGGGAGATATATATGCGGCCATAATTTTTTTGACCCCATACTCAGCAAACGATACGGTGACTTTTGCTTTGTCCCCGCTGCCGTCGATTTTGCGCACTACGCCCGGGCCGAATTTGGAATGTGTGATGTGTTGGCCCACACTAAAAGGCCCCGAGTCGGAGTTTAGTGCAGTGTGTGCGGTATAGGATTGCTTTTTGGGACTGCGGGTCGGTTTCTGTTTGTAGGACGTCCTGATACCCATGCCTTCGGGTTGTATTAGCTCAGGGGGTAGCTCTCTTAGAAACCTGGAAGGCAATGAGATCTGTTCACTGCCGAAAATCTTTCTTTTTGCGGCAAGGGTTAAGAATAGGCGCTTTTTAGCCCTGGTGATGGCTACGTAACAGAGCCTCCTCTCTTCTTCTATCTCTTTGTCGTCATTCTTAGACAGAGCGTGTGGGAAGAGATTTTCTTCAAGTCCCGTTATAAACACCACGGGGAACTCAAGCCCTTTTGCCGTGTGTATTGTCATAAGCGATACATTGCCCATTTCATCATCAGTTGGGGTTTCAATGCCGAGAGAGGTCCATCCGAGGAACTCGTCTAGGCCCGTAATACCCTCTTCTTTCTCAAACTCGACGGCTAGGTTAAGCAGCTCACCTATGTTATCGACTCTGTTCTCATCGTTTGCAATATAGTCCATGTAACCGGTCTTCTCGAGTATGAGGTTTAAGAGATCGTCTATGGTAGATGAGGGGACAGCTTGCTGAAGCTCGTTTATAAGCTTATGAAAACTCTCTAGTTTCTTTAGTGCACGTGTGGATAAAAGCCCCTGCTCTATTGAGTGTGATATCGAGCTAAACAACGAGATATCGTGCGCAGAAGCGAGGGTCTCTAACTTATTAATCGTAGTAGTGCCGATGCCCCTTCTGGGTGTGTTGATCACTCGTCTTAGGCTTATTTCATCGTCGGGGTTGGCTGCTAATTTTAGGTAGGACAAAACGTCTTTAATCTCAGCCCTTTGATAGAAACTGAGCCCTCCCACTATCTGGTATGGTATGCCGGTATTTAAAAACCGGTCCTCCAATGCGCGTGACTGGTTGTTGGTTCTGTAAAATACAGCGATATCCGAGTGGTCGTAGCCCTGGGTTTCAGTGAGCTCGGCTATTTTATCCCCTATGTATCGGGCCTCGTCGATCTCGTTGTGGGCGCTATATAGTGTAATAAGCTCGCCGGTTTCGTTCTCGGTCCAAAGGTTCTTTGGGTGTTTTGATTTATTCCTTTCAATTAAGATATTGGCTGCGTTAAGGATGTTTTTAGTCGAGCGGTAGTTTTTTTCGAGTTTAATTATCCTTGAGTCGGGGAAGTCTTTGTTAAACTCTAGAATATTGCCTATATCGGCGCCGCGCCACCCGTATATTGACTGGTTGTCGTCCCCTACGGCAAACACATTCCTATGTTCACGAGAGAGAAGGCTTACAATCCTGTACTGTATATGGTTTGTGTCTTGGTACTCGTCTACCAATATATGTCGGAACTCGTTTTGGTATTTGTTCAGTACCGCGGGTTTGGATTCGAATAGCGCTACGGTGAAGCTTAGCAGGTCGCTAAAATCGAATGAGTTGGAATTGCGAAGCTCTTGTTGGTAGCTCTCATAGATATTTTGTAGTCTCGTGTAATAAAAATCGGTGCCTAAATCTTGGGGGCCTCCACCTTTGTTCTTGATGCTGTTTATCTGAGCGACTACTGTTCTTGGTTCAAATATCTGATCACTGTAATCTAATTCGGTAATGCACGATCGGATGATTTTTATCTGGTCTGACTCGTCAACGATAGCAAAGCCCTGTTTATAGCCATCGATCTCTTCTATCTCGTTTTTTAATATGCGAAGGCAGTTTGAATGAAAGGTCCCGATCCACACTTCCCAGGGCTTTATGTGCATCAGTTCCGAGAGCCTGTTTCTCATCTCGCGGGCCGCTTTATTGGTAAATGTGACCGCAAGAATGTTATTTATCGAATAGCCTTTTTCTTTGCACAGGTAGTGAATCCTCTCGGTGATTATCTTGGTTTTGCCCGATCCCGCACCGGCAAGTACTAGGAGAGGTCCTCCATCATGACTAACGGCCTCTAACTGCTCTTTGTTTAATTCGCTTTTTGTCATGGGTTGTTTCATGCCTCGTTCCCATTTTGTTCCTACCTCCAGTCGTCACACTACGACTCCTTATCGGCCCCCATGCTTCAATTTTATACCCTGTCGGTCGCGATAAAACTGCTCCCTTGCGGTCCCCATGGGCGCTTACGTCCCTGTATACGGTAGTATTAAGTACAGATTATATGTTACGTGACACGGGGCTTAATACAAAGACAGGACAGTCAACTCTAACCTGATTTTGGTGTGCTGGGGCGGGAGGACTCGAACCTCCACAGCAGGCTCCAAAGGCCTGAGTCCTGCCAATTAGACGACGCCCCAGTAGATGTGTCTAGGATGCAAAACATGTTACCAAGAATATAGTCCTATGGCAATCACACTACTATGTGCCACCCCTTTATCGAGTGTGCATAAAACACATCGAATGTGGGGCTGGTACGTAGGTAATCGTAGAGCTCTCGGGCTTCATTCTCATCTCTAAACACGGCGTATACCGCACTGCCGCTGCCGGTCATCAAAATGTTCGCGGCCCCAAGCGAGGTTAGAATATTTTTGAACGATTCTATCTCGGGATACTTTGTGATCGCAGGGGTTTCCAAGTCGTTGCGAAGGGGTAATTTACCGGTATCTCGGCTGAATCCTTCTATTGTTTTATTTAGCTCCGGTGGAGGGTCTATAGTTCTATTACAGGTGGCGTGATCGGTGTCCCATGCGTCGTATATATCTTTGGTCGATACGTTTAAACGCGGGCACAACACTACGTAGTGCAGATTAGGAAACTCCCTTATGAGAGTGATCTTCTCACCAATTCCCTCGGCCAATGCGGTATGGGAACGGATAAAGAAGGCTACATCGGCGCCAATTGTTGAAGATAGCTCAAACAGCGCGTCTTCGTCTAGTTTGTTTGTGAGCTTGTTTAGCCCGACCAGTACACAGGCAGCGTTGCTGCTCCCGCCCCCGAGACCAGATCCCATAGGGATTTTTTTGTTGAGTTTGATTTTGACACCTCTATCTATGCGTGCCTTGTTCCTATAAAGGTTTGCCGCTACTCTAGCGAGGTTTGACTCGTCCACCGGAACACTAAGACCCGATGATTCTATTGAGAGGGATGTGTCATCTGAGAGCTCTATTGAGAGCTCATCATAGATGCTTATGGGCTGCATAATTGTGCGTAGCGTGTGGTAACCGCTAGGAAGCCTCGAGAGGATTTCTAGGTATAGATTTATCTTTGCCGGTGAGAGGAGTTTAATGCTGTCCATAGGGTGTCTAAATACAATACGCGATTTAAGGCCTATGTGAAAATGGTAAAGATAGAGAAATATGTAGAGCTCGAATCCTTTTGTGAGAGCTCGGTAAGCGTCAAGCACTATAAAATTGAAACTGGGAAGATTGCCCCGAGTATGATATCAAACCGGATTGTGTCCGGCGTATTAGTTGTCAGTCACAACCTGGAGATGTCCTGTTGGCATCGAAAACGCCTGCATCTCCCGGTGCAAGGTGGTTAACAGTACACCTTATAACGGCATCGGCGTAAACGGCAAAGTCCTTTCTTCCTGTCTTTAGGTAACTCAGCATAGATGCCTCCCACCCGAAATCACCGAATAGTGTAGTTTGATCGGTACCCAGGCTCTGGGTCCAGCTTATGCAGTAACCTGCTTTAGCATCGAGGCATATGGCTTGTGCAGCCGGGTTACCATCGTTTAGCACAGCGTTTTCAAATGTGTCGTCTATGAGGGAATCTTCTTCTACACAGCCCGGAGTGTTTTGGCCTGCATCAGCGGATGGACATCTTAGGCTTCCGCCTGTACCGAGATCTCCTATTCTGCTGGTGTAGTCAAAGAAACCGTCGTTATCGAGGTCCTGCTCAAAATACTCGGTCTCTGCATCACGCAGTACCTGCATTGCTTTACGTGCATTGGTTTCGTTTGCCGAGATTCTGGCTTTGGTAAGGATAGGTATTGCTATGGCCAATAATATACCAATAAGCAATGCTACTATGAGCATCTCTATAAGTGTAAAGCCGTGTTCGTTTGTTTTTGCCCTTTGCTTGATCATATCTTTCCTCTCTCCACAAAATATAATCTTTACATTTAATTCAATTATCTCATCATATAGAAAAAATATCAATTAGACTAAAGTCTAGTTCTAAAGATTAACAAAAGTATTAAATGATAAGCAATGATAAGCTGTAAGCTCTTCGATTATTAGATGATGTGAATTTATTGTTTTGGATTATTCTTGAGAGAAATTGATAGTAAACTCTAATCCCCTAATCCTGCCTGTGGAGTCAATCAGTCTCTCGTTAGATCGGTTAATGGTAAAAATCAATCTAAGGACCAGTTCTTCGTAATTATTACTGTTGGTGGGTTTTTTGAGTTTATATATATAGTTGTATATGTCGTTTTGCTCCCGGACGGTGGATTCGAAAGGTTTGCCCAGTGTGTTTAGTACATTAATCTTTGTAGGGATCTCGTATCCATCCTTCCCGGTGAAGTTTGAAGAGGCTTTTTTTCTTAGTTTGCTAACATTGGCGTTACCCATAGACTCAAACATCTTCTTAAGCAGTGGGATGGACAGGTTTTCCAAAAAACGTTCGGGGAAGCTAATTTCAACCAGCTTTTGGTTTTGGATGAGCATTGTTACCGGAATGTCATAGTTCTCATTTTCTTCTTTTGTGTCTTGATACTGTTTTTCTAATACATACTGCCACAGTGTTCCGTCCGCTACCTGTTTAGTGGAGTTGGGTTCATTTTTCATTAACCACTCTATATCGTCTGATTGTAGTACGGGGTTTAGGAATATTAATGTAAGCCCGCGCTTGTCGGAAATCTCAAAATTACCGCCGAAATCGTTTAGCTGATTTTTCACCTTAAGGAGCCTCACAAACACACAGCTTGTGACTGATAGGATTACTATTGTCATTACAATCGGAATGATTCGTAACTTGCGAGCTCTCATATCGGGTATTGTTTGCTAATTATATTATAGTAATCCAAAGCTGCAATCTATCATAACGGATTACTTTTCGGATAATTATAGCTGATACCAAAACGGCGGTACTTCTAGCACTAGAAGTACCGCCGTTCTCTTAAAGGAGGATGGAGGATGATATTAAGTAAGGCGATTAAATTTGTATATAAAACTAAAGTATTATACTTTAAAAGTCAAGGCAAATTTTTAAGCATATAACTTTTTCTATTGATCCCAGGGGGATACAAGTTTGGATTAGGCCTGTATAATATTGCCTGATCCCAGCGTGACTGTTTTTGCAGGTTTAAGGTTTCCAGGCTGAGTAGTTAATATTGTGTATTCTTTCCATAGACAAACTTACTGATTCTGATAGCTTCATACCGTATTCGGCTATCCATTCCGGGGGTGCGGTGGAATAGAAATACTCAAGAGTCATCCACTTGCCGCTCGAAACAATTCCGCCGTCTACGACCTCGACCAAAAATGCTGTCATGTCCCCGCCGTCCATCACATTTAATACCCTGCACTCTGCGAACGAATGAACATCGTCGAGCACGGGGCTACCGGTGATGCCGGTGCTGTATGTAATCTCCACAAACTTATCTCTGTTGCGGCCGGTGTAAAAACCAAAGTTTTTTACAAGGGGAATCTGGTCTTCTCTTAAAAGATGGACGGTAAAAGCCTTGCTGTTGATAATAAACTCGTGCGTGTAGTTACCCTTCCAAATGCCTACGAGCAGCCGAGGTATCTCGTGCACGATAGAGGATGTTACCACTGTGACAGCAATCTGACCGTTTACCTTGCCGTCCCAAGCGCTTGTGATGGCAACGACCGGCGAGAGCGTCCAAAACGCTCCGGCTACTGATGATCCTTCTAGCAGACTCATTTCAAGGTGTCCTAATCAATTAAGTCGATCGGGTTTGATTTTGTTTACCAGCGGAACCCGATTACGACCTGTTGTCCCAATAGGGGTGCGATATTTACTTTGTCTGTTTCCGGCACAATGATCTTCATGGGATTCACTATATAGCTCATACCTCTTAAAAACCCGCTGTTGCTGTTGCCGAGTATGTTGGATGTTTCTTCGAGCAGCATCCCTACGGGAACCCCTATGCCAGGTGTAATGATGAGATCCTGGACCGATGGGGATTGTATAACACCCTCGATTGTGTACTCAAAGAGCGTGCTTTGTACCACGGAGCCTAGTGTGGAGCTGAGCCTGTCGTAGCCCCTTGCCCTATAGTAAAGGTATACGGAAGCCCCAAACGCAGGGTGTGCGACCCAGTTGGTCTTTATACTATCCCCGTCCTTCCATTCGAAATCTCCCCTTTTTCGGTTCTTATTCTGGAATCCCAGTGTGTTTTTCCACCACCTTATGGGGTTGATGAGGTACTGCTTTTCTTTGTTGGTTATATCTAGCATATTTACCTGGACTATTCTAAATAGCCATACGGTGAAATACACATTGCGGGATTCACGTAGGAAATCGGTAAAATCTGCGATGGATTTTGTGTTAGATAATTTATTAAATTTCAACTCGGGAATTTCGGTGCTGTGTGAGTCGATATATGTGGATCCGTATGCCGGGGCTAAGACCAAAGGGGTGTCTTCATCGAAGAGCTGGTCTGCATTTGATCCATAAAATGGTACTAAAATCAATAGTAATAATAAAGGGATGGGTAAAATTAAAGGTTTTTCTAATAATCGTTTCATACTATACCTAATACTATAACATTATTGTCTGGCAATTTGTATGAGTATTATGAATTACCGAATAACTGTAATTGTTTCTGCATATTATGACGAATTTAAGCTCAATATGGTTGAAAAATCTCTTGACTTAATCTTCAAAATAATGTAATTATCTGTTGAGTACATCATTCGTGATTAGGAGGCAACATATGAGAAGGGCGAGTATGTCCTTGTTTGCTTTGCTGGGGATGTTTGCATTATTTTCAGTGTTGGTAGTTGGTTGTGGCTCGAATGTAGATAAAGAGATGGCAGATGCCGAAGCGGCTCTCGAATCCGCTCGAGAGGCCGGTGCCGAGGGCACTCCTGAGTACCAAGCCGCCGAAGAACTCATACAAAAAGCTAGGGATATGCTGGCAGCAGGAAACAAAGAGGCTGCCCGCCAATTACTCGAAGAGGCCAGGTTTAAGGCCATAGAGGCTAAAGGTAAGGCCCAGAGTGAGGCCTATGTTGAGTCCATTGACATAGAGGCCGAGGAACAGATGCTCTCCTCTTTATCCCCAAGCGGCTCTAATTACGGTCTGGTAGATATATTTTTCAACTACGATAAATCAAATGTTACACCTGATTCAAGGCCTGTTTTAGATGAGAATGCCAGGATAATCAGGGGCAATTCCGACAAGTTCCAAGTTGTTGTTATAGAGGGATATTGTGATACACGAGGGACAGAGGAGTATAATCTGGCTTTGGGGCAGCGCAGGGCGGAATCCACAAAATCATATTTAGTGGGAATCGGAGTACCCCCGTCGATGGTTCAGGCTGTGAGCCGCGGGGAAACAGACCAGTTTGCGGTCGGCACCTCAGAATACGATTATGGGCAGAATCGCAGGTCGCACTTTGTACCTGCATTAAGTTCTCCGAGCTTTTAGGTTATAATCTATGAAGTTAAACGTATTAATAATATTTTGTATGGGGTTAATTTTGATGTCTATGGGTTGTGTTGCCACACAAGATGATATGAGCGGCCTGTATGCCCGTCAAACTAGGCTAGAGGCTAAGACGGAACGGCTCTCAAAAGAGGTCCAGGCCCTTAAAAGAACCGAATCCACAGGCGGCACAAGCGATATAGAGCTTAGGGAAAAGATATTCCTTATGGAAGAGCAGATTGAAAAACTAAAGAGGTCAAATTCAAGGCTCGAGGCCAGGGTAAACAGCCTGAGCACAGGCGGTAGCGATGTGTCGTCGGGAGGCAGTCTTGGTGTAGAGGGTAAACCCGATGTCGAGGTAGACACGCGGGAAACCGAAGAATTAATGTTCGATGAAGGCTATACTTATCTGAGTGACGGCAAATATGAAGAGGCTAGGGAACAGTTTAAAATGTTTATGCACAAGTACCCCAAGTCCCCAAAAGCCACCGACGCGCTTTACTGGACGGCAGACTCTTATTACAGGGAGGGTGAGTACGAAGAGTCGATACTGGAGTATCAGAGATTCATAGACACCTATCCAAGCGATAAAAGAGTGCCGCTTTCCTATTTGAAACAAGGTTTATCTTTGATTAATATAGGTAGGAACGAAGAGGCAAAGTTATTTCTGCAAACGTTGATAGACAAGTATCCTCAGTCTGAGGAAGCAAAAACAGCGAAAGAAAAGATTAGCAAACTTGCAGTAACGCGTTAAACGTATTATTATTAGGTACTCAAAAAACACTTAAAGGAGGTGCAGTAGAATGAAAAGGGATAGACAAATGATCTTTTTGGGTATCCCCTTGTTGCTCGTTGGATTGCTATATCTAGCAAGCTGCGCAACACCACCACCTACTCAAGAGCTTGCTGCTGCCGAATCGGCTGCGGCTGAAGCTCAGGCTGCTTGCGAGCAGTGTAAGGAAAGAGTGTGTGGGGATGATCCCGCCAGAGGCGATTATTGCGGAGCTCCTTGTGGCGAAGAAGAACTTGCAGCTGCAGCAGCAGCTCTTTCCAGAGGTAAAGCATTGGCTGGGGAATTCTGCAGTGAGCTCGAAGCTCGCAGAATGTTGATCGATGCAAAAGCTAAAGCTGATGAAGCTAAGTTAAAATGCTCTGAGCCCCCGCCACCGCCACCACCGCCACCGGCACCTGAAGCAGAATTAAAAGACATATTCTTTGATTTTGATAAGTCTAACATCAGGCCGGATGCAGCAGCAGTGCTAGATGAGAATGCCGGGGTTCTACAAGCGGATCCTAATCTTTCTGTTCTCATTGAGGGTTATGCAGACATCAGAGGTACACCTGCATACAACCTAAGACTCGCACAGCGCAGAGCTGATTCTACAAAAGCCTATCTATCACAGGCAGGCGTAGACCCAGCTAGGATTACCACTGCTAGCGGAGGAGAAACAACTCAGTTTGCGGCCGGAACGACTGAAGAAGCTTACCAGCTAAACAGGAGAGCTCACTTCATCGTAACATCACCGCAGGCTAAAGTGGGTGCAAGGTTAATCTTCACAAGAGCTAACTAAGCACGCGCTTAACCTAATCACGAATATTCTCTCTTCTGTGGAAACATAGAAGATTGAAAAAATTAAGGGGAGGAACCCTAACGGGTTTCTTCCCTTTTTTTTGTATGCGTTTTGTAAACCTTTATGCCTGGGTCATGTTGCTTGACAGTTATCTGCTATGCGTGTTTACTAATGCCTTAATTCCCCATTATTAATTTCATCTTACTCCATGGATTTAAAAACAACTACATCCAAGCGTCTTTACAAGTCTGCCACACAGTATCTGCCGGGTGGTGTAAACAGCCCCGTGCGCTCTTTTAATGCTGTGGGTGGGGCGCCGCTCTTTATATCCAAAGCTAAGGGTGCGTACCTCTATGATGAGGATGGAAACAGGTTTATAGACTACATGTCGTCTTGGGGCCCGTTGATTTTGGGTCATGCTCATCCGGACCTGGTCAAAGCCGTTCGCGACGCAGCTACGCGTGGGACCAGTTACGGGGCGCCCTGCCGCGGGGAGATCGAGCTTGCAAAGCTGATAGTAAAGTCTTTTCCCTCAATAGATATGGTAAGAATGACAAGTTCGGGTACAGAGGCCACAATGAGTGCAGTAAGGCTTGCGCGGGCTTATACAAAAAGGGATTTGATAGTGAAATTTGAGGGTTGTTACCACGGGCATGCCGATTTCCTATTGGTACAGGCCGGCTCGGGCGCAACTACTTTCGGTCATCCCAGCAGCCCCGGGGTGCCTAAATCGTTTACAGACAAAACTGTACTTGCCAAATACAATGATATAGCGTCGGTCGAAAGACTGTTTAAGAAACACAGGTCCAAGATCGCTGCCATAATACTGGAACCGGTAGCAGGTAACATGGGTGTGGTTCCGCCCGAAAAGGGGTTTTTGCAGAAGCTTCGTAAGATTGCTAAGCAAAACGGGGCGCTGCTTGTTTTCGATGAAGTAATAACGGGTTTTAGGCTCGGTCCCGGTGGGGCGCAGAAGAAATACGGTGTGACCCCCGATCTCACATGCCTGGGCAAGATAATCGGGGGAGGGCTCCCGGTGGGGGCTTTCGGCGGCAGGAAAAAGATAATGGAGATGGTTGCTCCCATAGGACCAATGTATCAGGCAGGGACACTCTCGGGAAACCCGCTTGCGATGGCTGCGGGCTTGGCCACTTTAACCAAACTGCTAAAAAGAGGTACGTATCAAAAACTGAATTCTACATGCGAAAGCCTTGTAGATGGCATTAATGATATAGTCGCTAAGATTGGGATAGAGGTAAAAATTAACAGAGTGGATTCTATGTTTACGCTCTTTTTTACCGATACCGATGTTGTTGATTATAAGACGGCTCTTAGCTGTGATACAAAAAAATATTCCAGATTCTTTGAAAAAATGCTAAGTGCTGGTATTATGTTTCCGCCTTCGCAGTTCGAGGCTGTTTTTGTATCTCTTGCACACACGGAGAGAGACATTAACAAGACTCTAGATGCGGTGAATAAATCTCTTAGGAATTTATAAAAAATCACACAGGGGCAAAACAATAGTAACAATCGGAAACGAGTAACATGGTTTGTGTATGTAGTTGTGGGCTTTGAGCTCGCGTTCTCGGTTATATCGGGGATAGTGGTGGGACATTATTTGGATAAATACTTCGAGACCGAGGCCCCTTGGTTTACAATAGCCGGATTAATACTGGGGGCGTTTGCGGGATTTAGTTTTTTAATAAGGATGGTAAAAAGGTTAGATAGTGGAAAGGGCAGAAAGACTGATTAAAATACCGGCCTTTGGGAACGTAGAAAAGTATTCACTTGTGGTAATTGGTCTATTGGTTGTGGTCAATTATCTGTTGGGATACTCGGAGATGGCAATGGGAGTTGCGGCAGGGGGACTGTTGTTTGTTGCCAATTTCATAGCAATAAGGTTTATTGTTAACGCCCTTGTGGCAAATTCATACCCCACAGGTTTTGGAATCTTTGCATTTATCTTGAAGATGGTTGTATTTATAGGAATTATAGCAGGCTTATTTTTATTCTCTAAATTAAACATTTATGGCTTTTTCATAGGGGTATCGGCAGTTGTAATAGTTAT
The DNA here is from genome assembly GCA_965223335.1 of Thermodesulfobacteriota bacterium. Classification (GTDB taxonomy): domain Bacteria; phylum Desulfobacterota_D; class UBA1144; order Nemesobacterales; family UBA2774; genus CBDCWF01. The sequence continues at coordinate 1,339,597 of OZ244991.1, forward strand.
CATAGGAGAGGGTTTAAAAGGTAATAAAGATGGAACATTTTAGTTGGTTCACATTACTGGGTTTAGGAAAATACGATTACATATTTGGAGCGATTCTGGTACTGCTCTTTTTAATCTATGCGGGGTTTAAGATTAAAAAGACGCTCTCTCGGGACGATGCGATTTTGCCCGACGAAAAGTTTTCTCTAAGAACCATATTTGAAATTCTGACCATTGATTTTTTGTTCGACCTGTTTACCAACATGCTGGGGTCGAAAGAAAATGCAAAGAGGTATTTTCCAATCCTGGGTGCTTCATTTTTCTTTATTCTGTTTGCTAACCTGCTGGGTATAGTCCCCGGGTTTTTGCCCCCCACGGGTAACTTCAACACACCGGTGGCCTGTGCAATCGTAATCTTTGTGCTCTATAACTACTATGGGTTTAAGGAAAACGGCATAAGCTACTTAAAGCACTTTGCGGGGCCTGTGCTCTTTTTAGCACCCCTTATGTTTATAATCGAGGTCATTAGTCATTTTGTAAGGCCTATATCCCTCTCACTTAGGCTCTTTATGAACATTACAGGTGACCACATGGTGTTGGGTGTATTCACCAACTTGGTTCACTACATAATACCGGCCATATTTGTCGGGCTAGGTATTTTTGTTTCTATACTACAGGCATTCATTTTCACGGTGTTGTCAGCGATATACATCTCATTGGCTACTGCTCATGATGCGGAGATTGAATAAAATTGGAAAATAAACACAATAACATTTACAACCTTAAGGAGGTATGCAGATGAGAAAGGTACTTACATTTCTTTCTGTAATCGGTGTGGCTGTTGTAGCCGGATTGTTCCCTGAGTCTGCTTTTGCTGCTGAGTCGGGCGGGGGTGAGATGACCAAATTGGGTCTGGCACTCGGTGCTGGGCTTGGAATAGGGATTGCTGCCGGTGTTGCAGGTCTCGGTCAGGGGCGCGCAACTGCTGCTGCACTTAGCGGAATTGCCAGAAACCCGGGTGCGAGCTCAAAGATTCTAACCCCGATGATCATCGGTCTTGCTCTAATAGAATCTCTGGTTATCTATGCTCTACTTATAGCATTTCTGCTGCAAGGTAAAATATAAACAAAATGGCTTTAAATGGGGGAGAGTGATACACACGCTCCCCCATGGTTTTTGATTGGGCATTATCTAATCAGTTTAAATCGGGTGAAAATGACTAGCCATAAATGTTATGTTAACTGCTCGCTTAAACTCGTTCTGATTATCCCGCTTATCTTTTTGCTTAACTGCTCACCGGGGGACATTACCGGTGCGGACCATGTTAAGAACCTATCAGACACCACAAATCTCTACTATAAACTGCTTATGTGGAAGTACTATGATAAAGCCACCAGGTTTATAGACCCCGAGATGGCAAAGCAGTATGAGGAATTTGTGGATAGGAACGAAAAAGATCTGAACATCACTAATTATGAGATAAAAGAGGTGGTCATGATCGACGGCGGGGGCGGAGAGACTAAAGACGGGGATCCGAAGTCAAGCATAGTTCGCGTGACATTCACATACTACAAGTACCCATCGGTGTCTGAAAAGACCAAAACGCTTGAGGACACATGGATAAGGCTCGATAAGCGGTGGTACATCTCGTCGGAGTTCGAAGAAGGCACTTTTGATTAGCACTAAACCTAAGCAATATGAACACTCCAATTATTATTTGCCCTCGATCGGGTAGTTCTCCGAAACAAACTTTTTAGCTTGCTCTTTGTCTTGTATCTCGCCCTCTAGTTGTGCCTCTTCAACAGAGTTTAGGATCTCGGAGAATAGCGGCCCTGGAGCATAGCCCATGTATATGAGGTCATTTCCGTCAAGTAGTTGGGCCGGTCTTATGTCCTCTATCTGGAACTCCTCCATTTTCTCACGAACGAATTCATATGCCTCCATCATCCCGTGGCTCGCCTGACAGTCGGCGAGGTGTAGGCTCAGATGGTCTTCGAAATAAGGCATACCTATAAAGCGCTTTAGGGTGCTTACCCTCATTTTGGTTACATCTTTAAACTTGAGGTGCTCGCGGACCAATGACTCGATCCTCTCGACCTGTTTGTTAGAGAACTTAAGCTCTTTGCATATTTTCTTTGACATCTGGGCACCCAGGCGGTCGTGTCCGTTAAACCGTATTCTGTCGGATACAGTATAGGTAGGGGGTTTGCCGATATCGTGGAGCAGTGCTCCCATTGCCAACTCTGGACCCACATCCCCATTGCAGTTTGTGTATAGGTAGTCGAGTACAAGGCAGGTGTGTGTAAAAACATCACCTTCGGGGTGGAATTCAGGTGGCTGTTCTACTCCATACATCTTATCTACATCGGGGAGTATATAGGGGAGTATTCCGGTCTCGCGAAGAGCCGTTAATCCCTTACCGGGATTTTCCTGCGAGATTATTTTTACAATCTCGTCCCTCAAGCGTTCGTTGCTGACCTGTACAATCTGGGGGGCCATTTCCTTGATTGCGCAGAGCGTGTCCGGGTTGTACTCAAACCCAAAGCGTGAACCGAACCGAACTGCCCTTATGAGCCTTAGCTTATCCTCTGTGAATCGTAGATGCGCATCGCCTATGGTTTGTATCAGTTTTTTCTCAAGGTCTTTAAGCCCGCCCACATAGTCAATAACCTGCTCGGTGATCGGATCGTATAGCATCCCGTTTATTGTGAAGTCGCGCCTTAGCACGTCCTGTTCCACATCAGTGCTAAACGACACATCGTCTGGGCGCCGGCCGTCTGAGTAGCTTACGTCTTGTCGGTAAGTAGCTACCTCGTATTTAAACTCGTCTTCGAGTACCAGCACTACACCGAAACTCGCACCCACAGGTACAGTGTGGTCAAACACACTCATCACTTCGTCGGGGGTGGCATCGGTAGTAATGTCATACTCTGAGGGTGCGGTGCCCAGTACCATGTCACGCACACACCCACCCACACAGTAGGCCTCGTAACCCTCGTCCTTTAGCCTGAGCACTAGTTTCTTTGCCGTATCATAGAGCTCGCTCGTGTAAGGTTTTAATTCCAATAGTTCCTTCATTGTTTTATATTCCGAGTTTTGATGTATATTTTACACTCTATCTGAGCAAAGATAATCTTGGGGTACCGAATTTTCCATTATGAAATACAATACCATACCAGAGCTCATAGATGCTCGAGTCAAGGAGTACGGATCGAGGCTCTTGTTTCAGCAGCGAGACGGCTGGAGCTGGAAACAGATCACATGGCTCGATTTTGATCGCAGTGTAAAGAATGTAGCCTCGTATATGCTCGGCCAGGGTTTTAGTGTGGGAGATAGTGCCGTGTTTATGAGCGCTAACCGTTTGGAATCCCTTGAGACTGAGGTTGCGGTGCTTCATTTAGGCGGGGTAATAATCCCGGTTGAGTCCGTTTCTGATATTGAAGTGCTTAAATCGCAGGATATAGGGGAATCGGTAAGGTTTATTATTATAGATGATCTTAGTGCTCTCGATAGCGTGATTGCTCTCTCGAGTGAGTTCCCGGGGCTTAGATCCATTGTCGTCTTCACTGGCCAAAGGATTGAGCACCAAGGGGTGCTTAACTTTAAGTCTGTGCTAAAAGAGGGCTTGTTAAGCCGTAAAAAGCTAACTGATGAGCTTAGAGAAAGATCTCAGAGCGTGGGGCCGGACACGTTAGCGGGAGTTTTTTACGAAGCCGGTGAGAGTGGGCCGAATACCACTGAACTCACACACAAACAAATCGTTGATTCGCTGTTAAATGTATCCGGTAAGCTATCTTTCCTTACCGAAGAGGACCAGTTCTACTCGTATATGTCAACGGCAAGTCCCTACGGAAAGTTCATTAACTATCTGGCTCTGTTTACCACAAGCAGGGCTGCCATGGCAGAGACTCCCGAAGACTTTGTAGAGGATGTGCTAGAGGTCATGCCCACTCTGCTGTTTAAAACAAAGAAGGGTATGGAACAAATTTGCGTCTCGTTACTTTCGTACACCAACGGTGCGAGTTCAGAGAACAAGCTAGTAAACATATTGGGAAGAAGGATCAAATATGTGCTTACGGATGACCTGCCCGCGGAGGATATCGTGGAGCTGTTTGAAGAGGGCGGGATCAAGGTAATACATATCACAGAGCTAAATGACCCTATGGACTAATCCTCTTTCGAGTCTACAGAGCAGGTAGCGCTACCCTTACTGAAACTTAGTCTTAGAGTATCACCCTCGGTCAACTGACCCGAATCCGACACGACATTCATCTCAGGAAGTTTATACGCTATGCTGTAGCCGCGGTGAAGCACTTTAAGGGGGCTTAGTGCATCGAGCTTGCCCGCAAGCGATCCTAAGTCCGAAGACATTTTGTCCACCGTCTGCTTAAGGGTTCGCACTATATCGTTTTCGATCTGGTCGATTTCGCGTGAATATGTCTCGAGGCGGTTCTTTAGCAATAGTGCCATCCTACCTCTAATATCCTCTAGCTCAGACACGAGCTCTCTTTTTTCCCTTACAGCGATCTCTGAGGCAGCAGACGGGGTAGGTGCACGTACGTCTGCTACAAGATCCGCAACTGTTATATCAATCTCGTGCCCAACGGCCGAGATCACAGGTACCGGTGACCTTGCTATGGTCCTAGCCAGGGCCTCGTCGTTAAAGCACCAGAGGTCTTCTTTGGACCCGCCCCCTCGAGCGAGGATAATAAGATCGATCTCTGTTGCGGCGTAGAGCTTCTCAAGTGCTCGGATAATATCCGCTGCGGCTTGGTCCCCCTGGACCCTGGCCGGGGATATAAGAATCTCGAGGTTTGGAAACCTGCGCCCGAGGATTTGCAGTATGTCTCTGAGTGCGGCCCCGGTAGGGGAGGTTACGATACCTATTTTGCGTGGTAAAAAGGGCAGCTCTCTTTTTCTGGCTACGTCGAACAGGCCCTCTTTTAGCAGCTTTTCTTTAAGTTGCTCTAGCGCAAGGGCGTCAGCCCCAACTCCCTTGGGTTCCATGGAGCGCACAGTTATCTGGTATATGCCGCTTTTCTCATATACCCCTATCTGCCCCGTGCAGATCACCTCCATGCCATCCTCCGGTAAAAATTTTATGCCCTGGTTAGCCCATTTAAAACAGACAGCGGAGAGCTGGGAATTGGCGTCTTTTAATGAAAAATACCAATGACCGCTCGAGTAGTTGCCCCTGAAGTTAGAGACCTCTCCCGCTACCCATACATATTCGAACCCGATCTCTTGCTCAATCGTATCCTTTATACGCTCTGTGATCTCAGAGACTGTATAGATATGGCCGGTGAGCAGGTCGTCTAGGGAAGGTTGTTTCTCCACTCTCTGAATTATTTGGAATTACACCAGTGTAGTCAAGTATCGGTTGCAATATGGAGTTGAATTGCTGGATTGTATTAATCTAAGAGTTTGGGGTTTGAGCTCGTAATATAATCAATAATTACAGGGTCTAATGTCGTATTGCGCAACGAAAGCGCTTTTATAAGCTGATCGCCTTTTAGTTTTTTTGCCCCGCTTAGGTCTGCATTCTCAAGGTCTGCACTGTCTAGGTTAGCTAATATCATTGTAGCCTCTTTAAGCACGGCACCACGCAAAACGGCACCCCGGAGGTGTGACCCCTCCATGTTTGCCCCGTCCAACCGCGCATTGTTGAGTGTCGCACCCTCGAGGTTGGTTCCATAGAGGTTGCTTTCACTTAGGTCTGCGCCGCTTAAATTGCTGTTTTTACAAAAGGCGAGCTTTAGGTTGGCCCCCGCCAGGTTTATGCCCCTTAGGTCCGAGTCGGTCAGACTTGCCCACGAGAGGTCAGGGTCAATATCGGGGTTCTGCTCCCGCCATTGGTTCCATACCTCTACGCCGCTTTTCAATATTTTTATATGATCGGGATTGGCCATGGATGAGGAGTATTTTCTGTGCTATTGTGCAAATATTTTCAATGCCGAATACATGATATAGAGCGCCATGAGCAATAGAATTATTCGCCTCAGGACCCCGCGCACCCCACCTACCCTAACTCCCATCTCTTCACCGCAGTTGGGGCAGGTATCGGTCTTAATGCTTATCTCATAACCACATTCGTTGCATTTGGATACTTTCATCGCTATTAACTCACTCTCTTTAATGCGGGCCCGGTCAGGTTGGGATGGTGTTTCTCTATCTCATCAGTGAGTGTGGCTATCACGGCTTTTATATCCCACTGTGCCCCTTCCGACATTCTGAGGTTGATCAAATGATATAGCTCCCATAGGTCAAACTTTCCTATGAGTGCTCTATTATGTGCGTTGGTCACCACATAGCTCGCCACCTGCGGCATGTTTTCGTTTAATAGGGCCTGATAGAGGCTCTCGCTTAACCCCACAGCCTCTTGGAGCAGGTCTTCCACACCCGCTTCTTTAATGTTGGGCGGGACGGTTATGCCGTTATGGATATCGGGCTCTTTATAGATCCAGTTCACCTTGCGATGGCGGAGCAGTTGGTGCCAGCACGCCTCGCTTATTATAAACTCGGCCTCGTACTCTACATACCTAAATGCGTTTACGGGGTTGTCGTATTTTCCCAGGTCCTGAGTGATCTTTTGGAGCAAGCCGAGTTTTTCATTTAGGTCCATACTGTTTAATTTGCTCTCGACTGTGGTGTAATTCTGTGTGGAGTGCTCATATACCATGGCGTTTATCATCTTAGACAGTGCATAGTTTTCGGGCTCGTCCCGGTCTTTGCCTGTCCAATCGATTAATGACACTTGATGACCGTTGCTTTTTTGCCTCGGGGTTCTAGGGTCCTCTTTAAAAATAGATTTAAAAGAGGACCTTGCTCCCCGCAGGTATGCATTTTCGTCAGCGTATTTAACTAGTGTGGGTACGGAGAACCTGACCTCTTCTTTTATTTCCTCGGCCCTTTGTCTGACTTCGGGGTAGCTGTTTGAGAGCAGTTTTGTTAGCGAATCTTCTATGGCCCTGGCGTTGCCGGTCATACCCAGGTTGGTAAAGGTCGCCATGCTTAGCACATATCTTGCGTCCTCAAACGCAACCTTCTCGAGCGCCCTGAAATGAGCCTTCTCGTCTGTGCCGTCCGGTGTGGGAATAACGTTTGTGAGGTATGAGTATAAAGCGTCGTTAATCTCGGCATATAAATCGTATAACTTGTTGTTAACATCGATATACTCTTTTCTTAGCGCTTCGTTTTCACCTAATTCCGGGGGTATATAAAAGTCGCCCCTCTTGGGTCTTTGATAGCGCTGGGAGTATTCGGTAAACGATAGGTATTCGTTTGAGAGCTCGAGTACAGACGAAAAGAGTCTCGACACCCTTTCTATGCCCACGTGCACTGCAGCGTGTTCCGCAACCGAGGCGTGGCCGTAGTTTAGCACCCATTTCTCGTGGAATTTGCTTGCGCGTTGTTGCCCGAGCTGCTCTTCCTCAATAACTACACCGATGTTTTCTCTAAAGCTCTTTGGGCTGCGGCTGACATATGCGAATATAACGGCTACAACCTCTTCGGGGATGTTGCTTACCGTGTATATATCCCTGTCGGTATTCGATACGTACTGGCTTATGTCATGGGGATGGGCTTTTTCTTTAGCCATGATTACTCCGTTTGGTTTGTATTACTGCTTTGCTCGGTGCACGGTTGTTTCTAGTTCGTAGGACCGTGCTATGTAACAGTGATACCCTCTTTTACCTTTTTTGCAATATGGGGGAGCACTAAACTCGGTTTTCCGTAAATCACTGCGTCAACGTAATCGTCTGCATCGCTTGGTTTTTCGCTGATTATAACTACCTTGCATTCGTTCTCTTTGGCCAAAAAAGGGAAAGAGGCAACGGGCTCTGCATCCAGTGTAGCACCCACAACCAAAAACAGATCGCTGTGGTGAAGCCGTATCCACGCCTCCCTTACCTCCCAGTGGGGTAGCGGCTGGCCGGGGAACGATATTGGGGGTTTTAGTTGGTCGCCACCGCACTCTCTGCACTCGGGGACCTCTATGCCCGAGTCGAGCAGGTCTAAAATCTCGTTCATTGAATAGTCTTTTCCGCAGTTCGTGCATGTGACCCATTGCAGGCTGCTATGAAGCTCTATTACATTTGTGCTCCCTGCTTTATGGTGAAGGCCGTCGGTGGTTTGAGTAAAGATGCAGTCTAAGTTCCCAAGCAACTCGAGCTCAACGAGTGCCTGGTGGGCCAGACTGGGTTCGGCCTGGGCAAGTACGGGGTAGGTGTCGCGAATCTTGCTCCAATAGGCGGCTTTTATGTTTCGGTCCTCGCGAAAATCCCTTATGTGGGGGTTTAATCTAGGGTCTGAGAAATCGGGTAGTCCCGATTCGGCAGAGAGTTCGGGACCGGTGAGTACCACCATCTTTTGTGCGTTTTGAATCCACTCCACAACAATGTCGACGACATCGACTTCCATAAGTTAGGATTATACAATCATGTGCTAAAATCTGTCAACGAAGCGCAGTTTGCAATGAGAGGTTTTATATTTTGCCGCATTTGCATATATATTATTTGATACCAACGATATGAAGCATAGACCTCAAGAGATTACGGAGTTCAGCGATAGTGCACTCGAGATCCTATGGGATGATGGGCATAACAGTATCTATCTGTACGAAGACCTGCGCCAGGAGTGTCCGTGTGCAACATGCAGGAGTCTTAGGAAAAATAGCAAGAGCGGGAAGCTGCCTTTCAAAAAGAAAATCCCTCTAAACACCAATTCACCTAGCATTAAACCCCTAGGCATAGAGCAGGTAGGGCACTATGCGGTGAAATTCAGGTGGAGCGACCGACACGACACAGGCATATACACCTACGATATGTTGAGGGGGCTTTGTACCTGTGAGGATTGCTCCCGGGATCGCTGATTACTCTATTTCGTAAACAATATTTACATTTGCCGAGAGTTTAATATCCCCTGGCTCAATGGGTGTGGGTGCAGCCTCGGCGTAGTCCATAGACTGGCTCCTTACAACATGACCGTACATAGGCTGTGGGCTGTCGTAATGGGGTGTGATGCGAAGCACGTTTGTTATAGTTGCACCGTTTGCAGCAGCCACGATGTCGGCTGTACTTCTAGCGTCTTTCACCGCCTTCTCAAGGGCCTCTTTCTTATATTCGCTCCGTTTATCGGTGTCGAAGTAGATCCCGTCTACATTATTGGCCCCTGAGTTTACCGCGGCATCTATAAGGCCCCCGACCCCTTTTAGGTCCTTGGTCTCAATCGTAACCCGGTTTGTGACACGATACCCTTTTAATTCCGATTCCTGACTCACTTTGTTGTATTCATGGACGGGGCTTAGGTTATAGCCGCTTGTGTAAATCTTATCGTCTTCACCCAGTGCTTCCTTCATTTTATTTATAACAGCTGTGGTGAGCTCGGCATTGCTCGTAACGGCCTCGGTAGCTGTGGGCTTTGTGGTCATTACTGACATCGAGATTACTGCTTTGTTGGGTTTGGCATCTACAATGCCCCTGCCGTTTGCAACAATCACCTTTTTTTCGTAAGTGTCGGTTTGAGCAAGCCCAAGGGGGATACTCGTTAACAGCAGTAAAACAGCAAGTGCGGGAATCTGAAGATAGTTCATATTGTTACACCTCTTCATTTTTTCTAGTTAAAACACTTAGTTAAGTATTATAACTTATGATTTTCAATCATTTGCATGAAATGTTTAAATCTTCGGTTTAAGGCATAATTTGAGGTGTGGTCCCGACGCAGTTGCAGTATTGTTTAGTGTTAATCCCGGAGGGTTTGACAGCCCCGATATTTCAGGTTAAATACTTACGATTTTTAGATTTTCTATCCCGAGGATTCACATCATAAATGAGTGTTGAAGAAGTGGGTCATTACCCCGTAGAGAAGTTTTTTATTGCACTTGCACTTATATTAATTGCTTCTAAATTATTCGGGGAACTCGCAGAACGTATAAAACAACCCTCGGTGTTGGGGGAGTTGATAGCAGGCGTTGTCCTGGGCGGCAGCGTGCTGGCCATAGTGCCCTCTGTGGCCGGGGTGCCCGGATATGATTTCTTTCATCTGCTGGCAGAGGTCGGGGTGGCGATCCTGCTCTTTGAGATAGGGCTTGAGACCGATTTGGATGATCTCATTAGAGTAGGGGTTACATCAACTATGGTTGCGATTGTGGGTGTTGTGGCCCCGTTTGTTCTGGGTGTAGCCAGTGTGCTAGGCTTTCATAAGTTTGGGATGCTGGGCAACATGGATCCCACTATGGTCACACTTGTAGCTATCACGGCGGGTGCGACCTTAACTGCTACGAGTGTGGGTATCACGGCACGTGTGCTCTCGGACATGAACAGGCTTCAGAGTGGAGAGGCCCGCATAATACTCGGTGCAGCTGTGATAGATGACATACTGGGTCTTATTATACTCGGTGTGGTAAGTGGTCTAATAGAGTCGAGTAAAGCCGGTGACGCAGCTATATCGCTTGCTACAGTCGGAATTATCACCGGGAAAGCCTTCGGATTCTTAATTATTGCAGTTATAATAGGGAACCTCACGTCGAGGAGGTTGTTTGATTTAGTCGACAGGATGCGTGTGAGGGGAGTGCTGCTTTTGTTTGCAGTCTCGTTTTCGCTTATTTTTGCGTATCTTGCCAGTATGGTTGGTCTTGCCCCGATTGTTGGGGCCTTTGCGGCTGGGTTGGTGTTGGCCAAGACGAATCAGTTTAAATCCATAGAAGAACGATTAAAGCCCGTATCGGATGTGTTTACTCCGATCTTTTTTATAATGGTAGGGGCTGCGGTGGACGTGCGAGTGTTTAATCCGTTTAAAGAAGAGAACATACCCATATTGCTAATTGCATTGATACTGTTTGTAGTGGCGGTAATCGGAAAGTTTATAAGCGGCTGGGCGGTGTTGGTAAAGGGGATAAAGAAAAAGGTTATAGGGATCGGTATGATACCCCGGGGAGAGGTGGGACTTATCTTTGCCCAAGTGGGGCTAACATATGGGGTTTTTTCGTCGGAGCTCTTTTCAGCCGTTACAGTCATGGTTATGCTTACCACTTTCATTGCTCCCCCATTGCTAAAGATTGCATTCTCGGGGGAATCCGAGATTGTAGAGGATTCTGTGTAGGGTTTTGGATATAGGAGATTGTGGAGATGATAAAAATGTCTTTTAGAAAACTGTTTGTTTTTAGTTGCCTAGTAGTTGTTTTGACCCATAACGCCTATGCGGCGGATGACCTGCTGAGCGTAAACCTGCAGGGTCTTTTGATTCAGATGGTGATTTTTATAATTGCCATATTTGTGCTCAACAAATTGGTTTTTCAACCATTCATACAGCTTATAGACAGAAGAGATAAGCTTACCAAAGGGACTATTAAAGAGGCCGAGGAACTGGAAGAGAAGGTAAAGCAAATAATAGAAGAGTATGATGTGAAGCTCACGGAGGCCAGGGCCGAGGCACAGGAGGAGCGCAACCTGATAATGAGAGAGGCACAGGTTGCCGCTGACAGCATTGTGGGCAAGGCCAGGGAGGAGTCGGCCTCACTTCTACACGATGCAAAGATCAAGCTCGAGGCAGACACCCAAGAGATCAAAAGCAAGATACAAGGCGACATTGATGTGCTTGCAAAGGATATAGCTGCCCGGATATTGGGTAGGGAGGTAAACGTATGAGCCTATTTGAACTGATCCCAAGCGCCTACGCTGCAGCCGAAGGGGCACAGCACTTTAACTGGTCGTTTGTAATTGAGCACGCGGCCAACCTTGTTATATTGCTCGGGGTGCTTTTTTATTTCCTAAAAGACCCGGTCAGGGACTTTTTGGTTGAACGAAGGGGGGTAATCAGCAACGAGATTGACGAGGCAAAGGCTGCGATAGAGTCGGCTAAGGCCAAGCACGAGGAGTACGCTGCAAAGCTTGCGGGTTTAGAGAACGAAATAAATGAGTTGAAGCAAACCATTCGCAACCAGGGGCAAAAGGAGAGAGAAGAGATTATCAAACAGGCTCAGACAACATCAGACATGTTGAGGGAAGAGGCCCGTGAGACAATTGAGCTTGAGACCGAGAGGGCTAGAAACGAAATCCAGGCAGAGGTTGTAAACAGCTCTATTGCGATAGCGGAAAAAATAATAAAGCAGAACCTGGGTACAGGCGAAAAAGAGGCGTTTATAAAAGAATTCACAGAAAACATAGAGGTTGAGAAATGGCATCAATCGCAACATTAAGGGACTTGACCGAGGCACTTATAGAGAGTGCTAAGGATGAAAACAAACTGGATAAGGTCACAGCAGACATAGAGTCGGTCTATGACCTCGTGTCTGCACATGATGAATTAAAGGGTGTGCTTACGTCCACGACTTATGAACTCGGGGAGCGGGAAGCTATAGTGTCTGACATAGGGGAAAGAGCCGGGTTGGACAAGCTCACTAAGAACTTTTTAAACATTGTCTTGGAGCTTGATAAGATCAAGTCGTTTTTAGGATCGAAGCAGTCTATATTGAGAAAATTAAGAAAAGCATCGGGCATCATACGTGCCGAGATCATCACGGCCGAGCAGCCCACCGATGACGAACTCAACCGTCTTAAGAGCTCAATCTCAAAGCTGGTAGGCAGCGAGGTTCATGTTACTTCAGTCGTTGATCCAACGATAATCGGGGGCATGATTGCAAAGGTTGAAGATAAGGTGTTCGATGGTAGTATAAAGACCCAGCTGGAACGGATTCGTACAACACTATTGCGTTAAATCCAGCTTATATAAAGGAGCAGAGTATGCAGGATACCAAGATTGAAGATATTGGCGAAATATTAAGAAATAGGATCAAGGGCTATGAGACCAAGATCGAGACCTCTGAGGTCGGCACTGTGATTTCGATAGGTGACGGTATCGCGCGTTCGCATGGGCTCGACCAGGCCATGGCCGGTGAGCTTGTGGAGTTTTCAAGCGGCATTATGGGCCTTGTGCTTAACCTCGAAGAGGATAATGTGGGTATAGCACTATTTGGTGAGGATACCGAGGTCCAGGAAGGCGACCTCGTAAAGCGTACGGGAAAGATCGCCGAGGTCCCTGTGGGTGAGGGCCTTAAGGGCCGCGTGGTGAACTCATTGGGCGAGCCCATAGACGGCAAGGGAGAGATCGAGGCCACCGAGTATCGCCAGATTGAGCTTAAAGCCCCCGGTGTTGTGTACAGACAGTCGGTAAACGAACCCCTGCAAACGGGAATCAAAGCTATTGACTCTATGATACCTATCGGTAGGGGGCAGAGAGAGCTCATACTGGGTGACCGTCAGATTGGTAAAACAGCTATTGCTGTGGATACGATTATTAACCAAAAAAACGAAGATGTTTACTGTATATATGTGGCTGTGGGCCAAAAACAGTCCACAGTGGCACAGGTGGTGGATAAGCTAAAAGAGCACGGGGCCATGGAGTACACGACCGTGGTGGCTGCTACGGCCAGTGACCCCGCACCGTTTCAGTTTATCGCACCTTATTCCGGATGTTCGTTCGGCGAGTATTTTCGCGATAACGGCAAACACGCACTCGTGATCTATGACGACCTGACAAAACACGCCTGGGCTTACCGCCAGCTCTCGCTGCTGCTAAGGAGGCCCCCGGGACGTGAGGCTTATCCCGGTGACGTGTTTTACCTGCACTCGAGACTCCTTGAGCGTGCGGCGAAGATGAGGGACGAAGATGGTGGAGGGTCTCTAACAGCGCTTCCTATAATTGAGACTCAGGCCGGTGACGTATCGGCATACATCCCGACCAACGTTATCTCGATCACAGACGGACAGATTTACCTAGAGAGTGATCTCTTTTACTCAGGTGTAAGGCCTGCGATTAATGTCGGTCTATCGGTATCGAGGGTAGGGGGTTCGGCTCAGATCAAGGCTATGAAAAAAGTAGCAGGTACACTGCGCCTGGAGTTGGCTCAGTACAGGGAGGTAGAGGCTTTCTCGCAGTTTGCCTCGGACCTGGATAAAGCCACACAGGCCCAGTTAGCCAGGGGAAGCAGACTCGTAGAAGCCCTAAAACAGGGCCAATATGAACCGCTCGATGTTGAGAAACAGGTTCTAATCATATACGCGGTTACAAACGGCTATGTGGACGATTACCCGGCGGAGTCTGTAAACAATTACGAAAAGGAACTCTACTCGTTCTTTGAGTCCAAACACAAAGCACTACTCGATGAAATCAAATCCAAAAAGGAGATCACGGACGAGATGGCGGGTAGCGTGACAGCTGCATTGGACGAACTCAAAACCCAGCTAGGAGACTTAAGCTAATACTAAGAGAATAGTTAACTATGGCGAGTTTAAGACAGATTAAAACAAAGATAAGCAGTGTGAAGGGTACTCGCAGGATAATGAGTGCAATGAAACTCATCTCCGCTGTGAAACTGCAGCGTGCGCAGGGACAGTTGATGGCGTTTAGGCCCTATTCCACAGCGATGATGGATACCGCAAAGAATGTGGCTAAGACCTGTGATACCGCACTACATCCCTTGCTACGCAAGGTAGAGGAGCCAAAGCGACTACACCTTGTATTTATGACTTCTGACAGGGGGCTCTGCGGCAGTTTTAACAGCAACCTGATCAGAAAGCTAGAGACTTACCTGGTGACAGAGACCAAACAGTATGAGCACGTCACATTCAGCTTTATCGGGCGGAGGGGCCGAGACCATTTCTCTAAGGGAGACCTGGACGTTGCAAACAGCTTTATAGGGATCACCGAGAGAAACTATTCTGATGTTGCCAAGGAGCTTGCATCGGAGATCACAAAGGAGTTTGTAAAGGGTAAGAGTGACGAGATCATCCTTGTGTATAACTATTTTAAATCCGCACTGACACAGATCATTACATACGAAAAGGTGCTGCCGATCGATGTCGATGGAGAGCAGTCCGAGGACTCGACCGAGATCGAGTATCTGTTTGAGCCCAATAAAAAAAGTGTATTGGACTATCTACTGCCCAAATACGTTCAGGTCAGGGTGGAGAGGGCGATCCAGGAATCGCTTACCAGCGAGCACGCCTCTAGGATGACTGCCATGGAGAGTGCTACCAATAATGCCGATGATGTGATTAGAAATCTGACACTTTTGTATAATAAAACAAGACAAGCCATGATTACGACAGAACTAATGGATATCGTTAACGGTACCGAGGCTTTAAGGAAAGGAGGCAATGAATAATATGGATTCTAATAATATGGGAAAGGTCGTCCAGATCATGGGACCGGTCGTAGACGTCGAATTTAAAGACACCGACCTCCCGCCAATATATACAGCACTAAAACTTACCAACCCACTAATTAGTGATGAAGAATGGAACTTGGTGCTCGAGGTTGCACAGCAGCTCGGTGGTAACCGTGTACGCTGCATCGCAATGGACTCGACAGAGGGAATAAGAAGGGGCGAGAACGCACTTAACACGGGCGAGGGGATCACGGTCCCAGTAGGCAAAGAGGCGCTAGGAAGGATGGTAAACGTAGTGGGAGAGCCCATCGACCAGGCAGGCCCGGTAAACACTGAGCAGCGCTGGCCTATTCACCGAGAGGCACCTGAGTTTGTGGAGCAGAGCACTAAACTAGAATTGTTTGAAACCGGAATCAAGGTTATTGATCTGATTGCACCGTTCCTAAAGGGTGGTAAAATCGGACTATTCGGCGGAGCAGGTGTGGGTAAAACCGTACTGCTCATGGAGCTTATACACAACGTTGCAAAAGAGTACGGTGGAGTATCTGTGTTCGGTGGGGTAGGAGAGAGGACCAGGGAAGGAAACGACCTTTGGATGGAGATGAAAGAGTCAGGTGTTATAGACAACACAGGGCTTGTGTTTGGACAGATGAACGAGCCACCGGGTGCGAGGGCCAGGGTAGCGCTCACAGCACTCACACTCGCAGAGTATTTTAGGGACGAGCAGGGCCAAGACGTACTACTATTTATCGACAATATTTTCCGTTTCACACAGGCGGGTTCTGAGGTCTCGGCACTTTTGGGCAGAATACCCTCAGCTGTGGGTTACCAGCCCACTCTGGCTACAGACCTTGGAGAGCTTCAAGAGAGAATCACCTCGACCGTAAAGGGTTCTATTACATCGGTGCAGGCCATTTATGTGCCTGCGGACGACTTGACCGACCCTGCACCGGCAACGACTTTTGCTCACTTGGACGGTACTATTGTGTTATCGAGGCAGCTCACCGAGCTTGGCATATACCCTGCGGTGGACCCGCTCGATTCCACATCCAGAATACTAGACCCCCATATCGTAGGGGACGAGCATTACAGGGTGGCCCGTGAGGTCCAGGAGGTTCTACAGCGCTACAAACAGCTGCAGGAGATCATCGCAATCTTGGGTATGGATGAGCTCTCTGAAGAGGATAAGCTCATCGTGTCGCGCGCGAGGAAGATCCAGAGGTTCCTGTCGCAACCCTTCCACGTGGCTGAGCAGTTTACCGGTACACCTGGTAAGTATGTACCTATCAAAGAGACCATCGAGGCGTTTAAAGAGGTTATCTCTGGGAGCATGGATACTATCCCTGAGCAGGCGTTTTATATGGTCGGTAACTTGGATGAGGTGCACGAAAAGGCAAAAGAGATCGCGGCCTAAAACAAAAAATAATTCTAGGCAGCCTGTTAATCTAGGGGCTGCCGCTTTCAATTGTTTGTAAAAGGTACTAGGAGGCACTAAAATTGGCGGACGGAATTCAACTAAAAGTAATCACACCGACTGAGCTTGTCATAGACGACGTTGTTGACGAGGTCGTAGCCCCGGGTGAGTTGGGTGAATTTGGTGTACTCCCGGGCCATGTGCCTTTTATCACTATCCTTACCTCTGGTGAGTTACGGTACCGAAAGGGCGGGGCCGAGGAAAAAATCACCATCCAGGGCGGGCTTGCCGATGTAAGGAATGACACCGTAAACATTCTGACAGATAGTATATAGAGTCACTCAGTTGTAATACTCCCTACCCCCTGAAATTTGTTATTTCATTTAATTAACGCTTTGTGTAAACTTGTATTGATTTCCTAGATCCAAAAACTGCGGGGTGCAGATATGGCTTTAGCAGATCCGGTTACAGAAGATATTATTCTTAGGTCCGATCGAGACGGCATTGCCGATCTTACGATTAATAGACCCAAAGCCTATAACTCTCTCTCTATAGCCTGTATGGAGGCACTAATAAGTGAATTTGATAGGATTGCCAAAGACAACTCTGTAAGGGTCGTGATCCTTTCAGGCGCTGGGAAGGGGTTTTGTGCGGGGCACGATCTAAAGGAGATGAGGAGCAACCCTGACAAATTGTTTTATGAACAGACCTTTAGCACCTGTTCAAAGATGATGCTGTCCATTATCAACTGTCCAAAGCCGGTAATAGCCAAGGTACACGGGGTGGCTACGGCAGCGGGTTGTCAGCTGGTTGCAACATGTGACTTGGCAGTGGCGGACGAGGGGGCTAGATTTGCTACTCCGGGTGTAAACATTGGGCTATTTTGCTCGACTCCTATGGTGGCAGTGTTTAGAAACGTTGCAATCAAGCACGCTATGGAGATGCTGCTTACAGGCGACCTTATCCCTGCCCAAAGAGCTTACGAGATAGGGCTAGTGAATAGAGTTGCAAAGCCGGGGGAGCTGGATCTGGTAGCTAGGGAGCTTGCGGAAAAAATAGCGAGCAAATCCGACCTCACACTCATGATTGGGAAAAAGGCGTTTTATGAGCAGGTCGATAAAGACATGATTACAGCATATGAGTACTGTAGCAGGGTCATGGTCGATAACATGATGGCAAAAGACGCCGAGGAAGGAATCGATGCGTTTTTAGAAAAACGTGAGCCAGTGTGGAAGGGAGAGTGAAAATTCTGCAGTTTTAGAGTCTTAACATAAAATAAGTGGCATCTTATTCTCAACTTTAAATTTTCCTACTTTACTAACTTATATCACTCAGATATTTACATCTATACTAATTGATGGCATTCAAAGTGCCTTTGTGACAGGGATTTTACTCGATTGCTTTTGAACAATCGTGCGTTATAATTCAATCATTCTCACATTAATTAAGGAGTTTGTTTATGTCATCATTGTTAGAGTTGCTAACTGATCAATTAAACGATCAAAATCTTGGTAGAATGAGTAAAAGAATCGGAGCGGGCGAGGGCCAAACCGAGCGTGCGGTCTCTTTTGCACTACCCGTGCTTATTGAGGCGCTCGCCAGAAACGCCTCTACGAGTGAGGGGGCCAATTCATTGTCGCGTGCACTCGCAGAGGATCACGACGGCAGTGTGCTGGACAACATTACGGATATTATCGATACCCCTGAGAATGGGCCAGGGGACGGGATACTACGACATATGTTTGGGTCCCGGAGAACTAGGGTTGAGAACGGGCTTAGTCAGACGAGCGGACTCGATATAGGACAGATAAGCAAGATACTGATCACTCTTGCTCCTATAGTTATGGGGGCACTGGGGAAGGCTAAGAGACAACAGAATCTAGATGATGTTTCAATCACGGATTACTTGGGCAAAGAGAAAAGGAATCTTGAGCAGGAAAACCCCAATGGCATGAATATATTGGGAGCGCTTTTCGACACAGACGGTGATGGTGATGTTGATATAAGTGATATTGCAAAGCACGGGATCAGCATACTGGGTAAATATATGAGACGCTAGACTGTGGCTCTAGTTTACAAACCAAATCAATACCTGTTGTAAATGATCGAAAACATTATCCATAGGAGGGATATACGAATGGGATTGCTAGATTTTGTCAAAGAAGCAGGAGAGTTGTTGTTTGGCGGTAAAGAGGCAAGGGCAGAGACTAAACAAGAGACCGAGGAGGCGCTTGCCAAGCATGTAAGTGATCTGGGTTTGGATGTAGAGGGTCTTGAGGTTGAGTTTAATGACGGAGTAGCAGTGTTGCGCGGTAAGGTTAACTCACAAGAGGAGCGCGAGAAGATAGCCATAGCTGTTGGAAATATTAAGGGGGTCTCCCAGGTTGATGATCAACTCGAGGTTGATTCGCCGTCTGCAGAAGCGGCCCTATACACTGTGGTAAGCGGGGATACACTCTCTGCCATCTCTCAGAGACACTATGGGAATGCCAACAAATATATGGTGATATTCGAGGCCAACAAGCCGATGCTAAAAGACCCGGATAAGATCTACCCAGGGCAGGTACTTCGCATCCCGTCTTTGGAAGCTTAGTAAACACTCAACATTGAATATATAAGAGGCCCATAGATAAATTTCAATCTCTATGGGCCTTCTCATTTAAGT
Source organism: Thermodesulfobacteriota bacterium (assembly GCA_965223335.1). Classification (GTDB taxonomy): domain Bacteria; phylum Desulfobacterota_D; class UBA1144; order Nemesobacterales; family UBA2774; genus CBDCWF01. The sequence continues at coordinate 1,358,818 of OZ244991.1, forward strand.
TCTTTCTTAAACATTAATCCATCTAGTTTGTGTGCGATTCTATATAATTAGTACCACCCTTTCACATATATATAGCTGATATTGACTTGTCTACGAGCTTAGATTCATACAGTCACGTATATGCATTTATATATATATCTAGTAACATATAGACCTATGGGATTGAGAAAGATAGTATATATAAATTTATTATTAACTTTAATTCCAATTTCGGGATTTTGATATGAGAGATGGTGTCGCTTCTAAGCTCTTTATATCATTGCTAATAACAGGTGTTGTGTGTATTGTTGCCTCGGGTGGTATTGGTGTGTGGCTGGCTCTTAGGCTCACACAGGGTGAGACTCTTTTAGATCCTGAGTTTAAGAAGCATATATATTATTTAGCTGCGCATTTGGGAACATTTGGAATGTTATTTATAGCCGCATATTCTCTGCGCAGTAGAATTACAACTTATCTAAGACGTACAGATTTTAAAGTTGTCACAGTCCATATATTAGTTGTGTTCGTAGCTCTGGATATCTTGATTGTTCTACTTCATATATTATCGCAGTATTTTGCCTTACCCGGAAACCAGTATTTTTATTTGGATGAAGAATATAATTTGCCTAGTATTTATTCCGCGCTTCAGCTCATATTGGTTGGGGGGGCTGCATTTTATTGTAGTAGACTCAGGTCCGAGCGCTATATCAAATTCTTTCCGGAAAAATATATTTGGATTTTTGTAGGGGTCATGCTATTTGCATTGGGCGTAGATGAGTTCGTTACATGGCACGAGGGTACGAATTTAATTCAAAGTATTGGACTTATGAGTCCTGACTCTGATCCGAGACTGGGTGGTTATGGCTATGATTGGACACTGGGGGCGTTATTGCTGGTTATTGTGTTTGGTTTGCCCGGATTGTTTTTATTTAAGAAGGTTTTTCGCGATTATCCTCACCTTTTATATCTTTTGATTTTGTCGAGTGTCCTATTTGTTCTTGGTGCAGTGGGATTTGAAAACCTTCAGGTTTATCGCAAGTCATTCCAGTCGGTTAAGGTGGCTCCTGTTCTGCTAATACTAGAGGAATTTTTAGAGATGTTGGGAGTTACTTTGGCCTTGTTTGTAATACTTAGGTACTCGGCATTGGTAGGTGGTGAATCGAACCTGGTGAATGAAACGGGTGGTTAGCTAGCCGTTCATCATATCGAAAAACTCTTGGTTGGTCTTGGTCCCGCTCATCTTGTCTAGCAGAAATTCCATGGCCTCTATCGTGTTCATAGGACTTAGAACCTTGCGGAGTAACCAGACTTTGTTTAGAACTTCCTCGGTGAGCAGGAGCTCTTCTTTCCTTGTACCCGAGCGCTGTAAGTCAAGTGCCGGGAACACTCTCTTGTCGGCAAGCCTGCGGTCCAGATAGGCTTCCATGTTGCCCGTGCCTTTAAACTCCTCGAAGATCACCTCGTCCATCCTGCTGCCTGTATCAATAAGAGCGGTAGCTATGATAGTAAGACTGCCTCCCTCTTCGGTGTTACGGGCAGCCCCGAAAAACCTCTTTGGACGCTGCAGCGCGTTTGCTTCCATACCACCTGAGAGCACCCTGCCGCTTGCAGGTGTGACGGTGTTGGAAGCCCTGGCAAGACGCGTGAGGCTGTCCAACAAAATCACGACATCCTTTCCATGCTCCACAAGTCGTTTTGCTTTTTCGAGCACCATATCGGCAACCTGTATGTGGCGCTGCGCAGGCTCGTCAAAGGTCGAGCTTACAACCTCGCCTTTAACAGATCGATCCATATCGGTTACTTCTTCCGGTCTTTCGTCAATAAGCAAAACGATTAATGAAACGTCGGGGTGATTGTCTGTGATTGCGTTTGCAATTCGCTGTAAAAGGATGGTTTTACCCGTCCTCGGGGGCGCCACAATAAGGCCCCTCTGCCCCATGCCTATGGGGATAAATAGGTCCATCACACGTGTGCAGAACTCTTCTTTGTCGTATTCCAGGTTTATTCTCTCTTCAGGATGAAGGGGGACTCGGTTCTCAAATGATATCCTATCCCTGCAGCTTTCGGGGGATTCGTAGTTTACTTCCTCTATTTTTAAGAGAGCCAGGTTTTTCTCGCCCTCTCTAGGTAGCCGTACTTGGCCCCCTACTGTGTCGCCGGTCTTTAGGTTAAATGACCTTATCTGTGATTTTGATACGTAGATATCGTCAGGGCCGGGCAGGTAGCTGTATTTCGGTGACCTTAAAAACCCATATCCCTCTGACAGAATTTCGAGCACTCCTTCGGCAAATATACTGCCCTCTTTCTCGCTCTGTGCTTTTAGAATGGCATAGATGAGATCCTGCTTTGTCATTCTGGCAGTTTCTTCGATCTCAAGCTCTCTTGCCATCTTCATTATTTCTGCGCTTTTTCTGTTTCTTAATTCATTGAGGTTCAACAATTGAGATCTGTCCTCTACATATTGCTTGTCCTCAGGTTTTTCCCGTAGTTTAGTAGCTCTTGCCATAAATGTGGTATCCCCGGCTCATTGGTTTGGACTAAAAAAAATCGATAATCGAGATTAAGGAATTGAATGACGGTTTCTTTTAGGTTGTGACAAAATATTTATAGACAACTATATTATGTATCTTAATTGAGGATTTTGTCAAGTATTATTTTTCGGTAATAATATGAAATAAAACACCTTTACAACCTAATCACAAATCATCCAAGTATCGGTTATTAGTGTGTATTAACAATAAAATTATGTATGATTTGCTGAAAATGTCAAAAAACTGGAGAGAAGAGGTAACGTATGAGAAACAGTAGATACACAACAGGCAAAATAGCACGTTTTGCGCTTTATTTGGTATTCGGATTATTGGCAATTAACGGTTATACATATGTCCGGGCATCAGGTGTGACGGGGGAATCAAGAGATAATACTTCGGACAATGCCGCTACATTTATAGGAGATCTTATGGTTGCACAGGCCACTGGGGCCCCACCTACGTATACAGAGATTAACTTTACATCGCTTGGGGGCGAGATATTCATTAATCCTAGGTTCGTGGGCAAGATAAATGCCGTGAGGACAACCAATAGGGCTGGGGTAATGGGAGAACGGATCGATGTGGATGTGCGCACGCTCACCGACGGTTGGAAGAGGTTCGAACTGCCCCCCTCAGAGCAGGGAGCAAGCGGTGTTATTATCTCGGGGGATGCCGGTATTATTAAAATTTCGACTCTAAGCAGTCCCAGCTCTCCTGATGCCGGGGGGATTACCCCTACCGGTGAGCTTTTGATTGAGTACGGCGGGTTGGTGACCACTTTTTTAATACCCAGAGTATCTGTATTGGAGCCTAGCAAGTTTGAGGTAAGTCTGTTGAATTTTAATACGGACTCGCCGGTTTTGGGTCAAGTTATAGCGCTTAAGGACGACCAGCTGGCAGCGGTGTTTGCGAATATATCAGGGGAGGTTGTGAATGACAAGGGGATGCTTAGAGTAAGCCTTAAAAACCCCAACGGCAGCTACATAAACTCTGACCTGCCTGGGTGGGGATATAACATCATGGTCTCTGAGACCGACACGGGAAAACCGGCCGAGATTAAGGCCACTGTTTTTGGATTACCGTCAGAAGCGAGTGTGGTTTTTAACTTTAGCCCCCTCTCGGGTCAGATATTTGAGCCCGAGCGTGTAAAGATGAGTGTCACGGATATAAACAGCGGCAAAACAGTGTCTACAATAACTACGACAATCCCCGGTGCCCAGCCCCTAAGCGTCACAGCCGAGAGGGCTCAGTGACCGGTTAATAGCTGTGATAAGGTCTTGCTAATTATCGGCTAATGTTTTAGAATTTTTAATATATATAAGCCTTAATGCTACTTAGATTTAATCTTGTGTGTGAGGTGAAGTAATCATGGCTGGACATTCAAAATGGGCAAATATAAAACATAGAAAAGCGGCTGTAGATGCCAAGCGGGGCAAGGTATTTACCAAACTCATAAGGGAGCTTACGGTTGCGGCCAAGCGGGGTGGGGGCGACCCTGAATCTAACCCGCGTCTAAGAACTGCGATCTCGGCTGCAAAGAACAGCAACATGCCCAACGATACCATTGACCGTGCCGTCAAACGCGGTACAGGCGAGCTCGGGGGCGATGAGCTCCAAGAGCTCTCGTACGAGGGGTACGGCCCGGGCGGCAGTGCGGTACTCATACAAGCTGTGACGGACAATAAGAACAGGACCGTGTCGGATATACGCAGAATTTTTACAAAATACGGCGGTAACCTGGGTGAGAATGGCTGTGTGGCCTGGATGTTTGATATGAAGGGCAGGATTGCGATAGACAAGGAAACGGTTGATGAAGATGAGCTGTTTGAGATCTGCATCGATGCGGGTGCGGATGACATAATGACCGAGGACAGCGAATTGGTTGTTGTCACACCGACCGACTCGTACGAGGATGTAAAGAGTGCGCTTGAGAATGCAGGTATCAAATATGATTCGGCTGAAGTAACCATGATACCTCAGAACAATGTAAAGATTGAGGGTAAGCAGGCCGAGCATATGATAAGGCTTATGGAAGCGTTGGAGGACAGTGATGACGTACAGAACGTGTACTCCAACTTTGATATACCTGAAGAGCTGATCGAAAGCATGGTATGATAAAAACTATATGAGGGTTATTGGAATTGACCCGGGCTCTCGAGTTTGCGGTTATGGTGTGCTGGAACTTCGGGGTTCTGAAATATCTCATCTGAAAAGCGGTTGCATCAAGACTAGCAAGCAAAACCCGCTATCGCTTAAACTTAAAACCATCTATAACGGCTTAGTCGGCGTTATGCAGGATTACTCGCCCGATGTAATGTCTATAGAGGACATATTCTTTGCTAAAAACGCCAAGAGCGCCCTTAAATTGGGTGAGGCGAGGGGGGTGGCAATCCTGGCAGCTTCCAACACCAATATCCCTGTGTTCGAATATGCTCCTACGACGGTTAAACTGGCGCTCACAGGCAGGGGTAGGGCCAATAAACTCGAGGTTAAGCAGATGATCACGCGAATGCTGGGTGTATCGGAGTGGGAGACCGAAGACGTTTCGGATGCCGTGGCTATAGCACTCTGCCATCTTAGTGTGTCTAGGGTGGAGAAAGAACTCGGTCCTCAGTTTGTAAAAACTCGAAAAAGGAGACGTTTTAAGCTAAATGATCTCCCTCCTACGGGGTAATATTGTAGAGAAGGCTCTGGGGAAAGTTGTGATCGATGTGGGCGGAGTCGGGTATGATGTGACCGTGCCGCTCTCCACATACTACCGTCTGCCCGAGTTGGGCAAAGAGGCTGAGCTTAAGATCCACACGAGCATGAAGGACAGCTCCATTGAGCTCTTTGGTTTTCTCACAGAGGACGAAAAAGATATATTTAGTTTACTTATCAGTGTGTCGGGGGTAGGGCCCAAGGGGGCTTCTAATATACTCTCGAACGTGACCCCGGGTGACCTTGTGGATGCTATTACACGAGAGGAGCTTGCAAAGAAAAAAATCCCCGGGATCGGCCCCAAGCTTGCATCCAGACTAACCAACGAGTTAAAGGATAAGGTAAAGTTGTTGGACGCCGCTTCGGAGTTGCCACGGTCGGGCATCATAGAGGACATAGTGTCGGCACTAATTAACTTGGGGTACAAAAGAAGCGAAATCGATAAACATATTGGTGAGCTTGAAGAGATTACTAATAGCGGTGAGGATTTAGAGACGGCACTTAGAGAATCGCTTCGTGTCATGCGGAACAACTGAATTTGCAGTAATGAATTATAAGGTGAATAATGGCCGAAAGACTCGTAAACCCCATGATCCAAGAGCCCGATGAGGGGACCAATGATACCAACCTTCGCCCCAAGCAGCTACGGGACTATATAGGGCAGACCAAGGTAAAAGAAAAGATCGGTATATTCATAGAAGCTGCCAAGGCTAGAAAGGAATCCCTCGACCATGTGCTCTTGTACGGGCCGCCCGGGCTTGGGAAAACCACACTTGCCCATATCGTAGCTAATGAACTGGGTGTGGGTATATATTCCACATCGGGACCGGTGATAGAGCGAGTGGGGGATCTAGCGTCTATTTTGACCAACCTAGAGGAACGTGACGTTCTGTTTATAGACGAGATACACCGCCTAAACCGTGTGGTTGAAGAGTACCTGTACTCGGCTATGGAGGACTATAAGATCGATATAATGATCGGAGAGGGCCCCACGGCCAAGTCGATGAAGGTAAGTGTAAAAAAGTTTACACTCGTCGGTGCTACTACCCGTACCGGTTTGCTTACCTCACCGCTACGGTCCAGGTTCGGTGTCGATCTGCGACTCGACTACTACACTTCGGACGAGATCCGTGGTATTGTCGAGCGCTCGGCAAAGATACTGGATGTTGATATCAAGAAAGAGGGAGCGTTAGAGATATCCAGGCGCGCACGTGGGACGCCGAGAGTCGCCAATAGGCTCTTAAAACGGGTAAGGGACTATGCAGAGGTCAAGGCCGATGGTGTGATCAATTCGGATGTGGCCCGGGATGCACTCAAAATGCTCGAGATTGATACCCTGGGTCTAGACAATCTCGACAGAGCCATTCTACACACCATAGTAGAAAAGTTTCAAGGCGGGCCAGTGGGCATCGATACTCTTGCCGCAGCTGTAAGCGAGGATAAAGAGACACTTGAGTTTGTGTACGAACCCTATCTGCTGAGAGAGGGGCTCTTATCAAAAACACCCAGGGGTAGGACCGCCACCCAGCTTACATATTCACATCTCAATATAGAGATCCCCAGGTCTCAAAAAGGTCTATTCGACGGCTAACGCGCTATTGCTTCTCTAAAGGGAGCTCTCGCATGAACTCATCCCAGTGGGCCTCTGTGATCTTATCTATCTCTTTTCGAGGGGTTTTGTACCCTTCGGCGTCGGGGAACAGTTTCTTGTACACATCGTCACGAACCTCAAGCCATTTGTCTATGGCCTCGTAGTTGGGAAATTTAACAACAGTCTTATATGTCCAAAGCGGTTTAGCGGTGTGTATGCGCTGCGAGTAGATCTTGTAGTCATCTATGATAATACCCCTGCGTTTCATCTCTTGCCAAAATGGGTAAAGGTTCTCTCTATAGACCTGCATGAACTTCTCTTTATTCTCAGGGGCGACTACATAAAAACTTTCTTCGATCACTGCCTTGTACCTGTTTTCATCGGCAAATGAGACCCCTCCATATATAGTCGTAAACGAGATGATTAATAGTATTAGATAAGTAAATATTCCGTTCATGGCTGACCTCCGTTGATTTGATTGGGATTTTATGAACAGCATAATATAATAGCACTTAATAGCAGGAATTTTTAGCAAATTCCGCTTGAACAGAGAAATATAATCAATTGCACTATTAAATGATATTTTGATTTGATTTTAGGCGCTAAGTATGTAAAACTTAAAGCATATTAGTAATAACAATTCTCTTTGCATGTGTCAGGCACATTGATTCCAGTATCAGTTATAACCCAAAATACTTTTAACAAGGTTACCATATATGACTAATCTATTGTTGTACGCACTCCAGTCTGTGGGGGCAGTGACGGGGAACCAGGTAAAGGTGCTCGGGATAGTAAGCGAGGCCGGCCCTGTTGTAAAGCTAGTGCTCGTAGTACTGCTTGTTATGTCGGTGGTATCCTGGGCGATAATTTTTTCTAAATACCTGGTGCTGAGGACTGCATCTAAGCAGTCGGAGAAGTTTTTGGACCTCTACCAGACCAGCGGCAATTTCGGCAACTTGTATAACTCAACTAAGCATATCGGAGGGCCGTTGGCTGAGCTCTTTCGGGCGGGTTACTCAGAGGTTTTAAAAATAAGAAGGTCGAGGTCGGGGGGTGCTAAACAAGCTGATGAATCCGGGAAGGCAGGTGAAACTGTGATTGCGGAGTTGGGGGTTGTGGAGCTTGTGGAGCGTGCTCTAAAGAGGACAATGTCGTCCGAGGTATCACGCCTTGAGCGCTCGTTGATATTTCTTGCTACAACGGGCAGCACCGCACCCTTCATAGGGCTGTTTGGAACTGTCTGGGGTATAATGACCTCGTTTATAGGGCTTGCGGGCAGCGCGGGTGTGCCCACACTGCAGGCTGTGGCACCAGGGATTGCCGAGGCACTGATCGCAACCGCTATCGGACTCGTAGCAGCTATCCCGGCAGTGGTTGCATATAACTATTTTATCAGTAGGGTAAAAAGGATAGATGTGGAGATGGATAACTTCGCATCAGAGTTTCTTAATATTGTAGAACGCTATATAAAGCAGGTTTAGGGCAACGCTATGGGAATGAACACTGACAGCGGTAACGGCGGGCGGGCTGTCCTCTCTGAGATTAATGTAACCCCGTTTGTGGATGTAATGCTAGTGCTGCTTGTGATATTTATGGTCACAGCTCCTATCCTTTACCAGGGTGTGGATGTAAATCTGCCTAAAACGGAGTCGAAACCCATGCCCGCTGCGGAGAGGGAGCAGAACCTTGTTCTCACTGTAAACTCAAACGGTGAGATATTTATAGAGAAAGATAAATACACGATGACCCAGTTAAAAAGGAAGATCAGAAGTGCTATTGCTGCAAAAGGCGGCGACCCTAACAAAGAAGATGTATTCCTAAGAGCTGATACGAGTGTGCCCTATGGGACTGTGATAGAGATTATGTCCGAGTTGCAGCAAGAGGGCATATACAAAATAGGGCTAATTACAGAACCGTCTTCAGACAAATAGACGGTGCGAACCATGAAGGACAAAAACGATAAATCAAAAGGCAGTTCGTTTTGGGCTATGGTTTTTTCCATTGGCCTGCACGCCGGGCTTATTCTCCTCATACTATACTGGGGATTCGGGCCCAAAAAGGATGTGAAGGCTCCCCGGACCATGGAGGTTGCCATCTCGGGTATCGAGCCCAAGGGTAGTGAAACCGCCACGGCCAAGGACACTAGGCAAAGCAAACCAAAGCCTCCGCCTAAAAAGCCCGAGGTTAAAAAAACTGAGCCTAAAACCGCAAAGAAAGAACCCGAGAAACCAAAAGAGGTAGAAGAGGTCAAACCTAAACCCCCTCCTCCGCCTCCCCCACCTCCTCCGGAAAAAAAAGAGGAGCCCGAGAAGGTAGAGAAAAAAGAGCCGGAACCACCTAAAAAAGAGCCCGAGAAAAAAGAGGTCTTACCCCTAGAGCCGGAAAAGAAGGAAGAACCTAAAAAAGTAGAGAAGAAAGAAGAGAAAAAACCCGAAAAGAAAAAAGAGGAAAAGAAGGTCGAGAAAAAGCCCACGCCCACAAAACCGCCCGAGAAAACTGCAAAGTCCGAAGATAAGTCGAGTGATATGAAAGATGTGATACGTGATATTGAGAAGCGTAAGTTCTTAAAAGACCTTGAAGAGGATTTAGGTAAAGGAGAAGAGGTCGAGCTTGAGGAAACACCGATAGAGGACGACGGGGTCATAGGGGAGAGGGACCTTGCTATGGCAGACTCCCAGGATGACGAACCTGGGGAGCCTGCGGGCGTGAGCTCGGGCTCAAAACAGGGCAGTGGGGCTGCGAGCCCGGTTATAATCCGTTTGTATACGGAAAAGATTCACCAGAAAATAAGCAGAAACTGGACAATCCCTCCCAGCGTGCCCACAGAAGAGAACCTGGAGTCGCTCATATTCTTTAAAATAGATGAGAGCGGCAAGGTCTATGATGTTAAAGTTAACGAGTCGTCAGGCAACAAAGCCTTTGATGATTTTTGCGTGAGAGCAATTTACAAATCCGCTCCCCTGCCTCCGCCCCCGCAAGAGCTGGTTACGGAAGCCAAAAATAATGGTATTGTTGTGCCGTTTCGAAATGAACCTTACTAGGTAGATACACAATGAAACTTATACTAGTGCGCCACGGCCAAACCGACTGGAATCGAGACGGCAGATGCCAGGGTGTGGCCGATATAGAGCTAAACGATTTTGGCAGGCTACAGATCGAAGAGTTGGCACTATCGCTTAGGCATGAGGAGATCGTGGCCGTATACTCGAGTGATTTGATCAGGGCCAGGGATACTGCCGTGGAGATTGCGAGACACCACGAGCTAGAGGTTAAGATTGATCCGGATATTAGAGAGATGGACCAGGGGGAGTTAGAGGGTTTAATGTTTGACGAGATAAGAGAGAGATACGCTCATGTGCTCGAGGAATGGAGGGAAAGCCCCGAGACCCTAAGACTCCCGAAAGGGGAATCTTTGGTAGAGGTGCAGGCTAGAGCGTGGAGAGCTTTTCAGGCTCTTCAATCCCGACATATGGGAGAGACTGTAGTGGCTGTGAGTCATAACCTCACGATTATGACACTGCTATGCAAGATAAGTGGTGACGGATTGGGGAGTTTTCGAAAATACAATATGGATGCCGCTTCTAAGCACACGGTTCTTTGTAGTAACCGTGGGTTATCTATTGAGGTTTTTAACGACGTTTCGCATCTAAACTCTCTTTCCACGAATACTTAAAACCCGCTTGTAATACCTATCAATAAACATGCGTACTGTCCTTGTATGTTGTTTTTACATGTGGTGTAATTCTCGGTGATATGAAAGAAGATATAGAGAGAGTAGTCAGGGCATCGGTAGACCAAATCTTAAAAGAAAACAGTATCACGGACCTTGATCTGCTGATAGAGGTAGGGATCCCTAAGAATAAGGATTTTGGGGATTTCTCAGTCAATACAGCCATGGTATTGGCAAAGGTCTTGGGTAAAAAACCGCGCGACATTGCAGAGCTCATAATCAATAACCTGCCGGAGGAACACGAAACACTTTTCAACAAGGTAGAGATTGCAGGGGCGGGATTCGTAAACTTTTATGTGAAAGAAGGGGCTGTGGTTGAGAAGCTCCTTGAGATCGACAGATTGGGCGGGGACTTTGGACGGGTGGACATAGGGCAGGGTGAGAAGGTGTTGGTAGAGTTTGTGAGCGCCAACCCGACGGGCTACCTGCACATGGGGCATGCTCGTAATGCGGTGGTGGGTGATACGATTGCAAACATACTTAGTCACTCGGGATATGATGTAACCAGGGAGTTCTATATAAACGATGCGGGCCGCCAGGTGGAGATGCTCGGGCGATCTGTGTATGCGCGCTATCTGGAGCTATGTGGCCAGCAGGCCGAGCTGCCAGAGGACGGCTATAAGGGTGATTATGTAGTGGAGATAGCCCGGGAACTTAAGGAGCAGGACGGGGATAAATACTTAACTAAAACTGAGCACTACACGCTTAGCTATTTTACCCAATATGCAAAGACAAGACTTATTGGTGAAATCACGGCGGATTTGGACTCGATCGGCGTTAAGTTCGATAACTGGTACAGCGAGAGCGAGAATCTTCATCGAGGGGACCAAAACAAGATCGATGAGATCAAAAGGGAGCTGGATAAAAGAGGGGTTCTGGAAGAAAAAGAGGGGGCGTTGTGGTTTAAGGCAACTGATTTCGGGGATACTCAAGACTGGGTAGTTATAAAGAGTGACGGCTCGCCCACATATTTCCTCGCAGATATTGCGTACCACTATGATAAGTATGTTAGGGGATACGAGCGTTTGATAAACGTGTGGGGTGCGGACCATCACAGCCACATTGCACGTTTGCGTGCGGCACTCCGTGCCTTGGGTTACGGGGAACAGGGGTTTGATGTTTTACTGATCCAGTTCGTGCGATTGGTAAGCGGCGGGCAGGAGGTAGCAATGTCGAAAAGGTCAGGGAGCTATGTTACGATGCGTGATGTTGTGGGGGAGGTAGGCCCCGATGTGCTGCGCTTTTTTATGCTGATGAGGAGTTCCGACACCCACCTGGATTTTGATATAGAGCTGGCCAAACAGGAATCAAATGAGAACCCGGTTTTCTATATTCAGTACGCCCATGCGAGGATAGAGAGTGTGCTTAGAAAAGCTAAGGAGGAGGGTAGTGAGAGAGCGCCGGACCACTTAGATCTGCTCACAGCACCCGAGGAGTTGAGCATTATAAAAAAATTGCTGCAATTCCCTGAGGCTATAGGGGACAGTGCTCAAACCTTGGCCCCGCATAAGGTAGTTTATTATTTGGGGGAACTGGCCTCGGAATTCCATAACTATTATAATAAATATAGAGTGCTTGTGGATGATGACGAGTTATCGTCTGCGAGGCTTTATTTGATTATTTGTATACAAACAGTTTTTAGAAACGGACTCAAACTACTCGGAATAGATGCCCCAGAGAGGATGTGAACATGACCAAGCAGCGAAGGACCTCGAACTCAAAGCTCATAATGTTGTTTGTATCGTTTTTTGTGTTATTTGTATTGGTGTTTAGCCTGGGGGTTATAGTCGGTAAAGGCCTTAGCACCGATCCCAATTTGCTCGCGCGTAAAGATCAAAGTAGCTCCATTAACAAAAGCTCCGCCAAATCTAGGCAGAGCCCCAAAGACTCAAGCACTAAGGTGATAAAACCGACTGAGAAACCACATGTCACCGACACAGAAGCGGGCAGTTCTGAAGAATCTGCGGGTAGCCCTACACCCAAGCCGAATACGGAACAAAAGGAAAAAGTTACCAAACAGGACTCAGATTCAAAAAATGAGCCTAAGCCAAAACCCACACCTTCACTAACCACAGACTCTCAGTTTGCAGCCAGAACCCCAAGCCCGGCCGATCTTACTACTCTGCGCAAAACCGAGCCCAAACCTACTCCCACCGCTAAAACCGAAGCCACTGAGGACAAAAAGACACCGAAGGATATTACTGCTGAAAAGACCGAGGACAGTATGCGAGGTGTAGTGGACGAGATTGAGAATAAACTCAAGGCTGAGAAAACTGAAACAGAGTCAAGCGTCGCCAAGGCTAATGACGACAGTTCTGATCAAAATACTCTAACGCCCGATGAAGGTGTCAGTACAGATCTGAGTAAGGGTGATAAAACTCAGGAGGGAACCGAAATAGTGGAGACCGAACTCTTCCCCCCACCCACCAGCTCGGGTAAATACACCGTCCAGATCGGTTCGTTTCAAAAGGAGTCTGAAGCAATTAAGTTTGCCAAGATGCTTAACTCTAAGGGATACCCGGTATTCATAAAGCCTATGACGACCGAGGACAATAAAACCTGGCATAGGGTGCGAGTGGGGACCTTTAATGATATTGAGGCCGCCCGGCTCTATGGAGATAATATGAAAGCTAAGGAAAAAGAGGTGAACCTTATATTTATTACGCTGAACAATTAGTACTACACCGGTTATAATAATAAAAATGAGGCTTTTGGTATGTACTCCGTAGATAAATCTAGAATCAATATTCTCATTATTGCTTTAGTATGTTTAGCGCTTTCGGCGACTGATCTTACCGCAGCGTCCAGGGTAGATACTGCCTCGGGTCTGCATAAGATTACATTTGGTACCGATCTCGGGCAGGTAGTGGTCTATGTGCCCGACGACACGGCAGCCGGGGACAAAATCACAGGGACTATAGAGATACAACCGGTAGGCTCAAATAACGAGCTGGCTAACTACTACGTGGATTTGGACACTGTAAGCATCCCAGTCTCGAGCAGGGTGTTTGAGCTTGAGGTTCCGAAAAACATGGCAGGTGCTGTGATGAAATTCAGTTTAAAAGACGCGGGGAGAAGAGAAGTAGATACAGCTTTTATACCGGTCCTCTTGTCCTCCTCTGTGATGCGCAGGTCAGGTGATCCCAAGCCCTCGGACTTTGAGTGCCCTGTAGTGGGGCAGTCGGGCCGTCACCTGCAGGTCGAGGGGCCTTTTGACGGTAAATTCTCTACAACACAGTTTAGCATCGGAGGGAAAAAAGCAGTATTGTTGGCCGAATCGCCTAGGAAATTAGCATTTAGGGTGCCGAATAATATTGTTGGCACTAACGAGATCCTATTAAATGAAAACGGAGTAGAGGTAAGGGCTCCGTTTAAGAGCCTTCAAGTCGTAAGGATTGATCAGTCGGGTGCAGTGACAGTGTCGGAAGCCCCTGTCGAGACCGTGCCCACTGTGCCCACTCCCACAGAGCCTGTTACCCAAGAGCAAAAAGCCACAGACTCCAAAGACGACCAAGTGCTTACCGAGTCGGATATCTCGGACGATAAAGAACTACTTCCCACAATTCAGAGCATGGATTTCCAGGGTGTCGAGGCAGAAATGGGACCCATCGACCCGGCACAGGAAAAGAGGATGATTATAGCACGCCAGTTGAATGTGTCTCTAAATAGCAGTGGGGGAGGTAACGTGCTTCCCAAAGAGCAGGTGGAAACCGCCGAGATAGAAACTACGAATGAAGAGAGTTCCGAGGGTGTAGTAGAGACCGAGCTGCCAGATACCGGTATTGAGACGAGTGAGCCTGAAAGGGCATTGAGTGCGGCGTTGCCCGAGGCTCGGGATTCGCTCGTCCCGTCTGTGGACGATGAACCTGTCTCTATCGAAACACTAAAACTCGAATTAATCAAAGCACAGCTTAGCACAGCACTTGGTGGTGCTATGGGCTTAGCCGATGTGAGTTCGGCCAAGAACAAAAAGCTTGGGGATTTTGCACAGGCTCCCGAGGGCGGTAAATTCACGGTGCAGGTCGCATCGTTCAAAAGACAAGAGGACGCCGTGGAGTTTGCCCAACTGCTTCAGAACAAAGGATACAAAGTGTATGTAATGCAGACAGAAATCACTGGGAAAGGGGTTTGGAACAGAGTTAGGGTTGGGGAATTTGAGACTAAAAACGAAGCCTCGTCATACGCAGATCAATTGATCGAAAATGAACCGATTATTAAGGCTTTCTTTGTGGCAGAATCCGAGTAATTCCCTGTGTCATTAATTACGGTAATGGAGGATCAGGACTAACATTTAGGAGTTGCTATATCCGGTTAAAGTAGATAATGTAGAACCTGATACCCCCAGACACATACACTAAAACAATTGGAATCGTTTATCTATGGTAGATCACGAACAGATCGCAGGGCGTGCGAAAGACAAGAAGAAGCCCCCGTCTTCAAAACTCTTGGGCAGCGGGATAAAATCATGGTGGTTGCTCTTGATGTTGCCTATAGAGGACTATCTGGTCCAGATTAAGATCCACCCCAATGTGCTAACTGTATCCACATTGGTAGTGGCTGCTATTACCGGGTTCTTTTACCATATCGGGTGGATTTTTGTGGCGGGGATATTGGTGTTGGGTGGATCAACTTTTGATATATTTGACGGACGGGTAGCTAGGGCACAGGGCTTAAACAGTCAGAGCGGGGCATTCTTTGACTCGTGTTTAGATAGGTTCTCCGAGGCCTTCATATACCTGGGGCTAATCAGCCTTTTTCAGGGCACCGTGTTTTCCTACATAGTGTTTTTAATCCTAGTGTCGACGACTATGGTGAGCTACACAAGGGCTCGTTCCGAGGGGCTAGGGGTGAAATGTGAGGTCGGCATTATGCAACGGACCGAAAGGATAGTTTACTTGGGAGTGTTATCGGTCTTTAATTTTATCGGTAATTTTATCGCCGGTTATTTCGGTTTTGCCAAAGATGACTACCTGCTTAAACTTGCACTTATCATAATGCTGGTGTTTTCTCTCTATACCGCTATACAGAGAATGAGTCATGTAATGGGTCAGTTAAAGGAAAGAGAGTCCGCAGATAGCGTGGAAACAGAGGTGAGTGTCGTGGACGAACCTACGGCAGAGTAAAAATAATTAACCTTTGTACTATTCTTCGTTATCAGCTGTTTCAGTTTCTTTAGATTTTTCTTCCGCAGTGTCGGCAGCTGTCTCTTGTTCTGCGCTAGCGGGCTCATTGGCCACTGCTTCTTCCGCTGCTTTAGGTGCGGAGTCTTCTGTAGGTGTAACGGGCTCTTCGGGCTCAACTTCCACAGCCTCAACTGCACTGTCGTCCAGCGTTGCCGTTTGCTGTTCGTAGCGCGTCCTTTCTTTGATTCGGCTTGCTTTTTTGGATCTGCCTCTGAGGTAGTAGAGTTTAGCGCGTCTTACTTTACCCCTTCTTTTAATCTCTATTTTGTCTATTAGAGGTGAGTGCAGAGGGAAAATCCTCTCGACCCCGACCCCGTAGGATACTTTGCGTACAATAAAGGTTTCTCTCGACCCACCGCCTTTTTTTGCAATCACCACGCCTTCGAATACCTGGATTCTTTCTCTATCGCCCTCTTTGATTTTATAGTGGACCGCAACCGTGTCCCCGGGCCTAAAATCCGGGAGGTTAGTCCTCATCATTGTCTTTTCTATCTGTTCTATAGCGTTCATCTGCATAATCACTCCTTTCATATTTTACACGCGAGAAGCCTGTCCAACACTATCGCAGCGGCGCTTCTTACAGACAGATGGTTGTAAGTGGTAAACCCCTCGACAGGGTTAAGCGCATAGTTGCTGCTACTCATAAGCTCCTCGGATATTCCCCAGCCAGTACCGAAAAGTATTAGATAGGGTTTTTGTCCCTGGAATATCATTTTTCTCAAAGTTTTGTGTCCTATAGTATTGTCTCTGTGCCTTGCGTCTGTTACTACTACCTCTGGTCTTTGGCCCTCTCGGGCCTCGACATCCGCAACGGCAGCTTCATACGAATCTTTTATATCCACAAGCTCAATAGCCTCTGCGCGCGACGTGTTGTATTGCGGTCCAGGGCCCTCGGTCCAATGCTTAATCACACGGGTGGCCAGCTCTTGCTGCTCTGCCATGGGATGGATGAGATAAAACCCTTTAACCCCATATGTTTTTGCAGCCCGCGCGATATCGTGTATATCTAAATTCGTGAAAGCCGTTGTAATAATATCGAGCCGATTATTGTATACTGGATAATGGATTAATGCAATATATACACTAAAAGATGGGCTTTGGCTGAGTTTGAGCTCATCGATCAGTTTTTTGTCATCCATCTCGAGAGCGGCTTCATCCAACAGATCGGGTCTTTGGCGGAATGTCTTTTTTATACTCTCTGTTCTCCTCCATTTCCCTACCTCTCTATGGTTGCCTGACAATAGGATATTCGGCACCTCGAGACCTTTATACTCAGGGGGCCGGGTGTACTGAGGGTACTCTAACCGTCCCTGGTGAAAGGATTCATCAAGTGCCGAGTTTTCGTTGCCGAGTACACCGGGGATATGCCTTGATACGGTGTCTACAATCACACACGCTGCGTATTCCCCTCCGCTCAGCACATAATCGCCGATTGAAAGCTCTAGGTCTACATATAGCTCCCGCACACGTTCGTCAATGCCCTCGTACCTGCCGCATACTATGATCAGTTGGTCGTAGGCGGCAAGCTCCCTCGCCGTGTCTTCGTCGTATACTTGCCCTCTAGGGGTGGTTAAGATCACCAACGATTTAAGGTCATTGGTACGTGCACTCTCAATGGCTTTGCCTACGGGCTCAGCCATCATAAGCATCCCGCTACCACCGCCGTAGGGCTTGTCGTCCACTGTTCTGTGTTTATCCTCGGTAAAATCCCTTATGTCGTGTGTATCTATCTGTAGAGTTTTACTCTCGGTGGCCTTGCCTAAAACACCCGACGACAGCGGAGTGCGAAAAAAGTCGGGGAATATTGTTATGATATCGAATTTCATGGTAGTGGTCTGATAAGGGTTTCCTATAGGTCTAAAAGCCCTGGGATGGGTGAAATAACGATTCTCGAGTTATCTAAATCAACCGATACTATAAACGGTTCTGTAAACGGTACTAATATCTCATTCGAATCTTTAGTTACCACTAGCGTGCTTTGCATGGCGTTGTCAAGCAGGGTTTTCACAGTTCCTATTTGCTTGCCCTCCTCGGTCACAACCTCTAGACCGATTAGATCGTTCCAATAATATTCATCGTTCTCAAGCTCTGATAGATCAGCCTTGTCTACTAAAACCTCTTTGGATGCGAGTGTCTGAGCTTCTTCGACCGAGTCGATACCGTCCAATTTAACTATGGCCGTGTTTTTATGGTATTTCCTGTGGAGGATGGTTAGCTCTAAGGGCTTTTGTCTATCCCCTAACTTTATGTACAGCCTCTCGATAGTTGATAGGTTATCAAGCCTACGGCTATAGGGCAGGATTTTGAGCTCACCCTTGACCCCATGTGTCTTGGTTATTTTTCCAAACGGTATGAGCTCCATGTTGAGCCCGGGGTTAAAGTTACTCGAGAATCTCCAGCACTGCTCTGCGTCTCATTTTAGCTGCGGCAGCACTTAGAATGGTTCTGATTGCTTTTGCAGTTTTGCCTTGCTTCCCGATAATCTTTCCCAAGTCCTCTTGCGCCACCTTGAGTTCCAACACCGCTGTCTGTTCCCCAGCCACCTCACGCACCTCTACTTTGTCAGGGTTATCAACCAGAGATTGTGCTATAAATGATACTAGCTCCTGCAGCCTATCCATCTCTCAATTACCTCCTCACTAGGATCTCAAATCTAATACAAGGTTCTACATAGCTTGCACTGGTCTAAACCATATTAGAGATGAGTTTGTCCACTCTATTAGTTGTTTTAGCTCCTTTACTTATCCAATCTTGAACCCTATCGGATTTAACCTCTAGCACGTGTGGCTTCTTGGATGGGTCGTAATACCCAAGAATTTCAAGAAACTTCCCGTCTCTGGGTGAACGTGAGTCAGCAGCAACAATTCTGTAGAAGGGTCTTTTTTTGGAACCCATTCTCATAAGTCTAATCTTAACCAAACCCGAGATACCTCCTTAAATTTATAACGCTAAATATACTACCCAATATTACATGAATCGCATCATTCTTTTTGCCATTTTACCCATTTTGCCCATATTCTTCATCATCTTTCTCATCTGCATGTAATTTTTAATCATCCGGTTTACGTCCTCTACCCTGGTGCCGCTTCCACTTGCTATGCGCTTTCGCCTGCTGCCGTTTAAAATGGTGTGATTGACTCTCTCTTTTTTGGTCATGGAGTTTATTATCGCAAGAGTCTTGTTGATCTCGGCCTCGGCTTGCTCCATAGCCTTGGGATTGTTTGCAACCTGTTTCATCCCTGGGATCATCTGTGCCATACTGTCGATGGAGCCCATTTTACGCATAGCCAACATTGCTTCATGAAAGTCGAGCAGTGAAAACTCTTTTTTCAAGAGCTTTTTAGCCATCTCCTCAGCTTTCTTGTCTTCGAAGGCTGTTTGTGCTTTTTCGATAAATGTAAGCACATCACCCATACCGAGGATACGTGATGCGATACGGTCGGGGTAAAAGACCTCAAGAGCGTCTAGCTTCTCGCCGGTACCGAAAAATTTAATCGGCTTCCCCGTGACAGCTTTAATAGAGAGCGCTGCACCGCCCCTGGCGTCGCCGTCCATCTTAGTGAGCACGATACCGTCTATATCCAGAGCCTCGTTAAAACTGGTGGATACGTTTACGGCATCCTGCCCGGTCATGGCGTCAGCGACCAGCAGTATTTCGTTGGCGTCGGTCTCAGCTTTGATATGCCGGAGTTCGTCCATTAGTTCTTCGTCAATATGCAGCCGGCCGGCTGTGTCGAATATGATAGTGTCGTTTGCATTTTTCCGGGCGTTATCCAGAGCTTCTTTGCATATAGCTACGGGATCCATCCCAGGTTTAGTGTCGTGGACCGCCACACCAATCTGCTCACCAAGCACCTTGAGCTGGTCTATAGCCGCGGGCCGGTAAACGTCTGCAGGTACCAGGTAGGGGCTTCGGTTAAGGCTATCTTTTAGATACAGTGCCAGTTTGGAGGCAGTAGTTGTTTTACCCGAGCCCTGCAGACCGACCAGCATGATCCCCACTGGCGGGGCTGCCTTTAGGTCGAGTTCTGAGCTCTCTCTGCCCAGTACATTTATTAGTTCGTCGTGGACTATTTTGATGTACTGTTGCCCAGGGGTGAGGCTCTGCATTACCTCGCTGCCAAGGGCCCTGGTTTTTACGGACTCTATAAAGTCCCTGACTACGCGGAAATTAACGTCGGCCTCCAATAGGCTAAGACGGACCTCACGGGTTGCGTCTTCGATATTTTTCTCGCTGAGTTTCCCGTAACCCTTTACTTTTTGGAGTGTTGAATTGAGTTTTTCTGATATTCCTTCGAACATAATTTTTTCAAATGTAAGATGCTGATTAAATTGACTAAATGTTAATAACTAGCATATGTTACATGCAATGTCAAATATTGTTTGTTTATTCTTATTAAGTATATCTATCAATTAATTGTGTGTTTACTGAATCAGTTTTTGCTTCCATTAATCATGATTGTTTAACATAAGTGAATATTTGCAAATACTTGCTTATACTCAATATATCTAAAATGTGATAGTTAAGCTGTCCAGGGAGTGGGAAAATTACAGAAATGCAAGCGGTGATGCAATATATAAAAATCCTATGACAGTAACCTGCCTGTGACATTTAACGAATTTGCTTAGATATTTAACCTCTTTATTATAAACAGGTAGTCATGGTCACTCGGACTGCTTATCTGGATTCCGACCTTCTGACCGCTGCAAACTGCTTAGCAGCTTCGGGTAACACTTTGTTAATATTTTCGGGGGTCGGCTCTATTTGATTAATCTCCACAATAGCTCTTGCCATGCCCCTAATGATGACTTGTCTGTCTTTGTTTTCGTCGTTAAATGCTTTGGTCTGCTCTGGTGAGAGCCCTGTTTTCTGTACAAGCAGTCCTTTGGGGCCCTCGGCTACTAACCCGCCAGACAGCATCTGATTGATAGTTGTTTGACGCTGGGACCTTCTTTTATAGGCATCTATCACCTGGGGCATTTTCCTAATCTTGTTGGAAATCTGCCCTGCGATATTGCCCTGGGCCCATGCGTATTCACTGAAATCGAGTGTGACCTCTCGTTTAAGTACTATGCGCTTTGTTTCTGAGGTAAGCACCGGTTCATCGGGGTATATTACCTTGCCCTGGGGCTCGGTTTTATTATCCTCGTTAGTAGTAGGTGTTGGATCTGTGCTCTCCTCTGTTTCTTGGGGTTCAGTGAGGAATTCCTCTTCAAGACTGGTGTAGGCTTCCCTTACCTCCTCGGCCGGGAAGTACACATTGACTGTGATTGTTGCACATGCGGTTAGATAAAAACATATAACGGCCACACAAGTTTTTATTGAAAAATAGCGAGTATAGTTCATCATCCACCTCTTTTAGTTAGTCTCAATTGTAGGTCCCCCGGCTTGCGATCTTCTAGCGATCTCTCTAATGACTGAGAGAAAATGTGCTATGGATATCGAATTCAGTCTGGAGTCAACCCGTATTTGCAGGTCCTTTATTCCTAAAAAGGAATTTGAAATATCTATTACTTTAAATGTTATCACACCGTTTTTAATATAGCCAGAAATCTTTCCCGTATCGTAGTTGCGTGTAGAACCCAGGAACATTCGTTCTCTGGCCCCGAGCTTTTCAAGCAGTGCTTTCCCTATTTTGTTGGGTTCTTTCTTGGATTTTATAGACCAGAATTTAAATGGGCCGTCTACAGACGACAGATCACTGCCCTTGCCCGATAGCCAGAAAAGCCCGTTAACTCGGCCGGTAATATAGCCCTGCATTGAGGGCAGGCGTTGGGATATTGCTTCCAGGCTCACTTTGTTGAGAAGGAACGTTAAGTTGTAATCACTCGGGCTTTTGCCAATCTGATAATTGCCCCTAAGAAACATCTGGCCCCTAAAGAGCTTTGATCGCGCCTGTTTTATATTGAGGGTGTCGTGATCGAGTTCAAGCTCACATTCGAGGTTCTCAAACTTTAGAAAACCATACTCGAGCTGCTCAATCGACAATGTGTCGGCATCGCTTGTGGTACGGTGGCTCTTCATTGTGTCCAGGTACTCTCTGTAAATCTTTTTGTTGAGATTTAGATTAGTGCCCAATAGCGAGCCGAGAACTTTATCGGGTTCGTAGTTATCTCTTAGTGTAAGCTCGCCGTTCATCCCTTTAATTCTGAGATTGGTGTCAGCCAGTTTGCCTCCGAAGCTCCCGTTCCTAATTACCAAGCTGCCCCCACTTATTTTTCGAGTACCGAAGGGGTCATTTACGTAGAGGTCAATGTCGAGTGTTCCGCTCAGTTTAGATTGCGTGATTGTATTTGGCAATAGCGGTCCCAGAGTGTTCACGGCTGCATCTATAGGTATATTGCTGCTATTAAATTCGGCTTTTTTGTTGTCGGTTAATAGATCCATCAAATTGCCCTTAAATTTAATGAGGGAATTACCCTCACCTCTTATTAACCCGCTATCTATTGTAATTGTTTCATTTTTCGAGCTCCCGGAGATGGTTGCGCTTATGGTTTTGGACGCCGATTCACCGGTTAATTTTATGTTACTCATATTGAGGCTGTAATTCCCCTGCGGCAGCTCACCGTAGGGAACCGTGCCTTTGAAATTAAATCGAGTGTTTCCTGCATCGATCTTTGGATTAACGGCCACGTTGCTTAGAGTGATATATGTATCTAGTCCCGGGGGTGATTGGTCCGTGGCTAGGTCTGCATTGCCAGCGAGTTTTCCCTGGAGCACTTTGCCGCTTAGGTCCTCGATGGATATGCCCCCTGGTGTGGGTTTGATCCGGGCTTTTATGTCGGTTATTGGCACCGAGGCTATTGTAGCATTTTTAGAGGTTATGCTGCCGTTCCAAGAGGATTTTCTTGTGTCGGCAGTGAAGAGTTTGAACTCTCCTCCTATCTCTTTTAGTACAACTTTGTCGTCCATCGCCGTGAATGTACCGCTGTCAAACCTGATATCATAAGGGGTGCCGCTTGATTTAGAGCCGTATTTTATGGACATATCGTCTGAGGTGAATTTCCCGAATGTACCTATATCGGCTCTGAGTTCGCTCAGTTCTAATAGCTCGTCCTTGTACTTGTACTTTCCATAAACATTGGGAAATGTGATCGACCTATATCTGCCGTCCTCACCGGTGACTTCACCAAAAAAACCGTCTTTGCCGCTCTGGTCTATGTTTAGTCTCTCGTTGAACCTGCTCAGAAATACTCCCTTTTCCGGGTCCGAGAATCCCTCTCCCACAGACGACATGACGAGCCTCCACTTTTTATCTCTATCCAGCACATAGTTTAAGCTCTTTATGGTGCCCTTAGTGATACTCATGCCACTGAACCTGAGCGTTTCGTAATTTAGGTTCTCGCCCCCAATGGTAATAAATTTGGTTTCTGCCTGTTTGTCACCGTCCAGGGTCTCGGAGTGTTTGATTACATAGGTTAGATCGACGGGCTCGTCAGTGTACGCGTTTGTAATCTCTACGGAGTTTCCCCGTTTCATCTTGTGCCTAAAATCGTGTGCGATGAAGTTCACCTTAGACGTAAATTTGTGGTTATCCCCGCTAAAGCGCATCTTGATCGTATCCAGAATACCGCTTATATCGATTGGTACGAGTTTTTCCCGGGCTTTATCAAGGCTAATATTTTTGCCGGTGACGCTGCCATTGTATGTCAGCGTTTCCTTGTTTGATGAGAATGTAATATTACCGCCCGCAGTGCCACCGAACAGTGATGAGTTGAAACGGTTGAGATCTATTGTGATTTGAGAGAAGTCCTTTGATGCACTTAGATTGATATCGGTCGTTATATCTCGGATCAATAAGTTCTTAATATCGAGATCGGATGCGCTGCACTTTCCCCGAGACAGTGTGGAGTCTTTTTGCTCGCTATATATGTTTTTCTCAATCCCCAGGTCACAGTCGAGATTACTTAGTTGGTAGTTACTGTTGTTGTTACTGATGCTGAAATCCCGGAGTATCGAACTGCCCTTTAGCACAATATTTTTGTTTTTCTCAGACCCGTTAACTGTTAGGTCGTCCAGTTGCAGACTGCCGGTGAGTTCAAGGTCAGAGTTATCAGATATGAGGTTTTTGATGTTGGATAGGTCGGATGTAGAGGCTTTTCCGGCCAGGTTGAGTTCCCTGCTGTCTCTGAGCTTGTCTACGTAACCGCTGAATTCCAGGTCGGCTATGTCCACGAGATTAAAAACAAGTTGATCGATGTCGAGTCTGTCAGAGAGGTGGTCGTAAATTATATTGTAGTCGAGCGTGACCAATTCAGCTCGGCTGCCCTCTTTCTGCTCGCTGTTAGTGCTGAGGCCGATACGGCCTTGGGAGCTAAATTTATCGGTATACTCAAACCCTATCTCGGATCCCAGAACCACCCGGGCACGAGGGGCAGTGTTTGGGAGGGGTATGTTTACGGTTAGTTCTTCCGATTCGACTGTGAATGTACCGTTAGTGTTGCCTTGTTGGGTTTGGATCTCGCCGTCTATCGCAAACCCAGTATTGCTTATATCCCAATCGCTTGCTATGCGGATCCGGATGGCACCTAGCGTTTTATCCTGCGAAAGCTCGATATCCAAGAGCGGTACTTTGATTGATTCGTTCTCGTTTATCTTAATCGTGCTCTGATTTAGTTGCACATGTTTTACAAGGACTGAGTGATCTTTAGTGCTATCGCTCTCTTGGGCTTTTATGTATGAGAAGAAATCGAGCAGGTCTTGTTTGGAAGCTGATATCTCGGAGCTCTCGATGATTATATCGTCAAGAATAACTTTTTGTGTGAACAATGATCCAAGTATAAAGAGATCTACGTTCGCACCGTTTAATTTTATGAGTGTGCGTTGGGGGTCTGATTTTGAGCCGACCCTTACCTCGCTGCCCTTAAGTCTTAGGAGAGGGTCTACATTGATGCCATCCACATCTACTGTGTAATGTGGATTGTTGTTGAGTTTGGATACAACTTCGCCGACTCTTTTAGGTAGTGTGAGGTTAAGTATGATTACAAGCGCTATGTAACAGATAAGGAGCAGTGAGAACAGAGCCAGAACTATCTTTCCACTCCTTTTTTCGAAGAAGGACATACAGTTGATATTATATGGGATTGTTTATCTTTTAAAAGTTAAATGATGAAAATAGAGGTTGTTTTGTGTTTTAAAACTAGGGGTTATTTAGATCTCGGCAACTTTCTTTGCCTTGATTACGTTTCTAAATGTAAAAATTGAGTATTTCTTCTTCTTTTTAAACTTGCCTGTGACCCTGACCATATCGCCTTTGGTAATCTGGAGGTGTTCACCCTTGTAATAGACCCCGACGGTGTTTTTATTGGCGTCTCTGATCTTGAATATAGTGTAGGGCCTGCCTTTACTGGATGTTGTGTATTTGACCTTGCGTACCTGACCTTCTAGGGAGACCTGTTTGTTATTATAAAACCCGGGATCGGTGACTACGTCTTTAATATCGACATCAACTACCTCGGGTACTGCCGGTGTCGGTGCCGACTCCGCAGGAGTAGTAGTATTCTCCTCCTGGGATAGCGCCAGGCCAGAGATTCCCATAGAGATTATGACGAATAGAATTGTTATGTTTTTGAACATGTATATAGTTTACCTTCAAAACCGGATTTCTGAATATATGAATATATTGTGCTCTATCCCCGATAGTTATTCCTAAATCTACAATGTTATAATTGCTTCTATTGTATAGCAATGCAATAACACACACGCTAAAAGTGAAATAGGCGGATAATCCATGTACAAGGGCATAGATAAACTCATAAGAGCCGATATTGTTGGTAAAAACCTGGAATTTTATGATGAGGTAGGCTCAACAAACGACCAGATGTATGAACTGGTAGCCGAGGGGGCGGTTGAAGGTACTGTGATAGTGGCTGAATCTCAGACACACGGGAGGGGCAGGCTTGACAGGGTGTGGGTCTCGCCAAGGGGGGTGAATATATATATGTCTGTGTTGTTGAGGCCAGAGATACCGGCCGGCAGTGCCCAGGTGATGACCCTTATTGCATCCATTGCACTTCATGATGTTATTGCGAGGTATGTCGAAGACGGTGTTTTTATAAAGTGGCCCAACGATCTGGTGATCAATAACCGCAAGACCGCAGGTGTTTTAACAGAGATGCACGCCGATGGGGATAAAGTGGATTTTGTGGTGCTAGGGATCGGGATTAATGTGAACATGGAGCGCCGTGAGATCACTGCGTTGAATGATACCGATAAAAAGGCCAATGCTACTTCACTTATGGTTGAAACCGGGAATGAACAAGACCGGAAACTTATAGTAGCGGAGCTCATTAACTCTCTTGACCATTGGTATTTACAGATGGATAAGGGGGGAGGAGCCCTCATAAGAAGCGAGTGGATAAAGAGATGGGGGGCGCATAACAAGAAGGTAAGAGTCAGCAAAGATCAACACGGCTATAGTTACGAGGGTGTGGCTAAGGATATAGAAGAAACGGGCTTATTGATAATTGAAACTACGGGTGGGTATATAAGGAAAGTGATAACTGGTGATGTTTCTATTATATAGTTAGTGGGCGGTCTGCGATAGTACCGAGATCTCTTCACGTATCTTATGCATTAACTTAGTCCATTCCCGTACGAGTGTGATATCGTTGTCGGCAATGGCTTTCTTTATCTCTATCCCGTTACTTTTTAGTTCCACAGTGCAGTACGAGTACCTTTTCTTGATAATGATAGCAAAACGGTACAGCGTGTTTATAACTTCGGGCTCTTTGCTCTCGAACCTGGATACTAAAACCACCTCTTGATCAAAGCCCTCGAATATCACATTCCAAAGACTTGAGCCCGATTCGAGCACGAATCTAAGTCCTATATTATGTGGAGTAGGTTCTTTGTCTATCATCTAGAGCGTAATTATACAATAAGCGGCGGACTAAATACTAGTCCGCCGAAATGAGTTTGGTGCCCGTAATCTACCGCTATTATTTCTATGAGTTACCTGGTTCCCCCGCCCAGTTGTGCAATTCTTTGTTTTGCCGTTTTGGCATAACCTGAGTACATGTTCTGCCCAACGACAAGGTCTAGGAACTGGCGATAGTACCGTATGGCTTGTGTGGGTTGGTTGGATTTATCATAACCCTGGGCCAGGAAGAAATAGGCGTCGGGGTAGTTGGGGTTAAGTGCTATTGCTTTTTCTTGTGTAGCAATTGCGTCCTTCATTTTCTTTTGATAATACTGGGTGATACCTAGGTTCATGTGTGCCGGTGCATAGTTTGGGTTGAGTTCGATAGCCCTGCGGTACTCTGCAGCAGCCTGGTTGTAATAGCCCTGGGTCCTAAGTGCTGTGCCCAGGTAGTTGTGTAGCTCGGGGGAATCGGCAATCTCAACGGCTTTTCTGTAGTGTTCTGCGGCCCTGGCATAGTTGCGGGATTTAAAGAAATAGGAGGTGCCGAGGTCGATATGTGCCGGGACAAAGTTAGGATTGAGCTTTAGCACCTTGGCTATATCTGCTGTGCCGGGTCTGGCACCGTTGGCTGCCCACATTATATATATGCTTTCATAGTCGTTGGGATCTTTGGACAGTACTTTCTGTGCCGTAGCAATCGCATCTTTTTCGCGGCTTAGATGCAGATAATTGTATGCAAGTGCACGCTGGGCCTCGATGGAGTTTGGGGCCAGTTGGAGTGCTTTTAAAATGTTCTTGTAGGCATCTATGAAATACTGTTCATACTCGAGCTTTACCTCAGACCTGTAGTAACCCATGATCGAGTAGATCTCTCCGAGTCCTGCATAGGCAGGGGCATAGTTCGGGTCCAACTGGATTGCTTTATTGTAGTACTTGATGGCGTTCTGGAATGACTGGGGTGTGAATTTGGCAAATGATTTACGGCCTTGTTCATAGTTGCCTGCGGCCGTGTTTGCCGTTACTTTGGATTTTGATTCTTTATTTTCTTTGGCCGATATGTTGTTGGTCTGCATGCAAGCCGTGGTAACGACCAAGGTGATTAGAAGAATAGATAGTGTTTTTAGTTTCATTATGACCTCCCCATTGTTTGGGTTTATTCTACATGAAAAGTTTAGTTTTAATAACTCTCCATAATAAATTTTACTATTTCACTCGCAAGGCTCTCATAAATATCCTTGGCCATAAAGCCCAAGGAGCTAAAACCGTTTACCTCGCCGGTAGAGACCTCGTTGCCTGTGGCTTTTTCGAGTAACGCGAGTTTTATAGTGACCGAAACCTCGCCGAATTTGAGCCCCCCTCCCTCAAAGCTTATGTCTGAGCTCGGTCTGTACTCGCTTACCTCGCCTAATAAAACTAAGGTGTCGGTCGCAGGGATGTTCTCGATCTTGCCGTGTGTTACCTCTTTAAACTTGTTCTTTGACGATACCAGTACTGCCACTTTTGTGGGTATCTCTGTGAGCCCTTCTTTTGGGAAGTCCTCTATCTCAGTGACGAGGTCTTCTATCTCTAGACCCTCGAAGTTCTGGAGTCTTTGTTTGGGTGGGACGAAATAAGATGTTGTCTTAATGCCCCCGCAACTCGATAGTATTATAAGTGAGATTGATACAAGGGCTAAGCGTATCGGCAGAGCCCGATAGATCTTTATCATATGGTCCAAGCCTCCTGTGACTGCGGTGTAAATAAAATAGCATACTTAATCCTGAGTATAAATATATACCGAATAATTATCGTGTAAGAAGCGGACAATCTAGGGTGTGACAAAAATTGTCACATCTGCTATCCAAATTGCACAAAATGTCGTAAGAATTATATTGGAAATGGGTGATTTTATCTTTTTAGTATACATATGAGACAAAGATTTATTAGGAATTACAGGTAGTTAGATAATATGTATGACTTTGGCACGTGCATTGCATTATAGAATTGCAAAATTCAAAATTATTGTTTAAGGAGGTAGTAGACATGTTGAGTTTAAAGAAAGTAAAGAAGGGCGAAAAGGGTTTTACCCTAATCGAACTCTTGGTTGTGGCAGCGATTATCGGTATTCTGCTTGCCATAGCAATCCCTAACCTTATTAAGGCGAGGATGTCGGCAAACGAAGCTAATGCTAGGAAAACCATGCAGACCTTAAGGGACGCAGAAGGCGAGTATTTTGAGCAGGACCTAGACAACAACGGGACCAGGGATTTTACTGATACAATAGGTGCTTTAGGTACAGCGAATACACTTCGTGATCCTGCAGGAACAAGTCTCGATGAAGACGCTCTAGTAGACAGCAGCTTTGAGGGCGCTGATCAGGCTGGAGGTTGCTTAGATCCGAAAGCTGGTTACTGTTTCCAATTTGATGCTACTAATGTAACAGCAAATGCTGCTGGGCTGTTCGATGATTTCGGATGGCAGAACAGTATGACCAGTTACAATAAGACTGGTAGAAGAGACTACTCTGTTTACGCTGATGGTGCCATCAGGTGTATCTTGAGTACGCAAGCTGTGGGTGCAGTCGGTACTTTTGAGGCTGATCGTACATCACCTGGTTGTGATTAATTACAACAAGAAAATAAGTATCATTTAAAAGCGAAGCGGTGGGTATAAACCCACCGCTTTTTTTTTGCCGTTTTATCCGGTGTGTCAGTAATGTCAGTGGACGGAACATATAATAAATGTGTCATCTCTTGAGCTTAAGGGCCATCGATATTATAATTAATAGCAAAAGCTATTCTTATTCCAAGTTTATTCATATATCGACATATACAATATGCTAAACGTCACAAATCTTATAAAAGACTACTCTACAGGGTTTATTAAAAAGACAGTACGGGTGCTTGACGGTGTGTCGTTTGCGGTCAATGACGGCGAGATATACGGCTATGTAGGGCCTAACGGCGCAGGTAAAACAACTACGTTTAAGTGTATACTGGGCTTTGTTTCAACTACCGAAGGCACCATCGAGGTCATGGATCGGTCGATCGAGGATGTGACTGTTAAAAACCGAGTGGGCTATCTACCGGAAAACCCATATTTCTATGATTACTTAACCGGGGAAGAGCTGCTTAGATACATGGGTGAGCTTCATGGTATGGAGAGCACGGCACTATCAAAAAGGATTGATGAGTTATTGGAAAAGGTTAATATGACACATGCCAGGAAAATTCAGCTTAGAAAATACTCAAAGGGCATGCTGCAGAGGGTGGGTGTTGCACAGGCCCTAATAAACGATCCGGAGCTATTAATACTCGATGAACCGATGAGTGGACTTGACCCGATTGGTAGGCGGGAGATAAAGGACTTGATACTCGAGCAAAAGGCTAAGGGGAAAACCATACTACTTAGCTCTCATATGCTGGCCGATGTAGAGGCGCTTTGTGACAGGGTGGGGGTAATCATGCATGGCAAGGTGGTGAGCGAAGGGATTATCGGAGATTTATTAGAAGAGATACATACAGATTACGAGATGCTTATAAAAGCCAATGAAGCAGAGTTGAAACAAAAGGTCGCGAATTTAACCGTTGATATAGAGAATAGGGGCGAGATGCTGGTATTGAAGTTCGATGAAGACCTAAAACCCCAGGTCATGAATGCCCTAAATGATTTAGAGGTCGATATAGTATCGCTAAGT
Source organism: Thermodesulfobacteriota bacterium (assembly GCA_965223335.1). Taxonomy (GTDB): domain Bacteria; phylum Desulfobacterota_D; class UBA1144; order Nemesobacterales; family UBA2774; genus CBDCWF01. The sequence goes on from OZ244991.1 coordinate 1,389,073, forward strand.
CCGTTGAGAAGATCATTGGAGGGCTATTTTGTGGAAGAGGCAAAGAAAGAGAATATTCAATAATCACGCACTGATGATATAGGATAGTATGGGTTGATAGAGGATGCATAGAATATACAGCGTGGCTCGTAACACCTTTATTGAAGCTATTAGGGACAGGGTCTTGTACAGCCTGGTTCTGTTTGCAGTGGTAATGATCCTAAGCACCCTCATTTTTGCCAGTATATCGGCCGAACAGTACAACAAGATAGTTAAGGATCTGGGTTTAACTGCAATCTCGCTCATAGGAGTACTGCTGTCGGTTTTTTTAGGTGTGGGACTTGTCTATAAGGAAGTAGAAAAAAAGACGGTCTATAACATATTTTCTAAACCCGTTCGAAGGTATGAGTTTATATTGGGTAAGTATCTGGGTCTTGCCACCACCTTACTGATAGTAACAATAGGCATGGCTCTTATACTCTTTTTACTGGTCCTCTATACGGAGTTTAAACATGCCGGATTAATAAAGTTCTATTATGGCGGGCATTATTACGCAGAGTTTTTCAAAGCTGTTTACTTTCAGTATCTGGAGTTTTTGGTTGTAATTGGAATTGCAATGTTATTCTCGAGTTTTACCACACCGGTTTTAAGTATTCTCTTTACACTGTTCCTTTTTGCCATAGGCCGTTTTTCGAGCGACGTCAGGTTATTTGCAGAAGAGGTAAAAAATCCTGCGACTGCTGTGATGTCTGAGTTTATATATAGGGTCATCCCTAATCTAGAGAAGTTCGATGTAAGGAGCGAGGCGGTGTATGGAGGGGTAGTGAGCCTCCCGTTATTCCTAAATACAACGGCATACGCTCTTATATATGTAGCGGCACTCATTATACTTGCAACTGTGATATTTCAACGAAAAGAGTTTAAATGATCACGTGACTAGAATATGATCGAACGTCTAGCAAATAAACCTATTGTCGGACTATTAATCGTTGCTTTATTGATAATCATATCGGTCCCATTCCAAATCAAGATAGACAACATAAGGGGTAAATTCAGGTCGATAGAGGACAGCCTGTACATATCGTCATCGTCACTTAAGAAAGTGTCGTTGGGTTATGATGAACTTTTGTCTGATATATATTGGATGAGGGCGCTTCAGTACTTCGGGGGGCGAAAACTGCACGAGCAAGACCCGGAGCTACTTTACCATTACTTTGATATTATCACAGACCTCGACCCTAATTTCGTAAATGCATATAGATACGGGGGGACGTTTCTTGCCGAACCGCCGCCCTATGGTTTGGGTGACTTTAGTAAGGGGTTCGAGATGTTTGAGAAGGGCAGAAAGAACAACCCCAACAATTTTCGCCTCCCACTCGAGCAGGCATTTTTGTATTATTTCTACCTAAAGGATTATGAAAAGGCAGCGGAACTGTTTAAAGAAGCATCAGAGAAACCGGGGCTCTCACCGATGCGAAAGGCATCTATGGAGGGTATGGCTGCCTCGGCCCACTCGCAGGGCGGTAACAATGAACTGTCCAGAGAGATATGGGAGATAATTTATAAAACCAGTCCCAGCGAGGGGCGGAGGAAATTTGCCCGCACTAACCTCGATATCCTCGATACGATAGAGATGGAAGAGAAACTTACCGAGGCACTGGATGTCTATATGAACAAGAACGGAGAATTGCCTGCTGATCTTAAGGAGTTGCAGACAGCCGGTGTCATTAAATACATTCCCGAGGCTCCTGTAGGTGGGGAATTTATAGTAGTCCCTAAAATTAACAAGGTTAAGAATACAGAACTGGTCGAACAAAAAAACAAAGACAATCTTGCATTCCTCAATTCAAAATCACATAGGTTTCAAAGTCTAAACGGAAGGTACCCGAATGATGCAGATGAGTTAAAGGATTACCTGACACAGAATACGACCAGCAAATTCCCCGAACACCCGACCGGGGATGAATATAGCTATGATCCCGAAACAGGTCTATTTAGTGTCGAGACCGACACTGAGTAAACAATTTAGATCATAACGAGTTCTAGTAAATATCCAGTACCACAAACTCTCTCAGCCCACCGGGGGCCTGTACAGCTACGTCGTCGTCAACCTGTTTGCCGATCAAGGCTTTACCAATTGGGGATGTGATAGAAATCAGGCCATTCTCAGGCTCTGATTCATCAGCTCCCACCAACTGATAAGTAACGACTTCCCCTGTATCCAGGTTTTCAAGCTTAACGCGTACACCAAACATTACCCTGTCTTTGTTGGGTAGATTCTCGGGGTCGATTATATCGGCCCTGCTGAGTTTGCTCTCGAGTTCTTGTATCCTTCCCTCTACAAAAGACTGGCGGTCCTTGGCGGTTTCGTACTCCGCATTCTCGGACAGATCACCGAGTGACCGTGCGTACTCAATCTGTTTTATTACACTCGGTCTCTCGACTGTTTTAAGGTTATGTAGCTCAGCCTGTAGTTTTTTGTAACCCCCAGGAGTTATCGGTACCCTTTCTATCGACATCCTTTCTTGCCTCCGGTCAAATTATTACCTCTAATAATAATCTTGAATTGCTTTTACATCCAGGCCCTCATGTATGAGCACCCTGATAGCACCCACTGCCGACATAGCCCCTGCGATCGTAGTGAAGTAGGGGACCCTGCGTATGAGTGCCGTTCTTCTTATAGAGTATGATTGCGCAATCTCGTTTTCGCCAAACGTTGTGTTAACCACAAGCTGTATCTCGCCGTTTTTTATCAAATCCACTACATGGGGTCTGCCCTCTATAACCTTATTTACAACCCCACTCGTTACCCCGTGTTCATTCATATAGTTAGCCGTACCCTTGGTGCATATTAGTCCGAATCCGAGGTCTTTCAGTTTTTTTGCGATCTCAAGTGCCTTATCTTTGTCCTCGTCTTTGACACTTATAAACGCGGTGCCTGCCAACGGTAAATCGTTACCGGCGGCGATCTGTGATTTTGCAAATGAATGGTCGAGGTTACTATCGATGCCCATAACCTCGCCTGTGGACTTCATTTCGGGCCCCAGAATGGTATCCACATCGGGGAATTTAATAAAAGGGAACACGGACTCTTTTACCGAGTAATGTTTGGGGATGATCTCCTTGGTAAATCCCAGTTCTTCCAATGTTTTGCCGACCATTATCTTGGTACCCAGTTTGGCAAGGGGGACACCTATGGCTTTGCTTACAAACGGGATTGTTCTACTGGCCCTGGGATTGACCTCGATGATATAAAGATCGCTTCCTTTTACTGCAAACTGAATGTTCAATAAACCTTTTACGTTTAGAGCGAGTGCGAGCTCTTTGGTCTGTCGTTTAATCTCGTCTAGCATTGGTTTTTCGAGTGAAAAAGGCGGGAGTACCATTGCACTGTCGCCCGAGTGTACACCTGCCTCCTCTATATGCTCCAACACCCCTCCTACCACAACGGTGTTCCCGTCTGAGATAGCGTCTACGTCTACCTCTTTAGCGTCCTTTAGGAACTCGTCTATCAATATGGGGTGGTTTGGTGAGACACTTACCGCTTCTTTTATATAGCGTTTAAGCGCTGTTTCGGTATATACAATCTCCATTGCACGGCCACCGAGGACATAAGAGGGCCTCACAACGACCGGATATCCTATTTCAGTAGCTATATCTATAGCCTCTCTTTCACTGCGGGCAATGCCGCTACGGGGCTGACGCAAATTAAGCTTATTAATAAGATCCCTGAAACGCTCGCGGTCCTCGGCCAGGTCGATATTCTCGGGTGATGTGCCTATAATCCTAGCGTCCCGTTCTTCTAATGGGATTGCAAGTTTTAAGGGGGTTTGTCCGCCCAGGTGGACTATAATGCCCTCGGGTTTCTCCCTCTCGACTATCGATAGTGTGTCTTCTAGTGTAAGCGGCTCAAAGTAAAGCCTGTCAGAGGTGTCGTAATCTGTGCTCACGGTCTCGGGGTTGCAATTGACCATTATGGCCTCGTACCCTTCTTCCTTGAGCGAGAATGAGGCATGTACACAGCAGTAATCAAACTCGATACCCTGTCCGATTCTATTGGGGCCCCCACCGAGTATCACGACCTTTTTGTTCTCGCTCGGGACTGCTTCGTCTTCTCTGTCGTATGTGGAGTAGAGGTACGGGGTATAGGCCTCGAATTCAGCCGCGCAGGTGTCGACCATCTTGTATACCGGCTTTAGCTCGAGGCTCTTTTTAAGCGCTCTTATATCATCGGGGGTTCTACCCAGGAGGTCAGATAATCTTTTATCCGAGAACCCGTACTCTTTGGCCTTTTTCATGATCTCCAGGGTCGGCTTGGAACCGTTTAGTTCGGACAACTCGGTCTCAAAGTCTACTATATGTTTAATATTCATTAGGAACCAGGGGTCGATGGATGTGATGTTATAGATTTCTTCAATATCGAGTCCGAGCCTAAGCGCATCGGCCAGGTACCAGAGGCGCTCGGCATTGGGAGACCTGAGTTTTTCGTGTATGAGCTCTGGGTTTTGAGACAGCGGTTCTAGTCCGTGGCGGTCGATCTCCAATGAGCGGATGGCTTTTTGTAGGGACTCCTTAAAAGTTCTTCCGATAGACATCACCTCGCCCACTGATTTCATCTGAGTTGTGAGTGTGGACTCGGTCTGAGGGAATTTCTCGAATGTAAACCTGGGGATTTTAACAACTACATAATCGATAGTAGGCTCAAAAGATGCCGGGGTGTATCTGGTGATGTCGTTGGGTATCTCATCCAGTGTATAGCCAACCGCGAGCTTGGCCGCGATTTTGGCTATGGGGAAACCTGTGGCCTTAGAGGCGAGGGCAGAGCTCCGGGATACGCGCGGGTTCATCTCTATCACAACCATCTTGCCGTCACGGGGATTCACCGCAAACTGAATATTCGAGCCCCCGGTTTCTACTCCTATCTCTCTTATGATTTGAATAGAGGCATCCCTCATGATCTGATACTCTTTGTCTGTAAGCGTTTGAGAGGGGGCTATGGTGATGCTGTCTCCGGTGTGGACACCCATCGGGTCCAGGTTCTCTATCGAGCAGATTATTACAACATTGTCATTCCTATCCCGCATTATCTCTAGCTCATACTCCTTCCACCCGAGCACCGATTCCTCGATCAATATCTCGGTAGCTGGGCTAAGGTCGAGGCCCGATTTTGCATATACCTCGAACTCCTCGATGTTATAGGCCACATTTGCCCCTGAGCCCCCGAGTGTAAACGAAGGTCTGATTATAACGGGGAACCCGATACCCTCTAGTACGTCTCTTGCCTCTTCCATGCTGTGCGCAATACCGCTTTTGGGCACTTCCAAACCGATGTTAATCATTGCTTCTTTGAATAGGTCGCGGTTCTCGGCCTTTTTTATGGCGGGTAGTTTCGCACCTATGAGCTCTACATTATGGTGGTCGAGCACCCCCGATTCTGCCAGATCCACTGCGATATTGAGTGCGGTTTGACCTCCTATTGTCGGTAGTAGTGCATCGGGTTTTTCTTTATCTATAATTTTTTCGACGAACTCAGGTGTCAGCGGTTCGATATAGGTACGGTCTGCAAAGCTCGGGTCGGTCATTATTGTGGCGGGGTTGCTGTTTACAAGTACTACTCTATATCCCTCTTCCTTAAGGGCTTTGCACGCCTGTGTGCCCGAGTAATCAAACTCACAGGCCTGCCCGATTACGATCGGGCCCGATCCTATCATCAGTATGGTTTCTATATCGGTCCTTTTAGGCATACGCGTCTTACGACTTATTAAATAAAACTATTTACAAATTGGGTGAAGGTACTATCGGATCTTTAGTATAAACGTAAATTTTTATTTTGCGATACTGTTATTTTTAATATTGAACAATACTGCTCTGGGTCCTGTCATTGCAATCAAAATCTTGTTGCTATGGGATGATTTATACCCAAGATTACGCAAACCGGCAACTCTGGTTGCTCATAAAAACTGGTTTTTGGGGAAAAATAACGGGAAATGCAATTACATCTATATACTGTAAGCAAATTTAAGCTATACTGTAAGTATAAAGCCATTTCTACGAGCCCTAGGGTTCTCCATACCTCATTCTAACCTCCTTTAAGTGGAATTAGAATAATCCCCCTAGGGCTCTTACCAATCCATTATACACTTTTATACAGTTTAATATCAATACCATATATATAATTTATGCTATCTCGTAGAGTGTGTTAGTTTCTATGCGACAAAATACATTTGCCGGATTTCTGTATAGCTACTAGGTCTTGGAAGTGCTGGAAACTCTTAGATTAACTCAAAGTTTCAGGTTGATGATCTAGTAAATTTGGCTATTGATCGTTAGTGGCTATATAGATCTTACTGCCGGAGTCCCTAAATTCATCTGACTTTTCATTAAGGCCCTTTTCTATTGCATCCACAGTAGATATGCCATGGGTCTGTGCATATTCTCTTACGTCTTGGCTGATCTTCATAGAGCAGAATTTAGGTCCGCACATCGAACAGAAGTGTGCTACTTTGGCCCCTTCGGCGGGCAATGTTTCGTCGTGGTACCTGCGTGCCGTGTCGGGATCCAAAGAAAGATTAAACTGGTCGTTCCATCTAAATTCAAACCTGGCTTTGCTAAGTGCATTATCCCTTATCTGTGCTGTGGGGTGTCCCTTGGCCAGGTCTGCTGCGTGCGCAGCGATTTTGTATGCTATTACACCCTCTTTAACGTCTGTTTTGTCCGGGAGCCCCAGATGTTCCTTAGGGGTCACATAGCAGAGCATAGCGGTGCCGTACCAGCCTATCATGGCAGCTCCAATGGCCGAGGTGATGTGGTCGTACCCCGGTGCTATATCGGTTGTGAGCGGTCCCAGAGTGTAAAAAGGTGCTTCTTGGCAAAGCTCTAGCTGCTTGTCCACATTCTCCTTTATCATCTGCATGGGGACGTGTCCCGGGCCCTCTATCATAACCTGCACGTCATGCTTCCAGGCCACATTAGTTAGCTCGCCTATGGTCTTTAGTTCTGCAAACTGAGCCTCGTCATTTGCGTCGGCGATTGAACCCGGTCTAAGCCCGTCACCCAACGAGAACGCTACATCATAGGCTTTCATTATCTCGCAGATCTCTTCGAAATTGGTATATAAAAAGTTTTCCTTGTGATGCGAGAGGCACCACTTGGCTAAAATCGACCCGCCGCGCGATACTATGCCTGTCACTCTCTTAGCGGTAAGGGGGATAAACCTGAGCAACACGCCTGCATGGATCGTAAAATAGTCAACGCCCTGCTCGGCCTGCTCGATTAATGTGTCACTGAATACGTCCCAGGTGAGCTCCTCGGCTCTGCCCTCTACTTTCTCAAGGGCCTGGTAGATAGGTACAGTGCCCACCGGCACGGGGGAGTTCCTGATAATCCACTCCCTGGTCTCGTGTATGTTCTTACCCGTGGAAAGGTCCATTATAGTATCGGCGCCCCACCTGCATGCCCATACAGCTTTTTCTACCTCTTCTTCTATACTAGAAGTGACGGCCGAGTTGCCTATGTTTGCGTTGATCTTGACTAGAAAATTTCTGCCTATTGCCATGGGTTCGCTTTCAGGGTGATTAATGTTATTGGGAATAATTGCTCTACCCGCAGCTACTTCGTCTCTTACAAACTCGGGAGTAATGAAAGAGCTCGGGATGGATGCGCCGAAGGACTCGCCTGTATGGTAGGTCTTAAGCTCGTTAAGTTTCTCGTTTAAGCTCTCGATCCTTTGGTTCTCGCGTATAGCTACATACTCCATCTCTTCGGTAACGACACCCTTTTTGGCATAGTGCATCTGGGTGACATTTTTCCCGGGTAAGGCTCTATAGGGTTTTCTTATATGTTGGAATCGAATGCCCTTAATCTTTGAATCTGACTCTTTTGTTTTGGTAAAGCTGGAAGTGAAATCATTTAGTCGTTCCACATCGCCCCTGGATAGAATCCATTTTTCTCTAATTGGAGAAAGCCCCTTGTGTACATCAATCGCGATGTCGGGGTCGGTATAAGGGCCGCTTGTATCATAAACCGTAACGGCCGGATTGTCGTGCTCGGATCCGTTACCGTTGCTAGGTACTTCACCTCGGTCCAAGTCGATCTCACGCATGGCCACGGATATATCGTGGATATTTCCGCTTACATATACCTTGCGAGAGTTTGGGAACGGGTCTCTGGAAATAACGGTTTCGTCAGGTGTTTTTTCAGGTTTAGTTTTTGTCGACATAAATAGTGCCTCGGGCCGCTTAGGGGATGTGCATAAAAATATGCGCACACATTGATATTATAAAGTACGGTGTATAAAGTGCAATGAAAACAACATTTTGAGTAATTATAACACTGCTGTAAAATAACTCGGATGTCATACCTTGTGTTGGGGATTGAGAGTTCGTGCGACGAGACTGCGGCTTCGATTGTAAGTGATGGCAAAACTGTGCTCTCGAACATCGTGGCCTCGCAGGTGGATATTCACAGCAAGTACGGCGGGGTAGTACCGGAGATCGCATCGCGCAAACACGTGGAGTTGATACTGCCTGTTATCAAAGAGGCCTTGGGTGAGGCCGGTGTAGGATTCTCGGACCTAGATGCCATAGCCGTAACAAGCGGGCCCGGCCTGATAGGAGCACTTATGATAGGGGTATCTAGTGCTAAATCGATCGCATATGGCCTGGACCTACCATTTATAGGGGTCAACCATCTCGAGGCTCATCTCGCAGCCGCTTATCTGGAGAGTGAAGTCGAGTTTCCGTATGTGGGCTTGGTTGTGTCGGGAGGGCATACGAGTTTGTATCTGGTGCGGGCCTATACCGACTACGAACTGTTGGGCAGGACCCGTGACGACGCAGCGGGCGAGGCATTTGATAAGGCTGCGAAACTGCTTGGGCTCGGGTACCCGGGAGGCGTGGAGATTGACCGTTTGGCAAAACAGGGGGATAAAGAGGCCATAGAGTTCCCAAGGCCCTTTAAAGGCACGTCCTCAATGGACTTTAGCTTTAGCGGCATAAAGACAGCACTCGTATATTATCTTAGAAAATACCCTGATCCCGATCAAAAGAGACTCCATGATATCTCGGCCAGTTACCAAGAGGCTATAGTTGAGACACTTGTGGATAAAACACTCGGTGCTGCGAAAAAAGAGGGGGTGTCCACCGTCATTGTGGCTGGGGGTGTGGCATGTAATTCCAGGCTCAGGGAACTCGCGGCAAACGAGTTTCAGGATGAGGGGATAAAATTGGTAATACCGTCTCCGAAATTGTGCACGGACAATGCGGCTATGATTGCCGCTTATGGTTACCATCAGTTGAATGAGGGGCAAAGGTCTACACTCGATCTAACACCCTTCTCTACGTCTCGGCCCAAGTATATTAGGGGCAAGGGAATGCTTAGCGAATCTAAATCCTGAGCCTCTATACCGTATAATCCACCACAGCCCTGTCCGACCTAATCTCTCCAATAATATCTGCGACCTTTACATGATCGGGATGCTTCTGGTACTGTTCCAGAGCCTCTTTGTCTTCGAATGCTGAATACAGGACCACATCAAACGCTGCCTGGGAGGGGTTAAAATTGATGCCGACCTCGATCTCTTTTATCTGGGGGATTTTGTCTTTTAGGTCTTCTAACACATTTTTCAGCATTAGGGCGTTTTCTTCCTTAGACCTTCCGGCTGCATTGTCTTTTAATCTCCACATCACGATATGTTTTATCATCCGGATCTCCTTTGAGTTTGTTTGTAATTCCCGTCTATCGAAAACTACCTTATTGTTTAACTCCACACGACGGATAGCTATAATATAATATTGTTTTGGTCTCACACCTAACGGTATTGGTGCTGTTGTTTTGAGAAGTGTCCCGGCTAATTGCCAGTCTGCTCTCGGCACCGTAGGTCGCGATTCTATTCTTCCAGCCCACAAGCCATCTGCTCTCGTTTCGCTCAGGCGGTGCATTATGTACACGCCTCGTCAACACAAACTCTGCACCGCGGCTATACTCCTCGACCGCATCTAGTCCCGTGCCCGATCCGTTCATCTGCTCAAGCACCTGTAAAAGTCCCCATCCCTGGCCATTGTACCGCTCTGTTTCAAGCACTCCCTCTCCTTTGAAATTCACATAGTCTATGAGTGCATAGATGCCCATGGGCGAGTTGGCCACACGGTAGAACTGAGCAGTTATCTGCTCTTTGGTCTCAGGAGGGGTGTGAGCTAGGATCTTGGACAGTCCGTCCTCTAGTCTCTTGGCTAAAAACTCGGTCTGCTCGGGCATAGTATCGATCAAAAATTGCCTAAGCCTCGCCATCTCGGGCGAGTTAAAGGATTCGTAGAACTGGTCACGCGAATACCAGGGGGCTTCGCGATCGGGGAGTTGCTCGATCCACTCGGGGATCGGTTTTCCGCTCTGTTCGATGAATTGCAAAAGGAGTGGGAACGATTCGTGAAACGGGCCCTGCACACCCTTTGGGTACCAGATGAAATGACCGATCCCCATCGAGGGAAAATCCTCTCCCTCGTTCCAAACCGTAAGGTTTTGTGCTTTTGCCGAGGCTTCGTTTTGATATATTAACTGTCCTATGCGGTTTAGTTCCTCGGTGGATGGTTTAACAAGAGCGGGTTTGGGCTCTTTCTCTTTTACCTCCTTGGGTTCGGGATCGCATGAATAAAGCATAGAGATTGAGAGGGATAGAATCATAAATAGAACCGGGGTATAAAATCTAGACATATTATTCAACTTTTGTATCCGCATATGATATCCAGCAGGCTTACCTGTAATGATGGTGTTTTAGGTCTTCTTTGTCTGTAATTCGTTCAAATACCACCCCGCATTTATCGCATTCGAACCTGACCTCAGTAGGTGGATGGCTGATGCCGATTCCAACTAGTATCCAACCGAATAGGGAGTACGAGGGCTTTGGAACAATCCAGGGGTCTCCTCTTGTGTATCCGCACTTACAGGTGTTGTTTGTAGTTGTCATAATAGATTGTTAAAGGGGATAAATTTAACCTTTGTTGCATAGTTATCAAATGCTAATCCCGAGTCGCATCGACCGGTGATCTTAACTGTTTCTTTTGGCTTTTTTTATGTTTTGCTCTAAGTCTTTTCTCTTTAGATAGTTTAGAGGGTTTAGTGCTGAGCCGTTTTTTGGGTTTAGTCGAGGCTCTCTCTATAATTTTTATCAATCTATCGAGTGCATCGGTCTTGTTGCGTTCCTGGGTCCTGTAGCGCTTGGCCTCAATGATCAAGACCCCATGGTCTGTCATCTTTCGGCCGGCAAGTTTAGAAATGCGGCGTTTCATCTCATCCGAAATGCCTTTAGCATTGTGCAGGTCGAACCTGAGCTGCACAGCACTCGACACCTTGTTTACATTCTGCCCGCCCGGGCCGCTTGACCTGATGAAATCATATTTTATATCGGACTCATGGATTTCGATCTCGGGTGAAACTGTAATCATATTAATAGATTATACCAGCTTATGATGTTGGTATGAGTGATCGTATGGAATTTGCGGTCCTAGGTAAATGAGATGGTAATAAAAAGGGCCCGGTCGATAAATTTCAGCGCCAGGCCCTTAATGATTTAGATCAGGAAATTGTTTGCTGGGTTTTTAAATGTCGTAACCGGTCTCGCCGTGGTCAACAATGTCGAGTCCCTGTACCTCCTCGTCACCATCTACACGGAGTCCCACGACTGCATCCACAACCTTAAGTATGATAAACGAGATGATGGCACAGTAAATTATCACAAACACTGCGGCGAATAGCTGCACGCCGAGTTGTTTGCCCATATCCAGGTTCTCAACACTGCCCCCTAGTGCGGTGGAGGCAAAAAACGCAACGAGGATAATACCAACGAACCCCCCGACTCCGTGCACGCCCACAACGTCGAGGGCATCGTCGAACCCGAGTTTGTATTTGGCCCAGGTCGCAGCAATTGTAGCGAGCACCGCAGAACTAAATCCGATAACTATAGCCCCCAGAGGGCCCACAGTACCCGAGGCCGGTGTGATGGCAGCTAGCCCCGCAATGGCACCGGTAGCAAAACCGAGTGCACTCGGTTTACCCACCCTTATCCACTCTATAGCGATCCATGTAAGGGCTGCTACACAAGGGGAAATTTGGGTCACGACAACTGCCATTGCAGCCTGACCGTTAGCGGCCAGCGCGCTGCCGCCGTTAAACCCGAACCAGCCTACCCAAAGCATCGCAGTACCTGTAAGCGTCATAGTCATGTTGTGCGGGGGGGTAGGGTTTGGGTATCCGCGTCTTTTACCGGTGAGTATTGCAGCTATAAGTGCCGCAACACCGGCAGTTATATGCACTACTATACCGCCGGCGAAATCAAATACACCCATGTCGCCAAAGAAAGATCCTTCCCCTCCCCAGATCATATGTGCTACTGGGAAATAGACCAAGATTACCCAAAGCGCCGAGAACCACATCATGGCCGAGAATTTCATTCTCTCGGCAAATGCACCCACAATAAGCCCGGGTGTGATAATTGCAAAGGTCAGCTGGAACGCAAAGAACAGCACCTCGGGTATAGAGCCCGATAGCGTGTCGGGTCCGATACCGTTTAGAAATGCTTTTGAAAACCCGCCCACAAATGCGTGGATACCGTGATCACCGGCGACCATGCCGGTTGTATCGAACGCAAGGCTATAGCCAAACACCGTCCAAATCAGCGTTACTACGGCAGTGATTGCAAAACAGTGCATGTATAGCGACAGCACATTCTTCTTACCAACGAGCCCGCCGTAAAACATGGCAAGTCCCGGTATCATCATAAAAAGCACGAGTGCCGTAGATATCAGAATCCAGGCTGTGTCACCCGTATTGAGTTGGTCTTGGGCAAATGCATAAGACGGTAAAACTAACAAGACAAACAATACCGATCCAAAAAACCCCACAGGGCTAATATGCAGAAATCTTCTCATCTCTCTTTCTCCTATGTGTGTGGTGAAATATCTAGTTGGCAATTTAAATACCAGGAGTTAAAAGCAATCTGGGACTTGCACTAGGTGTGCGCAAATTATTCAATATACACAGGCAGATAAGTGGCAATATAGTGTTTGATAAGACGATATTTTAAGGGGGGATTATGTAATTAAAACTGCTTGTTTATTGTGTGGTTGCCTAATATGTGGGCTTAGGCTGCTCATCTATTAGGCATGATTAAGTTTTTAGGTCGATATGGGTAGGCAAGATTATAATTTAATCTCGACGTCGAATGAGCCGAGGTTTACTTTTGCCACAAGTCCTGCTTTCCAGCATAGGTCCCTCGCGTGCTTTTGCTGCTCTTTGGGTACGAGGAGAGAAAGTTTGACCCCGGCCTCGGACATTGCGGTCCACTTCGGTAAGTTTTCCTCAGTGACGGTCTCTTTGGTCTCGACCTCTACAATCTGGACTGTCTGTCCATAATTTACAAATACCGCATCGGGGTAAAGCCCCTGGTACTCGAAGTTCTTCTCGTCCCCGGGATTAATATGTACCTCGCTAAAGGTCCTCGCATATTTCTCTTCGATCTTTCTTATTACCCAGTCGTGGAGAAACTGTTCATCCTTGGATCTTTTCATATCTCTCTCCCCACATGAGTTTGGTTTTAAGTATGGTGAAGTAATCTCGGTAGGGGGACTTTATGACTTTCACAGAGGTGTGTGTGTTTTGTAACTCGATTATGTCCCCTGTTTCGAGTTTTATGCCTATTTGGCCGTCCAGGGTGAGGTAGGTGTCGGGGTCTTCGGAGAGGACCTTGACGGTGATCGATGTGTCTGAAGGCACAACCAATGGGCGGTTCGTAAGCGTGTGCGGGCAGATCGGAGTGATGATGACCACAGGGAGTGTGGGATATACTATAGGGCCGCCTGCGGACAGTGAGTAAGCGGTGGATCCGGTGGGTGTTGAGATAATTATGCCATCGGCTTTAAATGTGTTTACCAACGATTTGTCGATATGGATCTCGAGGTCTATGATTCTCGACACAGCACCTTTATTTATAACCAGGTCGTTTAGTACTACGTGCTCGCCGATCTGCTCTTTACCCCTCATTATTGATGCCGATATCATCTCCCTTATCTCGACCTCGAAGTCCCCCTCGAGTATTCGCTCCATCATGGGGTAGAGCTCTTCCACTGTGATCTCGGTTAAAAACCCTAGGCCCCCGACGTTTATACCCAGTAGCGGGATATCGTGTTGGCAGACCAGTCGAGCCACACCCAAAAAAGTGCCGTCCCCCCCGAACACGAGTATAATATCTACGAGGTCAGGGATCTCGTCTCGTTTATATGAGTTTTCGAGGCCGATTTTATCGGCTATCTCTTTTTCGACAAACACCTCGTTACCCCGGTCTACGAGCCAGGGATAAAGCTCTGCGGTAATCTCATATACCTTGTCTACTTTGGGTTTGCCGATAATTCCTATGTTCAATCGGATCTCCTCATGCCTCCCATATTCTAAGAGGGATTAAGCCCCCCCAAAAAACAATTATGGGATCTAAAAACTTAATATACCTGGTATGGTAGCGATGTAACAAAGGGAGTTAGTTAAATAAGCATAAACGATGGGAGTTGGGGATCAGTGTTTGTTGGTTTCACTCTTGTTTGATGTAAACAATAAATATTGCTCGATAAATTCAGACAAATCCCCGTCCAGTACCGGCTCTACGTTACCGGTTTCGTACTCTGACCTGTGGTCTTTGATCATCCGGTAGGGGTGAAGGATATAAGAGCGTATTTGGCTACCCCAACCGATCTCTTTTTTGGTAGAGTGCATCTCGTCGATCATCTCTTTTTTCTTTTCCTTCTCTAGCTCGTATAGCCGGGCGCGCAGTATCTTCATGGCAGTGGCACGGTTTTGGTGCTGGGAGCGCTCGTTTTGACAGCTGACCACAATCCCGCTTGGGTTATGGGTGATCCTTACGGCGGAGTCGGTTTTGTTCACGTGCTGCCCACCTTTACCGCTTGCCCTATAGGTGTCGACCCTGAGGTCTTTTTCCTCTATCTCGATATCGATATCGTCCTCGATCTCGGGGGATACGAACACAGATGCAAAAGAGGTATGACGCCTCTTATTGGAGTCAAACGGGGAGATACGCACAAGGCGGTGTACACCGCTCTCTCCCTTTAGGTGCCCAAATGCATAATCACCTGTTACTAGGAAAGTGGCGTTTTTTAGCCCTGCGTCATCACCCTGGAGGTAGTCGACAATCTGGGTCTTGTAGCCGTTTCTTTCGGCGTAGCGCAGGTACATGCGCAGTAGCATCTCGGCCCAGTCCTGAGCCTCTGTGCCCCCTGCGCCTGCGTTTATGGATACAATAGCGTTCTTAGGGTCGTCGGGATGGCCCAAAATCCTCTTTAGCTCGAGAGCGCCTATGTTTTTCTCTAGCTCTTTTATAGCGGTCTCAACCTCGTTGGCCGAATCCTCGTCCTGCTCTTCCACCGAGAGCTCTGCCATTACCTCTGTATCGTCAAGTTCCTCGGTGAGGCTCTGCCATTGGTCGATGTCGTTTTTGATTCTGGCCTGCTCTTGCAGGTATTTCTTGGCTTTGTCGGAGTCGTTCCAAAACTCGGGTTTGCCCACTATGACCTCGAGCTCAGTTAACCGGCTCCTTTTTGCTGGAAGGTCAAAGATACTCCCCAATAAGAAGCAGTCTTTTTCTGAGCTCGCTAATTCTTTCTTTTGAGTCCTCGATCATCTACGCAACTCCTTATTGAACGTTAATGTACTAAATATAAGTTCTCGGTGAGTAAATGCAAGAAATGTTGATAAATCGATAGTTTAGTGTAGATTCATAGTCGTTACGGCACAATCTTTTATTTGTGCCTAGGGGCCTGTGGGGTTCCTATTTTTTGGTCTAGCGCCGAGGTGTTGCCGAGAGTATAAAATTCCAGAGACAAATACACAAATAATCAATACATACAAGGAGTTGGAGACGTGAAAAAATATATCTTTACACCGGGGCCTGTGCCCGTACCGAGCGAAGTACTGATCGAGATGGCTAAGCCCATCATTCACCACAGAACCGCTGAGTTTGAAAGCATATTTGCCGAGGTCCGTGAGGGGCTTAAATACGTATACCAGACCACCCAAGAGGTCTTTATATTGGCTGCCTCGGGCACAGGGGCTATGGAGGCATCGGTATCCAACACTCTGTCGCGGGGGGATAAAGCGCTTGTGGTAAACGGTGGTAAGTTCGGTGAGCGTTGGTCAAAAATATGTAAAGCATATGGTGTAGAGGTAGAGGAGATAAAAGTTGAATGGGGCCATGCGGTGAAACCTGCTGATATTGAGAGCGCACTTGAGAAAGACAAATCCATAAAAGCGGTACTGATACAGGCGAGCGAGACCTCCACAGGTGTGATGCATCCCACAAAGGAGATTGCCCAGATAACACAAAAGCGTGACGACGTAATACTCATTGTGGACGGTATCACGGGGGTGGGTGTGTTCCCGCTTCCGTTTGATGAGCTTGGGATAGATGTGCTTGTGGGAGGGTCCCAAAAGGCGTTTATGCTGCCGCCAGGGCTGTCATTTGCAGCAATGAGCGACAAGGCATGGTCTTTCTATGAAAATTCCGATCTGCCTAAGTTTTATCTGGACTTTAAGAGCTGCCAAAAGAGCGCAGAGAAAAACACTACACCCTACACGCCTGCAGTTACTTTAATCATAGGGCTTGCCGAGGTGTTAAAACGGTTCCAGAGCGAGGGCATAGAGAACATGCACCGGCGCCACGCCACTCTGTCTAGAGCCACCAAAGAGGGGATGGAAGCCATTGGTTTGGAGCTCTTTACCAAGGAAACGCCGAGCACAGCACTCACGACGGTGGTTGCACCTCCGGATATTGGCGCCGCAAAGGTTATTGCGGGACTGCGCGACCGGTTCGGTATTACGGTTGCCGGGGGGCAAGACGAGGCAAAGGGCAAGATATTTAGGATCTCGCACATCGGAGACATAGACAAAACCGATACACTGTCGGTAATATCTGCTGTGGAGTGCGTGTTAAACGACCTGGGTTATTCGTTTGATTTCGGGGCGGCTACAAAAACTGCATCCGAGATTCTTACAGCCGAGCAGTAAGCATTAAGTTTAGATCAACCCCGGGTTATATCGGTGAGATTATTTGAAAGAAATCACGTTCATTCATCTATCCGATATCCATCTTGGCCTGCAAACCCACGGAAAACTGAACCCCAATACCGGCAGGAACACTCGACTTGAGGATATCCTGCGATCACTTGACTATGTGGTGGACCACGCAATTAGTGAGCATATTGACCTGGTGCTCGTTGCTGGTGATATATTCCACAGAGAGAACCCGAACCCCACAGAAGAGACTGAGTTTGCTAAGAGAATCATAAGACTTGTGAGCGGGGGGGAGACCCAAGTGGTGTTGGTCCTGGGAAACCACGACTATCCTTCGACCACTGATAGAGCCTCGGCAGTAGACATATTCCCGGCACTTGACATAGAGGGTGTTACAGTATGCAGGCGCCCCGGACTCTACAGTATTAGTACTAAGAACGGACCACTTGAGGTTGCTGCCCTGCCATGGGCAAGTGGGCGGATGTTGCTTACTAAAGATGAGTACAAATCTATGTCGCCCACAGAGCTTTTGGTCGAGGTCGAAAAACGTCTTATATATGTGATTAAAGATCTAGCAGAGAGCTCAAGCCCCGAGCACCCAACGATATTTGCAGCCCACGTTGCTGCGCGCGACGCCAAACTCTCGGGTGGCGAGCGTAACGCACTAAAGACCCCCGACCCTACAGTTTCGGTTGGCGAGTTGGCAAACCCGGCGTTTACATATGTGGCGCTCGGGCATGTGCACCGGCACCAGGACCTAAACAACCCGCACCCACCCCCTGTAGTGTATTCGGGGAGTATCGAGAGGATCGATTTCTCGGAGGAGAAGGAAAAAAAGGGTTTTGTTGTGGGCCGAGTATATAGAGGCGGTGACGGTTGGCAGTGTGAATATGAGTTTGTAGAGACCCCCGCACGGCGGTTCATAACAATAGACCTGGGCGACACTGCTCAATTTAAAGAGAGGGAAGAGGAGGTGTCTGCTCTCGGGAGCTATGATACGAAAGATGCGGTTGTTAGGGTGCGCTACACTACATCTACTGACGCTGATTCAATTGATGACAAACTCATCAGAGAGGTTCTTACGGACGCTCAGTCGTTAAAGATAGAGAAGGTGTTTGGGCGCCCTCAAAAATTGATTCGGCAGGCGGGGATATCGAGTAATATGGAGCTGTCTGACGCTTTGGAACGTTACATAGAAACAAAACCTGAGCTCAAATCGATCTCAAAAGACCTAAAGAGCTACGCAGCGGAACTAATAAAGGAGATTGACGACGATAGCTAGGGCCCTATACACTGGCTTCGTAACAGTTGTTCTCGGGCTCGCATTCCTCGGTTTCGAGCTGGAGAGTGACATGGTTAATCCTAAAATTTTCCCGTAAACTGAGCTTGATTTTGTTTATCAATTGCTCGCTTGTAGATATATCTTCTATTACAAGGTGAGCGCTAAGTGCCTCGTGCCCCTCGGTTAGAGTCCAGGCATGGAGGTCATGCACGCTTATCACACCCTGGTGCGAGCATATGGAACGCTCCACGGCACCGAGCTCTATGCCCCTGGGTGTGCCTTCTAGCAGTATGTGAACTGATTCGCCAAAGAGCTGCCACGCACCCCTCAATATTAGCAATGCGACCAGGATACTGATTATGGAGTCGGCATAGTACCATTTTGTCCATAGCATAATCAGCCCTGCGGCGATGGCTCCAACCGAACCCAATGCATCGCTTGCCACATGATAGAGTGCCCCTCGGATGTTTAAATTGTCCTTTTGATGCTTGTAGAGCATGTAGGCGGCAAACAGGTTTACCGCTAAGCCTACAACCGCTACCACTGTCATCTCTAGGCTCTTTACTTCGTGGGGAGTCATTAACCGCTTGTAGGCTTCGATGAATATACCTATGGATATTGCAAATAAGAGCAGGCTGTTTATGAATGCGGCTAGGATCTCGGCCCTGTAAAAACCGAATGTTTTTCTAGATGTCGGCGGCCTTAGCGAGAACCAAAGTGCAAAGAACGCCAACGACAATGCAAACACATCTGTAAGCATGTGGGCTGCGTCTGAGATCAGCGCAAGACTGCCGGTGTACCATCCCGCAGCGGCCTCAACAAACATGAATGACGCCGTAAGCGCAAGCACTATTATTAGGGCGCGTTTTTCCCCCGCGGCTTTGTAACTGTGAGTGTGGTCGTGCGTATGAGCCATATCGGTTAAAAATACATACGCAAATTGGCCGAGTCAAAGAACCCTAATGGTGTTAGAGGTCTTATGTGATCTATTGCTTTTTGAAGTGTTTTTCGGCCAAGGGGTCGTTATCCAGTTCTGAGATCAGGTAGCTGATCCGGTACTGGTCCCCGGGGAAGTGATAGAGCTTTATCCCGCTTGGAGTAACCAGGTTTACACCGTCTCTTTTTGTGTCGGAGGGCAGTTCTACTTCATACACGGGGTAGCCGGCTGAACCCGCACCCAGGTTTACAATTTTTCGTGATTCGCGCAGCTTTGTGACGCTGTCTGCTATCTGCCAAACCTTGGGAAAGACCTGTCCCCGTACTAGTAGTTTCATGTTGAGCCCCTTTTTAGTAATGTTAATTCTCTGGAGGTATAAGTCATAATGGTTATTGATCTATTTCGATCCTTGAGATCATGCCCACACACATAAGAATTTTATCCAGTTTTGTGTTGCGTTCGTGAATAAACCTTTCAACCACCAGACTGCCGCAAACCACGCATTCCCACTCGGTTTCGTCACTATACACTGCACAGCTCTCGCAGTACTTGGATCTATCATCATACCAGCTTAGATGCGAGTACAACAGTTCGTTAAGCCCGCCTTTACTCAAACAATCGGCCCACTCGGATAGGTCGTCTATGATCTTAAGTCTCGTGTCCTTGGGTACTTCACTAAAGTCCCCTGCATATATCTCGTCGTCGTCTACATAGAGCTTGCAATAAAAACCCATACACTCCTCCCCCTAACCGATTGATCGAGATTTAGGAATTACATATAAGGTTATCATTATAGATGCCGAGAGCAATCCGGTTTGCGATGCAGACGCAACTATTTGAACTCGGACCAAAAGACTTGGGTGGGGTATTAACGGCTGACCGATTCAGCTCCCAATACCCTCGTGACTGCGTTTTGTATCTGGTCAATAGAAAAGGGCTTTTTAATAAAGGATATGGCCCCTTCGTTCATGACCCTGTCGGTTATCCGATCGTCGGGCCTTGCACTTATTACGACTACAGCGGAGTTGGGGTCTATAACCTTTATCTCTTTTAGCACATCGAATCCGTTTTTCTTTGGCATCGAGAGGTCGAGGAACACTATATCGAAGTGATTTTTTTTAATCTCTTCCATCGCCGACACGCCGTCGTCACAGGTGACCACGTTGTGCCCTGTACTCGTTAAACAGTCGTGGATAATGTCCCTTATAAACTCTTCGTCATCTACCACCAGGATGTTCCCTTTCCTGTGCATCTGAATGACATTTGCGCTCTTAATCTGTGTCACACTCACCGTTTCTGTGGTGGACGGGCGGGACTGTCTGTTGGGCAGCTTAATGGTAAAGGTTGTGCCCTTGTGGGGCTCGCTTGTAACATCGATTGTGCCGTCGTGGCGTTCTATAATAGCGTAGATCACTGAAAGGCCAAGACCGGTGCCCGACTTTGAAGCGTCGGTTTTCTTTGTGGTAAAAAATGGCTCAAATATTCTGTTTAGGTTTTCTTGAGGAATGCCGTGTCCGGTGTCGGAGAAGTCGATACGAACAAAATCGTCTTCGAGCTTGGTACTTATAGCAATTGCTCCGCCATCGGGCATTGCGTGCTTAGAGTTTATGGCAAGGTTTAGGAAAACCTGCTGTATTTCGCCCAGGTTAAGACTAATTGGGGGGACATTGCCAAAGTTTCTTACTATTTTGACCCCCTCTGTCTCAAACGTGTGCTCCACAAGCCCGCATGCGTCATCAATGGCGTCTTCGATCTGTGCGACTTGGAAAACCTCTCCCTTTTGCCTCGAGAACGACAGCAGTTTGTTAATGATCTCGACTGCTCTCGTACCGGCTTTTTCTATGACAGTGAGGTCTTTTCTTACTGTCTCCAAATCGTCGCGGGTGGCGGCAAGGCTTGTATAGCCCATTATACCGGAAAGGATGTTGTTGAACTCATGAGCTACACCTGCTGCGAGCTGACCAACACCCGACATCTTAGCCGAGTGGATAAGCTGGGCCTCGAGTTTTTTGTTCTCGGTTATGTCCTCGGTGGTTGCTATGATGCCGAATATATTATCGGACTCGAAATCGATCAGCGGCGAGAGTGCTACCTCTAAGAATTTATCTGCGTATTTTACCTCGTGTTTGGTTGAATAGTATGGGTCGCTAAGAAGAGTGGGGACTATGGAATTAAAGTTAATACCGTTTAGCAGATCGCGTAAATTTAGTCCTATGCAATCTTGTTCAAACAGATCTTGGGTTCTGGGATTGGCTGTGGTAATTGTTAGCTCGCGGTCTGTTGTTATGATGCTCTCGTTGGTGCTGTTTAGTATGTTTTCAAGGTCTCTGTTGCGTTCTTTTACCTTTTGTTCGAGGTTGGAGTTTAGTTTTTTGAGTTCATATAACAGGCGAACGTTTTCTTGGTGGAGGTCATAGCGCTGGACAGCGTGGCTGATCACGCTTTTAAGCTTATTGTAATCTAGGGGCTTGGTCAGGTAGTCAAACGCTCCGTTTTGCACGGCGTCCACGGCAGTGTCTAGCGATGCAAACCCTGTCATCAAGATGACAGGGATATCGGGGTTCTTAGCCCTAATCTCCTCGAGCAAATCGATGCCGTCTTTCTCGGGCATCCTAATGTCCGAGAGCACAACATCAAAGGAGTGCTCCTTTAGAAGCTGCAGAGCTTTATCGCAGTTATATGCTGTAAGCACATTGTAGCCCTGTTTTGATAGTATGTCGGATATAATCTTTAGTATCAGCTGTTCGTCGTCAACAACCAATACCTGTTTATCTTCAATCATGATTCAGTTCTCCTTCCTCGCCTGATTTCACAGGTAATTCAATCACAAACACCGTCCCCTTACCCTTTTCACTGCTTACTATTATCTTCCCTTTATGCTCTTCAATGATTTTATATGCTATAGATAAGCCTAATCCCGTTCCCATATCTTTTCTAGTGAAGAACGGATCGAACAGTTTCGGTATGTCCTCTGTTTCTATTCCGACACCGGTGTCGGCGATCGTAACGAATACGGTTTCTTCGTTGGCGGGGCTTAGGTTTTCGTGATAGGTGCCGGTGTCGATCGTAAGCTCCCCACCCTGGGGCATGGCCTGGATCGCATTTAAAATAATGTTTATGAACACCTGCCAGAGCTGGTTGGAATCGGCCCTAATCACCGGTATTTTATCGTTTAAATTAGTGTTCATGTTTACCTTGCTGTCTACCAATTGCTTACGGATAAGTACCAGTATGTTTTGTAATATAGAGTTCACGTCTACCGGTTCCAGTTGTGCGGGTTCTGCTCTGGAAAATTTGAGCAGGCTGTCAATCAAACGGTTTGTACGGTCTATCTCGTGTTTTATGTAGTTAAGGTAATCGTCTACCTCGGGCGAGCTGTTTTTGGCGGTCATGTGTGTGGACAGGTAGTAGCGGGCACCCTCAATAATATTTAATGGGTTTCTGATTTCGTGAGCTATACCGGCTGCGAGCTGTCCGATGGCCGACATCTTTTCGGCTTGGACAAGCTGGGCCTGGGTATCTTGGAGCTCGTTGTTGGCGCTCTCGAGTTTCTTGGCGTAGTCTTCGACAAGCTTAAACGCAAGGGCGTTCTCGATTGCTATGGCACTTTGGTTTGCAAGGATTCGAAGTAGTTTGATATCGCGCGAAGTATATGCGAGGCCCGATTTCTTGCCCCCTAGGCAGATCACTCCGATCAGTTGTCTCTTAAAGAACAGGGGTACGAATAGCGATGCGTTGTATTCATCAAATACTTGATAGAGCTCTTGCGAATGTTTAATGAATTTTTCATCTGCAGCAAGATCCTCTTTGAAAATCTCTTTCTTGTATTTATTTAGAAGCGTGATTATTACTGAATCTTCTGAAAGTTCTTTACCGGTATAGGTGATTATTTCATGTGTACGTCCTGAAACTCTATATGTGCCTCTGTCTTGATTGTAGATTGCTACGGTTGTAGGGTCTGAGAACATAGTGGTCTCAACCACTGTTATTATTTTTTCTACAATTTTATCTAGGCTCAGTATCGAGGTCATAGCATAACTAACCTCTTCTACAGTTTTTCTGTAGTCATATTTTTTGCGGAAAAACGTTAGGTCTACTATGTCCTGAATGCGAGATTTAAGAGGATTAAGAGCCACCACCAATAGCCCGCTTAGAACAACAAAGAATGCGGGGTTGCGCCACCCGCCGTACTTGGCAAACGCTATGTTGAAACCCACTACCATGAGTGCAAAGATTCCTCCCACGGCACCGGTCAGAAGGCCGTAGGTTAATGTTTTTTCTACTATCACATCTATATCAAACAGCTTGTGTTTGACTATCGCGTATGCTATCGAGAGGGGGAATACGATTACAAGGAATGCTAAATTGTTTAGGTGGCTAATCCCTAAGAATGTGATTATTGATGCGCATAGTGCCGGTACAAAAAATCCAACGAATGCACCCAGTAGTATGATTCGCGCACGTTCTTTATCAAACAGGTTGTCGGGTTTAATATAGCTGTATACGGTAGTGCCTATGAAGGTTAGTGTGGACATAAGCACATATACCCAAGTGAGGATATCGATCTTTTGCCACATTACCGGATTGTCGAAAAACAGGTAATGCGAGATTATGAGCGCCACAGAAGGTATAAAAGGTATTAATAAGACGGATCTATTTGTAGATAGAAAGCCGTTTTTCTCGGGGAACACAAGCCCAAGAGCAATGAGAAAAGCCGGGCTGAGCATCCATCCCCAAATGGGCAGAGAACCCAGTATATAGGTCGATTGGGCGTCGAATATCGAGGTGAACCACACACTTACAGATAAGCAGAAAAAGAAAAAGAATTTACTTGATCTAAGCCTTGGTTTAAGGAAATAAACTACCAATCCTGTGATGAATACTAAAAAGCCTACAATGTACACCCCACCGAATACTTGTATAAAATCCCCAAAGCCAAACCTCATGCTTCTTACACTGAGGCTCGTGACTTGACCCTGCTTGAGTACATCGTAGTTAACCAGTGACCCAACGGTCATTGCCCCTACGTTTTGGTAGATCTCTGTGGCAGTGAGCTCGGTGCCCTCAATGCCCACTATGGTGTCATAGGAGTTTATGTGTCCCGAGTCTCTACCGGTCCAATGGGGCAGGCTTACTTCGCATACAACCGAGTTCTCGTAGATCAAGAACCCAGGGAAATTCTTGTCTAAGAGCTCTGTTGCTTTATAGACACTGCTAATTACTACGGCTGAAAAGCCCACAACGCATAGCAGCACAAATAACTTAAACATGCTCTCAAACCCTGTGCTTTTGTCCTCTGTACCCATCTCTCTATATTCTCAGTTCTTATCCTTAATTCGACGTTTATATAAAGTCCAGTTTACGTCGTCCTCAACACCGCCTAGCTCTGTTATAAGGTTGTTTTTATCGCCGTCCACCATCTCCCATGTGCAAGTGGCCTTTCTATATCCTTTTTCTATCATGTTTCTGCATATATGGGCCAATAGACTGAGCCCGATACCCCTGTTCGAGTACTCGCCGAGCACGCCCATAAGCACTATCGCACCTTCCCTTATGCGCCCAAGCTCTCTGGGGATAGAGGAGAGCTCCGTGGGGCCTAGCTCGCCGCTTGCCATCTTAAATATAGGGGCACACTGTGGGAACCCGCCAATAAAACCTACCGATTTTCCCTCTACCTCGGATATTAACCACAAACCCTGCATGATAAGGTCCCTAAACTCGCGTACAAACTCTATAAACTCGTCTTCTTCAAACGGTGCATATTTCCATAGCCGTGGAAAAGCCTCGTTATAGATATCGAGCACGTATTTTGAGTCCCGCTCGTACTTACCCTTGTTCAACTCTCTTATTTCTGCATTGTTGGATCTTATAGTGTCCTCAATGAGCTTGATATTGTCTTCTGATGTGAGGTCAATCGAGTAATGATGCAGAGTCTTTAACGGTTTATAACCTAAGTTAGTGAAATAGTCTTTGTAGTACTCGGGTGTGTAGGGCTGGAGGAATGATGGCGTGACATTGTTGCTGTCATTTATGAGCCCCCCACCGTAGAACACAAGAGGGACCTGTACCGGTGCCACCACTTCTTCCATGCCCTCTTTTGCAAGGTATTCATGGGCACTATTCACCAATGCTGCTACAGCATTGTCCGAGTGCGGCATTGCCTCGAAGTAGCCCAAGAAACCTACTTTCTCGTCCCAGTAGCTGTTGTGTCTCTTGTCTACAAAGGCGCTTAGTGTAGCAACTATATTGCCGTTTTCTGTGGCTATGAACCTCTTGGATCTGATATTGCGTTTGAAATAGGTGTGATGATCGCCGCTCAGCAGCTTTACCCTGTCTTTAATAAGGAAATATGGGACCCAATTGGGCTTGTCCTGGTAGACTTCCCAAGACAGCTTGAGTGATTTGACCATCTGGTCGTGGGATAGGATCTCTCTTATTTCCAAATCCTTGTCAACCTTCTCAAGCTTTAACGAATCTGTGGGCGTCTGTTCCTGATGTGTTTCGGGTGTTGGGATTTTGTATGTTTTTTTGAGGAAGTTGTGCTCTTTGCCTACTTTCTCGAATATCTCGAGTGTTTTGTCGAGGTCTTCGCGCGTGTGGGTTGCCATAATTCTAAGCCTCAAGCGTTCCTGGCCTCTTGCCACGGCCGGATAGGGCAGCGGCTCAAGGTACACACCCTCTTCGAATATCCTCTTATTCATCTTTCTAAGCAGTAATTCGTCGCCTATGATAGTGGACATTATTGCGGATTCGGACTTGTCTACATTGTTATAGCCCATGGAGCTAAGGTTTTCTCTTACGTACTTAACATTAGACCAGAGCTGCTCTACGATTTCGGGCTCTGTCTCCAATACATTTACCGCCGCAGCCGCAGCCGCCAGAGTCGTAGGGGGAGGGCTTACAGAAAAGAATGCCGTTCTTGCGTAATAGTAGACGTACCTGGATATCTCTTTAGACGATGCAATGTAACCCCCCAAGCCCCCAAGAGCCTTGCTTAGCGAATCCATCACGATATCGACCCTGCCGTGCATCTGGAAGTGTGAGAGCGTGCCTCTGCCGTGATCACCGATTACACCCGTGGCATGAGCTTCGTCCAACAGTATCTTGGCACCGAACTCATCGGCTATGTCGCATACGTCGGGCAGAGGTACAATATCGCCGTCTATCCCGTCTACTCCCTCAACAATAATGAGTTTGCCCTCGTAACGGTCGGAAATGGTCTCTAACAGCTGCCTAAGATGGTCCATGTCTCCATGGCGGAAGCTTCGGTAAGAGCCCAGTCCCAGGTTGCAGCCGTCTAGGATGCTCGCGTGTACCATCTTGTCGATTATGGCAACGTCCTTTCTACCCAAGATGGAGGATATACAGCCCATATTAGCCATGTGTCCGGTAGGAAACACCACAGCGGCTTCAAACCCCTTAAACTCTGCGAGTTTCTCTTCAAGCTCCTGGTGCATCTTGTGTGTGCCCGAGAGCAGTCTAACCGAACCGTTTCCCGTGCCGTATTCAAGCAGTGCGTTCTTTGCGGCTTCTATGACCCGTGGGTGGACCTGAAGCCCCAAGTAATTGCTGGTCCCCATCATGATAACTTCTCGTTCTTCCCCCGATTTCTTGTCTACAATTACAACTCTATTTTTAGTGGCTGATTGCAGGGGTGTGCCGTATTTGTTGAAGTTCTTTTTATTTGTATCTTCTATGAACTCCCAAAAGAGCTCGGCTTTCTTAAATATGTTCTTATCCGAGACCTCGACGTAGTCGGCCAGAGATAGGTTGTCGGAGTCCACTCTCCGTATAATGTCTTCAATATGTTTTTTTAGCCTGTTTTTATCAGAGTCGTAGATGGAAAGGAACCGTACACCCACACCGCGATGCTTCTCTCCGTTAGCATGGATCCACCTTACATCGCAGTATGCTTTAACCGGGTGGGGTTGATCGGTAATCTTACAGTCTAGTAATAGCTTGGTGCCGCGACAAAAATTTTCCTCGGATTCAATAAAAAGTCCGTCCGGTGACAAATTTATGGCACGTCCGATATGCTTACCCGTACGCCTGGAGAAAACATCGAAATCCACTGGGATCCTTGGATGTTGTCTCCGATTGCCGGATACTCTAATCTCTAATGACACGATACTCCTCCCGATACCGTGAATATTTGACAGTAACCTTTAACACTGATCAGAAGTTAGTTCACATTGTGAATGTAACTATTCCCCGATTAATGCCATCTAGCTACAGCTATATTGTCTCTTCATTAGAACATACTTCGGTAGCCCAACCACCATAGACCCATTTCCGACCCGTAGGCTTGTGACTTTGCGTCCTATCTTTTCAGATAGTTTGCCTTTTCGGTAGGACTAATTCGCTATTCCCAATTGTAATGCTAAAACGAAAAAAATGCAACAACTTTGGTACGAGAATGTCTCGGACTCAAAAAAGTGTCAATTCCGAACATTTATTGTCTTAATAGCGTTAGATATATACTGAAAAGGCAATATAACGATCTAACTTGCTAATGTTTAAGGCTACATACCTGTTGGCACGATCATTGCACTATATATAGCCAAAAGATTAGAATTGGAGGTTGAATCAGATGAGTTTTCCACTAATAGATTTTGCAGGGGCAAACGGTAATAACATGAACACAACATACAGAATGATAATATACAAATCAGGCGAGCCCTTTGTGGACGTTACCGATATATCATGGAAGTCTCTATTCTCCGTAATAAAGAAGGTACATATGAAAGTGGATAGTGATCTGTATAGTTTTAAGATCTACATGGATAAAACTTAGATTGTTTGATTGTTATAAGGAATCTATTTTTGAAACCTTTGAAATCAACAGATGGTCTACGAGTACTAGATTAACCATGGCTTCCGCTATTGGCACAGCCCTTGGGCATAGACACGGGTCGTGTCGGCCTTTTACCTTTAGCTCCTTTGGATTGCCGTGTTTGTCGACTGTGTGTTGAACCTGTGAGATTGAGGATGTGGGTTTTATTGCAATTCTTACTACCAGGTCCTCGCCGTTTGTTATCCCCCCTAATAACCCGCCTGCTTTATTGGTCTTAAATCCCAGATTTCCCCGATCGTCCGTAAACATTAGGTCGTTTGATTGAGAGCCCTTCATTGTAGCGGCTTTAAATCCGAGCCCCACCTCAAACCCCCGTATACCACCTATGCTCATGAGTGCCGAGGCAAGGTCGGCATCGACCTTATTGAAGACAGGGCTGCCCAGTCCGGGTGGTAAGCCCCGAGTAACGACTTCTACTACCCCTCCGATGGAATCACCCTCCCGCCTGACCGAGTCTATGAGCTCTGCCATCTGCTCAGCCTTATGTGCGTCGGGACAGCGCACGGGATTATTCTCAATCTCGTCGAAATCTATGTCCTCTGCCACCAGGTCACCCACCTGTTTCACAAACCCCGTAGTGTTAATCCCTTCTAATGCAAGGATTTTCTTGGCTATTGCTGCGGCAGCTACGCGCCCCACAGTTTCGCGGGCAGAAGAGCGCCCGCCCCCTCTGTAATCGCGGAAACCGTACTTCATATCATAGGTATAGTCGGCGTGGCCCGGCCGGTATGTGTCTTTAATGTCCTCGTATGATTTGGAGATAGCGTCTGTGTTGTGTACGACGAGTGATATGGGAGTGCCCAGTGATTTTCCCTCGAATACCCCTGATAATATCTCTAACTTGTCGGCCTCTTTGCGTTGTGTGGTTAATTTGCTTTGCCCGGGACGGCGCCGATCAAGCTCGAACTGTATGTCCCCTGGGTCTATTTCCAGCCCCGCGGGGCAGCCGTCCACCACAACCCCTATAGCGGGCCCGTGGGACTCGCCCCATGTGGTTATCCGAAATATGTTTCCAAAAGAGTTGCCCGGCATAAGTAGAGTTTATATTAAAAGGTAATCCTTGCAAATAATCCGGGTCTAGTCTAAGTACCCGTTTTCCTTGAACCAATCTACGGTGTTTATGACACTTTGTTCTATATCCGAGGTCTCGTATCCGAGTTCGTTCTTTGCCTTTGAACAGTCGTAATGCCACCTGAATTTTGATAACTTCACAGAATCGACGTCCATAGTGGAGAAATTAGGGAACTGCAGACCCAATACCCGCTCCACCAGATAACCCGAGGCAAGGGCCATTACATATGGGATTTTCATCTTAGGCCTCGAGATCCCTGTGATTCTCTCAAGCATTTTGAAAAGTTCGAGCAGTGTTAGGTTGACATTCCCCAGTATATAACGTTCACCGTCTTTTCCCTTCTCTGCCGCCAAGAGGTGCCCGTTGGCTACGTCCTCTACATCTACCATATTGAGTGTGCCTTCCATATACCCCGGAAACTTCTTTTTACAGAACCACGATATGAATGCGGTGCTCGATAGATATACATCACCCGGGCCAATGACGACAGCCGGGTTTACAACAACAACAGGGAGTCCCTGCTGGTGGTAGCTGAGCGCGGCCTCTTCGGCGCGGTGCTTGGTGTTTAGATACTGTACACCCAGGTCTTCCAGTGTGAATTCCGTATCTTCGTTTGCTATGCCGCCATTTGGGTCTACCCCTATTGCTGCCACACTGCTTGTATAAACTACCTTCTCCATCCCTTGTTCGAGAGCGGCACTCATTACATTATTTGTCCCGCCGACATTAATGTCTTCCATCTTTTGGTAGTCTGCCTTTCTAAACGATACTGCCCCTGCGGTATGGTAGAGCTTGTTACAGCCCTTGAGTGCATTCTCAATAGATTCCTTGTCGGTGACATCCCCGTATACCCTCTCGGCATCGATATCGTCGATGTTTGAGGTCCTGCTCGTCTTACGTAGAAGGAGTTTTACCTTATCCCCCCGTTCGACTAGTTTTCTAGCAATATGAGATCCCAAAAACCCCGTGGCCCCTGTGACAAGTGTGCTCATTATCTTTCCTCTCAAGTTTATGAATTAAGCATTATACTACACTGTAAAATTGGATACAAAGTTTAATATTCCACAACGTAGTCTTCTATGTAGCTCTTTCAAGTAGGGTGACGGATTCGATGTGGTAGGTTTGGGGGAACATATCGTAGGGGCGCACAACTGCTACTCTGTACCCCTGGTCGGTAAGTGCCTTAAGGTCACGGGCCAATGTGGTCGGGTTGCAGGATATATAGATTAACCTCTCGGCTCCAAGCCGCTTAATATATGGAATAAGCTCTTTAGCTCCCTCTCTCGGGGGGTCTAGGATTATAATGTCAAAACTCTCTCCGCCCTTTTCGGCCTGCTTTAGGTATTGTAGAGAGTCCAGGTTATGGGTGGTGATGTTTGTGATTGAGTTTAGTTCGGCACTCCTCTCCAATAGACTTACAGCCCTCTTGTTAATCTCTACAGCGTGTAGTTCCCCGCAGTTATTGGCGAGGTGAAGCGAAAAGTTCCCAGCCCCGGCATAAAGGTCCAACACCCTATCATTATTGCCTGCTCGGCTTAATTCAATTACCGATTTAATCATCTGTTCGTTTACCGGGTCGTTTGACTGAGAAAAGAGCGAGGGGGACATGTTGTGTTTTATGCCTAGCACCTCTTTCACAAATATAGTTTCGTTGCTAAACAATGCGGAGTTTTTGGTCTCGTCGTGTCTCTTTAGGTGTTTAATAAAAGTTGTGAGCATCGCGGCCTTGCCTCGTTTGGGCGCTACAAACGTAAGGTAGGCTTGAGTGGAATCGGACGCTATATAAATAGTGTCAAACGGGTAGGTGGGGTTGGTAAGAGTATCGAATACAGCGGCCAGTCTCTCAATAGCACTATTAATCGGGCCGTCGGCTACCGGGCACTGAGTAATAGGCACAACCCTGTGGCTTTGCTCCTGGTAGTACCCAAGGTTCCAGTGTCCTTGGTGATACCAGGTGGTTAATGTGACCCTGTTCCTATAACTGTACGCACTGGAGACTTCTGGGAGGGGGTCGATCTCAATATGACCGAGACTCCCTATGCGCTCTAGAGTCTCGGCTAGTATTAAGCCTTTTTGCTCTAACTCTTGTTTATAATCGAGGTGCTGCCACTGGCACCCCCCGCATACTTCAAATACGTCGCAGTTTGGTTGAATACGGTATGGGGATTCTTCTATAAACCCCTCTATAATCGCCTCGGAGTAATTCTTTTTTTCTTTTATGATCCTTACATTAATCGTGTCATCCGGCAGCCCTCCCTTAACAAACACTACTTTCCCCTCTGCTTTCCCTATCCCTTTACCGCCGTATGCCAGCTTTTCTATAGTCAGTTTCATTTGTCGGGTTCTCTAAATAATAATTGTTGCGTCTCCGTAGCTTAAAAACCTGTAACGCTCTGCAATGGCCTCGCGGTACGCTTTATCGATGAGCGTTTTGCCGGCAAAGGCCGATACCAGAAGCATAAGTGTAGATTTGGGCAGATGGAAATTAGTGATCATAGCATCGACAGCTTTGAATTTGAACCCCGGGTATATGAATAGATCGGTCTCGCCGCTCTGGGCAGTTACACACCCCTCTTTTGATGCGACTGATTCTAATGTGCGGACGACTGTGGTTCCTACTGCTACTACCCTTCTGTTTTCTCTAATGGCACTGTTAATCGACTCAGCTGTGGCAGCGGGGATCTCATAGGATTCGGGGTGCATGACATGGTCTTGTACGTTATCAGTCTTAACCGGTTGGAATGTACCTATACCTACATGCAGAGTTATATACTCTATTTCAATGCCTCTTTGACGAACGGTGTCGAGCAGGTGCTCTGTAAAGTGAAGCCCTGCGGTGGGTGCTGCGATGGCGCCGGTATTCTCAGCGAACACGGTTTGGTAGGTGGCTCTATCGTGGTCATTGGCCTCGCGCCTAATGTAGGGTGGAAGCGGCATCCTGCCTGATTCCTCTATATAAACTTCGGGGTGTTTGTTAAATGTAATCTGCCAGTTTTTACTGCTATCTCTCGTAAGCACCCCGCTTAGCTCAGCGTCGAACACTATTTCCTCGTTCTTTTTAGGGTTTGTGACGAGGCATTCCCAGGTGTTGGGGTCTAGTTTTTTAACCAGAAGAACCTCTCTTAATTTCTCTCCGGGGTCTTTTCGCTCGGACCTGCCGTATAGTCTTGCCGGGATGACCTTGGTGTTGTTTAAGACGAGCAGGTCGCCCGGATCTAGGAGGCTAGGGAGGTCAGTGAATAATTTATGCTCTAATGTTGCAGTGTTGCGCCTTATGACCAAGAGACGCGAGCTGTCTCTATGCTCGGCTGGATACTCGGCGATAAGCTCCCGGCGGAGTTCATAATCGAAATCTGAGGTCTTCATATAGCATATTATTTGTGGATTTTATCGAGCATTTTACGCACCGATAACCTGAGCGCATTTAGCTTTATGAACCCAGTGGCGTCCGACTGGTCGTAGATGCTCTCTTCTTCAAACGTAGCGAGGTCCTCGTTATACAAGGAATAATCGGAACGCCTGCCGACCACTATAACGTTGCCCTTGTATATTTTGAGTCTTACCGAGCCTGTGACATTTTTTTGCGATTCGTCTATAGCGGCCTTCAACATCTCCATCTCTGGCGAGTACCAAAAACCGTAGTATATTAGCTCGGCGATCTTGGGTACGAGTGAGTCTCGCAGGTGAGTTACCTCTCTGTCGAGTGTTAGTGACTCGAGTGCCCGATGCGCTGCGTAAAGAATGGTGCCGCCCGGGGTCTCATACACACCCCTCGATTTCATGCCCACGAACCTATTTTCAACCAGGTCCACACGCCCGACACCGTTTTTACCGGCGACTTCGTTTAGGTGACTCAACAGATCGACCGGCCCCAGATCCCTGCCGTCAACTCCGGTGGGGACACCTTGTGTGAACTCGATCTCTATGTAATGTGGGGTGTCCGGTGCTTTTTCAGGCGACACGGTGAGCTCGAACATGTCTTCGGGGGGCTCGGACCATGGGTCCTCTAAAATCCCGCCCTCATAACTGGTGTGCAGTATGTTTCTATCGCAGCTATAGGGTTTTTTCTGTGTGACAGGTACGGGAATGCCGTGGGCTTCTGCGTAGTCTATAAGGCTTTGTCTCGAGTTTAGGTCCCATTCTCTCCAGGGGGCGATAACCTTTATGCCGGGATCAAGGGCATAGAATGTGAGCTCGAACCGCACTTGGTCGTTACCCTTTCCGGTTGCACCGTGAGATACGGCGAATGCCCCTTCCTCGTGGGCGATCTCAAGCTGTCTCTTTGCGATAATCGGCCGGGCTAAAGAGGTGCCCAGCAGGTAGCTCCCCTCGTATACCGCGTTTGCCTTAAGTGCTGTAAACACAAAGTCGCGGACGAACTCTTCTTTTAGGTCCTCGATAAAGACCTTGGATGCCCCTGTAGCTAGGGCCTTTTGGTGTACCTCGTCTAGGTCCTCTCCCTGGCCGACGTCGGCTACGTAGGCTATGACCTCGGAGTCGTATTTCTCGATAAGCCACTTTAAGATGACGGATGTGTCTAGCCCGCCTGAGTAGGCAAGCACAATTTTATTCTTTTCAGCCATATGATGTGAATCCTCCGAGATCTGGTCTCTGCGTTAAGGTTAGTAGTTACGGTAACATCAATCACAGATCTTGCAACGCAGAGCTTGGTGATCAATTACCGTAGAGAGATGAGGTTAAGGCTGGCTGCCCGGTTCACCTTTGGCGTCTTGGGGCCTTAGATCATGCAAATAGAATTTAGCGCTGTTGTTCTCGTAGAATTTCTCGAGAGTAAACCCTATATATTCGATTTTTTCGTTGTCATCACCCATGTATTTTGCATTTTTAACCTCGTCCGAGAGTTTGCAGTCAACAGCAATATCGTCGGTGGGGCTGTCGTGGCAGATGAATCTAAGCTGAAACTCGGGACCAAGATTGATATGGTTCGGCAGAATAAAACCAACAGCTATTTTTGCGGATATGAGTTCTACTACGACTAATCTAACTATGCTACTGCCGATTCCCTCTGTACCACCTTCCACCTCAAACGTGTAGCCGTAATAGTCAACTTTCTGATTGTCCTTATTCATAGCGTTGAGATTCCAGTAGTCTTCCGAATCCACCCAGCACATTATTTGTTGTTTTTGCTTTTCTTGAGGCGCACTCATATTAGATCTCCCTTAAGTCTGAAAAAATATTAGCTAATTATAATAACATGTTTTAAGAACTCTCTAAACCATGATCGCAATGTACGATAACTGGCCCCCAACACCCTTGCCCTCGCGCCGGTACGAGTAGTAGATGGTCTCACAATTGGTACAGCTATCCATGGTCTCGATACTCTTTAGGTTGAGTCGTAGCAGTGAGTTTTGAATGGCTTTTTTTAGATCCAGTATGTACTTGTCATTGGATTTTTGCGAGAGAAAGCTGTGGTGGTCCTCGAATTTATCCATAAATGGTTTTGCCACATCCATGCTTACCTCGTAGCAGCAGCCGCTTATTGCAGGGCCTATTACTGCACGGATGTTCTTGGGCTCGGCCCCGAAGTGGTGTCTCATTACCGACACCGTGCTCACAGCTATTTCCCCCAGCGTGCCCTTCCATCCCGAGTGCGAGGCGGCAACAGTGTTGGAAACAGTGTCTGCAAACAGCACCGGGACGCAGTCGGCTGTTTTAATCCCGAGTGAGATACCCCTTAGGTTTGTGGCAAGTGCGTCACCTGTGATGTTGTCGATTGTGCTCTGGGCGCTGTCGATAACAATGACGTCGGTGCTATGGATCTGATCAAGTGTTATAAGCCGGGTAATGCCCGGCTGCTTGGAGATATAATCGTGGTGAGAGCTTATATTACGGTTTAAAAAACCGTGTTCTATCTCGGCAATGGACCCAAGGCTTTCGGATTTTATAACCTTACTCATAGTTGTTTTGTGTCTTTAATTGCCTGATGGCGGATTTAATGTCGTCGGGCAACTCTGATTCAAATTCTACATATTTACCGCTCGACGGATGAATAAAACCCAGTTTAGAAGCATGTAGGGCCTGGCGCCCGAGCTCTTTTGATACCTTTAAGATTATAGGAGTTTTTTCTTTTTTTTGTCTATAGGTTTTGTCCCCGATGATCGGGTGCCCTGCATCGGCGAAGTGTACCCTAATCTGGTGGGTTCGGCCGGTTTTTGGCGTGATCTCGACCAGCGATGCATGCAAATACTGCTCTACGATCCTCCAGGCGGTATGTGCTTCTTTGCCCGACTTGGATTTGGTCGACATCTGTTTTCGCTGGGTCGGGTGCCTGCCGATTGGTAAATCGTAAGTGCCGCTTGAGGACTTAAACACCCCCTCGACAAGTGCGGTGTAGGTCTTATTGGTTGTGCGGTCCTTAAACTGCTTGGCCAGTGACAGGTGAGACGTATCGTTTTTGGCTATGACTACCACACCCGAGGTGTCTTTGTCGAGCCGGTGTACTATACCGGGGCGTATAGTGCCCCCGATGCCCGAGAGATCCGAACACATGTGCAGCAGAGCATTTACGACTGTACCGCTCTTTATCCCAGCACCAGGGTGCATGCTGATCCCCGCGGGTTTATCGACCACAGCAATATCGGGGTCTTCGTACAAGATCACGAGCGGTATATCCTCAGCCTTCATCAGATTGGGCTCGGGTTTTGGGATTTTTACCACAACCTCTTCGCCGAGCTCTAACTTTCTAGAGGGTTTTATGGGCTTGCCGTCAACCAATATCTGTTTTTCCGAGATTAACCGCTTGATCTGCGACCGGGTCTGTTTTTCTAGTATATCAGAGAGCACTACATCCACACGTTTACCTATATGAGTTTCATTGACTATGAATTTTTCGATTGAATCTAGGTTAGTGTCTGACATCAATATCCGGGTTATTTGCGGGTCTTACGTTCCGCTATGACCTTTCTGGCCATAGTAGATATAATGCCCGGGAGGTTTTTGTTTCGCATTATGCCCCTTAGATCAATGTCC
Organism: Thermodesulfobacteriota bacterium; assembly: GCA_965223335.1. GTDB lineage: Bacteria > Desulfobacterota_D > UBA1144 > Nemesobacterales > UBA2774 > CBDCWF01. The sequence continues at coordinate 1,425,251 of OZ244991.1, forward strand.
CTTAGCTGTTTAACAAAGTTCATGGATATGTGCTGGGGAGTTTTGGGGTTGGTGACGAGGGATGCTTTTACCTGATATAAACTTACCCATCTGCGGGTCTCTGAGATTGAGCGCAGTATATCTTCGCTTACAATTTTAGAGCCTGCTATCTGGACTATCTCGGAATCTGTGAGGCGTGCATTTTTGAGCACCGCACCCGACACAACCCTGTTGTGGTCACGTATGAGTAAACGCCTTGCCTCCCTATTGCCCATGAGGGAGAGCTTGATTTTTTCACCTATAGTCATATTGTTTATTTGGTTGAGAAGGTTGGCATTGCGTATGTTGTCTTCTTCTTCGATCTCTTCTATTTCGGGTTGATCGTTTTCTTCGGTCAGTTCATCTGGGAACTCTATGTTGTCTAGGAAGGATTCATCGTAATCCTCGGTATCAAGAGTTTCCTCGACATCTTGTTCGGATTCCACGGTGAGGCTCTCTGTAGCGAACGTGTCTTGGTCTTTATGTAACTGGACGTTTAAGAAATTTATAATACCGTCTAATGTCGATCTGCTAATGGCAGGGTTTGTGCTCACGGCTTCCACTATCTCTGTGGAACGTATGAGTCTCAGATGGTTGTTTGCAATCATCTCAATCAGCATCTGCGAGTCGGTAGCCCGGGCAATGTGTGCAAATGTTTGATCGAGAGTAATGTTGTTTAGCAGTATGGACTGGAGTTTGCGTTCATCAGTAATGTTCTTGGCGAGAAAATCTATCAAGCCGGGGTCGGAACCGGTGTCCTTCAAAATATCGTTTATAGACGAGTCGGGCAGGTCAGCTATGGATTTCTCGGCCTCGGTACGAACCTCGGGGTCCGGATCATTCTCAATGATTACATAGAGGATCTGAGCCAGTTGCTTGGGTGGAACAGGAATAATTCCCTGGGCCGCCATGAGCCTCTGTTCCTTTGGGTTGGCAGGGTCTGTGAACTGTAATAGTTCGGGTGGCAGCGTACTGCCGGCCTCTTTGGACATAAAGATAATACTAAGCGATTATAGTTAACGGATCAATATGGCGAGAATTGCCCTCGATTTTGACGAAATTTGTTACCTTCAGGGCTTAGTTAATTATTGTTTGGAAAAAATTCAAGCAATTATGGATAGTTATAAGTGCCCATATTAATGGCATATTTTTTGCCAACCTTAATAGTACAACGTTAGAAACAGTATGTTCCTCATAACATTATGGCATTAGATATGCAGGGAATAACAGAGAGGAGTATGGATTTGTTGGGAGATATTGAATGAAAAAACAAGCTGTGAGCGTACTGAGAGAGGATGAACAGGCAAACTCAGTGATTCTGAAATGGAGCGATATACTCGAGAGTGCGTTCGACTATTATTACACAGAGTACATGCCCGCATGGACACTTAACGCCACTCACCTGAATAACGCGGGGGACAAGATCTTTATATCCAAGAAGGATAGTAAATGGGTGAGCTGGGAAAACATTGAAGAATCCGAGAGACCACATGTGGCAACCATATTTGATCTATTGCCGGACCTTCCCGAGGACGAGGTGTACTGGGCCATGATGAGAGAGATGGAAGAGCAGGCCATCAAGGAACCCGAGGACCATTTTTGGGAGAATATATTTTCGTATAAACCTGTGAACGAGGTCGAGTCCAGAGGAAAGAAATATAGAATAGATTGGGAAGCTTAATCTATTGTTAATTGCCGCCCGATAGTGAAGGGTAAAATCCAAGCCAAAAAATATTAGTATATCTACGATCTGTTGCTAAGGATAACCGTGTGTGATTTAATTTGTTTTGCCGCACTGCCTTGGTTAACCGATATCTCTAAAAAGCCAGAACTCCCGACAATTGCCAGAATCTCTCCAATGTTTACATCCGAGTAAGATGTGGATATAGATGGGATAACGAGATCCCCGACCATGACTTGCATCCCGGGTTCTACAAGCTCTTTCGATATATTGCTAACGAGGTTCCCGAAATTATCTTGGTAAATAAACTCACCCGCAACTGTGCCCTCATCTATTTGCGGTGAGGGGATATTTAGCAGTTTTGGCGAGTGTAACTGCGTGCCGCATTCACTTGGCTCGATTCCCAAAGAGATGTGTGCGGCAACCGGCGCAAATATATCTCTGCCGTGGAATGTGTTGCTTGTCTCCTCGGCAATATATTTGCTGTTCGTGATTTCGAATAACTCCCCAGCACTATGGTTCTTGAATATATAGGTGAACACACCGTTATCAGGGCCTATGAATACTCCAATATGGGTCTTAAAGATAATTGGTTTTCTCTGGCTCCCGACACCCGGATCGACCACGACCACGTGAATGGACCCCCCGGGGAACTTATCGTGGGTAGCATTAATGGTAAACGCTGCATGTTTGATATCGTGGCGCGCAATGTTATGAGTAATATCTACGATGGTTGCATTTGGGTTAATGCTGAGTATTACTCCTTTCATCGAGCCCACGTAGTGGTCATCGAGCCCGAAATCAGTTGTAAGAGTGATTATCCGTTCCATCTATATTTGCTCTCGGCAGATGCGGGTGATACAGTGCATATAGAACAAAATACACCATAAGGATTTAATAGAAAAATGAAACTAAGCGTTTTGGGCTCGGGCACATGTATTCCAAATAAACACAGAGGTTCGTCGGGGTATGCGGTAGAGCTCGGTGATGCCATCGTGCTATTGGATTGCGGTAACGGTACCACTTGGAAGCTGGGACATGTAGGTATTGATTACCTAGGTGTAGATCATATATTTATTACACACTTTCACCCCGACCACACTGCCGATCTTATCCCATTCTTATTTGCAAGAAAATATCCGACTGCACCAAACAACGCTAAACCCCTCAGTGTCTGGGGCCCTATGGGGTTTAGGGATTTTTTTGCGGCACTGCAGTCAGCTTACGGGGACTGGATTCTACCCGACGATACTAATATAAGAGAGATCGATACAACCAGTGTCGAATTGACGTCGTTTAAGATCCGGACGTCCAAATCCCTACATACCCATAACAGCTTCTCATATAGGATCGATTCCGGGGGCAAATCACTCGTGTACTCGGGCGATACCGACTACACTCGAGATTTAGTGGAGTTGTCTGCGGGGGCGGATCTATTGATACTCGAGTGTTCGTTCCCTGACGATATGAAACGAGAGGGGCATTTAACACCATCCGATGTGGTCAGAGTGGTTAGGGAATCCGGTGTAAATAGGGTGGTAGTGACGCATATGTACCCTATGTTAAATGAGGCAGAGCTCCTAAATCTATTACAAAAAGAGTTGCCCGAGACCGATGTGATTATTGCTCAGGACCTGCTTCAGATAGAGATCTGAACGTGTATTTTGCCTATTCGGTTTACTAGGTATCATCCGCGCTATTGATTAAGTCCATTGCCGCATCAACTACCTCATCTACCTTGATTTTCTTTAGGCACTCTACGTCGTAGGGGCAACTCGGAGTGTATCCGAATTTGGTGCAGGGACTGCAGTGGAGTTTTTTATTTATAGTGATATTTTTTTTGCCCCTGGGGGCCCATTTGGTCTCGATCCCGGCTCCGTAGAGTGATACTGTGGGTGTGCCCACGCCATAAGATATGTGCAGCAATCCCGTATCGCCTGAGATAAAGAGATCTAGCATGGAGAGTGCGGCTGTAGTTTCCGTGAGGGAAGTTTGGCCGGCAAGGTTAATCATATTGCCGCTCTTGCATGTTTTTGCTATGAACTCTGCGTCCTTTGTGTCCCCCGGGCCGCCAACTATGACTACACCGATATCACGGGACAAGAGATCATCTGCGAGTGCTGCAAATTTTTCTTTTCCCCACCTTCTTTCTCTTACTGTCGCGCCCGAGAATATTCCGGCAACATGAGATGTCGATGTTCTAAGCTCGTTTAACCTATCTGAGATCGGTGCGGCGGATTTGGAGTCAATATCAATGAAAGGCTCATCGAGATTACTCTCGTAGTTTTGCTCGGTAAGTACATTTACTAGATTTAGAAACGAAAAAGCTTCGTAATCGTTCTGGCTATACTCGATGGGGTGGGTAAACATTTTTTTTCTATCATTTGTAGCAAAACCGATTCTAATCGGTGCCCTATTTAAATAGCCTACTGTAGCCGAAAGCTTGTGCCATTGCTCCGTATCTATGACTACATCGTACGGTGTTCTAATAGTGCTGATTAATTCCAGCGGGGCTCTCGAATCGTATTCGAACACATGATCTATATAGCTGCATTCCTTTAACAGGCCCGAGTTGCGTTTTTCCGCGAGCACGTCGATACGTATGTTCTCAAAGCTTTTTCTTAGGTGGCGTAACGCTGGGATTAAAAGTGCCGCATCACCTATACCGCCCGGTCTTATAACGAGTATGGAATCGGGTGTAGTGCCGGTTTGTTTGCGCGGACGCAGTAATCGGCGAACCGCACTACAGACGGCACTGCCGATTAAACTATCGAGTTTTTTGGTGCCTTCAATCTTCCAGTTCATCTGAGCAGGTTAGAGTCCCGCAAGCAAATGTGTTTTTTATCACTCTAATTGTATATAAAGAGAAGGTGATTACATAGTGGTTGGAAGTGTAACAACTAATAACATATACATTCTTGGGTGCGTGTATGCCTGCTCTATGCAACTGTGATATCTTTGCAAAGGTATACGTCCTGCACAGTGTTAAGGATCTTTACACCCTCTTTCATGGGTTTTTGAAATGATTTTCTGCCGGTTATAAGCCCCATGCCCCCGGCCCTTTTGTTGATTACTGCTGTGCGTACAGCATCGGCCAAGTCGTTTTTACCCGTGGATGCCCCACCCGAATTTATGAGCCCGGCTCTACCCATGTAGCAGTTCACAACCTGGTAGCGTGTTAGGTCGATCGGGTGATCAGTCGTGAGTTTTGAATATACCTTGGGGTCGGTTTTTCCGAAGTTAAGTGCCGTGAATCCACCGTTATTCTCGGCCTGCTTCTGTTTTACAATATCGGCCTCGATTGTAGCGCTTATGTGGTTAGCCTGCCCTGTGAGGTCCGCCGAAACATGATAGTCTTTGTCTTTGGTCTTAAACGCCGGGTTTCTCAAGTAGGCCCAAAGGATTGTTACAAGCCCCAGAGAGTGGGCGTAGTGGAAGGCGTCTGAGATCTCCTGGATCTGACGCGAGCTTTCCTCAGAGCCGAAATAGATCGTGGCCCCTACAGACACTGCCCCCATTTGAAACGCCTGGTCGACGTTGGCAAATAGGATTTGATCATACGTGTTGGGATAAGTGAGTAGTTCGTTATGGTTAATCTTAACGATAAATGGGATTTTATGTGCATATATTCGGGCAACTGAGCCTAACACACCGAGTGTCGAGGCCACAGCGTTACACCCGCCCTCAATAGCCAGTTTGACTATGTTTTCCGGGTCAAAATAGATTGGGTTTGGGGCAAACGATGCCCCTGCCGAGTGTTCAATGCCCTGGTCTACAGGGAGAATAGACAGGTACCCTGTGCCTGCGAGACGGCCTGTGTTATAGAGCAGTTGCATGTTTCTGAGCACCGAGTTGGGTCTGTCAGTGGGGGTCATGATGTCGTCTATAAATGTAGGGCTCGGGAGGTGAAGCTCCTTTTTGGGGACGGTTTTACATCTGTGATTTAAGAGGTAATCGGATTCTTTGCCTAGCAGGTTTTCAATTGCCCGGATACTACTCCCCAGCTTTTGCTTCGCCATGTTGCTATTCACCTCTACATTTGAATTTGATTATTTGATTAAAGACTAACATGAATTTATATAGATAGGTAGAATGGGGTTTATACCACCCGATGTCGGTACAAATGTACTCTTGATCAACTTGCTGCGACAGATATTTTTTCGTTTCTATCGTTTAGTATCGAGATACCCGGGAGTTGGGTGCCGCCTAGGAATTCGAGCAGCGCTCCCCCGCCTGTGGATATATGCGTGATCTCTGAATCCAACACCTCGGCCTTTCTAATGGATGCGATAGTCTCTCCGCCGCCAACCACTGTGGTAGCACCACGCCATGTTGCGAGTGCAACGGCACGTGCGACCTGAGTAGTGCCTGCGGCAAAGTCATCCACCTCAAACACCCCCATAGGGCCGCTCCAGAAAATTGAGCCGTTACCCTTGATTTGGTGGTTGTACTTAGCACTTGTGTTGGGGCCGATGTCAAAACCCTGTAGTTCGTCTGGGATCTCACCGTGGACGACCATGCAGTTCTTGCGTTTTTCAAAACCCCCGGCCACTACATGGTCGATAGGCAAAAAGATCTTTTCTTTATAGGTCTTAAGAGACTCTCTTGCCCAGTCGATCATGTCGTTCTCGACTATGGAATTGCCTATGTTGATGCCCTGTGCTTTTAGGAACGTGTAAGCGACACCTCCGCCTAAGAGCACCTTGTCTGCTTTATCTATAAGGCTTTTTAGTGCGTGGATCTTGTCTTTTATCTTGCCCCCGCCCACGATTACTATGAAGGGGCGGTCGGGGTTCTCGCGGATGCGGGTTAGGAACTGGAGTTCGCGGCTAACCAAAAACCCTGCTAGTCGGGTATTGAAGTACGAAGCCATCCCAAATGTAGATGCGTGCTTGCGGTGGGAGGTGCCGAATGCGTCGTTTACATATATATCGGCCAACGACGCTAGGGTTTTGGCAAACTCGGGGTCATTCTCTGTCTCTTCCTTGTGGAACCTGAGGTTCTCCAAAAGCATGACTTCCCCGTCTTTCATCTTATTTACCGCGTCTTCCACCTCTTTGCCGACTACCTTGCCAATGAACTTAACATCACGGCTCAGGTGCTCGGATAGGCGCTTGGCTATGGGTTCGAGCGATAGGTCGGGCATGAATATGCCCTTGGGCCGTCCCAGGTGCGAGGCCATGATTACCTTGGCGTTTCGTTCCAATAAATAGTCGATGGTTGGGATTGCTCTGCGGATTCGATAGTCTTCACTGATCTTGCCGTCTCGAATGGGGACGTTAAAATCGAACCTGACAAATACACGTTTTCCCTCTATGGCAGAGTCAGGGAGGTCTGCAATTACCAGTTTGCTCATGAGTTCTTGGCTCCGATTATTTGTATGAGATCCACTACTCTAGAGGAGTATCCATACTCATTATCGTACCAAGCAATGACCTTTACCAGATCACCGTCCACAACGGATGTGAATGCCGAGTCGAATATGGCCGAGTGCTCATCCCCTATAAAATCGGAGGATACCAACTCTTCATCTACATAGCGTAAGTAGCCTTTAAGTTCTTTATCGGCGGCATTCTTAAATGCGGAATTAACCTCTTCAATACTAGTCTCTTTTCCCACCTCACAGGTGAAATCAACAACTGAGACATCAGCGGTGGGCACCCTCATTGCTACGGCACTTATTTTGCCTTTTAGTTCGGGGAAGATTAACTGTATTGCACTGGCAGCACCGGTGCTTGTGGGGATGATAGACAGTGCCGCGGCCCGTGCACGCCTAAGGTCTTTGTGCGGGGCGTCCAGAATCCGCTGGTCATTTGTGTAGGAATGCACAGTGGTCATATCGCCTCTTTTAATAGAGAAGTTCTCGTGCAGCACCTTTACAATCATTGCAAAACAGTTCGTAGTGCACGAGGCGTTGGATATTACATTGTGTTTTTCGTGGTCGTAGCTGCTGTCGTTAACACCCAATACAGTAGTGAGGTCGACCTCACCCTTTGCGGGTGCTGTTATTAATACTTTTTTTACAGTTTCTCCCATGTGGGCCGAGGCTGCCTCTTGGGTCCTAAAAACCCCGCTTGCATCAGCTACAAGCTCGGCACCTACGTCCTGCCATGGGATGTCTGAAGGGTTTCGCTCGGAAAATATTCTGATAGCCTTTCCATCCACTATCATGTGACCGTTCTCGCATTTGACCTCACCAGGATACGGCCTAAAAATCGAGTCGTATTTAAAAAGGTGAGCAAGTGTATGTGAATCGGAAATATCATTAATTCCAACGAATTCTATGTCATTTCTGTCAAGTCCTATGCGCAGAATATGCCTTCCGATTCTTCCGAATCCGTTGATACCTACTTTTATTGACATGGGGGAATTCCTCCGAAAGACCTAAAATATGATTGTTTTGCCCGAGCCCCAAAACACTAAAAAACTACCTTTTACACATGAGCGAGTCAAGATTTGTTCCCTTCAAGCGGTTTATTCGATATATTATTTAGTTTTCAGATATTATATCGGGCTAGAGCATAAAATACCGAGAATAAAGAGTGTTTATATGGATACGAAAAAGATTGCGGTGCTGGGTGCAAGCGGTTATACGGGTGCAGAGCTACTAAGGGGGCTCCTCGAGCATCCCAATGTCGAGGTAACCCATGTTACAGCCGACAGGCATGCCGGTCGAGCTGTATCCGATGTGTTCCCCCATCTAAAAGGACTCATTGATCTAGAGTTGGTCAAACTCTCGGCCTCAACCGTCCCCGACAACATAGACATTGTTTTTGCGGCTTTGCCGCATGGGGCTTCCGGGGAGGTGATCGCTGAGCTTTACAAAAGAGAGCTGAAAATAATCGACCTGGGTGCCGATTTTAGACTTAGCCTGGATAACTACAAAATATGGTACGGTGAGCATCCCTGCCCCGAGCTCATAGATGAAGCGGTGTATGGTATAACTGAGCTTTCGAGGGACGAGATTGCGGATGCAAAGCTGGTTGCAAACCCTGGCTGTTACCCCACCTCTGCCATTCTAGGTTTAGCACCATTACTTAGCGACGGGCTCATAGAGGAGGATTCGATAATTATAGATTCCAAGTCGGGAGTGTCCGGAGCGGGGAGGTCGCCTTCGCTTGATTATCACTTCTCTGAGGTAAACGAGGGGCTAAGGGCTTATAAGATCGGTGAGCATCGCCACACACCCGAGATTGAAGAGGCGCTATCCAACCATTCGGGGCTCGATGTGGGCATCACTTTTACCCCGCACCTAATACCTATGGACAGGGGTATACTCTCTACCATCTATGCCAGAATGAAAGACACCCGGTCCACGGGCGAAATGCTGAGCCTCTACAAATCATTTTATAGTGGCGAGGCATTCGTCAGGGTTTCGGATGAGGGTGCCTATCCCTCTACCTCGCAGGTAAAAGGCTCTAACTTCACAGACATTGGTGTAAAGGTAAACACCGAGGCGGGCATAGCTGTGATTGTATCGGTGCTTGATAACCTGGTAAAGGGAGCTTCCGGACAGGCAATCCAAAACATGAACATCATGATGGGATGGGAAGAAACCACAGGCATCTCAAACGCCCCGATGTTCCCTTAGACCCATATCCTACGCTTGTGTATTTAAACGTTTCTTATTCTATTGACCACGGTACTAAGCGATTGCAACAGAGCTTTGGTGTCTTCATTTGTTGTGTACTTGCCAAGACTTATCCTTATGGAAGAGGAGGCTTCCTTGCTGCTTAACCCCATGGCGCGTAAAACATGGGAGGGTTCTATGTTGCCTTCCGAGCATGCCGACCCGGTGGATATTGCTATGCCATCCAAATCAAGGTTCATCACAATGGAATCTCCCGAAACCCCTTCGATCCCGATGTTTAATGTGTTGGGCAAAGAGTTATCGGGGTCACCGTTTACGGATACCCCCTCTATGTTCTCCCGTATCGATTGCAAAAGCTCGTCTCTAAGCAATTTAATTCTGGCGCTGTCCTCAGGGGACTCGGACCCTGCAATCTCGCATGCTTTACCGAATCCGACTATGGCCCCGACGTTTTCGGTCCCCGACCGCATCCCCCTTTCCTGCCCACCGCCGTAAAGTGTAGGGGCAAACGAGCGGTTTTTTAGGGGGCCTCCCCGAATGTAGAGTGCGCCTGTGCCTTTGGGGCCGTAAAACTTGTGTGATGATATAGAGAGCGTATCGACACCTAGGTCGTTAATATTGATTGCAATTTTTCCGGAAGCCTGTACCGAGTCCGAGTGAAAAGTGATTCCATGGTTATTAGCTATTCCTGCAATCTCTTTTAGAGGTGTGATTGTTCCTGTCTCATTATTGGCATACATAGTGCTTATAAGTACTGTGCTCTCTCTTATGTTCTCTTTAAGCTCTTCGATATTGGGTGTCCCACCGGAGTCGACACCCAGATACGTAACCTCATACCCCGTTTTTTCGAGCTGCATAACGGGCATTAGTACGGATTCGTGCTCGGTCTTGGTTGTGATTATGTGTTTTGGGGATTTTGGATCGCGCTCGTTTGTAGTCCCGAATATAGCCAGATTATTGGCCTCTGTGCCCCCGGATGTAAACACGATCTCGTTTGGGGAGGCACCGAGAAATTCTGCTACCTGCTCGCGGGCCTTATCCAGCGCCGCCTTGGCATTGCTGCCGTAGGAGTGCACGCTTGAGGGATTGCCGAACTCTTTGGAAAAGTAGGGCAGCATCGCGTTTAACACCCTCTCGTCAACCGGCGTGGTGGAGTTATAGTCCAGGTAGATTCTATTCATTATGACTTTAGGTGACAATGCCCTGTGTTTATTAAATATCCGGTCTATCGGTAACTATCCCGTCTGCGCCCAGTTCTTTTAACCTGTAAGCCTTTGTGGGGCTGTTTACCTTCCATGTTAATAAATATAGATCGTTCTCGTGAGCCTTTGTGACTAGTGAGGAAGTTATGAACCAGTGGAGCGGTGCTACGGCGTCTACTCCGTATTCGAGTGCCTGCACCACAGCATTATAGGAGGTAAGGCATATGAGCCCGGTTCTAAGCCCCGGTTCATACTCTTTTATGAGTTTAAGTCTCCGTGGTTTGAACGATACAATAAAACAGTCCTCAGTGACCTTATGGTCTCTAATAGTTTTTACAATGTCTTCTTCAATCCCGTCCTCTTTTAACTCTATGACGTACATGCTCTTATTTTTTATACACTCGATGGCCTCGTTGAATGACGGTATTTTTTCTCCTAGCCCCGCATCTAAGGTTTTTAACTCTTCTAATGTCTTAGATGCTACGAGACCTTTACCGCTGGTGGTTCTGTCAACGGTCTTGTCGTGGATTACAACAAGTTCTTGGTCCATGGAGCGTCTTACATCGAACTCTATCATATCGGTTTTCATCTCAATCGCCCTTTCGAACGACCGAATTGTGTTCTCGGGTTCGTAAGCGCTTGCTCCTCGGTGGGCTATTTTTACAAACAAATCAGCTCGGTCTCTATCCATATTTAAAAATATACATGATATATGCATTCCTTTGATATAATTGATAAAAATAGTAGAATGGTAGCCTTATGAGGCGATTGGTTAAGGACCTTGTTCAAGTACTACGACCCGAGCAATGGCTTAAAAATCTGCTGGTCATAGCACCCCCGTTTTTCGGTGGGGTCGTGTTTTCGAGCGCAGAGATGGTTGTTACTATGCTGCTTGCTTTCGTTGCGTTCTCTCTTGCGTCCTCGACCGGTTACACGATAAACGACATTTCGGACATCGAATCGGATTCAGTGCACCCGAAAAAGCGGCTTCGCCCCATAGCAGCGGGCAGGGTTAGTGTGGGGACCGCTTACACACTCGCAGTGATAACGTTGCTCTTGTCGCTCGGCGTCTCTTATTACATAGGACTGCCGTTTCTAATAATCATAGTTGTTTACTTGCTGCTCAGTTTTTCTTATTCCTATTACTTCGAACGCATAGTGATACTCGATGTGTTTATTATCGCTCTTGGGTTTGTGCTTAGGATCGAGGCGGGGGGAGTGGCGTCGGGTGTAGGGGTGTCGAGCTGGCTCTTGCTGACTACGTTTTTGCTCTCACTGTTGCTTGCGTTTGGCAAACGACGCTACGAGATGGTGCTCTATAGAAGCGGCGAGGGTGGGTTTAGAGAGGTGCTCGGTGCTTATAGAGAGAATTTCTTGGACACAGCTATAAGCATATTTGCTACAACTGCTATTGTTACATACTCGATCTATGCGGTGGACATTGCGTCCAGGGCCTTTTTACTCACCGTGCCCTTTGTGTGCTTTGGGGTGCTAAGGTACATGTACCTGGTACAGACCGATACCAGCGGTGATCCCACAGAGTCTCTGCTTAGGGATCGCTGGCTTTTTCTCTGTGTATTTGTGTGGCTGCTACTCACCGGGTTTATCATCTATTACGAGAATGTTCTGGGCCTCTTTAAGTAATTTCGTCTCTAAACCGCTTTCGACAGCTATCCGTGCCTGAGCTTTTGCTTTCTCTGGGTATCCCATTTTTACATATACCTTTGCCAAGAGTAGATTTGCTCGTGGATAGGTGCTGTAGATTTCCAGAGTTTTAATTAAGTTGCTCTCTGCTTTTTTATAGTAATTATTGTCTCGGGTCATGTCGGCTTTGATGAAGTTAATGAGTCCCAGGTGGTAGTAGGTACGACCGTAACTCGGGTCGTATTCCTTTGCCCTGACGAACCACTTCTCGGCTAGGGGGAAGTTTGCGGTCTCTAGGTGTACTAGGCCTATGTTGTTGGACGTCATGGCTTTGCCCTTAGGGGTGTCGTTAAGCTCGGGGCTAAGCGCTTTATGGAGATAACGCAATGCCCCATCGTAATCACCCTCTATTAGAAGAGCACGGCCATGGTTGTTAAGCGGTAGGGGGTGGGTGGGGGATTTCTTAACAGTGTCTGCCCAGAGGCTAAGATCGTTTGTCCAGACGGCCTGGCGCTCGATTGTAAAAAAAGTGTAGGCCGCTATCAGAATAGCTGCAAAGAGTGCAGCCGGGATTGTTAGCCCATTGGTGCCGTTTGCCCTTACGATCAAGTATCCCATCAACAGACAGTAGCCGGCCGAGGGCAAAAACAAGTACCTTTCCGCATATGGGGTTGCTGCAATATTAAAGACCGTGAGTGCGAGTGCGGGCATAAGTGTTGCAGTGACCCATAGTACGCAAAACGCCGTTACATTCTCTCTACGAGCTACGGATATAATGAAAGCGAACAATAAAAATATAGAGACAACGAGCGAGCCCAGAAATTTAGCGCTTGAAATCGGAATACCTGTGATAAAGGCATTGAAATCAAAGGGTAGGGTGAGCTTGCTGATATAAAATAGATAAGTAGTAAAGATGGTTTTTATAATCTGCCATATGGAGTCTGTTGTTGCGGGCGAGTCCGTAAACAGGTTCCCACTCGGACCGGAAATAGTTATATGTCCCATTCCCCTTAGGTAATAGTAGATTATCAAAATAGCTACGTAGACTGCGTAGCGGGGGATACTGTTTCGAAAATTCGATCTGTGAAAGATTAGGTCATAACCCAGTACCAATGCCGGGAACACTACTGCCACCTCTTTAGATAGAAGCGCAAGAATAAAACTAAGCCCGGCAAAAACTACAAGCCACAATCGGGATTCTGCACGCAGATGAAATATGATTGCGGATAGTAAAAACAGACACGCCAGAATATCCGTCCTTCCAACTACCCACGAGACCGTCTCCACATGCATCGGATACACAGCAAAGAGCAATGCGGACAATAATGCTGTTGTGTCACCGGAACCGACTTGCGAACGGCTTATAATAATGAGTGCGATTAGATAGAACAGGATCACTGTTATTGCGTATAATATGTTGTTGCTTAGGTGGTACCCGGAGGGTGAGCCGCCCCATAAGTACTTATCCAATACAATAGAGGCGTAGAAAAGCGGTCTCCAATATCTTGCTTGACTGTTAGTCTCGGTATACGGCAATGCAATCTGTTTTAGGTTGGATGAGCCGAGTGAGTGGACTGATTTTTGTATTGATTCGATATCGTCCCATACAAACTCGTTTGTAAGTGAAGGGGAATACACAATGATTGTGAAAACAAAAAGGCAGAGCGCAATTAAAGGTCGATTCTTAAGTACTTGTGCAGAAATCCCCATCTGTACTCCCTAGCCCCCCCAAATACCGGTTTAAGCAATGAAATGTTTACATATCACAAAAGTAGTATGAGCATTGTTGTGGATAACTTCCTGGTTGCTATCTATCTAAACAGATCTTCATCTGCAGGCCTTATAAGGTCTTTAGCACCGTTCCCGCCGTCTGAGAAGTTATATCCCCTGATAATCACAACAGGTACATCATCTGTCTTCTCCATCACAAGCCCCCCGGCTGTAGCAAGTTGGTCCGCAACGGCCATTACAGTGGCGTTCAGCAGAAAACCCTTTGAATCGGTGCCTCCCCGAAAATCTTTTAACGCATCAATACCGGCGCACCCAATGGCAATATCTACAAGCCCCTCGCGCCAGGGCCTGCCTACCGTGTCGGTGATTATAACGGCTACGCTCACACCACTCTTATCCGATAGAGCCTTTGCAAGACCCCTGGCCGATTTATCGGAGTCTAGTGGGAGGAGTGTTACCGAGTCCCCACCCGACACGTTGGACGAGTCCACGCCTGCATTGGCCGAGATGACACCGCCCCTGGTCTCAACTATTAGCCTTCCCTTCTCGGGTTTCCTTTGGTCCATCTTAATTATTTTTGTGGTCTCGCTGAGTATTACTTCTATGAGTCTCGGGTCTTTGCTTACTTCCCGCGATAGGGTCTCTGCGAATGTAGAGGGGGTTACATCGTTAAGGTCAACAATCCTGCCCTCGGCCTTGGAAATAATCTTTTGGGCCACAACCACAACGTCGTTTTCCTCGATAGCGACCCCGCATTGTTTAGCAGCGTGTAAAATGATTTCGGCCAGATTGTCGTCGGGTTTTATTTCCGGGATGCCGGTGATAGGAATTATAGAGATTGGGTTTGGTTGCGGGCTCATTTCGTAATCCTCTATCATATAGTAAAGGCTAAAAAAATCTACCCACCTATATGCTCAATGCGTACGGTACTAATACATAATCACTAATTAGAGGCAATGCGTCTAAAATGGGATTTACCCGCTGATTAACCGTCAACCAGGGTACAGCCATTGGGATTTATAGTAGAGGTACCTGTAGATCGGATTGCATCTTTGGCACCGGTTATCGTGCACGAGTTTTGTGGGTCTATGATGACCTCGGCAGCTTCAGAAGTCCTTATGCCGTTTTCCCTGTTTGAGGTGATGAAGATGTTGTTATTTATCGGTAAGGCAGTCATCCCGATCCTTATTGACGAGTTGTCTCTGGCTCTCACCGCATCTCTGTTGGCGATGATATTTATATCGTTATCGGCGTCTAACATAATGGTTGCAAAATTCTCTGCCCTCACAGCCTCGCTGCAGTCTGTCAATATTATGCTTTTCACCCTTATTTCCACTCTGCTCTCGTTTACAGCCTGTATGCATCTGCTGCCGTTTCCGTCTAGCCTAAACTCGGCTTCTAGTTCATCGAATATAAATTCATTTGTGCTGTTTACGCTAAACTTCTTTTGAGACACCACCCACCTGTCGAAAATAATCTGGGGAGGGGTCGTATCGATAATCACATCGAGTGCCACATCGCTTTTCTCTGTAACCGGAATAATACGGGATAGAGAGATACCCTGCACATCGAACTCGAGTGTAACGAGTCCGGTTCTTGACCTAAATCTTAATTTGAACTCCCCTAACTGGTTGGTCCTGTCCATATCTAGTGTCCTGCCGTTTTCGATGACCCTTACTTTTATGTCGGGCACCTGTGCATGGGCCGGTACAGCGGGGCTGATTATATCCAGGTAGCGGGATAACATATTTTTATTCTTTTTGTCGAATTTAATGGACGGGCCTTCTGCAAGGATAACCTCCTGTAGCACCCCGTTTATAATAGTCCTGTTGCTGCTGCCGCTATTGCCGCTGTCACAACCCACAATCCCATAGGACATATAAGAGACCATGAGAATGATAATTACGAATACAGCATTCCTGTTCATTTTCATCAATTTATATCCTCCAATATGTTAGTTGTAATCCATCATCCACATTAATCATGGCCGGTAGGGCACTGCGTGTTAATGTAGAACTTGAACTGTTGATTAATATTATCCTGATATATCAACAATTTGATAATATTGTAAGGAATTTTCTGAATTTTGTCTAACTAATAATTAATTTTAAAACGACCAGGCGTACTGCCATCCCAACCACAGCACCCAGTCGGTCTCTAGCTGTGGGCCGTCTAGGTCCTGGTAGAGCGGTAACCCGAACTCCACTGCCAGACGTTGTCCTTTTATGGGTACCGGTCCCCTGGGCACATAGAAATCGAGACCTAACAGCAGGTCAAGCCTGTTGCCGCCGCGAAGCTTTGGGTCGGCAGTAGGCACAACCGACGAATTCAGCGCGGGGTCGGCCCCTTTGATGTTTCCCCACGACTGCCAGTCGAGTCGTGCAGATGTCGAAACCCAATTGAACCAGTTCCACACTCCCCAACCTGTGGCATCGAACCGATTGCCTAGTCTGTAGTCTCGGCTGTTCTCACCAAGCCTTACGACACCGCTTACCTGTGAGCCCCAGGATAAGCTCTTGTGCTGTCCCCGGTATGTGATCCCCGGCATAAGGTCGAGTGTGCCCGACCCTAGCTGCATAGGGTAGGGGAGCTGTTGGTCGGGGCCCGCGGGGGTCGCGTCTCTTTCGCTTATAGAACCTGTGGGCAGGCTTAGCCCAGCGTTTAAGTGTACTTGTTGGTTAGTACGGTCAAATATCTTTATCAGAAAACTGGTTTTTAAGTCACCCACACCCTCTGATGTAGTTTTGAACCTGACACCGGAGCGTGTTAGGTGATTCATCGATTTTTTGATATAGGGCAGCATGACCATTGCGGTTACATAGTCTGTGGGAGCGTACATCAGACCAAACATATGCATCTGCGAGTCCATATCGGTAGGGGTGACCATATAGTCCTCGAGTACCTCTGAGTTGCTCACCTTATTTGTGCCGATTCTATTGCCCGCCATGCTCATGAACATGTAGCGGTACGATAGCATTAAGCCTCCCTCGTCGTGGGTATGAGCCCCCATAACTCCGATCGGGGTACGATCGTCATCGTGATGATGGTGTTTTTGTTGTTGGTGTTGATGATGATGATGGTGGTGTATATCTTGTGCAGATGTGAGTTTAGTGGTGATGATTAAAAGCATTAAAACACAAACTGATCCAAGCAGAATCTTTTTGCCCGGCTTTATAGTGATTACACTGTTCATTGTGTCCTCCTCGCAAGAATTCTTTATGATACCCAAGCAGTCCTCGACTGACGGATTACTCCCGTTATAAGTGTGCGTGTACAAAAGCGTCTCGTATTACTTGTACATCACCCAAACAAACCCATGGGGGTTGTGTATGGCAAGACGACATAACACGCTGTACTTATTGGTAGATATTCAAGGCTATATCTGGATGCTTACGAGGAAATCGGGGGTGCTCTTTGGGATACGGGGGATTTTGAAGCCGACAGTTTGAACTCAAAATCATGGGGTATTACAACAGGTAGTTCATGGTGTTGTAAAGAATAGGTGTGCGGTACTAGAGTGTCTGAAGGTTCTTTTTCAATTGTACAGCTATAGCAAAAACAGTCCTTTTCCGGACCCTGTTTGGAGTTGTTGTTAGTAAAGAATAAAATGATCGGTATTATCCCGTGACCCGGCATGTGGTTCGGGCAGTTCATAACGGAGTAGGAAATCGAATGGCTTTTTGGGGGCACATAGCGCTCTGAGGAATAGAGCAGAAAGTTAACGGTGAGCGCTATGGTTAGAACTGTAACAACTCTATTCAACGTCTTCCCTCTTCGCATGGTATATCAGGTGGAGTTTATTCCCATACACATCGGTATGAATTTATGATAATGTGAACATTATAAACTAGATCTGGATCGCACTCAAAATTGTCTAATATCTAAACAGTCATTGAGTTTTATATGAATAAGCCGGGTGTGAAGATTAAAGCAGGTGTGCTCGGGGCGACTGGTTATACGGGGGTGGAGCTACTTAGGCTCTTGGTTGGCCACCCTAGTGTGGATACAATCTGGGTGTGCTCCGAGAAGTTTGCGGGTAAGCATCTATCGGCAGTGTTCCCGCACTTGAGCACCTATACCGATTTAATCTGCAACAGTGTGAGTGAACTTGATGGTCTAAAATGTCCCGATGTGGTGTTTTCTTGCCTGCCCCATAGGACCTCAATGCACTTTGTAGCCAAGATGTTGGGGAGGGGGGCAAAGGTGATTGATTTCAGTGCGGACTTTAGGTTCGGGGATGGCGATCTGTATAAAGAGTGGTATGGGGTTGATCACAAGCATATGGATCTATTAAAAGACGCAGTGTATGGGCTGCCGGAGCTCTACAGAGAAGAGATCAAGGACACACATTTGGTGGCTAACCCCGGCTGCTACGCAACGGGTGCGGTGCTGGGACTGGTACCCATTGCCTCGATCATGGACCATAGCACTCCTGTGGTGATAGATGCACTATCAGCTATAAGTGGGGCGGGCAGAGCCCCCGTGCTCGCACAGCATTACCCTGAAGCTAACGAAGCTATCTCGCCTACCGATCAATTCCCCCATAACCAAACCCCTGAGATCGAGGTGCAATTGGACACTCTATCGGGCAACTCAAACCGTGTGATATTTATGCCCCATACCGTGCCTATAAATAGGGGGATCTTGACCACTATTTATGTTGGATTGGAGCAACAAATATCCAAAGAAGAGCTAAATAGTATCTACGAAGAATACTATAAGGACGAGAGGTTTGTGAGGGTAGCCGGACCGGGGACCTACCCCCGTGTGGAGTTTACTAAATCCACAAATTTTCTGGATGTTGGTGTAACAATATTTGAAGGCAGGGCAATCATAGTTGTTGCGCACGATAATCTGGGTAAGGGCGCATCGGGACAGGCTCTACAGAACATGAACATCATGTTCGGCCTGCCGGAGGATACGGGACTTACAAATCCGGGGGTCTATCCGTAACCCATGAATACGACATACGATCTGTTGGCGGAGTCGGCTAAAAAGCATCCTAATAGCATTGCCCTTATCGAGGGTGCCGTTTCCACTTCTTATGAATTGCTGCTTAAAGAAGTGAACTCCATGGCCTCGTACCTGACTACTATAGGAATAGAGAACGGATCTAAGGTGGGCATTTATGTTCCCAATTCACGTTTGTTCGTTATAGCATTTTTTAGTGTTGCCAAGCTGGGTGCGGTATCGGTGCCCATAGACAACGTTTTGAAACTAGGTGAGGTGAGGTTTTTTGTAAAGCATGCGGGGCTCGATCATCTAATCACCGAAACAGCTCTGGAACCATTAGCCCGGGAGGCTGTGTCAGGACTAAGCACTCGAGTAGTAGCATTTGATCTGGACTGGATAGACGCAAACATAGACCGCGGTGCCCTGACGAATGCCTCGGACCAAGATAACGAAGTCGGGGTCGATGACGATGCAATATATCTATACTCCACAGGGTCTACGGGCGAGCCCAAGCGGGTTGCCAGGTCGCATAGAAACCTGGTAGCCCTTGCGGATAATCATACTAGCACCGTGGGCTGGGCCGAGCGCGACACCATATTGTTTGTACTTCCCCTCTCTCATACCTATGCATTCGGCAACTTTATTAGTGCGGTTAAAATCGGTTCGACTCTAGTACTTATGAGGGAATTTAACCGCAGTGAAGTAGTGAATAGTATCTCGAAACATTCCGTAACAATTTTTCCGGCTGTGCCTTTTATACTCGATATTCTAAGCAGGTCAAAAGTGGGCGGCCCCGCGGATCTTAGCTCTTTGGAACTTGTGATCTCTGCGGGGGCACCTCTGTCGCGGGATACATTTGAGGGGTTCTACAAGCGCTATGGGATCTATCCCCACCAGCTCTACGGCTCTACAGAGACGGGGGTCATAGCAATTAACTTGGCTCCCGACATCGAGTCGAGGTGGGACTCGGTCGGCAGGCCCGTGAACAATGTGGAGGTAAGGGTTGTCGGGGATGATGGAGAGCCGAGGGGTGTGGATGAATTAGGAGAGATAACTGTGCGCAGTCCTTCGATGACCACTGGCTATTATGGGTTGGAGGAAGAGACCAAACAGGTCTTTAGGGGTGGGTTCTACTACACTGGGGATCTAGGTAGGATAGATTCCGAGGGCTTCATCTATATAGTGGGTAGGAAAAAATTGTTTATTAACCTAAGTGGCAACAAGGTGGACCCGGTCGAGGTCGAGAACGTGCTGCTCAGTTGTGCGGGGGTTACGGATGCTGCGGTGTATGGAGTAAGCGACCAAAAAGGTGGGGAGGTAGTGAAGGCCGCACTTGTCGTGGAGGGGGATGTCGAGACGGGCCTCATAATCGAGCAGTGCAGAGAGAGGCTTGCCGATTACAAGGTGCCGAGATTCTTTGAGTATATAGATCAGATCCCCCGCAGCCCGACGGGTAAAATACTTAGGGAGAAACTCAAATAGCTGGAACGTGCTATGCACAGAGATACTAAAGATAGGGTGAGGGGGGTGTTGCAAGAGCATCTGCCCCAATCTGTAGGGAACCAGGAATTAAAAGATGACCAGCGCCTTATAGAGCTTGGGATAGGTGTGGATTCTGTGTCTACATTGGAGATTATTGTGGCATTGGAAGAGGAGTTTGGGGTGACGATTGATGATGAGCAAGTCCAAAAGGGTCTGCTTGAGGACTTACAAAGTATAAGTAGATATATAGAGGAGTTGCGAGGGGAGGATTAGTCCACTTATTGCTAGCTCGTAAGTCCCTTTTCATCCATATAGCTCTCAAATGAGCTCATGAACTCTTTACGCACACGTTCACTGGCCTTGCCTATGGGCTCTATTACAAACTTTTCATAAAGCTCTGATGCTGTGGCCTCGAGTTTGGTGTCGCCAGTGGTACGTGCGAGCCTTAGCACTGCTATGGAATTATAGAAAATGGCCCTAAAGAGCGAGCTTCGAGCATCGTTAAACTTAAACTCTTCCAGAGCTTTATGTGCTTCGATAAGAGCATAGAACCCCACACCGCAAAATAGAGTGAGTAGTTTTTTTGCCTCGTCCTGTGACATACCCTCGATCAGGTAAACGAGCGGAGCCTCCACAATGGATTCGAGCTCTTTTTCTCTGCTGAGTATATCTGCCAGCTGTTTCACCTTTCTTTCGTCGGCGTTATTAAGCAGGTCTTTTAAGGCGCTCTGTACGTATTCGAGTGCAAAGCTGTCGCGGATCTCCTCCAAAGTCAGGCCCTCTGACTTGAGTGCTTTGATATGTGCAAGTTTGTCAACGGTTTTCTCAGGGAAGTAGAGCTCGGTTTTCCTTGAGTCCTTTAGTCTTTTGCGCTTGGGTTTGGGGATTAGGCCCAGTTTGGCACACGCTTTTATTGTCTGGATGGGATCTCTGCCAAGGTCGATTTTTCTTTTTTTGGCTTCTTTTACAATTTGATTGATCGACAGATCTTGCATAGATAGATATTAAGCACGTTGGCCGGATTTTGTCAATCTATCACTGTCATAACCTGCATAGATCGTTTGTCATAACGATTGATATTTTGCGGTTTTAATTAGATAATATGGTTGTGGCGACCAGTACTCTAGTTGTGTACGAGCCGTTGGACGGTTTTAAGGATAAAACCTATTACTGGCAGCAGTATATAGAGTTTTATGAACAGTATTGGGGTGGGCCGACCTCTCCATACGGTGTGTGGTTCGGCAACGAATATCAGGCGTTTCGAGATGCATTGGCCAATTTTTTGGATATGGACGAAAAAGAGGTGGAAGACTGTTTTTTTATGAAGGATAAAGAGGGTAAGTATTACCTGGCACCATTGGCAACGAACAGCAATATGCTGGCTAGCTATAACACCATCCCAATTCATTGGTTTGTGCCATTTCGGGAAAGCGATCGCAAAAGCCTATACACACACTGGGGTTTTAATGCCATTCATTACGATACCAGAATAGGTACTGCACTCGAGAACTTTAAAAAAGCGACTGAGATCATTGAGAAATATCTGAGTAGGGCGGACTCAGGGCAGGCCGATAAGGTGTTGTCTAGTACCCTAAACACTCTTAAAAATGATATACATACCACCGTGATGTGGCTCTCGGGGTTTAATGCAACAGGGTTTTTACTGCTAAACTACGGGGATCTATGCTCTGTTATCCATCCCCTCACACTCAAAAACGAACAATCCGTACAGCAGATCCAGAACTTTCTCGGCTACCTGGACTCAAACCACATAGAGCAAGCTCAATCCGAGCTTAACGTTGTGATGCAGAAATGGGAAGATATCAGAATGAAGGCTAGTGGAGAGATCTCCAGAGACACACTGCAATAACAGCAGGTTTTACGAATTTCCAACTACATCTAAGTTTCCATATATCGAATTACCGATTTTTTAATATTATTTTAAATCTGAAACCTATCCTCAATCGTAATAGTTAATAGATATACATGAGGTAAATGGAGAGCATCATTCTCATACAACATGCATCCTAACTGTTAAGGAGGCTTTCTATGACTAAGGGCGCTGGACTAAAAGAAATTTTTGTCGATATGGGTACAGAAGAAATGGAAAACATGACGCAAGAGGATTACGAAGACAACATAGAGGATAACGAAGAGTTTGAAACAGAAGATGTAAGCACAGACCTAAAAACCGACACTCAAATATCCAATAAAAAAGACAATATTGAGATCAATAATAACGATCTTAGAATGATAAATGCATACTTCAAAGAGGTAAGCACCGAGTCACTCCTCACACCTGCCGAGGAGATAAACGTTGCGGCAAAGATACGCCAGTGCGAGGCGCGCTCCCAAAAGCTTCGTCAGAAGCTCGAGGACGCATTGGGCAAGAAGCTTGACCGTGACCACTCCAAAGCTATTGCAAAGCTTAATTCCTACATCAAAAACGGAGTACTCAGGGCTAGGATTAAAGACAACAAATCCTCACTCAACAGAGGCGAGATAGTAAAGACATTCAATCTGCTCAAGGCCTATGTGAACAAAGGGGTTATGCTCCGTAACAGGTTTATCAAGGCCAACCTTAGGCTTGTGGCCAGTATGGCAAAGAGGTATTTGGGCAGAGGGGTTCATTTCCTGGATCTGATTCAGGAGGGCAATCTGGGACTCATAAAGGCCGTAGAGCGCTTTGACTACACCAAGGGTTACAGGTTCTCGACCTATGCGTGCTGGTGGATCAACCAGGCTATGACCAGGGGGGTATTTAACCAGACTAGGACAGTGAAAATCCCGGCATACCTGCTCGAGAAGGCGGGTAAAGTGAGGTCGGAGCGTAAAAAATTCAAGGAAGAGCACGGCCGTGAGCCCCATGCAAATGAGATTGCCAAGCGCTTGGAGATGAGCGTTGAGAATGTAAAGCGTATACTCGAGTCGGCAGGGAACAATGTTGTGACACTCGACACTCCGGTGTGGAACGGAGAAAAAGCAACCTATATGGACTACATAGAGGACTCGAACTCCATGGTCGTAGACAGCGTAATAGCAGAGGTGTCGATCCCCGATAACATCAACCACGCTCTGCTCCATCTCAATGTACGAGAGAGAGAGGTGGTCAAGATGAGGTTTGGTATAGGGTATGAAGTAACTTATACGCTAGACGAGATCGGCAGAAAATTTAGCCTTACCCGAGAGAGGATTAGGCAGATCGAAAAGAAGGCCCTTGAGAGGATAAGGAAGTCGGACTCGGGACCGGTCCTTAGGAGCCTCATGGAAGTATATAGTTAGAATTAGAAAGCACTATTAAGGATCTCTCCTCCTACTTAGTGACATCCATTATTGAGTACTTAAAGAGGGGGCCCATGGGCTCCCTCTATTTTTTTTGTGCTGTGGTTTTCTTGCCTTCCCCACATATTACAGATATACACCTAGCGTTACTAACTTTAATCTCACTTAGCAAATGAAGAATAAGGATATTCACGATGTTGTCGCAATTCTCACTAAGGAGTCTCGTAACTGGGACGTCCCTATAGTCACCCTCCAGGCCGAGACTACTCGTGACCCGTTTAGGGTGCTTATTTCCACAGTGCTTAGTCTAAGAACCAAAGACCAGACAACCGCAGAGGCATCGAGGAGATTATTTGGCTTGGCAGCGACACCCGAGGGAATAGTTGCGTTGGGTGAGGCCAAGATCAAAAAGGCTATATATCCTGTGGGGTTCTATAGAACCAAGGCAAAGAATATCGTCTCTATATGTAGGACGCTGATTAAAGAGTACAACTCTATAGTACCCGACGATATAGACGAGCTGCTTACACTCCCTGGGGTAGGGCGCAAGACTGCCAACCTGGTGGTCACACTTGGGTACAATAAACCCGGGATATGTGTGGATACCCATGTGCACAGGATATCTAACCGCTTGGGTTATATAAAAACGAAAACCCCGCTTGAGACCGAGACGGCACTCCGAGCGAAACTCCCCGGGGAATACTGGATTGACTATAACAGTTTATTGGTGGCGTTCGGACAGTTTTTATGCAGACCAATCTCTCCATTGTGCAGCCGGTGCCCGATCTATAAGTACTGTAAAAGGGTCGGTGTCAAAAAGAGCAGATAACCGCAAGATTGACTAACCTATGTTTCCAAATATAATTCAATAGCCTTACTCATAGATGTTTCTAATATTTAATCATAGGACGAGGTACATTTAGCTTTGCAAGACTTAGTGTTTTATGTTTTTGCAATCCTTGCGCTTGCGGGGGCTTTGCTGGTGGTGGTGGGTCGTAGCCCGGTCACAAGCGCTCTCTCTTTGGTGCTTACACTATTTAGCACTGCCGTGCTGTTCATTTTACTCGATGCTCACTTCATAGCCGCCGTGCAGGTACTGGTCTATGCAGGGGCAATAATGATCCTTTTCTTGTTTACAGTGATGTTTCTTAACCTTAGAAACGAGGAGCTTCGGTTCGATTCCAAGAACCTAGGGTTCAAAATGAGCCTTTTTCTGGTGTTTTTGCTGCTGGTGGGATACTTTGCTACCCTCGGGTTTAGGCAATACATTAGTATCGAGGACAGGGTCAAACTTGGGGAGGATTTCGGCACGGTCGAGGGTGTGGGCAAGGTGCTTTTTACCGAGTACCTGCTGCCTTTTGAGCTTACCTCAGTGCTCATCGTGGTGGCTATCATAGGTGTGATTGCGATAGCCAAAAAAAGGAGTTACTAGATGGCGGTTACAATTGAACATTACCTGGTGCTAAGTGCGATACTGTTTCTGATCGGGGCATATGGGGTGGTGATCAGAAAGAATTTGATCATAGTGCTCATGTCGCTTGAGCTTATGCTCAATGCCGCGAACTTGGCACTTGTGGGTTTCTCCAGGGTTCATGGGGACATGACGGGCCATGTGTTTATGATGATGGTTCTTACCGTAGCGGCCTCGGAAGTAGCCGTGGGCCTGGCCCTTGTGGTCTCTATCTACAAGCACAGGGAAAACCTGGACGTAGATATTCTAAAGCTGCTTAGGGGATAAGATAAACAATGCTACTTTGGATAGTTCTATTACCATTGATCGGAGCCGTGATTAACGGGATAGTGTTTGCCTCGGGGATGTGGACCAAGCTTTTTGGAGGGGACAAGCACACCGAACACAGTGTTGTGAACATCGTGGGGCCGGGTGTGGTACTGCTATCAGCCATACTCTCGACAATACTATTTGTTAAGCTCTTGGCGCTCGACCCCGAAAGCAGGCTTTTAGTACTCACACTGTTTGAGTGGATACCGTCGGGGGAGTTCTCTGTCAATTTTGAGCTCTCGTTCGATACGTTGTCCTGTGTAATGGCACTTGTTATTACATGGGTCGGGTTTTTAATCCATGTCTATTCAATAGGTTATATGCATGGTGACACTGCGTATGCCAAATACTTCACATACCTAAACCTGTTTGTGTTTTTTATGCTGGTGCTTGTGCTTGGTAACAATTTCCCGCTAATGTTTGTGGGCTGGGAAGGGGTGGGCCTTGCCTCATATCTCTTGATCGGGTTTTGGTATCATGATACGGAAAAAGCCTATGCAGGCCGCAAGGCTTTTGTTGTAAACCGGATAGGTGATTTTGGATTTATTCTAGGCATATTCCTTATTTTCTTTGTGTTCGGGTCGGTGAATTACCAAGAGGTCTTCGGTATGGCCACCGACCAATCGTTTATGAGTGGGGTACCGGGTGTGGCTGTGACCGCAATCGCGTTGCTGCTGTTTGTGGGTGCGGTGGGGAAATCCGCACAGATCCCCTTATATGTGTGGCTGCCCGATGCTATGGCGGGTCCTACCCCTGTGAGCGCGTTAATACATGCAGCTACCATGGTAACCGCGGGCGCCTATATGGTGGCCAGGTGTAACGCTCTGTACACGGCATCGCCCACAGCACAGTTTGTGGTGGTAACGGTTGCGGCCCTCACATCGTTTCTGGCTGCTACAATCGCCGTTACACAGAATGACATTAAAAAGGTGCTTGCCTACTCTACCGTGAGTCAGCTGGGCTATATGTTTATGGGGATTGGGGTGGGTGCGTATGCAGCGGGCCTGTTTCATCTGGTAACACACGCGTTTTTTAAGGCACTACTCTTTTTGGGCTCCGGCAGTGTGATACACGCAATGAGCGGTGAGCAGGATATAACCCGGATGGGGGGACTTAGGAAATATATACCCATAACCTCCTACACATTCTTGATCGGTACGCTTGCGATTGCAGGGGTGCCGTTTTTGTCAGGGTTTTTCAGTAAAGACGAAATACTGGGTGCACTCTACGGCACGGGGTACACGGTGCACTGGATAGTTGCGCTTATTACCGTTGTGCTCACAGCGTTTTACATGATACGGCTCTACCTGCTAACGTTTGAGGGCAAAAGCAAAATAAGCAGCACGCTTATTAAACACATACACGAATCGCCACTTACAATGACGATTCCGCTTATGGTGCTTGCGGTGCTCTCAATTTTCGGGGGTTATGTGGGTGTGCCCGATTTTATGGGCGAGTATCTGGGGTACGCGCACTCGAATTTATTTGAAAGATTCATTGATTCTTCTATCTACACACATATCGCACACGGCGAGGGCCATCATCTGTTAGGGCATTGGACGCTTGTGGGGCTCTCAATTGCCGCTGCACTTTTGGGGATTTTCGGTGCATTTTATCTTTATAAAGTAAAACCATCGTTACCTTCCAAGATCGCATCGGGCGAGAATATGGGTGCACTCTACAAGCTCGCTATCAATAAATGGTATATAGACGAGTTGTATGACTATTTTATAGTAGGGCCGTTTAACTATCTTTGTGCTGCTGCGGCTGAGTTCGACAGATATTTTATCGACGGTGCGGTAAATGGAGTAGCGGGGATTGTAAGAAGCAGTGCTACGGTCCTTAAGAAAACCCAGACAGGGATGTTACGTCTATATGCGGCGCTTATGTTTATAGGCGGTGGTGCAATAATCCTATATATGATTTTATCTTCCAGGTTCTAAAGCAAAAAAGGCGGCGTATGGTAATATCTACCATACGCCGCCTTCTCTAAACCTATTGTCTTTTTTCCTTATTGATTACACATCATAGTACAACATGAACTCATAAGGCACCGGCCTTAATTTGACAGGGTTTACCTCGTTTTCCATCTTGTACTCTATCCATGTCTCTATTACGTCCTCGGTAAACACGTCTCCTTTAAGCAGGAACTCGTGGTCGTTCTCAAGCGCTTTCAGAGCGTCCTCCAACGAACCAGGTACAGATGGGATGTCTGCAAGTTCCTCTGGGCCCAGTGCGTAGATGTCTTTGTCCAGTGGGTCGCCTGGGTTAATTTTCTTTTCAATACCGTCAAGCCCGGCCATAAGCATCGCAGAGAACGCAAGGTAACCATTGCATGAAGGATCTGGGAACCGACACTCCATCCTCTTGGCTTTTGGGCTGGGTGAGTACATGGGGATCCTCACTGCAGCGCTTCGGTTTCTTGCCGAATATGCCAGGTTAACAGGAGCCTCGAACCCGGGCACAAGCCTTCTATATGAGTTTGTGATGGGGTTACTGAACGCACAGATCGTAGGGGCGTGTTTCAAAATGCCGCCTATGTAGTTCATGGCAAGGTCGCTCATACCAGCATAACCCTTCCCTGCGAACAGTGGTTTGGATTTTTTCCATATCGACTGGTGTACGTGCATTCCCGAGCCGTTATCCTCAAACAGTGGTTTAGGCATAAATGTCACACTCTTGTTGTACTTGCGTGCAACATTGCGGACAACGTATTTGTACCACATCATCTGATCGCCCATCTGGACTATGGGGGCAAAGCGCATATCGATCTCGGCCTGCCCGCCGGTTGCAACTTCGTGGTGATGGGCTTCCACCGCTATGCCCAACTCCTGGAGAGTAAGTACCATCTCGGACCTCATATCCTGGTAGGTGTCAGCAGGTGGGGTGGGGAAATAGCCCTCTTTATGTCTTGGCTTATAGCCCAGGTTTGGGTTCTCGTCTACTCCCGAGTTCCATATACCCTCTACCGAGTCTACAAAATAGTATCCGGAGTTGGCTGTTTGGTCGTATTTAACATCGTCTAGGATAAAGAACTCTAGCTCGGGGCCGAAATAGGCTGTGTCCCCTATGCCTGAGCTCTTTAGGTATGCGAGAGCTTTTTTAGAAATATTACGCGGGTCACGTGAATAAGGCTCTCTTGTGATCGGGTCAACTATGTCGCATATGATGGCGAGTGTGGGAATCGTTAAAAACGGATCGACTCTAGCGGTAGCTGCGTCGGGTATAACGAGCATGTCGCTTGCATGAATTGACTGCCAGCCCCTTATGCTGGATCCGTCAAACCCTAGACCCTCGTCAAAAGTGGATCTATCGACCTCCTGAGCCGGGACACTGAAATGCTGCCACATCCCGACAAAATCCAGAAATCTGAAATCGATTATTTCTATATTCTGGTCTTTAATAAGCTTTAATACATCTGCAGGTTTTTTAGGAAATGTCATCTCCTTACCTCCTTGAATTTTTGTATTCTATATGGTTCTGTGGGCGTAATTATAGGAACCACAAAGTTTTATTTGCATATATTGCTTTTATAGGGCGTCGTCACCTTTTTCGCCGGTTCGAATTCTTATTACCTCTTCCATAGGCAGTACAAATATCTTACCGTCGCCTATTTTACCGGTTTTGGCGCTCTCTGTTATTGCCTCTATAACTTTTGCCACCATATCATCACTTACTACAATATCGAGCTTAATTTTGGGAAGGAAATCTATGACGTATTCCGCACCCCTATAGAGCTCGGTGTGACCTTTTTGTCTGCCAAACCCTTTAACCTCTGTTACTGTCAAACCCTGTACGCCTATTTCCTTCAGCGCTTCTTTTACATCATCCAACTTGAACGGCTTAATAATAGCTTCGACTTTTTTCATGGAATTAACCTCCTCCACGCGCTTAAGTGCAAACAACATACCACTTTTAGTAGGGTATTACAATCAATGATTTAAGGCACTTAGCGAAAACCTGGTCAAATTGAATGCCTAATTGTTAAGCACTTGGTTTTAAAAACTAATCATTTGGAGGCACTTATTGAGAAAACTGGTAGAGTTTGGGTGAAATGATGCAAAAGTATCATTTAAACAGAGGGTTTTTGTTGTAAAATTACAGTTTTTACGCTTAGACAGTAATTAGAGGATACAAGGAGTAAGCTCTATATCAATTAATTATAATTGATATGCTATAATGAGTTTGTCATGCAATTAAGACAAAATGTGAATTTATATCACTATAATGACACTTTTTGTCAATACCAGGATATGGTTCATAGGCTGGTATAAGCAAGTAGTATCTAATGATATCAGGCAATTGCGTAGTATTTTTAGTGAAATTGGTGTTTGGCATGATATTTGCAAATTTCAGAGATTATCATGAAAATGCATCTAGCAAAATTACTAGTAAAAGAGAATCTAGTTACTGTAGATCAAATCAAAAGTGCTATTGAAGAGCATAGAGATTCGGGGTTAGGGCTTGGAGAATCATTGGTTGATCTAGGTTACATACAAGAGAGTGAGTTGGTTCAGTTCCTAAGCCGAGAATACGGTGTGCCTATTATACAGATTGAAAAATATAATATAGAAGATAGGTTCATTAATCTCATCCCCAAGCAAACTGCCGTAACCAACAATTTGCTCCCTATTAATTTAAACGGATCGGATTTGATAGTGGCAATGTCTGATCCTTCAAACATTTTACTGCTAGATGATCTGAGTTTTGTAACTGGACATAACATAAAACCTGTAGTTTCTTCAGAGAGATCTATAAGAGAAGCCATAAACAAATACTACGGTGTGGATGACACAGAAACTGTTGTTAATGATGACGGTACCGTGTCTGAAATAAAGCCCGAGAGTACTCGTACCCCCTCTGGATTCATGCAAGCGAATTCCCTGCCGATAGAGGAGATAGTACAGGAGCTTGAGGATTATAAAAATAAAATTTCAAAACCCGATAACCTTGAGACCATCCTAAAACAAAATGAACCCGGTGAAGACTACAATGAGGTTAGGCCGGAATCCGAGACGAAGCCAGACGATCTAACAGCGGAAATCACAGAACATCTGGGCTTTAATGAAATTAATACCGAAGAACAAATAGATGATATAGAGCCGAGTGCACCGGAGATTGAAACAGATATCCCTGCCGAGGTTGAGGATTCTCCGGTTGATTTATCGTTGGCAATGGATGAAGCGATTGCAGAAGATTATGCAACTGAGTCTGTCGATACGGTCACAGAACACAATGTTCAAATCGATTTAGAACCACAAACCCAAGACCTAGAAATAACTTCGGAAGATGAACCTAAGCTGTTAGAAGATATAACTGAGCTTGCAGATAAGAATGAGGGTTCGGATGTAATAGTAGAGGGCATAGATGCGGATGATGAGCTGACTTTGGATTCGATAACTACAGATTTGGATGAAGAGATAGATGAGGTAGTAGAGCCTTCTCTACCACCAAGATTTGACCAAGATCATAGCGATGAACTGAATACAAGTATTAATGCATTCTCCTCGGCTGTATCAAGGGACAGTGCGTCTGATATGGAGTACCATGACCCAGTGGAGGAATCCATTGTGGACGAGAATATGAATGTGTCGGAGGAACCGGTAGGGGATGCTCGAGAAGCAGCCGAGGCCGAGAGGCAGAATGTCGTGCACACTGATCAAGTGGATGAACTAGATGTGGTGCATGCAGAGACCGAGGTCGATGAGCTTGTTGTGGATGAACCCGAAATAATAGAACCGGTTATACCTGCCGAGCCCACACCCCAGGTCGCCTCGACAGAGCCCGAGATCGATGAGCTAGATTTGGATGATGATCACGATGACGATAAAGTCTCGATACTCGTAATTGACGATAGCCCCACGATACAGAAAATTGTATCGATAACACTCGAGAAAAAGGGTTATGATGTGCATGTTGCTGGAGACGGAATGGAAGCACTTGCCAAGTTAAACGAGGTTACACCCAGATTGATATTCCTAGATATCAATCTACCGCATATGGATGGATATCAACTTTGTAAAATAATCAAAAGCCACGATATCACCAAAGAAGTCCCCGTTATTATGCTTTCCGGAAAAGACGGATTCTTTGACAAGATGAGAGGTAAGATGGTCGGGGCAAAAGATTATATTACTAAGCCATTTCAATCCAACACATTGGTTGATGCTGTTGAGAAGTATAGCATTCATTAATCACGGAATAGGTAATAAAAACTGGGGTCGGGCAGTAGATATTATTAATGTCTAAATCTTATCAAGCCCCTATACACACAAATTATGAACCGTAAATTCAGAGTGGTGGGAAAAGAGACCGAGTACGAACCCTTAACTGATAGTGAGGTTGAAAGGCTTAGCCCTGTGGACATTGCACATGACCAGGCACTTGAAAGTCATTCCATAGAGTTGCTCTCAGAGTTTGACCAGATGATGGTCAAAATAATGGATAAGAAGCGCAAAGACCCCTTGGTAGCACTGCAGTTAGTGGGGGATATGGTAAACAGGTCGGTGCTGTTCTCGGAGAATGTGCTTAAACTAGACCCAAAACAAGGGTATTTGAAGAAGATATTGGAGAAGGTGGGTCACAAATACTCACACATACAGCTCCTGCATAATCAAGGCAACCAGATCTCACTTCAAACTGCGGTCAATGTGTACAAGGCGTGGACGGGCGATACGGCTGAAAGGGCAGTAGTTTTTAAGCAGATATCACTTGCGCTACTTTATATATTGCAAACATATTTTAAGTTTTTTGCAAAATCGTTTAAATCAAAAGAGACCCAGGTCGAATGGAAAGATACCTACGATATGTTCACAAGCCAGTTGTCAGACACTGTGGAGGGTCTTCAGTACTAATAAGATAAGCAAAAGGTAATGATATGTCTGAAGAAACAAACACACCCAACAACAATACAAAGATAAACACGGTTGATCAAACTGAGGCTTTGGATCGGGGCCGTAATGATTCCCAAATCCCCGACGATATGTCGTCGCTCGAGAGTCTTGTTACAACTATTGATCGTGAGATGGCGCATGTCCACGGTGTAATGGGAATGGGGGAATTTGCCGAGCCGCTCGAGACGGTTGATTTAAGAGACCGATACATTGTGTTTAGCACTAACAATGTTAAATACGCTGTGCACATTAAAAACGTTATAGAGATAGGTAACGTCCCGGCGATTACCACAATACCTAACAGTCCCAGCTGGCTAAGAGGAGTCACTAACATTAGGGGCGATATTATATCTGTGATTGATCTTACAAGGTTTATGGGCGAAGATCGCGACGCACCGAGCAGTTTAGATGCCGGTAAGATAATTGTGGTAAGTCTTGGGGAGGATGAGCTGACTACAGCTCTACTTGTAGACCGCGTTAACAACATGCTTAGCATTGAAGACGAAGGGTTGATTGAGCCCTCGGCTCCTATGGATAACCGGCTAGCTCCCTACCTGGACGGAGTGTATAAAGACGGCAGCGAGCTCTTAATAATCCTAAACTTAGAGAAGTTTCTGCAGTCGAGTGATATACGCCAGTTCGACTGATCTGTGCTCGGATAGGGCGTACGATAAAATCCAACTTGTAGATAATACACTTAAATATAGTTAGTTTGGCAGATTGAATTCAGTCCATAGCAAGCTAACTGCGCTGCTTAGTACGTTGGTGTAGTTATAATAAACCGGTTTTTGGTTAATATTGCCGGGTGGTCTAAAAGGGATTAATTAAATCATTCTTTCAACTGTACTGGCAAGGTTCTCGGGTGTGAAGGGTTTTGTAATATAGCCGTCAGCACCCTGTTTCTGTCCCCAGAATTTGTCGGTTTCCTGATTCTTGGTAGTTACCATGATGATTTTGATGTCCTGTGTTTCAGGTGCTCTCTTAAGCTCGCGGCACACCTTGAAACCGTCTTTGCCGGGCATAACCACATCGAGGAGAATAAGATCGGGGTGATTGCCTGTGGCAATTTTGAGCGCTTCTACCCCGTTGGATGCGGTGAGTAGGGTGTATCCCTTGCCCTCAATCGCATTCCTCATCAGCTTAAGTTCTGTTGGGCTGTCATCTACAATCAATACTGTTTTGGACATCTGGTGTTTCCTCCGAGAAAATCGACATTATATATAGAAATTATATTACATCAATAATTATCTCGCTTCGGGTATTAGTACAGAATTTTAACTGTTCACAGGTACAGTGACAAACCTGTACTAAAGTACAGGTTTGAGGTTGCTGCTCAGGTGATTTGAGTGTGTATGGATTTCTGTTACGATCATAATTATATATAGGGTAATGCACAGGCTCGTAGCTCCGTAATTGTATTACAGAGAAATAATGCCTCTGTGGGCGGCTTTTGTTACAGCCTCTGTTCTGCTCTCCGCGTTTAGTTTCTGCAGTATAGAGCTTATGTGGAATTTGACGGTCCTCTCGGTTATAAACAGTTTTCCTGCGATCTCTTTGTTGGAGAGCCCTTTTGACAGCAGATGGAGCACATCCAGTTCACGTGGAGTCATATGTCCGTAGTCGTCGCTTACCTGTTTCATAAGTTTGGAGACTACATCCGATTGCAGTGAGGACCCGCCTCTATATACCGTACGTACTGCGTCAAATATCTCTTCGCGGGGCGCACCTTTTAATAAATACCCCTTTGCGCCAGCTTTAACGGCGGATATGATTCTCTCGTCTGTGTTGTATGCGGTAAACACGATCACTTTAGTGGTGGAATCGGATTTTTTTAAACGTTTTATGATCTCGACCCCATCCATCTCGGGCATCTCAATGTCTAGCAAAAGGATGTCGGGATTACTTTTTTCAACCCTATTTACAACCTTATCACCTTGGGCTACTACATCAACGATTTTGAAGTCTTTCTGAGTCTCTAGTATGGTTCTAAGCCCCTCTCTGACAATAGGATGATCGTCTGCTAGCAGGATTCTTATTTTTTTCTTCGGGGGCATATCAACAAATATTATACATGATTAATTTGTATTCGATTATCGTTGGAGATATACATTCGGTAGCAGATAATTTGGATTTATAATTTTAACATCGATGGTATCGAAAAGCTCGCTTGTGTCCATAAAAAAACAATGAGCATGAAATCTATCTGATTTGCAAGGATATGGTTCAGTATGCAGCCTATTGCGTCTAATTATTATTAGTATATAATTATAATTAGTGTTTAATAATTTCAATTGATTATTTTAATTATGTAGATAGAAACGTAAAAAATTTTTTTATGTTTATGCATAAAGATTGAGTAGTTAGCATGATCTTCATCTGTTTGGGTGGATCTTAATAAATAAAAAATAAGGGTTTATCAAAGTTGTTTTGAGTGTATTATTAAAAGTATACAAAGGGTTATTGAAGAGGGTCGGATGAAACGTACTACAAAGCAAAGCAGCACAAATTTGAGTAATAAAAGCAAGGTCGCTAAGAAAAAGTCGACAAAAAAAAGCACAAGGAGTTCCCCCATGAAAAACGGTGAGGATAACAAGGTTAGTTTTATCAGTGAAAAATCTGCAACCAACGCTAAAGACGCAACAACAAAGTCTCAGATCGGAGCTGAACTTGCTGGGGGTTTGGGAAGTGTTGATAAGATAAGAGATATTTTGTTCGGGGCGCAGATGCAGGACTATGAAAAAAGGTTCGTCCGCCTTGAAGAGCGCCTAATGCAAGAGTCTCAAAGCACAAAAGAGGATCTAAAAAAGAGGTTCGACAGTCTTGAGAAATATATGAAAAATGAAGTGGAGTCTCTTTTGGATAAGGTCAAATCAGAGCAAAATGAGAGGACCGACTCAGTAACAGACATCTTGCGTCAGATAAAGGACCTCACCAAAACCTTTGAGAAAAAGACAGGACAGATTAGTGATAGGGTGTCCAACAATCAGAGAGAAGCGCGCAGCCGCCTGCTTGAAGAATCCAAGAGCTTACGAGAAGAGATAGCCGAGAACCATAATCTTCTTAGCGAGAATATGAACAATGTTGTAAACGAGCTTCGTCATGATAAGACCGACAGAGTAGCATTGGCCAATCTCCTAACAGAGATGGCACTTAGATTAACCGACGAATTCAAGATCCCTAGTTCAAAGGATACCTAAGAATGGGTAAAGGCCCCTCTACTCAGGAGACCGAACAATATAAAGAAGCTACAAAACAATTACCTGAAAACGATTTAGAAGAGCTTCGTAGTTTAATCCTAGCACCTGAGCAGGAGAAATTAAAACAGCTAGAGCTTAGACTAGATACCCCGGACCAACGCATAGACGATATAAGCACTGTATTACCCGAGGCTATTAGGCGCAGGTCATCCCAAGATTCATCACTTACCGATGCACTCATGCCTATGGTAGAAGAGGCAATCTCAACATCTACCAGAAACGATCCCAAGAGAATTGTGGACGCAATATTCCCCATTATGGGCCCGGCCATAAGGAAAGCCGTGTCTAATGCCCTTGGGGAGCTAACGGATTCTATTAACCGGATTTTGGAGCAGAGCCTGTCTCTAAAGAGTATTAAATGGAGATACGAGGCGTTTCGCACCGGGGTGCCGTACTCTGAGGTTGTTCTAAAACATACTCTGGTATACAGAGTTGAGCAGGTGTTTCTGATCCACAAGGACTCGGGGCTATTGCTCCAGCACCTAGTGGCTGACTCGGTGCAGGCCCTAGACGCCGACTTGGTGTCGGGGATGCTGACTGCGATTCAAGATTTTGTGCAGGATTCCTTTAAGGTCGAGGGCGGCCAATCACTTGATAACTTTCGAGTAGGTGAGCTCAACGTGTGGCTGGAGCAGGGGCCCTATGCGGTCTTAGCAGCCGTGGTCAGGGGGCACCCCCCCGCAAAATTAAGGACGGTACTTCGCGATGCAATCGAGGCGGTTCACCTGGATAAGGGGCACATAATAGAGTCTTTTCAGGGTGATATGAGCGAGTTCGAGAGTACCCGTATATATTTAGAAAGCTGCTTGGCAAGTAAACTGAAAGACGAGAAGGAGAGGTCGTACGCTCTGCTTTGGGTGCTATTGTCCGCACTCGCAATCATACTTTTGGTTTGGTTTGCATTTTCATACCGTTCGAACCTAAGGTGGTCAAATTATGTAGAGACTCTAAGGAGCGAGCCCGGGATAATTGTAACCTCTGCCGAGAAGCGGGGGGGGAAATATTACTTGACCGGTATGGTGGACCCAATGGCAGAGGATCCGAGTTCGTTTTTAGAAAAGGCCAATATAGAACCGGATGATGTGGTTGGGGCCTGGGAGTCGTACTACTCATTTACACCTGAATTTGTGCTGCCCAGGGCAACCGATCTCTTGGGAGCTCCCGAGACGCTTAAGTTTAAATTTGAGGACGGGGTGCTAAGCGCCAGGGGGGTTGCAAAGGATAGGTGGCTGGTTAGAGCCGAGTCTATAGCACGTCTTATCCCCGGTGTTATGAGCTACGATTTCAGCGAGGTCGTGAATAGCGATAGAGAACTGTTTGAGATGACTAAGAACGAAATAGAGGATATGAGAGTAAGGTTTATTGTAGGAACAACAACAATTGTCCCTGGGCAAAACAAGCTGTTGGATGAGGTTGTGACCAAGATCGGGGAGTTGAAGGAGCAGGTAAAGCTGTTGGACAAAAAGGTTGTAGTCGAGGTAAAGGGGCATACGGACAGCACGGGGACAGAAAGAAACAATATGCAGCTTAGCAAGGACCGAGCAAATGTTGTGATGGAAGCGGTGAAATTAAGGGGTATAAGCCCAGACAACATAAGGCTCTTTGGGGTCGGTTCCACAGAACCGATCAGCGAAGAGACCGACGAGAAAAACAAAGCTCTAAATCGCCGAGTGTCATTCAGGGTTTTAGAAGAAGAACAGGAAGGAAATTGACGTGATACAGAAAAAGGTATGTATGTTGGGCGCTTTTGCAGTGGGGAAAACCAGCCTGGTTTCAAGGTATGTAAACAGTATATTCTCGGACAAGTACCTAACCACAGTGGGTGTGAAAATCGATAAAAAACCCATAGTTTCGGGGGACAAAGAGGTCAATCTAATACTGTGGGATATTCATGGTGAGGACGATTTTCAAGAGGTTCCTACATCGTATCTCCGAGGTGCCGCGGGCTATCTGTTGGTAGTCGACGGTACTAGAAAAGAGACGCTAGATACAATTATCAAACTCAAAGAAAGGGCCAAGAGTGCTATTGGTGAGGTCCCCTATGTAGTGGTTATCAACAAATCTGACCTCGAGGACGATTGGGATATTAATGAGAATAATCTAGGTGAGAATTTTGAGGAATGTGAAGTGATTAAGACAAGTGCTAAAACCGGTGAGGGCGTTGAGCAGGCATTTGCCGTTATAACCGAAAAATTACTAAGCGAGTAGGTGTTGTGAATCTTTCACCGCAGATACAAAACATTATTGAGGGATTTAATTTTACTGGCCGATCACTTGGGTTTTTGTTCATTGGCCGAGACGGGATGCTCTACGAATCGGGTGGAGAGCTTGAGAGGTATGGGGTAGGGAGTATCGATAAAACGAGACCTGTGAGTGAACAGGCATTTTTTCTCGAAGGGCTATTGCCGATCGATACTGATTTGATCCTGCCCTGTGTAACGATTAGCGAGGGGACTACGGTAGATATTCACATACTGCACAGCGACGAGGGGTACTGTGTGTTATTAATGGATGCGAATGCAAAAGAGAATACGCAGAGGTTGTTGCAGCAATCTAGAAACGAGCTCAGCCTGCTGCGCAGTAAACAATCGAAAGTGCCCGCAGCTGCCACGGATGAAACTACTGCCAATAATTCTATCGAGGATGAGATTATGCAAGATTCTATTTTAGGAGACCTATTTA
Organism: Thermodesulfobacteriota bacterium; assembly: GCA_965223335.1. Lineage (GTDB taxonomy): Bacteria > Desulfobacterota_D > UBA1144 > Nemesobacterales > UBA2774 > CBDCWF01. Next base: position 1,463,447 of record OZ244991.1, read on the forward strand.
AGCTACTGGACATAGTGATAATGGAGTGCGAGGATAGCGACACTTTCAGAATCGTAGGTACTCCTCCCGAGTGGTTCACTGCTTTGTATCCTATATCTAAAGAACAAACCGAGGGTCTCAAGCCGCAGGAACAGTTTTTGTTTCTAGACAATTTTTTGATCGACGCCGTGGATTTTTGGCAGAATAATTCCGATAACATACTTAAGTCCGGACCTTGGCACGAATCCGATGTTTTTAAAAATGATTATTATCTAGAGGCGATTGCCCTTAGTATCAAATCTAAGAATATACTTTTGATAGAATTCTCCAGGATAAGCTATGGCGAGAAACACTCCATCATACAAAAGGCTAGAGAGACCAGTCTCTATTATAACAAGCTCGATAAGGAGATTGAGAAAAAAGAGGTTCTCATTAATACGATTCTCCACGATCTAAAAGGTCCTATGGCCGGGGTTAAAGGATACCTGTCGATACTAAACTCTGAACACCTCGCCCCTCTCAATACCGATCTAATAAGCATTGCGATGCAACAGTCCGAGAGAGTAATGGTAATGATTGATGAGATCTCGGAGATCTTCTCGTCCGATATCAAAGGAATTGCCACATTCCATACAGATTTTGAACTATCGCCTAATATTGTTAACAGCACCAGAAAATCCGTTGAGGCTTACTACCCTGCGTTTTCACGCAAGAACGTATCGCTGGTCATGTTTCCGGATATCGATTTTAGCAGGGAATGGAAGGTTGTGGGCGAGGAGGTTCATCTCGAACGAGTTATATCTAACCTGCTCGAAAATGCACTGCGATACAGCCCGGAGAACTCCAAAGTCACAATCGATGTTGATGACCAGGGCGACCATATAATTTTTATTATTGATGACGAGGGGGCTGGGGTTGAGGCTTCGGTCTCAAAGAACCTATTTGAGAAATTCTCGCGAGGCTCTTATAAACCGGGCGAGGTGGGACTTGGTCTGTATTTTTGCAGGATCACTATTGAGCGTTGGGGTGGTGTTATAGGTTACGCTCCGCGCGATGAGGGCGGTTCGCGTTTCTGGTTCAGATTGCCTAAACCATCTTCTTCGTAATACGCTTAGACAATAGTTGAATCAAAGTTTATATTGATAGCTCTATAATTTATAGCCAGCAGGTTATCAGAACACTTAGACATCTTAGTAGGGCTAAGACTGTCGTAAAACAAATAATTTTGACATTTTTTGTCAATCCCGACCGATTATCACTCTAGTCGTTCATATATTATCTAATAATTGACATGAGTTAACAAACTCTCATGAGCCTGTATCCGGTGGCACGTCTTTTGCCATACTTTATATATAGATTCTAAATCTAATACAAGTTTTGTCATACAAAGGGGGTAGCATTATGAATATTTTTAGGACCTTAAGGGGTAAGATGATAGCGGCATTTTTACTGCTAGCTATACTTCCTCTGGTTGTTTTGGGCGCGTTTTATTTTATGACAGCTTCCAAACAGCAAAACGAGAAAGCTTTTGATCAGCTAAGCTCAGTAAGTAAAACCAAAGAACTCCAGATCGAAGACCACCTAAGCGACCTAAGCAATCAGGTTGTGACATTCTCACAGGATCGAATGGTGGTAAATGCAATGAGTGATTTCAAGGATGCTTTCTCAAGTGTTGTAAATTACCACCTTGTTGCCGAAACCCCTGGAGAAAGTTACTCATCAACTAAAACCGCAAAGTATAGCCCTGAGGAACTCGGCTGGATGAAAGATGAACTGATCAAGTTCTATACCGAGGATTTCAGTGCAAAATACTCCGCGGAGGATGGCGGGCAAAAGCCCGAGCTAACAGACCTCTATGGCGAACTTAACAACAACTCCATAGTTCTTCAGTATCTCTACATCGGGCAAAATGAATATCCCGCCGGGGAGAAAGCCGATCTTGACAATGCCGGCGACGGTTCCAATTACAGCAAGGTTCATGCCGAGTACCACCCGTTAATAAGGGAATATCTAGATAAGTTCGGATATAGAGACATCCTATTGGTTGATCCCTCTACGGGTAACGTTATTTACTCCGTATCTAAGGATATAAACTATGCAACATCTCTTACGGACGGCGCATTTGCTGACACCAACTTGGGTGAGGTTTTTCGAGCTGCAAACTCGTCGAGTGATCCGAATTTTATAGCAATGACTGATTACGCACGGTTTGTGCCCTCTTACAATCAGCCGGCGAGTTTTATTGCATCGCCGATTTATAACGGCAGCCAAAAAGTAGGGGTGCTAGTCTTTGAGATGGATTTAAGTGCAATTAACTCTATAATGACAGAGAGTGTGGGACTGGGACGAAGTGAACAATCTTATATAGTAGGTCAAGACAAGCTCACGCGTAGCTCGTCCGATAAAGCAGGTGCCACAGTGCTAAGCCCTAAGAATAAAGTTGATACAGTAGCCAGCACAAGTGCTCTTAGCGGTAAATCCGGCAGCGGTGTGATAGTTAACTCCAAGGGCCAGAAGGTGCTTAGCTCCTGGGTTCCTGTCACTGTGTTTCAGTCACCGGATACAGAAACCCAACCTATAAAGTGGGCAGTGATCTCGGAGGTAAGTGAGTCCGATGTACAGGCCCCTGTACGTAAAATGGGTTACGTGATACTAGGGGTGCTATTGCTTGTGATCGCGCTAGTGCTGTTGGTGGGCTATCTGTTGTCTAAAACATTTACACGCCAGCTAAGCATCATAGCCGATGTATTTAGAAGGGTTAGCGACGGTGACTACAAAGCAAGGGCAGATGTGGTGTCTGGAGATGAATTGGGCCAGATGGCCGTGTCGCTCAACAACACGCTTGACCTAACCGACAGCCTGGTTGAACAGGTGCAGGAACAGAGCGACGGCACACAGAAATCTATTATGAAACTCCTTGAGGAGGTAAGCGGTGTAGCTGAGGGTGACCTTACACAAGAGGCCGAGGTTACCGAGGATATGACCGGAGCTATTGCCGACTCGTTTAACTACATGATTGTGGAGCTTAGACGAATTATCGGTGATGTGCAGGATGCGACTCAAAACGTGGGTTCGGCTGCTACAGACATGCAGGCCGCTATGGAAAACCTAAGTCAGGGTAGTGACAGTCAGGCGGATCAGATTATCGACACCACCGCAGCTATTGACGAAATGGCAGCTTCTATTAAACAGGTGTCCGAGACTGCGACCATGTCGTCCACAGTTGCCCAGGAAGCTATGTTGTCTGCTCGCCAGGGCTCAGATGCGGTGGAGAAAACCATCCAGGGTATGGACGCTATTAGAGAACACGTGCAGGAAACATCCAAACGTATTAAACGACTTGGAGAAAGTTCACAGGAGATTGGTGAGATTGTACAGTTGATTAGTGATATCGCGGACCGAACCAGTATCCTCGCACTAAACGCTTCTATTCAGGCGGCGATGGCCGGTGAGGCAGGGCGAGGGTTTGCCGTGGTGGCAGAAGAGGTTGAGCGACTTGCGGAAAGAGCAACAGAATCAACCAAACGAATCGATACCCTTATCAACTCGATTCAGACTGAGACCACCGAGGCTGTTACAGCTATGGAAGAAACCACTCAAGAGGTGGTAAGCGGTTCTGATCTGGCCACCGATGCGGGTACAGCGCTCTCTGAGATTGAGGACGTTTCTGTGAGATTGGCTGAGCTTATTCAGTCCATTACACTCTCGGCACAACAACAGGCCAGGGGTTCAGAAGCGGTAACGCAATCAATGGCTGAGATCTCACAGATCACCCAGCAGACCGCGGCAGGTACGCGGCAGGCCTCTGTGACTATCGGAGAGTTAGCCGTGCTGGCCGAGAACCTACAGTCCTCAATTAGTGCATTTAAACTTCCCGAAACTAACGGACATGCTAAAACGCAAACTCTGGGGACGGAGGATGTTATCGAAGAGCCTAGTCCCGTTGATGAAGAGATAGATTTAGAGAATTTGTCTGATATGTAATTAAAGTATGTGGGGGAGAACGGTATATCCGTACATATCGTTCTCTACACTACATCGCTATTTAGCCCGGTAATTGAATTTGGAATGTGAGCAATGAGATCGACAGTTTTGAATTTAAGACTCGAGAGATTCTCTCGGAGGTAGTTACTCGTTATGGACATTGATAAAGATTTAGTACAAGGGTTTTTAGAAGAGACCAAAGGCTATATCCCGCAAGTCAAAGTTGCGATAGATACCTATGAGGATACTGAACAAGGCCATGAATCTCTCGAAGAAGCGTACCGATTTATGCACACGATAAAGGGCGCGGCATCTATGCTGGGTATGAGTGCTCTTAGCAACGTAGCTCACCACGTAGAAGAGGTTGTTGATGATATAAGAAACGACAAAATTGAACTTACTCCAAACACGGTGTTTTTCCTAAGAAATGCCGTGGACCAGATGGAAAATTATGTAGAAACCGTATCCGAAAAAGGGATTGAGAACCACGATGATTCGTTCTTTGTAAAAAGCTCACTCATTCCGTACTGCAGGTTAAAGGGCTACGATGAATCTGGGGACGACGAGTATATTAAAGGTTTTCTTACTCAAAACCAAACGGAGGCACCCAAATCCGATTCGCACGACACCGATAGATCCCGTGATGATAGCTCTAGTGATTCGAGTGTATTATCCTTTGTGTCGGAAGACCCCGTGTCCACAGACCAAGAAATTATGGCACAAACAACACCTGCCTCTATACCGAATGACACGGTTAATGAACCGATTAATGTAGAAGATCTCTCACAATACCAATCTGAGGGCTCAGGGCCGGATGATAGTTCGGATACTAACACCGTTTTGGATGAAGCAGCAAACATACCCCCCGAGCTCATGGAAGTGTTTATTCTCGAGGCCAACGAGCATCTGCAAAACATTTCCTCATCTTTAGAACGACTAAATGGCAACATATCTAATATAGAGCCTCTCTTGGATATTAGAAGGGCTGTGCACACTCTAAAAGGGGCAGCTTCGATGGTGGGGTTCCAATCGGTATCCGACCTATCGGCAGTTGCAGAGGATTATCTTGACAACGTTACAAACGATAGTGCTAAGTTTGACCAACGTGCACTCGACCTGATTTCTAGAACCTACGAAATGCTGATGAGTATTGTAAGCGGTGATGCCGGGGGAGAGTCCGGGGTTAAAGATGAATTACAAAAGTTATACGTGGCATATTCTGAGATATCGGATCAAAAGGTCTCAACAGAACCCGAACCAATTACTGAGCAGGCCGAGGAGACCGCCGATGAGAGTGCGCCATTTGAGACACCGCAAACCGATGTAGAGGATGAATTAGGGATCGACATTGAAGAAATTGAAGAGCCTCTCGATACTGCGCAAGACAATTCTTTCGCTGCACCTGATTCTGTTGTGGAGCAAGACGAGATACCGCCCGAACTCATGGAAGTGTTTATGATCGAGGCCAACGAGCATCTGCAGAATGTTTCTACATACCTCGGAGAGTTGGAAAAAGACCCAACGAATAGAGATCATCTATCTGAGGTGAGAAGAGCAGTACACACGCTCAAGGGAGCAGCCGGTATGGTCGGTTTTGGATCAGTGTCTGATCTCTCGCACCGCATGGAGGACCTGTTGGATGATCTATTTGACGGAGAGGTAGGGCTTACTAAGGACAAAATGAGTTTGCTCTATAAAACGGCGGACACTCTAGACGATATGGTAAAGGGCGAGTCTGATGCCGACTATGTAAAATACGCCGCAACCTCACTCTATCGAGAGTACGACAATTTATTCAATAAGCCTGAGGCCCCGGATACAACCGACGAGGTTGTTGAGGAAGCCTACCAGGAGGATATTGCACCTGTCCCAGAGCCTGAGTATAACGAACAGACAGTTGATACAGAGATTAGAACTATTACTGAAGATATTCACATTCCCCAGGTGGTTAGACAACCGGCACCGGCCCCTAGTATTAAAAAGCCCGGCGAGTTTGTACGTATTCCCATCGAGAGGCTTGACGAACTGGTAAACCTGGTTGGGGAACTGGTTGTGAACCGCTCGGTATTCGAGCAGTATTTCTCTCGTTTGGATGAGGAGTCGGATGAGCTTAAACCAAGCGTAGATAGACTTAAAAAGATATCAAACACCATGGAATCCGAGTACGAGGTGATGGCGCTTGGTGGGAGAAATATTGCTGCAACCGGTACGGAGCAAGGATCATACTCAGGCCCTGTGCTCGCTAAACCCTCTACGGCTCTTACGTCGAGCACTTCCGAGTTTGACGAGCTTGAGTTCGATAGATACACAGAGTTCCATCTTTTCTCGAGAGAGCTTGCCGAGTCTGCGAATGACCTGGGAGCTATAAGCAACGAGCTTGGTTACATCATTGATGATTTCGAGGGCTATACGGAACGACAGGCTAGGCTCACAAGTGAGATCCAAGATAAATTAATGAGACTTCGAATGGTCCCGCTGGCAAATCTGAGCACAAGGCTTATGCGTACAGTACGTGTAACGGCGGAAAGTCTCGGGAAACTTGTAGAGCTTGAGATTGTGGGTGAAGAGGTAGAGCTGGATAAGACTGTGCTCGAAGAAATAGCAGACCCACTACTTCACCTGCTCAGAAACTCTGTCGGCCATGGTATAGAAGATCCCGAGGCTAGAAAGAGTGCAGGTAAAGATCAAACCGGACGTATTACACTCACGGCATATTATGAAGGCACACAGGTGGTTATCAAAGTGGCTGACGACGGAAGGGGGTTGGATGCCTCAAAGCTCCGTTCGAGTGCCATTGCCAGCGGTAACATCTCACAAATAGAAGTAGACCGAATGACAGAAGATGATGTTTACTCGCTCATATTTATGCCCGGGCTCAGCACAGCAGACGAGCTAAGCGAGCTCTCTGGGCGTGGTGTGGGAATGGATGTTGTAAAATCCGCAGTACACCATATGAAAGGGACAATATCAATTGATTCTATAAAGGGCGAGGGTGTGACGTTTTCCATCCGCCTGCCCATGACCCTGGCTATTACAAAAGTCCTTATGGTTAAGTCTAACAACGAAGTATTTGCTATTCCCTCGGGGGACCTGACACAAATTATTCGAAAACCAAAGAGTGAGATAGAGAATCTGGGCAAAGACCCCGTTATTCATTTGGGCGAGAAGGTATACCCGGTCGTGCAGTTGGGTGAGGCACTGGGTCTTAAGCATCCGCCGGATCCCAATGTCGATGCACTGCCGGTGTTGATTACCAATGTAGGTGAGAATCAGATTGCGCTCACCGTGGATCACATCCTTGAGGGCAGAGAGGTTGTTGTTAAGAGCCTCGGCACTCATCTGCGTCGTGTGTACGGATTGTCGGGGGCCACACTTATGGGAGACGGTAGTGTTGTGCTTATACTCAACCCATCGGATCTGGCGAAAGAGCCGGATGCGAAGCCTAGTGCGAGTTTTGTATCGGCCCCAGAGCCCGAAACCCCACATAGGGCCCCAGGTGTACTGGATGTTCTAATCGTCGATGACTCGATTAGCGTGAGAAGAATACTTTCAAATACAATAAAGAAAGCCGGTTGGAATCCGACCACTGCAAAAGACGGGGTGGAGGCGCTTGAGACGATCCAGCTATCTGATAGAGCGCCCGATATAATTCTATTGGATATCGAAATGCCCCGGATGGACGGGTATGAATTAACCTCTATGTTGAGAGCGGAAAATAGGTATAAAGATCTTCCAATTGTGATGATTACCTCAAGAGCCGGAGAAAAGCACCGTAAAAAAGCGTTTGAGATAGGGGCTACCGACTACCTGGTAAAACCTTATCAAGATGATGTGCTGTTTGGTATTATTAAGAAACTTACAGGTTCTAATTAACAGTGCAAAGGTATTAGGTTTATGAATGAAAGCATTCGTGTTTGCATTACAGATGACTCACCTTTCATATGTAACATGTTGACCAAATACCTTGAATCCGAATCAGATATCGAAGTAGTGGGTAGAGCATACAGCGGTAAGGCTACGATTGATATGGTCAATGAACTCAGTCCCGATGTGCTGACTCTGGATTTGGAGATGGCCGATATGAATGGGTTGTCTGTGTTAGAAAAGATAATGTGTGATAGACCTACGCCGGTAATTGTGATAAGCGGAGTTAGTAGAGAAGCCAGGCGTATTACACATCATGCGCTCAATAACGGTGCAGTCGACTATGTGCTTAAATATGCCCCGGGCCAGGTTACCGTCCCAGATGAGTTGCGAAAAACTATCATCCAAAAGGTTAGGGTTGCATCGAAAGTAAAGGTTGTGAGGCTTGCAAAACATAGCCAATTAAAGATTGAAGTGCCCGAGGTGGATCCATTTAGGTCTATAGCACACAGCAGTTCAGTACAACCCAATAGCCTAGACTCTCAGTTGGTAAGTAGTACAAATTCAGCGAATACGGTAGTGGTGGTGGGTGCCTCCACAGGCGGCCCGTTAGCTTTGACCGAATTGCTGGGCAATCTGCCCGAAGGGTTTAGTGAGACCATTATAGTGGTACAACATATTTCAAACAATTTTAGTTCTATCCTGGCACATGAACTCTCGCGTCATACCCAGCTCAATGTGAAGGTCGCGGAGCAAGGAGAGTTAGTTGAAGCATCGACTGTCTATGTAGCCCCGGGCGATTACCATATCGAGATTGATGCAAGTTGCTGTTTTTCTCTCAGTCAAGAACAAAGGGTAAAGGGCCATAGACCCTCTATAGACCTTGCTATGATGTCGGTGTCTGAGAGATTTGGACAAAGGACGGTGGGTTTGTTGCTGACCGGCATGGGGGATGACGGTAGTGAAGGGCTTACGGCAGTGCGCTCACACGGAGGTATGACATTGGCCCAAGACCCCTCGAGTTGTGTTGTAAGCAGTATGCCGAAAAATGCAATAAACCGCGGTGTCGTAGACCATATTGCCGTACCCGGTCACATGGCAGTGATCTTGTGCAATGAACTCAATGCACGCAGGAGGTCGGTATCATGAACAGTGTTGCGGGCGGATCAGCAGTTGTCGAGCTTATGCATGTGGTGATCGATAACGTCTCTTACTCTATCGATATGTCTAGAGTGAAGGGGATACATGGTTATGAGAATTTCACACCGAGTGAGGATGAGAGCTCTCTCGGCAGTTTGCAAAAAGATGGCAGGGACCTGCCCGTCTATAGCTTGAGTGGCCGGATAGACCCTGCATCCTCCATGCCTCGGGATCTATCGAACAGCCGGTTCTTAATAATCGATGACACACACAGATGGTGTCTGGTTGTTACGGAGGTAGTCGGGGTTATCCGAAGAGAGTCGGACGAGATTTATCCTATGCCAATGTATGCTCAAGACCAAGAGTTAGCGTTGCTAAAGGGGGTTGTCAGGGAACGCGGGAAATGGATCTTTTATTTATCTGTTGATAGGATCCATCCCGATGCCAAACCCATCACGTTTCGTGAAAAGAACATAGCAGTTAACAAGCAGAACAATCTGCCCACCCAACGATTAGAAAGCTCGGCGTCGGGGAAATTATTGTTTTTTTCTACAACCGATTTTTCTTTTGATGAACGTAAATTGATGTTTGGGCTAAGCATTACACAGGTGCCTCAAATTCTCGAGTCCCTGCCCATAATACCGATACCCACATCCCCTGGGTATGTGCTGGGTCTTGTGGATTGGAGAGAGCGGCCCATACCGGTAATAGACCTAAATCTAAGACTCGGTTTCGAGACCCAATCCGATAACTCAAAGAAAAAGAGACTGCTCATAGCAAGGTCTACGATAAGCGATGAACTGGTCGGTTTTATGGTGCAGCCGAATGTGAGTGTGAGGAATTTGCCGCTGCCCCATCGGCCGTCTAAACATTTAGTCCCGTCTTTAGCCAAGGGTATTTACGAGTCAGATACCGAGACACTCTTGATCCCGGATTTGGATGAGATCATGAGTGCTGAGAGCCCCGCATAATATCAGCAACTTCAGATATATAGGTAATGCGAATGTCTATAAAATTTCGATTCATGGGGTTATGCAACTTGAATAAATCGATGCAAAACACCTCGCGTGTTGTTGGTGTGTTGATTTTCAGTTGCCTTAATGATAATTTTTTGTGTCAATGATTGAAAAAAAGCTAGGCTATAAGTTCAAAAATTCAGAACATCTCAAAAAAGCATTAACCCATAGTTCTTTTGCAAACGAAGCATCCTTGGAAAGCAATGAAAGATTAGAGTTTTTAGGTGACGCGGTACTGGGGTTTATAGTGGCCAGGATACTCTACGACAGGTTTCCTGACGCATCGGAGGGCAAGCTCTCTAAGATGCGAAGTGCAATAGTGAGTAGAATGAATTTCGCCCGGTTTGCGCAGGAGCTTAGAATTGATCAGGAAATTATGCTCGGTAAAGGTGAGGAGAATACCGGGGGGAGAGACAGGCAATCGAACCTGGCCGGGGTTTTCGAAGCACTTATCGGGGCACTGTACCTGGACGGGGGGTACAGAAAGGTTTTCACCATAGTGTCGCGACTGCTTAAAGACTGTCTTGACGAGAACGACGAACTCTTCAACGATTACAAAACCAAGCTCCAAGAGCTCTCGCAGCGTAACTATAAAAAGGTCCCCAGATATAAAGTTGTGCACGAAGAGGGCCCGCCCCACGACAAGGTGTTTCATGTAGAGGTAAAACTGTCTAGAAAACTGCTGGGCAAAGGGGTGGGTAGGAATAAAAAAGAGGCAGAGCAGGCGGCTGCTAAACAGGGGCTATGCACCATTGAGAGTGGAGAACTTACAATCTAACCAGCCTAAAACACAATGTTTTAATCCCCATTCCCTTCATTAATCTTTAGTTCTTCGATTTTCTTAGAAAGCGTGTTTCTGTTAATACCCAGTATTGAAGCTGCTTTTTTCTTATTGCCCTTTGTGATCTCGAGAGTGGATTCAATGAGCGGTTTCTCAATTTTCTTGATAATAATTTCATATATTCCCTGCTCTGAAGAATCGTCAGTGTCTTCTAGAAGCCTGGTGAGTTCATTTGATACCAGTTCATCGAATGAGTGAGCGCTGTCGACAACCCCTTTTTCTAAATAGGGGGCAGCTTCGGTAAGAGTGTTCTTAGTGATCATACTATCTGACGAGAGTACTAAAACGCGTTTCATAATATTCTCGAGCTCCCTTACGTTTCCGGGCCAACTGTATCTCATCAGCGTGTCCTTTGCGTCGTCAGAAATTGTACGCATCCCTACGTTAAGCTCATCCGAGTACTTAACGAGAAATGACTCGACCAAAGGTAGAATATCGTCTTTTCTCTTGCGCAGTGGAGGGATATCCACAGTGATAGCGTTCAATCTGTAGTATAGGTCTTCTCGGAAGTTCCCTAATTGGACCTCACGATGGAGGTCTTTGTTTGTGGAGGCTATTATACGCACATCAACCGGGGAGGGGCTCTCGCTCCCTAGTCTATAGAATTTCTTTTCTTCAATAATTCGTAGTAGTTTGGTCTGTAGGTCGGGCGACATGTCGCCTATTTCGTCGAGATGGAGTGTGCCGAGATGGGCCTCTTCAAACCTGCCTTTTTTTTGAGTAGTGGCACCGGTAAACGCACCTTTTTCATATCCGAACAGCTCGCTCTCTAAGAGCTCTGAGGGGATCGCGGCAATGTTTACGGACACGAGTTTTTGGTGCTTGCGTTTGCTGTTGGCGTGGATTGCGCGGGTGACAAGCTCTTTACCCGTTCCGCTCTCACCGGTAATAAGCACAGTAATGTTTTTTTCCGAGACTCTGCCGATCAATTTGTATAAATCGAGCATGGCAGGGGACTTGCCCACTATATCGTGTAGGGTTTCGAGTTGGTCGTATTCTGCTCGGAGCAAGTTTAGTTTCTTTGAGTTTTCATAGCTCTCAATAGCACGCTGGACTGTGATAAGAACATCGTCCAGATCAAAAGGTTTAGCAATGTAGTCGTAAGCACCCTGTTTCATTGCATCGATAGCGTTTTTCACCGTGTTTTGTGCTGTGATTATGATCACAGGGGTTGTGATGGCGTGATCTTTTAGTCTGCCGAGTACTTCAAACCCGCTTAAATCAGGCATTGTGATGTCGAGGATAATAGAGTGAAAATGGTCGGTTAACACGCTGTCTACAGCTTCGCTGCCGGTAGTGCTGTAGCTAACTGCGTAGCCCGCCTTCTCCAGGCAGTTGCCAAGCACCCATCTTATGCTCTCTTCGTCGTCTACTACTAAAACTTTCCTCTTCACTTTTCCGGATCCTCTCGGGGTTATTCCGCAGAATGAATGGGTAAGTATACGTGGAAGATAGTGCCTTTTCCAAGTTCACTCTCGACCTGTATAGACCCACCGTGTTTGGCAATTATCTGAGATGCTAAAAAGAGCCCGAGTCCCGTACCTTGCTCTTTGGTAGTATAAAAGGGGCTGAATATTTTTTCCAGTGTCTCGGGCGAGATGCCAGGGCCTTGGTCGATTATATCCACACTGAGTGTTTTGTGGCCTCTTAGTTTATGCTCGGTACTTAAGCGCGTTGCAATCTCAATGTTTCCATCCCCTCGGCCCGATTCCTCTGCGTTTTTAACGAGATTTAGAAAGACCTGTTTTAGAGCATTTTTATCGGCTTTGATAGCGGGTAGCGTGATGTCGTAATTTTGTGTGAACTTAATGTTTGGGTAGAGGCCCGACATGGATTCCAGATAGACTATTTCCATCAGAATTTCGTGCAAGTTGCAGGGCTCCATAACCTCTTCCGCAAAGGGTTCCAGGTGTTTTAGTTTTTCGAGCAGGTCCTTAAGCCTATCGGCCTCATTAATTATAATCTCTGCGCATTTTTCGGTCTCGTCGCTCTCTGTTAGGCTAGCGAGTAATTGGGCCGCACCCCTGATGCCGCTTAACGGGTTTTTGAGCTCGTGGGCCAAACCCATGATAAGGTTCTCAAACCCTATAGACGCCATTTTCTGGGTAGTGCTATTGCTTAGAAATTTTGTGCTGGTGAGGTTTTTTACCTGTAGTATCACTCCCAGTAATTGTCCATGCTGTGCTATATAGGGTGTTGCCACTCCCTGGATATATACTCTCTCGTCGCCTCTGAGTTGGGCGTTGATCTCGTCACCAAAAACTGTTCTTTCCTCGATAAGTGCCCTTTTGGCAATGGCCTCGAGACTCTCGGGCAAAAAGTTTCTAGATGGTTTTCCTGTGGCTTTCTTTTTGGATACTTTGAATATGTTTTGAGCCGAGTGGTTAATGGATGTTACAACGAAATCCTTGTCTAAAACTAGTATTCCGTCGGGCAGGGATTCGAAAATCTCACTATACGACAGATCTAATTCCTTTGACTTTTTTTTGACCATACCGGATTTTCGCTTGTACACCGTCCGAGTCGGTTTTTTATGTTGCCTTAGATATCTTCAATTCTTATGTACATGGTTTTAGACAACACGTCTTTGGATTTATCGGCCTGGCGGAGCGCTTTCATCAAGTTTTCTTCTCTTGCCTCGTGGGTCATCATTATGACTGGTACTCCTCCGCCACCAAGGTGGCGGGTTTTTTGAATAACAGACTCGATGCTTATACCGTTTTTCCCCAATATCCCGGTTATCCTTCCAAGCACACCGGGTTTGTCTCGCAGTGTAAACCGCAGGTAGTACTTTGTAACAATCTCCTTCATATTAATGAGCTCGGAGCGGTTGCGGTCGCTGAAAATCTTGGGCACCGAGTTGTGAGAATTGCTGAATGTGATCTGCTTTGCAATCTCTACGACATCCGCGACCACGGCGCTCGCGGTGGGCATCATACCGGCACCCATGCCGTAGAGCATCGTAGGCCCCACAGCATCGCCCACTACATAGATAGCGTTAAACGCACCCGAAACATCGGCAAGCTGTGTGCCGTTTTTGACAAGGGTGGGGTACACACCGGCCTCTATCCCATTTTTATGTGATTTAGCTATGGCCAGCAGTTTGATTTTATAGCCCAGTTCATCGGCAAACTCTATGTCGATAGGGGTAATTTGACTAATGCCCTCCACATGGAACTTACCGAATTTAAAGAATGTCCCGAAGGCAAGCATTATTAATATGGAGAGCTTATGTGCTGCATCTATGCCGTCTACATCAAACGAGGGATCGGCCTCTGCATAACCGGCCTCTTGAGCTTGACGAAGCACCTCTTTGAACTCGGTCCCCTCCTCTGTCATCTTGGACAAGATATAGTTGCATGTGCCGTTCATGATCCCGTGTATCGATACGATATTATTGGCTGAATAGCCTTCCTTTGTGGACTTGATAATAGGTATCCCTCCGCCCACGCTTGCCTCGAAACCCACATCGACACCGTTTTTTGAGGCGGCGGAGAATATCTCTCTGCCATGATGGGCAAGCAGTGCTTTATTGGCCGTGACCACGTGTTTGTTGTGTTTAATGGAGCGTAGTATGAAGTCCTTGGCTACACCGGTTCCTCCTACCAGTTCGATGACGATTGGTATAGTAGGGTCCTCTATAATCTCGGAGGCATCGGTGGTGAACTTGGATTTCGGTATGCGTACGGGCCTTTTTCTACGGGGGTCGGTATCGGCTATTTTAGCCAGCTCGAGTCTTACCCCCGACCTGTTTTCAATTATATCCTGATTGTTTTTGAGTACCTTGATTACACCGCAACCGACTGTGCCGGCACCTATTAGCCCAACTCTAACTACGTCCATTTCACTGGTCTCCTTAGATTAAAAACCGCTTTAGCATTAGGGATGGAAGTATACATCATTTTATTTGACATTAAATTAAACTGGCCTTAAATTATTAGACAATCAGCGGGGCCGTAGCTCAGTTGGGAGAGCGCATGAATGGCATTCATGAGGTCGAGGGTTCGAATCCCTTCGGCTCCACCAATGATCCCTTATCTACTCTAATCTTTGATAAAATCAAGATAGATCTGTATGCAATGCAGTAAATTGGCAGGGAGAGAACGCGCAAGAATCCAGGGGCAGGCGATTAGCCCACCCCCAGTTGTTTTCAAATTAATGTTACCTCTACTTCTTTTTCCTGCGTAGTGCACGTATCCCGAATACAAATGCTACCGGTACTAGCGGGATAAGTACGTTCGCTAGTCCGCTACCAAGCTCCACTGGGCTTGCTGCTATTGCACAGCTTCCACTCCCACTTCCGCTAGGCGGATTCGTAGGTGTAGAGGTCGGTCCCAGTGTAGGTGGTGTTGTCGGTGGCAGTGTCGGCCCTAGTGTCGGGGCTACTACAAAATCCTGACTTGCCACTACTGCTTCGTCCACACCTAACCTTAAGAAGCACACTGGTACGTCGCCGCAGCTTGAGAAGTCCTCTGTGTCGTCCCATATACCCACTGCAACATCTGTTGCGGCTGCGAGTGCGCGGTATGGGGGACCGTAGTCGTCTATAAAGGAGATAAGCACAGCGTCTCCACCTGCAGCACCTGTCTGTACATTAAACTGCCCTGCGAGGATGGTAGGATCGACTATATCCAAGAAGGAGTTAACTCCGTCTAGTGTTCCATCGCATACCAAAGCTTCAATAACACGGAAGTTGTCTACGAGAGCACCGGTATCCTCATCCTCTGTAGAACAATCAGACATAGAAGCGTCTTGTAATGTAACGACTTGAATAGCATACGTGCCGGCTCCAGGGATTTGTATACTGTCGTTGTTGAAGCTTGAGTTCCCACCGGTGAACGTAAACGGACTTATAGTGTATAAGGTTGCGTTTGTAGGTATGAATTGGCAAGCAACTGAGCCAAAGGGCGGTGTGAGGTTGAGAGTCGCAGGATTTGTGTTGTTAGGATCAATATAACATTGGCCATCAATTATCGCCGGAATTGATGTATCTATGAGCAGAACGGCCATTGCTGGATCACAAAGCTGGTTCGAAGCAGAAAGGATTGAATAGTCGTATGTGAGTGTATTGATACCTGTAGTCATAAAATTCACAGACTGTATTACCGTAGCATTTTGATTGCCAAACGTATAATCGCTACCTGAAATTAAGTTAGAGTTTTCAAGTGCCATACCAAATGATCCGCCATTGTAAAATCCGGATGGAAAATCCGGGCTGGATACTATGTATGCATAAAAATCGTTTGCAGGATCGGGAAGCGTTGCAGGCGGTGCCGCTACGTTTGGGGATATCCCTGTGGAGTCTATAACACCTGTAACTGGACTAAAACCGCTTGGTGGAAACCATGCAGGTTCTCCTGTTGAAGGTGGGGGCATAGGTATAAAAAACTCACCACTCTGGAAGCTGCCATTTAGGATTAAGTTCATCTCCCCAGCCTCGTCACAAAAAGCCTGACGGGCATACATATTTACTCCATACATGTAATCTTCTGAGTCCACTATCACCGTCTGTCCCGTGAGCTGGTCGTGCTCTACTGCTTGATCGGGATTTGGGCATCCGTTTACCGATGTTATGACGAATATACCCTCGTTACCCTGAAGGTTGTCGTCCGGGATAGCGGCACCCATATTATTAATTAGGTTCCCCAGGTCATACACGTGTGAGTCCCCGGGGGTGTAGTTATCGCAGAAGTTACGGATCTCTACACAGTTGGCGTCTAGGATCCGCACGTGGACACTGATTGGGTCGTCTACGTCAGTGTTTGTAACTTGCACAGAGGTGTTACGTCCGTCTGTCTGTGTCCACCAGGTCACTAGCTGTGATCCGCTGTCTGTGGTAGGTGTGGGGTTAGCGTTGAAGTTTGGGAAAAATGGATCAAACGTGTCGTTATTATGCATCCAGTCGAGTCCACCCACTAGAGAACCGTTAAAAAGCTCTACTGTACCTATGAGGCCTGCGGTAAAGTCGGCCTGTGCGGGGTTTGGGATCTGTACCTCTAGCCAGCCCACATCATTGGGCACAGCCGGACAGAAGAGGTTGTCTGTGCCAATCTGGCTCATTGCAGGGCTTACATATGCAAAGCCCACAAGCATGAGCAGTAATACTGCTGTTATGGGTTTTTTAATCATCCTTGTTTCCTCCTTAGAGTTTTTCCTCCTTTTGTTATCAAACTGTTTCATAATTTAAGGTATTGGTGTTTCATCGCTGATACCAGGAGTCCACCAAGAGTCCATTGATCCAGTGCCGTCTCCGTTGTTTAGTCCCAGGAATCCTACGAAATACATATTGACTAGATTAGGACCGCAAGCACCGGGTGTTCCGCCAAAATTGATGTCAAAACATCTGAACCCGTTAACAGGCATAAAAAGCCACCCTACATCCACACTATCGTTACAGATCCTGTTAACCTCGCCCTTAGAGTTGGGGTGGAAGTTATCAATGCCCTTATCAACGAGTGTAAGATCACATGCAAATGTTGTAGGGCTGCATGATGTTGGGCTCTCGAACTCATCAAATATGTGGATCTGGGGGGTTGGGTCTGTAACATCTCCGGTAACGTCACCAAATGTTACTTGGAGCAATGGGCTTGCTATTACACTGTCCAGGCTAGCACTCCTGTATACTAAGCCCACAACATCAGATAGGTTGGATCCGTCTACATTATTGAAATTAATGTCTGCGTAGTTCCACAGATTATCAGCCCCTTGGAAGCGTTGGTCTTCCCCTGCTGCGTTTGTTCTGTACTCAAAGTCACTGTCACCGTCAATAATCCTAAACATACCTATTAATGTGCTGTCCCTAATTGTCGTATCGGTTATGACTAATAAACCATATCCTTCGTCGAGATCAGCGGCAGGAGCGGACATGCCTACCGCACCTAAACCGTCAGCATCGTTATTCGACACTAAGTTGCTGAGATCGTATACATGGGTATCCCCGGGTGTATATCTATCGTTAAAATTTGTTTCTTCACATACTACCGCAGGTGATGTGACGTTAAAGATTTGGACATGTACATCAATTGTAAACTGTGATGTATTAGTAAGTTGCGCAAGAGTCTGGCGTGCCATACGCATGTCCCAGAAATAAACCACTCTGTATGTTGCCTGGTCTGTCTGGTCTATGGGGTCAAGGTTCAGAGATGGAGGCCCTGCTATGGATACCGTCGGGATTGCAAGCATAAAAGCTATAACAACTAAGCAAATTGCTCTTGAGAATGTAGTTTTAATCATTCGTATTTCCTCCTTAAGGAATTAATCACAAAAAAGTTTGTTAATCTTGGTTTGATCTAATACACATTATTATTAAATAGCATATTACAATAAAATAAGTGTAATTGGAAGCTTAAATCAATCCGTTAAGTAGGGTTGCGAGAGTTAGTTGCTTGGGGATTTTGTACAAATTGGGTGGCAATAAAATGATCTAATCAGGATGCAAAAAGCGGTTCGACCTTCCGGTTGCCGAGTTGCTTTAGTTTAACTGGTTAGAAATTTGGTTGTAGTGGTAGTGGATACTCCACTTTATATCTTCCTCTAGAGCAAATACAGGCTCTATCTCGTACCCAGTGATGAATTTTAGGTTATCCATTAGTTCGTTATTAAGGGGGTCCCCGGTAGCAATGACCAGTGTTTTTCTTGATCCTACGGACTTTAATGCAATGGGAATAACATTGTATTTCTCTGCCGTTTTTTTATCAAGCAGCATCAGAGTATCATCCTCTATATTAAATTTAAATAAA
Source organism: Thermodesulfobacteriota bacterium (assembly GCA_965223335.1). Taxonomy (GTDB): domain Bacteria; phylum Desulfobacterota_D; class UBA1144; order Nemesobacterales; family UBA2774; genus CBDCWF01. The sequence goes on from OZ244991.1 coordinate 1,482,010, forward strand.
TTAACACCTGAAACCCCAATCTGCTTGCCTAGCGAGTTTAGAAGGATATCTTCGTCAATGTATTGCAGGTCGAGCAATATCTTGCCGATTTTTTGGAATTGAAACTTTTCCCTTTTGAGATCGAGGGCGTACTCTAACTGTTCTTGGTTGATATAACCGTTCTCGATCAAGAGCTCGCCCAGGAGTTTTTTGCCCACTTGTTTTTTTAAGCTCCTATTCCTCTATATGTTATATAATATTACAAAATTGAGCAAAAATAAACCGGACAAAAGTAGGAATTTTTTACATCATATCGCCCAATGTGAACGCCTACATTAATACTTTAGTATTATGCCTAACACTAGCTATAAGATGGTAAAACGATTGACATGATGAATGCCCGTTAGTTAGATTCTCTGTATATGGCAGATTCCCGCAAGACCAGACTTAAACAAATTCTCGTAGAGCAGTCCATCCTCAGGGGCGATTTCACCTTAGCATCCGGGAAAAAAAGCACTTACTATATAGACGCTAGAAAGACTACACTACACCCCGAAGGACTCAGTTTAATAGCCGATTTACTCCTAGGCGAGGTTAAAACCTTGCTCCCGGTAGATGCCGTTGGGGGACCTACTCTTGGAGCTGATCCGATCATCGGTGCAATGGTCGGCATGGCGCACGAGAGGGGGCTTGCCCTCGGGGGATTTATAGTGAGGAAGCAGGAGAAAACACACGGTACGGGGAAGCTGATCGAGGGCAATTTAGGGGAGGGTGATCAGGTTGTGATGGTGGAGGATGTGGTTACGTCGGGGGGGTCGGTCCTTAAGGCGATCGATGCTGTGAGTGCTCTGGGTGTGACTGTGAAAAAGCTATTGGTGGTTGTGGACAGGGAAGAGGGGGCCGAGATCAAGTTTCAAGAGATAGGTATACCGTTTTATTCAATATTTAAAATAAGCGACCTTCTATAGATTGGTCTAAGTGTTTAGTGTAACCCCGTTTGTTGGTACCGTGATGTCGTATTCCTCCAGTTTCCTCCTGAGCGTAAGGCGGTTTATACCCAGCACTCTTGCGGCTTTTGACCTGTTCCCCCCACATGCCTCGAGTGCCTCTTTTAGCAATATGGTTTCAGTTTCTTTCACTAGCTTATTATAAATATTCCCCTGCTCGCCATATTGGATCATCTCTTTTGCCGTGTGACGCAGAACGCTTGGCAAATTGGTCGGATTATTATCATTATATGCAAACGCGCTCTTATCTATGTCGATATCATAGGATGTAAGGTAGGGGGTTTTAGCGAATGTGATGGCTTTTCTGATCTTATTTTCGAGTTCTCTCACGTTGCCTGGCCAATCATAATCCAAGAGTCTGTTGATAAACTCTCTTGTGGCTCCCTTGATGTCTTTGCCCATACCTTTGCTGTGGCGGTTAGTGAAACATTCCATCAACAGAGGTATGTCCTCGCGACGGTCTTTAAGCGCAGGTAGGTGGATCTTGACCACATTAAGCCTAAAGTACAGGTCTTCTCTAAACCTCCCGGACTCGACCAGTTGTTCCAGGTCCTTATTTGTAGCTGTGATAATCCTTATGTCTACGGTGATTTCTTTGTTGCTGCCCAGTCGATGGAACGTCCCGCTCTGAAGCACCCTAAGCACCTTTGCCTGGAGCGATAGCGGCATGTCCCCGATCTCATCCAAAAATATTATGCCCCCCTCGGCCTCTTCGAATTTTCCTATCCTCGGTGTGGCCGCGCCCGTAAATGCCCCCTTCTCGTATCCGAACAACTCGGCTTCCAAAAGGGTCTCGGGAATAGCGGCACAGTTAAGCACCACAAAGGGTTTTTCCCACCTTGTACTCACCTTCCATATGGACTCGGCTACAAGCTCTTTCCCCGTACCGCTAGCACCGGTGATCACCACGGGGACATCCACTTGGCCCACCTGGCCTACAAGCTTGCATACATCCTGGAGCATGGGGGAGTCGCCCACTATGGCACATGTGACGTTGGTTCTGACGGTATCACCCGAAAACATCACTAGATCATGGGAGATCTCGTCTAGAATCCCGAGTGCTCTTTGAACCGAATCTTTCAGATTGGAGTTCTCAAATGGCTTCACAATACAGTCGAAGGCCCCGAATGTGGTGGATTCGATTAGATACCGTGCACCCTTTTCCTCGGTTATCGTGATCACTATGTTGTTGTCTTTTAGTTTGCCGAGCGGGGCGGTGCCCTTGGTATCCAGGTCGAGTATAACTACGTTTTGATCCTCTGTGTTCTCGGCATTCTCAAACTCCACAACCTCTATCGACTCAAGGGAGTTTTCAATTCTTTTTCCTAACTCTTTATCTTCCGTGTATAGTAAAACACTCCGTGTCATCTGTTACCTACCCTAAAATATGTAACAAAAATATACAGACTGGTTACAAACGAATCAAGCTTGGATTTTTTGTGGAGTTATAAACCCTTTTATTCACATGACTATTTATTGATGGCATATTTTTTGCATCATTATGATCCAATTTTTATCAAATATATATAAATTATGATTTTTGATGTGTCGAGATGGATTTAATATTACCCATATCTATAGCTCTAGCTGCTTTCCTTGCGCTTAACATAGGTGCCAATAACTCTGCTGCTTCGATGGCGACAGCCTATGGCGCGGGTGTTAGGACTAAGCGCGAAGCTACCATAATAATTGCAGTATTTGCGCTGCTGGGTGCCATAATTGCGGGTGCCCCTGTTGTAAACACCCTGGGCAAGGGACTGGTCCCGGGAGAGATCCTGTCCCAACATGTGGGGCTTGTGCTCGTAATATTTTTTATAGCAATTGTCTTCGTGTCGTGGGCAAATGTAGCTAGGGTGCCTATCGCGACTACCCATGCGATAGTGTGTGCCATTGCAGGGGTGGGACTATATGCAAAATCACTCCATACCGATAAATTTATAGAGATATTGATCTGGTGGGTAAGCGCTCCGCTGGTGGCTTGGGTTATAAATTTTCTTGTGGCAAAGTACCTGTATTTTAGGACTCTTAAGTATCTTACTGACCGTTATGACGAGCAGGTTATAAACAGGGTTCTTACAGTGCTTATTACGATTTCGGGGACCTTCTTGGCGTTCTCGGCGGGTGCCAACAACTCGGCAAATGCGGTGGGGCCTTTGGTGGGGCTTGGGCTCATCAATTCATTTTCTGGAGCCGTACTGGCCGGGATAGCCATGGCCATCGGAGCTGTTCTTTTAGGGGGCAGGGTGCTCGAGACTGTGGGTAAGGAGATCACAGAGATATGTGTGCTTAGGGCGGTATCAGTTGAATTCACGGGTGCGGGGCTTATATTGGCTGCATCTATTTTCGGCATACCGGTCTCTATAGCAGAGATAGTGACATCGGGTATAATAGGTTTTTCTTGCGCTCAGCAGGGTTTTGGTGAGACGGCTAAGAACCGCCATGTGGTACGGATTGCGTTTTTCTGGCTCATTATACCTATAGTTGCCATTGGAATGGGGTATTTTCTATCGTCACTGTATTTTGATTACGGTGTGTCAGCGTTTGTAAATAGGAGTATTAATTTTTAGTTTTCCACCGATTCCACGAGAGTATAAGAGAATCTGAACACAGTTTTTATAATCGGAGCTAATACTGGGAATGTATATACAAGGAACTGTAGATCGATTGAACCGCGATTTTAGCCATGCTACTCCCCAAGAGGTTCTAAAGTGGGCAATAGACGAGCTGCATCCTAATATAGCGCTTGCGTCGAGCTTTCAGGCCCAAGGTGTGGTGTTGATTGATATGCTGGTCAAGCTTAACCCCGAGGCTAGGGTGTTTAGCATCGATACGGGCCGCATGCATCAGGAAACCTACGATGTAATGGACGCTATACGATCCAGATACAATATCGATATCGAGGTCCTTTTCCCTGATCGCATCGAGGTCGAGGAGATGGTTAAAAGCAAGGGCATGAACCTGTTCTACAAAGGCAAGCAGCAGCGTTTTTTATGTTGTGAGATACGTAAGGTAAAACCTCTTAAAAGGTTCCTTGGGAACCTGGATGGTTGGATCACATCTATTCGCAAGGAACAGACCGAAAACCGCTCACACTCTGAGAAATTTGAGATCGATACGATCCACGGGGGCATTTTGAAAGTTAACCCTATTTTGGATTGGAAAGAAGAGCAGGTCTGGGATTACATAAGAGAGCACGACGTGCCCTATAACAAACTGCATGATATGGGATACCCTAGTATTGGATGTATGCCGTGCACCAGGGCAGTCGAGCCCGGTGAGGACCCGCGTTCGGGCAGATGGTGGTGGGAGCAGGACTCTGACAAGGAATGCGGTATACACGTTGAGCATATCCCCCCTCCGAGCTCATAAACATCTGAGTTGTATTCAACATTAATTAGTTTACATTGTATATAATAACTATCCGTTAAGGGGATATTTACTTATTCCTGTTGGAGGGCTTATGTTCGCAGACCAAAGAAATTATAGTTATCCAATTACCATATATATGCTCGTGTTTTCGATGTTGATCGCAGCCGGGTGTCAGACGGCCTATTACGGGGCCATGGAGTCCCTCGGGTATCACAAAAGGCAGTTGCTGGTAGATAGGGTAGAGGACGCACGTGAGAGCCAGGAGGAGGCAAAGGAACAGTTCCGCTCGGCACTCGATACGTTTAGTGAGGTTGTGGGGTTTGAGGGAGGGAGTCTGCAGAAGAAATATGAGAGCCTCAATTCTGAGCTCGAGGACAGTGAGGCCAGGGCAAAAGAGGTGAGGGACAGGATAGATTCGGTAGAGAATGTTGCAGAGGCATTGTTCGATGAGTGGGAAGATGAACTCGGTCAGTATAGTGACGAGAAACTGCGAAGGGCAAGCCGCGAGAAACTCGATGAAACAAGGGTTAGCTACCAGAAATTAATAAGCGCCATGAAAAGGGCAGAGAAAAAGATGAAACCGGTATTGTCAGTGTTTAGAGACCAGGTGCTGTTTTTAAAGCATAACCTAAACGCACAGGCAATTGCGTCGCTACAGGGGGAGCTTGTCTCTGTCGAGACCAACGTTGAGGCTCTTATAAGAGACATGGAAGAGTCTATAAAAGAGGCCGATATATTCCTTAGCAATATGCAGGGCCAGCCGCAATCATAACGCCCCGAATACACTTTAAATATTTTAGCTTGTTGTATTAGGGAAAGATCGTTGACAGCCGATTAACTATTGGATGTTATCATCGGCTATTTCATCAAATGTAACCGGCAATGGCGAGGCGTGATGGACAACCATTTTCCACCCCTCGTCGGTTTTCTCAAAGATGTTGGTAGATGTAGAGATATTCATGCTCACTGGGTCTCTCATGATATATTTAAGCTCTTGCACACAGGTTACCCATGCTGCATTACCCTTTATATCGACGGATAAATTATGAAGCTTGATCTCGAGGCGGTCCTCGGGGTCAAACACATTTTCCCAGCTCTGCCTTATCGCTTCCCACCCCTGGAGCATTATCCATCCCGGATGCACGCATCCCGCTCTTTGATCCTTTATCCATATAGTGCCCATCAGATCAAGATCCCTTGAGCCCAGTGCGCGGTAAAATGTGTTGTTGATACGCATGATCTGCTCTTTGTCCGATATCGATGATCCGCTCTCAGTAGGTTTATTCACTGACATAGTAGTTTTCGTATGTAATTTCAAGCTTTTGCGATCGAAATATAGTGATCGCTTTTTATCCAAACTGTTTTATCACTTTAGTTGTACTCAATTGTATATCCATAACAACATCTACACCAGGAGCGTTTTAGAGGGAAGGGGTGGTTATCCGTCGTAGAGTGCGAGGTATGTGAGCACAGGTCTGGGGGAGTGTCCGGTTTCAGCTGGGGTAATAACTCGATCGGGGGCTATGAACTCAACCTCATATCCGTTTCTAATCAGTTCAACAATTGTTTTCGCCAGTCTGCTTATCTGATGTTCTAATTCGCTCTTGTTTTCATTTGGTTGAAACTCGATCCGTACACCCTGAGTTTCGTTATCTTCCATCTCCTTAATAATATGTGTACCGGTTTTTGCGGTTGCTTTCCAGTGTATGTATTTGGGGTTGTCGCCGTCTACGTATTGGCGCAGTGTCCTGATGTTATCCCCTGTACCGGTTCTATTGCTCTCAATATCGCCTAATTTTTCGTTATACGATGAGGTCGTGTCGCGGCCCTCCTCGAGTTTCGGATAGACTAGGACTTCGTCTTTACCGAGATCTATCTTTATCCATTTTTTGAAGAATCCAAAGGGGAACCGTGTCGAGAGAATTGCTTCGGGCACTGTGTTTATACCGCGTTTATTATAAAAAGCCTCTACATCGAGGGGTTTGGGTTTGTTGGGTGGCAGGTATGTTAAGTAGCCTTTTTTCTCAGCCATCTCGACCGTAAGCGAGTACGAGGGAATAAAGGCCTTATCGTTAGTGAGCATGAACCTGTGTTTGGCGGGGGTAAGCGCAAACACATCACCTGTGGAGTGAAGTTCTACATTAATCCTCGAGAGATTAATCATAGAGACTATTCCCGAGGCGATGACAAAGCTTAGCATCATGCCGAATGTGAGGTAGAGGAGGTTATTGCCGGTATTTATTGCGGCGAAACCTACGAATAGGCTTAGTGCCAGAAAGATTAGGCCTTCTTTCGTAGGGCTTGTCCTTGCCCAGTTATCTTTACCCAGTCTAAGTAAGCTCATATAGCATTTCGGGCAGAGGTGCAAAAACCTGCACTGTCTAGATAATATTATAATGCTTATTTTGCCGGTGCGTTTACCTAAAGACTTCCACAACACGGCTAAGCGAGCTCATAATATCACCCTTTACCCTGGAGATGTCGTTGTAGATGGCCAAAAACATGATGAAGATCAGCACCGTAAGCCCTATCCTCTGGCTAATCTCCATAGTCCTTTGACTGAGAGGCTTTTTCTTTATCGACTCTAGTGTGAGGTAGAGGACATGACCGCCGTCCAGCATTGGTATCGGGAACAGGTTGATAATGGCCAGGTTTATACTTATAAAAGAAGTGAACTTAAGGAGTTGAGCTATTCCCCCCGCCGCAGCGCTGCCCGAGATCTTGGCTATAAGAATCGGGCCTGCAAGGCTCTTGCCAGCGGTCCCAAGCGCAATCTTACCTGTAACCAGTTTAAAGAGGAAGCCAAACAGCAAGACGGTGACCTCGATTATCATATTGGCCGCCTCTATAATACCCTTTATTATGGACTCGAAGAACCCGTATTTCTTAACAATCTCTTCCGTAAAGGGTTCGATTCCGATCATCCCCTTACCTGTATCGGCCGAGACTTGAGGTGTGATTTTAACCTCTTGCTCCACACCCCCTCTATTTACTATCATCAATATTTCGGTATCGGCGTTCTCCTTTATAATTGAAGACATATGCTGCCAGTCCCTTATGGCTGTATCGTTTATTTTTAGAATTTTATCGCCCTCTATAAGCCCGGCTGCTTCTGCGGGTGTCCCTGACATTGTGGCCCCTACTTTGGCATCCATCACCTCACCCAGTCCGATCGTTACTATGCCCTGCTCGGTCGCTTTGGTTTTCACCTGGAGCTCCATGGGGTTGCCGTCTCTTATAACACCAACGTTTATAAGCACATCGGGGTTTGTTTGTATCTCGAGAGTAACATCGCGCCAGTTATTTACCTTTTTGTTGTTGATATGTGTGATCAGGTCCCCTTTCAAAAATCCCGCAGCCGCAGCCTCTGTCTCGGACCCGATTATCCCGACCACGGGTTCTTTCTCCAGATACGCGGGCACATTTATGCCGATCATAAAAACCAGCGGCAGGAATATAAACGGCAGTAAAAAGTTCATCATAGGTCCCGCTATTACTATGAGCAGTCTATGGAATATGGATTGGTTGGAGAACCCGCGGGGGTACTCTTTCTCGGAATAAATATCTCCGCCGGTAAAATCCTCTGGGGTGCTGTCTATAGTGATCTTCTTGTCGTCCCTCTCTATCTCAACCGGGTAGGTTTCTTCAGGGGTGCTTTGCAATTTGAATAGAAGCTTTTTCCATGTGGGGTATGACTTTAGGTCTACATTGCCTATTTTTGTGATACGGTCCCCCGATTTAAAACCGGATTTATCGGCCCTCGTATCCGACTCAACACCGTCTATGATAAAATTGCCCTCTGTGCCCTCCCCGTACATCTTTACGTAGCCGCCTAGGGGCAGCATACAGACTAAGTATTCAGTCTCGCCGCGAGTGAAGCCAAACAGTTTTTTACCGAAGCCAAGCGAGAATTTCTCTACCCTCACCCCGCTCCACTTTGCCAGCATAAAGTGTCCGAGTTCGTGAATGAACACCAAAATACCGATTACAAAAATAAATGCGATTATTGCTAATATCATTGAATTCTCCTAGTTTCTTATTATGCTACGAGCCTCGGCCCTGGCCCATTGGTCCGACTCTAGTACCTCGTCCAAACTCCTGCCAGCGAGTCGGTTGTGGGTGTCCATAACTTGCTCGACAGCGCTAATTATTTGGGGGAATTTGATTTCATTATTTAAAAAAGCCTCAACCGCTACTTCGTTAGCCCCATTCATTACCGCCGGCACTGTGCCTCCTTCATCAATCGACCTCATTGCAAGCCCGAGTGCTCGGAACCTGCTAGGGTCTGCTTGCTCAAAATGGAGGTCCCCAAACGTCTCAGGCGAGTTTTTGAACCCATTGAGCGCAATCCTCTGGGGATAGGCCAGCGCATATGATATGGGGATTCTCATATCGGGGATACTCATCTGTGAAATTATGGACCCGTCTATATATTCTACCATAGAATGCACGATGCTTTGCGGATGAATCCATACCGATAGTTTGTCGGAAGCGACTCCGAAAAGCCATTTTGCCTCTATAAGTTCGAATGCTTTGTTCATTAAGGTTGCCGAGTCAATTGTAATTTTTTTACCCATTTTCCATGTAGGGTGCGAAAGGGCGTCTTCTACAGTAACATCCTCTAGCTCCTGTGGGCTCTTACCGAGGAAAGGTCCTCCGGAAGCAGTTAGTATCAAGCGTTTAATATACTGGGCGCCTTGGGAGTTAATGGCCTGAAACAGAGCGCTGTGTTCGCTGTCCACGGGGATAATTTTGACCCCATTCGCAAGGGCCTCTTTGGTTAATATCTGGCCCGCTACCACCAAGGACTCTTTGTTGGCCAGTGCGATGTTTTTACCTGCACGGATAGCCTCTAGGGTAGGTCTTAGCCCAGCGGCCCCCACCATTGCCGACACCACAGTGTCACTCTCGCCGTATGCGGCGACCTCGCAGGCCCCCGGTTCCCCAGAGTAGAGCTTGAAGTCGGGGTTTTTAAACTCATTGTATACAGCACTCATTGCTTCATCGTCTGCAACCGATACGACTTTGGGTTTATGCTTGGCGATCTGTTCATTTAGCAGAGCAGTGTTCTTCCCTGCGGCAAGTCCGAGTACTGAAAACAAGTCTGGGTGGTTGGAAATTACATCTAGGGTTTGTTGTCCGATAGATCCGGTGGATCCTAAAATAGTTATATATCTCAAATAGCTTCCCTTTTCTTTACCTGTTCCCCAGTGAGCCCGAACCTCCTCTCTCTGTTCTGATAGTTTAATATCGCCTTTATCAGGTTACCTCTTCGGAAATTGGGCCATAGTGTTTTTGTTACGTATATCTCTGTGTATGCAAGCTGCCATAGAAGGAAGTTAGACAACCTCATCTCGCCGCTTGTCCTAATCAAAAGGTCGGGTTCCGGCAGATTATGTGTATAGAGGTGTTTGGAAAATGTTTCCTGATTAATCTTGTCGGGTGAAATACTATTGCCCGATACTATAGACTTTACGGCGTCTACAATTTCTTCGCGACCCCCGTAGCTTAAAGCCAAGGTCAAAACCATCTCGTTGCATTGTTTTGTGTTCTCGATTGTCCGCTCCAATACACCTAACACATCCTCGGGTAATTCATGGAGTCGGCCGATTGCATTTAGCCTGATGCCGTTCTCAACCAGTGTGTCCTGTTCTTGGAGCAGGTACTGTTTGAGTAGTTCCATTAGAGCCCGCACCTCGCTCTTTGGTCTCTGCCAATTCTGTGCAGAGAATGCAAACAATGTGATGAGCTCCACTCCCAACTCTCGCGAGGCTTTTACCACGGAGCGCACAGATTTCATCCCCTCGCGGTGCCCGCTTATCCGATCGAGGTTCTTTTTACGAGCCCACCGGCCGTTTCCGTCCATTATAACAACGATGTGTCTCGGGATATTGTTTTGGTCTACCAAGCGCTCGAGTTTAGTTTTCATTAGCCTGTAATTATAACACTAGCTAAAGCGTTAAAAAAACAAGAATTATATGCCTTGTTCCCCGGGATTATTTAGAAAACACATTTGATAAATAAGATATCGGTACCGCTATTAATATTACCGTCAATAACACAGATAAAATTACTAAGAACGTGAGACAATAAAACACTATAGAGACTGGTATAAAAATTAATTTATAAAGAAAGAACCAATCCTTGGACATCTCGAGCACAATGGACCCGAAGCTCTGTATAAACCTGGTTATTACGGTGATTATCATCTGTATCATAATGTGAAGTTAAAGATATATAAACTCATAGCCGATCTCAAGTTATTATATCTAGGTTAATTGTCAGAATTTGGTTTATCCCAAGTCCCCAACTCTTTGACAACATTCTAAATAATCTTATATTATTTCTCATTGCGTATCGTATAATCCAAAGTGGTTTATCTCAGTGCACACCTTTAGGAAAATACTTTTTTAACTATTCTGCTTGTATATACTTAATTGTGGTAAAGAGCTTAAAAAAATCGAGGGGTTAGAATGAATAAAATAATTTCGACCGTTTTTGTATTTGTATTGTTGTTTGCGACCGTGGTAAGTGCAGATGATGATAATGTGTATCAGGGACTTTCAAATTTTACCCGAGTGCTTGACCTGGTGGAGAGGAACTATGTTGAGGATGTTGATGCGGGAGAGCTCACTACAAGTGCTATTGAAGGGATGCTAAGGACCCTGGACCCTTACTCTGCGTATCTTACCCCCGAGCGCTTCAGAGAGCTTGAGATTGGTACTTCGGGGGAATTCGGCGGTGTGGGCATGGAGGTCACGCTTGAGGACGATGTGCTTACGGTGGTAACCCCGATCGAAGATACCCCGGCATCTAGAGCCGGGATAGAGCCTGGGGATCAGATAGTTGAGATCGAGGGTAAATCGACCAGAGGTCTCATAGTACAAGAGGCTGTCAAACTGCTTCGAGGCCCCAAGGGGTCCCCGGTCACAATTACGATAAGGAACCCCCAGGACGGCAGCACTCGCGAGGTCACGCTTATAAGGGATATAGTTGTGGTTAAGAGTGTGAGAGGCAAGCTTTTAGACAACAACATTGGCTATATCAAGCTGTCCCAGTTTCAAGAGAACACCACTAGTGAACTTAAAGAAGCGATGACGGTAATCGAGTCCGGCAATGGCGGTAATCTCGAGGGGCTTATACTTGACCTGAGGAATAATCCCGGGGGGCTATTGGATCAGGCCATAGAGGTAGTGGACCAGTTTATGGGTAAGGGGCTTATAGTCAGCGTTAAGGGCAGAGATCCAAGCCAGGTAAATGAATACTATGCTACCGACAGCGGGGAGCTTAGGGATTATCCACTTGTAGTGATTGTAAATAAGGGGAGTGCGAGTGCGTCAGAGGTGGTTGCCGAGGCCCTTCAGGATACTAAACGTGCCTTGATACTCGGCACCAAAACGTTCGGCAAAGGTTCTGTCCAGACCATAATTCGGCTCGATGACGGGTCGGGACTTAAACTGACCACAGCAAAATTCTATGCCCCAAGCGGGCGTTCCATAAACGAAGTCGGTGTGGTGCCCGATATAGTTATAGAGAATGAGAAGGGTAAGGATAAGCAACTCGACAAAGCGATTGAGCTCATAAAGAGCTCGGAACTGGCCAATACACTATCAAAGGGCTAGGGTCACACACTCTTGCCAAAAAAACCTAATAGAACCACTAGACCCAGGACTACTCGACCCCGAAGAAAACGGCGTACCAAATCTGCGGGTGCTACAAGGGCCGCTGTTTTCACCGTTGGTTTTATATGCACCCTGTTTTTAGTGCTCTGGGGGCTTAGCTACATTAAAAAGGGCCCCGACAAAGAAAGTCCCAACCAATCCGAGCGCATTGCAAAGCGTCTCGCAGAGCTAGATAATTCAATAAATAGTGGGCTCTTTAAAATAGGGGTCTCGTCCTATGATATAAGCTCTGCATCGAGTTCAAAAAAGTCGGTAGAGGACCCAGACAGCGGGGTATTGGAATGGGACCATGACCTCTATACCATTAAAACCCCGGGCGGGATAAACAAATCATCGATAAAAACGGCTATTAAGCGATCAATTGCCTCTATGGACGGGGTAGGTAGCTCGTTTCGCGACCAAGGCGATCTGCTTGTTGCAGATATAGATGTAAACGGCTATTTGGCGAGGACATATGAGTTTAAGTTTGTAAGCAAGGTTAAACCAAAGCCAGAAGCGATAGTAATTGAAAAACCTGTTAAAAAAGAGGCAGATCCCAAAACAATAAAAGTAGATAGAACTGATGTTGAAGAAAAACCCCTCCCGAGCCCAAAGCCGCAAAAGGAGATAAGCAGTGTTAAAACGCATAAGCCCAAGATAGTTATCATAGTGGATGACCTAGGTGTGAATAAAGCTCAGATTGACGACCTGCTTCGGATAGAAGAGCAGCTTACTTTTGCGGTACTGCCGGACCTTCCTTATTCCGAGTATGCTGCAAATGGAGCAAACGCAAGAGGATGGGATGTGATGCTGCATCTGCCTATGGAGCCAAAGGAGTCTTCGGGTTACAGCGGGGAAGATGCCGGGGAGGATGCATTGCTTGTAGGTTTGCCAAAACAGTTGATAATCGATAAGCTTAACAAGCACCTCGACGCAGTCCCTCATATTAAAGGTGTAAATAATCATATGGGTTCAAAATTCATGGAAAACGGTGAGTTGTTAGAGCTTGTGTTGTCTAGGCTCAGCGAAGACGGGTTATTCTTTGTCGACAGCCTGACCTCTAACCGGTCTATGGGTTTTAGTACTGCAAAGAAACTGGATGTTAAGACCGCTTCCAGGGATCTTTTCCTGGATAATAAACAGGACCCGGAGTATATAAAAGCGCAGATCAACAAATTGGTGGATATATCTGAGAAGAAAGGTTATGCAGTGGGCATATGCCATCCCTATCCCTCAACTCTGAAAGCTCTTAGAGAAACTCTGCCAAAGCTCAAGGACACTGTGGATATTACTTCTGTAAGCGAGATTGTGCACTGAGGCGGATTTAATACTTTTGCTTCAAACAAAATCGGTTTATAATTAATCATAAAGGAATATGGTATGGGTTTAATAGACAATATAAGGAAAGAAAGGGACTCGTGGGTAAAGAGGTTTGAGGAGCATCGTCAGGACGATGATGAGCAAAAAGGTAAGACCCAAGCAGAAATCGATAGTCAGATTGCTCAGAATAGACGGAATGTAGGGGTTTTCCCAAAAGTTCAGGACCCGAAAAAATAGTTATAGTCAGTGGTTAGACTTGACATTTGATTTGTAATAAATTAGTTTGTATGAACCTTGTGTTTATGCTATAGGAGGTTTTTTAATGCCAGGGATTGTGGTCGGTAACAACGAAAGTATCGATAGCGCTCTTAAGAGATTCAAAAAGCAAGTTGAGAAAGGGGGTGTGTTGTCTGAGGTCAGACGAAGGGAGTATTACGAGAAACCTAGTGAAAAAAAGAAGAAGAAGCTCTTTGCAGCAAAAAAGCGCGTAATTAAGCGTACTAAAAGAAGATAATCACAGTATTTTAATAGTATTAAAACAACCGGTAGGGGACATCACTTTGAGATTATTTGACCATAATAATCGAACAAAATTTCTTTCCGCAATAATACCATCTGTACAAATTTCTTTAATACCGGTTTTAAATGGCACGATTTACAGACGAATCGATTGTTAAAGAAATAAAAGGGAGGTTGAGTATAATTAACCTCATAGAGAGCTATACATCTCTAAAAAAATCGGGGAAAAACTACGTGGGGCTCTGTCCGTTTCACGACGACAAAAACCCCTCAATGCATGTGGATGAAGACAAGGGACTGTTCCATTGTTTCAGCTGCGGGGCGGGGGGCGACATGTTTGGTTTCCTTATGCGCTACAACAACATCTCATTCCCCGAAGCCCTCGAAGAGCTTGCCAAGCAGGCCAATGTCGAGATCAGAAAACCCACCAAGACTGAAAGGGCCCAAAAATCCCAACAATCCAAACTTTTTAAGATAAACAGCCTAGTTTCAAACTTTTACCACAGAGCACTTAACAAAAGCAAAGAAGGGGCCATTGCGAGGGATTATATACGTGATCGTGGGATAACCGCCGAGATGTGTACAGAATTAGAACTTGGGTTTGCACCCTCTGGGTGGGATAAATTGGTAAACTACCTAGAGAAAAAGAATGTGCCGCTTGGACTGGCTTCAGAGCTTGGTCTTGTAATTAAACGAAGCGGCAAGAGCGGGTACTACGATAGGTTTAGAAACAGGTTGATATTCCCTATACGTAACATCGAAGGCAAAGTCACGGGATTTGGCGGCAGGATCTTAGACGATTCCGAACAGGCCAAGTACATCAATTCACCAGAATCAGAGATTTATCACAAAAGGTCGATTCTTTATGGCATAGACAAATCCAAGGATTTTATCCGCAAAGCCGACAAAGTCATTTTGGTTGAGGGCTATATGGATTACTTATCGCTTTTCCAAGCTGGGGTTAAAAACGTTGTAGCGGTGTCCGGCACGTCGCTTACAAAAAATCATATAGCCATATTGAGACGTTATACAGATAGAGTGGTGCTTGTGTTCGATAGCGACAGCTCGGGCATGAATGCCGCTATTAGGTCGCTCGGGCTTTTTATAGAGCAAGACGTTAACCCCTACATAGCACTACTGCCTGAGGGGCATGACCCCGACTCATTTATCAAGTCAGAGGGTGTGGGTGTGTTCGAGCGTATTGTGGACAATGCACATCCGTTAATCGATTTTTATGTGCAGAGCATAGTGGACGAGTTTGCGGCTGGGAACCAGAGCCTCGCCAAGAGCAAGGATCAGGTGGTCTCTCTGTTAAGCACTATTACGGACCCGATCGAGAGAAGTAGACAGATCAAAATTGCTGCCGAGAAATTCGGGGTAAGAGAGGCGGAATTTGCATCCTCACTCCGGTTACAGAGAAAAACACACTCGCGAAGCAGTGTTAATATCACAGACCTCTCAAGTGCTACAGAGTTGATGATCTTGAAATTGGTGCTGGAGCATCCCGGGCTTCGTGGGGAGCTTACAAAAACGGATTGGCAGGGATTGATCTCAAACACGGATATAAAGGGTGTGTTGGATAATATTCTTGAAGACGATGAGTCTGATGTATCTACAATACTGCTTGGCGCCAAGAGCGATGCTGCACAAAGATTGATCTCTGAGGCAGTGCTCGGAGGGGACGATATTGTAGATGAGGAGTCTGCAAGAGCAATACTTAGTGGCTGTATGACAAAGCTTCAGGCCAAGATGCTAGAGGAACACTTGAAAGTACTTAGGTTGGAAATGCAGAAGGCGAGCAAAAAAAATGACCATGAGCTCGAGAAAAAGTTGCTAGAGGAGTACACAGAGCTTATGAAAAAAAACAATAATAGAACAGGAGAGCCATATGAGAACTAGAAAAAAGAATAGTTATCGTCCTGGCATGGATGCGGACGAGCAGCTCTCTGATTCTACAAACGAAGACACAGTCGAATTTTCAGAGGATGATAATACCGAGTTTATTCAAGATGGAGCCGAGCAAGAGAATTTTGATAACAACGAAAACCAAGAGCAACCTGCGTTGAACACCCAGGGAGCGGTACTCAAGACCAATCAAGAGAACACAAACGAGTACGACCTAATTAGGTATTACCTCCACGAGATCGCAGACCATTCACTATTAACAAAAGACCAGGAAATACAGATCGCCAAGGAGATCGAGGCGGGTAGAAAGGTAGTTGCACGGGCCATGCTAAGCTCCTCGCTTATGCTAAACGAGGTGATTGCACTTGGTGAGAAGCTCGAAGACGGGCTGCTAAGTGTGCGGGATATCACTAACTCGTTTGATTACGACGGTGAGGGCTCTGGTGAGGACGAGGTTCTAAACGGGATTATCAAGGCCATAGAATCTATAAAGAAACTATATACTGACAATGAAAACTGTAGAGCGCAGTTTGGGTCGGTATCGGAGAAAAAGTGTAAATCGCTTAAAAACAAGGTAAAGCGCAATGACGACAAGATAGTGAATTTTATTGAAGATATAAATTTAAACACCTGCCAGATGGAACGGATCTTGGCCAAGGCCAAAACCCACCTAAACAGATTGGAAAAATTGGAGAAAAGGGCTAAAGCCATACAAAAAGAGACGGCTGGGGGTAAAAAGTCCAAAAAGGATGTAAAGAAAAAGATGGTTGATTTCGCCCGCCAGACCTCTGAAAACACCGATGTTATCAAAAAAGCGCTTGAGAAAGTGGAACTGGGTGAACTGACGACTCAGTTGGCCAGACGTAAACTGATCGAATCCAACCTGAGGTTGGTAGTGAGTATTGCACGGCGCTATATAAACAGAGGGCTGCCGTTTTTGGACCTTATACAGGAAGGCAACATGGGGCTTATGCGTGCAGTGGAAAAATTTGAGTATAATAGGGGCTATAAATTCTCTACCTATGCCACTTGGTGGATCCGCCAGGCCATCACACGCGCACTCGCCGACCAGTCACGTATTATAAGAATCCCGGTACACATGACAGAGACCATAAATAGAATTGTGAGGACCTCTAGGTCCCTTGTGCAGGAACTGGGCAGAGAGCCCCTTCCCGAGGAGATAGCCGAGAGGATAGGGATATCCATAGATAAAGTGACCAGGGTGCTTAAGATTGCCAAGGACCCGATCTCCTTGGAAACTCCCATCGGGGACGAGGAAGACAGCAAGCTGGTTGATCTAATAGAGGATACAAGCACAAGCTCGCCATCGAAAACACTCGAGATGAACGAGCTAAAAGAGATCATCAGCAACGCCCTTTCTTCAGTCCTTAATGCAAGGGAAGAGAGCATTGTGAAGATGCGGTTTGGGATTGATGAGGAAAAAGAGTGCACGCTTGAAGAGGTCGGCCATGAGTTCAAGGTTACCAGAGAGAGGATTCGCCAGATTGAGGTTAAGGCCATTAAAAAACTAAAACGAGCCGGCAGGATCTATCCCATTAAGAGCTATCTGGAAAAAGTCTGATTCAGTTTTACCGGAGCCTTTCACTAAAATACAAGTAACAACCCACCGTTAGTTTACTACATATATTTATTTCGATAGACCCCTTTCCTGAAAGTAGTCCGAGAGCTTATCCCTTAGGAAGAGCCTTGCTCTAAGTACCCGGGATTTTACAGCTGGCAGCGATAGTCCCAGTGCCTCTGCGATCTCTTTGCTCTTAAGTCCCTCAATGTCCTTCATGTGAAAAACTATGCGGTAGTCCTTGGGCAGTTCGTTTATTGCGGATTCTATGGCATCAGTGCCCTCGCGGCTAAGCAGTGTCTCGTCAGGGGTCTCGCTCCAGTCCTTGTCCTCCACACCGGACAACACACCCGAATCGTTATAGGGCTTATAGTCGTCGATGCTGAAGTGGTTTTGCTGATGCCTCTTGTCTTTTCTAATGTGCATATAGGCCGCGTTCGATGCCACTCTAAAGAGCCAGGTCGAGAACTTGGATTCCTTCCTAAACGTATGTAGCTTCTCGACAAGGATTAGGAACACCTCTTGGAGGATTTCCTCGGCATCGCTCATGTTGTTAGTGATCCTGAGCCCTAGTCTATAGATCTTATCACTGTAGCGGTTCACAAGCTCATCAAAAGCATCTGTGTTACTGTCGCTTACATACAAAGAAACCAAAGACTCATCGGATTTAGTGGTTAAATCATCATCTAAGTTTGCAGTATTTATACTCATGATTATCTGTTCCTTATCCTCTATGTTTTTTGCCAGCATCTTAATGCCTCCTATGTATAGTTGACTGGTCGGCTTTTACGATCTTAAAAAATATATGCTTTAACTGACGGCTCTAGCCTTGTTTTGTTTTTTCCTTACTATCAGTTGGGGTATACACTCACCCAGTTCTCTAATTAGATCTACATCATCAAATGTTTTCACAAGCAGACACATACCCTCTACATACGCAAGCATTGATTTTGCGGTTTTACGAGTGTCTGTATCCGAGGGGAACGAACCGTCAGCGACCGCCTCTTTTACAACACCCTCTATACAGTCGGTCCACTCATTGAACACGTGCTGTACTTTTTCGCGGATAACCTGGTCTTGTGTGCTGAGCTCAAGCGCCAAGTTCCCTATGTGGCACCCCGTGCTACAGCCGAGAATTTCCTTTGTACACTTTTGAGCCTTTTCAGACTCGTCCAGTAGCAATTGAAACTTTCTCATAGGCGGGATATCGGCTGTGCAAACCGGGTCGAGAATACTCGACTTGAACATGCCCCACATTATATCGATTGCCTCTAGGGTCAGGTCTCTTTTGGATGGGAAAAAATGATAGAAGCTGCCTTTCTTTACCCCGGCATGGTCGCAGAGCTCTTGGACCCCGACGGAGTTATAGTTAGTTGCGCCGATTAACTCAATGGCGCTTTGTATCAAATTTTCTTTTGCGTTACTCGTTCTTCCCATATCTACGGCACCTATTAGTTGACCAGTCGGTAAAATAATATCATTTTAAGTATATATGTCAAGGGTTTTTTTATAACAATTCCATAGATGATGCGTATCCCCTATAAATTATTGATAAATATGGTTTGTTCGTGGTACGCTGATAAGTGCTTTTAATGCAACAATTTGCAGAAATTCAGCAATATCAGGATAGAATTTGTTTGATTTAATTCTTAGAGTATCCCCCGTTCTTTGGCCTCTTCGAAGTATACGAGTGTGGAGTCGGTGGTCTTGTGTCTGAGCATTCTCTTTACTTCCGATACGGTGGCTCCGTTTTGTATTGCAAGCAGTGCAGCAGTGTGGCGTAGGCTGTAGGGAGTGATGCCTGCTCTTTTGATACCTGATTTGTTTAGGTAGTGACTTACCCTTTCCCTGATGGCCCTTGTGGTGATTCGTGCACCTCGCGCGCGGTTGCCTATGCCCCAGAAAAGCGGTTCGTTGTTCTCGCGCTCGGGTCGGGTCTCTAGGTAAGCTTCGAGTGATGCCAGTGCTTGGGGGAATAATAAAACGTATTCGTCCTTAACGTCCTTGTTCTTGCCTTGGACGTATATAACCCTATTTTTGTTCCTTGTTTTAATATCGCCTATATCCGCCCTTACAATCTCGATCTCGCTTAGGCCGCAGTTTGCCATAAGACTGAGTATTGCCTTATCCCTTAGCCCCACCGGGTTGGGTATGTCGATGGACTCGAGCAGTTTTCTCATCTCGCTTGGCCTTACGGGCTCGGTGAGGTGGCGGCTGGGGCGTTTGCCGCCTTTAATTTTCTTTGCCGGGTTCTCTGGGACCTTGCCGGTGGATACCATGTATTCATATAATCGTCTTACTGCAGTTAGGTATGCCGAGAGCGAGGTGGACGAGAGCTCTTTGGCAGCAAGGTAGTCCTTATAGCGCCTTATGTCGTCAGATGTAAGGTTCTCGGGTTTGCCATTACCCACCCATTTCGCAAATTCTCTAAGCGCTTTTCTGTAGGTGTCTTTAGTGGTCTCGCGCCTGTTTAGAGAGTTGATAAAACTGTCTATTAATCTGTCCATAGATGAATTAAAGCATGTTTAATATTGGTTTTCAAATCGACCGGGTGTTGACAATGGATATTGTTTTGGTAAGTTTATTAGCGAATCTGGGTGGCAATACTGGAGAGGCAACACCCGGTCCCATCCCGAACCCGGAAGTTAAGCTCTCTGAGGCCGATGATACTGCCCCTGTACGGGGGTGGGAAAGTAGGTAGCTGCCTTGGTTCTTTTTTTTTTGTCCAAATCCACCTGCATTATAATCACCAAAGCAGCCCCCTCGTTTTTATCCCGCATACAGTTGTTATATAGTGCTTCCTCTGCTGCGAGCAGTTAAGATAATCGTATGTCAAAGAAAACCAGGGTTGCCGTGTTTGTGTCGGGAAACGGCTCTAATCTACAGGCTATTATAGACGCAAACATTCGATCGGCAGATATTGCCGTGGTCTTGAGTAACCGACCCGATGCCTATGCCATCGAGAGGGCTAAAAACCATGACATCCCTGTAGAGATAGTAGACCACAAGGACTATGACTCGCGTGAGAGTTTTGAGAAGGCAATTATCGAGAGAATCACACCCTACCAAATAGATCTAATAGCCCTTGCGGGCTTTATGCGTATACTCACCCCCTATTTTGTAAGCAGGTACAAACATAGAATAATCAATCTGCACCCGGCATTGCTGCCTTCGTTTCCCGGTATGCACGCCGCAAAGCAGGCCCTTGAGTACGGGGTTAAATACACCGGGTGCACGGTGCATTTTGTGGACCAGGGCGTGGACACGGGGCCTATTCTGCTTCAGTCCGTGGTCCCCGTGCTTGACGACGATACCGAGGACACGTTGCTCGAGAGAATCCATAAAGAGGAGCACAAGATATACCCCAAGGCGGTCGAGCTCTTTTCCAGCGGCAAGATCGTGATTGATGGAAAGCGTGTCATAGTAAAAAACTGATTTTTACAAGGTACAGACCCTGTTATGGCTGAGTGTCCGTTATGCAAGAATAGTTTTAGTTCCGATATATCTTACTGCCCGAATTGCGAGGTAGGGCTTATCCCCGACGTCGTAGGTGTATCATACGAAAACACGCTACATGACCACAAACCTTTCGGCGGGGATACCAAACAAAAGCCAGTCAAAAAAAGTAAAAAAACATTCGTAGAACTGCATAGGACCGAGAATGCTGCACTGGCTGCGTTGATGAAAGATTTTTTAGAGAATCACAATATCGTATGCTATGTCGATAACTACTTTTCGCAGAGCTTAAACGTAAATTTGCTTATGCCCAATGCAACAAGCGGTGTGAGGGTAATGGTGTACCAAGACGATTTTGAGGAAGCAAAGGGGATTGTCGAGGCTTTTTTTCAGGAAGATTAAATCTCTCTGCCCACTGCCTCTGCCACAGGCGCAGCCCGCTTCATAAGGTCTGCGAACTTTTTCGGTTTTAAGGACTGCCCGCCATCACTGACTGCAATTTCGGGGTTGTTGTGTACCTCAATTATTAAACCGTCTGCTCCTGCAGCTATGGCGGCAAGAGCCATAGGTGTTACATACTGCCAATATCCTGTTCCATGGCTTGGGTCAGCTACTACCGGCAGGTGAGTTTTCTCTTGTAAAACTGGGATTGCGTTTAGGTCAAACGTGTTTCTTGTGGCCGTTTCAAATGTTCTTATACCTCTTTCACAAAGCATTACATCTTCGTTGCCTTCGGAAAGTATGTACTCGGCACACATCAAGAATTCTTTTATCGTTGTGGACATGCCTCGTTTGAGTAGTACGGGTTTCTTAGACTTGCCTACCTCTTTAAGTAGTGCGTAGTTTTGTGCGTTCCTGGCCCCTATCTGCAGTACATCAGCATATTCAACAACCGCATCCATGTGGTGAACATCGAGTATTTCAGTCACTATAGGCATGCCTGTAGCTTCTTTGGCTTTAGCCAGAAGTTTTAGCCCCTCTACGCCAAGCCCTTGGAAAGCGTATGGAGACGACCTCGGCTTGTAAGCACCGCCCCTGAACATTGTTGCACCGGCTTCCTTTACTGCCTTGGCTACTTCTAAGATCTGCTCTTCATTTTCTACAGAACATGGCCCGGCAATCACGGGCAATTTTTTGTTGCCTATAGAGATGCCTTCAATCTTAATTTCTGACTTTTCGGGTTTAAATTCTTTGCTGGCGAGTTTGTGAGGTTGTACTATGGGGACAACTTTTTCCACCCCTTCTAGGATGCTCAGTGTCTCCATATCCTGTGGCTTGCCTCGCTCGTCACCTACCGCTCCAATAACAGTCCTGAGTACCCCTTGGATCAGGTGTGCTTTGTACCCAAGCTCATCCATAGTATCCACAGCTTTTTGGATCTGTTCCTCTGAGGCACCGCTTTTCATTACAACTATCATTTAAAGCTCCTGATAATAGAGTTACCCCTAACCCCGGATCAAGTGTGCTAGCATACATGAAGAACTAATCATGTCAATATATAAAGGGACACATTCTAAGTGTTTGTTTAGGTTTGTTTAGGTGTGTGTTCCGGTTCAAAAATGTGTAGTATTGATTCTTGGGATATTCCCGAGAATAATATTAAACTCCTACTTTAGGGCAGGTGGTGAAATTGGCAGACACGACGGCCTCAAAAGCCGTTGGACTTATGTCCGTGGGGGTTCGAGTCCCCCCCTGCCCAGACTACCGATCACATTTATCTTTAGACTGTATCCAATCAACAAATACTAACTTCATCACATAAACTAAATTGCATCCCTCCGTCCAGGTGCTATTATCTATTATTAGATGATTATTGGGATACCGAGAGAGAGAAAGGTCCAAGAGTACAGGGTAGCGCTCACGCCCCAGGCTGTGCGGGTACTGACACAGCACAAGCACAAGGTGTTTGTCGAGAAGGGCGCGGGTGGCGGTAGTGGGATACCCGACGAGGACTATAAAAAAGCCGGGGCGAGGATCGTAAATACCGAAAGGGAGCTTTTCAAAAAGACCAAACTCATAGTTAAAGTAAAAGAGCCTCTCCCAACCGAATACCCGTATATTAAGGAACACCATACAATATTTTCCTACCTACATCTGGCTGCGGATAGAAAACTCATCCAAGCACTAAAGAAAAGCAAATGCCGGGCTATGGCATTTGAAACAGTCGAACTCCCCGACGGTTCGCTCCCTATGCTTGTGCCTATGAGCACTATTGCAGGGCGGTTATCAGTACAGGTAGGTGTGCACTTCCTCCAGAAGTCCAAGGGGGGCAAGGGTGTGCTTCTATGCGGTGCTGCGGGGGTTAGAAGCGGGCGAGTCACAGTTATCGGAGGTGGTACGGTTGGGCTTAGCGCAGTGCTTTCGGCGCTTGGCCTGGGAGCAGAAGTAACTGTCATTGACATTAAACAAGAGAAGCTTGATTTCTTCTATGAGCAGTTTGAGGGCAGGGTAAAGACACTTCCATCATACCCCGAGGTAGTCGAGAACGAGCTTATAAAGTCAGACCTAGTAGTAGGTGCGGTACTTGTTACGGGTGCAAAGGCCCCTAAAGTGATTACCAAAGAGATGATAAAGAAGATGGAGAAGGGCAGTGTGTTTGTGGATGTCGCGATTGACCAGGGGGGATGCTCCGAGACCAGCAAACCCACGACACACGACTCTCCTGTTTACGACTCTTACGGCATAAAACATTACTGTGTTACAAACATGCCGTCTCTGGTAGCCAAGACCTCAACCTATTATCTATCCAACACTATCCTTCCCTATGTGCTTATGGTTGCCGACGGCAAGACGGAGCAGAACGAAGCTCTTTATAAAGGCATAAACGTTGATAACGGCAAGCTTATGCTCGATATCTAATTGCCCAGCCTAAAAAATTATTGAACAGTCCCATTAAAATATTGAGTGGCTAGATTATAGGCATCTTTACCCACTTGAGCGCCTACGATTCTGCCTTCCAGGTCGTCAGCATCCACGTGAATTCCGCCCCATAGACGCGAGATACCGGCTTCATCTGATGCATCATAATAAGTTGCCCATTCCAACACAACCTCTTCAGTGGGACCGATCTCGAACTCAAGAAAATGGTCTTTTTCCGCAACCAGTGTGCCAAGACCGCCCGGGAAATATTTGCTGCCGGTGATTGAGGCCAAGACCTCGGCGGCGGCCCGGCTGAAAGTGCTGTGGCCGGATATGTAACCAGCAAACGGTGGTGTTACGAAGTTAGAGCGCTGATACGGGAGCCAATTAACAGCCAGTATCCATCCTGTGCCGCTGTACTCGTTCTCGGGGTCATCCGGCTCGCCCAGCCATGACTTTATTGCAATTAGTCCCACCTGTGCCTGCAAGTGGCTATGGCGTTCCCCCGCTGCACTTGACTCGGGAGTTATAACCTCTATCAATCCGGGTACCAGAGGCAACCCATCGGGGTGATAAGAGGTGCCGCCGGGATCAGAAGACTGGCCCAATCCACCCATGTAGCGGATGGCCGATATAGGCCTTACATAATCGTATTTGCGCTTGGCGTCCCATGCAGCAACCGCAGCGTCATGCACTGCACCGTTTATGGCAAAGTAGAGTTTGACGTCCCACTCGAGTTCATTCACAATAGCTCCACCGCCCCCTATTGCCTTTACGAGTAGGGGATGGTCCGAAACATAATTGGCCAGGGTGTTCCAATGCCCCGGTGGGGTCTCCGAGTCGGGGCCGTCGGCCCAAAACTCGGCAAGTATACGTCCATAATCACCCCTTTTCACAATATTCGGTGCATATGGCTGCCCGGTAAAAGGGTTGGTGTTGTAGCCTGTGCCGTTGTTGGTCCCGAGTGTGTTGTTGCCTATTGCTCCGGGGGATATGTCTATCAATACCCCGTCATCCGGGTCAACCCGGCTGCTGAACCTAATCACGCGGACTATAGCGTTTTTAAATTCGGCATCGTCTATTCCTCCAAGTTGAGGGGGTAATCCGGGATCTAGGTAAATATCCACATCGGGATTGCCTCTGGGTGCGAGCGCAAACGGTTTTACATAACCCCATTGCGATCCGAGGAATACCTGTACATCGCCGCGCTGAAGCCCGTTTTGTGTGAGCCGTCCCGTAATATCAAGTGGCTGCCACCGGTTCGGATCAACCATCACTGTACCCGGGATACTGATCACCAGGGGTTCATTCACAGGCATGTACCCGGTGTTATCCTCATATTCGTTTGCTTCGTTAGCTCCATCCGTGAGGCCGTATGCCAACACGGCTTCGGCGATACGGTTGCCGAGCGCTGCAGGGGAGTTGCCGGCAGTACCGGTAAATGATTTATCGTATCCCAAGTCGTCCATAGTTTCATCGAACGAGGCCAGTGATTCCGCAGCACCCGGTGAGATTTTGTAGCGCTCTTTTAAAACTCGGTATGCGGCAAAACTGATGGCCTCTGCACGTGCTGTTTCTATATCATCAGCAGTCAATTTTTCCTTGACAAGGTAGCCTGTGGCTATGGTGTCGTAAGCAGCCCAGGCATCGTACATTGCTACGGATGTGTGGAACAGGTTGCGCGAGTGCACTGTCGGTGCGGGGTAGTCTATTCTAATGGCATCGAGCAGTTGCTCGTTCCAGATACGTGCGACGGAGTAGTTTAAGTCTCCTGTACTGGAACTTGATGATTTGTCACACGCGGTTTGTACAATGGATAATGCGAGTAAAACGGTTAATCCAACCCCTATGATTAACCTTGGGTAGGTCAATCCCTTCATGTTGTTTGTCCCCCTTTGGATTACTTCCTTCTAGCGCAATAGTATACATAAGAATCGAGTAGTGGGGAGTAGAGAGTTGGGATTCTATCAACCTAAATTCAGTAACTGTCTGAAATTATGGATATAGCGTTTACGTATTATCGAAATGTTCTAATTCGGGATAAGGAGTATGGGAGCTCAGCCATGGTAAAATCAGTACCTGGGCATTTCAGGGTCGTGCTTCTCGGCCCAAGCGTCAATGCCGCCTGCCAGGTTTTTCACCTTCTGAAAGCCCATGTTTCTAAGCAGTCTTGTGGCCTGCATGCTACGTGACCCGTGGTGGCAGTGTACAATAATGTCGTCTGCAGTATCCAGTTCGTTTACCCTGCTCGGCAGTTCGCCAAGAGGTATTAACACAGAGCCGTCAATGCTGCATATATCATACTCATGCGGCTCTCTGACATCGAGTATCTTTACAGGACCGTTTGAAGAAACGATTTCGTGGAACTCATCTACGCTTATTTCCAACTTATCGTCCTCACCCGAGGTGTCTTCAAGCCCTAACTCGCCACGCCCTATCCCACAGAACTGTTCATAGTCAATTAGCTCAGTAATAGTGGCGTTCTCGCCGCATATGGGGCAGTCGGGGTCCTTTCTGAGGCTAAGCTCCCTTACTTTCATATCCATCACGTCCATAAAGAGCAGCTTCCCGATAAGCGGTGTCCCTTTCTCTATAATGAGCTTAATCGTCTCGGCGGCTTGCAGCGTGCCTATTACCCCCGGCAATATGCCAAGAACTCCACCCTCTGCACAACTGGGCACAAGTCCCGGGGGCGGGGGTTCGGGGTAGAGACATCTGTAGCAGGGGCCACGTTTGGCGTCGAATACGCTCACTTGGCCCTCAAACCTAAAAATGCTTCCGTATACGTTTGGTTTTCCCAACAGCACGCATGAGTCGTTTACAAGATATCTGGTGGCAAAATTGTCCGTACCGTCCACAACGACATCATAATCCTTAATGATATCCATTGCGTTGTCGGATGTTATTGTAGTGTTATAAGTCTCTATCTCTACGTCGGAGTTAAGGCTCTCCAGAGTTTCTTTGGCCGACTCGACCTTTAGCATGCCGACCGTATCTTCGTTGTGTATGATTTGACGTTGCAGGTTGCTGAAATCTACTACATCAAAATCGAGTATGCCCAGTTTACCGACACCTGCGGCTGCCAAGTAGAGCGCCAGGGGCGAGCCGAGCCCGCCTGCACCTATACACAGCACCTTTGCGGCTGCAAGTTTTTCCTGTCCCTCTACCCCTACCTCGGGCATTATGAGGTGGCGGCTATATCGTCTAATCTGTTCGTTTGTAAGACCCATCTTAATTTACCTTCCTTCCTTTGATCTGGAGAATCATAATAAATTAATACAGAAACGGTGGTGTTTCAACTTCATGCAGTGCCTGTGATCAGTGCCGTGCTGAATTTATTTAGATTAATTATACTTGTATTGGATTCAGAGGTTCATTTGACGCTCTTTTATAAACGGGACATGAATCTGATCCTGTTTGTAGTTGCCGGTAAGCGCATAGAGCATGATATTGATACCTAGTCTAAAGGCGAGCTCTCTCTGCGATTCACCCCCCGGTATGCACTCGAACTCCCATTTACCGAACTCGTCTTCCGACCATGCACCCAGCAGATCGTTCCTGGAGTATATGAGTGCTGTCCTTTGCTCGTCTTTAAAGGTTATGCCTTCCAAAGACGGCTCGATTATCTTTCTTCCGCTTGGCGAGTGGAGCAGGTAAAAGGACTTATACAGAACATGATCGTGGGGTATTATCGATAAGCTTAGCTCGGGGATAATACTTGAAATTTCGTTCCTGATCGACCTATCGAACTCGGAATCTGTTTCGCCAGACGAGTCATCGACTACTATTGTGCCTCCC
Source organism: Thermodesulfobacteriota bacterium (assembly GCA_965223335.1). Lineage (GTDB taxonomy): Bacteria > Desulfobacterota_D > UBA1144 > Nemesobacterales > UBA2774 > CBDCWF01. Next base: position 1,509,462 of record OZ244991.1, read on the forward strand.
ATCTTTAAGAACCTGCGCAGTATGGTTCTTTGTTCGTTACTAAACGGTGCAAATCCCCCAGTGCCGCTTATAAAGAGTAACGGGTAGTCATGTAGTTTAGGGTCGTCAATGGCTATATCCACTTTATCCGGAGAGGTCTTTACACTGGTTCTGATCTCTAAAGAGCTCAAAAACCTTTTATAAGCTCTGGGGCGCGGGTCCCAGTTGCCGTTATATATGAGTTGCGTGTAATGGAATTTACTAGTGTCTGGGCGTGCCTTTGTCGAAAATATTAAACCCATACTGCCTAAAAGCACACTTTTTACAAATACTCTTCGTGTGATCACTTAAATAAGTTTGTGCGTAGTTGGAAAGGGTGTCAAGCTGAACTTACAGCGCATACAACTATCCCCCACATTTTCGTTTAATGGAAAATCACAGCACGTGGGAAACTAAATAATGAGAGACAGAATAACCCCGGCAGAGTTAGTTGCTTATTCTGACTCTACTTTAACGACCTTTGTGGCCTGTGGACCTTTGGGGCCGTCTGTAATTTCAAATTCAACCGCTTCACCTTCGGCAAGGCTCTTATAGCCGTCGCCTTCTATGACACTGTAGTGAACGAATATATCCTTCTCTACCTCGTCAGATTGTATGAAGCCGTAACCTTTAGAACTATTAAACCACTTAACAGTACCTTGTTTCAAAATACACTACCTCCTAAAATCTACTTCTGAAACTTAATATGGCACGATTTTGGTATTTTGTCAATCAGTATATTTTAGATTGAAAAATTTGGATGTGAGACATAATTAAGTAAGCTTTTCTGCACGAAAAGACAGGTTGATAATGAGTTTAGATCCAAAGACAATAGAGTATTACCGTAGCCTTTTTCCTATTACAAAAGACTACATTTATCTCGACCACGCCGGGGTTGCCCCGGTTTCGACCTCTGTGTGTGGGGCTGCGCACGACTTTATGGTGGAGTCTTCGGAGCACGGCATAGCACGCTACGAACAATGGACTGGGCGCATAGACGAGGTTAGGGGTAGGAGTGCCGAGATTACGGGGGCCAAAGACACCGAGATCGCATTTATTAAGAACACCTCGCACGGCATATCGATTGTAGCATCGGGGCTCGAGTGGAAAGAGGGAGATAATGTAATTGTATATGAAAGGGACTTTCCCTCGAATATATACCCGTGGCTAAATCTTAAGAGCCTGGGGGTCGAACTAAGATACTTCAAAGCTACAAATAACCGCATAGATATTAAAGTGATAGCGGGTCTCATGGATTCCCGCACACGTGTGGTGTCAGTAACATCTGTGCAATCCAACAACGGGTTTATGATCGATCTGGGGCGGCTTGGGGCGTTGTGTAAGCGCAACGATACACTCTTATTTGTCGACGCTATTCAGAGCCTGGGTGCAGTGCCAATGGATGTAGGGGAAATGGGTATCGATTTTATGGCTGCCGATGCGCATAAGTGGCTCTTGGGGCCCGAGGGGATAGGGATCTTCTATTGCCGAGAGGAACTGGCACCCCGGATTGAGCCGTGTTTAATAGGCTGGAAGAGTGTGGTGGGTGAGGACGATTTTGAGACCATCGATCTCACACTAAAAGACAACACACTTCGTTTTGAAGAGGGCTCGCCTAATATTGCAGGCATATATGCGCTAGGTGCAGCATTGGATCTGTTGCTCGAGGTCGGGGTTCGGGAGATCAAAACACGGATCGATGGGCTTGTGGACGTTATCATCAGTGAAGTCCAAAAGCGTGGTCTTACACTTATAAGTCCCCGAGATGCGAATGAGCGCGGGGGCATAGCCGTATTCCGAGGCGGGTTTGATCCCGCAGATATAAGGACTCAACTGCAAAAGAGGAATATTATAGTGAATACAAGGGGAGGGGCGCTTAGGTTATCACCCCATTTCTATAACACAGAGGACGAGATTAAGGCTGTGTTCAGTGCGCTTGACAACCTTACAAGCAACTGATTATAAAGTTAACGGCTACGCGAAAAATAAATTGTTACGGCAAGTATAAGTAGCAGTGCTACCCAAAGAGTAATTGCAATGCTTGTGGATTTTTTCGCACGGTCCGCCTGCCACCATGTAAGCGGCCTCACACCCTGAATCAAGAATGTTAACACCGCAGACAGGTTCACACAGATCACATTAACGAGCAATAATTGTAGCGCACCCATTGCGTGGGTGTACTGTGCCGATCCCATCAACATTCCAAACGATACAGTGGGGGGCAGCAACGCCACTGCTACCATTACACCTATGAGTGCACCGGGTATCCCTTTTGTGAACGAGAGTGCCCCCGCAACACCCGAGGCCAAGGCTAAAGCTATGTCCCCGAACCCTACATTTGTGCGCGAGGCCAGCTCCTCAATCGCAATGTCTACGTCATAAAGAAGCCCGATGGCATACGAGAGCCCGAAAGCAACAGCAAATCCCAACAGGTTGGCTTCCATGCTCCGCCTAAGCAGTTTCATGTCGCCCAATGTGGTGCCGAACGCAAGTGTCATATTAGAGCCCAGCATCGGGGCGATTACCATGGCACCTATAATAATTGCAACATTGTTTTTTAGGATTCCTATAGAGGCTACTATGGCGGAGAGCACTACAAATACTACAAACAAAGTGTTGATACCTGCCGTGTCACTGATATCTGTGTAGAGTTCCTCTCGGCTTATTCTCCCTATGGTTATTTTCTTTTTGTCGTTATTGGGTTCTGTCGGCTCGGGTTCTTTAGGTTTATGTATAGGGCGCGGGATAGTGGCCTCTACGGGTATAAGCATTATTCTAAACCCCTCGGTATTCGAATAACGCTTCTCGAGGATATCTAGCATCGCTTCGGTCTTGTCGGCCTCGATCAGAAACTGGATCAGGTGGTGATCCTCAGAGTTGCTCGATTCCCAGTTATCTATTGTGGGGTGATCTTCGAGTAACTCCTTAATCCACGCTATATCCTCAGACGCTGGTAGTCGCAGCTCAACTAATCTTAGACTCATCTCGTATGCTCTCGGGGGTATTGTATCATTGAATCATATAGTTTTGGAACAGTGCAGCGAGCCCCAGGAATACGAATATCCCAATCACATCCGTAACCGTAGTAACGATAATGGCCGATGACTGAGCGGGGTCAAGTCCGAGAGACTTCATTATCATAGGCACCAGTGCCCCCGACACTCCCGCCACAATAAGGGTTATTAGCATTGCAAACCCTGTCACAATGGCTAGGTCCAGGTTCTCCTGCCAGAGCCATACCACAACCCCTGTAACCAATCCTATTGCTATACCGTTTAATAAGGCCAGTTTCCCCTCTTTCAGTACAAAATCGTATCTGTTTTTGTTTGTTACCTCTTTCATTACGACTCCCCGCATCAAAACGGCTAGGGACTGCGAGCCGGCGTTGCCTCCCTGGTCTGCTATTACTGGTAGAAACACCGCAAGTACGGTTAGCGTTGCGATGGTGTCTTCAAACATGGCTACTACAAGACCTGCTATGAATGCCATAGCCAAGTTGAAATGAAGCCATGGAAGGCGTTTTCTGAGCGAGAACCCGATGGGTGAGAACGCCTTTTCGTTACTCCCCGCACCAAACATTTTTTGCAGATCCCTAGATGCTCTGTCGTGCCCCTGTTTTATGAACTGCCCGGCTTTAATAATCCCCAGTAAATGGCCCTCGTTGTCCACAACGGGTGCTGCGAAGTACCCCCTATTGCTTAGCTTTTTAGCAACCTCTTTTATGTCTGTAAAAGCATTTATTGCAAAGACGTTCTCTATCATCACTTTGTCCAGGGTGCTGTCGGGGTCGGCCAGTATGAGCTCGCGCATATTGAGCACGCCTGCGAGTTTGCCCTCTGTATCTACGACATAGACGTAAGAGGACGGGTGTTTGATATGGGCAAGCCATCTGAGTTTCTGAATGGCGTCTTCAACTCTGATATCGCTATGGAAATAGATATACTCCGAGCTCATTAACCTCCCGGCACTATGCTCGGGATAGGTGATGATGTCCTCGATTTTCTTTTTGGTAGCCGGGGGCAGTATGCTAATGATCCGGTTTTGGAACTCTTCGGGCACCGACTGTAGGATGGCGGCGCCGGCCTCGGGCTCCAGATTCTCCACGATTGCACTTAGAATTTCCTGAGGTACCTCTTGGAGTAACTGTGCCGCCTGGGCTACGTTTAGGTGTTTGCACACGTTTGCCGTTAGAGACGGTGGTAATGTCTTTAGTATCAAAAGGGCCTCTTCCTCTTCCATTGTCTCAAGTATATGAGCTGCAACAGGCGGGTCGTATTCGAAGAATTTATGTATGAACGGAAACAGTTTTATCTCTTTTTCAGACATCTTTGGTCTCCTGTTGGAACGAAGGGATCTAAGCATGTTAATTACTCCTAAATAGGGGGCTTAAGGATATTATTCAACACAATTCGTATTTGATGCAAATATCGATTCGGTGTTTGCTATGAATAAAGGATGTAGTAGAGATTTAGGCCCCTACCAATACGAGTCTTATGTCCATTACGTTGGTATTGGTGGGCCCTGTGATAATAAGGTCGTCGAGCGGTTTAAAGAAGTTATACGAATCGTTGTGGTGTAGCACCTGTGCGGGGTCCAATCCGATTTTTGCGGCCCTGCTTATCGTGCCGCCGTCTGCTACGGCACCGGCTGCATCGGTAGGGCCGTCGTTGCCGTCGGTACCGCCGCTTAACACGACTACATTTTCTAACCCGGTTATGTCGATGGCGGCTGCGAGTACAAACTCCTGGTTCCTTCCCCCCTTGCCCTCTCCCTCAATTGTAACGGTGGTCTCCCCGCCCGATATCACACACGCGGGTTTAGCGACCGGGTTTCCCGATGCCTTTATCTCTTTTGCAATTGCAGTGTGTACCTTGGCCACCTCTTCCGTTTCACCGTGGATGTATGTGGATAATAGGATGGCGTTGTATCCAAGCTCCCGGGCTTTATCTTTTGCTGCCAGAGCTGCGATAATATTGCTTCCGACCACGTGGTTATGGGTCTTGGCAAATGCAGGGTGGTCCTCTTTAGGAGTAGGTTGTCTTTTACCCTTGCACCCCTCTTCTATGTATTCATAGACATCGATTGGGATCTTGGTCTTGAGCTCATATTTGTCAATTATATCCCTGCAGTCCTCAAAGCTGTGGGTGTCGGGTACGGTGGGCCCCGAGGCTATGACATCCAGATCGTCTCCTATGACATCAGAGAGGATAAGGGACACAAGCGTGGCAGGGTATGCTATTGTTACGAGCCTGCCCCCTTTGACCATAGAGATCTGCTTTCGTATCGCATTTAACTCGTGGATGGTTGCACCGCACTGGAGCAATGAGTCGGTGACCGATTGTTTGTCTCCGAGTGTAAGCCCCTCGGCCGGCAGAGGCAGCAGAGCGGAACCACCGCCTGATATTACGCAGAGCACTAGGTCTTTTTCCCCGGCGGATTTAGCGAGCTCTATGATTTCCTTTGAAGCGGCAAGCCCTGCTTCGTCAGGCAGGGGATGGCCGGCCTCGTTTATCTTTATTTTTTCAAGCTCCCGAGTGTGGCCGTATTTCACACTCACTATCCCCCCTGTCAATCTCTTGCCCAGTAGGGATTCCAAGGCTTTTGCCATGGACGCTGCGGCCTTGCCCATCCCGATTACATATATATTCTCGTATGCACCCAGGTCATAGGTGCTGTCACCTACGTGGAGTGTGTTGTTGCTCAAACGCACATGATCATAGACTGCCTGCTCGGGGTCAACCGCTCTTAGGGCTGCGTTGAATATTGCCAGGGCGTCGCGTCTAAGCTTTTCCTCAGTCATGAGGGCAAATTATAACGAGGGTTTGCAGTTCTCACAAGCCGTGGGTTTTAGAGTCGATATGTGGTTATGAGCCTTGTAAATAGGCTTATTTTGAAAGTGATTTGTGTTGGATAAATAGAGACATCAAAAAGTTGTTGAAACCGAAACGATATATTGTAGTCTTGTCGTAAAGTATGGTTTTGGGGGAGCAAAAAGGTGCATAGAATATTACTTATCATACTGCTCGTGGCGTCTATGTTAAGCGGGTCGTGCGCAGCGTTTGTTGCCGGTGCGGCAGCGGGTGGAGCCGGAGCATATATAATGAGGGACAAGGGCTATAAAATCCAGTCCCCGGTATCTAAGAATTAACACCCTTACATACACGCTTCGGGTGCTTGACAATTGTTTCAATCCACATAACATTATCTGCCGTGTTAGCCGGCTACGTTCCCATACTGCTTATATTAATAATAGCGATTGCATTGGTCGCAGTCCTCTTGGGTCTTTCACATCTCGTGGGTCCCAAAAAAAGGACCGAGCGTAAGTTCATGCCCTACGAGTCGGGCATACCTCCCACTGGGGACACCAGGGGCAAATTTTCTATCAAATACTATCTAATCGGCGCATTATTTATCTTATTCGATGTAGAGGCAGTGTTCCTATTTGCTTGGGCCGTGGTGTTCAAGGACCTGGGAGTGCTGGCGTTTATAGAAATAATAGTATTTTTCATAGTGATTTTGGGCGGGTATTTCTATGTGGTTAAAAAGGGGGCGCTGGAATGGGAATAAATCAAAATCCTATGATGGGCGGGGACGGATTCATAACCACGACACTCGAGGCGTTTGCCAACTGGGGCAGGAAAAACAGCCTGTGGCCGATGCCCTTCGGCACGGCGTGTTGCGCAATAGAGATGATGGGTGTGTTTGCGTCTAGGTTCGATGTCTCTAGGTTTGGGGCCGAGGTAGTAAGGTTCTCTCCCCGTCAGGCCGACCTTATGATAGTGTCGGGCACTATTACTTACAAAATGGCGAGTGTCTGCAGGCGTATCTACGATCAGATGCCCGAGCCCAAGTGGGTGATTGCAATGGGCTCATGCACATGCGGCGGCGGGCCGTTTGACAGCTATGCCGTGGTGCAGGGTATAGACGAATTCCTGCCCGTAGACGTGTATGTAGGTGGCTGTCCCCCCAGGCCCGAGGCACTCATAGACGCTGTGATGAAGATACAAAAGAAGATCGATATCGAAGGGGCGCCGCTTTTATGAGTGAGGAAAGTCTCTTAGTTATAGAAAGGCTCACGGCTAAGTTCCCCGATACAATTTTGGATTCATCCGAGTTCCGGGGTGAACATACCTTAATCATAAAACACGATAGTATTAGAGCGATATGCTCTTATATGAAACAGGAGCTGGGTTTTACATTCCTGGCCGATCTAACCGCAGTGGATTATCTGGAGGTTAAGAGTCCCAGGTACGAGGTGGTGTACCACGTCCACAGGTTTGGTGAGGACTACGAAGATAACACACGTCTGAGACTAAAGGTACCGCTCGAAGAGAGCAGTGCGGTTATAGATTCTGTAACACCTCTATGGATTGGGGCGGATTGGCTCGAGCGGGAGGTGTACGATATGTTCGGGATAGAGTTTACAGACCATCCCGACCTAAGAAGAATACTCATGCCCGAAGACTATGAACCCTATCCGCTTCGCAAAGATTTTGATGTAAGGGACCGAGAGGCTTCCAAAGAATCTTTCACTAAGGCACTCAAAGAGGGCATCGAATAGTGGAAAGAATTGAGTTCATAGAAGAAGATATTATCCGCGAAGACGGGCTTACGACCGAGACCATGCTCCTTAACCTTGGGCCCCAGCACCCGTCCACACACGGGGTGCTTAGGGTTGTGCTCCATCTGGATGGTGAGCTTGTGGTTAAAGCTATTCCCTATGTGGGCTACCTGCACCGTGGAATCGAAAAACTCTGTGAACATATTACCTATCAGCAGTGCATCCCCTACACAGACAGGATGGACTACCTGGCGTCCATATGCAACAACATAGGCTACATACTAGCTGTTGAGAAACTCCTTGGAATCGAAGACGAGATACCCGAGAGGGCTAAGGTAGCCGAGGTCATAATGTTTGAGCTCGGCCGCATAGAGTCGCACCTGGTCGGTATCGGTACTAATGCGATGGACCTGGGAGCGATGAGCGCATTCCTCTACTGTTTTAAAGAGCGCGAGAGGATCTACGATATATTGGAAACCGTATGCGGGGCCAGGCTTACAACTTCATATCCGAGGGTCGGGGGACTGCCGCTTGACCTGCCCGAAAACTTCAGCGAGGTGATACGGAATTTTATATCAGTATTCCCGTCCACTTTAAAAGAGGTGGACAGCCTGCTTAGCCGAAACCGCATATGGATAGAGAGGACAAAAGGGGTTGCCGTAATAAGTGCCGAGGATGCCGTTGACTATGGGTTGACTGGGCCGGCACTCCGAGGCTCGGGTGTCCCATACGATGTAAGAAAAGCAATGCCCTATCTGGACTACGAGAACTACGACTTCGAGGTTCCTGTGGCGAATGAGGGGGATGCATATGCCCGCTATATGTGCAGACTCGAGGAGATGAACCAGAGCCTAAAGATCATCGAGCAGGGCATCGATAACCTGCCGGACGGGCCGTATGCAGCCGATCTTCCCGATGTGGTGCTGCCCAAAAAAGAGCTCACATACACACGGATGGAATCGCTTATACGTCATTTTGTATTGGTATATGAAGGGTTTAAACCCCCTGCGGGTGAAGTACAGCATGTTGTAGAGAACCCAAAGGGCGAGCTCGGCTACTATCTGGTCAGCGACGGTACGGGAAAGCCATACAGGTTTAGGGTGCGCGGGCCGTCTTTTGTCAATATGCAGGCGCTTCCGCTTATGGCCGAAGGCAGGCTGCTTGCCGATGTTGTAGCTGCAATCGGGAGCTTGGATATTGTTCTCGGTGAAATTGACCGCTAGGTAGTTTTACTTACTAAGATTCCTGCTTAATCACATTATAGTCCGGATAGATATAGTAAAGGCCCAAAAGCATGCTCTCGCGCAGCATATACCTGAACTTTCTACCCGAGTCCTGAGTGCTTACAGGTGCGCAGTGTACATTCTCTATTCCCACATCGTGGGCCATCTTTTTTAACCGCATCATATGAAACCCATGACTTACAAAGAGGTTATTCTCAAAGTTATTACTCTTAAGTATGGGACGGATGGCATTTAGACTGCCGTATGTGGTAGTCCCTTCCTCCTCAATCATAATGCTCTTTTCGGGGATGCCGTTTTTGATCAAGTAGTCTCTACCCACGCTTGACTCCGACACCGTTTCGCCCTTTGCCACCCCGCCAGTCACTAAAATTTTAGGTGCATATCCACCGCGATAGAGCTCGGCGGCTCGGTCGAGCCTGGCCTTAAATGCGGGTGAGGGCCTGCCGTTCCATTGGCTTGCACCAAGCACCACAATTACGTCTGCGGGCTTGATCTCGTCTGTGGTAGAGTCCAGGTAGATCCCGAGTATCAGTACTCCCCAGACCAACAAAAACACACCGATAATGGCAAACAGTGTTTTGATATATTTGTTCATTGTGTTTGGGATTTATTCGGACATTGTTCGCACCGTTACCGAGAGTAACTATGCATAATCTTGCGGCCTTTGTAGAAGCATTGATGCTATATGTAGATGCACTATGCAGTGTCCACCCCGGTGTGTCAAGGGGAAGAACATTTACTAGCCAAGGGTTTCATGTTGCCGTCATGTACGAATACGCAGAAGTTCTGGTCGTATTTAGTCCTGGATAGCATGATGACTTCCATTGCTACCTGTTTTGCGCTTTTTTCGGTTGCCCCTTCGGCGTAAACCCATAGGTCCATTGGCGACTGCCACGTTGCGTCAATCACAGTCGGGAACTCGGCTTTTACATGAGCAGCAAAGTTCGTCTGGTTCTCTGTTAATGTAAAACCCGATTCCTGGGCATTTGCTCCGAAACCCAGTGCGGTGACAATAATAAGTGGTAATATGAAAAATTTTAATCTAGCCATGATGTTTGCCCATCCAAGAAGAGCTTTTTTACTGCTGTGCCTGTTTGGGTGCTTTTATAACTTCAACACCGTCTTTGGCTTTATACGTGAACAGCGGGTCTGATATCCCTTTGTTAATTTTCACGTCCTCTAGAGTTACTTTGGTCAGGTTGCCGTAGGGGTCGTAGAGGAAAATCGATTGGACCATCTTATCTTTTTTGTCCACCGATAGAGTGACCTTGTTGTATTCCTCTTCTTCGCTCTTGGGTTTGAGATCAATTAGGTAGTTGCCGTTTGTGTCCAGATCGCTGGGTTCTGCAAAGCTTGCGTCAAACAGCTCGCCTAGGTTGCCTAGCCCGCTTAACAGAGTGGTTGTAGACTGAGTGTCCTTTACCTCTGCAATCTCCGATTCTATTACCTGTTTGTCTTCATCGTTATAGAACCATAGCACTTTGCCGTCGGACACTATCTCGTCCTTATAAGGGCTATAGTAGTTCCACCTCATTTTCCCCGGTTTTTTGAACCACACCTCGCCCTTGGCTGTCTGGGTTTTATCTAGGGCCCTTACAGTCTGTTCCTGTATAAAATTGGCGTGAAAGTCATCGATCTTTTCATAGTTATTCTGTATGCTCTGGACGACCGATTTGATATCGTCCGCCGAGTAGGCGTTTGCCGTAAACACTGTTACAACAAATGCGATCACAATTAATGAGATTAGTTTTTTCAATTTGCTTCCCTCTCTTCGATTTGATTTAAATCTATAAAAACCTCGCGCGGTTTGCCGGCGACTTCCTGCGGCCCGACCACTCCTTCGCGTTCCATTATTTCCACTATCCTCGCAGCTCTATTATAACCTATTTTGAGGCGTCTCTGGAGCATTGATATCGAGGCCTGGCGCGTCTCAGCTATAGTTCTAAGCGCATCGTAGTAAAGCTCGTCCTTCTCGTCATCCAACTCCGCCGAGCTCTCAGTATCTTCAACCAGGGTGATCTCCTCATTATATATGGGCGGGCCCTGTTCCTTTAGATGCTTAGTAATTGCTTCACGCTCCTCGTCCGATATAAGCGCTCCCTGCACCCTAAGCAGTATAGAGGTCCCGGGCTTTAGAAACAGCATGTCTCCCTTACCCAACAGACGCTCAGCTCCCCCGGCATCTAGGATAATACGCGAATCGACCTTGGACGATACAAGGAATGAAATACGAGCGGGGAAGTTGGCCTTGATAAGCCCTGCGACTATGTCTGCAGACGGGCGCTGGGTTGCAACGATAAGGTGTATGCCTGCCGCACGTGCTTTCTGTGCAAGCCTCGTAATCGACTCCTTAATCTCGCTAGGCGATATCATCATAAGGTCCGCGAGTTCATCAAGGACAATGACAATATAAGGCAGAAGCTTGTCCAGTTTGTCCTCGTCGTCCATTTTTTCCACATTCCGGTTGTGTGTTTCAATATCGCGTACACCCTCTTCCGAGAGTATTCTGTACCTGTTCTCCATCTCTTCCACTGCCCACCTGAGCGCGGCCGCGGCTTTTTTCGGGTCGGTCACCACGGGGTGCAGTAGATGGGGGATGTCTTCATAAACCGAGAGCTCTAGCATCTTGGGGTCTATCATAATGAATTTGAGCTCATAGGGGCTAGCTTTGTAGAGCATGCTCGTAATTACAGCGTTTAGGAGCACACTCTTACCCGAACCCGTAGTGCCGGCGATCATTAGGTGCGGTGCTTTTCTTAAGTCCATATAAAACGGCATGCCCGAAATATCTTTACCCAGTGCCAGGGTCAGCAGTGATTTGCTGTTTGAGAACTCGGCGTTCTCTAGCATCTCGCGCAGTACCACTACCTCACGCTTAGCATTCGGCACCTCTATGCCTATTACGTCTTTGCCGGGAATAGGTGCAATAATTCTTATGCTAAACGCGCTAAGCCCCATTGCCAGGTCGCTCTCAAGCGAAGCGATCTTGTTGATTTTAATCCCGGGGGCCGGTTTATACTCGAACATCGTAATCACGGGCCCGGGCCTTATCTCTGTGACCTTGCCCAATACACCGAAGTCCTCGAGTTTCGCCTCGATCAATTGTGCTTTTTTGTATACAGCCTCTTTGTCTACTTCTAGCTCACCCTCTTGTTTCGGGTCCAGAAGGTCTACCGGAGGCAGTTTGAAATTCTTCCTTTCGCTTTCCTTGATCAGCTTTAGTTGCTCGGGCTTCTCATTCTTGTGCTCTTCTATTACAATTTGAGGTAATCCATTTGCATTCTCTTGCTGTGTGGGGTTTGTGGTGGTCTCTGCAGACGGTTTCAACACAGTAGGTGTTTGTGAAGAGCCGTTTAAATGAGTTTCCTGCGCAGGGTCGTCAAACACAATCTCTCTTTCAATGTCGGGTTTTCTCTCCGTGCGTTTTTGGGTTACCAACGTACCCAGGTAATCGGCACTCTGTTTACCCAAATGCACCATGTATCTTGAACCCGCGACTATTGAATTGCCTATCATTTTGTACATCTTCCCTGTGCTGTCAATAATATCCGATATCTTTATGTTCGTTATTATGATTAAACTTATGAGCAGTAATATGGTTGCAATCAGGTACGACCCCACAGTCCCAGCTACATCGTTTTTTAGGAAGTCGGCTATCTTCATACCGGCCAACCCGCCTGCGGGTGCGTAGCCCAGGAAATCGCCCTCGGCAAACACTAGGCCCAGCAGTGTCATGGTCGATATAAGGAATATAAATGCCGATATCGCCTTTCTATAAAGCCCGCTGCCCTCTTTGTTAAAGAAGATCACAATCGCACTATAAAACATTACTACCGGTATTATTATGGACGATATGCCGAATGCCTTACCGAGCATCGTGGATATAAAGAGCCCTATCGAGCCCATTGCTCCCTTTACGTCAAAACCGGTCTTGGAGCTGTAGAATATGATGCTAAGCGCTGAAAATATGCCGATAGTGAAGAGCAGGGCGGCTATAATTTCCCTACTTAGATAATCTTTTGTCTCTTTGTTACTGCGAGTTTTGGTCTTAGCCATAGATATTTAAAGCTAATTATACAATATATGGGATAAGTATGCAAAATTGTTAAATTATGAATTATGCAATATGTAGGAGCAATCGGGAATTCAGTAGAGAAATGAGATACAAATGCAACATAAAAAAATAGTTTCGAGTGCTATCCGCCACCGGTGGCCATTAGCACCGAGCCCGCAGCCTTTATTGCCAGACTCCACGAGTCTAGAGGGAATATGCCGAGCAGTAGAACCCCTACCGATAGGATTACAAGGGCTGTTGCCGATGCAAATTTGAACGACGGAAACCCAAAAGCCCCCTCTTTCATAAAGGCATAAACAAGCACTTTTAGGTAATAATAAGCGGATATTACGCTTGTAATAATACCGATGACGGCAAGCCAGTAGAACTCGGCCTGCACCGCGGAGAGGAACACCCTGTACTTTGCAAAGAAGCCGATCATGGGCGGGATGCCCGCCAGCGAAAACATAAATATTCCAAGCGCCAATGCAAGCATGGGTCTACGGCCCCAAAGCCCTGCAATGTCGTCGAATGTTTCACAGTCCCTGTCCTCACGGCTTAGATATGCAAGTACTCCAAATGCACCCAGGTTCATGAAGGTGTAGGCAAATAGGTAATAGATGACGCTTCCTATTGCAATCTCCTGCCCCCCGTAAGCGGCTACCACACCTACCATTGCGTAACCTGCGTGGGCTATGCTCGAGTATGCAAGCATTCTCTTTATGCTGTTTTGTGCTAGCGCCGCGATATTGCCAATAATCATGGTGAATACAGCAACCACCCAGAGCACTGGCATTATATCGACCTGGATTGCAGCAAAACCCTCGAAAATTACACGTAGCAGAATTGCAAAGGCTGCTGCTTTAACACCTACAGACATAAATGCCGTCACGGTCATGGGTGCGCCTTCGTATATATCGGGCACCCACTGGTGGAGTGGAAAGGCACCGATCTTGAAGACAAACCCAATCAAAACGAGTGCCGCACCTGCAACGAATATAGGGTTAGCAGGGTCCATGTTGCTAAATATCTGTTGCAGGTAAATGCTTCCGGTTGCCCCGTAGATTAATGCTATTCCATATAGGAGTATTGCAGAGGAAAACCCGCCAAGAATCAGGTACTTAATAGCAGCCTCGGTAGAGCGTACCGATTTCCTATCAAAGCCCGAGAGTACATAGACCGCGATGGACATTATCTCGAACCCGAGAAATAGGGACATAAACTCCCTGGCCGATGCCAGGATCATCATTCCCGAAGTAGAGAATATTATGAGTGCATAGTACTCGTTTACGTAATCGCCCAGCTTCTGGATGTAGTCTTTCGAGAGCACGACTGCGAGGAAAGCTCCTATTATAAATATGAGGTTGAAATAAGCTGCAAACTGGTCAAGTGACAGTGCTCCTGAAAAAGCTGTGGTATCTACGCCGAACCGTTTTAAGTTGAGTACGAACCCGACGGTGAGTCCTACGAGTGCCAATATATATAGGTGTTTTTTGCCCGAGTTGTTTAGAATCGGATCGATTACAATCAGTAAGAGTCCTGTAATGATAAGTGCGAGTTCGGGTGCAATTAGGTAGGTACTTTTAAGTAACTCTGATAGTTCCAATTCATTAACTCCGGGACTATAAATAACAATGTGTTAGGGGTGATTTTGAGTAGTGTAGTATGTGGGAGCAGGGGGGTGTTGTCAAGTTGAGGGAATGCATTTTGATGCCAGTTGAATGTGGCATATAATTAATTAAATAAGCAGAATGCATACTTGTTCTATAGTCGTGATATGTGAGGTGTTTTTAGCTACAGATTTTTAGAAACCTTGAGGTGTATACAAAGTGCCTAATGAAGTGAGATTTACTATAGAGCCTAGAGAGATAACCAATTCATTCTATGACTTAATTGATTCTTATATGTCTAGAATTGGATACAAAGTGCGGACTGAAGATCCTAATGGAGATTTGTCCTCTGCTTCTTTACTAATTCATAAAGGGAAAGAACACGATTTCGTTCAACAAGAATGGCCCCCTTATGATTACGAATTTAGTAAAGATGACAGCTTTAAATGTACATTTACCCCCAGTGGCAAAAGAGATGTTGGCAACTTATTTACTATGTATGTGACTTTGGACGTTGCTTTCTGTGACAAAATGATTATGTCAAGAATAGAATTACTCACACGGATACACTATTCATACAGAGGGCCTTATAATGAAATGGATATAGACACTATCCACCGACTTCTCAAATTAGCAGCTTTGGTCCATGAGGATTTTAAATCCTCCGAAACTAAATGTTTTGAGAAGCATGCAGATGAACCGTGGTTAACATTCCGTACTACAGAACACATTCCTCATATTAATTTTGAACCTTACGAAATCAGCAAAGGCGCTTCATTTAGAGAATGGCTTTTAAACCCTGATATTATAATAGACTATTATTCACCAAATGTTAGACCATCTATGGATTCCCCATGGAACCCAAAGTTACCCTTTAATTACGATACCAAACATAATGAGTACCATCTGATCTATGACGATAATACAGGGACAGAACATTGTGCTTTAGTACGCAATGACCTCACATTTGGAGCTTGCAAGCTACCTGAGTCCTCAAGGGATAAGCTGTACGACTATCCCAGTGATGAAGAAAAACAACGGATGAGGACTCTTGCATGGACATCCATGAGCTTAAAAGATGTGATTAAACAACTTGGCGAACCCCAGATTGTACTGCCAAGTGTCAGATACACGGATGAATATTCTCGTTCTGACCGAGATATCAACGGGCAAATATGCTATACAGAGCTTCTGCCAACTAGCGTGCCTATATTTCGTGAGTATAAAAACGGATTAATAACAGTCGTTTACGCGGGCAAACAAAAAATGGAGAGTGTTTAGGTTTGTGCCTCAGCACTCGGCCTGGTCGTACTCGTCTACGTCGTTAATTTCGCCTGTGCCATTGCAGAGCTGACACGACGGGTCTTTCTTCACATTCACCACATTAAAAGACATCTTGAGTGCGTTAAACATCAGTAGTTTTCCGCTAAGCGATTCCCCGATCTGGAGTAATTCTTTTATGGTCTCTACCGCCTGCATTGTACCGATTATCCCGGCCACGGCACCCAGTATGCCTGCCTCCTGGCAGTTGGGCATTGTACCTACGGGTGGGATCTCGGGATATAAACAGCGGTAGCAAGCACTGCCAGCGTGGGGTTTAAACACCGCTACCTGACCCTCGAATTGGAATATGGCTCCGGACACAAGTGTCTTTTTTTCGAAGTAGCACGCATCGTTTATCAGATAGCGCGTTTGGAAATTATCGGTGCCGTCCACAACAATATCAAAATCACTTATGATGCTCCGTATGTTGTGTTTAGTGATTCTCTCTTTGTGCTCAATGATGTTAACGTCTGGGTTTAGTTTCTCGAGTTTTTCACGGGCCGAGTGGGTTTTGGATTTTCCTATGTCATCGGTCGAGTGGATCACCTGGCGATGGAGGTTGGATATATCGACCTGGTCCGAGTCGGCAATCCCTATAGTGCCTACACCGGCTCCTGCCAGATAAAGTGCGATCGGCGAGCCTAAGCCACCCACTCCCACACAAAACACCTTGGATTTTAGAAGCTGCTGCTGCCCTATACCACCTACCTCGGGCAGTATGATGTGTCGGCTGTATCTATATATCTGTTCTTCGGTTAAGTCCAAAACGTTCCACCTCGTTATTCTTCTACCACTTTGATTTCTTCTTCTATAAAGCCGCCGTCAAATTCCTCGAGTACCCATCCCCTGGCGTCATTAAACTTACCACTGTTTATAGAATAAATAATATACACCCAATCCGGCCATGCCCTAACTCTATCGGTCTCGGACGGGAGTGAGGGGTGGTCGGGATGAGTATGGTAAATGCCGAGTATCTCAAGTCCCTTTTCCCTGGCCCATTCATCTGCTTCGTTAAACGAGATGGGGTCGAGTTCATAACGGTCGTGTGCACGCTCGGTGTTTAGGTTCCGGCAGATCTTATAGTCCGTGATCTTTCCATTGTTGCCAATCAATACACCGCATACCTCGTGCGGGAACCCTGATTCCCCATGCTCTATGATGCCCTTGTGGGCCGACTTTGCGATCTCTACCACCACAGTTCTCCACTTAAGTAACGATAGCCCCCGTCGGGAAGCACAGTGACAAACACGCCCTCATCCACCCTGCTTGCGTATTCGAGCGTAGCGTATGCGACTGCTCCGCCCGAGTGGCCCACAAATATACCCTCTTTGGTAAGCAGTTCTCTCATAGTGTCGTATGCGTTTTCCGTAGACACTCGCACAGATTCATCGGGGAAAGACGCATTGAAAATTCCAGGTACGATCGATGTGGGCATGTGTTTCATTCCCTCTAGACCGTGCAGTGCCTCTTCCGGTTCGATAGAGACCGTCACGATGTCGGGATTAAACTCTTTTAGCCTCTTGCTAGTACCCATAAAAGTGCCGCTTGTGCCGAGTCCGGCGAGGAAGTGGGTAATGCGCCCCTGGGTCTGCTCCCATATCTCTACCGCTGTGGTCTCGTAATGGGACCTCGGGTTCTCGGGGTTATTGTACTGGTCTGGCATAAAGTATTTATCGGGGTTTTCTTCCTTTAATTTTCTGGCCAAGCGGATTGCCCCGTCAGAACCCTCTAGTGGGTCCGAATAGATTATCTCGGCACCATAAGCATGGAGCGCCTGTTTACGCTCTACATTTATATTGAGTGGTGTGACCAGCTCTACCTTGTATCCCATTGCGGCACCGATCATTGCATAGGCGATGGCGGTGTTACCCGAGGACGAGTCCATCAATATCTTGTCGTCGGTGAGCTCGCCTTTTCGAATGCCCTCTTGGATCATTCGCAGTGCGGGTCTGTCTTTAACCGAACCGCCCGGGTTAAACCACTCGGCCTTGGCATAGACCTCTACCTTGGGGCTTAGCGTGTCTCTAATTCGCGAGAGCTTAATAAGCGGAGTGTTGCCTATTAAGTCTACTATAGAGTTAGCCCGTCTCACGCGAGATGCGGGAGTATGTGATTTTGCAGTGGACAGTTCCATCAACAGCGCTCTATTAGAATTTTGTATACGTCTTCTGTGTCCTGGCGGATCTCGAGTATCTTATGTCCCTCTTCCTTAATGGCCATCGGAACGTTTGTAAGCGGCTCGCCTTTTCTGAGCGTTACCTCGAGTATCTCACCGGGCGTCATGGTCTCTAGCTTGAGTTTGGTCTTGACGTAAGTCATGGGGCAAATCTCTTTTGTTATATCGATGCTTGCATTGCTGTTACTCATACATTCACTCCCGAGCAACTACCCCTTAAAACCTTAAATTTATAATAAAGAAGATAAGATAAGGTTACCATATAGGTCTTGTTGCCACAATGCAGAGTCTCTGCGATCAATGGCAGGCCTCAGGTACTCAATCTTCTATCTCTACATCTATTATTTCGCCTTCCTCACGGTTATCGGGCCGACGCGGCGGTATCTGTTCCCTTTTTACCGACAGCCTTCCCAGCCAAAATACAAACCCCAGTATTGCGAGTACGATTAGTATCTTCATATTGTTTCAGTATAGATAAATAATGTACGGGATGGATTCATAAATGCACTATTTGCCGTTTTTGATGCTTGCTATCACTGACTCGAATATGAGCCTCCCATCAGCACCACCCATTAGCTCCTCGGAGCAGCGTTCGGGGTGGGGCATCATCCCTACCACGTTACCCTGCTTATTACAGAGCGCTGCGATGTTGTCGGCTGAGCCGTTTGGGTTCGACTCCTCGTTTATATTGCCATCTGAATCGCAGTACCTAAACACGACCTGTTCGTTTTTATCAAGTGTCGCGAGTTTATCATGAGTCCAAAAGTAATTACCTTCCCCATGTGCAATGGGGATCTTAAGCACATCACCCTGGTTCATTAGATTGGTAAAGCTTGTCTCGTTGTTCTCTATCCTTACATGCACCCATTTGCATACGAATTTGAGCGACGCGTTTTTCATAAGCGATCCGGGCAAGAGGCCGCACTCGACAAGTACCTGGAACCCGTTGCATATGCCTATCACAGGCTTACCCTCGGCCGCAAACTGTTTTACGGCAGACATGATTGGTGAGAGCTGTGCAATGGAACCGCTACGCAGGTAATCTCCGTACGAAAACCCGCCGGGTATTACAATACAGTCGAACCTCTCAACATCTGTCTCCTCGTGCCACACAAACTCACAGCCCTGCCCCAGCACTTTTTTTAGCACGTGGTAACAGTCGTGATCACAGTTGGATCCGGGGAATACAACAACTCCGAAATTGGGCATGTGGTTACTCTATATTAATGGAATAGTCCTCAATCACCGGGTTAGCCAATAGCTTTCCACACATCTCGTCCACGCGCGATCTCACCGTGTCTTCATCGGTGTCTCGTATGTCGAGCTCTATCAGCTTGCCGATCCTGGTGTCCTCCACCTCGTCGTAGCCCAGGTTCTTAAGTGCTGCAAGCACGGTTTTGCCCTGGGGGTCGAGCACCACGGGTTTTAGTTTTATCTCTATCTTTACCTTATAGTCTTTCATGATTCTTCCTATTATCTGCTTGTAAGAATTTCGTATAGACGTTCAAGCTCCTCGGTGGAATGATACTCTATCTCGATCTTGCCTTTCCCGTTTTTATCGTTAATTCGTACTCGTGTGCCGAGCGAGCTTGTAAGCCGGTCCACAATCTCTTTTATTTCTCCCGAGACCTGAGTGCCAGACTTAGCCGCAGGTTTCCGAGTCCTCTTTTTTTGTATAAGAGCCTCAGTGTGCCGGACGTTTAGCTTTTGTTTCCTTATTGTGTTTAGAAGGGTTTTTCTCTCGGCCTCGGTCTCTAGCGCCAGTATTGCACGTGCATGACCGGGAGTGATCTCGCCCGAGACGAGTGCCTCTTTGGCTTCGTCCGAGAGTTTCAACAACCTTATCTGGTTTGTGATAGACGACCTGTTTTTACCCAGCTCTTTTCCGATCTCTTCGTGTGTGAGTCCGTACTCATTCATAAGCTGTTCGTATGCAATGGCTTCCTCAATGGGGTTTAGGTCCTCGCGCTGCAGGTTTTCTATGAGTGCAAGCTCGAAGGCCTCTTTGTCCGATACATCCTTTAATATGACTGGAACTTTCTTAATACCTGCAAGCTGTGCGGCACGCCACCTTCGTTCGCCCGCTATCAGTTCGTATCCCTCGGAGGTTTTGCGTACGATTAAGGGCTGTACCACACCTTTTTCTTTTATGGAGTCAGAGAGCTCTTTAATCGATTTGATGTCGAACTCTTTACGTGGTTGGGTGTGGCTGGGTTTGATTTCCTGGATACCGGCCAGAAAAAATCCCGCGCCGGTCTCTTCTGTGGGAATAAGCGAGTCGAGCCCTCTACCCAGCGTAGCTTTTTTCAAACTTCTCCCCCGTCTGATTTTTGGCAATGATCTCTTGAGCTAGCGAGAGATAGCATTTAGCCCCCGTGGATTTAATGTCGTAGAGTATGACCGGTTTTCCATAGCTGGGGGACTCTGCGAGTCTAACGTTTCTTTGAATCATTGTCCTGAAAGTTTCTTCTCTGAAGTAGCCTTTTATCTCATCCGCTACAACGTGGCATATATTATTCCTGGAATCAAACATTGTAAGCAAATATCCCTCGACACCAAGCTCGGGGTTTAGCCTCTGGCGTATTAACGAGACCGTGCGTTTAAGCTGTCCTAACCCCTCCATGGCATAGTACTCACACTGTACCGGTATTAGTACTGAGTCCGATGCGGTGAGTGCGTTTACGGTTAAGAGACTTAGCGACGGCGGGCAGTCGATCAGTATGTAGTCATAGTAATTTCTGACAGCGTCTATGGCCTCTTTCAGTTTCCACTCCCGATTGGGAAAACTTATAAGCTCGACCTCGGCACCGCTTAGGTCGGGGTTGGCGGGAGCAAGGTGTAGGTATCCATTAAAATTCTCGCGGTCAATATCAATTATGACTTCGTCAATGGCACACTCACCAATTATTGCATTGTATATTGTTCTAGAGGTGTTCTCTTTATCGATTCCCACCCCGCTTGTGGCATTGGCCTGTGGGTCGAAATCTACAATAAGTGTTTTCTTGTGCGCCACCGCAAGCGATGCCCCCAGATTAATAACGGTAGTGGTCTTCCCCACCCCACCTTTTTGGTTTGCAATGCTTATGACTTTTCCCATATTCAGTAGATCATCTCATCCCAAATAATTAATGGTGAATAAGAATATCAACAAGTTTCATCCGGTTGAAATCGCAACTATAACTAAGGAGCCAACCCCTTGTGACGGCTACTTGAGTAATAATCATATTATCCTCAATTAAAACCATGTGCAAGGCTGATTTGGGGCCCGGCAATGAGAATGTCTGGAGTCTAATTAGGCTCTAAAAATTAGTTGAATACCCACCTTTTATTTGCTAATATATATAATGGGGTTTTAGCCCTCTTGGGGCTTTAATCGGGGCTTGAGCTTATTTAAAAATAAGTTCTTGACATCCAATTGATTTGCTATATATTATAACCCTCTTCAAGTTTTTGAAGTTACTTGTTCTTTGAAAATTAAATAGCAGATACGCGGGCTATGGATGAACCAAGCAATTCTTTTTCTATAAGTTTAATGAAGAGTTTGATCCTGGCTCAGAGCGAACGCTGGCGGCATGCCTAACACATGCAAGTCGAGCGAGAAAGTAGCTTCGGCTACGAGTAAAGCGGCGGACGGGTGAGTAATGCATGGATAACCTGCCTTTTGGACTGGGACAACCCTGGGAAACTAGGGCTAATACCGGATAAGACCACGGTTTCTACGGATTCTGAGGTAAAAGGTGGCTCTTCGGAGCTATCACCATTAGATGGGTCCATGTCCCATCAGGTTGTTGGTGAGGTAACGGCTCACCAAGCCTAAGACGGGTAGCCGACCTTAGCGGGTGATCGGCCACATGGGGACTGAGACACGGCCCCGACTCCTACGGGAGGCAGCAGTGGGGAATATTGGGCAATGGGCGCAAGCCTGACCCAGCAATGTCGCGTGAGGGATGAAGGCTTTCGAGTCGTAAACCTCTGTCAGTTGGAACGATGGGTCATTGGGTTAATACCCCAATGACTTGACGGTACCATCAAAGGAAGCCCCGGCTAACTCCGTGCCAGCAGCCGCGGTAATACGGAGGGGGCAAGCGTTGCTCGGAATTACTGGGCGTAAAGGGTCCGCAGGTGGCTTTGTAAGTTAGATGTGAAATCTCAGGGCTCAACCCTGAAATGGCATCTAATACTGCAGAGCTTGAGTCCAGGAGAGGTTGGCGGAATTCCCGGTGTAGCGGTGAAATGCGTAGATATCGGGAGGAACACCAGTGGCGAAGGCGGCCAACTGGCCTGGTACTGACACTCAGGGACGAAAGCGTGGGTAGCGAACCGGATTAGATACCCGGGTAGTCCACGCCCTAAACGATGGATGCTAGGTGTGGGGATGTAAATCTCTGTGCCGTAGTTAACGCATTAAGCATCCCGCCTGGGGAGTACGGTCGCAAGATTGAAACTCAAAGGAATTGGCGGGGGCCCGCACAAGCGGTGGAGCATGTGGTTTAATTCGATGCAAAGCGAAGAACCTTACCAGGGTTTGACATGCTAGCTTAAGCCTATGTGAAAGCATGGGGTGGTGTAAAGCTTGTCTTTATACAGTTAGCACAGGTGCTGCATGGCTGTCGTCAGCTCGTGCCGTGAGGTGTCCGGTTAAGTCCGGTAACGAGCGCAACCCCTGTCTTTAGTTGCCAGCACTTCGGGTGGGAACTCTAAAGAGACTGCCGGCGACAAGCCGGAGGAAGGCGGGGATGACGTCAAGTCATCATGGCCCTTATGTCCTGGGCTACACACATGCTACAATGGCTAACACAGAAGGTTGCTAACCCGTGAGGGGGAGCTAATCCTCCAAAGTTGGTCTTAGTTCGGATTGCAGGCTGCAATTCGCCTGCATGAAGCTGGAATCGCTAGTAATCGTGGATCAGCACTGCCACGGTGAATACGTTCCCGGGCCTTGCACACACCGCCCGTCACACCACGAAAGTTGGTTCTACCCGAAGTGGCTGAGCTAACCCGCAAGGGAGGCAGGCTCCTAAGGTAGGGCTGGTAATTGGGGTGAAGTCGTAACAAGGTAGCCGTAGGGGAACCTGCGGCTGGATCACCTCCTTTTTCGGAGAAAATGCTTGTTACTCTTGCGTTCGACGTATCTGCTATTCAATTTTGGTGCTCTCATGGGTATCAAGTGGAGTCAGCTAAAGAGGTGCTCTTGATGGGCCTATAGCTCAGCTGGTTAGAGCGCACCCCTGATAAGGGTGAGGTCGGTGGTTCGACTCCACCTAGGCCCACCATAGATTTATTTAACTCTATTGAGTTCTTAATCTGTGGCTGGTTCGCACTATTGTAAATTGTAAATGCGGGGGTGTAGCTCAGTCAGGGAGAGCGCCTGCCTTGCAAGCAGGAGGTCGGCGGTTCGATTCCGCTCACCTCCAAATTTGCGATCTATGAGAACACAGAGAGCAAGCGATTTAATTATCGCATCGATCTTTGACAATTGTATATTGTGCTGAGTAAAACAAACGCGTCAGTTTTTATGTATGCGGCGATTTTCATACCTTGCAGTTAAGTTACTCAGGGCAGATAGTGGATGCCTTGGCGACGGACGGCGACGAAGGACGTAGTAAGCTGCGATAAGCCTCGGGGAGCTGCTAAACAAGCTGTGATCCGAGGATTTCCGAATGGGATAACCTGGCTGGGCAAATCCCAGTCATGGCAGTGTGAACACATAGCGCTGTCAGGCCAACGGGGGGAAGTGAAACATCTCAGTACCCCCAGGAACAGAAATCAACCGAGATTCCCTAAGTAGCGGCGAGCGAACGGGGAAGAGCCTAAACCGTAGGAGTGTCAAGCTCACGGGCGTTGCTCATACGGTGTCATGGGATTCAATTGGAGGTTACCGTGATTTCCTCGGGAAGTAAGAAAATCCTTGGTTAGCCGAAATAACTGGAAAGTTATGCCACAGAGGGTGATAGCCCTGTAGGCGAAAACCTTGGATCTTCCCGGATTGAATTCCCGAGTACCCCGGCACACGTGAAATGTTGGGGGAATTTGGGAGGACCACCTTCCAAGGCTAAATACGTGCCGTCGACCGATAGTGTACAAGTACCGTGAGGGAAAGGTGAAAAGAACCCCGTTGAGGGGAGTGAAATAGAACCTGAAACTGTCTGCCTGCAAGCGGTGGGAGGGCTATGACCGAGGAGCTTGCTCTTTGGTAATGCCTGACCGCGTGCCTTTTGCATAATGAGCCGGCGAGTTATCTTCAGTGGCTAGGTTAAGCCGAATGAGGTGTAGCCGTAGCGAAAGCGAGTCTGAATAGGGCGTCAAGTCACTGGAGGTAGACCCGAAGCGAGTCGATCTATCCATGGCCAGGGTGAAGCAGAGAGAAAACCTCCGTGGAGGCCCGAACCGTTCAGGGGTGAAAACCTGTCGGATGAGCTGTGGATCGGAGTGAAAGGCTAATCAAGACTCGTGATAGCTGGTTCTCCCCGAAATATATTTAGGTATAGCCTCATGTGATGGCTGGTGGAGGTAGAGCACTGAATGGGCTAGGGGGTTGAAAGATCTACCAAACCCAATCAAACTCCGAATGCCACCACGCTTAGCATGGGAGTCAGTCCATGGGAGATAAGTTCCATGGGCGAGAGGGAAACACCCCAGATCGTCAGCTAAGGCCCCGAAATCCGGGCTAAGTGGGAAAGGATGTGAATTCGCATTGACAGCCAGGAGGTAGGCTCAGAAGCAGCCATCCTTTAAAGAGTGCGTAACAGCCCACTGGTCGATGCGAGTTCGCGCCGAAAATGTAACGGGGCTCAAGCCCGGTGCCGAAGCTACGGGTTGTATTTATACAGCGGTAGGGGAGCGTTCCCAAAGGGTTGAAGGATTACCGAAAGGAGGTCTGGACTTTTGGGAAGTGAGAATGCCGGCATGAGTAGCGATAAAGGTGGTGAGAATCCACCTCGCCGTAAGCCCAAGGGTTCCTGGGGAAGGCTCGTCCTCCCAGGGTAAGTCGGGACCTAAGGTGAGGCCGAAAGGCGTAATCGATGGAAAACGGGTTAATATTCCCGTACCACTAAACCTGAGCGAAGGGGTGACGAAGGAGGGTAGGTGAGCCGGGTGTCGGATTACCTGGTTTAAGCTAGTAGGGGGAAGAGATAGGCAAATCCGTCTCTTCTTAACTCCGAGAAGCGAATACGAGGGGCGATAGCCCCACAAAGTCATTGATCCCATACTTCCAAGAAAAACCTCGTAGTGTTGATGGTTTAGTGCCCGTACCGTAAACGGACACACGTGGGCGAGTAGAGAATACTAAGGCGCGTGAGAGAACTTTGGCTAAGGAACTCGGCAAATTAGCCCCGTAACTTCGGAATAAGGGGTGCCCACATTAGGTGAAGGTCCCAGCGACCGGAGCTGAAGTGGGTCGCAGTGAAAAGGCGGTGGCGACTGTTTACCAAAAACACAGGGCTCTGCAAAGGCGCAAGCCGACGTATAGGGCCTGACACCTGCCCGGTGCCGGACGGTTAAGGGGAGAGGTTATCTTGGCTTGCCAGGAGAAGCTTTGAACCGAAGCCCCGGTAAACGGCGGCCGTAACTATAACGGTCCTAAGGTAGCGAAATTCCTTGTCGGGTAAGTTCCGACCTGCATGAAAGGTGTAACGATTGCCGCGCTGTCTCGGCCAGAGACTCAGCGAAATTGTGGTTCCGGTGAAGACGCCGGATACCCGCTACGGGACGGAAAGACCCCGTGCACCTTTACTATAACTTAGCACTGAGTTTTGGTGCTGCATGCGTAGGATAGGTGGGAGCCTGTGAAACTTTGCTTTCGGGTGGAGTGGAGGCATCCGTGAAATACCACCCTTGTAGTATTAGAATTCTAACTGAGATCCGTTATCCGGATTCAGGACAATGTTAGGCGGGTAGTTTGACTGGGGCGGTCGCCTCCTAAAGAGTAACGGAGGCGTACAAAGGTTACCTCAGCCTGATTGGAAACCAGGCGCAGAGTGCAAAGGCATAAGGTAGCTTGACTGCGAGACCGACAGGTCGAGCAGATGCGAAAGCAGGTCTTAGTGACCCGGTGGCTCTGAGTGGAAAGGCCATCGATCAACGGATAAAAGGTACGCCGGGGATAACAGACTTATCTCCCCCAAGAGTCCACATCGACGGGGAGGTTTGGTACCTCGATGTCGGCTCATCGCATCCTGGGGCTGGAGAAGGTCCCAAGGGTTGGGCTGTTCGCCCATTAAAGCGGTACGCGAGCTGGGTTCAGAACGTCGTGAGACAGTTCGGTCCCTATCTGTAGCGGGCGTAGGAGATTTGAGGGGATCTGCTCATAGTACGAGAGGACCTGAGTGGACGAGCCTCTAGTGTACCAGTTGTCGCGCCAGCGGCAGCGCTGGGTAGTTATGCTCGGAAGGGATAACCGCTGAAGGCATCTAAGCGGGAAACCCACCCCAAGATAAGATCTCCCGAACCGTAAGGTTCCTTAAGGTCCCTCGAAGACGACGAGGTTGATAGGCTCAAGGTGTAAGCACAGCAATGTGTTGAGCTGATGAGTACTAACTGACCGTGCGGCTTAACTGCGAGGTTTGAAAATTTCCGCAAGCGTGAGGATTACTCGGCACAATTTACAATTGGCAAAGATTGTTTTTTTTCTCTTTCAAGATTCCCCTACAAATAAATCATGAAAATGTATGAATGCGTGTTATTTGTATGAACACACTGTGTGTATATGATTAACGTCGTGTTAATTTAATTTCAGAATATTCACGAGATGCATTATCTTTTATATCTAAATTACAAAGACTACGGAGACAGAGGATGAGTATGAGAAAAGTAGTGCTGATTCCGGGTGACGGGATCGGTCCAAATATAAGCAGTGCAGTTAAGAAAGTTATCAAGGCCGCAGGGGCAGAGATTGAGTGGGTAGAGCATGTAGCGGGTGTGAGTGCCATAGAGCGGGGATTAGACGTGTTGCCGCAAGAAACTATAGAGGCTGTGAGGGAGCATAAACTAGCACTGAAAGGGCCTTGCACAACTCCTATAGGCGAGGGTTTTACATCGGTCAACGTACAGATTAGAAAGGAGCTCGATCTCTATGCTGCTATACGTCCCGTTAGGAACCTTAGGGGGGTGTATACGAGTTTTAGGGGTGTTGATCTCGTGATAATTCGTGAGAACACCGAGGGGCTTTACAGCGGGGTTGAGAACACCGTGACACCGGGGGTAGTGATGAGTATGAAGGTTGCCACCGAGAGGGCGTGTGAGAGGATTGCAATTAAAGCCTTTGAATATGCGCGCACTCGAGACCGTAAAAAAGTAACGGTTTTTCATAAAGCCAATATAATGAAGTTAACCGACGGTCTATTTATAAGAAAATCGAAAGAGGTAAGCCGTAAATATAAAGACATAGAGTACCAAGAGGTCATTATTGATGCAGGTTGTATGAAGCTTGTACAGGACCCGGCCCAGTTCGATGTGCTTTTGCTAGAAAACCTCTACGGCGACCTTGTGAGTGATCTATGTGCAGGTTTCGTGGGTGGGTTGGGTGTAGTGCCCGGTGCAAACATAGGCGACCAAGCTGCGGTCTTTGAAGCTGTCCATGGCTCGGCACCCGATATTGCAGGTAAAAATATTGCCAATCCCTTAGCACTACTTATGTCGGGTGTGATGATGCTAAATCACATAGCCGAGACCGAGGGAGAAAAGAGCTATTATGAATGCGCCGAAAAAATTAAGAGTGCGTATAACAAAGCGCTTGAGGACGGGGCCACAACCCGTGACCTAGGTGGCACCTTGGGTACTCAGGAGTTTGCCGACGCAATTATTAAGAGGATGTGAGTACGGTTCTTAAGGGTTAGTAGTAGTTCCTAATCCAGGTTTTCTTTTAGTACTCTAAGGAAATTGCCACCCATTATCTTGGAAACGAGCTCCTCGCTATAGCCTTTACTCATTAAACAATCTGCTATTTTTGGAAGATCGGCTATGCTCCTTAGTTGTTCGGGGAAGTCTTCTATCCTTGCCCCGTCCATATCGCTCCCTAATCCCACATGGTCCTCGCCGCACAGGTTCAATATATAATCGGTATGGGCATAGACGTCTTCTAGAGAGGCCGGTTTATCGCTCGTCTTTAGAAAATTGTTATAGAGCACAATACCTATTACTCCGCCTCTGTTGGATATTGCTCTTAATTGATCGTCGTATAGGTTTCTCGGGTGGTTCGTGATATTACGGGCGTTTGAGTGGGTAGCGATGGGTATGAGCTCGGTAAGCTCAATCGACTGCCAAAAGCAGATCTCGTTTAGATGCGAGAGATCGAGGGTAATGCTGTATTCATTCATCAGGTGTATGAGCTCCACTCCCTGTTCGCTAAGGCCGTCATTTGACTCATTGCCTGATGCATATCTATTCTTGTTGTTCCATGCGGGGCCGATAATGCGGACCCCCAGTTCGTGGAATTTTTCGAGTTCATCGAGAGTAGCTATAGAATCGGCCCCTTCCATGAGTGTTAAAAAACCGATCTTGTCCGGGTTTTCCTCGAGCAGAGCCAAATCGCTCTTCGTAATAATCTGCATGATCTCATCATCATGAGACTCGTAGAGTTCTTGGTACACAGAAAACTGTTCCTCTGTGGATTTCTCGGTTTTATCCGGTTTGTATTTTGGGTGTATAAAAATTGTGTTAAATAAGAGCCTTACGTTGCCCTCTTTCAGTTTAGGCAGCGTGATCATGCAGGGTATATCGGGGTCGACAAAATCCCTGTTGAAATAACTCAGGTGAAATGCAATATCTTGGTGTGCGTCGACTGTAAAAAATTTATTTTCCATAATTTAGGTTATGAATAAAACCCCATACTT
Source organism: Thermodesulfobacteriota bacterium (assembly GCA_965223335.1). GTDB lineage: Bacteria > Desulfobacterota_D > UBA1144 > Nemesobacterales > UBA2774 > CBDCWF01. The sequence continues at coordinate 1,538,280 of OZ244991.1, forward strand.
GCATATGTGACTACCGATCCTGTGTCCGGTTCTAGAGCCTGGTCGTAGTCGAGTATTTTACCTCGTTTCGCATCGATAGTGGACAAAAGGGTGTAGATCGGTGAGAGGCCGCAGATTTTTCTCTGGTCCTTTTCCGATTCGACCGATCTGTAAAACGACTCTGCATCCATCCGCTCCGAACACATGAGCGTCTCAGTGTCGCGCACCCGAATACTGATTAGTGTGTCCTCGTTGACCGGGTCTGGGTCCCCGAACTTGGGCCCCACATGTGCCATATCGGCCCCTGCTATCAGCAGCACCCTGTCTCCAAGGCTCGTTACTAGATCCTTGAGTGCTGAGATAAACACCGACACCCGTTCGTCCTCCATGGGCGAGATGCCTTTTTCGACCATACTGTAAAACGAGTTGCATAGAATAGGCAGTATCGTGAAATCCTGTTGCTTACGGGCCATGTGTTGCAGAAAAGCTACCTGAAACTCTATTGAGTGCTCCATACGGTGAGCCATCTCGCCTTCGAACAGGTCCCACTTGCATCTCCCGGCGATTGTATCGACCAAATCGTTATTAGTCTCGACATTACCAAACGGGGTTGTGAAATTCTTGCGTGTCATAATAAATGGATTATCTACATCAGCGTAGTGAGAGGTGCCAAGAATCACATAAGTGTCTATGTTTTCGAGTGACTCCATCTCCCTATATGCCAGGGCATATGAGACTCCGCCCCTGCTGTAATCGATGTGCGGGGATACTAATCCCCGAAGCGAGCCGTTTTGCACTGCCTGCCCGTTATTAGCCTCTGCAGTTTGCAAAAAATCTCTGAACCATGCCGATAGATCATCGGGTTTATCCGGGTAAGAGAGCCCAGCGTGACTCGAAGGCCTTAGATCCGAGTCCAAGAATTCACGAGTCTTTTCATCTTTGTATGCTTTATAGTTATCATTCTCGAGCAGGTGTGCATTGTCCAACTGATTTAGAATTCCCTTTAGGTCCTCACGACCTAGATCCGCACCCACTTGGGCTTTAAACTCCGTCTGAATATCGCTTAGGCAATGCTTCCCGTCTAAAAGGCTCAATATATAGAAAGCAGCCGGGGGGATAACCAGCATCTTATCGCTAAGCTGCAGGTGGTCCTTCACACAAATATACCTCTGTCCATCTCTCTCAATCGGAAACGCCTCGATGCCTACAAGTTTTGGATAGTCCATAGTTGCGTTAATCCTATATACTCTTTTGTCGGCCCCAGCCGCCTCCCCCAGGGGTTTCAATCCTCAATATACTACCTTTTTTTATTGTGAAAATGGATTTTGGCGGAAGTGTATTCGATCCCTTATTATTCACTAATATATTCTTCCCCTTTTTGGCTTTGGCCCCTCCCTCTATACCATAAGGGGCATGTTTTCTACGCTCAGTTATGATAGATGATACGGCACCCGTGAGAAATTTATACTCCCTTACTATTCCGTTCCCTCCCACATACTGTCCTTTCCCTCCGCTTCGTTTTCTGATGCTATAGCTTTGAATCATCACCGGGAGCTCTCTCTCGATTGCTTCTATCGGGGTGTTAAGAGTGTTGGTCATATGGGTTTGCACAGCGCTAACGCCATTTAGCCCATACCTTGCTCCCATGCCACCTGCGATGGTCTCATAATAGGCGAAGTTCTCGCCGGTTTTAGGGCTCTTACCCCCAAAAGTTACATTACTCATGGTGCCTGCGCTTGCTGCAGGGACCTTGTGGGGCACTGCTTGGGACAACGCCCCGAACACCACGTCCACTACCCTTTGCGATGTCTCGACATTCCCGCCCACAACAGCAGCGGGGAACCGGGCGTTAAGTATAGAGTCTCTGCCGGTCTTTATTTTGATTGCCCGTAGCGGGCCTGAGTTAAGCGGCATCTCTTTGGGCGCCAGGCATTGGAATGCATAGAGCGAAGCTGCGGTAGTAACACTTAGAGGACAGTTAAGACAGCCTTTAACCTGTGGGGAGCTGGCACTAAAATCAAGTTCGGCCACTTGGCCCGAGATCCTCAATCTAAGATCAATCGGAATATTGCGTGTACCTGCACCGTCATCATCAAGGTAGTCCTTAAAACTATAAGTACCCCGAGGAATCTCTTTTATTACGGTTTTCATCATGGTCTCGCTGTAATCTAAAAGCTCTTTACCAGCTCTGGTTACTTTCCTAAGTCCATACTTGGAAATAACCTCTTCGAGCCTCTCTACTCCCAGGTATAGTGCGCCTACCTGGGCTTTAACATCACCCTCGCGCTCTATGGGGTCTCTGGTAGCGGACAGGATTTCGTTAAACAGTTTTCTGTTTAGTCGGCCTCTGCTGTAGAGTTTAGAGGGAGGGATCAGAATCCCCTCTTCGTGAATAGTAGTAGAGAGCGGCATGGAGCCCGGGGTAAGTCCACCCATATCTGCATGGTGCGCCCTCGATGCGACATAGAACACGATTTTGTCTCTATGGAAAACAGGGGCTATACACGTAACATCGGGCAGGTGAGTTCCCCCCTTAAACGGGTCGTTTAACATAAAAACATCGCCCTGGTTGATGTCGAATTTTCCTATAATGGCTTTAACAGCGAACCCCATAGAGCCCAGGTGCACAGGGATGTGAGCAGCTTGTGCCACCATCTCTCCGTTCGATTGAAAGATTGCACACGAGAGGTCCCGTCGCTCTTTTATATTAGGCGAAAAGCCGGCCCTGACCAGTACGGTACCCATCTCCTCTGCTATGGAGCTTAGTACATTGTTAAAGATCTCTAGTTCGAACGGGCTTAGTGACATGTCATTATGATTAGTCTTAAAAATTAAGGTTAATGCATCTATATTTTATTTTTCTTGATCTTCAGCCGGTGATGGTGAGGGTATAACTATTTCTTCTGTGTTCCAAAACCTGCAAGTGCTGGAGTTGTAGTATTTTATTTTGGACCCGACTTTGAAATTCTTTTTAGGGCTCCCGGGGATTATATGGGTGCCGTTTACACACTCTTGGTCCAGGTAAAGAAAAGGTACTAGGACTATGTCGTTCTCTTCACTGTCGCCTTTAAGTGTGGTCTCAACTCTTATATGAGCCACACACCTCGATACCATCTCGGGCTTAAACCCCGGCGTGGATGAGGCTCGGGGTTTGCATTCCCCCGAATCGCGGGGGCTTTCACAATCCAATTTTTCAACGTATCCTACTATGGCTAAAGTGGATGATTCCAGCAGTTCCTTTTGACTGCACGGTGGAGGAAGTGCATCGGAAACACTGGCCAGAGGTACAAAATAGACAATCAAACACAGAATTATCAGTGAATATTGCATCTGTAAACTAGTTTTATGATCGTAGCCACTTTGTCAACACACTTTATCTAACTGCGCTTAAAGGAGAGTTTTTATGAAATCTTGGAGGGGTGTAGCGTCTTGAAAGTATTAATCACAGGGGTTTCAGGGTTTATAGGCTCTCATTTGGCAGAGAGATTAACACACGAGGGCAATGCAGTAGTGGGATTAGATTCGTTCCTGGATTATTACCCAAAAGAGATAAAAAAACATAACCTTAGATCACTCTTTGACAGACCGAATTTCGAGTTTTTGGAGGGTGATATATTGGAAATAGATCTGGGGGGAGTGTTGGACGGTGTAGAGGCTGTGTTTCACCAGGCCGCCATAGCGGGTGTGCGATCAAGTTGGGGGCTTAGATTTGAAGAGTATGTAAGAAACAATATTTTGGGTACACAGAAGCTCTTAGAAACCAGCAAGGACTTAGGTCTCAATAAATTCATATATGCATCGTCGTCTTCAGTGTACGGCGATGTGGATGAACTACCGGTTAAAGAGGCCACAATACAGAAACCCATCTCCCCATATGGAGTGACCAAGTTAGGCGGTGAACACTTAGCAACACTATACAACAAAGCCTTCGGTATACCCACCGTGTCACTTAGGTATTTTACGGTTTACGGGCCCCGCCAGCGGCCTGATATGGCGTTCCATAGGTTCATTAAAGCTATCATCACGGGGGATGAGATACAGATTTACGGCACAGGGGAACAGACCAGGGATTTCACATTCATAGACGATGCGGTTGATGCCAACGTGGGTGCTATGCTAAATGGCGTACCCGGAGAGGTCTATAACATAGGCGGGGGAAGCCGTGTTACTGTGAATGAGGCTATTGGTATCTTAGAGGATATTGTTGGCAAAACAGCAAACGTTGTGTATGTGGAGCCCCAGAAAGGGGATGCAAAACATACCTATTCCGATGTGAGTAAGGCAAAAGCCGATTTTGGCTACTCGCCTAAATATGATTTGCGCGCAGGACTAGAGCGGCATTACGAATGGCTCAAAAACAACTTGGATCTTTACAGTTAAGATATTGAAGACTGGAGGGTTTCACCCATGAGTGCCGGGCTTGGGCACACTGTTACCCCTGCGTTCTCGAGCGCAGCCACCTTGTCTTTAGCGCTGCCTGAACTTCCCGAAATAATCGCCCCTGCATGACCCATCCGCTTTCCTTTAGGAGCAGTTGCGCCGGCGATAAAGGCCACAACGGGTTTAGATAGATTGGATTTTATGAACTCCGCTGCCTCTTCCTCAGCACTGCCGCCGATCTCCCCGATCATGACCACAGCGTCTGTCTCACTGTCTTTCTCAAAAAGGTCGAGCACATCGATGAACGTAGAACCGATCACAGGGTCCCCGCCGATTCCCACACATGTGGACTGGCCGATGCCGAGATTGGAGAGCTGCCACACAGCCTCGTATGTCAGTGTCCCGCTACGCGATATAATACCTACCCTACCCGGTGTGTGTATGTACCCGGGCATGATCCCGACCTTGGCCTCCCCGGGGGTCATTACACCCGGGCAGTTGGGTCCTACCAAGCGGACGTTTTTGCCTTCGATATACTTTTTGACCTGGATCATATCTATGGTGGGAATACCCTCTGTGATACAGATTACAAGCTCGATACCCGCATCCACAGCCTCTATCATCGAGTCCATCGCAAAGGCTGCAGGTACAAAGATAAGCGAAGTATTGGCGCCGGTTTGCTCGACTGAGTCAAGCACCGTATCAAACACCGGAAACCCCTCAACATCTGTGCCACCTTTGCCTGGAGTTACCCCACCCACGACATTGGTCCCGTACTCCCTACACTGAGTGGCATGAAACAGGCCCGCACTCCCGGTAATACCTTGTACTACTACTTTGCTGTCTTTATTTACGAGAATGCTCATTTACCAATGCTCCTTCGGTATGGATATTGTAGCCAGGTCACTGGCGGGTAGGAATCATAACATAGCATATTGTCAGTTGCAACATCATTCATGACTGGATGTATATCTGTGCAAAGGTGAAAATGTGTTGATTAATTATCTAAATTTGCCTTAATTTTCGGGGTGTTATGTTGTTACTCTATGTTTTGGATCTGCTCTCTTATTTTCTCAAGCTCTGAGCGAAACTCGATCATTACGTGTGAGATCTCGGCATCTTTTGATTTTGCAGAGATCGTCCCGGCTTCGCGGTTCATCTCCTGGATGAGGAAATCCAACTCCTTTCCTATGGTGCCCTTTTTTTTTGCGGTTTCTTTAAACTTGCCGATGTGGGCCTCGAGCCTCACAAGCTCTTCAGTGATATCGCTTCTCTCGGCTAGGTATGCCGTTTCCTGATAGAGCCTGCCCTCGTCGAGGTCCTGCTCGTCTAACAGTTTGGTTATTCGTTCTTTTAGTTTAGCAGATGCATTTTTTGCGAAATTGCGCCGCTTGTTTTTTATGGTTCTGGTCAGTTTTTCTATTTTTTTGATGCGTTTATTTAGGTCTTTTTCTAACTTTTGTCCCTCGATCTGTCGCGCTTTATCCAGTTTTAATATTGCCTGCTCCAATATATTTTTAAGAGCAGGGAACTGTTTTTGTCCTATCGGCGATTTGGAGTCTTGTGTGAAGATATCTTTTATCATTAGAAAATGCTCTAGTTTGATCGGGTCTTTTATATCCAGTTCTTTTTTGAGCCTAAGCAGATCTTTCTTGGATTTTTTAGCAATATCTATACTTAGATTGGTGTCGTTGTTGCGGAGTGAGTCGATCGAGACCTGGACTTTCACCTTGCCCCTGATGATCTGCTTTTTCACTACATCGCTTAGCTTCTGTTCTAAATCAAGAGTGGATTCGGGCAGTTGAAATTTGAGGTCGAGGAACCTATGGTTTTCCGACCTGGCCTCTACCGTGATTTTTCCAAGTTCGGTCTCGGCTCGGCTCGTGCCGAACCCTGTCATACTCTTCATGATGGTTAGCTCAACTGTTGAGTTCTTCTACGTATTTTGCCCTCAGGTCCAAAAACAGCTTTTTAATCTTGGGTGTGTTGTAATCCGGATACGTCCACTCGAGCTCTCTAAAAACGTTTTGTTGATAGACCAGCGTGAGGTCGGCATAAACACCCTTACCTAAATAGGGACGGTGATAGTATCCCTTGCCGGTCGCAAGAATCAAGTGCTCTTCGGCTATATAACCGGGGTCTATATTAATAGTCCGCTTTTGGTCCTGAGAATATTCCTGTTCCAATGAGGTTGTGTAGACTTTAATATCTGCTATAAAATCACGATGGATCAAACGTTTAAAACTAAGAATAATGCGCTTTAATCCCGTACCCATTTCTTCAGTATAGTAGTTAGTATAATCAAAGGGTGAGCTTTCGGTTCTGTAAGTGTAAGCGCCTAAAAACTCAGTTAATTTTTCTATACACGACTCAACATCTGCATTGGGGCGGTAAATGAGTGTTACAAACGGCATCACAGGTTTGGGTTCTTTAAGCAAGCTCACTATAAAATAATACAGATTTAAAAGGGTTTTGAAAAAGGTCGCGTGCTTGAAAAATCCGCTTTCTCACATATTCTATTGCTTAAGTGCAGATGATTCTAAAGTTCAATAACCATAAAATACAAATATTATTTTTATTGTTCTCGTTGGTGATGATTTCGGCCTGCGGTGGGGGTTCGGCATCCGAGTATCCCAAGAAACCCCCTGCAACCGGCTCTGCCACAAAAACAGTGAACAAATTCTTAAATGCTCTCCAAAACGAGGATTTCGATAAGGCTTTCAAGTACATATACACCCCTTATTCAGATAAAGAAGGGTATGTAAACAATCTAAGGAACCTGGTCCAAGACAATAAAACCTCTATACTCAATTACCGGATTTTGGGCACTCAGATATTTGGTGAGAAAGCCATAGTGGTTGCAGAGCTGACAGTGAAAATGAAGTCGTTAAAGAGCGGGCAGATGATTACAAAGAAGCTTAGAAATCAGTATGAACTCACGGTGCTCGGCAAGGACTGGAAGATAACGACAGACAGATGCATAGAGAACTGCTTCGAGGAAAAACCCGAGGTAGAGGTCGAGGAATAGTTAATGACAAAAGTAGTAGTCTCGGGTGTTGCGGGCAGGATGGGCCAGCGGATTGTAACCCTTATACACGAAGACCCAGATCTAAGCTTAGTTGGAGGAACAGAGGCCTGTGGCCACCCGTCAGTGGGTGGGGACCTAGGGGCTTTTTCGGGCCTGCCAGAGCTTGGGATTGAAATAACCGATAATATTGAGAATGCGGCAACCGATGCCGATGTGATAGTTGATTTTACAAACCCGGCGTCTACTTTAGAGACCGCAGCATATGCCGCCCAGCATGGCAAGGCACTTGTGATAGGGACGACTGGTTTTTCTGAAACCGAGATCACGCAACTGAACAATGCGGCTACCAGTTGCCCAATAGTTTATTCCCCCAACATGAGTATAGGTGTTAATGTGTTGTTTCAGGCTGCAAAGCAGGTTGCTTCGGCACTGGGTGATGACTATGATGTCGAGATTGTAGAGGCCCACCACAAGCACAAGGTAGATTCCCCAAGCGGTACCGCTTTACGTTTGGGCAAGGTTGTTGCCGATGCGCTAAACAGGGACTTTGGCGAGGTGGCCAAGTTTGAGCGCCATGGGCAGATTGGGGAGCGAGAAAAAAACGAGATCGGTATGCAGACCATAAGAGGGGGAGACACCGTGGGGGAGCACACAGTGCTATTTTTCGGAAGCGGCGAGAGGATAGAGCTTACTCACAGGGCATATAACAGAGATACCTTCGCCCGCGGAGTCATAAGAGCAGTTAAGTGGATAGAAAATAAAAAGCCCGGTATATATAGCATGTTGGACGTGTTGGGTTTCTAGCAGTTTTCCGCCCGCAACTTACCATATATCCAGACCCAAGAGCTATGTACAGTTTCGAGTTAACCAAAACAGATACGGATACAGGTGCAAGACTCGGTGTGATCCGCACCGTTCACGCCACAGTCCATACCCCCGCTTTTATGCCCGTGGCAACACAGGGCGGTGTGAAGACGCTCAGTCCCGACGAAGTTAAGCAGCTTGGGTTCGAAATCCTCATAGCAAACGCCTACCACCTGTTATTGCGCCCGGGTCATAAAGAGATTGAGAGAATGGGCGGTGTGCACAAGTTTATGTCTTGGGACGGAGTGGTCGCGACCGACAGCGGCGGGTTCCAGGTGCTAAGCCTCTCTAAAAAGAGAAAGCTTAAAGACGACGGAGTGCTCTTCCAATCGCACCTAGACGGCACCGAATTTTTCCTTACTCCCGGCGACTCGATCTATATCCAAGAGGCCCTTGGCTCAGACATTATGATGTGTTTAGACGAGTGCCCCCACTACCCGTCGGAAAAGCCATATATTGAAAAGTCAGTAGGGCTTACTACCAGGTGGGCAAAGCTCTCGAAATCCGCAAAAAAGAGCAGTCAAAACGCACTGTTTGGAATTATACAGGGGGGTGTGTACCCTGACCTTAGAAAGCGTTCGGCAGAGGAGCTTGTCGATATAGGATTTGACGGCTATGCCGTAGGTGGGTTGGGAATAGGAGAGGACCCCCAAGATACATATGCTATCACAGCCGACACCATCCCCTACATCCCTTCGGATAAGGTTCGATACCTCATGGGTATAGGCAGGCCCGAGGATATAGTAGAGTCGGTGGCAAGGGGTGTTGACCTCTTTGATTGTGTCATTCCCACACGTAACGCACGCAACGGCACTCTCTTTACAAGTAGTGGAAAACTGGTTATAAAAAATGCCCAATACGCTTTAGACAACGGTCCCCTAGATGATCATTGTGAATGCTATACGTGCAGGACATTCTCCAGAGCCTACCTAAGACATTTATTCATAGCGAAAGAGATACTTGCGCTGAGACTTTTTTCTCTGCACAACCTGCATTATTACAGCAAGCTTATGCAAGACATTAGACAAGCAATATCAGCAGGTACGTTTGCGAAGCTGAAAAGTAGGGTACAATCTACGGAGGTTTGAACTAAATTGAGATACTTATTCCCCATATTATTAATGGCTTTGTTTCTCTCGGGATGCCCGATGCAGCCGGGTGCGGAGGGAGGAGAAGGCGGGTCGCCTATTATCGCGATGCTCCCGTTTGTGCTCATATTCGTGTTGTTTTATTTCTTGATACTCCGTCCTCAACAAAAAGAGAAGGGCAAAAGGGAGCAGATGCTCCAAGAACTTAAGCGCGGTGACGATGTAATAACATCGGGTGGGATTCACGGTAAGATCACGAACATACAGGACGATGTAATCTCGCTTGAGATAGCCAAAAACGTGACTGTTCGCATTTCACGCGGCGGTATCGGGGGGCTTCTCAATAAGGATGATGATAACGCTAAGGAGGATAAGGCCAAGAAATGAGAGCATCCAGAGGTTGGCTACTTACAATATCGCTTATTTCCCTACTTTCTATAATTCTATTAGCCCCAACATTTGCTGGTGACAGCCTGCCCGGTTGGTGGGGCAAATTGTTCCCCGACAGGGGTGTGCGCCTTGGTCTTGATTTAAGGGGGGGCATATTTCTGCTCTTGGGTGTGGATGCCGACAAAGCTGTGGAACACGAGCTCAACACCACAAACGATCAGATGGAGGAGCAGTTAAAAAACGAGAACATCCAAATAAAGAGTGATTCAATCTCGGGCAAGACCCTTACGCTCGATTTTAACAGTGAAGCCGACCTCAAAAAAGCACGTGAACTGGCCTCGACCTTCGAACAGGGGTCGAGCGTTCAGGAGGATGGGCTGGCGCTCAAATTCACCCTAAATGACAACACTATCCAAGAAATCCAAAGAGGTGCGATCGACCAGGTAAAGCAGGTCCTAGAGAACAGGGCCCAGGAACTGGGTCTGGTCGAGCCGTCTATACAGCGTGCAGGTGCTGATAGGATACTGATACAGGTCCCTGGTGCTTCGGAGAAAGACCGCCAGCGTATTATCGATATCATAAGGCGCGCCGCGGTGCTCGAGTTCAAGATTGTAAAAGACGCCGGGCCTACAGAAGAGTTTGTGCTTGCAAAACTAAACGTAGAATCCCCAGACCAGCTCTCGGATCAGGGTCTGGCCCTACACGAGGGCGATACGGGCAATGAAAATGAAAAGTTTTTCATCACGACAGAGAAACCCGGTGTAACAGGGGAATACCTGTCGGACGCCAGGCTTATATTCGATGAATACGGTAGGCCTGCAGTGGGGTTTAGCTTCCGTGGCGAGGGGGCAAACCAATTCGGATTATTAACTGAAGCCAATATTAACAAACGGCTTGCAATCGTGCTAGACGGTGAGATTCAGTCGGCCCCTAATATCGAGGAGCGGATCGGGGGCCAGGGCAGGATCACAGGTACGTTCACCACGGATGAGGCAAGGGACCTGGCACTGATGCTAAGGTCGGGAGCGCTCCCGGTGCCTGTGGACATCGAGCAGGAGAGGACGGTGGGGCCGTCTTTGGGTAAGGACTCCATTGAGAAGGGCAAGATGTCGATGATCGTCGGCGGAATTCTGGTAATGATATTCATGGTGTTTTATTACAGGTTCCAAGGCGTCATTGCCGATATTGCGCTTGTACTAAACATGCTATTTATACTCGGGTTTTTATCTGCGTTTGGTGTAACGTTAACACTGCCCGGAATCGCAGGGCTTGTGCTCACACTGGGTATGGCGGTGGATGGAAACATTATTATATTCGAGCGTATAAAAGAGGAGCTGGCTGGTGGTAAGACGGGTCTTGCGGCTATAGATGCAGGATATGGCAGGTCGCTTTGGACAGTGCTCGATGCAAACATCACTACACTGATCACGGCCATTATACTCTTTTGGTTCGGCACAGGGCCCATAAAGGGTTTTGCCGCTACCTTAACAATCGGTATTTTGTCCACGGTGTTTAGCAATGTGATTGTGGCGAGAGTTATAACAAGCTACTTTTATCAGGACAAAAGAGTGCAGGAGTTGAGCATCTAGTCCCACCCCTTGGAGGAGGTTTTTACATTGGAGCTTATTAAGCCCGGAACTCAAATAGATTTTGTTAGCAAGATGAGAAAGGCCGTCTATGTGTCGGGCCTGCTCATACTACTCTCACTCATATCTTTGATATACCATAAGGGCCCAAACTGGGGAGTGGAGTTTACTGGTGGGACGGAGATTCACATAAAGCTTGCGCAAGATGCCGATGCTGTCCAGCTAAAAGAGGCTCTAGAGGATACGGGTTATGAGCCCGAGGCCATACAGAGTCTTGGACTGCCGGGTGACAATGAGTATTTAATCAGGTTTTCTCCCGATTTGGTAAGCTTCGATCAGATCCAGGAGTTTCAAAAGGAGCTTAACGTACTTATTGAGAAAAACCCTCTTTTAAAGGGTGCGTCGGTGCTTAGGGTCGACTACATCGGTCCACGTGTAGGGGGCGAGTTAATCAGAAAAGCCATCCTTGCAATCCTGCTTGGATGTGTGGGGATACTTATATATGTGATGTTTCGGTTTGAGCTCAGTTTTGCTATGGGTGCGGTGCTGGCGCTACTTCACGACACGATTATTACGCTCGGCGCGATCTCTTTTACTAATATAGAGTTTACACTGGCCATTGTGGCCGCACTGCTCACCGTGATCGGGTACTCGGTAAACGACACGATTGTTATATTTGACCGTATTCGAGAGAACCTCAAAAAAGGTGGCAAGGGTGATTTCAGTACAGTTGTGAATACTGGGATCAACCAAACATTATCCAGAACAATTCTAACGAGTGTTACGGTGTTCTTGGTGCTGCTGCCCCTCTATTTCCTTGGAGGGTCGGTCATTCACGATTTTGCGTTTACGCTTATTATTGGTGTAATTATAGGTACTTACTCGTCTATATTTGTAGCCAGCGCTTTTCTCGTTTATTGGAGAGGCAGAAAAGGGGCAAAAACTTAACCCCGGTGTTTGTTAAGCTCAATTTTCTCTAGCTCGTTATGATCGACTATGTGGTTTTAGCAGTATTTTTACTTGTCGCACTCATCGGATTAATTTCCCTTATTTTCGGGTTGCCGGGCAATTTGATAATTTTAGCTGACTCTGTTTTATACGGCTGGTACGGTAACTTTACTAAGATAACTGTAAGCACGATTATAATACTTGCGGCACTGGCGCTGCTTGCCGAGGTCATAGAGTTTGTGATGGGCATTATCGGATCCAAGAGGTATAGGTCATCAAACAGGGCAATAGTGGGATCGATTGTGTTCGGAGTATTCGGAGCCATACTGGGTGCTCCGATATTTTGGGGAATAGGTTCTTTGATAGGGGCGTTTGTGGGTGCGTTTTTCGGGGCTTTTGTCGTAGAGGTTTCGTATGGTAAGAGACTTAAAGAGGCCATAGATTCGGGGTGGGGGGCACTGCTGGGCAGGGTAGGCGGTACGATTGTAAAGGGTATATTTAGTGTTGCGATGATTGTAGTAGCTGTCGTATCAATATTAGGGTTTTAGCATATGAAAGAGAAACTAGAGGAAGTAAAGGATTTGGCAATTAAAGAGGTACAAGGGGTTAAGGACGAGGCTATGCTCCTTAACCTAAAGGCCCGTTTTGTGGGTAAGAAGGGTGTGATTACAGATATTTTAAAGGGGATGAAGGACGTTGCGAAAGAGGATCGCCCCCAGATGGGCAAGCTTGTAAACGAGGCCAAGCAGTATATAGAAGATGCCATAGACAATAAATTACAAGAGATTAAAGACCAGAGGAAACAAAAGGCACTCAAAGAGCAAAGAGTGGATGTAACACTGCCCGGCAGGGGATTCCCCTCGGGCGCTAAACACCCTGTAACACAGGTAATGGACGAGATAATAGATGTGTTTGTGCGTATGGGGTTTAACGTAGCCGAGGGCCCCGAGATTGAGACTGATTACTACAACTTTGAGGCACTCAACATCCCAAAAAACCATCCTGCACGCGATATGCAGGACACGTTCTATGTCACAAACGACATTGTGCTTAGGACCCATACCTCACCGGTACAGATAAGGGTAATGGAAATGCAACCCCCGCCGCTAAAAATCATAGCCCCCGGGCGAGTGTACAGGTGCGACAGCGATGTCTCTCACACCCCGATGTTCCACCAGATCGAGGGTCTGCTTGTGGACAAGGGGATCACATTCGGGGACCTAAAGGGTGTGCTTACCGAGTTTCTGACACATGTGTTCGGCGGTGGATTGGGGGTGCGGTTCAGACCTAGTTTCTTCCCGTTCACAGAGCCCAGTGCCGAGGTGGATATAGAGTGTGTCATTTGCGGGGGCAAGGGATGTCGGGTGTGCAAGGACACGGGTTGGCTAGAGATACTCGGGTGTGGGATGGTGGATCCCGAGGTTTTCAAGAGTGTCGGTTACGATTCCGAAACCTATACGGGGTTTGCATTCGGCATGGGAATAGAACGCATCACTATGCTTAAGTTCGGGATCAACGACATAAGGCTATTCTTTGAGAACGATATACGATTTCTAAAACAGTTTGTATAAGAAAGACAATATCGGTAGGTTAGGCACAAAACAATTGATCAATACTAAGGAGCGTATATTATGGGCGTAAAACCAGATCATTGGATTAGAAAAATGGCTACGGAAGAAAGCATGATAGAGCCGTTTGTCGACGGGCAGGTAAGAGAGGGGTCAATATCGTACGGGCTCTCGGCCTACGGTTACGATATACGCGTGAGTGACGAGTTTAAGGTGTTTACGAACGTTCATAACACTGTAGTTGACCCTAAGGAGTTTGACGACAGGTCGTTTGTCGAGATCAAAGCCGATCTCTGTATGATCCCGCCCAACTCATTTGCGCTTGCACGTACAGTGGAGTATTTCAAGATCCCTCGCAGCGTGATTACACTTTGTGTCGGTAAGTCCACTTATGCGCGTTGCGGTATAATAGTGAACGTTACACCATTTGAGCCCGAGTGGGAGGGTTTTGTTACACTCGAGATATCCAATACAACCCCGCTACCGGCAAAAATTTACGCCAACGAGGGGATTGCTCAGGTTCTGTTTTTCGAGGCTGACGAGCTCTGCGAAGTGTCCTATGCGGATAAAAAAGGCAAGTATCAAAACCAGGTCGGCATCACACCACCCAAGGTATAGAATGCCAGAGGCACGTAGCGTGCATTGCCTAGATTCGATTTATAATTTTTTGGTGTGATTACTGAGATTTATAGAACAATTATAATCTATAAAAATAGCTTTATTTTATTATACTTTAGGCTTTCCGCATGGTATAATTGAGTGTTCCCAATATGTACATGGAGGTCTTAACTTTTGGAACAGGAAAGGGACCCTAGCACTACAGTCGAAGAGACCCACGACGATACTTACACAGCAGAAAAAATTAAAGTTCTCCCGGGCTTAGAAGCGGTACGCAAACGGCCCGATATGTATATAGGCGATACCAGCACCAGGGGGTTTCACCACCTGGTGTTCGAGGTGCTGGATAACAGCGTTGACGAGGCGCTTGCGGGGTTTTGCGACCGCATCACAGTGACTGTACACGTGGACGACAGTGTGACCATCGAGGATAACGGGCGCGGTATCCCAGTGGATGTGCACAAGGAGACGGGTAAAGCCGCTGCAGAGGTGGTGATGACCACACTCCATGCCGGGGGTAAATTCGAGGGCAAGGTGTACCAGGTGTCTGGCGGACTGCACGGTGTGGGTGTTACGGTGGTGAATGCCCTTTCTGAATATCTAGACCTAGAGGTTAGGAGGGACGGGCAGGTCTGGTACCAAAAATACGAACGTGGGGTAGCGTTGAATAATTTAAAGGTGTCTGGGAAAACCGACCGCACGGGTACAAAAATCAGATTTAAGCCTGACTCGGATATATTTGAGGTCTCCGAATTCAACTTCGACACACTAGCCCATAGAATTCGTGAGCTCGCTTTTTTGAACAGAGGGCTAAAGATAATACTATCCGATGAACGAAGCGGGAGGGAACAGGAGTTTTATTATGAAGGCGGGATTGTAGCATTTGTGGATGAATTAAATAGGAACAAAAGGCCCCTTCATCCAAAGCCCATATACGTATCGGGCGAGAGGGACGACATAATCGTAGAGGTAGCGCTTCAGTACAACGACAGCTACACAGAGACGATATTCTCTTATGCCAACAACATAAACAATATAGAGGGCGGCACTCACCTCACTGGTTTTAGAGGTGCACTCACTAGGACTGTTAATAAATATGCCGAGGATAAAGGGCTTCTTAAAAACGCCAAGGTCTCGCTTAGCGGCGAAGACGCGCGTGAGGGGCTTGTATCAGTAATAAGTGTAAAACTACCCGACCCCAAGTTTGAGGGTCAGACAAAGACCAAGCTCGGCAACACAGAGGTAAAGGGTATTGTCGAGGTACTGCTAAATGAAAAACTCGGGACCTTTTTTGAAGAGAATCCCTCGGTTGCAAGGCGTATAGTAGAGAAGGCAGTGGAATCGGCAAGGGCACGCGAAGCCGCCAGGAAAGCCCGTGAGCTAACGCGCAGGAAAAGTGCCTTGGAGTCGGGCTCATTGCCCGGCAAGCTGGCTGACTGTCAGGAGCAAGACCCCGAGCTCTGCGAGGTGTTCATAGTAGAGGGAGAGTCCGCAGGCGGCTCTGCCAAGCAAGCGCGTGCACGCTATAACCAAGCTGTACTGCCGCTAAAGGGAAAGATTTTAAACGTAGAGAAAGCACGTTTTGACAAGATGCTTAGCAACGAAGAGATAAGAACCCTCATTACCGTTTTGGGCACGGGGATTGGCACCGAGGATTTCGACATCGCCAAGCTTAGATACCATAAGATCATTCTTATGACCGATGCTGATGTGGACGGTTCACATATTAGGACACTGCTTTTAACTTTTTTCTTCAGACAGTTCCCAGAGATAATTGAAAAGGGCCATCTTTACGTGGCACAGCCCCCGCTCTACAGGGTTAAAAAGGGCAAAAAAGAAAAGTACCTTAAAGACGATTACGAGTACGAGGATTATTTCCTTGAACTGGGTACCGACGGATTGATTTTAAACGCTGGTAACGGCAACGGCACACGTGAGCTAAAGGGGGCAAGGCTCTTGGATATTATCAAGAAATCCATAGCGTATGGAAAAGCTCTTGAGCGTGTGAGCAAGTGGGGTAGAGACATAAGAGTGGTAGATGCTTTTGCAAGCCGTGAGCAGTTTAGAAAGAGTCATTTAAAGCTAGGCAACGAGTCAGAGCTCGATACGCAACTGGGTGAAATAAAAAAATGGATTACCGAGAGGTTCGATGAGGTAGGGTCGCTTGACTGGAAGCTTATAGAGGACCCGGAGCACAATTCTTCGCGCATCCACTATAGCTTTAAGGAAAACGGCCGCAACATGTCGACAGTAGTAGATTTTGATTTTCTCAACTCACCCGACTTCAAAGAACTAAGAATGCTTCGGGATTCAGTTAAAGCCCTTGGCAAGGCACCTTTTAATGTTGACGACAACGGTGACGAGAGTGTGCTCGATAGCCTCGGGGAGTTGACCGAGTTCGTTATGAATCGGGGTAAAAAAGGTATGGATATCCAGCGCTACAAAGGGCTTGGAGAGATGAACCCAGAGCAGCTTTGGGAGACTACAATGAACCCTGAGACCCGTGTGCTGAGACAGGTCCTTATAGAGGACGCTGTACAGTCGGACGAGATTTTCACAGTGCTTATGGGTGATCAGGTCGAACCCAGAAAAGAGTTCATTGAGACTAATGCTCTTAATGTAAGCAACCTGGATATATAAAGCGTAAACTTCGCAACGTGCAGTTATTACAGCATAATATTTGGTTTCCATCCATAGTAAATCTTTGTTTTTCAATAATTCGGACCCTTTGTTTTTTCACTTATACTATATGTAACATGCTCATTAAGTTGATTGATCTGTTTAAGAGTGTTTTTGTGTTGATAATTCCCAAGCGCATTCGGCGGTCCGGAGTTCTGCAGAATCTATATAGAAGGGTTCGCTCCGCTGTGGGTGGGCATGATGAGATTTATGATGCTAATTTTTACCGTGAACGAGAGAGTGGTGCCAGGAGTAGCGCCGCTGTAATAGCGCAATCGATAGTGAGTGATCTAAGACCCTCGTCAGTCCTTGATGTGGGGTGTGGGAGTGGGGAGCTTTTGGAGGAATTAGAGCTACAGGGCGTAAGAGCTATGGGCTTGGAACGATCGGAGGCAGTGTTGGGGTGCGCTGAGACTAAAGAGCTCAATATATTGAAATTCGATCTCACAAAAGACGAATTTGAGTATGACGGGGGATTTGATCTGGTCGTGAGTTTGGAGGTAGCGGAACACTTGGCAGAGAAATACGCAGATAGGTTTTTGGATCTGCTTACAAAGTTTGGGGCCGATGTGGTGTTTTCGGCTGCGGTCCCCGGGCAGGGCGGTACAGACCACCTGAACGAACAACCTCACGAGTATTGGATAGATAAGTTTCAGAAAAGGGGTTTTGAACACGACAACGAAATCTCTAAGCGGTGGAAAGAAAGATGGAAAGAATCCAACCAAGTTAAGAACTATTATTATAACAACATCATGGTGTTCCGGTCTAAAGGACTGTAGCTATGTGATCGGTACTTGCGGCTCGCGGTCAAAACATTATAGATGGTCACTGAATACTATAAATGCACTTGTAAGTATGATGTTGGCAACTGCTATCGGGAACAATATTTTCCAGCCCAGGTTCATAACCTGATCGTATCGGAAACGCGGCAGCGTAAAACGTACCCAAATAAAGAAGAATAAGAATGTAAGCACCTTACCGATAAATACCAGCGGTGGCAGGTACCAATGAGTTTCGATATCAATACTGCCCCAACCAACAAACGGCAATGGATACCAGCCCCCGAAGAATAGCGCTACTACAAGGCACGATACCACTATCATGTGCGTGTACTCGGCCATAAAAAACATTGCAAACTTCATGCTGCTATACTCTGTATGATAACCGGCTACAATCTCGGGCTCGGCCTCGGGCATATCGAATGGTAAGCGATTAGTTTCTGCAAACGCTGCGATTAAAAATACTAAAAAACCGAAAAACTGTGTGATGACAAACCAGTATTTTGTTTGAGCCTCGACTATGTCCTCTAGCCTAAGAGAGCCTGTAATGGCTATCACCCCTAGTATCGCCATTCCCATCGCAAGCTCGTAGCTTATCATCTGAGCCGCACCCCTTAACCCACCCAAAAACGAGTATTTGCTGTTGGATGCCCAACCCCCGAGTACCACTCCATACACGCTTAGCGAGCCTATGGCCAATATATACAACACCCCGACGTTGATGTCGGCGATCTGCAATTTTACGAATATCGGTTCTCTGAGCAGTCCCATTAGATCTGTATGGAAACCGTAGCCTATGGGCACCACGGCTAGTGCAATAATAGCTGTAACGAGTGCAAACCCCGGAGCTATTATATAGAACTTTTTATCTACATGGTCAGGGATGATGTCTTCTTTAAATATAAATTTCACACCGTCGGCAAGGGGTTGGAGCAGGCCGAATGGGCCCACCCTGTTGGGGCCGAGCCGGTCCTGTATAAATGCGCTCACCCGTCTCTCGGCAAATGTCAGGTATGCGACTAATGTTAGCACTACAAACAGTACTAAAGCTATCTTGGTTAATGCGATGCTTACTTCAATCCAAGGCATAATTCACTCGTAGTTATTGTGACGGCACCGTTTTGTTAGTACCGAGTTCTCCTATTATTTCATGGTTAAGCCCGCTGTACTCGGGCAACGATTGTGCAATCTCGTCCATTATTTCAGATGTATTTTGATACGTGAAACCGAAATCCTGAAAATATTGTCCAATTAAGCATAGTATTTCCCAGTCCGCTTTAGCTATTCCGGGTGGCTCGATGGCTTTTCTTATTCGCTGTATCCTGCCTCTATCATTTGTAAAAGTGCCGTCTTTTTCGTAAGGGCTTGCACCCGGCAAGATTACGTGGGCGTATTTTGCGGTTTCTGTCATCTTGTAGTCCTGGACCACAAGGCCGTTTAGCTTAGCGAGATTATTTCTTAGCCTCTCGTGCTCGTCTTCGGTTACAAGCTTAAATAGGTCCGCACCACATATATAGAGTGCTTTTAGATTGCCCTCCAATAGATCGTTTAGGACTTGGGGCAAGATATTGGCTCCATTTACAAGCCCAAAGTCCATTACCCCTGCAGAGTTCGGATAGGGGTCCGAGCTTATGAGACCGTGCAGTTTTTCCCTGTCTTGAACACCTACTTCTGAGCTGAGATTTTCTATCTTGGTTACATGTGAGATCTTTTTTAACAGGTATATCTCTTCGTTGGTCAGCGTGGGGGCACCAATTATGGCTGAGTAGACCGGATATGTATCCGAAGCCGATCTCAATATAGAACCCGCTGCATCCACTGCCGCATCCCAACTTGTTACCTCGTATCCGTTATCACCCCGTATTATAGGGTCACGGAGTCGAAGGGGGTTTTCTTGAATATCCTCAAAACCATAGCGTCCCCGATCACAGATCCAATAGCCGTTAACATCGGTGTTTACCCTGGGCCTTACTCGCGATACCTTGCCCTTCCTCGGGTCGACCCCTACAGTTATATTGCATCCGTTACTGCATAGCGAACACACACTGTCTGCAAACTCCCAGTACCATACCCTCTCTTTGTGTAATGTGCTTTTATCTAGCAATGCTCCTACAGGGCAGATATCCGTTACGTTGCCCGCAAGCTCATTGTCAAGCGGTTTCCCCGGGAACACCGCAATCTTCTTTCTAAAACCCCGGCCCTCGTAACCGAGCTCACCGGTTTTAGTTATTTCGTCAGTGAACCGTATGCACCTTGTGCACATTATGCATCTATTGGGGTCATATAAAATCTGCTCACTTAGATAGTATTTTCTTCTGACCTTTTTTTCTTCAGGGCCCTCAAACCGGCTTTTGCCCGGGCCGTGCCCTACTGTGGTTAACTGAAGGGGGCACTCCCCGCCCTTATCGCATATAGGGCAGTCCAAGGGGTGATTGATAAGGGTAAACTCGACTGTGGCCTCACGGGCTTTGAGTGCCTTGGTAGAGTCGGTTTTAACAATGAGCCCTTCCCTAACGTATGTATTGCACGCAGGCATAACCTTGGGCACGCCTTCAATCTCTACCAAGCATTGTCTGCATTGGGCCACAACGCTAAGTGCGGGATGATAGCAAAAATGTGGTATTTCAACGCCTACTCTCGAGGCGGCCTCTATGATGTTAAGACCATCTTCTACGGTAATTTCTTTGCCATCTATTATTAATGTGGGCATTGGAGTGTCCGGGGATGTAAAGTCCAGAAAATACTATCTGACCAACATGCTGTTAGCAATACTAAAAAGATAAATTATTGGTAAAGACTACCGTGTTAATGGGTATTGGTTTTTTCATAAGAATGTATGGTTTGTTGATCAGATGCAATGGTATTATATTTTATAAATAGGGGTGTTCGATAGTTTGTTTTTAGAAAACACATTATCTATAGATGTATATAAATATATACATGTAATTGAGCGTAAGATCTGGTAAATTATTGTGATTAGTGTGTGAGGACATCGCTGGGTTCACCGCGAGAGGCAGCTTGGATAATATACTGTTATGAAGGATGAGAATAAAACAAAAAAACAGCTTGTAGGCGAGCTCCAAGATCTTAGGCACTACATTAAAACTCTTGAGAATAAGCAGGCTGAGCTACGCCAAAACCTAAATACCAGTATTGAGGACAAGAACTTATATCTGGATATCTACCGCTGCCTAAACAACGCGGTGTTGTTAGTCGCCCCTAATGAGGACAGGATTCTGGATGCAAATGAAAAGGCGTCTGAGTTATTGGGCTATACCCGCGATGAGTTTCTAAGCCTCCCGATCTCTACAATACATCCCAACGAAATGTTCTCCATGAAGAAATTTGCCGATAAGGTGTTTGAGAACGGTAACGGATGGACCGATGAACTTACGTGTATAGCCCGATCGGGCGATATTGTACATACCTCTATTTCTGCATCTAAGTTAACAATAGGGGACAAAGACTGCATGCTGGCAATCATTACTGATATTAGCGAGAGAAAAAGATCTGAGCGAGTTGTTCAAGAGAACATTGATTCGATGCTCAAGATCAACCGTAAAGACCGAATAATTAGATTAGTTACCCAAGGTGTCCATAAATCACTCAACTTAGATCGTATATTCGATAACATCGTAAAAACGATCCACGAAAATATGCATAACGCTGAGAACGCTGCTATATTTTTGGTAGAGGGAGATTTTATGGTACTTAAGGCACATCGGGGTTTTGATCCGGGGTTTATATCGACATTATCCAGAATTCCGAGAGGCGCAGGGTATCTATGGTATTCGGTGGTAAATGGTGTAAACGTTCATTCCAATAATGTGCAAGAGGATAAATTAATAGGTGATAAAGGCAAAAAGGCTGGTATTAAGAGTTATATGGCGTCACCTATATTCTATCAAGGTAAATCAATTGGTGCTGTCTCTCTGTGTTCAATGCATACGACTGGTGCATACAGTAACGAGGATATAGAGCTATTAAGTATAATTGCGAGACAGGCTGAGCTTGCGATTACCCATGCCAGGCAAACTTCAGAACTTAGTGATAGTGAGAAGAGGTTCAGGGTCGTAGCGGATTCTGCCCCGATAATGATATGGATTTCAGGTATAGACAAACTCTTAACATTTGTAAATCAAGGCTGGCTCGATTTTACAGGGAGGACATTTGATCAAGAGATCGGAAACGGGTGGTCAGAACTTATACATCCCGATGACCTTGAGCGTACTTTCAAACTATATAACAAATCGTTCGATGCACGCGAACAATATTCGATAGAAACTCGTTTCAAGAGACAAGACGGTGAATACAGGTGGCTGCTCATCACCGGTGTGCCGAGATACGAAGGCGGTAATTTCATGGGGTTTATAGGATCATGTGTGGATGTGACGGATAGGATGGATATTGAGATCAAACTCAGGAACAACGAAACGTTGTTACGCTTAATAGATAGATTATCCGAATCTTCACACCAGGGGTTGGGAGACGGTGAAACAGTAAAGTCGGTTTTGGATATTATTGTTGAACATTTTCAGAACATGAGGGTCAGTTACTCACACCTCGATCCTGTGGGCAACTTCAACACACTAGTGGCTTTGCTGCCCGAGCCGGAATTTGAATTAAAAGCCATAGAGGCAGATGTGTCTATTGCCCCCAAGTATATAGAGATGCTGAGCAGGGGTGAAACCGTGGTAGTCAGTGATGTGACCAAAGATCAAAATATCGGTCTTTTATCGGGAGTATTTAAATCAACCGGTTCTATGGCGTTTCTAGAGGTACCTGTGGATCTCGGTTCAGACCTAATCGGAGTAATAACGATAGAGAGTTATCAACCCAGGGAGTGGTCTGGGGAGGAAATAAATTTGATCGAAGATGTAGCTAAGCAATTGTCTCATACACTTGGGGAGACCCGATATAATGAGGATATGCAAAATATAAAGAACTTGAGTGTGCTCGACAATCATGCACTTAATATGACTACAGATGGTGTGTGTATAGTTGACGTTGATGGTTTGATTATTAAAACAAACCCATCGTTTGATAATATGTTCGGGTATAAACATGATAATCTGGTTAACAGAAATCTCGTAGTTTTGGATTGTAGGACTCTCGAAGAGAACTCACACATTAGCGAGTTGATAGCCAATAAGATTGAGAAATACTCCATGTGGAAAGGTAACTTTAAGAATCTTGATATCAATGATAGGGAATTCATGACCCAGGTTCAAATATCTTTTTTAGATATTGCGGGTACCGGTTACTGGATAACAGTACACAAACCGATTAATCTCGACAGTTAATTTCACACCTCTTTTGTAATCATACAAGCTCCTCTTTGTGTTTCTTAGATCATAATCGGCTATTCATGTTATAATTCGGTTTAGATATGCGTTTAAAAATGCTTAGACTGCTGCTGATATTTTTTGCTATCCTAGCAATATTTAATGTCGGCTTAGCGCTTGTACTCCGTAGCGGTTTATTTAAAGATTTTGTACGCGATGCAAGCAGTAAAATTGTAACCACTATAACCAACCAACCATTCACGATAGGGTCGATTGAAGGCAATTTCTTAAGCGGATTCACATTAAAAGATGTCTCATTTACTGTGGATGGCGACTCGTTTGTCGAGGTCAAGAGCGCATCGATAAACTATTCTCTACCCTTACTCCTGGACAGCTCTATGCTTATCAACAAAGTAGTACCCATAAGTGCTATAAATGCCAATGGTGTGCTTATTAGGCTCAACAAGCATAAAGACGGCAGTTGGAATTACCAACGACTTGCAATAGACCATAAAAAAGAGAAGCCTAAAGAAAAGCCGGTGTGGAGCTATTTTGTAGACCGGCTGAGAATAGAGGATATACGGCTTGAGATTATAGACGATTCAAAGCCCGACACACTGGCTTTAAACGCCGGGGAATTGCTTTTTTCTCTAAAGCTTATAAAAACGAACGAACAGATTGAACTAAACCTTCTCAATGCGAGTCTAGACGCGTTTTTTAACTCTCTGGATATATCCAATGTACATGCCAATGCTATTTCCGGTCGGGCTGTATACACCGACGACAGGATCATGATCAAGAATTTGAGGGGAAAGGTAAACGATTCGGATGTAAGGGTTGTGGGTGATATACATGATCTCAAAACCCCTAAATTTAATTTCGACGGTAGTGTGAGGGAATATAAAATCTACGACATCGGGGTTTTTAATGCCGATTTCGAGGGCAGGGGGAGTTATAAAGAGCCTAACGATATAAAGATTGATGCTACTCTAAGTGTCTTGGATTCTCGGTTGATGGGCAACAAAGTGTCGGGTGAGGTGGGCAGGTTTAGGATGGATACAGAGGAGTTGATATTTGAGAACTCTCAACTTTCCTCTGAGCTCGGTACAATAGATATTTCCGGTAAAGTGCTTCTCTCCGAGCTTTTTAATAAGGGTAAAAGCAATGATTATAAGTTCGATATTAAACTTAGCGATCTACAAACGACAGAGTTTGTAAATATTTTGGAAAATCGCTCTATTTGGATTGCACCCGAATTTCTAAATCGGGAGCTCGATACACTACTAAACGGTTTTTTAGATCTCAGCGGATCTTGGAAAAAAAACGGACAACAGAACTACAGGGCAGAGCTAAGGGAGGTTAAATTAGCGACGACCGATAGAGGCAACCTAACCTTAAACGGCCCCGTCGAGGTTACAAACCAGAGTGCTAATATCGATCTAAATGTGGGCATAGAAAACATAGATGTAGCCGCTATCACCAATGATGACAACTACAAGAGCGATCTAAATGCCGCATTCAAAGTAAAAGCGTCGGGTCCACTCACAGAAGAAATTCTTACACTATCTACCATTAATTTGGAGGGGGAGCTAAAACCTTCAGCACTGCCCAACTTGAACATAAACGGGGCTACTATCAATGCTGCGTACTCGGACAATGTGCTGCGTATTAATAACCTCTCAATTGATTCGGATTCTCTAAACTTAAAAGCGAAAGACAGGGCTGCTAGCCCTCGTAATATGAATATAGGCTACGAGCTCGACGTTAAGGATATATCCTCGATTGAGTTTCTTAACCCTGAAGTTGACCTGGGTGGTGAGTTGCAACTTAGTGGGACGATACAAAATAATTTCATCAATCCCAAGATCTCGGCAAAGGGCAGTATCAAGGATTTTTTATTCAAAAACCACGGTTTTAAAGCCAAAACCGTTAATTTGAATGGGCAGACTAATATCGATCCCAGAGACTTAAAGCTCGATCTAAGCGCTGAAGTCATTGACGCATCGTGGAACAAGAGACCCATAAAAAAGGCATCTCTCCGGGCTGCAAGCAAGGGTGCGGGTATTGATATACAAGTTGATGTAAATGAAACAAAAAAGAGGAACTACAGCGCAAGCGCTACGTTAAAGGACATCACCCAAGAGAATAAAGAGCTTTCGATCAATACTTTAACTCTCGATATACACAAAAACATAATGAAGAATAAACGACCGATTACACTTGTGTTTGATAACACCGGGGCTCGATTGGATTCGTTTAATCTCTATCACAAAAATAATTTTATTACAGGTGACGCGACTGTTGGATATAACGAACAGGTGGATGCTGACATTGTAGTTAACGAACTAAGTTTGCTCGACTTGTCCGAGATATTTGACTTTAATCCCAAGCTCCATGGAGATGTTTCCGGCTCGGTCAATCTTACAGGTACGCTCGATAAACCCTTAGTGGAGTCGAGTCTTGCTGCCCAAAACCTAGAGTACCTTAATTTCAAAAGCGACAGGATTGATTTCAATATAGGTTCTCGCCATAAAGAGCTCGACCTAAAGTTATCTGTGACTCATAAAGACGAAAAACTGCTTTTAATTGCTGGGACACTATCGCACAATATAAATTTAAAAGAGGTTGATAAAGGGCTTGAAAACGCCACTTTCACACTAAGTGCAAACTCCCCCGGGGTAGATATAAGCCCACTCGCAGCCTTTAACTCAGAGCTGCTTAAAATCGACGGCAACCTCCATCTGGACATCGATGCATCGGGCAAGTTAATGAGCCCTAGCGTAGAGGGCAAGCTTATGGTCTCGGATGTGACCATGAAGCTCTTTTCGCTTAGGAATAAGGTTAAGATCCCAAAAGCCGTACTTAACTTTAACGGGGATAGTGGGGTCCTTGAGCCCGTGGCAATAGAGACCGGGGGCGGTGAGGGGACGTTTACGGGAAGGGTTAATCTAAGAGACCTCACATATAGTGGTGAAGGGGTAATGAAGGGGCTACTCGCAAAGGCTAACCCCGACGACGTTACAATGAATCTCGACGGTGAGGTTGCTGTAGAGGGTAAGTGGCTTAAATCCTATATAAAAGGTGATATCACTGCTACCAATATTCATGCTATTGTGCCCGAGGGGCCGATTAAAGAGATCGAAAACATACATTTTGTCGACGGTAATATAGAGGACGAAGAATTTATTATTACGGATGTAAGACCCCCGGACCATTTCACAGAGAACGTCGCCATGGACATAGCTGTAAACGTGCCCAGGGACTCGTGGGTTAAGGGTGCGGGTGTGGATATAGAGGTTGAGGGCAAGCTCGATATCACGAAAAAATACGGGGATCCCTATTTAGTGAGCGGCAATATCGATGTGGTGCGCGGGGACTATCAATTTATGGGCAAGCTATTTAGGATTGAGGGCGGTACGGTGAGTTTCAGGGGTAAGGATATTATCGACCCCTTCCTGGATATAAGGGCTCTTTACGAGGTCTCGAGTGTGGATGTGTTTATCAACATCACGGGGACTGCCGAAAAGCCCAAGATCCAGCTCTCGAGCGACCCTCCGCTCGACGAAACGGAAATAGTGTCATATCTGGTGTTCGGCACATCGTCTGAGAACCTGGGCACCGATGAGAGGGCCTCGCTCCAAGAAAAGGCAGGGGAATTCCTGGGCACCATGGCTGTGGACGAGATACGCGAGATATTCGGAGATGAGTTTGCGCTCGATGTGATCACTATCAAGGGTGGTCAGACCGGGTTTAGAGACACACATATGGAGGTGGGCAAGTATATTACCGAGGACCTCTATGTGGGGTATGAGAGGTTTTCATACGAGAGGTTTTTTTACGAGAGGTATTTCTTTAGCCCAGGTGTCCCGCAGTCCACTGTTACTGCCAACAGGGCTGTTATTGAGTTCCGCGTATTCGATTTCCTGACACTTGAGAGTGAGATAGGGGAAGAATCGGGTGCAGATGTGTTTTTTAATTTCAACTACTGATTCTCGGTAACGGTAGGTGGTCTAGTCACTTAACACGCGGCGGATGCCTCTTGCGGCCTGCATAATCCTCTGCTCGTTTTCTACGAGTGCCAGCCTCACAAAGCCCTCCCCATGGTTTCCGAACCCAATGCCGGGTGAGACTGCGACCTTGGCCTCTTCGATGAGCATCTTAGAGAATTCTAGCGAGCCCATCTGCTTGAATTTCTCGGGGATCTCTGCCCACACAAACATTGTCCCCTGAGGGCTTGGTATCTCCCAGCCGGCTCTTGAGAACCCCTCGATAAGTCTGTCCCTGCGCGATTTGTAAAGGTTTTTTACCTCTTCCACACAATCCTGGGGCCCGTTAAGAGCTTGTATTGCTGCGACCTGAATGGGTGTAAATATTCCATAGTCCATATAGCTCTTTATTCGTTTAAGTGCGGAAACCACAGTAGGGTTGCCTACCATAAACCCCACGCGCCACCCCGGCATGTTATAGCTCTTGGATAGTGAATAGAACTCCACCCCTAATTCTTTAGCCCCCGGCACCTGAAGAAAACTCGGGGCCTCGTAATCGTCGAAGCAGAGCTCTGCGTATGCCAGATCATGTACAACTATCAAGCCCGCCTCTTTTGCCAGCTCGTAAATATCTTTAAAGAAATCCAAGTCCACAACCTTGGTCGTGGGGTTATTTGGAAACGAGATCATAAGCACCTTGGGTTTGGGCCACACCTCCTTAACAGCGCTCTCTATGGTCTCTATGAGGTTGTCATCATCGTAAAGCGGTACACTCTGGACGTCCCCCCGAGCTATTATCACCGAATAGAGGTGAATCGGGTATGCGGGGTTGGGTACTATGACCATATCCCCCGGGGATAGAATCGAGAGCATCAGGTGGGAGATACCCTCCTTTGACCCTATAGTGACCACGGTCTCCGAGTCGGGGTCTAGGTCTACGTCATATTTTCTTTTGTACCAGTCACAGATCGCAAGACGGAGTTTTGGGATACCTGCCGATGCGGAATACCTATGGGCCCGGGGATCACTGGCCGTGTCGATCAGTTTGTCTATGATGTGCTGGGGTGTGGGCTGATCGGGGTTGCCCATTCCGAGATCAATAATATCTTCTCCCCTGGCGCGTGCCTTGTATTTAAGTTCATTTACAATACTGAACACATACGGGGGGAGGCGTCGTATAAGGGAAAATTCTTCTGGTGAATATTGCATAATTAATCCTTGGTTATTCCGACTATTTTAGTCCAATCCTTGACAATCTCAAGAAATTTAAGTGAAAATAGTATTCCATACCCAAAGTACTCTTATGCTGAATAAAATAATTACCTACTCAATTATATTGGCATTCGTTGTTCTATGTCCTCTGGCGGGTGCCCAAGATTCCTCTACACAGGTCGGCCGGGCATCGTGGTACGGCAAAAAACACCATGGCAAGAGGACGGCTAACGGTGAGAGGTTTGACATGCATGCCCTCACGGCGGCTCACCGTACTCTGCCTTTCGGTACGAGGATAAGGGTGCTCAATCTATCCAATGGCAGGGAAGTAGTGGTGAGGATAAACGACCGGGGCCCCTACGTGAAAAAACGTATCATAGACCTTTCGCACAGGGCCGCTAAGGATATCGGTATGTTGCGCCAGGGTGTGGCAAGAGTGAAAATAGAGATTATTGTAGAACCGTCCGAGGCCCTACACACTTCCAGATTCTAATTTATACTTGATAATAATAGGTAAATAAGTATGAAGAATGTATCGCTATCCATACTCATACTGTCCCTTGTGCTATTTTCGTGCGCTAAGCGTGGGGGATACCCTCCAGGCAGCGTAGAGCAGGGCCCTTCACAAGAGGTCTATGTTAAAGACGGTTACACCCAGGTGGGTATAGCGTCGTGGTATGGGATAGAGGAGCATAATAATAGGGCTGCGAGCGGCGAGCGTTTTAGTAAGTATGCCTATACTGCGGCTCACAAGACTCTGCCCATGGGCACAGTGGTCAGAGTGACTAATTTAGAAAACGGTAGAGATGTGATAGTGAAGATTAATGACAGGGGGCCGTTTGTAGCAGGCCGCATAATAGACCTTTCACATGCCGCTGCCAAGTCGGTCGACATGATCACGCAGGGCACTGTTAAGGTTAAGGTAGAGGTCATCTCTACCCCGTCCAGTAGAGACTCTAGCTATTTTGACGCACTCTACACCGTCCAGGTCGCATCCTTTAGTGATAACTCAAATGCCCGGAAGGTAAAGATGAAGCTCGACAGGGAATATGACGATGTACGCGTGGAGCAGATAAAAGTAGGAGGCGATATTTTCTATAGGGTTAGGGTAGGTAGGTACTCTACAAAGAACGATGCCCAGGAAACTGCCAAGAAACTTAGCAAACAGGGTTATAACAGCAGGGTCATTCTCGAGTAGTTAAGTCCATCCATCAACAATTATCTTAGTAAGTTGAAGAATTTAATATTAAGCAATAGTCCGTAATACCCGGTATATTAACAAAATAATCTTAAGTTATCTAAGGTTAACTACAACTCCATGGTTAGTAGGGGTGATAAGATGAACGGTTTTGTAAAGTCACACGGACTCGGTAATGACTACATTGTTATGATTGAACAAGAACTTAGCTATGAGCTTAGGCCCAAAGTTATTGAGCTTATATGCCACAGAAACTATGGCGTGGGTTCGGACGGGATTTTACTGCTTAGAGAATCGGACAAAGCTGATTTCGGTCTTAGGATTTTAAACCCCGATGGGTCAGAGGCAGAAAAAAGCGGTAACGGCCTTAGGATATTTGCCAAATACTTATACGAACACGGACACACGGACCAAAGCAGATTTACTATCGACACGCTTGGGGGCATTGTGACAGCAGAGCTTGAAATTGATGGTGGGAAAGTAGATTACGTTACAGTAGAGATGGGTACCGCAACTTTCAAAAGTAATAAAATACCTGTAGCCGGCGAACCGCGAGAGGTGGTAGCTGAGAAAATCGATGTGGAGGGGGAAGAGCTCATATACACGTCGGTCTCAGTCGGCAATCCCCACTGTGTAGTGTTTGAACCCAATCTCGATGAAACAAGAATAAGAAAACTGGGGCCCGTGCTGGAAACACACCCCAATTTTCCAAACCGAATTAATGTACAGTTTGCCAAGGTTCGCGACAGGGGTAATGTGGATATACTAATATGGGAAAGGGGCGCAGGCTACACGCTTGCGTCGGGCAGCAGCTCGTGTGCAGTGGCTTCGGCCTGTGTCAAAAACGGATTCACAGATTCTCAAGTTACGGTCTCTATGCCCGGGGGGCAATTGGATATAGAGATAAGGGACGACTGGAGCATAAAGATGCGAGGGCCGGTGGAAGAGGTTGCATCGGGTACGCTAAGTGCAAATCTACTCTCTAGAATAGAGTCTATGTAATCAAAACCGGTCTTACCTATACTTTGGATTATGGCAGGGGCTATGGATAAGTTTCTTATGACAGCTGAGTTTGTTTTGCCCATCTCCTCCGAGCCTATAGTGGATGGAGGGGTATTAGTAAAAAAAGGCAAGATTAAAGAACTTGGAACCGCCAAATCACTCAAGCTTAAATACAAGGACATAAAATCTTACGACCTGGGCAGAGGGATTCTACTGCCGGGGTTTGTAAATGCCCACACCCATCTCGAGCTTGGATGGATCAAAGGCAGGATAGGCAACTTTTCGGATTTCATCGGCTGGTTAAAACAGATTGTAAGCGCTAAAAGAGAGGGGGCAGATACTCAAGAGGTCCGGGAATCGGTTAGTGCGGGCATAGATGTGCTGATCCGTAGCGGTGTCACTACTGTGGGAGAAATCTCGTCCTACGATGGAGCCGATATCCCCATATTAAAGGATTCCGGGCTTCGCACTGTACTATATAAAGAGCTTGTGGA
This sequence comes from Thermodesulfobacteriota bacterium, assembly GCA_965223335.1. GTDB lineage: Bacteria > Desulfobacterota_D > UBA1144 > Nemesobacterales > UBA2774 > CBDCWF01. The sequence goes on from OZ244991.1 coordinate 1,569,364, forward strand.
CAGTAAACCGAAAATCCCCAAACTAGATAGCTCGGGAAATAAGGGCCTATACGAGGAGAGGCTCTTTCCCCATGCACCTTACTCCTGTTCACCGTCACTCCTCGAGCAGGTGCTTAAGTCTTATAAAAAAAAGAGTGTACCTCTGGGTATACACCTGGCCGAGAGCCCCCAGGAGGTTTTGTTTGTAAACGGCAAGAAAAACGGTTTTGAACAGATCATCTTTCCGCTCATCAGCAAAGAATCGTTTTTAAAGCACCGGGCAAAAACACCTGTGGGCTATCTCGAGAAAATGGGTTTCTTGGACGATACGGATATCACTTTAATCCACATGGTACAGGTTGAGCCCGATGAGATCGACTCAATAAATAGGCGCAACATAGGGATTGTGCTCTGTCCGAGGAGCAATATGTATCTTAAGGTGGGTATGCCTCCCATGGTGTATTACGGCGAACTGGACAGGGTAGGTGTCGGGACCGATGGATTGTCGAGCAATTTCAACCTGGATTTTTTTGAGGAGATAAGGTGTTTATACATGTTGTATTCCGGTGCGTTGGGCAGACGGGCAGCGTTTAGAACCGTATACAATGCTACATTAGGCGGCGCCAAATCAATTTTTTTAGACGAACACATCGGAAGTATTGAGACAGATAAAGAGGCGGATTTAATATTTCTCAATTCATCAGAACTGTCAAAAGACCCTTACATGAGTGTAATTTCTTCCTCTGCTGCCAACCTGCGGATGTCCATGGTATCAGGCAGAGTGATCTACAGCAAAATCGATGGACTTAACGAACTATCGTAATTCAAATACGGCACTTTTGTTTGTATACGGGACTTTGATGCAGGGGGAATCCCGAAGCCCCTTTCTCGACAATGAAAAACTGATCGACACTGTTTGGGTGCCGGGTGTGATGTTCGATACGATGTTGGGCTATCCGGCGGCACTCTTCGGAACGGAGTATAAAAAGTGCATATACGGAGAACTATATGAATTGTCTGATCCCCGAACCATGCTCGACCAACTCGATAGTCTCGAGGGTGTCCAGGATGCTCTTTTCGAGAGGTGTGAGATTGAGGTAGGTGGTTCTGCCGTATATAGCTATGCTGCAGGGGAGTCGCTGGGGGAGTACCTGGTCCACCACAACGTAATCAAAGAAGGGGACTGGAGAAAAGTAGGCTCTATAGCCAAGAGCTCACCTCTGGATTTTGCTATTAATTTTGAAAACTCGCAAAAAAGTATATATAAGGAGCACCCCGAGACCGACCGAATCGGTGCGGTCCATGTTCGCGGCGATATACCTGTTCTGGTCACGGCACCCCATGCGACTGCTCATGTGAGAGAGGGGAAGTTAAAGCGTCAGGAGTTTTATACCGGGGCGCTTGTACTCTTGATGAACATTCTTGAGGGCTCTCACGCCCTATACACGAACCGGCTCTCAGAGATTGACCCCAATTACGAGGACGATTGCTACTTCAAAGATAGGCTTACGGAGATTGTAAATGCGCATGATATTCGTTTTGTACTGGATCTCCATGGCACAGGTAAACGCCACAAGGATATATATCCCGGTGTGGGCGAGTCCAACGAGTTTTTGTTGGGGCACGAGGGTTTAATCGCAGAGCTCAATAATGCCATAGAACTCAACGGTATTTCAATTGGGGATTATACAACGTTTCCCGCATCTAAGCAGATGACTGTTACAAAGTTTGCAGCCAGAAAGTTAGGTGTGCCTGCGATGCAGCTTGAGCTAAACGACTCGCTTAGAAGACCTCTGGACAACAGAGAGAGGTTCCTTGGGCTTGTGAAATTTTTGAGGGATTTTGTGACGAGTATCAACGATCTAAGCCCGAGATGAGTTTTAGGTGCGGATAAATAGATTATTCTGCTAACTGAGAAGCTAGTATTTCCGCAAGATGCGCAGGCCTTCTATTGCCAAAGTGCTCAATCTGGTGCTCGCACGAGAATCCTGATACAACAATTTCAGTTTCATGACCGCTTGACTCGATCGCTTCCAGAAAACGGTCGTTAGCTATGGCCTTGGATACGTCATAGTGCTCTTTTTCATAGCCAAAGCTCCCCGCCATCCCGCAGCACCCAGCCCCGCTCTCTTTGACACTGCACCCTGCCATGCTCAGTAACTCTGTGGATGCATCTGTGCCCATTGCCGATCTTTGATGACAGTGGGCATGAAATAGAACGTCTGGGCCCGAGCTTTTCCATGCGATCTTAAGCCCTTCATTCACTATCGAGTTGTGTATGAACTCGTCTAGCAGAAACGTGTTCTCTGCAACACTGGTGAGTTCATTGCTCTGGGGTAGCAGGTCAAGATACTCGTCCCTAAACATCGATATGCAGCTTGGCTCCGTACCCACAATCGGTATACCCTCGCCCGTATACCGGGCCAAGATCGAGGCATTCTTATCGGCGTTTGCTCGGGCTTGATCCACCATCCCCTTGCTAATAAATGTACGCCCGCAGCAAGCCCTTTCCCTTACGACTATTACTTGATATCCCAGAGTTTCAAGTAATTTGACGGCGGATAATCCGACACTTGGCTTATAGAACGATGTCCAGGTATCGTGGAAGTACACAACCTGTTTTGTATCCTGATTCGTAGTGTTTTTTGTGCGAGACTCGAACTCGGCTATAAAGCTTTTGTCTGCGAGCGTGGGGAGAGTCCGCTTGGGGTGGATTCCCGTATATTTTGCAAGTTGGCGAAAGATCACCGAGCCCGATATTAGGTTAGCCGCGACGGGGAACTTGGATGCAATCTGTGACAGTTTGTGGGTATGACCTATGACATGGTCACGAAGCGATATGCCGTGAGCCGTGTTGTGGTGAGCCAAGACCTCGGTCTTCATTTTGGCAGCGTCCACGCCCGAGGGGCATTCAGTCTTGCACGACTTGCACGATATGCAGAGATCAAACACGGATTTAGTGGTGTCACTGCGGAGATCTGTTAACGGGAGTTGGCCTGATAGTATGGAGCGGAGTATATTGGCCCTTGCTCTGGTCGTGTCTTGTTCGTCACGAGTAGCCATAAATGACGGGCACATGATGGTACTTCCGAGTTTCCTACACACCCCCTGTCCGTTACACATATCTACGGCCTCTGTTATGCTCCTGTCCCGATTCCAGTCTAAATATGTATTCAGTCCACCGGTTATGTTCTTGCGGCTATATCGTAAATTCTCGTCGATAGGTTCGGAGCCGACTACTTTGCCGGGGTTTAATATCCCATCGGGATCGAATGCCTCTTTTAGCTGCTGCATAGCGTCATAGATCTCGGGACCGAAAAGAGTCTTATTAAGGCTTGTCCTCTGCAGACCGTCACCGTGCTCGCCGCTTAGGACCCCGGCATATTTAAGCGCAAGCTCGCATGCCCCATCCGTGAGCTCTTTCATCACACCTATACCTTTGTCTGATTTAAGGTTTACCAGAGGCCTTATATGCAGGCATCCCGCACTCGCATGCCCGTAGTAACCGGCTCGTGTGCCGACACTTGTGATCAGCTCTTGTACATCGCTTACATATTCACCCAAGTTCTCTACTGGCACAGAGACATCTTCGATGCACGGTATGGGTTTTTGATCCCCCCGCGTACTCATTAACAGCCCAAGCCCGGCACGCCTTAGCTCCCATACTTGCTCCTGCTCGTGCACACTCAATGCATACGAGACATTACACCGTACATTGCCCTCTAGGTGTTTACGCAGTTCATCGGCTTTGTTTCTTATCTGCTTATCAGTCTCCCCGTAAAACTCTACTACCAGCACTGCATCGGGGTTGCCCTCTATGAATCTCAGAAGTCTTGAGTATGGGGTACCTCTGGTCAGGTCAATTAACATCTTGTCGATTAACTCGATGGCCGAGGGCTCTTTTTCTAAAATCACAGGTACGGCATCCATTGCACTCCTAATGTCGCCGAACTGAAGAATCACCAATCCACGTAGTGCGGGTATAGGGACTAGGTTTAGTGTGAGCTCAGTTGCGACGGCGAGCGTGCCTTCAGATGAAGCAAGCAATTTTGCGGTGTTAAGGGGTTTTTCTATTAGGTAGTTTAGGCTGTAACCCGATGCCCTTCGCCAGTGTTTTGGGAATTTTTCTTGAATATTTTTCTCGTGTGTCTCGATAATTGTATGTAGCTTCTGAGAGATTCTACCTGGGGGACTATTCTCAAGTTCCTCCCGAGAGACTTGTCCCAGATCGCAAACACTACCGTCGCTGAGGACGACTTTGGACCTGAGCACATTATCCCCCGCCATCCCGTATAGAATCGAGTGTGCCCCGGTGGCGTTATTTGCCACTGCCCCACCTACCGTGGCCATCTTGGCACTTGAGGGGTCAGGGCCGAACATTAAGCTGTGTGTGGCGAGCTTGCGATTTAGGACCTCAAGGTTTATACCCGGCTCCACGGTGACCGTTTTGTGCTCGGTATCTATGCCGATGATCCTGTTTAAGTACTTTGAGAAGTCTATGACAATAGAAGGACCGACGGCCTGCCCGGCAAGGCTTGTGCCCCCGCCCCTGGGCAGTATCGACGCGTGATGCGACCTCGCTATGTTTATTATATGAATCACCTCATCGACTGTTTTAGGGATTACTACCCCAACGGGCTCGATGCAGTAGTTGCTTGCGTCGGTGCTGTAGAGCGTTCGGCTGAGTTTGTCGAACCTGATCTCGCCGCTTATTAGGTCTCTTAGCTCACCCGCTATTTGTGAAGTTAATCCGTTCATCTCGATACCCGGGATAGAAAGAGTAGTATAACCATTAAATAGCATCGGTGAGGTTATCAAGATCATAGAGGTATTTTGAGATATATATTAGTGGCTTATAAAAAAGTTAGGTATGATAACGAGTCCATTTTTTATTTGGCGGTGTTCAAATAACTAAGAAATCAACCTATCTATGAGATCTGCATTAATTCCTGTTAAAGACCTTTCGTGGGCAAACGAGAGGTTGTCCGAGGTCCTCATACAAGAGCTTAGGACCGAGCTTGCATACGCAATGCTGAGCGATGTGCTACGTGCGCTCGGGGGGTCGGAGCTATTAGACCGCATATATATCGTTACTTTGGATAAAAACGCCATCAATATTGCGGAGGAGTTCGGAGTCGAGGTGATCTTGGAGGAGGAGCAGGCAGGGGAGAGCTCGTCTGTGGATTACGGATCGCGAATATGCATGGAACTAGGGTCGGAATCGGTGCTTGTTATCCCGGGTGATGCACCTCTGATAACATCTGAGGATATAGATTCGGTTCTGGCCGAGGACTGCCCGGACTCAAAAGAGTTAATAATACTAGTCCCTTCGCGTGACGAACTTGGGACAAACGCTATTTTCAGAAAACCCCCCGATGCCATCGCGTCACAGTTCGGGCACGATAGCTATAGGAAACACAAGGCACTCGCCGAGCAGAACCATATTCCGTACAAAACCCTCGTGAATCCCAGGATTGGGCTTGATATTGATAACCCCGATGACTTGCAGGCTTTTCTTGAGAACCCTAGCGATACTGATACATTTAGGGCATTGATTAAGATAGGATACTTGCTCGAGGCAACTGACTGAGATTCACAAAGAGCAAATTAGATTAAATTTACAACCATAAGCTTTAACTCAGTCATTTCCTCAATGGCGTATTTTAGACCTTCTCGCCCTGTGCCCGAGTCTTTAACTCCCCCGTACGGCATGTTCTCTACCCTAAAGCTCGGGTAGTCGTTTACTACCACCCCGCCCACATCTAAAGACTCATAGGCTTTAAAGGCATTCTTCATGTTTTTCGTGAACACACCAGCCTGTAATCCATATCTAGAGTTGTTTGCACTTTTGAGTGCATCGTCGAATTCTGAGAATCTCTCTATATGAACCACAGGGCCGAATACCTCGTTGCAGCTCAGGTTTACATTCGGGGGCACATCTGTAAGCACTGTGGGCTCAATCAGGTTGCCGTCGCGGCCACCACCCAGTAGCATCTGGGCCCCTTTATCCTGAGCTTCTTCGATCCAGCTCATGATCCTGTCTGCTGAGTGTGAATCGATTACCGGGCCCACATCTGTGTCCTCGAGCATGGGGTCGCCTAGTTTTAGTTTGTTTGTGGCATCTAAAAAGAGGTCTAAAAACTTATCGTATGTATTTTCATGTACATAGATCCTCTGAACCGATATACAGCTCTGCCCCGCCTGATAGAAAGCCCCCCAGGCGTTGCGGGCAGCTGCGAACTCAATCTCGGGTGGGTTGTGGTCGATTATCGTGGCTGCGTTGCCCCCGAGTTCGAGCGTGACATTCTTTTTCGAGTACTTGCTCATGAGCGACCAGCCGATCTCGTCGCTTCCCGTAAACGAGATCTTCTTTATCTCGGGCGCTTCGAGTACCGTGTCCATCTCACTGCCTGGTACCGGGATTATGTTGAATGCTCCTTTTGCGAGCCCGGCCTCTTGGGCCACCTCGCCCAACATCAATGCCGAGACCGGGGTTTGCGATGCGGGTTTTAATACTATAGCGTTTCCCGATGCCACCGCAGGCGCTACCTTATGAGCGACCAGATTTAGTGGAAAATTAAAAGGAGCAATCCCCATGATCACACCTAGTGGGAAACGCCTGGCCAATCCGAACCTGTCCTCATTCCCTGGCACTATATCGAGAGGTACTATTTCGCCTCCTGCAAACCTGTTGGCCTCTTCGGCCGCCACGCTAAAGGTAGCCATAGCCCGCTCGACCTCCACTCGGGCAGTCTTAAGGGGTTTGCCGCCCTCTAGGACAAGTGTTTTGGCAAACTCCTCTTTACGTGAGCCTATGCCGTCTACAATTTTGCTTAGAATTTTAGATCTAAGATGGCTGGGTGTCGTTTTAAAATCTTCAAAGGCGGACTGAGCACTCTTAATAGATTCGGCTATGTCCTTTTTGGTCGGGATATTGATAACGGCTACAACACTCTGATCGTATGGGTTTTTGATCTCCTTCTTATTATCGCTTCCCTTCCACACCCCATTGATTAAGTATTGGTATTCTTTAGGCATACTCGTATACCTCTTGATTTTGGTTAAACCGCTTGTCTAAATCTCTAGAATATCCAAGTTGGGTTTCTCGGGGATTAAGTTTTTCTGGTAAGCCCTATCAAATAAGTATTCCAGAGCCGCTTTCCCCTTCTCCCCCAGGTCCTGCGTGTACTCGTTTACGTACATTAAGACAAATTGCTCACCCACCTCTTCCTCCATCCCTCTCCCGAACTCGAGTGCATACTCTAGAGCTTCGGCCTTATGATCCAGTGCATAGTTGATGCTCTCTCGGTGGACTCTTAGTATCTCTTTTTGCAGGTCCTCGTCTATTGCTCGTTTTACAACATTTAGTCCCAGGGGTAGGGGCAGTGGTGTGTCATTGGCCCAGAGCTCCCCCAGGTCGAACAATAGTTCAAGGTTTAGGTCTTTATATGTGAGCTGTCCCTCGTGTATGAGTAGACCGGTCTCAATCTCGCCCCGGCTTACCGCCGGCATTATCTCGTCAAATGGCATCTCCACCGGTATGAACCCGTCAGCATATATACAAAGAAGCAGATACGCGCTCGTGAGCTTGCCCGGGACACCGATCCTCCTTCCCTCTAAGCTAGGCACTTTGTCCTTGGCTACGACTATCGGCCCGTAACCCTCGCCCATGCTGGCTCCGCACGAGAGGATCCTGTAGCGGTCCTGTACTTTTAAATAACCGTGTGCCGAGATTGCTGTTACCTCGAGTTCACTGTTAAGCGCCCTTTGGTTGAGTGACTGTATATCCTCTATCACGTGCTCGAAATCGATCCTATCGGATACTACTTTGTCTTTTGCTATGGCATAGAACATAAACGCATCGTCAGCATCTGGACTGTGTCCGAGTCTCATCTTAATCTTACTCAAGTCAAACCTCCTAACTCGTTAAAAGTGATTTTTGTGTAATTATTCTCGTATTAACTACAAAAATTCAGTTCTGTGATCAGTTCTACTTCACCCATTTTGTTTAGATATTCGTTATATTTTAATATCCCTTTGCGCTCATTGGGACCTAGGTTGTAGAAGATCCTTTCAGTCAAATATCGCAGACATGCATCCTCGGGAATATCGATTACCTTTGATTCTTTAGACGCTATTTTCTCTACATCCTGCATCCCGAGATCAAATGACTGCTTGAGTGCGTCCAGTACACCGCTTAGTTCAGTGTCTTGGTGTGCTGCAAATACTGCATACACAAACGGTGTGCAGGTGTACTCGGTCCATAGTTCTCCCAAATCGTAAACATTGTAGCCGTTTGGAGGGTTCAGGCAATACTCAAGCCCGGTGTTTCCAATAATCATGCCCCCGTCTACGTCATCGAGAAAACCGCTAGATGGCGTTTTGGGGACGTATTGGGGTTTAACCCCCACAAACAACTCCATGATAATCCCTAGAAGCGCCGTCGAGCTCTGGGACCTGTTATCGACAGCGATCAGTTTGGTTTGTTCAATCTCTTTTTTTGTAACCAGCACCACACTGTCAACTTTGCCGTTAGAGCTTATACATAGATCGGGCAACACCATGTAATCGTTATGTTTAAGTAACTCGGCAACAGGTATGAGGCCCAGATCCACTTGGCGGGCTCGAAGCATCTGGGAGAGCTCCGAGGGAGGGACACTCACAACATTGAGGTCGTGCTCAAAGAGGTTGTTCTCTATACCGTACAAAAGGGGTTTTGCATTTAGGAACGGTACTGAACCGAGAGTGGTCAATCATTATCTCCTGTTTGTATAAGTTCTTGGTGTATATAAAGGATAAGGAAAATAATTTCTATAGTAAGCTTAATTCCCCTTCCCATTTTTTAGGCAAGAATATACTTTCGTAAATAGATATCGCAAATGTATCGGTCATCCCCGCGATGAAATCGCACACGGTGCGCTCTACGGAGTCTTCTTCTCGCGGTTTCCGTTTGTAGTGGGTCTCTAGTTCTCGGGGGTTTTCACAAAAGTATTCGTAGAGCTCTTTAACGACCTTCTGTGCCTTTATAAAATTGTTTCTAATCTTATCATTCATATATACGGTGTTAAACAGGTACTCTCTTAGTTCGAGCATTGCCTGTTCGACCTCGGGGCTTACTTTGACTATGCCATTTGGGTCATTCTGAGTTTCATGAATGATATCGGTTACCATTCTGTTTATTCTTTTAGAGTTGGTTGTGCCAAGCACATCGATGCAGTCCTTGGGGACGTCTTCAATGCTGATTATCTCTGCACGGATCGCATCGTCCAGGTCGTGGTTGGCATAAGCCACCAGGTCCGAGATCCTCACAACCTGCCCCTCCATGGTCTCGGGCATGATCTTGGGGTTCTCTAACGGGCCCATACCCTTGGAGTGTTTCGAGATACCGTCGCGCACCTCGTAGGTGAGGTTAAGACCCTTGCCCCCGCGTTCCAACACATCTACAACCCTAAGGCTGTGTATGACGTGCTTAAACCCCTCGGGGTAGATCTCGTTTAGCATTGCCTCGCCGGCGTGGCCAAACGGGGTGTGCCCCAGGTCGTGTCCCAGTGCTATGGCCTCTGTCAGGTCTTCGTTAAGTCGTAGTGCCCTTGATATGGTCCTTGCGATCTGGGCTACCTCGATTACATGCGTCAAACGCGTGCGGTAATGGTCGTCTGTAGGGGAGAGAAACACCTGGGTCTTGTGCTTCATCCTTCTGAACGATTTCGAGTGGATTATTCTGTCACGGTCCCGCTGGTAGTCTGTACGTACCCCGCAGGGCTCTTCGGGTGTTATTCTCCCCTTGGACTCAGCACTAAGCGATGCGTGGGGGGATAGCGACTCTCTTTCAATCTGTTCGGTTTTTTGTCGGATGGACATGTTTTATACTCTTACCGATACACCCTGTTCTTTCATAAAGGCTTTAGCTTCCGCTATTGAGTATTCACCGTAATGAAATATTGAAGCCACTAGCACTGCGTCTGCTTCCCCGAGTTTTACACCCTCGGCCAGGTGGGCCAGGTTGCCTGCACCCCCCGATGCTATCACAGGGATGCCCACCGCTCTCGCCACCGCCTTTGTGAGCGTGAGGTCATAGCCCGACTTGGTGCCGTCTTTGTCCATGCTTGTAAGCAGTATCTCGCCTGCCCCGTTGGATTCCATTTTGGTGACCCATTCTAGAGCGTCTATGCCTGTGGGGTTCCTACCCCCGTGTGTGTAAACCTCCCATCGGTCTTTGCCTGCTGACCTTGCGTCCACTGCAACCACGATGCACTGGCTTCCGAACCGATCCGCGGCCTCTTTTACAAACTCGGGGTTTTTTACCGCTGCCGTGTTTATCGAGACCTTATCGGCACCTGCCAATAAAAGCGCCCTTACATCCTCAAGCGTGCGCACACCCCCGCCCACAGTGAGAGGGACAAACACCTCCCCCGCGGTCTGCTCCACCACATGAATCATGGTGTTTCTCTCTTCGTGCGAAGCTGTAATATCGAGAAAGCATATTTCGTCAGCACCCTGTTCGCTGTACTTTTTTGCAATCTCCACAGGGTCGCCCGCATCACGCAGGTTTACAAAATTCACACCTTTCACTACGCGCCCGTCTTTAACGTCGAGGCATGGGATTATTCTTTTGGATAGTGTCATGAGTATTTCTCTATGGCTGCTCGCAGATCTATGTCCCCGGTGTAGATCGAGCGGCCGAGTATCACTCCGGTTAACCCCTCCGGTTCCAATGTCGATAGTTTGTCTAGGTCCTGCATCCGTGCTATCCCACCCGATGCTACTACGGGCATGGGGGATGAATCCAAAAATGATTTAACCGAGTCCAAGTTTATGCCCTCCATTGTGCCGTCGCGATCCACATTGGTAAATATAGTTATAGGTACCCCGGCCTCCTCAAGGCGTGTTAGTACCGAGGCCGTGTCCTCTTCCACCACCTCTTTCCAGCCCCTAACTGCTATGCGCCCGTTTTTAGTATCTAGGCCCACGGCTATCTTTCCCGGGTAGAGGTTGCATGCATCTTTGACAAAATCGGGGTCTGTAATAGCAGCGGTGCCTATTATTACCCTGCTTACCCCAAGCTCGATGTATCTCGCGACTGTGTCAAGGTTTCTTATCCCTCCGCCCAACTGGACCTCGCACGTAACACTTTTTACAATCTGTTCGATGGATTCGCTGTTTTTAGGGTTCCCTGTGAAAGCACCGTCCAGGTCCACAACGTGGATCCATTGTGCTCCCAGGCTCTGCCACTTACGGGCGATCTCAGCAGGGTTCTCCGAAAATACGGTCTCTGTTCCTTCCTCGCCCTTTAGCAGTCGCACACATCTGCCGTCTTTTAGATCAATTGCGGGTATTATCAGCATTCAGTTCTCCAGTAGGTAGTTGTTTAGTCTTTTTGCTACTTCCCTAGCACCCTCGACGGCGAGTTGGTCCGAGGTAATCCATTTACCGCCCCTCTTTACAAATTTTTTAAACTCAAACACGTTTTGGAGTAAGGGTTTTTGGGTCTCTGTAAAATAGGTTCCCCAATAGGTAGAACCGTCTTTAGAGCTCACAAGGTCTATGCTGAATGCCACCGAAGCGGGCTTCTCCACCCCATAGTCCGATCCCTCACGTTCTCTGTAGACAGAGATATAACCCACAACTACTGCGTCCACACCCAGGCTGCGCCCTGCAGTTGCAGCGGTGTTTTTATAGTAAAAAAGGTTGTTGTCATCTATGAGTTTCATGAACTCCTGCTCGGCCTCTTTAAGCGGGACGATCTCGACCCCTTTTACCTTTGTGAGCAGCGCTTCGTAAAGTGTTTGAGTCACGAGCCTCTCCTCAGGGGAGATGAACTGCTCTTGCTCTTCCCCTGTAAAATCGGCCTTTGATGTCAGTGGCAGGATTGCAAGGGTTTTAATCTTTTCGGGCTTATTAACCTCGTTGTCTTTGGTTAGATCGGGGTCCTCGGCAATCGATTCCAGACGGGTTAGACCTACTGTTAACAACGCGGCTATTAGCACTAGAATTAAACTCTTATTTATTATCATCTCGGTTATAACTATACTGGATTATTGGGGTTGTAAAAGAAATCCGGGGTGCGTTTATACAGCAGGTAGTTGAAATAATTGAGCGTCTATAGATAATAGTCCTATGCAATACTGGCTAGTTAAATCCGAACCCTTCAAATATTCGTGGGACATGTTTTTGCAAGACGGTGAGACCTATTGGGATGGGGTTAGAAACTACCAGGCTAGAAACAACCTTAAGGCCATGAAAAAAGGTGACCGGGTCTTTTTTTATCATAGCAACGAGGGGCTTGAGGTAGTAGGTGTAGCAGAGGTTACCAGGGAGTTTTACCAAGACCCGACTACAGAGGACGACAGATGGGTAGTAGTGGATCTAAGGCCGGTCGAAACTTTGGCTTCTCCAATATCCTTATCTCGAATTAAACAAGACAAGACACTAAGTGAAATAGGGCTCATCAAACAGAGCAGGCTCTCGGTGATGCAGCTTGGGAAAAAGGAATTTGATATCATTCTCAAGATGGGTCGCGGCAAGTAGTGAACACCTACAAAGTCCTGCTTTCCTCTCAACAAACATTCTTTAGAATTAAGGTAACGCTAAATTACTGGTATTATGTAAATAGATGGAAATCTTGGCACTGTTAACGACCCTGATTGCTATATTTTTACTCACTAAAGTAGCCGAACCTCGGACTGAATCGGATAAATACGAAAAAGAGCGATGGGAGATGGTCGAAAAGCAGATCGTAAACCGCGGGATAAGGGATAAGATGGTTATAGAAGCGATGCTCAAGGTTCCTCGCCACAAGTTTGTGCCTGAGGATTTGGTTGACAGGGCCTACGATGACGGCCCCCTGCCCATAGGTATGGGCCAGACCATCTCGCAACCCTACATCGTAGCGCTTATGACCGAGCTTCTTTTGCCGGGACCCGGCAAATCCATTCTAGAGATAGGGACGGGTTCGGGTTACCAATCGGCGGTTCTGGCCGAGACGGGTACCGATGTGTATACGGTAGAGATTGTCGAAAAACTCGGATTGGCATCGAAAGAAAAGCTGCTCGAGTTAGGGTATAAGAACATCAATTTTATGATAGGTGACGGATATTCGGGTTGGGAGGAGCACTCACCATACGATGGGATCATACTTACGGCTGCTCCGGGTACCGTTCCCAAGCCTCTGGTAAACCAGCTCAAGGTTGGGGGTAGAATGGTAATACCCGTAGGTGGAAGCGATCAACAGTTGTTGCTAATTACGAAAACCGACGAGGGTATAGAGAAAAAATATGTGACCTCTGTTAGGTTTGTTCCTATGACAGGGTTATCTGTGGGACCCGGCCGAACCGCATAATTCGGTGTTCATATTAGGCCGGAACTAAGGCGGTCCTCATTATATATCGAGACTAACTATATTTCCTTTTTGAACCTGCCGAGTGCTTTCCATAATAATGGCGGTTGAGCTCTGTTCACGTACCTCTAGGACCACCATCCTGCCGATCTTGGCCCCAGGAATTGTAACCTTTCTACCAAGGTCTGGGTCATATGACTTGCGCGGGAGTGTGAAGATTGATAACGTGTGGCCGGGGACTATCTCATTTACACGTCCAAGATCGATATACACAATGTCGTTACGGCCGGTGAGCTCTACATTGTTTTTAGTGTCGATTATAAATCCATCGGCTCTAAGAGTACCCTTTTTCATCACCACCTCTTTTACAAACGGTTCAAGAGGGCGTACGCGTGCACCACGCGTGATCTCGCGGTAAGACTCCACTATCTTTGCCACTGATTGCCGCTTGCCGAGGACCTCTACTATTTCCATGATCCCTAGTATTGCTACTTTATGTCCGGCTTTCCTACCTGTTATGGGGTGTAGAACTACCTTGCCTGTACGGAAGACGGTCAGCAGGTCACCCGGGCGCATATGATCCTTTGTGCCGACGTTTACATAGACCATATCGCCCTCACCCAAAAGGATCTTTGGGGGCTCCGAGGTCAGTATGGTGCCCATGTGCTCCCACTCGTCGGGTGTGATGAACCCCTCGGTCCCTCCCCTGGAATAGTAATAAACCGGTGGGGGCGGCTCTATATCTTTGAAAGATACCTTCTTTGTTTTCGGTTCTATCTTTACTGTAGGTATGGTTGATTTTCCTTTGAGCGACAGCACATCGCCAGGGTAAATACGGTGCGGGTTGTCGATGTGGGTGTTTACTGCCCAGAGTCTGGGCCATAGAAGGGGGTTACTAAAAAACCTATCCGATATATCCCACATGGTGTCTCCGGGTTCTACAACATATATAGTGACACCACCTTTGGGTGTGGGTAAACTACCTTGGGCCATGGCCAAGGTACTTATTAGAAACAGTATTAGAATTGATCTTACATACATCCCACCATACCTCCGTTTAGTGTATAAACAGCTACACCATTGTCATATACATAATTCTTATAGTACAATTTTACACGCAATTGAGAAAAATTGAAAGAGAAAATTATCATCATAACGCTTTTATATAAAGAACTTATAGACTATACTTAAGAGCCAATCTAAAGTTTCCAAAGTTCTTAACGCAAAGAATACTATGGAAAATCTCGTATTAATCAATCAAACGTTTAATGAAACCAGGGTGGCTGTGATCGAAAACGGCCTGCTCTCCGAGCTCTACATCGACCGTGAATCCTCTACCAGGATCGCGGGGAATATATATAAAGGAAGGGTCGGTAAGGTTATCCCTGGGATGCAGGCAGCCTTTGTTAACATCGGGCTTGAGCGATCGGGGTTTATCTCTGTTGAGGATGTTCGAGAGGAGCCGATCTTCGATCTTTTTCTTGATGACGAAGAAGACGATACCTCGTCATACCTACGCTCCAGGGCAAGACCTTCCATACAGGATATCCTACGTGACGGCCAAGAGGTTATGGTCCAGGTGCTAAAAGAGTCTGTAGGGGAAAAGGGGGCAAAGCTTACCTCTTACGCAGCAATACCCGGTAAGTATCTTGTGTTTTTGGGCACGCTCGACATTGTGGGGGTATCTAGAAAGATAGTGGACGAGACCGAGCGCACGAGGTTAAGCAGCATCATAAAGGCTATTAAGCCCGAGGGTGTGGGGTTAATTGCACGAACGGCGAGCATGGGGAAATCCGACACTGAGATACGAGGTGACATGGAGTACCTAATAGAGATGTGGTCAAGGGTTATGGACAAATATGATAAGCAGAAGTCACCTTGCCTTCTTTACGAAGAGCCGAAACTTTACTTAAAAGCCGCAAGGGACATTGTATCGATGGATGCCGATAAGGTTATAGTTGATTCCCCTGAGGTTTACAGCGAGATCATAAATTACATACAGACCAGGGGTGACCTCTCGGATGTGAGTATTGAACTATACGAAAAGGACGAGCCTCTATTCGACAAGTTCAAATTAGAGCAAGAGATTCACAAGATCTATGATAAAAAGGTATGGCTCAAATCAGGAGGTTACCTAATCATTGAAGAGGCCGAGGGGCTTACCGTTGTTGATGTTAATTCTGGGAAATACCATAGCGGGAAGGACCAAGAAGAGACAATATTCAATATAAACATGGAGGCTACCAAAGAGATCGTGCGGCAGATCAGGCTCCGCAATCTTGTAGGGATTATTGTAATTGATTTCATAGACCTCAAGAACCGCGAGCTCCGTGACCAGATCGGTGCTGAGTTTAATGAATCGCTGAAGCGAGATAAAGCAAGATCGGTAGTGCTTGAGATGTCTACATTCGGGGTTGTGCAGATGACGCGCCAGCGCCAGCGCGAGAGTGTGATCTCCGAGCTCTCCGAGGAGTGTGATCAGTGTAATGGACACGGGTACATCAAATCGAGGGAAACGATACTATACGAGATACTCCGCGGCATAAAGAGGCAGGTCGCAAAACCGAGCATACAAAAAATCGTAGTCCAGGCAAACCCCGAAGTTATTGAGAGGCTTATGGAAACAGAGGGTGAAAACCTAAAAGAGCTCGAGTCTAAGAATGGCAACGAGATTGAGCTCCGCCCAATAGAGTCGAGAATGGATAAATACAAGATCCAAGCTGATTAATACAGACCATATTTTTTATTCGTGTGTATAATTGTAATAACCGAAGTTTAGAGTTTGTACTATATGAATGCGAGGAACCATATGCTGAGAAATTTATTTTTATCCTTAGTACTGTTAGCTGTATTGGTGGGGTGTGGCAAAGATGAAGAAACCCCAGAGGAAAGCACAGCAGTTGTAGAGGATCTAGGTGATGAGGATGTTGTGCTCGAAGACGACCAAGAAGGCGGGGAATCCGACACGAACTATGATTACGGGTCAAGCTCACCTGTTACAGCCCCTAGACTAAGTTCAATTGAGATAGTTGCCCTGTCGGAAGACCTGCGCGACGGGTTTAAGGCAAAACCCAAAACCACTCAAACGGACGAGAGTATAAGGTTTAGGTACGAATGGAAACATAACGGCCAAGATCTCTACGATGATAACGAAGATGTATTGGAGTGGAGGGATGAATTTGCCCGAGGCGATTCGATTACTGTAATCGTGACCCCTTATGATTCCACTTCCGAAGGAGTGTGGAGTGCAGAGGGAACTATCACGATCCCAAACGCTCCGCCACGGATCACATCCGAGCCCGACACATCGTTTGAAGAGGGGAAATTCACGTACAAGGTTAAAGCCGAGGACCCCGATGGCGACAGCATTGACTATAGCATCAGGAACTCTCCTGCCGGGATGACCATAGAACCGGCAACGGGTGTTATAACATGGGAATACGATGCCGAGGACAAGGGTGATTATGCCGTAACAATCATCGTCACTGATTCCGAAGGTGCACAGACCTCCCAGGAACTCAAAATGACTATACCTGATGAAACTGAGGCCGAATAAGATACGTATCTATGGACTCCGGGTCGGTTAACTACTCTTAGTTGTTGCACGCGATACTACAAAAATCATGAGTGACAAGGAGTAAAGAGATGAGTGTGGGGAAGTTACAAAACATGTACCACGTTGCTGTGGCAGTGAACGACATCGAGAAGGTTGAGAAGCTCTATGAAACCGCGTTGGGTCTTAACGTGGCACACAGGGAGGATGTAGAGGAGTTCGGGGTTAAGACCTCGATGCTGCTTCCCGAAAAAGGGGGTACTGCGATTGAGCTTATCCAGCCCATGTGGGAGGACTCTCCTATCTCAAAATTCCTAGCCAAAAACGGCGAGGGTGTACACCACATATGTTTTGAGGTGGACGATATAAAGAGTGCGCTCGAGCGCCTTAAGTCCCAAGGTGTAAGGTTGATAGACGAGGAGCCTAGGCCGGGCTCTTACGGTGCGATGGTTGCGTTTATCCACCCAAAGGAGATGAACGGCGTGCTCATAGAGCTTGCAGAGCTCCCAAAGAAATAGCCCGGGTCCCGATTTCGTTATTCACCTGTGTATCCCAACCTAAAGAATAAAATATGCAAGCAGAGTGATTATCACTGCACACACTATATTTAGCTTTACACCTACCTTCATCATTGTGCGCTGTTTTATTCTCTCTGTACCGAACACAAGTGCGTTGGGTGGGGTTGCAACTGGCAGCATAAATGCGCAAGAGGCCGCAATCCCGACACTGAGAGCCAGAGTTTTTGGGCTTAGCTCTGGGGAGTCCAATGTGATGGCATAGAAAATGGGCACCATAATGGCAGCGCTTGCGGTGTTGCTTGCAACCTCGGTCAAGAAAATAACCAAGAGCACTGCCCCGAAAAGCAGTATCAATACTCCGTATTTTAAGAGCGAGCCCTCAAGCAGTGAGGCCAGGAATTTACTCGCACCTGTTTCCGACAACACAGCGCTTAGTGCTAACCCGCCGCCGAACAAAAGCAGCACCCCCCAGTCTGCAAACCTCTCAATCTCTTTCCAGCGGATTGTGTTAGATAACACAAGGAGCACTATTGCCAACACAGCTACAATTGCGTCAAACCCGGTGCTGATGCCCATATACTCCGAGATAGGCTTGCTTAACAGCCAGAGCCCGACTGTAATAACGAATATAATTGATATGGTCACACTGCTCCGCTTGTCCAACACTGTCTTTTCAACTTCCATTGCACCTGTGCCCGTATCCAGTTTTGGCTTAAGTATGATGTAGAGCAGGCCGATTATTACGGGTAACAGGATAATAACGATCGGCACTCCGACAAATGCCCAGTCCCTAAAGCTCATGCCCAGGTTGGCTGCCGTGATGGCGTTTGGGGGGCTGCCCACGATGGTGCCTATTCCCCCGATGTTTGCGGAATATGCCACACCCAAGAGTATAAACGCGTCTTCTCTCGGGCTCGGCTCACGGAGCGTTGAGATCATCCCAAGCGCTATGGGGAGCATTATGGCCGCTGTGGCAGTGTTGCTTATCCACATGCTCATTGCGGCCGTAAATACAAATAGGCAGATTACGGAAAAATACATATTCCTGCCCGCCAGTTTGGTCAGATAACTTGCGAACAAACCGTCCAGGTTTTGCTTGTGGAGTGCAGCGGCCAATGCAAACCCGCCTAAGAACAAAAAGATTACTGGATGGGCAAAGTTGCTAAGAGCGGTCTTTGTATCGAATATACCTGTTACTACTGCAAGGATAGGAACAAGCAGTGCGGTTACTGTAATGTTAAGCGCCTCCGTGAACCATAGTGTGGCAATGAAAAAGAGTATTGCCAGACCCTTGGCTATATCTTTATCTATCGGCAGTAAGCTGTAGAGGCTTATGGATATGAGGGCGGCTATGATGATAACGGCAATTTTTTTCATTTGTTATAGCCTATACACTCTATGACTCGAGTAGCTATAACAATAGCATTTTATTCTATCTGTTCTAAATATCTAACCCCGCCAAGATTAACCATTTGATCCAACACCCACTGTTTTCTCTCTAACAGATAAGACGAGGGTTTTGGGACCGAATACCCCCTTGGGTTTGGGAAGCTCGAGGCCAGTAGCGCTGCCTCGTCCCTCGTTAGTCTCTTTGAGGGTTTGCCAAAGTACTTTTGAGATGCCTCTTGTACTCCATAGATGCCGTCTCCGGTCTCTATAATATTTAGGTAGACCTCGAGTATGCGTTTTTTGCTCCATAGCATCTCAATTAGAACGGTGAAATAGGATTCCACCCCTTTTCTTAGCCATGACCTGTTAGGGGGCAGGAACAAGTTTTTGGCTACCTGCTGCGATATTGTGCTGGCTCCGCGCAGCCGTTTGCCCTCCATCTTATCCCTTATCGCGTCTTCTATTGATTCTACGTCGAACCCTCTGTGCACAGGGAATTTCTGGTCCTCGGCGGCTATTGCCGCGATCTTGATATGTCCCGAGATCTCTCCGTAGTCTTTCCAGGTCTGATTAATTTTATGCGAGCCGTCGTGCTCGAAGTACCTTATGACCATAAGCGGGGTTATGGGAGGGTTAAGGTATTTATACAATAAAATCAAACCTACGCTCGCAATGATGAAAAATGCTATAAATAATGTAAAATACTTAGTGATTTTCCAGATAAATTTTTTCATAATCCAAAATTTGTATGTTTAATACATTAGCATAAACGGCATTAACTTCACCACATGTTTCACTTGCTTGCAACAATCGGATTGATTGAGTCTAAGTAGGAGCTTGCATTAAGATTATTAGGCAATAATTATAGCAACTTAGAAGGAGTTTTCACATATGACAACAACCCCTCAGATACTGCCCGTAAATATTGAAGATGAGATGAAGGAGTCGTATCTCAGCTACTCGATGAGTGTCATAATCGGGCGCGCGCTGCCGGATGTCCGAGATGGCCTAAAACCGGTGCATAGACGTATCCTCTACGGGATGCACGATGCCGGCAATAGCTGGGGCCGTCCATACAAAAAATCCGCAAGGATCGTCGGTGACGTTATGGGTAAGTACCACCCCCATGGTGACGCCGCTATATACGATACGTTGGTGAGGATGGCACAGGATTTTTCCATGCGCTACACGCTTGTGGACGGTCAGGGGAATTTCGGCTCTATCGACGGCGACCCCCCTGCCGCAATGAGGTATACGGAGGTAAGACTCGATAGGATTGCAGGTGAGCTGCTCGAGGACCTAGACAAAGAGACTGTGGATTTTGTGCCCAACTACGACGGGGGCGAACTAGAGCCTGTGGTCCTGCCCGCCAAAATTCCCAACCTGCTTTTAAACGGCTCTTCTGGTATTGCCGTGGGTATGTCCACAAATATTCCACCGCATAACCTGGGCGAGCTTGTAGATGCTGTAGTAGCACAGATCAAAAAACCCGATATAACCCTTGATGAGTTGATGCAGCATATCCCGGGGCCCGATTTTCCCACAGGCGGCTTTATATGCGGCAAAAACCCGATACGCGAGGCCTACGAGACGGGACGCGGGATTATACGCATACGAGCAAAGACACGTATAGAAAAACAGAAAAAGGGTGACCGCGAGGTAATTATCATAAGCGAGATCCCTTACCAGGTTAATAAGACCAAATTGATCGAGAGGATAGCAGACCTTGTTAAGACCGAAAAGATTAAGGGTATAAGCGATATCAGAGACGAATCTGACCGCGAGGGTATAAGAGTTGTCGTCGAGGTTAAGCGAGGGGATGTGGCGGAGGTAGTGCTAAACCAGCTCTATAAACACACCCCTATGGATACCTCGTTCGGTATCATCATGCTCGCACTCGTGCGCAACCAGCCACGTGTGCTCTCGCTCAAAGAGTCTATACATCATTTTATAGAACACCGAAAAGAGGTTGTAACGAGGCGCACTCAATACGAACTCGGTAAGGCCGAGGCCAGGCTACATATACTAGAGGGCCTAAAGATAGCGCTCGATAACCTGGACGAGGTTATTTCGTTAATTAGGAGCTCGGAAAGCCCTGCAGCCGCGAAAGAGGGCTTAACTCTTAAGCTCGGGCTCACAAACATACAGGCCCAGGCCATACTCGATATGCGTCTACAGCGTCTAACCGCTCTTGAGCGCGACAAGATACTCGCAGAACGCAAAGAACTCATCGCAACAGTAAAGCGTCTAAAAGAGATCCTCGATAAAGAGGAACTCATACTCAAGATTGTGAGCGACGAGCTGGGCGAGATTAAAGACCGCTACGACGACACACGCAGAACTGAGATACTCGACAGTCTTGAGGAGATCTCGCTCGAGGATCTCATAGCCGATGAGGATATGGTGGTCACAACCACCCACGAGGGTTATATCAAGACCACAGCACTCAGCGTGTACCGGAGCCAGAGACGGGGAGGCAAGGGGCGCACGGGCATGACCACCAAAGACACAGACTTTGTCGAGACCCTTTTTGTAGCCTCCAAACATAACTATGTGCTGTTCTTCACAAATTTGGGCCGCTGCTATTGGCTTAAGGTCCATGAGATACCCGAGGCCGGCCCCACAGCCAAGGGCAAAGCACTTGTGAACCTGCTTAGCCTCGGGCAGGACGAAAAGGTGGCGGCGGTGCTCCCTGTGCGAGAGTTCAGAGAGGACCAGTCCATCATCATGGCCACAACCGGCGGTGTAGTGAAGAAAACGCGTCTTATGGCTTACTCCAAGCCTAGAGTCGGGGGCATCATAGCACTTGGGATTAAGGATGGTGATGAGCTCATGTCGGCCCGCTTAACCAGCGGCAATGACGAGATCCTGCTTACCTCATATTTCGGCCAAGCCATCAGGTTTAAGGAACAGGATGTAAGGGATATGGGCCGGACTGCTACCGGTGTGATCGGTATTAGGCTCGATAAGGGAGACAAGGTGGTTAGCCTCGAGGTCATTGAAAACCCCGAGGCCCAGATACTTACCGTTACCGAGATGGGCTATGGCAAGCGTACACTCGTATCCGCCTACAGGCTGATCGGCAGGGGTGGTAAGGGAGTAATAACCATCAAGACCACAGGCAAAAACGGCAGGGTTGTGGGTGCATTCCAGGTAACAAACGATACACAGATCATGATGATCACCACACACGGGGGCAAGGTGATTAGGATTAACGCATCGGATATAAGCATATTCGGCAGGGGTACCCAGGGGGTAAGGCTGATCGACCTCGACTCGGACGAGAGAGTTGCGGCTATCGCAAAGGTGGTGGAGCGGGAATAGAGTGTATTTGGTTTTCTAGCTAATCTGCCCGGAGAGTATTTATTTTTACTTGAAAGCATGAAACGTGAAATTGAGAATATATTTACAACCTTTCCCGATTACGGCTGTTTCGCGTGCGATCCCAACAACAGCCAAGGCCTCAGGCTCAGGTTCTTTGCCGACGACGAGAAGGGTGAGGTGTTTACACACTACGATCCCAAGGAGCATCTAGCCGGGTTCCCGGGCATCTTACACGGCGGGGTGCAGTGTGCACTCATAGACGAGGTAGCGTTTTGGACGCTATTCGACAAATACAAAAAAATAGCACTCACATCGAGTGTAGAGATGGAGTTTCTAAGGACCGTAAAAACGTCTTCTGTGCTCGAGGCTCGGGGCAGGGTAACCGAGATGTTGGGACGCAAAGTTACGGTTGACGCCGAGATTCTCGATAACAACAAGACCTGTACCAAGGGCCGCGTGACATACCATATCCCCAAACGTGAGATCACGCTAAGAATACTCGGGAAACAGCGGTTCACCGATGAGTTCCTCCAGTACCTAGAGGACTGAGCCTTGATTAAACTCTACGACTTTAAACTCTCGGGTAACTGCTACAAGGTAAGGCTTGCGCTTAACCAGCTCGGTGTAGAGTTCACAAGGGAGTTTGTAGATATATTTGCTGGTGAGCACAAACTCGATTGGTTCATAGCCGAGAACCCCAATGCAAAGCTGCCCGTATTGGTGGACAACGGGTTTACTATCTGGGAGTCAAACGCGATTCTGCTCTATCTGGGCAATAAATTTGCACCCAATCGCCTGTACCCTGACGATACCGAAACATATGGTAGAGTATGTCAGTGGCTTTTTTTCGGCAAGACCACTCTCGACCCCAACCTTGCAATGGCAAGGTACCTGACCCGTTTTGTGCCAGAGGATAAGGCGGATCACAAACAGCTATCGACATATAAAGAGAACAGCGCCCGAGCATTAGAGATTTTGGATAATTACCTAAGAGAGAACAAGTTTTTAGCAGGCAGTTATTCGATTGCCGATATCGGGTGCTATCCCTATGTACACACTGCAGGAGAGGGCAATATCAGTTTAACCCCTTATCCTTCGGTGTTAGAGTGGTGCCAGCGCATAGAGTCGGAGCCCGGGTATATTTCGATGGATTGGTAATAATGGGGGATGAAATGAGCGGGAAACGGGATTCGAACCCGCGACCTTCTCCTTGGCAAGGAGACGCTCTAGCCAGCTGAGCTATTCCCGCTTCGAGACTAGAAAAAGATACTAAGACCAACTATTATTGTCAAGGTAATCGGGGCCGTGCGGTGGGTGTCATGTCGGGTAGAAACGAAATGGATCAAAAAGAGAGACAGGCGGTTATATCGGGTGTTAAGAGGGTTGTAATCAAGATAGGGAGCAGTGTGCTTACCGATGGCAAGGGGGCAGTATCCGCGGGTGTTTTTGAGAACCTGGCAAGCCAAATTTCAGCGCTTAAATCAAAAAATCTAGAGATCGTCATTGTATCGTCGGGTGCAGTGGCCTGTGGTATGGAGAAGCTGGGTATAAAGTCTATTCCGGAGGACATATCTTTAAAACAGGCGATCGCAGCCTCTGGGCAGAGTGCACTTATGTGGAACTACGAGCAGGCCTGTTCTGTGTATGGGCTTAACGTAGCGCAAATACTGCTTACCCACGACGGGCTCTCTGAGCGCAACCGCTTTTTACACGCGCGTAAAACTGTTTTGACCCTTTTGGGAATGGATATACTGCCCATTGTAAATGAGAACGATACCGTTGCCTATCAAGAGATAATGTTTGGTGATAACGACAACTTGGGCGCACTTGTGGTTAACCTCATCGAGGCCGACCTGTTTTTGATACTTACCGATATCGCTGGGCTTTACGATAAGGACCCCAAACTAAACTCCGATGCCAAACTGATCACTACCATTGAAGAGATCGACAGTGAGATCGAAAACAAGGCCAGCGGTACACAGGGCAGGACCACTATAGGCGGGATGAAGACCAAGATAGAGGCTGCAAAGACGGCTGCTGCATTTGGTGTGCCTACGATTATAGCCGACGGGTGTAACGGTACGACACTCACTGATATTTTTGGCGATAACCCTGTAGGTACCTTGATACTTCCCTCAAAGCGAAGTCTCAGGGGGCGCAAGCACTGGATAGCGTTTACGCTAAAGTCCTGCGGCGAGATAGTCTTGGACGAAGGTGCGGTGAGGGCTGTGAGGGATTCGGGCAAGAGTCTTTTGCCCTCGGGTATTAGGGGTGTAAGGGGTGAGTTTGGTGTTGGGGACTCAGTCACGTGTGTGTCTGAGGACGGAGAGGAGGTAGCGCGTGGTCTCTCGTCTTACGGATCGGACGAGATACGTAAGATAATGGGTAAAAAAACAACGGAGATTGCCGGGGTGCTGGGTTATAAGTACAGTGACGAGGTTATCCACCGCGACGACCTGGCTGTAATCTCGGGTTAATCTACGGCTGATTATATTCTCAACTAGCTAGATGGCTTCTCGAAAATTCATTTTAATCTCTATATTGGTTTTGTTTCTGGGTGCAATCTTATTGCTTGTGAGCGGGGTCTATTACATACGCAGCTCCTCGAGCATTGATACAGAGACTGTGGTCAATATATCTAAGGGTGCGGGGTTGCGCGATATCGCAAATACGCTTCAATACAAAGGTGTAATCAAAAGCGAGAAATTGTTTGTGCTCTATGTCCTTTGGTCTGGGGACCAAGACAAGTTAAAGGCCGGGGAGTACGAGTTTAACCCCGGCGATACTATGCGCGATGTCTTGCAGAAGCTTGTGGACGGCCAGATAGTGCTTCGCAAAGTGACAATACCCGAGGGCCTAAACCTACGGGAAATCGCGGTGCTCTTGGATGAAAAAAACGTTTTTGACTCGGTCGAGTTCATGAGCGCTCTTGGGGACGGGGATCTTAGGGCAGAGCTCCTTGGCCCAGGCGCCGAGAGCTTCGAGGGGTACCTCTTTCCCGAAACCTACAGCTATACGTTCGATATAACCCCAGCGGAATTTGTAAGGATGATGGTCGATAGGTTCAATGCCGTCTACGGCTCGTTGGATATCGATAGCTCCAAGATAGACCTGACAAGGGACGAGATCCTGACCCTTGCGTCGATAGTGGAGGAGGAGACAGGTGACGCATCGGAACGCCCGCTTGTAGCCGCGGTGTTTTTGAACCGGCTTCGCAAGGGGATGCGTCTTGAGAGCGATCCCACTGTTATATACGGGCTTGGGAGTGCCTACAACGGCAACCTGACTAAAACGCATCTACGAACCCCTACTGACTACAATACCTATGTTCACGGCGGTCTGCCCCCTGGGCCTATCTCTAACCCCGGCAAACACTCTATCGAGGCCGTACTAAACCCCGCACAGGTGAAATATATATATTTTGTTGCCAAAGGGGACGGCACCCACGTTTTTTCCACCAATTACAGGGATCACTCCCGGGCTGTGCGCAAGTACCAGCGGCGCCGTGGCGGTGGGGATTAGGTAAACACCTTACTGAACGGATCGACCTGTGATTTTTCCTTCTGAGTGGGTGGTATGAGTCTCTTGTCTCGCCTGTCGATTCTAATCGTGCCGTTTTTTCTTCTGGTGGCTATAAACTGCGTGCCGCTTGACTCGCCCGAGATTTTTTGGAGGATTCTTGGGTAGTTTTTAGATCCTATAAATATAGAGTGCACACAAACACCCAGTTTCTTAGCCCTTGCCCGCTGCTCAGTAACCTCGCAGTCCCCCGATGTAGGTATGCCGTCGGTAATAAACAGTATGTGCTTGTTCCTAAGCCCTCTTCCCCTAAACTCGCCAAGCGCGTCTTTTAGAGCGTCTTCGTAGTTCGTGTTTCCCGAGCACTCGGTCTTAGACGCTAGCTCGAGCAACCATGGGTAATCGCGCGTGAAGAACTTTGAGTTTCTCTTGTACTTATAAGAGCGGTGGTTGAACTCCACATAGCCCACTCTCATGCGCTTTGACCTTGCAAGCTCTATCACACCCCTTACAACCGACGAGGACCATTCGCTGTACACACCCATCATAGAGGTGCTTACGTCTCTCAGTATGGCGATCTCCCCGCCCAACATCTCTTTTTCCCTCTTATGAACACGGGGGAGTGTCGGCGTGGTGTGCTCCGACCAAAACATTGCCTCGAACGGGTCTACATCCTCTACCTCATCAAAGTAGTTCATCCGCTTCCATTTTCTCGGGAGCCCACCCGGGTGGGGGGCCTTAAGAGCGATGTTGCGCTGGAAATTGCCCTCAAGGGCCTTCATTATAATCTTTACGTTGTCCGCCGAGTCTGTGTTCTGTTTACCACTTATCCAGTACTCATCCTCGTCACCGGCTTCGGGTGATTTGCTGGCGTATACCTGTTCGGATTGTGGAGGTTCTCTGTCCTTGTCACGGTCCCCGTCATCAGCGGACTGCCCGGTGGGATCGTTGGGAGCTTTCTGGTTCTCGGGCGGAGCCATGCTGTTTTCGTTTTGAATATTCTCTTTTAGCTCTTTTAGTGCCTGGAAAAAGGTTTTACGGGCCTCTGAGAGCTGGTCGTTCGGCTCTTTTGTGCCCTGCTCGTCGGGGATCTCGTTCTTTTGTTCCGCAGACGGATCCTGTTCAAACTCAGAACCCCGCTCCTGCTCCTGTTCTAGCTCGCTGCTTCTGTCTTGTTCAGTTTTTTTTTTAGGGCTCAGATCCTCGAGTATCTCGTCTATCTTTTGATAAACCTCTTCAGGGATCCTAAACGCCGTCATGTATTTAAGCGCTTTTAGGTCCTCCATAGTGCAGTTCTCTCTATCGTGCAGTATGGCGTGCGCTCTTATAATCTTTAGCGATTTCACAAAAAACGTTCTATCCGATATTAGTGAGTTAGTCTCATTACAACCGTAATCCTCTACGAGTCTGGCAACGAAGTTTGCAAGTCCTTCTTGTACCTCTACGGGAATACTAATTGTATTGAGCTTTTGGTAGTACTCGTCAAAAACCTCTTTGCTTACCTTTACCGGTACATCATAGTCAAGGGGTCGGTCGGTATAGAGCTTGATAACCTCTTTGGCGTCGTCCCACCGCCTGCCGTACGAGAGTCCCCTTGAGTTTATCTGTAGCACAAACCTGTCCAGGTTAGCCGGGTCTAAGGGCTCGTTGTAGTATTCGTCCGCCGTGGGGTTGCTTGTGGCAATCGCGGTTAACAGAGGAATAGATTCGTCAAAGAACTTTCTCTCATTTAGTATACGCAAAAGCACGTTAAGCGATTCCCCGGGTGCACGCGAGATGTCGTCCAGCAGACAGATCTCGGATGTAAGAATCCCGCCCTTTACCACCATCTGCTTTATAAGCTCGCCGGTGTCGGTGGTCTCTTTAGAGATAACAAGATCACCTATCAATTCAGAAAGCCTTGTGTCGCGATGGAGCTGGTAAAAGAAAAAGTGCAGTTGTGCAGCGCGTGAAATAATCTCGGCCAACATGGTTTTAGCAGTCCCTGGAGGGCCTTCGATATAAATGTGTTCACGTGCGATTACGCCAAGGAGCAAAGAGATCTTTACTTCTTCGTGCCCAACCACTAAGTTATCCATCTCCGATTTCAGAGCTAAAAAAGGATTAACAGACGTCATTATATGGGTATGCCTCCAATAATATTACGATCATTAAAGTGTACATAAGGTGTTCTTTTTTGCAATAAGCCCGATCGGTTGAGAGTGCGGCTGTACTGGGAGCTATTTGTAAAGTCGCTATCGGATAATTGCCTCTCATCCCTACCCGCTAGCTGCTTTATTTACTTAAGTGTGTTTAGTATGATAAGTTAAAGCTCCAAACACACACTCGGGCAAACCATGCAGTCGGAACTAAACAACTTACTCTCAGGGCTAAGCGGATATATTTGGGGTCTTCCTCTCATAGTCCTCTTACTGGGTACCGGTATATACCTAACTTTTATACTGCGGGGTATTCAGTTCAGGACGTTGATCCCCTCGCTCTATCTGGCATTCGTGGTCAGAAAAGAGCAGAGTGATGTTGAGGGCGATATCTCGCATTTTCAGGCCCTTATGACGGCACTGTCGGCCACAGTGGGTGTGGGGAACATAGCCGGTGTGGCTACGGCTATAGCTGCCGGGGGACCGGGGGCGCTTTTCTGGATGTGGATAACGGGGCTTCTGGGTATGGCAACTAAGTATTCCGAGGCCATACTCGCCGTCAAATACCGCGAGGTAGACTCCCGGGGTACTATGAGCGGGGGTCCTATGTACTACATTTCCAAGGGCCTGGGGTTAAAATGGCTCGGCGCATTATTTGCGCTGTTTGCGGCCATTGCGGCTTTTGGTATCGGCAACATGGTACAGTCCAACTCTGTGGCCGATGCTTTGGGCGAGGCATTCGCGGTGCCCAATTGGATCACCGGTGCGGTATTGTGTGTGGGTACGGGGCTTGTGCTGGTGGGTGGCATCAAGAGCATCGCGCGTGTAACCAGTGCGATTGTGCCCATGATGATTGTGCTCTATATATTCGGTGCGGTTTTGGTACTGATAACTTATGCCTCTAACATACCCAATACCTTTTATCTGATTTTTAAACACGCATTTACACCTACGGCTGCTGCGGGCGGGTTTTTGGGTGCTACGATTGCCAATACAGTGAGGATGGGTGTGGCCAGGGGGATATTCTCAAACGAATCGGGCTTGGGCAGCTCGCCGATTGCTGCGGCTGCGGCCAAGACCCAAAACCCCGTGCGCCAGGCGCTGGTGTCCATGACACAGACGTTCATCGACACTATAGTCGTGTGTACGTTCACGGGTGTGGCCATTATCTCAAGCGGAGTGTGGACAAGCGGCGACACGGGTGCGGGGTTGACCACTAAGGCGTTTGACCAGGGGATACAGGGGACACTGGGCGGCAATATAGTGGCGATCAGTCTTGCGTTCTTTGCGTACACGACTCTGCTCGGCTGGAGTTATTACGGCGAGAAATCTATCCAGTACCTGCTAAAAGACCGCGCTGTGATGCCCTATAGGGTTATTTTTACGCTCGTAGTTTTTGTGGGAGCGGTGGTAAAATTGGACCTGGTCTGGAATTTCGCCGATGTGATGAACGGGCTTATGGCATTTCCCAACCTAATCGGACTGTTGGGGCTCTCACCGGTTGTGGTCGAGGAGACCAGGAAATATTTAAAAACGGAGCTCGATCAATTGTAGGATTATTACGTTTAATTAACACCGAGCCTTTTTGATGTTGTACACACTCGAAATCTATAATAAAATAATTGTTTGAGATTGTATAAATACAACTCGATGAGGGAGGCAGAATGCAATTATCTACAAAACTAACTACCGTTTTGTTCCCGGCTGTGTTGTTCCTGAGCACTATTGTTTGCGGTGCTATGGAGTGGAGTTATGTGGGTTTTGGGGTTGTGGACGGGCTTAATAGATTCAACGTCTATGTTGACAACACATCGCCTCCCACACCAGAGGGAGTACACACTTTTTGGCAGGGCCATGTGTTTTATAACGACCAGTTTCTGCCCGATGGAAAGACCTATCTCAGGATAAGTATCCGCCGATCAATCAACTGCAGCGATAGAACGTCGGTTACCAAAGAGGCTGTGTTTTACGATGGCTCAAACTCGGTAGTGGACCGCTACACCCCTCCTGCCGAAGACGCAGTGTTTAACCCTGTCGAGGCAGGCTCCATTGATGAAGCGGTGCTAAATTTCATATGTGACGGGGGCAGTGAGCAATGAACCTATTTTTCCGAGAGGGCTACATAAAATTGTTCATTATTGCCCTTGTTTTAGTGTCTGTGTTTGTAGCCCCAGGCTGTAAGACTGAGAAGGTGGCAGACGACGGCTGGCGGTTTTTAGGGGCCATACAGGACGAAAACGGAGACGCCGTAGGAGTGTTTCTAGATACGACCAAGATCGAGGTTAAAAACGGCAAGCGGACATTCTGGGTCAAGTATGTTGCCAACACAAACCCCAATCAAAAGCCTAAATCCCCCGAGGACACATATATCCGCCAAACTGGGTTTTGGGAGGTCGACTGTTTCGACCGCTCTCTTGAAAGGGTGTCCGAGGAGTATTACGACTCTGCGGGCAAACTACTGGGAAAGACTACCGAAAGAATGAAAGAGGAGTATGACGACAAGGGCTCCATAGGGGCAAAAATGGCCGATATGGCGTGTCGTTACGGAGGCAAGTAATTTCCCTACCCCCTTGCTTAGGAACCATTTTAGAACCCCCGATATTTATCTATATTTAGTTCTTCCTGATAGATTAGTGCTTGACGTCATTAGGTATAAGCACCATCTGCCAAACCGAAAATATCAACTCTTCTTTATCGTTTAGTTTGTTTTCGGCCCCCATCAACATGTCCGAAGAATATTTATTGGCAAACTCTTCTATGTCCTCCACAGTTATGTCGACCTCTTGGGACGAGCCGTGAAGCACGACTTTGTACCCTTTATCTGTTTGAGTAGCTGTGTATCCGTCTATGTTTTTGTACATTTGTTAACTCCTATATTCCTATCACCTTATATTTGCAATATAATCATCAATAGAGAGATTTAAAGTGACGGACCCGAATTTAGATTGTTAGGCGGTTCATCGATGACACAAATAGTCTTGGATAGTGCTAGGGAACTCGAGCGGCTGGGGGAGCTTACGGTTGCAATATGCTCTGTGGTGGACAGTGATGGGTTGAGCGAAGAGCTCGGGTGCACACTGGACAGTCTCATCGGAGATATGGGTGAGGCTCTATCAAATAGAGATTTAAGAAATGCCAGGGTGCTTGTGCTTAGAATGCTGTCTGAGATCCTGGGTTACGAGCCCAACCGTGCAAAGTTCATCATGAGTAACCACCTTAACCCCAACACTAATTGGCTGTGATAGATATCTATATGCGCTCGAGGATCCGGGTGTGCCCTAGATCTCTATGCGTCGTTTATAATAGTGTTCCACGAGTTTCGGTTCCGGATCTGTCGAGACTGGGTGAGTTATTTCTTTGTGGTCTTTATGATCTTAGATCTAGCTTCTCTGGGCAGGTGTTTCTGCAGATATTCTACAACCGCTTCCCTTACTATTTGTGCTGGCCGCATCTGAAGGTGCCACTGCGATTTGTTTAGCATATCAACGAATTCTTGAGACGCCTTTACATAAATCGCCTTTTCCATGGTCTCCTTCTTTTTTTCTTCCTTTTTTCCTCTCTTCTGTGCCATATTATATATATAACATAGTTAAAATATAAAGGAAACCGATATTTTTTGCTGCGTAGGTAATTGCGAAATTCATCGGGTCGGGTTCAAAGTCGAGAATTGTGCCGTTTATTTCATGTATCATTATTTTATATATGAGTTGTAATCAGAGGACAATGCAATGAAATGGTCGTGGAAAATCGGGGAGTTTGCGGGCATAGGTGTGTACATGCATGCGACCTTCCTGCTTATAATCGGGTGGGTAGTGCTTATCCATTGGCAGCACGGCCATGATCTAAGTACTACGATATCGGGGGTAATTTTTGTCCTGGCTCTGTTCTTTTGTGTCGTGTTGCACGAGTACGGACACGCCCTTACAGCAAAAAGATACGGGATTAAAACACGCGATATTACACTGCTGCCCATAGGCGGGGTTGCACGCTTGGAACGCATGCCCGACGAACCCAAACAGGAGCTTTGGGTGGCACTCGCAGGCCCTGCTGTTAACGTTGTAATCGCTATAATTCTCTATTTGTGGATCCGTGTAACAGGGGGGCTTGAGCCCATGGAGGAGCTCACCGTGACAACGGGCTCCTTTGCCGAGAGACTATTGGTGTTAAACATTGTTTTAGTCGTGTTCAACATGATCCCGGCATTCCCCATGGACGGCGGGCGGGTGCTCCGAGCGCTTTTGGCGATGAGGGGCGATTTTACAAAAGCTACTCAGACTGCTGCAACCATCGGCCAGGGTATAGCACTACTATTTGGTTTTGTGGGTCTATTCACAAATCCGTTTTTAATCTTCATTGCACTATTTGTGTGGATAGGTGCGGCACAGGAAGCGAGCATGTCCAAGATAAAGTCCGCACTCGGAGGCATACCGGTGTCAGAGGCCATGGTTACAAGCTTTAGGACCGTTAGCCCCTACGACACCCTAGATCAATTGGTCCAGTTAACCATGACGGGATCGCAACAGGACTTCCCGGTAGTGGACAACAGCCAGGTAGTTGGTCTTGTGACTCATTCAGACCTCATTTCTCACCTAACCGAGCGGGGAAGAGATGCGAGGATAAGCAGCATCATGCGTAAGGAGTTTAATACGGTAGCCCCTGGGGATATGCTTGAAGCTGTTTTCGAAAAGCAGCAAATCTCTGACAACCGCACCATACCGGTGGTCCAAGACGGTAGGCTGATAGGGCTACTGACCATGGACAACGTAGGTGAGTTTATGCGGATTCAGTCTGCACTCTCTTCATATGGCAAGGACCGCTAATATTCAGTACCATATAGGGCAGAGATAATTTATCTGTGGAGAAGGCCGGTGAGTAGCCAAGAGCAAAAAATCAATCCTGACAAAGATGCAACGACGTTTCTCTCAATACCGGATATGAGCTGTGCCGGGTGTGTGGAAACAGTTGAGAAGTGTCTACGCGAGATTCCCGGTGTCGAGGACGCTAGGGTAAACCTGGCCGATAAAACCGCTGTGGTCGAGGGGAATGTACACGACCATTCACTAGTCGATGCTGTGAGTGGTGCCGGCTACACGGCTTCCGTAATAGAGGATGAAACCAAGGCCGATGCTAAGAGGGATAATGCGGAACTAGAGCATTACAAGCTATTGGTGCGCCAAACCATTGTGGCGGGGGTTATAGGTGTATCGATTTTAATTGTAACCATGTTCGACCTGCTTCCTCGAATGGATACAAGGCCGGGTCAGATAGCCTGGGGTATAGTTGCTCTGCTTTCGTTATTCGCCTTAGTGTATTCCGGAGGCAACTTCTTTCGGGGCGCATGGAAGTCGTTTCAGCATCACAGCGCCAACATGGACACGCTTATTGCCATTGGGACCGGCGTGGCATGGTGCTACTCGATGTTTATAGTGCTTTTTCCCAATGCCTTGAGTCTCTTGGCCCAGCATGTCTATTTTGATACCGCTACCATAATAATTGCATTCGTAAAATTGGGCTCGGCACTCGAGATCCGCGCCCGAGGTAAAACATCCGAAGCCATAAAGAGACTAATAGGCCTAAAACCCAAGACAGCCAGGGTTGTGAGGGACGGTGAAGAGGTCGATATCCCAATAGAAGAGGTCCTACTAGGCGAGGTCCTAAGGGTCCGCCCTGGTGAAAAAATAGCGGTAGACGGTGTAATAACCGAGGGTGCCTCTCATATAGACGAGTCGATGCTCACAGGTGAGCCGATCCCTGTCGGAAAAGAGGCGGGGGACGAGGTCATAGGTGGGACGATTAACAAATCCGGCACTTTCCTCTACGAAGCAACGCGCATAGGAAAAGACACCGCCCTTTCACAGATAATAAGCCTGGTAAAAAAAGCACAGAACACAAAACCCGCTATTGGCCGGCTCGCCGACAAGGTCTCATCGTACTTTGTACCTTCAGTACTTATTATCGCAATCATAACTTTATTGATGTGGTTTAACTTCGGGCCCGAGCCCAAAATTACATATATGATCGTCACCACCATTGCTGTTCTCATAATTGCCTGTCCCTGCGCGCTGGGATTGGCCACACCGATATCGATAATGGTCGGGGTGGGCAAGGCTGCGGAGCACGGCGTGCTCATACGCAAAGGCGATGCACTCCAGCAGTCGGGTGAGCTTACCACTGTGGTACTGGACAAGACCGGTACCATCACAGAGGGGCGGCCCAAAGTCACCGCAATTCACACGGTACAGGGTGTAGACGACACAAAGATACTGTCATATGCAGCCAGTGTAGAGGTGGGCTCCGAGCACCCGATCGCCGAGGCCATTATTGAGGCTGCCCGAGAACATAACACACTACTCATGGAGGTAACTGATTTTGGGGCGATATCGGGTATGGGGGTTAGAGCAAATCTCGATGGCAGCGAGGTTCTTTTGGGCAACCGCAAGCTGATGGATAGCAAAGGGGTTAATATCGATGGGCTCAGAGCCGTTGCCGATGAATATGCCCGGGAGGCACGCACCGTTATGTACGTTGCTCATAACAACAGTGTCCTAGGTGTGATAGGGGTATCCGATCCCATCAAGCCCGATTCCCTAGAGGCTGTTAAAAGTCTAAGAAACATGGGGCTTAAGGTGGTGATGCTAACGGGAGACAACGAGTCGACCGCACAGGCTGTGGCCCGGGAAGTGGGGGTTGACAGTGTAATTGCCGAGGTCATGCCCGAAGATAAATCGAGCGAGGTCGAGAAGCTTCAGCGCAGCGGCGAAAAGGTAGCGATGGTTGGTGACGGGGTTAACGACGCCCCTGCGCTTGCACTGGCCGATGTGGGTTTTGCAATTGGCACTGGAACAGATGTAGCCATAGAGAGTGCCGATATCACATTGATGAGGGGGTCGCTTACAGGAGTCGTAGATGCAATCAAGCTCTCGAAGGCCACACTACGCAATATCAAGGAAAACCTGGTCGGTGCATTCGCATACAACACGCTGGCTATCCCTATTGCTGCCGGAGTATTGTTCCCCATATCGGGGGTGCTGTTAAACCCTGTAATCGCTGGCGGGGCCATGGCTCTGTCATCGCTTACGGTGGTAACAAATGCAAACAGACTAAGGTGGTTTCAACCCTAAAATTACAATATGACGATACTGATAGTTAACCTGGCTGGAATAACTGCAATAGCCTTTATAGTATGGTGGTTTTGGCTCTCGGGTACACGGAGCGTTGCCCGGACCGACGGCAGTGTTATTACCGTAATTGTTGATAGCGGGGTATACGAGCCCTCACAGATTAAAACGGTTATGGGTAGGCCGGTAACACTCAGGTTTATACGCAAAGACCCCAGTGTGTGTGCCGAGAAGGTAATATTCAACGACTGGGAGATTAATGCCGATCTACCGCTTGATAAACCCTATGATCTCACATTCACACCCGACAAACCGGGGGTGTTCGAGTTCACCTGCCAGATGGCAATGTACAGGGGCAAACTCATAGTCGAGAGCGAAGGACTATTGAGAGTTATCCCCATCCACATAGATGAAAAAGTGGGGTAGGAACAAGGCGCAATCCATGTATATCTGTTAAACACCTACACCTTACCGGATCGAACCCGGCAAACCTCAGATCCCGCAGAACACTGCCTCTATATATTTATAGGAGTCAAAGCGGTCAATTTCAGAAAAGGAGAGTTAGTTCACTTTTTCTACGTTGCTTGCTTGCAAACCTTTAGGACTTTCAACAACCTCGAACTCAACCTCTTCTCCTTCTTCGAGTGTCCTGAACCCAGCTCCTTGAATGGAACTGTAGTGTACAAATACGTCATTTCCACCATCATACTCAATGAATCCATATCCTTTGGACTCGTTAAACCATTTAACTTTACCTCTCAAATTACTGCCTCCTGTTAAAGATTTTCCGTCAATCTTACATATCGCGATTATCAAAGTCAAATAAAAATTTGACTTTGATAAATGTTATATATAGCCTAAAATCGATCATTCATTATATAACGAGAACAATAAAAATAAATAGGGGGTAGTTCTAGATGTCCGAAGAAAGATCAGATGTGGTTACGCTAAAAGGTAATCCCCTCACTCTTATAGGAGCCGAATTGAAAGTTGGTGATACGGCGCCTGATTTTTCGGTGCTCGAAGGTCTCGGGGCTCCTGTCTCTCTGGGTGACCTGGCCGGCAAGACCAAGGTTTTTAACGTAGTGCTGTCCGTGGATACTCCGGTGTGTGACACACAAACAAAGAAATTCAACGAAGAGGCCGCCGGGCTTGGGGATGATGTCGAGATATTAACACTCAGCATGGATCTGCCGTTTGCTCTTAAGCGCTACTGTGCTGCTGCCGGCATAGACAAGGTGCGTACTCTCACAGATTACAAAGACGCTTCTTTCGGTGAGGCTTACGGTGTGTTGATAAAAGAACACCGTTTGCTGGCCCGCGCTATCTTTGTAGTCGATAAATACAATGTGGTTAAGCACGTAGAGTATGTAAGCGAGGTTGCTTCCGAGCCCGACTACAACTCGGCGCTCGAAGCCGTAAAGAACGCTTAGATAGGTAATAACCGATTCACAATGCTAGAGAAATTAGGGTGCAGAGTAGTTTGAATAGATGCCACCTAGGGGTATTATTATATATTGACTACATGTAATTAAAGGGGAAGGAAAATGGCTATTGGAGATATGATTTCTAAACTCTTTCAAAAAAACGACGACAAAGATAAACCCACTGTGGATCGCTCTAAAGTCGAAGAGGTACTCTCCGACTCGAAGCCAGAACACATCCACAAGGTCGAGACCATGGATATTCACGATGTTGATACACTCGACCGCGAGAAGAAAAAGCAGTCTGCCAAGGATGAAGAGGTCCTCGATCTTGTGGAAGAAGTCACTGAGGATAATGATAAAAACGCTAAAGCGCAGAAGTCGCAAGCGGCCACAGATTCCAGCCACTCAGAGGGTGATGTAAATGAGGCTAAAGTGCTGCAGGTTCTAAGCGAGGTCTACGACCCTGAGATTCCTATAGACATAGTAAACCTAGGGCTTGTTTACGATATAGATATAGATGACGGCACTGTGGATATCAAAATGACTATGACCTCCCCCGGCTGCCCCGCTTCCACGCAGATTGCCTCTGAGTCAAAGTTACTGGTCGAGGATATACCGGGTGTGAAAGAGGTTAAGCTCGATATTGTATGGGACCCACCCTGGGACCCGAGCAAAATGAGCCCCGAGGCCCAGGAAAGCCTCGGTCTGTTTTAAATCAGTTTTAGCAAG
Organism: Thermodesulfobacteriota bacterium; assembly: GCA_965223335.1. Taxonomy (GTDB): domain Bacteria; phylum Desulfobacterota_D; class UBA1144; order Nemesobacterales; family UBA2774; genus CBDCWF01. Next base: position 1,606,394 of record OZ244991.1, read on the forward strand.
CCACAGGTAAACCCGGCTAAGTTTGCTCGGACGGACTACACCCCTAATCATACCGAAAATAAACTGGTACGATTCCTATAACTGAAATGGCTACTTTTCCAAAAGGTGTTTTTGTAACTGGCACGGATACCGGTGTTGGCAAAACGGTCGTAACAACTGCAATTGTCTCGTCCCTTTTGCAGTCGGGCAAGGCCGCGGTACCAATGAAGCCTCTACAAACCGGTACTAACCTGCCCGGGGCCATGGATATTGAGTTTGCACTTGGCGCTAACGGTTTGGACTACTCTTTGGATAGCGTGTGTCCCTACCGCTTAACCGAACCTCTAAGCCCCTTGGTCGCAGCCGAGATAGACCGGGTTGAGATTGATATCCACAGGATAGCGGATGTATACCAGCAACTCAGTTCCGACCATGACACAGTGGTAGTCGAGGGTGCGGGTGGGTTGCTTGTACCCATTACCGAGAGCTATTTCATGAGTGACCTGGCAAGGGAACTATCCCTGCCTGTGGTAATTGTTATCCGCCCGGGGTTGGGCACGCTCAACCACACACTGCTTACCCTGGAGACCGCAAAGTCACGCGGCCTCGAGGTCCTTGGACTTGTCATTAATGGTTATCCCACCGAGCCTAATCTCGCAGAAAAGACTAACCCGGTTGTGTTAACAAAATTATCCGGATCACCCATCTTGGGGGTGCTTCCCCATGACCCCGGCCTGTCAGTAGAAGATCTGCAGTGGGGCAACCTAAAGGGGATTGCGACAGGTTCCATCGCCCCTTTACTGGGGGGCACATTCTCATCTGAATCGTTTTTAAACCGGTTTTGATTTGTAAAACGATTTAGAAATTAACCATCCATTTGCTCTTAAATTTCAGTATTTTAGGCCCGCCCACGGCTAAATACTTGACAGATATCTTGAGTATGATATACATTGTAGGCGTTTTTGAGAGATTGCACCTAAATCTTTCCAAAATGGACGCATTCCATAGCCAAGGTATTAGCTAAATGATAAGAGCCTTAAAACTTTATTCACTGCCAATAATCTCGGTATTCCTACTCGTGGGTTTTTATTTTTACGATGCACACAGTCGCGATAAAGGGCCCGAGCAGCCAGTTAGATTCAGCCACAAAATCCATGCCGGCGAGGACAAGATCGATTGTAAGTACTGTCATAGTTTTGTGGATGTATCGCCCAACCCCGGCATACCGTCGCTCAAAAAATGCATGGGCTGCCACACCCACATTGTGGGACGAGACGTCGATTATGATTTTGACGGCACCACCATAAATATTAAATCCGAAATAGCTAAAGTAAGAGAGTACTGGGACAACAAAGAGCCTATCCCGTGGGTCAAAGTAAACTCTAGGGCCGGCTTTGTGCACTTCACACACAAGCGCCACATAAAGCGCGGATTCGATTGTGTGGACTGTCACGGTGATGTCGCAAGCATGGATCAGGTATACAAGGTGAACAGACTCAATATGGGTTTTTGCATCACTTGCCATACCGAGAACGCAAAGGACCATGAAGAGCTCACGCACTTAAAGGACTGTTTGACCTGTCATTATTAAATTGGAGGAGGAGATGTCCGAAGGTAAAAAGGGTGATATTAAAAGAAGAGATTTTCTAAAGATACTGGGAGTAGCAGGTGGCACGGCTGCACTTGCCGGGGCTTGCTCAGAACCGGTTGAACAGATTATCCCTTATGTTATCCCTCCTGAGGGTATTATCCCGGGGATTCCAAACTGGTATGCAAGTACATGCCGCGAGTGCCCCGCAGGGTGCGGTATCGTGGTTAAAAACCGCGAAGGCCGTGCAATTAAAATAGAGGGCAATCAAAACAACCCAATCAATTTAGGTTCATCCTGTGCGCGCGGACAGTCTGCACTTCAAGGGTTGTACAACCCCGACAGGGTGCGTTCCCCGCTCATAAGAAACGATGCCGGCAAGCTACAACCTGCAGGCTGGGACAAGGCGCAAACAGACCTAACTGAAAGAATTAATGAGGCTCTAGGAAAAGCAAACTCCGGGAAAGCAGTGTTTCTCACCAATCAGATCTCCGGCTCACTCGATAAATTAATTAAAGAATGGGTCGAGGGGATTGGAGGCGAGCATTATGTCTATGAAACATTTGCTCACGAGCCGCTTAAAGAGGCCAATAAACTTGCTTTTGGAATCGATGCAATTCCTACATACAAGATTGATAAAGCGAAATATTTGCTATCGTTCGGGGCCGATTTCATCGAGACCTGGCTTTCGCCTGTCGAATACACCAAACAGTTCTCCCAGATGCACAGCTATAAAGATAAGGAGATGGGCAAGTATGTACATGTAGAACCCAGGGCCTCGCTCACTGCAGCAAGTGCGGACGATTGGATTGCGGTTAAACCCGGTACCGAAGCCGTGCTAGCGTTGTGTATAGCAAACGTGATTGTAAAAGAGGGTCTTTCATCAGCCGGTGGGGGGCTCGGAGGAGTACTCGGCAAATACGATGTCGAGCGGGTTTCTGAGATCACAGACGTCCCGGTAGAAAAAATAAAAGAGGTAGCCAAAGATTTTGCTACCATGGGCCCAAGCCTTGCTTTAGGCGGGGGCGTGTCGACCACGACCAAAAAGGCTACAGAGACAATGGTAGCGGTGAACATACTTAACTATGTGGCGGGCAACTTAGGTGATACGATTGATTTCGGCGATGCTTTGACCATATCGGATGCCAACACCTATGAAGACATAACCGGCTTAGTCGACTCGATGACCAAGGGTGAGGTCGAAATACTATTTATATATAATGTAAACCCCTCATTCACGCTTCCCAAAGCTCTTAAATTCGACGAAGCACTTAAAAATGTTCCTACGGTAGTTAGTTTCGGGAGTTATCTGGACGAGACCTCGTCTGAGGCTCATATGATTCTGCCCGACAACACAACATTGGAGAGCTGGGGCGATTACATCCCTAAAGCGAGTGTTCATAGCCTGATCCAGCCCATAATGAAACCGGTGTTCAACACCAAGGCCACGGGTGATGTGCTGCTTGCAACAGCCAAGAATATCACCGGACTCGAAACGACATTTACGCAGGCCGGTTTCTATGAGTACCTCCAAGATGCATGGAAAGAGGTATGGAGCAGTAACTCTACCGGGAAACCGTTTGATAAATTTTGGGATGAATCACTCAAGCAGGGTGGTTTCTACGACGAAGTCACACCCCGACAGGCCTCATTGAGCGGAGCAGCGGGGGGTGTGGATTTCACAGAGCCCGAGTTCGAGGGCGATGGGGAATACTACTTCATGGCTTACCCGTCTTATAGATACTACGATGGGCGCGGTGCCAATAAACCCTGGCTCCAGGAACTTCCCGAGGCCCTATCCACAGGGGTTTGGGACTCATGGGTAGAGATGCACCCAGAGACTGCAAAGAAATTCCGAGTAAAGATGGGCGATTTCGTATCCATAGAATCACCCCAAGGCAAGATCACCACACAGGTCTACGTGTACGAGGGTATTCGTCCCGACACTGTGGCTGTGCAGATCGGTCAGGGACACACGAGCTATGGCCGCTATGCTAAAGACAGGGGTGTTAACCCTATCGATATTCTTCCAAGTGCCACAGATGAAAGGTCGGGAGGGTTTGCATGGTTAACCACCAAGGTTGCACTGTCCCGCACCGGCAAGAGCGCCCAGTTCGTCCAGACCCAGTACACCACTACTCAGCACGACCGTGATATTGCCCAGGCCGTAACACTAAGCGAGCTTAAGCACGGCATTCATCACGAGGAGCATCATGAACCCGATTTCTATCCCCCGCGCGAGTACGCAAGGTACAGGTGGGCTATGTCGATTGACCTCGCCAAGTGTGTGGGTTGCGGTGCATGTGTGACCTCTTGCAATGCAGAGAACAACGTGCCGTTTGTAGGCAAGGCACTTGTGGCAAAACGCCGCGATATGGCATGGATAAGGATCGAGAGATATTTCGAGAAATCCCCCGACGGCAAGTCGCAACAGACAAGGTTCCTGCCGATGACCTGCCAGCAGTGCGGCAATGCCCCCTGCGAACCTGTATGCCCTGTGTTTGCAACCTACCATAACCCCGAGGGGCTAAACGGTATGGTCTACAACCGCTGCGTGGGCACCAGGTACTGTGCTAATAACTGCACGTATAAAGTAAGAAAATTCAACTGGTTTGACTATAAATTGCCCGAGCCTCTTAACTGGCAGCTAAATCCCGATGTAACTGTTAGGAGCAAGGGTGTCATGGAAAAATGCACCTTCTGTGTACAGAGGATTGTCTATGCGAAGGATCAGGCCAAGGATAAAAACAGGGATGTGCTTGACGGCGAAGTGCTTACAGCATGTCAGCAGGCATGCCCGGCAGATGCAATAGTATTCGGGAACCTCGAGGATAAAAAGAGCGAGGTATACAAAAAGTCACACGATGAGAGAGGCTATAGGGTTTTGGAAGTTATCAACACGCAACCTGCCATCACATATCTAAAAAAAGTTGTACGGGATAAAGCGTAATGAGTGAGCAAACTTCATTAACTTATGCAAAGGTAAACGAAGATGTCATACGTATGCTCGATAAACCCAGCTTCAAATGGTGGGCGCTTTTCCTGCCTACGCTCGGTTTCGTAGGGTTTGGACTCTTTTGTTTTCTATATCAGGTGTACGTAGGGCTGGGTGTGGCCGGTTACCGCCACCCGGTGTTTTGGGGTGTATATATCACCGATTTTGTGTTTTGGGTCGGTATAGCCCACTCAGGCACTCTGATCTCAGCAATTCTATATCTATTTAGAGCAAGGTTTAGGATGTCTATCTACAGGATAGCCGAGGGGATGACCGTGTTTGCTGTTTTGACCGCGGGTCTCTTCCCCATAATCCACCTCGGTAGACCTTGGAATTTCTACTGGCTTTTCCCCTATCCTAACCAAAGGGAACTATGGATCAATTTCAAGTCACCGTTGGTCTGGGATGTTTTTGCCGTAAGCACTTACCTTACGGTAAGCTCCGTGTTCTTTTTTGTCGGCATGATCCCCGACATTGCCGCGATTAGGGATAAAGTAACAGAAGTGCCGCGTAAGATTATGTATTCAATAATGTCTTTGGGATGGAAGGGGACCAACTGGGAGTGGCTCCACTACACCAGGGCCTATCTGTTCTTTGCAGCGTTTGCTACCCCGCTTGTGCTCTCAGTGCATAGCGTGGTGTCATGGGACTTTGCCATGGCAAACCTGCCGGGTTGGCACACGACCATTTTCGCACCTTATTTCGTTGCCGGTGCTATATTCTCTGGGCTCGGTATGGTGATCACACTCACCGTTCCTATAAGAAAGATATTCCATCTCGAGGAGTACATCACACTCGATAACTACGATGGGATGGCAAAGCTCATCATACTCACCTCTTCGATAGTAGGCTATGCCTACGGGGTCGAGTTCTTTATGGCTTGGTACAGCGGAAGCCCTGCGGAGTGGGGACAGTTCGTGTATAGGGCTACGGGTGAGTACGCGTTTTTCTACTGGGTGATGGTGGTATGCAACGTGCTTATACCGTTACCGCTTTGGTTTAGGAGTGTACGCAGAAATATTAAAGTGCTTTTCATAATCTCGATATTCATAAACATAGGTATGTGGTTCGAAAGGTTTAATATCATTGTGCTTTCACTCTCGCACGGGTTCGACCCGGCGGCGTGGGGTATTTACAAGCCCTCTTGGGTCGAGATAGGTATCACGGTAGGCAGTTTTGCATGGTTCTTTATGTTCTTCCTGCTGTTCCTAAAAACACTGCCGGCGGTGTCGATTGCCGAGATGAAGGAAATACTTCCTGTTCCGAGGAAGGAGGCTAAAACGTAATGAGCGATAATCAGGGAGTGCTTGGTATATACTCGTATATCGATACTACAATCAACTCTGTGAAGAAGCTTAAAGAGGCCGGGTTCACAGATCTCCGGGTTTTTTCTCCCGTACCTAACCACGAGATCGAAGAGGTTATGGACGAGCCCGAGAGCATAGTGCGGTTCTTTACACTGGGTGGTGCAATGCTGGGAGCGGCATGCGGGGTAGGTTTTACTGTGCTTACCTCGATGGACTGGCCTATATCTGTTAGTGCAAAGCCTATAGTGTCGTTGCCCCCGTACATGGTTATTGTATTTGAGCTTACGATACTGATGGGTGCTCTGGCCACTTTGATCGGACTATTGGTTAACTCGAGACTTAGAAGAAACGTAACAAGAAATATGTACGACCCCAGATTTTCAGAGGATAAGTTCGGGGTTATGGTCACATGCCCTAAAGACAGTGTTAAGAATGTAGAGGCCATCCTCTCGTCTTCCGGGGCCGAGGAAGTAAAGTTTGAAGGGGTTTGACCTAAATCTTACGGAGGTATAGTAGGAGTGTTGAGTAGAAATAGAATAATTTGTCTCTTGCTACTAGGTGTCGGTGCCTTTGTGCTGGCTGGCAAAGCATATTCGTTCCCTTGGAACTACGACATGTGGCTCCAGCCCTCTATACTGCCGTACGAAGAACCGGTTATCTACCCGGGTCTATCGGTCTCGACCACGGGTCAGAGAATAGAGCCGCTTCCGAGAGAGGACTTTGAAGACATAACAACCAACCCTGTAGAGGCCACCCAGGAATCACTAGCCCAGGGGGAGCAGCTCTACAACACCTTCTGCTATGTGTGCCATGGTATGGAGGGCAAGGGTGACGGCCCGGTAATAAAGAGGGGTTTTTATCCGCTAGACCTCACTTCACCGGCTGTTGTGGCCAGGACCGAAGGGTATATCTATGCCTACATACGTTACGGCGGCAAGGTAATGATGCCCAGCTACCGTGAAAGCATTACTGAGCAGGGTGCGTGGGACGTAGTGAATTATGTAAGAAAACTTCAGGGTAACACAGCTACTACACCACAAAATAGCATTGAGGAGAATACGGAGCAAGATGGATCTGAAAATTAGAGAAGAGATTCTAGCCAAGAGGTCGGATATTCCCTCATGGTTAATAATAGTATTTCTACTGATAGCAGTGTTAGGATTTGGTACTTTTATCGCTCAGGCTATGGGTTCCGATCCTGCCAATGCATGGCGGATTTTCCTGGTGAATTTCTTGTTTTGGACCGGCGTGGCACAGGCTGGGATTATATTTTCTTGCATACTCCGTGTAACCGATGCCCGCTGGGCAAGGCCGCTTCTTAGGATGAGCGAGGGGCTCGGGTCTTTTACCCCAATTGCTTTTATCTTGCTTATTGTTGTGTTTGTGGGGCAGGACTACCTGCTGCCTTATGCCACTGAGCACTACCACCATCCAAAGGACGTCTGGCTTAATATGAAGTTTGTGATGGGCCGCGATATTATCGGCTATGCAATATTACTGGTTATAAGCATGGCATATCTGTATTTCTCGCTCCGCCAGGACCTCGGGGGAAGTAACGAGAGCAGTGGGCTATCGGGGTGGATTGCATCGGGGTGGAACGGTGAAGAAGACCGCGAGAAATGTTGGGGCACGCTATCAAAGCTCGCACCTGCCACGGTGCTCATATACGCACTTGTATTCAGTTTATTTGCCTGGGACCTCATGATGTCGCTTGACCCGCACTGGTTTAGCACACTTTTCGGGCCCTACTACTTCATGGCCAGCTTCGTAGCTGCAATCGGTATGACAATCGTGCTATCTGTTGTGCTAAAAAGAAGGCTCAACCTGGATGAGTATCTAAACGATCACCAGTACCATGACATAGGTAAAATGCTTCAGGGATTCTCAATATTCTGGGTGTATTTGTTTTTCTCCCAGCTGCTTCCGATCTGGTATGCGAACATGCCCGAGGAGACGGGCTTTGTAATAAAGCGTATTCAGGACGAGCCGTTTAGGTCGTTGTCCTGGGTAGTATTAACCTGCTGTTTCATATTCCCTCTTATAGCGCTCTTGCCGAGGACTCACAAGATTGTGAAGCCGATAGTAGTGTTTATAGCGGCGGTGTCGTTGACAGGGTTCTTTATAGAAAAATTCGTACTGGTTATGCCGTCTTATACAAACGTAATAGAGTTTGGAATTACCCAGATACTCATCACGCTAGGGTTCCTGGGTGCATTCTTTATGACCTTTTTCGCATTCATGCGGGCGTTTCCGTCCATACCTGTAGGCGACCCGTTATTCGGCGGTAAAAATAGTTCGGGAGGACATCACTGATGGAAGAACATCTCGATAAAATTGCTCAGGGTGTAGTTGTGGCAATTGTGTTGGGTGTGGCAGGGTTTATGTCGCTTATAGCAGCGGTGGCACTGTTTGGTCCCCACATCGCTCCTCTTATGAACAAACTGCCCTGGTAGTTTCCCGTCTTACAATCTTCTTAAACATTTAGCTAGATCAAGACTCGTTCTATTGTAACGACCGAATTCTCGTTGACATACAATCCATAAAGATGCGAGAATTATAGTCCATTTCACATTAGTCCCGGAGGTAAACAATGTCAAAAGATGCTGAGATAAACTTCGTAGTCACACTCGATGAGGACCACGTACCCGATAGTATTAAATGGAGTGCGAGTGAGTCTGAATTCAAGGGGCATAGACAGTGCGAGTCACTTCTTATCTCGATGTGGGATAAGTCAGAGAAAAACACAATGAGTATCGACCTCTGGACCAAGAAGATGGAGGTAGGCGACATGAATGCCCACTTTTACTACACTCTTATGAAAATGGCCGATACCTACCAGAACGCAACCAATAATCAGGAGCTCGCAGATTCAATCAGGGCGTTTGCAAATGATTTTGCTTCTAAGGTAAAGGAGTTCACCACCAAAGACACATAGCTAGTGAAACCAGTGCTCCCGGTGTCTTAAAAGGCCGACATTACCTCTTTAGCAAAGAACCTGAGTGTGTCTTGGTTCATTATATCCGAGAAGAAAATTGTGTACTTGGTTATGCCTTTTTTCTCATTTTCCTCTATCTTGCGTATACAGTCCTCGGGTGTGCCGACTATACCGAAGCTTGCCACGTCACCGAAAAATCCGTAGCGCTTCTGTGCCTTGGGCAGCTTCTCGCCGAGCTCATGTTGGTCGTGGGCCAAAACACATACAGTCTGCTGGGAGATAGAGATATCGCCAAAGTTCCTGCCGACATCCTTGCAATGTGCTTCTAATACTTGCTTTTTTCGGTCAAAGTCCCCGGCACTTGTGGCAGGGCAGTTCCATTCATCCGCATACCTAGCCACAACATTTAAAAGATACTTTTCCCCGGACCCTCCGATCGAGATAGAGGGGTGGGGTTTTTGAAATGGTTTCGGGTTGCAGTGGGCGTTGTTTATCTGGAAGTATTTGCCGTTGAAGCTCGGGGATTCCTCTTGCCACATGGATCTTATAATCTGAGCCGACTCTGCCAGTTGTTCTATACGAGTTACAGTGTTTGGGAACTCATAGCCATATGCCTTGTACTCGGTCTCGAACCATCCCGCACCCAGCGCAAACTCGAGCCTGCCTCCGCTTATTACATCCAGTGTCGCACCCATCTTGGCCAAAAGTGCCGGGGGTCTAAACGAGTTGCACAGCACCATTGTGCCGAGTTTGATGTTTGATGTGACGGTAGCCAGTGAGGCCATCAGAGTCCATGCCTCGTATATATCCATCTTAATATCGCCCATGCCTAGTATATGGTCATAGAACCAGACGGAATGGTACCCTAGGCTGTCACATAACTCTGCGGTCTCGCGTATGTCTGAAAAATCGATTTTTTGCTGCCTTAGCATAACCCCAAAATCTATTCTGCTCATTGCACACACCTTTTATGGCTAGAATTTAAATGTCACACAATTTAACAGAGCAATTAAATAGAATCAAATTGTCTGTATCTCCCAACGGTTGTCATTAGTTTGCGGAAGTTAGAAAACATTGGTTGTTTAAACGGTTTGACAGCCCTCGATCGATAATATAACTTAACAATCCGTCCATAGATAATTTCGAGGAGGTATTATGATGACAGGTTTATTGAAACCCAAGAAAATGTGGAATTCGGGGATATTTAATTTAGCAATTATGCTGATTTTGCTAAGCGGTGTAGCACTTGTGATTGGATGTAAAGACAAGAAGGAAGGTCCCACTGAAAGCCCTGGGACCGAGACCAAAGAACAAATAAGTACTGAAGGAGGGAACCCTGTGGTAGTAATAACAACGACTCTAGGCGATATAAAACTCGAGCTTGATAAAGAAAAGGCTCCGATTACCGTAGACAATTTCATAAGCTACGTAAATGACGGTTTTTATAACGGCACGATTTTTCACCGTGTCATACCTAACTTTATGGTTCAGGGTGGGGGTTTTACAGAGGATATGGCACAGAAACCCACTAAGGACCCGATCAAAAACGAGGCCGATAACGGCCTTGGTAACGATAGGGGAACTATCGCTATGGCGCGTACACAGGCCGTCGACAGCGCAACTGCCCAGTTCTATATAAACGTTGTCGATAATGACTTTTTAAACCACGGCAAGCGCGATTTCGGCTATGCTGTGTTCGGCAAGGTAGTCGAGGGAATGGATGTGGTGGATAAAATAGCTGCGGCCAAAACTGCTAACAAGGGTATGCACCAGGGTGTGCCCGAAGAGGCTGTTAAGATCGAGTCTGTGACAGTTGTCGAGTCGGAATAACACGAGTTCTGTTCGGTTACGGAACGTTACAAACCGGTGAGTTGGCAAACTCCACATTTATGAGCAAGGGTTTAACTTACAAGAAGTCTGGTGTTGACATTGATGCGGGCAATCTATTTGTAGAGCTCATAAAACCCCTTGCCAAGTCCACTCACAATAAGCTTGTACTTGGCAGTCTGGGTGGGTTCTCGGGTGCAGTGAAGCTCCCGCATAGCAAGGGTGACGACTTACTGCTCGTTGCCGCGACCGATGGTGTAGGCACTAAGCTTAGGGTCGCATTCCAAACAGGGGTGTTCGACAGCATAGGCATTGACCTTGTGGCCATGAGTGTAAACGATATTGTCACGACAGGTGCCAAACCCATACTGTTTTTGGACTATTTAGCTACCTCTAGGTTAGATCCCCATAAGGCGTCAGAGATTATTAAAGGTGTGGCCCAGGGCTGCAAACAGGCGGGTTGTGCGCTGCTCGGAGGCGAGACTGCGGAGATGCCCGGTTTCTATAAGCGGGGCGAGTTCGATCTTGCAGGTTTCGCAGTGGGGGTAGTCGAGAAATCCGGGGTCATAGACGGTTCGGGGGTTAGGCCCGGGGATGTTTTGGTAGGGCTCGCTTCAAGCGGCCTCCACTCTAATGGTTACTCTTTGGCGCGCAAAGTGCTTTTGGATAAAAAGAAATACGGTTTGTCTCGGAAACAGGGTTCATTGGGGAGAAAGTTGGGTGAAGAATTACTCGAGCCCACCCGCATCTATGTAAAAACCATTCTAAAACTAATAGATAAGTTCGAGATAAAATCCATAGCACATATTACCGGCGGAGGCATGCCTGAGAATATCCCTAGGGTGATACCAAAGAGTTGCAAAGCTCTAATCAAGTCGGGCAGCTGGGATGTGCATCCGATATTCGAGCTTATTGAGCATGACGGTAAGGTAAGCCGCCCCGAGATGATGCGCACTTTCAACATGGGGATAGGGATGGTGCTTATGACCAACTCCGACCACGCAGAGAGTGTTGTGAAAAGTATTAATAGAACAAAAAAGCACAAGGCCTATATTATCGGTGAAATTACCAAGAAAAAGAAAGGTGAAGACTCCGTTGTCTTCGAGTAGCTTACGGGTTAGCGGATTGACCAGCCAAAGCTGTAGCGGAACGATGCCCTGATATTTAATTTCTCTAAACTTCCCCAGCTCGCGGGGAACGGACTAAATGGTGAGGCTTCACGTATGGCAGTCATCGCCTCGTTATCCAAGCGTGCATAGCCCGATGATCTTATCAGGCGTATGTTGTCGAGTGCCCCGCTCCTTCTTATTGTGAAGGTCAAAAACAGCTCTCCCTGCTCGCCCCTAGCCCTCGAAATCTCGGGGTAGTTCCAGACCCCCTCTATCTGACGTTTAAGCTTAGTGAAGTACGAGAGGTACTTGAACTCTGTGGTGTTTAAGTCGACGGTGTCCTCTTTTTTGTTGACGTCTCTTGCCCCTAGCAAGTCGTTGGGTTGTCGCGCTTGTTGCTGGGGAGGGGTTTGTGCGGCATTAAACAATTGTTCCTTCGTAAGGTTGGGAAGCTCGGTCTTGGAGTTCTCTCTATTAACGGATTTGGGCTCTTTCCTCTGTTCTTTTAGTTGTTCTTTGGGTAGTGCCGCCAGCGTTTTTTCACGAAGGAGTTTAGGATTCCTTATTTGTTCTCTCACATTTTTTCTCTCGGGTTGTTTAACTATTTTCTCCTCGGGTTTAGGTTGAGCTTTCTTAACCTGCTTTTGTTGCGGTTTCGGTTTTGGTTTTGCCGCAGGTACTGGTTTTGGGAGCGGTGGGGTGGTCGAGGATTGCTTTGTGAATTCGTCCCTAGTCTTTTCTTGATCAGTCCTATGCGAGCGTTCCGCGAGTCGTTTCGGGACTTCGGGCGGTTTTGTTTCCTTTTCTTTCGGTACCGGGACCTCGGTTATTTCGATGTACTCGGGCTGTTTTTTCTCATCTTTTTTAGCTGTTTGAATGTCTATATTGAAGCTGTTGTACAAAATTATGGATACCAATAAGATGAAGTGGAAAAGTATAGAGGCTAGAATAAGCGGTATAAGCAGGGTTCTGCGCTTTTTTCTTCTTTTAATCCGAGGAAAATTTCTCACGTTCATAATGATACCACTAGCCCAATTTTTTTGCTATCGTTATTATGTGCTAGCACCCATTCTTAACAAAAAGCTTTAACAATGCATTGTTCCATCCCCCGGGGCCTATCCCATCGGCGTGTATCATGTTCTCAATCATTGCATCCTGCTCATAAGTCCCATCAGGTTTTTGCACCAGTACCGGTGTATCTACACTCTCGAGCAAGGGTATATCGTTAAGGCTATCACCGATGCCTATGGTTTCAACCAATTTATGCTCACGTGCATATAAATCGGTTAATATCCGGACGGCTCTCCCTTTATTACTAGTCCCCATAATATGGTGGAATCTACCCCCTTTTGTGTATGACCAGCCAGCATTGTAAATGGCATCTTTAAGAACCTGTATATCGGTGCTTCGATTGGGGATTATAAAAGGCTCGTCATACTCCCGTTGTTGTGCCAAAACTGCGGAATCAATATCCAGTCCAGTGAGTTCAGAGACCTCCTGGGGGCTCATCCCGCTTAATGTTTTTGTAGCTATACCCAAGTCATTTGATATCTTTTCGAGTGAACTCCGAAGTGTTTCGGCCGGTGTGCCGAGCTCAATTACATTATAGCCGTTTAGTTTCTTATCATACTCATATTCGGTCTCGAAGTAGTCTCTGGGTACAAACACTGCCCCTCCGTTCTCTGATATAAAAGGATCGGTGTTGTGGAGCAATTCTCTCCAATGCTCTATCTCTGCCCTGGTCTTGCTTGTGCATATGACAAGTGGAGTATCGTTTGCTCTTAGGAGTTCGAGAGCTTCAGTTGCCGGGCTAAATGAATAAGTAGTGTGGTCAAGCAGTGTGCCGTCTAGGTCGGTATAAACTACTCTAAACATTGTCTTGGTCAACGGCTTCTTTTAACTGCTCCAGAAAATCGGGTATTGCGGAGGTAACACGGCTCCAGTTTGAGATGAGCGGGGCATCGAACGGGTTCTCTAAAAAAGTTTCACTGGCTGCTTTTATACCCTGCACAAAGGTCTCAACAGCCAGGTTCTCTGCATGGCGGTCAAAGAACAGGCCGTTTATTGCCGCATCGTCGTTATACATCTTGATCGTGTCCTGAGCAAGCCTCAGATACGTCACGATTAGAGTGTTAAAAAAGCTGTCCGAAAAAATCACTCCTTCAGAGGCCAGCATCCTGAAAAGCGATTTTGATATGTCGGTGCACATCTTGAGCAGACCGCTGCCGGGGCTGTCCGATCCCATGCTCTGGTGTTTGTGCTCGTAGTTGTCGCATAGGTCCACTTGGCAGATACGCTTAAGTGAGACGTTTCTAAATACCTCGGCCAAAGAGCCTACCTCAAGTCCCCAGTCGGCGGGGATCCTGTTTACACGTGCCAGGTCTGCCTTCATCGAGAACTCCCCCGCAAGCGGATACCTAAAGCTGTCTAGGTATACCAGAAACGGGAGATGTCCGACTATTTTTTTAAAAGACCTTATTATGGGTGAGATGAACAGCCTTGTTACCCTGCCGTACATCCTGTCTGTAACCCGTTGGTAAAACCCTTTGCAAAACTCATAGTCCATGTTGGGGTTAGTGATCGGATAACAAAGTCTTGCCAGCAGTTCCCGGCTATAGGTAACAATATCGCAGTCATGCAGAGCTATAATCTCGCTCGACTCCTGGGCCAAAACATAGCCGTATGCTATCCACGCAGCTCTGCCTTTGCCCCTGTCGCCGGCATCGATACCGTTCTCCTTTAGCAGATTAAACAGATTCTGAATCTTCTCTCCGTCGTCCCAGATCAGTTTGCAGTTCTGCGGGAGGATTGAAAAGAACTCCTGGGCATGGCGAAACTCGTCTTCGTTAGCCCTTCCGATTGTGATCACAATCTCGTTTAAGTACTCTACATCCTTTAATTTTTGAAGTATTCCGGGGAGTGCAGTACCTTGAAGTTCGGAGTATAAACACGGCAGCACCAGTGCTATGGGGCGTGACTCTGAGAACTCTACAAGCTCTTCTTCAAGCTGTGCCAGGTTGTCCTTATTTAGTCTATGAAGCGTGGAAATGGTCTCTGTTTGATGGAAGTCACCCATGTATTCTAACCTCGGACAAAACTATAATAACACATAATAAGTCTAACCGATAATATACGCCCGATGTGTGAAGAATGTATTAATCTTAGCGGTTTAAGAGTTGATGAAGTACCTTATGACTATGAATCCCAGTACGAGTAGGACAAAGAAAAGAGTGACCAGTAGGTTGAAATATTTATCGATAAACGATTTTATGCTGCTGCCGAATGCATAGATGAGACCAGCTTCCAAGAAGAATCTTGCCGAACGGCCTATTGCTGATGCTATAACAAGCACTAGCAGGTTAATCTTGAATACACCGGCGGCAATTGTAAACACCTTGTAGGGAATCGGGGTGAATGCGGCACCCAACACTGCCAAAAATGCGTTCTGTTCATACTTGGCAGCTACGAAATTAAATGCCTGTTCGCTGAATATGTAGTTTAGGAAAAACTCGTCCACTAACTCCCATATGCCCCATCCTATCAGATAGCCTGCAATCCCGCCCAGCACCGACATAACCGAGCACACCACTGCATAGTAAAAAGACCTAGACGGCTTACCCAGGCAAAGTGCCATTAGCAGAGGGTCGGGCGGTACTAAGAAAAACGATGACTCTGCAAATGAAACTGCTGCGAGAACCGGTACTCCGTACCTTGTATCCGACCAGCTCAACACCCAGTCATAAAGTCTTCTCAACATTCGGTTTAGGTCTCCAGTATATCTTTCAATGTTATGAGGTAGTCGTGGTCGGTGTAGTCGAGTTTTATAGGTGTAACAGATACATAGCCCTCTTTTACAGCGACTATATCCGAACTCTCTATATCGAGGAACCCCAGCTCGTCTCCCCCGATCCAGTAGTATTTCTTCCCCCTTGGGTCCACCTTCTCTACTATGGGCTCTCCGTACACACGCTTCCCCTGTTTTGTTACAATGACACCCTTTATCTGCGATTCGCTTAGATCCGGCACGTTTACGTTAAGCAGTGTGTCATCGGGGAGTTTATTCTCGATTACGTGTTGGGCTATGAGCAAGGCGTATTTAGCTGCAGCCTCAAAATCAAAACTGTTTTTACTCGCAAGCGAGATTGCCACAGACGGCACACCTAGCAGTGTGCCCTCCATCGCAGCACTCACCGTGCCCGAGTAGCTTATGTCATCCCCCAGGTTCTCGCCCTTGTTAATTCCCGACACAACAAGGTCGGGCTTATGGTCTTTTAGTATTCCGTTAATCGCCAGATTCACACAGTCGGTCGGTGTGCCGTCCACACTGTACACCGTGTCTGCTATCTTAGAGATCCTAAGCGGTCTCCAGAGGCTAAGCGAATGACTAGCTGCACTCTGATCTCGGTCGGGGGCTACAATAAACACCTCTCCCAATACGGATAGGGCATCGTTAAGAGCATATAGTCCTTCCGAGTTAATACCATCGTCGTTAGATATAAGTATCTTAGTAGGCATCTGATCAGTAGTTGTATATAGATCGATAGTTGCTGATTTCGGGCTATTAGGTTGGATACCATACCCGAAAGGTGGGATTTTTAAAGTTATATTTCGCCCCTGGGTATAGTGGATAATTGAATTGCTTAAAGAATGGTCGGGGTGGCCGGACTTGAACCGGCGACCTCCGGACCCCCAGTCCGATGCGCTACCAGTCTGCGCTACACCCCGTGTGTAGGATATTATAACTATTCTGTATAATTAATTTAGGGGGAACAGATATTAACCAAGCTTCTGGTGTATGGATTTTAATTCGCTTAGAACATCGTGGAGGAGAACGTTTACCTTGGTGCTCACACGCTGTTGGTTGTTCTCTTCTTTTAGCTTTTTCTTGGCACCTGCTATTGTGAAATTCTGTTCGTACAGCATGTGCTTTATCTTCATGACAGTGTGTATGGTCTCACGGTCATATAGTCGCTGAGATTTCCTTCTGATCGGTTTAATTTCGTCGAACTCACTTTCCCAGTATCTAAGCACATATGGTTTTATGCCCGTGAATTCGCTAACCTCGCCGATTCTAAAGTAAATTTTGTCGGGGAGTGTTATTTCCGCCCGTTGATTAAGCATGTCTAAAAATTAGAACAATTATGAGTAAATGTCAAGTATTTACTGTAAACAACTTAAATATATGTGAAAATAATACCAAGCGATATTAGACAGTTAGAGCTAAAGAACTCCCCGAAAACTGAGCCGGTGTATCGAGCTTGGGCCGTGCACACGGAGAGTCTCGAGGTGCTCTTTGGTAGGGTATCCCTTGTTTTGCTTAAAGTTATACACCGGGTACTCGGTGTGGTACTCCTCCATGATCTTGTCACGGGTTACCTTGGCCACTATCGAGGCCGCTGCGATCGAGGAGCATTTGGAATCCCCCTTAACTATGGTCCATTGCGGTAAAGGGCACTCAATGCCTTTGTTGCCGTCAATTAACAGGTGATCGGGTTTATCCCCTAGATCGGTGACTGCGTTCTTCATAGCCAGGAGTGCTGCTTGAAGTATATTGATATTGTCAATTATCCCCGGTTCCACAATCCCTATGGCGTATGCAGTGGCGGACTCGGTAATAGTTTGAAAGAGGGTCTCCCTTTTTTTCTCGCTCAGTTTTTTAGAGTCGTTTAGGCCCTCGATCTGCATATCCCTTGGCAGAATCACTGCCGCGGCTACCACTGGCCCCGCGAGCGGCCCCCTGCCCACCTCATCGATACCTGCAGGGGTCTTGCCCATTGACCAGAGCTTCTGTTCGTAGGAATAGTTGGGTCCTTTAGATTTCATTTGGTCCGATGAGTTAAAAACCTACAAGCAAAGTTGATTGTCACACTAACCCGTAATCCGCTAGCACGGACCTAAGAGCATCATAGTTCTCTTGTTTCATCTCTGTTAGCGGCAGTCTGTATTCGTATCTTATCTTATCCATCATACTGAGTGCAGCTTTGACCGGTATGGGGTTAGTCTCAATAAACATGGCTTCGTTAAGTGCGAGCAGTTCGTAGTGTATGGCACGCGCCCTCTCGGTATCTCCACCTGCGAAAGAGTCGTAGAGCTCAGCTACTTTTGCCGGTACTACATTGGCGGTAACCGTGATAAAGCCTCTTGCACCGATGGCAAGCAGCGGATAGTTTAGTGCGTCTTCGCCCGAGAGCAAAATAAAGTCCTGTCCGCACTCATGAAGTATCTTGCTTGCGTGCTGGATCGAGCCTGTGGCCTCTTTAACCCCTACTATGTTTGCGCAGTCCCCAGCGAGCCTTGCAATGGTGTGCTCGTTCATATTTATACCCGAGCGGCCCGGGATGTTGTAGAGGATAATTGGGATATCTACCTGTGAGGCTATATGTTTGAAATGTAGGTAGAGGCCTTCTTGAGTGGGTTTGTTATAGTACGGGACTACGACTAGTGCTGCGTCGGCACCGGCCTGTTCTGCAAACCTGGTGAGCCGTATGGCTTCGCGCGTGGAATTCGAGCCTGTCCCTGCTATAACCGGTACCCTTTTGTTTACAATCTCGACGGTCTTTTCAATGACATATTCATGCTCTTCGTGCGAAAGAGTGGGTGATTCTCCCGTGGTGCCGCAGGGCACTATGCCGTGTGTACCGTTTTCAATCTGATTTTCTATAAGGTTTGTGAGTGCGTCTTCGTCAATTTTTCCGTTTTTAAAAGGAGTTACGATTGCAACGATAGAACCGTGAATAGTCATCTGCTCCCCCTTTGAGTCGATCTGTTCATTATAGTTTAGACTCTCGGGAAATCAAGAAATTCGACCACGGGGGGACTCTGATACACTCATGTTTACTATATATAGTGGTGGGGAAATGATTCAGACGGTTTTAACCTCGGCGCCACAGCTAAAACAGAATT
Source organism: Thermodesulfobacteriota bacterium (assembly GCA_965223335.1). GTDB lineage: Bacteria > Desulfobacterota_D > UBA1144 > Nemesobacterales > UBA2774 > CBDCWF01. The sequence goes on from OZ244991.1 coordinate 1,625,037, forward strand.
TGCTAGTGCTTGGGATTTTAGTGCCGCACATTCCGCAGAACATATGATCAACCCCGGTCGTCGGGGTCTCAGCGGCACCGGCTTTTAATGTGTCCTGAACCACTGCTTTAAGCTCGCTCCAGGGCTCATAAGCAGCATTATGAAATTCCATAATATCCACTTTGTTGGCCGATGTTATGGTGAGTTTGGATTCTTCCCTCTCAAACTCGTACTCGATGTGTTCGATCAATTGTAGAGGGATTTCTCTAAATTTCTTTAATGTCGATGCATTCCTTAACACGATCACCCTGGATGATGTGAGGACAAACCACGAGCTGTAATAAATGTTGCTGTCGCGAAACGAAGGTGCTTTATATATAGCGCGAATGGTGCGCAGTGTTAGAATTATATTTTCATTTTCTTCTACGTATCTCTCTACGGCTTCCCGCAGACTGGGTGGTAGCGTGTCGTATACAGGGTTAAATAAACCGTCTATTAATGATCTAAAACTCTCTAGGATCGCCATCTATATATGTTTTTCTATCAATAGCTCTGCGATTTGGATCGCGTTTAATGCGGCACCTTTTCTCAGTTGATCACCTACTACCCAAAGGCTAAGCCCGTACGGCACGGTGTAGTCCTCACGAACCCTCCCGACATAGCAGTCGTCCTTGCCGGCTACTATGGTCGGCATGGGATAGGTCTCGGTATCGGGGTCGTCCATAAGTGTTGTACCCTGAAACCCGGAGATTGCTTTTTTCGCTTCCTCTGCCGTGACTTTATCCTCCGTCTCGATGTTGACTGCGACCGAGTGTGCCCTAAACACAGGCACCCTCACCGTGGTAGCCGTGAGTGCGATGGTGTCGTCGCTCAGTATCTTCTGCGTCTCGTTATGGAGCTTCATCTCCTCTTTTGTGTAACCGTTATCGAGGAACGAATCTATATGGGGCAGCAGGTTAAAGGCTATGGGGTAGGGGAACACATCACACTCGGAAGGGTCAGACGTTGCCCACGCTCGGGTCTGGTGCTCAAGCTCTTCCATGGCTGCGGCCCCTGCACCCGACACCGCCTGGTAGCTCGCAGCAACCACTCGCTTTATCCTGCTTAAATCGTAAATGGGTTTTAATGCCATAAGTGTTACGGCGGTAGTGCAGTTGGGGTTTGCTATGATACCGGTGTTTTTATAGTCGGCTGCGGCATCGGGGTTGATTTCGGGTATCACAAGCGGTGTATCGGGGTCCATTCTAAATGCAGAGCTATTGTCTATGACCACAGCCCCTGCTTCCACAGCGTGGGGTGCAAACTCTTTACTCCTCGATGAACCCGCGGAGAAAAACGCTATATCTATCCCGTTGAATGAATTCTTGTTCAGTGCGCAGACCTTATATGAAGTGCCGTTAAACTTAAGCTCTTTCCCTACCGATCTCTCCGATGCGAGCGGCCTTAGTTCTCCTACTGGGAAAGACCTTTCCTCGAGTATGGAGATCATCTCCTGTCCTACTGCTCCCGTAGCGCCTGCAATAGCTACGTTATATCTGTCCTTTTTCATAGCAATGCTCCAATTAGATTACGTTTTCGTGTGTTTGGCTTCGATTCTAACCACTTTGTCTACGTTTTCTTGCTCCTCTTCATCAGGGGTGGCGCTGAACCAGGCATCTAAAATCTCCTTAGCAACAATATTGGAGGTGATTCTAAGGCTCATTGTCAGAACGTTTGCATGGTTCCATCTCCTTGCGCCCTCGGCCGTCTTGGCGTCGGTGCAAAGAGCCGCCCTTATTCCGGGCACCTTGTTTGCTGCGATACAGACCCCTGTACCCGTCCAGCAAAACAGTATCCCCTCATCGCACTCACCCTCACGCACGCTGATTGCGACCTTCTCCGCCACATCCGTCCACTCGAGCGACTCGCCTGCAAGCGGGCCGTAAAGTATAACTTCGTTGCCCCTTTGCTTTAGGTCCTCGATCACAAAATCGGTCACATGAGTTTTTTCGTCACTACCTACCGCTATCTTCATAAGCTCCCAAAAAAAGTGTTAGTAGTTTAAATTAGTTGGGGGTTGGCTTCAAGCTGCTACGGCCTCGAGCTATTTGGCACAGGCGCGGTATAAGGAATTATGTCGAGTGATTGTATTTTTTTATTGTTACCTTTTCCATAGTTACGAGCCCGCCCCTAACGGTCTCGTCCAAAAACGGCAAAAGGAGATCGATCTTATCTTCTGTGTCCACTATCTCTATCACTATGGGCAGGCTTTCTGAGAGTCGGAGAATCTTTGCGCTGTGTATAAGGCTCGATGCCCCGAACCCCATAATTCCACGGAGTACTGTTGCCCCTGCAAGGTGTAGCTCCCTTGCCCTGAGCACTATCTGTTCGAACAAAGCCTTCCCATCGTATGTGTCCGACTCGTCTATGAATATGCGCAGTAAAACGGCTTGTTTGGGTAGTTCCATTTGATATATCCTACCTTAATAAATCTGTTAATGACCGCGTGGTTACAAACCCCAAGTACACCAACAAAATCCCTAGAAGATTGCTCAAAATTATATTTAGGGCTGCCAGTCTAAACTCACCTTCGCGAAACAATGCAAAGCTCTCGATACCGAAAGTCGAGAAAGTTGTAAAAGCCCCCAGAATTCCTATCAGTATAAATGCTCTTGTGTTGGGTGAGGTCGTTGTGATCTCAAAAAGCTGCCAAATAAACCCGATAGCGAAACAACCCACTAAATTGACAGCCAGTGTGCCCCAGGGGAATACCCCGTCCATGTATCTGTACACAATCCCGGATAGTCCGTACCTAAGTGTCGCACCAATAGCTCCGCCCAACGCTATGATAAGAATCTTGAACATGATCTTTAGCTAATGTTTGATAAACACAGGCACCTATACTTTACATCGATCTACGAATAATATGCAACTCACTAATTAATGACCTATTTGCCATTGATACAGTCTACAATTATATTCAAGTTATGGCGTGGAACCCCGAGCTTTACCTTAAGTATAGGGATCAGAGATTTGCCCCGTTTATAGACCTGCTCGAGCTTGTAGAGGTGCGCCATAACATAAGCGTTATTGATCTGGGCTGCGGCACAGGGGAGCTTACTAAAATCATCTCCGAGCAACTTACTGGGAGCGAGGTTGTGGGCATAGATTCATCACCTGAGATGCTCGATAAAGCCATCCCCAAGGCCAAGCCCGGCTTGGGTTTTGAACTGGGCGATATAACGAAAGTGATGGGCAAATGGGATCTGGTTATCTCAAACGCTGCGTTACAGTGGATAGAGGACCACTCGGAACTTGTACCTAAGCTGCTCGACATGGTACGCCCCGGCGGGCAATTAGCGGTCCAGCTCCCGTCTAACCATAACCATCCCACACAGACCCTTATGGCAGAGGTGGCAACAGAGAGGCCATTCTACGAGGCGCTTTCGGGTTGGTCACGAGTCTCGCCCGTGCTAAGCACTGAGCGGTATGCCCAGGTGCTTTACGATAACGGTGCACTTGAGATAAAGGTGTTTGAAAAGGTGTATCCTCATGTGCTCGATAGCATAGATGCAATTGTGGGTTGGGTAAGCGGTACTGCCATGATGCCCTATATCGAGCGACTACCGATTGAATTACACGACGAGTTTGTTAAGGTATATAAACGTAAGCTTTCCCATAGATACCCGAGAAGGCCGGTCTTTTATCCCTTTAAGAGGACATTTTTCTCGGCCCGGGTAGCTGAGTAGCAGGTGAGAAAATGAAAACATATAGCCATACTCAGATCGGTTACCTAATGATAGCAATAATGGGATTAGGTCTTTTGATGCTGACTTACTTTATGCATGCCAAAGGCACAAGCCCGCTCTTGCTGTTTGTTTTTATTGCGGTTGTGGCGGGGCTTTTGCTTTTCTTTAAGCTTAATGTTGAGGTAGATGAGACACATGTAACTGCCCGATTCGGCCCGGGGTTTATAAGCAAGAAGATTGCCCTTGCGGATATTGAATCTTTCCAAACGGTAAGGAACCCATGGTACTACGGATGGGGGTTAAAGAGGATACCAAAAGGCTGGATGTATAATGTCTCTGGTTTTAGTGCAGTCGAACTCAAATTGGCGGATGGTCAGGTTTTTCGTATAGGTACAGACGAACCCGAGGCTCTAGAGAGAGCCATTTCAAACGCGATTGGACACCGCTCTCATTGAGCAGGGCTTATGTGATGCAGTTCGTTAGCAATCCGATTATAGTAAATACACTTAAGGTTGGCTCAATAAAAAAGTCCCCCTAAGTCTCTGCAGACCTAGGAGGACTTAAGAGAAGCAAAAGGCAAATTGTGTGTAAATCACGCAATAGTAATGATTAATAAGCCTGCAAAAATAATCGAGTACAAGGCGAGATCTGAGAAACCGTATTTAGCTTTAGTCATAGTTTGCCTCTACCCTGTATATTACATTAGAAATAAGGGTGTCATCAAGATTTAATTTTGCTTAATACAAAAGTTCTATATCTATTCAATCACTTACAACTTTAGTATTGGAAAGATATATGTTTCAAGATGTAAATTAAAGCGTTTGAGTAAATAAAGTTGAGAATCAACATGCACGTGAATAGGTATCTATTGAAAGCATCAATCAGTTGACCATCCCATGCTATTATGCTAAAGCTCCCCGGGATTGATCTCTTCCAGAGATCTGCCTTTTGTATCGACCTTGAATAGTGCAGTTACAACTAGACCTACTATGGAACAGGCTGCAACTGCCAAAAGTGTAAAAGATACACCGACCTTATCCTTTATGATGGGCAACATGAATATTCCCAGAGCGGCACCTAGTTTTGCCCCTGAAGTGGCAAGTCCGTGGGCGGAGGCTCTAAGTTTGGTCGGATACAACTCGGCAGGAAGTATGAAAGTCGTAGCGTTTGGACCCATGTTCATAAATAGGTTAAAGAGCATGAAACCTATAAGTATTATAAGAAGATGAGATGTACTTGCTCCGACACTCAAACCGGCCCAGGCCAATAAACCCAGGCCAACTGTCATGCCAGCAAAGCCCACTATTTGTAGTTTGATACGGCCCCATTTCTCGACCAGCCAGATGTTGAGAAGAAACCCTACTATCAAGAATATATCCAATAATGCCGCTCCCTCTGTAGACGCCAGATCCTGGGCAATAAATGAACCGTCATTTCTAAACGCCATTACAGCTAGGATTGTAGGTGTGAATATACCGACACCATATGTAGCAATATCCATCATGAACCAGGGTACAATCGAGAGGACTGTCCGTCTCAAGTATCTCTTAGTAAGCAGTGTCGAGTAACCAACTGTCTGTTCTTTGACTTCTTTCACATGCTCGATGCCCTCGGATACAAGATCGCGTAATTCCTGTGTTTTTGCAGGGACTATCAACGTTAGAACATCTATAGCCTTTTCTACCTTTCCTTTACCTAGCAGCCAACGCGGGCTCTCGGGCACAGTGGTACGTAGAATAAGGACTACTATTGCCGGGATTGTGCCTGCAACAAGCATCCACCGCCATGCACCCTCGTCTGGGTGAATTTTTAGGATCAGAAGCCCGGTCGCAGCGCCAGTAAGCATACCAAGCGCCTGGAAACTAAAAGCCCCGATCAGCATCCTTCCACGGATATTTCGCGGCATGAACTCAGAAACATAGGACGCACAGATCGGATAATCCACACCTATCCCCACACCCAGGAGAAATCTGAATGCGATCAGTGAGTATACATCCCATGAGATAGCTGTTAAAAAGCTAAAAAGTATAAAAAACGATAGATCGATCAGATATAGCGCTTTCCTTCCATAGCGGTCTGTAAACCTTCCCCCTACCGATGCCCCTATAATTGTGCCGAGGACTGCAGATGCCCCTATAAGTCCCATCACAGTAGGGTCTGGGTCAAACTGTCTATTGATCAGTGGCAGAGCTACACCGATTATGAACAGGTCGAATCCATCCAAAAATACCCCCATTGCAGATAGAGTCCATACTCTCCAATGCAAGGGTTTTAGTGTTGTTTCATCAAGGGCTTTGTTCAGTTCGTGAGTGAAATGTTGAGGGTCTTGAGCCATTGAACTTGCAGGATTATATACCGTATAGTAATAAAATATCCAATAGTTTGATGTTGTTATATCTTGTCATATTGGGTACAGGACAGCGTTTATACTAGGTTAAGCCTGATCGAGATCTGTAGGCAGGAGACTAGTGCCCCACACGCTCTACTATCACTTTTAATCCGTTTTTGGGGCGTGTGGTGATAAGGGGTTGGGGAGTGACGGTTTGCTTGGGGACCAGGTGGAGATTCCACCTAGACGCTATCGCGGCAAGAATAAGTACTCCCTCCATCCACGCGAAAGGCTCCCCAATGCATCGCCTCGGGCCTCCACCGAACGGGAAGTATGCAAACTTGGGCAAGTTCTTTTCCATCTCATTCGTCCATCTCCCGGGGTTAAACATCTCGGGATTGTCATAGAACTTGGGGTTACGATGCACCACATGTTCACTCATCATAATATCCGAGCCCCCCGGCAGCAGGTACCCATTAACCTGGTAGTCCTCTTTTATCCGCCTTACTACAGCCCACGCCGGCGGATAGAGGCGTAGGGATTCTTTAAAAATTTTCTCTGTGTAGCGGAGCTGTCCTAAATCGGTCACATTCGGCAGCCGCCCGCCTAGGACCTGTGCCAACTCATCTTGTAGCCTGGCCCTGACCTCCGGGTGTTGGGCTACCAGATACCATGTCCAGCTAAGCGCATTTGCCATGCTCTCTTGGCCCGCCAAAAAAAGGGTCATGACCTCATCCCGGACCTCTTCGTTGCTCATGGTATAACCCTCGTTTTCCGGGTCCTGCGACCGAAGTAGCATAGTGAGCAGGTCGTCCCTACCTCTGGGATCGTTACGCCTCTCCTCTATCATCCGATAGACGATGTTGTTTAGCGTGCTAAGGGCGTTCTCACACCTGCGGTTGCTGGGTAGAGGCAGGTCATCTAAGAGTTCTGAGTATGGAAATGCAAACCGTGGGAATAGGTTTACCAAGTCGGTGATTGCTTTGCCTATGGCCCGGGTCTGCTCTTTTAGGTCTACGTCGAGCACGGTTTTTGTTATTATTGCGAGAGTAAGCCGCATCATCTCTTTATGAATGTCTAGTACCTGACCGTTTTTCCAATCCATGCCCAGTTCCAAGGCGTACTGGGCCATAACATCCCCGTATTTCTGGATTCTTTTGTGATGGAATACGGGTTGAATAGTGCGTCTGTGTTTTAGGTGTTGTTCACCTTCACTGGTTAGCAGTCCCTCTCCGAGCACAAATTTAGAGCGTTCGAGCGCCCTGCTCTTACGAAAGTTTCTGTGGTTTGTAACAAGCACGTCCTTTATATGCTCGGGGTTGTTCAATAAAAACATTCTGCGTTTGCCGAGCTTAAAATGGACTATGTCCCCGTATTTTTCAGACACCTTCATTAGGAATCCGAAAACGTCACCATAGAACTCAAACAGTGAACCTACTAAAGGCAGCCCTCTAGGCCCTGGGGGTAAGAACGGATTTTTCATATCGTTAGACCAAACTGCTTGCTATCTAAGTTACATTGTTGTTTTTACGGTAGTGGTATGTCTTCGAAATTGAATGGAACTTTCTTTATAGAATCCGGTGTGGCTATATAGATAATGAGTTCAGTGTCAGGCGGGGGTGTAGAGTTCTCAAACGAGTATGTATGGAAGTCGCCCATGCGCGAGCGGCTCCACGCTTTAATCCGATTGCCCTCTTTGTCCTGGAACCCGAGGTCTACAATTTTTTCGTTGGGGTCTTTTACAAAGAACTGCAGGCTGTTCTCCTCTTCGGACATAAGTGCTCCGAACATCCCCGAGAAGAGCTCTGCAAACGCTGCGCCGAACTGCTCTGTGGCCTTGTCCAGGTCCGCTTTGTTCGCCTCGTCAAACTCCTTCTTTTTAGCCTCGTAGCTCTCTTTGGTAAGGTACATTACCTGTATGTCGTTATCTTTTAGCGTCTTGGCCCCGATGGGCTCACTCGGGTTCGTCATAAACCCCTCTACAATGAGTTTGCTGCCTGTTTTTACCGAGGGTTGAAATAGCTCAACCTCACCCGAGAGTGTTTTAATTACCTCGGCTTTACGTGCAGGGTTTTTAAGGCTTATTTTGTCGTCTATCGTGGAGCTGCTGTCTGTGTTCGGGTTAAAGAAGGTTGAGAACTGATTCTCTTCTTTGATCAAATTGCGTCCTGTGTCATCTGTAGCCTCTTTGATTATCACATCCCTTACACCTAGCGAGTCTGCGACATCATCCCCTGTAATTTTTAGCTCCACCTCACATTCGGCAAAAAACTGTCCAGTGGTACGTTTGTCGGTAATATCACCCAGTATTACCCTTGCGTCCGATCCATATGCGTCGTATTGTGTGAACAGTAGCAGGTTAGCTATCACTAGAGCACAAACCACAATCAAATTAGAGTTCATCCGTATCATATCTAGTCTCCTTGGCCCGGTTGTAGATCCGATATTCGAATCTGCGATCTAAAGCTTAACAATAACGCCATATCTATCTAAATCAAGTGGGAATCAATAGAATTATAGGTTCCATATTCCAGACTTCCACAACAATTGTATTGAGCACTCATACAGTTACAGTGTGCTATTCTAGGAGCTCCGAGCGTTTGCGACTATTGAGGATAATAGTGTAGATTATTAAAATTCTCATGAATCAAAGATTATTATGGAAAGCATAAAAACACTTAGGTTTATATTGAAAGAGTATAAGAATATTGCTGTGGTCGGTTTATCGGCAAATTGGCATAGGCCGAGCAATTTCGCTGCAAAGTATCTCCAAGAGCACGGGTACCGCGTGATTCCTGTTAACCCGGCCTACAAGGAGGTGCTGGGCGAAAAATGCTATCCGAGCCTTTTGGATATTGAGGAAAAAGTAGAAGTAGTAGATATATTCCGGCGTCCCAAAGACGTACCACCCATAGTAGAGGATGCGATAACCATTGGGGCCAAGGTTGTTTGGATGCAGATTGGTGTTATAAATGAAGAGGCTAAAAAGAGGGCCGAGGAAGCGGGTTTACTTGTAGTGATGAACAGGTGTATGAAAATAGAGCATGCGAGGCTTTTTGGCGGTATTAACTATGTGGGTGTGAACAGGGATTTAATATCATCTAAAAGGTCAGCATGATAGCAAACCCGGGCTAAGGGATTTTCTTTTTAGTGTTATTGCTTTTAAAAATAAAATACAGGGAGAAAAAGATATGGCAGATAGAAAATATGGTTTTGAGACACGTTGTATCCATGCTGGTCAGCTACCCGATCCCACCACAGGGTCGAGAGCAACACCGATTTACCAAACCACTTCTTATGTGTTCAATGACACAGATCACGCTGCAAGTCTCTTTAATCTCCAGACCTTCGGCAATATCTACACCCGTATCATGAACCCCACAAACGCGGTGCTCGAAGAAAGGATCGCATCGCTTGAGGGCGGGAGGGCAGCTCTAGCCGTGTCGTCGGGTATGGCTGCTCAGATGGTAGCCCTACTCACAATCTTAAAAACCGGTGACGAGGTAGTGTCCTCGAGCACACTCTACGGCGGTACCTTCACTCAGTTCGACTTCAATTTCAGGAAGATTGGGATCGATGTAAAGTTTGTAAACCCCGACGATCCCGAAAATTTCCGTTCTGCAATAACCGATAAAACTAAAGCGATCTATGGTGAGACCATAAGCAATCCCCTCGGCAATGTACTCGACATTGAGGCTGTGGCCGAGATCGCCCATGAAGCGGGCCTCCCGCTTATAATAGACAATACATTCGCTACCCCCTACCTCTGCCGGCCGTTTGAGCACGGTGCCGATATCGTCGTGCATTCGGCTACCAAGTTTATAGGCGGGCACGGGACCTCGATTGGGGGAGTGTTGGTGGAGTCAGGAAAATTCCCATGGGATAACGGCAATTTCCCCGATATGATAGAGCCCTCTAAGGGCTATCATGGTGTGAGGTTTTATGAAACATTCGGGGACTTCGGCTATACGATGAAAGCCCGCTGCGAGATGCTTCGTCCTTTCGGCCCGGCTCTAAGCCCCTTTAACGCGTTTTTGTTTCTACAGGGGCTGGAGACGCTTAACCTGCGTATGGACAGGCACTGTGCAAACGCCAGAGGGGTTGTGGAGTTTTTAGAGAACCATCCCCAGGTCACTTGGATAAACTACCCCGGACTTCCCTCGAGCAAGTACTATGAGCTCAGCCAAAAGTACCTGCCCAAAGGGGCGGGCTCTATCTTTACATTCGGCATTAAGGGAGGGCTTGGGGCAGGGCAAAAGTTCATCGAGAGCTTAGATATGCTAAGCCACCTTGCTAACGTGGGCGACGCCAAAACGCTCATTATACACCCTGCGTCTACCACCCACCGCCAGTTAGACGAACAGCAGCAAGAGAGTGCGGGTGTGACTCCCGATATGATAAGGATATCGGTAGGGCTTGAGACACTTGACGACATTATCTGGGACATAGACCAGGCATTGGCAAAGTGCGGGGGTTCGTAGCTGCCCGGGAGTGTTGACTGGGTCTACGGGGGCAAATATGACAGATAAACAGTATGGAGAGTCTCCCGTAATTATTAGGGAAGAAGGTTCAGTCGGTATCGTTCAAACGAATTACCATACCTTTGCCCACCCACCCGATACCTTCTTGATGGATAACGGCTCTACTCTAAACGATATAACGGTTGCGTATGAGACCTACGGCGTTTTAAACAATAGCAAAGATAACGCGGTGTTGATTGAGCACGCCCTTACCGCCAGCGCTCATGCTGCCGGTAGACACCATACTGACGATAAGTACCCCGGCTGGTGGGATGTGATGATCGGGCCGGGCAAGGCATTCGATACCAACAAATATTTTGTTGTTTGTTCCAACATCCTAGGCGGGTGTTATGGCACCACCGGCCCCTCTTCCACAGACCCAGACACGGGCAAACCATATGGGATGAGGTTCCCCGTGACTACTATCTCCGATATGGTGAGGGTCCAAAAAGAGCTCGTTGAGCATTTGGGCATAAAGCGGCTGCGGACTATTGCTGGCGGGTCCATGGGCGGGATGCAGGCGCTTGAGTGGGCGCTTTTATACCCCGAGATGGTAGATTCGATTATTTTGATAGCTACCGCCGCACGCTCATCCCCCCAGTCCATAGCAATCCATAAGGTAGGCACACAGGCCATAGTGCACGACCCCAACTGGCAGGACGGTGACTATTACGACGGCACCCCTCCTGCGAATGGACTGGCAATCGCACGGATGCTTGGACATATCACATACCTTAGCGACGACTGGCTTTGGGAGAAGTTCGGGCGTGAACACAAAGACCCCGAGAACATGAAGCTTGAGATTGACAGTAATTTCGAGATTGAGAACTACCTGGTGCATCAGGGCAGGAAATTTATAGATAGATTTGATCCCAACAGCTACCTCTACATTATGCGTGCCATAGACATTTACGACGCCTCCTGGGGTTACGAAAGCCTCGTGGAATCATTTGCACGCATAAAGTGCAAGAGGGTGTGTGTTAAGTCTTTTTCTGCCGATTGGCTCTACCCCTCTTACCAGTCGCGCGAGATAGTGGATGCGATGCTCGCTAACGACATCGATGTAGAGTACCGAGAGATCAATTCTCCCTACGGGCACGACTCCTTTTTGCTAGAGTACGAAGCACTCACACCGTCTATAGTTGATTTCATAGAATCGCTCACTTAACATACGGTTATGAAACTAGGTCTTGCACTCGGGGGTGGGGGGGCAAAGGGCTTTGCGCATCTCGGTGTGCTCGAGGTGCTTGGGGACGCGGGCATTGAGTTTGATGTCGTTGCCGGCACCAGCATAGGTTCGCTCATCGGCGCAGCCTACGCATCGGACAGCATGGAAAAGTTACATAAAATCGCAAACGACATAAACCTGCTGGATATCCCGCTATTGCTCGGGCCCACCTGGCCGTCCAAAGGGTTTTTCAGCGGTGCCAGGGTGCTTAGAATTCTAGACCAGTGTGTAAGTGTAAAAAACATAGAGGAGTTGAAAAAACCCTATGCCGCCGTGGCTGTGGACTTAAACAGTGCAGAGACTGTGACATTCACAAAGGGAGAGCTTAGGACCGCGGTAAGGGCGAGCATCTCAATCCCGGGGGTTTTTAAACCGGTAGAGTTCGAGGGAAAACTCCTTGTGGACGGAGGGATTCTGGAGCCGCTGCCTGTTGCTGCTGTAAAATCTCTGGGGGCCGATCTGGTAGTGGCTTGCGATCTCTTGAGTAACCTCGAGGGTTCAAAGCATTACGAGCAAAAGAGCAGATCATCCTTTTACGATTACCTCCGCACGTTTAGTGAAAAGTTATATGTTGAGAAATGGTTCGAGGGTAAGGATAACGGCGGCTCCGAGAAATCTATTGTGAGTATAATACAGCGGAGTTCGGTTACGGCACAAAGAAAACTTACCGAGTATAACTCCATCGCCAACCCGGCCGATCTAGTCATCTCCCCGCCTGTGGCAAACGTAGGGGTCATGGATTTTCACAGGGGCCAATCGATAATAGAGATCGGGCGGAGGGAGGCCGAGAGGGCCCTGCCCAAGTTAAAACGACTGCTCAAGCAGCATTAAGTTTTTCACACTTGCTTTTGTTTGCGGCCCACTCAATTGCTATCAGTATCCAAATCGGGACAAACTCAATCCACACTACTATGTTATTAAACGTCTCGAGCCTATCGAGCGCATCGAAATAGTAGGACAGGTAATAAAGCGGTAGCGTGACGCTTAAGAAGAGCAGCGAATAGTAGGGTGTTATAGTAAGTAGAGGGATTAGCCAAGTGTAGTACCAGGGGAACTGCGTGGGGCTTATGAGGTATGCAAATGCTAGGATAAATAGACTCGCACTAAATACTTTTTCTCTATCACACTGCTTATTCAAAATTACATACAGGATAAAGCCAAGTAATAAGAGCGAGATTACAATTCTTGCCGCCAGGTATTTATGATAGGCCTTAAATCCCATAAGGGGCAGGGTGTGTTCAGCGAACCATATGAATCCCCTGAATATAGAGTCGTTATTCTGCCATGTTTTCCCATAGGCTATAAAGCCCGATGTGTCCCCTAACCCGGCCGTCATTATCGGGATCAGCATTATTGCCAAAAGCACACCAATTATTGCCAAGGGAGCCAAGAGCCTCTTGGGATTGCCGAGCAACGGTTTTAGTGCTACCGGGAGCAAAAACACAGGAAATATCTTCACTCCCACTCCGAGTGTCAGGGTAAACACCGCCCATAGATACCTGCGCATAACCACCAGCAATAGCCCGCCTATCACAAATGGAAACACTATTACGTCCATGTGCCCCGAGTTAAAAATCTCTTTTACCAACAAGGGGTTCCACCAATAGATAGCCAAGTGCATATGCGAGAGTCCAAGGGTGCGGAGCCCGAGGCCAAGCAGTATAAGGGTCGCTATATCGAATACAAGCAGTATGAGCTTCCAAGTGTATAAGTCCCAGGGACCTATCCAGTGTGAGAGTGCAAACACCGCTTGACCCAGAGGGGGGTATATAGTTCTTATCGTCGGGTTATTAATGCTCCCTATCACATCGCCCGACCCATCGGCGAGTTGTTTAAGGGTTTGGGGAACATCTTGTCCCCCTAAAACCTGCTCAGGGGAGTAGGTGTAGGGATTTATACCCTGTGTGGTAACCGCACCGTCCCAAAGGTATCTAAAATAGTCGTTCTCCAGTATCGGTTCTGTCCCAATCATTAGCGCGCGCAGTACCAAGCCCACGGCGAATATCCAAAACAGCAGTTTCGTTTTGGGGACGGTTTTTTTTACAGCAGGGACGATGCTCATATATATGAGCGACGAGACCATTAGAATTAGTACAAGGGTTACTATGGGTTTATCGCCATGGGGGTATATGTGCGAGAATTGCGGCCCGATGCGGTATAGGTAGTAAAACAGGGACGCTAAAAGTATCCCTGCGATTATAAATAGGGAGGTGTTAAATTTTTGGCTGTTATAGATTCTCAAATATTGTCTGTGATTCGGGTTTATTCAGACCCAGACCGGGGAATTTAACCTTCCAGTTCCTCAATATATCTCTCTGCGTCAATTGCTGCCATACACCCGCTGCCAGCTGCTGTAATGGCCTGCCGGTAGATATTATCCTGTACGTCCCCCGCTGCAAACACCCCTTCTACACTGGTGCGAGTGCTGCCCGAGTCTGTGATCAGGTACCCCAATTCATCCATCTCGAGTTTGTCTTTGAACAGCGTTGTATTGGGGTTATGGCCTATGGCTATAAAGACACCGTCGCTCGATTTCTCATTGGTCTCGCCCGTGACCGTATCTTTCAATAGCGCCCCGGTGACACCGCTCTCTGGGCTACCTAGTATCTCCTCCACCACAGAGTTCCAAATAAAGTTGATCTTCGGGTTTTTCATGGCCCTGTCCTGAAGTATCTTAGATGCCCTAAGCTCATCTCGGCGGTGTACGATGTTTACCACAGTCGCAAATTTAGTTAGGAATATGGCCTCTTCCAATGCACTGTCCCCCCCGCCGACAACTATCAGTTCTTTGTCTCTAAAGAAAAATCCGTCGCATGTCGCACAGGTGGATACACCGTGCCCCAGCAGCAATTTCTCGGACTCAAGCCCAAGCATCTTGGCCGATGCCCCCGAGGCTATGATAAAAGCATCTGTTTCTATCACTTTATCGCCCGAATGTACCTTGAAGGGACGGGTGTCCAGATCCACGGCGGTTATCTCTGCCATCACACATTTTGCCCCAAACTTCTCCGCCTGCTTTCGCATTGAGTTCATCAGGTCAGGTCCCATCACTCCGTCCGGGAACCCTGGGTAGTTTTCCACATCCGTGGTGAGTGTAAGCTGCCCACCCGCCTCTAGTCCCTCGAACACAACGGGATCCAGGTTCGCACGCGCAGTGTATAGAGCAGCCGTGAGCCCGGCAGGCCCCGACCCCATGATCACAATTTTTTGCTTGGTTTCAATCTCATTTAAGTTCGCCATAGTATGTGTCTCCAATTTTGCTGCATGTATACTACACCTGAGCCATGGTTTTTCAAGACAATCCGGCTTAGAGCTTTGGTATTAGATGTCAACTCATGCAATAAAGGTGCATCGTCCTACAAACTCGTGTTTTGTATGTGCTCTTAGGTATGATTATTAGATATGAAACGTGTTGTATCCAATAATAACTATAGATTCGAGTTTTTGTCTCTGTTCTAAGAAAATCGGGAGAGTGACTTGTGAGTCAAAACTCAATAACCGCAAATCAAAATTCTGGAAATTTGGATGAGGTGTATACGGCTGTGCGGAAACATGTCGGCATAACTGATCTTTCGGACAGGGGTAAGATTAGTTTATCAGGAAAAGAGCATATTAAATTTATGCAGGGCATGCTTACTAACGATGTAAGTTCACTGGAGCCGGGTCGGGGAGTGCATGCGGCTGTACTTACGGTTAAAGGAAAAATGATCGCAGATATGAATGTGTATAAAGATGAGTCTTGCCTATTTATTGATACCGAACCCGGGCTCAACACCACGCTCTATGACCTGTTTACGAAATACAGACTTTCATACAAGGCAGATATTGTTGATGATACAGAGACTTACTGTCTTGTTTCAATGCACGGGAAGTATGTGGAGCAACTATTAGAAAAGTTTGTTGGTGACAATGTGGAGCTAAGCGATCTGCTGTCGTTTACAATAAAAGATACCAGCCACGGCCTATTGATGATCACAAAAGTGAACCGGACCGGGGAATCGGGCTATGACATATATGTAAATGCCGACAAGAAGCATGAACTGCTGAGTGAATTGTTGGATATAGGCGAGGAATACAGGATTAAAACTTTTGGTAAAGAGGTCCTCGATACTCTTCGCATAGAGGCCGGTATCCCGGTGTATGGGGTGGATATGGATGAAAATACTATACCGATAGAGGCGGGTTTATGGGATGCACTTAATTTCGAGAAGGGCTGCTATGTGGGACAGGAAGTGATTGCCCGCATAAAGTGGAGGGGGCATGTAAATTGGCACCTGCTAGGGTTCGTATTGGAGGGCAAGAGTATCCCTGACAGGGACGATAAAATCCTTGTAGGTGACAAGGTAGTAGGTAGGATCACAAGCTCAGCCCTTTCCCCACTACTGCGCAAGCCCATAGCGCTCGGGTATATAAGGCGCGAGTTCTCAGAGCCCGATACGAGCGTGAGCATAGAG
This sequence comes from Thermodesulfobacteriota bacterium, assembly GCA_965223335.1. Lineage (GTDB taxonomy): Bacteria > Desulfobacterota_D > UBA1144 > Nemesobacterales > UBA2774 > CBDCWF01. Next base: position 1,641,275 of record OZ244991.1, read on the forward strand.
GTTGGCGGACAGCCGACTGAGGCTGTGGTTGTTAAACCGCCCTTTATAGATTTGTCTGATTGATGTATCAGAGGCTTAAAAGTGATTGCTCTTTAGGGATAAGCCGTGTTAAAATATTTCTTGATTTTATTTTCTACTCAATTATAGTATGGCGGTTGGAATAGGGTTATAAATATCGAAGTATTGGTTGGTATTACACGAGTTTAATTAAAGTAGTTTGGTAAATCAGATTTGAGCCGATTTTAAGATCGGCTGAGTGGGTGTTGATGGTAAACTGGGTCGGGTCCAGAGATAAATTTTCCTACGGATACCCAGTGTTTATAAATTTGATAGAAAGCTGACTTTCCTGATCATATGTGGTTGTAATGATTGGGAATATGTCGTTGTCTTATTAAGGAGTAATTATTATGATATTCGATGCAATCCTAGGTTGGTTCTCTAATGACTTAGCAGTGGATCTCGGTACTGCTAATACACTGGTATATGTTCGGGGCAAAGGTATTGTAGCAAACGAGCCCTCGGTGGTCGCGGTGCAAGAGGACTCGCGCGGTGTAAAGCGTATACTGGCTGTGGGTAAAGAGGCCAAGAACATGGTTGGGCGTACCCCCGGGTCAATCAAAGCTATCCGTCCGCTTAAAGACGGTGTAATCGCTGACTTTGATGTCGCCCAAAAGATGCTTGAGTACTTTATAAGAAAAACCCATAATAACCGTAAGAGCTTTGTGAGACCCAGGATCATCGTGTCTGTACCAATAGGGATTACAGAGGTTGAAAAGAGGGCCGTGAAAGAGTCTGCAGAGGCTGCTGGAGCTCGCGAGGTCTACCTGATAGAGGAAACAATGTCTGCCGCGATCGGAGCGGGAATGCCCGTGACAGAGCCCGCTGGGAATATGGTAGTCGATATCGGCGGGGGCACCACAGGTGTGGCAGTGATCTCGCTTGCGGGCATAGTCGTGAGCAAGTCCATCAAGGTCGGGGGCGACAAGATGGACGAGTCGATCCTCCAGTATGTTAAACGCAACTACAATATGCTTATCGGTGAGAGGACTGCGGAAGAGGTTAAACAGAAGCTGGGTAAAGCGCTTGGTAACGGTGACATGGGTTCGATGAGTGTTAAGGGCCGAGACCTTAGAGCCGGTATACCAAAGACCATAGAGATTACATCCGAAGAGGTAAAAGAAGCACTGTCCGAGCCTATAGCCGCAATTGTTGAGGCTATCAAACAGACGTTGGAACGCACACCACCCGAGCTAGCTGCCGACATTGTCGATAGCGGTATCGTGTTGACAGGCGGAGGTGCGCTGTTGGGTAACCTAGACGAGTTGATCAAAGACGAGACCGGTCTGCCTACTGGCAAGGCCGAGGACCCGTTGACCTGTGTGGTGCTTGGGTCCGGGAAAGCCCTAGATGAGCTTGATTTGCTAAGAGAGGTCAGTATGGAGTATTGATTCCATACGCTCCAAAGGTATAAGCGATATATAAGTCAATTGATACGAAATGAGGTTTTTAATCCGCCACCCCATTATAGTTGTTTTGATACTCTTTCTGTTCGGGGTACAGCTTTCCTCTCAAGACTATAACGATACAAGCAAAGACAGTTTTTTCTCGGGCATTGTGCTTCGGGTTACTTACTACCCTCAAAAATTCGTCAACTACACAACTGACAAGGTAGTCACTACATGGCAAAACTACATGGAAATCGTCGATGTGAACAAAGAGAATGCAAAACTTAAAGAAGAGATCCGCATCTTAAAACAGCAAAATTTCGCACTCAAAGAGGTCGAGAGACAAAACGTAAGGCTTACCAAGCTGCTCGAGCTCACCGAAGCCACACCCTATCCCGTAGTGTCCGCAAACGTAATCGCCGGCAGCCCATCGGCCATCAGGTCAGAGGTGATTATTATTGACAAGGGCTCGTCGGACGGGCTTAGGACGGGCATGCCAGTCGCATCCCTGGGGGGTGTGGTCGGACGTGTATTTATGGTTGGCAAGTCAAGCTCCGAGGTTATTCTAATCACCGATCCCCTAAGCGCTGTAGACGCCTATGTGCACAGAACCCGTGCCAGGGGCATAGTGAAGGGCAACGGAAATCAGTGTGTGATGGAGTATGTAGAGAAGATGTCCGATGTGAGTAAGGGGGATAAGATTATATCCTCTGGCAAAGACGGGTTTTTCCCCAAAGGAGTCCTCATAGGTACAGTTCATGAGATCAATGCCGATGGAGGGTTTGTAAACGCTTCGGTGGTACCGCACATGGATCTGAACTCTCTCGAAGAGGTGGTTATCATACTCAAAACCGTGGATAATATCGTGTTAAATGAATAACTCGTCTTCCTTAGTATTATATGTTCTCCTATCCATACTATTTATAGCTCTTCAGACCACACTAATATCGCCCAGGTATTTCGGCTACGCTTACCCCGATCTAAACCTCATACTTATTGTTTACCTTGCAATATATTCCGAGGCGCGGGGCACAGCCCTAATAGCTTTGGGCAACGGGTTTATGATGGATGTGCTCACCGGCAATATGCTCGGTGCCTTCACGTTCTCAAGGTTTAGCGCCTATGTGCTGCTAAAAAGCATCTCACATCATGTATACATGAAGAGGGCCAGTGCCAAGGGTGCCGCTTTATTTCTAAGTACTATCTTTTCTGAGCTATTTATTTGGGCTATACTGGCAATTAAGCAACGAAACCTAAACGTGGAGATGGATGGTATTATTATCCAGGCGGTTGTAAACACATTAATTGGGCTGCCCATATTTTGGGCTATAAACAAAGTAGATGCAAGATTACAGAAGTAGACTAGTAATTGCGACTATCGTATTGATTCAGGCGTTTTTGATACTGGGGGGAAGGCTTTGGTACCTCCAGATATTTAAGGGCGCTGAATACGAGAAATTCTCCAGAGACAACAGGATCAGTATAGAGAGGGTCCCGGCACCTAGGGGAAGGATCTTGGACAGAGAGGGTAGGGAGCTTGTTGTGAACCGCTCTTCGTTCGATGTGTATGTACTGCCCAAGGAGGTAAGTGATCCGGATCAGGTAGCTGCCTCACTGGCACCTGTGCTCAATGTCGAACCCAAGACGATTAAGAAACAGATTTTGGATGCCGGGAAAAAAGACAGGTTCCAAACCCACCGCATAGCACAGGACATTAACCGTGACCAGCTTGCGTATATCGAGGCCCGCAAGAGCTCATTAAAAGGTGTACAGATCCTTGTAAACAGCATCAGACAGTACCCCTACGGTAACCTGGGAGCTCAGATCATAGGCTATCTGGGCAAGGTGAGCCCACAAGACCTGCGCGCAAACCCGGGGATGTCGGGCTCGGATTTCGTCGGCAAGAGCGGGGTGGAAAAAGGGTGGGAGACCTACTTGCGAGGGGACGACGGCTACATACAATCGGTAACCGACGCTCTGGGCAGAGAGGTGGAATCCGCACTATTTCAAAAGGACCTTATTAAGAAAAACAGTCTACCTGGCAACGATGTGGTGCTCACGATTGATATAAATTTACAGAGGGCCGCAGAAGAGGCCCTGGGTACCCAAAACGGCTCTATCGTGGTGGTAAACGTAAATAACGGCAACGTGCTGGCACTGGCCAGCAAGCCCACATTTACACCCGAGGAATTTATAAACGGCATCAAAAAAGAGAAGTGGGATAAATTATTGAAAGATAAATCCTACCCGCTGGTTAACCGGAGCACACAGGGGCTCTATGCCCCGGGCTCGGTGTTCAAAATAGTGCCAGCGGCCGCTGCATTAAAAGAAGAGCTTGTTACCACAGATACCTATATCCACTGCCCGGGATATCATAAGGTGGCTGAACATACGTTTAGGTGTTGGAAACGAAGTGGGCACGGCTGGATGAACCTCCACGACGCCATGGTCGAGTCATGCGACGTCTATTTTTACAAAGTAGCCGAGAAGCTTGGTATAGACCGACTCCACCGCTATATGAAAGGGTTTGGGTTCGGGGAGTACACGGGCATAGGCATAGAAGAGAGAAAGGGCTTAGCGCCCAGTAGAGAGTGGAAGAAGCAAAAGCTCAACAAACCCTGGTACAAGGGCGAGACAGTCGTAAGTTCAATAGGTCAGGGCTATGTAAATGTTACCCCGCTTCAGGTTACGATGATGACCGCGGCAGTTGCAAACGGCGGGGTGCTTCTAAAGCCCTCGATCGTAAAAAGGGTCGTGGATTACAAGAGTGAAAACAAGGTCGAATACAGTGCCAAGGCCAATAAATACATCCCCGTAGGTAGTGAAATAACCCAGACATTAAGGGATGCTCTAACGGGTGCGGTGAATGATCCGGGAGCTACAGGACGGAGGGCTTGGCTTCCTCATGTAAAAGTAGCGGGCAAGACCGGGACGGCCCAGGTCATCTCGTTAGATACAAAAAGCAATGTAAACAGACACAGGGATCACGCATGGTTTACATCATATGCACCTGCCCAGGAGCCCGATATCGCTGTTACGGTAATAGTTGAGAACGGGGGCAAGGGTGGGGAGGTAGCGGCACCCATTGCAAGGGATATTATTAAGTTTTATATGAAACTAAAGCGAGAGGGCTACTTCGATGATAATGTTTGACCGCAGGTTGCTAAGCAACTACGGCTGGTCACTCTTATTGATGATTTTATTGTTTGCTGGCGTGTCTCTGATAAACCTCTACAGCGCCTCATTCCAAACAGGCCTCGGTGTGTTTAAAAAGCAGTTGATATGGGTCGGTATAGGTGTAGTCGGTATGATTTTTGTGTCGTTCCTTAACTATAGGATGTTTGAACGCTACGCGCTGTATATATATGGTATATCCATTCTATCGCTTGTATTGGTGCTATTGCTCGGCAAACAGGTCGCAGGGGCAAAAAGCTGGTTACAGATCGGGGCATTTGCAACTGTGCAGCCGTCTGAGTTTGCAAAGCTGGCTGTGATAATAGTCATGGCCCGTCTCTACGACAGGGACTATCAAAACGATGCCTACGGGATTTTGGATTTGATAAAACCTCTCGGATTTGTACTGCTGCCTCTAGTGCTTGTCATGCTGCAGCCCGATTTGGGGACAGCACTTGTATTGGTGCTTATTGCTGCTAGCATGCTTGTGTTTATGGGTATTAAGAGGACCACGTTGGCAATAGTTTTGGTCTGCGTAGTCAGTCTCTCATTCCCGACTTGGCAGTACTTCCTCAAGGATTATCAGAAGGACAGGATTAAAACGTTCTTAGACCCCTCGCGCGACCCCCTGGATGCGGGCTACAACGCTATACAGTCACAGATAGCTGTGGGCTCTGGGAAGTTTGCCGGCAAAGGGTTTACAAAAGGCTCACAGACCCAGCTCCGCTTTATACCGGCCCAGCAGACCGACTTCGTGTTCTCTGTGTTTGCCGAGGAGTGGGGTTTTATGGGTGGGATATTCGTACTCCTATTGTATTTCATCATAATCCTCTGGATACTCGATGCGGCTAGCAGGGCAAAGGATAAGTTCGGGATGCTCGTCTGTTTCGGTGTGGCCTCGATGTTCTTTTGGCATATGGTCATAAACATCGGTATGGTGATCGGGCTCCTGCCGGTCACAGGGGTCCCGCTATTGATCATGAGCTATGGAGGCTCGTCCGCACTCACTGCCATGCTAGGCATTGGACTCGTGTTGGCTGTAAAAGCAAGAAAATCGCCAATGTCAGCAAACCTGATCGAACTCAAGTAACTCTACGTTTATTAAGTTGCGAGATATCGGGTATACCCCCCAGACTCTCTGCGGTCTCGATTGCGCGCATTATAGAGTGCTCTATCAGCTCCGCGGCCACAACCCCCACAGCGTTTGCGTCCGAGGGCTCCTCCCCGCATGATATTGCAAACACCACGTCCCCGTCTGCCACTGTGTGAACTGGCGAGACCACCCTTGCCATCCCGGTCTGTCCGATCCCTGCAATCCTCATAAGCTCGTTTTTAGAGAACTCTGCATTGGTAGCTATAACGGCAAGTGTAGTGTTGATCGGGTCGTCTGCCCTTTGGGTTATCCCCTGTTTAATCAGGTTAACGGTGCCCGGGAAATCCACGCCGTCGGGTGAGTTCCTAACACCTGCGATAACCTCGCCTGTGTTGTTAGAGATAACATCCCCAAACGCATTTACAACCACAAACACCCCCACATAAACGTCAGAGTCGTTGATTCTATGGCTCATGGTCCCCACGCCTGATTTCGTAGCATGACTGATTCCAAGCAACTTGCCCACGGTTGCACCTGTACCCACACCCACACTGCCCTCGGCTACAGCTTGAGACGACGCATTCACACAAGCGCTATAGCCCATATCTGCATCGGGCCTGACCGAGCCGTCCCCTATGCCCAAGTCAAATATCACCGCGGTGGGCACAGATGGTACTACTTGGCCATAGCCGACATCGAGTCCGATCTTTTTTTCTTCGAGGTATCGCACAACCCCGCTCGATGCATCGAGCCCAAAAGCACTACCGCCCGTAAGCAGTATTGCATTTATTCTTCCATAGGTGTTGTGTTGCAGGAGCGAGTCGATCTGTCGGGTGCTGGTACCCCCACCCCTTAGGTCTGCTGCCCCTGTTGCAGGGGTCTCAGAGATTATTACTGTGCATCCGGTGACCGAATCCGGATCACTGGCGTGTCCGACTCTGATTCCAGGCACATCGGTGATAGAACCCATACCTAAATTCTAATTTATTCGGAGCATTTGCCAAATTCCCCCCGCCATTATACTAAGTGTATAAGCACTCTTGACACATAGACTCAATCGGCTAAAATCATGCACGTTTTGTTGATATCCGAGTAAATAGAATGTATCTACCCATAAAAAGGTTAATTAATTTAAACTTTTTCAATCCCTGATTATATGAGAGTAGAGACCCGGGTTACATGAGCATTGATATCAAAATATTGTTTGTTTAATTGAATTAAGTTTTGCTAGGGTATTATGGTGACTACAGGTCAAATGAAATCCGATATTCTCATAATTAATACGCTGCTCTTTGCAGTTGTAGCACTTTTTTTAACTACGCAATTTTCCCTTGCAATTACCGATGCCAGGAAAGTAAAGAATGTGGGGATTAATGAAAATCTGGGTCAGATTGTTCCGTCCGATATAGAGTTATTAGACGGGGATAACACGAGAGTACAGTTGGGAGACTATCTTGGGGACAAACCCCTGGTGCTTAACCTTGCTTACTATAACTGCCCGAGGATTTGCTCGTTGGGTACCGACGGTTTGGCCGAGGTTGTGAACTCAACACCTACTTTAAGCGCTGGAGAGGATTATAATCTGCTCACGGTAAGCTTTGACCCCGAGGACACCCCCCAGGATGCGAAATCCAGGGCATCTAAATATAAATTGAGTGAAGATGATATGGACTGGAGTTTTTTAGTCGGCAACAGTGCCGAGATTAAGAGACTCACATCTGCGCTTGGGTTTAACTACATGAAGGACGGAGAGGAATTTGCACACCCCTCCGCTATTTTTGTGCTCACACCAGACGGCGAAATATCACGTTATCTATATGGTATTGAGTACAGCCCAACCGATTTCAAGCTCGCTTTGGTCGAGGCCTCCGAGGGTGAGATAGGCCCGTCCAAGATAATGAACCAGGTGCTTTTGTTTTGCTACGGATTTGACCCTATAGGCAAGCGGTATGCATTAAAAGCCCTAAATGTAGTGAAAGCAGCGGGTGTCGTTACACTTATAAGTCTAGGCGGATTTTTAACGTTTTTTTGGAGACGAGAAAAGAACGATTCTGATAGTTACGGAGGTTCTAAGGACTGATGACCTGGATTCCTGAAGTTGCATCTAATCTTGCAGGCAAAGTAGACGGAGTGCTTATGTTTATCACGGCACTTACCCTCGTGTTTTTTGTTCTTATATCGGTTCTCCTGGTCTATTTTGCAGTAAAGTACAGAAGAAGAAGCGATAATGACGAGACCCCTTATATTACAGGCAACGAGACTCTCGAAATCATATGGACACTTGTTCCCACAGTTTTACTGATCTGTATTTTTATCTATGCGTTTGTTGTCTATAAAGATATGCGGACTGTCCCTGCAGATGCAGTAGAGGTAACCGTTACAGGAAAGCAGTGGTTATGGGAGTTTGAGTACTACAACGGCAAAAAAGACATAAATAGACTTGTAGTCGAACAGAACCGGCCTGTTAGGATGGTCATGAGGTCTGATGACGTGCTACACAGCTTCTATGTGCCCGGGTTTAGGGTAAAGCAGGATCTGCTGCCCGGCCGCTACACTCAGCTTTGGTTTACACCCACAAAGGTGGGTACGTTCAAACTGTTCTGTGCCGAGTACTGTGGTACTGCACACTCAAACATGCTGGCCGAGGTGGTTGTTATGAGCCCCGAGGCCTATGATATTTGGGAAAAAGGCGTAGGTGTCGACGACGACGAGGCTGTGGCAGATGCTAAGCCCACTGCAGAGCTGGGCGAGAAGGTATACACACAAAAGGGTTGTAATGCGTGCCACAGCATTGACGGCAGTGTGGTAATAGGGCCTAGTTTCAAGGGGCTTATAGGTAGGTCCACAACACTTGATGATGGCACTACTATTACAGCGGATGAAAACTATATAATGCAGTCGATAATCGAGCCCCAGTCACAGATAGTAGAGGGTTTTCAGCCCATTATGCCGGCGTTTAAAGGCAACATTACAGATAAAGAAGTAGATGCATTAATAGCTTATATAAAAACACTAAAGTAACGATTGATAGTTAAGGAGGGGTTTGTTCATGGCAAATCATACGGTTGCCGAACCTGTTTATGTTCCGTTTCTTGAGAAAAAGGGGATAGCCTCTTGGATCTTATCCACTGATCATAAGCGTATCGGGATCATGTATCTGGTCTCGATCATATTGTTCTTTATTGTCGGTGGAGCGTTGGCCATGCTCATGAGGTACGAGCTCCTTACCCCTGCCCAGGACCTTGTTAGTGAGCACACATACAATGTTCTATTTACATTGCATGGATCAATAATGGTCTTTTTCTTTATCATCCCGGGTCTTGCGGCCAGTTTCGGCAATTTTTTAATACCCCTTATGATAGGTGCGCCCGATGTGGCGTTCCCTAAGTTGAATTTGGGGAGTTATTGGATCTATTTGTTGGGTGCTGTGATTGTTCTCATAGCATTGTTAAGCCCTGCAGATACAGGTTGGACGTTTTACACCCCTTATAGCGCGCAGACCGATACCGACGTTGTGTTGATTACATTCGGGGTCTTTGTGCTAGGGTTTTCATCGATTCTGACCGGACTTAATTTTATCGTTACAATACACAAGATGCGTGCGCCGGGGATGACTTGGCACAGGTTGCCACTGTTTATCTGGGCCTCTTACGCCACGGCTATATTACAGCTCTTAGCGACCCCAGTTGTGGGTATAACACTCTTGTTGCTCATAACCGAGAGGACGCTCGGAGTAGGGTTTTTCGACCCGGCAAAGGGCGGGGACCCGGTACTGTTCCAAAACTTTTTCTGGTTCTATTCTCACCCCGCCGTTTACATCATGATTATCCCGGCAATGGGCGTGATTTCCGAGATAATACCTGTGTTTGCACGTAAGCCCATTTTCGGCTATAAAGCGATTGCTTATTCCAGTTTAGGGATCGCGTTCATAAGCTTTTTGGTATGGGCACACCACATGTTTACAGCGGGAATTTCCGAGCTTGCGGCCACAATATTTTCGTTCCTCACGTTCCTGGTTGCTATACCTACCGCGATCAAGGTGTTTAACTGGATAGCGACTCTGTATAAGGGCTCTATTGAGCTTCACTCCGCTATGCTCTATTCGCTGGGTTTTCTATTCTTGTTCACCATTGGTGGGCTTACCGGGCTCTTCCTGGGTGCTTTAGCCTCCGATATACACCTTCACGACACATACTTTATTGTTGCTCATATGCATTACGTTATGGTCGGCGGCACTGTAATGGGATTCATTGGGGCGCTTCATTTCTGGTACCCAAAATGGTTTGGCAAGATGTTCAACGAATCGGTTGCCAAGGTTGCCTGGTTTCTCATCTTCGTTGGTTTTAACGTTACATTTTTCCCGCAGTTCTTCCTAGGGATTCAGGGTATGCCCAGGCGCTATGCGACCTACCCCGAGGAGTTCGAGTCATTGATGGCGCTTTCCACATACGGTTCGTGGATCCTAAGCATTGGGTTTATATTGATGTTGTGGAACCTGGTTTCCGGCTTGTTCAGTGGAGAAAAAGCACCGGATAATCCATACAAATCGCTGTCTTTAGAGTGGCAGGTACCCTCACCCCCGCCGCACGAGAATTTTGACGAGATACCAAAGGTGACGGACTGGACTTACGGATACGGAAAAAAGAGCGGGTCGGAGGCTTAAATGTCACACGCAGATACAGAACACGCACACGTACATCAAATGGACCCGGCAGTTGAGTACAGCTCATCAAAGCTAGGAATGTGGCTATTCCTGGGTACAGAGGTTCTTTTATTCGGGGGGCTCTTTGCGGCCTATGCGATTTTTAGGGCACGTTACCCCGAGGTGTTCATCGAGGACCACAAGGAACTAAATCGTATAATGGGAGCTGTGAACACATGCGTACTTATATTCAGTAGTTTGACAATGGCTATGGGTGTGTCTGCGATTAAAAAGGGCAAACAAAAAGCGGCTGCATTATTTCTGCTGATCACAATAATATGTGGGCTTGGTTTCGGTGTGGTTAAGTATTTTGAGTACGGGGCAAAGTTTGCACACCATATCTACCCGGACACAAGTATTTTCTTTTCTCTATACTTTCTAATGACTGGGCTTCACATGCTCCACGTCTTTGTCGGTATAGCGATACTTGTGGTACTTTTAGTATTAACGGTTAAGGGGAAATTCAGCTCCTCGTATAACACGCCTATTGAGGTCGGGGGTTTGTATTGGCACCTTGTAGATTTAATATGGATTTATTTATTTCCGCTATTGTATTTGATCGGTTGAACGGAGGTATTATCAAATGACAACAGATGCTCATGCACATGAAGAACATGTAACTGGGTACACGACTTATGTAATTGTGTGGATTATACTCATGGTACTCACGTTTATTACGGTTTACGTGTCGTATATAGATTTCGGCATGTTAAACGTAGTGATTGCAATGGTTGTTGCGTCTATAAAAGCATCGATTGTCGCTCTTTATTTTATGCATCTTAAGTTCGAGGACTCGATTACATGGGTGTTCGCACTTTTCCCCCTCACTCTGCTCGCTCTACTTATAGGGATGACTATACTCGACACTTTCACAAGGGTAGTTGTTCCCTAAGAATTCTCTATGGTAGGCAAGATAGCTGTCTCACTTTTAGTACTCCTTTTGATCTGGGGTAACCTTGTGGCAGGTCTTAAGTACGGGCTTGCCTGTCCCGATTGGCCCCTTTGTCATGGCAAGGTGCTCCCACCGTTGCGCTGGGATATTTACATGGAGTTTATGCACCGTGTAATAGGTGGCGTCACATCTATTTTTTTAGTCATACTTGCCTACAAGCGGCTTCGGGCCTACAAGGGTGGGGCTAAATCGATACCGGTCATCATGGTCCTGCTGCTTCTGCTGCAAATATTTGTGGGGGGATTTGTTGTGTTATTGGGGCTCCCTGTGGATTTGACCACGTTTCATTTTGCAAATGCCATAATCATATTTGTACTCACACTGTATATGGTGTATTTCGACGGTGTTAGCTGGACCCCTGTCTTCAGTGCTGCGGGGGTTTCGGCTGTGTTTTTCTTTTTGAGTCTGCTTGTAGTGGTTCAGTTGGTCCTGGGTGCATATGTAAGGCATTCCGAGGCCGGGCTTGCATGCCCCGATTTCCCGACCTGTTTAGGGTTCTGGGTGCCGCCCAATCTAGCGGGCATAGTGCTCAATCATTTTGCCCACCGCACGCTCGCATATATAATCACATTGTGTGTGCTGGGTCTCGTAGCAGCCTCTTTGTCTTACCAATCGTTAGCTGCTTACCGCAACCGTATATACATTGTACTCGGACTCATTTTGGTACAGATACTTTTGGGTGTAGCAGTCGTGCATACGAAACTCTATTTCGCAGTGACTGCAGTACACCTTGCGGTAGCACTTTTAATCCTGGGAGTACTCTTAGACACCTGGTTTCGGGTCATTGCAAAAAGTAGTGTATAATCTCAATTAATTATCCGGGCCCGGGGATCTGTCAGTCATGGAACACGTAGAAAGAGCACCTTCTAAAATAGTAGTATCCACTATACTGCTTTCTAAACCGGGCATAATTCTTAGCGTAGCCTTTACCGGATTTGCGGGGATGGTCGTTGCCTACGGGGGAGTGCCGTCGGTGGGCAGTATTGCGCTTGTTATAGTTTCACTGCTACTAAGCGCGGCCGGGTCGGCGATCCTTAACAACGTACTAGACGAGCAGATCGACCAATCAATGGAACGTCTCAACAAGCGTGTAGAGGCGCTTCACGCCGTGGGCAATAAAACCGCCGTAATAATTGCAAGCGTTTTTATAGCTATCTCGCTCTTTATAGCCTACTTCTATATCAATCTCGTCTTTACCGTTTTAACAGTTGCCGCGATTGTAAGCTATACGTTTCTATACACCCTCTATCTCAAACGCAGCTCCCCCTATGGGACTATCCTGGGCGGGCTACCGGGAGCACTGCCGGTTTTGATAGGCTATTCAGCGGTAAGCCCTGCTATCCGCCTAGATGGGGTCATATTGTTTATATTTATGATGCTGTGGCAACCCCCTCATTTTTGGGCACTGGCCCAGAAGTACAGGCTCGATTACAAAAAGGCCGGGATCCCTGTAATGCCGGTTGTATTCGGTGCTGAATACACCAACATCATGATCCTGCTCTATTCGCTTGCACTACTGCCGCTCACACTCTGTCTTTCATTTCTTGACTACTGCTCAAACTACTTTGCTGTAGTAGCTATAGCACTCGGTTTTTATTTCGAGTTTGTGATAATAAGGAGCGCCATTACAAACTCAGGTTATGGTAAGGCCTTCGGGGTCTCTATCATATACATGCTCGGTATCATGATGGCGTTGATACTCGATATGATTCTAAATCCTAACAATGCCGTCGTAATTGCAATACTCTCATAGTGCCCACTATATCTTCGGCAGTAACTCTTTTAAGTGTTCATGAGGTGTTCTCAGCGTGTGTATGGCATCCACCCAGAACTGGGGAGAGTTCAGGTCTGCGCCTATGGTTTTCGATGCTACATTATCAGCTGTGTCAGAGCCAGTGTTTCGCAAAAACTCTTCGTATTTCTCAATAAACGCAGGCCCCTCTCGTTTAAACATTGCAAATAACCCGCGGCTTAGCAGGTACCCGAATGTGTAGGGGAAGTTGTAAAAAGTCACGCCGGTTATATAGAAATGCAGTTTCGAGGCCCAGAAATATGGATCTTCTCCGTCCTGCTCCAATATATCCCCAAAGATTTTCTGCTGTGTTTCGCACATAAGCTCTTTTATGCGGCTTACACTCACCTCGCCCGCCCCGCGTTCCTCGTAAAAACTCTTCTCGAACTCAAACCTAACAGGTATATCCATCAGATAAATGGCACCGTGGTTTATCTCCATATCTAGCATCTCTGCCTTTTGCCTGTCACTAATCTCGGGGCTGCTGATGATACCCTCTGCAAGTATCATCTCGCCGAATGTAGATGCAGATTCAGCAAGTGTCATCGGGTAGAGGTGTGCGTAGGGCCTTATATCGCGCATAACATAGCTGTGGAATGCGTGGCCCGCCTCATGAGCAAGTGTGAGTACATCCCCAATGGTCTCGTTATATGTCATAAATATCCGCGATTCCTTCGTAAGCAGTGAGCCTGTGCAAAACCCCCCGGGGCGCTTTCCCTGCCGGGGCTCCCAGTCTATCCAGTTCTTTTCATACATGTTGTTTACGAATACACCTAGCTCGGGGTACGATTTTGAAAACGCCTCGCTCACAAGGCCTTTCCCTTTTTCCCAATCCAGCTTCTCATCTTGGGGCAGATCGAGGGGTGCCCCCAGGTCGTACCAAGCAATACTTTCTCTATTCATGGTCCGGGCCTTGTATCTGAGTATCTCTTTTGGGACCTCTATCTCGGAATATATGGCCTCAAACATAGCATCCAGAGTCTTACGGCTGATAGCGGATTGAAATAGTGCTACATCCAGGAAATGGTCAATACCCCGATAGCGGTTTAGCGTTAGCCTAGTACCCGCAATTGCATTTAGAGCCGCTGCAGCGGTGTCTTCAATACCGGCCCACGCAGCGTTACCCCCGTCAAACGCAGCTTTTCTTGTTGCACGGTCGGGCTTTTCCATAAGCGACCGCCTTTTAGATATTGGGATAATCTCTTTGGTCCCGTCAGGGTATTTCATCTCGAACTCAAGCTTGCTCGACACCGTATCGTAGAGCCGCCCCCATGCCTCGATACCGTTTACAGCCAGATCTGCGGTAAGCACCTCTTTTTCTGCATCCATCTTCTTCTGCGCGTCTTCCCTGAGCCGCTCTATATAGTATTTTGCACCATTTAAGCCCTTGCTTTTCACAAAACTATCTATTGTTTCGTCTGTTGCGTCCTTAAGTGCTCTAATAAGCTCTATTCTGAGCTTAGAGAACTCAGCCCCCATAAGTGACATATCTGCCTCTTCCCTTAGAAAGTCTTCGTTAAGGCCGTCGGCCGATGCCAGGCAGCCCACATAAGAGCTCAGATGAGAGTACCGCGTGAGTATATCTTCGCACGAGATAAACACCCCTTCCCATTGCTTTAAGTTCCCTTCGTTCAATATATCCAGCGTGCAAGCGCTTTTGAGTGTAGAGTCTATATCGCTTCTAAGTACAGTTTTAAATTCCTCCATCTCATTCCCCCTAAACACAGGGAAATAGCTTGTTAGATCCCAATTCATTTTCTCGGTTGCTTTGTCCGGCATCTGTGCTCCTCTTTTTTGTTAGGATTTGTTGGGAATAATGTACCCTGTGATTAAAGGGTGTTAAATCTCGGATTTGGCTTGTGGATGGATGTGTTAGAAGAGAAACTTTTCCTTCAAACGGTTATCTAATTATATATGACACACTCAACTGCGGGTTCGTTTTTCATCGCTATATTGTATTATGTGCTTATTCTCCCTCAACTGTCGCAGGCCCTCGAAGCTTATAACGGGTTTGATGTCGAAAACAGCATTGTACCTAAAAATGAGATATTTTCCGGCGGCCCTCCCAAAGACGGCATCCCTGCTATTTTAAAACCCAAGTTCGAGTCCCCTAAAGATTCGGGGTGGCTAAAGGACGATGACCTTGTGACAGGGGTCTCTATAAACGGTGAAACACGGGCGTACCCCTTGCGTATCCTGGTTTGGCACGAAGCGGTTAACGACACTGTAGGAGCGCAGCCGATATTGGTCTCTTACTGTCCTCTATGCGGGTCTACTTTAGTGTTCAGCAGGAACATTGATGACGACACCTTTAGTTTCGGGATTTCCGGACTCTTGTACCAGTCCGATGTACTCTTCTACGACCACAAGACCGAAAGCCTCTGGTCTCAACTCGAGATGAAGTCCATTGCCGGAAAGATGGTAGGCACCCGACTCGAGGTGCTGCCCTCTACACTATCTACATGGAGGGAATGGAAAAAAGCACACCCCGACACGCTGGTTCTCAGCAGAGATACAGGGTACTCAAGGGATTACAGCACCATGCCCTATGCGGGTTATGAACAATCCACCGCCACTATGTTCCCCGTTAACCACAGCAGCAATAGATACCATCCCAAGGAAAAGGTTTTAGTGGTGCTTGTGGACGGTGATGCCAAGGCCTATCCCTTTAGTGAACTAAAGAATGCAGAGGCCCCACTCAGTGATAAGATTGGGAATACAGATGTAAAAATTCTGTTTGGTGATGGCGACTATGTGACCGCTACTGACAGTAACGGCAATCCCATAGAGTCGTTTGTGTCGTACTGGTTCGCTTGGTACACCTTCAGGCCCGAGACAGATGTGTACAAGGCCAAGTAACTTAGCTCGTTACCTATAAATCCAACAAAAATCAGACAAGTGCGGTATAATTTTTCTACTCCGAGCGGTTAAAAATTCATACGATTAAACAAAGGGAACAAAACATGAACAATAAAAGTTATATGGCATTATTCATAAAAAATCTCTTTAGGAAAGATACTGTAGTGCGTGCGATCAAAGTGATGATGATCGTCGCCCCTATACTCATCCTGATCAACCATCACGACCACATTATTGCACGTGAGTTCTCACATAAATTCTATATGAAGTCTTTGCTTACACTGTTTGTCCCATACTGCGTATCGGCTTATTCATCTGCCAGTGCATACACCGCAGATGAGATTGCCAAACTCAATAATCCGAGCTCTTCCCAGCCGGTAGGTGTGTAAAGATTTGGTGAGTATCACGAGGAGGGATTATCTTTCTTTGTCTGCTCGTTTAAGTGCCAGTCATAGTGCAGATAACCTAGTTTAAAATCGTTTTTCTCAAGAAATTGCACGTCGTATTCTGAAGAAATATTTGTTAGCACAAAACTAAGAACCGATTTATCCTTTAAGCTTCGGCCCGCGAACTGATCGGTCTCGCCATAAGTGGCAATAAAGTCTTCACCGAACCATTTGAAAATCTTAGACACTTTTACTTGTTTCGTTTTCGGATTCACATAAACTCCTTTCGATGGGTTATTAACGAAGTTTTTAGATGCGTCCACTAACTGGACTTCCAGCTTATCCCCTGTGTAGGCCTCGTCTCTTAGGTCTGGGCACCCGATTGAGGCACAGTTGATGGCTGCGTGGATTCGCGGTTCATTGAACTTCTTTCTAAGTATCTCGTGCTCTATCTCCCCCAGCGTGACCATGTTGCCCATTGCCCTGAACTGTAGCTTGTCCCATATGCCTCTTATCTGCCGGATGCTGTTTGAGGGGGCTGTGATCCCGAGTAACGTGAGGCTCCTTTTAATTGGATAATTGTCTATGATCGCA
This sequence comes from Thermodesulfobacteriota bacterium, assembly GCA_965223335.1. Classification (GTDB taxonomy): domain Bacteria; phylum Desulfobacterota_D; class UBA1144; order Nemesobacterales; family UBA2774; genus CBDCWF01. The sequence goes on from OZ244991.1 coordinate 1,658,272, forward strand.
GCCAGCGTAAATGCATTATATGCGTTTATCCAATAGGCAATTTGCTCGGATTCCGTCCATTTGTTGTAGTCATCGGGCGAGACCTCACCCAGCGTGCGCATATATGCCTGTAATTGTTCCCGTGATAGTTGTAGCCCACGATAATCGACCCTGCTCGCTTTAACAAATCGTTCCAATATAGAATCGAATTGCTCGTGTGTCTGGTCAAATTCCTTAATATCACTGTTCTCCAATGCGTAGGATACAATTGTATAAGCATTGCTCTGGTGATTTTGAGATAATGAATATGCGACTGCTAGCAGTGCAATGATTATTGCTACTGATATTTGGTAAGATATGTGATTCCAGAATTTCGCGATTCGTAGCAAGCGACCCATAATAACTGTTAGATGGACCCTATTTACTAAGGATTCAAATCTATATTCCTATACGAACCATTTAGGGGTTCGGATTCGGTACAGTTATAGGTGGCTGAGTTGGAGGTGGCTGTGTAGGTATCGGCCGTGTGGGTGGTGGGCGTCTTGTCGGAGGCACGGGTGGATTAGTCGGTGGTAGAGGTGGGTTTGTAGGCGGTACGGGCGGGTTGGTGGGAGGATTGGGCGGATTCGTAGGGGGAGGTGCAGTTCGGAAATCATTTTGAGCATCCGGCGGTTCTTGATTGTACGGAGGCTCGGGGTCCGGGACTCTTGGGATAGGTGCACGGAGCAGAATTTCCATAACATTTAGCAGATCAGGGTTATCGCGTACCGAATTTATCCTATCAATCGCACCCATATCGAGATCTATCTGTTCGTCTGTGGTCCATGAGTTGTTTAAAGCTCCCGCTATCATATGCGGCGATGAAATAAGCAGCACTGCAATTATCATGAATAGCAACGATCTTAGCGGTTTTAATTTGTTCATTTTATTGAATACTTTCATAACCACCTCAATAACTCAGGAATAATGACCATGTGATGATGTGACGGTCATATTCTAGCACTCTGTAAGTTGAGTCCTCGTTTGTAAAACTGTATGACATTGCCGCGTATATCGGTCCCGAGATATTACGTGTCAGCATCGCAAGGAAGTTGATCCTGTCGGTTTTCCTATCTCTTGGACCCTGGAAATCTGGGTATTTTTCTCTGCCGTACTCACCATTAATATCTGCTCTAATAGCCCAAAACAACGGTGCAGATATTCCGCCCCTTAACCTGTGGCCGTTAAAATTAAAGTTGAGTCCATCGGCGTTATTGTGCTGGAACTCGTACCCAAGCCACACATTTAGTGCACGCTCCATAAAAAAGAAGTACTGTAACAAACCAACACTGTTATTTACAGCATCACGTGACGAGATTGCGGGATCAAACCCCTCGTCCTCAAAATCATCATAGGCAAACCTGTAAAACGGTATTGTTAGGGTGTTGGGTGTGAACGCTGTATTTAGTGATGCGGTAATAGAGTGCGAGTTGCTAAACCTGTCATAATCGAGCAGTGCATAGTTAAAGTTATAGTTTAGTGTCGGGGAAAACGGTTTGCCGAATAGTGTGGTTGTGTAGTTAATGTATGGTGAAACGTTGAATGTAGATAGATTGAAATCTCTAAGTTCTCGTTTGGTATGTTGGCTCTGGTAGGTGTTGAAATTGGCACCCAGCACCCAATTCCCTAGGTTAGTGGTTCGTAACCCCAGGTTTAGGTACTCGGTGAACCTGAATGACTCGTCTTCGGTAAATGCCGCCCCACTGCCGTTTGGGTTTTCCGGCACATTGAAATCGAGTTGGGGTGCAATTTGTAGGAATACGTTATAGAATCTGGGGCCACCGGGTCTCTCGAACTCGGTCTGCTGTTGTTCAATGGCCTCGACATACTTTCCTGCCCACTTCGCGTATAGAGATTCCGGGGCTAGCGTTTTTACCTTGTCAAAAAGCGCACGCGCCATATCGGTCTGGCTGATTTTGAAATATGTAGATGCCTTATAATAGATTATCGGTACGTTTTCGGGGTCTATCTTAAGCGCTTTATCATAAGTTTCGAGTGCCTTTTGATAGTTTTCCAGCCTGTGATAAGAAAGTCCGATATATCTTAATATTAGAGGGGCCTGGTCAGGGTATTGCTCAAGTAGAGTTGTGAATTCTGTTATCGCCTTATTATAATCACCGGATTTAAAGGCCTTCCCGGCTTCTGTATCTACTATATTAAGCTCTGCAAAAGCCGCGGGGGTAATCAGCGAGAGAATGAAAAATGTGTATATGAGTATCCGCATATCTTCATTTTTGATGTTACTTCCGAGGATTATATAATTTTTTGTGTCTGCTTGCAAATGGATATTAGAATTAATATCCTCTCTAATTAAGCAAGCAATATGTAGTATTAAGTTGCTGGAATATGGCTTGCATCGGATTGTTATTTGCATAATTATCCGCCTGAGTAATGAGAAGAGGCTGTGTATATTTCCTCCTCAAAACTATTTCAAATAGTTAGTAGTTGTTAAGGGAGTAAAGGTTCATTACAACTGTAATGAACTCTGATTCTAGCGGGTTATATGTAGAAATGTGTGGAATAGTTAATTCCTATTGCTATGAAAAGGCCTGATTTAATCTCTCAATTTGCTCATCGGACAGGTGCCAGCCCGAGCCCCCGCAATTCTCAACAGTGCGCTCAACGCTGTTGGATTTCGGTATGGATACTACATTTGGATGGGAATTGCACCAGTTTAGAGAGACCTGTGCCATAGTCCTGCCAGTCTCTTTTGCAATGTCCTCAAGCACCTGCATTTTGCTGCTTACCCTGATTCGTGGTTTCTTGCAAAGCCGCCCGTCATCAAGGGGGGTATACGCGAGGATTGTTATGTTGCTCTTCTCGCAAAATGGTATTAAGTCTGTTTCTATGCCGCGGCTGTTTAGGTTGTAGAGGACCTGATTTGAGACTATCGGATGGTGGTTAAGATAGTGCATAGCGTTTAATAGTTCGTCTGTGTCGAAATTGCTCACACCCAGATATTTAACCAGGCCCCGGTCGGCCAGTTTCTCTAAAGCTCGCATCGTATCCTGCAGAGGGTAGGTGTAATTGGGCCAGTGGATCTGATAGAGATCAATATAATCAGTACCTAGTCGATACAAGCTGTCCTCGCATGCTCTCAATACATCATCATGTGCAAGGTGTCTGCCTGAGACCTTCGTTGCTAAAAACACGTCATCACGAATACCTTTAATTGCTTCTCCTACCACGTCTTCAGTGTGATAACCCTCGGCAGTGTCTATGAGACTTGCACCCAGTTTTATCCCCTCTCTTAGAGTCTCTGCACCACCCCGGTACCTCCATGTGCCGAGCCCGATCTCAGGGATCATAATCCCGGTATTACTTAGTTCTTTATGGTTCATCTCTGTACTCATAATTATGATTCTTAAATATATGATAATAAATTCTTATAGGTTTGAATACAGAGGGAATGTAGTAGTCGCAAGATATATATTAAAAACGGGGCTGTCTGTGAATTTAGACAACCCCGTATAGTCTCATTTTATGCTTCAATTTCATTTCTCCTCATCAGTCTTCTAGTTAATATCAAAGCAGGAATTAGAAGATAGAGAGGAAAAGCTGTAGAGGTTGTATTGGTTGCCAGTGAACATCCACCGCCACTTTCGCTTACGGCACCAAATACGTGCTCAACGGCACCCATATCACAGATCGAAAACCCATTACCGTCCCCGTCCTGCGGCCTTGCGGTGCCTCTTTGGTCGGTCCCGTTACATTCTGCCGGGTTATCGGCGCTATCAATAGCAGGGCTCCCTTCCAGTATCCCGTGTGTCATAGTGGGGCCGCCGTTATCTGCAAGTATGCCGATCATTGGGTTTGTGTTGGGCATATCAGTCGGGTCTATGAGGTTGCATAAAGTTGTGGAAATATTGTTTCCATCCGACTGGATAAATATTCCACCGCAATCACTTGTGATGTTATTGGCAATTATACTACCCCATACTGAAGTCATACTTCCAGCTGCCTGATAGATACCTCCGGCTGAACCAGATACGGTTATGTTAGATGCAATCGTTGTAAACTTTATGTCGAGCTCGGAGTCGTTATAAATTCCACCACCTAGGTCGGTTGCAGCGTTATTGCTTATAGTGACGTTCCTAAGTGTTAGAGCCCCACGGTTGTAAATACCGCCTCCCCTCTCATCACCAGGGTCTCCGGCAGTAATATTGTTGTCGATCACTGATTCAACAATTGTCCCTTCGGCATCAGGGCCGATATATATGCCTGCGCCTCTGGGAGCCATATTGCCTGTAATTGCTACCGTCTCGAGTACCACAATTTCAGCTGCATTTCTTATGGCACCACCGGCATTTCCCGAGTTGGCATTCGTGATCGTTAGGTCATAGAACTCAACCGTAATTTGATTTAAACCATCACCATCTAAAAGATGGAAGATCTGCTTGGAGCCGTTTCCGTCGATAATCGTGGACTTAGTGCCTGATCCTTGGATAATGAGGTCATCTCTTATATCCAGATCACCAACTGCTGCGAAGTTGTCCCCGCCCTCTAGTGTAAGGACATACGTCCCAGCGGGTATTGCTATCGTATCCTGACCCGCAAGATCGTTTGTTTCCATCACCGCAGCACGAAGTGTGCAGTTCCCGGCCCCGTCGTCACAAAGTGTATCACCCGGTGTATCATCGGGTGTGTCAATGTTGCTGTTTACAACAAACATCACAGCATGTGAATGAGTTGCTCCTATCATCACTGATAGAGCAAATACTAAAAGCAACATGCCTCGTGCTATGTGCGAAGCATCAAAATCTTTAATGCTCTCGAATAAGTTAATCATGGTTAATTCCTCCTTTAAAGCAAGTTTGAATGGTGAGTAACAATATGCGAGGTAAAGGTTCAATATGTAACATATATAATATATAAAAAGCCCCTGGAGCTTTCATACTCCAAGGGCTTCTCTGTAAAGTCGAGTCTAACTTAAGGACTGTATTAATTATGTTTCAGGTTTGTAAGGTGGGTTGGTCAACACACATTTTACCTTTGTTGTGGGTTTAACCTTACCGCTGTACTGTTTCGTGTTGCTGGTGCCGTTATAAACACAACTCGCGTTGAATCTAACCAAGTCTACAGTAGTCGGCTGAAGTTGTATTGTGGCTTCTTTCTTGTAATCGCCGTTTCCCTTAGTCAGTGCATCTTTACACTGTTTCTCCACAGTGTTTAAACTCCATGGTTTAATCATAACGTTTTTATTGATGTGATCTTCAGTGTAGTTGCCTGTCGGGAATACAGCCTTAGGACCATTGGCCGTAGAGATCTCAAAGTGCTTAATGCTTTGGTTCTCACCACACTGGAGTTTAGCGTTCCACTTTGTCTTCTCTTTTAAGTTTTTAGAAGCAAGTTTCATCACTGTGTACTCATGACCGTTATGAGACTCGGATTTGAGTTTCATAGGCACTGTGCCATGAAGACCGTTCATCTGATAGATTGATGCTCCGCCGTGGCTTGGGAACGGGTTGGATGTATACCCGCTCTGTGAACTCTGATGTTTAGGTTTAACCAAAACAGCTTTCTTGGCCACAGGCTTTGTGGATTTTCTGCTACTCTTGATACGCTTTGGTGTAGTAGAAGAATCGGAGTTGTCTACGCCGTTGGTTGTGTAACCATAGTGGTCGCAGCAGTTAACCCATTTCCCATCAACCTTACAGAGTGCCAGTATATCGTAAGGGCAACTCGCAAAGCTGTTGTTTGTACCCAATCCTAAAAACATAAATACCGCTAATGCTACTACTGAAAATACTTTCATGCTTTCAAATCTACTTAGATTAATCATGGTTAATTCCTCCTTGAAATCGTATTTGTACAGTGTGTAACAACAAAGGCGTAGATGGTTCAAAAAAATGATGATTAACCTAGATAGAGTTACATAAGACCTTGCTTTCAAGACTGTGCCATAGATCAATACAAGAACCCCGGTCTAGATTGGGAGTTTCCAGACCGGGGCAGGTTGGGGTATAGGAGGTGTGTATGAGATGCACACATTATTTTCACTTGTTTTTGTTTGCTAATAGTGACTTTCTATTGTCGTTTGAATCACAATCACCCTTAACCTTTACTCGTAACGCGAATGGCACATTATTTAATTCATTGGATTCGACTACCTCTTGGTTACTGTCTAATTTGATAACTACCTTTTGCTTCCCTGTTTCCAATGCTATCGTGTTGTGAGTATTTATAACTTCGTCTGTGTCCAGACCTGAATAAGATTCCACCCTAGACCACGAACCGACGTTTATTCTGTATTCAAAACTATCACTTGAAGACTCTCCACGATTACTAATTTGTATCTGATAAGGAAAGACACATCTTCCATTAACCGAGTGTATAGCATCTTCTGCTCTCAATTGAATTGAACTTCCCCACTCACCAACAGTGTCTGCTATTCTAATGGAGTCTGAGCTTGTTATATCTGGCAGTTCGCTATTAATGCTACTTACCTCGTAATATTCCAAATCATCAGCGAGTGTTTTACTGCCCATGACTTGTAGAGAGACTATTATTAAGAGAACTGTTAAAAATGTAATGTTTTGAGTGCTTAACCTTTTCATTCCAAACTCCTTTCAATTGATTTTGTATAGTAAGTAACGCGGGAGGTGGAAAAGGTTCAAAATTTTTTTGAGCAGAGGGGGCTCTATGTAGTCATAGAGCCCCCTTGAAAAGATCTAGTTGGTGTTATTTAGTGAGAATGTGGAGTTGGTCAAGAAATCTGTTTTGATCCCAAGCAGGTTATATCCGCTTGGATCACCATTTGACCACAGCAATAGAGGTTCGCTACCTAGTGGCAGTGGGTCGCCTATGCTTAGCGGGCAAGATAATGTGCCTGCATCAAGCAGATCCATTCCGCCTACTGCTTGACCGAACAGTGTTTGTTTGAACTCTGCATAGTCGTCCCCTGAATCGTTGCTGATGAAATCATAGATGTGAGCAAAGTCCGGTTGTATAAGTCTAACACCTACTCTTACGTAGTTGCTCGCATGCTTGTTCAACCATTCATGATTCGGTATGCAGACAGGGTTCTGTAGAGGTTTACAGTCTGGTGCTACAGCGCCGATAGCCGATTTGCAGGCATCATTAGGTTCTATTACATGGTACACAGCCAAGCCCGAGTCGTTGATGTTATAGTCGTAGAGAGGTGTGTTGATCGAGTTTTCTTGGATTCTGGTCTCGAGCAGCACATATTCCAGCCCGTCATCATACCTGCGTGGGAGTATGTAGACCTTCTCACTCTGCTTCACATCACTCAGATCGTATTTATCATTTTCCTCGATGACATGAGGTGTGACCCATCCAAGGTGTAGCTTGTGGAACCCATGAAGGTGAGGTGTTGCAAGGTCCTTACCGGTTTTAAATGTCATAAGCGATATCATATGAGGTGCAGTGTTCATATATCTGTTCTGACAGGTCTCACCCGGTGCCAGGTCCTCTTCGTCCGGGCAATCACTCATAAAGCTAGGTAGCGCAGAAAACTGTACTCCGTCATGCAGTCCTTTGTATCTTCCATACGCGTCATCGAGGCCTAGCCAATGGTGTGCAAGTTCGTGTGCGGCAACCATCATATTCTGGATCTTGTCCGACTGATCAAGAGGTTCGGCTTTAAATATTAGGTTTAGGTGAACTGTCTCTGTAATCCTCACACCGTCCACACTCAGTGTTTCATTATCTTCGTCACAGAAAGGTGCAAAGCTTGTCTTAATTGACGAGCCGGCGTTCCCACTCCTTGGGATGGCAACAATAATTCCCAATTCATCTGGCGTGATCATTTCATCTTTATTTCTGTCATAGGATTTGAAGTCAATCATACCTTCGGCAAATTTGAGCGCTTCAGCATGAAGGGCATCAGAGCCTGATCCATAGGTAGCACCGTTTTCACAGTCAAAGTTCTCACTATCGAGATAATAGTTTTTATCGTTTGTGATTTGACCTGCGTTTGCAGCTGTGAAAATCCCGAGTGTGCCGGCTTTGTTAACCTGGAACCTGCCGCCTGAGTTGAGCATAAAATAGTCTTTTACACTCTGGAACCCGCCGTGCAGGAAGTCATCAACATCCACAAAGAACATGGTGTCTGCAGGTGAATCTTCGATCTGGGGATCGATTATGATGGTGAGGAGCTCGCGGGATCCATATATAGGTTCTATTATGGACTCGTATTTCTTAGAAGCTCTTCCCATATTAGGTCCTTCTGCCAGGTCCGGGCCTATGCGGAGTTTTTTCTCGACTACCAGGTTAGCATCGTTGATATAGCCAGCAGGTGGAGTTGTAACACCGGCTTGCGTTACTCGGTATGCAACTCCTACTTCATAACCGCCTGCTTTAGGTGATAGCTCCTTGATACCAAATGTGTAACTGCCGCCGCCAGCATGATTTACCTGTGGTTTAGTGTCGCCAGGGTTTTGGAATGTCAGTGTCGGGTAGTGGATGATTACTTCTTGATCCATTAGCGGGAAGCCGTCCAATGTAGGCACTATGAATATAGTCCCCTCTCCTGCGAATGCTCCGCTTAGTGTTACTGCTATATCCGATACTTCATTCACTTCAACATGTGTCGACAGATTAGCAACCGGTGTGGTATGGCTCTCTGTGGAGCTTGTAAGCTCGGTCTGCGATACAACATCAAAAAAGTTGTCTTTGGAATTGTTCTCTTCTGTTTGTACTAACACAGTCCATGCAGAAATTGTTCCTTTTGCCACAACATCAGTCTCGCTGCCTCTCCACTCGAACTTTACGTTATGCATTCCCTCTGGGAGGTCTTCTGCATTAAATACCACGCTTCTTGCCTCGGTATGATAGAGTCTTCCCGCCAATGCAATCTCTTTGGGATAGACCTCTTCGGCACCGTTATCAATTATCGCGCGGAGCATAATGAAATCACCCTGCTCCATGCTTATGACGGATGAGAATGTAATAGCGGTTTCCGAGCCTTTAGGTACGTAGAAATTTATGTCGGCATTAGGCACGGGCGTCCAGTTCTTGGTCCCGATCTTAAGCTGTTCGGGTTCACCGTCGCCAGTGATGCCTTTTCCGGTTTTAACCTTAATCGAAGCGTTTCTGATGTAGGAACTGCCGTTTGTTACATGCTCTGTTGAGTACTGTACCTGTACCGTGTGTATGCCTCTGTCTACCTCTGTTAAAAAGGTGAATGATTGACTCGGGGCCACAAGTACCTGGTCCATCCCGCCAGTAAGTGTGATCGGACCTGGGAGTGCCTCAACACCGTCTACGAGTACCCTTATTTGCAGGGGTTCATCTGTGGTGTCCGATACATATGACATTGCCGAGAATGTAATCGCAGCTACGGTGTTATTTTCATTTACTACAAATTTGCTTGCGGCTCTCGGTAGATCTATAAACCCGTCACTGCCCTTTGGGAGTTTAATGAATTGATCAACCATCACTGGGAATTCCGGTGTGCCGCCGTCAACACATATTGTTTCTTTCTCGCCAGCATACGAGTATTTCTTGGTTTTACAGCCGATATGAGTTTCCGACCTGATCTGCATGCTGTCAGGTTCATTGCCATCGAACTCATACGGATTAGGTAAGAATCCGCCCGGACCTGGGCGGTTTACGCTTGATGATTTTTTCTGAGCCTCTGCGCTCACTGAAAACATAAGTACAACTACTAGAAGCACAAGCAACTGTAATATTTGCCTGCTTGTTCCTTGTTTGGATTTATTGTTGAGTGTAAGTCTTAACATTTTATTCCTCCTCAATGTTTGTTTGATAGGTAAGTAACACGAGGAGGTAAAATGGTTCAGATTACTTAAAAACTTTTTGGTTGATACAATTAGCTTCTGCTACTGATTAGCGTAACAAGTTAAGATCATTGAATAAATACAGAGTGTGATAAAAGCAGGTTCAGTTGGCTCTGGCTTCTTCGGTGCCTTCATTTAATAAGTTCAATGCACCCAAAGCGTCTATTCTGCCTTTACCGTATTCGTTATCCTTTCCGGGTTTACCCAAGTCAAGCGCACTTTGCGTAAGGAGGTATTTAACCTCAGTCGAGGTGAGAGCCGGGTTTTGCTGCAGAAGTAGTGCAATAGCACCTGTGACGTGGGCTGCCGCCATAGAAGTGCCCGAGGTTAGATGCCACTTATTACCTGGTGCAGGGCAGTAGATCTCCACCCCAGGTGCCGAGAGATCTATGTATGATCCTCTGGTCGATGAACGGTATAGATTATCTTTGGCATCCGTCGCAGTCACAGCTATGACTTCTCCCAAAGCCGCCGGATACACAGTCTTACCATTCTTACCACCATTACCCGCAGCGGCTACAACAATGACTCCTTTTTCTACCGCTTTCCTGATCATTTTAGCGATTAGATGATCTTTCGGGCCGCCAAGGCTGAGGTTTATAACCTGAGCACTGTTTAAGATCGAATAATCAATTGATTTTGCAAGTGAAGTACTGCTGCAAATTGTATTTTTAGCCTCTGTTGAGTCTGACCAGCATGCCCTCACGGAAATGATATCAACATCGGGTGATATGCCGAGTGCACCTGTACCGTTGTTAGGAGTAGATGCAATAATCCCGGCGATTGATGTGCCGTGCAGTTCATCTGTAAAACTCCCGTTGCCTTTGTCCACAAAATCCCTTCTCAGTTTTACCGCATTACTGAGTGCACTGTGATTATAATCTACACCGGTATCAATGACGGCCACTCTTACCCCGTTTCCTGTCGAAATTCTGTGAGCCTTATCGGCGTTGATCTTATTCACACCATACTGGATTGAACTGGTTGCGAGCCCTTCGTATAGATACACAGGCTGGGTCGCTAACACACGAGCATCATCAATAAGTGAGGTAATCACAACCGGGACTGTTCTAGAATCCGGGATGTTATATACGACTAGCACAGCATTGATGCTGTTTAATCTATAAGCTTCCCTTAGAGTCAGCTCATTTTTACTTCCTATTTCAGTTGCTGTGCTCCGAGCATTCGGGCTGTCTTCTATAAGTATCAATACCTGATCGGGTATATAACCGTCCTTTGCTATTCCGGACAAAGTTTCGGGGGTCGGATCCTTAAACACGGGGGCGGTGAGTTGTTCCTGCTCTATAACAGGCTCAATCAAAGTTGGGTCGTCCGGCAATTGAGTAGGTGATGTAAACTGGGGATCAGGGACTACGGGATTAATCCCCGAGGTCGGGTCGGGGTCAGAAGACCCAGGTTGATTACTCGGGGTTTCAGGCTCAGGTACCGGGGGTAGGGGGTTTGTGGGTTGAGTGGTGTCAGGATTCCTGGGAGGCTTCGGGTTGTCAGGTCTCGGGGGCTTAGGTTCATTCGGAGGAAGCACAATATCTTGGCTCGGAAGATTCGGTATTGTCGGTGGTTTGTTCGGGGGTTGAGGATATGTAGGCCCCGAATTGCTAGGGTTTCGGTTAGGATTAGGTTTCGGCGGTGTAGGCAGGTCATCACCCACATTAGGACTATAGCTGCTAGGGTATCGTGGTATTGGCTTTGATGAGTTGGACTGAGCAACCACAATAGCCTCTGCAGTTAAATTCAAGGCGAGCGCATTTGAATAACCGCTCAGAGCTATTAAAAGTGCTGCCGTTACAGTTGCTGTGATAGCTCTCATGTCTCTTCTCCCTCGTTTTATACTATAACCTATATTTAATAGCCCTCAGTGGCTGATTTAATTATTTCGGTATTCGCACTAAGTTCTTGAATGGTATCGGCTGCTTGCTCGTCAGGTTCTAGCTCTATTACATATAAACCACCCGCTTTCGGTCCATCCACAATTTTTCCCCTGATTTCCTCAAGCACCTCTCCTATAGCTTCTATGCTAGCGTCTTCTTGAAACACAACCAACAACTTTGGCCCGGCAGTTTGCACTAGCTCTGTATCTCCGCTTAAGACCTTGTAATCATTGGTCTCCTCGGGTGTGCCGAAGTAAAGTTTGCCTGCAAGCAGAGCGATCAACCCAAACTGCACAAGCAGTATGGCCATGGCCCCTGCGGGTATTGCGGTGGGTAATGATATAGCCGGCATCAAGTTTTTTATACTTGACCAAATGGTTTCGGTTTCTTCATCTCTGGCGTAGCTGACATCGGTGTCTGTTTCTTCGATCCTCTGCATAATGCTTTCTTCCATATTCTCGAACTCGGCAGATATCTCTTTATCCACAAGCTCATTGGTTTCCATAACTGCTTCCCTTATAACCTCGAGTCCTATGATCTCAGAGCTGCACTCTTCGCATTCGTGGATGTGCTCTGTAACAAGTGCTTTTTCTTCTGTGTCCAATGTACCGTTTAGGTACCATGGCAAAAGCAGGCTGATCTCTTCATGTGTAGTATTGTTGGTCATTGCAGTGTCTCCTCTGTGGTTATTCCCAATCCTGTAAGTTTTTCTTTCAATTTTTCTTTTGCGTAATACATTCGGGTCTTCACAGTGTTTACAGGGCAGTCCATTATCTCGGCAATTTCAGGGTATGATAGCCCCTCATAGAATGTAAGCTCGAGTACCGTCCTGTGTTCGGGGGAAAGTTGTTCCAGAGCTATTTTCATGCGCTCTGCTCTATCTTTTTTCTCCACGATTTCCTCCACGTTATCTTCCGACGCAGGGATCCGTGAAAACTCCTCGGGGTCCATTGCAGTCGGCGATTTTTTTCTCAGTTCGTTCATTGTTTTGTTGTGTGCTATACCGAAAATCCATGTAAGCACCTTTGATTTCCCTTTAAAGTTTTTGGCACTGTTCCAGACCTCAAACATTACATCGTTTGTGATCTCTTCGGTCATTTTGTTGTCTTTTGTTGTCTTATAAACAAACGAAAAGACCTGCCGAACGTATTTTTGATAAAGGGTTTTAAACGCCTCTTTATTGCCGTTTGCGATTTCCTCTATCAGTTCCAAATCCGAAGGTTCCAAAACCCTCTCCATTATCTCTGGCCTCACAAATGTATTTTCAAACTGTTAGTAACACCGAGTACACAGATGGTTCAAACGCTTTGTTCGAACAAAATTTATTAAACAATACTAAAATAAAAACAGTTGAATAACCAGTGGTATCAAGACACTTTGTAATAGGGTGGTTCCTGTGTATAATCCCTTGTTATCATGCAAATAATTAAGCTCAGTAGAGCGGGTCTTGAAAAACAGCTCGGTAATCTGAGGAGTGGGGTGTCGGTATCCGACCCGGTTCTTGAGACCGCGACACGCAAAATAGTCGATGGTGTAAGAAAATCGGGGGATAAAGCGCTATTTAGCTATACGAAAAAGTTCGATAGGTTTGCTGTCACCAAAAAGACTGTCCGGGTCTCTAAAAGAGAGATAGACAAGGCTTTAAACGATATACCGTCAAGACTCAGGTCCGATCTCAGGCTTGCTGCAAAGAGGATAAGGGTATTTCACAAAGAGAAACTGCCCAAGGCTAATCTTTTTAAAGATAATCTGGGCAACGAACTAGGTTGGCTCATCCGCCCCATTGAAAAAGTGGGGATATATGTGCCGGGGGGCAAGGCCGCATACCCCTCCACTGTGCTCATGACTGCTATTCCTGCAAAGGTAGCTGGGGTAAAGGAAATAGTTCTTGTAACACCATGTCCCAAAGGGGAAGTTAACCCAGCAGTGCTTGCCGCAGCCTCTATTGCAGGAGTGGACAGCATATATAAAGTAGGCGGCGCTCAGGCAGTAGCGGCACTCGCGTACGGTGCTGAGTCCGTGCCCAAGGTAGATAAGATAGTCGGACCGGGAAACATATATGTAGCAATTGCAAAAAAACTTGTGTTCGGCGAAGTCGATATAGATATGGTTGCGGGCCCGAGCGAGGTTTTGGTAGTAGCTGACGGCAGTGTGCCCCCAAGCTGGGTGGCTGCGGATCTGTTGGCACAGGCCGAGCATGACGAGATGGCAGTTCCCTCGCTGGTAACTACGTCCCAAAAATATGCAAAAGAGGTCAAAGCCCAGGTTATATCACAGCTGGAGCAACTTAGCCGCAATAAGATTGCGAGTGCATCGGTAAGGGATCATGGCAAGGCATTTGTGGTGGGGTCTATCGAGCTTGCATGCGAGGTGGCCAACTACATTGCCCCCGAGCACCTGGAGCTGTGTGTGAAGAACCCAAAAACTATTTTAAAGAAAATAAAACATGCGGGTGCCATATTTCTGGGTTCTATGTCAACCGAGGCCTTTGGCGATTATATTGCCGGACCAAGCCATGTGCTTCCTACTGGGGGCGCAGCGCGTTTTTCTTCTCCTCTAGGTGTGTATGATTTCCTGCGTATGCCAAGTGTGATATCTATTTCGCCTGCAGGTTTCAAGAGGCTAGGGAAATCCGTCATGAACCTTGCCTATAGTGAGGAACTCGAGGCCCATGCGCTTTCAGTGGGTGTTAGGCTAGAACAGAAATAGCGAGCCGGACTGATGAACGCATCCAAGCCAGAAAACAATCGAAATACCGAATCACTAGAGACTCTGCTGGATAGGGTAAAAAAAGAGGTGCGCGAGCTAAGTGCTTACAATGTACCCCACATCGACTGCAGTGTTAAGCTCGACGGGAACGAGAGCCCCTATGGGATGCCCAAAGAGATTGTTGAGAAAGTGGATGCTCTGCTCTCTCAAATAGAAATAAACAGGTATCCCGATGCTAACTGCACTCAGTTAAAAGAAAAATTATCTAGACTCGTAAACTTTCCTACTGATGGAATCATCTTTGGGAATGGGTCCGATGAGCTGATAGGGATGTTAATTACAACGTTCTGCGGCAGATCCGGGATTGTGACTATCCCCACACCGACTTTCTCAATGTATAGCCTTACCTCAAAAGCGCTCGGAATGAAAACCTCGGAGATCCCTCTTGATGACAAGTTTGATCTCGATCTTGCTGCGATGCTCGAAGATATTCAAACAAACGACCCGGATTTAATATTCCTAGCAAGCCCCAATAACCCAAGCGGCAACATTTTTTCGGCGGAAAAGATTCTAGAAATCATAAAGGCTTCGGGGGGGATAGTGGTTGTAGACGAGGCTTATGCAGAGTTTGCAGGGCAAGACTTTTTATCCAGAGTCCGGGAGCATGATAACCTCATTGTGCTAAGGACGTTCTCAAAAGTAGGTTATGCTGGGATTCGTCTCGGGATGCTCTTTGCCAATGAAATCCTAGTCCATGAGATTAACAAAGTGCGCTACCCCTACAACATCAATTCGCTCAGCCAAGCCGTGGGTGCTGCAGTATTCGAGAACTACAGCTATTTGTCTGATGTAATTGAATGCATAGTAGAGGAGAAGCAACGGGTTTTTGAATCGCTCAGAGCCATGGATGGTATAACAGCTTATAGGAGCGACGCCAACTTTATTATGTTTAAGGTAGGTGATGCCGATAAGCTCTGGTCCGACCTTGTAGAGAGCGATGTATTGATACGAAATTTCAATAAGCCCGGGCGGTTAAGTAACTGTATGCGGGTTACTATCGGGACGAAAGAGGAAAACGATAAGTTTTTAGAAGCCATAGGGAGATCTCTTCCTTCGTAATAAACGTAGAGCTACATATCCCACCCAAATCAATAGACAGAGCATCGGGAATAGATACCCTATTCGAGTATAAAGGGTCTTGTTGCCATTCATTAGAGCTACTTCACCCACAAGATTGGTCCGAGTGAATATATCCGTTTTTTCGACTACCCGACCCAATGGGTCAATTATGGCGCTAATGCCTGTATTAGTGGAGCGTATAAGGTAGCGTCTGTTCTCTATCGCACGCGGTATCGAGATCAATAGATGCTGGTAAGGGGCTATAGTTTTTCCGAACCAGGCATCGTTTGTAATGTTTACAATTAAATTAGCATCTTGATCCACAAACATTCTGCTATACGACGGTATTATATCCTCGTAGCATATGATGGGTGCTATCCTGAGGCCCAGTTCCTCTATCACAAACTGATTTAGCTCGCTGCCGGGTGTAAAATCCCCCGATGCGGGGCTTATCTTCTTTAATGATGGGACATATTTGGTGAAGGGCAGATATTCACCGAACAGTAGGAGCTCTATTTTATGGTACCGTCCCATTATCTCGCCGTATGAATCGGTTAAAAAGGCTGTGTTATATTTTGTCAGGTTCTCGTCAATGTATTCCGAAGTGTTGTCCTCGGGGGGCGTGTACGACATCCCTCCCACGATGAAATACTTCCCCTCTATGTCGGGTACGGCAATCTCTTCCCTTATGCTCAGGTAGTTGGCATAAGTCGGGAACCAGGCTTGAAGAGCCGTCTCGGGCCAGATTATAAGTTCCACATCCTCCATCTCCCGAGACATCTGTTTGTGTCTTGCGGTGACTATGCTTTCATCGCTCTCGGTCTTCTCAAGGAAATCAAAGTTAGCCTGCACCAAACCCACTTTAACTTTATCGGCTTGTGCAATCTGTGCCGAGACCTGTCCGATCCTTATGTAACCGTATGCAAGAACAGAAATTATTAAAACGATACAGGTGGCGATCTCGTACACAGGCATATGCGTTCGATCTCTAAAGGCCAAAAACATCCTTAAAACCGCCACGTTTACTAACACAATAACAAATGTGAGTCCATATACTCCCAGTAGGTCAAAAACCTGTACCAACTGCAGGTAAACGGCCTGGGAATTTGCGAGAGTGTAGGGGAAGAGAAAGGGGAAAAGATACTCGATTGATGTCCAAATCGCGGCGATCAAAATTGCAGTTAATAGTCCCAATCGGTTGTGGAGGTGTAATCTGGCACTGGCCAGTGAAAAAAGTGCCACTGCTAACCCGCCGTAGATACTCAAAAACACAATGAATATAAAGCTCACCACCAACGGGAACCCGCCGAATCTGGTTAATGTGCCGATCAGCCAATATGTCCCTATCATGTTGGATACTGCACCTGCTATAAGGCCCAGTTTGAACGCGTCCCTCCCCGATTTATTGATGAGCGCATATAAAAGGGGAACGAGCAGTACCCAGGCCAATATGCTCATGTACGGGATCATAAAAGTGACCGGATATAACACACCCGTGATTATAGAGAGGATAATGTCTGTTCGAGTGATCCTATTCATTGGAGACTAAATGTACCTCTGCCTAACTGCGATTAAAAGGTTAGGATTTGAAGTATAGTTAGTAAGAATTGATATTGATCTGGAGTAATTATTCTAGATACCGCTATTTATTTAAGCTTTTTTGACCTCGGAAGAGGGCTTTGCTTCGGGGCGTAATGTGTAGAGTTTTATTACCCCGACTGCGATAATGGTGATTGCCATCAGCTGTGCAATAGAGAGGTTTGGTATGGGGCTTGGTGTAGTGTTTCTGACAAATTCGATTACAAAACGCTCTAACCCTGCCAGAACTAGATACAGTGAGAAAAGCCATCCGGTCGGTTTATCCATTTTGCGCAGTTTCCATATAAGTACGAATACTGCAAACATAATTAAAATTTCATAAATTTGAGTTGGGTGTACTGTGTCGGTGGTGGGGGGAAGTCCCCTAGGGAAGGCCACAGCCCAAGGTAGGTCCGACGGTATACCGTAGTCATCGCCCACCAGAAAACAGCCCATCCGCCCTATCACATAACCCATGGCCAATGACGGTGTAGCGGTGTCGCCTATCTTCCAGAAATTGAGTTTATACCGCCGTCCCAGCAACCACACCAAGAGTATCGCACCTATGAAACCTCCGTAAAACGTGAGCCCGCCACGAGATAACAGGTGTGTTGCAGGGTGTCTTAGTATTTCTCCGATCGGCACGTTCTCAAAAAGGTAGAGCAGCTTGGCCCCTACGATCCCACCCACCATGGCCGCCAAAAATAGGTTGCCTATCTGTGTCTCGTCGATCCCTTTGCGCTTTGCTTCCTTTGTGATAAGCCAGTAACCGACCACAAAGCTCAGCGCCACCATCACACCAAACGATGATATGCTGAAGTTGCCTAATTTGATGAGTTCCGGATACATCTAGATGTCCTTCGATCCGCTCGATTCTATGTTTTCGAGCTCCGACTTAGCTGATTCGCCAGAGGCAATTATAAAATATAGAAGGGTAAATACCACAGCCAAACACACTATCTGTATGATAAACATTACCGTGTAGTCGTCCATTTAACTCTCGTCCGTAAATTGCAGGTAAATTATCACGGCTACCCGCATTCAAGCAAATAGCCGTGAGTTTGATATTAAGTTTGTCTATTTAACAGTTATGACCCATCCGCAGCGCTTAGCTTGTTATCTATAGCAGCTTTCAGTTTAGCAACGTCTGCACCCGGGACCATCAAGCCATTAACGATGAATGTAGGTGTTGAGCGTACACCCACTGTCTGGGCTTCCTGCATCTCTTTGTCTACCCTTGCAGCTACCTCTTCCGATTCCAGACAGGTGTTGAATGCCTGCTCGTCAAGCCCAAGGTCTTTGGCAAATGCCTTAAACTGCTCAGTAGCCGTTTCTTCTTTAATCGTGCCCTGGTTCTCGAACACTACGTCGTGGAACGCCCAGAATTGGTCGTTGCCCTGTTGATAGGCGCATAGTGATGCAATTGAAGCTCCCTTTGCCCATTTGTGTATAGTCAATGGCAATTGTTTGAACACTACCTTCACCTTGCCGTCATACTCTTTTAGGATCTCGGGCAGGATCTCTTTTCCCTTCTTGCAGAATGGGCACTGGAAATCGGAATATTCCACTATGGTTACCACTGCGTCGTCTGCACCTTTAACCGGGATATCCTCTAGCGAGATCTTTTCCATTACCTCTTTGTGTGGGTCAATGGTGGTGTCTATTACCTGGCCACCAGGGATGATATGTTTCCCATCGGCGCTCACAATCACAGGAAAGGTTTGGCTCATGTAGTTTAGCGTGCCCTGCTTGAGCCCACTTACCTCTGCGTCCTCGAGATCACTCAATTTCGAGACTTTACCAAATATGACATATTTGCCGTCGTCGCTTACTAGTAGTGGAACCAGTGACGGGCCCCTTTGAGTGTTTACGGTCAAATTTACTGATTTAAAACCCTGGATCGGGCTAGCATAGTAGCCGTCGGCTGTTATGTTGGTGTCGGGTGGCATGTTGGCCCCGAACTGTTTTTTAATAAAACCGATTAAGTTGGTTTCCTCTTCTTTGGAAATATCGCCGGTTTTTTCCTGTGCTTGTTCACCCGCAGATGTATCGGTGTTCTTTGCACTCTGCTCCGCAGTGTCACCCTTCGCTGTGTTTTCTGTGCCCGAGTTGTCCTCTGCGGACTTACACGCAAATGAAACACAGGTAAGCACAATCAAAACACCTGTTAAAATCTTCTTCATAGCAACTCCTCCTCAAATTAATTAAGTTTATTGTTATATTTATTTTCTATAGGGAATATTGGGAGCTTCTCAAGTTTTTGGGCAAGACCGTTTTGGCTTCTCTCTATTGATTTATAAAACTATACCTGACAACTGATAGAACTTGCAGTGTTCTTTAAAAATAGGTAAATTCATAGTCCTAAATGTTAACCACTCCTGTGTTGGTTCTCAACCGTTATTTCGTTCCTATCACAATTACTAGTGTTAAAAGGGCTTTTGTAATGCTTTACTGCGGTGTTGCAAAGGCTGTGGGTGACGATTACGAGACATTCGATTTCGAATCCTGGTCCGAGATCTCAACCTTGCTCGACCAAGAGCACGACGTCATAAAAACGGTTAGCACGATCATTAAAACCCCCCGGGTCATTATGTTGGTCAGGTACGAAGGGTTTATCAGGAAAGAGGCTAAATTTAATCGGATCAATATTTTTAGAAGGGATGGGGGGGCGTGTCAGTACTGCCACAAGAAGTACTCGAGGGCAGAGCTCACGATCGATCATGTTGTGCCCAGGTCACAGGGTGGCAAGAGTGTGTGGGATAATGTTGTGTGCTGCTGTGTGAAATGTAACAGGAAAAAGGGCGGGCGTACCCCCGTGCAGGCGGGGATGGCGCTTAAAACCAAGCCCAAAAAACCGCTTTGGGATCCATTCTCAAATATCTACATCAAGGCTGTTAGGTATAAAGAATGGGAACCGTTTTTAAGTTTTGTCGATATCTCTTACTGGAACGTCGAGCTCGAGCAATAGCTCGCGAGGTGTTTTATAAATTTATCTGTTGGATTTAAGAGACTCATTCGATAGATTAATATATTATCCGTTTTCATCCTAACTAAGTTGAGTATCTGGAGGACATAAATGTTAAAAAGGATTTTTATAATATTTTCATTTGCTCTTCTATCATTTTCATTAAGTTCAGGGGCACAGATTGTTTTACCCCCTGTTTCAGGCCCGATAATAGAAAAACTGCCCATAGTCGTAACCAATCTGACCAGTGTTGGGGCAGCTGACCAAAAGGCAGACGAGTTCATAGATGTGTTTGTGAACGATCTGCGCAACGCTGCATTGTTCGAAGTAAGCACAGGCAATATCTCGGGCACGGGCAGCGATAACATTAATTTCCAGAGTTTATCGACCAGCGGGGCCGAGTACCTTGTGACCGGGCAGTACCAATCCACAGGAAGCAGGATCAAATTTGCCGTAAGACTCTTTGATGTCAAAGATGGCAAACCGATCCTGGGCCGCTCCTACGAGGCCAGCTCGGGCAGGGTGCGCGAGGCCGCCCACAGGTTTGCCAACCAGGTGATGAAGGAACTAACAGGCATTGACGGCTTCTTCACATCCAAGATCGCTTTTGTACTCGGCAGCAAAAGAAACAGGAATCTATTTTTGATGGATTACGACGGATTCAACATACGACAGCTCACCAAACACAGCTCCTTAATGATGTCGCCTCACTGTTCTCCCAACGGTCAAATGATTGTGTTTAACTCAGATAAGGTTTGGGATCAGGACCTCTACCTTATTACGCTTGGAGGGAAGGTCACCGAAAAAAGGCTCACCCGTGCATTTAAGCTCGAACAGAGCCCCGAGTGGTCCCCAAGCGGCGGTCAAATTGCTTTTAGCGCAAACGGCGATATATATGTAGCCAGTGCCAGCGGTAAGGGTGCCAGGAACCTAACCAGGTCCCGCTCCATCGATGTGTCTCCCACATGGTCTCCCGACGGCAGCAAAATAGCGTTTGTATCGGACCGCTCCGGATCGCCTCAAATATACGTTATGAGTTTGGGCGGCGGCGGTGCAAAGCGGATCACCTCTGGAGGGTACAGCACCGACCCCTCGTGGTCACCCAGCAGCGAGGTAAACAGGATCGCATTCGTTAAGGTCGAGGGCAGTGGAGCCAACATATATACGGTCGACCCCTTTGGCGGTAGCGAGCAGAGGCTTACATCGGGGGCAGGCAGAAACGAAAACCCATCGTGGTCTCCCGACGGGCACTACATTGCGTTTAGCTCGACCCGTGACGCTGCAAAAAACATCTACCTGATGTATCTAAACGGCGAGAATCAGAAGCGGCTTAGCAAAGGGGGCGGCAAATCGTTCCCAACGTGGTGTAAGTAATATACGCAAGACAATCGGCAATCGGCCATTCCTACAAAAAGTAAATAGGAGGGTAGAGTGAGGCTCTTTGTAGCAGCCGAGCTTAGTGGAGCGGTACGTAAATCTATCGCCGATTATATCCACGATATAAGTCCCCTATGGGAGGGGGTGAGATGGGAGCGGGAACACAAGCTCCATATAACACTCAAGTTTTTAGGCAATGTCGAGCACTCCGTTGCAAAATCAGCCAGTGCTATAGTGGGGAATATTACAAAAGAGCACAGCGTGATGAATATGAGAAGCACGGGGCTTGGAGGGTTTCCAAATCTAAAACGGCCGCGTGTGCTCTACATAGGACTGTCAGAGAATCAGCATTTAGCCAAACTCCATAGTGATCTGGAAAACGGGTTAGAGCAAGCGGGTTTCGAAAAAGAAAAACGCATATTCACACCCCACGTAACTATAGGAAGGGTGAAAAATAGAGCCCTTATTAAAGGCGATATAATAACTATGGATGAGGTCGAATTCGATATTACAAATATAGCAGTTGTCGAGAGCAAGCTTTCAAACAGCGGCTCCGAATATACAAATTTAGCGCAATTTAATTTGGAATAGTTGTAAAACCGAATACCTCCGTTAATCCGTATACTATATAAACACTCAGTCGAGGTAATAATATGAAAACATCCACTAAATTGGCTTTAGCCGTACTGACGATACTGGTCCTGGGCTATGTTTATACTGCTTTTATAACCCCTGTGTCTGCGGATTCCGATCCCCCCAGTTATTCAAAACACCTTGATAGTATCGATTACGATAGCGAAGACTGGAGGTCCAAGGACAGTACATACTGGAAAAAGGTGCTCACAAAAAAACAGTACGAGGTCTGCAGGCAGGGCGGCACAGAGTACCCGTTCACTGGTTACTACAATAAATTTTATGAAGATGGTGTATATAGATGCTCAAGCTGTGGAAATGAGCTATTTTCGTCCGATACAAAGTTCGATTCACGGACCGGGTGGCCGAGCTTTTGGGATCAAATCAGCCCCGAAGCCATAGAGCTTAAGACCGACACGTCTCATGGTATGGTTCGTACAGAGATTGTGTGCGGCAGGTGCGGTGCACACCTAGGCCACGTGTTTGAGGACGGCCCCAAACCCACAGGCAAGAGGTACTGTGTTAACTCGGTTTGCCTTCTACACACCGAACCCGTCAGTGCAAAAAAGTAATATTAACCAATCATTTTCGGGCATCTCCATATCTCTTTAAACTTTGATCTGGATAAAATAATCTTTTAGACTCGTGGCTATGGGTCATAGTACTGTCATATTGTTATTATTTATACGCCTTATTGGAATCCAAAGAGGAATGAAATCATCTATAGCTTAAGAGTGAGGGTTGAGAATTCTGAGTTTTGCTAAATTGTGCGCAACGTATTAATAAGTACAATTGGATTCTGTGAGATACGGTTAACAAAATCTTGAGAGAGGGTAATAAATTATGCTAAAGATATATGGGTCCCCGGTTTCACCCCCTACAAATAAGGTAAGGTTTGTGTCTAATGCACTCGGGCTCGAGCATGAGTTTGTCCGGGTCAATCTCGCCCAGGGCGAACATAAGACCGAAGATTTCCTTGCACTCAACCCTGTCGGTAAAGTACCTGTTATACAGGATGACGATGTTGTGCTCTTTGAGAGCAATGCCATTACTAAATACCTGGCACAAAAAACAGGTTCGTCACTTTACCCCACAGACATGGTCCAGAGGGCCCATGTAGATAAGTGGATTGATTATTCATCTCTACATATAGGGAGCTGTGTAAACAGTCTTTTTTTCAATAGAGTGTTAGCCCCGTTTTTTCAGGTAGAACCCGATCAAAGAGCGCTCGAGGAAAACCAGGGATTCCTGGAACGTTTTCTACCTGTAGTAGAGGGCCAATTATCGAATAACAGTTTTTTATGTGGCGACAATATGACTCTCGCGGATTATAACCTCTTTGCTATTTTGGATGTAGCAGAGGTTTCTGGACTCGATTTATCGCCCTATCCCAAGCTCGTAGCCTGGCGTAACGGTCTGCAAACAAAAGAGTTTTACACTAAATGTCATGAGAACTATGCCCAGGCATTAAAGGCGGTAACAGGATAATAAAAATATAATATAAATTCTGTTTGAGTTACGGGAACAAATGAGCGAAGAACTTAATTTCCAGGGTTTTAACAAAAACACATTCAAATTCTTTAAACAGCTTTCTAAGCAGAACACTAAAGACTGGTTCGATGAACACAGGGCCGATTACGAGAATAATGTACTCATACCCGCAATGGGGTTTGTCAGCGATATGGGTGCCAAGTTAAGATCCATTACCCCTGATGTAACAGCCATCCCTAAGATCGATAAATCCATTTTCAGGCTACGCAGAGACACACGGTTTAGCAGCGATAAAACCCCATACAAAACCCACATGGGTATATTCTTTTGGGAGGGTTCGGGCAAAAAACTCGAGAACCCCGGATACTACGTCCAGCTTAATGGCCGATCCATATTCATAGGCGTCGGGATGCATATGTTCCCCACACACCTGCTCAGAGTCTATAGAGATGCTATTGCCGATCCTAAACTCCGAAAGAAGATCGTAAAAGTTATTAAGGGAATAGAGAAAAACGATGCCTACAAAATAAGCGGCAGTCATTACAAGCGTGTCCCCAAGGGCTATGACCCCAATACTCCCAATGCGGAGCTCTTTCTGCATAACGGGCTTGCTGCATTTGGGGAATATAAAATCCCTGATTCCGCGTATTCCTCCGAGTTCATTGATTACTGTTTCGATCATTTCAAGGCGATGGCAGGCATACACAAGTGGTTACATACCATATTCTACAATAGCGATTAACAAAGGAGGATTTAATACAAAATGTCAGAGTCTAACGATCAGAGAGAACGACAATATAACGTAGCCGACATTTTCATCGACCGCTGGTCACCCAGAGCCATGTCGGGTGAGTCTATTACAGACCGGGAACTGATGACTCTATTTGAAGCGGCCAGATGGGCCCCGTCGGCCTTTAATAACCAGCCGTGGCGGTTTTTATACACCAAAAGAGATAGTGATAGCTGGGAAACATTTTTTAACCTACTCGCCGAGGGTAATCGGACCTGGGTAAAAAACGCAGCGGTCCTAATGGTTGTTATATCCAAAAAGACATCCGAGTATAACAATAAACCCGTGAGGACTCACGCATTCGACACCGGTTCTGCATGGGTGAGTCTGGCACTGCAGGGATCAATAAGTGGTTTGGTTGTCCATGGTATGGCGGGGTTTGATTACGATAAAGCCAAAGAAGATCTGGGGATCCCTGATGACTATAACGTAGAGGCTATGGTGGCGGTGGGGAGGCCCGGCGATAAAAATGAGCTGCCCGAAAAACTGCGCAATATCGAAAAACCTTCGGGGCGTAAAGAGATAAAAGAGATTGCATTCGAGGACAAATTCCAAGGCTAATAGAGGTTATGAAGTAGTAACAAACTAATTCCGGTTATGCATTTCGACTAAATCCTCTATACTATTAATCAACTACATACTTAGATGAGGGGGATACGTAAATGAGTACCAATGAGAGTGGTAAGCACAGTGAAGAACTATTTCCCCCGCTCCCCATCGAGGAGTGGGAAGATACAAAGAACACACTGCACCTTTTTATGCAGATAGTAGGCAAGATACGCCTTAAATCTTTTCCCAAGATGAACCATTGGTGGCATGTAACTCTATATGTTGCCCCGCGCGGCCTTACCACGAGGTCCATACCCTACGACGGTATGATTTTCGAGATCGCGTTTGATTTCATAGATCACAAGCTTGTGATTGTTACCAGTCAAGGAGCGACGCGTTTCATCCCGCTTAACGGGCTTAATGTGGCCGAGTTTTACAAGAGTTTAATGTCCGAGTTAGCTGACCTGGGTATTGATGTGGATATTGTTGCCGAGCCCTACGATGTGCCGTTTAGTTCCGAGCCCTTTGCAACCGACACTACGCACGGTACTTACGATGAACAGTTTGTTAATAGGTACTGGCATATACTATTGAATGTCGATAATGTGTTCGAGAGGTTCAGGGCCAGGTTTATAGGAAAGAGCACCCCTGTACACCTGTATTGGCACCACGCCGATCTGGCAGTTACCCGGTTCTCCGGCAAGGAAGCACCGTATCAGAACGAAAATGCAACCAATGCCGATAAAGAGGCATACTCGCACGAGGTAATAAGCTTTGGGTTCTGGGCAGGGGACGAGAACGTACGTGCACCGGCCTTTTATTCCTATACTTATCCCGAGCCCGAGGGACTTACCACAGAGGAGCTTCTGCCCAAAGAGGCCTTTTGGAACACCGACTCGGGCAGTGCGATGGCGGTGTTAATGTACGATGACCTCCGCAAGTCCGACTCCCCCGAGGATACGCTGCTAGAGTTCTTGGAGAGCAGTTACAACGCAGGTGCAAAGAAGGCAAATTGGGATATTGAAGCACTCAGCTTAAAAGGTAGTTAGAGAGAGGGAATATTAAAAAGAGCCCAGTATATTCAAGCTATTACGACTTGATCAAAAACCCAGAGTCCAAAGCGGCACGGTAACCATCTATTTGAGAGATAGGAGTATATCAAATGATCGACCTATACACATCGTCAACCCCAAACGGCAGGAAGATCTCGATCATGCTCGAGGAGATCGAGATACCATACACTGTGCACCATGTGAGCCTAAGCAAGTTCGAGCAAAAGGAGCCTTGGTTCCTCGAGATCAACCCAAACGGCCGTATCCCTGCTATCGTAGACAGGGACAACGACGACTTTGCTGTATTCGAGTCCGGGGCCATACTGATCTATCTGGCCGAGAAAACCGGAAAGCTCCTACCGCAAGATGTGAAAGGCAGGTCTACTGTTATACAGTGGCTCATGTTCCAAATGGCCGGCATAGGCCCTATGCAGGGGCAGTCCAACGTTTTCTACAGGTATGCCCCGGAGAAGATCGAGTACGCGATTAACCGCTACCACAGGGAGACCAAGAGGTTGTATACAGTGTTAGAGAAGAGGCTTACGGACAATGAATATTTGGGGGGATCCGAATATTCAATTGCCGATATTGCAACGTATCCCTGGATAGCGCTCCACAAGTGGGCGGGCATTGAGATTGATGACCTGCCGAACCTGCGCGAGTGGATGAAGGTAGTACGCCGCCGCCCCGCAGTGAGACGCGGGATGGATATACCGAAATCCAGGAAAAAGAGTCTTAAAGAAGCAGAGGAGAGGGGATCAAAACTGTTGGTATGATTTAGGGCGGTGCCCTGGTGCAGCGGTCCTATAACTCATCGGTTAAGATTATACGAGCTTATAACGGAGGTGCGTTAGAATGAGACTAGAGGGTAAAACTGCAATAGTTACTGGCGGTAGCGAGGGGATCGGGAGGGCTACAGCACATATTTTATGCAAGGAAGGTGCTAACGTCGGCATAATGGCCAGAACCGAGTCCAATCTTGAAAGTGTGGTGGCCGAGGCCGAGGGGCCGGGTGAATTAGTGGCCTATCAGGGCGATGTGTCGGTGGAAGAGGACATAAAGAGGGTGGTCGAAGATTTTCACTCGCGCTTCGGGCGCATTGATATTCTATTTAATAATGCGGGGATACTCGAGGGCGGTACAGTCGTCACTACAACCAGCGAGGTGTGGGACCGCACAATCGATATCAACGTCAAAGGTGTGTTTTTGATGAGCAAATATGTGGTACCGATAATGGCAGAGAACGGAGGGGGCTCGATCATAAACAACTCCTCAGTGCTCGGCATGGTAGGCATGGAAAACTGTGTCGCATACAATGCGTCTAAAGGAGCTGTGAGACAGATCACTAGGAGCATGGCGCTTGACCATTCCAAGCAGAATATACGCGTTAATTCAGTTTGTCCGGGCTACATTAAAACCAAGATGGATGTCGAGTTCATGGGCAACCCGCCCGATGCCGAGGAGCAGCTCGACAAGATAGCAGCCGATATGATCCCGCTTGTACGGCGTGCCGAGCCTGAAGAGGTAGGATACGCAGTTTTGTATCTGGCTAGCGACGATGCCAGGTATGTAACGGGGTCCGACCTGGTCATAGACGGCGGTTGGACGACCTATTAAATAGCAGCATCACTTGGGGCACAGGGGTAAAAAGATTGCTAAACACAAATACAACTCTTAAGTGGTTTATTACCAAACAGTCATATGGATCCGATTAGCCAGGGTGTTCTGGGTGCATCACTCCCCCAAAGCGTCTCCAACCGAAAAGAGATACGAATCGCGGGTGTGGTAGGGTTTTTATCTGCCTTACTGGCCGACCTGGATATCCTGATTCGTTCGTCCACCGACCCTCTGCTTGTGATCGACTATCACAGGCACTTTACCCATGCTCTTGCGTTCATACCAATTGGGGGACTAATCGCAGCCTCAGTGCTTTGGGTGTTTCTGAGAAAGCGGATGGGCTTTTTGCGCATCTATATCTATGCGACCCTCGGTTACGCAACAGCCGGGCTTCTGGATGCCTGCACGAACTATGGCACAAGGGTGTTTTGGCCATTTTCCGATGAGAGAGTTGCTTGGAATATAATCTCTATTATCGACCCTATTTTTACTATCACACTATTGGTAATTGTGGTCATTGCATTCATCAGAAAATCTACAAATATTGCACGTGTGGGAGTATTATTTGCTGTGCTTTATCTCTTGCTCGGCTATGCGCAGCGCGAACGGGCCACAAGTGTGGCTGTTGATCTTGCCGGGGAGCGGGGACACCGGATAGAGCGGATCTTAGTGCACCCTTCGCTCGGCAATTTGGTGCTCTGGCGTTCGGTATACGAATCCGATGGGCGGTTGTATGCAGATGCAGTGTGGGTAGGGCCCTTCTCAGATCCCGTTGTCTATGAGGGCGACTCACTTGAGCTCTTTGACCCCGACACAGACTACCCGGGAGCCGACAAGGACAGCGTGCTTTATAATGACGTGCTTCGGTTTCAGAAGTTTACAGGCGGTTATCTTTCATACCATCCAGACTATCCGAATATTGTAGGCGACATGCGGTACTCGATCATCCCAAACGGGATTATTCCGCTCTGGGGTATAACTCTGGATACCGAGAACGAGAGTAAACATATTGAGATGCTAAATACCAGGGGTGAGGTAACGGACGAGAAATGGAACATATTTTTCTCAATGCTCCGTGGGCAGTCTATCGACTGAGTTGTTTTCTAGCCGGTATGCCTTGATTGCTTGTGATAAATTGTATTAACATATTCCTGGTCTGAATTTATTTGTTCTCTTTGGCGAAGCATTTTGAGTAAATGTGGCTGCAATGATTATATATAACTAAATTTCAGGGGAGGGCACCATGCAATTAAACGAGCTTCAGGAAAAGATGTGCGAGGAGAGCAGGTGGGATTTCACCGACCTAAAGGCGCTATTTCTTAACTGTACTCTCAAAAAGTCACCTGCTTTATCCCACACCGAGGGTTTAATAAGTATTTCTATAGCTATAATGGAGAAAAACGGCATCTCAGTAGAGCTGCTTAGGCCTGTGGATTACGATATTGCTACGGGTGTGTATCCCGATATGACCGAGCACGGCTGGGATAAAGACGACTGGCCCGGGATTTACGAGAAGGTTAAGGAGGCAGAGATAATAGTGATCGGGTCCCCTATCTGGCTCGGTGAGAAATCCTCGGTCTGCACACAGGTTATAGAGAGACTCTACTCTACTTCGGGCGATCTAAACCCCCAGGGTCAGTATGCCTATTACGGGCGAGTTGGCGGGTGCCTCATAACCGGGAACGAAGACGGGGCCAAACACTGCTCAATGAACATATTGTATTCGCTACAGCATATAGGATATGTGATCCCTCCTCAGGCCGATGCCGGGTGGCTGGGCGAGGCCGGCCCGGGCCCCTCATACCTGGACCCAGGCTCCGGGGGCCCTGAAAATGACTTCACCAATCGTAACACCACTTTTATGACGTGGAACCTCATGCACATGGCCAGGATGATCAAAGACGCAGGTGGGATACCCGCACACGGCAACCAGCGCTCGGAATGGGACGCGGGGTGCAGGTTTGATTATGAAAACCCCGAGCACAGGTAGTATTACTTGATAAATATGCGCATCAACAAAACATAGCACGGGGGGAGTCGGCTTTGCCCATATACGAGTTCTTCTGTAAAAAGTGCAACACGGTCTATAAGTTTTATTCAAGGACAGTAAATACCGAGACCATACCCAAGTGCCCAAAGTGCAAACGAGTAAAGCTCGAACGCATTTTTTCATCGTTTGCCACCTTAAGCGGTGCCAAAGAAGGGGGTGAAGCTGAGACCCCCGATATTGACGAATCCAAGCTCGAAAAAGCAATGTCTATGCTCGAGCGAGAAGTCGACAGAGTGGATGAAGACGACCCCAAACAGACTGCCGAGCTCATGAGAAAACTCACCGATGCAACGGGTATGTCCATGGGCCCCGGCATGGAGGAAGCTCTAAGCAGGCTAGAGAGCGGCGAGGACCCTGAGACGATAGAACAGGAGATGGGGGATCTACTTGAGGACGAATCCATGCTCTTTGCAAAGAAAAAGAAAAAAGGCGCCAAACACAAGCCAACCTACCCAAAAACAGACGACACACTTTATGAACTGGACTAACTCTGGGGTATAAAGGCTATAAAAAAAGGGGACATACTCATATAAATATGTCCCCCGTTATGAAATTGGATTTAAAACAATTAATTGCTTTCAGACTTGAAAATCTCTTTTAGAAATTCCTCCATGGATTTCCACGAGCTCTCATCCGCGTCTTTATCGTATACAAGGGGAATCTCGAATTTTTTAGCGTACTCGTCTGCTGCAGGGTTGGTAAAGCTATGCCCCACCCCCGGATACACGATCAGTGCATAGTCCACGTCTGCACCGTTCATCTCTTTTCTAAACTCAGCTAACTGCTCGGGAGTAGTAAATTTGTCGTCTTTACCATGGAGCACCAACACCTTTGCCTTGACACTACCAGGCTCGGGTGTGTGCATGGAAGCAAGGCTCCCGTGAAAACTGACCACACCGTCCAGGTCCGTACCCTTTCTGGCCATATGCAGTACCACCCCGCCACCAAAACAGTACCCGATAGCTGCAATCTGATCGGGGTTTACTGTGGGCTCTGCTTTTAAAAAGTCCATGGCCGCATTAAATCTTTTCTCACCCACGTCCATATTGTTTAGAACTTCCATCATGAATTTGTTGGCGTCGTCGGGGTGATCTGCCTGTTTGCCGTCCCCGTACATATCTACAGCCAGTGCTGTGTAACCCATCTCCGCCAGCATGTCTGCGCGTTTTCTGGCGTAATCGTTATGTCCCCACCATTCGTGCACCACTAGCACTCCGGGGCGTTTACCCTCGATGCTGTTGTCGTAGGCCAGATAACCCTTTAGTGTTGTGCCGCTCTCGGTGTACTCCACGTCCTTGCCCACTACCTCTGCGTATGATAGTTGGCTTAGAGCAAAAACGGTTAATAAAAGAAGTCCAAAGAATTTCATTTATATTCCTCCCTTTTGTGTTTGTTTTAGTATCATTCATTGATAAATGATAGACTAGTTGTTGTCAAGACATAGTTCATGGTTAGCTATATAGATTTCAAGTTACATTCTTAGACACATATGAATGCAAAATTAATACTCACTCTATTTGCCATGGGGCTGGGCGTGTTGGTCCTGGCAGTGGATATCACAGCCATTAATCTTGCCATCCCGGGCATTGAAAAAGGGTTTAAGACCTCAATCGAGACCGTCCAGTGGGTTATAAACGGCTATGGGCTATCCTTCGGGGTCCTCATGGTCACGTGCGGGAGGCTTGCCGATATATACGGCCGCACAAAGATGTTCTATATAGGGCTGGTGGTGTTTGGGTTGGCATCATTTTTGGGAGCTATAGCTACGGATGTAGGCATGCTTATAGCCGCTCGCTTTGTTCAAGGTTTCGGTGGGGCACTACTCTGGCCCGCAATACTGGGCATAGTGTTTTCCTCTGTTTCTGACAGTCAAAAGGGTATCGCGATTGGATTGATCATGGGAGCAGCGGGATTCGGTAACGCCGCGGGCCCGGTCCTAAGCGGGTTTATTACCGAGACCTGGTCGTGGCGCTGGGTGTTGATGATGAATATCCCGCTAGTGCTGATTGCTGGGACAATCAGCTATTTTGTGGTTGAGAAACAGTCGGGGGAGAGTGGTGAAAAGGGCGTAGATTCCCTGGGCATCCTAACGTTATCTGTGTCCATAATAGCTCTATTATATGCGCTTAATGTGGCTCCCACATGGGGCTGGGTATCCTACGGTATCTTCGGGTTACTGCTCTTATCCATAGCAATGTTCTATTTGTTTATTAGGGTTGAAAAGGTCGCAAGACTGGCACTTATTCCCGATGACGTGCTTCGCAACTCCACATTCATGATGGCTGGGCTCATTATGTTGCTTGCTATCCCCTCATTTTTTTGTGTGATGTTATATGTGCCGCAGTACTTCGAGAAGTTCATGGACTACACTCCCGTATTAGCCGGGGCCTCTTTAGTCCCTATGCTGCTTAGCTTCGGGTTGGTCTCGCCTATATCCGGCACCATATTTAACCGCCTTGGCCCAAAATACTCTATCTTAACAGGCTTATTGCTGATAACACTCGGGATACTGGCATTGATAATCCTCGGTTTCGATAAGGACTACTATGGGTTTATACCCGGGATGGTATTGATGGGTATGGGCATAGGGTTTTCCATCCCTTCTGTGACGACCTCGGGCGTGGGATTTGTAAGTGATTCCAGGGCGAGCTTAGCAAGCGGGATACTGTATATGTTTCAGCTTGTGGGTGCCGCTTTGGGGCTTGCCATTGCCACTACGATATTCACAACTAGAGTAAAAGACGATTTACTGGACAAGTTAAAAAATCTGGGTCTCGACCTCACAACTGTAGAACACACCGATATTGAGGGGTTTGTCATCGGCAGCGGCAGTAAAAGCAACCTTACAACCGAGTTGGGAATCGATACGTTTAACACCCTCATACCTCCCCTGCACAGCTCCTATGTGTCGGGCATCAAAACGGCGCTTGTATTCACAGTGGTTTTAGCCGCCCTAGGTGCTGTTGTTGCACTGGTCTATATACCTAAACAACTAAATGCTTCTTCGGACTAATCATCTTAATTTATGCATGCTCGTGACCCGGTTTTTTAATCACGTGCACAGAAATTTATGATTGTTATGGTGCCTCTCATTAGTTACCCTATAACTATAGCACACCACTCACACAACCGGATTATTCGATAGCCTAATTTTGTCAAACTCAATCTTTTCAGACCGGTATATGAATTGGTTAGAATAAAAAAATACACAAGACTCATATTAATCTCTCTCGGGATTATTTTCCTATTAGTCTCTGCACTTTTGATTGTGGGGGTAAACCTCGTTAACCGCGACCTTATGAAGGATCAGATCCTATCTGTAACCTCAGTGAAGATCGGGGGCGAGGTCAAGTACAAAGACGCTCACATAACTCTCTTTCACAGGCCCCATCTTGTGCTTGAGGGCGGGCATGTCAATATTCCGGGCAAGTTAGATGCGGACTTTGACACACTCGATATTTATCCGGCTATTTTGCCTCTATTCCTCGGTAATATAGAGGTCTCGGAACTCCGAGTAATCAGACCGAATATAGTGCTGAGCTCTGCTAAAAAGAGCGATACCGAGAAACAAAAAGCAAAGCAAGACAAGGAGCCGATCTTATCCCGGGTAAGAAGTAAAATCAAGAATATTTTTGAGTTTGTTAAGCATGATACAGGCGACCTCAACATACAAATCGTAGATGGTGAGTTTGAATTGGTTAGGTCTGGGAATGACCTCTTAAAAATCACACAGATAAACGCATTATTCAGCAAGCCGCAAGAAAAAATACAATACAAAATTACCGCAACATCAGACGAATGGGATAGGATCAGTGCCCAGGGGTGGTTATCTCCCGACGACTTCGAAAGCACCGGAAAGATTGACGTTACGGGTCTTAAAGTGGGACCAATAACACCTGGTACTAAAGAGATATCTACTTCTATTGCGATAGAAGATGCCGATCTATCCATTACCTACGACACCGGGGGATTAAACAATCTCGATGTTTATATGAAAACGGATATACCCAAAATTCTCTTAGATAACGGCGAGAATTCTAAACAGATAGAAAACATAGACCTTGCATCGCGGCTTAGTGCCGACGACAATGAGATTAAGGTCGAGGTTTTGAATGGCAACTTCACCACCCCCCCACTCTCTGTGAACGGAAGTTATAGGATTGATAATAACACACAGTCCCACGAGCTTACATTAAGTGGTCAGAATATTGACGCCAAGTCGGCCAGGGATATCGCACTTTTTGTGGCCGGTCAAAATAGGATAGTAAAAATTATTTTTGAGATTGTGCGCGGGGGCACTGTCCCCGACATCAAACTCACCGGCAACGCCGGTTCATTCAAACAGATATGGAAGAAAGGCAACTTTGAGCTCAAGGGCAGCATGATAAATGGCGAGGTCTTTATTCCCAAGGCCGAGTATGATCTAACCGATGCAAAGGGTGAGGTGGTAATCGGCGATGGGCTGCTAAAGGGCAGTAATATGAGTGCCAAGATGGGCAACTCGATAGGTACCGAGGGCAGTTTAACGCTCGGACTCGAGGGTCCGATAGGTCCGCTTTTGCTCGATGTGTTGGTTGATGCCGATGTAAGCGATATCCCGCCGGTGTTAAAACAGTTTATATCCGACCGCATATTCCAAGGCGAGATCGACAGATTACAGGCCGTAAGCGGCAGGGCCAAGGGCAAACTAATTCTCGGCGAGCAAAAAAAGTCTCCTAAGCCCAAGATCGACGTAACAGACCTAACCATTAACGCAGACTACGGACGCGTCCCGTACAAGCTCGAGATAGACGGGGGCAGATTTCAGTACGAAAACAAGTTCATAAAGGTAAGCGATATCAATCTTACAACTACAAATTTTTCCACTAAAGGCATTAATGGTTCATTTTCATGGCAGGAGAATAATATCCTCAACCTTAACTCAAGTGCCGTTAATTTTGAACTGCACGATATGTTCAAGTGGTTAAGGTCTTTCGATCTCTTGGGGTCTCATCTGGAAAAAGTTGCGGATCTAAAGGGCTCTGCACTGCTGGATTCGCTTGCCTTTAAGGGTGATGTGATGGTGCCCTCGACATGGCGGATAGAGAGCGTGGGCTCTATAAACAATGCTGTCATAAAACTTCCGGGGCTTGACGGCGATATTACGGTGCCCAGTAATCAATTTGTGGTAACTCCCGAGAAGATATCGTTTAATGACAGCCAGATACAGGTTGATACCAACAGCATTAATCTTGGAGCCAATATAAATAACTATGTCACCCACGGGTTCTCAGTGGATGTGAAGTTCAATGGCGGGTTAGATGCACCTATTAGCAACGAACTTATCACTTATTTTAATATCCCCGACCTTGTATCGGTTACCGGCCCTCTGTCCATATCCGATTCGAGCCTTGTGTACAAAAAATACAAGGATAATAACTCCCTATTAAACGGAGCGGCGATCAAGGGGACTAGAACTACGGATCTAAGGAGTTTGAAACTCGATATTACGCTTGATGCAGATTCCTTAGAGTGGAAAAAGGACAAGACATACTCTGAAAATACCGAGGCTAAAACGGATAACACTAAAGAGGCTCGGCCTAGTGCTGACCCAGATGCCCGCAAAACACTTTTATTCGGCGATGTTAAGGTCAAGTCCAAGAATTTTGCATACGGACAGTTCGATTGGACCTCTGTGGACGGTGTAATTGATTTGGATGGCAGAGATGTTAACGTCAATATATCTAGTGCCAATTTGTGCGGGATAGACACACCCGGGGTTTTCGAGGTTTCTCCGCCCAAACTCAAACTCGATCTAACCCCCAAGTCCACCGACACCGACTTAAGCACCACTATCGAATGCCTTCTTAAGAAAGGCAAGATTCTCACAGGAGACTTCAAGTTCGATGGCGATCTATTGTCCGACACCGATCAGGGTGCGGTGTTTGAGGGGTTAAACGGAAACCTGGATTTCATATCCCATAACGGTCATGTATCCAATTACGGGACCGTGGCTAAATTTTTCTCGATACTGAATCTGGGCGATGTCATCAGGGGGGAGCTCCCCGATTTTAGCAAAAAGGGTTTCCCCTACGAGATGATGAAAGCCAAGGGAGAGATCACAGACGGTATATTGGAGTTAAAAGAGGCTGTGATGGACGGAAGGGCGCTAAAGGTTGTGTGTGAGGGCACGGTTGACCTGGTCCAAAAGCAACTAGACCTCCAGGTGCTTGTAATCCCTGTGTTTTCGGTCGATGCGGTCATAGAAAAGATACCTCTGGTTAAATCCGTGCTGGGCAAGGATATGGTGTCGATACCCGTTAGAGTAAGTGGAGACATATCTAATCCCGAGATTAAACAGCTCTCCGTGTCTGCCATCAGCACCGGTATTCTCGCGATTATTAAAGAGACGCTTAATATCCCCGTTTCTTTAGTTAAGCCGCTTCCTAAACACGATGATGCAAAGGACGATTAAAGACGGTGCAGTGCTTAAGTTACATGGGTTATTTTTGCTTTAAAATATCCCTAATCTCTTCTAGCAATAGCTCTTCATTTGTGGGTTCTGGAGCGGGTTCCTCTTCCTTTTTTTCCTGACTAAGCCTGTTTATGTTCTTAATGATAAAAAACACTGCGAGTGCCACTAAGATAAAGATTATTATTGTGTTAATGAACGTGCCGTAATTGATGGTGATTGCACCGGCTTTGGTTGCCTCGGCCAAGGTCGCATACGGCCCCGCCGGTGTACCGTCTTTTAGCACCGTAAAGAGGTCTGCGAAATCTACATCACCGATAAGTATGCCGATAGGGGGCATAATGATGTCGTTAACAAAGGAGTGCACAATGGTACCGAATGCGGCACCGATAACGATCCCGACCGCCATGTCCACTACATTGCCCCGCAGTGCAAATTCTTTGAACTCTTTTAGCATATTTTCACCTCGTAATAATTTAGGTTGGTACGATTATCTCATAAAGACAATTTATTTTCAAATACTGCTAACCACTATATATTTATCGATATTTTGTTGAATCAAGGAGGGCTCGGGCATGGGTAAGGCAACTGTGAACATAGAGTACTGTACAAAATGCAGGTGGTTGATCAGGGCTACGTGGATTGCCCAGGAACTGCTTACTACATTTGAAGACGAGATAGGAGAGTTGGCGCTAGTCCCAGGCACGGGGGGAGTGTTTGAGGTCAAGATAAACGAACAAATCTTATGGTCCCGTGCAGATCAAAACGGGTTCCCCGATATCGCCCAGCTAAAGAGACTGGTTAGGGATGTTATAGCCCCTGATAAGTCCCTTGGTCATACCGACCTCTAAACAGTGTGTATAATTTATTTTACGATGACTATATCGCTAGCAAATGGGGAAGTTTAAATGACGGTATATTTGCTTACTGATAGTCTCGATTTCCCCCAACCCGAACTCGCAGAGGAAAACGGGCTTTTGGCTCTAGGTGGTGACCTCGGCACCGAGAGGTTACTGCTGGCATATAAAAGCGGCATATTCCCCTGGTACTCAGAGGGCCAGCCTATTCTCTGGTTCTCGCCCGATCCTAGGTTTATTTTACTGCCTAACGAATTACACATAAGCTCAAAAGTTAAAAAGTTAATCAACTCCGGTGTGTTCGAGGTAAGGTTCGATACCCGCTTCACCGAGGTGATACACAAATGCTCCGAGGTGCCTAGAGCCGGGCAAGAGGGCACATGGATCACGAGTGACATGATCAACGCCTATGTTGAACTGCATAACAAAGGCTATGCTCATTCGGTTGAGACTTATCTCGACGGCAATTTAGTAGGTGGGTTGTACGGGGTTTCACTGGGCAGAGCGTTTTTTGGCGAGTCAATGTTCCACACTGCAAGCAACGCCTCGAAAGTGGCTTTGTACTATCTTGTGTGCAGACTTATCGATTGGGACTTCATGTTTATCGACTCGCAGGTGCCCAATGCGCATATGAAGAGCCTGGGGGCAAAAGAGATTCCGCGCACCCAATTTCTTCGTTTGCTTGCCCGTGCTTTAGAGTCCGAGAGCGTTGTCGGCAACTGGGGTAAGGATAAGCCCATTTGCAGTGAACTCTGAGTTGTTAAGCTTCATATAACCTAGGCGCACTATAATTGAAAATTAAAGAGCTACATGTATAATCCTTCCTTCGCATTATCAGGCGTTTTGTCTCGATAATTGCAATAAACCACGAGAGTTTGAACTAGCAAACAATCATAGGAGACGATTAATGAGTGATTGGAAAGTTGTAAATCACGGCCATCCCGATATAGAGCCGTCTAAATCGAAAAGGGCCATCTTTATAGGCAGATACCAGCCCTATCACAAAGGCCACGTGAGCCTGGTTAGGCAGAAATTGGACAAGGGCGTGCCGTGTTTGATAATGGTGCGAGATATCCCACCCGACCCCAAAAATCCGTTTACCACAGAACAGACCGTAAGCATGATCGAGAAATATCACGAGAGCAAGGGTGACGATGTAAAGGTAATGATCATCCCCGACATCGAGTCGGTAAACTGGGGCAGAGGTGTTGGGTATGAGATGAACGAATTCGAACCCCCCGAGAACATAGGCTGGATCTCGGCTACCAAGATCAGGACCTCCATCGGCGAAGGCAACGACGAGTGGAGAGAGCTTGTGGATAGCTCGATCCAGGACGATGTGGTCAAGTATCTGACAGAAGCCTAGGCGGTTA
The DNA here is from genome assembly GCA_965223335.1 of Thermodesulfobacteriota bacterium. GTDB lineage: Bacteria > Desulfobacterota_D > UBA1144 > Nemesobacterales > UBA2774 > CBDCWF01. The sequence continues at coordinate 1,696,551 of OZ244991.1, forward strand.
GTCGCCGGCAATTACTTTGTCTCGCGGTACTTAGCGATTGGGATGTTCTCCCCTACAACTCCTAGCATCTTAGAGCTATATTGACTGTATGACCTCAGAAGCTTGTTAAATATTGAACAATGTTTTAATATTGCGTTATAGTTGCATCTGTGTTTGCAGAGAACAGGCAATGTCATCGCAAGAGCAAAAACAGTTCGGTTCGTTTGCTGAGTTCTACGAGTTTTATCTAGAGGAACACAGCTACCCTGTAAATCGAAAGCTCCATTTTTTCGGCAGTCTCCTTGTGCTCTTGATCATTGCCTATGTGCTGGTCGAGCAAAAGTGGTATGCACTGCTCCTTGCCCCCGTGGTAGGGTACGGGTTTGCGTGGATAGGCCACTTCTTTGTTGAAAAGAACAAGCCTGCAACTTTCAAGTACCCACTTTACAGCCTCATGGGTGATTGGGTAATGTTCAAAGACATCATCACCGGTAAGGTGAAGTTCTAAAGGACCTTCTCGCAATATGCCAAAGCTATTGGTTTTCCAACATGTATCTCACGAGATATTGGGGACGCTAGACCCTTTGATCCGGGAATCCGGTTTTCGAATCAGGTATATAAACTTCGGCCGACACCCCGATGCGGACCCGAGCCTTGACGGTTATGACGGTTTGATAGTACTAGGCGGCCCGATGAACGTTGACGAGGTCCGCACCCATCCCCACCTGCACACCGAAGTGAAGCTCATCGACAGCGCCATTGACAAGGGAATCCCCGTGCTTGGGATATGCCTTGGCGGGCAGCTTGTGGCTAAGGCACTCGGTGCCAAGGTAAAGAAGAACCCCAAAAAAGAGATTGGATGGTACGATGTCTCACCCACACACAACGGCAAACGAGACCCCTTGATCGGGGGATTTAACAAGGTCGAGAAAATATTTCAGTGGCACGGCGATACATTCGACATACCCCGGGGTGCCACCCATCTCGCCACCTCCCCCCTATGTGAAAACCAGGCGTTTAGGTACCGCGACAATGTTTACGGGTTCCAGTTCCACCTCGAGGTCGATGAGAAGATGATAGCAAGGTGGCTCCGTGTATCCGCTAACAAAAAGGAGATAGAGGAAACTAAGGGCGAGATCGACCCCGACCTCATCAAAAAAGATACCCCTCTTCATATCGAACGTTTAACCGATCTAAGCAACTCTACATTCGGCGAGTTTATAAACCTGTTTGGCTTCGAGAAAAAGAAACAGAGTCTGCCCTCACGTTAACCCCTCGGCGGACCTAAGAGTTTGAGTCCGTGGACTTCTTGTTGTTCTGTCTCCCAAACTTTCGGTAGTCTTCTGCAAACTCCCTTAGCCTTTTATCTACAAGGTAGTTTACAGTGCCCCGTTTGAACTTCCCTGTCGAGCCCCTTGCACCCGCTTCTTTCCCGGTTAATGTGTGGATTGCCTGGTCGATTGACTCCACCGGGTAAACATGGAATTCCCCTTGTTTCACCGCCTCTACAACTTCGGGTTTCAGCATCAGGTTCTTTACGTTTTGGTGCGGGATCACCACTCCCTGCTCCCCGGTTATACCCTTGGCCTTACACACGTCATAGTAACCCTCGACCTTTTCGTTCACGCCCCCAATAGGCTGGATCTGACCCTTCTGGTTTACCGATCCGGTTATGGCCAGGCTCTGCTTTATGGGTATACCTGAGAGGCTCGATATCAGCACCAATAGCTCGGCGGCAGAGGCGCTGTCGCCGTCTATCATGTCGTAGCTCTGCTCAAACCCTATGCTGGCCGAGAGGCTAAGTGGTTTATTCTGTGCATAGGTTGTGCCGATGTAGCCACTCAGTATTAGCACTCCTTTGTCATGTATATTGCCGCTTAGTCTGGCCTTGCGCTCGATGTTCATCACACCCTCGGTCCCCATAAAAGTCTCGCAGGTAATGCGCGAGGGCCTCCCGAACGCGTGATCCCCGATGTTGTATACAGCCAGGCCGTTTATCTGCCCCACTACCATCCCGGTTGTGTCGACCATGATCACACCCTTGGCGATCATCTCCTGTATCTTTTCCTGGATCATGCTCGAGCGATAGAGTTTCTCGTCGATTGCCTTTAAGACGTGCTCCCTTGATATTGCGTCTTCATCCCCGTTTACTTTGGCCCAGTACCCCGCCTCTTTTATAATTTTCGTAATCCCACCGAACTGTACCGACAGTTTGGTCTGGTCGCCTGCGAGCCGGGTTGCGTGTTCTATGATGGCCTCTACACCACTACGATCAAATCTCTTGATATTGTCCCGCTCACATATGGATTTAATAAAGCACGAGTATTGCTGCAAAGATGTTTCGTCTTGATCAACCACGGTATCGAAATCGGCCTTTACCTTAAAGAGCTTTCTAAAGTCGTCGTCGTAAGCGTAAAGCATATTAAATATGTAGGAATTACCGGTGATTATAACTTTTAGGTCCAGTTTTATAGGCTCTGGGCGGATCCCTACCGTGCTTGAAAACCCATACTGCTGAGATACATCTTCAATCCTGAGCTCATCGTTCTCGAGTGCTTTTTTTAGCGAGTCCCAGACAAATGGGAACTTAAATATATCAAGTGCCTCTATTACCAGGTAGCCGCCGTTTGCTTTGGCGAGTGAGCCGCTACGTATCATGGTAAAATCTGTAACGAGTGCCCCAAACTTGGCCTCTCTTTCTATAGTCCCGAACAGATTGACGTAAGTCGGGTGGCTCTCGAATATTACAGGTGCACCCTCTGTCCGAGAATTGTCAATAAATACATTTACTTTATATTCTACGAACTGTGGGTCTTGCTTTGGTATTTTGTAGGGGAACGGGGCCCCACCCGGGGGTGGTGTTTTGTCTGGCAGAAAATTATCTATATGCTCAAGTATATGCTTTTGAAGCATATCGAAATGATCTATCACCTGCGGATATGTCTTATACGTTTCACGAAGTGTGTCGATCAGGTCCCTTACCGCAAACAATGCGACCCTTTTTTCCAGTTCCTTAACCTTGTCCATCGCTTGCTTTTCGAGCGCGCGGACCTCTTTTAAGACCGCAGCGACTTCGTTGTCCAGTTCTTCTTTGCTTTGTTTTATTTTTTCTTTGATCTCTTCGGTAAGGCTGTTGTAGTTCTCTTGTGTAACGGGTTTCCCGCCGATAAGCGGTATAGTGATAATGCCTGTGGGCGAGAACTGAATCTGAATTTCCTTTGCTGCAGCTTTTGACTGCAGCTCTTCGAATAATCTAGTTTTCTCTCTCTGGAAATCGTTCATATAGTTCTGTTTCTGGTCTTCAACGTCGGTCCTTTCGAAAGCTGTGGGTATAGTGGTCTGTAGAATTTGGAGGAACTCTTCCATATCAGTTTGGAAGTCTTTACCTTTACCCGTGGGCAGCTCTATTGCTCTCGGCTCGTTGGGTTCTGCAAAGTTATATACAAAACACCAATCCGAGGGCGTTGGTTTATCTTTTGCGACCGTGCTCAAGATGTATTCGATTGCGGTGGTTTTACCGACCCCTGTGGGCCCTGCGATATAGATGTTGTAGCCCCCAAAATCCATACCCAGACCAAAGTTTATGGCTTCAACCGCTCGTTTTTGTCCTATGAATTCCCTACACGAGACAAGATCGTCGGTTGTTTTAAATCCCAACTTAGAAAGATCGCATTTTTTATATACCTGTGTGTGTTTAAGTTCGTTTACTTTTCTCATTTACGCCTCACAGTATCTGTATTATTGATGGATGTCTATATAGGTTACCTGGTTTTTAAATTTCAGAGTAGCAGCGTTTTATTGTTCCATTAAAGAGCTATATAACACAGAGATCGGGACTGTGTCCATTTGTGAAAACGCCTTGCGAGAAGCTCAATATATTGTAAATTTAATTAACTTCGGGGTGTAGCTCAGATTGGCTAGAGCGTTGCGTTCGGGACGCAGAGGCCGCCGGTTCAAGTCCGGCCACCCCGACCATTCAATTAAAAGACCGCCTATTTTATTCACTGCTTTATTAAATACCCCAAAAATCCAGGTGACATTTATTCACTTATTATTTACTCTTAATAATTAGATGTAACTAAGTGGTGGGGAGGGGTAAATGAAGAATCGGTTGATTGGTGTTGGATTGGTTTTACTCTCTTTAACAGTTTTTTCCCTATTTTTTAAACTTACATACTTACATGCCGAGCCTAGTGCGGATGTTCAAAAACAAGCAGGTCCGTCTACGGTTGCGGCAATAGATCCTGAGGCCGATGAGTTGCTCCGTGCGATGAGTGCCACACTCGAGGCGGCAAAGACATTCTCCGTAAAGACTCATGTGAATTTCGACGATGTCCTTAAATCGGGGCAAAAGATACAGTACGGCGGAGACATCGAGATAAAACTCAAGCGGCCCAACAAGATTGTCGGGTACTTCGACGGCGACCTGGTAGAGAGGAGTGTATGGCTCGATAATGGGACCCTCACGATCTTGAACATGGATAAAGATTTCTACGGCGAGCTCAAAGTCCCACCGACTATAGACGAGACTGTGGACTTTATGTTGGACAACTACGATTTTACACTGCCTCTGGCCGACATCGTTTACAGCAGTCCATACAAATCGGTTAGCGCAGACATACAAACCGGGGTTGTTGTAGGTGTGGGCAGGGTAGAGGGCAAAGACTGTGTCCACCTAGCCTTCACTCAGGAGTTTATAGACTGGCAGATCTGGATCGATGAGAGCAACCGGCACCTGCCCTGTAAGCTAGTAATCAATTACAAAACTCAAGAGGGCGAGCCCCAGTACAGTGCCGAGTTCTCGGACTGGAAGCTCGACCAGAAGATGAGCGATAAAGAGTTTAAGCCAAATATTCCGAAAGAGGCGCTAAAGATTGAGTTCATTAAGATGGATAGTGCAGGGGAGAGTGAAAATGATAAAAAATAGTAATAAAAAACGTTTGTTTATCCTCGCATTCTTAATCCTATCGGCAGGAGTGTTCCTTGCTGTAGATACTTTTGCCCGCGGCAGAGGTGGCAGAGGCGGTGGAAGGGGTGGAGGCCGTAGTATGAGCCACCACCATGGGGGCGGTTCGCATTACAGGGGTGCAGCGTCGGGTAACCATGGCTACGGGAGCATCAGGGGTTCTGGCAGAGCTCATCAGTCTCACCAGCGCAACCGCGCTCAAACCGGCACAATGAATCGGGGCAACAGAGTAAACACTGTCCAGAGTCGCGATCGAAGCAATGTCGGAACACAAAGAGGTAATGCAGGAAACAGGCAAAACCGCGATATACAGAACCGTAACCCCGAAAACCGTCCCGGCGACAGACAACCGGACCGCGACGCTATATCCGATCGCCAGGGCCAACGCCAAGATGCCCGTTACGACCGCCAGGGCCAGCGCCAAGACGCTGCACAGGATATGCAACGCAGGCGTATCAACCATTGGGACAATTATCACTACAACCGTTACTACGGCGGCTACTATAATTCGTGGTACGGATACTATTCCGGGTGGGGTGCATTCGCTGCGGGGCTTTTTATAGGGGCAGCAATTGCCAGTATCCCCTCCAATTCCTCAACGGTCTATGTGGAGGGCGACACATTCTATTATTCTGACGGTGTCTACTATGTAGAGGACCAATCCCAGTATGTGGTCGTGCCCCCACCTGTAGGTGCTGTTGTGGTGTCTCTCCCGGCTTCGTGTGAATCTATAAGTGCCGATGGAGGCCAGTTTTACAACTGTGGCGGGGCTTATTACCAGCAGGTTAGCAAGGGCTATAAAGTTGTAGACCCCCCGATTGGTGCAGTTGTGACGACACTTCCCGACGGGGCTCAAAAAACCGATGTCGGGGGCAACACCTATTTCCTTTTTGCAGGCGCGTATTATCAGCCGTTTAATAGCGGCAACTCTGTAATCTACAAAATCGTGCCCGCACCTGCATAAAATAAGTATTAATTAGAATTTGAGCTTAGGGGATTCTTTAAGTTGGTATAACCCAAATTCAGACCATAAAAAAGGGGAGCAAAAGCTCCCCTTTGTAGTAAGTATTAAATCAGTTTTAAAATTTTGATGCAGTATTATTGTGCTGCATCGTCCTCCATCTCACCGCCTGGCATTTCATCTTCGGCTGTGTCCGCATCAGCAGTATTCTCTTCGACAGCTTCTTCTTCATCACCCGCAGCTTCATTTTCCATCTCACTTCCGGGCTCGGCCTGTTCCTCAGCTTGGACCGTAGCGGTTCCAAACACATAAGCACTACCAAATGCTAAACCTACTGCCAACATCAATACAAAAAGAAAATTTACAATCCTCATGATATCAACTCTCCCTTCTTAATGTATTTGACTGTACTTAGATAAAGCCAGTCAGGATATATTAAAATGCAATCTGAAGACCATATATGCTATGTTGCAAATAATGATGTAATTAAAGCATGTTACGTTGCTACGTACAAATATTTAAGACATTTTTACTGTAATACTGTGTTAAACAACACATTTACAATTGTGTGATTTCACCCAATTGGTCCGTGTAAATGCAGGTCGGGTTACATGCGAAAGTGCTTCAACGCCACCCTCATTTTCGATACCGAGAGTCTACGGAGTGCCTTTTTCTCAATCTGGCGTATTCTCTCTCTGGTCAGGTTGTATCTCTTTCCGATGTCGTCCAGGGTCTCGATCTGTATGCCGTCTAATCCAAACCTCAAGCGCAGTATCTCCTCTTCCTTGGCACTAAGGAGCGATAGCGAGCTCCTAATACTGTCTCGCAACTCTTCGTCCAAAGTCATCTGATCGGGTTTAATGGCTTTTTCGTCTGCAATATGGTCATAGAAACTGGATTTATCCTCGTCAATTGGAGTGTCGAGGCTAAGGGGACTGTGGGTAAGGTTGAGTATTCTGTTTACGTATTTTAGTGGCACACCCGAGTGCTCCGAGATCTCTTCGGGACTCGGTTTTTTGTGAGTTCTGTTCGTCAGTATTGCATTTGATTTATACACTCGGCTCGTTACTTCCAATAGGTATACCGGGACCCTAAGCGCCCCTTTTTGAACCAGTATGGCACGGGTGATCGACTGGTATATCCACCACGAGGCATAGGTCGAGAACCGATAGCCTTTTTTGTAGTCGTACCTCTCGATGGACTTCATAAGTCCTATATTGCCCTCTTGAATGAGGTCCAGGAAATGCAGCCCCTGATTCACATATCGCTTGGCAATGCTTATGACCAGTCTAAGGTTGGCCCTGGCAAATCTCTTTTTCAGCTCATTTGCTTTTTCGGTGTGCGCCCTGTGTTTTGCTTCGAGCTTAAGAAGTATCATCTGTTTTTTTGGGCTCAGCTTCCGCTTGCTCTGCTTTAGCTCATCTATCTTTTGCTCGATGAGTGCGGCGCGGTCGGTACACTTACTAATTTTTGCGGGTATCTCGATCTCTTGGCGTAGTGTGAGTAACGGTTCTTTGGAAATATCGTTAAAATACGAGTTTATGATTCGGTACTGTTCGTCCGAGGTCGAAAGCCTGTCCTCTGATTCGCGATCTGAAGACCCGTTATTGTTTCCATTTTGACCTAGCGCATTTTGCTCAGCTTTGTCTTCTTCAAAATCACTTAACTCGGGTGCTTTATTATATACATCCAGGATATCGCTAGAGCCGTTCGTAGTAACTTCGGTTTGATCCATCTTCATAATTCATCCTCCAATATTAAGTTACTATTTGATATACTCGTCGATCTAAAATCCAAGAGCACTGTGCTGACTAACTCTTATCTATGGATATATATGGGCAACGTTTATGCCATTTAGAGCATAAAAATTATTTCCAATAAATTCAGTGCATTGCATCCACATGGTGCTAAATTCATTAAATTTAGAGGTTTTTATGTGCGATATCACACTAGTAAGATGTGTTATATCGGCTAATTTATCTTGTGTATTCGAGTATTATTTGAATCGAGACTGTAAATCTTTAATCTAAAAGCAACCTAGAGGCGTAGTGAGCTTGATATTTGCACTAATCAGCCTGTAAACTCAATCACAATGGGAGAAGAACTACTTCAAATCCTCGATGCGCTTGAAAAACCAATGGTTTTTGCGAGCAAGAACAACTACTCCAACATCGATAAAGTCAAGAACCTGGACCACCTAGTATCGGACCTGGTCATTAAAGCTCTGTCACTTATAACCTCCAATGACATTGGCCCGCTGCTTAGGTCTCTTCAAACCTCGTTCCAAGGCTATAACGACCTCGATTCGGAACAAAAAGAGGCTCGGTTAAAACAGGCGCTATCTGTTTTAGACAGCATCAGGGTCGAATTGCACTCAGACAACAAAACAGCCAACACGGATCATGACAATGTTAAGGGTGTAAAAGCCGAACACGAAGCTACAGATGAGCGGAATAAAGCTCAGAAGAAGCCCGCCGTGGAGTCGGACGACCCCTCAACCCTATCTATACAGTACATAAAAGGGGTCGGGCCCAAGATCTCTTCATTACTGGCCAAGCGCGGGATTGAGACGGTTGAGGACGCCCTCTTTTACTTTCCTAGGGCATATGACGACCGCAGGGATATTAAAAAAATCTCAGAACTCCGTCCCGATACCAGGGCGACTGTCATGGGCGAGATAAAACTGTCGAGCCGTGTGAAACTCAAAACTCGCTCGATCTATAAAGTCGTGATTTCGGATGGCACAGGCATATTGTCGCTTGTATGGTTTAAGTTCAACGACAAGTACATGAGGGCGACTTTCTCTAAGGGGCAAGAGATCATACTAAATGGCGATGTAGCTCTGGGATATCGTGGCGAGCTCCAGATAATCCACCCCAAGCCCGAGGACATTGAGATATTCGATAAGGGCGATATTAATTTCGACGATCAGCTAAACTGCAACCGCATTGTGCCGATCTACCCTCTTACCGAGGGGATTAAGCAGAGGCGCATGCGAACTATAATAAAGACCGTTTTGGATACATATGCCGGTGCACTTGCGGAGTTCATGCCGGGGGATATCATAGACAAACGCTCTCTTACAAGCTTAAACAATGCTGTTTCATTCGTGCATTTTCCACCCGACGATTCCAGTGTAGTAGACCTTTCAGATGCCGGTTCCGTTTATGATTCCCCACCTCACAAAACACTTTGTTTCAACGAGCTTTTTTTAATTGAAGTAGGGCTTGCATTAAAAAAAAGGGATGTAACCAATATGCCGGGTATAGCCATGACGCCCACAGGGCAGTTGACCGAGAGGCTCTTGGAAACCCTTCCGTTTGAACTCACCCCGGCCCAATCCAGAGTTATTGCGGAGATCAAGGAAGATATCGAGTTCGATCGACCTATGAACCGTCTGCTTCAAGGCGATGTGGGCAGCGGCAAGACCATAGTCGCATTGATCTCAATGCTAAGCGCGGTCGAGAGCGGGCACCAGGCGGTGCTTATGGCTCCTACCGAGATACTGGCCGACCAGCATAACAACTCGATCGGCCTTTATCTGCAGGCTCTTGGTATCGAGACACTTTTGCTAAAGAGTGCGCTCAGTAAAAAGGAAAAAGAGCAGTGCTACGAAAAGATTGCCTCGGGTGAAGCACAGGTGGTGATAGGTACACACGCGCTCATTGAGCAGAGTGTGAATTTTAAATCGCTTGGGTTGGTAGTGGTTGACGAACAGCATCGGTTCGGGGTTATGCAGAGGGCGATGCTTGTGACCAAGGGGAAAAACCCGCACCTGCTCATAATGACCGCCACCCCGATACCACGTACGTTAGCCCTTACCGTGTACGGCGATCTCGATGTTTCTGTACTAGACGGCATGCCCCCCGGCCGCAAGGCTATAAAAACAAAGGTCTATTTTGACGAGAAACGTGCGCGCGAGAGGGCCTACAAGGTGGTACGAGAAGAGGTCGAGAAGGGAAGGCAGGTATATGTTGTCTACCCTATGATAGAGGAGTCCGAGAACCCGGACTTTCAGGACTTGAAATATGCCACAGCGATGGCCACAGAGCTTCAAAACAACGTGTTTCCGGAATTCAAAGTGGGGCTTGTTCACGGACGTATGAAAACAGACGAAAAAGACGTGGTTATGAAGAGGTTTGTAGGCGGTGAGATAGATATATTGGTTGCCACCACAGTAATAGAGGTGGGAGTGGATGTTCCCAATGCGACAGTCATGGTTGTGGAGCACGCCGAGAGGTTTGGGCTTACCCAGCTCCATCAGCTGAGGGGCAGGGTAGGTCGGAGCGAGCACAATTCTCGTTGCCTGCTTATATCCTCTTATAAGCGTAGCGAAGACGCCTCCAAACGCCTTATGGTAATGGAGGGCACACAAGACGGGTTTAAGATAGCCGAGGCCGACCTCATGATCCGGGGCCCGGGAGATTTTATGGGCACAAAACAATCCGGGGTACCTGAGTTCAGATTTGCCAACCTCCTTAGAGACACAAGGATTCTTGGGGAAGCCCGAGACGATGCATTCCAACTCATATTGAACGACCCTACTCTAAAAAGCTATCCGGCTCTCCTGGCCGAGGTAAAGAGGAAGTGGGGCGATCTGCTCCCGCTAAGCGTGATATCCTGAGTTGATATAGTTTGGTGTATCAAGGTCGAAGCTCTTACATTTTATATATTAATTGTATTGAGGTCATAATATTTACACCCCGGGGAAGTTGGTATGAAACTGAGTGTGATAATACCTACATTGAATGAGGCTAAGTATATTGGGGGTACAATTGACTCCATAAAAAACCGGACTAGTAACGGTGTTTATGAAATAATCGTTGTGGACTCGGGTTCAGTGGACGCTACGGTCGAGATCGCCGAGGAGAAAGGCGCTATGATAATTGAGAACATCGGTGACGCCCCGGGAGTCTCTTCTTCCCTCAACAAGGGTGCAGCAAGAGCCCGGGGTGATGTGCTGCTGTTCCTCGATGCCGATTCTTTTGTGCCGCCGGGTTTTGACAGCTATATACGACAAGCACTCGGGGATCCCAACGTCGTGGGGGGTGCGTTCGAATTTTCATTGGATGGCGACGAGTTCGGTCTTAGAGTGGTGGAGCTAATAAACCGTATCAGGTATAGGATTAGAAAACGGTTTTACGGCGACCAGGGCATATTTGTCAGGGCCAGCGTGTTCAATAAAGTAGGGGGCTATCCCTCAAGGCGCATACTCGAGGCTGCATATATGTGTGCGAAACTGCAACAATCAGGTGAGCTAAAACTTGTTAAGCAAAACATGCTTACATCCCCCAGGCGTTTTATCCAGGGCGGGGTATACACCGTACTCTTAACCGATATAAAGATATGGTTTTTGGACCTGCTCGGATTTGATGTAGAAAGGTATGCTTCCGATTACTGGTCCGAGAATGTTGCCAGGGGGAAATCGTAGATACTCAATCAGCCTTCAATGAGCAATGTCTCGGGTTCTTCGATCAGCTCTTTTATCTTTACCAAGAACTGCACGGCTTCACGGCCGTCCACGATCCTGTGGTCATAGCTAAGCGCCACATACATCATAGGGCGCACCGTGATCTGGTCATCCACCACCACAGGGCGCTTTTCTATTTTGTGAAGTCCCAGTATCCCCACCTGAGGAGGATTTAATATCGGGGTGCTCATAAGCGAGCCAAACACCCCGCCGTTTGTAATAGTGAACGTCCCACCCATCAGGTCTTCTAATGTAAGGTCATTGTTCTCGGCTTTCTCCGCAAACTCGCGCACACCCTTTTCTATCTCTGCAAACGTCATGGTGTCGGCGTCCCTAAGCACTGGGACCACAAGCCCCTGCGAGGCCCCTATTGCAACCCCTATATCGTAGTAATTCTTCAGTATTACATCGTCCCCGTCTATCTCGGCGTTTATGTAGGGGAAAGCCCTAAGCGCACCTACCGATGCTTTTACAAAGAACGACGATAACCCTAGACTGACCCCGGTCTTCTCTTTAAACGCTTCTTTACGCCTTTTACGCAGGTCCATCACCGCACTCATATCGATCTCGTTAAAGGTCGAGAGCATGGCCGTGGTTTGCGAGGCTTCAAGCATCCTCCGTGCAATTGTCCGTCGTCTTCTCGACAGTTTTATGCGCTCTTCCCTGGCGGCCCCCGGTCTCGTGAGCAAAGGCAGAGGCGAATCCTGCGGTGCAGAGAGGTGTGTATCTTTACGCAGCGGTTCCACGTTGTTTGGAACCGGAGGTTCGGGCACAGATCTGCTTTCGATAAATTTATTTACGTCTTCTTTCGTGATCCTGTTACTGGTCCCTGTAGGTTCTATCTGGCTTATATCTACTTTGTTTTCTTCTGCTATACGTTTTGCTACGGGAGTTATTTTTTGGTCCTCTACAGATGAAACAGTGGGTGTGGGCTCGGGTATATCTTGGGTCTTGGGAGCCTCCTCTGTTTTCTTAGGTTCCGGGGCTTTTATGTCACCCACGTCTCCTACCTCGATCACCCCCAGCACATCCCCTACCTCAACATCTTCGTTCTCCTGTCTTTTGATGGAGGTTAAAATTCCTTCTTTCTCGGCTGCTACCTCAAAGTTGGCCTTCTCGGTCTCAAGCTCTACCAGTGCGTCTCCGATACGCACTGGGTCGCCTACGTTCTTAAGCCACTTCACAACCGTGGCTTCCACTACCGATTCTCCCAGCTCGGGCACAGTAAACTCAACACTCATTATAAACCTCACCTCTGTCTTAGACGTTCTTTACCCAGATTATACCTGTATCCTCTATATTAGGCATTTCAGTATTAACAGTGTAAGCCTGACGTATAAGGGTTTCCTGATTGATCTTGTGCATTGATGATAAACCCTCGGCGGGGCTTGAATTGCGTCGTCTGCCTATGTAGTGAAGCGGGAAACGCCTGGCTATAATTCGGCGAAGCCTTGGGATCATAAACTCCCAGGCACCCATGTTTTCCGGCTCTTCCTGCAGCCAAACGAGCTCTTTTGCACCGGTGTAGTTCTCTAATATCTCTTCTATGAGCTCGGCCCTAAGCGGATACAACTGCTCAATGCGCACAATTGCAACGTCCTTACGCTTCTCTCTCAGTTCATTGTTGATCATATCTATGTATATTTTTCCGCTGCATAGAATTATGCGTTTTACCGACTTGGGCGATTTTGACGCAACCGGGTCATCAATAACCGGAAGCCACATACCCTCCGATAGATCCCCTAGCGACGAGAATACAAGCGGGTTTCGCAGCAGTCCTTTGGGGGTGAGCACGATAAGCGGTAGCGGGTCCTTTTCCAGGACCACAGCCTGGCGTCTAAGTAAATGAAAGTACTGTGACGCGGTGGTGCAGTTAGCTATCCTCATGTTAATCTCGGCCGCCGATTCCAAAAACCTCTCAACCCTACCGCTCGAGTGATCCGGGCCCTGCCCCTCATAAGCATGTGGCAATAGCAGGATCAGCGAAGGGGTCTGCCCCCACTTTGCTCTGGCCGAGACCAGATACTCGTCAATTATGGTCTGTGCACCGTTTATGAAATCGCCGTACTGGGCTTCCCATATCACAAGCCTCTTTGGCTCCTGTATGTTGTATCCGTACTCAAACCCTATGCATGAGTTCTCTGAGAGCGGGCTGTTGTAGATCTCGAAGGCTGCTTTAGCCTGGGGTATTGCTTGCAGTGGTGTGTAGGGTTCCCCCGTTTTAGAGTCGTATATAACGGAATGGCGGTGGCTGAAAGTGCCACGGTTTGTGTCCTGCCCGGTTATTCGAATCGATGTGCCGTCAGCTAATATTGAGGCAAATGCCAGGTCTTCTGCCATCGCCCAGTCAATAGTGTTCTCGTTTTTGTTCTCAAGTGCATTTCTTCGTTTTTCCCACCCACGCTTTAGCTTGCTGTTTATGGCAAAACCCTGGGGCACTTCCAATAGTGCGCTGTTTAGTTGCTTTAACACAGCGGCTTTTACCTTGGTTTTAGCCTTAAGTGCGTAGGCAGAGCGCGGGGGTTTCTGTTTGGATTCGCTCGGTTTGTCCGAGGGGCCGATTGACTCGAAATCACGGTGTAGTGTCTCGTTAAATTCTTCTATGAGTTTCTGGGGCTCAGAGGGGTCAATTATTTTTCTTTCAATCAGCGTATTTGCCCATAACTCTCTTACAGTAGGGTGAGTGTCGATCGTTTTATACAAGACGGGTTGTGTAAAGCTCGGTTCATCAGCCTCGTTATGGCCGTGGCGTCTGTACCCTACCAGGTCTATCAGAAAATCTTTGTGAAACTTCTGAATGTATTTAAAAGCAAGCCTCGCTGCTTCAATGCAAGCCTCGGGATCGTCGGCGTTTACGTGTACTATGGGGATCTCAAACCCCTTAGCCAGGTCACTTGCATATAGTGTGCTCCTCGAGTCCTCGGGATGGGTGGTGTACCCAAGCTGGTTATTAGTAATTATGTTAAGGGTCCCACCCGTTTGATAACCGCGTAGCCTAGAGAGGTTTAACGTCTCTGCCACTATGCCCTGTCCCGGAAACGCTGCATCACCATGAACTATAATGGGAAGCGATACCGCAGGGTCGAATATCGGTTCGCCCGGCTGGTCAACATTTGTGCCGGCCGCACGTGTCATCCCCTCGACAATTGGGTTTACGGATTCGAGATGGCTTGGGTTCGGTGCCAGCGTGATCATCATTTCGATAGGTTTTCCGTTATGCACCGCGAGCCTTGCCCCTTCATGGTATTTAACATCACCAGTCCAACCCATATAATCTCCAAACACCCTTTTTAAAATGGGGTCTTTGAACTTAACCAGTATGTCTCTGTAGGGTTTGTTCATCACATGGTGTAGGACGTTTAATCTGCCCCTGTGCGCCATACCGAGCACGATGTTGTGTATGGCTGACTCGGCTGCCATACCAACGATCTCTTTTAACATGGGCACAAGCATGTCCACACCCTCTATCGAGAAGCGAAATTTGCCTGGGAAGATCCTGTGGAGGAACCTCTCGAGAGACTCTACCTGTGTTAGGTTTTGTAGCATCAATTTTTCATTAATAGGCTCATTCGGGGGTCGAAACCACCCGAGTTCGGCTGCGGATCTAAGCCATTGTCTTTCTTCGGGCTCGTAAATATGATCATAGTCGTACCCTGTGGTAGAGCAATACACAGATCTAAGTTTCTCGATGGTCTCAAGCGCGTTTGTAGAAGCACTGCCTTTCACAATGGGTCCCCCGATCAAACCCGATGGCAGGCTGTTTAAGTCTTCATTGGTTATAAAGTGGTTTTCCGGATGTAGCGACGGGTCCCCGGGGGGCTCTGAGCCCAGCGGGTCTATGTTGGCGTTTAAGTGACCGAAAGCCCTTATAGATTGGGCTAAGTTCACAGCACCGACAATACTGTTTATTTGGGTTGTGCTTATCTGGAGTTCAAAATTGCCGCCTGGGTTTAGCTTCCAGCGCTCGAATAATTTTCTAGCTTTCGGGTCTACTGAGTCGGGGTCTTTTTGGAAGGATTCATAAAGTTCTATTATATATGCTGAGTTAGGGCCGTGAAACACCTCGTTAATATTCATTTTCTATCCCGCTAGCCTTGTTTTAAGTTTTCAGTCTCTATGGGTGACATTTAACTATTATATTATCACATCTTTGAGTGCATTCAATTAGGCGGACCTATCCTGCAGGCATGGAAAAATCGCTGCCCGCTACCAGACGGCTTGTGTAAAAAGTAGAAAATAATTTAATTATCTAGGCTGGTTGTACTCTTCCTGGTTGTCCTAATCGATAAGGCTTAACTATGGGGTAAGTCACATGGGCATAGTTCCACCTATGTGTGCTTTACCCCATAAATTTATGCATGGTTTTTTTGTACTCTTCTATGGTTTCCTTTTGTACAACAGCCTGGAGCGCGGGGACTGTTTTTTCGGGGTTAAGCACCAGTGATTCCAATGACGGGTGCTCTGAATGATACAGTAGCCCAATCGGTATACGGCCATCATCTAGGATCCGGTGTAGATTAGTGTAAACCTCTGTTCGATTGCTCCTGTCGTAGTTCTCATCGTTCTCTACGTTGTACACCTTGGCACGCCACTCTCTGTGTGTGTCGTGGTATGTAACGCAGGGCGACAGCACCTCGAGGAATGCAAATCCTCTGCCGGCCTTTGTGTGTTCGAGTGCAGAGATCATCAACCTCTCCAGCTGCTCCGGATTCCCGCTGAACCCACGTGCCAAAAAAGTGGCGGATTTAAAGCTGAGGCCTAGAATTATGGCGTCTAAATCTTCCTCGGCATTGCCTTTATAGCCTGTTGGACTAGTGGGGGATGGTTGCCCCTTGGTTAGTCCATAAGTGCTGTTGTTCATAACAATATATGTGATGCTGGGGTTACTTTTAAAGGCGTGTACCAAGTGCCCGGCCCCTATTGCAAAACCGTCGCCGTCACCGCCTGCGGCAACTACAGTAAGTTCGGGGTTGGCGAGCTTAGATCCTATGGCAGTCGGCAGCACCCTGCCGTGAAGTGCGTGGTAGCCGTAGCATTTGAGGTTGTTTTGTATGGTACCGGAACAGCCTATGCCGGCGTGGAGCATTAAATCATGTGGTTCTATACCCAGTTTGGAAAGAGACTTCTCGAGCACTCCCTGCACAGCAAAGTCACCGCATCCTGCGCACCATATGGGTCTTGCGGGTGTGAAAGTTTCTGTGCTCATTGTATCTGTGCCTCCTTTTTTTCCGATACGGCAAGTTGGCTTTCCTGTGTCATGATGTCTTTTACGAGCCCGGCGGGTCTGTATGGAATGCCGTCGTAACGTATTATGCTTATGATTTTATTTTCAGGAGCACCCTGGTGCATGAGCAGGTGTGCAAGTTGCGCGCCGCCGTTTTGCTCAACGACATACACTCGGTCGCGCTCCCTTATAAACTCCAATATATCATCGAGTACAGGCCACAGTGTTCTGGGCTGTAGGAACTGCATATCCATACCCTCTTTGTTCATCATCTCCATTGCTTCGAGTATAACCCCGAATAAAAACCCGGTACCTATGATCCCGACACTGGCATTGGGGTCGCCGTAGCGTCTGGCTTTGGGTAGGACTTCTTTTGCCTGCTCTATTTTGTCCCTGCGTTTTTCCATCATATTAATTCTGTTCTCGGGATCAGTGGACACAAGCCCCCACTCGTTGTGCTCATTACCTGTCACCAGCGACATCCCACCCTTTGTGCCGGGTATTGCGACTGGGGAAATATTGTCTTCCGTAAGCTCATACCTCTTATAGTACCCCTGCTTTTCAATCTCTTCTGCGGTGATTCTCTTGCCTGGGGTAACTGCCAGATTGTCCATATCATATGGGTCAACGGTTGCAATATTTTGCGAGATTGCCTGGTCCATGGCAATGATCACGGGGCACTGATAGGTGTCGGCCAGGTTTGTAGCTTCCACTGCCAAATAGAAGCAGTCTTCCGGGTGTCCGGGCGAGAGCACAATACGCGGGAAATCCCCGTGTCCGCCAAACACCATGAGGTTAAAGTCGCTCTGTTCGGGTTTTGTAGGCATCCCGGTGCTAGGACCCGACCTCTGGCAGTCCACTATAACGAGCGGTATCTCGCCCGATCCTGTCTGTCCGAATCCTTCCTGCATAAGCGAGAGCCCCGGGCCCGATGTGGCAGTCATGGTCCTGGTACCTGTTAATGCGGCACCTATAGCCATATTTATACCCGAGAGTTCGTCTTCGGTTTGACGTGCAACCCCGCCATATTGCGGCAACCATTTTTGTAAGTTCTCTAGTATTTCAGACGAAGGAGTGATTGGATAGCCTGTGAAAAACCTGCCCCCGGCTACTAAAAACCCGAGTGCTACGGACTCGTTCCCTGTAATCAACAGATGCTTCTCCGGGGTCGAGTGCTCTACACGGTATAGACCTTGTCCTTCTTCAATCCCTCTTTCACTGGCCATATGGAACCCGAGTGTGAGGGCTTCTAGGTTATATTCGAGTATTACCTGTCCCATTCTCTGGAACCTTTTTTTGAATATGTCTCGGAGTTTTTCGTCTTCCAGCCCTAGGAGCCTGCCTACCACACCAAATGCTATACTGTTTTTATATAGCTCACGGCGCATGGTACGCATTGCGATGCGGTTAAATGGTGCCGCATATAGTGTAGCCCCTTTGGGCAGCATATCTTCGGGCAGTTTCCCGCTTGAATCGTCAAAAACAATAACACTATCTGAGTCCAGATGACGGAGGTTCTTCTCAATTGCTTCTTCATCGAAAGCAACCAACAAAGTGATCTTGCTTCCTATACAGTATCTATCTCCGATAAATGCACGCATTGTGGCTGCGGCATGCCCGCCTCTTATTCGCGATAAAACATCACGTTCTGTATATACGTTATGGCCGCTGTCTCTAAGTAGCTCTGCCAAGAGTGTGATCACAGTAAGAGAACCGTCACCACCCTGGCCGGCCACTATTACGTTTATATCCTCAAGTACCGGTAAGTCGTTACTTGCTCCCATTTTTGCTCTGTTTTCCTCCATCTGTAGGGTTGTAGTCTTTATATAAAGTTTTAGGGTTGGTATTGCCCATATTGATGCGTTCCTGGAGTGTAGGCATCAATGCGGGCAGGGGTTTGTTCCTTTTTATGTTGCAAAGTTTTATCAGCAGAGACTTCGAGCGCGGCACAGAATCCACGGGCATCGTTTCAAACAGGTCGTCGTCCATCGCTGCCTGGAACGCTTCGTGTCCGGCCTCGGTGCGCACCGCCACAAATGTCCAACCGTCAAGCCCTATACCCCCGACACCTATGTCTGCATGCTCCGCCGAGTAGTCAAGGCAGTATAGGCATGCAGGGCGGGCAAACGGATGGAAGTCTTTTAGCTTCATTATCTCCTCGCGCCCGTCTCTAAGTGTAATGATCACTTTTCCCTTCACATTTACATTAACAATATCAATGGGTTTTACATCAAGGGCTTCTGCAATGTAGCCGATATGCTCATGTGTAAAACTCTCCGAGCAAAATAGCCCGATTACAAGAGACACGTTTTTTTGATACCATTTTGCGACCTCAAGGCGGATGCTGCTGTACTGCTGCTGCCTCACACCGTCCACCTGGCACGGCACCCCGACTACCGCCAGGGGTTTTACATCGCGCTTCATAGCCTCTTGCAATGCAACTGTGTTTGGCGAGTATGTGTAACGCGACCCGCTGCACTGTAGGATCTCATCGGGGGTTGTTGCAAGCTTCTGTACACCCACCTGCGGGTTCTCAGGCTCTACATCCCCCGCCACTACACCTTTTATTGTGCCCTTGTTCATGGCATGTACTAATAGTGCACTTGTTACTCCGCCGTCTTGTCCCCTCTTTAAAAATTCCGGGTCTTTAGCGCGTGCTAGCACCGCATAGCTGTAGGGGCCGAAACCCTCGTCGATTATGGGCTGTTTAAAGCCCAACAGGTTTTGAAGGTCTTTGTCGAGTGGTCTTAGCACAGGGCAGACATCTGCGCACAATTCACAGAACACACATGCGTCTTTGCGAGTGTCTACCGGGTGTTCGTCTTTGTAATCAAATACATCGGTAGGGCATATGGTCACACATGCAGCGCATCCCACACACTTGCCTGTGTCCACGATTTCGTCCATGAGAAAATCTACCGCTTTAAACCCGCCCCTGTTCAGCTCCGAACGCCATGCGTATGCCCATTCGTAGGGATCAACACCCTCTGCGAGCATCTCTTTGTAACGTTTTTGTACAGACTCAACTAATTTGTCGCTATTACGCATATTAAAAGCCCCTTAATTTTGTTGTCGGCCGAGGATCATGCGCTATCATTTTGAGTATCATCTGACACCTTCGAGTCATCATATAATTATACTTCTATATCGATAGAAAATCCCGGCAAGGTACATAGCCTAACGGTTTGTAATTATTCAGTCTTATCCTTTTTTTGTCCTCTTTTTTGTACTGAAATACTGCTAAATACACCACTTTAATAACATAGTTGGACTGTTTAGTCAATTTTAGCGAAAATATAGTTCTATTCATCAGATTCAGATACGCTAAATTAGCCTATAATTATAACTTATATCACCCATTCTAATTCGCTTGACATCATATAATTATAGATTATTTTCCTCAGTATAGGGTTAATTTTCTTTTATATTCAAACTCACCTATATGATTCATGTAGAGCACCTTACTAAGAGATACGGTGACATTGTTGCGGTAGACGATCTGTCGTTCGATGTAAAGAGGGGCGAGGTCCTCGGATTTTTGGGGCCCAACGGCGCCGGTAAGACCACTTCCATGCGTATGCTCACAGGCTACCTCCCCCCCACAGCCGGGACTATCGAGATCGGGGGCTATGACATATTCAACAACCCGCACGAAGCCAAGATGCACATAGGATATCTGCCCGAGAACCCTCCTATCTATAATGATATGTCTGTAGCGGACTATCTGGATTTTGTTGCCGATCTAAAGCAGGTGGCGGCTGGGGATAAATCAAGGCAGGTCTCGGAAGTGATAGAGAGCTGTGGTATTGGGGATGTGAAAAACCGACTCATAGGTAATCTGTCGCGGGGCTACAAGCAGCGCATCGGGATCGCACAGGCACTGGTGAGCGACCCCTCGGTGGTTATTTTGGACGAACCCACCGTGGGACTAGACCCCAAACAGATTATCGAGATCAGGGAACTCATAAGGAATCTTGCAGACCACAAGACCGTGGTGCTGAGCACTCATATTCTGCCCGAGGTCACTATGGTGTGTAGCAAAGTGATTATTATTAATAGGGGCAAAATGGCGCTCGAGCAAAGACTCGATTCTCTCTCTGATGATAGCAATAAAAACCATTATATATCTTTTAAAGTTAATGGCGATAGCTTTGGGGTTAAGTCACTCATAAGTACGATGGACGGAGTGGAGAACATAACCGAGTCTAATCGGGGCGAGTTTGAGGTAGAGGCCCGGGACGGTCTGGATTTGCGCGAGGGACTCTCAAAGCTATTGGTTGATAACGGCTTTGGGCTGCTAGAGATCAAGTCTCACTCGCAAACTATCGAAGAGGTGTTCCTAAGCGTGATCTCAACAGAAGGTTAGTGTATGGATCAAATTTTACCGATTCTAAAAAAAGAGCTCCGGTCCTATTTTTCCTCGCCCCTGGCCTATGTAATATTATTCGTTTTTCAAATCATTACGGGTTGGTTTTTCTACATCTATCTTATCCAGTACGTAAATGCTGGCCTCGACCCTGATTACCATATCTTGAAGGGAGTACTCAATCTAAACGAGTTCGTTATAAGGCAGTATATGCGAACCATAAGCATCGTGTTCTTGCTGATGCTCCCGCTGGTTTCGATGAGACTTATCTCCGAAGAGCGCCGACAGCACACCTACGAGCTTATGTTCACCTCCCCCGTGTCAGTTCACAGCATCATACTGGGCAAGTACCTTGCAGCGCTTGTGCTCTTGGTGCTAATGCTTGGGCTTTCGGGTCTAAATATATTTTTATTGTTACGGTACGGTAACCCCGAGGTCCTGCCGATTCTAAGCGGGTATCTGGGGCTATTTTTGCTCGGGGCCACTTACCTGTCGCTGGGCTTGTTTGCCTCTTCGATCACAAAGCACCAGATGATCGCAGGGATTGTGTCGTTCGGCATACTGCTCTTTCTTTGGATGGTGGGTGCATTGGCGGGTGAGAGCAGCGGGGTGCTCCAGTACCTATCGATCATCTATCATTTCGAGAGTTTTTCCAAAGGTGTGTTTGAGCTTAGGGACCTCGTGTACTATCTGTCGTTCATATTCTTTGGGCTCTTTATCACCTGGAGGGTGTTGGAATCGGAGAGGTGGCGATGAGCACCAGGCGTTTTCTATACGGTTCAAATGCGGTTTTATCCGTTCTCTTAGTTGTCGCGATTTTGGTGCTGCTTAACTATATAGTGGATAGACACAGTGTAAGGGTTGACCTTACCGAGGGGCAGATACACTCGATCTCCGACCAAACCGAAAACGTGCTAGAAGGCATTTATAACGAGGTAGAGATCCTTGCTTTCTTTGACGAGTCCGGTGTGGACTGGGATGAATTCAGAGACCTCCTTGACGAGTACACAAAGCGGTCGTCGAATCTAGTGGTCAGGTACATCGACCCCGACAAGTCACCGGGCCTTGCGACCAAGTACGGGGTGGTGGATTTTAGCACTGTTGTGGTCAAGGATGAAAATAGAGAGATAAAACTTGAGCTCTCGAACCCCCTCACTGGGGGCATTGCCGAAAACGCAGAGGAGCAGATCACAAACGCACTGGTGCGGTTGTCTAAAAACGATGCCAAGTCTGTGTATTTTGCCACGGGTCACGGCGAGCGCGACCACCGTGACGACCTTGAGCCCAAGGGGCTTGGACTGCTTTACAGGTCTATCAGGAACGACGGCTACAACGTGGACGGGATTGTGTTGTTAAAGGACAACAACCTTGCAGGGGGCTCGTCGGTCCTTATCATGGCCAGCCCCAAAGAAAAGCTTTCGGACCAGGAGAAAGAGACGATAGACAACTTTCTTAATAGCGGTGGCAAGGCAATTTTTATGGTCGAGCCCAAATCCGGCTACGATCTCGTCCGCATGCTAAGGCGTTACGGTGTGATGTTAAACGACGACGTAGTGATCGACCCCTCCTCAAAGCTCGTGGGCGGAGGGGATATCTCGCCCATAGTTTCCGAATACGTGCCGCACGATATTACATACGACTACAAACTCCTCACTATCTACCCTTACACGAGGAGCATAGATATAGACCCTAAGCGAAACAGCCTTGCCAAGCTCATTGCAAAGACCGGGGAGTACAGCTGGTCCGAGAACAACTTCGAGCTTTTTGATGAGGGTATAGCCGAGCAGAATGAGAGTGATGTCGCAGGCCCCGTGGGTGTTGTAGCAGTTGCCGAAACCGATCGAGGGGGCAGGATTGCTGTCTTTGGTGGTGTGGATTTTGCATCAAACAGGTTTTTGGATTTTTACGGCAACAAAGACTTTATTCTAAACACCCTCAACTGGGTTGCTGGGGAAGAGAACTATATCTCTATCAGACCTCGCTACGCAAAAGAGAGTGTGATCACAATCACAGAGGATCAAATCAACAAGCTCTTTGGCTTCAGTGTCATAGCGCTTCCTTTGGTTATAATTTTGCTTGGCACCATAGTATGGTGGAGAAGGAGGGGTATGTAGTCCGTACCTAGACCTCATGAATAGATACATAAAACAGTTCCCGGGCACCTTTGCGGCAATCTGTATATTGGCTGTGCTGGGCCTCTATCTGCTGTTGTTTGAAAATGATGATGCTAAGAATAAGCCCCCGGAGAGCACAAACGTAATCCAAGATGTAGAGTCTTTGGATCGCGCAGACTACATAGAGCTTCTTTATCGCTCCCAGGGAATAGTGCTCGAGCGAGAGGCCGCTACGTGGTGGCTCGTCGAGGACGATAACAGAAAAAGAGCCGATTCCACATCGGTTGAGAATTTAATTAACGAGATAAAGAAGATGCGTGTGCATAAAACCAGCACAGAGAATAAGGTAGATACGGATCTCTACGGGCTCGATAACCCGGTTGTGATCATAACCCTCCGATCGCGCGGGTCAGAGTATGTTTTCTATGTTGGTAACGAGGCCCCCGCCAGCAACTCTCGTTATGTACAGAGCGCCGATACCACTGACATTATGGTTATAGACGAGCGCTATCTTGCCCCTCTAATCGATATCACTTCAAAGGATTTACAATAAACGCTATTTATTGATCTGCTTTCTCTTTGTTTTTTATATCCAGTTTGATGCCTAGTTCTAGCAGCTGGTCAATGGACACAGGCGACGGAGCCTCTGTCAGCGGGCATAGCCCCTTTTGAGTTTTTGGGAACGCTATAACATCCCTTATGGATGTAGCCCCGCATATCAGCATGACGATCCTGTCGAGCCCAAGTGCAATACCCCCGTGCGGCGGTGCCCCGAACTCAAGCGCGTCCAACAGGAATCCAAACTTGTTTCGAGCCTCTTCTTTGCTGAGCCCGATCACATCGAATATTTTTTCCTGTATGTCCTTCCTATAGTTCCTTATGCTGCCCCCGCCTATCTCTACACCGTTTAAAACCACATCATACGCCCGAGACATTACTTCACCGTGCTTGGAATCGAGCAGCGGGATGTCCTCTTCTTTGGGTGACGTAAAAGGGTGGTGCATTGCCACGTAGCGTTTTTCGTTGTGGTCAAAATCCAGTAGCGGGAAGTCCTCGACCCAAAGGAAGTTAAGTTTCTCTGGGTCAATCATTCCGAACAGCTCCCCGAAATGAAGTCTTAGGTGCGAGAGCACCAGGTTTACGATATGGGGCGAGTCGGCACCGAAAAACACAATATCCCCGTCCTCGATGTCAACTGTATCTTTAAGTGCTGCGCGTTCCTCGTCACTAAAGAACTTGGTTATGGGCGACTGCCACTCGCCGTCCGCAACCCTTATCCATGCTAATCCCTTAGCACCCAAAGATTTGGCCACATCCGTAAGGTCGTCGATCTCTTTTCTAGAGAGCTCGGGGCCTTTACCTTTTAGATTAAGGGCTTTTATGATGCCACCGTGTTTAATAGCCCCGCTGAACACCTTAAACTCAGACTCTTTGAATATCTCGGATATGTCCACAAGTTCCATGCCAAACCGCGTATCGGGTCTGTCGGTTCCATACCTAAGTGTTGCCTCCTCGTGGGTCATTCGCGGAAACGGTGTGGGTATCTCTACCTCCTTTGTTTCCAGGAATATGGCTTTTAATATGCCTTCTACTACCTTCATAATATCGTCCTCGCCTATGAACGACATCTCGAGGTCAACCTGTGTGAATTCGGGTTGGCGGTCGGCTCTCAGGTCCTCGTCCCTAAAGCAGCGCACTATTTGGTAATAGCGGTCAAAGCCCGATACCATCAGTGTCTGTTTTAGGAGCTGTGGCGATTGGGGCAGTGCATAGAACTCGCCCTGGTTAAGGCGGCTCGGGACCAAAAAGTCCCTTGCCCCCTCGGGTGTGGACCTGGTCAGATAGGGGGTTTCGATCTCTATGAATCCCTCCGAGTTTAGAAACGATCTTGTAGCCGAGACCGATTTATGCCGAAGCATGATATTATCTCTCATTGCGTTTCTTCTAAGGTCCAGGAACCTGTACTTCATCCTAATGAACTCATCAACGTTGATTTCATCCTCTATCAGAAACGGCAGTACGTTGGATGTGTTTAGCACACGGAGCTCGTCTGCAAAGACCTCTACCTCCCCGGTTTTTAGGTTGGGATTAATCGTCTCGTCTGTTCTTTTGGCCACCTTGCCCTTTATTGCGATCACCCACTCGTCCCTAACGGCTTCTGCTTTTGTATGGACATCTTTGCTTACCTCGGGATTACACACAATCTGTACCAGCCCCTCTCGGTCGCGGAGGTCAAGGAATATCACACCTCCGTGGTCCCTGTGTGATTGCACCCATCCCATTAGCGTTACCTCATGGCCCTCGTCTTCAGTTGTAATGACCCCGCAGTAATCCGATCTAACCCAATCTCCAATCAGCTCAAGCATAAAATTAAAACTCCTTTAGATTTCGTTTTGACGGGAGAAAATGTTAACTTTATTAAAGTCCCTTAGCAAGATAGCAGTAAAGAGAGAAATGCTGTTTATCTTAGGGGCCTATTACTGGCTTAAAATCGAGTTTCTATAGTTGACCCACACCACAAAAGACAACAATAACAAATTTCGATCGGGCTTCGTCTCAATTGTCGGCAGACCCAATGTGGGCAAGTCCACACTGCTAAACGCCTTAGTGGGCGAGAAACTCTCTGCCGTGTCCCCAAAGCCCAACACCACGCGAAACAGGATCACGGGGATAAAGACTACAAAGAGCTCCCAGATTGTGTTTCTCGACACCCCCGGGATCTACAAATCAAAGAACCTTTTGGGAAAGACCATGGTGCGTACCGCTAGGGACACCCTGGCTGAGGGCGACCTGGTTATTTTCATGATAGAGGTCTCGGACCCCTTTGGCCCTGGCGACAGGTTTATCTTAAAAAATTTATCTAAACCCGTGGTGTTGGTGATAAACAAAATCGATACGGTGAAAAAATCTAAACTCCTCACAATAATAAACCAGGCGGCTCGTTACGAGGACAAGTTCCTTGAGATTATCCCAATCTCTGCCGAGACCCATGACGGAGTGGATATTTTAGAAAACACCATAGTCAAGTACCTGCCCGAGGGCCCTAAATACTTCCCCGACGATATGATCACAGACCAGCCCGAGAGGTTCCTGGTGGCCGAATTGATCAGGGAAAAGATATTCATCCTCACACATGAAGAGATCCCCTACCGCACTGCTGTGGCCATAGAGGACTATTACGAGGACGAGACGAAAGGTCTACTTAACATCCATGCGGTCATATATGTAGAGAGAAAGAACCACAAGGGTATTGTGATCGGCAAACGGGGAGCGCTCTTAAAAGAGATCGGCACACTGGCTCGTAAAGAGATCGAGGGCATACTCGGGATTAAGGTCTATCTTGAGCTCTGGGTAAAGGTCATGGACAAATGGACCGACCGCTCCAACCTGATCAGGGAGTTCGGTTACAGTACCTAAAGGTCATTCGCCTTTAAACACCGGTTTTCTTTTTTCGCTGAAAGCACGCCTGCCTTCTTTGTAATCGGCGCTGTTTTGCAATTTGTCCAGCAATTCTCTCACAACCTTTTGCTCAGTTTCACTCAGTTGGACGTTCCTCTGCCACGCATTCGTCATCTCTTTTAGAGTTATAAGCGAGAGAGGGGCGTTCTCTGCTATTTCCACCGCCATATCCATGGTGAATCGTTCCAGGTCCTCACTCGGGACTGTGAAGTTCACAAGCCCTATTTCGCAGGCCCTCTCCGAGCTTATCGGTCTGCCGATCAGGAATAGCTCTTTCGTATAGCCGGGCCCTATGAGTTTTAAAAACTTCTTAAGCCCGCTAAATGTATATGCCACTCCTAGTTTTGCCGGGGGTATAGCCAGTTTTGAGCCTGCCCGAGCAACCCTGATGTCACAGGTAACAGCGATCTCGAGCCCGGCCCCAAATGTGTGGCCGTTTATCATTGCGATAACAGGGTATGGGAAGTTCTCGATGGAATCTACCGCTAAAGATAGCGGATGGTCGCTCTCATAATCACGCAGCATATCGCTATCCCCAATAGCCGTTATATCGTAGCCCGATGAAAACACCTTGTCCCCGGCCCCCTTAATGACGATGCACCTGGTTTTATCCTCGAGCTTAAGGCGCTCTATAGCGGAGTGCAGATCACCCAGCATCTCTACGCTAAGCAGGTTGCGTTTCTCGGGTCTATTGAGTGTAATTGTGCATACACGTCCCTGTTGCTCAAGATCTATGTGCGACAAACCGTTTTCTCCCGATACACCTTCAAATACTATTATCTATATGCTATTTTTTTTCAAACAAAATCCCAATCAGTTACATATGTACTAGAGCTAATGTAAAATTTTAGTTATTATTAACGCTTCACAGAATTAAGGGGGACATAATGCCTTTATTTGAATACGAGTGTGACGAGTGCATGAGCAGGTATAACAACGATATCGATGCCTTGGTCGCAAAGCTCAATAAGACAAACGCTTCTAAGATAATGAAAAACAACAAGGGAATTCTCTACATAGAGGTCACGGACGATACGAAAAAGAAGCAGAGCTTCGCGATGGGCGAGAAGGGCAAAAAGAGGGATATCCGTAGGTTTAAATACACACTCGACAATGAAAAGGTCCTATACCTCGAGCTTGTAAACTTTAGGTTCAGCACCTTGATCTATGATGACGAGGACAAGGAGAACCTTAGCTGCCCTGCATGCGAAAGCACCGATGTCCGAAGGGTGTTCTCTACTTTTAAGGCCATATTCGACGACAAGAGCAAACGAGAACCCGGCCCCGGCGATGAGCTCAGATGGCATATGGAATACAAAGAACAAAAAGACGAAGAGATGAAAAACGACTGGGTTGGTCAAGAACATCTGAACCAGTACTTCAATAGATAATAGGTTGTTGGGAGGTAGTAATGCCGCTTTTTGAATACGAGTGTAAGGTTTGCAGAAAAGGTGTTGAGGAATCGATAGAACAGTTAACAAAAAAGGTTAATAAGAAAAAAGTGTCTGATCTGGTTAAGAAGTACGATAATATCAACCA
Organism: Thermodesulfobacteriota bacterium; assembly: GCA_965223335.1. Classification (GTDB taxonomy): domain Bacteria; phylum Desulfobacterota_D; class UBA1144; order Nemesobacterales; family UBA2774; genus CBDCWF01. The sequence goes on from OZ244991.1 coordinate 1,724,629, forward strand.
TATCGGTGTGCTTGATCTAGAGAATGAAAAGGTAGTTGCAGAGCATGGCAAACGCGATAGGGAAGCTGTGGATCTGGATTTTTATATAAATGAAGGCGAGTTCCTGGTCTTTATAAACCTTCCCAGCAATTTCCGGTTTTCCGAACTCATATACGAAGAGGGCGATGAAAAAAAAGTAAAATGCCCTTATTGCGATACTAAAAAAATTGAGAAGGTCGTATCTGGTTTTGCATTTACATCCGATCTGTCCACCGACATGCCCAAACCCGATCTATCCAATCTGCCGCCGGGTGTAAGGGAAAATACTTTTATAGGTGATTATATAGAAGAGAAAGACAGACCCAAGAAAAACAGATAGCAGTTATTGCGAAAAGTAACCAAATAAATTGATCCAAACTTGGAGGAGAGGGTGAATTTAATGCCAAAGATTTTTCCGTATCTTTTAGTTGGTGGTGATGGGTGGAGAAGCACGTTACATTTAAGACATCTGCTCATATTGCTCGGGATGGCATTTGCTGTTGCGGCCTGTCACGAAGAAAACCACACTCCATCCGGAGGTTCAGAAGGCACCGGCAGTGATTTAAGCAGCGAGGCACCCACAATAACCTTCGGCCCGGTATTTACACTTGCCCCCAACCCAAACACCCCGCTTGCAGGACTTCTCGAATTGGCAACCGATGAGCTCACTACCGTAGAGGTATCCATCATTAATGGCGTCAACAACCAAATCATCCTATTCCAAGACTTCGGTATTAACCACTCACTTCCTGTTTTAGGTTTTAGACCCGGCCACAACTATACCATACAGGTAAAGGTTATTGATCAGACAGGGGCAGAGACCACTCATGGGGAAAATATATTTGTTACTACAGCCCCGCTACCCAAAGATTTCCCACCTATCCATGTTGAGAGCACCCCTGAGAATATGGAGCCCGGTGTTACGATGTTTAACGTGGGTGGCAACGGAGCAAACAGCAGCTTCGGTACTGCGATAGTAATTATTGACGAGGTGGGCGAGGTGGTCTGGTACCATCGGCCCGGTTCCGGTGTTAGTGACGTGAGACGACTCTCTAACGGGAATATAATTTTTATCAATACTAACACAAGGGCGAATGTAACAGAGATAGATATGCTAGGGAATATCACTAACGAATGGCACGCTGCTCTCACCGTAGGTGGCAATCCCGGGAGCATCCCAGTTTTTACGGAATCCATTCACCATGAAATCTTTGAGATGGAAAACGGCAACTTGGTAGTGCTCAGCTTTGAGCTTAGGTTCTTTGAAAACTATTGGACGAGCCTTATCGACCCGTTTGCACCCCGTGAGACTGCTCCGGTCATAAGCGACCGCATAGTGGAGTTCACCAGGGACGGCACTATTGTAAATAACTGGTCTCTGTTCGATATTATAGACCCCTATCGTGTGGGCTATGATGCATTGGGTGGGTTCTGGAACTCGTTCTTTCCCGAACTTGAGGGCGGCACACGCGACTGGAGCCATGGTAATGCTGTGATTCACGACCCGGCTGACAATACATTTATAGTGTCGCTTCGTCATCAAGACGCTGTGGTTAAATTCAAGAGGGAAACGGGGGAGCTTGTGTGGATACTGGGCACACATGCCAATTGGGACCCCGAGATCTATGGGCCATTTCTGCTTAACCCCGTCGGTGAAGGGTTTTTGTGGCAGTACCACCAGCATGCCCCTATGATTACACCCGAGGGCAATATTCTGATATTCGATAACGGTAACCACAGGGCTAGCCCCTTTGATCCGGGACTCCCTGCCACAGAGAATTTCAGCAGGGCCGTGGAGTACAGGATAGATGAAGAAAATATGCAGATCGAGCAGGTCTGGGAATACGGGCAGTTTGCAAGCGAGATTATATACACACCGTTTATAGGCGATGCGGATCACTTGCCTTTGACCGGCAATGTCCTGGTTAATTTCGGTGGCATTACACTAGACAGCGAGGGTAACCCCACAAACACCGTGTTCCGGACAAAAAACTCTGTTAGACTCGTTGAGGTCCAAAGGGGAGAGACTAACGAGATTGTGTTCGAGATGTCTATCGAGGACACTACCGGCGGGCCTACCGATGGATGGATCACATACAGAGCCGAGAGGCTAACGGGTATTTATCCTTAGTTTAATAGGGAGTATTAATCGCGTCCGTACTCGTCTTTAGTTTTACCAAACCTCTTTTGGAGCTCTCCCATTATGTCATCGGGACCAAGATCAAAGTAGGCGAGCAGTACCATACAGTGGAACCAAAGATCGGCGACCTCGTATGTTATCTCTTCCCTATCGTTATTTTTGGCCCCTATTATCGTCTCTCCGGCTTCCTCGCCGATTTTTTTCGAGATCTTGTCTACACCCTTCTCAAAGAGGCCGCTTACATACGAGCCCTCACGCGCATTACGTTTTCTGTCTAAAATAACTTCGTATACATCTTTTAGGATATTGGCACTCCTATCATTACCAAACGCAGGGGCCTGTGATTTAGTTCCCTCAATGTCGGTGTAAAAGCACGTAGCCTCACCGGTGTGGCAGGCCACACCGTTTTGGTGTACCGATACCAAGAGCGTGTCCCGGTCACAGTCAAACCGTATGGACTCAACGTCCTGCGTGTTGCCCGATTCCTCACCCTTCATCCAGAGCTTGTGACGCGAGCGGCTCCAAAAGTGGGTTTTACGCGTATCGATGGTTTTTTGGATCGATTCCTTATTCCCGTATGCAACCATTAAGACCCTGCCGTTGGTACTATCCTGCACGACTACCGGTATGAGTCCATTATCATCGAATTTGAGCTCGTCTAAGTTCATTTTAGTCCTCCGAACACGTTACATATTAACTGCATTGCTAGGGATTTCCGAGTTTTTATCTTCCGGATAGCTTTACTCCGTCGGGTTTATATCATATATTAATATGGTCTTTTATTTATTGAGAGGTGGATTAGATGGCTAGAGTAACAATTGAAGACTGTTTGGAGAAGGTTGTAAACAGGTTTGCACTATCGGTTGCTGCAATGAAGAGGGCCAAGCTCCTTGTAGGTGGCGCAGCACCCCTTTCCTCAGAGGTTGATAATAAACATGTGGTGCTGGCGCTACGCGAGATAGCAGAGGATAAGGTAAAGGTAGTCTACCCTCCGGGGCAGGATAGATACTAAATCCGACACATTGGATTTATTGGTTAATAGGTTTAGTTTCAGGTCACGAGTCAATTAGACTGTTACCCATACCAAACTTTTACTATCACAAATATTCAATATACTGTTGTTTTGTATCACCCATTTAACTTTTACGGATAGCTGCATATGATTCAGGTCGGAATCGATACGGGTGGGACCTTTACGGATTTTGTGTTCCTGAGGGGACACAAATTATCTACCTATAAGCTTCCCTCTACACCCCACAACCCCTCTTTGGCTATAGTACAGGGCCTCCGCGATATATTGGGCGAGGCGTATAAAGACGTAGAGGTGATTCACGGCACAACCGTTGCGACCAATGCACTCCTAGAGAGAAAGGGGGCCAGGGTGGCGCTGATCACAACCGCAGGGTTCAAGGATGTGATCGAGATAGGAAGACAAAACCGGGGCGAGCTCTACGATATATTTTGGGCCCCGCATCCTCCGTTGGTCGAGAGCAGATACAGGGTAGGGGTTAGAGAGCGCATTGATTTTAGAGGCAGGGTGTTGCAAAAACCCGGTACGGCAGATATAAATGCACTCATCAAAAAAATTAATAGTCTTAGGGTTGATTGCATAGCAATCTCGTTTCTAAATTCTTACGCTAATCCCCGTAACGAAGAGCTTGTGGCCAAGGCTCTCAGTAAATTAAAATTACCTATTTCCGTGTCGTCAAAGATACTGCCCGAGTTTAGGGAGTATGAGCGTACATACACGATAATTACCAACGCATATCTGGTGCCCAAGGTAAACGGCTATATGGAGGAACTTAGTCGTAAACTCGAGAAATCAGAGGTGTCGATTATGCAGTCTAACGGCGGGCTCTTGTCACTGGGTCAGGCCGGTACTGAGCCTGTGAGGACTCTTTTGTCGGGCCCGGCAGGGGGAGTAATCGGCGGGTTTAATATTGCACAGAAAGCAGGGTTTAAACGGATTATTACATATGATATGGGTGGCACATCCACAGACGTTTCACTCTGTGACCGCGAGCCCAGTTTCACTACCGAGACGGTGATTGACGGCATCCCCGTCAAAGTCCCTATGATCGATGTTACTACTATAGGTGCGGGTGGGGGATCGATTGCATACGTAGACAGGGGAGGGGCGCTTAAAGTGGGGCCCGAGAGTGCCGGTGCCGACCCCGGCCCTGCATGTTATGGCAACGGCAAAGAGCCCACAGTCACAGATGCCAACCTTGTCCTGCACAGGCTTGACCCCACATGGTTTTTAGGCGGCAGAATGAAGCTCGATAAAAAGAAATCCGTACGCGCACTCGGAAGGTTGTCCAAAAAACTCCGTCAGACCATTGAGCAGACAGCCGAGGGTGTGATTGATGTTGCTAATGCCAATATGGAGCGTGCGCTTAGGGTAATATCCATTGGCCGGGGCTATGACCCTAGGGACTTTGCTCTGGTCTCATTCGGGGGCGCAGGTGGGCTTCACGCCTGTGAGTTGGCACGTGGGCTTGGGGTTAAAACCGTTATCTTCCCACGCGATCCGGGAGTGCTCTCGGCACTGGGAATGCTCCTTGCCGATTCGTACAAGGATTATAGTATTACGAGCTTTATGAGTAGCAATGACTATACGGACCGAAAGATTGAGCGGTTATATTCAAAGCTCGAGCGTAATGCACGCGGGGATTTTGACAACAGGTCGCTTAAGTACAAGCGCTACCTGGACCTGCGCTACAAACGACAGTCTCACGAGATCACTATCCCCTACTCTGAGAATTTCCTCGATGTCTTTCACCGCACCCATTCCAGAATGTACGGTTATATGAAAAAAGAAAACGAGGTCGAGATTGTGACACTTCGTCTGCGTGCAATAGTGGAGAGAAAAAAGCCAAGGATACCGAAAACAAAAGCTGAGACTCAAAAGAGGTTGAGGCCCGAGACCACTCGGTTAATATTTAACGGAAAACATGTTAAGTCAGCTCTATATAATCGGGCTCATTTTTTCTCGGGCTACGAGTTTAAGGGCCCCGCACTTATCCTAGAGGAGACATCTACTCTATTTGTCCCGCCTCGTTTACGCTGTGCTGTGGATGGGTACAGCAACATCATCGCAGTCGCCGAATAGATCGATTTATCATGCAGTAAATAAAAAATACTAAAAGGAATATAAATGACTAGACACAAACCAGTGATTATTGGTGGAGGGATGACAGGGCTTGCGGCCGGCATGGTATCGGGATTAAAAGTCTACGAAGCCGAGGCTGTGCCGGGTGGTATCTGCTCTTCCTACTATATGACACCCGGGAGTGGGACCCCTATGTTTAAGTGCCCTGAGGATGAGAATGTCTACCGCTTCGAGATCGGTGGGGGACACTGGATATTCGGTGGTGACCCCACGGTGCTTAGGTTCATAAGCTCTATGACCCCGGTCAGGTTGTACCACAGAAGCTCGGCTGTGTACTTCTCAAAACAAGATCTCTATGTTCCATACCCCATTCAAAACAACTTGGGCTATCTGGGCAAGGAGATTGCCAAGAAGGCTCTCAATGAAATCGAAAGCGCCCCCGACGGCGTGCCCCGTACAATGTCCGACTGGATAGATAAAAGCTTCGGCAAAACTCTGACTGAGCTTTTTTTTGCACCCTTCCACGAGCTCTATACCGCTGGTTTGTGGACAGAGATTGCCCCCCAAGACGCATACAAGTCCCCCATAAATATCGAGAGTGTACGACAGGGTGCATTCGATAAAGTCTCACCCGCCGTGGGCTATAACGTTACGTATCTCTACCCCGAGAGTGGGCTAAACACCCTCTCTCAGTGCATAGCGGAGAGGTGTGATATTGAGTATGACCACAGGGCAAGTAAGATCGACCTGGATAAAAAAGAGATCCAGTTCCAAAACGGAGACGGCACTAAGTATGAGCACCTCATCTCAACCCTACCGCTTAATAAAGCCTTAGAGATGTCGGGTATTGAGATTGACGATACACCCTCAAGCTATACCTCTGTATTGGTACTAAACATAGGTGCTACCAAGGGGCCGAAATGCCCAAACGAGCACTGGCTCTATATCCCCGACAGTGAGTCCGGCTTCCACAGGGTAGGATTCTACAGCAACGTCGACCCGTCGTTCCTGCCGCTTGGGTCCAGAGCCAATGGCAACCGCGTGAGTATCTATGTAGAGAGGGCTTATCAAAACGGGCGGAAACCATCGGACGAGACCATAAAGAGTTATATGGACTCGGTTGTAGGGGAGCTCAAGTCTTGGGAATTTATTGAGGAAGCAGAGACTGTAGATCCCACATGGATTGATGTTGCTTACACATGGTCTATGCCGGGATCAAACTGGAAAGAGCTTGCGCTAAGCGAACTTGAGAAAAAAGGTGTGTATCAGATAGGCCGGTACGGCAGGTGGATGTTCCAGGGCATTGCCGAGTCATTAAAAGACGGGTTCATAGCAGGCGGTGCGTTTAAAGAATAGCACATACAACTTCATTAGAATGCCGCTAGTAAGCCGGCCTAGCTCTTTTTATATTTTCGGCTGCTTATCCACAGAACCGGCAAAAAGACTATACTAAGTAGTTCTCCACAGATCGTAGCAACGACTAACTTCCAGATATTACGTCTATTACTCTTAACTTCACGGAACTGTTCTGTACTCATTGAGAATTGGAACGATTTACCCGCTGCATACGAGAATGGGGATGAGGATTTAAAATTCACAGACAAATCATATGCGCCCCTAAATACCTGGAAGAATTTAGACATAAGGTGTAACACACTATACGATTTGCTAAGGTCCACGGCAATTATGTGCTCGAACTTACTCTCGAATAATTTTTTTCTATCACTACCTAACAAAAGCGTGTAATTTGCGTGGGGATAATATTTTTTAAGGGATTCTAGAGCCCCAAGAATTTCATCTTTATTCCCATCGTTTAATACGAGTATGTTCTGAATATGCCCTGGTAACAGTGTGTTTGCAGGTTGTTTTTCATCCGTATCCAGATAATCCTTCTTACCCCATTTGTTCCTCATATAATCTATTATTGCACCAAGCCCGAGTTTCATTTTGCTCGTACTGCCGTTTAGACCGATAAGTAGAAGTGAAGTGATCTTGTGACGCAAAAAGCTATAGAAAAGCGGTATTAATTTAGTGGGTTTTAGGTGTTTTGAATACGCAAGGAGCGAATTCCGGTTGCCGTAGTAATAGTCCACGAGCACCCCGCGTTTCTCTGTAAATGCAGGGTGATAAACCAGCGAGTTTATAACTGCTACTACCCTGTATCCGGCCTCTTTAAACTCAAGCCCCCAGTCCATATCGTCCCAGAAGATAAAGTACCTTTCATCCATGAGTCCTACCTTTTCTAAACTCTTGACTCGGACAAGTGCAGAGCATATTGCCACGTAATCGACATCTAGTATATTATGTTTTAGGTCTATCTCCTTACTGTTTCTATAAAGGGGATTAACACCTATGGTGTCTCGCCTTATAAGAGCCCCTGCTTCCACTGTTATGTCTCTTTGTTCCGTATCCATTATCCTAGAGCCTGCTATTCCGATATCACTGTCTGATTCCATAGCTTTTACGAGCTCACTCAGTGTGCGTTTCTCGACCTCGGCGTCATTATCAAGGAGCCAGATATAGTCATATGTGTGTTGGTCCAGTGCGTACTTTATACCGGTGTTAAATCCCCCGGTCCCTCCTAGGTTCTCTTTGTTAACAATTAGTTTTAAGTTTAGATATTCCTTTTTTATGGCCTCTACCGAGTCGTCAGAGGATGCATTGTCAATCACTATTAACTCATAGTTCTCGTATTCGATGGTTTGCAGTGAACTAAGGAGGTTTATGACGTAATCCTTCTTATTCCAGTTAACTATAACAATTGCTACACTTGGATCTGTATCCATTAACTTATCCTTTGGATCGGTTCACTATCTCTAGAAATCTCTCCATCCTTTGTGTGAGTTGGTGATCGGTCTTGGTTCTTTCGTAGCCTGCCTTGGCTATAGTTTGGCGTTTCTTGTGACTCCTAAGATAGTACTTCACCTTCTTTTGCAGCTCGTCTATATCGTTGAAAGTGTCGATCTCACTCCCGACTTTGTAGTAGTTGTCGATATCGGGTTTTTTATCCACGAGTTGAAAGGCACCACATGCCGGGATCTCGAACAGTCTATAGTTCCCACCTTTTTGCTCAAATTCTCGATGGATATTCAATACGATCTTCGAGGATTTTATGATTTTAATGAGTTCATCTCCATACGCAACACCTCTATGAAATTTTTTAAGGGGTGTATTTAACTCGCTTAAGTTCCAGCTCCAAATTCCAAGGTCGAAATCCGAAAGCGCATTAAGATACTGTTCTCGGTGCTTATCAATAATTCCGACAAAGCAGACGTCAACACCGTGTTTGTCTATAAACTCCGGGTCTGGCACGATGCTGTCCGCATAGTCTACATCATAACCAAGAGAGAGTATCTCTAGGTTGCTCATATGCAGTTCCCTTTCATAATAGTCCGTATAACTGCTGTCGTATATGAGCGTGATATCGGATGACTTGACTAGATCATGTATCCCCGACGAAACCTGGGAGGGGTGAATCCCGAGCCATACCACCACCTTGGTTCCCAAGTTCTGTATACGATTGATAATGCTAGGAACATAGTAAGTGTCGACCAGATGCAAAAACAGTATGTCGGGCTTATAGTCTCTAACCTCTCTATATATCTGGTTGCTGAGCAGGAAGTCATGTGGGTAGTCCGCGATCCATTTATGCCTGTTCCTAAACCCGGCGAATGCTTTTTCCAGAAACCCCCACACCAGCGGGTTATACATGCCCTCGGTTGTCTGAACCAAGCGGCATTCAACATCAAGCGTTTTTGCAGCACGTGCCAGACCGGTTGCGTACTGGCTTATAAAAAAGGTGTATCTATCGTATGTAACGGGTGCGGCGAATAGTATCTTCATTCCACGTCTATCTGTTTTAATTTTTTGTCTAAGAGTACCGATACGATTGAGTAGCAGAGATTATAGATGAGGAATATGAATATTAATGGGTATTGAACTAATAGCTTACCCATGTTCAAGACCGGATTAGTATCGTTGAGTTCATTGGGGCTAGATAGAGCTTGGGGGTTCTCCTCTATATAATGGTTGATTAAAGCGTTTACCTCACTTGTCCTATTTTCCCACGAGTTCTCTCTAGCTATCTCGATCCTTGTCTTGGGATTGTCCTCTACTTTATCCAAGACGATATTTTCTAAGTGCCCTACAAATTCCTCTTTGTTATCCGCAATGTTAATACAGTCCTCGAATTTACGTGCCTCACTAATATTGGTGGCAACGATGGGTTTTCCTGTGGCCATATAGTCATAGAGCTTTATGGGGTCCATGCTCTCGGTCAGAGAATCAACCTTGTGCGGCAGGATGCAGGCCGTAAATCCTTTTATATATTTAGCCATGCTGAAATAAGGTTTTGGACCCAGGAACGAAACGTTCTTTAATCTAGAGAGTTCTTGGGCCAGTGGTTTGGCCTCTGGGTTAATTGGACCAATCATAATAATTGACCAGTCCGGTCTTTGAGTAGCAACGTATTTAAGCAGATCGAAATCTACCCTCCAGGGGTTAATCTTGCCCACATACCCGATTCTCGGTTCATTGGTCTTGGCAATTTCCGGTGCTATCTCTAGTGGTTTTGTCACCTTGTTAAAATTATCGAAGCTAGTAGCATTAGGTACATAATGAGTGTTTGGGTTCAATACCGATGCTTTTGATTCGAGCTTCTTCGATACCGCAAACACAAGGTCGACTTCGCGAATCACCCTCTTTTCCTCTCTTTCTATCTCGGCTTTGCGCCAGTTGCTCATGCCGGGAAACTCTGACCAGTCATCGGTTAGGTCATAGCACAATAGCGATTTGCCAAATATCGATGCAAGTTTCTTGGCAAATTCTAAATTATGTGGCTGATAAATCATGTATACGGGGTTTTTAATTTTATGAAATTTTAGTAGAAACCAGATTGTGAAACTCGCGAGTTTAGAACCCCATCTGGCATATGATGTGTTTCTCAGAAACCCGGGGATGTAGGGGATGTCTACAACGTATAGGTTGGAATTGACTCTTTTTACAAGAGGGGTTTTTCTCTCGGAGCGGTTTGGGTCCACATAATAAAAGACCTTATTGGATCTTTGAGACATCTTGTAGGCAAGCATTTGCTTGCGTGCCCATCTGTCTTCTTGCCACGGGTCGACCGAAATGAATACTATGTCATTTAGTTTGTTCATTTTAGTTGATATTATTTACCGTATTCTCCCATAGAGTTAAAAGTTTTTGAGCCTGTGTTTTTATATTAAATTCCCTCTTTATTTTTTCGCTGCCTGTCTTACCTAGTTTTTTTCTTAGTTCGGGGTTCTTTGCAAGGTTAATAATCGCATCTGCGAGTTGTTCCTCATTCCTTGGTGTTACGAGTAACCCTTCCTCCATATGAGTAATGAGTTCCGGCACACTGCCTGCAGTAGTGGATATGACAGGAACTTCCATGGCCATGGCTTCTTGTAGGGTAAGGGGGCAGACATCCAGGTCGCCGTCACTCGCGACTACACAGGGCAGCACCGAGATATCGGCATTTTTAAGCTCTTTAATGCATTGTTCATTTGTGAGCGCTCCACGAAATCTTATTTGTTCATTTAATTCCAGTTCATCTGTTAAATCACGTAAATTTGCATCCAGGTCGCCGTCCCCAATTATATCGAGTTCGATATTGGGGACTTCCCTTGCAACTGTGCTCATTGCTCTGATGAGATATTCAAATCCCTTTTTCTCAATCAATCTTCCCACGGCTATTATCTTCAAGTTCTCATTTTTTGTAGACCTTGAGTTCATTTGTGTGAATTTGTCAGGGTTAATAGTGGCCCTGATTATCTCTATCTTGTCTTCGTCACACCCTGTTTCATCCACTATGCGCTGTTTGTTGAATACCGAAGGTGTTATAACTTTTTGAGCACCGTCAACAAGCTTAACGAGCCTTTCTTGTGAATAGAACTGATCTCTAAATATATCGAAAGCGTGGGCAGTGAATGTAAATGGTTTTTCTAGGAGCTGGCTTATCTGTAGCCCTGTCATTGCTGCCTCGTATGCAAAGTGCGAGTGGACTAAATCGATATGACTGTAATCTGGCGAGTAATACGAGAGTCTAACAAACTGCTTTAGTGTGTTGTTTGAGTAGTGTTGTTTGTATGTTTTTAGTGTGTTTCTATAAAAACTGGGAGAGAAGCAGTAGTTGTAGCGCAGTTTTAGAAAGTGGGGCAGCGAAAAATACTGGGTTTTCTCCAACAATTTGTACTCGAGTACGTCCTCGTTTATTTGAACTTCATCAGGTTTGCGGTGTGCGAGTATCTCTACGTTCACACCTCGCTTGATCAGCTCTACTATCTCGTTTAATACAAATGTCTCAGAGAGTTTTGGAAACTGGTCTAAAACATAGAGTACATTCATTGTAGAAGAATCTTCCGACAAATTTAATCCGACTAATATATATCATTAATCTTGTTCTTAATAGCCGTCAGGATGGTATGCGCCCTAGTGTAGAATTTATAAGCACTCTTGTCCTTGATGTTGTTTAGGTTTGATTGTAGTTCGTTTACTAGGTGGTTTATCTGTTTTATTTCCTGATTTTTTTGTTCCAGGTCTTTGTTAATTTCATTAAAGATATTAAGGAAGTTCTCTATACATAAATCAAGGTGCTCGATGTTATCTTTTGCCTGCTCCGATCTAAGAGGTCTCTCTTTTACTGCTGATACTAGTACTTTTTCAAGCTCATCCAGCTCACGTGTTCTGCTATAGTTTTTTTCTACGTGTAGCCTTGCTGCTTTTCCCATTTTCGATCTCATATCCGGGTTCTCAACCAGTTTCGACAGTTGTGCTGTAATTGCATCGGTGTCTTTTTCCTCCGCCAGCAGACCGGTCTTGCCGTCAATTACAATCTCGGGGATGCCTGTATGGTATGTGGATACAATAGGCAGCCCCACCGCCTCGGCTTCAAGGATGCTCACTGGAGAGCCCTCCCTGTCACCGTTCTCAGCTATACGAGATGGCAGAAAGAAGATATCGGCTCTATTGAGTTCTTTTAGTACTTCGGCGCTTGGCTGGGGGCCGAGGAGTTGTACTTTCTTAGATAAATTTAGTTCTTCTATTTTGTTTATAACATCGTTTTTAAGCGGTCCGTCCCCGACAATTCTAAATTCTACATTTTTGTGTTTATCTAAGAGCTTCTCAAAACATTCCACCGCAAACACAGGGGCTTTCTTCTCAACCAGCCTGCCGACAAATAATATCTGCACCTTTTTTCTCGGCTTTCTCGTTTTTACTTTATATCTATCTAAATCGATACCATATCTAATAAGGCTTATATCTTCTGCCTCGCCGTTTTCCAGGAGTCCATACATGTATTCTCGATTGTAATCTGTTGTTGTGATTAGGGCAGAGGACTCTTTGAATTTCTCTTGTAATTCCGAGACTTGTGGGTCCACGTATAAATCATATGCATGGGTTGTTATGGCGTACGGTATATCAAACAACGTTGATAATTTAAGCGCCCATGCAGCGGGGTTAGTTGCGAAGTGAGCATGTATCAAATCGGTAGATAGGAGACATTTGAGGAGGTCCCGGCTAAGCTCAAAGCCCAGTCGAGAATTGTTTCTATTAAGATAGTGGGTTTTATCCAGCAGATTGTATCTGGAAACATCTTTATGGGACTGGTCCTCAACCGGACGAGTAATAGAGATTATTTCAACATCGTGCCCTTTATCAATAAGGCCGGTAATCTGGCTTAATATAAAAGTCTCAGAGAGCTTGGGAAATTTTTCTGCTAGGTATGTTATCTTCAATTTTATTTCACTGCTTTGGTTTTGTATACAATCTGGTAACCGAATAGATTTGGATATTTTCTATATAACTTATCTAGGTTCTTCTCGGAAATATATCTCTTCATCCAATCCGGCGGGATGAATTCCCCGCCTATATCTACTACCTCTAACCCCACACCCTCCATCAATTTATTGAACGAGTGAGTGGTGAAATCGTGTAGGTGCTCTGCGTGATGGTATAGCCTGCTTTCTTCGGGGAAGTGCCCCCTGAGTAACTTCATTCTATATTTCCACCATGCGATATTCGGGAATGACGTAATTATATATCCACTCGGTGCCAGTAACTCTTTGCACTTCTCTAGCGCGGTTTTAGGATCCAGCAAGTGTTCTATTACCTCTGTAACAACTATATAGTCGTATTTTGCCCTTCCTAATTTGGAGGGCCTGTCCTGATCAATGTTAAATTGTGATACCTTGTCGTAATGAGGTTTTGCGAGTTCCAGTGATCTTGACGATATATCACACCCTGCGACGTACACATCTTTTAGCTTTTGTTTAACCAACATCCCAAATGTGCCGTCGCCGCATCCGATATCGAGTATTTTTAGCTTCGGTTCGTCCGGTATCATCGACAGTGCGGTGGTGAGCCGTTTGGGTATATGTGCACCCTCTTTGGTGTGAATCTTTCCAATATCCTCTCGGTACTGCCAGTAATCTTCATAGAATTCTTTTAAGGAATCTTTCATATCGCTACATGTTGTGCCTGAACTTGTTTTGAAACAACATCAATTCGTAGCTTATAAGCTACGCTGGTTTTAGTCCTGAGCATGGTTTGTATATTTAAGTGTACTATGTTGAAATATCAATTTCTGCATCCATGTCGATTAGGCCATAAGATTTTCTCTCACCGACTACTTTAAATGTTTGGATGTCTAGATGCCGTGTCAAAAATACACGTTCTGATGGGTAGTGCTCGGCGACATTAACATTTACTGAGTATTCGCCGGGGTTTAAGTTGATAGTGAGTACGAACTCGGTTGTAACGGCAGAGTTTGCTTTTACAGGTCCCATGGGATTTTTGGCAACCATTGGGCAAATGCCAAAAATTTCTAGCCCGGTTAATGTCAATATGTTCATCCCGATGTCGGGTTTAGGTACGTCTTTTTTAAAATGTACAATAAATCTGAATCTGTACTTCTCACCTGTTTCTAGCACTGTGGTTTGTTTATTTTCCGAGTCTAGGATTTGGAAATTTGTTATCTCTGCTTCCCCTGTACCAAAATTGTTATCGGTGCTCACTTCGTTTTGCGATACCTCTTTGGTTTCATAATCTTGTTGATTGCCCCCTTGCAGCTGCTTAATATATTCTGCTTCCCTCTCGGCTAAAAGCCTGCTATATCTGTGGACTATCTCTTTAGGTGTGCCTAGGGTTATCATTTCTCCTTTATCGAGGAGCATTGCTCTGTTGCAAATGCTTGTAACAGTAGGAAGGTTGTGGGAAACAAACAATATGGTCTTACCGTCTTCCTGGAACTGCTGGATCTTTCGGTAACAGCGGCGTTTAAACATATCGTCCCCCACGGCCAACACCTCGTCAATTATAAGGATGTCCGGGTTTATATTTATGGCCGTTGCAAATGCAAGTCTCAGGTACATCCCGCTCGAGTAGGTCTTCACTGGTTGATCGAGAAAATCCCCTATGTCTGCAAACCCGGCAATGTCGTCAAAATGTTGGTTCATCTCATGCTTGCTAATCCCCATCAGTGCTCCCTGCATAAAGACATTCTCGCGCCCAGTGAATTCCTGATGAAACCCGGCCCCCAGGTCAAGCAGTGCCGATATTCGCCCCCTTATATCAATCTCTCCCGATGAGGGCTTTATGATCCCCGAGATTATCTGCAGCAGAGTGCTTTTGCCGCTTCCGTTCTGACCGACTATTGCGAATGTAGAGCCCTTGGTTATTTCCAGGTTTATATCTCTTAGTGCCCAGAACTCTGTGTGATATGTTTTGTTAGAGGGGTTAGCCATCTCTTTTAGACGAGCTACCGCAGACGGGTAGAGCTTATATTTTTTGCTCAGATTTTTTATGTCAATCGATATATTGTCGTTCATCTGTATCCGTTATGTCTAAAGTACTTCAGCAAATCCAGGCTTAAGTTTCCTAAACAAAACACCCCCCAATCCAAACACAATCACGGCATAAATAACAAGCAATATTAAGCTGTCCGTAGGCGGGAACTTACCTGCGAGCAGCGAGTACCTATAGCCCTCAACCACATGGAACATTGGGTTTAGTTTTAAAAGCGGCACTAACTTTTCGGGCACTATACCCACGGAGTAAAAAATAGGCGTAAAAAAGAACCACCCTGTCATAATTACTCCAATCAACTGCTCCATATCCCTGAAATAAACATTGATGCTGGCAAACACCCAACTAGCCCCCACTGTAAAAACAACCATAAAAAATAGGTATAGGAACACTAATAACGCATAAGGAGTTAAAGTGACCCCAAACACAAGCAGAATAACCAGCACAAGGAGCATGGCGATTAAGTGGCTTATGATGTGACTTGAGATTGTTACAATCGGTAGAACCTCCGAGGGGAACCCTGCGGATGTTTTTATCAGGTTGCCGTGATCTACCAAAACTCTGGTGGATGAGGACACGGCCTGTGAAAAAAACTGCCAGGGCACAAGCCCACAGATCAGATAGAGGAAGAAGCTGTCCGTTCCATATACCGCATCGGGTTTAATCTTGAAAAACACACCGAACACTATCCCGTATATTGCTACCTGTGAAAGCGGGTTTAGTATCGCCCAAGTGATGCCAAACGCACTGCCTATGTAATTTTTTTTAAGCTCCCTAAGAGCCATGGCAGACACCATGTGCCTATCCTTATAAAGTACCCTAAGGAACTCGATAAAAATCCTAAAGTTTCCAAAAATGCTGTCGTTTCCTCTCATAGCCATTGTTGAGACCTATCACATCATCTCAATTATACTGAATATCCTTTCCTGTGATTGCATACCAAATCCCCATTAAAAAACCCAGGCTAAACCTGCCGTGAGTCCTAAGCTCCATATTAATGGGCACAAGCAAAAGCGGCAGATACCTGCATCCGTTAAGCAGCAACATCATCCACACCACAAACGGATAACGATCGCGAAGCCGTGCAAAAGACAGTCCCACTGCAGCGGCTTTGTTTAGACTCTTTAGAATAAACGGCGGATGCATATACTCGAGGGAATAGGATTTTTGGACTTTCTTTTTCCCTGCCAGCATCCTCACTGTCAGCTCAACGTCCTCCTGCCCGATGATCTCCGATACAAACCCACACAAATCCCCAAGTGTCTCCCTACGGTACGCCATACACCTGTTGGTGGGGAAATGTCGGTCGTGGTAATTGTACTTTTCCCTAAGCATACTGTAGCTTGCCGATCCATAGGGCATCAAAGCGTCTGCACCCGTGGATTCGAACTCGGAGATCAGTGTAGTTAGAAATTCCCCATCGAGTATAACGGTGTCGTCATCCAAAAACAGGATATATTCGCCGTTACTCTTTTCTAACCCATAATTGCGCGAGTATCCCATGGTGCCGAAGTTCTCAGACAGGGTGTAGTAATTTATCTTTAGACGCGACCCGTACTCATCTATCAATGACCTGCCCTCATCCGTCCCGCCCCTGTCTTCTACCAGTATCACCTCGAACGACTCTTTGGGCAGTGTTTGCTCTGACAAACAGGCGAGTATGGTTCTCATCAAGCGTGCGTTGCTGTAAAAATTTATGATACACGAGACCCTACAGTCCCGCCCGCCCTCTGCCACCCGGCAGTCGCCTTTTAAGGAAAATGGAAACAGGTTGTATGCATAACTCAAGAGTAGTTCGCGTATGTTCATGTTATAAAAAGAAAAATAGTTTATAAACCTAACAATTCTACGTAGTAATTACCGGGTTGTATACAGGATTTGGCCAAGAGGGTTGTGCCGAAATACAAGGTAGCTGGTACAATATAAACTCATAATCATATGTGACACTCGATTTAGCGAGCATGACATCCAAATTATGGGATAAATCTACATACAGCAAATAGATATGAACCACGACCCGGTTAGTCAGTTAGAGAGGATTATTAAAAGCAGGGATATGGCCAAGATCCAGATCCAGGACGGATACGTCCCGGCCTCTGTCATGATCATATTAAACGAGTCCAATAGTGGTTACGAGATGCTTTTTATAAAGCGGCCTGAGAACCCCGAGGACCCGTTCTCAGGGCATATGGCGTTCCCCGGCGGTCGGATGGACGAGGGCGAGACCATTCTTGAGACCGCTGTGCGCGAAACAATAGAGGAGATAGGGGTTGATATAGGGCAAAGCGGCAGGGTAATAGGCGAGCTTGACGATTTCAATCCCAATAATCCCAGGGCCAAAAACTACATTGTCACCCCATTCATATCCATACTCATAGACGAAGTAGAGCTCACCCCTAATATTGTGGAGGTTGAGAAAATAGTGTGGGTTCCCCTCCACCACCTCCTTGACAAAGCCAATACAGAGGTACGGCTACGCGACCGAAACGGCGTTGCAATAAAGGATTATGTGTACTACTTCGAAAACTATGTGATATGGGGGATGACCGGCAAGGTGCTCAATCATTTTATCTCCATTACCCGGGGAGTGTTTTGAATGTGGATTTTCCTACACCAAGGTGATAGAATGTGGTGTACCGATAATCCTAGAGGGAGAAGAGAATGAGAGGTGTTAACAAAGTCATACTGATCGGCAACCTCGGACGCGATCCCGAGATCCGTTACACAACCAGCGGCCAGGCTGTTGCCAACTTTACACTGGCCACAACCGAGGCCTACACAAACAAAGAGGGTGAGCGCCAGGAGTCAACCGAATGGCACCGCATTGTGGCCTGGGGCAGATTAGCAGAGATTTGCGGGGAATACCTGACCAAAGGCCGCACTGTATATATAGAGGGGGCAATACGAACGAGATCGTGGGAAGACAAAGAAGGGAAAACGCGCTGGACCACAGAGATTATTGCAAGGAACATGCAGATGCTTGGTTCCGGAGCTGATCGCAGCGACACTTCTTCATCTCGACAACAGGCACCCGATGACTTTGAGTTGGACGAATCCGTCGAATCCGATGAAGATATTCCATTCTAGATAACTCCCGTTTACCTGATCGTATCTAATGGCCTTATAATATAGGTGTCAGACCGAGGAGGGGTTTATAACTTGAATGCTGTAAACATTCCCGCTCATGATGAGGTGAGAAAGATTGTAAAGCCTTGGGGCTATGAGTTGTGGTGGGCCGTGACCGATAAGTATGTGGGCAAGATTCTACATATTAATAAGGGTGAGAGCCTGAGTTATCAGTACCACGAGATAAAGGACGAGACCCTCTACCTTCAAAGCGGCCGGATGATACTCCTAGTGGAGCGCCCGGGCAGGGAAAGAGAGGAGATAACTGCATTGCCTGGATTCTCCATTCGTATCACGCCTCATACTAAACATAGGCTTACGGCTATTGAGGACTGCGAGGTGCTCGAGGTCTCCACACCCGAGGTCGAAGACGTGGTCCGCCTCGAGGATGCCTATGGGAGGGTGTAAGCTATGAACTTTGCATTGGTAATATTAGCAGCCGGTAAGGGAAAGAGGATGAAATCAGATTTACCCAAGGTTCTCCACCCGATTTTGGGTAAACCGATGATTGACTGGGTTTATTCTGCGTCTGAGAAACTCGCGCCCAAGAAAATTGTTGCAATTGTGGGCTATGGGGCCGATCAAGTGAGGACTGCGCTTAATGATAGGAAAGTAGTCTTTGCACTTCAAAAAAAACAGCTCGGCACCGGCCATGCAGTGCTATGTGCCGAGAAAGCACTTTCCGGGTATAAGGGCAATATCATGATATTAAACGGCGACTTCCCGCTCATAAGTTCTAACACCTTAAAACGCTTTTTAGATACCCACGCTAAAACACGTTCAGCTGTAACAGTCCTAACATCCAAGTTTGAAAACCCCACCAGTTACGGTCGCGTCATAAGAGGGCGGGGGGGAGAACTGGAAAAGATCGTCGAGCATGGCGATGCCACAGCTCAAGAAAAGAAAGTCGACGAGATTAACACCGGTGCCTACTGTGTGAAATCGGAAGTGCTGTGGTCAGCACTAAAGAATCTCAAAAGAAATAATAGACAAAGCGAATACTATCTAACCGACATTATCGCATATGCTAAGAATAAGGGGCTCAGACTCTCGGGCTACATAGCCAAGAATGAAAAAGAGGTCATCGGGGTTAACGACAGAGCCGATCTCGCACTCGCCGAACAGACCATGAGACACTGGGTAAATGATAAATTAATGGCAAGTGGGGTGACCATCATCGATCCCGAATCCACCTATATATCTCCCGATGCAAAGGTCGCCCGCGACACCACGATTTATCCCAATACATATATATATGGTAGTTCAGTCGTAGGTACGGGGTCCAAGATTGGCCCTTCGGTATGGCTCGAGGATTGTGCACTGGGCCGGGATGTGTGGGTCAAATTTTCCTGCTACATAACTAATGCAAAAATTAAAGACAGTGTGACTGTGGGTCCGTTTGCGCACATTCGCCCTGAGGCCGAAATACTAAGCAACGCAAAGATAGGCAACTTTGTGGAGATCAAAAAATCTACTATAGGCAAAGGGTCCAAGGTGCCCCATCTCTCCTACGTAGGAGACGCATATCTAGGCGAGAGTGTGAATATTGGCGCAGGCACCATCACCTGTAACTACGACGGTGTAAATAAACACCGGACCACGATCGGCGACAACGTATTTATAGGCAGCGACACAATGCTTGTTGCTCCTATAACCGTCGGTGCGGGGGCGGTTACAGGGGCAGGATCGACCATTACAAAAGACGTTCCGGGGGGTGCACTCGCAATAGCGCGTGCTCGTCAGACCGTAATAGAGCAGTGGAAACAAAAAACACGCAAACCCAAGGGGAAGCGATAGATGTGCGGCATAGTGGGGTACGTTGGAGACCCTGATAGAACAATCGAGATTTTGCTAGACGGATTATCCCGACTTGAGTACAGGGGCTACGACTCGGCTGGGATCGCCGTGATCGACGGTGCTAAACCCAAGGTTGTAAGGAGCGAGGGCAAGCTATCCAACCTAAAACAGAAGATCGAAGCCGAACCGCTCGAGGGTTTTTTGGGTATAGGCCACACCCGCTGGGCAACACACGGCAGCGCAATTGAGCGCAATGCCCATCCCCACAGTTCTGGATCCGTCTCAGTTGTGCATAACGGGATCATCGAAAACTTCCTCGAGTTAAAAGACGAGCTTATCCAAAACGGCTATGAGTTTTCATCGGATACAGACACCGAGGTCATAGCACACCTTATCGAGCACAATTCCAGTAACGGCACTACGTTTGAAGACGCTGTGCGTGAGAGTTTCAACAGGATCCACGGCTCCTATGCTGTGGCTGCGATCTCAGCAGACGAGCCCGATAAGGTTATTGCGACCAGGAAGTTCTCGCCTCTTATTTTAGCTGTAGGTGACGGCGCCAATTATCTGGCATCGGATATTCCTGCAATACTCCCCTACACCAACAAGGTCATTTTTCTTGAGGACGGCGATATTGCTGTGATCGAGAAAGACAGTATTAAGATCACAGATGCAGAGGGCAAAGAAGCGGTTCGAGATGTAAATGTGATCAACTGGGACCCGATCTCGGTCGAGAAGGGCGGGTACCGCCACTTCATGCTAAAGGAGATCCATGAGCAGCCACAGGCCATTCTGGACACACTGGGCGGCAGGTTCGATGAGGCTACCGGCGAGGTGTTTCTAGAGGGCATAGACACCGAGTTCTTAGAGGATATTCAGAGGTTGATATTGGTTGCGTGCGGCACGTCTTACCATGCCTGCCTTATCGGTAAATATATGATTGAACAGGTCGCGGGCCTGCCGGTAGAGGTGGATCTCGCATCTGAGTTCCGCTATAGGTCTCCCATATTGGACGACGGTGTGTTGGTTGTGGCGGTCTCCCAGTCGGGCGAAACTGCCGATACCTCAGAAGCTCTCATAGAGGCTAAGGCCGGGGGTGCGAGGACACTCGGAATCACCAATGTGATGATGAGTAAAATCGCGCGTGAGGCCGATAGAGTCATCCATACTCATGCAGGCCCCGAGATAGGGGTTGCGTCCACAAAGGCTTTTACAACCCAGCTCATAGTGTTTTATCTGCTCGCGATTTATCTGGGGCGCGCCAACGTAAATATAGAGTCAGGTGAAGCTAAATCCCTTATTCATGACCTTATCCAAATCCCACAGATTATGCAGCGTAGCCTTAAACTCGAGCCCGTGATGAAGGACTTGGCCAAGGAGTTTTACGACTACACCAATTTCTTATATCTTGGCCGGGGCATTAACTACCCGGTGGCCTATGAAGGAGCGCTTAAATTAAAGGAGATCTCCTATATCCATGCCGAGGGCTATGCGGCGGGCGAGATGAAGCACGGCCCGATCGCCCTTGTGGACGAGCACATGCCGGTGGTTGTACTTGCGCCCAACGGCGACGTAACATACAAAAAACTGCTAGGCAATCTCCAAGAGGTACGCGCCAGAAAGGGCAAGGTAATCTTTATATCTTCCCAGAAGCATACGGATGAACTGGACCAGTGGGTAGACAGGTTTATAGAGCTCCCCAAGAGCAGCTACCTGCTTAGCCCCATAGTCTCGGTGGTGCCGCTACAACTCCTGGCATACTATATAGCTGTGTTTAAGGGCACAGATATTGACCAACCGCGTAATCTTGCTAAAGTAGTAACTGTGGAGTAAGCCTTAGTTTCTAAACACTCCGGGTCTGGATAATAGAACAGACAATGAAGTTGTTTCGATAGATTGATTTTTCTGGTAGATTAATTGGCTTTTTAATTTACCCGAGATAAGAGGATCGCTATGAGAGTATTGGTTGTGGGTGGTGGGGGACGTGAGCATGCACTTTGCTGGAAAATCAAACAGAGCCCGCTTGTAGATAAAGTATACTCTGCTCCCGGCAATGCCGGGATCGGACTCGATGTAGAGTGTGTGGACATAAGCGCTACTGATATAG
Organism: Thermodesulfobacteriota bacterium; assembly: GCA_965223335.1. Taxonomy (GTDB): domain Bacteria; phylum Desulfobacterota_D; class UBA1144; order Nemesobacterales; family UBA2774; genus CBDCWF01. The sequence goes on from OZ244991.1 coordinate 1,746,757, forward strand.
AAGCGCTTTTACGTTTTGCCAAAGCGTCTGAGATCGGTTTAACGGTCGTGGGACCCGAGGCCCCGCTCGCCCTTGGTATCGTGGATAGATTCAAAGAGAACAATCTAACTATATTCGGCCCTACTGCTCGGGCAGCAGAGCTTGAGTCGAGTAAGGCATTCTCCAAGAACATTATGAAGAAATACGATATACCCACTGCGTTTTACTCGGTATTCGACAACTATGATGACGCCATGGATTGGGTTCGGGAGGTAAAGCCCCCGCTTGTGATCAAGGCAGACGGTTTGGCGGCAGGCAAAGGGGTTGTGATATGCGAGACAGAGGCAGAGGCCCACCATGCATTAGACGATATGATGTCTAAAAAGATTTTCGGCGACGCCGGTGACACTGTGGTTGTAGAAGAATTCCTTCGGGGCGAGGAAGCCTCGTTTTTTGCTATTACGGACGGCACCAATATTCTACCCCTTGAGCCCTCGCAGGATCATAAAGCTTTGCTTGATAACGATCAGGGCCCCAACACTGGCGGCATGGGTGCATACACCCCCGCACCGGTGGTTACCGATGATATCAGGGCCAAGATTATAGACGAAGTCATAGTGCCCATCGTAGAGGCAATGAATAGTGAGGGGCGTGAATATAAAGGTGTCATATATGCAGGTTTAATGATTGAAGACTCCTCGATAAAGGTTCTTGAGTTTAATTGTAGGTTCGGCGACCCCGAGGCGCAGCCCCTTATAATGCGTATGAAATCAGACATTGTCCCCATGCTCTTGGCCTCGGCAGAGGGCAATCTTACGGGGCAAACTGTCGAGTGGCACCCCGACGCTTCTGTATGCGTAGTTATGGCCTCTAAGGGCTACCCGGGGGACTACAAGAAAGGAAAAGTCATAGAGGGCTTGGAAAACATTAAAAACATGAGTAATGTAAAAGTGTTTCATTCGGGGACTGCATTAAATAACGGTGATGTGGTAACAAACGGGGGCAGGGTTTTGGGTGTAACGTCCCTTGGGTCCAGTATCCCTGAGGCAATAGACAATGCCTACTCAGCGGTAGGCAGGCTTAGTAGTGATTTCCTATGCTACAGGACCGATATTGGCAAAAAAGCTCTAAAATACCTGTAATTACTAAGAAATACTCACAGAGCGGTTGTTAGGAGGTAATAGAAAAATGGCAGAGATATGGTACATAAGCATTGATGCTGAAACATTTGAAGATAGTTCCCCACAGCATGAAATTGGCTTCTACGATTGTGTGGAACTGCTCGAGATTACTCCCGACAATTGGTTAGCGGAACTTGATGCCATGCCCGAGCTTAAAACCGGCGATCCCTTAGTGGACGAAAGCGGCTATGTATGCGTGCTCATGCGGGCTCCGGAAAGTGAAATTGAGGGGTTGGATACCGAGGATTGGAAGCCGGGATGGTATAAATCTCGACTAACTGTAGTGGGGTTTGAAACAAAGTTGCGAACAAAGCCTAAATAGTTGTGTTTTTTCCTTGACATGGCTATAAATGTCTGGATTAATACTTGGATAAACTTTTTACGGAGAAGTAAGTAAGTGCCTACGATTAGTCAGCTCGTAAGAAACGGTAGAAAACGTGCTAAGAAGAAGAGTAAAGCCCCTGCATTACAGAACTGTCCGCAGAAGCGGGGAGTGTGTGTAAGGGTCTATACCACTACCCCTAAGAAGCCCAATTCGGCTCTTAGAAAGGTAGCAAGAATAAGGCTTACCAACGGAATTGAGGTTACAGGCTACATACCTGGTGAGGGGCATACCCTACAGGAACACTCAGTGATTCTTGTAAGGGGTGGCAGGGTGAAGGACCTTCCTGGAGTAAGATATCACATAGTTCGAGGCACTCTTGATGCGACAGGGGTTGAGAGCAGACGGCAGGGTCGTTCAAAGTACGGTGCCAAAAAACCCAAATAATAATATAGGGAAGTAACAGTATGCCAAGAAAGGGTTCGGTTTCTAAAAGGAAAATACCTGGCGATTCGATGTTCGGTGACGTAACGGTTACCAAGTTTATCAATTCGCTAATGTACGACGGCAAAAAGAGCAAGGCCGAGAAAATATTCTACGGTGCAATGGACATTATAAAGGAAAAGACCGGTAAAGACCCGCTCGAGGTATTCCAGGCGGCTATGGACAATGTAAAGCCCGCAATCGAGGTAAGACCCAGAAGGGTGGGCGGTGCAACCTATCAGGTGCCCATGGAAGTAAGCTCGTTCCGCCGCCAATCGCTTGCAATTAGGTGGTTGTTAAACGCCATTAGGAGCCGAGAGGGCAAGTCGATGCAGGACAAGCTGTCCGGTGAACTTATGGATGCTGCCGAGGGACGCGGCGGTGCAATTAAAAAAAGAGAAGACACACATAAAATGGCCGATGCCAATAGAGCTTTTGCTCATTACAGGTGGTAGTAATTTTGCGGAGGAGTTAAGTTGGAAAAGTCTATACCTATTGAAAAAGTAAGAAATATTGGAATTGTAGCACACATAGATGCCGGTAAGACGACTACTACCGAGAGGATACTGTACTACACGGGGCTTACCTATAAGATAGGCGAGGTCCACGAAGGCACGGCTACAATGGACTGGATGGAGCAAGAGCGTGAGAGGGGTATTACGATTACCTCTGCCACCACGACATGCTTCTGGAACGACCACAGGGTTAATATTATCGACACACCCGGGCACGTCGACTTCACAATCGAGGTTGAGCGCTCACTTAAGGTACTTGACGGAGCGGTTGTAGTGTTTGACTCAGTGGGCGGAGTAGAGCCTCAGTCAGAGACCGTTTGGCGCCAGGCCGACCGCTACAGGGTTCCCAGGATGGCGTTTGTAAACAAGATGGATAAGGTAGGCGCCGACTTTTCCCAGGTTGTGGACCAGATTAAAGACAGGCTTAAAGCCAACCCGATCCCCGCACAGTTGCCATGGTTTGACGGCGATGATTTTAAGGGCATAGTGGACCTGATTAGAATGAAAATGGCTATCTGGGACGATGACTCCCTCGGATCAAAATACGAGTGGACCGATATCCCAGCTGAGTTAACTGCGGAGTGTGAAGACTTCAGAGAAAAGCTCATCGAGGCCATAGCGGATTTCGACGAAGAGATAATGGAAGCGTATCTTGAAGGACACGATATAGATGAGCAACGCATAAAAGATGCGCTTAGAAAAGCAACAATAGACCTCAAAGTGGTACCGGTGTTTTTGGGTACTGCATTTAAAAACAAAGGTGTACAGCTCCTGCTCGATGCCGTAGTCGAGTATATGCCGTCACCTGTTGACCTCCCATCTGTTGAGGGTGTAAATCCCAAGACTGACCATGCCGAGGCCAGGGCGCCTAAAGATGACGAGCCCTGTTCCGCTTTGGCTTTTAAGATTATGACAGACCCGTTTGTGGGCCAGCTCACTTATCTTAGGATCTACTCGGGTAAGCTGGTTGCCGGGAGCACCTACTATAACTCCACTAAAGGCAAGCGCGAGAAGATCGGCCGGCTTGTCCGAATGCACTCAAACAAACGAGAGGAGATTAAAGAGATCGGAGCAGGCGGCATCGTAGCCGCGGTCGGTCTTAAAGGCACCGTGACCGGCGACACACTCTGTGACGAAAACAATCCCATCCTTTTAGAAAGCCTCTACTTTGCAGAACCCGTAATATCAATATCAATCGAACCAAAAACCAAATCAGATCAAGAAAAACTAGGATTATCGCTTAGTAAAATATCGCTTGAAGACCCGACGTTTAAGGTCCGGCACGACGAAGAAACCGGCCAGACTCTTATTTCCGGTATGGGTGAGCTTCACCTGGAAATCATAGTGGATCGTCTCAGCAGAGAGTTCAACGTCGATGCTAATATCGGAAAACCACAGGTCGCATATCGCGAGACTATTTCAAAGAGCACGGATGCCGAGGCCAAGTTTATTCGCCAGACTGGTGGACGAGGGCAGTACGGCCACGTTAAAATAAAGATGGAGCCTCGCGGTGAGGGTGAGGGGATTGAATTTATAGACGAGATTAAAGGCGGGACTATCCCAAGGGAGTTTATACCTGCCGTTGAAAAGGGTATTATAGAGGCATCTGAGACCGGTGTAGTAGCGGGGTATCCGGTCATTGATCTTGCTGTCAGGCTTTATGACGGGTCGTATCACGATGTAGATTCATCTGAGATCGCGTTTAAGATTGCGGCGTCTATGGCATTTAAAGACGCTGTGATGAAGGCGTCTCCGAAAATACTCGAGCCCACGATGAAGGTCGAAGTAGTGGTCCCCGAGGATTTTATGGGCACTGTTATCGGAAACCTGAGCTCGAGAAGAGGGAAGATCAGCGGGTCTGAACTGCGTGGTGGCATGCAGGCCATTAAGGCCGAGGTGCCGCTAGCCGAGATGTTCGGTTATGCAACCGAGCTTAGATCGATGACAGAGGGCAGGGGATCGTTCACTATGGAGTTTGCCCATTACACAGTATTGCCCGAAAGTCTGAGAGAGGATATACAAACTAAGGTTAAGGCCGTTTAATAAACACTTTTACTGCTAGGAGGTAGTAATCGATGTCAAAGGAGCGATTTGAGAGAGGGAAGCCGCACCTAAACATAGGGACAGTAGGACACGTGGACCATGGTAAGACCACGTTAACCGCAGCAATAACGAAGGTACTGGAGAAAGCGGGGAGTGCAGCGTTTGTGGAGTTTGAGGACATAGACAAGGCCCCCGAAGAGAAAGAGCGCGGCATAACAATTAATATAGCCCACGTAGAGTACGAGACAGAGAACCGCCACTACGCGCACGTAGACTGCCCGGGACACGCAGACTATGTAAAGAACATGATCACCGGAGCAGCACAGATGGACGGAGCAATCCTAGTGGTAAGCGCTCCCGACGGCCCGATGCCCCAGACCCGAGAGCACATACTGCTTGCCCGTCAGGTAGGAGTGCCCTACATAGTGGTAGCACTAAATAAAGTAGATATGATGGACGACGAAGAACTATTAGACCTGGTGGAACTAGAGGTAAGAGACCTGTTGAGCCAGTACGGGTTCCCCGGGGACGATGTGCCGGTGGTAAGGGTAAGTGCATTAAAGGCTCTTGAGGAGGACGCTGGGGCAGAGGAGCAGATACTCGAGCTTATGAAAGCAGTGGACGAGTACGTTCCAGAGCCCGTAAGGGAGATGGACAAGCCGTTTTTGATGGCAATAGAGGATGTGTTTACGATCTCGGGAAGAGGCACAGTGGTAACGGGTAGAGTAGAGAGAGGGAAGATACTTGCAGGAGACGAGGTGGAGATAGTGGGTTTTGGCGAGACACGAAAGACCGTGGCAACGAGCCTAGAGATGTTTCGTAAGATCCTAGACGATGCTATAGCAGGAGACAATGTAGGAGTGCTTCTTAGGGGAGTAGGCAAGGACGAAGTGGAGAGGGGACAGGTATTGGCAGCCCCTGGAAGCATCACACCACACACGAAGTTTAAGGCAGAGGTATATGTGTTGAAGAAAGAAGAGGGGGGAAGGCACACGCCGTTTTTCCCTGGTTACCGCCCGCAGTTTTATTTGAGGACGACGGACGTAACAGGGAGTATAGTGCTGCCTGAGGGAGTAGAGATGGTTATGCCTGGTGACAATATCAACATGGATGTGGAGTTGATAGCACCGGTGGCAATGGAAGAGCAGTTGAGGTTTGCGATCCGCGAGGGCGGTCGGACAGTGGGAGCAGGTGTAGTAACAAGTATAGTGGAGTAAGGAGTTTAGTTGTTAAGGAATAATACAATATGAATCGTGCTGCTAAGATCAGGATAAAACTCAAATCATTCGACTACAGGCTTTTAGACAGGTCTGCTGTGGAGATTGTGGATACCGCGAAGAGAACAGGAGCCAGAGTCGCTGGACCCGTGCCTCTACCAACACACATAAGCAAGTACTGTGTGCTTAGGTCCCCTCACGTTGACAAGAACTCGAGGGAGCATTTCGAGGTAAGGACACACAAGAGGCTCGTAGACATACTTGAGCCCACACAGCAAACAATTGATGCATTGATGAAGCTTGATCTGGCATCGGGTGTTGAGGTCGAGATCAAACTTACAGGGACTTAATTGCAATGATCGAAGGACTTTTAGGAAAAAAGATCGGGATGACCGAGCTGTTTGAGGAAGACGGCACAGTGGTTGTGTCCACTGTCGTTAGGGTAGGGCCGTGTTACGTCATCCAGGCTAAAAACAATGATAAGGACGGCTACGCCTCACTCCAGATTGGTTTCGAGGAGATGAAGGCCCAGCGCGCGTCCAAAGCAATGCTTGGTCATTTCAAGAAAACCGGGGTGGCCCCTATGAAGCACCTTCGCGAGATAAAAGGTGGTGAGGGTGATTACAAGGCCGGCGACGAAATTAAGGTGGCCGATGTATTTAAAGAGCAAGACGAGATAGATGTAGCCGGGGTGAGCAAAGGTAAGGGTTTTTCCGGGGCCATGGAGCGCCATGGTTTCAGCGGTCAGCCCGCTTCACACGGGGGCATGGCACACCGCAGACCGGGCTCAATAGGGCAGGCGTCTTATCCCGGAAAGGTGTGGAAGGGGATAAAAATGCCGGGGCAGTTGGGCAACAAGTTGGTCACTGTCCAGGGGCTTAAGGTCGTAAGCATCGACAGCGACAACGATATATTGATTGTAAAGGGTTCGGTCCCAGGGCCAAACGGCGGAATACTGTTTATTAAGCATACAACCAAAGGGAGTGTAGAAAGTGCCGCAGCTTGATGTTTTTGATATAGATAAAAATAAGGTGAGCACTATTGAGCTCAGCAGTGATGTGTTTGAGGCTCCTGTAAAGCAGCATCTGTTGCACCAGGCTGTAAACTGGCAGCTAGCCAAAAAGCGCAGCGGCACAGCGTCCACCAAGACCCGAAGCGAGGTCAGAGGCGGGGGCTCAAAGCCCTGGAAGCAAAAGCACATGGGACGCGCCCGTCACGGCAGCATCAGATCACCGCTTTGGAGAAAGGGCGGTGTAACATTCGGGCCCAAGCCCAAAGACTGGTCCCACGGCATGAACAAAAAAACCCGCAAAGCCGCACTCAAGAGTGCCCTTGCAGTAAAGCTCAGCAACGACAACATCGTTATTATCGATGAGTTCAGCTTGCCCGAGATCAAGACCAAGCAGGTGGCCGAGTTTGCAAAGAAATTCGATTTAAAGAGTGCCGTAATTGTAATAGCGGGTGACAATGAAAACCTACAAAAATCTGCACGCAATATTAGAAGTATGAAGGTCCTTAAAGTTGACGGGCTTAATGTTTACGATCTGCTCAGGTTCAACACCCTCGTTCTTACCCAAGAGTCAGTCGCGAAAGCCGAGGAGGGTCTCAAACAATGAAGGATCCGCGCCAGATCATAAAAGCCCCTCTCGTAACAGAGAAATCCTCGGACGTTAAGGAAAGCGGGTGGTATGTGTTCTCGGTCGATAGATCGTCAAACAAGATCGAGATTAAGGATGCGATAGAAAAGATTTTCAATGTAAAGGTAGATAAAGTGCGCACCCTACGGACTACCGGTAAATGGGTAAAGAGGTACGGGCGTCCGGTCGGTAAGCGTCAGTCTATTAAAAAAGCGTATGTGAAGCTTAAAGAAGGTGTAATTGAAATATTTGAGGGAGTATAAAGGAGCCAAGCGTGGGTATTAAGAAGTTTAAACCAAGGACACCGGGTACAAGGTTTAGGTCTGGTTCCGATTTTTCGGAGCTTACTACCAACAAGCCTCATAAACCCCTTACCGAGCCGCTCAAAAAGACTGCGGGCAGAAACTCGCAGGGCAGGATCACGAGCTTTCAACGAGGCGGTGGTCACAAGCGTTTGTACCGCAAGATCGACTTCAAACGCAACAAGTTTGATGTCCCTGCCAAGGTAGTGTCTATTGAGTACGACCCCAACCGCTCAGCTCGCATAGCACTGCTTAACTACTCCGATGGTGAAAAGAGATATATCATTGCTCCCGACGGTGTTAAGGTTGGCGATTCGGTTGTTTCCGGTGAAAAAGTAGAAATCAATGTAGGCAACGCCCTGCCGATAAAAAACATTCCCGTAGGTACTGTTATTCATAATATTGAGTTAAAACCCGGTGCAGGTGCCAAAATCATCCGTGCAGCAGGCACCTCAGCCCAGATAGTAGCCAAAGAGGGCGATTACGCACAGATAAAAATGAACTCTGGCGAGATAAGGTTGGTGCGCATAGCGTGCATGGCAACCATTGGTAAAGTCGGTAATTCCGAACACGAGCTCATCACGCTGGGCAAGGCCGGGAGAAAACGCCACATGGGACGGCGCCCCGTAGTAAGGGGTGTGGCAATGAACCCTGTGGACCACCCGCACGGGGGCGGAGAGGGCAAGGCAACCAAGGGCAACCCCCATCCAGTGTCACCGTGGGGATGGATTACGATTGGATATAAAACCAGAAGAAACAAGAGAACCGATAAGTTCATAGTTAAAAGAAGAAGAATCGGTTATGGAATGGATTAAGGAGTATATATATGCCTAGGTCGAGCAAAAAGGGACCGTATGTAGACGAAAAACTTGCCAAAAAAGTAGAGGCCGAAAAGTCCTCGGGCCAGCCGCGTATCATAAAGACCTGGTCGCGGGCGTCTATGGTAGTGCCCGATATGATAGGGCTTACTTTTGCGGTACATAACGGTAAAAAGTTCATACCCGTATACGTTACGGAACATATGGTCGGCCACAAATTGGGCGAGTTTGCTCCCACCCGCACATTCAGCAGTCATGCGGGCGGGGATAAAAGATCCAAGATGGGCAAGAGATAGGATTAACAGGTAATAGGTGAAAAATGGTCTCACTAGCACGTCAGAAATACTTTAGAGCATCGCCCAAAAAAGTAGGGCCTGTTCTCGACTTGATAAGGGGTAGTAGTGTAGAGGGTGCGTTTGCAGTCCTCACATCTCTTAGGAAACGTTCTGCCCCCGCGATTGCTAAAATACTCAAATCCGCAGTGGCCAACGCGGCAGAAAAAGGGCATTCGGACACAGAATCACTATACATAAAAGAGGCTTATGCCAACAAAGGACCTGTTTTAAAAAGAATAAGACCGAGGGCTATGGGAAGGGCAACATCACGCAAAAGGCGTATGAGCCACATCACTATAGTGCTCGAAGAGAGGGGGCTATAAATTGGGACAGAAAGTATGCCCTATAGGGCTTCGTCTCGGTATCACTAAGACTTGGGACTCCAAATGGTTTGCCGAGAAAGATAGATACACAAAACTGCTTCACGAAGACATTCAGATTCGAAATCTTATTAAAAAGCAGTTCTACCAAGCTGCTATCTCGCGTATTGAGATAGAGAGGGCGGCCTCTGATAAGGTCAGAGTGGTGATTAACTCTGCCCGACCGGGGATGATTATTGGCAGGAAAGGCCAAGAGATTGAGGCCCTAAGAAAGAAACTGGCAACAATGACAAATAAAGATATTTTCCTCGATATCAGAGAGGTAAAAAGGCCCGAGATAGATGCCCAACTCGTAGCTGAGAACGTTGCGCTCCAGATTGTACGGAGGGTAGCTTACCGTCGTGCTATGAAACGCGCCATAGCCTCTTCGCTTAGGTTAGGGGCATTGGGTATAAAGATAATGGTGTCGGGTAGGCTGGGCGGGGCCGAGATTGCCAGAAAAGAGTGGTACAGAGAGGGCAGAGTGCCTCTAACAACACTTCGCGCCGATATCGATTACGGTTTGGCCGAGGCAAAGACCACATATGGAATAATAGGAGTAAAGGTCTGGATTTTTAAGGGAGAGGTTATAGAAAAGAAGACCAAACAGGCTGTATAACGGTGAATAATTATGCTGCAACCCTCAAGAACTAAATATAGAAAACTACATAAGGGAAGGATAAGAGGACGCGCAACCAAGGGTGCATCCCTTGCGTTCGGAGAGATGGGTCTTCAAGCCATGGAGTGCGGCAAGCTCACCTCACGCCAAATCGAGGCGGCCAGGATTGCTATTACTCGACATGTGAAACGCGGAGCTAAACTCTGGATCCGAGTGTTTCCTCACAAGGCTATCACAAAGAAACCTGCCGAGACCCGGATGGGTAAGGGTAAAGGTGATGTAGACAGTTACGTGGCACCGATTAAAAAAGGCACTATGATCTACGAAATAAGCGGGCTTTCACTAGAGCTTGCGAAAGAGGCATTTAGGCTGGCTGCTCACAAGCTCCCTGTCAAGACCAGGGTAGTAACTAGAGATAGGGGAGTATTGTAGAGATGAAAGCAAGTGATATAAGGGGTTTAAGCCCCGAAGATCTTGAAACCAGAGAGAACGAAATCAGAGATGAACTATTCAATCTCAAGCTCCAGGTTGTCACACAGCAGACCACCAATGTATCGCGTCTCAAGCTGCTAAGGCGAGACCTGGCAAGGGTACTCACGGTAAAAAAAGAAAAGGAGCTCGAACCCAAGGGAGATTAACGCATCATGGCCAGAGGTAAAATACAATCAAGAATCGGTGTAGTTGTGGGCAACAAGATGGATAAAACCGTCATTGTTGATGTAATCCGCACAAAAAAGCACCCTAGATACAATAAACCGATAAAGCTCAATTCTAAATTTAAGGCTCATGATGAATCAGGGGAATGCAAAGTGGGAGACAAGGTCATAATAGTAGGCTCGCGACCCTATAGCAAAACTAAGAGGTGGAGAGTAACAAAGGTAATTGAGCAGAGCAAATTAATTGAAGACGAGTTGTCTCCCGAAGCCGAACAAGGAGGAGTGTAGAAGGTGATTCAATCAACTAGCTATCTTGATTCGGCCGATAACACAGGAGCAAAGAGACTTTACTGCATTAAAGTACTCGGGGGCTCCGGTCGTAAATACGCAAGACTGGGCGACATAGTAGTAGTCTCTATAAAAGAGGCCATACCGAATGCCAAGGTTGATAAAGGTGCGGTACACAAAGCTGTTATAGTGAGAACACGCAAAGAACAGAGAAGGACCGACGGTTCCTACGTCAGGTTCGATAACAACGCAGCAGTGCTTATTACTAAAGAGAACGAACCCATGGGTACAAGGGTGTTCGGCCCTATAGCCAGGGAACTCCGTGTAAAGGGGTTTATGAAAATTATATCGTTAGCACCGGAGGTTGTGTAAATTGGCTAGTACTAAATCTTCTCAAACCCAAGGTGCACGCAAGCGGGGTCGAATAAAAGTGGGCGACACTGTTTATGTTACGGCCGGTAAGGAAAAGGGAAAGACCGGCAAGGTAATCAAGATCGAGCACGGCAAGCAAAGGGCTTTGGTCGAGAAGCTAAACATAGTGAAGCGCCACTCCAAACCCACACAGCAAAACCCCACTGGCGGAATAGCCGAGAAAGAGGCACCAATACATATCTCCAATCTCATGTTCTATGATGAGAGCGAGAGTGCCCCCTCAAGGGTCGGGTTTAAGGTGCTAAATGGTGGGGAAAAAGTTAGAATCAGCAAAAAAAGCGGAGAGGAGATTAAGTAGATGAGTCCTCGCTTAAAAGAAGAATATAGAGAAAAATTGGCTCCTGCACTCAAAGATAAGTTCGAGTATAAAAACGCTATGCAGGTGCCCCGATTGGAAAAGGTAGTGATTAATATGGGGCTTGGGAGGCTAAGCGATGCAGGAAGGGATACAAAAATAGTCGATCAGGCTGCCGAGGAACTGGCACAGATTACCGGTCAAAAACCTGTGGTTACAATAGCCAGGAAGTCCATAGCGGGTTTTAAACTGAGAGAGGGTGTGCCCATAGGGTGCAGAGTCACACTCCGGGGCGATATTATGTATGAGTTTATGGATAGGTTAATTAACCTCGCACTCCCCCGTGTAAGGGATTTCAGGGGTGTTAAAACCGGTGCCTTTGACGGCAGGGGTAACTATACCCTCGGTGTTAAAGAGCAGATTATCTTTCCTGAGATCGACTACAGCAAGGTCCAGGTTGTAAAGGGCATGAATATAACAATAAACACGACAGCCAATACGGATGACGAGGCCAGAGGGCTTTTGGAAGAGTTTGGAATGCCGTTTGCAAAAAACTAGTGAGGTATTAAATGACGCGTAAATCACTGCTCGAGAAGTCTAAGAGAGAGCCAAAGTTCAAGGTCAGGGCCGGCAACAGGTGTCCGCTTTGCGGAAGACCTCGCGGGTTTATGCGCAGGTTCAACATGTGCAGACTATGTTTTAGAGACTTGGCTAGTTTTGGGCGTATCCCGGGTGTAAGAAAATCTAGTTGGTAAGATTTTTAGAATAAATTGGTAAAACTAATAAATAAGGGGTATGTGTAAATGACCGATCCTCTTTCGGATATGTTAACAAGAATTAGAAATGCAATAATAGCTGGGCACAAGACCGTGTCTATTCCTACTTCTAAACTAAAGACCGAGATTGCAAGAATACTTAGGGAAGAGGGTTATATAAGCGACTACCGTAGTGCGACTGACAGTGCGACCCAAAGGGAAGTGATCACAGTGAGCATCGCCTACACACCCGAGGGAGAAAGTGTCATCCAAGAGCTCAAGAGATTAAGCAAACCGAGCAACAGGCTCTATGTGAATAAAAACGAGATACCTAGGATTAAGGGTGGACTGGGTGTATGCATACTGTCCACATCTAAAGGGATTATGACGGGCTCCGCAGCCAGACAGCAGGGCATAGGCGGCGAGCTCATATGTTCTGTATTATGAGGATTTTATAATGTCTAGAATTGGTAGAAAACCTATAAAGGTTGAAGACGGAGTAAAGGTTAATATTAAAAACGGAGCCATAGAAGTAGAGGGCTCAAAGGGCAAGTTGTCCACACCGATACCCGAGGGTATAGAGGTTCGGGTTGAGGACACAAACATAGTGGTCAAAAGAAACAGTGAAGAGAAGAGGTTTAAAGCGCTCCATGGGCTTACCCGGTCGCTGGTTGCAAACATGGTTACGGGTGTAAGCAGCGGTTTTACACGCACGCTCGACATAGTGGGTGTGGGTTACAGGGCAGAGGCCCAGGGCAAAAATGGCCTTAAGCTTAACCTCGGGTACTCAAACCCCATTGACTACACACTGCCCGACGGGGTAGCGGCCCAGATTGAAGAAAGAGGCACAAAAATCATACTAAGCGGTATCGATAAGCAAATTGTGGGCGAAGCAGCTGCGCGTATCAGAAAGTTGAGACCACCCGACTCCTATAAGGGCAAAGGGGTCAGGTATTCGGACGAGTCGCTCAGACTCAAACCCGGAAAGGCCGGGGCTGCTGCTAAGACCGGAGGCTAAACAGCTATGAAAGCAACAAGCTCGAAAGCAAGGCGTCAAATTAGACATAAAAGGGTTCGCAGAAAGCTAGAGGGCACTGCCGAAACCCCAAGGATGGCTGTGTTTAAATCCGCAAAGCACATCTATGTTCAGCTTATAGACGATTCTACTATGAACACGCTCCTATCGGCCTCTTCACTCACGCCCAAGGTCATAGAGACAATCGGGAAAGACAAGATTAAAAAATCAGAGATCGCAAAAACCGTTGGTCAGTATATAGGAGAGCTTGCGGTCGCACAGGGTATAAAGACGGTACGATTCGACAGGGGTGGCAGTCCGTTTCACGGCAGGGTTAAGTCGCTTGCGGATGGTGCCAGGGAAGCGGGGCTTAAATTCTAGAGCATTTATAATGCTAGGCAGTAGGTTAAGGAGGCACTTTTGCAGAAAGAAAAGATCGATCCCAATGAGCTCGAATTAAAAGAAAAGGTAGTCCACATTCGTAGGGTTGCCAAGGTTACAAAGGGTGGAAAAAGGTTCCACTTCACCGCGTTGGCCGTGGTGGGCAACGAAGACGGTGTCATAGGTTCAGGGCTTGGGAAATCAAATGAAGTGCCCGATGCTATACGTAAGGCCATAGACAAAGCAAAAAAGAGTTTGATCAGGGTGTCGCGCCAGGGCAGTACCATACCGCACGAGATAGTGGGTGTGCATGTGTCTAGCAACGTAATGCTAAAGCCTGCATCGCCTGGTACCGGTGTTATAGCGGGCGGGGCTGTGCGAGCGGTCATAGAGCTCGCCGGGATACACGATGTGTTGTCCAAGGTGGTGGGTTCCACCAATCCGCTAAACGTTGTAATGGCTGCTATAAACGGGCTTGATTCACTTAGGATGCCCGAGGAAGTTGCAAAAATTAGAGGCAAAGAACTAAGTGAGCTGGATTTACCGAAATCGGTGCTTAACTTATAAATAATAGGAATTTATAAAAGGTGAAAAAAAATGTTAAATACATTGTCGCCAAACCCCGGTGCTAAAAAGAAGCGCAAGAGAGTAGGAAGGGGACCGGGTTGTCACGGCAAGACAAGCGGACGCGGTCACAAGGGCCAAAACTCGAGATCCGGCGGGAAGGTCTCTCCGTGGTTTGAGGGTGGCCAGACCGAGCTCAAACGCAGAACCCCAAAGAGAGGGTTTACCAATATTAACAAGGTTGTCTACGACCTGATTAACCTAAGCGACCTAAACAGGTTTAAGAAGGGCGAGGTCGTATCTATAGATGAGTTAATCACAGAGGGGCTTGCGTCGGGCAAGAACTTGATAAAAATCCTAGGCAATGGAGAACTGGAAGTAGAGCTAACCGTAAAGGCCCATGCATTCACAAAATCTGCTGCCAAACAGATAGCAGACAAGGGTGGGACGATTGAGATCTTATGAACAGAAACGTAGCGTCCATCCCTAGAATCCCCGAATTAAATAAAAGACTGCTGTTCACGGCGTTTATGCTGATCGTCTACAGATTCGGGATCTTTGTGCCGATCCCCGGAATCGACCCCGATCAGATACTAAGCTTGTTTGAGCAGACCAAGGGCACTATATTCGACATACTAAACCTGTTTTCAGGTGGGGCACTAGAGAGGGCTTCGGTCTTTGCACTGGGCGTGATGCCCTATATTACATCTTCTATTATCATGTCGCTTTTGGTAAAGGCTTTTCCCACACTCGAAGCCATGCAAAAAGAGGGTGAAGCGGGGCGGCGCAAGATCAATCAGTACTCTAGATACGGTACGGTTCTTATCTGTGTTGTACAGGGGCTTATGCTCGCAGTTACCTTGGAAGGCGGGTTCGGCAGCGGTGCGGCTGTAGTGCAGGATCCCGGGTGGGGTTTTAGACTCAATACCGTACTCACACTAACGGCCGGGTCTTTGTTCATCATGTGGCTTGGCGAGCAGATATCTGAGCGCGGGATCGGAAACGGCATATCGCTTATCATCGCAGCCTCTATCATAGTTGGACTGCCCGGTGCCGTCTGGGACTTGGTCAGACTTATTAACACTGGGGAAATGAATGTGTTTACATTGACTCTAATAGGTGTACTGCTCCTCGCTATAACAGCGTTTATAGTATTTGTAGAAAGGTCCTATAGAAAGATCCCTGTACAGTACCCACGTAGGGTTGTAGGGCGCAAGGTTTATGGAGGGCAGTCTTCACACCTGCCCCTTAAGACCAATACAGCAGGGGTTATACCACCGATTTTCGCATCATCTCTTTTAATATTCCCGGCTACGGTACTCACGTTCGCCGATGTGCCGTTTTTACAGAAAATATCCGATATCTTGTTTCAAAATGCCTTTTTCTATAATCTGTTGTTTGCTGTTTTAATAATATTCTTTGCGTATTTCTATACTGCAATCATATACAATCCGGACGACCTGGCAGAGAATCTAAGGAAAAACGGCGGGTTCGTCCCGGGGATTAGACCGGGTAAGAGAACCGCAGATCATATTGACAGGATATTAGGCCGTATCACGTTCATCGGAGCAATTTATGTTGCGGCTGTGTGTGTTATACCTGCTGTTTTAGAGGGAAAGCCGTTTAATCTGCCGTTTTATTTCGGTGGCACCTCACTATTGATTGTCGTGGGTGTGACGCTCGATTTCGTACAACAGATAGAGTCGTTCTTGATTACTCATAGTTACGAGGGTTTTGTTAAGAAACGGGGCATGAAAGGGCCTACGAGGTTTAACGTATAGCATTGGAGAGCGAAAAAAAGAAATGCAATTAATAATATTCGGACCGCCGGGTGCGGGAAAAGGTACACAGGCTCAAAACATTGTGGACAATTACGGTACCGATCACCTGTCCACCGGCGATATGCTGCGCGAGGCTGTAAGAAACGGTACTGAGCTGGGTACGTTGGCCAAGTCCTATATGGACGAAGGCGAGCTTGTTCCCGACGATGTGATAATAGGCATGATCCGGGAAAAGATCACGTCTGAAAATAATTCAAACGGGTTTATACTCGATGGATTCCCAAGGACTATTGCCCAGGCAGATGCACTGTCCGAGATGTTGGATTCCGTCGGCAAAAAGATAGATGTCGTTGTGTCTATAGAGGTGGATGATAAAGAGATTATAGAAAGGATATTGGAACGCCAAAAGATAGAGGGGCGAGACGACGACACAGAAGAGATAGTGAGGACAAGGCTCGAGGTTTACAAGAGTCAGACCGAACCGCTTAAATCGTACTACGGTGATAAAGGTGTTTTAAAAGAGGTAGACGGTCTGGGTACGATTGATGATGTGTACGTAAGGATAGATAAAATACTTAAGAAATTTACGTAATGATACATTTGAAAAGTAAAGAAGAAATAGATAAAATGCGCTCGGCGGCCATGGTTGTTGTAGAGGCTCTGGAAAAGCTTAAAGAACAGGCTTCTCCCGGTATATCCACTTGGGATTTAGACAAAATGGCAGAGGAGCACGCGCTCAACAAAGGTGCAAAGCCCGCGTTTAAGGGATATTCCAATTACCCTGGCTCAGTGTGTTTTGCGGTCAATAACGAGGTAGTCCACGGTATACCGTCCAAAAAAAAGATACTAAAAGACGGCGATATTGTGGGGATTGATTTCGGTGTCAATCTAAATGGTTACTTTGGCGATTCGGCAATTACCGTAGCAGTGGGTAAAATAACTCCTTTGGCCGAGAAACTGCTTAGCGTAACGGCAAAGTCGCTGGCCATGGGAATAGAAAAGGCAAGACCTGTTAATAGGCTATACGACATATCACATGCCATACAGAGTCATGTCGAGAACGAGGGGTTCTCGATAGTAAGGTCGTTTGTGGGGCATGGGATAGGAAAAAAGCTGCACGAGGAGCCTCAGGTGCCCAATTTTGTGCCCGATAACGGGACACGGGCCAAGGGGATGAAGTTAAGACCGGGGATGGTAATTGCGATTGAACCGATGGTCAATGTGGGTAGACCGGATGTTAAGGTTTTGAGCGACGGTTGGACAGCCGTTACAGTAGATGGTACTCTATCTGCCCATTTTGAACACACTGTTGCAATTACAGAGGATGGGCCTATGATATTAACGGATGTAAAACATTGAATAATTTGTGATGGCAAAAGAAGAAAGAATAGAATTTGAAGGTACTGTGTTGGAAGCGTTACCCAATGCTATGTTTAGAGTCGAGGTTGAAGGTGGGCACGAGGTTCTGGCCTACGTATCGGGGAAAATGAGGACTAGGTTTATAAGGATACTGCCCGGGGATAAAGTCAAGCTTGAGCTTTCTCCCTACGACCTCACTAAGGGCCGCATTACTTACAGGCTTAAGAAATGATTTTTTAGGAGTGAATGAACATTGAAGGTTCGAGCATCGGTAAAGAAAATTTGCGATAAGTGCAGGATTATCAAACGCAGGGGTACCGTGCGTGTGATTTGCACAAATAAGCGGCATAAGCAAAAGCAGGGCTAGGAGGACAATATTATGCCTAGAATAGCAGGCGTTGATATTCCGCTAAACAAGAGAATAGAGATTGGACTTACATATATATATGGGATTGGTAGGCACACATCTGGCCAAATCCTAAGTGAAGCCAACGTCGATCTAAACACCTATTCCAAGGACCTGACCGACCAAGAGGTGGCTTCCATAAGGGATATTATAGAGAATAAATATATGGTTGAGGGTGACCTCAGAAAAGAGGTCCAGATGAATATCAGGCGACTGGTCGAGATCGGTTGCTACAGGGGTGTGAGACATCGTCAGGGGCTTCCGGTCCGCGGTCAAAAGACCAAAGCCAACGCACGAACCAGAAAAGGCCCACGCGGCACGGCAATAGCGAAAAAGAAAAAGGTAGGTAAATAAACCCGTTTTGGAGTCCAGGTATGGCAACTAAGAAATCTACTAAGAGAAAGGCAAAGAAGTTCATAGAGCAGGGTGTTGTTAACATCCACGCAACATTTAACAATACACTCATTACTATCAGCGACCCCAAGGGTAATGTAGTTGCCTGGTCAAGCGGGGGTATGAAGGGGTTTAAAGGTACCAGAAAGGGTACACCGTTTGCAGCGCAAATCGCAGCCGAGGATGCTGCCAAAAAGGCCAGCACATTCGGCATGAAGAGCGTGTCGGTCTTTGTAAAAGGCCCTGGGCCCGGAAGGGAGCCTGCGATCCGATCGATTCAGGCATCGGGACTGAAAATTACATTTATACGCGATATTACACCAATACCACACAACGGGTGTAGACCGCCTGGAAGAAGAAGAGTCTAGTTAGACGGGAGGAACTTAGTCAAGTGGCAAGATATACAGGTGCTGTATGTAGGTTTTGTAGAAGAGAGGGCATGAAGCTCTATTTAAAGGGCGAGAGGTGCTTCAGCGAGAAGTGCGCTGTAGACCGCCGTCCCGACCAAGTGCCGGGCGAGCATGGCAAGTTCCGCAGCAGATTCTCCGAGTATGGAATCAGGCTTAGGGAGAAACAGAAGGTAAGGCGTATCTACGGGCTTAACGAGGGTCAGTTCAGGAAATATTTCGTAAAGGCTTCACGCCTAAAAGGTGTAACCGGTGAACTATTAATCTCGCTACTGGAAAGGCGCCTAGACAATGTTGTTTACAGGCTCGGTTTCGCAAGCTCAAGAAAAGAGGCTCGTCAGATGGTTCGCTACGGGCACATCCTTGTAAATGGCCACAGAGTAAACATCCCTTCTTTCCAGACCTCTGAGGGTGATGTAATCGAATTAGCGGAAAAAAGCAAAAAGATCGACAGGGTTGCGATGTCACTTGATACCCTTGCTAGGCGAGGCACCCCTGAGTGGCTTGAGTTGGACAAAGAGAATTACAAAGGAACTATTAAACAACTGCCGGTCAGAGACAACGTAACAGTGCCGATCGAAGAACAGCTCATCGTTGAGTTTTATTCACGAGTTTAGTCCCAATAGGGCTTCCGACATTAAATCGTCATCACTGATATTTGTTGTCTATGAATGGAGGGAACATGGCAAAGGAAATACAAAAAAACTGGACAGAGATTATAAAACCCAAGAAAATCGAGAAAGATGAGCGCAATGCGTCGAATTTCTATGGGAAGTTCGTCTGTGAACCCCTCGAGCGGGGTTACGGTGTTACGCTGGGCAATGCTCTTAGACGAGTGCTTCTCTCTTCCATACAGGGACCTGCGGTTACATCAATCAAGGTAGACGGAGTGTTGCACGAGTTCTCTTCTATCCCCGGAGTAAAAGAGGATGTAACAGAGATTATCCTAAACTTAAAGGGACTGGAGCTCAGCATGCACACCTATGAGCCCCAGGTTATCACCATAAGTGCCAAGGGCGAGTGCAACGTTACTGCCGGCGACATTACTACGAACCAGAATATTGAGATACTAAACACCGACCACCATATTGCTTCACTCGCAGAGGGTGCAGCATTGGAGATGGAGCTAACAGTCGAGATGGGCAGGGGCTACGAACCTGTGGAACGCAGGGGCGAGCTCCAGGGAGTCATAGGCGTAATCCCTATAGACGCGCTGTTCTCACCTATTAAAAAGGTTAACTATTCCGTGACTAACTCGAGGGTTGGGCGCAGGACCGACTATCAAAAATTAACGATGGAAATCTGGACTAACGGTACCATCCTGCCCGAGGATGCATTGGCTTACGCAGCCAAAATCGTTAAGCACCAGCTCACTATCTTTATTAATTTCGATGAGAGCGAGCTCGACGACCTAGAGGATACCGACGAGAAACAGGATATTAAGGGCACCGAGGAGATACTGTTCAACACAATCGAAGAGATGGATCTTTCGGCCAGGTCGCTCAACTGCTTACGTAAGGCTGGGGTTGAGTACACGGGGGACTTAGTTCAAAAAACAGAGGAGGACCTGCTCAATCTCGAGAACTTCGGCAAGAGGTCTCTGTTTGAGATTAAAGAGAGGCTGGTCGAGATGGGTCTTGACCTTGGGTTAAAGATCGACGACGAGGTGTTCCAATCCGAAAAATCCAAGAGGGCAGAGCAAGTCGCATCATAGGTTTAATTTTTCTATAGATTTGGAGACTTAGAAATGAGACATAAAAGAACAGGCCGCAAATTAGGTGTTCCCACAAAACACAGAAGAGCTATGCTGCGCAATATGGTGACCGATCTGTTCCGCCACGATAGGATCAAAACCACAGACACTAGGGCCAAGGAGCTAAGGCGGGTTGCAGAGAAATTGATCACCCTTGCGAAAGACGGTTCACTTCACAAAAGAAGGCAGGCCGCTTCGTACATCAGGGATAAAGAGATACTACAAAAACTCTTCGGCGATATTGCCGAGAGGTTTACCAACCGCCCCGGTGGTTACACAAGGATTATAAAGCATGGGTATAGGAGGGGCGATAACACCCCGATCTCCATAATAGAGCTTGTAGAAGCTGGGTTTAAACCCAAGAAGAAGAAAAAGAAAAAAACTACCAAGGCTAAAGACACCGGTACGGCGAAAAAACCCACGGCCAAGAGCTCTAAGAAGGAATCGGCCGAGGAGCTTGGCTTGACCGAAGAAACCGAGGTCAAAACAGACGATACGGCAGCCACAGAAAAACCAAAAGCAAAAAAATCAAAGACAAAAGAAAAACCCGAGGCAAAAGCCGCTGTCGACACCACTGAAAGCGCAGCCGAGGTTAAAGAAGAGAACGAACCGGCACCAGAAGCTGCAGAATCCACTCAGGCCGAAGACGAATCCCCTGTAGTTGAGACCGAGGCCGAGGCTAAGGACACTCAGGAACCAACCGAGACCACATCTGCGGATGAACCTGCAGCAGAAGCACAAGCCACAACCGAGGCAGCAGAAGAACCTGCCGTGGAGGACCCGGAGCCAGAGAGTGCCGATACCAAACCAAGTGTTGAGGTAGAGGCCGAACCAAAAGCAGCTGCTGATGAAGTTGCAGAAGATACTGCTCCATCTGAAGACGCAGCTCCGGATACAAGCGAAGAGCCGCCTGCGGATTCAGAAGCTGATGAGCCTGCTGATGAAGGTGAAAAGTAGTATCCAACAAAAAATTTAAACTAGTTTTTTATAAAGATTGAAAGGGCGGCTCTAACCGCCCTTTTTTATTGCTTCCCGATGCAAAAGATTGGACTCATACTTGACGGCCATACAATATCCGACATAGTCGATCTAGCCGTGTCGGCTGACACTGCCCGGTTTCACTCAGTCTGGGCAACCGAACTATACCGGACCTCATTCCAACAGCTCACCCCATGTGCCCTTCGAACTACAAACATTAAACTCGGCACAGCCGTGTCCTTGGCCTTTGTAAGAAGCCCGCTTATCACGGCCCTAACAGCGCTTGATCTGGACGAGATCTCCGGGGGCAGGTTGATTCTCGGGCTCGGTTCGGGGGCTAAAGGCACCAATGAGAGATGGCACAGCATCAAATTCAGCCACCCCGTAAAGAGGATAAAAGAGTGCGTCAATATAATCAGGCAGATCACCTTAAATTTACATACCTGCAACGATATTGAGTTCGAGGGTGATTTTTACAAAATCAATACCAGGGGCTACAAAAGGGCATTTGAGCCTCTTAGGGACGAGATCCCTATCTACCTTGCGGGTATAGGCGAGAAGATGACCAGAGCCTCGGGTGAGGTTGCTGAGGGCTATTTGGGCCATGTAGTGTGTTCATTGAGGTATCTGCGACAAGTCGTCTCTAAAAACATCGAGATAGGACGCGAAGCATCTAATAGAGAAAACGAAGAGTTTACACGAGCATCGATTATGACTTGTGCTGTGTCCGATAATATAAGTGATGCCATGCACGCCGCAAGGTCGACTATAGCGTTTTATGCCACCGTACGTAATTACGAGCCGCCGTTTAAACTCCACGGATTTTTAGGTGAGGTGCAAGCGGTGCGCGATGCGTTTAAGAAAGGTGATGTGAAAAAAATGATAGAGTCCGTTACGGACGATATGGTAAACACCTTTGCCATTGTGGGCACTAAGGACCAGTGCATAAAGAAGGTAAATGAGTACAGAGAGGTAATCGACCTACCGATTTTGAGCGCCCCTCATTATTACCTGGATTTCGAACAGGTAAAAACCTATCAACAGGCCATAATTGACACGTTTGGCCAGTAAGATTACCCACGTCACTAGCACGGGATTGCTGGATGTACCTCACTTTGTCACTAAGCGTTACTATCATATTTACTTTCCTAACAACCTGGTTGTGATATCCTAAAAACTGAAAATGAAAGTACTCGTGTCAGGATCAAGTGGGCTCGTAGGGTCGGCTCTCGTGTCGGAGCTGGGTGCCGAGGGACACACTGTATCCAGGTTGGTTAGGAGTCGAAGCGGTACGGCCCCTGACAGGATTTTCTGGGACCCGGCAAAGTGGGTTTTGGATCCCGCTGATTTAGAGGGGTACGATGCGATTATACATCTCTCGGGTGAGAATATTGCTGGGAGATGGACACGGGAAAAGAAACTCAGAATTGAACAAAGCAGGGTTGAGAGCACGCGTTTGCTCTCAGAGGCTATCATAAGCCTCAAACAGCCTCCCAAGGTATTTCTTTCAGCATCAGCCATCGGTTATTACGGCAACAGAGACGATGAGATCCTTACCGAAGACAGTGTGGCCGGTGAGGGCTTTTTAGCGGATCTAAGTTGCAGGTGGGAAGATGCCGCTAAACCTCCCAGTTACGCGGGGATTAGAGTAGTTAATCTCCGTATAGGGGTGGTGCTTAGCTCCAGGGGTGGGGCACTCGAGAAAATGCTGCTGCCCTTTAAGCTTGGGCTTGGGGGCCGGGTCGGCGACGGCGAGCAGTACTGGAGCTGGATTGCGATGGATGACCTCATAGGTGCAATATTGTTTGCATTAACCAACGACGAGATTTCGGGCCCGGTCAACTTGGTCTCTCCCAACCCGGTTACAAACAGCGAATTTACACGTGTGCTTGGCAAGGTCTTAAACCGCCCCACCGTAATACCGCTGCCCTCGATAATAGCCAGGGCTGCTTTTGGGGAAATGGCCGATGAAGCACTGCTTGCGAGTGTGAGGGTTGTTCCTCAAAAACTATTAGAAAAAGGGTTCGAATTTCAATATACTGATCTAGAGGCAATATTTTACGAGATACTGAATGAGGGTGATTGAATGACATCAGAACAATCGGGCGACAAGCAGTTTGGTCTTTATGAGTTATTGGAAAGCGATGTAGAAAAATCCCCAATTGCCCAATTCGATATTTGGTTCAAGGCAGCTTGCGAGACCGATATTATCCACCCAAACGCGTTTGCTCTGTCTACATCTACCAAAGAGGGAATACCGTCTTCAAGAATGCTGTTGCTAAAGGATTTTGACGAAGAGGGCTTTGTTTTTTACAGCAACTGCGAGAGCAAAAAGGGTGGAGAGCTTACAGAGAATAACCATTCCGCTATATGTTTTTGGTGGGGCAAGCTCGAGAGACAGGTACGTATTCAGGGCACCGTTACAAGAGTTGCGGACCAAGAGGCCGATGAGTACTTTCACACCAGGCCCAGAGGTAGTCAGATCGGTGCTTGGGCATCTGCGCAGAGCACTGTAATCCCCGACCGTAAGGTCCTTGACCTCAAGTACTCGGAGATCGAGGAAAAATACAAGGACATGGAAATCCCGCGCCCACCCTATTGGATAGGCTATCGTCTGAGTCCTTTATCAATTGAGTTCTGGCAGGGCAGGTTAAACAGACTCCACGATAGACTGCGCTATACTAAGTCCGGCGACGGTGATTGGGTCATTGAACGGCTCGCACCATAAACAGTAGTTGTTCACTTAGCATCTTTTGTGCCAACGTATAATATAACCGCACCCATCATAAATTCTGTAAACTCTGTGTTTACGAACCCGGCCTCGCTCATAAGATCTGCGAAATCTTTACCCTGGGGGAATTCCGAGGTCGATTCCGAGAGATACCTGTACTCTTTTTTGGTGCCGAATATCCCGCCCACCGTGGGCAATACATTCTTAAAATAGAGCAAGTAGATCGGAGCAAAGAGTCTCTGTGTTGGGATCGCAAACTCTAGTATACAAGCACTACCCCCGGGCTCAAGCACCCTGTTCATCTCTTTAAGCGAAACTAGAGGGTCAACTGTGTTCCTAATACCGAACGCAATGGTAATTGCCCCAAACGATCGGCTAGTGAACGGAAGGCTCTCTGCAACTCCCTCCACCAGTGAAATCCTGGGTTCGTTAATAGAGCGGATCTTCTCTTTTGCAAGCACCAGCATTTCTCTACTCGGGTCAAGACCGACAATCGTGGTTCTGTCGGGTGATTTAGCCAGTTCGATCGCAACCTCTGCGGTGCCTGTGGCGATGTCGAGTATGACTTTAGAGGCGCCTGTGCTCTCACTCAGTTTTTTCCTCCAATAACTGTCCATCCCAAAGCTAAATAGCGTGTTTAGGGTGTCGTAGTGCTTCGCAACTCTGTTAAATAGGGAGACTGTGTCGGGCATGGTATGATTAGCCTTAGTGTCCGGGCTTATGTATAGAGAATATATTAGCTGTTATTAATATAGCTGGATAACTCATTTAGGATACGTTTCATATGATCACACTTGTTTAAGACATAAAAGTGAATACCGGGAGCTCCTTGCTCTAAAAGTTCTTTTGCCTGTGTAATGCACTGAGCAATACCTATCTCTCGAGCTTTATTGTCATCGTCCAACGCACCGTGGAGTTTAGTCTTAAGCTCCTTTGGGATGGTCGAGCCACACATGGATGTTATTCTCTCGATTTGGCGGGTTGATAAAATAGGCATCAGTCCCGGCAAAATCGGCACGTCTATACCCGCTTTTCGTACTCTGTCTACGAATTCGAAGTAATAGGTGTTGTCAAAAAACAGTTGTGTGATCACAATATTAGCCCCCGATTCGACCTTTCGCTTTAGGTTCGTTACATCGGTGTCTAGGTCAGGGGCGTCGATGTGTCCCTCGGGGTATCCGGCCACCGCGATCCCAAAATGGTTGCTTATATTTAGCCTGTTCTCGAAACCCCGTATATGCTCTACGAGTTCGTTCCCATACGAGTAACCTTCCGCTTCAGGTGTAAACGAATCCCTCCCGCCAGGGGGGTCACCCCTTATTGCGACTATGTTTGATATCCCTGCATCATAGATGCGCTTAAGCATCTCATCCAGCATCTGTTTGGTAGACCCAACGCACGTCAGGTGGCATGCGGATTCCATTCTATAATCTTTTTTAATAAGTGCAGCAATCTCAACGGTGTTATCCCTGGTAGTACCCATTGCCCCGTAAGTGACTGTGATGTAGTCCGGTGCTAAATCCACCAGCTCTGGGATTAACTCGCTTCGGAGATTTTGCATTCCCTTATGGGTTTTAGGTGGGAAAATCTCAAAAGAAATTACTTTTTTGGTGTCTTTAGGTTTAAAATAATCTTGAAATCTCATATGAATAACTGTAGATCAGCAATTAATTTCCACTTAGTCTAAAGGTTTGTCAAATATTATAATAGTATATTGTTTCCGCATATACTAATGATGGTGGACCCGGCCTTGCAGATTCTAATCGTGGTGAGACATGACATTTAGAATGGACTTAAGATCACAGGTAAGTGCATTTAGACGATATATATTCACTCTGTCCGTATTTCTTTGTTTGTTGGGGTGTGGAGCAGCAAACGAGCTCTATAGCGAATTACCCGACCCCATAGGGGATGTTACAGAGTCCGACAGATATATTATCGGTCTTAAGTGGTACGAGTCAGGTGATTATGATATTGCCAGGAAGTTCTGGGCCCCTTTAGCCAAACAGGGGGACTGTGACGCCCAGTATGCACTTGGTTATCTCTATTTTAGGGGACTCGGTGTGGGTAAGAGTCACAAAAAGGCTCTAGAACTCTGGGATAGATCAGCTAATCAGGGCAATGTACAGGCACAAACCAATCTGGGCATAGCTTACTCTTGGCAAAAGATACGCAATTCGGCTTTGGACTGCACCAAGGGGTGTGGAAGCGATAAAGACCTTGTAGAGGCCTATAAGTGGTTTAAGATCGCCGAGAGCGGCGGTATACAACAAGAACAGGTTATAGCACGTCGACATCTAGAAAAAATACGCTATTTGATGAATATTGACCGTGTAAATAGCGGGGATTTAGTTGTATTAGAATGGAAACCCGAGGTTGTAGATTGTGGTAAAAGGGCAGTGCGAGTACTGGCCCATTAGTAATTTCATGTTTTCGATCCTTTTATAGGTGCTAAAAATAGCTGTAGCGGTTCTATTCATTACTAATTGTGATACAGATTACCCCGCTACAGATACAAGTATAGGGCTTACTGGTCCACTTGATACGGATACGACTACTTTCATATGGTTTTGTTGTATATTGCAATGAAAGCAAGCATTTAGATAATGCTTGCCTACTGAACCCATGTAACTTGCACAAATTTCAATAAAAGTCGGCCCAGGGTCTATAATAATCCTGAAATAGGTATATAATAATGAATTTGATTATCAATTTCTTGACATTGTTCGTGCGCATGCTAAGTTGATAATGAAATCTATTATCAATATCTAGGAGGTTTAGTCTTGGAATTGTTTCGAACTATCTATACCTATAAGTATTTGGTGTTTTATTCTATATTTCTTCTTTTATTACTGCTTCCAGTGGATGTTAGAACACAGGAGACAGGCACTGAATCTCAGGATCAGAAGATAAAAGAGCTTGAGGAAAAGCTCCGGAGTGTTACCGAGGAGATCAATCAGCTAAAAAGCCAGGGCCTTCCGGAAGATAGACTCCTATCTATTGAAGAGAAACTTGGTATTCTAGCCGAAGAAATAGAGAATATTAAATCAGCAGCTGTGGTTGAGGATCCGACATATGAACAGGTTTACGGCGCTGCGCCCGCAGCATCCAAGGTCTATTTAAAGGACAGGGGTTTATCCATTGGGGGCTATGGAGAGCTTGTCATTGGACAGATCAAACATGGTAATGACGATGTGGTCGATGCCCAGAGGGTTGTACTATATTTCGGCTACAAGTTCACTGATCGTATAATATTCAACTCGGAGATTGAGCTCGAACATGCAACGACTTCATCGAATGCAAACGGACAGTCTGGTTCTGTTTCAGTAGAATTTGCATTAATTGATTTCTTGTTAATGCCCGAGTTAAACCTTCGTGCGGGGATATTGCTCGCGCCATTCGGCATAGTAAATGAACTTCACGAGCCCACCACGTTTTTCGGTGTATTCAGACCCTCGGTCGAGAGGTTTATTATACCCACAACATGGCGCGAGAACGGTGCCGGGCTCTTCGGCGAGTTTGATCTCGGCTCTATGGGCACCCTGTCATATAGGGCTTATGTGATGAACAGCTTTGATGCACGTGGATTCAAGGCATCTAACAACCGGGGGCTTAGAATAAAGGGTAACAGGGCCCTATTTAATGACGTTGCATTTGTAAGCAGAATTGAGTACGATCCGATCCCATATTTGGCATTTGGTGGATCTATCTTCTTGGGTAACACGGGGCAAGACCAGACCATAAACGACCCCGACTCACCGTTTAACGGACAATCGTTCAGCGGGTTTTTCCAGATGTACGAAGCCGATGTGCAAGCCGAGTATAAAGGTTTTGAGGGAAGGGGGCTTGTGGTTTATACGACTCTGGGTGATTCTGCGGAGGTAAATGCACTAAATGGATTGGAAGGCGACGCTTCGGTAGGCAGTAGGCAGTGGGGTTACTACCTAGTGGGCGGGTTCAATGTGCTGTCGTTGGCAAGCACTCCTAACCAGTACTTCCAATACCTGGCACCATTTGTGAGGTGGGAGCAGTTTGACACTCAGGCTCGTGTGCCGACCGGGTTTAGCCGCAATCCCGCAAATGACAGGTCACAGTTTACAGTGGGGTTAAACTACAAACCGTTACCCAATGTAGTAATAAAATCAGAGTATCAATGGCTTGACAATAAAGCAAACGACGCAGATAAGCAGTTTAACTTTGGGCTCGGCTATGTGTTTTAAAACGCGCAGCCGTGGCAATGTAATGCTAATTAGTCATATGGGAGTAATTATATATATGCATATATATAAACCACTAATACTAGGGGCAGTTTTAGGCTCTTTTCTTTTAACCTCTTTGTTCCTTTTTGTTCCACAAACAAACTCCAAAGTCTTCCTAAAACGCGACGAAGCCCTTCGGGTTGCGTTCCCCGAAGCTGACCGAATCAATAAAACACAGGTGTTTTTATCCGAGGGTGATAAAAAACAGATTGAAACACTGGCCAGGACGAAGCTTGATTCTAAACTCTACGTGTTTTACGAGGGTATGAAGGATAATCGTTCGCTTGGTTACGCAATCATCGACACACATTACCTGCGGACTAAGTCGGAGACCGTTATGTTTGTGTTAAACCCCGATGGATCGCTAAGATTTGCCGAAGTTCTTGCATTTTTCGAACCCCCCGAGTACATGATGGGTGAAAACTGGGTCGAGCTTTTCTATGCTAAAGGACTTGATGATTCCCTGCAAGTTGGTAAAGATATACCAAATATCACAGGTGCAACGATCACATCTACCTCCTTTGCACGTGCAATGAGAAAGATCTTAGCGATTTTTCAGGTTGCTAGGAACGAAGGTAAGATAGATGTATAGGAACTAACAAATTTGCGGTTCTTTATCAGCAGCGACATACGAAAAAACACACTACTTAAGCTTATTATACTGTTTACAGTCCTGTTTTTTATATTTTTATGGCTGACTAACCTACTACTGTACCTACAGATCGGTTTTAGTTACGAATCGGTTGTAGAGTATTATCTGGGTTCAGAGGAAAGTTTTCGGTCCCCAAAGAGCTATTTAGGGCTTTTAGAGGAGGCTCATTTTCATTTTTTCTCTATGGCGATCATCCTTGTTACACTCAACCACCTCTTATTATTCACTAATATTAGAAATTCATGGAAATTAGTTATTATTTTGGCGTCTTTCCTATCTGCATTCGGTGATATCGCAGGCGGGTGGTTAATACGCTATGTGAGCCCTGAATTTGCGTATTTAAAGATAATTTCTGTCATTGTGCTACAGATTAGCCTTGCCGCTCTTATGGTGCTTGTAATTCGTTTTTTGTACCAAAACGATAGAAGTTGAGCACTTTTTAACCACTTCCTGCAATATTATCCAATAATTGTTCTGAGTTAAGTCGAACGATCCTCAGTTACAACCATATTTATATCCCTCTATCAAGCATCAAAAATACTGATGATATGACACAAATTGTAAGGTCATATCAGCCAATTTTTGTTATTTTTGACTGTATTTAAATACACTATATTAGTGTCAAAGCAAAATATGTAATGATAGCAGTATGTTGCAAATATTGTTTGCAGACATCAAAAACTGGCATGGTAGTTGCATTATTGTAGAGCAATATGTTTAGTTAGTTGAGTAAAAAAAACCAAATCGAAAAGGGCAAACCATTCGAAAGGATGGGACGCAAAGCCTTCGACCTAAGTGTTGACAACAACATACGGTGGCCGGGTTGCCGAAATTGGGATCATGAAAGTTTAAAGTATTTGACCTTTCCTTAATTCCCAAAACGAGCGAAACGAGTTAGGCGAGTGTCTCCACAAATCGGATCAAGTAGCCCGGTAAATGGAGGCATTGAAATGAGATTCACACCTAACACCTCAACGAGATCATTAGTAACAGGATTGATCTTAGTAGCATTAAGTTTTGTAAGTTTTGACACTGCATTCGCAGGGACAACAGAACTCACACCCGTGGCAGATACATATGTAAATCAGGGTAAGGCTACAAAGAGCTATGGCTCAAGTAGCGAGGCAGCGGCTAAAGACCAGAAAAACAGAGATAAAGAAGTTCTGGTTAAATTTGATGTAAGTTCTTTAGGAGAGATTACTTCTGCTAAAGTAAAGTTATATGCAAAGAACAAAAAGGGTTCCAACAGAAGCGTTACAGCATATGCGATCAACGGCAGTTGGAATGAGTCGGTTACATGGAAGAACAAACCGTCCATGTCAACCAAGTCTTATGGTTCCGTTAAAGTTGACTCATCCGGCAAGTACTATGAGTGGGACGTAACAAGCCTGGTTAAAGACTGGGTAGCAGGTAACAAAACTAACCACGGTATCACACTTGTAGCCGATGGCGGAAACATCACATTCAGCACAAAAGAAAGCGGATCGAACAAACCTATGTTGGTTGTTTCGTCAGGCAGCACTGGCGGTGGTGAATCTGGTGAAGTAGCACCTTCTGAAACTGGAGTTTCTGATGCTCCTCTCGCTCCTGTAAACAAAAGAATCGTAGTTGTTGCACAGGACGGTAGCGGCAATTACACAAGCATTCAGAAAGCGATTGACAACTCGCGCCCCGGCGACACCATTCAGGTAAAAGACGGTGTGTATGTAGAAGCGCTTGATTTCAGGCAGAGTGGAACACGCGAAGAGCCGATTGCTTTGGTTAACTTCCCCGAGCACGCACCTGTAATCGATCCGGGTAACGGTCAGTATCCTCCATATGAGGGTAGTAAGCCAAAAGTGGAATTAAACGCAGAGTGGATCATCGTTGAGGGTTTCGAGATCAGATATGGCTGGGACGGTGTTAAGCTTTTCAAAGGGCACAACACAGTCAGGAACAACTGGATACACCACAACAGATATCAGGGTGTCCTAGTGTCTTCCGTAAATGATGTTCTCATAGAGGGCAACACTATCGAGTACAATGGTACAGATGCAGGTGCTTGTTATCAGCCCGAGTGGGGTGGCGAGAGCCCGAAACACTGCCACGCTATCTATCTGAGTGATTACTTTTGCAACGGCATGACCAATAACACAATCAGAATGAACGTACTTCGCAACGAAACAGGCGCAGGGATACTCATGAACGGTTTCGGCTGCGAGACAAAAATCACAAACACACAGATAGAGAACAACATTATCGAGAATAACTCTTGGGGTATGTCTCTATACCATAACGCCGAAGACAACAATATAAACAACAACACATTCATCTCAGAAGAGCACCTGAACCCCGACGTTTCCCACGACTTCATACTCATATACAAGAGCAAACACAACGTATTCACAAACAACATCTTCTACACAACTGACCCCGAAGTATCCGGTCTCAGAGGGTACACGGCAGAAACAGATCTAAACGTATTCGATTACAACGTGTGGAACGTAAAGAGAGACTGGTGGTACTGGAACGGAGAGGGCAGAAATGACTTCCGTTCGAAATACCAGAGCGTCTCTGGTGATGTAAACGGTCTTTGCTGTGGACATGATCCAAAGTTCATGGATATCGAGAACAAGGACTACCACATAGCAGCCGACTCCCCGGCTAGGGACAGAGGAATAAATGAACTATGCTCTAACTCGGATATGGACGGCGACGATAGACTAAGCGACCCCGTATGTGACGCAGGCGCTGATGAGGTAATGTAATTAAAATAAGATAGACATAAGTATAAACAGATAAAGGGGGTTAAGATCCGGACGGTTCTTAACCCCCTTTTATTATATCCACAAGCTTGTCCACATTTTTAGACAGGCTAAATTTTTCATTCACCAACTGCCTGCCCTTTCGACCTAAACGTTTTCTCTCTGCTTTATCCCTATAGAGTGTTTCCAATGCAAAGGTAAGTGCTTTGGGGTCTTCGGGTTTTACCACGAGACCGGTTTCATTGTCGATCACCACCTCGGGTATGCCCGATATATCGGTTGATACAACAGGGAGTTCCATTGCAAGGGCTTCGAGTATTACTGTTGGTATACCGTCAATGTCACCGTCTTCAGCAATTACACAGGGGAGTGCAAAACAGTCTGCAGCATTGTAATAATCTACAATTTTTTCTTGAGGAATGTCTTTATGGAACTCAACAGTATCGTCAAGCTTTAGATCGCGGCAAATATCAAAAATTACATTATTGTAGGGACCATCTACATAGATTATTTGGCATTTAATCGGAATATTCTTATCCTTTAATATTTTTACAGCCTCAAGCAGGTAGTGAAAACCTTTTTTTTCTACCATTCTTCCTATGCTTAGTATTGTAAATGGTTGGTTTTTAGCAGTCTTTTGTGGATTAAATTGATTTAAATCTATACCTAAGTAGAGGACCTTGATCTCCTCAGGATCCACACCCTTATATTTGTTTAGAATATATTTCTTGTTGAATTCGGAGATTGTGATTAAAGACTTGGATGCGTGGATCTTGTGCTCAAATAGGTTGTCTGCTTTAAATATGTCCCATGCGTGTGTGGTAAATGTAAAATCCGATGAATTAATTGCGGCTACGATCCAGGCGCTTGTAGCGGGGATGGTACCCCAATGTGCATGGATATTGGTTATTCCCATATTTTTTAGTTTTTCACTTATGAGTATTGATTTTGGGAAAATTGCCAACGTCTTTAATAGGGTTATTGGATCATCTAAGTTCGAGATTATAATTTTTGATAGCAACCCAATAATAACTCTGGGTCTTGAGAAAAGTATTTTTAAAGTTGCTTTCAGTAGCTTGCTTGAAAAGATAAAAGGTATATAGTTTGTGGTTTGGTAAAGCTGCTTGGCATTTTCGTGCATAGCAGGGTCGGGGGATGGGGTTTTTAGTGAAAATACTTCTGCTTCTACATTTTTTTGCCTTAATTGATTGATCTCTCTGATTATGAATGTTTCACTGAATGCTGGGAAGAGTGACAGTATATATGCAATTCTTAGCTTTTGATCTTTCATAGACTTGAATATGATTTTTCCAAAGTGAATAAGGCCCTAATTGTTGCTGATCCATTTCTCTGACCACATCTGGAACATAAGTATGGACCATAGTGAATTAATATTTATCCCGGCACCCGATTTAATATGTTTGTGCAGTTTCCCAACGGCGTCCGAGTCGAATATGCCTTCTCGATCTAGTTTTTGTTTGTCCAGGTAATGTTCAGCGATCTCGGACAGGTCGTTGGTAACCCAGCTTTTTAATGGCATTGAGAAACCTTGCTTGGGACGGTCTACCAAGTTCTTCGGTACATGCCTTTCGAGCATGCGTTTAAGTATATATTTGCTTTCTCCGTTTTTATACTTTAGTTCTACAGGAATTCTCGCCGCATATTCGATAATGCGCTGATCCAAGAACGGATCACGGCCCTCAAGTCCGACACTCATCGTAACTCTATCGAGTTTAGTCAAGAGGTCGTCAACCAAATAGTGTTTTAGATCAGCTGCCATCATCTGTGTTTTTATGTTGTGATTGCTCAACTTGGAAAACAGATCTTCGTACTGATTGTTCTGTAAAACATTGATTTTGTTTGAGAGCAACTTGTTTAAGCGTTCAGAAACCGTAACGCTGCTTATCTCACGGTATAAGTTTGCGTATTGGTTTTGGTTGCCATAATTAAAGATAGCTCTTGTTTTATATATTCGGTCCTGGGTGTTTAGGGGATTTAAAAACAAGCCTCCGCTTTTTCTATTGATATAATCTATGAGTTCAGGATTTAACATGTTAAGCCCATAGGAGACAGCACTTCGTAGTGGGATGGGGATCTTTGTGCGCAGTCTGTTCATTTTCTCAGTGTCCCAGTACCTGTAATATCCACAAAATAACTCGTCTCCACCGTCTGCGGATAGTGCAACTTTTACATGTTGGCGAGTCATTCTGGATACAATGTATGTAGGTATACAAGAATTATCTGCGAACGGTTCATCAAAAATCTCAGGCATCTCGGACAGTATTTTAGCTCCCTCGTCGGATGACAAGTAGTACTCGGTATGGTCTGTCCCCAGGTAATCAGCTATTTGTTTCGCCCACTTGGCCTCGTTCAAGTTATCTTCATGGAAGCCAACAGAGAAAGTTTTCAGTTTTTGGTCGGTTTTGGCTAAAAGAGCTGTGAGAGTGGTTGAATCAATGCCCCCGCTAAGGAACACTCCAACGGGAACATCAGAAACAAGCCTGTATTTAAATGCATTGATTAGGACTTCTTCTAACTCACTAATTATTTGGTCTTCAGATTTCTGAAAAGTCTCTTCCAAATAAAGGTTAGTTATGTCCCAGTATTTGGTTTCGCTAAGACCTTGGCTAGATAGGCATAAATAATGCCCGGCTTTTACTTTATATGTGTTTTGATAGATAGAATGGGGTGTCGGTATGTATCCGTACCGCAGATAAAGAGGAATGCTGTCATAGTTAATGCTTCTATCGAATTTCGGGTGTGCCAGCAAGGCTTTTATTTCTGAACCAAAGATGAATACACCTTTATCCCAGAAGTAATATAAGGGTTTTACCCCTGTCCTGTCTCTTATTAGATATAGCTTTTTTTGTGTTTTATCCCATATACCAATTGCAAACATCCCAATAAATTTTTCTAAACACCCGATTCCCCACTGCTCATACGATTTAAGTACAACCTCGGTGTCCGAACTGCTATTGAACCTATGTCCTAGCAGGGTGAGTTCTTTTCTAAGCTCCTGATAGTTGTATATTTCACCGTTGTATGTAATCCATATTGATTGGTCATTGTTGGACATCGGTTGGTGGCCGCGTTCCGTCAAGTCAATTATCGATAATCGTCTATGCCCTAATCCGAGTGCATTTTCATTGTCTATATAAATCCCTGAGTCGTCTGGTCCTCTGTGCGCAAGTGCATCGTTCATGGAGCATAATACTCCTCGATCTATACTATCCTTAAGATCCCATATACCTACGATTCCACACACAGTCTTTTCCCTATTTTACAATGGATACCTTTGCTGGATTTTTTAGTCTCTGTAATGCTTTTAGTAAAAGAGCCTTGTTCCTATTAAATGCGTTTGACTCGTAACCCTGCCATTTTGATTTATAGTCAGCAAAAGTTTTACGTTGCGTTAAGAAGTATAATGCATCTAACAGGGTGATGTGAAGGGAGTGGTAAAATGGGCTTGCCAGTGTGCCGTGCAGGTCGTAGAGAGTCCAATATCCCGTGTCATACTCTGACAATGTTTGTTCGATTGTCCATATGCTTTTGTCCGTTAGGGTTTTTATCTCTTGATCCTTTGTAACCAGCACCAGATCATAGAGGCCGAAAACGGAGTATATCCAACCGTTTAGTACTGTACTTCTTGGATTCTCGGGATATTCCTCTAAGAAAATTTTATCGTCAATGTATAGTGCGCAACCACCTTCATCTACCGTTTTCATCATCAGGTTATATGCATCATGAGCAGATTCCAAGAACTCATCTCTCTCGGTAAGCAGATAAGCGCGTACTAAAACCGAGATCGCCTGGCCCTGGGCCATGGAAGAATACTCTGAAACAGTAGAGGGTCTAAGATATGCCCAGGGATTCTCATACCCGCCCAGTCGGTCTTGGTTCGAGACTAGCCACTCGGCTATATTTATGAATCGAGATCTTAACGAATCGTCTTTGTCTGCCAACCATCTATCGTATGTGCCCAATGCATACTGAGTTATTGTAATGGGAAAGTACAACTCAACTTCATTTGATAGGATATTAATGGGTATTGCGGATTCGTCAGTTTTTCCCTGCCAGTCGGATTTAGCTGTAAAATCGTTGTAGTATCCTCCAATACTATCGGTACTGATGAATTTGCCGAGGGGTTGTTGTACGTGGTAGTAGCTATCCCCAAATATTATTTTGAGCC
This sequence comes from Thermodesulfobacteriota bacterium, assembly GCA_965223335.1. Classification (GTDB taxonomy): domain Bacteria; phylum Desulfobacterota_D; class UBA1144; order Nemesobacterales; family UBA2774; genus CBDCWF01. The sequence continues at coordinate 1,782,605 of OZ244991.1, forward strand.
AGCGGCTTAGAAGCGAAATGTATGTTTTTATTATCCACTCTCTCCAGTAATGATTTGATAACTCAATTGGTGTTACCACCGAGTATTTCATCGTAAAGTAACTCTATATTATTTACTGTGGTGTCCAATGAAAAATCGGTCGCCACTAGCTCACGACCTTTTTCCCCCATTCGCGTGGCGAGTTTTGGTTCATTTGCGAGTTGAACTATTCTCTTGGCAAGCTGTTTTGAATCACCTGGGGGGACCAAAAAACCGTTTACTCCTTCCTTGACTAGTTCTCCGAGTCCACACACATCTGTTGTTACGACTGGTTTTGACGATGCCATGTACTCTAAGATCGATAATGGGAGAGCTTCCCAATGCGAAGACAGCACGCCTATATTTAAGATTGAGATAATATCTGGTATATCCCTCCTGTGTCCGGCAAATATGCAATTGTCATGTATTCCTAGTTCCGATGCATAACTTTTCATGAATTCAATTGTAGGGCCGTCGCCGACAAGCAGGAACAATACTGAAGGGATTTGTTCGGTAACGCTCTTTGCTGCGCGTAGAATCAGTTCATGATTTTTCTGTGGTCTAAATGCTGCTATCAATCCTACTATTTTAGATTTAGGCTCAATACCTAGCTCTTTTCGAGTTTTTGTGTTGGGTTTTTGTTTGTAGAGTTTATAATCGATGCCGTTATAAATACTTACTACTTTTGATGGATTAATACCGATTCTCTTTATATATCTTTCTCTCTCAAAATTAGACACGCACACTATCGCATTTGATAAAACACAACCGATCCAATTCGCAATCATCGTAGGGTCATATGGTTGTAACTCAGGGTCCTCTCCGTGGGAATGAGATATTACGGGCAGGTGTATCAAACGCCCAATTATCGAGCCCCAAAAATTAGACCCGGTTTTGTGCGCGTGGATGAGTTTTATGTCATGTTGCTTCACTATCTGTTTTATTTCAGACAGTTTGTAAAATTGTGCAAATGAGTTCCTCTGAATTATATGATGAGTAATGTTATGGTGTACAAGTTTTTGTTCCAGCACTCCACCTTGCCTGGTAGCACATAGAACGGGTCTGTATTTGTCAGATTTTTTTAACCTAATGGCCGTGTCCACGGCCACATTTTCTGCGCCGGCTGAGTGTAGTGAATCTATTAAAATTAATACTCCGCATTTTTGTTTCTCAGTCATTTGTGTTTTAGTAAGAGTCAAGATAATGCATTGTTATTACAGCAGGTTACGAGTTGAATGAGCCCGAATATCCGTTCACAGTCGGCATTTCAATAGAACAGTAAAATATACTGCATATTTATATACTGGCAATCATATTAAAGAATCTAGAACGTCTATGTATTGCTGAGCTTTAATAGCTCTTGAAAACTGTTCGTTGGCAAATTTTTTGCCGTTTTCACCTAATTTATCTCTCAATATTTCGTCTTCGTACAATTTCTGAATATTATCTGCCAAGGCCTTGCCGTTTTCCGGCTCTGAATATAGTCCGCAACGAGCTCTGCTCACCACTAGGTTCTCAGTTTCTCCACGAGCACCTACTATTATAGGTTTCCCGCAAGCCATGGGTTCGAATACCTTTGCAAAGATAGTTTTTTTAAACAGGTCGTCGTTTTTTGAGAGCACTAAACATATGTCCGATGCATTCAAGACTAAGGGGATTTCCGGCTTCGGCTTTTTGTCGAGGAATAAAATATTATTTAGTCCTGATTTGACTTGTAAGTTTACAAGCCTTTCCTTGTCGTACCCGTCACCTACCAGTAAAAAAAGAACATCCGGTAGTTTCTCACTTAGAATCTCGGCTGCTTCCAAAACCACCTGTACCCCATGCGTAAGGCCGATAGTTCCAACATACGAGACAATGAACTTGTTCTCGGCACCTAGGTTGGAAATGTATTTGTCATCTTTAGGTGTGGGTTTGAAGAGCTCTGTGTCTACGGCATTTTCAATGACCTCAATTTTTGTTGGATCAATCCCGCGATCTATTATCATGGATTCCTTAAACGAGTCGGTCAATGCCACAATCTTGTCACTTTTAGAGTATAAAAGAGTGGCGATTTGATCAAACATCTTGTATGACAACGAGTTTTCTGTGCCTGCTCCAACTGCTGTTATTACCTCGGGCCATAGGTCCCTCACTTCGAATATTAATGACGAGCCCCACAAGCGTGAATGCACATAAGCTGTTAGACCCGAGAACAGGGGAGGTGATGTGCCGATTACGGCGTCATATTTGCCTAGGAACGGCACGCTTAGGGCACCTGTCAAGAAAAATGACAGGTAATTTAACCCTCGGCGTAAGGTACTCCTTAAGTGTGAGGGGAATGCCCATAATCTGATCACATTGATGCCGTCAATATTCTCTTTATATACAAACCTCCAGATTTTACACTGGTAGCCGTGATAAACATTACCGTCTGGATAGTTAGGGAATGAGGTAAGTACCGTCACCTCGTGTCCGTTTCGGACCCATTCACGCGACATTTCGTGTACTCGTGATGCAGGTGCACCCATTTCGGGATAAAAGTACTGGGATATATATAGAATTTTCATATTTTAAATATGGAATACCATTTATGTTCTTAAGTCGAAGTCTGATAATATGCAGGTCTTGTTCTTCCGTAAGGATTCGTCGGTGTGTGATTTTGCCTTAATATATTGGTAGTTAAGTTAACGAGTATGGCTGCCAGGGCGAAGATCATCCATATGGTGATATCGTTTTCCAATCCGTAGAACAGGTTGGCAACCAGCATGCCGTAAAATCCAAGTTCTAATGCGGTGGCATAAGAGTAAATATATCTATTTTTAATTACTCTGGATGCAGTTCGTTCTACCCTTCTCAACTCTTTCCAGGTCATGTATAGAATCGCCATGAATGTAGTGAATCCGATGATTCCTAATCCGCATAGAATTTCTATGTACATGTTGTGGGACGTGCGATGTATTCTGTTGTAGTACAGGAACTGTCTGTAACCGACTCCTATAAATGGATGTTCTGCGAACAGTTTGGGTGCTACCTCAAAATACATATAGTATCTTTCCTGTAATGAATTTTCCTTAATCGCCTGAGGGTCTTTTAATACACGAAGTGAGTTGATGCGTTCAATATATTGATCCGCAACTGTAAAGTAGAAAACTGAGAATAAACCTATAAGTACAGGTAGAGTCAATGCAAGTATTTTCGTTTTGTTTCTACCCCTGAGTAGCTTGAGTAGGGAGATAACTATTAATGCCATGAGTGATATAAAACCTGTTCGGGAATAGGTAAGTATTAGGCCGGTTAGTAATATGCCGAAACATGCTAATGCCGCTATTTTTAGATTCTTATTCTCACTGTTTATGTACTGAACAAAACATAGGGGCAGCAAAAATATCACCGTGGCTGCAAATATATTAGGGTCCCCCCACATACCTCCCAATCTGTCCATATCACCGGATAATAGAGTGCGCCAATACCCTTGATACAATAGTGGCCAGAGTACCGAAATTACACCACCAGCAAGGAGCGCCCAAGTACAAAGGTTCAATGTCTTAATGTCACGTATCATCATCAATAAAACGATGTATAATACGATGTAGATAATTATTTTTTGTGTCTCGTAGAGTGTGATATCTAACGAGTACTTGGCGTACAGTACACTCGATAGACAGAGCATAACAAAAAGGAGCATGAGAAATATTTTTTTACTGACAAATACATTTCGTATATACCTTAATGATCCTGTAATGATAAGCAGAAATAATAGGTACGCACCGAGAATCTTTCGAATACCATGTGCTCCCATAAATGAGTAAGCATGTTCCATGGTAAAAAATAGGAAGAAGCCCGATACTGCTATCCACGGCTTCATGATGCTTAATATAGCAAGCGGTATTGCGATTATAAGGGCCACCATCAGTAAGTATTGCCCATAAATACCTAGCACTAAGCCTGTAGCCACCCCTAGTGTTACAGTTCCGATAATTATCAACTGGCGTATGCTTGTGTTTGAACCAATTCTTTCCATGCTGGTGTTAAGCCCTTATTATCAACCTACAAAATCATTTTCTCGATCTTATATTTATCATTTAAATGTTTCGCTTGTAGATATTTTTGTTTGTTTCCTATAGGTCAAGTATTTGTTAATTAGATTTGAGTTAAGCAGAGAAAGCGTAAAATAGAAGTAATATCTACTGTTATAAGGATACAGTTTAATTGCATCGAAGAGTAGGCCTCTGCCTTTTTTAACTTCGCCCAATTGACAGTAAGCTAATCCTTTTTTATATAGACAGTTGCTGTGTGCCCTGGGATTTTTCATGTAGTCGTTTTTGTATTTTGCTGTGAGTATATCTATGCCCTTTATGATATTGAGATGTATTTTCGAGTGGTTATAGTCATGATCGTTTATTATGGCCAGCGGTTCCCCAACATAGCTATATTTGTATTTGTCGGCTATCCGGAGCCACATCTCCCAGTCCTCGCCATACCTAAGCCCCGAGTCAAATAGCCCGACATTCTCAAAACATTCCCTTTTTACGAATATTGTGGAGTCAGAACCGGTTATGCAGTTATCATAAAGCAGATCGGAATAAATAGAACCATGTTTCTCGGGGAGTACCGTTTTTAAGAGTTTATTGGAATCTTTGTCTATCCAGTAGTACCCGGTGTACACAGCCCCGTAATCAGGATCACAGCTTTCGATTGTCTTTAATTGTTTCTCGAGTTTTTGGGGTAACCACTCGTCATCGTCGTCTATAAAAGCTATGTATTTTGTATCGCATTTTTTAATACCGGTATTGCGGGCTTCGGATGGCCCGAGGTTCTCTCCATGTTTGATGTAATCCACATGCTTATGTTTTATGGATCGCACATAATCCTCTGTGTCATCAGTGCCTGCGTCGTCAATAATAATTAGTTTGTAGTCCTCGAAGGTCTGTGATAAAACGGTTGAGATCGTTTTCTCGAGCGACCCTCTTCTGTTATAAGTCGGTATGATTACGCTTAAGATAGGCATTTGAGAAATTTGTTAAATCAATATATGAATTATTGTATATCCAATGCACACTGAACTGCGATTTTATCAATATCTGATCCGTAAGTGGCTCGTTTGAAAGAAGAAATCGTATAGTTCGTAGTTCAGATGTCTATCTTATTAAGTATATGTCTTTTGATTAAATCCACAACATTATTGCGATCGTAGAGCTCAATAACCTTTGAGCGCGATCGGGATCCGATACTGGCACACAGTTCTTTGTCCTCGAGTAGTTGTAGGCAGGTGTCAGCTAAGGACTCTGCAGAATCCCTGATTAGAATTTCTTCGCCGTCTGCAAACTCAAGCCCCTCTGCCCCTACTGTGGTGGATACCACAGGTTTTCCGTATGCCGCTGCTTCAATGATTTTTATTCTGGTTCCCCCGCCGCTAAATAACGGCACACACACGACCCGAGTCACTTGATACAGACTGTCCAGGTCCTCTACATAACCGGTTGTTGTTACACCGGGTTGGGATTTAATTTCTGTGCTGAGCCCCTCTGATACAGAGCCTGCGATTATAAGTTTCGCATTGGGTTTTTTTTTGTATACAAGCGGCCAAATTTCTTCAATCAGATAGCTTGCGGCATCTACGTTGGGCTTGTAAGAGTTGCCGAGAAACATTATCGATGAGTCGTCTGTTAAAGTTTGGGGCTTGGGGATATCCACTGCATTTGGAACTTTTAGCACCGACTCTACGTGACATTGTTCATTTAAGTATCTGACATCGTCCTCGGAACACACAAAAGTCGCATCGGCCTTTCGGACGGCTCTTTTCTCGCCCGATTTAAGGCTCTTTTGAACTAGTTTCAGTAGTTTGCTTTTACTGGATTTTTGCAGTGATATGTACCTGTCCAACACAATGTGCTCAATATCGTCGAGGTCAAAAAACACAGGGGGCAGGGATAGGTTGGTTTTCATTATTGGACACATGGCCGAGAGCCTATGTGCAAATACAGCATCGGGGCCCAGTTTTACACGATCTTCCAGGGCTTTTATCTGTACGGGTCCACTAAGCTCCATATAACCCTTTTGGTTATAGATACTAAACGCACCCTTTGCAAATGATAGCCACTTTGCCAGCTCATTATTATCGCTGAACCTATCCATAGGGCATAGAGTCAGGTGTAAGTTTTCAGTCCAGCGCTCTTTGTATAAATTCTCATACCTGGTTACATCGTTTTCGCTTGGTAGTTCTTCTGGGCTTACATAATAGAGCAAATCGATTTGGGAAATCTCGGATAAAGCATCCAATAACAGATCCATACGCTTATAAACACCGTGTGATTTTTCCGCGAAATCGCCGGGGAAGTACTTAGAGATAAATAATATCTTCATGGTTTAGATAATAAGTCTACACTCAAAACCATATTGGCGTGATAATTCTAGTTCCCAGAGGCGTACATATATATTGTTTCTGACTTGATCGAGATTGGCTACATTGTTGTTTCCTGCAACAAGCATTGAAATATCAGATGCTGCATTTGTGACCCATGTATAAACACGCAGATATTGAACCGTATCGTTATCGATGCCTGTTTGTGAAGTGTAATGATTCATACATGCTGCAAATAGATCTCCGATCTCCGTCGATGTTCTTAACATACTATTATAAGTCTCTTCATAGTTATTAGTACTCCAGGTTTTAGAAACATCGAAGCAATATATTGTCATAAAGTAAAGCAGATCCGCCACTGGTAGTCCTCTAAGCTCGGCATCTTCCCAGTCAATCACGTGTATCTTATCATTATCTGTGATTAGCAAATTGGTTGGGCTTAGGTCTCTATGTTCGCATACTAAATTCGGCACTTGGATAGTGTTTAGTATTTTCAATGTTCTATTCATGAACTCTTGGTTAACAGCGTCTCCGAGAAAGCTTTTTATAATATCGACAGTTGAGTTAAATAATCTTGGCTTCCAATCTGTGGTGAGTTCCGATGTAGTATTATTGGCAAGATCTATTAACCAGTTTGTAGCACTTAAAGTCTTGGATCTGTCTTTTTCATGAGCACCTAAGAGCGGCATAACCGAACCTGCTAGATATGTTTGCGCAGTAATACATTGGTTCTCGGAGTAAGAACTATACAATACTTTGGGTATGGAATTATGATTTTCAATGATTGTATTCAACTTGTTAAGTACTTTTTCTTCATTCATAAGCAGGGGCGCAAATTTAGGTGTTCTGGGTACTTTTAACACAAACAACGGATCGGGTTGATCCTTGCTGAATACAAATAAAACCACTTTGCATTTAAGAATATCACCTATAGTTATCATCAGTTTGGTAATATCTAGCTCCCCGTACTCTATACCAAGTTCTCCTAGTATTTCTTTTATAGCTGTAGTTATACCTCTTGAAAACCTATCATTACAACCCACATTGTTGTTTAGCAGGTCATTGTTCAGAATAGGTTTTTCTGCGGTTGCAATCACTGTAATGCTTGGGCGTGATGGAGACATTAGTATTGGATAATTCATGATTAGGTTTGGAAATAAATTCCATATTATATTTTTTATCCGCGCGGATATTTTGCGTGTTTTAGAGAGTTGTGAATGTTGTTGTAATAACTTAAGTGTGAAGCTCATTGCCTGTTTTGAAGCCAAAGGTATCCATAGATGAGTTTCGGTATCAGACGGGGGAGGTATGGTCATATAAAATTCAATGTGATTAAAACCACAATTTCTAAGGTTATCCGAGTGTTTTTTATAGCTACTTAGTCGGTTTAAATTAAATTCCGCGTATAGAGCTCCACCCTCGGCCAATGAATTGTATGCATTCATTAGGATGTCAGGGGTTGGGTCTATTGTTACGACTAACTCAGGGGGTATGTTATGTGCTCCGGAGTCGTGATCCAATACAGCATCTGAAATTAGTTCTAAACTTTGCGTGATTGGATCGGGTGTAAAGCATTTTATGGAATTGAATGTTGGAGTACCTAAAAGAAAGCGCCAATCCACACGTCTTAGCAGGCGGTTTAACTCGACTTCGTCGAAGAGCTTGTACATGTATATATAAATATATACACATACGACAATACAGGAAAGAGTAAATCGTAAGTCGTTTTGAGGTCTGATGATCTGATATGCGCTATTTATACAATGTTAACATTTGAATGCGAGCACTTTTACGAACCTGCCGGAATACAGTGGTCTGAGAATGGTTGATATTGTTCGCTTGGTAGTTGTTCTAGGCTTACATAATAGAGCAAATCGATTTGGGAAATCTCAAACAAGGCATCCAATAACAGATCCATACGCTTATTAACGCCGTGTGATTTTTCCGCGAAATCGCCCGGGAGGTACTAAGAGACAAACAAGATCCTCATAGTTGAGTTAAGAGCCTAATATCTTTACCGTAAAGGAGCGATAATTCTATTTCCCAAAGATTTACATACAAGTTCTTATTGATTTTCTTGGGTTTTATTTTGTTGTTCTCACCCTTGATTATACTTTCAATATCCGAGATGGCACTGTTTACCCATGTGTACAGACGCATGTGTTGTACCATTGATTTATCGATTAAAAGTTCTGAAGTGTATTGATTAATTGATTCGGTATAGATTTTGTGGATTACTGATGAACCATCGACCATATCTTTGTATATCTTTGTGAATTGTTTTGATTCCCATGCGTGTGTGGCATAAAAACAATAGAAAGTTATAAAATATATAAGATCAGCTAATGGCAAACCGTGGCGCTCTGCTGTTTCCCAGTCAAAAATCCGTACCTCATTATTCTTTGTAATTAACATATTGCGCGGGTTTAGGTCTCTATGTTCACAGACTAAATGAGATACTTCTATACGGTCCAGGTAATATAATGACAGATCTAGGAACTTTGAATTTACAACTGACTCTAGCATCTTACGTGTTGAATTGATCCGGGAGTGTATCAGTTGTTTCTTCCAGTCACCTTCGGGTTCATGCTTGGTGCAGTCAGCTAGTGAGACCAACAGACTAGTAACGCTTGAGACGATCTGTTTGTCTTTCTTGGGCGTGCGGGCCAGAGGGATGATTGTGCCGGAAAGATATGTTTGAGCTGTAAAAAAATTTATTTCGTTTCTAGGACTGTAAAGCATTTTCGGAATAGAACCTTCCAAGGGGATATATCTATTTAGTTCGTTGATTATCTCTAATTCATTCTTAAGGGGTAATATGGATTGTTGAGCCCTCGGAATTTTTAACATCAATAAGGGGTCTTGGCGATCATAACTGAAAATTGCGAGAATTACTTTACTCCCAAGGAAGCGACCCACAGTGATCATTAGCTTAGAAAGCTCTTTTTCCTGGTAATTGAGCTGTAATTGTTTAAGGATGTGTCTAATTGTGTTAGAGATGATATTATTCAAGCTAGTTCCATCAACAATCTCTGTGTGTGAGTTCATATTGTTTCGACTAGTCTTTTTAGCGATGGCTATCACTGTAATATTTGAGCGTGATGGGAACATTAAAATAGGGTGTTTCATAATTAAGCTTGGAAAGAACTTCCAAGTTAATTTTTTCACCTGTGCCGATATTTTTCGTGATTTAGACAGTAGTGAATTTTGTTGCAGAAGTGTTAATGTGAAATTAATTGCCTGTTTAGAAGATAAAGGGATCCATAGCTGAGTTGCGGATTCTGAAGGTGGGGGGATCGGCAAATAAAAGTCGATGTGGTTAAATCCACTACTCTTAAGATTACTTGAGTATTTTTGATAGCTGCTTAGACGGTTTAAGCTAAATTCCGCGTATAAAATCCCGTCCTCTGACAATGAATCATATGCTTGTGTTATGGTGCTTTGGTCGGGGTCTATAGCAACTGCTAACTCATATTTCCCCGTATCAGAATTAGTACTATTATCGATAGAAAAATCTGATATTAGTTCTAGACTCTCGTGGATCGAACCATTTGAGAAGCATTTTATATTTTTAAACGAAGGTGCTCCCACCAGGAAACGCCAATCCACTCTTCTAAGCAGCTTGTTTAACAGATCACTAGTGATTTGATTTTTCATATACATCTTTTTTGATCACAAACCATTATAGTGTTAGTAGTGTCGAGTAGCAGTTCTACGTGAATTAATGTTGCAATTTTAACCTTTTGCGTATTACAGAACGAACATGATTTGGGAGTCGTCGAAAGATTGGTTTAGTGATAAATTGAAGTTTTATGAGCAAACTATTTATCAATATATAATAAAACGATTTATTTGTTAAGTTCATGGGGGTAACGCTTACAAAAGACAATAAAGTTTTAATCGTATCTATACATGCACCATTCTCAGAGTAGGCAAGTGCTATTTTCATACTCGTTTCCTTGATAATTTCATTTTCTTCCTGTTTTGTTAATTGGTATCTGTGAGAAAACACGTTACATAATAATTTTAGCTCATTAACTGAATCATCGAAATCTGCTTTTGAAACTCCTATACCTCGTTCGTACAGAATTAAATATGTATTGTCTGCGAGTTTCGTATATTTATCAGGATCCTCAGATAGGTCCCAACCAAGAATACGACCTATGTTCTCAGTTCTAATGCGAGTATTACAATTCTCGGTCTCATCAATATTACGCTTAGAGATTGATTTGTCGTGGACTCTGTAAGTAATGAGATGCTTTGGAATATTGTGAATCTTAATTTTCGTAGCCAAACGTGACAATAGATCCCAGTCCGCTCCAATTTTTAGCGAAGGGTCATAGAGATCGAATCTCCCTACTACAGCGTCTTTCTTAAACATCACTGAGCTGTGACAAAATGGGTTGTAAAACAGTATGTGCCAACGTAGATTGTGGCATTCAACAGGATGGTTGAGTCTATGCAAGGTATTATCCTTTGAATCTGTAACCGTTACCCATGAACCAACAAGTGATATATCAGGATTTTGCTCTAGGTACTGAATTTGGGTTTTGAGTCTATCGGGATGTGCTACATCATCTGAGTCCTGACGCGCGATGTACTTTCCTCTTGCCAACGATATAGCTTTGTTGCCGGTTAGCCTTTCCCCAATGTTTTCTTTATTTTTATAAAGTTTAATGCGGGAATCGTTGTAGGCTTGTGCTATTTTATATGTTTTATCGGTGGAACCGTCATCAATTATTATAAGTTCAAAATCTTTAAATGTTTGGTTTAAAACACTCTCCACCGACGACTGTATATACTGTTCGGTGTTGAACGCGGGCATGATAACAGACACGGTGCACATAATCAGCTCCTAGTAGAACCCCTATTATATTACCTCTTAATTATACCTCTCCTAATGTTAATTTGGAAATTATACAGTATCTTAAATAAGTTAGGAATAGTTAAATGTATCAATTGCAATTATTTAGGGATTGTTAAATCTTTATTTGTGAACTTAAAGCAAATAACTTTAACTGTTTCAGAGATAAAAATTTTCCAGAGATTATAGAATCTGAACACCTCGAGGTTGCCTAATTCTGGTTTAGATGCGTGATCTTCGATAAATCTATCGAATTCAGATAAAGAATGACTTATAATTGTAATTATATGTATTGGTTGGAAATTACTGGTTTCTATGCCGAGCTCTTTACAATAATGATCTTTACACTCCGCAAACACACGGCCCGTTAAGATGTTTGTATCTATCAAAGCCCTATGGCTCACTAAGGGAGCCATCTGTTGTTGGGGTCTTCAATATTCTTAGCCATATATATGTGTAGGTAAATTAGGTCAGACAGCGGCAGACCTTTTATCCTTGATGATTATCTTATTTAATACGCTGTGTCCGCCTGTCATCATTAGATAATATTTGTTATATGTTGGGCCTATTCCTGAACGTTCAACAATACTGTGAAGGTCTGTGGAGTTAATATTAATATCTCTTTCGGTTGGTGTATCTGTCGACATAGCTTAAGGTTTGCGGGCGGTAAACACTATTGTGGACTCTTGGAGTGTAGAACCTAATAACCATGGGAATGTTAGAAAGAGCGAAGGAGATAGACTCCACAAAGTTTGTCTAAGCACTCTTGCGATCTCTTTTGGCCCCAGTTTGTGATGATCGGGTCTATTAGCATTTATAATGTGATAAATAGGTCCTGCGGAATCTGTTGATACCCATATACCAGTCTCGGCGTTACGGGGTTGGGGTTTTGGGTAGTAAAATCTGACGTTTTCCAAGCCTGATTTTTTCAAAATACTTTTTAAGCTGCGATGGTAGGTAAGTATGGGGCATGGCCACTCAACATATATTTCACCACAGGGTGCCAAATAGTTGTAGGCTTTATTGATCAACTCTTCGTTTGGGTTCTGAGCTACGATTAAATTGAAGCAATTAGGTTTTGATTCGTCTATTTCTGTTGCAACTTCGCACGAGATGTTCTCTACGGCTTGGGTTAGTAGGTTGTCGGCAATACATAAACTTTTATATGGAAAAGGATCGGTTAAGAGATAGCGCCAGTCCGCTCTCCGCAACACCTTGTTGGATAAGTCCGTGAGTTATCTAACGATTTAGTTAGAGATTCTATCTAATACCTCCCCTACCTCAATAAATCATTATATATATTGGTTACCTTGGCAACCATTGCATCGGCCGAGAATTGGGAATCTGCTTTTTCCTTGCCAGCCTCTGCTATCGTTTCGGCTTCATTGTATTTACTTATTAATTTATTCAAAATTGTCGAAATTGCAAGGGAGTCCTCGGGGGGTACTAGATAACCATCTACACCGTCTGTTACCATTTCCGAGGTGCCGGGAATGTCAGTTGCTACCACAGGTTTGCAGGCTAACATCGCTTCCATTATCGATAACGGGTACCCCTCATATAGAGAAGGAAGAACAAATATATCGCAGATATCGAGGAGCTTGTGAATGTCGTCCCTATGCCCTAAAAACACTACACGGTCTTCTATCTCTAGATCTGATACTTGTTTCTCGAGCACTTCCCGGTTAGGGCCTTCTCCCGCAAAAAGGAATATGGCCTTGTCTACATTAGCTGCGGCATCCAATAGATACTTATGTCCTTTAGCATCATCTAGTCTCGCAACCGTAAGCAGTATTTTAGAGTTTTTATGTGTTGCATACTTATTACCCATGATCTCTTTCTTATAACTATCTCTATCGTATGCTTTGATAGGTTTAAGTTCTATGCCGTTATGTACGACAGTGACTCTATCTTTGTAGACCAGATGTTTTGTTAATCCCTCTGCAAGGTCTGATGACACGGCTATGTACCTATGAACCAATAGAGAGATCATTTTTTGTAGGACATTATAGCGACGTGAATTCATGTCTTTGTACAGGTGCTGTGTGGCTATAACCACCGGCACACGGGCGAGTCTGGCCGATAAGATGCCGAATGAACACGATAGTGGCCAGTTTAGGTTAGCGTGGAATATATCGGGGTTAATTTTTCTCAATATGCGTCTGTAGTTGGACAAATTTTTCGTGTCTGTGATGTCTCTGATTCTGCTTATATCCACAGTCTCAATGTTCATTTCACTTGTTTGTTCCAATAGGGGGGATATTCCCGGGCTATTATGACAGGCAAGTATCGGATGCCATTCGTTGCGGTCGAGCCCACACATTAAAGTGAGCATCACCTTCTCGGCACCGCCGTATCCTTTGGCGTCTGTATAATAGATAATTTTTTTAATGTTAATTATTTCCTCTTAGAGCTTTGTATTCTTGAGATTAAAGATGATTAGTTATCATTGTCACTGTTAAGTTTGTACCATGCATCGTAGCAATAAAAAAAGTGTTATTTCCTTAAATGTATATTGAGTCAAAGAATAAGGTTTTGTGTTTTACCAACAGTCTTAAGATGACATTATCAGACTTAAAAGCAGTTCATTATACATAACATGTAACCGAGTGCTTATAAATGTTGTTCGTACACGCGAGTATTCTGAATTCAATCGAGATACCATTTATGCTTGAGAAGGTAAAGGGCCTGGTTCCTATTGGGAACTTTGCCCGTGTCATAGATGTTTTCAGTTTCCACGTCGAAGTAACTGGCGTGTCGGATTTTGTCTGTTGTAACTGCCCCTCTTTTTATTGTAATATCCAATATGCAACGCCCCGGTGTCAAGTACGTGCTATCAGTTGTACAAACTACCTTACCCTCGGAGGGCAGTGATTCGGGTAACGTGTGTGTCATATCGCTGTCTAATGTAATAATAGCAGCACCTGTTTTAAAATCTCTAACCGTTATAGTGAAATTACAATAACGGACCGGTTTATCACTTTTGTATCCTATAGTTAATTTTAACTTACTACTGCACCTTATGGGAGTGTTTTCTTGTGCATTCTCAACCTTAACAGAGTTAACTAATACACTCCAGTCCCCTTCACGATCCGTACGTTGATCGAGTGGAATCTCCATGGTTTCGCTCATGGTTTGGAGATACTGCTGGACGACTTCGTCAGATTTTCCGTCTGCTATCACATTTCCATCCTCTATGAGCATGGTCCTACCGCACAGGGATAGGATGGAGGCCATATCGTGGCTGACGAATAAAACAGTCCGTCCCTCTGTGGTTGCTACATTGTTTAGTTTGCCCAGGCATTTTTTCTGAAATGATGCGTCGCCTACTGCTAGTACCTCGTCAATAAGCAGTATTTCGGGTTCCAAGTGCGCGGCTACCGAAAACCCCAGTCGAACGCGCATCCCGCTCGAATAGAACTTAACAGGTGTATCCAAAAACTCCCCGACCTCAGAAAAATCTATAATTTCGTCAAACTTACGGTCAATCTCGTGCCTTTTCATCCCTAGAATAGCACCGTTTAAATATATGTTTTCCCTTCCTGTAAGCTCCTCATGAAAACCCGTGCCAACCTCAAGGAGTGACCCTATCCGTCCGTAAATGCTCACGTTACCCTCCGTGGGGTCTGTGATGCCGGTGATAATCTTAAGCAATGTACTCTTGCCTGCACCGTTTCTGCCGATAATGCCTAGTATCTCGCCGTGAGCAACATCGAACGACACATCCTTAAGTGACCATATGTGATTGTATGCACCGTTTTGCGGTGACGCGGACCTGCTAAATACTCTCTTTAGTTTACTCAGATTATGTGTGACCGCATTAGTGAGCGACTCGCGCAGTGTTTTGTAGTTTTGAACCCTACCTATACGGTAGCGTTTGCTCAAGCTGTTTACATTGATAGCAACGTTGCTCATCTATACGATGTCCGCGAAGGACCTCTCCATTCTTTTAAAGTAGAATAAACCTGTAACTAATAATATTATAACCATAGAGATTGAAGCCAGTATTAAAACACTTGTGTCGGCTGATTTTCCCAAGAGCGCCCATCTAAATCCCTCAACGACTCCTGTCATAGGATTAAGTCCATATATTAGACGCCAATTATCCGGCACCAAGCTCTCAGAATAGGGGATAGGAGTTAGAAACAGCCATATCTGTGTTAAGAACGGGATGGTATACCTCACATCCCTGTACTGTACGTTTAACGCCGATAACCACAGGCTTACAGCCAGTGAAGTCGCTACTGCAAACACTATAAATAGCGGCAGTGTCACTACTGCTGCCGTTGGGGTTATACCGTAATAGAGCATCATGGCGATGAGCACCAGAAAAGCTATACAAAAATCGACTAAACCGGCTAGGATCGATGACGACGGGATAATTATCCTTGGGAAGTAAACTTTTGTGATGAGCCCGCGGTTGGCAACCAGACTGTTACCAGACTGAGTCATGGCGTTTGCAAACAGCTGCCAGGGTAATAGACCCGAGTACACAAATATGGGATATGGGATGCCGTCTGAGGGGAGTTTGGCTAGGCGCCCGAAAAATATTGTGAACACAATCATTGTCATAAAGGGCTGTATTATTGCCCAAGCCACCCCAAGGGCAGTTTGTTTGTATCGCACCTTGAGGTCGCGCCACACCAAGAAATACAACAGTTCTCTGTACTCCCAGATCTCGTCGAGCCTAAGCGCAATGGATGTTTGGGGTTTCCTCACAGCAAAAGGCTTTCTTTTGTCCTGAATTTTCCTGGCTTTTGATTCCAATTCTATATTGTCAGGATCAGAGGATGTTAAATTTCCGTCAATTTTTGTCTTTTCCATTTTGCTTTTAATGTCTAACACCTATAGGTTCATTTTTCCAAGTTCTGACTAAGTATAATACCTATAATCGTTGTTAGGAATACATATATACTAATTTGCTATCATTATTAAATTAAATTGACATTTGAGTTATTGTTCTACTCAAGCGACGGGGAATATTTGTTTCTACAAACGCACTTTATATCGCTTCATTTTGCATTATAATTATAATATACTTTAATTGGATGTTATGGGGATGGGTCATTTTACTTTTATCTACAATAGCTTAAACCTAAATTCTTAGAAGAGTTACGTTTAAATTATTTGTAATTAGTTAATTTGATGATGTGCGATCCATTAATTACTTAAGTTGGTTAGGTCGGATTTGGTATAGGATGAGATCAATATGGTTGTAAAAAGTTACGATAACACACTAGATGAACTAGGATCTTCAGAAACTGTCTCCGGGTCTTATAAGAACCGGGTTCAAGAACCCTTGTTAAAAAGGCTTTTTGATATTGTATTGTCTACAGGCGGGCTCGTTGTGTCGTCGCCCCTGTGGTTGTTTGTTGCACTCGCAATTTATATCGAAGACGGCGGCCCTATATTTTTTACTCAAGACCGACTGGGTAGGTTTGGAAAGCTGTTTAAGGTAATAAAGTTTCGGTCAATGATTAAAGATGCCGAGAACCAGACCGGCCCTGTGTGGGCACATAAAAAAGACCACCGGGTGACCAAGGTGGGTAGGTTCCTTAGGCTTACGGCACTCGATGAACTCCCTCAATTAATAAACATACTAAAGGGTGATATGAGCTTTGTAGGTCCTAGGGCCGAGAGACCCGAATTAGTGAATGAGTTTAAGAAGACTATAAAGGGTTTTGACAATAGATTACTTGTGAGACCGGGGCTGACCGGTATTGCTCAGGTCTATGGCAACTATAACACTCACCCCAGAAACAAGCTTCGTTATGACATGCTATATATCAACAACATGTCGTTTTGGCTCGACCTCAAGTTAGTGCTGGCCTCGTTTTGGATAACTTTTAAGTTCAGTTGGGAGAGCAGAGAAAAGAGGATAGACAAACTGCTGGGTCAAGTGATCTTAGAGGCTGGAATTATCGATGCCGAGCAGTTGAGTGATGCACTATCGTACCAGAACAAATGGGGTGGCAAAATAGGAGAGATCTTGATCAACAAAGGTTATATCACAGAATCGAAATTAACACACTACCTCAACATGCAGGTATCGATGAACGCCAATGCGGTATGGAACGGACACACCTCTAATTCGGAAACTGAGCACCTCCTGGGTGATATAATGCTTGCGACAGGGGTTGTTACTACGGATCAGCTGAGTGAAGCGCTCGATATACAGAGCACGAGTCATGGGAAGCTCGGCCAGATCCTAAGGGACCTGGGTTATATTAGTGAAGCGCGTCTTATAGATTGTCTTAAGAAGCAGATTTCAATGAGAAACCCTGATACCAATCACCTTGACGATACGAAGGATAGAGCTGTATAGTCAGCGGCGACCCGAGTCTACCGATCCCCTCTTTAACCTCAGATCAGAGATACTGGTACACAAAGCGAGTAGGAACACGAAATAGTACATATTAGCGGGAATCTGAAAGTTAAATTCCGTAAATGCATGAAACAAAAGGGCAAATATACTGCTAAGCGATCCGATCAATAGATAATCGTTTAGCGAATCCCTCTCCTCTCTCCCCTTAAATAGAGTGTTTAGAGATTGTCGATAGAAAGCGATTACGGCCCAAAGCACAAGTATTAATCCCAGAATCCCTAACTCGGCCAAGGTTTCAAGATAGTCGTTGTGGGCATGTGAGTATAGAAGTGCCCAGTATGCATCTTCTTTGTATAGAGAGTAAGCTATGGCATAGCTTCCTAGACCTGTGCCAAAGATTGGAAAATCTTTTATCATTTCAATAGTATCAGTCCATATTAATGTACGTTTCGGTAGCTCTTCTTTAGAGACTGAAAACTTTTCCACTACCGGGTCAACACCTATCCATAGCGAGTATATAAAGATGATTGCCAAAAACCCGCCGATGAACCATTTTGTGTGTTTTGTAGTTTTGCGCCGGGATAAAAGCATGTATAGAAAGACGATCGAGATCACAAAAGAGAGTATGGCCCCGCGAGAACGGGCTAGCATTAGACTCACTGCCATAAGTCCTGTTGCAAAAAACATAATTAATTGAGTAGAGAAACTGGCCTTTGTGAATATATGACGGATACTCGATACCTCACCCCCGGCTTGTCTCCCGGAATACAGGCCATAGCAGAGCGAAAGAGGTATAATTGTGATCATTAATCCCGAAAATGTGTTGGGGTTTACATATGTGCCCGAAGCCGGTACTTCACCTCCGCTCATGATGTACTGTAGAATTCCCAAGATGGCCTCTATTGACCCGACTGTAAAGATTACCCAGAAATACCTCATATACTGGTCTGTTTTTTTCAGGTGATGGACCGCTACGACAAAGAACATCGCATAAGAGATATATAGAATGAGTTTTTGTACCGTTGCGTACTTATAAAGCGTGATTGTGTATAAAATCTCTATATCGGTACCGAAAATATGTTCGAGAGATGCTTTGCGCTCCCCCCAGATATTTGCGGAACTGGGTGATACGAGCTTTAGGATTGATTCGGGCCAGGGGATTAATTGTAGGAGTACCAGTACAAAAAGTAGGAAGACCGGAATATATAACGGTGAGTATTTAAGGTTTACAGTCTTATGCAGAATGCGTTGCAACCCCCAGAGCATGAATGTAAAAATGCATATAAGCTCGAATAGGTGCACCGACCATATTTCCACACTGCCCCTAGGGAATGGGGAAAGTAAGACCAAAACGATGCCAATGCTAATGAGTATGGGTAGAGTTTTGTCCAAAAATGATCTAATCATTTCAAAATGTGTTCCCTATCTCGGTGAGCCTTACGTCGTCGATCCATACACT
The DNA here is from genome assembly GCA_965223335.1 of Thermodesulfobacteriota bacterium. Taxonomy (GTDB): domain Bacteria; phylum Desulfobacterota_D; class UBA1144; order Nemesobacterales; family UBA2774; genus CBDCWF01. The sequence continues at coordinate 1,801,614 of OZ244991.1, forward strand.
ACCTGAGAGGTAGCGGTCTATCCTGTGGCTTTCTTTTCTCCTCAAACGAACCTCTATAGATCTACAATCCGCAGGGGTTCTAAAGGTGAGCGTCTCTTTGTGCCAATCGTGTGTACCTCTAAGCTGTTTGGTGCTCATGCTAAAGCCCCTGGAATGGGGGCAGTATAGGTTTACATATATACCGTTTTTAGTAGAGATATCTTTAGTCTTTACGAATAGTGTGAGCTCATACTCGGTATTGGGTTTAACAGCAACTGTTTGTCTTATATGGTAAAAATTCAGGTTTTTCTTGCCGTCAAATGTAGTTTTAAGTGAGTACTGACCCTTTTCGGAGTCAGAGTCTTTTGTGTAGGTAACACCCTCTAACTCGTTTAACCTCCATCCGAACCCCCCGTTTTGGATTTCACCTTCAAAGTCGCCATTCCAAATGCCGTCGAATTCCCCGTAGTCCTCGGCCCATATGGTTTTGGCCTCTTCTACTCTATTTTGGCGAAGCAAAAAATTGATAAGACGCATGTATAGCTTGTTGTATTCGGTCTTTATGTTATTTGGGCGGTTCCAAAGCTCGATTGCTTCGTCTGTGCGTTTGGTGTTTATTAGAAACATAAGGTAATGAACAAGTCCGTCATCATGGACGGTATCCAGGATCAGTTGGCTGTCGTCTACCGTCTGCCATAACAGTGTAAATGCTTTGTTTCTTCTGTGCGGGTCGACTTTGATTACATTGCTCAGGTTGTCTATTACCGAATCTGTGTCTCCAAGCTTGGCTGCAAGCAGCGCTGCACGCCAGCGGAGCGATACTGTACCGGGCGACATTTTTACGGCTTGTTTAAAGGCATATGAGGCTTTTTCGCTCTCGTTGTTGTCAGCCAGTGCGTTGGCTAGGTAGTACCAGTAATCGTAGTTTGTCGGGTTTATCTCAAGAGCCTGTTTGTATCTTTCAATGGCTTTTGATTTAGGGGCTGTATAATCGTAGGTATCTGTGTAAAAACCCAGTAAAAAATAGAAATCGGGGTTGTCATGTACCAGCCTGATAGCATGCTCTAGCCCTCCCGGCGCCGGCTGGCTTGCATACGTGTATGAGAGTAAGTTCTTTGTGGTTTTCCAAGCCAGGACGAGAGGGATGCAGATTAAAATAAAGACAGCACCCCACATACGATATCGAGTATTTAGTTTAAACTTCATCTGTGTAGTAATCGATATGGCCGAATGTATACTTGGTAAGAATGTAGCAAATATAGACCCATCTGGCAATCAGACGGGTCTCGGGTCAGGTATTCGGGCTCTGGAAATCATCCATACTCGGTCCGTCTTCAGACGACTTGGCCGTTAATTTATCCAGGTCCTCCGGCTCGTCGTCAGTATTATAGTAGTCATAAGTTTTGTAATAGTAGTAACCACTTGTGTTTTGTTCGATCCCGTTAACTATTACACCCAAGAAATTGGCTCTTAGATTCCACAACCTGTCTATGAGCTCCCTAATGGACTCGCGAGGAGTTTTCCCCGCCCTCACAACTACCGATACACCGTCTACAAGGTTTGAAAGTATATGAGAGTCGACAAACCCTAGTGCCGGCGGTCCGTCCACTATCACGTAGTCATATCTCTCTTTCAGTGTGTCGATCAGTTCTTTCATTTGGAAAGAGCCTAGCAGCTCGGCAGGGTTTACCGGAATAGGCCCTACTGTGATAACCGAGAGATTGGGGATCTCGCCGTCTCTAATAACCTCGTCTAGAGTGGCGTTACCCGTCAGGTAGTTGCTAAGACCTTGGTGGTGCTTGTCCAAGATCTTCGATATTCGAGGGCGTCTTAGATCTGCTTCGAGCAGAATTACACTGTTGCCGGCCTGCGCGAATGACGAAGCCAAGTTAATGGACACCGTTGTTTTGCCCTCTGAAGGGAAGCAGCTTGTAACAAGTATGGCCCTGGGAGCCTGCCCGGGTGTCGAAAGCAATAGCGAAGTGCGTATAGTCCTAAATGCTTCAGATATCTGCGATCTCGGGTTCATGAGGAATGATTTTTCTACCTGCTGAGCATCGTTTTCCTTGCCTGATTTCAACTCGTAAATCCCCCCGAGTACAGGCAGCTTAAGAGTATCCCGGACCTCTTCGGGTGACTTGATCGTGTTGTCGAAGTACTCCATGAAGAACGCGATAAATACCCCGCCCATTACTCCAATGAAACAGGCAAACAAGAGGTTTAGAGTGATATTGGGCTTATACGGCCTAATCGGTATCTGAGCGCGGTCAACCACCTGGATGTTGCTTGATCTCATGTTGATGGCAACCTGTGTCTCCTTAAGGCGCTGGAGCAGTGAGTCTAGGATGGATTTATTGGTGTCGACCTCTCGTTTTAGTATATTGTACTGGATTGCTTTTTCGTTTAGTGCCGAGGCTAAAACCTTCTGTTCGTCGTGTCTTTTCCGAAGGGTTTCTTCTTTTTTTAGAGCGGCTTGGTAATCGGACTCTATCGATGCGGCCAGGCTTGTAGTAGCTTCGTTTATTTTACGCTCGAGCTCTGCTACCTTAGCCCCCAGTTCCTTTACCTTGGGGTAGCCCGGTTTAAATGTGGCACTCAACTGACTGTATTCTGAGCGTACACGGGCCAGCTCGGATTTTAGATCCTGCACGTATGTGTCATTTACAACCTGAGGTAGTGCGTCCACATTACCGTTTTGCACGTGGCTATGAAGCGCTTCTTTCTCTAACCTAGCGGTCTCTGCTTTTGCCAGTGCATCGTTTAGCTCAGAAAAGGTGTGATAGGTGAGGTTCATTTTCTCGTCAAGCGACACAATATTGCTCTGTTTAGCAAAATCGTTTAGCTCCTCTTCGGATTTCTCGAGGTTTGCTTGAGCTTTTTGAATCTGTTGTTTTAAGAAGTCTTTGCCCTGTTCGGTGGCATCAATTTTTCTGTTGATAATCCAGTCTATATATGATTCGCTTAGTGCATTTACTGCTGCTGCGGCGAGCTCACGGTCATTTGACCTAAAGCTAATGTCCACCAGGCGTGAATTGCCTATGGGATTTACATCTATGCGCCCGAGAAACTTATTGATAAGAGAGTTTTGTTTACCTATTTCAGACAGGTCTTTGCCCTCATTCTCAAGCTCTTCGTCGGTGGGTTTGATTATTATGCTCTTAACACCTTTTATAGTTCCCGAGATTATGCTTTTACTGCCGTCCACAATGCTGGCGACCAGATTTTTATCTTTTTTCTCGGTAGAGAACTCAGGGTGTTCCGACAGGTTTAACTTATCGGTCACTTGTTTGGCAAGGGATTTACTCTTTAACAGCAGGTACTGTGTTTCGTAGAATTCGTCTGATTTTGTCTCGAACTCCACAACCTGGTCAAAGTTTACGACCCTAGGGTTTTCTAACGATATCTCTAGTTTTGCTGTGGCTTTGTATACGGGTTCAGAGAGCAGTGTCCCGATAATCGTTGTGAGTACGACTATGCCAAAGAACGCCAGGATTATTTTCTTTCTTCTGAGCAGTACGTCGATGTACTGTTGTATACTGCTCTCGTCGTCTACGGGATAGGCCTTAATGATATCGGGTGTTTGGGGATATCCGCGTAGAGCCCGGCTCTCGTGCTCGGGCACAAGGTATCTGCCATGAGGCTCTTCGTTACGTCTGTTTCCGTATCTATCGTCCCCGTATCTATCGTCGTTATATTCCATCGGTTACTTCTCCTTTTGCTTTGATGCTCTCTTCTTACTGTACTCCTACGCTAAACGGCGGGAAAAATAGCCCAAGCTTAATAGCATCGAAAAAGCTCTTGAAAGCACTTTTCCCCACTACAACATAGTCCTGATCCTCTAGCAATATGTCTGTCTGTGTGCCCTCTTGAATCTCTTTTAGGTCAACCGGAGTTACTTGTACTGCTCCGTTTATATTTCGAACCAATCTCACATCCGATCCTTTTGCCACTTTGTTTAATCCGCCCGCTGCGGTAACAGCCTGGCTCACAGTCATATCCTCTTGTATTGGGAACTTCCCTGGTGTAACAACAGCCCCGTCTACATAAACAACACCAGCTTCGGGTACAAACACTACATCCCCCATGTGTACAGCAACGTTGAGTTGTGTTTGACCCTCTTCAAGCAATGCGTCTAAGTCGATCTCTACAGCACTCTCCGTGCCGTCTCTGTGTTTTCTGGTTACGAATGCAGTCTCGCTGGCATCTTCGGCAAGCCCGCCGGCTAGAGCAAGTGCATCCAACAGAGTGCCCTTGCTAAGGAGTTCATAGGTGCCTGGATTGTTTACGCTGCCTATAACGGCCACACGCTGGCTCCTATACTCTTTTATAGCTATGACCACGTGTGGGTCGTGCATGTATTTTTCTGAGAGCAGAGAGGCTACCCTCTCCTCGGCACCAACAGAGGTAAGCCCGGCGACATCGATTTTTCCAAGCAGTGGAAAGGAAATGGAGTTTTGAGCTGTGACGCGTGCTTCGGTGTTTAGGTCAGGGGCTTCAAGGACCTGTATATCAAGCAAATCCCCAGGGCCTATTATATAGTCTGTAGCTGCGTGTTCAGCGAATGTTTCTTGAGTGATTAACTGGTTGAGCTTTTCGTTGTGCGGATTAGTTTGCTGCTTGGCATTCGGTTGGTTATAGGGGCCGCTAGCGGATTGCTTGCCCCCACAACCACCCAATAATCCGATCAAAATTACTATGCAACTTAGGACAACTCCATATCTCATTATATGACCTCTGCTTCTCTTTGTTTAACTTGTTTTGACCCAGATACAACTAACTACTATCTTATGTGCCTTTATGCTATGAAAATCTAATTAAAGATAATAGTTACTGACTGTTTGTCACAGGGCTCACGGGGTCATCACTGCTACCACCACTGTTACCTGTTGTTGCTCCTACAACACCCCCTGTAACTGCCGCAGCACCCGCTGTAAGCGGTATCAATATAGGCGCTATTGCAGGCTTGCAACACCCGTTTTTGCTCTCGAACCTCTCATAAGGATCTTGAACCATAGGGCTGGCTAATGCATCGCCGGGTTCTAAAACAGTAGTACCGGTGGGGGCTACAAAATCGGATTTGCTCTCGATCTGAAATGAGGCTGTAATCCCCTCGGTAGTGTTACTGCGACCCTGTGCGTAGTACGTGTAATTAGCCTGCTTGGTAGTCTCCGCGTGTGTCACAGTGTCAGCCGTAGGTGTATCGATCTTATAAGGAGCATTTGTTTCGAAACAGTAACACGCCTCACCCTCGTCGCCCTCCATCATCGAGAGGCCGGTGTTACCGTCTCCAATATGCTCTACCTTATATACCGACTCCTTAATTATTACGTATCTGCCACCCTCAACCTCAAGTGTTGCTTCTCCGTCGTCTAGCGTGTCAATTACTGCCTGGTCGTATATGGGATATTTTTCGTTCTTGAGTTCGACTACACTTCCGTCGCTTAAGGTGACAACCACCTCATTCTTAACCTTCATCTCTCCTAAAGAGAGGTCTGCAAAAGAATATGACGCTGGAATAAGCATTATCATTGCCAACACAAGCGCCATATTTTTTATTGTTGCCAACATAAAAACCTCCTCCAAACAATAAAATATTATTAAAAGTATACGGCACCCGACCACTGTAAGTCAACGGGACTTTGGTTGGTCTTTTGTTGGAAAAAAGTATAGATTTAACATATTTGCTTAATACTAAAGTATTAATGCAAAAAAATCCACTATACAGAATACTGATCAATAATGATAAATATTGCATTTTTGCGCTTATTATTAGTGAAGAGGACGGAATGCGTAATGTTTCAACTATTATTGCTTGGAATTGTTGTTAACTAATTTGGCAGATGGCAATGTATCTATATGCCGTATTATGGAATACGCTAAATAATTTGCCCAAAGGTTTTAACGTAGCATAGGTTCAACGGTTGCGGGCTATAAACCGAGAGTTTTCTTTAAATTGGTCATATCGTAGTGGGGCTCGCCCCTGTTCTTAGCATGCTCGTATAGTAGCTCCAGTTCCTCAATCAATCCCAATAGCTTAGTTCTGGAGCTTTTTGCGAGTGCAGCTTCACGGGGGGTAAGACCGTTGAGTACTGGGTGGGGGGTGTCGAGCCATCTCTCATAGTAATCGTCCAGGTCGTCTGTAACATGCTTACTCGATGGTGTTTCTTCTATTTCGGTGTTGGTGATGCTGTCGTCATCAATATCAGTATGCGTTTTGTTATCGGGCTTTCTGATTTTGTCTTCTATATGAGTCAATAGACCTTTTAACTCTTTTTCGAGCTTATTCTTGGCCTTTTCAAGCATCTCGAGTGTATGGCATGTGATCGAAAGTCTTTTGTCCTCAATTTCGAGTGTGCCGGTAATTTGGTTTCTGCCTTTTTTCTCCCAGCTAAACACAAGCAGGTCCTGGGTATTCCCTGTAATCTCTACTAAAGATTTAATCTTACTTATTTTGTTGAGTGCACTCGACGGGTCTGAAAGCTCATAGACAGCTGTGGCAACAATAAACTCATCCCCCTCGGGAGTTAGGTATGCTGGTTTGCTTACGGTTTTTTCTATAAATTGCCCGATCATATAACCCCAGTCCTTAAGGTAGTTATCTATTCCACTGCTTTTGTCTACAGACTTCTTATATTCTTTGATATCTTTATTTACAAATTCTATGATTAGGGGTTTAAATGATGACGGATAGACGCAGATTATGCCCGAGAGGTAGGTGTTTCGGCCTGTTTTAAGGGGTCTTGCTCCCAGTATATCTTTGGTCTTGATCTGCTTGGATGCCGCTTTATCCACAACACTAAGTTTATGGCCCGTAAATATATCTTTGATTCTTATTGTAGACGGGTCTTTTAGATCAATAACCTCAAAGTAGCTGTATACGTTTTGCGTCCAGCTTTCAAGTAAACTCACCTCGTCTACTGAGAGATTTTCGGACTCTATGCGTTTAAACCTTTCGATCACCCTCTCCTTGGTATCGAACAGCCGAAAATCGTAGAGAAACCAGTCAAAGAATTTCTCAAACGTGATATCGTCGATTTTATCTTCTGTGAGATCGTCGCTTATGAGTTCGGGGTCGTTCTTCCATATATAAAAGGCCTCGCCTATCTGGGCCTGTATGTCTGGGTGCTCGGAAAACTCGACCATTTTAAGCCTGAGCTCATTGTCGGTTTTATCAATTGACTCTTGGTCTTTGGTAATTTTATTTGTTGACATGACCCGGGTTTCGGAAAATTTCAATTATCCTGTGGACCCTATCTAATATACCTTAACATTTTTCGTTTGATTACATAGCGGACAATTATAAACCTTAGAGCTCACCAAATTTTTGTAAGAGTACATCTTGGCGATAATCGAAGATCTGCTGAATCTCTTTTTTAACCAGCAGTTTTTGTACGGGTCTTGATAGATGGTCAAAAAATAGACCGTAATAGATAAGGTCTTTCATTTCCACCCCGTCCTCGATCTCTTTAAACATATGTTGGTGCTGCCAGAATTTAAAAGGTCCGAACCTTTGTTCATCTATGAAGTAATTGGGTTTATTCACATGTTTGATCTCGGCAACCCACCTGATCTTGATGTTGACAATGGGTGTAACCGTGTACTCGATGATCATCCCTTCATACATCTCCTCACTGGGCAGGGAGATCATCGTGAAATTGAGTGACGGGGGTGTGATGTCCTTTAGGTTTAAGGGGTTAGAAAAATAATTCCAACACTCTTCGATCGAGATTGGGAAACTCTGGGTCCTTTCAAATTGATGCATTTTCATAGCATTTGAGTCCTTAAGTGTCCATTCCAGGACTAAGCGTTCAGATATTCCTCCCCTTACCCGAGTCGGTTATCAGGTTTAGGTCTTTTGGGTATGGTTTGAAATATGTTTGATTGCCAAGGTACTCTACCTCAAATTTTGTGATCCACGATCTTAGTACCGTGAGCACTGCGCTAAGTGGGATTCTTTTATCTCGATAGTCCTGGAGCAGGTCAAGAAAAAATGCCTTTTCGCTTTTTTTGAGCTCTTTTGAAAAGTACCCGAGAGCGTGCATGAGCACGTTTATATTGCTTGTGCTGCGGGGTATGTGGTTTAGCGATTTTTGAAGATGTGTTTTGTATTGATCAAAGACTTTGTCAATGTCGAGTTTATCCTGGTTGGCAGCAATTCGTCCCAGCTGGCGCATCTCTTGTTGGTTGTAAGACATAAGGAGCAGTTTGTTACGGGACTGGAAATCAACAAGAGCTTTCGCCGATCTCAATTTCCTAGCAAGCCTAAATCTCATGTTGGTAAAAAGTTTTGTTAAAAAGTGCTCCCTTATCCTATAATTTCTTATCCTGCCCTCGTCCTCAACGGCAATCCCCGGCAATCTCTCGATCACTTTCTCTGCGAACAGACCCGGGCCCCTGCCGGTGGCCATATCACTCTCCATAGACGGGAACCGCTTAGCGTCCCTAACACCGCACGAAGGGGACCTGCTCTTTAGGATTATCCCGTCAATATCAGTCACTTTGTTTAGGTAATTATCGGCAAAGCTCATCATCTTTTTTGTTATATCTAGACCTGTGGTGGGTTGAACTAGTTTTGTACCCCCCTTTTTACTCACAATTCGAATAGGGTCTCGGGGAACCCCAAGCCCGATTTCAAGCTCGGGACAGACCGGCAGGAAGTTAACATGGGGTTTTAGATCATTAACAAAATTGTTGGGTATAACCTGCCCGTTATACCTGCAAGCATCAAACTCAAGACATTTACTGATCAAAACGTTTGGCTTGGAATCGGTCCCCATAATCTAAACCTATCATAATAATATCGGTCTTCATATATAAAGTATAATGATCAGTTATAAGCAACAAAGCCATACTCTTTTTATTTCGATAGTTTTGAATAAATATTAGGAACATACTCGGACCAATTTGTTATGTGATTGTGTAGGGCCTCTGTCGTTCCCTAACTCATCGAGTCGGTGTTGGGTGGGGTGGGCAGTCCTGTTAATAGCCACAAAATCACAAAAACCAATGCACATATGACGGGATATATGGGGTTTAAGTGATAGAGATACCCTGCCAGCATCCCGCCGATAGATGCTCCTAAGAAACTAGAGAGGCTATAGAACCCTGTAGATGTGCCGCGGTTTTCCTGTGGTACGCGTTGGGTGAGGAACGCTGGGATTAGGGATTGAAACAGTGTGTGTCCCAGGAAAAAGGTTATGCCTACCGTATAGAGCAGGAATTTGGAGTCGTCGGTCCATATATAGAGCACAAAGCTAACGAGAGTCAACACCCATGCAGTCTTTGTGGGCAGGCCCATACTGCCCTTTCTCTCGGAGTGGCGTACGTAGGGGAACACGAGCAACGCACTTGGGATGAGTACTATAATATATACCTTCCATAGCTCCTGTTTTGTTACACCCGAAGCGGTCCATGTGAGCTGGTATATAAATACAAACAGGTTTACTGTTAAAGAGACCACAAGGCCCGATATGTAAAGCCTTCTAAGCTCTATATCCGTGAGTAAATTCAATATCTCTTTTAGTCGTTGACGTTTGTTATTGGTTTTTATAGAAGGGAACAAGAATATGGTTGCCAACATTGCAATAACACCTAGTCCTGCCAGTATAAAAAACAGGTTCTTAAAACCGAATTCCGCTGCCAAAATAGGCCCGCTTATTATCGCGATTAAAAATGCCATACCTATGGCAATCCCCGTGATGCTAAACACCTGGGTTCGCATGGACGGGCGGCTTAGGTCCCCGAGCGACGCTATGGCCACTGCACCCACTGCACCCCCGCCTTGAATAGCACGGGCAAAGATCAGCTGATCTATACTGTTTGAGAGCCCGCACACGATACTGCCGATGGTAAAGAGCCCAAGCCCTATAAGTATCATCGGCTTTCTGCCAATCTTATCACTGGCCCAGCCGAAAGGGATTTGCAACAGGCTCTGTGTAAGTGCATAGATACCAAAGGCTACACCCGCAGATGCTACGGTAGCACCCGGGTAGTTGACCGTGTAAACGCTAAACACCGGTAGTATCAAGAATATCCCTAAAAGCCGTATGGCAAGTATTGAACTTACCGATATTACAGCCCTTAGCTCTTCTCTGCTGAATTTCATAGTTTTACAATTTCCGGGTCTCTCAAAGCGCTTTAGTGTAACACGCACTGATTAAATTGATACAACCCCGGATTGATAGAACACTGGGTGCGTGTTAATTTTATTTTCGATGCCCCGACACCTGAATTCGCGCAATATAGAGTCCGATTCGTTCGATAGAGAGCGGTTCGCCGAGCTGCTTGAGAGCTCGGGCGAGCTAAGCGCTTTATTAGAGAGCGGGTCTTTGCTTCTGCCCAACTTCTATGATTTTATGTCCGATGTTTTCGCAAGCTTCTATAAGCACAACATTGTAATGATTCCACCCGAAGAGATAGCAGAGGCCTCTAGGCTCGGGAGACAGTACCTGGACTACTTACTTGCCGATCCCCATCACAGAACGCTCAGGGATGATACCGTGCTCGATACATTTAGGTCGGGGTTGGCAACGCTTGGGGTCTGTGGGGATTTTTTGGCCTGGCTACGCTCCGATCACGGGGTGGGGGAAAGGTCGTTATTAAAAGACTGGGAGATCGATAAATTGGAGCAGGAGAATAAAGATCTTGCCGATGAGATCCGTACCATAGAAGAGGTTATCGAGGACTCCCAAGACCAGAATGAAACACTTGATACACTGCTTCGGGATAAAAAAGATGAACTCCGAGACGGGGAGGATGAGCTCGGGGAGTTGGTGGGGGAACAGAGCAAGCGACGAGAGCAAAGTGATATAAATATGAAAAAAGACGCCAAGCTCTCAATCAAACAGACCACTCAGACTATGGATGATATTGAGGACGAGCTCACAGAGTGGGGTGCGAATATGGGGATGGCGTCTACGAGGGGTGTGGGTGAGAAGCTCGACCTGGCCCAGTCCCTATGCCGCAATGAGAAGTTAAAGAGACTCTCTAGGATGGTGGGCAGCCTAAAGCAGGAGATGCTTACATCACGTAGAAAAGCGTGGTCGCGCCGGGGCAGTGAAGTTTATGATATCGCCTACGGGGGCGAGTTGGGCAAGGTCATTCAGTCCCAGCTGCTTAGCCTCAGACACAAAACATTGATTAAGGATTTCCAAAGAAAACTGCTCGAGTCAAAGCTCCTTCAATATTCTTTAAGGGAAGACAAGGGGCGCGGCCCTATAGTGGTGTGTGTGGACGGAAGCTCCTCTATGGAGGGGGACAAGGAGATTTGGGCCAAAGGTGTGTGTCTTACGCTGCTTGAGATGGCAAAGAGAGAGAGACGGAAGTTTAACGTGCTGGTGTTTTCGTCCGGCGGCGGTCCTATGCGCACCTACGAATCGCACGGCGTGGAGAGATGGGGTATGAGGGAGCAGGATGTGTTGGATCTGGCTGACTACTTCCCGGGCGGGGGCACTGACTTCACAGCACCGCTCGATAGGGCGGGGGAACTGCTGGGAGAGTCCAAATTCAAAAACGGCGATGTCGTTTTTATCACAGACGGCGAGGCCGAGGTAAGCGAGGACTGGGCACTCAGCTTCAACACCTTAAAAAAGGATTTGAGATTCAAGGTGCTCTCTATACTGATAGATGTTACAGGCAGGGAATCCACCAGGTCCCTAGAGGTTTTTAGCGATAACATAACGGCCATCTCTAAGCTTACCTCAGAGGGTGCCAGGGATATTTTTTTAAAGCTTAACTAATTCTTGTTGACCTAAATATCCGAATAGGGTTATATTCATACCCAGTATGAGACCTACCTGGGCCGAGGTCAATCTAAATTCCCTCAAATCTAACTATAATCTGCTGAAATCAATTATCGGTGAAGATGTTCGGGTGCTCTCTGTGGTTAAGGCCGATGCCTACGGCCACGGTGCCCCAGAGATTGCAACTGTGCTCTCTGCTATGGGCTCTGATCTATTGGGCGTGGCAAGTGTGACAGAGGCCGGGGAGCTTAGCGATGCAGGTGTGACGGCGCCTATAGCGCTTTTGGGTGGTATACAGCCCCCTGAGGCGAGCCAAGTTCTTGAGCACGGCTATATCCCCTTTATATACACGATGGATGTTGCAAGGGCGCTCGATAAGGCTGCAAAGCAGCTGGGCACACGCGGGTATTATCATCTAAAGATCGATACAGGTATGACGCGACTCGGTGTAAAGCCCGAGGAGCTAAGCCCGTTTTTATCCGATCTTTCCGGGCTCGAGAACATAGAGATGGAGGGGGTATTAACCCATCTGGCCTCTGCGTTTTTGGATGACCGCGAGTACACAGACCTGCAGTTGGGGCGGTTTCAACAGGCTGTGTCGGTGGTAATGCGGGCCGGGTTTTCGCCTAGGTATATCCACGCTGCCAACAGCGCCTCTATCCAGCGCTACCCCGAATCTCACCTCGATATGGTACGCCCGGGGATAATGCTCTATGGCTCGGGTACGGGCCGAAGAGAGGAGCTTAAACCCGTGATGACACTTAAGACAAAAATCATTCAGCTAAAACAGGTCCCCAAAGGCACACCCGTTAGTTACGGTGGCACACATGTGACCAGCAGGCTCTCCGATGTTGCCACCCTGCCCATAGGCTATGCCGACGGCTATACGAGGAGGCTCGGCAACAGGGCTTTTGTAATGGTAAACGGAGAGAGGGCGCCTGTAGTGGGGGATGTATGCATGGATTTAACCATGGTTGATGTTACCGGGATACCCGAGGTGAAAAACGATACCGAGGTAACACTGTTTGGGTCTGGGGGGCTTACAGTTGACGAGGTGGCCGGCTGGGGCGATACGATCTCTTATGAATTACTCTCAACCGTGGGTAAACGGGTCCCCAGGGTCTATAAATCGGACTGATTCCAGATGTTTTGAGTCCGGGTACGAAATTCTTAGACGATACTGATAAGTAGGGTATTGTTAAAATGATGGGTAATAATATTAGAGCTCATACCACTATAATATCCGGACTGCTATTGTTTGCACTGTTTATTTTTACGGTGCCACCGCAAAGCTCGGGGGCCGGTATAAACCTGGGCCCGCTGCTAAACGTAACGACCAATGAGCAAGACGGCACTAGGGATTTAAATGCTCTCGGACCCCTAATTAAATTTAAGAAAACCGAAAACACGACAGAGTACGGGTTTAGGCCCTTATTTTACAAGGTGGCGGATCATGAGAAGGACAAGACTGCGTTTGACCTGCTATATCCCATCTCGACCTACAGGCGCTGGGACAAGGATCTAAAGATGCAGCTCTTGATGTACGTGATGTACTACAGGTCGGTAAAGCAGCAAAGCGGGTTTATGGAGCGGGAGTATATCTTTATCCCGTTTATATTCAGTAAAAAAGCCGAGGAAAAAGACGATAGTTACTTTGCGTTCTTTCCATTTTACGGGCGTGTCAAACACAAGTATGTAAAAGACGAGATCAACTTCTTTATGTTTCCCTTTTACCTGCAGACTGTCAAAAACGGCATGAAAAACACAAGTTTTATCTGGCCGTTTATTGCTGTATACACTGGAGGCCAGCAAACCGGGGGCAGGTTTTGGCCCGTCTACGGCCAGAGGAAGGTAGGTGAAACACGTGAGGATCGCTTTGTAATGTGGCCGTTTTACATGTCCCGCGAGCGCATGTTCTATGGCGATAAACAGAGTACTCTGTCCGTGTGGCCGTTTTATTACGGTACCGATGCCCCGGGCAGGACACAAAGGACATTTTTCTGGCCCTTTATAAACAAGATAGAGGATAAGAACCGCGATATTAAGAGGTGGGACGTCCCCTGGCCATTGATCACGGTATCTAACCAAAGCCGCGAGACCAAGAGGTTCTTCCCGTTTTATTCCAAGAGCACCGGCAGGGGGGCAGACAGGGGATTTTTTATGTGGCCGCTTTACAGGTACGATACGATCGAGTTGGACAGGTACAAACGAAAACGTGTGAGCGTGCTTCTATTTATATATAAGGATATCAACAACGTACCTATTAAAGAGGGCGGGCGTGATGGAAGGAGAATAGACCTGTGGCCGTTGTTCAGCTATAAACGGGTGCCGGGTGAGCGATCGTATTTTAGGCTCTTTTCCCCCCTTGAGATGTTTTTAGCCAACAACCCACCCAGGGAGCGCAACTGGGCTCCTATCTGGAGGATATTCGAGTGGAACAAGGACGCCGAGGGCACCGAGATAACATCTGTTTTTTGGAGGACGATTGTAACCGAGCGTTCGAAAGAAAGGGTAAGCGTGGATATTAGGCCCATTATCCCGTTTTTTTCCTATCTTAAATCCCCCGAAAAGGGGAACATGAAACTTCTAGGCGGGTTGCTTGGGTACGAGAGAGAGCAGCAGAAGAAAAAATTAAGATTCCTTTACATCCCTGTTACTATATCGGGTGGGAAAGATAAAAAGCTGGCGGATAATGGGGGCGGATAATAGATGACGGCGGTATATCATTTCTTTGAAGTCACAGGCGGACTTGTGAGCCTTTTGTTTCAAACCATATACTGGTGCAAGTCGGCATTTACCAACCGTGACAAGGTTATTGCACAGATTGTAGAGATTGGCAACAACACGCTGCCGGTGGGTGCACTCATAGCACTTTTCAGCGGTGGGGTTTTGGCACTTCAGGCAGGGCCTACGCTCGCACAATTTGGGATTGAGGAAAATGTAGGCGGACTTGTGGGGCTATCGCTCGCCAAAGAGATAGGCCCCGTGATGGCTGCCATATTGATAGCGGGCCGGGTGGGGTCGGCCATTACAGCGGAACTTGCCTCTATGAGTGTGTACGAGGAGATAGATGCGCTGGTCACCATGGATATTAACCCGGTGCGTTACCTTGTGATGCCCAGGTTCTTGGGCACTGTAATCTCTTTGCCTCTACTGGTTATCTACATGGTTGTGATCGGGTGGTTCGGGGGTGCAGTGGTGTCGTACATAAACCCCGAGATACAGCTCTCTTTTGATGTATATTACAGGAATTTATCCGAGCTCATGGACTACGAAGCAGTAATTAACGGGCTTATTAAGGCCATGATATTCGGCGTCATAATTTCTATTGTGTGCAGCTATGTGGGGCTTAAGACCAAGGGCGGCCCAAGAGAGATAGGCAGCTCGGTTACAAGGGCCGTGGTACTGTCGTTTGTACTGGTACTGGTGTTTGACTACTACGCCACAAGAATATTGCTGTTTCTAAACCTGGATTAGAGTATAATCATATAAGGTGTGTGGGAAAGGGAAATGACCGAGGACAATGCTCAAACGCAATTAGCCGTGGATAGCGCAAACGGAAAAGAGGAGTTGCTCAAATACCTCAATTGTGCTGCGGTGGGGGTAGAGATATCCGAGTTGCGCAAATCGTTTGGCGATAACGAGGTGCTTAGGGGGGTTAACCTTAGTATCGAGCCCGGGGAAACCACTGTTATCCTGGGCAAAAGCGGCACCGGAAAAAGCGTGCTGCTCCGCCACATCATAGGGCTTGAGAAACCCGATTCAGGGCACATTTTTATAGACGGGGTGGATATCCATGACCCCCAGTTTAAAAAGAAATTTCGTGTGGCAATGGTGTTTCAATCGAGCGCACTTTTTAATTCACTCACCGTGGGCGAGAATGTAGCACTCTACCTAAGGGAGCACCATGTGTTTGGTGACGAGGGAGAGCTCAGAAACATTGTAAAGAGTGCATTGTCCATAGTGGGCCTCCACGGTGTAGAGGACGACATGCCCTCTACGCTAAGCGGCGGGATGCGAAGGAGGGTAGCTACGGCCAGGGCACTCGTGATGAACCCCGACCTCATACTCTTTGACGAGCCCACCTCGGGGCTTGACCCCTTGATGACGCGTACCGTAGGCGACCTTATACTAAGCCTTAAACACCAGGTCAGTATCACCCAGATTGTGGTCACACACGATATCGACCTTGCGTTTTATGTAGCGGACAGAGTCTCTTTGTTGCGTAACGGGGTGATTGTCGAAACTGGCACACCTGCACAGTTTCAAGAGAGCTCTAACCCGTATGTAAACGAGTTTACAACTCCACAGTTTGAGTAGTGCCCGGAGGTAAGTGATGCGCAATGACATAAAAGTCGGAATATTTTTTATTGTCGGTCTTATCATACTTCTTGCGGTCTTCGATTTTGTGGGAGACCTGCCGTTTTTTCGTAACGAGTTTACGGTAAAAACGTATTTTCAATCCATTGGAGAGCTCCGCAAGGGCAACCCCGTGAGGCTCGAGGGTGTCGAGATCGGCAAGGTCTCGGACATAAAGATTGCCGATAGAAAAATAGAGGTCGAGATGGAGGTAATCGGTACAAGCGGCATAAGAGAGGACTCTGTAGCGAGCATAAGGTTGACAAGCCTCTTGGGCACAAGCTACGTCAATCTGAGTTTTGGTACGGAGGAAAGCCCCCAGGCCAAGAATGGCAGTGTGTTAGAGAGCATAGAACCTGCGAGTTTAAACGAGATACTGGCCAAAGTTGACTCAGCCGTGGGTTCGATAGACTCGGCTCTTAGCGCTTTTAGTGCACTGGGCGAGAACAAGGACAAGATCTCTAGCATGATAACCAACATGGACTCAGTGCTCGGAAACATGGCCGAGGGCAAGGGCACAATCGGTAAACTTCTCCAGGACGAAGGCCTCTATACGGATGCAAGCGAGGCACTCAAGCAGGCCAGGGGAACGCTTTTGAATGTAAACGATATTGCCGCGTCAATAAAAAGCGGGAAGGGTACACTTGGGAAACTGCTTGTGGATGATTCGTTGTTTTTTGAGACTAAGGAGGCATTTACAAACATAGGCGGCCTCACTAAAAAACTTAATACAGACCAGGGTACGATTGGTAAACTGCTTACCGACGACACTCTTTACACAGAGGCGACAGAGGCTGCTACCAATATGAACGCTATCCTAAAAAAGATTAACTCCGGCGAGGGCACGATCGGCCAGCTCGTAAATGACGACTCCCTTTATCTCGATGCCAAGGACACTCTGCTCAAGGTCGATAAGAGCCTCGATACCATTGATGACCTCGCACCGCTCGGTGTGTTTGGCACAGCGCTTGGGGTAGTGACGCTGTTTTAGATGACAATTGTAAAGGTTCTTTTAGATCATATCGATTTTAACGACACGCTTTACCGCATTCCCTCTGCTCCCTATTCGTCCCGACTATTTGATTCTATTGCAGACACGGGCCTCATTAATCTCCCCACATTAGTTAAGCATGGTGAGGGCTATAGGATCCTCTTGGGTTGGAAACGGTTGGCCGTGTGCAAAGAGCTTGGGTTAAAAGATGAAGTGTGTAGAGTTTATGATCCCGAGGAGCTTACTGCCACAGAGGTTATCAAGCTTATCTATCTTGATAATGAACACAGGTTCACAGACCTCGAAAGAGCGTTATTATTCTCCAAGTTCAAAGAGCTCTCAGGGTTAAACGACCGAGAGCTGACGACAACAGTATTGCCGCTCCTTGGTGTTTCACCCTCCGGTAAGAACCTAGAGCGTATGACTAAGCTAGCGGGATTGGACCAAGAGGTCATTGATGCGACTCTCGAAGAACGCATAACGGTCGAGCAGGCAAATCTGCTTGCCAATATAGAGGACATATCCGAACGACAGTATTTGTTAAAAGAGGTCTTGATTAAGTACGGTTTAAACAATAACGAGGCGCGAGAAACCGTGTATGAGCTATTGGAACTCGCCGCCATAAAAGGGGTTTCGACCAAAGAGATTGTGGAAGCTGCGATTGCCGGGGTTGCGAACAAGCAGATTTTTAGGGAGAGGGTAAAGAGCCTCCGTTATCCCGAGTACTCAAGTGTGGTAGATGAATTTCAAAAAATAAGAAAAGAAATGGGCTTGCCGGAATCAGTAAATATAGCTCACGACAGATATTTTGAGCGTGACGATCTACAAATAAGATTCAAGATCAACAGCTCGGATGATCTAGATAGGGTTATAACCTCGCTCAAAAATGCAAATGATACTGGTAGCATACGAAAGCTCCTTGAACTGATCAAAAAAGGCCGGGGATAACCCGACGATATCCCGCTCGGGATACCTATAGAAATATCTCTATATGCATGTTTTGTTCGCACATGTTGCATGTGCGAATAACCCACTTGACAAACCTCAACATTTCTGAATTAATTAAAGATATGCAGCCAATATATTGATCTTGATTTGGTTGTGATGAGTTGTTTTGTTGTTATTATTAATGTGTGTTAACAGGTGGTTATGGCTTGCAAAGAAATTGTTGGTTTAGTGGTTGATGCTAATGTGTAATAAAAGTCAGCAAATGTAAGCAGTTGCGTTGTTATTACTCTCAAGTGTTTAGAAGGAGGCCAAAAATGGGACTAAATAAGGACTTTATTGGACGCGAGTACGAACCCATTCAGCATACAGTAGCTACGCAGGAGATAGTTGATTATGCATGGGCTATTGGTGCAAGGAATCTCACCTATTTCAACTATAACGGAGCATTCGGGCACAACACACCGGTCAGTATGGCCCCGCCGAGCTATGCTGTTACTTACGAACTGCCGTTTTTAGAGAAGCTCTGGTCCGACCCCGAGCTCCACGGTGGGGAAGAAGAGGCCGAGAGAAACGTGCTGATGTTGGTCCACGGCTATCAGGAAATGAGATTTTTTAAGCCTATAAAGCCGGGTGATAAGCTTACTTTCAAGATAAAGATCCCTTCTATAGAAGACAAAGGCAGCGGTGAACTGCTGGTGTTTAACGTTCTAACAGTAGACGAAGAGGGCCAGAACGTGGTCGAGTCGGATTGGGGGCTTTTTATCAGGGGCATCGGAAGCGGTGAAAATAAGACAAACGGTTCTAGGCCTGCTAAAAAAGTAGAGAACGAAACTAAACCTGAACTGGCGTTTAGAAAAATAATAAGAGTGCCCGGAGACATCACCTACCGATACGCCGAGGCATCAAACGACAACAACCCCATACACACTGATGATGAAGTGGCTAAGAAGGCTGGACTTGAGGGCATAGTGGTCCATGGGTTGTGCACAATGTCTATGACGATGCGCGCAATTATCGAGTGTTATCTCGACAGTGACCCTGCCAGGCTAAAAACCCTGGGTGTGCGTTTTACGAGCCCTGTGTACCCCAATGATATCCTGGTTGCAGACGGATGGCATAACGGCGGTCAAAACGGCAACTCGGAGCTCGGTTTCGAGGTCTGGCGCCAGCAAGACGGCAAAAAGGTCATCAAGGGTGGTACGGCCAAGGTAGAGGTTTAGCCCTATTTAGAGGGCAATTTTTTGTTGACTCTCACTACCGTAAGGCACTACACCTAGCTTCTCCTCGAGTAGGCCGAGCAGCGAGGGGATAGAGTCTTTCTTTAATGCCGAGATAACCGGCGAGCCGTAGATTCGTCTTAGGGTTTTAGCAAGTTCCCCACTTACCAAATCACCTTTATTGAATACCAAAAGTCTTGGGATGGAGCCGTATCCGGTTTCATCTAAAATCTTTTCCACAGACTCGATGCGATTATCCATTAGCGGGTCGCTCGCATCTGCTACGTGAAGCAAGAGCGATGAGCCTCCCAACTCTTCTAATGTGGCTTTAAAGGCGCTAATGAGCTCATGGGGAAGGTCGCTTATGAAGCCCACGGTGTCGGTGACCAATATATCTTTACCGCCCGGAAGCCTTATTTTGCGCGTAGTGGGGCTCAGTGTGGAAAATAGTTTGTTCTCTACAATAACACCACTTTTCGTAAGCAAATTAAACAGGGTTGATTTCCCGACATTTGTGTAGCCTACGAAGGTGACGGTCGGTATACCAGTCTCGATTCTCTTCTTGCGAGTGTGTTCCCTTCTTGTGCTAAGTTCCTTAATCTGCTTCTCTAGCTGGTCTATCTGTTTGCGAATTTTTCTGCGCTGCTCCTCGAGCTTTTTCTCACCCGGCCCTCTGGTACCGATCCCCCCGCCCAGCTGTGAGAGCTCTATGCCTCGTCCCACAAGTCTCGGCAGGTTGTATCTGAGCTCTGCGAGCCTTACCTGCAGTTTACCCTCGCTTGTTGTGGCGTGTTTTGCGAATATCTGCAAGATGAGCTGTGTGCGGTCCATCACTTCTAGGTCGGTTTCCTCGGATATGGACTTTACCTGTGCTGGGGTTAGTTCAACATCAAATATTATTCTCTCGGCACCTACGTGTTGCGCGCTTAGTATGATCTCTCTTAGCTTGCCCTTGCCGACCAGGTACCTGGGGTCGATATTTCTTCGAATCTGTACTGTGGTATCGAGCACGACTTTATCGGCCGACTCTGCGAGTGAAGCCAGCTCATCCACGGACTCCTGAGCGTCCGACCTGTATTTCGTGTGGAACCCCACCAGCATTACACCTTCTTTGTTGCTCTTTCCGCCCAGTTCGTAGTAGCTCTGTTCTAAGCCCGACTCTATATCCCTTATAAACTCGTCTAGGCCCTGGTCTATGCGTCCGAGGTCGTTGTATGTAGTGATCTGCCATTTCTCTTTGTGACTATTGGGCGGGACGATTGATGCAACCTGAAACCTGCCGGGGGCTCCTTTGTCCTTTACCTCTAAGAGCCCGACAAAATCGAGACGTTCGTTTAAAAGTGTTACTAGGTCCGACTGGCTTAGCTCGGGGTTTTTTGTGTGAGTGTGTACGAGTCTAAGCCCGCGCAGTCTGTATTTGGCCTCTCTTGACCTGCCTATTAGCTCTGCAAACGGTATATCGACGCTGTCCCCTATAAATACCACACGCACCTTTCCCTTCCTGTCTATGAGCAGTGAAAGACCCCTGCCTGTGTCCTCTGTGAGGCGTGCCAGTGTTCTGCCTAATTCTAATGTGATGAACTCTTTTGGAGGGATTTTTCTTCTGTAAAGTCTAAGCAGGTTGTTCTTGTTGTTCTTTGTTATTCCAGACGTATTGCCAAATAATTTCGGTATATTCAGTACCCCCTAAAACTGTAAAAAACTCCTTATATTTATAATGTAATTCCTTGTATGAATCAGTCAAGCGCTGCTTTACCTATTGATGAGTACTATTATAATAGATCGATATGATAAACGCTACGTATTTGATTATAGGAGCCGGACCGGCAGGGGCCTCTGCGGTAAGGGGTATAAGACAATCGGACAAAGAGTCCGAGATCGTAGTTGTAGGCAAGGAGTCGGAGCGTACATACTCGCTGCCACTGCTCTCAAAGGGCTATATACAGGGGCGTTATCCCAAAGAAAAACTCTACCTGGTTAAAGAGGACTTTTTTGAGAATAACAATGCCAGGTTTATAAATGGCACCGGTGCCAAGAGTATAGACTGCTCTGAAAAAACCGTTGAGCTAGAGAACAGAAAAACAATAAAATACGAAAAACTGCTCCTAGCCACGGGTGCAAGCCCCCGGACGTTCGATGTGCCCGTGGGTACTAGGGGGATCTATTATCTGCGAACATTGGGGGATGCCGATCAGATCATTAAAGCTGCGGGTACAGGTAAAAGTGCGATTGTCATCGGGGGCAGTTTTATAGGGGTTGAGCTTGCGTGTGCTCTAAAGGAGATAGGGGTCGGTGTAAAGCTGCTAATGCTCGAGGATTATGTGTTTCAAACCCTCTTGCCCGAAGAGTTCGGTATGTCTCTAAACGATATATTGATCGACCATGGTGTGGAGGTCATTGCAAATGCGAGCGTAGACGAGCTTGTGATCGAGGGCGGAGTTGCCAGGGGCATAAGGACCATAGACGGGCAGAGTTGTAGTGCTGATTTTATTTGTGCGGGGATAGGTGTTGTGCTCAACATCGGGTACCTGGGGGGATCGGGTGTGTCTGTAAACAAAGGGGTTTTGGTTAACCGGTATCTCGAGACCAGTGTGGAGGGAGTTTATGCCGCAGGTGATTTGGCGGAGTATGAAGATATTGTGTTGGGTCGCACCCACATGGTAGGTCATATAGAGAGTGCCCAGGCACAGGGCAGGCAGGCTGGCAATAATATGGCAGGGGCAAAAGAGGCTTATGCACAGGTCACAGGATACGATACGGAGATATTCGGTGACAGGCTTATTTTTCTGGGCGATCTCAACTATGCCGAGAAATATGTCACGAGGGGAGACACGCTCGGGAAGACCGGCTGCATTGGACTCAGGGACGGTAAAATCGTCGGGGTCTATTTGATAAACCCAAAGGGTAAGGATATGAGAGGGGCACGGGAGCTCTTTGGTTTAACGGTTGAGCAGACCGGACAGGTTATCGATGAACTTAAGAACCCCGAGGCGGGTATTCTAAGCGTGGTTAAGAGCCTGGAGTAAGGCAGATTAACCCTGAGAGGGTGTGGTGGTGTGTTGTTTTTACTAAGGTGATAATATCACGTGTGTAAGTGATGCTAGAAATACAATTGAAAAAATTAAGATAATTACACCACCAATATATTTTGCGCCTTCGATTTCATGTTTTTCCATAACAGGGGGGATTATAACAGTTCCACCGACTTTGTAAATAACTCGATCTTCTTGAATTAATTGCACTTTTTGTTAACGTATAAAGTATGGTCGAATATGTAAATCCTTTCTTTAGACCGCCCAGTGAGGCAAAGAGTTTCATACTCCAAGCCACTGTGGGGTGCTCGCACAATAACTGCACCTACTGCGCAATGTATAGGAAGGAAGAGCAGAGATTTCGTGTGCGCCCTATGGATGAGATTAAGGCGATCATAGACACTGCGGCGAGCGAGGGTTTGATTACGGACAGGGTTTTTATTGCGGACGGCAACGCCTTGGTCCTCTCGCAGAACAAACTAATCGAAATCATGGATTACTTGCGCAATAAATGCCCCGGTATCGAGAGGATAAGGATGTATGCAAACATCGGCGACATCCTTAGGAAGGGGGCGGAGAACCTAAAGGAGCTAAAACAGCTCGGTTTAGACATGGTGTACATAGGGTTTGAGAGCGGGGATGATCTAGTGCTAGAGCGCATTAAGAAAGGTGCGGATTATGAGCAGACCGTACGAGCGTCGGGGTTTTTAAAGGAAGCGGGCATCAAAAACTCGGCCATGGTTCTACTCGGAATGGGAGGGGTGGAAAGATCTGAGCCCCATGCCATTGCCACTGGGAAATTGCTCACGGACTCTGACCCCGAGTATGTGGGGGCGCTTAGCCTTCAGGTTCGCCCGGGGGCACCTTTATACGAAGAGTGGAAAAGCGGGACATTTCGACTACCACACAAGTTTCAACTCATTCGAGAGCTTGAGCTCATTGTCGAGAACACGGAGCTTACTGACGGCTATTTTTACGCTAATCACATATCGAATTATCTACCTATAAAAGCCAAGTTTCCCGAGGACAAGCAGCAGGTGCTAGAAGAGATCAGAGCAGTGCTGGCCCAAAAAGACGAGTCAATGTTAAGGCCGGATTATTACCGCGATGTAATTAATCAGTACTAAATACCAATATTACCAATATAACGGAGGGGTATGCTATGGACCGAATTGCGACAATATCACCCGTTTGGGGATGTAGTGTAGAAGACTTGAGGGCACTTGCAAAAGAGGCCGAATCGGCAGGGTTCGAGGCCATATTATCGCCCGAAGTGCCGCCCTATAGCGCTTTATCGAACGCACAGGTATTTGCAGAGGCGGCTCCGAATATACGTGTCGGAACATGGATTACTAACATATATATGAAGCAGCCCGTAGTGACTGCTGCGGAATCCCTTACCATACAAGAGGTTAGTCAAGGTAAAATGATGCTTGGTCTCGGCGTGAGCCATAAGCCCGTAAACGACCGTTATGGCATTGAAATGGGAGATCCCATAGATAGCATGAGGAACTATGTGACTGCTGTTAGGTCTTTTGCAGACGGCAGTTCGCCTGCACTTACACTGAAGCGTGAGTTGCCGGGGTTCCCAATATACATAGCTGGTTTAACCCGGGGAGCATCTACGCTTGCTGGTGAGGTCGCCGACGGCCTAATGCCCTATATGGCGACACCCGAGTACATGAAAGAGTTAATAGAAAATGTAGCAGAGGGTGCAACTAAAGTAGGTAGAGACCCGGCCGACATCGATATTACAAGCGGTATACCGTCCTTTGTATCCGATGACCTGGATGCGGCGCGAAAATCTGCTAAAAGAGGGTTAAGCGGTTATGCGAGGTTCCCGTTTTATCAGAGAATGATTACGAACATTGGGTTTGGTGATGTCGTAGAGAAGATTAAAGGTGGTGAGAATCCTGCAGATGTATTCACCGATGAATTGGTTGATGCATTTGCGCTTGTGGGCCCGCCCGAGCGCTGTCGTGAGAGGCTTGAGGTCCATAGGCAGGCAGGGGTTAAGCTGCCTATCATAGTGCCTGGGCCTGTTGGGAAACAGAGCAACCTGGAGGTTATGAAAACTACTGTCTCTACCTATGGGAACTCGTAGAGCTACCTAAGTATCCAAAGGTCTAGTTCACTGTTTTCATCCGTGCTGTTGATGCATACAAATTGGAGAGCTATATTCAATTTGTATGGATTGAATCAATGTTTTTTTCTTAGACTCTTTCGCGCAAGTTTAAATAAGAAATAATATTGCTTGGTATCTTTTTTTTATTAAGGTACATTAGGTTGGGGGGGCTATAAAGCGGATCTTCAAATTAATTAATAAATTGTAGAAGGAGGTATGTTCATTATGAGTAGTATGAGCAAACTGTTTTTATTACTATGTGCCGGGCTCTTTGTAACGGGATTGTCCGGCTGCCCTCAGCAGCAAGAGCAAGCTGAGGATACGGTTGTCGAAGAAGTACAGGAAGAGATGGTAGATACAGCGGGCGAAGCTGCAGATGAAGCAGCTGACACAGCCACCGATGCAGCCGATGACGCCATGGACTCTGCCAC
Organism: Thermodesulfobacteriota bacterium; assembly: GCA_965223335.1. Classification (GTDB taxonomy): domain Bacteria; phylum Desulfobacterota_D; class UBA1144; order Nemesobacterales; family UBA2774; genus CBDCWF01. The sequence continues at coordinate 1,826,437 of OZ244991.1, forward strand.
GGATGCTGCCCAGGATGCAGCTGACTCAGCTACAGACGCCGCAGATGATGCCATGGACTCAGCCACGGATGCTGCCCAGGATGCAGCTGACTCAGCTACAGACGCCGCAGATGATGCCATGGACTCAGCCACGGATGCTGCCCAGGATGCAGCTGACTCAGCTACAGAAGCTGCCGATGACGCCATGGACTCAGCCACGGATGCTGCCCAGGATGCAGCTGACTCAGCTACAGAAGCTGCGGATGACGCCATGGACTCAGCCACGGATGCTGCCCAGGATGCAGCTGACTCAGCTACAGAAGCTGCCGATGACGCCATGGACTCAGCCACGGATGCTGCCCAGGATGCAGCTGACTCAGCTACAGAAGCTGCGGATGACGCCATGGACTCAGCCACCGATGCTGCCCAGGATGCAGCCGATTCAGCAACAGACGCCGCAGATGATGCAATGGACTCTGCAACAGACGCAGCAGATGATGCAATGGACTCAGCCACGGATGCTGCCCAGGATGCTATGGATTCGGCGACAGAACCAGCTCATTGATAGCCGACTAATAGCAATAATGTGATAATCAACTTGGTATGTAATTTTGTTGATTAGCTTTACAAACTAGCTTTGACGTAATATTGAAAACTAAGAGGTGGGAGACAGAAGCAAAGCTTTGTCTCCCGCTTTATTTGTTCACGAAGTCCTTCCTATACTTGCTAAAGGCAAGTTCCAAAGATAGATTATCTTAATATGGCGTCGTTCGAAGACTCTTTGACCAAACTAAAAGAAATTATTGAACAATTAGAGACCGGTAACCTCACACTCGAGGAGTCCATAAAACTCTTTGAACAGGGTACAAAGCTCATATCGACCTCTCACAAAAAACTCTCCGAGATCGAAAAGAAAATACAGATTTTGACTGAAAACAAAGACGGCCAAGATGTGGTCCAAGACTTTGAACCGGAAGATGAGGACTCATGAGTACCGATATCTCTTTGTATCTTGCCTCATTACGTGAAGTTATTGATAAGGAACTGGACGGGATCTTAAGCCGTGCCGACCACCCGGTTATCAATATCCAAGAATCTATGCGCTACAGTGTTATGGCAGGGGGCAAGCGGCTAAGGCCCATACTGTGCATCTCTGCGTGTGAGGCGCTCGGTGGGCAGCTCTCAAAAATTCTACCTATAGCCTGTGCCATAGAGATGGTCCACACCTACTCACTTATCCATGACGATCTGCCCTCCATGGACGATGATTCCCTAAGGAGAGGGCAGCCTACCAACCATACCGTATACGGTGAGGCCACGGCGATTCTGGCGGGGGATGGGCTGTTGACGGATGCATTTTCATTAATAGCCCAAGAGGGTATAAACCGCGGGGTTAGTGACGGGGTAGTGATCAAGGTCATATCCACGCTCGCAGGTGCTATTGGCTCGGGGGGCATGATTAAAGGGCAGGCGCTCGATCTTGCGATAGAGGGCAGGGACGACATTGAGCTCGGGGAGCTAGAGCAGATGCATGCACTCAAGACCGGGGCCCTTATTGAGGCATCCGTTGCCATAGGCGGCTATGTTGCGGGAGGTGGTGATAGGCAAATAGAAAAACTCAAAAACTACGGACGGAGTGTGGGGTTGGCATTTCAAATAATAGACGATGTGATAGACGAGGAAGGAGGGGCCAGGACCGGGAAACTAAAAGGTGCGGATAAGAGGAAAAACAAAGTTACCTATACTCAACTCATGGGTGTTGAGCAATCCAGGCAGAGTGCTAAAGCACTTACCGAAAGGGCGATCTCTGAGATCGAGTTCTTAAACAGTTCGGCCCCACGGCTTAGAGAGATAGCTATCTACCTTGGAGACAGGGACCATTAAAAGCGAGAAAAAACGACTAGACCTGACCCTGGTTGAACGTGGGCTTGTTCCCACAAGGAGTAAGGCGAGTGCCCTTATTATGGAGGGCAGGGTTGCGGTTGACGGCAACACTGTAGATAAATCAGGTGCACTGGTAAAAGAGAGCTCAGTAATTGAGATCAGTGATGACGAACGCAGGTTTGTAAGCAGGGGCGGGCGGAAGCTCGAGCATGCACTTGCCGAGTTTGATATCGATACCCAAGACAAAATAGCCATTGACATAGGGGCCTCTACAGGCGGCTTTACCGACTGCCTATTACAACGCGGTGCAAAAAAAGTATATGCGGTCGATGTGGGTTATGGTCAGCTTGACTGGACCCTTCGCAACGACGAGCGCGTGGTGGTAATGGAAAAAATAAATGCGCGGCATTTGGTGTCCGAGGATATTGGCGAGCGGGTTGATATAGTTGTGATCGATGTTTCTTTCATTTCCTTGACCAAGGTTATCCCCCCGGCTGCGGGAGTGTTAAAAAGGGGCGGGGTATTAGTCGCACTCATAAAACCACAGTTCGAGGTAGGGAAAGCAGAGGTGGGGAAGGGCGGTGTTATAAGGGACGAGAGTAAACGGCAGCGGGTTGTAGAAGCTATTAGAAGCTATTTAGAGGACATGGAGTTTCAAATCATGGGTGTAGTTGAGTCCCCCATATCGGGGGCTAAGGGCAACATCGAATACCTTATAGCGGGGAGGTTGAGTTAGTAAAGTCCCCGGGGCTCTCGAACTTCGTTATTTTCCCCAGTCCGCAAGGAACCTCTCTATCCCTATATCGGTTAGCGGGTGTTTTACGAGCTGTTTAAATACCTTATAGGGTATGGTTGCTACGTGTGCTCCTATCTTGGCTGCTTCCACGACGTGGAGGGGGTGGCGCACACTGGCCACAAGCACCTCGGTCTCTATATCATAGTTTTCAAAGATCTGTACGATCTCTGCAACCATGTTCATCCCTTGCTCGGATATATCGTCCAGTCTGCCAACAAACGGGCTTACATAGGCCGCCCCGGCTTTAGCGGCAAGAAGCGCCTGTGAGGGTGAAAAGATCAGAGTAACGTTTACCTTTATGCCCTCTTCGGAAACCAGCTTCGTAGCCTTGAGCCCGTCGTCGGTAAGGGGCATTTTGACCACGACGTGAGGGTTGATCTGGGCCAGTTCCCTTGCTTCTTCAACCATTCTCTCAATATCGGTGCTAAGCACCTCTGCACTCACAGGGCCTTTCACTATGTTGCATATCTCGTTTATAAGTTCTTTAAAACCCTTTTGTTCCCCTTCTTTTGACACCAAACTCGGGTTTGTGGTGACTCCGTCGAGCACTCCATAGCTGGCTGCGTCTATTATTTCATCGAGGTTGGCTGTGTCTAAAAAGAATTTCATATCTGTCTCCCGTTAAGCTGAGCTGGCAATATAACATAAATAAGTACTGTAGTGAAATTTGCAGAATCTAAGTGCAACTGAAAAAATATTATTTGACAAATTTTATTTGCCGAGCATTATAATAACCTCTATTTTCAATGTTAGGAGATTAGATTATGGCACTTAGGATTAAGTCAGGCAAGAAAAGACACCGCCAGAGTTTGAAGAGAAGGGCAAGGAATACTCACATCAAATCGGGGCTTAAGACCGAGATAAAGAATTTCATGAGTGCGCTTGAAGCAAAGGACCTGGCAAAATCCCAAGAGCTGTTGAAAAAAACCGAATCCGCACTGGATAAAGCTGTAACAAAGGGTGTTATGCATAAAAAAACTGCTTCGCGGATGGTTTCAAGATACTCCAAAAAGGTACACCTTCTATCTCAAACCTCTTAATCTCCACCCCTCCGGTTAACTAGAACAATCAACACAGGTCCATTATCATTTTGGATAGGGTAAGGTTGGCGGGCAGCCCTGTGGATTTGATCCTGCTGTCGCATCTCTTGAAAATACTTATATACCGACCCAAATCACCAAGTCCAAGGAGCTTAGACTCTTTGCTCACATAGTAGTACATCCCCGAGCTTATCTTTAGCTCCTTTAGGATCTCATTTTTAGGTGTTTTCTTTGATTCAAGCTCTTTTACTTTCCAAAGCAGCCTAAAACGCCATGCGATTCTAGAGAGAATAGAGAGCTCATCCTCCCCGCTCGATTCCAGGTCGAGCAGTGCATAGTAGGCGCTTTTTTTGTCCGAGCTTGAGAGGGCTTTTATCAACTGAAACACGTCTTGTTGCTGGTTGCGGTCGATAAAGTCGTGGATGTCTTGGGCCGTTATGGTTTTTTTGCGGTTACTGTAAAGGGCAATCTTATTGAGCTCTTTGTTTATGTCATGGAGATTCTCCCCCAGGTAGTCGAGTATAGTCCCTGCCGCATCAGGGGTGATCTGGACCCCTATTTTTTTTGCCAGTGAGACAATTGAAGCTTCGGTGATTTTGATGCTGAGCGAGAAATCCACTGCAACCAGTGTTTTCGTATTTTTTAATTTTAGCTTCTTTATACTCTCTGCGATTAGCACAACGCAGGTGAATTCAGAAGGTGCCGACAAGTAGCCTTCCATGGCTTTTCGGTCTGTGTCTGAATACTTATGAAATCCGTTGACAACAATCAGTTTTTGCTCGGCCAGCATAGGAACTGTGTTTGCCACGGCGATTACATCTCGGATAGAGTCTGATTTGCCCTCAAAAACATGCAGGTTGAGGTCGCTCGGCTTACCCAGCAGATGCAGTTTCAGCGCCCCTAGTGCCTTTTCCACCAGATAGTGCTGGTCGCCAGTAAAAAGATAGTTGGTAGACGGTGGATCTGAGGAGTATGATTTTTCGAAATCTCGGTATGAGATGGTTTTCATAAAATGCTTCGGTCCCAAGTCCTTATATTAATTAATCGTAGAGCGTTATGAAAGCATCAAATGAATAATTTGTTCTGCCTAGGTTATTTTACCTGCTACAGATCTCGAGGCTGTTAAAGAAGTAGTTGATCTCGTATGTGGCTGATTCCGGCGAGTCAGAACCGTGTACGATATTGTGCTCAATGTCGGATGCAAAATCTTTTCTTATTGTGCCTGCATCGGCGTTTGCGGGGTCTGTGGCGCCCATTATTTCTCTCACACGGGCTATTGCATTATCGCCCTCGAGTACCATTACAACACATGGCCCTGAGGACATAAAATCGGTGAGGCTTGAAAAAAACGGTCTCTCACGATGCACCGCATAGAAGCCCTCGGCCTCGGTTTTGCTCATATGAATCATTTTGAGTGCCGCTACCCTGATATCGTTGCTTTCAAACCTTCTAATTACTTCTCCAATAACGTTTTTTTCGACTCCGTCCGGTTTTACAATTGATAATGTGAGTTCCACTTATAAGGCCTCCGTGCAATTATTTGCAGAGTATTGTTCTCTTATTTCTCGTTTTGTCAAATCCCCCTTGCGTCGTCATCACTTAGACGATCGTCGGGTTCCATAGCCTTTAAATAGCCTACGAGAAAAGCGACGTAGAGAGCATTGGATGGTATATGCAAGTTAAAATCGGCGAGGCTGTGGATCAAGATTGAGATTATACTGGCCAGTGCCCCCACACCGGTCGCAAACCTGAAATTATCGCCGACCGCGTAATAATGGGTGATGTTCGCATAAACCGAGCGCAGGAACAGTGAGAGTGCGCCGATTATTAACGTAAACCCTATTATCCCTGTCTCAACCAATAGCTGTAGGTAGTCGTTATGAGCGTATACGAACTCGATAGCATTCTCGATGGACCTGTTATATAGGAGGTAAATGTTGCTGAATGTACCAAGTCCGGTACCGAACAATGGGTAGTCGGCTACAGCGCTCAACATATCCTTCCAAACGAGTATTCTTGTGGGTGTGTGCTCCGTTAATATTAAGAACCTCTTTAGCAATGGGTGAAGGCCGATTGCAGTTCCGTACAGTACTGCGATCCCTACTATAAAAAGCAAAAACCAGTAGCGTTTTTTCCTGCTTGTTGATATTGAGGTATAGGTAAGTGCAAAGAATACCAATCCCATAGTTACGCTGATAAGTCCCATCCTCGATAGCGACATCAAGAGTGCGAGCAGCATCAGGCTTACCAAGAACAGGTATAGGATCTGCCTTGAGAACCTGTCGGTGGAGATCATGGTTCTAAACAATGATTTTTCCCGTGTAATGTCAAAGGTTGATAGGGCGAATCCCAATGCCAGGGGGATGCTCATTTCCAGAAATCCCGCATAGTGGTTACGGTTGACGAATGTACCGGTAGCCAGGCCCTCCCGGATAATGTTACTTGGGGAAACAGCGCTAACGTACTGAAAAATCCCGTAGGCAGACTCAAACAGAGCTACTGCAAACACGGGGATAAGTAGAAGACGGAGGCGGTGTCGGGTTCTAAATACCTTAGAGATCACATACCCGAACACAAAGTAGGCTAGCAGTGTAACGGTCTCGTTCCATGTGGTTTGCGGGTACACACTTATTGTGTAAAGGCTTTGTGAGACCGGGTGGCCAATCTGTGACAGGGCTTCTTGACTGGATTGCCACAACTCAAGACTCTGGCCCGATATTATTTTTAGAATAAAAGCGGGTAATGGGATTATCTGGAGTACACAGATACCCAGGAAACTCAAAAGTAAGATCTGCACCTTACTTAAACCGGTTTGTTTATTATTACCAGACTCATTTTGGCTAGATATCCCAATCGCATACACAGCAAGCAGCAGAAATGCCTGAACCTGTAGTAGAATCTTTGCCCAGGGCTCTATACTACCGTAGGGAATAGGGGAGAAGATCAGTAGGGAAAACACAATAAGATAGATAATTCTTTCGGATAGAGTGTTCATATAAAGCGATGATTAATTCGCCGATTTATGAGTCGATAACGCCCTATCTACTGTGTAGATAAAGGCTGTAAAATTCAATGATAACCGGTCAGCAAAAGCTAAACAATAAGTACAAAATCGAAGTATATTGACCATTTTAGTAATACTTGACAATAAAAGTTATAAGGCTGATAATTATTTAGACAGTTAGACAAATGAGAGACGGTCTATCTCGCTGTATTTATTAACTTATTTGATACACGTGTTTTATTGTGCATTTGCATGTTAATTGTTTTTTATTACTGTAGTGAGAAAACTAACTATATGAGAATGTGGGAGATGGTATGAGTCTGCGCAAAAGCCATATTTGCCTTTTTCTAATCCTTGCGGTTTTTTCTTTTGATACCGCTATTGCAAACCCTGTATTGGGCAAGGTCTCGATACAGTCGTCAAAAAACGGGAAGTTTGAGGTAAAGCCACTTATTTCGGGCAGTAAATTATCACTTGATGGAAGAGCAATAATCAAACTTTCATCAGGCACTTTGATTCTAGACAAAGACTCGGTAATTCAAGCAAATGGCACCGATGATAATGTATCGATTGATCTCGTGCAGGGTGTGATGGCATTTCGTGTGTATCCCGATAGAGCACGCCTTTCGATCAATACTGACCATGGAATAATCAAGACCAAAGAAATAATTAGAACTACTACCGCTATTGCCGAGGGCAAAGTAGACAGCACTGCCGGGTCTAAAACAGTCGTTACACTTTTTCAGGGTGAGGTGGAATTAGTAAATCAAAACGGTAAGCTCGATTTAAATCCCGGCGAGATGGTTACACTCACAGACGAAAACAGTAAGATGTCTCAAAATGGAAATAATCAATACGCAAGTGCCGAATCTACGAGCGGTTCCCAAACACAGTCGACCGGCATTAATGGACTTCCCGAGGGATTGATGGACTTGATGTCGCTAATCGGCAGTTTTGGTCTTACTCGTACCGAGCTTGTGCCCGACGGTGTTGTTGCGGTAACCAATAAGGCAGAAAATATGAACTCAAAGGTAGTTGATTATGCACTACAACCAATGCCGGCAGGGCTTGCGGAGGGCCGCTCAGTAAAGGTTGTGTGCGTAAAGCCCAAGGGAGAAGACGAAAAAGAGATCTTGGTAAGGGCTGTGGATTCGTATTATCCCGAGAATACACTTGAGATAGATATGATAGGTGCCGAGGTAGTGGCCGAGGAAAGTATCTCTCCATTTGGTTTTTCAAAACTTACCGATAGTACAACTGGACGGAGCATAAAAAATTGGAACACAGTGGTAGTTGACGAGGATATGAACCCTACGTCGAGTGACGATATAGCTCGGGGCACGGAATTAAACGTTATCTGCATAAGGTCAACGCTTATATTACAGCCGGTTGATGTTGCAGCTACGGAGGATTTAGCTCTGGTAGGCAAGAGTGTGATGACTACAACCGGTCTAAGCCCAGGCGGCACAGTAACTGTAAACGGGCTTAGCAAACAAGCCCTTTATGTGGATCTCAATCTAAACCCTGTAGACAATGTAAACATGCCCGAGGGCTCAACGCTTGAGGTCGTGGCAGTTAAACGCGACGGTTCAGGTGAGCCGGTTCTGTTGGTTCAAAAAGAGCAAGACGTATTGAAAGAGGTTGGTTATGCGAAGGGCAATAGAGTTAGCTCTATTGCAGAGTTCAACGACCAAGGGATTTTCCGCCTTAACGGATCTAAGTGGTGGGGTAGGGTTGTGGACGCCGAGTTTAACCCTATTGCGGGGACATACTCGGCTAATACCGAGTTTGTTGTGGTCGGTGTAGATACTACCTTGTTGGTAAACACCCCCAAAGCACTTTTAGCGTTTTGGGAGGCCGGGGCCCCTGTGGTAACTGGCACGACCCAGACAATCGCTGCGGTATCTGCAATTGGTGCGATATCTGTATTTACCCCGGTTGCAGGTGCGGGCGCTGCTACGATTCTTATTGAGGGCCCGGCTTCGGACCCGCCTGCTTCAAACGTAGCTCCATAATTTATAAATGTTATTGAGGAAATATTCTAAGTTTCTATGCTGGGGAATTAAGTGGACATAATTAGTCAAACAAAATTAAGATACCTTGGATTAATTCAGTCGTTTCTACTTGCTATCATACTTGTCAGTTGTGCGTCGAGCGGGGGTAATGTCGAGGATCTCTCAGCAGAGAACTCTCAGTCGAGGATCGAGTCTTCTCAAGAGGTAAGCGAACTAAACTCTAAGATATTCAAGGAAGGAGCGGCACCTCCTATATCCCCAGGGGACTATATAATAGGGCCTTCTGACCTGCTGGATATAAAGGTGTTTGAGTCCGACAAGCTTTCTAGCACCGTAAGGGTGAGTTCCAGAGGGTTTGTGACATTACCGCTTGTAGGCAATGTGGAGGTAAGTGGGCTAAGCACTAGAGAGAGCGAACAAAAGATAGAGCAATTATTAAAAGCAGAGGGCTATATTAGAGACCCCCACGTTAGCGTTTTTATACAGGAACATAAGAGCAAGGTGATCTCTGTGATGGGCAACGTCAAAGAACCGGGCAACTATGAGTTGCTGGGTGCGCAGACCCTGCTGGACGCCCTTGCGAATGCTAAGGGACTCACCGATAGTGCGGGCAATACTATATACATAACTCGGGTGGGTAACCAGGGCGAGAGAAAATCAATTATGGTAGACATTGACGAGATACTCAGAAGGGGTGCTGACCCCGAGTACAATGTATATGTGAGGCCCGGGGATGTCATTTTTGTGCCCGAGTCGGGCAATATATTTGTTGAAGGTGCTGTGCTTAAGCCGGGATCATATCCTATTAAAGGAGACGCCACGGTTAGTCAGGTCATATCTCAGGCAGGGGGTGTAGCGAGCTTTGCGGACAAAGGTGACGTCACGCTTATTCGCTATGAGGGTAACGGCGAGAGGAATATAGTTGAGCTCAATTTAGCAGAGATCAGAGAGGGTGCGCAGGAGGACCCGATGGTGCAGGATCGCGATGCAATCATAGTCGGGAGCAGTGGTCTTAAGAGGTTGCTCTATGGTTTTAGAATAAGCCTTGGCTATGGATTGGTGGGCGTAGGTTACGATCCGCCTGATAAGTAGAATACGAAAACGGATGATTTCGATAGGGTGAAGTGGAATGCTGGGAGATTTAAGAAAAAATAAAAACACGAAGATCGCTAAATATAAAAAGAAAGATCTAACCACTCAAGATGAGAGCTTGCTGCCTGCGGAGTATGAAACCAAGCAGGTTGACATAAACATTGAGGAACCCTCCTCCACAATACAAGACTACATCGATATACTGATTAGAAGAAAATGGATCATTATCTCGTGTCTGGTGATCTCCTTGGTCACTGTAGCCATCTCTACACTTATGATGCCCAAGATCTATAAGGCATACGGAACCATAGAGATATCTCCTATTGCGCCGCAAATAACATCATTCGAAAAAGAGTATGAACTGGCGCAATACAACTATAATTGGGAGGATCTACGCAAGTTCTATGAAACTCAATACAAAATAATTAAGAGTCAGTCACTCGCAAAAGTAGTCGTAGGAGAGCTAAAGAACAAAAATGCCTATACCAACGCCACAAACTCCGATGATGACCAGAGCCAAGGACTATTCTCTCTGATTACCGGGATTTTTGGGGATACAAAGAATTCAGACGACAATAGCTCTAAAGAAGCTTCTCAGAAAAAATCGCTTAAACAAACAAAAGAAGAACGCAAGAGTGCTGAACTGCGTGCCGCAAGAGCATTCCTTGGGGGTATAGGGGTTAAACCCGACAGAAAGTCGCGTCTCGTAGAGATAAGCTATGAGAGCGCCGATCCTGAGTTCTCATCCCTAGCCGTGAACACCTTGATTGACAAATACATAGAATGGATATTGGTGAGAAGGCACGAATCTTCCAAAGTAGCCAAAGAATTTCTAAAAAAACAGTTAGATCAATCCAAGGGTCGACTCGAGAGATCGGAAGAGGAGTTGAGCAAGTTTGCAAAAGGTGTTGATGTAGTGTCGTTGGATAAGGACCTCAACCTTGTCTACATCCAGTTGGAACAACTAAACAAAGCACTGGCCGAGACCGAGACAGAACGGCTTACAAAAGAGGCCATCCACAATGATTTAAATACCGGAAACTATCAATTCCTCCCACAGATAGTAAACGACGAATCGATCCAGCACCTAAACGAGACTCTGACCGAGTTAAAGGGCGAGTATGAGAACAAATCGGTTGTCTACGGCCCCAACTATCCCGAGATTAAACAGTTAGGGGCACAGATAGCGCGCATCCAGTCAGAGATTGACCAACGCATTAACCACCTGGCAGAGAGCATTAAGCGTGATTATCAGGCAGCGCTTACCAAAGAGAATGTGCTTAGAGAAAGAACCAAAGAGCAGAATAAACGCGCTTCAATCCTAAACGATAAAGCCATACAGTACAAAATCCTAGAGCGCGAGGTCGATAGCAATAAAGCAATTTACGATACATTGCTCACAAGGCTAAAAGAGACAGAGATTACCTCGGGCATAGACACTACCAACGTTCAGGTCGTTGACTATGCCGCTACACCGAAATTTCCCTTTAAACCCAGTCTGCCACACAATTTGCTCTACGCCTTAATATTCGGATTGATGGTCGGAGGGGTTCTGGCAATAGCACTTGAGCAGCTCGACAGCACTATAAAGGATGAAGAAGAGGTCAAGCGCAGATACGCGCTGCCCGTGATGGGCTCGGTACCCTTAGTGTCAGGCGATAAAGAGGTTACAGAGAATATCGAGCAGGTAGTCTACACAGCCCCTAAATCCATTATATCCGAGTCATTTAGGGTCATTCGCACCTCTATCCTATACTCATCCCCTGAGCACGCTCCCGAAGCCATACTGATAACCAGCACACAGCCCCTCGAGGGTAAAACCACCTCGGCTTCAAACCTCTCACTATCCCTTATACAGTCGGGGCTCCGAGTGGTGTTGGTTGATGCCGATTTGCGCAAGCCGCGGATAGAGAAAATATTTCTAAAGGAGCCAAACGGGGTTGGGCTCAGTACATACCTTGTGGGTAAGGCCGAGGTGAGCAGCCTGCTGCATAAAACGGAGTTTGAGAACCTGGATATTATCCCCTCGGGGCCTATTCCACCTAACCCTGCCGAGTTAATAGGCTCTTTAAAGATGAGGGAGCTGATCGTAAACCTTACGGAGCAATACGACCACGTCATACTCGACGGCGCACCCATATCCAACTTTGCCGACTCGAGGCTTCTCTCGAGATATGTGGACGGGGTACTCATCGTAACGAGCGTAGGTATTACACAGCGCGAGTCCCTAAAAACAGGGATGGAGGAGATTACCAAAGTCGGTGGCAATATAATCGGCACTATTGTGAACAGAGTGGACTCTCATCGCAATAAGTTAAAGAATAGTTATTATTACTACTACAGTGATGAAGGTGAGAAGCATAAAAAGAGGCCGTCTTTACCTTCTAATAATTCTTAGTTTCTTTCTCATTGAAGAGACTGTGCGTCTTCAAATAGCCCCCGCTGCAATTGACCGCGGGGACCTTAAGTTCCTGGAACGAGCACTCAGTATAAATCCCGCGAGTGCAGAATTAAACTATCGAGTCGGCTGGGTGTATAGAAACCTGTTGCTAGGTGACGATAAAACTATTGAGCGGTACTTTGTTACTGCGTTAGAGAAGAGTCCTCTGCTGCCTTCTTCGTGGCTTGAGCTGTCCGAGTTATATCTCGATGCAGGAGAGAACAAAAAATCGTTAACTGCGCTTAAGATTGCCAGGGTACTAGCCCCAATGTCCCCTGCGAGGTTATGGCAGGGAGCGATAGTAGCAGTCAGGCTTAACGAAAACGATATGGCTCTGGATAACCTCAGGTTTGTGGCCAGCGCCGATGTCTCGAAACGAAACGCTGTATATGACCTTGCATGGGAGGTATTTGGTGACCCCGACACCATATTGGACCGTGTGGTAAGTAACCAGGACCTTGGCTATTATCTCGCCTATTTGGTCGGTTATAACAAGGCCGAGTATGCCCCGGGTGTATGGGAGAAAGTAAAAGAAACGGATAACGGTGAGTTGATATCGGACCAGTTGTATATTCAATATATCAACAGCCTCATACATAGAGGCATGATCACAGAATCGCAAAGGGCGTGGAACGATCGCATGGGAGAGCTCAAGGGCCACAACCTTGTATGGAACGGAGGGTTTGAGGACGAGCCGCTTCAAGGTGCATTCGGATGGAGGCTTCATGAGTCCAAGGGGTTTCAATTCGAGTATGACTGGAAGAACAAGGTAGCTGGCGACAATGCATTGGTCGTGGAATTTGACGGTAGTGAGAACCTGGACTTTATGCACCTCGAGCAGATTGTACCGGTTCGGGTGAATACGGAATATGTATTCAGGGCTCAACTATCCTCCGAGGAATTAAGCACCGATAATGGTATAATATGGGAGATTTATTGCCGTGCTAACTACAAAATGTTAGCGGTGACCGATCAGATTAAGGGGACAGTGGACTGGACAAGGGTTGGGGCCACTTTTACCACACCTGGGGATTGCGACTCTGTGGTTCTGAGATTAAGGCGTCACAAGAGCAATAAGTTTGATAAATATATTGCAGGCAAATTGTGGGTGGATGATATAAACTTGAAAACAAAAGAAAACACTTCCTATGATTAACGTCAAAAGAAAAGAGTTTGAAAAAGAAGTAAACACTATAATTGATGCGAATGACACTCGTAAACTTGTAAAGAAGTTCTCCAAAGATCTCGCATACCATTACTATTTGCTAAGCGACATCTCAAAAGGCGCCGGTTCACCTAATTGGGATGTTATTTGTGAAGCAGCTGGGGCAAAAAAAGTAGGCAATGAGTTCCCGGTCGAGCAGGCAAAGACTTTGCTTGGCTACCTCTTTCCTTATGATGAGACCCAGACCGATTTTTATCAGGTGCTCAAAGTATCAAAGAATTCCACAGACGACGAGATCCGACAGAGCTGGATAGCTCTTATGAAAGAGCACCACCCTGACCGAATTGGAGAGGAGGGGCTCGAATTAACAAAGAAATATAACGAGGCCTATGAAGTTTTGGGTGATGCTCAAAAACGCAGGCAATACGACTCACGACAACTCCCAGAAGTGCCTGTAATCATTGAAAAAGAGGTGGCCCATGCGGGTTCGTGGAGGAACCTTAGCTACATCTTGCCTTTCGCTCTAGTCATCTTCTTGGCTCTATCGTATATAATCGGCTCGGACCTGCTCAATAGAACGGAGAGCGATAAAAATAATTTTGCAAGGACCATAGAAGACCCGACCCTAAACGACCAAAGATTGGAAGAGAGGGTGTTTGAAACAACCAGGGGTACAAGTATCACAAGTAACGATAATGAACAGATATTAAACCCGGATAAGATTAAGCCCCCGAATATAAAGGACAAATTACAAAAAGCTGCGGTTATTAGCAGGGCCGACAACGAAACTCAAACTGAAGCGAACGATTCTAGTATAGAAGTAGTGCAGAGCACACCCGAGACAATTAAAGACGATGGTACTGACACTGTGAGTACCGACACGGACCAAGTCTCCGGGACCGGGACAGAACCGATAACCGAGGAAAGCGCTTTAGATCAAAGCAAACAGGTTCTGGCTGACAACTCTACTCCGGTAGTCGATATCAAGAGCGACTCAGGTAAAGACGATCTGTCGGAGCAGACCGAGAAGGCTGACTCTACGGATGGATCGGGTGCAAAAACCATTACCTACGTAGTTAAAGAGGGCGATAACCTTTGGAGTATTGCTAGACAACACGATACAAGGACTGCCAAGATACTGGCATTAAATGACCTTGAAGACAACGAGATTAACATAGGCGATAGCTTGCTTATACCGGTTGAAGAGTACACAACAGAAGTAGCTGCCCTAGCTCCGCCGCCCGTGCAGGGGAGTGATACGGCCCAAAAGCTAATGGACGACCAATCCGTGAATGATTTTGTCTCTCAGTATGTAACTGCCTACAAACAAAGAGATTTAGACAAGATGTCGGGTATGTTTTTACCCGAGGCAAACGAGAACGGCACACCGATCTCCAAGGTTCTAAGCTCGTATAAAAAGAATTTCTCCACTCTCGATATTGTGCAATATGAGGTACGAACCAACGAAACTATACTCAAAGACCAGAGCGCTAGGGTAAACAGCGATTTTGATGTGACGTTCAAGAACAAGAAAACTGGGAAGATAAAGAGCTCCAACGGTACGATAAGCTGGGAGCTTGAGTGGAAAAACAACGGTTGGAATATTAAAGAGATAAACTACAAGATCTTATCAACAAAAGTCCTAGATGGTTAACTCGGCGAGCGACTTAAACCCCCCCGCTCCTAAACTATGGTACGCGGTATACACAATTGTAAGACATGAAAAATCTGTAAACGCCTCATTGATAGATAAGAGCGTTGAAACATTTTTGCCTACACACAAGGTGAGCAGTAAGTGGAAAGACCGTCGAAAGATTTTAGATCTGCCTCTTTTTCCCGGCTACCTATTTGTGCACGTCTCATTAGACGACCGTCTCCGGGTGCTGAGAACTAAGGGGGTTGTGAACATACTGGGTGTTAAAGGGGTGCCTACCCCTGTACCTGTGGAACAGATAAACTCGCTCAAAACACTATTGGAGTCTGATCAAATCATAGATCCGTACCCTTACTATGACCGGGGAACCGAGGTGATAGTAACTCGGGGGCCGCTGACCGGAATCAGGGGGCGGATAGAGGAGAGGAAGGGGGAGCACAGGCTTGTGATATCGGTTGATCTGATAAAGAGAGCAGTGTCTGTAGAAGTGGATATAGAGGATGTAGAATTATTATAGTGTTTATTAGATGCACAGTTAGAGTCACTTAATGTAAGTGAGGTAGCGGAGCTGTAGAATTTCATTGGCATTTGTTTTTAAAATTTGCTCTTGTACTTAAATTCTGAATACTATTTTGAATTTAATCGAGTAATATATCACGCATATTCTAGAGGTGTTATGAGTAATAATTCAACCGAGCAGTCACAAAACGAGTCTAATGGTTTTTTTCGTAACGCCTGGGAAGGGTGGAAAAGGATTGCGAGGAAGATCGGAGATTTCAATGCAAGGGTGATACTCACGCTTTTCTATATCCTCTTATTCAGTCCCTTTGCCATTGCTCTGAGATTGTTCAGTGATCCACTGCAGATAAAGGGCACAGAAAATCAGGGCTGGATCCCGCGCGTAGATACCGAAGAGATCACACCCTTGGAAAAAGCGACAAGGCAATTTTAACCGAACAAATTCCTTTCTTGATATATAGCTGCAAAGACGGAGTGTTTTGATGAATATATTAGGTATATCCTGTTATTTCCATGATGCTGCAGCCGCATTGCTAAAAGACGGAGTGCTCGTCGCCGCGGCAGAGGAAGAGCGTTTCAGCCGTATTAAGCATGACTACGAATTTCCCGAGAACGCTATCAAGTTCTGTCTTGATTACGGAGGGATTACATCTGAGGACATAGATTATGTGATGTTTTTTGAAAAACCGTTTATAAAGTTCGAGAGGCTTTTGCTTTGCACCATGCAGACCTTTCCCCGTTCGCTGAAACTGTTTAGAGAGGCCATGATCACGTGGCTCGGCGATAAGTTGTGGATTAAGCATCTATTGGAAAAAAAGCTCAATATACCGCCGTCGAAAATACTCTTTAGCGAGCACCATTTGTCACATGCTGCTAGCTCTTTTTACTGCTCGCCATTTGAAGAGGCTGCGATACTCACCGTGGACGGAGTGGGTGAGTGGACCACAGCAGCACTGGGTGTGGGCAGGGGCACTGAGATTAACCTATTAAAAGAGATAAGATTCCCAAACTCCCTTGGGCTTCTATACAGTGCGTTCACCGCGTTTTTGGGGTTTGAGGTAAACGAAGGGGAATACAAGGTGATGGGTATGGCGCCTTTCGGTGAGCCTAAGTACGTAGAGAAAATATACGAGTTAATTGATGTAGACGATAGTGGGGGGTTCGAGCTCGACATGGACTATTTCTCATTTCACTACTCATCGGAAAAGACATTTAATAAGAAGTTCGAGTCCCTATTCGGCGCCCCCAGGGACCCTGACGCACTGTTCTTTACCGACTCAAGCGGCTACCCGACTTACTTCGGGGATAAGCCCGAAAACTACACAGAGCTTGCCAAAGAGAACCAGTACTATGCGGATATAGCAGCTAGTATTCAGGTCGTGACCGAGCAGGTGATGGTGAAGATGGCCGAGTATGCCTACAAGCAAACGGGATTAAATAAGTTGTGTATGGCAGGGGGGGTTGCGCTAAACAGTGTGGCCAACAGAAAGATTCTAAATGAAACCCCATTTGAGGAAATATATATTCACCCCGCTGCCGGCGATGGGGGATGTGCAGTGGGTGCAGCACTCTACGGTTACCACGGCATATTGGGTAAACCGAGGGGTTTTGTAATGGAGCACGCCTATTGGGGACAGGAACACTCCAACGATGAGGTCCGGGCATTTCTCGAAACAAACGATATCCCTTATGAACACCTGGGTGACGATAAAAAGTTGATTGAACGAACGGTGGATTTCTTGAGTGACGGTAAAGTGATAGGGTGGCACCAGGGGCGTTTTGAGTGGGGCCCCAGAGCCCTTGGCAACCGCAGTATTCTGGCCGACCCAGGGCGCCATGATATGAAGGACATAGTAAATGTAAAGATTAAGTTCCGCGAACCCTTTCGGCCGTTTGCACCATCTATACTGGCGGAAAAGGCGCATGAGTACTTTGTGCTGGATAACCCCGAAAAACACTATCCCGCAAGGTTTATGCTTTTTGTGACGGATGTTGTAGAGGATAAAAAAGAAAAGCTCCCGGCGATCACACACGTTGACGGTACCGGGCGTCTTCAAACGGTGCAAAAGCAGATAAACCCTAGGTACTATGATTTAATCAGTAGCTTCGGGGAGGCTACGGGGGTGCCAGTGCTTTTGAACACCTCGTTTAACCTTAAGGGAGAGCCGATAGTTAATACACCCGCCGAGGCGTTCAATTCGTTTATGAAGAGCGGGATGGATGTACTGGTTTTGGGGAATCATGTTGTTGATAAAACAAAGATCACTACGTAACATAAGAAAGGACCTAAGTAGATTATCACTTTAACAGTGAGTGTAATCAGAAACACCGAGGAGGTTGCAACACATGTCATTTTTTAAAAGCATTAGTAACAGGATGGGTATTTCGGGAGAGCTACTGAGATTTTTCCTCCAGAATAAATGGTGGTGGATTACACCTATGCTGCTTGTGCTTCTGTTGTTCGCTTTCCTAATCGTATTTGCTCAGGGATCGGCTGTTGCCCCGTTTATTTACACCCTGTTTTAGACCCGGGGTATTGCAACTCACCCACGGAGCAAAGATTCTGCGCTTTTATAGCGATGGGACAGACGATAACCCATAGCCTATTTGAGTATTATAGATTTGAGGAGTTATGATTGAGGCTAAGTTTTCTTTATTTAGATGCGTTTTCCAGCCGCGGTGGGATAGAGAAGTTTAATATGGCATTTATGTATGCCGCCAGAAAGTTGCATGATGAAAACAAAATTAATTTCACCGCATATTCCCTGCATGACACTGAGCCTGACAAGCGGTATATAACGGATGATCTATTTAGAGGGTATAAGGGCAGCAAACTTAGATACAGTATAAGCTCCCTCATTAAGGGTTTAAATTCTGATGTAGTTATATTGGGGCATATTAACCTGGCCCCTATAGGGGTTATGATAAAAACACTAAAAAAAAAACTAAAGTCATTCTTATTACTCATGGCATAGAGGTCTGGTCCCCGCTTGCAGGCCAAAAGCAGAGAATCTTACACTCCTCGGACCTGATCCTCTCTGTGAGTGAGTTTACAAAACAAAAGATAATCGATGCGCACGGTGTGGAACCCCGCAAAATAAAAGTATTTCCAAACACAATAGATCCCTTATACGAACCCATAAAACAGTCTAAAAGCAGAAAGCAATTGTATGATGAATACGGTATCGGGGTTGACACAAAAGTGTTGCTTAGTGCATGTAGACTTTTTTCGACGGAAAGATATAAAGGCTACGACAGAGTGATAAAGGCGTTGCCGGAAGTAAAGAACAGAGTAGGGGATTTGAGGTATTTGATTGTTGGGCGGGGAGATAAAGAGGAGCTAAACAGGGTAAAAAGGCTTTGCGATGATTCGGGTGTGAGCGAGGATGTAATTATAATCGGAGAGGTAGGTGAGGAGGTGCTTAAAGAGTTTTATGCTATCGCGGATCTTTTTGTGCTGCCTTCGAAAGGTGAGGGATTCGGGATAGTGTTTATTGAGGCGCTAATGGAAGGGAATGTGGTTATAGGTGGCAGAGTTGATGCCACCAAAGAAACACTATTGAATGGGGAACTAGGTATATTGGTCGATCCCGATAACACAGATGAGATCGCAAGTGCTATTTCCGAGGTACTATGCGGAGAGTGTGACAGCAGGTATCTGGATCATCGCTCCCAAAGGTCTTTGGTCCTTGAGAATTACGGTTTTGGGGTGTTTAAGCAGCGTCTACACGACATAATCCAATCAGTGACAAACTAAACCAGATGTCCAATACAACAATCATCAAACCAGGAGAGGACTCACTAGTAGGTGAAGTCCGGGAATTCTGGGATTACAGGGAGTTGCTCTATTTCTTTGTCTGGAGAGAGATAAAGGTCAGGTATAAGCAGACATTTTTTGGAGTAGGGTGGGCAATATTACAGCCGTTTCTCACTATGATAGTGTTCACTATATTCTTCGGTAAAATAGCCAAAATACCCTCTGAGGGGATTCCCTACCCCATATTTTCTTACTCCGCTTTGTTGCTTTGGACCTTTTTCACAACGGCTGTCACTTTTTCGGGCAATAGCCTTGTAGGCAGCGCGCATTTAATCACAAAAGTCTTTTTTCCCCGGTTGATCATCCCGTTCTCAAGCGCGCTTTCGGCCATCGTGGACTATCTGATAGCTATGATAATTCTTGTCGCTATGATGTTTTATTACGGCATTTTCCCTAGTAAAACGATCATCTATCTGCCTATCATTTGGTTTTTGGGCTTTTTATGTTCCATAGGGTTTGGGCTTTGGCTTTCCTCCCTAAATGTCAAGTACAGAGATATTAGATTTATAATCCCGTTCTTTATACAGTTATTGCTGTTTGCAACCCCTGTCATATACCCGACCTCGATACTGCCCGAGAACATAAGCTGGTTGTTAAATTTAAACCCCATCTCGCCCGTAATCGATGCTCATAGGGCGGCACTCCTCGGATACAAGGCGATCGATTGGGGGACGTTGGCACTATCGGGGGCTCTATCGAGCTTAATATTCGTTACCGGATTAATCTATTTCCGAAAGACCGAACGGTTTTTTGCAGACATCATCTAATATGGGTAATAAAGCAATAGAGGTTGCGGGTCTTGGCAAGCAGTATCAAATAGGCGAGCGACAGGTCTATAATACTTTTAGGGAAGCTGTCACACGTGCGTTGAGTGCTCCTTTTAGGCGTTTGCTGGCTCCTCGTCCAGACCCGGCCGAGCATAACAGGGATATGAGGTCTAAGGGGCGCATAGCACATAATGCTATTTGGGCGATCCGCGATATATCGTTTGAGGTCGAGCAGGGTGAGATAGTGGGGGTTATAGGGGTAAATGGTGCGGGGAAAAGCACGCTGCTTAAGGTACTTGCACGTATTACCGAGCCCACCGAGGGAACTGCGCGGATAAAGGGCAGGGTCGGTTCTTTGCTCGAGGTGGGCACCGGGTTTCACCCCGAGTTAACCGGCAGAGAGAATATCTATTTCAACGGAGTGTTGCTGGGTATGAAGAGGGCTGAGGTCGAACGTAAATTCGATCAAATAGTAGAGTTTGCGGAGATCGAGGATTTTTTGGATACCCCTGTGAAACGATATTCATCGGGGATGGCTGTGAGGTTGGCGTTTTCTGTTGCTGCACACCTTGAGCCCGAGATAATGCTTGTGGACGAGGTGCTTGCAGTCGGGGATTACGCATTTCAGAAGAAATGCCTGGGCAAGATAGGTGAAGTAGCCCGCAGCGGCAGGACAGTCTTATTCGTAAGTCATAATCTGGTGTCGGTTGAGAACCTGTGTGATAGTGCCATCTTAATCGAGGGTGGAGAGTTAGTGAGTGCGGGGCGAACGCACGAGGTAATTAATCAATACCTTTCCAGGGACCGAAGCACCGAGGGTTCTGTATTGGATCTCTCATCTATAGAGCGCAGGGGTGGCAGCGGTACCGTCCGGTTTAAAGAACTGCATATCACGGGGAGCGGCGGCGGGGTAATTCGAAGTGGCGACGGCTTTACGGTCAGGTTTGTCTACAGCTGCACAGAGGCCGTCTCGAAACCTGTGTTTACAGTCACAATTTTCACAGATAGGGGAGTCACCGTGTTTGCCATATCTACTCTAGATCTCAATTTTGATCTGCCTCGTATAGAGAATGAAGGTGTGATTGATCTGGTCATAAAGAGTGCCAACTTGATGCCGGGGAAGTATAATTTACAAATATCAATAGGTGATGCTGTGAATCATCATAAGTACGACCATATTACAAATGCGGCTGAATTTATCATGGAAGAGGCCAATGTATATGGCACGGGTAAGCTCAATAACACTCATTCGTCAGTTGTTTATTTAGACTGCAGTTGGGAGAGGCAAGATTTTTCTGAGTGAATTCTCTCAGAGTACTTTGGATTGGATTATATATGCCTAAGGTTAGTGTATTAATTCCTAGCTATAACCACTCGAGGTTTCTTGTAAAACGCCTTGATAGTATTTATAACCAAGATTTTAAGGACTTCGAGGTCATATTCCTAGACGATGCCTCCACAGACGATAGTGTACGGGTGTTCCGTGAGTATTGTCGTGGGAAAAACCCGAGAGAGTTTATCAACCAAACCAATAGCGGGTCGACATACCGTCAGTGGAACAAAGGTATGAGCAAAGCCCGTGGGGAGTATATATGGCTGGCCGAGTCGGATGACTGGGCAGATAATTCATTGCTATCCAAACTGCTGAACATGATGGAACAGAGCGATAATGTCGGGCTTGCTTACTGTCAGTCTCATTTGGTTGACCACAACGATAAGGTGCTGGGCAGCAATCTGAGGTGGACAGATGATTTGGATGCAGAGCTTTGGGCTGGGGAGTTCGTAATGAACGGAGCAGAGTTTAGTAAAAACTATTTAACCCATAAGAACGTGATCAACAATGCAAGTGCAACACTGCTTTAGAAAAAGCGTATTAGATAAAGTTGGGCTTACTAACGATGATATGAAGCTCTGTGGGGATTGGTTTTTATGGCTAAAGATTCTCCAGGCTTCTGACGTTGCATATACGAGCGAGCATCTCAATTATTTCAGGAAACATGATGCTACAACCCGCTCTCAATACTCGGAGGATCATATGGCAATGATAGAGGAGTACGATGTGTTAAGGGATGTGGTCGAGAATTTTGATGTGGCCGGTACCATAGTACACAAAAGGCTTGACGATCTTTGCCACGCATCGGCATCCAGAATTGTTCATAGCGGAAAGCACAACGAGATTGAGAAGCTCTATGTGATCTCAAGGTTTATCCCTCAGGTTAACAAATATGATCGTTTGGTAGCTCTTAGAGCTATTAAAGCACTTTCACAGATCTACGGCCGAAGGCTATCCAGGACCGCGAGACGTTCTATGTCGCTTGGTCTTCTATGATAGTAATTCGTCACATAAAACACAATCATGAAAATTGCAGTAATAGGTAGCAGCGGGCAACTTGGTGCTGAGCTTGTGGAAGAAATTAGCCTACTCGAAAGCATAGATGCACATGAACTCGATAGGTCGAGTGTTGACTGTTCAAGCAAAGAGTCGGTTGAAAATGCCCTGCTACCCATAAGACCCGATGTGGTGATTAACTGTGCCGCCTATGTACATGTCGATAGTTGCGAAGACAACCGCGACTTGGCTTTCGGTGTGAATTCGGTTGGAGCATTTAATGTAGCCGCAGTTTGTGCGGGGATGGATGCCGAGTGTGTTTACATAAGCACGGATTATGTGTTTGATGGTGCGATGCAAAGGCCTTACACCGAAGATGATATTCCCATACCGCTCAATGTATATGGTATGTCCAAACTCTGCGGGGAGAGCTTTGTTAGGGGCTCTTGCGAGAAACACTACATAATACGATCGTCGGGATTGTACGGTAAAGCCGGCATCAATGGGGGGAAGGGAAATTTTGTCGAGACAATGATAAGACTTGCAAAAAACGGCGAGCCCATCCGTGTTGTAAACGATCAGATACTTACACCTACCTATACAAAAGACCTTGCAAAGAAAATATTAGAGCTCATCGATACTCATGAGTATGGTCTCTACCACATCACGAACCAAGGGCAGTGCTCATGGTATGAGTTTGGTAAAAGGGTATTCGATGTGCTCAAATTAAATCCGGACTACAAACCCATTACATCCGGGGAGTACGGGTCTTCGGCCAGACGCCCTGCCTACTCAGTGCTTGCCAATAGGGGAATAAAGCGTCTTGATATTAGGCAACCAACATGCTGGGAGGATGCACTGGGTAATTATCTATCAGAATGGTAGCGATGCTGAGTCAAGACAAGAGAGTTTTACTTTTAAGTGGGTATTACTATCCGGAATCTGTGGGTGGAACTGAAAAGCATATCCAGTTGCTAGGTAGTGACCTAGAGTCGATTGGCTGGGATGTATCCATAGCGGCAGCTTCATCTGACGAGACTACGAATCGATATCAATGGCGAGGTACAGATGTTTATCGCTATCCAATATCAAGTGAACCGAGCAAGTTGGAATTTCGTGAGGAATCTGAGCCCAAGTACATAAGCCAGTTCAAAGAGTTGGTAGATGAGATTAAACCCAGTGTTGCTCATATTCAATCATTAACCCGCGGCTGCGGGTACTATCACGCCCGTTGTCTCCATGACAACAACATTCCATTGGTTTTGACAATCCATGTACCGGTGACTTGTAGTCGTGGTTCAATGATGAGGTGGGGCAAAGTTCCTTGCGACGGTAAAATGTTATCAAACCGATGTACTGTATGCACGCTTCATAAACACGGCGTTCCAAATTTTATAGGTTGGTTGCTATGTCATATGCCAGATTCTATTATCAGTAGAACGAAAAATATGGATAACAAAATAGGAACCGCATTATCTATGAAAAGTTCAAATTTATCCAGGATAGCGAGGCTAAAGGAACTTTTCGAGATTACATGTAGGATCGTCACTGTCTCAAAGTGGCTTCGCGATGTCTTAATACTAAATGGGGTACCGAGCAATAAAATAGTAGTGATGAAAAACGGTTTAGATACTGAAGATATTGCGAATTTCAGATCCGTTAAACGCAAAGATGATAATAAAGTGAGAATTGGATATATTGGTCGCTTCACAGAAGTCAAGGGGTTGCATGTTTTAGTGAAAGCAATATTATTGACCGATACTGACATAGGGTGCGAGCTACATGTATACGGACGAATAAATTCTACCGATGACAAAAAATACTATAATCAAGTACAGGAGCTGGCCGGGGGAGATAATCGGATCTATTTTTATGATGAGATGACCGATGGGCAACAGTACGAGGTTTATAGAAGTTTTGATATACTAGCTATGCCTTCGCTCTGTTTAGAGAATATGCCCTATGTCATACTAGAGGCGTTCGCAGCAAAACTGCCGGTTATGGGTAGCGATTTGGGTGGAATCTCTGAGAACGTGAGACATGATGTCGATGGTGTATTGATAAAAGCTGGGAATGTAGAGCAATGGGCTGTGGAGATAGCTAATATTTGCAGAAACAAAGAAAGATTAGATAGATTCAGAACCAATATTAAACCAGTTACAAAAAGCATTGAAGTTGCTCGGGAAATGAACGATCTATACCTTGATTTGATAAATTCCTAATAGTTGACCTACTATTTATTCACAACTGTAATTATTGCACAAAGCAATGGATAAACAATCTAGAAGAATTATATATGTCCAATATACAAATCCTGCAATCTATCCCCCACTTCAACATAGTTCAAGGATATTTGCCAATCGAGGATGGCAGGTACTTTGTCTAGGTATATCAAGAGATATCGAAACACGACATTTGAGATTTCCTGATCATAATAATATCGAAATGAAGTATCTGAGTAATAAGTATGATAATTTGCCCACATTGTTGCATTACACTTTGTATTTCTTCTGGTTGCTATGGTGGACTATACGTTTTAAACCCAGATTCATATATGCATCAGATATTTTATCCACACCTATCGCTTATATACTTAGTTTTTTCTCCAGTGTTCAAGTTATATATCATGAGCATGATACCCCCTTGCCTAAAAAACAATCGAGATTCTTTGTGCAATATTGCCATTTTTTTAGATATAGACTGGCGAGAAGGGCTTTTTTATGTTTGATTCCAAATCAAACTAGGACAGAAATCTTTCGTGCCGAGATGGGTGGGATCACAAACATTAGAACTGTCTGGAACACCCCATCTATCAGTGAGGTTGTAAATCAAAAGGATTTGCATTCTAATAGCAATAAAACTGATTTCTGGATTATATTTCATGGTTCGATCGGGCCTGTTCAGGTGAGTTCTTCGCTCTTAAAAGCATTAACATCGTTGCCTGAGACTGTGAAACTTAGAATAGTGGGTTATGAGACTATTGGTCACACGGGGTACAAGAATTATTTGTACAACATTGCATGTGAACTAGGAATTGTTCACAGGATCGAAATTCTTGATTCGCTGCCTAGGTTTCAACTACTCAAAGTTACTCAAATGAATGATCTTGGATTAGTACTATTTCCGATGAAAAGTGAAAATATAAATATTCGATATATGGTAGGGGCGTCTAATAAGCCATTTGATTATCTAGCTTGTGGCCTACCGATGTTAACTTCAAATCTGCAAGATTGGAATGAGATGTATGTTGATCCCGGCTACGGACTAGCATGTGATTCTGATGATCCGCAAAGTATCGCAGCAGCAATTGAGTGGTGTCTCAATCATCGTGAAGAAATGATCGAGATGGGTAAACGGGGAAGGCATAGGATTATTAATGATTGGAATTATGAAAAGCAGTTTGACCCGGTTTTAGAGCTTGTGGAAAATTCTTATTTACGATTCAATACAGAATATATATAATCCTTAGCCAATACTGAATAACATATATATATTTAAGTATTTTCATTTCGAGCATTTCTACAATCATAATGAAATATGTTGTAACTACAGTTATGGGTACAAGTACAATTATAGAAAGCAATAAAATCGAACATGCATTCTTTTCAATATGCATACCACAATTTAATAGAACATCCTTTCTCCTAAAAGCACTTATTGAGTTGGATGGTCAGACATTTAGAAATTTTGAGGTATGTATATCCGATGACCTTTCTACTGACCGCAGAGAGCATGAGATAATCGAATATCTAGAAAGTTCAGGTTTATCTTACGCGTATAAAAGACAAGAATCGAATCTCAGATATGATGGAAATCTTAGAGAAAGTATTGCATTAGCAAATGGAAGATATTGTTTCCTTCATGGCAATGATGATTGCCTTGCCGCTAGATCAACTCTAGAGGATCTCCATAAGTTGCTAATAGATTACGAGTGTCCCGAAGTTGCTATTACTAATTTTCAGGATTATCAATCGGGTGAGATTGTTCACCGAGCCAACCGCAGCAGAATTATAGGTGCTGGTCCTGAAGTAGCTGCCAACCAGTTCCGTAATTTATCTTTTGTGAGCGGACTTATCTTAAATACTAGTGAAGCACAAAAAATAGCCACGGACAAATGGGATGGTTTTGAGATGTATCAAATGTATATCATCTCTAGAATCATTGCTTCGGGTGGACGTGTTCTTGCCCTTAACAAATCATCGGTACGCAAGGACATATATATTCCGAATGAACAGGTTGATTCATACAGCAGAAATCCTGTCATCGATCCTTGTCCTATTATAGAACGAAAGGTCCATACAGTTGCATATGGAAGACTAGTAGTTGATGCAATTTCGGACTATTTATCTGAAGACAGAAAACGTAGTGTCTATTTTTGGATTTTTGTTCAGCTTTATATCTTTACTATTTCGTTTTGGATAATAGAGCATAGGAGAATCCAATCATGGAAATATGCTCTGGGTATCGCTCTTGGATTTAGACCGAGAAATGTTGTAGGAGATGCCCATATCGGACTATTAAGGTTGTATATCTTAAAATGCATATATCTATTGGTTTGTATAATAAGTCTAATAGTCCCACTTGCTGTTATTCAATCTATACTTCCGTTCCTTTATAAAGTATCTAGATATTTTTTCATCGGAAATTAACCTTACATACTTTTAGAAAATGAGCGACAAAATAGATTCGATTATTATTGTAGGTCAATCGGGAGGTACAAATGTTGGTGAATCCTTATATAGAGCCTCACTCTCAATTGATAAATTAGAAGCAGCTTTTGTCGATAGCTACACTGCAAATAGTAATTCTCAGTTATTAAATCGTATTTACTGGCATCTGTTTTCTAAACGACCATTCAATATAAAGTCCTTTAGCAAGAAAATATTAGAGGAATGTCAGGCGAGGAGACCACGATATTTATTGACTACTGGATTTTCTCCTATTTATGATAGTGTTTTATCAGAAATAGGGAAATTGGGGATCGTACGTATCAATTACCTCACAGATGATCCCTGGAATCCTGTGCTTAAGGCTAAATGGTTCTTAGACTCTCTGGTTCAATATGATGTTGTATTTACGCCAAGACTAGCAAACATTGACGACATTAAAGGTTTGGGTTGTAAGCGAGTTGAATATATCCCATTTGGTTATGATCCAAAACATTTTTACCCTCCTGACAATCCGGATAGTTATAACTACGGGGACAAACACGAATGTGAAGTATTATTTGTAGGTGGTGGAGATAGAGACCGTCTCCAAACCATGTTGCCATTAATTGAGTCTGGAGTGCATCTACATTTAGGCGGAAGTTACTGGGAAAGATACAAATTAACCAGAAAACTAACGGTTGGACAAATGGATGTGGATGAACTTAGATTTGCGACCTCTCGTGCTAAGATCAATCTGTGTTTAGTAAGAAAATCTAATCGTGACGGTCACGTTATGAGATCATTTGAAATTCCTGCTGTAGGAGGATGTATGCTAGCGGAATATACGGATGAGCACTACTCAATCTTTGGAGATGAGGGCGATGCTGTACATTATTTTAAAGATGCAATCGATATGGTTAACAAAGTAAAATGGCTACTGCAGCATGATGACGGGAGAAAACGTTTAGCAAAAAAATCACATGATCTTGTTGTAAACGGTAAAAATACTTACCTTGATAGGCTCGAATTAATGTTAAATCTTTAGCGTCTTATCAAAAAGTCTTCAACGGTTAGATACTTATTATTTTTGATAGTAATGCAAATGTTTAATGCAAAGCTGGAACTAGGCTTATATATTCTTGTCAGTGCTTTGGCAGCTGGATTAGTTGTATTACAGCGCTGGAATAAGAAGGATTACAATGTAGGTCTTACTATACTATTCCTTGCGAATCTATTCTTAATACATTGGGCAGGGGCTGTTGTACACATCCTGCCTTGGTACGAAAACATTGATTTTGAACGTACCCTCTCTGGTTTCAGACTGACTACATACGGAATATTAGCATTCGTCTTTGGGTGTTTTGCGATATCTATGGTTAGGAAACGAATTGTTCGCGCTGCATTAACAGTAGAGACAAGCAATGTGATTGATATGAAGAATCTACATTTTACTTCCATGTTCTATGCCGTGTTTGGGATATTATCGGCTTTTGCGTTTTTTATAGGGTTAAAACGCGTACCCAGTATTGGGGCATTAGCATCAGTTGGGATATCTATGATTGTAGTTGGTTTCTGTCTTATTTGTTGGTATTCGCTCATAAAGCGTGATTATAAACAATTGACTGTGTGGTTGGGACTGTCATTAATGTTTCCATTTCTTACTGTTGTGGGACTTGGATTTTTAGGATTTGGTGTGGCTCTAACTCTAATAGTTTATGTTTTTGTTGCAAGATTTATAAGATTGGATTTAAAGCTGGTTTTGGGAATTTTATTGTTTGCCTATATGAGTGTGAGTTTTTATCAAAACTATATGAGAGATAGGACTGACTTGCGTGGAGTGCTGTGGGAACAGGAAGGTGGGATTCAAGCTGGTATTAATCAACTAAAGTTGACTCTTTCAAACTTCGAGTTGTTTAATCCCTTTGATGAAACACAGCTTGATCGAATTAATGTGCGCATGAACCAAAACGTATTAATCGGAGCATCTGTTGATTATCTGGATTTTAGTGATGCGTATGCACGTGGGGAAACAATGATCGATTCTTTCATTGCATTAGTACCGAGAATCATATGGCCCGAAAAGCCATTTAAACTAGGAGGCTCTGAATTAGTTTCGAAATACACAGGAATTACTTTTGAAGAGGGAACTACCATTGCAATGGGTCAGGTAATGGAACTATATGTCAATTTTGGGGCTTTGGGTGTAATAGTTGGGTTTTTTGTACTTGGAATGATTTTGACGTTGGTGGATACAAAAGCTGCAGCAGCATTAACGAAATGCGAGTGGAACCATTTTGCTCTTTGGTTCCTTCCGAGTTTGCCTTTGCTTGATAGTCATGCGACATTCGCTCAACTTGTCAGCACAGTTGCAGCGTCTGTTATTTTGGTCAATATGGTTATCCGTTTTCCCCGCCGTTATTTTAAACCTGTAATAACGTTATCACTTATAGCTTTGGTACTACTACTTGTAAAATTTATTTATCTGCCTCTAGTCTCACCTATTTTCAATTATTTACTGATTTTATTGTTTGTGGCTGTTTTAGTTGTAAGTGTTGTCTATATATTTCCTCTATTGAAAAGAAAAACCTAACCAGACATTTATTATGAAAGTTCTAATTGTTGTACCAAGTTACTGGCCTGCGATCCAATTTGGAGGGCCTATTCTATCGGTTCATTTATTGTGTAAAAATCTCGCGAGGCAGGGTTGCGAGGTCACAGTTTACACTACAAACAAGGGTATTGAGGGCAAAGTTTCTACCAATGAAGAAGTTTTTAAAGACGGAGTCTGTATCAGATACTTTGAATACAGTCGCTGGTTTGAATTTATGGGCGAGGTGGGTTGGCAGTTCTCATGGCAAATGACAAACGCTTTGCGGAACAACATAACATCCTTTCAGGTTGTATATATAGTGGGCGTTTGGAGTTACCCGGTTTCAATTGCTGCATATTACTGTAGAAAATATAAGACACCATATGTGATCTCACCTAGAGGCATGCTATATCCTGAAACAGTCGGTAAAAAGTCATGGAAAAAAAGGCCTTACTACATGTTGGTATCAAAGAGGAATATGGTAAATGCATCGACGTTGCATTTCACATCATTGGATGAAGCAACAAAGTGTATAAGCATGACAAACCCTGAGAATAATTATTTCATTGTTCCAAATGGGATAAAAATTGAAGATTATGAGACTCTACCAACTAAAGAAGAGTTTTTATCAAATTATCCATATCTTACTGGTAAGAAAATCATACTATTTTTGGGGAGGATTAATTGGAAAAAGGGATTGGATTTGTTGATTGATGCTTATGCGCATTTGTGTAATGAGAGGGATGATATTCATTTAGTGATTGCCGGGGACGATAGCGAAGATTATGCTAGAGAGATTAAACAAGTAATAAAATCCAGTGGTCTAAGTTATTATGATGGTAATTCAAGTTCGAGGTCTGATCCCAATAGTGAAATAACCTTTACGGGGCTGCTTGATCACGAAAATAAGATGATGGCACTATCTGGAAGTGATTTGTTTATACTGCCTTCCTATTCCGAGAATTTTGGTATGGCAGTCATAGAAGCGATGCTATGCAAGGTTCCTGTGATCGTCTCTCATAACGTTGGTATAAGAGATGATATCAAAGAATGTAACGCGGGTGTTGTTGTTGAAAATGATGTTGAATCTATTTGTAATGCCATGAGAACTTTGTTGGATGATGAATATTATTGTAATAATCTTTCGCTGAATGCATATGAGTTGGTTAAAAATAGGTATAGCATTGAAAACATCGGTAAGGAAATGATGTCACACTTAAACTCTGTGTCTATAGAGATCTAACTACCTATGATTATACTCGGTATTAATGCGTATCATGGTGATTCGTCTGCGTGTGTTGTTCGCGATGGCGAGCTAGTTTGCGCTATTGAAGAGGAGCGGATACGGAGGGTAAAACACTGGGCCGGGCTCCCCACGGAATCTATTAAATGGTGCTTATCGGATGCTGGTGTCGGGATCCAAGATGTTGACCACATTGCAATATCCAGAAACCCATCAGCACATCTGCATAAGAAGTTGCTAAGAGCGCTTACAAAGGCTCCTAAAATAGGCTTTTTAGCAAATCGCCTTCAAAATGCCTTTAAAATTAAAGATATAAAATCTTCTCTGGCCGAGGTGCTAGGTATAAGCGATTCAGACCTAAAATCCACAGTCCACAATGTAGAACACCATAGAGCTCACCTTGCCAGTGCTTTTTTTGTATCATCTCTCGATGAGGCCGCATGCATCTCGGTGGATGGCTTCGGTGACTTTTTAAGTGTTATGAGGGGTATGGGTGTCGGAAACAGGATTGAGGTCCATGATTATGTTGAATACCCCCACTCGTTGGGTGTTTTCTACACTGCTTTTACTCAGTTTCTTGGTTTTTCTAAATATGGAGATGAGTACAAGGTGATGGGGCTTTCGGCCTACGGGGAACCGGTGCATCTAGATAAGATGCGTGAGATAGTAAGGCTTAAACCAGATGGTCTTTTTGAACTGGAAACAATCTATTTTCTCCATGACAAAGAGGGTGTGGACATGGTTTGGGAGGACGGAGAGCCTGAGCTGGGACAGATATATTCGGATCGATTAACAGATCTGTTTGGTGAACCGAGAGACTATGAAGATGAGATAACTGCACACCATAAGAATATTGCGGCATCGGTACAAGCAATATATGAGGAGGCGTTTTTCCATCTGCTAAACAGCTTCTATGAGAAAAACGCTACTAAGAGTATCGCACTTGCCGGAGGGTGTATTCAGAACTCACTTGCTAATGGGAAAATAGAGAGTAGAACACAATACGATCAGGTCTTTATCCCCCCAGGTGCAGCGGATTCCGGTACTGCAATAGGGGCAGCATTTTGGGTGTGGAACCAGGTGCTTGGGCAGGAGAGAGGGTTTGAGATGGATGTACCGTATTGGGGGCCTGAGTATGGGGATGACGAAATTGAAAGTGTGCTGCGAGACTGTAGCGAAAGTCTCAAATTGTTAGATGAGACTCAGTTATTGGAAACGGTTGTCAGAGCAGTTATGGACGGTTGTGTAGTGGCGTGGTTTCAGGGTAGGACGGAGTGGGGCCCCAGAGCGCTTGGTAACAGGAGCATTGTAGTTGATCCCAGACGTAACGATATGCAGGATATACTTAACGCCAGGATAAAAAAACGTGAGTGGTTTAGACCATTTGCACCATCAATTTTGGCCGAGTGTGTAGGTGAGTGGTTCGAGAGTATTAGCCCTGTACCTTTTATGGAGAAAGTCTATGAAGTTAAGCAAAATAAGAGACATCTGGTTCCTGCAGTTGTCCATGAAGACGGCACCGGGAGGCTCCAGACCGTAAGCGAACACATCAATCAAAGGTACTATAGATTGATCAAACTGTTTGGCGAGCGTACGGGTGTTCCGATTTTGCTCAACACCTCATTTAACGAGAACGAACCGATTGTTAACAGCCCCACAGAGGCTCTTGACTGTTTTAAGCGTACTAAGATTGATCTATTGGTTATGAATAATTACTGCGTGTTTAGGTGATTTGGGTCTGTATATTGCAGGATTAGTATATTGAAAGCCAGCATCCTACCGTTTATTAACAAGGTATGAAAGCCTCAATAATCACAGTTGTACGTAATAATGCTAAATATATTGAGGATTGTATCGAGAGTGTGCTAAACCAGTCGTATCAGGACATAGAGTATATTGTGATTGATGGGAATTCTGATGACGGTACTGTGGGTATCATTGAGAAGTATTCGGATCAAATATCCTCTTGGGTTAGTGAGCGGGACGACGGGATCTATGATGCTATGAACAAGGGGATAGAGATGTCGGGTGGGGATATTGTGGGGTTTTTGCACTCAGACGATATATATCGGGATGATAGTGTGATTGATAGAGTGGTTAAGTCTTTTAGTGATAATGACGTCGATTGCGTGTATGGTGATCTGGAGTATGTGACCGGTGCCCAAAAAAGGGTCGTTAGGTATTGGAAAGCAGGCGAGTATGATCCTCGATCAATCTTGCGCGGGTGGATGCCCCCGCATCCTACAATGTTTGTAAAACGAGAGTTGTTTTCAAGGTTGGGGCTTTACGATACAAGTTTTCGTATTGCCGCGGATTATGAGTATATACTTAGGCTGTTTAAAAGTGGTGAAATTCGCGCTTCTTATGTTCCTTCGGTCTTTGTACAGATGCGTTTGGGAGGTGCCAGCAATAGAAGCGTCGGGAATTTGTTCCGCAAAATGCGAGAAGATTATCGAGCGATGAGAATGCACGGTCTGCGCTTTTGTCTCTTGGTGCTTTTTTGCAAAAATTTTTCCAAAGTTGGGCAATTTGCTTCTTATTTCAAAACATATGCCTAGTGGTAGCAATATATATTAATAATAGTACAAATAACACATACGGTATATACCTTATATGTGGCATATGACTACGATATTAAGATAGCTGCATGTATTGTATATAATATGCATAGCAAATATGTAACAAGGATAAGATCTAATGAATATAGCTTTGATAACAGGGATTACGGGGCAGGATGGTTCATATCTCGCCGAATTGCTGCTTTCTAAGGGCTACGAAGTGCATGGTTTGATTAGGAGGTCAAGCACTTTTAATACGGATAGGATCGATCATATCTACGTTGACCCGCACGAAGAGAGAGCCAAATTATTCCTTCATTACGGTGATTTAGGCGATTCGAGCCAGTTGACAAACCTTATATACAATATAAAACCCGATGAGGTTTACCACCTGGGTGCTCAGAGTCATGTGCGTGTGAGTTTTGATATGCCTGAGTACAGTGGTGATGTCACAGGAATAGGGGCAATTAGGATACTCGAGTCCATCCGACGAAGTGGATTAAAATGCAAATTCTACCAGGCCTCAAGCAGTGAGATGTTTGGCTCTACTCCACCCCCGCAAAATGAAAACACCCCGTTTAAGCCCAGAAGCCCATACGCAATAGCCAAACTCATGGCGTATTGGTCTGCGGTTAATTATCGTGACGGATACGATATATTTGCTACAAACGGTATTTTGTTTAACCATGAGTCACCCAGAAGGGGCGAAATATTTATTTCCCGCAAAGTAACGCGTGCTGTAGCCAATATCAAAACCGGGAACCAACAGTACCTATATCTCGGCAACTTGGATGCACAAAGGGACTGGGGTTTCGCACCGGAATATGTAGAGATCATGTGGCAACTGCTTCAGTCCGATACACCATCCGATTATGTATTTGGCACGGGCCACACGCACACAGTAAAAGAACTAGTAGAGCAGGCGTTTTCGTATGTGGATCTGGACTGGAACGATTACGTGAAAATCGATAAAAGATACTTTAGACCCACAGAGGTCGAATCACTGTGCGCGGACTCAATGAAAGCAAAAAAAGAGATCGGATGGGACCCAAAAATAACATTCTCAGACCTGATTAAGATTATGATAGATGCTGATCTACGGAACGTGGGCAGTGAAACGGTTGGGGAAGGAGACCGGATATTGAGCGAAAAAATTACAGACAAATGGTGGACGGGGGATTAGTGCAAAAGTATAAATAAAACTATCGTGCCGAAGGAAAATAAAGCATATGAGCATAGAACTAAGCGATAAAAAAATACTAGTAACAGGCGGTGCAGGTTTTCTGGGTAGTTTCGTCGTTAACCGCCTATTGGACAAAGGGGTGAGTAAAGAGAATATACGTGTGCCCCGGAGCAGGGACTGTGATCTGCGGGCATGGAAGAACTGCGAGAAAGCGGTCAGTGGTATAGATGTGGTGATTCATCTGGCCGCGAGGGTAGGGGGTATAGGGTACAACTTGGAAAAGCCTGCCGAGCTTGTGTATGACAACGCACTTATGGGCATACTGCTTATGGAAGCCTCAAAGCGCGAGGGAGTAGAGAAGTTTGTTAGTGTAGGTACAGTGTGTTCATACCCCAAATATGCAAAGGTCCCGTTTCGCGAAGAAGAGCTCTGGGACGGGTACCCAGAAGAGACTAACGCACCCTATGGTATTGCCAAGAAATTAATGCTGGTTCAGACCCAGGCCTATAGATTACAGTACGGGTTTAATGCGGTTCATCTGATACCTGTCAACTTATATGGCCCAGGGGATAATTTTGATCCCGAGACCTCACATGTGATCCCAGGACTAATAGTGAAAATTTGCGGGGCAAAGAAAAACGATGAGAGCAGTATTACAGCCTGGGGATCGGGCGAAGCAACCAGAGAGTTCTTATATGTAGAGGATGCTGCAAGGGCCATAATAATGGCCACGGAGCTCTACGATAAGGGAGACCCTGTAAATATCGGCAGTGGTCACGAGATTTCGATTCATGACTTGGCTCATATGATAAAAGATATCGTAGGTTACGAGGGCGAGATCCAATGGGATACTTCAAGGCCTGACGGCCAACCCAAAAGATGGCTGGACACTACCAGGGCCAAACGCGAATTCGGATTTAGTGCCGAGATGAGTTTAATTGACGGACTCACTAATACTATAGATTGGTATCAAACATAAAACTTGTAAATGCTTTAATCACTAATTACAATAGATAGTTGTGATAGCTTCACATTTGATCTATCTATATGTTCTATGACAATTAATTCCGTAATGCACTATAATTAACGTAGAGAGATCGGGGCAGAAAAAGGATAAGAGAGAGTGCCTACTCAACATACTGTAGGAACCAAACCTGCTATACACGCACATAATGAAGCTGGTCCCATACTGGATAGACTGATTGTGAGTTCGGGGTCAGAGGAGTACATACTAAAGCGTCCCCTGGATTTAGTGTTCTCTGTCGTTGGGGTGATATTGACTTTGCCCTTATGGATTATAATAGGATTACTAATTTGGCTCGAAGATAGAGGGCCAGTGTTCTATACATCCAATCGGGTGGGTAAAAACGGTAAGCGTTTTGCTAATCTCAAGTTTCGCACTATGATCCCTCATTCAGATCGAGAACATGGCCCGATACAGGCTCATAAAGATGACAAGCGTATTACAAGGGTAGGGAAATTGTTAAGAAGTACGGCAATGGACGAACTCCCTCAGCTACTCAACATAGTTATGGGAGAGATGAGTTTTGTGGGCCCTCGCCCTTTATTGCCGGTAGAGCTCGAGGTAAGCGATTCACGGATTGTAGATGCACAACCTATCGAGAGCGTAGAGGGTTATATTAAGAGGCATTCGGTAACACCAGGGCTTACGGGGATAGCACAGATATTTGCACCCCGCGATATTATAAGGAGGCGAAAGTTTCATTACGACCTCCTATATATAAAGTCGCAAAATCTGGGTTTGGATTTGCGGCTGCTGGTGATTTCCTTTTGGATTACAGTTAGGGGTAAGTGGGATGTTAGGGGTGAAAAAGCCTAAATTACATCTTGTTTTAATCGCTATAAAACACAAACATAATAATAACAACGGAGGTAGTTTATGGAGCGGTTTGTAATACCACATGAACATGAGATTAGAAAAGAGGACAGGCGGCTGCTAAATGAGCACGGCTCGCTTGTGCTTTGGTTTACCGGGCTCCCGAGCTCGGGCAAGTCTACGCTTGCCAATGAAGTTGAGAAGAGGCTGATAAAATCGTTTAACAGAACCTATATCTTAGACGGCGACAATATAAGGACGGGGCTTAACAAGGACCTTGGGTTTGCAGAGGAGGAGAGGGCCGAGAACATCAGACGCATTGGCGAGGTGTCCAAGCTCTTTGTAGACGCAGGTTTTATTGTGTTGTCCGCGTTTGTGTCTCCATACAAAAGGGACCGCGACGCCGTAAGAGAGCTGGTCGAAGAAAACGAGTTTGTAGAGGTGTTCGTTAAATGCCCTGTCGAGGTATGTGAACAGAGGGATGTGAAGGGCTTATATAAAAAAGCGAGAGAGGGCATAATTAAGGGATTCACTGGGATTGATGACCCATATGAAGAGCCGTCAAATCCCGAGATAGTTATTGATACGGACGCCCAGAATCTAGAGGAGAGCACCGATATTATAATTGCATATTTAACTGAACGCGGTGTTGTCAAAACGTAGTCAGTACATAAATCTCCTCATTGTCCAATGAACCGATGAAAAAGAGAGTGTTGGTTACCGGTGGGGCAGGGTTTATCGGCTCACATCTCTGCGATAAATTGCACTCGCAGGGATCAGAAGTAATATGTGTAGATAATTTCTACACCGGGACCAAAGAGAATATAGCTCAGCTATTCGACAAAACCGATTTCGAGGTCATCCGACACGATATATGTTTCCCGCTATATGTAGAGGTGGACGAGATCTACAACCTGGCCTGCCCAGCGTCGCCTGTGCACTATCAGTTTGACCCCGTACAAACTACCAAGGTAAACGTATCAGGAGCCATAAACATGCTTGGGCTCGCAAAAAGAATTCGCAAACCTATTCTCCAGGCCTCTACAAGCGAGGTATATGGCGACCCTACAATCCATCCCCAAACTGAGAGTTACTGGGGCAATGTTAACCCGATCGGGCCCAGGGCCTGCTATGATGAGGGTAAGAGGTGTGCCGAAACACTGTTCTTCGATTACCACCGCCAGCATGAACTGGATATAAAGGTGATTAGAATTTTCAACACCTACGGCCCCAGGATGCACCCCAACGACGGGCGGGTTGTAAGTAATTTTATCACACAGGCGCTTCGTAACGAGGACATCACCATCTACGGCGACGGCTCACAGACCCGTTCGTTTTGTTACGTGGACGACATGGTGGATGCTATGATCTCTATGATGGACACACCGTATGGATTCACAGGGCCTGTTAACGCCGGGAACCCAAACGAGGTCTCTATAAAGGACCTGGCAGAGCTCATAGTGGATCTCACAAACTCTGGTTCCAAGGTGGTTTTTAAAGACCTGCCGATGGACGATCCGAAGCGAAGAAAACCCGATATTACACTGGCTCAGCAGGAGCTTGGCTGGGCACCCACTGTGGATCTGGAAACAGGGCTAAAACTCACGGTGGATTATTTCAAAAATATGACTGCTGCGTGACAACCCCGAAACCGAGTTGTGTTTAGCAGACCATTGTTTTTAAGCCCCCGTAAGCTACTATATTTATATGTTTCCAATGAGCTCCCCTAGCGTTTACTCGGTGTCTGAGTATTCCCAAATTATTTATTTAAAATCGCTGTTTCAAATTCCGCTTGACATTATATTTCAAGATATATTATGCTTTTCAAATACTACTCCGAGGGGCCCCGTAGCGTAAATGTCTGAAGTGAAAAGAGCTAGAGATAACTCTGACCTTAGTAATTTAATTAAAGACATTGCAGCCAAGTCAAAAACAGCATCCCAGCAATTAGCCAAAGTCACTACGGATAAAAAAGATAATGCCCTAAAACAGATGTCGCGCGGGCTTATATCTAAAACCCATCTTATACTAGAAGAAAACCGTAAGGACGTAGAAGACGCAAAGTCTAAGGGGCTTGCAGACGCGCTTATCGATAGGCTCAGCTTAGACGAAGCGCGCATTCGGAAAATCGCCTCGGGACTAGATGAGGTGTGCTCACTCCAAGACCCCGTGGGTGAGGTCGTTAGGATGTGGAAACGACCCAATGGCCTCACGGTTGGCAGGGTGCGTATACCGCTTGGTGTGATTGGAATAATATATGAATCGCGACCAAATGTTACGGCTGACGCCGCGGGGTTATGCATAAAATCGGGCAACTCCGTTATTCTACGCGGCGGGTCGGAAACGATCAGGTCAAACATGATTATAGGTGAGGTTCTCTGCGACTCTCTAGCCGCAGCAGGGTTACCCCCCGACGCAATCCAAATAATCCCTGTGGTCGATAGGGCTGCGATATTGGAGTTATTGAAGCTCGATGAGTTGGTAGACCTCATAATCCCACGCGGAGGAGAAGGGCTTATCAGGTTTGTTGCCGAGAACTCTACAATCCCGGTACTAAAACATTACAAAGGTGTGTGCCATGTGTTTGTTGACAAGAGTGCGGATTTAAAAATGGCACGGGATATTGCGGTTAATGCAAAGACACAGCGCCCCGGGGTGTGCAATGCCATGGAAACACTACTTGTACACGAAGGTGTGGCCAAATCCTTTCTGCCGGATCTCATTCGAGAGCTCGAAGAGTTGGGTGTAGAGATCCGGGGCTGCGATAAGACAGTGGAGCTGGTCCCGGGAATAAAGAGTGCTACGGAAGAGGACTGGTACGAAGAGTATCTGGATCTTTTGCTCAGCATAAAAATAGTTTCCGATATAGATGCTGCTATTGAGCATATAGAGCGTTATGGCTCGGATCATACAGAATCCATTGTGACAGAGAGTTATGAAAACGCAGAGTACTTCCTGGGCGCGGTTAACTCGTCTACGGTGATGGTAAATGCCTCGACAAGGTTTAGCGACGGCTATGAGCTTGGGCTTGGGGCAGAGATTGGTATAAGCACCTCAAAACTGCATGCGTTTGGTCCTATGGGGCTTGAAGAGCTTACAACTACGAAATTTATAGTGCGCGGCGGTGGACAAATTAGAGAATAAATCCGTGGTTTGGATGGAGGAGGGAGTTTATTGAGACAGGCAAGATTAAAATCAAAAACTGTAAGAAATAGCTCCGATCAATTTACCTCGAGATCGAGAAAGCGCAGTAACGAGACTGAAAAGTCACAGGGCAAATTTAGGGAAACTGCACATCGCGCTTACGAAGATCAAGCAGACGGGGGATCCCCACGCAACGATTCATTTGACATCGAATCTGAAGGTAAGGCAATTGATCAACTTGGCAATGAAAAATTTGAGTACCATAACGCAACCGACAACAAAAACGGTACGCAATCAAAGCAAGAAAAAAAGAAATGGAACCCCGACGAGGAGTTCAGACTACTGCAGGTTTATTTTAAAGAGATGGGTACTGAGCCACTTCTGACAGCCAAAGAAGAGATAGAGGTATCTGCAAAGATTAAGAGGTGTGAAGCAAAGGCTCGAGAGGTAAAAGAGCAGCTAGAGACTATATTTCAAAAGAGTCTTGGCAAGTGTTTGGAAGACACCATTGTGGAGCTTGAGGGGTTGTCGAGAAACCCTGTCACTCGCGCAGAAGTACGCACTAAAAAAACCACTAGGTCTTCTAAATACAACGGCTCTGTCACTACACACAGCATTAAAAGGTCGAGTGTAGTTACCAAGGCTTATCTAAAGCGCGCAATGGGGTATAAAGAGCGGTTCATTAAAGCCAACCTTCGTTTGGTTGTGAGTATAGCCAAAAGGTATATGAGCCGCGGGCTCCCACTGCCCGACCTTATCCAGGAGGGCAATGTGGGTCTCATGAGGGCCGTTGAGAGGTTTGATCACACTAAGGGTTACAAATTCTCTACTTATGCATCGTGGTGGATACATCAGGCCATCTCGCGCTCGCTGCTGGATCAGACACGCACGATCAGGGTGCCGGTCTATGTGCTTGAGCAAGCGAGCAAGGTGCACAGAGTAAGCTCTATGCTAAATAAAGAGATGGGCCGTAAACCCTCACCCGACGAGATCTCTGAGCAAACCGGTATCTCAATTGACGGTGTAAAGAGGGTCCTTGAGGCC
Organism: Thermodesulfobacteriota bacterium; assembly: GCA_965223335.1. Classification (GTDB taxonomy): domain Bacteria; phylum Desulfobacterota_D; class UBA1144; order Nemesobacterales; family UBA2774; genus CBDCWF01. Next base: position 1,867,186 of record OZ244991.1, read on the forward strand.
ACAAAAGAGGTTGTACACCTGGACTCCCCGATCTTAGACGGCGAGAAGACCACACTACTGGATTTTATACCCGACGATCCTACCAATGAGCCCGACTCTGCAGTAGCAAGGGCCACACTGGTAAATAAGATCAGGGACGCCCTAGCTACACTTACTCCCCGTGAGGAGCAGATATTGAAGATGAGGTTCGGGATCGGGTTTGAGACCACTTACACGCTCGATGAGATTGGTAAGCATTTTAACCTTACCCGCGAGCGTATACGCCAGATTGAAAAGAGGGCCCTTGAGAAGTTAGAGGACTCCAATGTCGGGTGCATTCTAAAGAGTTTTCTTGAGTAGAGTTAATGCTTGAGTGTCTTACCTTAAAAGATTTCGCAATTATTGACGACCTTTCTATAGATTTCGGTCCCGGGCTCAATATTATCACGGGTGAGACGGGTACCGGGAAATCAATTATTGTAGATGCTATTACCATCATTTTAGGTGGGAAAGTATCGGCGGATATAATCAGAAAGGATAGGGATCAGGCCACGGTGGAGGCACTGCTGGATCTGAGTGCTAACGATGGTTTGAAAGAGCTTCTGGGCGAACTGGGGTTTCCCACGGAAGGCGACGAGCTATTGCTAAAGCGTGTGGTGCCTAGAGTGGGCCGCGCAAAGCTGTTTGTAAACGGGAGTCATGCGACTCTAAATATGATAGACCGTATTGCAGAGTCCGCGGTTGACGTGTTCAGTCAACACGAGCACCAAACGCTCTACAAAGAGAGTATACAGCTAAGGCTACTGGACGGATTCGGGGGCCTCGACAAGGAAGTGGATCAATATAAAGAGCTATATAAAGAGTACTCGGATGTAAAAAGAGCGCTTTCGGACTTAAAAGATAACGAGACGAATGATATAAATAGAGAAGAGTTTCTCAGGTTTCAACTAAACGAGATCGAGTCCTGCAGTCTTAACCCCGGGGAAGATAAGGAGCTTGTGGCCGAAAGGAATATACTCCTTAATGCCGAGCGAATTTTTTCTGTGACTGAAAGGGGTTATAACGAGATTTACGATAAAGACCAGTCCATTCTCGGCAATCTAAAGAACATTCACGATGAACTAAGGGATATATCTCACTTTGACCCCAGGCTAGATTTACTAGCCAAATCAGTTGAAAAAACCGTTATAGAACTTGAAGAGCTCTCGAGTTCCTTAAGGGAGTATACGGCTGATGTGAAAATCGACACCGTAAGGCTTGAAGAGGTCGAGGACCGTCTTGAGGTTATCAATAATCTAAAGAGAAAACATGGGGACACAATTGAAGAGATACTGCAAACCCACACCAGATTGTCCACTGAACTGGATAGTATTGCTAATTACGGGGAGCATATTGAAGAACTCGAAAACAAGTTGGGTGTACTGGAGAAAAAAGCCAACGACAAGGCTGCTTCAATATCACGCAAGCGGCGCGATGCCGGCAAAAAACTGTCAAAACGAATAGAAACCGAGCTTGGAAATGTAGGGATTAAACACGCGCAATTTCAAATAAATGTTAGTGATTGCGAGCTCTCAGCCACTGGAATCGACAGGGTCGAGTATCAGTTTTCAGCCAATCCCGATGAAAAGCCCCGCAAATTGTCATCAATTGCATCGGGGGGTGAGCTGTCTAGGATAATGCTGGTGCTTAAACAGGCTTTAACAAAAACCCAGGGCGGCTCTGTTGTCATATTTGACGAGGCCGACTCGGGCGTGGGTGGGGCTGTGGCCGAGGCTGTGGGTATTAAGATAAAAGAGCTGTCCAAACGTCACCAGGTGCTATGCATCACACACCTGCCTCAGGTTGCAAAGTTTGCAGATACACATTTGAGAGTATCTAAGAGCTTTGAGAAGCAGAGCACTAATGTGAGAGTGGACCGGTTGGACAACAACGACCGTGTGAGCGAATTGGCCAGGATGCTGGGCGGTATTAAGATCACGGATAAAACCGTAGAAGCTGCCCGCGAGCTAATAGCTGAGCAAAAATAAACAAACGGTCCGTAAGTATCAACGAACTAAATGAAAGATAACACTAGAGGGGTTACTAACTGAGATGAAAGGAATTATTTTGGCCGGGGGTAAAGGTTCCAGGCTCCATCCCATCACGTCTGTGATCTGTAAACAGCTACTGCCGATTTACGATAAGCCGCTTATATATTTCCCGCTTTCGGTGCTGATGCTCTCGGGCATAAAGGAGATCCTGATTATATCCACACCTAAGGACCTACCCAGGTTTCGAGAGCTGTTTGGGGACGGCAGGGACTTGGGTATAAGTATTGAGTATGCCGAGCAAGAGAGCCCAAAGGGCATAGCGCATGCGTTTTTGTTGGGTGCTGATTTTATAGGCAAAGACAGCGTGTCATTGGTTCTTGGTGACAATATATTTTATGGGCACGGGTTAAGCGAGGTGCTAAAGCGATCGGCTGGGCTTGAAGACGGGGCGATTGTGTTTGGGTACTCTGTAAGAGACCCCGAGCGTTACGGTGTAATCGAGTTTGATGGTGGGGGCAATGTGGTGGGTATTGAGGAAAAACCCGAAACACCTAAATCCCGTTATGCAGTTACGGGCCTATATTTCTACGACAATGAAGTGGTTGAGATTGCCAAGACCCTCAGACCATCTCCCAGGGGCGAGCTTGAAATCACAGATGTTAATAAAGAGTATCTGAGTAGGGGTAAGTTGAGGGTAGAGTTGTTGGGGCGGGGTTATTCGTGGCTAGACACGGGGACTTTCGAGTCGCTACAACAGGCCTCTAGCTATGTGCAGGCCGTGGAGGTACGTCAGGGCTTAAAAATTGCCTGCATAGAAGAGATTGCGTACCGTGAGGGGTTTATTCAGAGCTCCGAGCTTGCGGCTTTGACCGAGAAGATGTCGGCTAACGAATACACGGATTACCTGTTGGATATTTTAGAGACCGAGTGCGGATAATATGGACTTTGAGCTGATACCCACTTCGTTGCCCGATGTTTTTACTGTTGAGTCCGAGGTGTTTAAAGACGACCGCGGCTATTTTAAGGAAATATTCAGAGCCGATGAGCTTGTGGGTGTGAAAGATATAAAACCTTTTGTGCAGGACAACCTTTCCTATTCGCACCGCTCTGTGCTCCGCGGGCTCCATTACCAGCTTAAATACCCACAGGCCAAACTTGTTACCGCTCTTGCGGGCGAGATCTTTGATGTTGCCGTGGATTTAAGGTCCGGCTCGCCCGGTTTCGGTAAATGGGTAGGGTTAAAGCTCTCGGCTGCCGATAATCGTGCGCTTTACATACCTACGGGTTTTGCCCACGGTTTTTGTGTGCTAAGTGATTCTGCTACTGTATTCTATAAATGTAGCGGTTACTACAGACCCGAGGATGATTACGGTCTTAACTGGGCTGACGGTACAGTTGGTATAGAGTGGCCTATTGATGACCCGAAGCTCTCGGATAAGGATAAAAGCTTACCTATGTTGGGCGATATACAGACTGAGCTGCTCCCGGTATATGAACCAAAGTAGGTAAGCCTTATAATATGTATGAGATAGATTATGGGTGAGATAAAAAACTTGCTGGTTACCGGGGGGCTCGGGTTCATCGGCTCCAATTATATCAGGTATCTGTTGGGTGATGCCGGGTATAGAGGACGGGTGGTAAATATCGATAAACTCACATATGCCGGCAACCCTGAGAACCTGGCAGATATAGAGAAAACACACGATGATCGTTATAAGTTTATTCGAGCCGACATTGGCGATTACGACGCTATGGTTAGGGTGTTCGACGACCACGCTATTGATGCTGTGTGTAATTTTGCAGCTGAATCACATGTGGATCGATCTATCGTTGGACCGAATGAATTTATACTGACCAACATACTTGGCACCTATAATTTGCTCGAAATCGCTCGAGAGAGGGCCCCACGCATACAATTGTTTCATCATATAAGCACAGACGAGGTCTATGGCTCTGTGGATGATTCAGGCAAGTTCAGTGAGGATTCCCCTTACAGGCCTAATAGCCCCTATTCGGCATCCAAGGCGTCATCTGACCACTTAGCTAGGGCCTATAACAGAACATATGAGCTACCGGTAATTGTGTCAAACAGCTCCAACAACTACGGCCCCTACCAGTTCCCCGAAAAATTGATCCCTCTCATGATACTAAACGCCAGGGACGGCAAACCGCTGCCCGTTTACGGGGACGGCCAGAACATAAGGGATTGGATCTATGTGGAGGATCACTGCCGAGCATTATGGGCTATTTTGCAAAACGGCAAGAGCGGCGAGACCTATAACATAGGTGGGGGCAACGAGATCGAGAATATCAAGGTAGTCGAGATGATATGCAAGATACTCGACGATGAGCTTGGGGAACTGCCTGTGGTGGGGTCCCGTAGAGAGCTTGTTACATATGTTCGGGACCGCCGCGGCCATGACCGACGCTACGCGATTGATTCGAGCAAGATCACCCAGGAGCTAGGGTGGGTCCCTAAAGAAACATTTGAGACCGGTCTATTAAAGACCGTGGATTGGTATCTGAGCAATCCCGAGTGGACCGAACATATCCAAAGCGGTGAATACAAGGCTTGGATCGAGTCCCACTATGGACAGTAACATATGTGAGATTTAGTACCGGTAAGAGGTATTAGAAGGACGAGAACACCACAGCTGCAACTACTGTGGTCCATAATCTGTTTTTATCTCCCACCGCGCTCTGAGTAATATTCCTTGTTTTCACTATATGACCGCTAATCTCCCATATATCCTTCTGTTCGTCATAACTCCTGTCCGGATCAAATGGAGCCCCTAGAGTGGTGGCCAACATATAGGCTGCCAGGTCCTCGGCATACTCCCCTGCAACAGTATCGTTTTGTCCGAAGCTATGATGCTCCGAAATGTATCCGTACCGGCTATGATCCTTGGGTATGGCGATCCCTGCCGAGGCGGCGACCAAACGGTTGGGTTCGTTCGTTGCGTTTTCACTCATCACCAAATACACGATCTGGCCCGCTTCCATTTTCTTTAGGCCCTGAGAGCGTTGTATAAGCTTACAATTTGCGGGAAAAATACTCGATACCTTGACCAAGTTGAACTCAGCTATCTTGGCGTTTCTAAGAGCCATCTCAAAGCTGGTGAGTTTTTCTTTGTGTTTTCCAACCCCTTTCGTAACGAATGCGCTTTTAGGTACCAGCAAGTTCTACCTCCGTTAGTTCATAAGAATGTATGATTTAATATACGATCTTGATCCCTATGTCAATGCTAATTTTAAAGTAGTTTCAGTGGGTAATGCACAAGTCTTTAAGCTCAGGCTTAATAGTATTTAGAGCTCTGGAATCCTACAGTTGTCTAGATACATCTAAATATTACAAGATTTTAGAATATAGATACAAATTTACTTGAAAATCTAACGGTGATGCTTAACTTATGATTTGGCACGCATATTGCATAATAAACACACTATATGTATTAGCAGTTAGTTGAACGGCAAAAAACATAACGGAGGCAAAGTTAGATGACATTATCAATAGCACTAAACACGATAGACACAAATAGTAATTTTGGCATCGAACAGGTTAATGTACCAGGCTCCCATCTCACATACTGGGCAGTTTATATGGACGACACTCAGATCTCTACCACATCGACCAGGGAAAAGGCAGAGCAGACAATAGAGTGGATGGAAAACTGGTTAAGCAATAACTAGGATTATATAGTTGAGATCTATGAAAACAGTAAGCATTACAAGAGATAATCATTACCATGTAGTGGCACTGCCTACATCGGCGGAGCTCCGCCTGCATCCGACTTGCCACCGCGCTCTCGCTTAGTGCGTGCGCACCACTCTATTAATTCGTACCCTTTCCTTATTCATCAGATACACATTATGCTTTGACAACATCGAGTTGTTATAAGTATCATTCAGTCTTTGTAACATATTGGTAACAAAGAGGATCCATACATGAAGGCTGTTGTCACAGGGGGCACGGGTTTTATCGGAGGCAAGCTTGTCGAGGCGCTCGTAGGCACTGGTGTTGACGTAAATTGTTTGGTACGAGAGACCAGTGATAAATCACAACTCGAGAAACTGGGCGTCGATTTAACCTACGGCGACTTGGGCGACTCAGATTCTCTAAGGCGATTACCGGCCGGGAGCGACGTAGTGTTCCATTTAGCGGCACTCGTGTCCGACTGGGGCAAAAGAGAAGATTTTATTAGGTACAACATCGATTCCACGAGGGAATTGCTCGGGGCCTCAATAGAATCAGGGGTTAACAAGTTCGTGTACCTTAGTTCCTCTACGGTGGTATGGCAGTCGGATTTTTGGAACATCCATGACCTCGATAATATCGATGAAACCTATCCTTATAGAAAGCACTATAACGATTCCTACAACTATTCTAAGGCCGAGGCCGAAAAACTCGTTGTTAAAGCCGCCAATAATTCCCCCATGGACACAGTTGTGCTAAGACCATCCAATGTCTGGGGTGCAGGTGACACTGTTATACTACCCAGGATAGTGTTCGCGGCAAAAAAGGGGATTCTATACCCCATGGGCTCGGGGGACAGGTGGGTTAGCCCCTGCCATATAACCAATCTCGTAAGTGCTCTTACGCTTGCTATGAGCAATGCACCCGCGGGTGGAAATATATATTTTATAAACGATAACAATAAGATTCACCACCTGGAATTCCTATCTAGACTACTCGAATCAGCGGGTATCGAGTGGGAGCCCAAGATCTCAATCCCCTATAAAGTCGCATATGCCGTTGCATCTCTCCTGGAACTGCTCGGGCGTGTACGGGGTTCAAAAACACCCCCTGTTTTAACCAGGTTTGCTGTGGCTGCGCTTGCAGGTAGCCGCAGCTATAGCGTGGAGAAGGCTAAAAACGAGTTGGGCTATAAACCGGTTGTCACATTGGATCAGGGGATGGACGAGCTTGGACAGTGGGTAGCGGATATTGGGGGTGTGGACGCATTATTGTCAAAAATCTAATAGCTTAGATAATCGATATTCCAGCTGACTTATAGCTAGCCGGGATGGATGCATTTATCAATACGGTAGCGACATGAATAACACTGATTATGAACTGGTAGTTAAGGATGTCTCTAAATCGTTTGGTACTAACCACGCACTCAGAAAGATCAACCTTTCCGTGCAAAAGGGCGAGTTTGTATCTATCTTCGGCCCTAACGGGGCCGGCAAGACAACACTCATAAAAATCTTGTCGACTTTGCTTAGTCCAACAGATGGAGAATTGCACGTTGGGGGAAAGGATATTAAACAAGATGTCGAGTCCATAAGATCCATGGTGGGCTTAATATCGCATGACCCCTATATATATGAGAACCTGTCGGCGTTTGAGAACATCACATTTTTTGCAACCCTCTACGGACTCAGCGATCCCGGTGAGAGGGCAAAAGAGGTAATACGGGAGATAGGCTTGGAGGCCAGGATGCACGAGTTGGTAAGGAATTTTTCTAGGGGCATGAAGCAGCGCCTTGCGGTTGCGAGAGCAATCGTACACAAGCCAAACATATTACTACTGGATGAGCCCTATGCGGGATTGGACCGACACGGCTCAGCCATATTCACAGATATGCTCTCCAGGTTTAAGAACGAGCGTAAGACAATCGTGATGACGACCCACAATGTCAATGACGGCTTGGAATTAAGCGACCGAGTGCTCATAATCTCGGCAGGCAGTGTCGTTTTTGAAAGCACAGTAGACGGTGAATTGGCAAGAGATTTCAACGAAATCTATAATCAAAAAACCAATAGCTCATCTATAATGCTGTGAGTGTTCCTAAGCACTCGCCACAGCAACCACTGATATAAACCACCTGCCCAGTACTCGAATATTTGAACCGAACAGATATAATTTGTGTTCGCATTAATGGTACATTACGGTTTTACGACCTCGGTGCTCGGAATGAAGAAGTTATTGATAATAGTGTGGAAGGATATAGTGACGGAGCTTAGGACTAAGGAACTTTTGTCCTCAATGTTCATGCTGGCACTATTGATACTGGTGATTTTTAATTTTGCCTTGGGTTACTCGCCTGTGCTTGTGGGCGAGGCTGCACCCGCAATATTGTGGATCTCTTTTATATTCGCCGGGGTGTTGGGTCTCACACGCACTTTCGCAATTGAAAAAGAGGGTAACGCCATGGTGGGCATGCTGCTTACTCCTACCGATAGGACCGTTATTTACCTGGCCAAGTTACTAAGCAGCTCCATTTTTGTGTTTATTGTGGGTTTATTTACACTACCGTTATTCGCACTGTTTTTTAACTTCTCCTTACTGAGTGTCATTCCCCAATTAATTTTGATAATATTCCTTGGGACTATCGGGTTTGTGTCTGTGGGCACGCTGTTTTCGGCTATGGTAATAAACACGAGGCTTAGAGAGATACTGCTTCCCATAGTGATCTTTCCCATTATTATCCCCGTGGTCGTGAGTGCAGTGAAACTGAGTGCAGCGGTTATAAGCGGAAACGGTCTTAACTCAGAGGCCTTTTCTTTGAAACTGCTTTTGGCCTTCGATATAATCTTCCTGGCCGCATCGGCTGTAGTATTTGAGTATGTGATTGACGAGTCTTAAAAGAGCGCTATAAAATGAACAAAATCTTGTTTGCACTCACTACGGTTAGTATGGCAGCGTCTTTGTACGCCGCCTTCTATTACGCGCCCACAGAACCGATCATGGGTCATATACAGAGAATATTCTATATCCATATGGGTACGGTCTGGGCCGCGACGATTGCGTTTTTTATAGTATTTATAGCTAGCATCGGGTACCTATGGAAGGGCTCTAGAAGGCTCGATATACTCGCTTACTGCTCGGCTGAGCTGGGAGTTGTGTTCCTAACACTCACCATAGTTACGGGCAGCATATGGGCAAAACCGATATGGGGTACATGGTGGACATGGGACCCCCAGCTTACCACAACATTCATACTATGGATAATGTACATCGTCTATCTGCTGATCAGGTCCTCTGCAGGTAACGACACCAGGAGGGCCAAGTACGCAGCGGTCTTCGGGATAATAGCGTTTCTCGACCTGCCGCTGGTCTACCTGTCGGCAAGGGTCATGAGGGGTATATCCCCAGTGGTATTCGGTCCGGGGGGCGGGGGTATAGAGCCCGCGATGATGGTTGCACTGCTTATTAACCTTTTGGCATTTACATTGCTCTTTGTACTGCTACTTCGCATACGAACAAAGATCGAGAGTATGAACGACCGGCTATCGGAGCTGCAAAGCACTTAGGACATAGAGAGGAAATCGCTATCAAGACTAATACACTTTGGCGCGCTCATAATTTCAGTGTTTTTTGTACGGCACTCGTAGTGTTGACACTATTGGCAACGGGTTGTTTTACGAGCGGTGGTGATCAGGTTGTTCACGAGTTTACTGCGGATAGCACCGACGAGATAGTAGACAGCGGGGCTATCTCTTTGGACACTGAGACTTCTGTTGATGGTACTGCATCCATTCGTGTGCAGAGAGACGAGTCAGGCAAAGGGGTAATCGGCCTTTACCAAGTGGACGATGCAGAGATTAACAACTCGAGGCTAGTGTATATGGCCAAGATGAAAACCGAGGGTGTAGAGAACATGGCTTATTTGAGGCTGCGTGTAGCTACGCAGAATGACGTAGAGCTTGTGTCTTACGGCCCTCCTATTCCGCTCTCGGGTGATAGCGAGTGGACCGAGGTTGCGACGGAGCTCTTTTTAGACAGGGGCAACAAAGCCCGGTCAATCGGCCTTGATCTCGTTATTGACGGAAAAGGGACTGTGTGGATCGACCAAGTGGGGCTCCTTAAAAAGCCGCTTAGATTGAACTATCTCTTTTGGGGACACATAGTGTTTTGGCTCATACTGCTAATCTACTTTATAATAATTATGAATAAGCATAAGGAGCTTGGCAAGAAAATTGAGGCCCTAAGTGGGTCAGTGAAATAATACCGGTATAATTTTATCTGGGGGTATTAATGCTTAAGGGAAAATTGAAATTCATCATTGCTATCGGTGCGATAGTGCTTGCTGTAAGCTACCTCGTCTACGGGGGAGTTAAGGATACCAGTGTCTACTATCTCACTGTGGACGAACTCCACGACAAACTGCCCTATATATATGACGACAGGGTCAGGGTGTCGGGCACCGTTGTAACGGGCTCTATAGAAAACAGGTCGGACGGTGCGTTGAAATTCCAAATCACAGACGGCTTGAGCACAATTGATGTGAACTATAAAGGGGTTGTGCCCGATATATTTAATGACGGGGTCGAGGCTGTGGTAGAGGGCGAGTATAATAGGTCTAATGTGTTCCAGGCCGATATTCTTTTGGCTAAATGTCCCACTAAATACGAATCCGCGGACTCTCTTTACGAAAAGGAGAGTTCTTGAGTATGGTGGAAAGCGGTTTAATCTCCGTTTATTTGGCATTCATTGTTTGCATATATGTGATGGTTGCCTCGGTCGTCGGGGTTAGGAGCGGGCGGGCCGATCTCGTGCGCAGCGCAGAGAACGGGGCCATAGCCGTCTCTTTCCTCTTGATAATAGCGACCATAGCACTTGTTCATGCCCTTATAAACCTGGACTTTACCCTAAAATACGTTGCTCTTAACACGAGCACCGACCTGCCGATGATCTACAGGGTTACATCACTTTGGGCAGGTCAGTCGGGTTCTCTGTTGCTTTGGTGTCTGATTCTTTCCCTATATATGACACTTGTGGTCCTGGGCAGCAGGTATAAGTCGAGACAGTTAATACCTTACGTAATAGCGGTGTTGGCCGGTGTGTCTGCATTTTTTATATTCATTATTGCGTTTGTAGAGAGTCCTTTCGAGAAACTGCCATTCATTCCCCAAGAGGGAAGGGGCCTTAACCCCATACTGCAAAACGGCTACATGGCCATCCATCCCCTCACGCTTTATATAGGCTACGTGGGAGTGACGGTACCGTTTGCCTTTGCCATAGGAGCGCTGCTTAGCCGCAGGCTGGGTGACCAGTGGATTAGGTACTCGCGCAAGTGGACGCTTGTGGCCTGGACGTTTCTTAGCATAGGGCTTGTGCTGGGTGCAAGGTGGGCTTACCTTGAGCTTGGATGGGGCGGGTACTGGGCCTGGGACCCGGTTGAGAACGCCGCGTTTATGCCCTGGCTTACCGCCACCGCGTTTTTACACTCGGTTATGATCCAGGAAAAAAAGGGTATGCTCAAGAAATGGAACCTGATTCTCATAATAATCACTTTTTTCTTAGCAATATTCGGCACATTTATTACGCGCAGTGGAATTCTATCTTCCGTCCACTCATTTGCGCAGTCAGATATAGGCCCCTTGTTCCTGGGCTTCATAGCATTCATACTGCTTTTCTCGTTCGGGCTCTTCTTGTATAGAATCCGGGAACTTGAGAGCGAGAATCAGTTCGATTCCATACTCTCGCGCGAGAGTGCATTTATATTTAACAACCTTTTATTCCTTGGGGCTGCGTTCGCGGTGTTCCTGGGCACTATCTTCCCTATACTCTCCGAGGCTCTCACGGGCGAAAAGATACTTGTGGGCCCGCCTTATTTTAACCGTGTCAATGTACCGATCGGTCTCGTTCTGATACTTCTTATGGGAATAGGCCCCCTCATCTCATGGCGCAAGGCGTCTAGAGAGAACCTGGTTAAGAATTTTTTGCTGCCGTCTATTGCCGCTATTGCAACAGGGTTGGTCTTATTTGTTTTGGGAGTACGGGAACTAACGGCAGTGTTGTCTTTTGCGTTTTGTGCGTTTGTAACGGTGACCGTTCTTGCCGAGTTCACTCGTGGTGTGATCGTACGGAGCCGCAGGGGTGAGAACCCTGCACTCGCATTCGGGCGACTTGTATCTAGAAACCGCAGGCGCTACGGGGGTTACATTGTCCACATAGGTGTAGTGCTGATGGTCATAGGCATCACAGCATCGTCTGTATTCGTCACACAGACCGAGGCTACGCTTAACAAAGGGGAATCTGTTTCAATCAGGGACTACAGGCTCGAGTACGAGGGCCTAACACAGTACACCAACGAGGCAAAAAACGGTACAACTGCGAACCTGGTGCTGTATAAAAACGGGGAGGCTGTGGACACGCTGAAACCCGAAAAAAATATATATAAGTACGAGGGCAACCGAGAGATTAATCAGGAGACCGAGGTGGCGCTTAGGTCCACTATTACCGATGACCTCTACGTTATACTCACAGGTTTTGGTGATGGGGGCAGTGCATCTTTTCGTGTGCTTATAAACCCGATGGTAAGCTGGATTTGGGCCGGTGCTCTTGTGCTTTTGCTGGGTGCAGTGATTGCCATGTTTCCCACCTTTAGTAAAACTACCGAGAGAGCATTTGTCAGGTACAATGTGGGGTCTCGGGATAGATCGGTGAATGTGTAGTATCAACCTATAAGTTCCTAGGTCATCTCGCGGGTAATCATAAACAAATGGGAAATATAATAGCGATAGTTATAGCACTACTTGTGTCTGGGTTTGTCGTATACCCGATCATAGTCAAAAGAAGATCCGAGCCTTTGGTCCCGGGTGCTGAAAACAGTGGTGCCCAAGAAGACTTGGAACTGTTAGAGACACAAAAAGAGAGCCTCTACGCTGCAATTAAAGAGATAGAGTTTGATCATGGTCTCGGGAAACTCTCTACCAAGGACTATAACGAGTTAAACCAAAAGTATAAATCCCAGGCCGCAGCGCTCTTAAAAAAGATCGATGCCGTAATAAACGAGGTTGAGTCAGACGAGTTGGGCAAAGAGTTGGAGCGAGAGATTACCGGCACCGAGGATCCTAGTATATCTGAGAACACTGGACCTAGTGGAAAAGAGAGCGTTTCTGCTCCTAGCACCGAGAGCAGTCGTAACTGTTATAATTGCGGTAGGGATTATAGTGCCGAGGATAAGTTCTGCTCAGGTTGCGGTGTGATGTTGCAGTCGTAGGCGCTATGCTAAACCCTATATACAAATGATTAGAAACACTCTTATAATAGCGGTCTTTACAGTCCAAAGCCTCATATGCTTAAGCGCAGGTGCGCAAGATACTACACCGCAGGGCAAGCAACTCTTTATATCTAACCGTTGTGATAGGTGTCATACTATCGGCAGGGGCAGGTTTGTGGGCCCTGATCTATTTGGGGTCGGCAATAGGTACACGAAGGAACAGATAGTTAATTGGATCACCGATCCCCAGGGTGTCTATCAAACACTGGGCAAGATGCCGGTTAACCAAGGGTACCCGCCCATGCCGCCTACGAATGTTGACCCCGGTACTGCAAATGAGATAGCCGGGTATTTACTATCACTCAATGCTCCTCCCGAGAACACCGAAAGCGGTGTAATTAAGGGGACGGTAATAAACAAAACAACAGGTAGTGCCGAGAAAGATATAGAGATTCTGTTGACCTCCTACATGGGTGACAATGCTCAAGAACAGTTCCGGTCCCGCTCTGCTGATGACGGCGGGTTTGAGTTCGAGGGCCTGGCTTGGGATCGCAGCTATGCCATAACGATCAATTACGAGGGAGCGGAATATGTGACCGATAAGATGGTGTTCGAGCCTTACCAAGACTCGATATCTATGGACCTGCCTATTTATGAGCCTACAACCGATGAAAATAGGATAGTGCTTAGAGAAGCTCATATGATAGTGCGTGTAGAGGATAAAGCCATATCTGTTGCCGATATTGCATTAATTGAAAACACGGGGGGCAATATATATGTGGGGAGCAAAACGCTTGAGGACGGCCGCAAGGAAACACTTAGGTTCAGTCTCCCGGATAATGCAGCTGATCTCAAAATAATACATGGCTTAAGTAATGACAGTATTGTAAAGACCGATACCGGTTTTTCGGACACGGCTAGTGTGTTGCCGGGACAAAGAAGAGTTGTTTACTCGTACTTAGTTCCCGACGACGGCGGGAATTGGGAGTTTAATAGAGTACTCAACTACGGCGCGGATAAATTTATGCTCCTGGTGTCGGACGATAAAGCTGAATTAGATGTAATTGGGCTTACTAAATTAGAAAACGTAACGATTGAAAACGAGAACTACTCCAGGTGGTCAGGGGAGAATCTGGCCCCCGGGCATGTGATTGAGCTCACAGTTGGCAGCAATGCGGGTTCGGGGAAGTTCTTAAGAGCGCTTTCGCTTGGGATAGCGATATTTGTGTTGGCCTCAGGTTTTATCTACACAATTTTTAATAGGAAAGACGCCGGATCGCGAAGGGGTGTTGATCATTTGGAGAGCATAAATACAGAGAAAAAAGATCTGATAGATGAGATTGTTAAACTGGATAAGGCCTATTCAAACAGCGAAATCAACAAGAATGATTACAGGCTGATTAGGTCCAAGATTAAGCAGAGACTCATCCGGCTGGAAGCGTCGATTAGGTCCGGTTCTTGATCTCATATGTCACCGAAGTGGTGTTGTAGGATCGAGAGTGTTACGAGACTTGCAGTCTCGGTTCTTAAGATCCTGGGACCGAGACCCAGTGCTGTAAAACCGTTATTTACAGCTAAATCTATCTCATTTTTAGAAAATCCACCCTCAGGGCCTATGAATATTGCAATAGCTTTGGTTTCTTGCGAATAATTCCTCAGATAGTCTTTTAACAATACATCATAGCCTTCATAAAGTATTACTTGTAACACCCCGTCATTAATGCTTTCTGTTGCATCATTGAAATCTGTGATCTCCGCAACTTCAGGTGGATTAGTTCTTCTGCACTGTTTAGAGCTTTCCGTTACTATCCGCTTCCATCTTTTAACTTTTTTGGTGTCTTTAATCTGCGACCTTTCTGTTACAACAGGCACGATCTTTTTAACTCCAAGCTCGGTGGCTTTCTCTACTATCAGGTCCATCTTGCTGCCCTTAGCAAGGCCTTGATAAAGTGTTATATCAATAGGGGATTCGGTGCTGACTAGCTTTTTGCTTTTTATCTCGACTACAAGCTGTTTACTCTCTACATCTGTAATTACACCGTTGTATTCGTAGGAATCGGGGCTAAATAGGATTATGCTGTCACCCTCGTTTAGTCTTAGAACCTTGACTATATGTTTGAAGTCGTTGCCCGATATTACTACCTTCGAGTCTTGAATTTGTTCTTGATCAATAGGTATGCGGACCATATCAAATTGGTGCTAATAGCACATCTCATCTCTTTCTGCGTTTCTTAACCTTACCGTATAATCTCACTATATCGTGGGTAAGGTTTTGAATGGTGTGTTTTTTGGATGCTATCTTGGGGTTAAAACCGAGTTCACGAACTGTGGCTGCGGTAATGGGACCTATGCATGCGATGTCTATTTCTTTTAAGAGTTTTTTATCCCTACCCAGAAGCTCGATGAAATTCCTTGTGGTGGATGAGCTAGCGAATGTAACACAATCAATACCTTTATCTCTAAACATTTTCTTAAGCTCGGCTACCTTGCTCTTATTTGGTTTTTTGGCTTCGTAAAAGCTTACTACGTCTACCTTCGCACCCATCTCGCGCAGTTTTACGGGCAGTATCTCGCGTGCCTCTTTTGCGCGGGGTATAAGGATCTTCTGGTTGCTGAGATCGATTTTAGCGAATATATCAATTAGGCCTTCGGCCCTGTAATCCTTGGGCACGGCATCGACACTTAATCTATATTTATGGGTTGTTTCTGCGGTTTTTTCACCTATGCATGCGATTTGTATCCCGTGCAGTTCTCTTATATCTCTTCCGAGTTCTCTAAATCGATTAAAGAACGATCTAACACCATTTGTACTTGTGAAAATTAGCCAGTTGTAGGATTCTAGGTTTCGAATAGCCTTATCGGCACTATTCCAACTTCGGGGTGGGATAATATCTATAGCAGGGAATTCTATTACATTGGCACCCTGCTCAGTCAATAAATCAGCAAACTCACCTGCCTGCTCCTTCGCACGAGTAACTACGATCGTTTTTCCAAAAAGTGGTTTAGTTTCGTACCAGTTTGCAATATCCCTTAGCCCTACAACATCGCCCACTACTACTATAGCCGGGGACGCCGTGATCTTGGACTGTTTTACAAGGTCGGCAATCGTGTTGACTGTGCCCGTAACGGTATTTTGGTTAGGCAGTGTTCCCCAGGATATAACGGCTGCGGGAGTATCAGGGTTTTTACCGGCATCCATAAGTTTATTCATGTTTAGTCTTAGGTTTCTATAGCCCATTAGCAGCACCAATGTGCCGATTTGAGCCAGTGAGTCCCATGCAATTTTAGAAGATGTTTTGTCGGGGGTTTCGTGGCCGGTTACCACCGCAAAGGATGAAGCTAGGTCCCGGTGTGTTAACGGTATACCGGCATATGCGGGTACAGCCGATATGGATGAAACCCCGGGCACAATCTCCACAGAGATCCCTGCCCCTGACAGTGCCTCTATCTCCTCACCCCCGCGACCGAACACAAAGGGGTCGCCCCCCTTTAACCGAGCCACTGTTTTACCTGTCTTGGAGTGTTTGATAAGGAGTTTATTTATCTTGTACTGTGTCATTTCCTTCACACCGGCTTTTTTACCCACATAGATTATTTCTGATTGTGGGTGTGCCCAATCTAGGATCTTGGGATTCACAAGGTAATCGTAGATAATCACCTCGCTTTGGGATAAGAGTTCTTTAGCTCTGACTGTGAGTAGGCCCGGATCGCCGGGGCCTGCTCCTATTAGGTATACTGTGCCGGGACGTTTCATCTGGATGGATAAATGAAACCGAAGCACCCGGGGATTGTCAAGATAAAAGGGTGGTGGAATAGCTTTAACATAGAAGCATCTTAGTTGAAATTACTGCATCTAATCAATTTTCTAGTCTTTTCAAACTGCAGATTTAATGGTATGAATAATCGGCTACGGCTTCAAACTAGCTGTTTATTGAGTATATTTAATTGTATAAATAGGCATTAGAATTATAATCTATTGATATCGTATAAATTGCAGATTTCAGTTTCTAGGGCTGAACAGAAAAGGAGTAATTAATGGAAGCGACTGAGTACGAATACGTATTGGATCACTTTAAACATCCACGCAACTACGGCACCATAGATGACCCGGATACAACTTGCGAAGAAGGGATACCGTCGTGTGGCGACTTGATTAGGTTGGATATTAACATTGCCGACGGCCGTGTAGATGAGGTGAAGTTCTCGGGTAAGGGTTGTGCTGTGAGTCAGGCCGCGGCATCGATTCTGACCGAGATGGTCTTGGATAAAAAGGTAGACGAGTGTCGTATGATGACAGACGAAGAAATGCTCGAATCCCTGGGGGCAAAAGTCTCGCCGATCCGGTTTAAGTGCGCATTACTGGCACTACACGTTTTAAGAAAAGCTCTGAATAAAATTGCCGATGCATCATCTAAATAAGGTCTAAACTTGTGGAGAGGTTAACCAAAGACTTATCAGATTTTGACCCGATTGCAATAAGAGAAGATTTCCCCGTACTTAAACGCGAGATCAAGGGTAAACCCCTCGTCTATCTAGATAACGCTGCAACCAGCCAAAAACCGAGCTCCGTTATAGATGCTGTTAGCGACTATTACAAGAAGCATAACGCCAATATCCATAGAGCCGTACATACGCTCAGTTACGAATCCACTGTCCAATATGAGGAAGCCCACCAAAAGGTGGCAGACTTTATAGGGGCTGGGGACTGGCACCAGATAATTTTTACACGCAACGCCACAGAGTCTATTAACCTCGTTGCCTATGGGTGGGGATTAAAGAACTTAAATGAAGGTGATGAGGTGCTTATCACCATAATGGAGCACCACTCGAACATAGTGCCCTGGCAAATGCTAAAGGAGCGTAAGGGCATAGTGCTTCGCTATGTGGATGTGGGGGAGGACTCGAAACTGGATTTAGATAGTGTGCCGGCTCTAATCAATGAAAAAACTAAACTCGTGTGTGTGAATCACGCCTCAAATGTGCTGGGTGTTGTAAACCCGGTAAAAGAGATTGCCCGATATGCAAAAGAGGCGGGGGCCATGGTGCTTGTAGATGCCGCGCAGTCTATCCCGCACCTGCCGATTGATATTAAAGAGCTTGGGTGCGATTTTTTGGCAGCGTCGGGCCATAAAATGCTGGGGCCTACAGGGATAGGGTTTTTATATGCTTCGGAGGATACTCTTGAGCAGATGGACCCGTTTATGTACGGCGGGGATATGATAGAGAAGGTAACAATGGAGTACTCAACATGGAACGAGTTGCCGTGGAAATTTGAGGCGGGAACACCTAACATTGCCGGGGGGATAGGATTGGGTGCAGCTGTAGATTACCTTAATCAGATAGGGCCCGAGTACATAAAGGCGCACGAGGAGTATCTGTTGGATTACGCGTTGGAGAAGCTCGAAGCTATCCCTTGGATTACTCTTTATACTCCACACGAAGGGGATAGGGTGGGTGTGTGTTCGTTTAATGTGGAGGGTGTGCATCCCCACGACGTAGCCGGGGTTTTGGATGATGAGGGTATTGCGGTTAGGTCGGGGCATCACTGTGCACAGCCGCTTATGCACCGCCTGGGTATGGACTTTGGAGTGAGGGCGAGTTTCTATCTATACAACACCACTCAAGAAATAGATAAGTTTGTGGAAGCTCTCCATAAATCTAAGAAGATATTCGGCTGAGTCTATTTGTACTGATCCGTACGCATCTTTATGTGTGTACCGAACGGATCGGGATCCATGTAATCGGAAAACTGATATTTATAGCTTAACATCCTTATGTCCTTGGGTGTGATATCGCGGGGATCGGAGTGGTTTAAAATCTTTGTGATGTGGAGCATATCTTCGTGAAAACCGGACAGGTAGTTATGGACCCTGGTGGACTTGTCTCCTATAGTAAGCCCATGCATCCTCCATTTGCTGTTGGTTGTGATGCCGGTGGGGCACTCGTTAGTGTGGCAGTGGAGCGACTGGATACAGCCGAGTGCAAGCATTACACCGCGCGCAGTGTCGATGATATCTGTGCCGTAAGCAAAAGCCATAGCAGCGTGCGCCGGGGTGAGCAGCCGCCCTGAGCTGCTGATTACAATATTGTCTCTTATCCGCGCTTCCTTTAGTTTTGTGTGTAGATAGGATGTGGTCTCTATACAGTTGCCGAACCCTACATAGTTCAAAAAGATATTGTCGCCGGCACCGGTGCCACCGTCAGAGCCGTCGATCTGGATTGCGTCGGGCCAATCCCCATACTGCTTCATTATCTCTACCAAGAGGTCAATTTCCTCGAGCCTGCCGACACATAGTTTGATGCCTACTGGGAGCTCTGTGAGCTTGCGGATTCTAACTATAAAATCCAGGAGCTTAATAATAGAATCTTTTGGTGTGCTTGCGATAACCTCGGCGTGTTGAGAGGGGCTGAGTACCATTTTCCAGGGCTCAACCTTTCTGACCTCGGCGATCTCGGGTGTGACCTTGCGGGCCGGCAACACCCCGCCCATAGCAGGTTTGGCACCTTGTGTGATTTTTAGCTGTATCATGTGTATGTTGTCGTTGGTTCGCACTAAATCGACTAAAAGGTCTTCATCCAAAAACCGTGTCGGTGTGCCGTCGTTTAGGGTACCCTCTTTTCCCACACCATACTTGCCTGTGCCGATCTGAAACACAACGTCGTTGCCTGCAACCCCGTGAGGGCCGTAGCCCCCCTCGCCACAGTTTACATAGGCGACTTCTTTGGCGCCTATGCTTAGGCACTCGGCGGCTTTCCAGTTTATCGAGCCGTAGCTCATACCCGAGATATTTACGGTATTTGTAACCTTGAAAGGCCTGACATCGGGTCTGCGCTCGCCTATGACGACCTCGTAAGACGGCTGATCGCAGTGTCCGGGGAAATTGCGGTGCAGTATATGGGCTAGAGTCGTGTTCTCGAGGTCAAAGGAGTCGAGCTCAGTGCCGAAGCTTGCAATGGCTTTTAGGTTTTTGGCTTTTTGATACACATAGTCGCGCACAATACGGGGGATGGGTCTGCCGTCGGTGTTGGTCTCGTTGAAGTACTGTAGGTACTTGTCGCGGAATGTGTCTTCGAATAGATACCTTAACCTGCCCAAAGGCCCATATATGCGCACTATGGTTTTATCGTTTTGAATAAATAGCTCGCGGAGACTAAAGATGATCCCCGTTAGTACAAGTATGCCTAGAGTGTAATCGTACCGTTTTGTGTATACACCGACCGGGATAGATATAATAAGGAGCAAGATGCATATGGAATCTACCAAAATTTCCAATATAGAACGTTTGGTAAAGGGCACAAGCGCACTTGCCTTGTCGACTCTATTTATCTTCTCGATAAATTTTCTGCCCTTGCGCGATAACTTATAGCCCATGATTATCTATTCTAAACAAAAGTTAATTCATAGTGAAGGTCATATTTGATAAATATTAGGTCTGATCAAGTTCGTTCCCAAAATATATGCCCCATTGTGAAATTGAGTGTATGTGTTAGTTGCTAAGACTATGGTTGTGTGTCCGGCTTTAGGACCAGTACAGAGCAGGGTGAGTATGGGATTACACGTTCGGTGACAGAGCCTAGAATGAAGTGCTTTATACCGGTGCGGTTGTGAGTGTTTAGTATGGTGAGATCGGTGTTGTTTTCCGTGGCGTAGTTATTAATGGAGGCTGCGGGGTTAAGACCATGAATAACGCTCGCAGTAATATTTACATTATCAATAGCTGCTTTGTCCAGGCCGCTTTTTTGTTTTAGGCTCGCAACCCTCTTTTCCAACTCCTTTTGTGAAAGTTTGATCACGGAGTCAAGTGCTCCCGCGGGGATCTCTTGCGCATACATGTCTAGCCTAAGTGCGTATACAACATGGATCTCGGCGTCTAATTTGGGTGCGATATCGAGTGCTGTGAGAAATGATGAGTCGATCTCTTCGGCGATATCCAGGGGCACAAGCAGTTTTTTAAGCCTGTGGTTTTTTTTCTCCCAGTCTCCTTTCACCGCGAGTACCGGTACACCTGATTGTTGGAGGACTTTGATCGTGGTGCTGCCTAGGAAAATGCTGTCTATTAGGCTATGGCCTCTTTTTCCTATCACTATGAGGTCAACCTTTTGTTTGTTTGCGTACTCAACTATCTTATCGGCCGGGATGCCTTTTAGGATTACCCAATCGAACTCTATGCCGTCTTGCAATAGTTCATCTTTAAGAGCAATCATCGAGTTGCTGGCATTGGTTTCTACACTGTTTTTCCAATCTTCGAGATCGATGTCTGATTCTCGCATCGACTGCAGCAACAGGTCCACAGGCAGGGGGATGACATGGAGGCCCTTAATGCTTGAGTTAAATGCCTTGGCAATATATGTAGAATATTTTAATGCACGCTCTGCTTCATCTGAACCGTCTGTTGCCCAAAGTATCGATTTGATGTCCATTAACCCGCCTCTTTAAATTCAGATTATGTGTTTAGCCGTATACGATTGTTGCAGTATTGTACACGATACACTATAAGATATTATTGTGTAGATTCATATTATTCAAATCAGTTGTATTTGTATACACTATATGGCTGTTGCGTGATGATGCGGTCGCTATATCCCGTCAAAGGAGGTTGTTATGTCTGATTACGGCTCGCTCTATGAAATTGACAGCACCTATAATGCCGAGAGGGATGCGTACGAGGTTTCGATAGGGTATTTGGAGAAGGATAAAGATGTGCCGGGACGCATTATGAGTGTGAGGGTTATAGTGAATGTGGCTAATAAAAAAGATAGTAAAAAAAAGGTTTTGACAACTGCTCTAAGAAAGGCAAAGAAGATATTGGCATCAGCCTCTAAGGCAGAGTTTGATGACGAGTAAAAAGGTTTAACTCCCTATATATTAACATGATGCAAGTTCTTCTAGGTCTTGCAGTTTTGTGGGTTCCCCGAGCGCAATTAACGTATCGCCGTCTTCTAATTTGGTATTAGATGTGGGATTAAACTGCATGGACCCTCCCGCCTTTTTGATAGCGACAATAATCACACCGAGCTTGTGTCCTATAGCGCACTGATCTAGCGTTTGATCGTGGAGCTTGGAGGTTTGGTTGACGACTATCTCTTCTAGCTGTAGTTCTAAGTTGCCGCTTTTAGTCGCAAACTCGATGAAGTCCACAACCGCGGGCTTGACTATGGTGTTGGCAATGCGGATACCGCCTGTATGATAGGGGGATACAACGTTATCGGCGCCTGCGCGCTTTAACTTGCTTTCGGAGCCCTCATCGCTTGCGCGTGTTACTATGTGTAGGTCGGGGTTTAGTTCCCTGGCGCTTAGCACCAGGAACAGGTTCTCGGCATCTGTGGGGAGCACCGCTATAATTCCTTTGGCCCTGTCTATGCCGGCCTTCTTTAGCATATCGTCGCTATTGGCGTTACCCCCTACAATGAGTGTATCTTCCGAGTTGGGTATAGTGGGTGGATCGACCTCTATTACTACAAAGCGTGTGCCTTTTGCCTTTAACTCGCGCCCAATGATACGGCCCATTCTGCCGTAACCGCAGATAATGTAATGATCCTTCATGTCATGTATTTTTTTCTCCATTCTCTTTCTCCCGATGATTTCTTGGAGTTCCCCCTCTATTATTATCCTAGCCTCTGTGCCTAGTATATAGAGGATTATTCCCACTCCGACAATAATAAGCACTATGGTGAATATCTGCCCTGTATCGCTTAGGGGATAGACCTCGCCATAGCCTACGGTCGTGATCGAGATAACAGTCATGAAGAGGGAGTCTATGAAGTTCCAGCCCTCTATATACATGTAGCCGACCACGCCTACTGCATGTATAAACAGAATTAAAAATACTGATAGTAACAGTTTTTTTCTGATAACTCTCACTCCCTCAAACAGTAGAAGGGTAAGACTATTTTACATCATTTATTTAAGAGGGTGGAGACAAAAGGCCTTAGAACTATCATTATTCTTTAACATTTGTACAATAAATAGGAGTATGGAGAGTCCGAGCATGAGAGCAATGGTATTACACAAAATCACCGATCTCGGCCAAAACCGGTCACCGCTTGTTTTGAAGGAGATCGCAAAACCCGGGGTTTCAGACAGAGAGATATTGATCAAGGTAAATGCATGCGGGGTGTGTCATACCGAGATCGATGAGATAGAGGGTAGAACTTCTCCCCGGTCTCTTCCCATGGTCCTGGGGCACCAGATAGCGGGTGTTGTGGAGTGCACCGGTAATAAAGCGGCCAAGTTTAATGAGGGCCAGAGGGTAGGGGTGGGGTGGATAAACTCATCTTGCGGGCAATGTAGGTTTTGTAAAGAGGGCAATGACAACCTGTGCGAGGGGTTTAGTGCCACGGGCCGCGACGCCCAGGGCGGTTATGCGGAGTATATGACCGTAGATGAGGACTATGCGTTTTTGCTGCCCGATAGGTACACGGACGCTCAGGCTGCGCCACTTTTGTGTGCGGGGGCAATAGGCTATAGGTCGATAAGATTGGCAGGAATCAAAAACGGCGAGCCCATTGGGCTTATGGGATTTGGGGCCTCGGGCCACCTTATGATGAAGATGCTCGGCAACACATACCCGGACTCAGAGGTCTATGTATTTGCGCGAAACCCCGATGAACGGGAGTTTGCGTTAGAGCTAGGTGCAGCGTGGGCAGGGGATACAGAGGACACATCACCCAAGAAACTGAGCTCTATAATAGACACCACACCTGTGTGGAAGCCAGTTGTGGAGGGGCTTGGGAACTTGGAGAGAGGGGGAAGGCTTGTAATTAACGCGATCAGGAAAGAGGAAGTAGATAAAGATTATCTGCTCGGAATCGACTATGCCCGGCACATTTGGATGGAAAAAGAGATAAAGAGTGTGGCCAATGTGACCAGAGCGGATCTGAGAGAATTTTTAGAGTTAGCTGACAGTTATGATTTAACCCCGGAGGTGCAAACTTTTCCCTTAGAGGACGCCAACAAAGCTATTTGTGAGCTCAAGTCCGGCAAGATAAGAGGTGCAAAAGTACTAATTATGGATTAGAGAAGCTTGTTCATATGCTCTAGTTAGCCGAACGGATCGTCTAGTTCGGGGTGCCATAATTTGAAATGATCCTTATGTAAATCTGTATATGCCCCCTCATGATAATGCTTATCGTAGAAATCTAAGTCCAGGTGGTGGGCCTGGAACACAAGCCTTGCGAACATGGGGTCTAGGAATGCGGGGAACCTGCCGTAGTTCTCGTGTACATAGGCGCAGAAATCCTTCACAATCTGTATGCGTTCTTCTTTGGGATGATATTCGTCTTCCAATATGCCCCGAGGGTCTTGGTAGGGGTAAGGGTTTTGCTCGTCCCAAAACAATCCGCGCTGCTCGAGGAATTTGTCCACAGCCTGGTCCATGTTGTTTACATAGGGCGGGCAAAGTGCCTCGAAAACCCCGTCTCTGCCGACCGGTACGGGGGCTTTTGTGCTCCGTAAACTGTTCTCCGGTGTAACGAACCTAAAACCAAGACCCTTGTACTCTGGGTTAACCCCTAGAGCATAGTGCGGGAGGAGACCTGTAAACGCCCATCCCCCGAGCCCTAGGGTCTGGAGTGCCAGGTTCATGTTCTGACATATAAAGGCCTGCTCGACATTTAGGGTGGTAAGCACCCTAAGCTCGAGGTCGAATAATGACATCTGGACGTCGTTGTGTATATATCCTTTTTTGATCCATTTATCGAGCCCGCAGGACCGCCCGCCGTTTAGCTCATCCACTATGTTAAAGCCGTACTTGGACCCGAAATAGATAAACAGCAGAACCATGTACTCAATGGTTGTGTTGGTGACGGGTACAAAAAAAGTCGTGCCCGGTTGGTTTGCGTTCCACGAGTTGAAATCGAAGAGCCCCGGTTCGCCTTTGGGCAGGTCGGCCCTCGAGTCCTCGAGCTTTATTAATGAGTTTCTAAAAAGCTCTTTTATCCTCTCGAGTTTTTCCTCATCGGATTTTCCCTGGAATAGAGAGGTCTCGCCCGGAGGGGGCATTTGATCGTGTAGTTTGACCATGTAGAGCCCGCTGTCGTTGGTGTAGAAGAGCTCTGTGGAATGGGAGTTGCACGAGCAGGGCCAGCTGCGCCCGGTCCATTGGAAGAGCCAGGAGATGCCAGTGCGGGGCAGGTCGCCCAGTGAGAGCCCCGTCATCCCGGTCCCAGCCCAGATCAAAAACGCCTCTTCGAGCTCGCTGAGCGGGACGGGTTTGTGTCTGGACTTATGCTTAAGTGTGCCGTCTTTTATCTCCATACCCAGACCGAACCGTCTTGAGCGCCGGGTAAACACAGCATCCATAAACCCGAAGTTAAGGGCTTCGTCTAGGCCTTTCGGTATAGTCATCAGATTCTCCTCTGCTTGGTAATTCGGTGGTAAATGCAAGTCTAATTAAGTGTGGGAAATCTTTCAAATTCATATTGGGCGCTACTATCGGCGGTTGTGTGCGAAGCTATGTTTGATATGGGGGTAGTGGGGAAGAGACGGCGGGATCTGTTATGAATCTTTAGACCTGCAATCGCTGCAAACGCCATCTAGGAGGACCGAATAGCCTTTAACCTTGTATCCACCTACCATCTTGTCGGAAAGGTCGATAGAGGTCATTAGTTCTTCGTATACGTCCTCTACCTTTTTGCAATGGCTGCAAACGATGTGGTGGTGGGGCTCGACATTGGCGTCGTAACGCGCTGCGTTGT
This sequence comes from Thermodesulfobacteriota bacterium, assembly GCA_965223335.1. Classification (GTDB taxonomy): domain Bacteria; phylum Desulfobacterota_D; class UBA1144; order Nemesobacterales; family UBA2774; genus CBDCWF01. The sequence goes on from OZ244991.1 coordinate 1,892,843, forward strand.
AGAGCACGTTTACAACAGAGATAAGTCCCAGTTTCTCAAAGGTCTCAAGGGTTCTGTAAACCGTTGTAAGAGATATGTTGGGGTAATAGTCTTTAATCTTTTTATATATGGTTTCGGTGCTTGGGTGCTGATCGGTGCTTGCGAGTTCTCTGTATATAGCTATGCGTTGAGGCGTGACTTTGAGTCCTAGCTCTTTACTGTGCACAATAAAATCACTAACGCGTTTTTCAATTAAATGTTGTTCCATCATAATGGGTTACTCGCTTATATTCTATATTATTCTGAGCCAAATTTCTACCCTCCCTAACGGTGTGTATCTTGTTTTTAAATGCTGTTTTATCTCTTTCTGTAAACTTTTCGTGTTCTCTGTTAATTTAATAGCATGTCTACGATGGATGAGATCAGACGGCATAGGGTGTTTGCCGTTATAAGGGCCGATAGTAAATCCCGGGCTGTGGAGTGTGCAAGGGCTTGTGTGGAGGGCGGGATCAGGCTTGTTGAGATCACTTTTTCTTTTCCCGGGGCCCATCATGTTATGGAAGAGATATCGCATGAGAGCGGGGTAACCGTAGCGGCCGGTACGGTGCTTAACACCGAGATGGCAATAAGTGCTTTTGAGGCGGGGGTGCGTGTAATTGTGTCTCCCCACACCGACGCCGGACTCATTCGATTTACAAAAGAGCGTGGTTTGGTCTCTGTGGCGGGAGCACTCACATCCTCTGAGATTGTGAATGCGTTTAATATAGGGGCCGATATAGTAAAGGTTTTTCCCGTAAAATATGTCGGGGGCCCGGCCTATATAAAAGCGCTTAAAGAGCCTTTGCCCGAGATCGATGTGATGGTTACGGGAGGGGTCGGCAGAGATAACATAGTAGACTACCTCGATGCGGGTACGACGTGCATTGGACTGTCGACTGTGCTGCTGGGAGCCAAAAACGACCTCTCACCTGATCAGATTCGAGACAGGGCCAAAAACATTACACAAATCGTGAGGTCCTATAAAAACAGTTAGTCCTCTCTTTTTATTTACCCCCCTCTCTCCTTGTTCGCCCCCCATTCCTTATTCCCCCCCCCCTCTACCCCGGTCAATCCCTCGACTGAAACCATATCTACCAATAGAGGTTTAATAGAACATAGGAGTTAACCGGATCCAGGAGGTGGTAGTAATGTTAAAACAAACAATAGCACTAGTAGCAATAATCATATCAATTGTTTTTGGCGGTTTTATATCGTACGGACCCCAAGCCTATGCGGCCCATGACTATTATGAATTGGATAATTTTTATGAGCCACTTACACCTTATGGAGAGTGGGTATCTATGGAACCATATGGCAGTGTTTGGTACCCGACACAGGTAGGCCCGCAGTGGAAGCCATATACCTATGGGAAATGGGCATGGTCAGATAGTGGCTGGCTTTGGGTCTCGTATGAACCATGGGGCTGGGCTACGTATCATTATGGCAGATGGATAATGGACAGCTACTATGGATGGGTGTGGATACCGGGGAATGTGTGGGGCCCGGCCTGGGTAGAGTGGTACGACAGCCCGGGCTATGTGGGATGGTCGCCGCTTGCACTCACACCTCGTTTTTATATCGAAATCGGCCTTAATATAGGCCACTACAACAAATATAGACATAGGCACCATCACCATCACAAACACCATCATCATAAACACCGTAAGCACAAAAAGCACCGCTACTACAACGACGGCTACTACTACGGATCTAAGTATGCGAAAAAGAACATTGTATATGTACCTAAGGACAAGTTCGCCGGTTCAAATGTAAAGCTTGTGTCGGTCCCCGATAAGCATAATTTTACGGTCCTACGAAATAGCCGTAGGCACCATAATAAAAACCATCATTATTACAAGCACGGGCCTAAAAAAAGGGCGGTGGAAGGTTTTAGTAAACACCGCGTGGACAAGGTGCGTGTAGTGGACAGTAAGCCCAGGCGTGTGAGAGGGAAATACCGCGCTAACTATATCAAGGGCGATAACTATTACCTGTACAAACCGAAGGTAAAGAGGTTTGATCGAAGCCGTGACTACAAGCCCTACGACGGTAACAGGAAAGAAAAAAGGCAAAGAGATGTAGAGCGTCATCACACTAAATTTGAGAACCCGAGAAGGATTGAGAAACACGGTAGGTATAAGGACACTCAAAGGACAAAAACCGGTTTTGATCGAAGTTCAATGCCACGGGAGTACAAGAGATATAAGCCCGAGCGGAGAGATTACAAGCCCCATGGCTATAAGCAACATAAGCCGAGAAAACAGTCCGATCATAGAATCCGAAACGAGAGAGTGCGGAATGAGAGCTATCAAAAGGATAGGGAGCATAAGTACAGATCGGATAGAAAGAAATATGACAAAGCAGCTGAATATAGGTCAGAGAAAAGGGATTACAAAACTAAGTATAAGAAGCGTGATTATGACGGCGAGAGATATAACAAATATTACGATAAACCCTCATACAAATACTCTAAATCCGACCGGTATCAGGTAAAGAACGGCAACTCGTTTAACCCCGACAATCACAAAAGAAAAAGACGTAAACACCGCAGAAGCAAGCATTAAATAAATAGAACAAGTGAAAATTCATCTGACATTTCTTTCCTCTTTGTTATTTTTTGTTGATGAATCAGGCACCCTATAGCTATGTGTGGCATAAAAGATAGGGGCCTGATTCATGTTACTGATATAGATGAGTTTATTGCCGATTTGTTTATGGGTGTAAACGGGGGCAACGCCGGAGTAATTAGTCTTTCTCTCACCAGTCAAGATAGCCAAGGCAACCTGGCTTGGGTGAGTCTCGAGTCGGATGAAACCATAGAAGCTGAGGGAGTGGATTTTGAACTCTCACCAAGTGAGTTGAGGGATAAAGATATGGATATGGTAAATAGCTCTAAGTTATTAAATAAGACCGTATACACATCATCCGCACACGAATTCTTTGACTACCTATTGCAGGAGTACAAAACGGTCGAGTGCCTTTTGGATTTCGACGGCTCGGCTTGGAGAATTAAAATACTAGACTTACGGTAACAGTGCTCAAGTCTATAACCCTTTATGCCTATCAATCAAACTGGTTTATTACCTTGTAGTAAGTATCTCTTTGAGCGGGGTTAAATCCCGCACTTCTGATCATGTGGACAAGCTCGTCGATGTTTGCCCTGAGTTTATTCTCGGCACAGCCCAGTACGTTTTCGTCATATAACGTACCGCCAAGGTCGCTGGCTCCGTAGTGCATGGAGATCGTACCGATCTTTTTGCCCTGGGTGAACCAAGAGCCCTGGAGGTGAGTGAAATTGTCGAGATATATGCGTGAGACTGCAAGCACCCTAAGATACCTGTCGCCGCTTACCTCGTGAGGGAGTTTCCTCTCGAGGAAAGTGTTTTTGGGTTTGAATGTCCATGGTATAAAGGCCAGAAAACCCTCTGTCTCGTCCTGTAGGTCGCGTACCCTCTTTAGGTGTTCTACGATGTCGGCATCGTTCTCGAAGTGGCCGAACATCATTGTTGCGGTGGTTCTAAACCCGATTAGGTGAGCCTCGCGTGTGATCTGCATCCAGGTGTCGGCGTCTATCTTGAGCGGGCTCATCTTCTTGCGCACTTTGTTGGTAAGTACCTCGGCCCCTCCGCCGGGGATAGTGCGGAGCCCCGCATCCCACAGTTTTGTAAGCACTTCTCTTGTAGACAGGCCCTCGTACTTAGCGATGGCTCCGATCTCGGGGGCAGAGAATGCGTGGAGATGGAGGTTTGGGATCTCTTCACGTGTGCGTCTAACTATTTCCAAGTAGTATTCGAGGTCTAAGTTCGGGTTGTGACCCCCTTGCAGGAGCACAGTTGTGGCGCCGTTATGGTACGAAGTTCTCATAATCTCTATGACCTTATCCACACTCATAGTGTAGGCGTCTGGGGCATCGTCGGGCCGCCAAAAGGCGCAGAATAGACACTCGGTGTCGCAAACATTGGTGTAGTTGGGGTTTGTGTCGGCTACAAAGGTGACTATGCCCTCGGGATGGTGCCTTCTTCTAATGCTGTCTGCAACCGCACCCAATTGAAGTGTGGGGGCACTGCCCAACAAATAGACTGCCTCGTCTTCGTTGATTCGCTTTTCTGTCAATGCTTTTTCGTAGATTTTATCTAGATCCATAAATATAAATTCAACCCTATCGATATCTGTGTGTCAATCTCGTAAAAGGTTTGTCATTATACGAGCAGATGGTAGTTTATATCATAGTTGAAAGTCATATACGAGGTTCCTTGGGATTTAGTTATTATTACTTGAATAATTTTTTGAGCCGGTGTCCGTTGTCTGCGTAAGGTATGAATAGATTCGACACACTACCAGCCATAAATCTGTGATTTAGATCCGGATAGTTATGAAGAATATTTTATTCGAGCTTGCGGTGGTTACACTCCTGCTGTTTTCGTGCGGTAAAAAGAGCCCGGTCGAGATTAATGACGGGATCGGTACAGATGTAAGCACCGAGGAAAGCCGATCCGATGCATACTACCACTTTACACTCTCTAGGATGCATTATTATGACGGCGATTATAATAAGTCGCTGGAAGAGCTTAGGACCGCAGAGCAGCTAGACCCCAAATCCACCTATCTTAAATACAACCTTGCTATTATGCACATAGCGTTTAACCAATTCGAAGAGGCTTTGGATAAGCTCAAGCAATGTATCGAGCTTGACCCGGAGTATGCACCGGCGTACACGCTGCTTGGAAAGATGTATGCGTCGTCCAAAGACCCCAAGCAGCGCAAGGAGGCAGTCTCTGCACTGGAGAGTGCTGTTAAGTACGATACGGATGACCCCGAGGCATATCTGTTTTTGGGAATAGTTCAGACGGAGAATAAAGAGTACGATAAGGCGCTTGGGAGTTTTGAGAGGGTGGTGGAGCTCGCACCCCGCAATGAGCTCGGATACTATTTTTTGGGCAGGATATACCTGGAGAAAGGGGACCTGCAAAAAGCTGAGCAGTACTACAGGTATTCGCTTGAGCTTAACCCGAACAACCCTACCTCGCTTTTGGAACTCGCTCTTGTCTTTGAAAAGCAGGGTGATCTGGAGAAGTCGGAGCGGATCTATCAGGAGATTATCGATCTATTTCCCCAGAACCTGGATTCCTATGTAAGGTATGGAAATTTCCTCTTTCGTGTGGACCGGATTAAAGATGCCAAGGAACAGTTCCAGAAGGCAGAGAACCTGGATTACGGCAACCCTGATTTAAAGCTTAGACTGGCACTCATATACATAGAGAACAGGGAGTATAACAAAGCAATTGAAGAGCTAAGCTTAATACTCTCGGGCAGTCCCGAGAACGAGAGGGCTAAGTACTACCTGGCGCTGGCTTATATCGAGACCGGCAACTACCAGAGGGCTCTCGAACTTCTTGATACGATTGCACCCACCTCAGAGCTCTATAACAACACAATAGTGCAGAGAGCGTACCTGAATGAAAAAACAGGGGACATCGAGGGGGCGCTTAAGATTATGCAGGAGATCTACGAGATTGAGCCCAATAATGAAGTGGTTGCGAACTACTTGGGTATTATCTATAGAAAGTTGGACCGTAACATCGATGCTGCAAAGCTTTATGAAGACTTTCTGGGCAGGGTTAATAGTGAGGCGGTGCTCTATTCCCTGGGTGTGACCTATTTCTTTATGGGTGAGGAGGACCGGTCGATAAATACGATGAAGACCCTAGTAGAATTAAACCCAAACCATGCCGATGCGCTTAATTTCATAGGCTACTCTTATGCTGAGAACGGCCAGAACCTGGACGAGGCCGAGCAGCTCATAAAAAAGGCTATGCTGCTCTCCCCGGATAAGGGGTACATTGTGGATAGTCTGGGCTGGGTATATTTCAAGCAGGGCAGATTGGACGAGGCCATAGAGCTCTTGGAGAGAGCAGCGGAGATGGAAGATAATGACCCTGCGATATTAGAGCACCTAGGGGACGTGTATAAAGAAAAAGCGGATTATGCAAAAGCGCTCGAGTACTATGAGAAGGGGCTTAGGATAGCGAATGCGGAGCCCGGGGATAATCCCGAGGCAGACAGGGAACTTAGGGAGAGGCTGGAGAAAAAAATCGAAGCCACAAAAAAGATACTGAGTCTAAATTGAGAAAGTTAATTGTAGCGGCATTAATCGTTTGTGTTTTGGGTTTTGTATCGTGTGTTAAATACACGGGTGATCAACCGGGTATTTCCGAGGACGCTAAGGAACTCCTACAAAAGGTCGAGCTCTACCAGAGCTCTATCAAGTCTGTAAAGGGACTTGCCAGAGTAAAGATTAAAACCAAGTACGATAAACTCACCTATAGCCAGGTAACCATAGCAACGCTGCCCGATATGGTACGGTTGGAAGCCCTTAACCCCTTTGGTAAAACAATGGGGCTCATTGCCTCGGACGGCTCTAAGATATATATATTCTCGGGCAACGAAGAGCTTGTGTATGACGGTGGGCAGCCGTTTTATCTGTCGTATGTCTACCCTGGGCTTGATCTGCTTTTAACACCGGAGGACCTTGTCGGCCTGCTTATCGCCAGGCTGCCTAAAAACGGGGTAATCTCGGATAATGTGAGTACCGAGGTGACCGACGGGGGCACGATAAAGCTTATCTTTAAGACCGACAGTGGAGAGGACCAGACGGTGTGGGTGAACCCGGTTAACTATAGGGTGATGAAGGCGGATGTGGAGCTATGGGACGGTAAGAGGGCCCAATATAGATTCAGCGAGCTAAAGGACATCGGCAACGGCCTCTACTTCCCTAAGAATATAGACTTCAGTACACGGGATCTGTCCATTACCATTCGTTATGATGAGGATGTGGAAGTAAATACAAAGGTGGATAGGTTTTTGTTTAAACCGCGCCCCGATTATGTGTATAGCGGTAATTGATTGAGCGAGTGAGGGAGCGAGGGGGCTTGGTGTGCTAAGGAGGAAGGAGATAAGTTGGGTGAAGTAGATCTATCCAGAGTGTTTGTTGTGAAGAATAAACTCGGGCTCCATGCCCGTGCCGCAGCGGTCTTTGTGCGTTTGTCCAATAAATTTAAGTCCGAGATCAAGATTGTAAAAGACGGTTACGAGGTGGACGGCAAGAGTATACTCGGGGTGCTGTCGCTGGCAGCGGTTAAGGACACGGAGATAGAGGTGTTTGCTGTGGGTGAAGATGCGGAGCGCGCCTTGGAGAAGATCGCAAAGCTCATTGAGAGTGGATTCGGTGAGGGCGTTTAATTGGTGCTGGGTGTGAAGGCATCGGCAAATATATTTTTCGATGCTATGCCTGCTAGAAAAGTCTTTTTCCTTAAGGACTGTACAAACTCGGGCGATCCACACAGATAGACGTGGAGGTCTTTTTCCTGTGGCAGATTCTCTAAAACTATATCCTGAATGTTGCCGGTCAGGTAATTGCTGCCCCCGTTGTTGAGCACACAGGGTGCGTACGTAACATTGTTGTGGCCCTTAGCAATCTCTATGAGTTTGTGGCTGTAGTAGAGGTCCTCTGAACTGCGTGCACCGTGATAGAGCTCGATTTTCCCTCGATGGTTGTTTCTTATAGCGTCTACGAGTATCCCGTATAGAGGGGCAAGTCCCGTGCCCGTACCGGCTAATACAATGGGGAACTCGTTGCTATCCTCCTTTGCGTAAAAGCAGCTGCCCGCGGGACCGCGTATATGCATTACCATGCCCGCCCTGGCCTCGTTTGCTACCCACCCGCTCATCTGACCGTCGGGTATATGACGGATGTGAAGCTCGATAAAACCGTCTTCTTCGGGCTGGTTGGCAATGGAGTAGCAACGCGATACGTTGTGGGGATTGATAAGAGTGAGGTACTGCCCAGGGATGCATGTAAATCGGTCGAGCGGTTTTAGTCTGAGTGCAACAACGTTATGAGTTAGTTTCTCGACATCTGTTATCTTTGTAGGAACCGTGGATTCAACTACGCTCGGGAGATCTATTGATAGATCTTGGGTAGGTTTTAATCTGCACGCAAGAGCAAACCCCTTTGCCTTATAAGTGCTCTTTAAGCCCTTTTGGGACTCTTCTGGAGCCTTACCCTCAAGTACCTTGATCATGCATGTTTGGCATGACCCGGATTTACAGGAAAAAGGTATGCTCTTTTCGTTGCGGGTTAAACAATCGAGAACACTCTCACCTTGCTCGATCGTAAAATTCTCGGCCTTAAAACGCAGTACAGGCATTATTAATTCCTAGAGATCCAGCACATCATCATGCGTGCTGGCAGCTATGGCCATTACTTGGTTAATAAGGTCGTTCGGAACACTGAGTTCTTCGAGTGTAGCCTGAAGGTGGCCTGCAACAGCCTGAAAATGCTTTTCCTCGATATCCATATCTTTGTGTGCTTCGCGCATGTCTTTTCCCGTATACTCATTAGGGCCGCCAAAGGCCATTGTCAGAAAAGACTTTTGTTTGGCAATCTGCTCATCCATATCGATTTTATCGAAAAAGTGTGTGAGATCGGGGTCTGCTAGGACCTTGCGATAGAAAATATCGACAGCCGCGTCCACTGCTCCTTCTCCTCCGATTTGTTCAAATAGAGACATACTAACACCTCGCTATATAGTATATTTTTGCATACCAGTGACAAATAGTGTCGCATAAGACAATATACGAACTTATATAACGTATATTGTACGACCGGTGGTAATAATTGTCAACAGGTAAAAATAGTAGAAGATATTTTGCATGATTATAGAGGGTTATGTGTGTAAATGATTTGGAAATCGAGTAGTCTGATAAGATATGTGTATTAATATTGATATGGAATATGCTTTACTGCTCAATTGCAGGTAACTTTCAAAGGTGATTTATTCTTTATAGCTGACTGGACTCGAATTAACACTATTGGGTGGCGATCATTGGAAATATATTATTTTTTAAAAGCGATTTTAGTAGGGATGATCATAGCATTGCCAATAGGGCCGGTGGGTGCCCTCGGTATACAGAGGACTGCTGTAAAGAGCATGGCTAGCGGAGTGATTTCGGGCTTGGGAGCGACGGTCGCAGACATAGTTTTCGGCCTTGTATCGTTACTGGGTATGAGTTTTATATCGGGTCTTTTGCTGGAGAATGAGGCTATATTCAGGGTAGTCGGCGGGTTGATACTGTTTTATTTTGGGATTTCCGTCGTGCTATCGGACCCGAAACGTGCCGTCAATAATTCGAGTTCTTCTTTATTGGCAGATTTTGTGTCTGCGTTTTTATTAACCCTTTCAAATCCCATGGTTATCCTATCATTTGTGGCTGTATACGCTGTGCTGGGTATTGTGGGGCCTAGTTTGGACGCCAAAGAAATCACTATCTTCATTGCTGGATTTTTCATAGGCTCTATGGGGCTATGGGTTTTAGTTAGTTATATAGTCCATGTGATGAAGAAAGGGCTCGATGAAAAGGGGATCGGATGGATCAATAGGGGTGCAGGGTTATTAATAATCGGTTGTGGAGTGTATGCGTTCTTAAGCTTATTGATCTAAGGTATTAGCGCTATTTGCCTAGTATATCGTTTTTCTGACCCCTAAAGATCACTAGAAAAACTACACCCGTTATTATCGCTACACCGCCCATGAGTTTTATGAATGACGGTAGTTCGCCGAATAGCGTAAATGAGAGCAAAATTACAAACAATGACTCCATGGGCATGACTGCGGTGGATCGAGAGACGTCGAGTAGTTTGATGGATTGGAACTGGCATGCCTTCGCCACGTATGCTCCTGTGATGCCTCCCAGAGCCATATAAATAATATTAAGTGGTGAGGGCACATGGAATTTACCCATTATGACTATGTAAATGAGTAGTGCTATGGATACCCCGAGCGTGCGGAGAGTGGCGACCGTCAGCATGTTTAGATCCTGTCCCGTTTTTTTAATGATGAAGGATAGAAACGAATAACAAAACGCTGCGCCAAGTGCAGTGAGCGTGCCGTATATTAGGTAGCTCTCGCGCTGGTAAGCAACCACTATACCCCCTGCGATCGTTATTATTATTCCTATGGTCTCGCCTCTGTTTAACCTCTCGCCCAGGAACATGATGCCCAGTGTTAGTGAGAAAAGAGTCTGTGCCTTCATGAGAAATGATGTGAGGGGAAGCCCGATTGTGCGAAGCGACATTATCCATAACGCTGCACCCAAAGATGTCACTAGCGAGCTGTAAATGAATATCCTCGTATATTTTCTTAGGTTTCTGAGCTCGGCTTTTTGTGACGGGATCAGCAATACTGTAAATATCGAGAGAACAAAAGCGCCCGCGAACCAGTAAAAAGTAGTTACAAACGCATCGATATCGGTATCTACGGCCCTGCCGAATGCGTAGGAGAAAGCCGTAAATAGTGCCGTCCCGACTAAAAACAGATAGCCTTTTAACGGGAATTTACCGGATTGTGTTTGTTGTTGAGTGTCTGAGTTGCTCATGCTATCTATTTGTCTTTTAAACCGCGCCTCCACCACCACGCTAAGATCGAGCCCGAAATGTTATGCCATACACTAAAGAGGGCAGAGGGTAAAGCGGCAAGCGCACCGAAATGCACCGATGCCAGTGCTACTCCAAGCCCCGAGTTCTGCATCCCTACCTCTATAGAGATGGCCTTGGTGCTTGCGATGTCCATCCCGATTAGTCTGCCAAGCACATAGCCTGTCGAAAACCCTAATGCGTTGTGAACTATTACAACCAGCGCCAGTACAATACCTAAATTTTTTATAGATTCGGAATTTGCTGCAACTATTACACCCACAATAAATATGATCGATAACGAAGATAATGACGGCAATATGGGCATTGCGTATTTTAGGTAGTTGCCCATAAGCCTCCTCGACAAAAGGCCGAGCGCGATCGGGATGAGTATTATTTTTATTGCGGACACAAACAGTTTTGTTACCGGTACGTCTACCCACTGCCCAGCGTATAGATACATGAGCAGGGGAATCATAAGGGGTGAGATGAGCGTGGATACAGAAGTGATAGTGACCGAGAGTGCGAGGTCACCCCGGGCGAGATACGTGATGACATTGGACGCCGTGCCCCCGGGACAAGACCCGAGCAACACCACCCCGGTAGCCAGTAGAGGGCTAAGGCCAAATAGCTCGGCGAGTAAGAATCCTACAAATGGCATGATCACGTATTGCGCTGCCACGCCTACCGTTACCGCCTTGGGTCTCTTGAGCACCCTCTTAAAATCACCCGGGGTGAGCGTCATACCCATGCCAAACATAATCACACCCAAGACAGGGACAATGAGATAAGAGAGGGATGCGAAGCTCTGAGGGGACCAAAAAGCAATCAGTGAGAACAATAGAATCCATACTGTGAAGAGATCCGTGATAACCCTGTTGATGAGTTCTATGTATCTCAAAGTGGCTTAATGGGAACGCTCGAGGTTTTTGGGTCTCGCCTGCTGATTATAATTATTCTTCTTGTTCCGTATCCGGGGGTCGCGGAGCCGCCTGCTCGACGGCGATCGCAAGTTTGGCAAAGCCCTCGGTTTTAACTATATCCATTACCTGTACAACCTTGCCGTGAGGGACCGTGTTGTCTGCGCGTATTATAACCAACGAGTCTTTTTGCTGGTTTTCTCGAAGGGTATTTCTAAGCGCTTGTAGATCTGTGGTTTTATCGTTGAAGTACACTTTGCCGTCTTGGGTCAGGTTTATGGTCATCTGCTCGGTTTTTACAGGTTCGGCAGAGCTTGCTTTGGGCAGCTTTACGTTAATACCACCCGAGGTGGCGGCAAAATTAAACGAGAGCGCAAAGAATATGAGCAGGTTAAACACTACATCGACGATTGGTGTCAGATCGAGTGTTGCCCCCGCTCCTGATTTATTTAACTTTTCTGTTCTAAATCTCATCCCATTTTGTCTTCTGTTTGATTATCGTTACGTTCTTTGAATTCGGATATATATTCTAATACTCTCCGGGACTCTTCTTCCATTAGCGAGACGAACTCGTCTGTGCGCCCGGATATGTATTTGTAGGCTATGAATGCGGGGATGGCCACGACAAGACCGAGTGCGGTGGTGTATAGGGCTTCGGATATACCACCCGCGAGCTCAGGGGGGTTTACGATGGGTTTGTCGGCTATGACCCTGAATATCTTTATCATACCGGATATGGTTCCGAGCAGGCCTAGAAGTGTGCTCACGTTGCTTATTGCGCCCAGTCCCTCGTTGTAACGGTAGAGCTCTATAGCCTCTTTGCGGCCGGACTCTTCGATCTCTTCTCGGATCTCCTCTTTGGGTCTGCCCGAATACTCAAGGGCATTCTCTGCGATTTTTGCTATAGCGGAATTATTGGTCTGGGCGTAGATTTTAGCCTCTTTTACCCTGCCGTCTGAGATCATTCTGAGTATAGTGGTTATGAACTGTCCGGGTATGATCTTGTTGGTACGCAGCGTCCACATCTTTTGCAGAAAAATTGCTAGCCCTATAATAGAGCAAAGGATGATCGGATATACGAAAAATCCCCCTCTATCTATAACCTCAAATATACTCAGGTCTAATTCCATGGGACCTCCGAATGGTTATGTTAAGATGAGCTTAAATTGATATGTCGAACTGCGTTAGTAAGAATTGCATATAGGATATCTACACCGCTTTATAAGGTCAACCAAAATTAAGCAGTGGTAGATTGATTTGCCCGTAGATTGATCGAGGTGTTGCATTTGGGGCAGAAATCGGTAATTTTACGCTTTGAGTTAGACCGTGAGATACTCTGAGTATTTTATCCCGACATTAAAAGAAGACCCTGCCGACGCCGAGGTAGTGAGCCACAAGCTTATGGTGCGTGCGGGGATGATAAGAAAGCTTGCAGCGGGGATCTATAACTACCTTCCGCTAGGTATGCGATCGATAAAAAAAGTAGAGAATATTGTGCGTGAGGAGATGAATCGTGCAGGGGCGATTGAGCTTTTGATGCCGGCGGTTCTCCCGGCTGAGCTCTGGCGCGAGAGTGGTAGGTGGGATGTGTACGGTAAGGAACTGCTTCGTTTCCAGGACCGCGCCGAGAGGGAGTTTTGCATAGGGCCCACGCACGAGGAGATTATCACAGATATTGTGAGAAGGGAGATACACTCGTACAAGCAGCTTCCGATTAATCTCTATCAGATACAGACCAAGTTCCGAGACGAGATCCGCCCGCGCTTTGGTGTGATGCGGGCACGTGAATTCATTATGAAGGACGCTTACAGTTTTGACGCCAACGAAGAGGGTGCTGAAAAATCCTACTGGGCGATGTACGAGGCATACAACCGTATATTCGAGAGGTGCGGGCTTGAGTTCAGAGCTGTGCTGGCAGATACCGGAAACATTGGCGGCAGTTTCTCGCATGAGTTTATGGTGTTGGCACCAACGGGTGAGGACATTATTATGAGCTGTAGCAGTTGTGACTATGCGGCAAACCTGGAGCTTGCAAGAATCCGTCCCGACAATAACCCCGAACACAATAACTCGACTGAGCAAAGGAACATTGAAGAGGCGCACACGCCGAATTTAAAAACCGTGGATGAGGTGGCTGAGTTTCTTAACGTAGAACCCCGAGAGCTTATAAAAACAATGATAGTGCTTGTGGATGGAAAGCCCCTGGCAGCGCTTGTGAGGGGGGACCATGAGCTTAGTTTGACCAAGCTTCGTAACGCTCTCGGTGCAGATATAGTGGAGCTTGCCCCTGCTAATGTTATACGCGAGGTGACAGGAGGGCCTATGGGTTTTAGCGGTCCGGTCGGTCTCAAAGTGGATATGATCGGGGACGATGCGCTTGTGGAAACAGGTTCTGCAGTAGTTGGTGCCAATAAGGCTGATTACCATCTGATTAACGCGACACCGGGAAGAGACTATAACCTAAGCAGCTTCTCTGACATTAGGGTTGCTGTGGACAGTGATCCCTGCCCTAATTGTACAGACGGTCATTTACAGTCGAGCAGGGGGATAGAGGTCGGTCATGTGTTTATGCTGGGGACTAAGTACAGCGAGGCGATGGGGGCTAATTTTGTAGATGCTAATGGCAAGGATAAGCCCTATATAATGGGGTGTTACGGAATAGGTGTAGGGCGCACAGTAGCTGCTGCGATAGAGCAGAACCATGATGATAACGGGATTAAGTTCCCCAGGCCCGTAGCCCCTTTTGAGGTAACAGTGCTTGCGCTCAATATGAAAGACGCCGAGGTAACCAAGACCGCAGAGAATATATACCAACAGCTAAACGATGCAGGGTACGAGGCTATACTTGATGACAGAGAGGTAGGGGCCGGATTTAAATTTAAAGATGCTGATCTAATCGGGGTACCACTACAAGTGGCTATAGGGCCGAGGACTCTTAAAGACGGGGAAGTGGAGATTAAACTGAGGAAGGACGGCGAGCCGAAACGGGTGAAGGTAAACGAGGTATTGAAAGAGGTTGAGTCTGTGATTGCCGGAAGCTGATCTACCGGTGTTATTATAAATACTATGGCAAGACCTAAACTAAGTCCCGATGAGAGAATTATAATTGCACTCGACAACCCTAATCTTGATGATGCTATCGGGCTTGTAAGCAGACTAAAAAACAGAGTCAGTACTTTTAAAGTAGGGCCGATACTTTACTTGGAAAACGGACAGTCTGCGATTGAGCAGCTATCCGATGAAGGAGTGTCTGTTTTCCTCGACCTTAAATTCCACGACATACCAAACACGGTTGCTAAGGCTGCCTCGACTATAGTTAAACACAGTCTTAAGATGTTTACCCTGCACGCGATGGGTGGTGTGGAGATGATGAGTGCGGCTTGTGGTGCTGTGGGGGAGGAGGCGGAGAGGTTGGGCTGTGAGAGGCCGCTTGTGTTGGCGGTGACTGTGCTTACGAGCCACGACAGTGAGGGTTTGCGCGAGATCGGATTTGCATCGAATTCACAAGACCAGGTGCTTAGGTTGGCGGAGCTGGCGGAAAGTGCCGGGGTGGACGGGCTGGTGGCGTCGGGCTTAGAGGCCTCTGTGCTACGAAGAGAGTTCGGCGACAGGTTCACACTGGTGGTGCCGGGGATAAGACTAGGGCAGGACACACAAGACCAAAAAAGGGTAATGACACCTAGAAATGCAGTTGAAAACGGTGCGGATTATCTGGTAGTGGGCAGGGCAGTGACCGAGTCGGATGACCCCGAGTCGGTGGTCGGTGAAATCATTAATTCCATATGATAATTTAAATGATTATTTGAAAGCTGCCCGGGTGAACTTAAATCTTGTGTTTTACATATTTGTAAGATTCTCTTTATTTTTCTAAGAACCTTTCATAATCAGTGCCGACCAAAGCCTTTTCCACTTCGTCGTAATTGGCTAGGGAATCCCTCAGTGATTGAGGTGAGACTTTTTGATATTCGGTGCCTACTTTTGCTGATTCAATTCCAAGAAAGTTGCAGATGTTGTCTACAGTGTTCTGATGGTTTTCCTCGGGGAGTAAATCTGTCTCGTAAGTAACAGTAGTGAAATCGAGGCCTTCTAGGGATCTGCACTCAAATTCACCGAGCTCTCGGCTCCTGTCCATCTGTCTTAGTAGTTCTTTTGTATCGACTCTCAATTGCTCGGCTTTATGCTCAACATTTTTTTTCTTGTGATAGCCAAAGGCCATTCCACGTATCAAGGAGAGGGATTGTTCCAGAATATTTTCGCGTACCAAGTAGACAATTCTGTACCCGTGCTGAGACAGCTCTCTTATGAAAATGTTGCTGTCTTTGATCGGTTGCTGGTCTCTTATCTGGAAACTGAGCAATTTACACCCATATGTCGGTGCACTAGATATTGATGTTCTAGCCAACACATGGGCTTTGGGAAATAGAACATTGTCGTATAGGATCTCACCGTCACAATGAACATGCGGTAGTGAGTGCATAAGGCTCACAAGTGTTGTGCTTCCCGTGCGTTCTCTGCCGAATATGACAAATCTACTTCCAGGTAATTCTGACCGCTTTATTTGATGTAATAAACAAAGTCTTAGGTGTCCGGCGTAGATATGTAAAGACTTGAGCATGCTGCTTCCTTATCAAAAACCTCTTATACTCTATACTCTGGCTTGATCAATCGCTTATGGTTGCAGGCATATAACCTGTATATTAATAATTATACACTCAGATGATTAAGATAGAGTACAGTGCGGATTAACCTGATGCTGCTTTCTTCTTTTCACCCCTGTTTTCAAATACCAACTCGCCATACTTATCACCGTCAATGATAACATGGTCCCCCTCTTTGAAGGTGCCTTTTAGTATTTCGGTAGCGAGAGGGTCCTGGATAAGTTTTTGCATAGTCCTCTTAAGCGGGCGTGCACCGTACACGGGGTCATAGCCCTTCTCTGAGATTGTCTCTTTGGCTCTGTCGGTGAGTTCGAGGTTGATTTTCCTGTCTAACAGGCGTTTTTGCAGGTGAGTGACCTGAATATCTACGATCTCTTTTATCTGCTCTAGCCCAAGGGGTTTAAATATGATGGTCTCGTCGATCCTGTTTAAGAACTCGGGCCTAAAAGATTCTCTAAGTATCTCGGTTACTTTCTGTTCCATCTCGCCCGGGTTGTCTACAAGCTCCTGGATGTAATGACTGCCGAGGTTGGAGGTCATGATGATAACAGTGTTTTTGAAATCAACTGTTCTACCCTGGCCGTCAGTAAGACGTCCGTCATCTAGGATCTGAAGCAGTACGTTGAACACATCGGTGTGTGCCTTTTCGATCTCGTCAAACAGTATTACAGCGTAAGGCCGTCTGCGAATGGCTTCGGTGAGCTGGCCCCCGGAATCGTAACCCACATAACCGGGAGGAGCACCTATGAGTCGCGACACTGTGTGTTTCTCCATATACTCACTCATGTCGATCCTGACTGTTGCGTTTTCGTCGTCGAACATAAACTCTGCAAGTGCCCTGGCGAGCTCGGTTTTACCGACCCCTGTGGGTCCAAGGAATATAAATGAGCCTATTGGGCGGTTGGGGTCGGAGAGACCTGCGCGCGATCTCCTAAGTGCATTGGACACGGCAGTTATGGCATTGTCTTGACCTATCACACGCTCGGAGATTCTCTGTTCCATGTGGATCAGTTTCTCGACTTCCCCCTCCATAAGCCTAGAGACCGGGATACCGGTCCATTTTGAGATAATGGCCGCAATGTCCTCGGCATCTACCTCTTCTTTTAGCATTTTGCTGCTCTTTTGTATCTCGGCCAGCTCTTTGCTCAGTGTGTCGAGTTTATCGTTTAGATCGGGAAGTTTTCCGTAAAGCAGCTCAGAGGCCTTAGAGAGCTCACCCGAGCGCTGGGCTTTCTCGGCGTCGATCTTCAACTCGTCAATTGCCTCTTTAATAGTACGTATTTCGGTTATATGGTCTTTTTCGCGCTGCCAGTGAGCCTTTAGAGCATTGGATTCTTCGCTTAGGTTGGCAATATTCTTTTCTATCTCGGTTAATTTTTCTCGAGAGGCGTCGTCCTTTTCTTTTTTGAGAGCCTGTCGTTCAATCTCCAACTGCATAATCCGCCTCTCGATATCGTCAATCTCTGTGGGCAGGGAATCTATCTCTATTTTTAAGCGTGCAGCGGACTCGTCAATAAGGTCCACGGCTTTATCGGGCAGGAACCTGCCTGTGATGTAGCGGTGGGATAATACTGCCGCAGCTATAAGAGCATCGTCTTTAATCTTTACACCATGGTGGATTTCGTACTTCTCCTTTACCCCACGTAGTATTGTGATGGTCTCTTCCACTGTGGGTTCGTCTACGTATACCTGTTGGAATCTGCGCTCGAGTGCGGCGTCTTTTTCGATGTATTTTCTAAACTCATCTAGAGTTGTGGCACCAATACAGTGGAGCTCGCCCCGGGCCAATGCGGGCTTTAGCATATTGGAGGCGTCCATTGCACCCTCTGTAGCCCCGGCACCCACAACCGTATGAATCTCGTCTATAAACAATATGACCTCGCCGTCTGAGTCTGTGACCTCTTTAAGGACTGCTTTTAGGCGTTCTTCGAACTGTCCCCTAAACTTTGCTCCTGCTATAAGAGCGCCTATGTCTAGTGCCACAAGGCGTTTATTCTTAAGACCCTCGGGTACGTCTCCGTTTACAATCCGCTGTGCGAGGCCCTCAACTATTGCTGTCTTACCCACCCCGGGCTCTCCAATAAGCACAGGGTTGTTTTTGGTCCTCCTTGAAAGCACTTGTATAACACGTCTTATCTCTTCGTCGCGTCCTATGACAGGGTCGGTTTTCCCTTGTCGTGCGATCTCTGTGAAATCCTTACCATACTGCTTGAGTGCCTGGAAGGTGTCTTCGGGGGACTGAGAGGTAACGTTTTGCCCACCCCTTACTTCGTTTAATACATTTAGAATCTTGTCGCGTGTGATACCGAGTTTCTTGAACTCGTTTTTAATATCGCCTGTGGAATCCTGGGCGATTCCTAAGAGCAGGTGTTCGGTACTTATGTATTCATCACCGAGTGACTTGGCCTCTTTCTCTGCGGTCTTAAACGCTTTGCCAAGCTCTTTGCTTATGTATACCTGTCCATCTTCGGATTTTACTTTGGGAAGCTTGTTGATTCCGTTCTCTGCAATTTCTCGTACAACATCGGCGTTCACACCGATTTTACCCAGTGTGTCGGTAGGGATGCCGCTTTGGTCAAGCAGGGTAGCGAGCAGGTGGGGTATGTCTATAACCTGGTTTTGTTTAGACTCTGCCAGGGATTGTGCTTCGGTTAGAGCTTCTTGTGCTTTTATTGTCAATTTGTCGAATTTCATATTGGTAAATGCCTCCCTCAATATAGCCTTATAGACTTAAAATATTCCATTTTTTCGGGATTTCAAGACGCTCTATTGCATGGACTGAAGAACGATTTTTATGTACGAGCTATACGGAGTTATGAAGTATAGGGGAATGAAACTGTTTTTTCTGTGTTTTCAGGTTATTACACGTTACGTTAATTGTCTCGAATTACTTGACAAAATTATCTGAAAATAATATTATGGTTCTCTGTGATCATAAAATTTAATTGATTTTTAAGGAGGGAAAAATGAGTAGTCAATTGATTATTGATGATGTGCCACAAGCATCGGATGTTCAACAATTAGATGCTATGGAGGCTATAGGTATCAGAAGGTCTATCAGATGGTACGAGCCGCATAAACCAGTGGAAAGATGGAAGGTGCAGGCGATGCTTGAAGCCGCTAGAGTTGCACCGTCGGCCGGTAACTTTAACGGTCAAAGAGCGATTGTTGTTTATAGGGACGAAGATCCTGAGATCTGGGAGTTTATTTCTGACTGGAGTCAGATTACTACACAGATGGCACCTATATTGATCTTCTGGTGTTACGACTTGGCAAACTATGATACACAAGGCCAGTCAATTCACGACTTGATGAGAACAGGGGCTCTGGATAAAGCACACGGATGGGAATATGACAGAGTATCAAACCTTTTCCCTCTGCCGGGTCTGTTGCCTGACGCTATTATGCATAGGTTGGCAGGTATTGACCTTGGAAACGCAATTCAGAATGCAATGATCGTAGCATCGTCACTTGGGCTCGGAACATGCTTAAACGGTGCCAGCGGTGGTGCCAGAAGAAATACTAAGTCTAAGTTCGGTTTGCCCGATACTTATGTGTTTAGCTGGCTTATGACTGTAGGTTATCCCGCAGAGAATATAGATGGTGGAGGAGCCAGGTCGCGTCCCCCGTTTGGAAACATGTTCTTTGAAAAGAGAGTGGGAAACTCATTTAGAAGAGACGAAAATGTTGTTGAACTACTAAAAGAGCTAAAACTTATTCAGCCTCCTGGTCCGCTGCCCGGCAGGCTAGAAGAGATCAACAAGCTCACAAAACGCTTTGGGCTTGGTGATGAATGGCTTACAGACTGGAAACTCGAGCCGTCACAGATGGGCGAAGTGGCCGGGGATAAGAGGTTCACACAGTTGTCGGCGGAAGAGGTACAGGCATCTGTGGGTACAGCTGATATTCCGGTTGATTTTGAACTGAAGCCTACGGTTAAGAGAGAGGTGTTGGACAAGTACCGTAAAGACAAAGGTATTGGCGACACTGATTAATTGAGAAAACAACAATATTAATAAAAGTTTAAGGAGGCTCACATGGCTGAAGTAACCGTAAATATTCCTGATCCTATCTACAATGTGATCAAGCAGAGGGCTGAAGATACAAACGGTACACCTGAAGGATTGATTATTGCCAACCTTGCTATAATCTTTGGTGTATCGCGCTACAACCCTGACAAATGGATCAAGAATTTGAAAGATCAAGAAGACCTATCGAAACCTTGGTAGTTTCTTCTTAAATAGTATTTAAAACTAGAATACGAATATAAAAAAGGGGGAGCAATTGCTCCCCCTTACTTTTTTGTTGTATTCATATACAACTTTCACAGTTGCCTGTAATTATCAATAATCATTTGCTAATTTTTCGATACAGTCGCGGCAGTTAATTCCGGGTCTAAATACCCAGCTCTCTAGCTATAACTACATGTTGTATCTCTGAGGTTCCCTCGGTAATCGAGGCTAATTTAGCGTCACGGTAATACCTTTCTACGGGGAACTCGACACCATAGCCGTAACCGCCCAGCACCTGGACTGCCTCTGTCGCTACTGACTGGACGACATCGGCTGCATAGAGCTTTGCCATAGAGGCCTCTTTAAGTGCTTTTTGGTCGTTGCTGTATAACCATGCCGCTTTGTACACAAGCAGACGTGCGGTTTCGATTTTTACGGCCATCTCTGCAAGCTTAAAACTTATGGCCTGGAACTTGGATATCGGTCTGCCGAACGCCTCCCTTTCCTTGGAGTAGTTGAGAGCAAAATCAAATGCAGCCTGTGCCAGGCCGACTGATTTAGCCGCGTGAGTGATACGTGCGCCAAGTAGTGTAGCCATAGCTCCGTTGAAGCCGCCCTCGCCAACTAGAAGGTTTTCTTCAGGTATCTCACAGTTCTCAAACACAAGCTCTGCGGTGTCGGCTGAGCGGTGGCCTAGTTTGTGGATTTTGTTTTTTTCTGTAAACCCTGGGGCATCGCTGTCTATAATAAAGAGGCTTATCCCGGTACCTTTTTTGCTCTTGTCAGTATAAGCGGCCACTATTACGAAATCACACATGGTACCGTTTGTGATCCATGTCTTTGTGCCGTTTATAATGTAGCTACCGTTTTTCTTTGTGGCTGTGGCTCTGATGCTTCTGGCATCGGACCCGGCGTCGGGTTCAGTGAGCCCAAGTGCTCCTATTATCTTGCCTTCGATGCCGGGGATTAGGTACTTTTCTTTTTGTGCATCGGTGCCGAACTTATCGATGGGTACCATGGACAGGCTCGTGTGGGCATTTACGCACATGGCAATGCCGGCGTTTATACGGCCCATCTCCTCGGCGAAAATGCACTCGGTAATCTTGTCGAGATCCACCCCGCCGTATTCTTCGGGGAATGCAATTCCTAGGAAACCCATTTCACCTAGTTTAGGGAATATCTCTACAGGGAATTTCTCGTTGGCCTCAGCGTCCTCAACAAGAGGGGCAATCTCGTTTTCCCCGAAATCCCTAATAGTGTCGCGAAACATTTTTTGCTCATCAGTAAGCTCAAAATCTACCGGCATTTCTTACTCCTCCGTTCATATCTTTTGTGTTTTTGGATAGTGTTCTTGGAACGTTGATTATATCATGTTTATCTCATTAAGTTAAGAAAAATCGTCGCCGAGTGCGCTTTAGCTTGACATTTAGGTAAGGATATTATAGATAAATAATAGAAAATAGATAAGGAGGTACGATCATGGCTGTAGCAAGAGTTTCAGAGATTATAGGATCATCGGAAAAATCGTGGGAGGACGCTGTACAGAACGCACTGGAAAGAGCTAACCAGACATTAAGGGGACTTACCGGGTTGGAAGTTACCAAACTTAATGCTGCAATAGGTGCAGACGGTCAGGTAACTGAGTATAGAGCACACATTAAAATAACTTTTATCTTAGACGACTAAAATGTTGCCGTTCTAAATCTTAATTACCAAGACACTTAAGAGTTTTAAAAAGCAAGAAGCCTTTAGGATAAGTCCTAAAGGCTTCGTTGTATTTGATGGGTTCTAAGTCGTCTTATTCGATATACACTGATTAATTGCTCTCAGAGAATTTTTTAGCATGTTCAACAGCAGCAGTTTGGGAATCGGCGTTCTGTGTGAGTTCTATGAGCTGTTGGTAATAAACCATGGCTTTCTCTTTGTCTCCTGCGGCTTCGGCTGCACGCCCCGCACCGTATAGGGCATAGTAGCGGTTAGGCGAGATTTTTAGACTTGCCTCGTATGCAGCTAGTGCATCTGCAGGTCTATCGGACATAATCAGCATATCGCCGTACATATCACGTGCCGGCATCACGGCACCGGGGGTGACTGGGTGTTTGTCCATGGAGTCTTCGAGATCAGCGGCCTCGCTCATCATAAGAAGTCCTTGTTCCTTGTCACCGCTTGCGTATGTGATCCAGGCGTCTACTGTTTGTCGTTGGGCGTCGACTATTACACCCCAGTACTTATCACCGCTATCCACTGTGTTTTGATAGAGCTCGTCGAGCTTGGCTTTATTTTTTTTTGCCCCCTCCACATCACCGTTTCTAGCGGCTCCGAGACCCTTGGCATAGTATGTAATGGCCTCGTACTGGGGGTGTTTGTCCCAGGGGAAGCTGGCATGGGTCCTGGTGCCCAGAGATGCTGCTTCTGCCCACTCTGCGCGTTCGAGCGGATAGCGGGCCTGTGCTGCGGCTATGCCGTAGGCCGAGGCAAAACTGTCTTGGTAGTCCTTAATACTGTTTACCTTGTTTAAGAGCTCAACTGCTTTTTGGTATTGGCCCTGCTGGAGGTATGCATACATCAAATAGTCCACTGCGTGTATATAGTGAAGGGACATTGTGTCGGTGGACTGACGCTTCGCGGAATCTGCTGAACGTATGTTCCAGGTTATAGTCTCGGGCCACATACCTAGTCTTACAAAAATATGGCTCGGCATATGGAGCGCGTGAGGGACATCGGGTGCGATTTTGTCGTAGTCCCTGGCTACCGGTACAGCACGTTTGGCAAGTACGGGGTTATCGTATGCGTGGATGGTGTAGTGGAAAAGACCGGGGTGCTCGGGGTATTGCTTGTGTAATTTCTCAAGCAAAGCACCCGCGGCTTTTTGGTTCTTAAAACTCTTGTCGGCTTTAGGAGCGGTTGCAAGTAAAGAGAGAGAATAGAATGCACCTGCATTTACATCTTCGGGGTTGGCATCTAAGACATTTTTTTGTCCGTCTGACCAGGCTTGGATTCTGGATTTGTGATCTGTGGTATCCCAGTCTGTATAAAACGCCGCGACTGCATCTACGTAGGACTGTTCCCGTGGGGTGCCGGGCTTAAGCTCGTTTGCCTTCATAGCGGCTTCGTGTCCTTTCTTGAGCTCTTTTTTGCTGGGTGGTGCCCACAGAGGATGAAACTGTGTCATTGCGATCCCCCAATAGGCCATGGCACAGTCGGGGTCTATCTCCAGTACCTTTAGCAACTCTTGTTCGGCCTGTGCATACATCATGTGGTGGAGTAGCGCCACGGAACTGTTAATTGTTTCTGCAGCTTCTGGTTTACACGAGTTTGAAAACTCGACAACTCCCAAGGTTTTCTGTTTGGCAAATGCCCCATCTATAAAACCCTTCGGACCCACTGATAAAACAAGACCTGAAGCAACTAACAAAGAAAATATTATGATACTTTGTCTAATCATTATTCATCTCCCCTTGTAATTAATAATATATATAGATTAATTTTCCCATCATTTCCATTATAAGAGATAAAAATAAAAAGTGCAAACTATTCATAAATTACGAATTCGTACATTGGAAATAAACGTATTATCAATAGAATTGAAAGGTGAGTGCAACTCGTTGTAGCGATTAATTAATTTCGATATCATAATGGTAGGATGTGAGCCTTGACAGCGTATAAAATGTTAACAGGGATGGTCAATGATGAGAGCAATTTTACAGAGGGTAAAGAGTGCTTCGGTGGATGTAGATAGCAGGACTATTGCAGAGATTGGACCCGGGCTATTGGTTTTGCTGGGTGCGGGGAAAGAGGATAATGAGAGTGATGTGGACTATCTGGCGGATAAGATAAAGGGGCTTAGGATTTTCCACGACGATCGGGGCAAGATGAACCATTCTATTGTAGACACCGGAGGAGAGGTGCTGGTCGTATCGCAGTTCACGCTTTACGGGGATGCGAGAAAAGGTAGGCGTCCTTCGTTCGATAAAGCCGCGGCACCCGAGATGGCAGAGAGCTTATACAAGCGATTCATTGCCAATATTGAGGCTGCCGCGATTAAAGTCTCATCGGGTGAGTTTGGTGCTATGATGGATGTGAGTTTGGTAAACAGCGGGCCAGTTACAATACTGCTCGATAGTAAAAAGCAGTTTTAATCTCGGATCTTCCCTAATTGAATTGGCAGTTATTCAGATTATATTAACCTCATGCGAAAAGTAGTGTGTAAACACCCCACGGCTAAAAGGGACTATCTGGTTGAAGAGACTTATGAGGCGGGGATAGAGCTTAGGGGCTCGGAGGTGAAATCGCTTAGGAGCAGTAACGCGAGTATAAAGGAGAGTTTTGCGCTGCTTCGTAACGGTGAGGTCTTTTTGATAAACAGCTATATAGCACCCTACGAGTCTGCAAATGTGTTTAACCACGAGCCTAGGCGCGAGAGGAAGCTCCTTCTTCACAAGAGCGAGATAAAGAGGCTGATCGGAAAGACTCAGATAAGGGGATACACGCTAATACCCGTGCAAATTTACTTTAGCAACGGGCTTGCCAAGGTGGAGTTGGCGCTGGCCAAGGGCAGGAAATCGCATGACAAGAGGGACGACATAAAGAAGAGGGAAGCGGACCGTGAGATGGAAAAGGCTATGAAACGTAGATATTGACCTGAATAAATTAATGATTATAGGTTAATATATATAGTAGTTGTTCTTTGAAATGGGGGCGAACTGGCTTCGACGGGGAATGAGATAACTTATGCTGCATGCCGAGCTTCTACTAACTCGTTAAACTGGTGGAGCACTAACAAGTGCCGAAACTGATTTTGCACTCGCAGCCTAAATTGAGCTGCGACGTCTCCTAGACCCCGCCCGACGGGTTTACAAGAGACGCCATCTAGCCGGGCTGGTCCGAAGACGGCGCTCGGACCGTCAGAGGACGAGACACTTTTTCGAGCTGGCAATGAAAACCCTGTCTATCGGTAACTTCATTGCGAGACACTAACGATAGACTAAGCATGTAGACGCTGAGTGAGGCTCTTTTTCGGACCCGGGTTCGATTCCCGGCGCCTCCACCAACCGTATTCTTATAACAATTAAATTTAGTTCACATTCATCAATCTCTTTAGTAACATCTGTCCGCATGTTGCAATCCATGCTAGATTGTGCTTGGGAGGACCTGTGGATCTATGGTTTTTACATAGAAATTGTCCTAGTTTATCAGAGCCCCTAACTCACAAAAGTTCGAGTATGTTAATATACGGTATTTGTACTCAATGTGAGGAGAATATATAGATGAGAAAGAATAGGAGAAAGAACAATCAACTGAGGCCGGTAAAGATCGAGAGGGGTGTGATGAAATACCCTGAGGGCTCTGCATTGATAGAGATGGGTGAGACTAAGGTGCTTTGCTCTGTAACCGTAGAGGATAAGGTTCCGCCCTTTCTAAGGGACAGCGGTACGGGCTGGGTTACAACCGAGTACTCTATGCTGCCCAGGTCTACACAGTCCCGAAACACACGCGAGAGTGTGAGGGGGCGGATCGGGGGCAGGTCGCACGAGATTCAGCGCATCATAGGTAGAGCGCTCAGAGCGGTGGTGGACCTGGAAAGGATGGGAGAGAGGTCGCTCATAGTGGACTGTGATGTGCTACAGGCCGACGGGGGCACACGCACGGCATCTATCACAGGTGCCTTCGTGGCGTTATCGGATGCAGTCCTATTTCTCATGCGTGAGGGTCTACTGGATCAGAACCCGATACTGGACTTTATAGCGGCTGTGAGTGTGGGGGTAGTGGATAACAAGCTTATGCTCGATCTCGACTATGACGAGGACTCGAAGGCCGAGGTGGACCTAAACGTGGCAATGACCGGAAGCAGCCTTTTGGTGGAGGTGCAGGGCACAGCCGAGGAAAAGCCATTTAGCAAAAACAGGCTCTCAAGCATGGTCGGTCTTGCGGAGAAGGGTGTTAAACAGCTTATAAACGCTCAAAAAAAGGTGCTGACCGAATAGCTACCGTATTCTAACGATGAAATTCAGAGAAAAAATCCCAGAAATCGTTCTTGCAACGCGTAATGAAGGTAAAGTAAGAGAGTTTCAAAAGCTACTCGGAAGCTTCATTGATAGGGTGCTCTATCTTAAGGATTTCGAAGATATACCGGAGATAGTCGAAGACGGAGAGACGTTTCGGGAGAATGCGCTTAAAAAGGCGCGGGTGGTCACGGAGTATACGGGCCGTGCTGTGATTGCGGATGATTCGGGCCTCGAGGTGGACGCATTGGGGGGGAGTCCCGGAGTATACTCTGCCAGGTATGCAGGGGAAGGGGCTACGGATAGAGAGAATATCGATAAGCTGCTCGGGGAAATGTCTGGTGTAGAAAACAGGAAAGCAAACTTTGTTTGTTACTTGGCTCTGGTATTGCCTGGCGGTGAGGAGCATGTGGTGTCGGGTAAGTGTTTTGGTGAAATAACCAAGGCTCCCAGAGGGGAGGGGGGGTTTGGCTATGACCCTGTATTTTTTGTGCCTTCCAAAAACCGAACGATGGCAGAGCTAAGCCCGGAAGTAAAAAACTCGATTAGTCACCGGGCAAATGCAATGAGGGCTCTAGCGGAGCTTTTTGACAATATTTAATGTAACCACCAATAAATTGTGTGTTTTCTACCAAAAATTTTGATTAAGTATTGCAAGATTTTAGTGATTCGAATATATTAATATGAACCTACTAGGTTCCACCGTCTCACTGGCGGTTATGTTCTTTCAATAAGGAACTTGAATGAAAAAAACCAAGTACATATTTGTTACGGGTGGAGTTATGTCCTCACTCGGCAAGGGGATGGCTGCAGCCTCGCTCGGTGCACTGCTCGAGTGTCGAGGGCTTAGGGTAACACTGCAGAAACTGGACCCTTATATAAATGTCGACCCGGGCACAATGAACCCTTTCCAGCACGGCGAGGTGTATGTGACCGATGACGGTGCCGAGACCGACCTCGACCTCGGGCATTATCAGCGTTTTACATCGTCTCAACTTAGCAAAAAGAACAACCTTACCACTGGCAAGGTCTATCACTCTGTCATTTCCAAAGAGAGGGCTGGGGAGTATCTGGGTAACACCGTGCAAGTTATCCCGCATATAACAGACGAAATCAAAGAACGTATCTTAGCTGTGGCCGAGGATAACGATGTAGTGATAGTGGAGATAGGAGGGACCGTAGGCGATATAGAGAGCCTGCCTTTCCTAGAGTCCGTAAGGCAGCTTAGGACCGATCTTGGAAGAGAGAACACACTGTTTGTGCATCTGACTTACGTGCCCTACCTAGGTGTTGCAGGGGAGTTAAAAACCAAACCGACTCAGCACAGCGTAAAAGATCTACTCGAGATCGGTATACAGCCCGATGTGCTTCTGTGTCGTACCGACAGGTTTCTGCCCCCTGAAATTAAAAAGAAAATTGCACTGTTTTGTAACGTCGGCATAGAGGCTGTTATAACTGCCAAAGACGTCGATTCCATATATGAACTGCCCATAATATTCTGTCGTGAGAGGCTCGACGAAATTGTAGTGGACTCGCTTGGTATGTGGACACGGAGGCCCGATATATCGGGCTGGGAGAGGATAGCCCAGCAGAGTAAAAGCCCCTCCACCGAGGTGAGCATAGGGGTGGTCGGGAAATACGTGAGCCTAAAGGATTCGTACAAGAGCCTACACGAGGCGCTTGCCCATGGGGGGTTGTCCAACGACGCACGCGTGGATATCAAGTATGTAGACTCAGAGGATATAGAATCAAATGGTGCCGGAGCTAACCTGGATGATGTACACGGGATACTCGTGCCCGGGGGATTTGGCAAGAGGGGATTTGAGGGGAAGATCGAAGCTATTAAATACGCACGGGAAAACAAGGTGCCGTTTTTTGGAATCTGTCTTGGGATGCAGATGGCTGTGGTAGAGTTTGCACGCAATGTCTGTGAGATTAGCGGTGCGCATTCTATAGAATTCGCTGACGATGTGTCGGACCCGGTAGTGCACCTTATGGAAGACCAGAAGAGTGTTGATGATCTAGGGGGTACGATGCGGCTAGGGGCATACCCTTGTGTGCTAAAGGAAGACACATTGGCCCGCAGTGCCTATGGGGCAGACGACATATCGGAGCGTCATAGACACAGATACGAGGTCAACAATAAGTATAGGGATCAGCTGCAGGGCAAGGGATTGATTTTGAGTGGTCTCTCGCCTGATGAAAAGCTTGTAGAGATGATAGAACTAAAGAAGCACCCCTGGTTTGTCGGGTGCCAGTTCCACCCAGAATTTAAATCAACACCTCTTAACCCCCACCCGCTATTTAGGGACTTTATAAAGGTTGCGTTGGAATATAAGTCTTCGCTAAGCGCTTAAGCACCGGTCGGAAAATCTATGCTTACAAAGCTTCCTTCACCCAACGATATTGTGCTATTTAGGAAACGGAAGGAGTCGACATTCGGTATTTTGACCGATGCCCCCACGGAGAAGGTGCGTTTATTTTCAGAGGAGGGTAAGGAGCTTGAGGTCGATGTGGAGAAGGTCGTGTTTAATTCGGGCATAAGTGTTGAGGGCACCCTTACGGATGCCGAGAAGAAGATAAGGCTCCGAGCGATGCGCCGGGAGCTTGAGGCGAGAAAAGCAGAGGTGGACCTCTGCACTCTGTGGGAGTGTGTGGAGGGGACTAAAGAGCTCTATAGCTTTGATGAGCTCCTTGAGCTCTATTACGCTGATGAACCGAGACCGCATGGCGATGTGTTGCTATTGTTCTGGGCAATAGACAAAGACGATATATATTTCAAACGCCAAGACGGAGGGTATGAGGTAAAGGACAGCGAAGAGGTTGCGGCCACTATAAAGAGAAAAGAGGTGGAGGCGGAGAAGAAAAAGGAGAGGAAGGCAGCGCTTAGGTGGGCACGGGGCATAATGAATGGTGAGACAGATAATACCGATCCTGAGTTCGATCCCGCTTCATACATAGAGCTTATAAAAGGGTACGTAATATTTTTAGATAAATTCGAGAGACTGAGTGAGGCCAAATCATTTATCTCAGAGGTAGGGATAAAGGATATGGAGGGTGCCATCGAGTTTTTAATGTCGATAGGCGAGTGGTCTGAGGACAATGACCCGCTTATTAAAAGGTATGGGATAAAAGAAGAGTTTTCTCGGTCTGTGCTAGATGAGGCCTGTGAAATTGCTCGTGGTGTGCCGGAGATGGCAGGTGTCACTGATCTTACCCATCTGGAGATATATTCCATTGACGATGAGGACACGGTAGATATCGATGATGCAATCTCGCTTGAGCAAAAGGACGGGGGCTATGAGCTAGGCATACACATATCGAATGTGGCGGCACTGGTGCCTCAATGCAGCCTGCTCGACGAAGAGGCGGCGAGGAGGGGCGAGACCATATATCTGCCCGAAAAAAAGATTCATATGTTTCCCCCTGAGCTTGTGAATGAAAATCTAAGCCTTTATGAGGGAAAAGAGCGAAACGCGTTAAGCCTGATAGTGGGATTTGACGAGAATCTAAATATTAAAAACTACAGATTCTTGCAGTCGCGTATAAAAGTTAAAGCCAATCTCTCGTATACCGCGGCGATTGAATTTATAGACACTGACGAAACCGCTAAGAAACTGGAACAGATAGCCCTTAACCTAAGAGACATGAGAAATCGTGCGGGTGCCTTTATCCTACAGCTCCCAAACCTTAAGATCGATGTTGATGAGGACGGCGAGATTCACATTAGAAAGAACTACATGGACACGAGGGCACATGTGGTGGTCACAGAGTTTATGGTGCTTATGAACTACCTGGCGGGCAGGTTCTTTAAAGAACGGCGGGTGCCCGCTATCTACAGGTCGCAACCCGAAGCTGTGGGCGACGATGCAAGGAGCATGGACAGAGCGGACCCGCTCTTTGCGCTTAAGGTGGTAAAACACCTAAAACCCTCTAAGACCGGACTCGACCCCATGCCGCACAGGTCTCTCGGGGTCGATGTATACGCGCAGATCACCTCGCCGATACGCAGGTATGTCGACCTGATATTGCAGCGCCAGATAGTAGGGGAGCTTACCGGGGAGGGGCCCATATACAGTGAGCAGGACCTGGAGACCATCTTTCCCAGGGTTGAGCTCGGGGTTAAGGATAAGAAGTTAATTGAGCGTAGCCGTGTTCGTTACTGGCTCTTTAAAAAGCTTCGGGAGCTAAAAGGTCAGGAGCTCACGGGTGTAGTGCATAACATAAGCGGTACCAGGGTAACCGTATATATTAAGGATTATCTGTTCGAGGTGCCAATATCGTTGCGCCCCGGTCTGGAGCTGGCGCAGGGGGATACTGTAAGTCTGAGGATCGAGAAGGTCGATCCGTTGAGAAGAAGAATAAGGCTTGTGCCGCTTGGGGTTTCAGACTGAATGTGGCTGCCTAGTTATTCCTCAACGCCTCTAACATCTCTTTAACATTGGTGAATTTCACACGCGGTCTTCCGAGCTTTTTGCCGCGCTCTATCTCCATTTGGTCCAGGCGTAGCCAATCTTGGTAGCTTATATACTGGGGTTGTCTCTCTTTTACGAGCTTGTGGATAGCGTCGGGGTGGGGGTGGGCGGGCTTTAAGTGTTTGCCTGCCTCAATGTCCTCTACAATACAGTCGACCGTTTCGCTGGAATCCTTTTTGTTAGTACCTATAACCCCGCTCGGCCCTCTCTTAATCCACCCGGTTGTATATAGACCCACAATGTGCTCTTTAGTGTCAGGATGTATGACGCGTCCTTTTTCGTTGTGAATTACTCCCCATTGGTCATGGAACGGGACCTCGGGCAAGGGGACTCCCTGGTATCCGATAGACCTGAAAATAAGCCCGCAGGGGATCTCTTCGAACTGCTCTGTGGGTTTGGGTCTAAGTGCCCCTGAATCGGTTTTATAGAGCTCGTTTTTAACAACCCGCACTGCCCGCATTTGCCTGGACTCGTCTTCTAGGATCTCGGTAGGTGATACCAAAAACCTTATATGCAGGTTATGTGATTTATCTTTATCCGGTGGGGTGGTTGCATACTCTTTTAATATCTCTATTTTCTTTCTAGTTGAGTTGTCGTCGGTTTCCTCCAGCCACTCTTGGGTGTAGTCGTCCAGTTCCATCTCTTCGGGTTTAACAATTACGTTCGAGTCTTCGAGCTTGCCGAGCTCGCGTATCTCGGGGTTAGTGAAAGCTGCTTGTGCGGGACCTCGCCTTGCGAGCATATATACGTTTTTGACCTTACTGTTTTTGAGTGCTTCAAGAGCGTAGTGGGCGATATCGGTCTGTTCGAGCTCGTTTACGGTACGGCATAAAATGCGTGCAACGTCCACCGCCACATTGCCCGCACCTACCACGGCGACTGATTCGCAGGAGAGGTCGAATTCGAGCTCTTCGTAGTCGGGGTGGCCGTTATACCATGCCACAAACTCAGTGGCAGTGTGGCTGCCCCTTACATCTTCGCCGGGGATATTCATTCTTCGGTCGGTCTGGGCCCCTGTGGCAAAGACGATTTTGTGGTAGTGATTCATGAGGTCTTTTAGGTCTATGTGATTGCCGAACTCCACTAGACCGAAAAAGCGGAACCCGGGGTTTGAAGCTATCTTGTCATAGACCTTTGTTACCGTTTTGATCTTGTGGTGGTCGGGTGCTACACCGGAACGCACCAGCCCGTGGGGTGTGGGCAGGCGGTCGAACATATCAACCTCTATCGACAGGTCCTTTTTCCGAAAGAGATGGTCTGCAGTGTAAAATCCCGCCGGGCCCGAGCCTATGATCGCTACCCTGTATGTAATGTTGTTCTTGTTGTTCTCAGTCATATATCACTCGTCTCTAAGCTATTTGCAATTAGATATGAAAATTGGGATTAAAGATTCGAATTTATATAAGAGTTTTTATCACTCATCCCGCTATCTTTACTGAGCATATGATAATACGCCCGCTCAAGCAGCAATTATTATACCGAGAGAATCCGAGCTGGGTAATAAATTATCGTAAGTTGTTTAAAAATTACGGACACTGTATGATGTAGGGTGAATGTTTGATGGGGACTACTAGAAGAATATATGAGCGGAAAGAATATAGTACAAAGGGCTGATTTCCATCTTAAGATTGTACAAGAAATTAGTGACATCATTAATAAGTCCACCGGGCTAAACACTATCCTCAGACGTGTAGTGAACAAGATTGCAAGCTCGCTGCACTTTGATGTTGTATCGATATACATATGGGACAACGAGAAGGAAAAGCTTATTCTGAGGGCGACAAAGGGACTGCATGTGGACCCGGGGCGTGACCCCATCACACTTAATCCCAATGAGGGGCTTACCGGTCTAGTCTACGAGACTGCAAGACCGATCACAGCAATGCCGGCCTCTAGGCACCCCCGTTACAAATATTTCCCCGAGATAGGCGAAGAGGAGTATGAGAGCTATATAGGAATACCCATAATACTGCAGAACAGGTGCATCGGGGTGTTGGTAGCGCAGACCAAAGAAAAGAGGCTTATAAACCCGGCGGAGGAGACTCTGTTTCAGATTATATCGTCGCGCTTGGCCGGGCTGCTAGAGGTTGCGGACCGTCTTGAGCGGCTTAAATCCCCATCTGTAAGACAGCACAAAACAAGGACATACCAAGGTAAAGGGGTCTCGAGCGGGTACGCGATAGGCAACGTGTTTTTGTTCCGGGGGCTCTTTCAGCAGGTCGATGCCGATGCTCTTTCAACCACTGATACTGAGCAAGAGGCCAAGAGGGTACTCGAGTCTATTGCTAATGTAGAGCGTGACCTTGAAGACCTGATCAAAACACTTGACCGCGAAGCTATACTCTCAAAAGCAGAGATAGATATATTTAGGGCGCACCTGCTTATACTCCAGGGTGCTACGTTTCGTGACGCTATTCTGGAAAAACTAAAGGATGACGATATCCCCGCAGAGCTTGCCATTGTGGGCGCGATAGAGGAGATTGCGGAGCAGTTTGAAGGCCTTAGCGACAGGTACCTGAGAGAGAAGGCACAGGATTTTAGAGACATCGGTGAGAGGATACTCCAGGACCTAATGCGCTCTCAAAAGACAGAGCCCAACCAGCCCGAGCCTGTGGACGGATCTATATTGGTGGCCTATGAGATAGGGCCGTCGTTTGTTTCCATGCTATTTAAGCATAAGGTCTCGGCAGTGTTGATGGAGCAGGGGGGTGAGACCTCGCACGCTATAATCATAGCAAAATCGCTGGGTATACCTGCGGTTGTGGGCATTGATAATATATGTAACCAGGTGAGGCCGGGCGAGAAACTAATCATAGACGGCAAGACGGGGTTTGTGTTTACAAACCCTGATGAGAAGCTCGTTGAGGAATACGAGACCAACTATGAGAGGTTTGAGAAGGTAAAGCAGGACATAGTGAGCGAGGGGCAGGAGTCGACGGAATCAAAGAGTATAGGCATCAAACTAACAGCCAACATTGGGTTTCCGATTGACATTGACCTGGCCCGGCAGTTTCATATGGAGGATGTGGGGCTATTTAGAACAGAGTTTGCCTTTGCGCAGTACAACAAATGGCCGCGTGTGCGTCAGCAGGTAAAAATCTATAAGGAGCTTGCCTCAAACTTCAGCGGCTACGTTACCGTTCGCACACTGGACATAGGAGCCGATAAGCTTTTGCCCTACCTCGATTTTCCTAAAGAAGACAACCCGTTGTTGGGGCTTAGAGCCATAAGGTTTTCCATGGAGCACCTCGACCTCTTTAGGGATCAGATAAGAGCTATACTACTTGCAACAAAGAAGGGCTGTCGTTTTCGTATCATGCTCCCGATGGTAACTAACATCTGGGAGGTGGAGACAGCCAAGGAGCTTGTGGACGAGATTGCAAAAGAGATAGGCCTTAGCAAAAGGGATATACCCAAGCTTGGCATAATGATGGAAGTGCCTGCGATACTCTACCAGCTCGAGGACTATAAGAAGCTCATAGATTTTGTGTCTGTGGGTACAAATGACCTGATACAGTACATACTGGCGGTGGACCGTAACTCGAACATGGTGGGACACCTGTATTCGGGATTCCATCCCTCGGTGCTAAGGATGCTGGATGACATCAGGGTAGAGACAGAGGCCGAGGGGCTGGAGCTGTCGGTGTGTGGGGAGTTGGCAGGCACACCCGCAGGGGCCCTTGTGTTAATAGCTCTCGGGTATAAGCAGCTAAGCGTATCGCCCTCGCATGCACCGGTGATACGATATATGTGCAAGAAACTGAGTCGTAAACTTTTGAACACGATTGCAAAAGATATACTTGTGGAAAATAAACAGTCGGACATAAAGCGCTATCTGATAGATGTGTTGGATTCGTTAGACCCCTCACTACTTGAGATTGAGTAGCAAGTTGTAAGTGGTAAGCATACTTTTAATTTCAGTACCTTTCGGTATTGTATATCCCCTAAAAAATGAACATTACCAGAACACATAAGATACTGTTCGCACTAACTGTAGCCACGACACTGATCCAGGGTTACGTGTTTGAGGGTAGTGTGTTGAGTGCGGTTTCATTCTCTGCGGCACTACTGTTTATACTAGGCTCACATGAGATGGGCCACTACCATTTTGGCAGGAAATACGGTGTTAACATTACCCCGCCATACTTTATCCCGGCCCCTCCTTACATCTCACCCATCGGTACATTTGGTGCATTCATAAAGATTAAGTCCCCGATCACGAACAAAAGAGCTCTGTTTGATATAGGTGTTGCAGGCCCATTAGCAGGTATAGTGGCGACAATCCCGGTACTCATAATCGGGCTTAAACTCTCTACGATTGTGGAGGCGGATAGTTTTTATTCGCGCCCCGATGTAATGATCCTTGATTTTGGGAACACGCTTATTTTCTCGTACCTCTCAGACTTGGTATTGGGCAAAGTAGCTAGCGGATATGCGGTAGAGCATCATCCCGTAGCATTTGCAGGTTGGGTAGGTTTATTTATCACCGCGCTTAATTTGATCCCTTCGGGACAGCTGGACGGGGGTCATATAATATATTCACTCGTATCTAAAAAGGTACACTCCGCAGTCTCGATCTCAATGGTAGTGATATTGGTGGTAATAGGTCTCGGGACCGTACCGTTTTTGAAGCTGTCTCAGATGATATGGGGTGGGGATCTGCCCTCTTGGATAAGCTCGGTGCCCGTCTATGACGGATGGCCCGGGTGGATACTATGGGCAGTTCTGCTCACAATTTTGGGCACCAAACACCCGCCTACCATAGACGAGCACACGGGGTTGGACTTTAAGCGTAAGGTGCTAGCGGTGGTTGCGCTGCTGGTTTTTATCGGCTGTTTTTCACCGGTACCGATAGTTGTGCGCTAGGGCTTTTCATAATTGCCATTTCTATTTATAATAGTAGGGCTTACTGCAAAGGGGTGATACATAACATCTAATTAGATTTATCTATTTATAAATCGATTTGAAAAAAATTAGAGTTTAGGTAATGTTTTGTGATTCATAAGTTCAAGTTTTAAGCTTGTTCTAATAAGAATCCGACAAAAAATATATATACATTACAAGAATGCAGGAAATTTTACTGTATAAGGAGGAAATATCGTGGCTAAGGATACATTAACTATCACTGATAATAGAACTGGTAAGTCTTATGAGATCCCTATAGAAAACAGCACTATTAGGGCCATGGATCTTCGTCAGATCAAGGTTAAAGAGGATGAGTTCGGGATGATGAGTTACGATCCTGCTTTCGGAAATACCGCTTCATGTATAAGCGAAGTAACTTTTATTGACGGAGAGAAAGGGCAGCTTATGTACAGGGGCTATCCGATTGAGGACCTGGCTAAAAAGAGCAACTACCTAGAGGTTGCATACCTGCTTTTATATGGTGAGCTGCCGACTCAATCGCAGTACAACACTTGGGTGCATGACATTACTCATCACACTTTTATTCACGAGAACATAAAGAAATTTATGGACGGTTTCCGCTACGATGCACACCCCATGGGTATGCTGATGGGCACTGTTGGGGCACTCTCGACCTTCTATCCGGAGGCTAAGGATATATTCAACGCCGAAAACCAGGATATTCAGATCCAGCGCCTAATAGCAAAGATGCCTACAATGGCTGCATTTGCCTATCGCCATTCCGAGGGTCAGCCCTATGTTTACCCCGACAACGACCTTAGCTACGCGGGGAACTTCTTGAACATGCTGTTTAAGATGACAGAGCAAAAATACAAACCGAACCCGGTAATTGAAAAGGCTATTGATGTGCTGTTTATCCTGCACGCGGACCACGAACAGAACTGTAGTGCAAGCGCAATGCGTAACGTGGGAAGCTCGCTGCCTGATCCGTACTCCTCCACAGCCGCTGCTATCGCGGCACTCTATGGACCGCTCCACGGCGGGGCCAACGAGGGAGTGCTGGAGATGTTAAACGAGATAGGTTCTAAGGATAATATCCCCAAGTACATTAAGCGTGCAAAAGCCGGTGAGTTTAGGCTTATGGGATTTGGGCACAGGGTCTACAAGGCTTATGACCCGAGGGCAAAGATAATCAAGGACATTGCACACGATGTGTTCCAGGAGACTGGGAAGAACCCGCTTTTGGATATAGCACTCGAGCTCGAGAGGATTGCGCTTGAGGACGATTACTTTGTAAAGAGAAAACTCTATCCCAACGTGGATTTCTACTCGGGCCTTATATATCAGAGTATGGGGATCCCTGTGGATATGTTTACCGTACTCTTTGCAATAGCACGTACATCGGGTTGGCTGGCACAGTGGAGAGAGCTCCTAAACGATAAAGAGAGGAGGATTGCCCGCCCACGTCAGGTATACCTGGGCAAGAAAAACAGAAAGTACGTGCCTATTAAAAAGCGCAAAAAGAAATAACAGCCTACATTGATCACGTGCTACGTATGTGAGAAGTGTTTGCTGATGAGGTTGTTGTAGTAATAATCAACTAGATACTCAAGGGAGGTAATATATATATCTATTACCTCCTTCTTTACATCTTCCCCATTTATATCCTGAATTTTGTTCTCTATGGTTTCAAGATAAGACTCTTTTAATGTCTTGGAGTCGTCTCTGACAATGACCTCGATGAGGGATACGTCTTGGAGGTCGTACTTCTTTGCCTCAAGCGTAGTCCTTAGTAAAGAGCTAAGGCCATCTATGGGTTTTAGGCTGCTCTCAAGTATAAACTCTTCAAACAGTTTGATCAGATCTTCGATATATTGTGGCTGCAATGTGGGGCTCCCGGTGTTAGTTGTTGTCGGTGTCGTTTATGTCTGAGATTAATCTCATGGCGAAACGTCTGTTGATATACCAGTCGGCGTAGAAAGTCGGGGTTTTTTCCTGAAGGAACTCTATTAATATTGAGCGGGCTTCTTCGTACTTTTCCTGTTTCATTAGGTTCATACCCAGGTATAGCTTAGCAGTTGTTAAATGAGGGTCAATGGACAGCGCCCTCCTGAGGTAGATCTCGGATATGAACAGGTCGCCGCCCACAAAGCTGGGCAGGTGCTGGTAGAGTGCACCGTACATTGCCAGGCCGTAGGTGTGGTTGGGATCGAGCTCTAAGATTAGATCGAGCTTCTCGCGAATTTCGCCAAGCATAAATAATGACCTGAACACACCCTTTGTGTCGCCGAGTGATGCGAGATTGGCAACGTAGTAGAACTGGGTGTCGGGGTTATTGGGATCGAGAGCTATGGCTTTCTGAGCTGCGCTCTTTCCGTTTTCAAATACGCGTATCATTTCCTTTTTGGTAGGGGCTTTGGCGTAACCGTAGGTTAACCACGCACGTGATAAGAGGAGTAGAGCCTCTAGGTTATCGGGATCATTGCTAAGAGTCTCGGATATGATCTCTATCGAACTGTCTATGTTGGCTGAATCTAGATGATATTGGAGTAGGATCTGTTTTGCATAGGCCAAATCTTGTGAGGGTTTTTCTGGGGTTTTGGATTGCCAATGGTTAATCGCAAACGAGTCGTGCGTGAAAAATTGAGAGGGGGCTATCAATATGATAGCTATGGCAATGAAACGTAGATAGTTAATCTTGTGTGGTTTGATCAACGTTCTATATTACATGCTGAATTGATTTATATTCTCTAAAGTATTATATATGAGTCTGATTGTATTTTCGATATCTTTTTTATATGCCAGGCAGCTTGGGCTATGGAGGTAGCGCACGGGTGTCGATACCACAGCGGCACGGCTGCCTTTCCCGGTAACCTGCATTGCGGTGGCATTGGTGCTCCCCGCTTTTTTCACTGTGACCTGATATGGTATTTTTTTCTTTTTGGCAAGGTCCATTATGAAGTAGCTAAAGGGCCTATGTGCAACCAAAAAGCGGTCGGAAAGCCTAATCTCAGGGCCTTTATTTGTATTGGCCATGGTCTTGTGGCTCGGGATGCCTGGGATGTCCATGGCAACGGTGCCCTCTAGAGCAACTACAAAATCGGGCTCGTACACAGGCGTGATCACACGTGCTCCCCTAAGTCCTACCTCTTCCTGCACGGTCGCAGTTACATAAAGATCGCACTTCAGTTTTGGTTTTCTCTTAAGTGCCTCGATAATTACAAATAGCCCGACCCTGTCGTCTATGGCCTTTGATATGACAGCATCGTCGGTCTCCTCGAACGGGTCGTAAAATGATACGAGATCGCCTATATTGACTAGCTTGTGTACTTTTGAGGCACTAAGCCCCAGGTCGAGCACACAGTCCTCAACCTCGGGGACCTCCTTGTTGTTAGTGTTGCGGCTTATGTGAGGGGGGATAGCGGCTACCATCCCGACCAGTGTTTTCTTGCCGTAAACCCGAAGCCTCTGCCCATAGAACACTCGCGGGTCCATTCCGCCAAGCGGGGTTAGCCTAAGAAACCCGTCCTTGTCTACATGGTTGACCATAAACCCTACTTCATCAGTGTGGGCGTCTAAGACAAGTTTTGGCCCGTTGCCCGGGATGTGTGCGATTATATTCCCTAAAGCGTCTTCTTTAATATCCTTTGTAAAGGGCTTTAGTGCAGAGGTTACGATTTTTTTAACCGGGTCCTCTGCGCCCGGGAGCCCGGGGGCTTCGCATAGCTGCTTTAGTAGTTTTAGATCCATGATGGCCTCTGAGTATAACCAAGGCTCTTTTTATTTCCAGTCTCAAATGTACTTGAGAGCTGATACTTGTTGTGCTGAAATCGCATCGTAGATTTGATACGATAATAAATGGTTCTATAAACCCCACCCGCCGCTAAGCTGTATATTGGCGCCGTTTACGTACCGGGCTTGGTCGGATAGGAGAAATAGCGCAGTTTGCACAGCATCCTCAGTCTCGCCGATGTAACCTGCGGGGATCCGCTTTACCATACTATTTAGTTCTTGTTCGGGTGCACTGCCTGAATTTATAAACCCCGGGGATATTGCGTTTACGGTGATGCCGTAGGGGGCGAGCTGGCGAGCAAATGCACGGGTCAGCATAAGCACCCCGGCTTTAGCTATGTAGTGAGCAGTGATCTCTGTTTGTGCTATGAGCTTATCGGCATTGGCCATACTAAAATTTATTATCCTGCCCGAGCCCCTTTCCTTCATACCGTCTGCTACGGCCCTCGAGGTATAAAACACAGGGTGCAGGTTGTTGTCGAACATTGAGTTCCAGCCCTCCACTGTTTCTTCCATGAGATTTACCCGATGATAGGGGCCCGCGCAGTTAATAAGGGCCTCAACACTGCCTAATTCATTCTCTACGTTTTTTATTAATACGTTTACCGCATTGGGGTCAGATACGTCACATTGCTCCGAGTATCCCCTACCGCCGGATTTGTTTATCAGGTCCACGGTGTGTTGGGCATCGTCACGGCTGGTCCGGTAACAAACAGCAACGGACCAGCCCCTCTCCCCGAGTCCTTTAGCTATGGCTTGGCCGATCCCCCTGGCACCGCCTGTTATCAAAGCAACTTTTGTATCCATCTTTTTTAGCTCCTATCTGTAATGACCATAAAATATTAATCCAAGGGTTTAAAAATTACGAGTCAATTAGTATAATGGTCAAAACCTAGGGAGGGACTAATACAGTTACCAATTAATGTAGGAGACCAGCAGAGAGTGAAGATAATAAACATTGTGGATATACACGGCAATGTATCGCCGATAAATAAGATAGGTGATCTGGTAAGTAGTGCGGACCTGGTGCTTGTGGCGGGGGATGTTACTAATTTCGGGAGGCGACAAGAGGCAGAGGATGTGATTGGCGGGATAACAAAATACAATGAAAACGTATTTGCAGTAACCGGGAACTGTGATTACCAAGAGGTGGACGATTACCTGACCGAAAACGATATGAACCTCCACGGGCTGCATAAAACAATGGGGAATGTATCGTTTTTCGGCGCAGGCGGATCGCTAGAATGCCCGAGTCCCACACCCAATATATATACCGAACAGGAGTTTCGTAACATACTCGAGGCCGGGATCGCGGAGAGTCCTCCAGACAATATAAACCTGATGGTCTGTCATCAGCCTCCGATAGACACCACAAACGATACACTTACCGACGGTACACACGTGGGCAGTGAAGCTATCCGGGAGTTTATTGAACAGCATTCGCCGGACATTTGCTTTACGGGTCATATACATGAGGCCCCGGGGATAGACGAGATCGGGGCTACGAAAATTGTGAACCCCGGGCCCCTGGGCACAAGACACTATACCTATATCGAAATAGGGGACAGTATAGATGTATTGGAGATTAGGAAATTCTAGACATTGCGATAAGAGATGAGATCTTAGAGTCACAACTTTTCAATTTTCATGAAAAATTATGAACAATTTTAACAGGGTGTTTGGAGGGGTTTGGCCCATTGCCGCTATTATAATTGCACTTTGGATGACCCAGAGGGGCTGTATCGATTTAGGCCGGGGAGAGAAGGATATTGCCTGGCTCATCCCGATTCTTATTTACACATTGGTGTATACAGTTGCATATGTAATCTGTACAAAAATGAAAGTAAGCGTAATTAAGTCGATATTGATATCGTCGGTGTTGGGATTTGTAATATTGGTTTTGGTGACGGTGCTTTTCGCCGATCTTATGGGTGTTAAGTTGGAATAAAAAGGGGTGCACTATAGCACACCCCATACACTCTTTACTAACAA
Organism: Thermodesulfobacteriota bacterium; assembly: GCA_965223335.1. Classification (GTDB taxonomy): domain Bacteria; phylum Desulfobacterota_D; class UBA1144; order Nemesobacterales; family UBA2774; genus CBDCWF01. The sequence continues at coordinate 1,934,269 of OZ244991.1, forward strand.
TCAACCCTGTTTCTTGATGCCTTCGATTTCAAGTACAATTTTGACCTCGTCCCCCACTAATAGACCGCCTGTTTCTAAAACATCATTCCACACGAGACCGAAATCTTTGCGATCGATTTTTGTAGAAGCGGTAAATGCTGTGCGGTCAAATCCCCATGGGTCTTTGGGCACATGCCCCTCATACACTGCATCTAGTTCCACTGACTTTGTAACGCCATGAATGGTGAGATCACCGACTATTGTAAAATTATCGTCGCTACCTTTTTTAACTTCTTTGCTTACGAAAGTGATCTCGGGGTATTTCTCTACATCGAGGAAATCTTCGGACCTTAGGTGTTTGTCCCTCTTTTGTTTATTGGTATTTACGCTGTTTGCAACAATCTTGGTTTCTACTTTTGAGTTCTCGAGATTGTCTCTGTCAAGTGTGTAAGCACCTTCGAATAGGTCAAACCTGCCGGTTACAGTGCTGATACCCATATGCTTTACCTTGAACATGACCTGGCTGTGATCGGGGTCGATCATGTATTCGGCGGCTTGTGCCAAATCTATGGTGGGTGCCGTCATGAGGGTCGTAAGTCCTAGAAATAACAATGAAACAATGCTCTTTTTAATCAAAGACATGTGTTACTACCTCCAAAGTTGTATTTAATTTAATTCAGATGACTCTGAATGTTCAATAGATTCATAAAATAACCTACGATCTTGGAATTGCTATCAATTTTTCAGTATCTTATCTCTCAGTAACCAGAGATTGTTAAAGGGGTATTAAAATGGGAAATATTACTGTACGGCATGCAAAAGCGGGAGATGGTTCATCGATGGCTGAGATACTGCGAGAGATCGGGTGGTCGGAGAGGCGTAACAGCATGGAGCTTGGGGAAGTAGCGGGGCCTATTGAGGAATTAATCAATGTCACCTGTACAGATAGCGAAGGGCACAGCATGCTGGTTGCAGTGGATGAGGGGGACAAGGTGCTAGGGTTTACAAACGTACACTGGGTGCCGTTTGTGATGCTCGGGAGTTACGAGGGCTATGTGTCGGATCTGTTTGTGAGCCCGTCCTCAAGCGGAAGGGGAGTGGGCCAGGCGCTATTATCGCAGGTAATGGACGAGGGGAAAAAGAGGGGGTGCATGAGATTAATGGTCACAAACGGGAAAGAGAAAATGTCGTATAAGCTGGGGTTTTATAAGAAAATGGGGTGGACCGAGAGGCCGCTTGTGGCAAATTTTGTTTACTATTACAGAGATCCGTGGTCGTAGAATCAGTACTTTGAAATGTACTCGTACATGAGCCAGAAGTGGCAGAAACTGCCTAACATAACAAATACATGGAAAATCTCGTGTGAGCCTATAAAGTTGGGCCAGGGATTGGGACGGCCCAATGCATAGATGACGGCACCAATCGTATAGAAAACCCCACCGATAAATAACCACAACGACCCCCCGACTTTAAGTGCATCGATTATAGGAAAGAGATAGATTAGCGCTATCCAGCCTGTCAACACATAAAGCGATGCGGAGAGCCACTTTGGTGCATATAGCCAGTAGATCTTCATTAAAATTCCGAGCACTGCCAATGTCCAGATTAAAGCCAATAGGCTCCAGCCGTAAAACCCCTTGAGCGCTATTAAACAGATCGGAGTGTAGGTGGATGCGATAAAAACGAATATCATTTTGTGATCAAGCCGTTTTAGACGAGATATCGCTTCGTCGGATAAATAGAGCGTGTGATAAATCGTGCTGGCTGCGTACACAAAAATCATACCCGCACCGAATATGCTGAATGTCACTATGTTGAGGGGTTTTACTTCGGGGTATACAGACACATATATAAGCACAATTAACCCTATAATAGCCAGGACACATGCTATGAAGTGGGTTAATGCGTTTACGGGCTCGCGGGCTAGATTCATCATAATATACTTTAATTATGTCCTATAACAATCTGTTGCTATTGTATTATATAAAGCATAACTTCAAATCTCTATATATGTATCTAGTTAGTCTTTTTTTGCAACCCTGTGATATATACCATACTGGATCTATATGTCTATCAAATGCATAATTTGAGGACACGTTAATAGGATATTTGTATTTATATCATATTTTTTGGTCGGTGCGGTGAAAAATCTATTGATTCTAAATGCAAAGTATTCTAGAATTCACTGTAAGATTAGGATTTAATTTCAATACTTAGCCAAGACCAAATGAAGCTGTTATTGATCAACCCAAGGTTCCCTGAGAGTTTTTGGAGTTTTAAATGGGCAGTGGATAACATCATGCCCGCAGATATAAGGACTATAAACCCTCCCTTGGGGTTAGCTACGCTTGCGGCCTTAAGTCCCCAGGATTGGGAAATCGAGATAATAGACGAGAACGTGGAGAGTATTCCGCTTGAGCCCGATGCCGATATAATCGGGATATGCGGGATGGGTGTGCAGTTTAAACGCCAGGGGGAGTTGCTTAGTTTTTATAAAAAGAGCGGATACTATGTCGTTGCGGGCGGTAGTTACGCATCGCTCTGCCCAGAGTATTATACGGAGTCGGCAGACACTGTGGTTGCGGGCGAGGCCGAGTATATATGGGGGGAGTTTTGTCGGGATTTTGAGAACGGAACACCGAAAAGCCTTTACAAAGAGTGTGGGGAGGTATCGCTTGAGGATTCACCGGTGCCTAGGTTTGACCTCTTAAAACTCGATAGATACCAGGCTGTAAGCCTTCAGTTCTCAAGGGGCTGTCCGTACCGCTGCGAGTTCTGCGATATTATTGTGATGTTCGGTAGAAAGCCGCGCGTCAAATCGTTTGAGCAGGTCGGAAGGGAGCTGGACGAGCTGCGTAAGTATGGCATTACTAACGTATTCTTCGTAGACGACAACTTGATAGGGAATAAACCCGTAGCGAAAAAACTGATGGCGTTTCTGAGGGACTACCAGGCCGAACACGATTACGAATTCCTATTTGGCACCGAGGCCTCGCTCAATTTAGCGCAGGATGATGAGTTGTTGAATCTGTTTACAGAGGCGAATTTCGGCTGGGTATTCATAGGTATTGAGTCGCCGGATGAGGAGAGCCTTAAGGAAACTCTTAAATTCCAAAACACTAGATCCGATATACTCAGCTCGATCAGACACGTTTATTCATACGGCATAGAGGTGTTGGCCGGCTTTATAATCGGGTTTGACAACGATACCACGCGGACCTTTGATCTACAGTACGATTTTATTCAGAACTCGGGGATTCAGGCCGCAATGATTGGTCTGCTGACTGCGGTGCCAAAGACCCCGCTATATGAGCGGCTTGAGGAAGACGGTCGAATACTCAAGGATGCAAGCTCTACCGATAACACGAAACTAGGCACCAATTTCATCCCAAAACAGATGAGCTATGACGAGATGGTCACGGGGTATCGCGAGCTCTATTACAGGCTGCTTGACGACGGTACAATCGCCGAGAGGGTTAAGAATAAGACCAAGTATTTGAAGGCCCCTATTTATAAAAACACCTATCCGCTTCACCAACAACTGGGTGCGATGGGGAAGTTTTTTGTGAAGGGCCTGTTGCCGGGCGGTTTTTCTCGCATTTATCACTTCATGCGCACGTTCCCGTATACTAAACCCGGTCAGCTGCCGCTGGTTGTGCAGGACTGGGCAGTGGGACTTGCGATGAAAGACTATGTAGACCGCCACTTTATTAGCGAGTACGAGAAAACCAACGGGCTTGCAAAGCGTTACTTTGGGTTGCTCGAGCAGGCATTTCGGCCTTATCAGAAGCACGGGGCTCTGGAATTTTCTCTAAACAAGGTCAAAAACACAGCACTCAATCTCTCGATATCGATTAAGGGGTTATTGGACGGGGAATTTTTCTCAAATATTGCACCGCACCTTGAGGATGTGCTCAAAAACACCTCTTCATCCGTTACACTGAACATAGAGGAGTTCCACGAAACCGAGAGAAAACACCTGAACCAACTTCTCAACAGGCTCTCGTGCTATGGGGACCGCATTTACATAGCGGTAAATGAAAAATGGCGCCATCAGTTAAAGATCGATTCCTCGGTTTTTAACCTGGTGCTAGAAGCCCAGCCGAGCTGAGCGGGGTATATATCAACAGCTTTATAATTCGCTTCATAGAACCATGTGTGTAAAACCGATATTTATTAAAAGCACGAGCTAGGACGGAGGTTGACAAGCCCGCAAAAATAGGGCAAAAATTTAGGGTGTTATTTGAGATAGGAGGCATTAAATGCAAGCAGTAATTAAGACGGGCGGCAAGCAGTATAGTGTGAATACGGGTGACGTGATTCAGGTTGAGAAACTTGCCGGCAGTCCCGGGGACGAAGTGGAGTTTAACGAAGTACTGTTGGTGTCCAACGATAAAGGCGATACGACAATAGGCAAGCCTTTTGTTGATAAGGCCCAGGTGAAGGGCAAGATTATCGGCAATGAAAAGGGTAAGAAAGTAGTCGTGTTTAAGTTTAAAAGAAGAAAGGGATATAGAAAAAAGCAGGGACATCGTCAGACCTATACTCGGGTTGAAATTACGGATATTGTGAACTAGCAGGAGGCAAACTCTATGTCTACAAAAAAAGGCGGCGGAAGTACCAGTAACGGCAGAGATTCTCGTGGCAAGAGACTCGGAATAAAAAAATTTGGCGGCCAAGTTGTAAGGGCCGGCAACATACTGGCGCGTCAGAGAGGGACTAAATTCCACCCGGGCCGTAATGTTGGAATGGGGCGGGATTACACTCTATTTGCACTCGTAGACGGGGCGGTAGAGTTTCAGTCGTTTGCCAAGAATAAGACCAGAGTTAATGTAAATCCTGTTTCCACAGATTAGTGTCTATATATAGCAGTCGGTAGATTCTCGTTATATCTCAAGCAGCTAAAATTGTCTTTTATCATAGGGTTATTTTAGAATTATTATCCAGTGGGCTTGTAGTTGAATAATAACGTTGGCTTTGGCGGGGAGCACAAATTCCCATCCGAGCAATAGCGCTGTAAGTTGGTATCCGATTTTTCATTTCTAGAGGGAGTGTTGATGGATACGTCTGATATTAAGGGATTCTTAGGATCTAGAAACTCGATTATATTCATACTGGCATTTGTTGTCGTATCTCTTGTGGTAGCTCTATTTAACAATATATATATCAGTTCAAAGACTTGGGAGCTTAGGACCCAGGAGATTGCGGCTAAGATCAACACTAGCAACTCGGGGTTTGCCGACACGGCTAAGCGGGTAATGGATTCGGATGAAAACATACTGTTTATAAAACTCCTTGATGCAAACGGTGTTCTCCAAGAGAGTCTGGGTGCCGATAACGGGGAACCCGCAAAAAACGTGGTCGTAAACACTGCGGACTCTAACCAAGTAATACTGGGACTAAAAGACAACGGATCAACCACATTTAATATTCCATCGCTTTTCTGGAGTGTGCTGATCGGTGCAATTGTATCGTGTCTATTTTTAGTGATATTTTCGGTTTTCACACCGAGCAAACCTCAATTGCTGGACAAGTTGATTTCCGCGATGAAGAGGGTTGCTAGGGGGGATATGACAGCAAGGGTGGATACTGCAGGGGTTGTGAACGAAGATGTTATTTACCTAAGGACCTTTGAGGCCTTTAACCAGATGATGGACAATTTCGGTGCCGAGGCCGAGGAGCAGTGGGACGAGCCTTTGTTCCAGCCCAGCGTGATCGACACACCTGAGTTAGAAGAGCATACTAGCACGCGCCATGTGACAGTGATGGTCGCTAAGATTGCAGATTTCCATGACCTCTCGACTGAGCTTGAGCCCGGGGAATTCAATGCATTTTTGTCTGAGTTTAGAAAATCGGCCTCTTCTATAATCTCTGACTACGGCGGGGTCATAGAAGCGCTGTTAAAAGACGAGATCGTAGCGTTTTTCAACGCCCCTGATGAACTGGATAAACCGGAATTAAGAGCGGTGTGTTCGGCGGTGGAGGTGCTCCAGCTGCTGGCGTCGATGACCAAGGAGCGCAAGCTTGAGGGCAAGTCGGCCATAAGTGGCAAGATAGGGATCGACTGGAGATCTCTCCAGTTTTTCGAGAACTCTTCAATCCCACAGGGGATACGGGACGTGACATCCAATGCGCGCAGTATAAGCGAGATCGCACCTCTGTGGAGGGTCATAGTGAAAACAGATTTCTACGAGCCGCTTAATGAATACATTGAGGTCAGGGAGCTTGTGTTAGGTGACGACTCTTACTATTCGGTCGTAGGGGTGGAGGAAGGCATAGTATAGAATTCCAATTATACTCCGTTGTAACAAAGTGTAGCGGTCTACTAGATATCCGATACTAACCCACAGTAATACTTATATTAAATCACGCCGAAACTCACACTCATATTGCTTGTCCCCAGAAAATATTATCGAGTTTGTCACTAAAAATAATGTAGTGTAACCTTCATTAATTAACAATGAGCAAGAGTAGAATAGTAGTAGCGATGAGCGGGGGAGTGGACAGCACCACCGTTGCGGCGCTCCTTAAGGCCGAGGGGCATGACGTAATAGGCATCACTATGCAGCTTCTGGAGCATAGGGACTCGGAAGGGGGGTGTTGCTCGCTCGATAACATCATAGATGCGAGGAAAGCTTCAAATTATCTGGGTATCCCACACTATGTGGTCAATTTTACCGATATGTTCAACGAGCTTGTTATGAGGGATTACGTGGATAAGTACAATTCCGGTAAAACCCCGATACCATGCGTGCTTTGTAATCAGCACATAAAGTTTGATCTCTTGTTAAAGCGCGCAAAAGAGCTTGGTGCAGACTATTTGGCTACAGGGCACTATGCCCGTGTAGTTAAAGAGGCAGATAACGGGCCCTACAAGTTAAGCAAAGCCGTGGACGAATCCAAGGACCAGACCTATTTCTTATATACATTGACGCAGAACGAGCTGCCGTACCTTATGTTTCCATTGGGCGGAATGACGAAAAAAGAGGTAAGGCAGATAGCTAAAGAGCTGAGCATAAAGGTCGCTGAGAAGCCCGACAGCACAGGTGTGTGTTTTGTGCCCACGGGGAACTATAGGGATTTTCTCTCGGAGCAGGGACTGTTTAACGAAGAACAGGGGGAGATAGTGGATACCGAAGGGAGCGTGCTTGGATCACACAGGGGGCTTTACTCCTATACGGTGGGTCAAAGACGCGGCCTCGGGATTGCTCTCGGCAGGCCTGCATATGTGGTAGAGCTTGACCCGTCTCGTAACCGTGTGGTGGTAGGCGATCAAGATAAGATATATAGGAGCTCGTTGGTTGCGGACTCAATGACGTGGGTCACTGAGCCTCCCGGAGAGGACACAACGGTAAGTGCAAAGGTGCGTTACCGCCACCCTGAGGATGAGGCAAGCATAGAGTTTCTATCAGAAGAAGGTATCAAAGTTGATTTTAAAAAGCCTCAAAGAGCCATTACCCCGGGTCAGGCAGTGGTGTTTTACAAGGGGGAGTCGGTGCTAGGTGGGGGGTGGATAAAAGAGGTGCTTAGCAATTGAAGACAGTAGCTGTGGTCACATTGGGCTGTAAGGTAAACCAGTATGATACGGCTGTGATATTAAACCAGCTTCCCAAATCTAAGTACCGCACAGTGCCGTTTGATAGCGGTGCGGATATCTACGTGATTGACAGCTGTACAGTTACACACAAAGCCGACGCCGAGGCAAGGCAGTATGTAAACCGTGCGAGGAGGGCAAACCCCGACGCAGTAATTGTGCTTACTGGCTGCTATGCGCAAGTTGCCTCGGAGGAGCTCTCCGGGCTTGAGGGTGTGGACTATATAGTCGGCAACTCACACAAATTCAGCTCGCTTATAAAGCTTGTGCGCGAGGGCACTGCTCAGGAGTCTCCGTCTGTGCATGTCTCGGACATATTTAACGAGAAGAGAAAGAGTTTTGAGACCCCTGGCATTGATAGTTTCCCCGGGAGGACAAGGGCGTTTCTAAAGGTACAGGACGGCTGCAACTATGCCTGTACTTTCTGCATAATACCGAGAGCTCGGGGGAGATCGAGGAGTTTAGATGCCCAAGAGATAATAAATCGCATTGGGGAGCTGGCCGGTGCGGGGTTTAAAGAGGTAGTGCTGACTGGGATTCATATTGCGAGTTACGGAACCGACATCGGCACTGATCTGCTCTCTATGCTTCGGCTATTAGATGAGCAAGATCACGACTGTAGGCTTAGGCTTACCTCGCTTGACCCAGCAGATGTTAGTAATGAACTAGTGGACTTTGTGGCGGAGTCGCGACACTTTTGTCCGCAGTTTCATGTGGCACTACAGAGCGGGGACCCCGAGGTGCTAAGAAGGATGCGCAGGAGATACACACCCGAGAGGTTCCTTGAGTTCACGGACTATATCCGCGAGCGCATGCCGCATGCGTCGATAGGCTCGGATATAATGGTCGGGTTCCCGGGCGAGACCCCTGAGCAGTTTCAAAACACCTGCCGTGTTGCAGATGAGTCGGCGCTCACATACTTTCATGTGTTTCCATACTCGAGGCGCAAGATGACACCCGCAGCCGGTATGGAAGACCAGATTGCTCCCGAGGTAATTAAAGAGAGGAGTAAGATTCTCAGAAAGCTTGGGGAGTCTAAGAAAAAAACATTCTATAAGCAATTTATAGGTAGGTCGCTCCCGATGATCATGGAGACCAGATCCCGCGGTACCACAGACAACTACATAGCAGTCAGGCTCGGCGACGGGAATGTCCCGGTCGGCACACTGGCGGATGTTAGGATTACCGGTGTAGCACAAGGTTTTGCAAAAGGGAGTATAATTGCTAATACCAATACGTCCATCTAACCAGTAACCTTATATGTCATGCTCAAAAATCCAATCACCTATTTTATATTGCTCTCTTTATCTCTAGCTACATGCGGGACTGGGAATATACCCGCCGGAACAGAAAAATCGGATATAAATTGGCACGATAACGCTAAGATGCTTAACCTTTGGGTGCTGGCCGATATACAGCCTAAGAACCGGGGCCACAGGGAGTCGTTCGAACTGGCGGTAGCAGATGTAAACGAAAACATCAAAAATATAGATTTTGCTATAGTTGCAGGCGACATAGTAAACGAGACTACCGAAGAGGTCTTTAATTGGTATGTAGACACACGGAATAGATCGTATATTGGGCAGTGGTATGAAATAATCGGGAACCATGATTTGAAGACTGATATGGGGAAATTGTTTAAAGAGAAGCTCAGAGAGGATGTTAATTATTCGTTCGTGAAAGGTAATATACTGTTTATTTTTATGTCGGACAGCCAAAGGGGAAAGGCGACAGTGATTTCAGATGAGGTGTTCAAGTGGTGGAAACAACTTGTAGTAGAGAACCAAGACAAAATCATAGTGGTGACTACCCATGCCCCGCTTGAGGATAGTGGGATCCCGTTCTCTAGGTACGACACCCGACAGGTTACCGACTCTAAGCGCTTTACAGACGTGCTTGAGGAATATAGAGTGGACCTCTGGTTCTCGGGCCACCTTCACCTGCCGCACTCATTCGGCAACACCATAGTAAAACGTGAGCACTACAATGACGTTGTGTTTGTTCATGTATCGTCGATTCGCCAGGAGATCATAGGACTTAAGGACTCGGAATCACGTGTTGTGACGTTCGTGTGCGGTTCGGATAAGGCACGGATCAGGTCGCGTAACCATGATCGTAGTGGATATGTTGAGACTCTGGAGAGAGTAGTGACCTTGTCAAAAGAGTACAAATGTGAGTGATAAGAGCGGGTTTTAATGCCGCCACTGCCGTACCCTAGTTGAATCTTTAATACCGTTAATATCATCAATCTTAATAAGACTTATAGTAAGTTATGTGTAAATATCCAATATCATTTAGCTGAGTGATGCAATAAGTCTATGGATACTGGATACCTAAGAAACATATTAAAAGCGGTTCTAAGCTCGGGCAGCGAGTACTCTCAAGCGCTAAGTGTTATGACGGACGAGGAGTTGGTCCGGGAATATACTGAGAGCCGCAATGAAGCTGCATTCGAAGAGATTATGAACAGGTATATGGATAAGGTGTATGGCTTTTCGTTTAGGTTTACTAAAAACCCGGATGATGCCGAGGAGGTTTTCCAAGAGGTGTTTCTTACTCTGGCTCGAAAGATTGATACCTTTAGGGGTGATGCAAAATTCTCGAGCTGGCTCTATAGGGTAACAATGAACGTTGCATTTATGTTCCTTAGATCAAAGAAGAAGAGCAGGAATGAAATAAGCCTGGACAACTATGCTCCCTACGATGAAAAGGGGACGTTGATGGGCAAGGTTATGGATAAGGATTGGAGCAGGCGTCCCGATATAGCTATATTTAGCAAAGAAGCGATGGAGATTATAGAGCGTGCCGTGGACGAGCTGCCGGAGTCTTATCGCATAGTATTTCATCTAAGAGATGTAGAGGGTTTAAATAATAGTGAGGTTTCGGATATTTTGGAAATATCGGTTCCGGCTGTAAAATCGAGATTGCATAGAGCCAGACTTTACTTGCGCGATAAGCTCTCGGATTATTTCTATGAATGGAGAAAGTGACAGATATGTTCATGTGTAAAGATGTAGTAGAAAATATAATGGACTACGTGGATCAAGAGCTCGATTACGAGACCCTGGTTGCATTGGAAAAGCATGCAGACGAGTGTCCGGAGTGTATGGCGTTTGTAAAAACGTATAAAAGGATGCTTGAACTGACAGGTAAATTGAAACAAAAGAGTTTTGTGACACACGATGTAAGAGAGAGATTGAAACTCCTTCTTAAGTCGAAGATTAAACCCTCGTGATATTCAGATAGCTCCACTACCTGCTACCTGATGTCTTCGTACTGTCTTCCAAGAGAGTTTATTGGGACCCCTAGATGGTACAAAAGCCTTAATTTCCACATGATATAGATAGTAGGAATCAAGCCTTTGGCCTCGAACCTTCTTGTGCTTGTAAGCAGACTCGAATTTATCCTGGTTCCGGGAGCTAGGGATTTTAGTGACTTTACAAACTCGATATCTTCCATAAACGGTATCGGGGGAAAGCCCTTGATTTGTTCGAAGAGCTCTCGCTTTACATAGATGCCGTGATCTCCGAGTGGGCTTGAGCTAACCGTAGTCCGCAAATTGGATAGAGTCTCTAATAGTTTGTAAGCTATTTTGGGCGAGTCTAGTTCTATGGGGAACCATCCCCAATAGGGACGGCACTCTAACAATACTGATCTAAGTGATTTATAGTTTTGTTTTGACATAAGATTGTCTGCGTGTAAAAAGAGCAGGTACTCGGAGTTTGAACTTGCTAGTGCTGCACCTTGGTTCATCTGCACCGCCCTGCCTTTAGTAGTTTCAACCAGTCTCACATAGCTGTAGCTTCTTACTATATCTCTTGTGTCGTCGGTGCTCATACCGTCGGCTACTATAATTTCGTCGCCGGGATTGAGAACATCTACGAGGTTTGCGAGGGAGTGCCCGATGACCTTGGACTCGTTGTGTGTGGGAATGATTATAGCGATCATATCGTGTGGTGTTCAACAACCGAGTGTGTTCTAAATATCGTATTGTTATACTGTAATTTAATAAAGCGGTTTCGATTTTTAAAGTTTTTTATTATAATAGGTGGTGGTATTACGAACTATATGTCTGTGGTGGGGTGCAAATGACTGAGCGTAAGCGGGGGCTTACAGACGAGCCTGAACTAAAAAGGCTTTACACCAATTTTGAATCTGATCTCGTCCGTTTAATAAACACTAACAACCTAATAGCGCAGTCAAAGCAGATGATCGACGATCAAAGCGAGTACATGCGTACGACTACAAAAGAGATCTATAATAAGCTCAACTCTTTTGCAGTGAAACTGGTGGATATTGAAGATAAATTATCTCAGTTCTCTAGGACTATTAACGACCGTGCGGTAGGGGAGAGCAATATACAGTCGATATCAGAACAAATCGATAGCAGTATGGACGAGGTAAAAAGTATCCTTGTAGACTTTCAGGAGTATGCGAGGGAGATAAACGACAGTATCTACGAAAGCAGTAAAAAGGAGTTGAGCAAACTGGATGCGCTCCACACGGTTTATGAGCTTGAGCTTAAATCTGCTCAGCAAATAATTGAAAGTAGGTTGCGTGGACTAGAAGAAAATATTGTTGAGGGTACTGGGAACGAGCACGCCACTACTGCACAACCCGAAGACACAAATAGTAGTTATGATCCCCCGAAGGAAACGAATACAGTCGCAAGTGAATTGCCCAAAGCACGCAGTGATTCAAACGCAACAGGGATAAGTGCAATATCAGTAGCCAGTGCATTAATCTTTTTAGTGTTGGGATTGATCATCGGGGCGTCATATGTGTACTTAAAAGATAATTTCGAGGGGAAATTTACAGGTGCTCCCGGTGTTGGTACTGAACTGTCACAAGCACCTGCCGACAGAATTACAGATGATGAAATAAGCGAGTTTTCAGAGCTGAATAAGCCTGATCGGTATGCGGCCGTTGTTGATACTGAGACCCGTGGAGATGATGCGCTTGGTGATGGGGTCGAATCTGTGGCGGTTGGTGAATCGACTGAGTTACGGAGTCCGGGGCTAGCTGAGGGGGGCTCTGTGCCGGACACTGACAGTGGGTCAGGGATTGCAGCTCGGGAGTCTGAATCAGAACCTGCGGTAGAACAGAATGCTGTTACCACTGAAACCAGCCCACAATCGGAAGATTACATAGCTGGAAACATGGGGCAAACAGAACAGAGCCCGGATGAATCATCCGCCACCATTGATGTGGATTTAACACAAGAGCAGTTGTACACATCGCGTGTGTCGGGTGCCAATATTCGAAGCGGGCCCGGGACGAACCATGATATTGTAACAGTGGTTCGCAGTGGTGATAAAATACGAGACTTAGGTGAGCGAAGCGGCAGGTGGATGAAAATAGAAACCGAGGACGGTAAGGTGGGCTGGGTCTCGAGCAGGATTATTAAAGAATATAGATGAGAAATAGGTTTGCTTTTTGCTTTGACTACTGCGGTTAGTTAACCGGGTTTGTGATCGGCGCCCCTGAAGTCGTACCCTCTATTTCCTCGTAGATCTCCTGGGCTTTTTGGGCATTGCCCAGTTTTTCGTATGCAAGACCCATATGGAGTTTGGCTTCCTGCTCGTAGGGGCTGCCCGGGCCTATTTGGTTTAAGTAGTCGATCGACTGTTGCCAGTTCTCGAGGCTAAAGCTTGCAAGTCCCTGAGTGAGCAGGGCTGATTCCTCGAGCGTTTTATCGTTGTCGCCCCTTTTTATGAATTTGTCCAGAGTCGCAATAGCGTCTTGGTATTTGCCCGTTTGATAATAAATACGGGCTGCATAGTACTGGGATACACCAGCTAGGTTGCTCCCGGAGTGTTTCTCTGCAACACTGAGGAATTCCTGGAGTGCCTCGTCATTATTGCCTGTCTTGTACAGTTCATAGGCGCTGTCGAAATCGGTACTTGCCACTATTTTGTTTTTGTCTTCAAATGTTGAGAACACATATATTAATATCAGCGCAACTATAACAACCACAAGCGCAGCCACTAGCTTTGTGGAGTGAGACGATGTGTAATCTATAGCTTTTCCTACGGATTCAGCGAATTTATCGGGTTGTTTGAGGTCTTTTGGTGTGTACTTAATCTTTGCCATCCGCAAAATTATATACATAGGCACGGGAATTACAAGATATTCGCATTCGTATGAGGGCGGGGATAAAAAACTAGATTATCAATCATTGCTTGCGGATTGACCTAGGGATGGCTAAAATAATTTTAGGTTCATCTTATGATTAAAAGGTGTACGTTTCTATCATTCCTTGTCGCTTGCTTACTGATACTATTATACTTTGTACCGACCCCGTATTTACAGGCCGAACAGAAAGATGGCGCCGCTAAAGAGGTAAGCCCCGCATCCGAATCTGTGGAGCAGAGTGCCGAGGGCCTGTCTAACATTGTTTTGATAGAGATTAACGGCTCTATTAACCCTGCCACGCTGGACTATATAAACACCGGTGTTGAGAATGCAAAAGTGACAGGGGCCGAGGCACTGATAATTATGCTCGATACCCCAGGCGGGCTGCTCTCATCAACCAAAGAAATAGTTAAGACCATACTAAATGCGCCAGTGCCCGTAATAGTGTATGTGGCACCCGGCGGTGCTAGTGCTACATCCGCAGGTGTGTTCATAACACTATCGGCTAATATTGCAGCCATGGCGCCCGGAACGAGTATTGGTGCAGCGCACCCTGTGTCGCTTAGCCCGAGGGGCCAGGAGAAAGAGGATGATAAGAGCAAAGAGGGAGAAAAGAAGAAGGGGGAGCCTACGAAAGAGCAGAAGGACGTAATGAACGAGAAGATATTGAACTATGCCTCGTCGTTTATAGAGAGCATTGCGGAGAGAAGGGGCCGCAACGTCGAGTGGGCAATAGACGCAGTCAGGAATAGCGCATCAATTACCTCTACCGAGGCCCTAGAGCTCAAGGTCGTGGACCTGATATCGCCTAACTTAAACAAATTAACCGAGGATATTGACGGCTGGGAGGTGGAGCTCCCACAGGGTAAAACCAAGCTAAAGACCAAGGGCGCGGGTTTCACAAAGATCGGTATGAACGCTAAGCAAAGGGTGATCGACATACTGAGCACTCCGGACATCGCATTCCTATTACTATCGTTGGGCTCGTTGGGGTTACTGCTCGAGTTCTATAACCCGGGTCTCATATTTCCAGGTGTGGCCGGGGTCGTGTGTCTGTTGATGGGGTTTGTATCGTTTCAGATTCTGCCGTTTAACTATGCGGGGTTGGTGCTGTTAGTGTTGGGGATTGCACTATTTGTGGCAGAGATGTATGTGACTAGCTTCGGGCTACTTACCGCAGGGGGTATTATAAGCTTTGGACTGGGGGCATTGCTCTTGTTTGACACGCCCGAGTCTGATGTAAGGGTAGGGTTTGATGTAGTGATTGCCACAACTGCTGTGGTGGGGCTATTTTTCGTATACGTGGTGTACAGCTTGGTTAGGGCTCAGAAGCTGCCGACAATGACGGGGTTCGAGGGTCTATTGGGTGAGCATGGCACTGCGGTATCGGATATATTTGAGTCGGGCAAAATATATATAAACGGTGAGTACTGGGAGGCACACAGTGATGAGAGGATAAGTAAAGGGGACAAGGTAGAGGTAGTGGAATCCGAGAGTAATCTGGTGCTTAAGGTTAAGAAAATAAATTCTACATAAAGGGGGTTCATCAAGATGTCTACACCTGTAATAGTAGCAGTCGCAATAGTAGTTCTATTATTCCTATCTGGGGTAAAGATCCTAAACGAGTACGAGAGAGGAGTTGTTTTTCGGCTGGGTAGGATCGTTGACCCTAAAGGGCCTGGGTTCAAATGGATTATCCCCATGGTGGATAAGATGATTAAGGTGAGCCTAAGGCTTATTACAATGGATGTGCCTCCCCAGGATGTTATCACCAGGGATAACGTGTCGGTTAAGGTGAATGCTGTTGTGTACTTTAGGGTTGTGGAGCCGGTGAAAGCGGTGATCCAAGTGGAGAACTACCTATATGCGACCTCGCAGTTGGCTCAGACCACACTGAGAAGCATACTCGGGCAGGTGGAGCTCGATGAACTCTTGGCAGAGCGAGAGAAACTTAATGTGAAGCTCCAGGAGGTGTTGGACAAGCAGACCGATGCATGGGGAATCAAGGTTACATTGGTGGAGCTAAAATATGTGGACCTTCCCGAGGATATGAAGCAGGTCATGGCGCGCCAGGCCGAGGCCGAGAGAGACCGGAGGGCTAAGGTCATAAACGCTGAGGGAGAGTTCCAGGCTGCCACAAAGTTAACAGAGGCCTCTGATATTCTTGCTTCAAACCCAATGGCTCTGCAACTTAGGTTCTTGCAAACTCTGACTGAGATGTCTAACAACAAGAGTTCAACTATCGTGTTTCCATTGCCGCTTGAGCTCCTAAAACCGTTTATTGAGGGCGGCTCGAAGAACACTTAAATTAATCAACTTGGAGATAAGAGCATTGAGAACATTACTATTGCTAATTTTCTGTATAGTTGTAGCCACAGGCACGTTTGCCTGCAAACGCGGGGGTGATGAAGGCCAGGGGTCGGCAGAGGCCCAGACACAGGTGAGCGATCAAAACACAGGAGAGCCTGTGGACGGGGACTGGCTCATTTATCACCTGAGTGCCGAGCCGGCAACACTTAACCCCATTACCGCCACCGATGCTTATGAGAGCAGGATAAACAGCGGTAACATATACGAAACACTGCTCGATAGGGATAACGAGACTTTGGAGCTATACCCGCTTTTAGCAGAGTCGTGGGAGATCTCGGATGATAAACTCACATACACGTTCAAGTTAAAAAAAGATGTGAAATGGCACGACGGCACACCTTTTACGGCTCTTGACATTGTATTTTCATACAAATCTATAATGAACCCAAAGGTAGACTCCCCCCAGCTTAGGGCCTATTACCAGGAGATAAAGGATGTTACGGCCCTCGATGACCACACGGTGCGCTTTGTGTACGCGCGTCCGTATTTTCTGGGGCTTGAGTTTTGCGGCGGGATGCCCATAGTGCCTAAACATATTTTTGACGACGGGGATTTCAACACAAACCCGGCAGGCAGAGACCCCATAGGCACCGGGCCTTATAAATTCGTCAAATGGACAACCGGAAGGGAGATCGCTTTAGAAAAGAACAATGACTATTGGGGTGAGAAGCCCAAGCTAAACAGGCTTATTTTTAAGATCATTACGGACAACACGGTGGCTTTTCAGGTGCTTAAGAAACAGCAGCTGGATGTCTCAGGCCTAACACCTATCCAGTGGGACAAACAGACCTCAAGCCCGTCGTTTAAAAAGAACTTCGACAAGCTCAGCTACTTTACACCCAACTACAGCTATGTGGGCTGGAACATGAGAAAGCCGTTTTTTGCGGATAAAAGGGTCAGGCAGGCTATGACCCATCTATTGAACAGAGAGCTGATCTTAAAGACCATACTGCTTGATCTGGGCGCTATTGTCACAAACCCGTTCTATATTAACAGTAAGGAGTATGATAAATCTCTGGAACCCTACCCCTACGACCCTGACACCGCACGCCGGCTCCTGGATGAAGCAGGGTGGGTAGACAGCAATGGTGACGGTGTGAGGGATAAGGACGGGGTTAAGTTTGAGTTTGAGTTCTTAATCCCAGGCGGCTCAGAAACCGGGGAGAAGATCGCCACCATATTCAAAGAAGAAGTGGATAAGATGGGGATTAATATGGATATCAGAAAGACAGAGTGGGCTGTGTTCACTACACGCTTAAACGAGAGAAAATTCGATGCCGTTACCCTCGCATGGTCTATGGGAGTGGAGTCGGACCCTTACCAGATATGGAGCTCTACTCAGGCTAAAAAAGGGTCCAATTTTGTCGGATTTATAAACGAAGAGGCAGACAAACTCATTGACCAGGCGCGTACAGAGTTTGACAGGTCAAAGAGAATAGAGCTTTACCGCAGGTTCTCAAAAATAGTGCACGAGGAGCAGCCCTATTCGTTTCTGTTCTGCAGAAAGTCTACAGTGGCTGTAAACAAGAGATTTGAGAACGTGATCGTGCACCCGCTTGGAATCGATCCCCTTGAGTGGTATGTACCTTTACCACTTCAAATGTATAGCGAGTAAGACGGGGTCGGTACCTGCTTTGTCGTATTTGCAGCATATTTTTTATACTTGTTACCGTAACATCTTAGTTTATTTAATCAAACACCGATGAGAGACTATATAATTAAGCGATTACTATTGGTTATACCTACAATGTTAGGTATTACTTTAATAACGTTTCTCATCATCCAGATGGCCCCGGGGAGCCCTGTTGAGAGGAAATTGTCGCTGGATGAGGGTATACAGGCCGAAGCGATCACACAGCAGATAGTAGAGGAGACAAAGAAGCTCTACGGTCTTGATAAGCCTATATATGTCAGATACGTGATTTGGCTAAAACAGATCGTTACACTCGATTTCGGGCGATCGTATAAGGACCACCGCCCCGTGATCGATAAAATTGCTGAGAGACTGCCCATAACCATCACACTTAACCTGATCTCTATCTTCATTGTCTATTTTATCTCTATACCGCTTGGGGTCTTCTCGGCCGTGAAACACGGTAGTGCTACCGACAGGGTATCTACGTTCTTTTTATTCGTTTTGTATTCGATCCCGAGCTTTTGGATGGCGATGATACTCATATTCTTTTTGGGTGGGGGGGATTATTACGACATATTCCCTGTGTATGGGATCCTGTCCCCGGGGATGGAGAACGCCCCTATATATAAAAAGGCTGCGAATTTTCTCTGGCACATTACTCTGCCTGTGGTTTGCCTTTCCTACGGCAGTTTTGCCTATCTGTCCAGGTTTCAAAAGGGGAGTTTGCTTGAGGTCCTGCGTGAGGACTTCCTGAGAACGGCCAGGGCAAAGGGGCTTCCCCGCTCGACTGTGCTCTTTAAGCATGCGCTTAGAAACGCACTCATACCCATCATCACCATACTGGCTGGGATACTGCCTGCTATGATCGGGGGCAGTGTGATTATAGAGAGCATATTTTCTATCCCCGGGCTCGGACAGCTCGGGTTTGAATCTGTATTGTCGCGTGACTACCCCGTAATCATGGCCATTGCTACTATCTCGGCCATGCTGACTCTAATCGGCATTCTTATATCCGACATCGTTTATGTTCTTATAGACCCCAGGATTAGTTTTGAGGCAAGAAATTGACGCAGACCGAAGGCGTAGGATTCTGGAAAACAGTATGGATCAGGTTTAAGAGAGATAGGTTGGCTCTGGCCGGTCTGGTGATAATTGCAATTTTGTTCGGGGTGGCGGTGTTTCAGGATTTTTTAGCCGGTAATAAACCCATAATAATGAAGTATGAGGGGAGTTATTACGCACCCGTGTTATTCAGGTATAACGAGCTTGGGGGTGTGGATTTTAAGAAGCTAGATGAAAAGCTACCGGATGGGGATTTTATGGTCTTTCCCCCTGTGAGGTATAGCCCCACGGAAAACGACCTGTTATCTGTGCTTACACCCCCATCGGAGACCCATCTGTTCGGTACGGACGACAGGGGGCGCGACGTGCTCAGCCGTATGATACACGGGGCTCGTATCTCGCTCTCGATCGGCTTTGTCGCTGTGGGCATATCCGTGATTATAGGTGTGATACTAGGTGGGATTGCGGGGTATTACGGGGGGACGATCGATTTTGTCATCTCGAGGCTGTTTGAGGTGATGATGACGTTCCCTGTGTTTTTCCTAATTCTCACTATCCTTGCGTTTAGGGACCCGAGTATTTATAACATTATGATTGTAATAGGTGCTACCGGGTGGACGGGAATAGCCCGGCTTGTGAGGGGTGAGTTCCTAAAACTTAGGAAATACGATTATGTGCAGGCAGCAGTGGCACTGGGGGGAAAGGACTCGCGGGTGATGTTTAGGCATATGCTGCCTAATGCGCTTGCCCCCGTGCTTGTGGATGCTACATTCGGTGTTGCGGGCGCAATACTGGTTGAGTCGGGACTTAGTTTCCTAGGGTTCGGTGTGCCGCCTCCCCAGCCGAGTTGGGGAGATATTCTTTCGCAGTCCCAGCGCTATGTGGATTTTGCGTGGTGGCTGGTACTGTTTCCGGGGGCTGCGATATTTATTACTATCACTGCGTTTAACTTGGTAGGTGAGGGGTTTAGGAACTCCATAGACCCGAAGTTTAGGTCGTAATAAAAACAGCATGACAATGGACCAGGCGAATATGAGCAATGTGTTGGAGATAAAGGACTTAAGGGTGTCGTTTGCGAATAACGGCGAGAGGGTAGAGGTGGTAAGCGGAGTGTCGTTATCGGTACCTAAAGGCAAGATCATAAGCGTGGTGGGCGAGAGTGGGTGCGGCAAAACCGTTACGGCACTGTCTGTGATGAGACTCATTGCAGAACCCCCCGGCAGTATTGACAGCGGAGAGGTCATATTCGACGGCTCTGACCTCCTGAAACTATCCGAAAACGATATAAGGGCGGTGCGTGGCAATAGGATCTCTATGATTTTCCAGGAGCCCATAAGCTCGCTTAACCCCGTGTTTACAATAGGGGATCAGATAGGAGAGGTGTTCCGCACACATATGGACATCTCGAAGAGCGAAGAGAGAGAGCGTGTGATCAACCTTTTGGGACTGGTGGGTATACCCTCGCCCGAACGCAGGCTCAAGAACTACCCGCATGAGCTGAGCGGAGGGATGTCGCAGAGGGTGATGATCGCTATGGCACTTGCGTGCAGCCCCGAGCTATTAATAGCAGACGAACCCACCACCGCACTTGATGTGACTATACAGGCTGGGATACTGGACCTAATAAACGACTTGCGGGAGCGTGTGGGTATGGCAGTGCTGCTGATAACACACGACCTTGGGGTTGTGGCAGAGGTGGCGGACGAGGTATATGTGATGTATGCGGGGGAAATTGTGGAGCATGCCCCAACGCGTGTACTGTTTAAAGCACCCCGCCACCCTTACACCGTGGGACTGCTTAGCTCCATTCCTGATCTTCATAGCCGAAAGGAAGAGCTTAATGTAATACCGGGTGTGGTGCCGAGCCCCGGCAACTATCCCAAGGGTTGTCGGTTCCAGGACCGCTGCCCTATGGTGATAGATGTGTGCAAATACGAGGTGCCGCCTCGTGTGGAGTTTGAGCATAACCATGTGTCAAGCTGTTTTAGGGCCGAGGAAGTTACAATGGATATTAAGGGTAAATCATTATGAACCTAATAGATGTAGACAGGCTTGTTAAGTATTTCCCGATCAAGTCAGGTGTGTTGTCAAGGGTTACGAACCATGTTAAGGCTGTTGATGGTGTGGACATAGATATCGAGGAGGGCGAAACACTTGGGCTTGTAGGGGAGAGCGGGTGTGGTAAGACCACTCTTGGTAAGACCATACTAAAATTATATGAACCGACTCGGGGAAAGATTGTTTTCGACGGTGTAGACATCACTGAGATGAGTCAGTCGGACATGCGAGAGCACCGCAGGAATATGCAGATCGTATTTCAGGACCCCTACGGATCGCTTAACCCGAGGATGAAGGTAGAGGGAATAGTGGGGGAGGGATTGATTATCCATAAAGTGGGTAGTGCCGGTGAGCGAAGGGAGATGGTCGCAGAGTTGATTGAGACCGTTGGGCTCGGGCAGGATGCACTCAACCGGTATCCACACGAGTTTAGCGGAGGGCAGCGGCAACGCATAGCTATTGCGAGAGCGCTTGCGCTTAAGCCGAAATTCATAGTGTGTGATGAGCCTGTATCGGCACTGGACGTTTCTGTGCAGGCGCAGATTGTAAACCTCTTTATGGAGCTTCAGGATAAGTTTGGGCTTACCTACCTGTTTATCTCGCATGACCTTCGGGTGGTAAGGCATATTAGTGACAGGGTAGCGGTGATGTATCTAGGCAAGATCGTAGAGCTTGCGGACTCAGAAGAACTCTATACCAAACCGCTACACCCCTATACAAAAGTACTCATATCCGCTGTACCCGTTGCAGACCCCGACAAAGTTAGGAACAAACTCGAACTGGAGGGTGACGTGCCTAGTCCGATAAATCCCCCGTCGGGCTGCAGGTTCCACCCCCGATGCCCGTTGGCTGATACTATATGCCGAAGCGAGGAGCCCGAGCTAAGGGATATGGGCGGGGGGCATATGGTCGCTTGCCATATGGTTTAGACTCGATTTTTTCATAACTTGCAAATGGGTTATCTTGTATTATTATTAAAATCCAATATTGGATTGGTGTGATTGGTTAGTGAGATGAAAATCAGAATCGGCGATATTAAGGAAAACGGTATTAGTATAAACACCGTGAGGGACGCCGAGTGGCTTGTGAACCTGCCTGAGCTGCAGGCTGGGGGCGGTGACACAAGACTTAAATCCGATATTGATGTTGAGTTACAAGTAGAAAAGGTGTTAAGAGAGGTACATGTAAGCGGTTGTCTCAAATACACCATCTCTACGCGCTGTGCCAGGTGTCTTGAGTTTGTGGACAAAGAGCTAAGGCCGGAGATAAACCTGATTTTGTCGCCCGGGGATAAGCTAGAGGAAACTGACAAGGATCTTGACCACGAGCTCTATGAGACTGAAGAGATTGATATAAGCAATTACATTCGGGAGCAGATAGCAATCTCGCTGCCGTTTAAAGTGATATGCGAGGAGAGCTGTAAAGGGCTTTGCTCTAACTGCGGGACTAATTTGAACACGGGTGAGTGTAGGTGTGATAACGATTGGGTAGACCCGCGATTTGCAATTCTTAAGAATATTAAGGTATAAGTTTATAAGGGAGATTTATGATATGGCACTTCCAAAAAGAAAACATTCAAAATCTAGATCAAAAAAGCGCAGGACCCATTACAAGCTCAGTAGTCCCGGGCTTTCTTTGTGTCCCAGTTGTGGGGAGCTAAAAGCACCTCATAGGGTTTGCCCAAGCTGCGGTTTCTATAAGGGCAGGACATTTATAAAAGAGCAGGAAGAAGATCTTACTTAACTTTTTCGTAACTTTAGCTCAAAGGTATCTAACAAAATGATAGCATTCGTTTTTCCCGGGCAAGGTTCCCAGTATGTGGGAATGGGAAGTGAGTTGTATGCCGAGTTCTCAGAGGCCAGAGAGTCGTTCGAAGAGGCGAGTGATGTGCTGGGGTTTGATCTAGCGGAGCTCTGCTTTCGGGGCAAAATTGAGGACCTCTCTTTAACAGCCAACGCCCAGCCCGCCATACTTACCACCAGTATAGCATCGCTTAGGGTATTAGAGCGCGAGATGGATATCACACCCGATTATGTAGCCGGGCACAGCCTGGGTGAGTATAGTGCACTGGTTGCTAACGGTGCACTTAATTTTGGTGACGCTGTTCATGTAGTGAGAAAGAGGGGCGAGTTTATGCAGGATGCAGTGCCGGTAGGTATTGGGGCGATGGCCGCGATCTTAGGACTTGAGAGTGGTGTTGTGTACGATATATGCAACGAAATTGCCGTAGATGGACAGGTAGTGAGCGCCGCTAACCTGAACGCTCCGGGACAGATTGTAATATCGGGCAATAAAGAGGCTGTGGACAAGGCCGCTTTGCGCGCCCAGGAGGCAGGGGCGAGGAGGGTTGTACCGCTAGATGTAAGTGCTCCTTTTCACTGCGAACTAATGAGGCCTGCTGCCAAGCGTCTGGGTGAGGAGCTCGAATCCATTGAGGTAAACGAGTTTCAGGTGCCGATAGTGTGTAATACTGATGCCGGGATTAACCGTGACCGCACGAGCGTAAAACCAAAGCTTGTGGACCAGGTGGTTAATGCTGTAAAATGGGATGAATCAGTTATTTTATTAGCGAGCGAGGGCGTGAGTAGGTTCCTGGAACTAGGGCCAAAGAACGTGCTCTGCGGATTAATTAAGAGAACACTAAAAGATGTTACCGCAAGGAATATCGATAGACTATCGGAATTAGAGGCGATCAAAGAAAATGGAATTTAGTGATAAAGTTGCTTTAATTACGGGTGCATCGAGGGGAATAGGAAGGGCCGTGGCAAATGACCTGGCATCTAAAGGGGCTATGGTCGTTATCAATTACACAAGTAATGAGAGTGCTGCAAACAAGGTGCTCGGTGAGATTGAAAAATGCGGCGGGAAAGCAACCATTTGCAGGTTTGATGTATCTAATCACGAAAGTGTAAATGAGAACATAGAAAAAATTATTGATGAGTACGGTAGTGTGCATATACTGATTAATAACGCCGGAATTACACGTGACACACTGCTGCCCAGGATGAAAGAGACTGATTGGGACGAGGTGATGTCGGTTAACCTAAAGGGTGTGTTTAACTGTACAAAAGCAGTGACCAGAGGGATGATGAAACAGAGGTACGGCAGAATAGTCAATATTACATCTGTGGTAGGCGAGATGGGTAACGCCGGTCAGACAAACTACTCTGCCACCAAAGCTGGGATTATCGGGTTTACCAAATCCGCTGCTAAGGAACTCGGCTCTAGAGGTATAACGGTAAATGCCGTGAGCCCGGGTTTCATAGATACGGATATCACAAAGGATCTACCCGATAGCCTTAAGCAGCGGTATATTCAGGGAATACCGCTTGGCCGGTTTGGTGAGCCCGAGGATATCTCGGGTGTAATATCGTTTCTGGTTTCAGACAATGCATCGTATATAACCGGCGAGGTGATAAGAGTTAACGGTGGTCTATATACATAAGATAGATACAAAATAAGGAGGTTGTATTATGGCGACACAGGATCAGGAAATCCTAACTAAAGTTAAAGAGATGGTAGCTAGTCAGCTAGGTAAGACCGAAGATGAAATTACTCCGGAATCATCGTTCCTCGAGGATCTTGGAGCCGATTCGCTTGACCTGGTAGAGCTCATAATGTCTATGGAAGATGAGTTCGGTCTAGAGATTTCGGACGAGGAAGCCGAGGGTATTGTAACGGTGCAGGATGCAATTAATTTCATCGTGGAGCGTAAAAAATAATGAAAAGAAGGGTGGCAGTGACTGGGGTAGGATTGGTAACCCCCATTGCGGTAGGCAATGAGGGTACTTGGGGCGGTCTGCTCGAAGGCAAGTCGGGTGTAAAACGTATCTCTAGGTTTGACCCGTCTGAGCATAAAACACAGATTGCCGGGCAGATCGACGGTTTTTCTCCGGACGAGTTTATGAACCCTAAAGAGGCCAGAAAAACCGATACGTTTATACAATATGCTGTCGCCTCGGCAAAGATGGCTTTGGACGATGCAGGATTGGAAATTACCGATGAGCTCTCGCCCAGGACAGGCACTATTATCGGGTCCGGTATAGGTGGTATGGAGACTTACTACAATACCGTAATCACGCTTGAGAATAAGGGGCCGGGCCGTTTATCCCCGTTCTTTATACCCAACGTTATAAATAATATGGCTGCGGGATATGTCTCGATATTTTTTAACGCCAAAGGGCCCAACTGTTGTACCACTACCGCATGCGCTGCTAGTGCTCATGCAATTGGGTACGCAACCCTCGCTGTGCAGAGGGGGGACGCCGATATAATGATTGCAGGCGGCTCGGAAGCCCCGCTAATCCCGCTTACAATTGCGGGTTTTAACGCCATGAGGGCACTGTCTACGAGCAACGATGAGCCCGAGCGCGCATCTCGCCCGTTTGATAAGGATCGTGACGGGTTCATTATAAGTGAGGGTGCTGGGATGCTTATTCTAGAAGACCTGGAAACCGCTAAAAAGCGGGGGGCCAGGATCTATGCAGAGATTCTGGGCTATGGGATGAGCGGTGATGCGCACCACATAACGTCTCCGTCATTAGAGGGGCCGTTAAGCTGTATGCAGGCAGCGCTTAAGGACTCGGAACTTAACCCAGAGGACATAGACTATATTAATGCGCACGGTACATCCACACAGCAAAACGATGTAAATGAGACCAACGCTATAAAGACGCTTTTTGGGGACAGGGCGCATCAGATCCCGGTAAGCTCTACAAAGTCGATGACCGGACACCTGCTGGGTGCTGCCGGTGCTGTTGAGGCCGCATTCTCGGTCTTTGCGCTTGACCAGGGAGTGATCCCACCCACAATTAATCTGGACAACCCCGACCCTGAGTGTGATCTGGATTACGTACCGCACGAAGCACGCCAGCAGAATATTAAAACTCTCCTAAGCAACTCGTTTGGTTTCGGCGGCACAAACGTTACTCTTGCTCTCAGGAAATATGAGTGAGCTCGACTATTGCCTTATCGTATAAATGGTCTACATCCACATCTTTAGTTCGATACAGATATGTATCTATAGGTTTTAGCCTCTAGTCCTAAAATCAAGAAAGACTGCTAAACCCGATCTATCCACACACTTTCGGTCACCGTTTCTTGATTTGTTCATATATCACAGTACAATGATTGGCTGAATTTCCCATTCCATCCATGATAATAAGGAGTTTATTATGAGTGATAATAATGCTTTGGCAGTAAAGTCATCCCTTGAGGTCGGCAGCAATACTTATACCTACTACTCACTGCCCACACTCGCAAAGGAACTAGGCGTAGATATATCTAAACTCCCTTTCTCGATAAGAATTTTATTGGAAAATGTACTGAGGAATTTTGATGGTAATGTTGTTAACAAAGACCACATAGACGCGCTTGCAAACTGGTCGCCTGAGAACAAACAGTCGCAGGAAATCCCCTACAACCCCTCGCGCGTGATTCTGCAGGATTTCACAGGGGTTCCCTGTGTAGTGGACCTCGCAGCTATGCGTGCCGTGGTGAATCGTCTGGGTGGGGACCCTGATAAGATTAACCCGATAGTCCCGGTTGATCTTGTGATAGACCACTCGGTGCAGGTGGACTATTTTGGGACCTCGGATGCATTCGAGAAGAACGTGGGGCGGGAATATGAGCGTAACGGCGAGAGGTATGCGTTTTTAAGATGGGCGCAAAAAGCGTTTGATAATTTTAGTGTGGTGCCCCCGGGCACAGGAATTGTGCACCAGGTGAACCTTGAAAGCCTGGCCAGTGTTGTGGCTTGGAGAGACATAAACGGTGAGACAGTAGCTTTTCCCGACACCTTAGTGGGCACAGATTCCCACACCACTATGATAAACGGTCTTAGCGTGTTGGGCTGGGGAGTGGGGGGTATTGAGGCCGAGGCGTGTATGCTGGGTCAGCCGCTCTATATGCTTGTGCCCGATGTTATAGGGTTTAAACTGACCGGCTCGCTAAAAGAGGGAGTCACGGCAACCGACCTTGTGCTTACAGTGACAGATATGCTTAGGCAAAAGGGTGTTGTGGGTAAGTTCGTGGAGTTTTATGGCACAGGGCTCAGCGAACTAAGCCTATCTGATAAGGCTACGATCGCTAACATGGCTCCAGAGTACGGGGCCACTATGGGATTTTTCCCCGTGGACTCTGAAACTATCAGATACCTGAGGGTAACAGGCAGGGATGACAAGCTCATAGAGCTTGTGGATGCTTACACTAAGGAGCAGGGACTGTTTAGGACCGATGACACACCCGATCCTGTTTACACAGACACTATATCGCTTGATATCTCTAGCGTTGAGCCCTCGCTTGCGGGACCTAGTAGACCACAGGACAGGGTGGCGCTTAGCGGTCTTAAGGAATCTTATGAGGATGTACTAAGTCAAAAGCTCGGCAACGGGAGCCCTGAGCAACTAAACAAAAGCGTTGATGTGCAATTAAACGGCAACAGTGCAAACCTAGGTAACGGCTCAGTCGTGATAGCCGCAATAACAAGTTGTACTAATACCTCTAACCCATCTGTTATGGTTGCTGCGGGTTTGGTGGCGAAAAAAGCTGTGGAGCGGGGATTAACCGTAAAACCCACAGTCAAAACGAGTCTGGCTCCCGGATCGAGGGTGGTAACCGATTACCTGGAGTCTGCAGAGCTGATGCCTTACTTGGAAAAACTGGGGTTTGACCTGGTGGGTTACGGATGCACTACTTGTATAGGAAACAGCGGCCCACTGCCCGGGCCTATCGAGGAGGGTATAAGGGATAATGACCTTACCTGTGCAGCGGTGCTAAGCGGCAACAGGAACTTTGAGGGCAGGGTACACCCTTATGTGAAATTCTCTTACCTGGCATCTCCCCCGCTTGTAGTTTCGTTTGCGTTGGCGGGGTCGGTAGATGTTGATCTGACTACTGAGCCACTCGGTGAGGACGGCCAGGGCAACCCGGTATTTCTAAAAGATATATGGCCTACACAAGAAGAGGTAAGGAGCACCGTAGAAAAGGTAATTGGACCAAAAATGTACAGGGCTCAATACGAGCATGTATTCGAGGGTGACGACACTTGGAAATCACTCGCTACACCCGAGGGGGGGCTCTACGAGTGGGACGTTAAATCGACCTATATACGTGAGCCGAGTTTCTTTACAGACTTTTCAAGTGAGCTGCCCGAGACGGGTGATATTAAAGGGGCATATGTGCTGGCATTACTGGGTGATTCCATTACAACAGACCACATATCCCCGGCGGGCTCTATCCCCAAGGAAGGGCCAGCGGGCAAGTACCTGATCGGCGAGGGTGTGGAGCAAAGGGATTTTAACAGCTTTGGGTCACGCCGAGGCAACCACGAGGTGATGATAAGGGGCTCGTTTGCTAATATACGAATAAGAAACCTGATGGTACCGGGTACAGAGGGTGGATACACAGTGCACGTGCCGACAGGGGAGCAGGCTAGCATTTACGATGCATCGATGAAATACCAGTCCGAGGGCATCCCGCTTGTAGTAATTGGAGGCAAGGAGTACGGTACTGGGAGTTCTAGGGACTGGGCAGCCAAGGGTACTATACTACTTGGTGTAAAGGCCGTTATAGCCGAGAGTTTCGAGAGGATACACAGGAGTAACCTGGTTGGTATGGGAGTGCTGCCCCTTCAGTTTAAGCCGGGGGAGAGTCGTGAGACACTGGGGCTCAGCGGGTTTGAACGGTACGACATAGAGGGAGTGACAGAGGGACTTGAGCCGGGAAAGGAACTTAAGGTTACGGTGACTAAGGACGACGGTACTGCTTTTAGTTTTAATGCGGTTTGCAGGCTCGATAGCCCTGTAGAGGTCGATTACTATAAGAACGGGGGGATTCTACAGACCGTGCTTAGGCAAATGATGTAGTTCTGGGTACGTAATCAGCTCGGATTACGTACTTAGCGTGCCGTCTAATCATGTCTTGGTGTGGAGCGAAAGTTAGATAAATCTGTTGCGAACGGAGCACTTATATCATTTGTATTATTAAGCTTTATTGATTATATTTTCAGTCCAAAAATTTGAGAGGAGCATTGTTAATGTCAGCTGATAGACCAAGTGAAGGCGAGATAATAACTATAGATACAGAAAACAAACGCATCAATGTGCCCGACACCCCGATTATTCCATTTATTGAGGGTGACGGCATAGGGCCAGACATATGGCATGCATCGCAAATCGTGTTTGATGCAGCTGTAGAGAAGGCGTATGGTGGGAAGAGAAAAATTGTTTGGCATGAGGTGCTTACCGGCGAAAAAGCCTATGAGCAAACTGGGGAATGGCTGCCTGACCAGACTATAGAAGACATAAGAAAATATGTAGTTGCAATAAAAGGCCCCTTGACCACACCTATCGGAGGGGGGATCCGGAGCTTAAACGTTGCTCTTAGACAGATACTGGATCTCTATGCCTGTGTGCGCCCTGTGCGTTATCTGAAAGGCACACCGTCGCCGGTTAAAAAACCTGAAAACATGGATATGGTTATCTTTCGAGAGAACACAGAGGACGTGTACTCGGGGATCGAGTGGGAGAGCGGCAGTAAAGAAGCCACAGATATCCGCAATTATCTAGTTGATAAGTACGGAGTGAACATAAGGGAGGGGTCGGGAATCGGAATAAAGCCCATAAGCCCCGTAGGCAGTAAGAGGCTTGTAAAGAAAGCGCTCGAGTATGCAATCGATCGTGGAAGAGAAAGTGTGACACTTGTGCATAAGGGCAACATCATGAAGTACACCGAAGGTGCCTTTAGAGACTGGGGATATGAAGCGGCTAAGGAGTATTTTGGCAGCGAGGTTATTACAGAGGATGATCTTTGGGATAACTTTGATGGTAAAGCACCCGAGGGTAGCGTGGTTATAAAGGATAGGATTGCGGATAACATGCTCCAGCAGATTTTAACCAGAACTAGAGACTACGACATATTGGCTACCCCGAACTTAAACGGTGATTACCTCTCGGATGCATGTGCAGCCCAGGTAGGCGGGCTCGGGATGGCCCCCGGGGGCAACATCGGGGACTATTTGGCGCTGTTCGAAGCCACTCACGGCACGGCACCCAAGTATGCAGGGCAGGACAAGGTGAACCCCACATCTGTAATATTATCGGGGGTAATGATGCTCGAGTATCTGGGTTGGGACGAGGCTGCGGACCTGATTGTAAACGCCATAGAGAAAACAATACTGAGCAAGCGGGTCACATACGATCTGGAGCGTCAGCTTGAGAACGCAACCCTGCTTAAATGTTCTGAGTTTGGTGAAGCAATCGCAGAGTCGATGGACGGGCTGGTATAGACGGGACTAACGGATTTAAACTGGGTCGAATTTTAATCATTCTAAAATAATTTGAACTTAATTGATAAAGGAGAGTCATTACAATGAGTAGAAATAAGATTTCTGTTATCGGGGCCGGTAATGTAGGTGCATCCACTGCACTCATGTTGGCTGAGCTTGAGCTTGGAGACATAGTGCTGGTGGATATAGTAGAGGGTATGCCGCAGGGTAAGGCATTGGATATGATGGAGATGTGCCCAGTGTTCGGCTACGACTCGATCATCACGGGTACTAACTCTTACGACGAGACAGCTAACTCGGACATAGTAGTGATAACCTCGGGACTGCCAAGAAAGCCCGGGATGAGCCGAGACGATCTAATTGAAAAGAACACAGCAATTGTAAAAGAAGTAACAACCAAAGTAGCAGAGAAATCCCCAAACGCCATACTGATACTGGTAACGAACCCTCTGGACGCAATGGTCTTTGTAGCACACAAGGTAAGCGGATTCCCTAAAGAGCGGGTGATGGGAATGGCAGGGGTGCTGGATTCCGCGCGCTTCAAGGCATTTATAGGGATGGAGCTAGGGGTGTCGGTCGAAAACATCAATGCTTTCGTTTTGGGTGGGCACGGTGACGATATGGTGCCGCTTGCTAGGTTTACAACTGTAGCAGGGGTGCCGATCACAGAACTCATCCCGGAGGATAGGGTAGATGCTCTGATCAAACGTACACGCGGGGGCGGTGGAGAGATAGTCAAACTGCTTAAGACCGGAAGCGCTTTTTATGCACCAGCGGCTTCGGCTGTGGAGATGGTAGAGGCCATATTAAAGGACAAAAAGAAAATTCTGCCGTGTTGTGTGCTGGCTGATGGCGAGTACGGCATCGAGGATACATTTGTGGGATTACCGGTTAAGTTGGGCCGCGGGGGGATAGAAGAGGTGTTCCAGATTAACCTTACCGACAAGGAAAAAGAAGAGCTGCATGTCTCGGCGGGACATGTAAAAGAGCTATGCGAGCAGATCTCGCAGATGACGGATCTTTAATGTAAGCAAGGGATGCGGACATCGGCTTGACATAATACTCTCGTGATATAACATAACAAACCGATTTCACATAGATAGATTCCAGATTAAGCATCGACTATGCGCATAGCGAGCAAACTTAGGAGGGTTTCAAATGGGCAACGGAGCTTCACCTAACACACTGACTCTGAGGAAGGATGCTTGGTGGGCTGCACCTGCAGTAACAGCTATTATACTTACTGCTTTTGGAATATATTCTACGCTTAGGGCATATATGGATGCCCATTTTCTTGTCGAGCCGTATCTATCCCCGTTTTACTCACCCTATATACTTTTAGACTGGTGGAAGTTTTCCCCTGCTTTTCTGATCCTATGGGCCCCGCTTGGGTTCAGGGCAACATGTTACTACTACCGTAAGGCCTACTACCGATCTTTCTTTATGTCGCCACCGGCCTGTGCAGTTAAACCACTGGCCAAAGAGGGCAGTTACAAGGGCGAGACGGTATTCCCCTTCATACTCCAGAACATTCACAGGTTCTTTTTCTATGCAGCTACGGTTGTGCTTATATTCCTTTGGATTGACGCATTTAAAGCATTCTCGTTTGAAGACGGGTTCGGTATAGGTGTAGGAACAATTGTGCTTGTTGTAAATGCGTTTCTATTGAGTATGTATTCACTGTCTTGCCATTCGTTCCGCCACTTAGTGGGCGGGAACCTAGATGTATTTTCGAGCTGCCCCATAAGGTTTGCGATCTGGGGCAAAGCAAGTGCCTTGAACGAGCACCATATGTTTTGGGCATGGGTAAGTCTGTTTAGCGTAGCATTGGCTGATCTTTACATATACTTGCTCTCATTGGGCATAATAACCGACGTGAGGTTTATCTAAGATGGAGAAGTTTGAGACTCATTCTTATGATGTAATTGTAATCGGAGCAGGTGGTGCGGGGCTGCGTGCAGCAATCGAGGCCTCGGCCAGAGGGGCATCCGTGGGACTTATATGCAAATCGCTTTTGGGCAAGGCCCACACAGTTATGGCTGAAGGCGGGGTAGCGGCAGCGCTTGCGAACGTGGACGTAAAGGACGACTGGAAGACCCATTTCAAGGACACAATGAAGGGTGGGAAGATGCTTAACAACTGGCGTATGGCACAGCTCCACGCCCAGGAAGCACCCGACCGTGTCAAGGAACTAGAGCATTGGGGCGCACTGTTTGATAGGACTAAAGAGGGAAAGATTATGCAGAGGGCCTTTGGTGGCCACACATGGAAGCGTCTTTGCCACGTAGGCGACCGCACTGGGCTCGAGATGATCCGCACACTGCAGGATAAGGGTATACACACAGGCATTGATGTTCATATGGAATGCACTATTACGAGTTTGTTAAAGGACGGAGAGAGGATAAGCGGGGCTTTCGGCTATTGGAGAGAGAGCGGCAGGTTTGTTGTATTCAACTCAAAGGCCGTGGTGCTTGCGACCGGGGGTATTGGTAAGTCGTACAAGGTGACCTCGAATTCCTGGGAGTACACAGGGGACGGCCATGCTCTGGCATATGAGGCGGGCGCTGATCTGATAGATATGGAGTTTGTACAGTTCCACCCCACGGGGATGGTATGGCCCGCGAGTGTGAAAGGAATCCTCGTGACCGAGGCTGTTAGAGGCGAGGGCGGGATACTTAGAAACAGCGAAGGCGAGAGGTTTATGGAGAAATACGATCCCGAGCGCATGGAGCTTTCCACAAGAGACGTTGTGGCCAGGTCTATCTACACCGAGGTGCAGGAAGGCAGAGGCTCACCCCACGGCGGGGCGTTTTTGGATATCTCGCACAGGGGCGGGGACTATGTGAAGAAAAAACTCCCCAGCATGTACCACCAGTTTATGGAGTTTGCCGAGATTGATATCACAAAAGACCCGATGGAGGTATTCCCCACTACACACTATGTGATGGGCGGGGTGCGCGTGGATGCCGAGACTACAGGTACTACGGTGCCAGGGCTGTTTGCCGCCGGTGAGGTTGCAGGTGGGATGCACGGGGCTAACAGACTCGGGGGGAATTCGTTATCGGACCTCTTGGTGTTTGGGTGTCGTGCCGGTGCGGGTGCAAGTGATTATGCAAACGAGATAGGTGATAACACATTAAAGATAAACGAAGAAGACATTGATAGAGCATCAAAGGAGATGCAGGAGCCGTTTCAGAACGAGGACGGTGAAAACCCCTACACGCTTCACCAGGCCCTACAGGATGCTATGGGTGATTTTGTCGGCGTGTTCCGTACACATGAGAAGATTAGCGAAGGAGTACAACAGATCGATATACTTAAGGAACGTGCCACCAAGCTAAAGGTAGAGGGCTCTAGACTCTTTAATCCCGGATGGCACCTCAGCCGAGACCTTAAATCAATGTTAATTGTATCAGAGGCTATTGCACGCTGTGCACTCCAAAGAGAGGAAAGCAGAGGGGCACACAGCAGGGTGGACTTCCCCGACCCCGACGATGATAAGTGGGGCACGGTGAACTCTGTGGTGTCTAAAAACGGAGACGGAATGAACATAAGCACATCTCAGTTACCCCAAATGCCCGAGGAGCTAAAGAGGCTCTTTGACGGAGGATAATATTAATGTCTGTTGCAAAACTAAGAGTATACCGCGGGGATAATGAGGGCGGTGAAGAGGTAGAGTACGAAGTACCCGTAGAGGAGGGGATGGTAGTACTGGATGCCATCCACTACATTCAGGCTCACCATGACGGGGACCTTGCCGTCAGGTGGAACTGTAAAGCGGCAAAGTGTGGATCTTGCAGTGCAGAGATTAACGGTATGCCGAAGCTCACATGTAAGACACGTATGGATAGCCTGCCGCTCAATGAACCTATCACCGTTTACCCGGTAAAGACCTTTCCAATTATGAAAGACTTGGTGGCGGACGTTTCATGGAACTATGAGACCCGCAAGAAATTGCCGCCTTTTACTCCTGCCCCGGATACGGAGTGGACAATGTACCAGGAGGATGTGGAGCGTTCGCAGGAGTTTAGGAAGTGCATCGAGTGTTTTCTATGTCAAAACGTTTGTCATATTTTAAGAAACCATGATAAGAAACAGGAGTTTTTCGGCCCTCGTATGATGATAAAGCTAGCCGAGTTTGAGATGCACCCGCTTGACACACTTGACCGTAGGGACATGCTTCGCGAGGAAGCAGGTCTCGGGTACTGTAACATTACGAAATGCTGCACTGATGTGTGCCCAGAGAGTATTCATATTACGGACAATGCCATAATACCGCTTAAAGAGCGTGTGGCGGACAAGTTTTTTGACCCGATCGCATGGCTATTAAGCAAGCTTAAGTAGATTCAGTCATAACAAATTATCAATCCCTGGAGGGTCGTGGTAAGTGAACATACACGAGTATCAAGCTAAAGAAATACTATCTCAATACGGGGTGAGGGTCCCTGCGGGAAAAGTGGCTTTTGACCCCGAAGAAGCCCATCAAATTGCCACCGGCCTCGATGTTGAAAAAGTGGTCGTCAAGGCACAGATCCATGCAGGGGGGCGAGGAAAAGGAGGGGGAGTTAAGCTCGCAAGCAGCGTGGATGAGGTAAAGGATATAGCGTCAGAAATACTAGGGATGCAGCTTGTAACACACCAGACAGGGCCCGAAGGGAAGCTTGTGGGCAAGGTGCTTGTAGAAGAGGCATCTGCAATAGAGAAAGAGTTTTACCTGGGAATGGTAATAGATAGGGCTACAGAGAGGATAGTGGTGATGGCAAGCCCTGAGGGCGGGATGGAAATCGAAGAAGTAGCAAGAGAAACACCAGAGAAAATACTAAAGATATACGTTGACCCGACCGTGGGTCTACAACCTTTCCAATGCCGTCAGATTGCCTACTTCTTGGGTCTTACGGGCAAAACCGTAAACAAGACGGTGAAGTTTATACTGGGTCTATATAGTGCTTTTACGGAAAAGGACTGTTCATTGGCCGAGATAAACCCACTTGTACTTACCTCGGACGGCGAGGTGCTGGCGCTTGATGCAAAGATGAACTTTGATGATAATGCACTCTTTCGTCACCCTGATGTAGAGAAGTATCATGACCCAGAAGAGGATGACCCAACGGAGCTAGAGGCCAAGGACTGGGGCATAAGCTATGTTAAGCTCGATGGAAACATTGGGTGTTTGGTAAACGGAGCGGGGCTAGCGATGGCCACAATGGACATAATTAAATTCCACGGGGGTGAGCCGGCTAACTTTTTGGATGTCGGTGGGGGTGCAACGACCGAACAGGTCACCCAGGCGTTTAAGATGATTTTGAGCGACCCGAATGTAAAAGCAATCTTTGTCAACATATTCGGCGGTATTATGAAATGCGATACCATAGCCGAGGGCATCATAAGTGCTGCGACTGAGGTGGGGATAGAGGTGCCTTTAGTGGTAAGGCTCGAGGGGACTAACGTTGAATTGGGTAGAGAATTGTTAGCGGAATCCGGTTTGAACCTTATTACAGGGTCAGATATGCGGGAGGCAGCAGCAAAGGTAGTCGAGGCTGCTGGGGGGTAGATCACGCTTTTTTCAATAAATTAGGTGCTCTCTGACTCAACTTGAACGTGATTAACTATAATGCTTTCGTAACTGCTTGAAATAGCATAATTATTTTTGAACATCCTCCATATTTCACCCCTTGACATCCGTATAATCGTGATTAGTTTTGATTAAGGAGGTTTGATTATATGAGAGGTTTAGTTACAAGAGACCCGTTAAACATATTTTTGAGCGAGGTTAGCCAATATCCGGTCCTAAGCAGGGATGAGGAGAGGGCACTTGCCATAAAATACTATGAAGATAAGGACCTGGAATCCGCCAACAAGCTGGTGGTAGCAAACCTTAGGTTCGTTGTGAAAATTGCATCTGAGTATGTTTCTTATGGATTTCCTATGGTGGATCTGATCCAGGAAGGTACCATGGGGCTTATGAAAGCGATCAAGAAATTTAACCCCCACAGGGGATACAGGTTGATATCATATGCGGTGTGGTGGATAAAGGCCAAGATCCAGAGCTATATAATGAAGTTTTGGAGTCAGGTTAAAATTGGTACCACGCAGGCTGAGAGAAAGTTGTTTCAAAAGATTAGCAAGGCTAAAAAGAAGCTTAATATTGAGAGCGAGACGTTAAGCGAAGATGAGGTAAAGCAGGTAGCGGAGCTTTTCGGGGTTAAGGAAAGTGAAGTGATCGATATAGAGCTTAGAACGGCTTCAAGGGATTTCTCGCTCGATTCAAATGTATCAGACGACGGTTCTACTACATACTTGGAGTCACTTGCGGATGAATCGACCGTAAACCCCGAGGATTATATAGAAGTGGTGCAATCATCGGAGCTCGCAAGAGAATTGATGGAAGAGGGCCTAGAAACTCTCACACCCAGGGAAAAGCACATTATCGAGAGCAGATATATGGCTGAGCCCGCGCTTAAACTTAGAGAGCTTGCGGACGAACTGGGTATCTCGAAGGAGAGGGTTCGTCAGCTAGAGGTACAAGCTTTAAATAAATTAAGAGGTTCGATGGAAAGTGGTAACCTCTATGAAAAATCAACACAAAACGAAAAAGAATATAGATTAGGAGGTAGATAAATGGCTAGTAGTGGAAAAATTATCGGAATAGACCTTGGAACCACGAACTCTGTTGTTGCGATAGTGGAAGGGGGAGAGCCGAAAGTAATTATTAACGAAGAGGGGGCGAGGGTTACACCGTCGGTCGTAGCGTTTACTAAAGAGGGTGAGGTGCTTGTAGGGGGTCCGGCCAAACGCCAGGGTGTGGTAAACCCCGAGAACACCATCTTTTCTGCTAAACGAATGATGGGTAGACGGTATGAAGAGGTAGAGGGTGAGGCTGAGAGCCTGCCTTATAAATTAGTCAAAAATAAAAACGGTGATGCGTGGTTTGAGGCGCAGGGAGCTGAGTATTCGCCGCCGCAGATATCCTCGCACATACTGATGAAACTTAAAAAAGCCGCCGAGGACTACCTGGGTGGAGAGGTGACCGACGCTGTGATCACGGTGCCGGCCTACTTTAACGACAGCCAGCGCCAGGCAACTAAAGACGCGGGGAAAATCGCTGGGCTTGAGGTAAAGCGTATAATCAACGAGCCCACAGCCGCGGCCCTTGCCTATGGATTCGACAAGAAAAGCGAGGGAGTGATAGCGGTGTATGACCTGGGTGGGGGTACGTTTGATATCTCGATACTAGAGGTAGGGGATAACGTGATCGAGGTTAAGTCCACAAACGGCGATACGCACCTTGGGGGCGATGATTTTGATAGACAGGTAATGGAGTACATTATAGATGAGTTCAAAAAAGAGTCGGGCATTGACCTGAGTGGCGATAAAATGGCGCTCCAGAGGCTTCGCCAGGAGGCAGAGAAGGCTAAGATTGAGCTATCTAATACACTGGAGACTGAGATTAACCTGCCGTTTATCACTGCGGATTCAGCAGGCCCGAAACACCTGGTCATGAAGCTCACACGTGCTAAGTTTGAGCAGCTGGTAGAAGACTCTATCAGGGGAACACTCGAGCCCTGTCGCCAAGCACTCAAAGACGCAGGGATGAAAGCAGGTGACATAAACGAAGTTATACTCGTCGGTGGGTCCACAAGGATACCGCTAGTACAGAAAGTGGTAACGGACTTTTTTGGCAAAGAGCCGCACAAGGGTATTAACCCTGACGAAGTAGTGGCTATGGGTGCCGCGATACAGGGTGCGGTGCTGGGAGGCGAGGTAAGGGATGTACTGCTCCTGGACGTGACACCGCTCTCATTAGGTATAGAAACTCTAGGCGGGGTTATGACGAGGATTATCGAGAGAAACACAACTATCCCTTCCAAAAAGAGCCAGGTGTTTACAACTGCAGAGGACAACCAGACCTCGGTTGAGATTCATGTGCTCCAGGGTGAGCGTCAGATGGCAAACGACAACCGCACGCTTGCCAAGTTTATACTGGATGGAATCCCGCCTGCATCGAGAGGAATCCCTCAGGTCGAGGTTACGTTTGATATAGACGCTGACGGCATATTACACGTATCCGCCAAAGACACTGCCACTCAAAAAGAGCAGAAGGTCCGTGTCGAGGCCTCGAGCGGTCTTAGCACAGAAGAGGTTGACCAAATGGTTAAGGACGCTGAAGAGAAGTCGGAAGAGGATAAGATGCGCCACGACCTGGTAGAGGGTAGAAACAAACTGGATGAGCTCATATACAGGACCGATAAGAGCTTTAAGGAGTTTGAGGACAAGCTCTCGGATGAAGATAAACAGGAGCTGGAAGAAGCACTGGAAGAGGGACGAAACGCTGTTAAGGGTGATGACCCCGAGCAGATCAGTGCCTCTACGGAGAAGATCACACAGGCTTCGCATAAGCTTGCAGAGCTTATGTACAAGCAGCAGGACGGTGGTGAGGCCGAAGCCGGTACGGAACCCGGCGCAGAAACCGAGGCCCCGGAAGAAGATGTGGCAGAAGAACCTACAGAGGGGAAAGATGATGGCGACGGTGATGACGTCATAGACGCTGAGTTCACAGAAAAATAGACCCAACCGATTTAAACTGAATAGAGTAAAATCGTGTAAAAGGCGGCGGCTATGACGGCCGCCTTTTTTTATTTAAAAAACTACTATTTTTATTTTTGTATGCGCACAAACTAATTACTTTAAATTTATGAGAATCTACAGTATAATAGATAGCCTCAAGATAGAGCTAAGTTATTTGGAGGGCCAATAATGAAGGCGGATATTCATCCTGAATACAAGGAAGTTACCATCAGTTGTTCGTGCGGTGCCGAATACCATACAAAATCGACAAGAACCGAAAATTTTACCGTAGAAGTGTGTTCAAATTGCCACCCATTCTATACCGGAAGGGAAAGAGCGACAGAAGCAAAAGGTAGAGTTGAGAGGTTTAAACGGAAATACGAACGGAAACAGGCATCGTGAGTACTATGAACTGATAATATTTCCGGTTACTGGATTTTCACGTTTAATTCCCCAACCACTAAAGCGTTAAAATATTATTTTGTCGGAGGCTAGGCTGATGAAAGAATACAGTGGGGATACGGTAAGGAACCTGGCATTGATAGGGCCTCACGGGGCCGGTAAAACATCGTTTGCAGAAGCAATGCTCTATGTGAGCGGGGCAAGCGATAAGCTTGGAAAGGTGGATGACGGCTCTTCTTCGCTGGACTATGAAGAAGAGGAAAAAAAACGCAACATGTCCGTTAACTCACACATCGCTTTCTGTGAGTGGGACGGAAACCTTATAAACTTAGTAGACACCCCCGGTTTTTCTAATTTCTTATTCGATACTCAGAGCTCGTTAAATGTAGTGGATGGCTGTGTTTTGGTTGTCGGTGCCATATCGGGTGAAGGAGCTGTGCAGGGCAAGCGGTACTGGGATATGGCTGAGGGGTTTAAGCTCCCCAGGATGATTTTAGTAAACAAATTGGACAGGGAACGTACGAGCTTTGACGATACTGTTCGAGCCACAGAAAAAGAACTGGGAATTAAGGTGCTCCCCATAACTATCCCAATAGGGGCAGAGGCGGATTTTAAAGGGGTTATAGACCTTATTGAGATGAAGGCTTATACGAATGACCCAAGCGGTAAGCCGCAGGCGGGAGAGATACCCGATGACCTTAAGGACGCGGCAGCCTCAGCTAGGGAGAGGATCATAGAATCGGTGGCTGAGCTTGATGACGACCTGCTTGAGAAATACTTAAACGGTGAGACGCTTGATACCGATCTTGTGTATAAAATGCTCCACGAAGGGGCAAGAAATTCGAGCCTATTCCCATTATTTGCAGGCTCATCAGCCTCGCTTGTTGGAGTGGGTAAGTTTATGGATTCAATATCCCGTTTTACACCGTCTCCCAAAGAGATTGGGCCTATAGAGGCAAAGAGTAAAGACGGGGAGCCCTCAGAGATTGTGCCGAGTGAAAACGGTGTGTCGCAGGCGTTTGTTTTTAAGACCATATCAGACCCCTACGCGGGCAAGATAAACATTTTCCGAGTCTATTCGGGCAGTATCAACGGGGACACGACCGTGTACAATGCCACCAAGGAGTCAAAAGAGAAGCTCGGTCACCTCTACAAGATCATCGGCAAGAAAGAGCACCCGCTCGATAGGGCATTGATGGGTGACATCGTAGCCGTCAACAAATTAAAAGAGACCGATACGGGCGATACACTGGGAGGGGATTCAAGTGCCCTTGTTATAGAGCCCCTTGAGGTGCCACAGGCGGTGCTCTCGTACGCTATAGAACCAAAGAGCCGCAATGACGAAGACAAGCTAATGCCCTCGCTAAATAGGATTCAGGAAGAGGACCCGGCTATTCAGTACAGGATTGATGAGGAGACGAGGGAGTTTCTGTTATCGGGCACAGGGCAGACACATGTGGAGGTAGTAGTTAATAAACTCCGCGACACCTATGGGGTTAACGTGGAGCTTAAGACCCCGCGTGTGCCATATAGAGAAACAATAAGGGGGAAAGCAAAGGCTGAGGGCAAATACATCAAACAGACTGGTGGGCGTGGACAGTATGGGGACGCCTGGGTCGAGATTGAACCTATGCCCCGTGGGGGAGGTTACGAGTTTGTAAATAACATCGTCGGTGGTGCCATACCCAAGAACTTCATACCATCGGTAGAAAAAGGCGTGCTCGAGGCTATGAAAAAAGGTGTAAGCGCCGGCTACCCTGTGGTGGATGTTAAGGTCACGCTCTTTGACGGCAAGTATCACTCTGTGGATTCTTCTGATATTGCTTTCCAGATAGCTGGTTCCATGGGGTTTAAGCAGGCAATGGAACAGGCCAAACCAATGCTGCTTGAGCCTATAATGAGGATGGAAATTACCATACCCGAGGAGTCCATGGGGGATGTGATTGGGGATGTGAACTCGAGGCGCGGTAAGGTGTCGGGTGTGGATTCCCAGCCCGGGTCGCATCAGATAAACGCGCTCGTTCCAATGTCTGAGGTGTTGTCGTATGCCCCGGAATTGAGATCCATCACAAGCGGGCGAGGAAATTTCTCGATGGAGTTTTCGCACTACGAAGAGGTCCCGGATCATCTGTCGGGCAAAATCATAGCGGAAGCGAATAAAGGCAAAGAGTCTGAGGAGTAATCCTCGTGAGAGATTATTGAGTAAAGTGCTATCCAGCAATAATTCTGTCTATCTCTAATCCATAGAGCAAAGCGTGAGAATAGCGTCCATCGATCTTGGTACCAATACATTCCGATTACTGATCGGTGATTTCATAGATGGCGAGTTGCGTACACTCAAGCTGGATAGGGTCGTGACCAGATTGGGTCAGGGGCTTACATCTAATACCAATATAATCGTTCAAGATGCCTTAGACAGAGCTTTGGAAGCCCTTGGGGTCTTTAGAAAGGCTATGGATACTTATGGTGTGACTAAATATCGTGTTATAGGCACAAATGCGTTTCGGAAGGCTCAAAACAGTGAGCATTTGGTGGACCTTATCCGTAGAGAGACAGGTTTAGAGGTCGAGGTGATATCGGGTGAACAGGAAGCTCAGTTGATGGCAAGTGGTGTGCTCTATTCATTGGGTATAACAGAGGGGGATTGCCTTATAGTAGACATTGGCGGGGGTAGTACAGAGGTTGTTTTGGTCCGAGAGGGGGTCATTACTCATACAAGCAGTATTTCGCTAGGTGTAGTGGATCTGGCGGATAGGTTTCCAGAAGACCCGAGAGATATTGATCGAACGGAAACACTATTAAGAGATTATGTGCACAAGCACATCTCCGATGTTATTTATACAGCGCCGTATTATCGGGCTCAGGGATATAGGTTAGTTGCCACAGCGGGCACACCTACAACACTGGCTGCTATTAAACTCAAAATGGCCGAGTATGATCCCGAGTCTGTAAATGGACAGGTTTTGACTAAACAATTCATGGTTGATATTCAAAACTGTATCAAGAGTATACCCAAAGCGAATAGGTCGGATATAACAGGGTTGGAAAGGGGTCGTGAGGACCTGATGATCCCTGGCATAATCATATTGTTGACGCTTTTGGAGCAAGCGGATAAAGATGAAATTATAGTAAGTGACGGAGGGTTATTAGAGGGTATAGCTGTATCATTATCATTGGATAATGGCGACTGAATTCAAATATATACAATGGTCTAAGTTATTGACTTTCCCCACTGACATCATTATATTTTCAGGTAGATTTCAATCCGCTATATGATGTTCATCTGAACCAGGCAGTGTTATGGTAAATAATTGTTATTTTGCCTGTTAAAAAGAGATTAGCAGTATGAAATATAAAGCATATCTAGAGACCATAGGGGGTCTACATGAGTTCGAATGACAACGATGGGAAGAATGGTACTGAGATAGAGATAAACGATAGCAGTAAGGATAACGAATCCAAAGTGGATGGAGAGCACTCCATAGAACCTAAAGAAGTACCTGAAGAAGATAATGTAACTCCCATTAATAGTGATATAAATGACCCAGATGATCTCAACGAAAGGTATGTTCGGTTGGCTGCGGATTTTGAAAATTATAAAAAGAGGCTTGCAAAGGAAAAGGCCGATATTATTGCTTATGGAAACGAGGAGTTGATAAAGGTGTTGCTCAACGTCCTAGACAATCTGGAAAGGGCATTGGAGCATACAGATGAAGAAATCGAGAAGAATCCACTTGTAGAAGGTATGAAATTGGTTCATAAGCAGTTTATCAGCTGTTTGGAGAAGTTTGGTGTGTATGCAATTGATGCAAATAAGGGTACGGAGTTTGACCCTAGATTGCACCAGGCTATTGAGCGTGTGGAGTCACCAGAGATCTCGCACGGGTTAATACTGTCTGAGATGCTCCGAGGCTTTACGCTAAAGGACAGGCTGCTGCGCCCCTCACTTGTTGTAGTATCGAAGGGCACACCGGGCCAAAGTGACGATATAGTATCGCCCGAGAGCAAGAACGAGGGATCGGAAAACGATAACGTGCTTAACCTAAACACTGAAAAGAAGTCAGACAATATGTTTAGCGTTCCGAAGGATGAAACAGAATAAATAACAAGGGATAAAAAATGGCTATAGTTGGTATAGATCTAGGTACGACAAACTCTTGTGTTGCAGTGATTGAAGGAGGGGTTCCAGTTGTTATTCCCAATGAAGAGGGCAGCAGGATTACACCCTCTGTCGTTGCGTTTACAGAGGACGGGACCAAATTTGCAGGGGCAGTTGCAAAGAGACAGGCTGTCGTTAACCCCTCTACTACAATATATGGTGTAAAAAGACTGATCGGTAGGAACTATGAGTCGCCCGAGGTTCAAAGGGCTACAACACTTGTGCCCTATGAAATAGTAGCAAATAACAGCGGGGATGCATGGGTAAAAGCCAATGAAAAACTGTTCAGTCCCCAAGAGATAGCCGCGATAGTGCTGGCAAAACTAAAGCAGGTTGCGGAGGAGTACCTGGGCTATGGGGTGAATGAGGCTGTTATCACCGTGCCGGCGCACTTTAACGACCTGCAGCGTCAAGCCACAAAAGATGCCGGGAGAATAGCCGGGTTTGATGTGCGGAGGATAATAAACGAACCCACGGCAGCAGCGTTGGCATATGGTATGGACAAAAAGGAAAACCAGCGCATAGCTGTGTTTGACCTAGGTGGCGGGACTTTTGATATTACGATTCTAGAGATTGCAAATGGAGTGTTTGAGGTCAAATCAACGAGTGGAGAC
The DNA here is from genome assembly GCA_965223335.1 of Thermodesulfobacteriota bacterium. Taxonomy (GTDB): domain Bacteria; phylum Desulfobacterota_D; class UBA1144; order Nemesobacterales; family UBA2774; genus CBDCWF01. The sequence continues at coordinate 1,978,129 of OZ244991.1, forward strand.
ACATTTTTAGGTGGTGATGATTTTGACCATAAATTAGTGGAGCTTGTAATAAATAAGTTCAAAGATACATACGAAATAGATCTAAAAGAAGACAAGATGGCTCTCCAGCGTATCAGAGAGGCCGCCGAGAAGGCCAAGCATGAACTCTCTTCGTTGGGGGAGACTATAATCAACCTCCCGTTCATCGCAGTAGACTCGTCGGGCCCTAAACACCTCAATTACAAGATTACCAGAGAGGAGTTTGAAGAACTTGTATCGGATCTAGTCGATAGGGTTGCAATACCGTGTAACCAGGCACTCGAGGATGCGAAACTAAAGCCCTCTGAGATTGATGAGGTAGTGCTTGTGGGTGGTATGACAAGGATGCCTAGGATTCATCAGAAGGTAAAGGACATATTCCACAAGGAACCGCAGACTCGGATAAACCCTGAAGAGGTAGTTGCTATAGGCGCTGCGATACAAGGCGGGGTTTTAGAGGGTAAGGTTGAGGAGGTATTGCTTTTGGATGTGGTGCCACTCTCGTTGGGTGTGGAGACCAAGGGTGGGTTGTTCACAATGATAATCGAGCGTAATACCACTATTCCCACAAAGAGGAGCAGGATTTTTACAACTGCGATGGACAACCAGGATTTTGTGGGCATTCATGTGCTGCAGGGTGAAAGGGAGATGGTGGACGATAATATCTCTCTTGCAAATTTTACTTTGATCGGTATACCTCCTGCACCCCGAGGGATGCCTCAGATCGAGGTCTCGTTTGAAGTGGATGCTGACGGTATTCTCCACGTTTCGGCAAAGGACCTAGGTACAGGTAAAAAACAGGCAATCCAGGTAGAGACCTCGGGCGGGCTTAGCGAAGAACAGATCAACCAAATCATCAACGAAAGCAAAAGCAGCCTTGAAAAGGACCAGATGCGCAAGGACCTTGCATTGCTTAAAAACGAGGCCGAGGGACTCTTGTACTCTGTTCATAGAACACTTAAATCGTATGGTGATAAGCTTGACGAGGAGATGAGGGAAACAATCGATAACTCAATCGAACGGATGAACGAGGCCATTGAGAGCGATGATTTTCGGTATATCAGAAACGTGTTGGATGAGCTCAAGCAGAACTCCTATCGGTTTGCAGAGGTCATATATGCCAACAAACAGGTTGAGGATGACCAACAGCCTGACCAGGAATCGGAACCGGGACCACAGCCGGTGCCAGAGCAGGAACCGGAGCCTGAGCCGGAAGATACAGAGACTGAGCAGTAAGCGGGGAAGTAAGCTGTGAAAACCACTGTTGATTATTATGAGGTGCTCGGAATAACAAGGAGTGCTTCAAATGATGAGGTAAAAAAAAGCTATAAGAAATTAGCATTTGAATACCATCCCGATCGAAACCCCGGCAACTTAAAAGCGGAAGAAAGGTTTAAAGAGATTAACGAGGCCTATCAGGTGCTAGGTCATCCCGAAAAAAGGGCCAGATACGATAGCTTGGGTCATATTACTGACGATATGCTGTTTTCAGAGTCCGGCTTCAGTGCAAACTTCAACGATATATTCAGCAACCTGTTCGATGAGGTTTTCCATAGTGCAACATCGAGTAGGAGTGCTAAAGGGAACGACCTAAAATACTCAGTGGAGCTTGAGTTTGAAGAGGCGGTGTTTGGCACTGAGAAGGTAGTAACGGTGCCGAAACACACTGAGTGTGAGTTGTGTAGGGGTACAGGAGCTGCACCTGGGGGAGAGATTGAGTGTAACGATTGCGAGGGTGTAGGGCAGGTGCAGTACTCACAGGGGCTCTTTGCCTTTAGGCGGACCTGTTCCAGCTGCGGGGGGATGGGCAAACTGATACTTGAGCGCTGTGCTAAGTGTAACGGCGAGCGGTATATCGAAAGCTACAGCGATGTGAGCGTGAACATACCACCTGGGGTATCTGGGGGCACGAGGCTAAGAATCAGGGGTGAGGGTGACTTCGGGGTGCGTGGCGGGCCTCCGGGGGATCTGTATATTGAAATATCTGTACAAGAGCACCCGTTTTTTAATCGTGAGGGAGAAGACCTGTATTTGGAGGTGCCTGTGACCTTTGTCCAGGCCTCGCTCGGGGATGAGATCGAGATACCTACAATGAAAGGAAAAAGTACGATGAAGGTGCCCGCGGGGACGCAAAACGGTGAAACCTTTAGACTAAAAGGTAAGGGTGTGCCTCGATTGAATGGGAGGGGGACCGGTGATCTGTTTGTAAATGTAAATGTTGTGGTGCCTGTTAAGCTTAACTCAAAACAGAAGGAAATTTTAAAACAGTTTGCCGACGCTACAGAGGAAAAGAATATCCCACTTGTAAATCGGTTTCTAGAAAAACTCCAAGATGTATTTGGAAAGAACTAATGCATTTGTTTTCTGACCGCGAGTTAATATTCCAGTATTAATTACCGCCGGCTATAGCCGGGATGATCGACACTATGTCTTCATCTTTAAGAGCAGTGTCTTTGCCGTCCAAGAATCTTATGTCTTCGTTATTGACGTAGATATTGATAAATCTTCTAACATTCCCGTCTTCATCGCATAGTCTTTCTTTTATCCCGGGGTACTCACTTTCGAGCTTTTCAATCAGCTCTCCTACATCCGCAGCCTGCACGTTTACCTCGTCTTGATCGCCGGTGAGCTTTCTAAGCGGGGTTGGGATTCGAATAGAGGACATTGTTATTACCTCCTTGATGACCGTCTTTTGGTTTAATTTTATCGTATAGTTCTTGAAAATCCTCAAGCTTGGCATCGATGATATGCGGTTTTGACACCTGATCCACGATGGCCTCCTGGGTCTTAAGCCCGTTACCTGTGATACAAATTGCTATGGATTCGTTTCGGGGGATTTTACCCTGATCAATAAGTTTTTTAGTCACTGCCAGTGTTACTCCGCCGGCGGTCTCTGTGAATATGCCCTCGGTCTCAGCCAGGAGCTTGATTGCGTCTACGATCTCCTGATCGCTGGCGTCTTCTCCCGACCCCCCGCTCTCGCGCATCACGCACATTGCATAGAATCCGTCTGCTGGTGTGCCTATTGCAAGCGATTTCGCTATGGTGTCGGGCTTAACGGGCTTAAATATCTCCCAATCGTTTTTGATGGCCGTGGTAATAGGGGAGCATCCCGTGGCCTGGGCCCCGAAGATCTTGGTTTCAGATTCCTCAATCAGCCCCGTGAGCTCAAACTCCTTTATAGCCTTCCAGACCTTTGTTAGCAGGGAGCCGCTAGCCATTGGCACTACGATATTATCCGGTGTGCGCCAACCCAACTGCTCAATTAACTCGAAGGCTAGGGATTTAGAGCCCTCGGCGTAGTAAGGTCTCATGTTGATATTTACAAATGCCCACCCGAATTTGCCTGCAATCTCGCTGCAGAGCCTGTTTACATCGTCATAACTGCCGTTTATGCCTATGAGGTTGGAACCGTAAACGGTCGTACCAACTATTTTTGCCTGCTCCAGGTTGTATGGGATAAAGATATAACTTTTCATGTTGCCGGCCGAAGTGAGTGATGCAACTGCGTTGGCCAGGTTACCGGTCGAAGCGCATGCCGCAGTGTCAAACCCAAACTCCTTGGCCTTGGAAAGTGCTACGGATACTACTCTGTCTTTAAACGATAGTGTGGGAAAACACACGGCATCGTTTTTTATATACAACTCTTTTACTCCAAGGACTTTTTCTAGGTTGCTTGCCCTTACCACAGGGGTGTATCCGACTTTTAGACCCACTGTCGGGGTGTTGTCTATCGGCAAAAGCTCTGCATAGCGCCAGATGTTGCGTTTTCTATCTGCTATTTTTTGGCGTGAGAGTGCTTCTTTGATCTCGTCGTAGTTATAAACCGCCTCTAGGGGACCGAAGCATATTTCGCACACATGTAGCGGTTCTTTGGGGTATTCCTTGCCGCATTCTTTACATTTAAGTCCTTTCACAAAGCCCATATAAACCTCGTATCTGCATTAAATAAACGTCATAAAGTACCTATAGATATTGAATATGTCAAAGTTCTCCCAGCTGCCTAGTCCCACTCGTTAATCTTGCGTTCATCCTCGTCTTCTTCAAGCAGTTCTATTACTTCGAACTTGTCTGCTTCGAGTACATTGCCGTTTTTTCTATAGATTCCGCCCACGATTAAGTAGTCGTCGTTTTCTAGGTCCCATGTGCCGTTCATCGATATGTTGATGTAGTTGCCCTTTAGGTCTAGTATCTTAAAAGTGGTTAATGCGGTCTGTTCGTTTTCAGGGTTCTCTATGTTTACATCTTTGATATAGCCCTCGATTGCCAGCACTGCACTGTCGTAGGCAATCGGGGAGAACAGCACTTTGGATATGGGGGCTCTAATGCCCTGAATGCTCATCCCGGGTATGTACTCGGGTTCTTTATTGCAGCCCGGTGCCGCCATGACCACAAGTACGCATATAAGAATATGGGGTAGGAACTTCTTGGATAGGTTCATATAATCTACTGGTAATTTATAATAATCAGTATATATTTTCCCGGTTAAGAGTCAACAAATTTACTTAGTGTTGGTATAAGGTTTAAGTACTGAGAGGGGTTAAGAAATGGATATTTATCAGGAACAGGGATACAGCATTGTTCGCAAGAAAGTTGAGGAAAGTGACAGTAATTACAATTACTTAGCATGGTGTAACGAGACTAGGGAGTGTGCGGTGATAGACCCGATAGACTCGATCGGGATACTAAACATTATTAGAGAGAATGGGCTTAGCGTTAAATATATTATAAACACTCACTGCCACCCCGATCATATAAAGGGCAATGACCCGATACTTAAGGTTACTTTGTCTAAAATCCTTGTACACCCACTGGGACGGGAGTTTGTTGCTCCCAGAAGTGCCCCAATTGAAGAGGGGGACCGGATAGAGCTCGGCAAGGAGCATATCGATGTGTTCCATACACCGGGACATTGCCCGGAGCATGTGGTGCTAAGGCTTGGGGATTACCTTTTTACCGGGGACACGCTGTTTTTATCGGGCTGCGGTAACACGAAGTTTAGGGGTGATACGGATGTGCTGTTCGAGACGATCAGTGGAAAGCTAAGCGTCTTTGAGGACAGTCTTAAGATCTTGTGCGGGCATGATTACGCTCTTAAGAACCTTGAGTTTGCTCTCGACGTAGAACCGGGTAATGAGAATATACAAAACAAACTAAATGAGGTTAAAAACAGTACCGAGAAAAATGAGCAGCATGCGCTTACATCTATTGGAGAGGAAAGAGGTTACAATCCTTTTCTGCGCTATGACTCCCCAGAGCTCATCGCTAATCTCCGAAAAAGGAATGAGTCCTTGGGGAATGATCCCAAATCAATATTTAAGGAGTTGCGAGAACTAAGGAGCAATTGGTAAAAGAGGTTTGCAACCGAAAGTATTTATTTAATATCGGTTGTTATCAAAAACTTTAGGTCATCGGTTTCATCTATACTGCCCTGCAATTTAAATCCATTTATCTTTAGATAGAATATACAGATGCAAAAACGCAGCAGTCTGGCACTGCAAAACACTCTTACTAAGATTCTAGACGAGCGTATCGTACTACTTGACGGTGCGATGGGTACGATGATCCAACGCTACGACCTTGGGGAAGCGGATTTTAGAGGAGAGCAGTTTCGGGAGGCCAAAAAAGAGCTAAAGGGAAACAATGACCTGCTGTGTGTCACACGTCCCGACATAATATCTGAAATACACAGGGCTTATCTCGAAGCCGGCGCCGATATCATTGAAACAAACACTTTTAACGCCAATAGAATCTCGCAGGCCGATTATGGGCTTGAGTACCAAGCCCTTGAGCTAAACATCCATGCTGCACGCGTTGCCCGAAACGCTGTAGACGAGTTTATGGCGGAAAATCCTGATCGTAAATGCTTTGTTGCAGGGGCATTGGGGCCTACGAATAAAACAGGCTCTATGTCACCCGACGTGAACAACCCTGCGTACCGAGCGGTCACATTCGAGGAGCTTGTGGACTGTTATTACGAGCAGGTGGAGGGCCTTGTAGAGGGTGGGGTGGATATCATTCTAGCCGAGACCACTTTCGACACGCTTAATCTGAAGGCTGCAATATATGCAGTTGAACAGTTCTTTTCCCGTAGTGGCTCGAGGTTGCCTGTAATGCTGTCGGTCACGATAACGGATGCGTCTGGCAGGACTCTGTCGGGCCAGACCGTAGAGGCGTTTTGGAACTCGGTACGCCATGCTAAACCGCTTAGCGTAGGGATTAACTGTGCGCTGGGTGCCAAAGAGATGAGGCCCTATATAGAGGAGCTCTCGAGGATAGCGGACTCGTACATAAGCTGTTATCCGAACGCTGGGCTGCCTAATCCGCTAAGCGATACCGGTTACGATGAAACACCGGAGATCACGGCAGGTTATCTAGGAGAGTTTGTGCAAAGCGGGCTTGTGAACATAGTGGGAGGGTGTTGCGGTACCACGCCTGATCACTTGGCCGCAATAAAGGCCCGGGTGGAGGGCTTTTCGCCAAGGGCTCTGCCGCAGATAAAGAATATTACCAAGCTAAGCGGGCTTGAGGCACTCAATATAGAGGGCAGCGGCTCGCCTTTTATTATGGTGGGCGAGAGGACTAACGTTACCGGGTCGCCAAGATTTGCAAAATTTATTAAGGCCGATGATTTCGAGAGCGGGCTTAGCCTGGCGCGTCAGCAGGTGGAAAACGGCGCAAACATAATAGACGTGAATTTTGATGAGGCGCTTTTGGACGGGGAAGCATGCATGACACGTTTCCTTAACCTGGTAGCCACAGAGCCTGATATCGCACGAGTACCGATCATGATAGATAGCTCGAAGTGGAGCGTGATCGAGGCCGGATTACGCTGCATACAGGGCAAAGGGGTTGTGAACTCGATAAGCCTTAAGGAGGGTGAGGATAAGTTTGTAGAGCAGGCTCGAAAGATTGTGCAGTACGGGGCCGGGGCGGTGGTGATGGCGTTTGACGAGAAGGGGCAAGCTGCCTCTAAAGATGATAAGGTGAGGATCTGCAGGAGGGCTTACGAAATATTGACCGAAAAGGTGGGGATGGACCCAAGCGACATAATCTTCGACCCCAATGTTCTGACGGTGGCTACGGGGATTGAGGAGCACAACAACTATGCCGTGGATTTTATAGAGGCTGTGCGCGAGATAAAAAAAGTGTGTCCAGGTGCACTTACTAGCGGGGGTGTAAGCAATATCTCTTTTTCGTTCAGGGGTAACAATGTGGTGCGCGAGGCTATGCATAGCGCTTTTCTGTACCACGCGATTGAGGCCGGGCTCGATATGGCAATTGTGAACGCCGGGATGCTAGAGGTATATGACAATATTGATAAAGAACTATTAGAAAAGGTGGAGGATGTGCTGCTTAACCGTAGGCCTGATGCCACCGAGCAGCTTGTAGACTATGCCGAGACTGTAAAGGGAAAGGAGCAGACCAAAGAGGCCGAGACTAAAGTTTGGCGTACGGAATCGGTAGAATCTCGACTATCGCATGCACTGGTTAAGGGGATTGTGGATTATATCGAGGAGGACACAGAGGAGGCCAGGCAGAAGTATGGGAAACCGCTGCATGTAATAGAAGGCCCGCTTATGGACGGGATGAAGGTTGTGGGAAATCTATTTGGGGAAGGCAAGATGTTTTTGCCTCAGGTCGTAAAGAGTGCGCGTGTGATGAAGCGGGCGGTTTCGTACCTGGAGCCCTATATGGAGGCTGAGAAAGCCGAGTCCGGGGGGGCGAGTAGCAAGGGTAAGTTCGTGATTGCTACTGTGAAAGGGGACGTGCACGACATTGGAAAGAACATAGTGTCGGTGGTGCTTGGGTGTAATAACTATGATGTGGTTGATCTGGGTGTGATGGTGTCGTGCGAAAACATCCTCAAGAAAGCCAGGGACATAGAAGCCGATGTAATAGGGCTTAGCGGACTAATAACTCCATCGTTGGATGAGATGGTATTTAACGCATCGGAGATGGAGCGACAGGGTTTCCGTACCCCACTACTTATAGGAGGTGCAACAACCAGCAGGGCCCATACTGCAATTAAGATTGCCCCTGAGTACACGGGGCCCGTGACACATGTCCAAGACGCCTCGCTGGTTGTTAATGTCTGCAACGAACTGCTCAGCCCTGAGAAGAAAGATAAGTATATAAAGGGTCTTATGAAGCAGCACAAGGAGCTACGAGCCCTGCATGCGAGCAAGGGGCAAACAAGCGAGTCCTTGTCGATAGCGGATGCACGCTCTAGGAGATTCGTAACCAATTGGGATTCGATCGTGATAGATGTGCCTTCTAATTTGGGCCCGAGGGTGCATGATGATATTACGGTCGGGGATATAGCACCCTATATAGACTGGACACCGTTTTTTTGGGTATGGGAGCTAAAGGGGGTGTATCCAAAGATTTTCGAGAACGAAAAATGGGGCAAGCAAGCACGTTCCATATATGACGACGCACAACAGCTTTTGAAAGATATTATAGAGAATAATCTTTTTAGACCTAAGTCTGTCTCGGCTATTTGGCGTGCTAACAGTGTCGGAGACGATGTAGAGGTCTATGATGAAGAAGGCAACGTAGTTAGGGTGCTTCACTTCCTTAGACAGCAGAGGGACAGGGGGGAGAACGAAAGCTTCTTTTGCCTATCGGATTTCATAGCCCCGAAAGATAGTGGTAAGACTGATTACATCGGGGGCTTTGTTGTCACCGCTGGGCAGGAAGTCGAGGCATTGGCAGAGTCTTACAAATCCAAGCAGGACGACTACACGGCTATTATGGTACAGGCGCTGGGGGATAGGATCGCGGAAGCCTATGCAGAATTGATGCATAAGAGGATTAGAGAGGTCTGGGAATATGGGCTGAGTGAAGATCTATCCTATGAAGACTTGATAAAAGAGAGGTATAGGGGGATAAGACCAGCACCCGGTTACCCGGCGTGTCCTGATCACACTGAGAAGGCCGCGATCTGGGAACTCCTGGATGCGGAGAACAACATAGGGGTTACGCTTACAGAGAATTTTGCCATCTATCCCCCGAGCTCTGTGGCGGGACTGTATTTTGCGCACCCGGAGTCGAAATATTTTCATGTCGGTCCCATAGACCGCGATCAGGTTGAGGATTATGCGGTAAGAAAGGGTATAACACTGGAAGAAGCGGAGAGGTGGCTAAGACCCAACTTGGGGTATTAGTTGTCTTGGCTAGAGCCTGAAAACAGTTTGCCAGTGTGTTTTACGAATAGACGAAACGGTCTTAAGGGTGAGTAGAGAAAGAACAGATACGGCGGGAGTTTTAAGGCCTCGAGGTCGGCGGTGGTAGGTTTAAACACTAGATCTCTGTAATAGTGTGACTTGTCTAACACGCTGTCCATTGAATAAACGTAGAATCGGCCCGCGGTTAGGTTTTTATCGTAGCTTTCGGGGGAGTTAAGTGTTTTGTAGACCAGCTTTGTAAGGTTCTCGCTCTTGCTGTTGCGATTAAATTCATCAGACAAGCTCTCGGGGATATTAAAATCGAATAGATCATAGAGCAAAAGCAATGCTGTATTGATCATAGTTGTGCAGTTCCTAGATACGCATTCTTTCTTTATCCAGCCCCAGTCTAAATTGGGTGATATATTTAGGAGTTGGGCAAGGTCTATAATCCAATTTAGCTGTGACCATGAGTGTTTTGCGCCGTGTATGCATAAAAAAATAAATAGGTCTTCCACGGATAAATTCATAAAATTAGAGTCTTTATATTTTGCGGGTATGGACCTGTTCCAAACCGAGAGCATGAGTGGCGAGAATGAATAACGCTCAGGCACAAGTGACCAGTGTAAATCAATGCTCTGGTTGTCTGTATCGCGCACATAGCTTAGATGGATGTCTTGCTCGAGCAGATAAAACCCTGACTCTATATAGTAGGATTCTAATCTTTTGGGTACGTTGAACTTGAGCTTGAACCCTTGGTTTTCTATAAGCTCCCCGGCTTTTTCCAGGTCGGTTTTTTTTACAAGCAAATCCAGGTCTGCGTACTCTCGAAAATATGTATCGTCATAAAGTGAATTGGACAATATAGGTCCTTTTAGAGGAACACATGGGATATCGTTTGAATACAGTAGCAATAGTAGCTCAATTAATGTGCTCTCGATTAATTGGTTGCGCAAAGAAGATGCCTGAGTGTATTTATTGATTGAATCGAGATGTGTCGGGGGGATAAAAGACTCGTATTTCGGTATAGTCGATTTCGCAAATAACGGTGTACAACCATGATCGCTTAAAAAATCTAATAGAATTTCCCAATCTAAGTTGTCTTGTAAACGAGATGATAATATCTCATCGTTATTTCGTCCGAGGAATGACCTTGCGGCTTCGATCATTAGCATGATCTCGGGCTTGTTGATTATTGAGCTGTAAATTTTGTCTTGGGCCAATGTACCGTTCTTAAATTTAGTATCAATATATAACTTGTTATTTCTTTTTAGCTACTGCATGGGGGTAACCAGCATTGTCTTTATAATAGATCATGTTGAAGCCCGAGTCATTTAATTCGCTCTCAATCTCTTCCCTTGTGAAATAGTGGTCGAAGCTGCCGTCTAGAGTATCTCCCATGTCCAAAATGTCTTTGTTTAACATTAGCTTTCTAATAACCCTTGCGGTGTGATAGATGATATGGAATCTGGAATCTTTGGGGTCTCGGACAAAAAACGAGAGGAGAATTGGGCCGCCTTTTTTTATGTGTTCGCTGCACTGGTTTAGAAAATTGATTCGAGCATTACGGCCTTGGATATGCATGTATGTTCCCCAGCCTATTATCATGCCGTCGTATTTTCCCGGTTTCTCTGGCACTGTGTCCGGTGCGCAAAGATATATATTGGACTCAATTTTTTCATCCGCCAACAGTCTCTTGCAGTACTCAAACATTTTGTGGGAGCATTCAAATCCATCCACACGGTAGTTGCTTTGGGTTAAGGCTATCATCTCTCTTCCAGAGCCTGCACCGCCTATGAGAATTGATCTGCATTTTGAAAAATATGAATCGATAATGCCCTGTTCCCAATAATTTAAACCCGAATGAGTATATGTGGGAGTGTAATAATGCATTTTAGAATCGTACATCTGATCTGTGGCACTTATGAGTTCTGTGCGGTTGAGAAATCCCAGCCAAAATCCCTGGTGGATTGAACTAATGAGCTTGTTAAATCGGTAGAATAATTTGTCGAAAAATACAAAGAGTCGTACTTTCTTACTGGTAGGGCTCATTCAGTAATCATACTAACTAAATGTATATATTTATAGTGGATTAGTAGCGAGTGGTTGCTCTGTAATGATATAGGTCAATTAGGCCTAGAAGGATTTTGTGGAGATGAATCAGAAAATGGGCCTGTTTTCTTAGTAACTTTGGTTATATTACCCATCTTCTGGAGTTTTGGTTTTATATAAGATATTTGGCTGATCTCAGTCAATTTTGTTTTCTTTTGTTTATTGTCAGACATAAATTTCCTCTTATCTTGAATCTGTAAATATTTAACTTAATTATAGCACGATTATTGTCTAAGTAATAATTCCATTGTGGCAATTCTCCAAAGTAAATAAGTATCGGTCCATGTTTGATTATTAGCATTGTCACGATACTCGCGAAATAATTCGTGTGCATTGTCCCGTCCAATATAGGGTTCTAAATGCCAGGTTGTTTTATTGAATAGCTTGTTGGTTATGTTGTCGAAATTCTCTTTAATCAGATGAATGTTGATTGAATCGAACGCTGTTTTAAGATTGTTTTCTATAATCTGCTCCGGGAGAGTTCCTCTAAATGCAGTACGTGTTAGGTATTTCCATTTTCCATCGGGTACTCGTTTGTTAAAGGGTATGGACATCACGTACTCAGCTAGTTTTCGGTCCAGATAGGGATGGCGCATTCTAAACCCGGCGTATGCAGCTCTGCATTCAAATGTGTCAACTAACCAGTGCAATTGAGGAGAGTTGAGAAACTCGAATACTGCACCCTGGGTTAAAGAGTTGAATTGATTCTCTGCATGGGGCTTGGAATATTCTTGAGATTCAATCAGATCTGTCAACTCGGAGTTAGCCCAGTTAGGTACGCTAACATTGGGTGTCTTGGGTTTTAATATTGCTCTGTATATTTGTCTTAAAGGTTTTGGAACGGTTGATCTGAGTGCGTCGGATGTATAGTACCAAAACGTTGCCCAGTTGTTGTTGCTGACATTCCAGGACTGCAATAAGAGCTCTAAGTATTGAAAGCGTTTTGCTAGATCCCTTAAATAATATGCTTCGTCTGCAAGCTCATCACCCCCTATACCGGTGAGAAGTATCTTTCCGCCAATGTTGTCCATAATCTGTGAGCAGTTGGCGAAGATACCCTGTTGGATTTCGGCAAAAGGAGAGTCGGTCTGTCGGATTTCTTCATCTATATTGTCAACGTTAAATTCCCCAATTGGACAGAATCTATGGTTCTCAAATTGAACCAAATCGGACACAAGACGAATATATTCCGACTCGTCACATGGCAGGTCTTCATAGGTAGCGGAAATTGTGTGGAGTGGCGGTAGATTGTCGTGGGTGTGGTAGAGGCTCTGTGCTGTGACTACGATTGACGATGAATCGAGCCCCCCGCTTAGTTGAGATGCGATCGGATAATCGGATTGTATGCATTTATATACAGATGCTCTCAAGAGTTCTTTGTATTGCTCAATATAATCCTGTTTCGTTTTGTATTGGGTTTCAAAGGTGGGATCCGGATTCCAGTATTGGATCTCTTTAGTCTCACTTCTTGAAGCTAATAAATAGTGCCCCGGTTTAATCTGCTTGATCTGTTTGTAGAACGAGCGGCCTGAGTCGTTAAACTGTCGCAATATGTATTGGGCAATAGTTGTTTTGTCGGGTTCCGGGGACACATTCGACACCTTGATAATCTGTTTGGGTTCCGATGCGAAATAGAGGTACTTGTTATCTGATGAGTAATATAACGGTACTGTGCCGAAGGGGTCTCTGGCTGCGAAGATTCGTTTTTTCTTCTCGTCCCAGATCGCAAATGCATACTCACCATCCAGATAATCAAGCAACTGTGGGCCCCATTTGATATAGCCGGCAAGGATCAGTTTCGGGTCTGTGATAAGTTTTGTTGCCCACTCAACATGGCCTAACTTAGCGGTTAGTTCATCTTTGTTATACAAACTCGAGTTTGATACGATTGTCATGGATTTGTCGGGTGAGGTGAAGGGCTGTTTCTCGTTTCTACCGCATTTGGTAATAGAAAGGTGTGCGTGGCCGAAACCTACATTATTGTGGCTATACGTATTAATCCCGTCAGGGCCCCTATGAGATACAATATTAATCATCTCGTCTATAAGCTCTTTACTCACAGGGCTGCCATCCCAATTGATAATTCCTGCTAAACCACTCACGATAGTACCGTCCTGTTAATCATAGTTCGTTTAGTAATCGGGCCACGGACTTTATGGATGAAGTGGATTTCTCGATGTTGTCGGGTATGAGAAGTGAGTATCCACTGCACTGTTTCGCTAGCAATTCATAGAAACTGAATTCAACATCCCATATCGTCTTGTGCGCGAGGTCACCGAAACCGTTATGGATTAAATTTTGAAAAAACACAGGTTTACTAAGTGCCGAGGTCAGGGCTTCATCAATATTATTTCTCCGTTCTAAAAAATAAACTGATTGTAGGGGTAAAAACATTGGTGCGTCGGTGTTAGGTTGTAATCTAGGAACACATGGCTTACCGGACTTTATTCTACAGGGGAGCAGATCGTCTGAGAGGGTAGGGAAACCTAAATCGTTAAGCCCCTCACCGAGAGTGGATTTGCCCGCACCGCTTTCGCCAACAAATGCAACTGCATTATCAGCAACGACGACAGCAGATGCGTGTAGAACGGCTTTTTTCTGTATGTAAGAAGAGTAGGGGACGACCTGGCGGATTATGGCAGCGTAATCACTCGTGCTTGCACACCGAGTGATATGAACCACATTGCCGTCACGACTTATGTAGGAATCGCAACCCGATATAGCACCTATATTTAGAAAATCTGAGTTTTCTGTTTGCTTATCACTGAGTTCGGCATCGCGCGTAGGGGTATAAGGGTCGAAAATCACTGTGACAGAGATATCTGTGTATTCAGTAGTGCTAAGTTCGGTGGTTTCAATGTTGGTTTGCACGCTAACACCCGAAACGGTGTAGGTGTATAGGGCATGATCTAAATCTCTGAGATTCATGGGTTTATTTGTTTGATGTTATCTCGATGTGCCTAAGGGGTTCGTATCCTTTAGTTTCATTGCCCGGGATCTCGTAGGGACTTTCGATCCACGCGTGGGCGTCTAGTATGCTGCCGTTTTTCTCAACTCCTATTCTTAGTTTGGTCTCGAGACCCTTGTGGGCGAGTAGCCGCCCCAGAGCTATGGAGCGTTCCAGGCACGTGAGGTTTTTAATATGGTGGGATGCTGCCATATCAAATAGATAGGTTAGATGCTTTATTTCGCTTGGGTCAAATTCTTTTAGGCTTGTGGTCTCGGGGTTTCGAAACAAACTCGTTCGTAGAGCTGTACGTATTAGTACTATTACCCATAGTATGTCGAGCCATGATCGAAGGACTAATAATTTGTCGTTTAAATTGAGGCTAAAAAACTTGCCAATTTGCATATCAATCCTCTACAAGTAAACCGTTTGTTTTTAGGTCCTCTACAATATCGTTGAAATCCTGTTCGAGGGTGTCTAGTGGTATATCAAACCGGCCTAGAAGCTCTTTTATAATCTCGTTTTGATCGTGTCCGTTGCTAAGGAGGTTCCATATTATCGAGCCAGATTCATTCAAGGAGTAGTATTCTCCGCTGTGGAGGTTGAGCAGGACTGACTCGTCGTCGAGTGTGGAATGGAGAACATGTTGCGGTATACGATAGGCCATATTTTATCCAAGTACTTTTACAGAAATTATACACTTGATATAATAATTCTAAATCTAGAGATAACATCCTTGTATTTCAAGCTATATACTCGCTCAGAATTTCGCTTAGTTCCATTGAAAATTTGGATTTGGGAATAACTATATTAAAACCTGCGTCTTGTGCTTTTTTTCGCAATGCTTGGTCCACATGCGAGTAATAACCCAGTGTAGTTGGTTTGGAGATATCCTGCGTGTTAATTGTTCTTATTGTATCAATTGAATCGAGGGTTTTAATATTGAGATCAAATATTATCAGTCTGGGTTTTTTGTCTTTTATTTGTCTATCAAGTTCATCTATGTCCTTAACAAATAGTAGTCTAACACCCAAAGCGTTTGCGGCGGCCTTGATCTTGGACTTAAAGAATAGGTCGTCTACGACTGCGATTATTTGAGAAGCCAATTTTGTACCCGGGCCTATATAAGATGTGATTTGAGTGTATATTAAATTGCCTTTGGATACAAAGTGCTAATTCTATGAGCAAGAACTCTTTCGACACGGTATTTCTAGATGCAGCGGACACACTGTTTTATATAAAGGACGGGCTCGGGCGAACCTATGCGGATGTAGCTAAAAAGTTCGGCAATAACCCATCTCCCGATAGCATAAAGAGGTCGTTTGGCAGGGTGTTTAAGTCGGCTCCGCCGCTAGCGTTTGGTGATGTGTCGCACGTTCGTAGGCAATCACTTGAGAAAATGTGGTGGAAAGAGGTTGTAGCCGAGGTCTACCGAGATGTGGGTGACTTAGAGAGGTTTGATGATTACTTCGATGAGTTATATGAGGTGTTTAGGACCACGGCTTGGGAGATCTATCCCGAAACCATAGAGGTGCTTAGCCTTCTAAAACAAAAGGGCTATAGGCTGGGGATCATATCGAATTTTGATACCAGGGTATACGACGTGTGTTTGCGTCTCGGTATTACCGAGCACATTGATTGTTTTGTGATATCGAGTGAGGCGGGTCACGCGAAACCCGCGCCCGAGATATTTGAGATTGCACTTAGCAAAATGGGGGTAACCTCGTCCGGGACGATTCATGTAGGGGATGATATCGATAACGATTTTCACGGGGCCAGAGCTGTGGGGATTGATGCTTATCTGTTGGATAGGGAAAAAGAGCACGAGGACAATAAAGAGGTAGATACAATCTCGAGCCTCCACGATCTTTTAATGTTGCTGGAAAAATAGCCTCAATGGAGGGTGTTATGAAAACTACACTGCTTGCACTACTTGTAGCAACAATATGGGGGATTAACCCGATATTTGAAAAACTTAGCCTGGTGAAAGCCTCGCCATTAGCTGTCATAACAATACGCTTTATATTTTCTACGATCATACTGGTTGCGATAGCGTTCTCGGGGAATATCGTAGAAGAGGTAAGGACTATGAAATTGATGACCTATGTCTGGATTATATTGGCAGGGGTGCTGGGTGCAGTGGGCCTATATATATACTTCGTTGCTTTACAAGAGGACCATACTTCAAAGATTGTTCCCATAATTGCCAGTTTCCCTCTGTTTACGGCTCTATACGCATATATATTCCTTAAAGAACAAATAACTACAGAGCGTTTGGTAGGAATTGTATTTGTTGTGGCCGGAGTAATACTCATTAACTGGAACAACCATTTCGGCAGTGAGGGTGGGGCAGGATGATCCGTCGTGTAGCCGGTGTTAGTCAGAGGACTCTTTCCTGGTAAACAGCACAAATGCCATTGAAGGTCTCTTGGACGAGTCTCTCATGGCGAATTGGATGCCGTCTAGTAACCAACCCTGCTTGACCCATGTGTTTATCACATTCTCGAGCTCTTCATCAGTGACGGTTGATACCTCGACAACTTTGTAGGTTGTGTAGTCCATCTTGTTTGTCTATCTACCCGGAGTTTAGAATTTTGGCTGCGTCTTTTGCGAAATAGGTCAGAATAATATCGGCCCCGGCTCTCTTTATAGAGACGAGTGTTTCCATCATTACCTGGGACTCATCAATCCAGCCCTTTTTTCCCGCAGCTTTCACCATGGAGTACTCGCCGCTTACCTGATAGGCGGCGATCGGGTGGTCGTATTCCTCACGCGCAGCCCTTATGATGTCGAGATAGGGAAGGGCCGGTTTTACCATCACTATATCGGCGCCCTCTTCTATGTCCAAAGAGATCTCGCGCATGGCCTCACGCACGTTGGGGGGGGCCATCTGGTAGCTGCGCCTGTCGCCGAATTTGGGGGGTGATTCTGCAGCGTCTCGAAACGGGCCATAAAAAGCAGATGCGTACTTTGCGGAGTATGACATTATCGGGATATTATCGTAACCGTTCTCATCCAGTATCTCTCTAATAACACCCACGCGCCCGTCCATCATATCCGAAGGTGCTACGATGTCGGCCCCGGCCTCAGCATGCGAAAGCGCCATGGCCGAGAGATACTCGAGTGTTTGATCGTTGTCTACATCCCCGTTCGCGATTATCCCGCAATGGCCGTGGTCGGTGTACTCGCACATACAGACATCTGTTACGACTATTATGTCTTTTACCTTTTTTTTGATCTCTCTTACCGCTTGCTGGATGATGCCGTTTTTGTCGTAGCCCTCAGTGCCGAGATCGTCCTTTTTCTTGGGAATGCCGAAAAGTAGTATTGATTTGATACCGAGTTTTTTTACCTGTCTTATCTCTTTTATAAGATTGTCAATGGACTGTTTGTATATACCCGGCATGGACGCTACCTGAGTTCTCTTTTTTTTGCCGGGCATCACAAACATTGGGTAGATGAAGTCCGAAACTGACAAATTTGTTTCTGAGACCATGTCTCTTAGAGCTTGGTTGCGTCTTAGTCTTCTGGGTCTATAAACGGGAAAGTACATAGATGATAATGTATATGGCAGTTAAGTGGTTAGTCAACTAGGGCTTAGAGTTGTTGCAAGCTTCTTTAAATAGTTTTTAAGCTCTGTATAATACTACCTCCGTTAATGAGGTGAGCTGATTTAACTGCAATGCATCATAGGATTTGGGATCTTAACAGAAGTGGAAAAAGCTAATAAAGAAAAGAGCCTTGATTTTATTAGATCAATTATCGAGCAGGATATATCTGATAATAAAAACGACGGGCGCGTAGCTACGAGGTTCCCGCCGGAACCAAACGGGTATCTCCACATAGGACATGCAAAATCGATATGCCTTAACTTTGGGGTGGCCCTTGAGTACGGGGGCACGTGCAACCTTAGGTTCGACGACACTAACCCTACAAAGGAAAATATAGAGTATGTGAATTCTATACAAGAGGACGTCAGGTGGCTCGGTTACGATTGGGAAGACCGCTTGTACTACGCATCGGACTATTTCGACAAGCTCTATGAGTATGCGGTGGAGCTTGTTAAAGCTGATAAGGCTTATGTGGACAGCCTCACGGGTGACCAGATAAGGGAGTACCGGGGAACACTGAGTGAGCCGGGCAAAAACAGTCCCTACAGAGACAGGGATGTTGAGGGGAACCTAGACCTATTAACTCGGATGAAAGAGGGTGAGTTCAAGGAGGGTGAGTATGTGCTGAGGGCCAAGATAGATATGGCTTCGGGCAACCTGAACATGAGAGACCCTGTGATGTATAGGATTCTTAAAGAGCCTCATTATAGGTCGGGGGATAAATGGAACATATACCCCATGTATGACTTTGCGCACTGTGTGTCGGACTCTATTGAGGGTATTACACACTCGTTATGCACGCTTGAGTTCGAGGACCACAGGCCACTTTACGACTGGTTTTTAGAGGAGCTTGGGGTACATCACCCGCAGCAGATAGAGTTTGCGAGGCTAAACCTGAGTTACACGGTGCTTAGCAAGAGAAAGATAATAGAGTTGGTTGAGAACAAATATGTCGGGGGCTGGGACGACCCGCGTATGCCCACACTGGCGGGGTTAAGGCGCAGGGGATATACGCCGGCTTCCATACGGAATTTTTGTGAGAAGATAGGTGTGACAAAGCAGGATAGCCAGATTGATGTTGCTCTATTGGAATACAGCATCCGGGATGACCTGAATAAGATAGCGCCTCGTGTAATGGCTGTGCTTAACCCGCTTAAGATAGAGATAATCAACTATCCGGATGATCTGGTGGAGGATATGGAGGCAATAAATAACCCAGAGGACCCGGGCATGGGAACGAGGACTGTGCCGTTTTCCAAGATCTTGTACATAGAAAGGGACGATTTTATGGAGAACCCCTCAAAGAAGTTCCATCGCCTCGCACCGGGGCGAGAGGTGAGGCTGCGATACGGGTATATAATCGAATGCACTGAAGTAGTTAAGGATGATAGTGGGGATATAGTGGAGCTGAAATGTACCTACGACCCAGAGACTAGGGGAGGGGACACACCCGACGGTCGAAAGATTAGGGGTACGATACATTGGGTCTCTGCTGAGCATGCAGTGAGTGCCGAGGTAAGACTGTATGACCGGTTGTTTAGTGTGCCGGACCCAGAGAACGTAGAGAAAGATGGTTCATTCCTAGACAACTTTAACCAAGAATCGCTAAATGTTATTAGTGATGCAAAACTAGAACCCAGCCTGGCAGATGCAAAAACCGGTGTTAATTATCAGTTTGAACGCCTGGGCTACTTTTACCTGGATGAGCCGGATAGTACCGAAGACAAATTGGTATTTAACCGGACCGCAACGCTTCGGGACACCTGGGGCAAAATAAAAAACAAGTAAATTAGGTAAGTAAGACAGGCCAATCTTCTAAAATGCAATGGCCGGCTTCTTTAATTCCGCTATTGCATCGCAAAAAATAACTATAATAAATAAACTCAAAACAAACTACTGTTATCTTCTTCAGACATTTTGTAACCGGTTACCCCGAGCTCTTTATTGTCTAAATAGACTGTATTTTCTGGATTGATCGAGATCCTACCGTTAGCAATAAGGCTATGAATCACAAAAGGATAAATAAACCTCTCGGGTCCATTGCGCAATAGATTGCCAATCACGTCTTTGTCATCCTCGGTATAACCCCGAAGGGAAATATCGGTGCTCTGTGCAAGCACAGGGCCGAACCGCTCTGTGGGGGACTGCAAATATACACTACACCTAAGACTGCTCTCGTTTTTGCGAAGTGCCTGCACCGAGGCCTCGACACCCCTTACCAAGTAGTCTTTGGTGGTATCGCCCGGATAGAGATTGAGCACTCTGTTTTTGTACCTGTTTAAGAATTTTTGTCCCAACCGTCTTCTAAACCCTGCAAGCACAATAAGGTCGGGGGTAAATCTATCTTCTAATAGAGAGATTATCGCTGCGTCATAATAGTCCCTGGATTCATCATCGTTGGGATCTGTGCCGAGGGACTCAAAATATTTTTTCGAGCTTAGCTTTATAACCGGTATACCATAACCCTCGGCAACCTCTACACCCTTGCAACCGGGTACATTGGTGAATACAACTTCGACTTTTCCATAGTTGGGCACACCGTTTTTGATACATAACTGCTGTTGTTCGTATATTGGAATAAGATTTGAGCCCGAGCCTGAAATAAAAACCGCTAAACGCATCGGGCTACGGCCGGGGGAAAATATAGGTGTTGATGTTTGTTTTTCCATGAGTTTATTGGAGAGTTGTTTTATTTACAATATCTATTGATTCAGGGAAAGTATATCGACTGAAACGATATGAGCAACTGGGCGCTTAGATTAATAACATCGATAATTGCGATACCGATCCTCTATATAGTCTTTCGTTACGGGGGCCCGCTATTTGTAGTCTTAATAACAGCTGTGGGGATTGTTGCCATCCTTGAGTACTTTAGACTGCTTGACCGTACTGACCTGAGTATTGAAAAGTACATCGGTGTGTTGGGTGTGGTCATACTGCCTTTGGGGGCATTTTATGGATACATGTACCTTGGGCTTGGGTTTACTTGTATGGTGTTGTTGGTGCTCTTGAGTCAGTTGTTAAAGGATGATCTAACCGACTGTATTTACAGAATAAGTGTCACGGTGCTAGGCATTGCATATGTGGGTTGGTTTGTGTCGCATGCTGTCTTGATAAGGAATCTGGGGAGTTCGCACGATACCAAAGAGCTTAATACTCTCTACGAAAATGTATCTGATGTCGGGTTCTTTTATATAGTGCTTGTGGTGGCTGTGACTTTTTTAAACGACACCGGGGCTTACTATGTGGGCAAGTTCATAGGCAAACACAAACTGGTACCGAGTATAAGCCCGGGTAAGACTATTGAGGGCACACTCGGGGGGATTGTATCGTCAATAATAACAGCAGTTGTCGTGAATATTATTTTTGGTGCGCCTGTATCTTATCTGTTTGTGGTTACCTTCGGGTTGTTGATTGCTGTGTTGGCTGTGATCGGTGACCTTGCTGAGTCTTCAATAAAGAGGGGCTCTGGGGTAAAGGATACGGGAGAGATATTGCCTGGGCACGGGGGAGTGCTCGACAGGATAGACAGTCTTTTGTTTGTGCTGCCCTTTTCTTACTACTATATATTGCTATGGGTAGGTGGAGGAGAGAGGATCGTAGGAAGTTAGACGCAAGCACGTAATTAGACATATGTCAATATTGGCAACCTTGAAGAAACTTGCATTTTATTTATATTGTACGCTATGCCTAAAGATCCTGTAAGCAAGGCAAGTGCCGGACTGGAGATAAAAACCCAGGGGGCTGATACTCTGGTCTTGGCCATAAGCGGTAGGTTGGACTCGTACTCGGCAGCGGGGATATGGGGGAATTCGCTTTTAACAATTGAAGATAAAAAGCCCGCACACCTGATTGTAGATGCCTCGGGGATTGATTACTGTGACTCGTCGGGGATCTCACTATTGCTTGACCTCGAGAGGAAACAGACCTATGGGGGAGGGGATTATCGCATAGAAGGGCTTAGGGAAGAGTACGGCAGGATGTTGGGGCTATATGACTATAAAGAGTTCAAAGAAGACCCGGATGCACTGCTTGCTGATGATGAAAAACTGCTCATCACAGTTGGTAAGAACTCGTATTCATTGTGGGAAGAGATCAAGGTACATGTTGAATTTACCGGACGTATGCTGGTCGCACTGGTCCAGTCGTTTAAAAACCCAAGCGAGATCAGATGGCGCGAGGTATTGATAACATCTGAAAAATTCGGCTCAAATGCAATAATCATCATAGCGCTGGTCAACTTTCTTGTGGGCCTGGTAATAGCGTTTCAGTCTGCAATACCGATGCGGCAATACGGGGCCGACATATTCGTAGCAAACCTGGTGGCGATTGCATATTTTAAGGAGCTCGGGCCTTTAATGACGGCTTTTGTGGTAAATGGGCGAAGCGGCTCTGCGTTTGCGGCGGAATTGGGAACGATGAAGATAAACGAGGAGATTGACGCTCTAACCACAATGGGGCTTGATCCTGTGAAATTCTTGATTGTGCCCAAAGCCATAGCTGCGTTGCTTATGCTCCCGCTGCTCACACTTTTTGGGAATTTGTTTGGACTATTGGGAGGGCTTGTAGTGATGCTCTCGCTTGGCTATACATTTGTTACGTTCTATAATCAGGTTACAGCCTCTGCGACCTATGTGATGTTGTTGGCGGGTTTGTTTAAAACACTTTTTTTCGCACTCATTATTGCGGGTGTGGGCTGTTTGTCGGGTATGAGGGCAAGCAAAGGGCCTTCAGCCGTAGGTGATGCTGCGACAACTGCGGTTGTGACCGGTATTATATTGGTCATACTTGTGGATGGACTGTTCGGTGTTCTATATTATATCCTTGGGGTGTGAGTTTAGTGGACGAGAAATCAAAAGCCATAATTACGGTTACTAATTTTACGGCGGCCTACGGCGACAACGTTATTATAGACAATATCAGCTTCGATGTTTACGAAGGTGAGATCTTTGTGATATTGGGCGGGTCGGGCTGTGGCAAGAGCACGCTGCTGAAACACATGATAGGCCTTTACAGGCCGGCTTCGGGACGCATTCTCATAGACGGGGATGATATAGCAGTGGCAGGGGGAGAGAACAGAATAGATATCCTCAAAAAAATCGGCGTAGCCTACCAGCAGGGTGCACTGTTTGGTTCCATGACGGTGCTTGAAAACGTCATGATACCGCTTGAGGTCTACACGGACCTCGATCGAGAGGCCATGGAATTAATTGCACTTATGAAACTCAAGCTGGTTGGATTGCTGGGTTCTGAAAACAAGATGCCTTCAGAACTAAGCGGGGGGATGATCAAGCGCGCAGCACTTGCAAGGGCCATGGCGCTTGACCCGAGGATACTTTTTTTGGACGAGCCCTCCGCAGGGCTTGACCCCATTACCTCAGCGGACTTGGATGAAACCATAATAAACCTCTCTAGGACGTTGGGGATTACATTTGTAGTGGTTACACACGAGTTGGCAAGTATATATAAGATTGCTGACAGAGTGATAATGCTGGATAAGGGTGTAAAGCGTATAATAGCTACCGGTAAGCCTAAAGAGCTTAGGGATCACTCGGACAATAAAATCGTGCAGCAGTTCTTTAGAAGAGAGTCGGCTGTGCAATTGGGGGCATAGAGGGTAATTAAAATATCATGAGTCAAAAACCTAACTATTTTAAAATAGGTCTGTTTACGATATTGGGCACTTTGCTGCTGGCTTTTGCAATCGTAATCTTTGGTGCAGGTAAGTTTTTTCAGGAAAAGATCTATGTTGAAACTTACTTTGACCAATCAGTACAAGGTTTAAATGTAGGTTCAGCACTTAAGTATCAGGGTGTTGATATCGGCAATGTGAGTGAGATGGGTTTTGTCTTTGCTGAGTATAATACCGATTATCAATATGTGTATGTGAGGGCTGAGATATATCCCACTCTGGTATCCAAAACCGGCAAAGGGATGTACAAGAATGAGTTCGAGAGGAAAAAAGGTCTTAAAGAGATGATAGAAAATGGACTTAGACTGCAGCTTGCGTCCCAGGGTATTACAGGTGTTGCTTTTCTAAATGCCGTGTATTTAGACCCAAAAGATCATCTCCCGGTTGAAATAAACTGGAAACCTAAATATATCTATATACCATCTGCACCGGGCACTATTACCCTTATTACTCAGGCAATAGAGAAACTTACTAAAACTATCGAATCAATAGATTTCAAAGGCATATCAGATGAGGTTAATAAGTTGATCGTGACAACTTCAAATGCCGTCGATGATGCAAATATTAAAGAGGTGAGTGAAGATTTGAGGGCAGTGCTTAAGAGCTTGGATAGGACGGTAAGTTCTATAGATTCAATTGTCAACAGCCCTGAGGTCTTAGCAAGCCTAAAAAATGTTAAAGAATCCACAGCCGAATTGCCCGCTACGATTGCGGAATTAAAACGTACAATTCATAAGACCGACCAGATCCTAAACAGCAGAGAGAACAACTTGCGGGTGGTAATAGAAAACATAGAGCTTATCTCGGATGACTTAAGAGAGTTTATGGAGACTGTAAAAAAATATCCATCGTGGGTTTTCTTTGGGGAAAAACCGCCACGATTTAAAGCAGGTGAAAATGAATAAACAAAAATATTACACAGCCGCAGTGCTTGTAGTAACTTGTTTTTGCGTAATGGGGTGTGCGTCGCTAAATAAAACCTATCCTGAACGAAACTACTATCTGTTTAAACTTCCCGAAGCCGAAAACAGCTTGCAACACAGCTCGGATTCGATTGCCTTGGTGAAAAGGTTTACGTTGTCGCCGGCAAATATGAGTAAACAATTCATATACAGGACCTCAGAGCTCGAGTACGAATCGGATTTCTATAACCAGTTTTTTAGGATCCCATCGGCGCTGGTTACCGAAGAGTTTGTACTGTGGCTAGATAAATCGGGGTTGTTCCGACAGGTTGTCACACCCTCAATTCAGATCCCCTATGACTATTTCATCGAGGGTAATATAGTCCGGCTCTACGGCGATTTCCGAAGCACTACAAATCCTACTGCGGTAATGGAGCTACAACTGTTTTTACTCGAACCTACGGATACCGGTGACAATAACCTTGTATTTGCTAAGACCTATGAGAGCACAATAGGTATTGGGGCACCCAGAGCCGATGAACTCATGAACGGCTGGAACAAGGGACTTGACGGCATAATAGCCGAATTTGCCGCGGATATCGCCGGCCTTGTGAACACGAATTAGTCTTAAACTCGAGGATAAAGGGAGCCATATAGATTTGTTGCCATGTTCTAATGCCGCTATTGCATATAGTTTTGCACGAGATATTGATTGTTCTCACGTTTATTAACTAAAGTTACTTGCTTTAGAGTGTTTTGAAGTCTTATAATTATATAAATATTATAAAACAACTGTTTTCAGGATAGGAATGAGATGAGGATAGTCCTTTGGCTGCTAGTTGCCGTTTTACTGGTACTCTCTTTGGTATTCGGTGTGCTACCGTACTTCTTTGGGAAAAGAACAGAAGACGAATACTATACACTTGTAGAAAGATACGGTGAGATAGAGGGTATCGATGCAAAGAGCATTGAATACAATAGGGGATGGTTTGTATCGAGAGCAAGCACACAGTATGAAACACCGGGTTTAAACACCGTAACTTTCACAGCCGTTGACAATAACCTTATATATCATGGGCCGTTTCCCCTACAAGCAATACTTAAGGGTAAAATCGCTCCGAAACCGGTGTTGGCCTTTATTGAATCCATCTACGAGATAGAGGCCGTAGAGACCGAAGCTAGATCTAAAGATCCTGCCATATCATTTGTGGTTCAGGTAATGAATAATCTCCCCACATTGGAATCAACCACTACCATAGCTCTGGATGCAAGCAGTATATCCAGGATCTCTATCGATAAAACCTCTACTGACACCGAAGAAGGTACAAGGTTTGATTTCGGAGGGCTTAAGGGGCAGGTTGAACTTGGCCCCGAGATTGAGAGCTTTAAATCCGAGTTAGATTCACCAGGGCTAACCCTACATGACGAAGAATCTACATTGTCGATTAGCAGCGTTGAGGGACAATCGGATATGTACTATCCCACCACTGACAGAAATATACCGTTGGGCATGTATAGAGTAAGTGTCGGAGAGGTAGAGTTTGTAGATCCTAAAAAGGCAAAGACAAAAAAGAGCGGTGGGAAAATAAAGGTAAACAACTTTAGTGTAGGGGGGGATTCTGAATTAACTAACGGTGCGTTTGACGCAAGCATAAAATTTGATGTTAAACAGGTAGCTGTAGACGGCTCGGTTTATGGCCCGGGGACTTACGAGATGGTGTTGAGGAATTTGGACTATGAATCGGCTAACCAGATAAGACAAAAAACACAGGAAACCAACATTCAGGACCCGGAGGAACGAAACCAAGTGCTTACCGCAGAGTTGCTTAATGTGCTTCCAGAACTAATTAAGCACTCGCCGGAACTGGAAATTACTAATCTCAGCTTACAAACTGATTATGGGGATGTAGGGGGTAGGGCTAAAATAGCTGTGGACGGGAGCAACCCTGAAATGATTGCAAACCCACTTTTCCTGGCGTTTGCTATTACAGCCGATGTGGAGTTTCAGATTGCAGAGGAATTGCTTAAAACACTGCTCGAGGCGCTTAGCAGGGATGAAATTGTCGATAACTATAAGTTGTTGAGGGGTAGGACCCCGAGTGAAAAGGAGATAGATGAGTTGGCCGAGGAGGCGGCTGAGGACGGTATGTTGAAGCTGCTTAGGGATAATTACTTTGTAAAAAACGGTGATCAGTTTGAATTGAAAGCAACATATACAAATGGTGAGATTACACTTAACGGTAAACCGCTTGATATTAGTTCGCTACTGAAGAAGTAGCGTAACGGCCAATAAGCATCAATAACACACCCAATTGATCCGAGTGAAATGGCCCCCCTGGATTAGCTTTGGTCATACTTGTTTTTCTCAATAAATTTCTCGAACTCTTTGAACGTGTACATGTTATCGAGTGATACTGTAGAGCTATTAGCACGAAGATGAGTCAGTGCCAATTCTATTGCTTTTGTGGCAGAAAACAGTGCGGTCAATGGGTACACGACAACCTTAAACCCCAAATCCTCGAGCTGATCAATGCTAACCGGAGGTGTTTTCCCTCCCTCTACCATATTTGCAAAGAGCGGGATCCCAGGGAGTGATGAGGCTATCTTTTCCAGCTCTGCAATTGACTCGGGGGCTTCGACGAATATGATGTCGGCACCGGCATCATAATAGCGTTTACCCCTGTCGATTGCCTCTTTTAATCCAAGCGGGGCGCGTGCGTCGGTACGCCCTATAATCACTAGCCCGTTGTCAGTTGAAATTTTACGAGCGGCGGTAATTTTCCGGGCATGTTCTTGGGCTGGAATGACCTCCTTGCCCTCAAAGTGACCGCAGCGTTTGGGCCAGACCTGGTCCTCGAGTATTATCCCAGCTATGTCCAACTTAATACACTCCCCAGTGGTTCTCATCACATTGCGGACATCACCGTAGCCGGTGTCCATATCGGCAATCACAGGGATATCGACCGTACCCGCAATCCTACCAGAGCCCAAGAGCATATCGGTGGCTGTGAGGTAACCGTGGTCAGGCAACCCGAGTAGTGATGCCGAGAGCCCAAACCCGCTTGTGAACACAGCCTCGAACCCCACTTTTTCCGCAAGCCGTGCACTGATACAGTCGTACACCCCGGGGAGTACTGTAATCGGTTGTTTTTGAAGATGTTCTCTAAAAATCTGACCTTTAGTCATAGTAGTCTCCTAATAGTTGTGCTTAGAAAAATAGATCGAGCGGGTAGGAGTGTCAAGAAAAATTGAATCGATTTCAGAGTTGTGATATTTTGTGATTGATAGGGTAGGGTGCGGGCAGCTTATACAACTATAGACAGAGGTAGAGCTAAGTGGCGAGAAGCGACGAGGGTAAAGCCGAAAAGTCTTCCTCGAGTTATACGACGGAGCTTAAGAGCAAAGACGTTATACAGCTTATAGAAGCGCTTGACGGTGTTACACTCGATTACGACCACCTCTATTACTATGAACACACAGGGCTCATAGTGCCCAGCATAAGAAAAGCGCAGGGACGGGGTATCCCAAAACTCTATTCAATTGAGGATGTTATCGTTCTTAGGTGGCTTGTCTCGCTCCAAAAACGGGGTGTGCCCGTAAGCAGATTCCGTGAGGTGGTTGATTTCTTGAAAAAAAAGATGCCCGAGGTGCTAAAGAGTCCTCAGAACTGGATGCTGATCACCGACGGCAACACCGTGCAGTTCTTTGATAAGGTCTCTTCCCGCACTCTGGATGTGCTAAAGGACACGGGGCAGTACCTGTTTCTTTTTCCTGTCGGCAAGGTTGCTGAGCAGAGTGAGCGTGCCGTAAAAGATCTTAAGCTAAAGAAGTAGCCGTCACCACCCACTCATGGCTGTTTATTGTTTTTTGAGTTAGCCAGGGAGCGCTCTCGGGCCGTGCCCTCGGCGATTAGGTCCGGGATAGAGGTGAAGGATATGCGCATGGGGGCCGATTGTTTGCCCTCGTACATAGAGCCGAAGTATATGCAGTCCGAGCCGTAACGTTCGTTTATTTTGTCGAGCGTGTGGGCGAGTGTGTTGCGCTTTTGTTCCTTTGGTAAAAGCGGAGGGGTGGTGTCGGGAGCGGGTGTGAGGTCGTATAGAGTGACCGCCGCACGTAGAGGTGTTCCGTTGGGTGGTCTCTGTTGCCAGAGCACCGAGAAGGCCTCGATCATGGTCTGGGTGTCTTGGCAACGCCCCAGTTTTACTGACCTCTCCCAGGTGTGGTGGCGGTCAAAGTAAGAGATCTGCACACCGAGTCTCCCCGCCCAGTACCCGAGTCTCCTTAGCCTTGTCGCGGCCTTGTGTATGAGTTTTATCAGTACGGACCGGGTTTTGCTCTGGGTCCTCATCTCGGGGGCAAGGACGTGGGAATGCCCCACGGTTCGTCTCTGGGTAGGGGGGTCCTCGATGTCGTGGCCCCTTAGTAGATGCCACCAGCGCTTGCCCAATACACTGCCCCATACGTCGAATATCTGGTCCTTAGAAAGCGCCCCGAGTTGCTCCACGGTGTTTATACTGCGTAGCCCTAGGCGTTTAACCATTGCGGGTCCGATGCCGGGGAGGTCGGACAGAGAGAGGGGGCGGAGCGCAGAGGCTATATTGTCCGGGGTTATTATGGTAAGGCCGTCGGGCTTTTTAAGATTGCTTGCCACCTTTGCAAGGAAACGGTTGGGGCCAAGCCCCACAGAGCAGTGCAGATGCGCCCCGACCCCGGTCCGTATAGCCTGTTTTATATCCCGGGCAATGGCTAGAGCGTTTAGGGGGTTTCTTTCTCTTCCCAGGAGCACACACGACATCTCGTCTATGGAGTGGACCTCGTTTATGGGCACAACATCTTTGACTACGGAGACGATCTCGTTGTGGACTTTGATGTAGATGGCGGGGCGTGACTCGACCAGCTCTAGGTCCGGGCAGAGGCTAAGCGCCTTTTTAACGCTCGTGCCGGTTTTAACCCCCTGTTTTTTGGCCTCGTAGCTGGCAGCTATGCAGCATGTGCCCTCGGTCATGACCGCTACGACTGCTATGGGGCGCTCCCTAAGCTCGGGTCTAAGCTCTTGCTCGACCGAGGCGAAGTAAGAGTTCATGTCTAGAAAAAGCCACTTTACGCCAGCACTACCCATTGTTAAGCCTATTATACATCGGGCCCCGAGACTGTTTAATAGGCGTTTTTATATCGGGGACGGTTTATATAGATATATTGGAAAGTAGGGTTAAAAAAAGAGAGAGAGGGTGTTAGAATGTGCTAGTATAATTGGGGGGGAGGGCTTAAAACTATGGCCGATTACGAATTTGAGTATCTGATAGTCGGGGCGGGGGTATTGGGATCGGCGTGCGCGTATGCGCTTTCAAAGAAGCTCGAGAGCAAGGGCAGGGGGGTGAGTATAGGTGTGGTGGACCTGGACCTCGAGGGTGAGTTCTCTTCCACGCTTAAAAACGCAGGGGGTGTGAGGGCTACATGGAGAAACAGGGCCAATATAGAGCTTTGTAAGTATTCGATAGATTTCTACGAGACTATAAAAGACGAGATCAGTTTTAATCAGAAGGGTTATTATTGGATGCACGGGGAGAGGTCGTGGGAGGAAATAAATAAAAACCACCTTATATATGAAGAATACGGGCTAGATGTTTCGCTGCACCGTACGCAAGAGATACCGGATTACCTGCCGTTTGTACATAATTTTAAGGGGATAGACGGGCTCTCGATATCGAGGACTGCCGGGCTCATAGATCATTATTCACTACGTGAATATTACAGAAAACAGGCTCGTTCTAGGGGGGTGGAGTTTTTAAATAGGCGGTATGTAAAGGATATTCATCTGAAAAACAATAGGGTGTATGAGCTTGAAGCCTATGATATGAGAAGTGTGCGGGGTGCGGCTAACATTGAGGCAGTGCTAAAGGACCCGGGCGCTGCTAAACAGTACGGTGTAAATAAATACAGATGTGACGTGCTTATAAACACAGCAGGGGCCTGGGCGCCCTACATCTCGCTGCTATACGGGTTTGAGGACGAGATGATAAAGCCACGCCGCCGTCAGATGGTAGTCATAAAATGCCCCGACATTGACCTCTCGGACTATGGGATGATTGTAGATACCTCGCTGGTCTATTTCCATAAGGAAGCCGAAAATATTTTAGCGGGCTACTCGAACATGGATGAGCCCTATGGCTATAACTTTGATTTCAGCTTCGGGGGCATGGATACAAACAGCGTGTTTGTAAAATACATTTGGGAACCGCTCTACGCTAGAATTAAGGATTTTGAGAGGGTAAAGCTGGTAAGGGGCTGGGCAGGGGTGTATGCGGAAACGCCCGACCGCTCGGGCTATATCGGCAGGGTGCCGGGGTTTGAGAACGTTTATGAGTGTGCAGGGCATACCGGCAGGGGGCTTATGATCTCGTACGGTGCGGGCAGTGCCATGGCAGAGCTTATTGTTGACGGGGAACTTGGTACAGAGCTAAGTAGAGCAGTGGATTTATCGCGTGAGCGGCCCTCTGGGAACCAGTACGAGGGACTTCACTTGTAGATCCGTGCCGCAAATTAGATCTCTATCTTTATGGAATCTCCATCCAATACCACATTATAAGCGCTCACACCCTCTTCGGCTGGGGGAGACAGGGCATCGCCGGTCTTTATGCTGAACTCGGCTCCGTGCCAGGGGCATATTACGTTGTCTCCTTCAATCTCACCCTCGCATAAGGGGCCGCCTACATGAGAGCACTCGTTGTCGATTGCATAGTACTCGCCGTCACAGTTAAAAAGTGCGATCTCTTTATCCTCTATCTCTATTAACTTTGCAGTGCCGGGTTCTATCTCGCCCACCTTTGCTACTTCTACCAAATTTCCCATATTATTACCCATCCTCTGAGAGTTTATAGTTTTATATCTTGTTTTAGCGATTTATGCAAGGGGGCGCGTAAGGCTTGTAACTCATTGTTAATAATCAAGAAACTCTATGGCTTCTTCGAATTCCTCGGCCATAGTGGGGTGGCCGTGTTTTGTTGCCGCTTCTATGCCTTTTTTGTAGGCGGCTTTTGCGTTATCAGTGTCTCCCAACTCTGTATGGCATTGTGCCAGCATACGGTAAGCAGCACCTTCGTCGTCTTTTATACCGAGGTATTTGTTGAGCTGAGCTACAGCTTCATCGAACATCTTGAGTTTAAAATACTCGTTTGCAAGCCCATATCTGGCGAGCGGGTTCTCGGGGTCTTTATTTACCATTGCCTTGAGCATCTCAAGTTTGTTATCGGCCATATTGCTAATATGAATTCATAATTTTGGTTTCGATCAATTCGGTTAAGTTTATATATTATATGGAACTAGACTAGTTGTTACAATTATAAACATTGTCTAAGTGGCTTATATATACATATCATATTGTCTTGTTTTGTTGACAATATTTACTGCTTGGTGATATTATTCAGTTATTTACGAGAGTTCCAATGCTGTCTTAAAGGAGGATGTTATATGAGAAGGCTAGGGATAGTCGCAGCGATTAACCTTGTTTTATTGATTGGGTCCGTTTTCTTAATTGTGTCGTGTGGTAACAGCAACCGAGGAAATAATAACGGGACTATTAACGGCAGGGTGCTGGATGTGTTTTCTCTCGTTAAGTACACACCTACTAGGGAAAAATCAGTCTTTGAAAAGTTTAAAACCGTATTAAATCCTATACCGGACGCGAGAGCTCAAACCGGTGTGCCCGGTATCGAGGTGCAGTTGATAAGCCCCGAGGGTTTTATCCAGGCTACCACGGTTACAGGTAACGATGGGAACTTCAATTTCTCGAGGGTTGAGGCACGTAACAACTATGAGATAAGGTTTCTTACCTCGCCCGCACTATCGATAATTATAGATGTTGTGAAGAACAGCAATGTCATATTGGATGTTGACCTTAACCTGATAGGGCAGAGTGTGATAATTGAGAATTATGAATTTGTAGTGAACAGGCCTATAACTCTTGTAGCCAATGAGACGTTTGTATTGGATGACAGTCGAATTACACGCTTTTCTGTAAACGGGCAGGCAGGCCGCTCGTGCATAAGGGCTACGGACTTTACAGTAGTGGATATAGATGTCGGCGGCTCGATAGAGATGATTGGTTGTCAAGACGCAGTAGTGGGGCTCAAAAGGTCTGATATAAGTCTTAGTGCTGACGGTATCATGACAATTTTAATCAGTGCTAACCAGTTTGGCATTATCGGGGAAGGCGACACGGTGATTGTTCTTGACAGCCCCGATATAAGAGTGACCGGGGGCCAGACGGGCATATTCGCAAGGAATAATGCTGTTGTATCGCTTTTGTTTTCTGACACCTGCATAGTGGAGGGTTTACAAAATATTGCGGTGGAGACTCTTGGGCTTGCGGATGTTAATGTAGAGGGCTGCACGCTTATAGACGGGATATAGAAGAGTCTCGGTCTAGTGACATTTCAGCTAATTCTGATAGTATAAAACCGTCTTAAAAAATAGCCGTTTCGTGGTTATTAACCTATTCTTATATTTAACACAATTATACATTGGCGGTTGTTCATGTTTACTAGTATTTTAAGGTTTTTATATAATTTGGTTGCCGTGAAGCAGTATCTGTTGTTTTCGGGGCTCTTCTTTGTAATGACCGCTGTTGTAATGATTTATACAGACCACCTGCTACGTCCATCGGGCTGCCCCGGGCCGTTTTCACTCCAGCTGGCTTTTACGCTCGATAAGTTCAACGATATTCTACGGGCCTGTGGGGAGAAGGGCGTACGCTACCATCTCATAATCCTTTGGATTGATTATATATTTTTGCTGGCCTACAGCGGATTCTTGGCAAACCTGGTCGGCTCACTCGTGCCTAGGGAGGATGAAGGGTGGGCCCTCAAACTATTTTCGTTACCTGTAATTGCCGGGGTACTGGATATTGTTGAAAACACCTTGTTGCTTGTATTGGTTCAAAATCCTTTATGGGCATCTACGGCAGCAATAACATTTGTGTCGTTGATTGCGTTAATTAAATTCCTATGTGTAATCCTTAGCATTCTAGTAATTATCTATTATCTCTACCGATTGGTTGCGGATTAGTTGTTCTTACCCGAGTAAGTGATCTTGTAGATCTTGCCGGCTTTATCATCCGATACATATAGCCCACCGTCTTGGGATGTTACAACATCGACTGGTCTGCCCCATGCAACCTTGTCATTTACAAGCCACCCCGAGGCAAAGTCTTGTAAGTCCTTAGGTTTGTTGCCGTCCATTTTGATGCGTACGACTTTGTAACCTGTTGGGACTGAGCGGTTCCATGACCCGTGGTACGCGACAAAAAGATCACCCTTGTACTTGCTGGGGAACATATCACCCGTGTAGAATTCGAGGCCGAGTGGGGCTGAGTGCGCCTGTAGTTTATATACGGGGTCAACAGTGGACTCGCAGCGGGCTTTATCGTCATATTTGGGGTCGGGTATATTATCCCCATAACAGTAAGGCCAGCCATAGTCTTTTTTATCTTTGACGATGTTGATTTCGTCGGGCGGCAGGTCGTCGCCCAACCAGTCGCGTCCATTGTCCGTTGCCCACATTTCCCCTGTATCGGGATGAAATCTAATGCCTACAGAGTTTCTAAGCCCCTTGGCATACACCCTGCCGTTAGAGCCATCCGGATCATACTGCATTATAGTCGCACGTGTTTCGTTGCGCTCTTCACAAACATTGCAGGACGAGCCGATCGAGACATACATCTTTCCATCGTCCCCAAAACCAACCGTGCGCGTGAAGTGGCCCTTTGTGGGGATATCGGGGATTAATATCTCTTTTCGGCCCGGTTTCTTTTGGTATCCATCGTATTTAAAGCGTACGATCTGGTCTATTTCTCCTATATATAAGTAGCCGTCGTGAAAAGCGATACCGTGGGGTCTCTTGAGATCGTCCAGATATATAACCGCACTGTCCGCCGTGTTTTTGTCTTTTGTGGAGGGTAGTGCGAGTACACGACCACCTGTAATATCCGTTGTAAACAGCACTCCATCGGGGCTAAGAGCCATGAATCTGGGTGATCCCAGGTCACCTGCAAACTCGTTTATCTTGAATCCGGACGGCAGATCAACATTGATCTCAGATGCATATATTGGTACGGATAATATATTAATAATAACAGTAAATAACAATACATAGCTAATGTTGTGCTTTACCATAGATAGCTCTCCGAAAATAGTATCAATCTATTGTATCAACTTTTTTCCGAACACGTCTGAGAAGGATTTAATAACACTATTTTCTACATCTGACATATTTATATCATGATCTGTTTTTACCCAGTCTTTAATCGATGTCATCTGAACCTGGTCAAGCCCGCAAGGGATGATCATATCGAAAAATGAGAGGTCTGTATTGACGTTTAATGCAAAGCCGTGATATGTGACCCATCTCTTGATACCCACACCGATAGAAGCAATCTTGCGGCGTTTTACCCACACGCCCACAACACCGTCGAGTCTGCGTGCCTGGATGTCAAAATCGCTGAGCGTCCGAACAATGGTGTTCTCAAGGTTAGTTACGTATTTTCTGACGTCGCGTCTCATGAGTTTTAGATCCATGATGGGGTAGCCGACAAGTTGACCCGGGCCGTGAAATGTGATGTCGCCTCCGCGTCCAATTCTCTCGAAATGTATACCCTTTTGGTCTAAGTACTCTTTGCTTGCAAGCAGGTTATGGGCCTTGCCGCTGCGCCCGATGGTGATGGTGGGGGGGTGTTGGAGGAGTAGGAGAGTGTCGGGGATGGAGCCTTGTTGCCGCTGTTTAAGGAGTGACATCTGTAGATCGAGGGCCTCGGTATAAGGTACCGTGCCGAGTTTAATAAGACGCACACTGCTCATAAATATATTATGCCTGGATGATAGTGGGAATTATATATTTCTGGCCCGGCCGAGTGCGGCAAGCGCCGCTTCCATGACTGCTTCGGATAGTGTGGGGTGTGCGTGTGATGTAATAGCGATCTCAAGGGGTGTGGACTCGAGTGTACGGGCTACAGCTATCTCGCCAATTAGCTCCGTAGCGCCGTGCCCTATGATATGGGCACCCAGGATCTCGCCAGTGTCCTTGTTGGAAAGTATTTTAACAAAGCCGTCTGTTTCCCCTGTACCGACTGCTTTGCCGGCTGCCTTAAAGGGGAACTTGCCTACACTATAGTTATGGTTTTGGCTCTTTAGCTCTTGTTCTGTGTGTCCGAGCATCGCTATTTCGGGCTGGCAGTACACACATCCAGGGATGTTGTTGTAGTGAACCCTGGTATTTTGCCCTGCCATCCTCTCTACGGCTACTACACCCTCTTCCGAGGCTTTGTGGGCCAGTAGCGGGGGGCCGATAACGTCACCAATGGCAAAAATATTGTCTTTTGTGGTCCTGTATGATTCGTCGGTTTTGATAAATCCGCGTTCATCGACCTCGACACCGACCTCACTGAGCCCAATGTCTTTGGATTTTTTGTAGTAGCTAAACGATGATGGGGCGTCGTTTGCTACCGGTCTGCGTCCTATTGCCACCAAGACCATATCTGCGGGGATTGAGGACTCTTTTTCACTATCGATGTTCTCTACTATGACCTCAACTCCTGACTTTTTCTTTTTAATCTCTTTGTATTTGGTTTTGGTAAAGATATCGAGCCCGCTCTTTTTGAACAGTCGGCCGAGCTCTTTGGAAATATCCTGGTCTGCGCCTGGTACCAGGCTATCCATCATCTCCACAATGGTTACTTTGCTTCCGAACGAGTTGTATACATATGCGAACTCAACACCTATGTAACCGCCGCCTATGATGACAACGGACTTGGGTACCTCTCGGTGCATTATGGCCTCGTCGCTGGTCATAACGACTTTGCCGTCGATATCTAGCCCGGGGAGTGTTATGGGGACTGACCCGGTGGCGATTAGAATTTTGTCGGAGGATATCTCTAGCTCGCCGGATTCGCCTTTAATACCCACGTTATTGGGGGTGATTATCCTGCCCACACCTTGGAAGAATTTCACCTTATTTTTTTTGAATAGGTACTCAACACCTTTGTTTAGGGTGGATGAGGCATTTCTACTCTTATCGATCACCTTGCCGTAATCATAGCTGAGGCCCTTATGCGTGATGCCGAAGTTTTCCGAGTGCTGGAAGTATTGATATACCTCGGCGCTCTTTAGTATGGATTTCGATGGTATGCAGCCCCAGTTAAGACATACACCTCCGGGTCTGTCCCGCTCTATAATTGCGACGTTCATCCCCAATTGAGACGCCCTTACTGCTGCAATGTACCCACCGGGGCCTGAACCTATAATTGTAAGATCAAATTTGTCCATTGATGCCATTATATATTTTCAGAGGTCAGTGTCAATCATTACACTTAGAATAGGGGTATATTAAAAGACACTTGAACTGTATATTTACAAATTGACTAGCCTTGCCCGTGTGCGATACAATTTAATAGAGGCATAGTTAATAAACATAACGCTTGTGGGCTGACATGCACCAAAAAACCGAAAAGACCAAAAAACAGATTGAGCAGGAGGAGTTGGAAACCAAGGAATGGTTCGACTCGCTCGACTATGTGCTTGAAACCGGCGGGCCCGAGAGGGTAAGCAAGCTAATAAAAAAACTCCAGATCCATGCTCAAAAGAAAGGGGTGAGACTCCATTTCACAGCCAATACCCCTTACATAAACACGATTCCTGTTGATAAACAGGTGCCGTACCCCGGGGACCAAGACATCGAGCGGCGGATAAGGAGCCTTATACGCTGGAACGCCATGGCTATGGTCGTGCGCGCAAACAAGCTTGAGGACGGGATAGGGGGGCACATATCCACATACGCCTCGGCCGCGACATTATTCGAAGTGGCGTTTAACCATTTCCTAAGGGCGCGCAGTGATAACCATGAAGGTGACATTGTTTATTTCCAGGGCCATGCTGCACCCGGTATTTATGCCCGTGCGTACCTTGAGGGAAGGCTTACTATAGAGAATCTGCAGAATTTTAGACGGGAGCTTAGACCTGAGGGCGGGTTGTCGTCGTACCCACACCCCTGGCTTATGCCGGATTTCTGGCAGTTCCCCACTGTATCGATGGGCCTAAGCCCGATAATGGCCATATACCAGGCGCGTTTTAACCGGTTCCTTGAGGACAGGGGATTAAAGGAGGAGTCGGACGCAAAGGTATGGGCATTCCTTGGGGACGGTGAGACGGATGAGCCCGAATCTTTGGGGGCTATAACGCTGGCGTCGAGGGAAAAGCTGGACAATCTCATCTTTGTGGTCAACTGCAACCTGCAGAGGCTTGACGGCCCGGTGAGGGGTAACGGCAAGATCATACAGGAACTGGAGTCAATATTCCGCGGAGCAGGGTGGAACGTGATAAAAGTAATCTGGGGTAACGATTGGGACCCTCTGTTAAAAGCCGATAAGGACGGGATTTTGGTAAAGAGAATGGGGGATGCGGTGGACGGTGATTATCAAAAGTACATCGTGGAAACCGGGGATTACATACGCAGCCATTTTTTTGGAACTGACCCGAGGCTAACTGAATTGGTTCGGGAACTCAGCGACGAGCAATTAGAAAAACTTCGGCGCGGCGGCCACGATATGGAAAAGGTGTATAATTCATATAAAGCAGCTATAGAGAACGTAGGCTCGCCGACTGTAATATTGGCAAAAACGATAAAGGGCTACGGACTCGGGGAAGCAGGCGAAGGCAGAAATATAACGC
The DNA here is from genome assembly GCA_965223335.1 of Thermodesulfobacteriota bacterium. Classification (GTDB taxonomy): domain Bacteria; phylum Desulfobacterota_D; class UBA1144; order Nemesobacterales; family UBA2774; genus CBDCWF01. The sequence continues at coordinate 2,016,299 of OZ244991.1, forward strand.
ATCAGCAAAAGAAGCTAAACGAAGAGGAGCTAAGGCAATTTAGGACCCGTTTTAGGATCCCGATCTCTGACGAGGACGTATCTAGAGCACCTTTCTTCAAACCACCTAAAGATAGCCCTGAGATGAAGTATCTATTGGAGAGGCGAAAAGAGCTGGGTGGGTTTATTCCGCAGCGCAAGGTCGAGTGCGAGCCGCTAAAATCGCCGCCTGAGAGTCTTTACGAGGAGTTCTATAAGGGATCAGGGAAAAGAGAGGTCGCAACCACAATGGCGTTTGTGAGGATGCTGTCCAAGCTTCTAAAGGATAAGGACCTCGGCAAGTACATTGTGCCTATTATCCCCGATGAAGCCAGGACATTCGGGATGGAGTCACTTTTCAGACAGGTCGGTATTTACTCGCATGTCGGGCAGACCTATGAGCCTGTGGACGCAGAGACCCTCCTCTACTATAAAGAGGCTAAAGACGGACAGATACTCGAAGAGGGTATTACAGAGGCCGGGTCGATGTCGTCATTTATTGCAGCCGGCACAGCATACGCTACGCATGGGATAAACACTATCCCGTTTTTCGTCTACTACTCGATGTTCGGGTTTCAGCGTATCGGGGATTTGATCTGGGCTGCAGGCGATATGCGTTGTAAAGGGTTTATGATAGGAGGCACTTCGGGGCGCACCACACTCGCGGGTGAGGGCCTGCAGCATCAAGACGGCCACAGCCACCTGCTTGCTTACCCAGTGCCGAACCTAAAAGCCTATGACCCTGCTTTTGCATACGAGATTGCAGTGATAATACAAGACGGTATAAAGCGAATGTACGAGAACCAGGAGGACCTGTTTTACTACATAACGGTCATGAACGAACCTTACCACCAACCCGCAATGCCTAAAGGTGCCAAAGAGGGTATTTTGAGGGGCATGTATAAGTTTAGGAGCACGAAGTTAAAAGACACTGAGCTCCATGCTCAGCTCTTTGGAAGCGGTACGATACTAAACGAGGTGCTAAGAGCCCAGGAAGTGCTGGCCGAGAAATACAATGTGGCTTCTGATGTGTGGAGTGTGACTAGTTATAAGGAGCTTTATAAAAACGGGCTTGATGTAGAGCGCTGGAACATGCTTCATCCCTCGGAGATAAAGCGAGTGCCCTATATATCACAGTGCGTTAAAGATGCCCCCGGGGTGTTTGTGGCTGCGTCTGATTATGTGATGGCGCTGCCCGACTCGATATCGCAATGGCTGCCGAAGCCGTTAGTGTCGTTGGGCACCGACGGTTACGGGAGAAGCGGTAGTAGAAAAGCACTTAGGGATTTCTTTGAGGTCGATTACCGCTATATAACACTGGCGGTGCTGGGCTCGCTGACATGGGAGAAGAAGATTAGTACGGATGTTGTGGAGCAGGCAATACAGGACTTGGATATTAACCCGGGGAAAGTTAACCCGATGATCTCTTAAAGGTGGGGGAGTATCATGACGATAGAATTTAGATTGCCGGAGCTTGGGGAGGACATTGATTCAGGGGATGTAATCAATGTGTATGTGACCGCAGGAGATGCAGTGGTGGCGGATCAGGCTTTAATGGAACTAGAGACTGATAAGGCCGCTATAGAGATACCGTCGCCTGCGGATGGCAAGGTGAGTACAGTACACGTTAAGGAAGGGGATAAGGTTATGGTGGGCGAGTTGCTCGTCACCATAGATGAAAACGGAGTTGCAAAAGGAGAATTAAAAATGGACGCTGAGATTAAAGCTGATAGTTCGTCTAAGAAAAAAGACGAAACAAAAACCAGTCCCCCTGCCGATGATAACAAAACAGCTCCAACGGAGCCCGATACGGCTTCAACTTCGGACACAGGCATAACCGCTAGCGAGGATGATGCGGGTAATGCCGGTACCAACGATATACCCGCGGCTGCCTCGCCTACCTTAAGGCGGCTTGCACGCGAGCTTGGGGTGGATATAAACACCGTCAAAGGCACGGGCCCGGGTGGGAGGATCACAGAACAGGACCTGAGGGGTCAGACTGAGGATGCTTCCCCACAACCATCCGTCAAAAATACAATAAATGTCAAACCTGAGATTGAGGGGTTGCCTGATTTTACTAAATATGGCGAGGTCGTGAAGATCCCTATGACAAAAGTGAGGCGTGTGATAGCAGAGCGGCTAACTAAGGCATGGGAGGCCCCGCATGTAACACAGCACGACAAAGCGGATATAACGGAGTTAGAAAAGGTTCGGAAACTGTATGGCCAGAACGTTGCTCAAGCAGGCGGCAAACTTACATTAACCTCTATCATGTTAAAAATCGCGGCATCAGCTCTTAAACTGTTCCCACAGTTTAACGCCAGCATCGATATGGAAAAAGAAGAGGTTATTTACAAAAAGTACTACAATATTGGAATTGCTGTAGAAACGGAGAGAGGACTTTTTGTCCCTGTTATTAAAGATGTGGATAAAAAAAATATCTTTGAACTTTCTCTGCAGGTTCCGGTGCTGTCGGAGAGAGCCAGAAACCAAACGGTTTCGCTTGATGAACTTAAGGGCAGCACTTTTACGATAAGTAATCTTGGCGGGTTAGGTGGCACCTATTTTACCCCTGTTTTAAACCCCCCGGAGGTTGCCATATTGGGTATGTCGAAGTCCGCTATCGAGCCGGTATATATTGATGGGGAGTTCGAACCGCGGCTGATGCTGCCGCTCTCGCTCTCGTATGACCACAGGCTTATAGACGGGGCGGATGCGGTCAGGTTTTTGAGATGGATTGTAGAGGCGGTGGAAGAGCCGTTTAAGCTGGCTCTGGAAGGATAACTCGCATTAATAGTTGTGAAATTATGTTGGGGAATTGCTGATGAGTGCTGAGAAATCTAGTACCAAAGTGGTGGTAATAGGTGCGGGCCCCGGGGGCTACCCGGCCGCATTCTATGCAGCGGACCTAGGGCTCAGTGTAACGCTCATTGACCCCGAACCTGACCCCGGAGGGGTCTGTTTATACCGGGGATGTATCCCCTCTAAAGCCCTCTTACATGTGGCAAAACTCATAAACGAAGCGAGCCATGCATCTGATTGGGGTGTAAAGTTCTCAAAGCCTAAGATCGACCTTGATAAGCTAAGAACCTGGAAAAACGGGGTGGTAACCAAACTGGTGGGAGGGCTTGGACAGCTTTCCAAACAACGCAACATCACCTATATACGGGGTATGGCGCAGTTCGAGTCGCCTACCACTGTAAAGATCACTAAAGAGGGGGGCGGAGTTGAAACTCTGGACTTCAAATACGCCGTCATTGCTACCGGATCGCGCCCCGCAACCATACCGGGGCTTGTAACCGACATCCCCGAGGTCTTGGATTCAACATCGGCGCTCGACCTGCCTGATATCCCAAAGAGCATGCTCGTGATCGGGGGAGGATACATCGGCCTCGAACTGGGCACCGTATACGCAGCGCTCGGGTCTAAGGTCGAGATTGTTGAGATGTTGCCGGGTCTAATGCAGGGGGCCGACCGAGACCTTGTGCGTGTGCTCGAAAAAAGTCTGTCGGACAAATTCGAGGCCATAAGATTAAATACCAAAGTAGTGGGGATGGAAAAATACAAGCAGGGGATTAAGGTGTCGTTTGAGAATAAGGACGGGGAGCAAAGCGAAGAGGTGTATGAGAAGGTCTTAGTGTCGGTCGGGAGAGTGCCCAATTCGGAAAACCTGGGTCTTGATAAAATCGGGGTCAAGACTAACGAGGGGGGTTTTATCCAGACAGACACACAAAAGCGTACAGACGTGTCCAACATATTTGCTATAGGGGATGTTGCAGGGGAGCCGATGCTGGCGCATAAGGCTACACATGAGGGAAAGGTAGTGGCTGAGGTCCTGGCAGGTAACAAATCCGCATTTGAACCGAGCGCAATTCCTGCAGTTGTATTTACCGATCCCGAAATAGCGTGGTGCGGACTTACAGAGACCGAGGCGAAAGAGCGGGGTATAAAAGTGAAGGTAGCACGATTCCCTTGGGGTGCATCGGGGAGAGCTACTACACTTGATAGGAACGACGGTGTTACAAAACTTGTAGTTGACCCAGAGACCGACAGGGTGCTTGGAATGGGTATAGTTGGGGTAGGAGCCGGGGAGCTTATTGCCGAGGGTGTGCTTGCAGTTGAGATGGCAGCACTTGCCTCAGATATTGAACTCACAATCCATGCTCATCCTACATTGTCAGAGACCGTAATGGAGAGTGCCGAGGTTTACTACGGGCACAGTACTCACCTCTATAGGGCTAAAAAACGCTAGCCATAAACAATTGACTAGACCCGCCGTTTATAGATAATTGTTCTCAGTAAGACTAGATTTCAGCACTACATTAGGAACCTATGTCAGATAAAAGTACTGATTCGATTAATGATCAAAGCGAATTTATATGTAGCTTGGGATTAAAAGCAAAAAAGCCCCAAGTTGACCCTGCTCGCAGATTTATAACGAATATAATCTGCCAAAACGGGATCGGTGAAAACGATGCAGGGCGAGTTGGCGAGATGCTTGGGGAAATCCTACTTAACATTACCAATACTGCCGGTCTCTCTGGTGGGGAGGTCGCTATTGATATAGAGTTGTCAAAGCGCTTGCACTCGCTTGTGGTAGAGGTTGAGGACAAAGGGCTACCGCTCGATTACGAGGATCTGTCGGAGGGTAAAGACCAGAGATTTAGCACCTATCTGGCCAAGGGGTATGTAGACGAGATTCATTTTGAATGCCTGGGACCGGAGGGCAACCGGGTTGAGATCGTAAAGTACCTGCCCTCGGTAGATGTACGCCGGGAGATGGAGATCTCGGAGCACCAAGAGCACCTAGATGCGGCCCCGGCACCCAAAGACGAAGAGATAACCATCGGTTTGCTTAAAGCTGAAGAAACAGTGGAGCTCGTGCGCCTGTTATTTAAGTGCTATGGATACAGTTACCCGAACGAGTTCATGTACTACCCGGACCAAATCAGGGCAAGGATTGAAGCGGGCACGATGACCTCGTGTGGGGCCTATAACCCCGCAGGGGAGTTGGTTGGACACCTGGCGTTGATTGTAGAAAAACCCGGGGACAAGGATGCTGAGTCGGGAGAGGCACTGGTGGATAATAGGTATCGCGGGCACGGGATATTCAAACGTATGAAGCGGTATCTAAAAGATTTTGCATCTGGAAACGGAATTGTGGGAATCTATGGTGAGGCTGTGACTGTGCACCCTTATAGCCAGAAGGGAAGCCTTGACCTGGGTGCAAAGGAGATCGGATTTTTGCTGGGCTATAGCCCGGGGTCGGTCTCGTTTCGAAGTATCTCGGATTCTGAAAAAGAGCGTCGGCAGTCGGTGGCCTTGATGTATACACCCGTGCTCCCGAGCGATAAAAAGCCCATTTATCTAAAAGAGAACTATACGCGTAAGATAAATAGCATTATTGAGGGGCTTGGGTTCGAGAGGGAATTGATCGGGGAGTTGGAGCTCAGTGGTAAGGGGCAGGGGAGAATGGAGCTTAGCCTAAGACATGACCATAATCAGGCCTTCATTAAAGTGCTTGAGTACGGGGAAAACACATTGGGGGAGGCGGGTGTGCATTTGAAACACCTTTGTGTGGAGAGGGTCGATTGCATCTATGCCGATTTGCCTGTGAACGTGCCGGGGTCGGATTACTATGTGTCTGGGTTTAGGGAGATGGGCTTTTTCTTTGGGGCTTTCATCCCTGACTACAGGGACGGGGATATTCTTAGACTACAGTACCTAAACAACGTAGAGATCTTGAGGGATGATATAAAGGTAGCATCTGATTTCGGCGAGTCGCTTTTGGATCTTATATTTAGCGACTACGTGAACGTATCTTAAATAGCGGCCAAGATTAATTTGGTTTTACTTTGCATTGCTATTCAATTCCCCCGGTTTGATACGCAAAAAAATAAGTCTCAGGAGAGCTTGACAATATAAGAGTTATAACAATAAAATAGAATTTAGTACCTTTAAGGGTGGATGCAAATGGAGCTCTTGATATCTATGAAAGCCGAGACGCTTAATAAGGGGATATATTTCGAAAAGAGTACTATCATGCAGATGCCTACAGCTCAATCGGACGGCTATTTTATAGCGGAGATTAGAGAGGCTGATGACAACAAAAGAGAGCTCTTGCGCCGTTATGTGGATATACTGAGAGAAAAATTGAGCAGTGAAGAGGATTATGGACTCGAGATAACCTCTTTGGGCTTTAAACTCCTTAAAAGGGTGGATGAAGATATAGAGTATATGGATGCTTGGGAGAGATGGGTTAGGTTTACAAGGACCCTGTACAGGGAGCTTAATGATTTTGTCGAGGAGTAGTATTAAATCAATGTTTAAGGGGTCTAAAACACCCGCCTCAATTTGCTTTTCACCTTAAGTTTGCTAATATCATTCCTCTAATTGATCGATCTAAGGTTACTTAAAGACTTGGATGAAGCTGCGGGGTTTTAGTGCCCGAACATGGAGATCCTCGACTGAATGTCTGATAAAAAAAGAAACTATAAAGACACGCTTAACCTGCCAAGTACCAATTTCCCGATGAAGGCAAACCTGAATCAGAGGGAACCTGAGATACAAAAAAAATGGGATAAAACCGATCTGTATGAGGGATTTCGCAAGCTTGCCGAGGGTAGGGATAAGTTTGTGTTCCATGACGGCCCTCCGTATGCAAACGGCCCCATACATTTGGGGCATTTGCTAAACAAAGTGCTAAAGGATATGGTGGTCCGTTCTAAAACAATGCTCGGGTATGATGTGGATTTTGTCCCGGGATGGGACTGCCACGGGCTACCTATCGAGCACAAGGTGCTTGTCGAATTGGGGGATGCCGCAAAGGAGCTCTCAAAACTCAAAATCAGATACAAGTGCCAGTCCTATGCCGAGAAATATGTAAAGCTGCAGTCCCGGCAGATGCAGAAGCTGGGCACTGTGGGGAATTACAAAAACCCATATCTTACAATGACACCGGACTATGAAGCCGGGGTGCTCGAGGTGTTTGCCGACCTTGTAGCAAAGGGGCTTGTTTACAGGGCTCTTAAACCCGTGCACTGGTCTATCGATAACCAGACTGCACTTGCAGAGGCAGAACTAGAGTACTACGATAGGAAAGATAGAAGTATATACGTGCTATTCCCTATAGTTAATACAGCAGAGCCCCCCGGTAGTCTTAATATTGGTGATCCGGATAGTGCCTGTCTCATGATATGGACCACTACACCCTGGACTCTGCCTGCTAACCTGGCAGCGGCAGTGGCACCGAGGGGGGTATATGCATCGTACAAGCTTAAGAAGGAGGGCAGAGAATACACAGTGGTCTTGGTCGAGGCTCTTGCTGAGAAGGTGTTTAACAAATCGGGTGTGGAGAATTATGAAAAAATGGGAAGCTGCAAAGGGACTGAGCTCGCAGAATCTGGTCTTTCGTATCAACACCCGTTTGTGGACCGCCAATGCAATGTTGTGACGGCTGAGTATGTGACCTTTGAGGACGGCACAGGGATTGTGCACACTGCACCCGGGCATGGAGTAGAGGACTATCAGACGGGGCTTAAGGAGGGCTTGGAGATTTACTGCCCTGTGCTTGCCGACGGTACATTTGACAGTACTGTGCCCGAGTGGCTGAGTGGTCTTGGGGTATGGGACGCAAACAATAAAATCACCGAACACCTAAGAGAGAACAACTATCTGTTTCATGACGAAGAGTATCTGCACAGCTACCCACACGACTGGAGGAGCAAGACACCGACCATTTTTAGGGCGACGGAACAGTGGTTTGTGGGCGTCGACAGCAATATCAGGGGGCTTAGCAAAACACTACGGGAGCTTGCGCTTGAGAAAACGGATGCTGAAATTGATTATTATCCCGAGTGGGGTAAAAACAGGCTTAGGGGTATGCTCGAAGCACGGCCCGACTGGTGTATAAGCCGCCAGAGAGCGTGGGGGCTTCCCATACCGGCATTTATAACTGAACACGGCAAATCATTACTGACACCCAAAACAGTAAGAGTGGTTGCTGACAAGATCAGAGCTAAAGGCGCCAACATTTGGTTCCAGGCTGAGGTATCCGATCTATTGGAAGGCTACGATCCCAGCACAGATGAAGATGCTCCCGAGTGGGCTCAAGAGACAGGGGCGCTCGGTTCTTTGTCTAAGGGGATGGATATATTCGATGTGTGGTTCGAGTCGGGATCGTCGTGGCACTCTGTTTTGCAACAAAGGGACATAGGCTACCCTGCGGACCTCTACCTGGAGGGCTCGGATCAGCACAGGGGTTGGTTTCAGTTGTCGTTGCTCCCTGCACTTGGTGCTACCGGTAGTCCGCCTTTTAAAGCACTTCTCACACATGGATTTATGGTTGACGCAGAGGGCAAGAAGATGAGTAAATCTGGCGGTAATGCGCTTGAGGTAGATGAGTTATTAAAAAAGCACGGAGCCGATGTGTGCAGGTGGTGGGTGAGTTCGCTCAAGTATACAAATGACGTTAAGGTCGACTGGGAGTTTTTTAAGGTCGCAAGTGATGAGTATCGTAAGGTTAGAAATACGATCAGGTTTCTGCTGGGCAATTTGCACGACTTTGATCCTATGCACGATATGGTGCAGTTCGAGCAAGAGGATAGATACACCTTAGACGGCTGGGCACTTGGAGAGTTGTCGAAATTTATAACACAGACCAAAGAGGCTTACGACGGGTTCCAGTATAAGAGGGCAAATGAATTAATTTTCCACTTTTGCTACGAGACTCTAAGTGCCGTCTATCTGGCTGCGGTTAAGGACAGGCTTTACTGTGAGAGCAAGGGTAACCGCAAGAGGAGACGTACACAGACCGTGATGTATTACACAGCAGATGCATTAATTAAATTGCTCGCTCCGATCTTGGTACATACTGCTGAGGAAGCCTTTGCAAGCTTACGGGATAAAGAGATTGAGGCTGAGCACAGCGTTCATGCGCAGAGCTTCCCCGATGATATAGGCGTAGAGATTGATCCGAATTGGGAGAGCGTGATGGAGCTTAGGAGTAAGGTGCTTAAGGCCCTTGAGGACCAAAAAGAATCTGGCGGGGTATCAAACCCTCTGGATGTGGGAGTAGAGGTGGGGCTTGAGCCGGAGAGTTACAGGGTGTTGTCGGCATTTACGGAGGAGATGGCCGATCTCTCGGGAGTGAGTAGGTTTAGCATCACGGAGGCTGACAGTTTTTCGATCAATGTAGTATCGTTGGAGTCGGAACCAAGGTGCGAGAGGTCTTGGAAACGTGACGGCACGGTCCGAGTCCGCTCTGATGGTGGTATGTTGTCTGAGAGAGATGCTGAGGCGCTTGGGCTAAAATAGTTTTGCTTTTATCCAGCAACATTTCTAAATATAAGTAGAAAATAGATTTAACCCGGGGGCCAGTCCATCTCTCTTCCGCCCAGTATGTGCATATGCAGGTGGAACACAAGTTGGTTGGCGTCTTTGTTGGTGTTTATGACTAGCCTGTAACCTGATTCTTCTATGCCTTGTTCCCTTGCAATCTCTCGGGCTTTGAGCATGAGGTGGCCCAAAAGCGTTTTGTCCTCTTCGGTGGCGTCAGCTATCCTTGGTATCTCTTTTTTGGGAACTATAAGAATATGAACAGGGGCTTGGGGGTCGATGTCCTTAAAGGCAAGGCAGAGGTCGTCTTCATAAACAATCTCGGCCGGTATCTCTCTATTGATAATCTTTGTGAATATTGTGCTCATGACTAAGCCCTCCGAAGCAAGATTGCATTCATGTGGAATATAACATATCGACTCTTAGCTACAATTAACCGCTTAGCTCTTTATGCCGGGCCATGATTGTATGGGCTCTCGGGATGTAACAATGTGCATGCCGGCCCGCTCAAAATTCTTAAATGCCTCGTCTGCTTGCTCGGTGTAATCAAGTGCACCCGGGACCACGACCGCAGATGTACAGTCCTCTAATATGTATATCTTGTTTGCAAGGGCCGGGTTATCGGTATTAATTTTGCTGAGCAGATCAGCCAGTGTCCATTCTACGCAGTGGCTCTTAGCCTGGCCGGCCACAATGATAATGTCATGTCCAATTAGCTCTTTATAGATGCCCCTTGAGGCGTTGTGATGGTGAAAGAGGTTTTGCTCCCTGAGCTCGAGCTCGTCGTTGTCGGGGCCTCGGGACACCTCGGGCTCCAATACGGAGTAGTGCTCTGTAAGTGGATGGTCACCCTTAACGTGTATGTAGGGCTGTGCATAGCGGGCAAGAGTGTGGAAAAAAAGCGCTTGCTCTACGGACGATACCAGGGCGTGACCGATCCCGCCCAGTATTGCGTGATAGGGCCAGATCGTGAGCTCGTATTTGCCCTTGGATTCTAGTTCCCGGGTGTAATATGCGAGGTGCCGCTCGATATAGTCCTTTGCATGAGGGAACTGCGCGGCGATTTGATGATTGAGTTGCCATCTGCCAGAAGCTATGTCATCGGATGTGATAAGTGTGAAGGGGGAGGGGTGGTTGCCCTCGGCATCGACAAAGAAAATGCTGTGGAATATCTGCATAGCCTGGTGGGTATCGAACGTGGCAAAAGCACGAGTTATAGAGTGAAGGTTGCTGTATATAAACTCGCATAACCTGGTGTTGTCGTCTACAGCACCTGTGCCGGACCACCCGCCCACAAAGAGCTCAAACCCCGGGATACAAAACGTGTTCTGAATATCGATCAACAAAAGACAGATACGTACATCATCTTGTGAAGAGGGTTTTATATCATGGCGCTTTGTCCACAAGAGAGCTGATGCTGAGGTCTTCTCGTAATCGACTTTCCATACTTCGCCTACTTTAGAAGGGTCGAAATGATCGGGTATGGGTAGAGTGCTATATTCCATCTTAGGATCTAGTAATTTAAATTTACCAACACAGTGATTTTACTATCATGCGGGGCTCATTCAAACTCGGGTAGTTAAATATTTATTCTCTCGGTCATATTATTCGAAGTTTTGATCAAATGTTATACTCCTATTGCGATGGCCGGGGCGAAGAAGATCAAAGTATATATATTTGTTACTTGCCTGGTGGACAACCTCTTTCCCGAGGTAGGGGAGAGCATGGTGAGGGTGCTCGAGAGGCAGGGGGTCGAGGTGGAGTTTTTGAGTGAGCAGACCTGTTGTGGTCAGCCTGCTTATAACAGCGGTTACAGGGGTGAGGCATTTAGTGTGGCGAGCAGGTTTATAGAGGCATTCGATAGAGCGATGGCGCGCGATACCGGTAAGGAGTCTTATGTGGTGTGTCCGTCGGGCTCGTGCACAGCAATGATCAAGATTTTTTATAAAGAGCTTTTTGAGAGTGACAGCTATAGGCTTGGGGTTGCTGAGAGGGTGATGTCGAGGACTCATGAGTTCTCGGACTTTTTAGTAAATGTGCTTGGGGTGGAGGATGTGGGGGCCAGTTTTGAGGGGGCGGTTACGTACCATGACTCGTGTCATCTGCTTAGAGAGCTCGGGATGGAAGGTGAGCCTAGAAAGCTAATCAATGCTGTGAGGGGCATTGAACTTGTAGAGATGGATATGCACGATGCATGCTGTGGGTTCGGGGGCACATTCGCGATTAAATTCCCCAAGGTATCGGTATCTATGTTAGAGGAAAAAATGAGCTCTATTATAAACACGGGAGCTGGTGTTGTAGTGGCCGGGGATATGGGATGCCTCATGAACATAGACGGGTTGATAAAGAGAAAAAAGCTTAATATCAAAACAATGCATTTGGCCGAGCTGCTTGATTCGGGCCACAAATCATAACTCTCTATATAAGAGGATAGAATGGGATTTGGGAAAGTAGATTTTGAAAAGGACTCGGAGCGGGCCCTTGGGGACCACAACCTTAGCAATGCTCTTGTAAACGTCACTGACAGGTTTCGGAGTGCCAGAAAGAGTGCTTCTGAGCAGGTAGCAAACTGGGACGAGCTCCGCAACCGTGCGAGGGCAATAAAAAGAGAGACCATATCTAACCTGGATAAATATCTAATAGAACTCGAAGAGAGTGTAAAGAGAGCAGGCGGGCATGTGCACTGGGCGCTTGATTCATTTGAGGCGTCGGAAATCATAGTGCGGCTCGCAAAAGAGAAGAACGTGAAATCGATCGTTAAAAGTAAGTCGATGGCTACCGAGGAGATAGAGCTTAACCGAAGTTTTGAGGCCGCCGGGCTTAAGGTCGTTGAAACAGATTTGGGTGAGTACATAATACAGCTTGCGGGTGAGCATCCCTCTCATATCATTGCACCTGCAATTCATAAGACCAAAGACGACATATCGGAGCTTTTTTCGCGTAAGCTCGACGTGCCGATATACGATGAGCCAGAGGAGCTGACAAAGGTAGCGCGCGAGAGGCTTAGGTCTGAGTTCCTGGGTGCCGATATGGGGGTGTCGGGCGCTAACTTTGCGGTGGCTGAGACGGGGACCATAGTGGTTGTGGAGAACGAAGGGAATGCGAGACTGACAACGACACTGCCACGCATTCACGTGGCGCTTGTGGGTATAGAAAAGCTGATCCCCAAATATAGAGACCTATCTCTATTTCTTAGTGTGTTGGCAAGGAGTGCGACAGGGCAGAAATCCTCTACATATGTCTCTTTTATTACAGGGCCCAGGCGAGAAGGGGAGATGGACGGTCCCGAGGAGTTTCACCTGGTGCTGCTCGATAACGGCAGGTCCGATATTGCGACCAATCCCAAAACCCGGGAGTCGCTTTACTGTATTAGGTGCGGGGCATGTCTCAACAACTGTCCGGTGTACCGTCAAGTGGGCGGGCACTCGTACGGATGGGTTTATTCAGGGCCTATAGGGGCTATTATCAACCCGCAGTTAATGGGTATACACCAAGCCCCAGAGCTTCCCTATGCGTCTTCTCTATGCGGGGCGTGTAAGGATGTGTGCCCGGTAAAGATCGATTTTCCAAAGTTGCTGCTAGAGCTGCGCCATAGTGTGGTCGGGAATGAGATTGCCAAGGGGAGTGTGGGAGGGAAGACAGAGAGGATGATGTTTCGCGTGTGGGGATGGGTGATGGGCAGCCAATTTGTGTATGAGATTGCGAACAGGCTTGGATATTATCTGCAGTATCTGATACCGAAAGGGCAGGGGGGTGCCATGAGGTTCCCTTACCCTCTGGCTAGATGGACTGAGCAGAGGGATTTTCCGAAAATTGCAAAAAGGTCGTTCCGCAAGAGGTGGAGAGAGAGTAGGGGAGCGAAAGACAATGGCTAGGAGAATGATAGACAGCTCGCGAGAGGAGATTATAAATAAGCTACGGGTAAGGCTTAGCCAACAAGGTGGTGGTACGGCAGATGCTGCGGTAAGAAGAAAAAGAGCGAGGGTGAAATCCATAGACGATGATGAGATAGTATCGCTCTTAACGCAGCTTGGAGACGAAATACAAAGTGTGAGCGGCAACTATCACACTGCAAATGATGAAGAGGGGATTGTTAAGCATATTTTAAAGCTTGCTCGGAATAAGAGTGCAGAGAACTTTTCGATGTGGGAGACTGATTACCTGAGGCAATTGGGAGTGAAGAAAGCTCTTAGGGAAAGTGGGCTTAAATTGATCACTGCCAAAAACAAAAACAGGCTGGCTAATGCCAATATCGGAATAACGGAAGTGGATTATGCCATTGCGGATACGGGGACATTGGTGTTGCTTACAGAGAAGCAGCAGCCGAGGTCTATATCGCTCTTGCCTCCGATTCATGTAGCGGTAGTGCGGGCGGATAACATTGTAAGAAACATTAATGAGTTGTTTGCGATTCTAAGTGATAGTATCAAGGACACGGGGAGTGTTGCGAGTTGTATGACATTTATTACCGGGCCCAGCAGGACTGCGGACATCGAGCTTAACCTAACACTGGGTGTGCACGGACCAAAAGAATTATACGTAGTAGCTTTGAGCTGACATAGATTACATCTTTTTCATCTTGTCTCTATTGATCAAATACACACCTGCAAACACAATGACAATGCCAAGGACCTGGGACGCGTTGATCTTTTCCCCTAGTACCAGCATGCCCGCAATAACACCGAAGATGGGGATAAAATAAAAAGTCATCGATGAGAAAATCGGGCCTGCTCTGTGAAGCATATAGTAGTAGCCCGCGAACCCGCTTGCGGTGGAGACCACTCCAAGGATAAGTTCAGATACTACATTGGTTTCGGTTATGGGTGTCTTTAATGGACTCTCGAAAATAAACGAGAGAGCTATAAGTATCAAAGAGGCTATCCCCAAGTAATATGTGGTGGATACAATGGGGTCGGTGCCGCTTGCGAGCCTGGGTGCAATGACCCCATTAATTGCGAATACAGCAAATCCACCCATGACCATAAGCACACCTTTTAGAGTGGTGCCTCCGCCCAGAATCTTGTCGAATCCGATTACGAGCACAAGTCCTGCAATACCGATAAGTAGCCCTAACAGGCCGTCTATTCTGAACCGTTCGGACCGGAGTACAAGAACCATTGCTATGAATGTGACGAATGGGGTTGTAGAGACCAGTACCGAGGTTAGTCCCGCAGTTATATACTCTTCGCCGAATGCAACTGCGAGCCATAAAACCGTTACACCCAGGATGGCAAACACAATAAATGAAAATATATATTTGGCGTGGCCGACTAAATCTTTTCTAAGTATTAGAGAGGCGATCAGAAGGGCTAAAAATCCGATTGTGGAGCGCCCGGCCATCTCGGTGATGGGGGCGATGGTCCTTTCGCCGATTTTAATGAGTACGAATGCAAATCCCCAAGCCGCAGAGACGTATAAGAGTACAAGGATGTTGCGAATCAAAAGTGAGCCCCCTTTCCACAGATATTATAGATATGTTAGATATTAACATACATAGGGGGAGTTATTGTATGGAGCTATGTATAGAGCTGGGAGGGTGAGAGTGCTATAAGGAAGGAATTAGGGGGACAAGATAAGTGGTAAGCAATCAAATGGTTCGGTTGTATTATTGAAACTCAAAGTACCAACCGGGGTTCCAACTTCATCTAAAGTTAAACCAGAAAATGTTACCGGTAGGGTTGTTACTTGAGAATTTATTATTATATTCACATCTGTGCAATGAAATGTAGAGCAATCTATAATAGAACAATTATTCACATTGAATTCTTGGTCCAAATTAACTGTTGCACTCATAGATCCACAGCCAAGAGAATCACATGCGTTGAGAATGGCCTCGGATAAACACTCAGCATCTGCAAAATCTTCATTAGGGAAGCATTCATTCATATTGTTGCTGGAATTATTGCTGCATCCTCCATATAACATGAGGATGAGTAATATTAAAGATGAAATTAGTAGTTGTAACTTCATAGCTGTAATTATTAATTATTTCTTTATCATTATCAACATGTTTGTTGAGGATACTAGGGGAAGGGCGGTTACTTTGCTATCCACTCTCGGGCGGTGAATTCCTGGCCTGTGACGTCTTTGGACTCGTCTGATGCAAGGTAGACGAATACAGGCGAGATATCTTCGGGTGTGGGTAATGTCAGAGGGTTCTCGTCGGGGTAAGCGCCGGCACGCATATCGGTGCGGGTGCCTCCGGGATTAACGGAGTTTACACGGACATTTGTGTCTTGAAGTTCCTGAGCCAGTACTTGTGTGATGGCCTCGAGTCCGAACTTGGAGGCTGCATAGGCTCCCCAATTGGCTTTTCCGACTCTGCCTACGGTGGAGCTTACATTGATGACCGAGGCGCTAGGGGATTTGAGCAGAAGGGGCAGAAGGGCTTTTGTGACAAAAAACTGCGCATTTAGGTTGATGTGAATAACTTCCTGCCAGACATCCTCGGGATAGTCCTGTATTGAAGAACGTACTCCCAAGATGCTGGCGTTGTTAACGAGTATATCTAGATGATCCCAAAGGGATTCTGTATATGCGGCCAGCTCTTTTACTTGTGTGTAATCTCCGATATCACATGTAAAAGACTCAACATTACCCAGATTTGATAATTCATTCTTTGTTTCTTGTAGTGATACCTCGTTCCTGCCGCATATAATGACGCTTGCACCTTCGTTTAAAAATACCTTGGCTAGTCCTTTTCCAATACCGCGGTTGCCGCCTGTAATTAGAGCTTTTTTGCCTGTAAGTTTCATATTGCAGATAATGTTACCAGAAATAACGAGTTTCTACGATACCAAAGATGACTCAGTTAGGCTATTTTCTGCATTATATTCTGTTATAGATGGTTGTTATAAAGGTTACTTAAAGCACAACTTTAAGAACCGCTAGCGGTATATGAGTTTTCGGGGAGGAAGCAACGTAATGTCCGATAAGGAATATTATGTAAACTATAATAAATCTATAGATTTACATAATATCCTGGTACTACCCTACTAAGCACAATAAAAAGATTGACATAATATCCTTTTACCACTATCAAACTATAGATTTGCATATTATCCTATAGGACTGCCCTATTTTTAATTAGGACTATAAATACATGGATATTCTGTTGATCCATCCTAATGTCCCAGAATTACATAATATCCTGATGCTACCCCACTTAGTGCTATTGATTTAATACCCGGTAAAATACTAAACATACAAAAACAAAGATTAATATCGCAAAATCATATATATAGTTTGTGAAATTGCTCCTCTTTTTATCAACAGTTCCGGATTCAATACTTGAACTTACTGCTATAAGTAATTATATTTAGGACTAATTTAGGATCACAAGATAACTGATTGAGGGTCTAGCTATGCCGATATACGAATATGAATGTAAAAAATGCGGTAGAATCACAGAAGCTCTACAAGGGTTTAGTGATCCCCCGCTCAAAAAATGCGAGCACTGTAAAGGTAAGTTAGAAAAACTTATTTCTCTGTCGTCTTTCCACCTCCAAGGCACAGGCTGGTACTCAACCGACTATGTAAAAGGCCCGGGGATTCCACCTAAGGCCGAAGCTCAGGATAATCCGGCCCTAAAAAACGAAAACGGTACTCAACCTGATACAACCTCTAGTTCCAGCGATTCTGCAGAAACCTCGGCATCTAAAGTCGAATCCATTAAAAAAGAAACAAAAAAAGCCAGAAACTCATCTAAGTCGAGTTCTGCATAAATTTACAGTTTCGTCCCCTGCTTTGTAAAAGTTTGATTTTTACATAGACCTACCCTATTTACTACCAAGGAGAATAATATGGATCTCGGTATTAAGGACAGAGTTGCTATTGTAGCGGCTTCAAGTCGGGGTCTGGGGAAAGCTGTGGCTATGGGGCTTGCCCAAGAGGGAGTCAACCTGGTTATCTGCTCGCGCGGTGAAGATGTCCTTGCAGAGACGGCTAGTGAAATATTGTCCGAAACCGGTGTGTGGGTAAAACCTGTTGCTGCCGATGTGTCGAAGAAGGACGAGATAGACAAGGTAGTCGACCATTGCATAAAAGAGTACGGCACGGTGGACATTATGGTCAATAACGCCGGGGGCCCACCACTCGGGGAATTCATAGAGTTTGATGACGGCAACTGGGAGCAGGCACTGGAGCTAAATCTGTTTAGCACCATACGGTTTACCCGCGCGGTCCTACCCCATATGAGGGAGAAGAATTGGGGGAGGATAGTTAACATAACATCGGTTGCGGTTAAGCAGCCTATTGACGGCTTGATACTATCCAATACGGCAAGGACCGCAGTGATAGGACTGGCTAAAACACTCTCGAACGAAAACGGTGAGCATAACATCCTGATAAATAATGTGTGTCCGGGAAGGATCTTTACCGACAGGATCAAGCAACTGGCAGAAGCTAGAGCTGAGCGCGATAATAAAACCTTTGACGAAGTGATCGAATCAATGAAAACCGATATTCCACTGGGTAGGATCGGTGACCCCGAAGAGTTTGCCAACATGGTGGTGTTCCTATGTTCCGAGCGCGCAAGCTACATTACCGGTGCTACCATACAGATTGACGGCGGGCTTGTGACAGGGCTATTTTGATGAATCTAAAACGGCTGCTTACCAGTAAAACTAATTATGACCCTTCCATATTGTATCTGCTGCTAATAAGCTTAGTGCTTTATATGCTGAGTAATTATAGCCCACTAGACCTAGTCTTTGGACAACCTAGCAGTAATTTAATCCCGAACGCTGTCTCGCACATTGAGACAGATGGGGGGCTCGGGGGAATAAGTGCTAGAAAAAAAATTGCGCTGGGTATACCTATTGGAGTGAACTCGGCTAGCGTGGAAGATCTGGCGGCTCTGCCGGGGATTGGCCCTGCCCTCTCGAAGCGCATAGTGGAATTTAGGACTGCTAAAGGTGAGATAACGGACCTGGATGAATTAATGCAGGTGCACGGGATCGGGGACGAGAAATATAAATCTATTCTGCCCTTAATAAATCTGGATTAACGTCTCATAATGAAATCAATCTCTGTTTCGGTCTCGTCCGGGGTGACTCCGTACTGTTGGTTTACACCGTAGTCTTTAGGGTAGTATAAGTCTTCGTCGATCTCTTCGCCTACTAGCACGGGGCTCTGGCGCAGGGATTCTAAAACATTAGTCCTTAAGCTCTCGGTGCTGTAAGGGATGTTGCCATAGGGAGTGCTTACGATTTTTACCCCGCTTGGTTTTTTAAATGTCCCGCCGGGGTATTTGTCGAGGGCGTCTTCCATGTAGTCGATCCAAATAGGTAATGCGGCCCTGGACCCGGCTTCTTTTCTGCCCAGCGGTTTGTGATCGTCCCTGCCTATCCATACCGCTGTGGTGATCTTGGGGCTATAGCCCACAAACCATGCGTCGGTGTAGTCGTTGGTGGTGCCGGTTTTTCCTGCGAGCGGTGCCTTGGACAATAACTTCTGTGCCCTGGCACCTGTGCCCTCTGTGATTACGGCTTGCAGCAGGTCGGTCATTATATAAGCGGTTTCGGGGTTGACCTTGTGTTTGTCTTTCTTTTGGAATGACTTGTGCTCGACTGAATCGGATTTTAGTAGTGCTAAGAACTCTTGGGCATTTAGATACGATTCGTCATTAGCTTCGTTGTTCTCCGTAAATTCATCACCTGTGATCTCGCCCTCTTTGAGAAAGTCCTCATTACTCTCTTTCTTTTTAGTGAGTTTCTGGCCTTTCTTGGCTGCCAGCTGCTCGATGATACGGAGCCTTTCTTCTTGTCGCTGGGATTTGAGTGCCTCTTCTATAGATACGAATTTTCCGCCTGTGTTGTCTTCTATGATCTTGCCGTCCCTATCATAGATACGCATTATGAATGTGGGTTTTACCAGTTTCCCACCGGTGGCAAAAACGTTATAGGCTGTTACCATCTCGAACATTTTGACGTCTGAGCCACCGAGTGCGAGTGATGGATAGGGGTTTAAGCGCGATTGATAGCCGAAATTGGCTGCGTATTTAGCTGCGTATTTGGGGCCTATGTCCTGAATCATACGCACACTTGCGAGGTTGCGTGATTTGGCAAGTGCTTTGCGCAGGAGCATTGCCCCCTGGTAGTTGCCGTCGTAGTTGCTCGGGCTCCAGTCTTTGATCGTAAGCGGGATGTCGTATACAACAGATGTTTGTGTGTAGCCTTTGTCGAGGGCTGCGGAGTAGACTATGGGCTTAAACGCCGAGCCGGGTTGTCTTAGTGCCTGGGTGGCTCTATTGAACTGGGATGTTTTGTAGTCGTAGCCTCCCACGAGCGCTTTCACATGACCGTTTGTATCCATAGACATTAGTGCACCTTGGGTCTTGGGGCTATAAGCCAGTGTGAATACGTCGTCGCCCCCGCGGTTTTTACCACGGTACTTAACCTCTATGATGTCGCCGACACTTAAGTCGCGGGGTAAGAGGTCTATGCCTTTGTAGCCGTTTGAGGGAGCCAGTTTTTTCGATACATCGTTTCTAAGCCCCTCTATGGGGGTGCCGTAGGGAAGGCTCTTTGCGTATGCGAGTGTGGCTTCGTGCTCGCCGATCTTAATAGTTAAATCGATAATCTCTGCTTTTGTGTCGGGGTCTTCGCGTTTTTTTGCGCCGGTAATAGCAGCTTGGTATGTTTCGTTTAATAGTAGACCGTCTACCTTTTGTTTCTTTAGGAATGCGTCTATGTATTTTGGGTCACTCAGCTTCTTGGCTACGATGTGTCGACCGTGGCGGCTCTCGATCTCGAGGATGCCGCGTCTAAGTGCCCACTGGGCTTCTAGGTTAAGGTCGATGTCTAATGTCGTGAACACTTTGTAGCCGCCCTTTTGGTAGGCATCGTTACCCACGCTGTTTTTTAGGTATTTCCTAACATGCTCGACAAAGTAGGGTGCTATCTTGCCGTTTACCCGTTTTTTTGGAAGGATCTGTACTTGGTACTTTCTGGCCTCGTTTTTTTGCTTGACCGTGATGTAGCCTTCCTGCTCCATTTTTTCGAGTACCAGGCGCTGACGGGCGATGGCTCGGGGGAAATTTTTGCGAGGTGAATAATATTCCGGCCTCTTTGGGAGCCCGGCCAGCACTGCAGCCTCGGCAACATTAATATCGCGTGCGGATTTGCCGAAGTAATTTTTACTGGCCTGCTCGACTCCATATGTACCGTCGGCAAGGTATATGTGATTTAGGTAGAGGAATAGTATCTCTTCTTTGCTAAGGTTGTTCTCGATCCTATGTGCCAGGATGGCTTCTTTGATTTTACGGGAAACACTCTTTTCGGGTGATAGAATAATGTTTTTAACTACTTGTTGTGTGATGGTGCTGGCACCGCGGACCCAGTCGCCCTCGCGGATGTTTTCGGCCATGGCACCGAATATGCTCCGCAGATCAACGCCCTCGTGTTCAAAGAACCTTTTGTCCTCAACTGCAATAAAGGCATTCTTCACATGCTCGGGGATCTCGTCTTGAGGTATTAGGGAACGCCTCTGTGTCGAGAATTCCCCAATCAATGTACCGTCGGAGGAATAGACCTCTGTAATGACATCGGGTTTGTAGCCGGTAATATCTGTTAAATCGGGTAAATCCTCGGCATAGTATTTGTAACCCGCGTAGATAAATACCCCAGTTGCTAGTACAAATGCTAGCACAAGAAACACGAATATCTTAAACAATACGCTTAGGAATGATCTCTTAGCGGGCTTTACGACTTTATTATTTTCCATTTAAGCTATGCTGATGTGGATTTTATCCACTACACTTAATATACTTTGTTAACTTTCATTATACCAGAGAGTTCGGCCAGAACATAAAAAATTTTTAAAAACCGGAAAATTTGTTATCATACACTGATGAACAAAGTAGAGACTGATTCGGCTATTACATTCGATATGTATATACGCACATATCAAGACCAAGAAATAAAGGGGATTCTTTTAAAACTAAAAAACGAGATAAGAAAACCCGAAGTCGGTTGGGATGTTGTTCGTGCTTTGCTGGTTGAGGTAAAAGAGAAAAACGAACAGACTTTCATGGAAATATTCCCTCTTATACTCGACTGATATAATTGAATAATGTTGCTTGTCGGTTGAAATATTGAACCAAGCATCTAAACTCTATCTTTCCTAAATCTAAAAGAGTCAAATTACTTTTTTCCAATGTTAATTGATACGAAAGAGCCCGTAGACAGCATTCTTGAATTAATCGGAGACACACCTGTGGTGAGGCTAAACAGTGTGGTCCCCGACACTGATGCCGATGTGTGGGCAAAGCTCGAGAACCTAAACCCGGCTGGAAGTATTAAGGAGCGCATATGCCTTAGGATGATCGAGGTTGCCGAGGAAAAGGGGCTTATTGAGCCCGGTAAATCCGTAATAGTCGAGCCGACGAGTGGTAACACAGGCATTGGGCTTGCACTCGTCTGTGCATATAAGGGTTACAAACTAATAGTTACGATGCCTGAAAACATGAGCATTGAACGCAGGCAAACACTTTCCGCTTATGGGGCCGAGATAGTGCTTACCCCTGCGAAAGAGTATATGCCGGGGGCGATAAAAAGAGCAGCTCAGATTGCAGAGGATACTCCAAATTCCTTTATGCCCCAGCAGTTCGCTAATCCGGAGAACCCGCATGCTCATGAATTGACCACCGGAAAGGAGATCTTGGAGCAGGTTGAGGGCCCTATCGACGCCTATGTAGTGGGTGTGGGTACAGGGGGGACGATCACAGGCGCCGGAGAGGTGTTGCGCAAGGAGTATCCGGGGATTGAGATTGTGGCTGTGGAGCCCAGTGAATCGGCTGTTTTATCGGGGCAGAACCCGCATCTTCATGGGATTCAGGGCATAGGACCCGGATTTGTTCCCAAGGTGCTTGATACCTCCATATTTGACCGTATAATAACTGTATCGGTTGAACAGGCAAGGAATTTTGTTCGCGAACTGGCACTTAAAGAAGGGATATTAGTAGGCATTTCTTCGGGTGCGATAGGCTACGCAGCAACCCAAGTGGCACATGAATTAGGAGAAGGCAAGCAGGTAGTTACTATATTTTGCGATACAGGGGAACGATATCTGAGCACCGGTTTATTCGGCAAGGGGCAAAACACCTAGAATCTGTGATTTATCCTTTTATCAATAGGGGTTTCGATCCCAATTATGTTGAAAACATCACACATGTATGATATCATTTTATAGATATCTGTGTGCGTTAAACTCCATTTAAACAAGGTAATATAGTGAGCAGTCAACTTCTTAAAAACTTGGTATTATGGGCGGTAATATTTGTTGCTATTATAGCTCTTTACCAGCTTGTAAACACACCTAGTACCAGTGTTGCGGAGATACCGTACAGCGAGTTCTTAGAACGCGTAGAGGACGGGGACGTAAAGAAGGTGGAATTCAAGGGTGAGGAGATAAAGGGCGAGTTTACAAATGCTATCGAGGGTCAGAAAGACGGTAGTTTTAAAACCATAGGCCCCGCTAACGAAGAACTAATTAAATCACTTGAATCAAACGGAGTAGAGTTTAATTTTGCAGCGAGCACCGATAGCTCGCTCACACATCTGCTGTTTAATTGGGCCCCCCTTATTCTACTCATAGTCATTATGGTCATATTTATGCGCCAGCTCCAGGCCGGTGGCACAAAGGCAATGTCGTTTGGGAAAAACCGCGCGCGTATGTTGTCTGAGAACCAAAACAAGATCACTTTTAAGGATGTTGCGGGCATAGACGAGGCAAAAGAAGAGGTACAGGAGATAGTCGAATTCTTAAAGAATCCTAAAAAGTTTACAAAGCTCGGCGGCCGCATACCAAAGGGAATACTGTTGGTTGGACCACCGGGTACGGGTAAAACACTGTTAGCGAAGGCGATAGCCGGGGAAGCGGGTGTCCCGTTCTTTATCATTAGCGGCAGTGATTTTGTAGAGATGTTTGTGGGTGTGGGAGCATCAAGGGTAAGAGACCTGTTTGTACAGGCCAAGCGACATGCTCCATGCATCATATTTGTAGATGAACTGGACGCTGTCGGCAGACACAGGGGTGCTGGGCTTGGCGGCGGACATGATGAGAGGGAACAGACACTTAACCAGCTGCTTGTGGAGATGGACGGTTTTGAGTCGAACGAGGGGATCATAGTGATGGCCGCAACGAACAGGCCTGATGTACTTGACCCCGCATTGCTTCGTCCCGGAAGGTTTGACCGCCAGGTCGTAGTACCTCGCCCGGACGTCAGGGGTCGCGAAGAGATACTCAAGGTCCACTCTAAGAACACACCCATGGAAGAGGATGTGGAGCTATCGGTCATAGCCAGATCCACACCCGGGTTCTCAGGAGCAGATCTCGAGAACCTGGTAAATGAATCTGCGCTCCACGCTGCCAGGTTTGGCAGGGCTAAGATATCTATGGATGACTTTGAGTATGCAAAGGACAAGGTCATCATGGGTGTGGAGAGAAAGAGCCTCATCATAAGCGATAAGGAACGCAAGATTACTGCGTACCACGAGGCGGGCCATGCGCTTGTGGCCAAACTCACTCCCGGTACGGACCCCATTCACAAGGTGACTATAGTGCCGCGCGGTATGGCGCTGGGTGTGACACAGCAGCTGCCTATAGAGGATAAATACACTCTGTCCCGTTCTAGCTTAAACGCAACGATTATGGTTCTTTTAGGTGGTAGAGCGGCGGAAGAGATTATCTTTAACGAGAGGACCAGCGGGGCCGGCAACGACCTAGAGCGTGTCACAGAGCTTGCACGCAAGATGGTATGCGAGTGGGGAATGAGTGAGAAAGTTGGTCCCATTACCTTTGGTAAGGGTGATGAGCAGATATTTTTGGGTAAAGAGATCTCACGCCCCAAAGACTATAGCGAAGAAACGGCGCTTGATATAGACAGCGAGATCAAGAGGATCATTAACGACAACTACACAAAAGCAAAGACATCACTGGAAGACAACATCGAGCTGCTGCACAAAGTTGCCGATGTGTTGTTGGACAAAGAAGTTATAGACGGTAAGGAATTGGAACAGATAGTAAAGAGTTATCAGAACCCTGAGGATTCTTCTTGGGAAAGCCCTCTTAGTGTGAAGGAATCGGTTGCCCTTAGGAATAATAACGATATTAAGTGTACATAGTACATATGGGCAATACTCATAGAGTTTTATATACCGAGTTAATAAGTAAGTAAAGTAAGATAGAGTAAGAATATTTTAGTCTAACTCGTACGTATTATTGTATATTGGGCAGCATGGCCGATCATATAACTCTAGACAATATTAAAGACCATACTATTTCGGACACCACTGCTTTAACGTCACCAAAAACAATACGAAAAGAATTCATCTGCGGATCTAAGTCTTTTGACCTCGGACTGCGTACCTATATTATGGGCGTGCTCAACATTACACCCGACTCGTTTTACGACGGGGGTCAATACCTGGATCCGGGTGCTGCTCTAAGACGTGTGGCGCAGATGGTGGAGGAAGGTGCCGATGTTGTAGACGTCGGGGGCGAATCTACGAGGCCGGGCTCACAGGGGGTTTCGCTTGATGAGGAGTTAGGGCGTGTCATCCCGGTAATAGATGCCATCATAAAAGAGTTTGACATCGCGGTGTCTGTAGATACCACTAAATCCCAAGTAGCCAAAGCGGCATTGGATGCGGGTGCCTCCATTGTAAACGATATCGGGGGGCTTAGGTTTGACCCCGAGATTGCAAGGGTTGTTGCCGCAAGTGATGCGGGCCTTGTAGTTATGCATACCCCGTCGAGGCCACACGATATGCAGGAAAACACCGAGTACCACTCTCTACTGCAAGATGTTATAGATGCTCTGCGCAACTCAGTTGATGTTGCAAAGTCCCGGGGGGTTAGGCCCGAGAGCATAGTTGTTGATCCGGGTTTCGGGTTTGGTAAAACCACGGCACAGAACCTGTTGCTTCTTAAGAGTCTTAGCAGTTTTTCTGTATTGAATAAGCCCGTGCTCATCGGTACTTCTAACAAGAGCTTTATAGGAGATGTGCTTGAGATGGGTGTGGAGGAGAGACTCGAGGGTACTGCTGCGACTGTAGCGCTGGGTGTCTTGGGCGGTGCATCATTTGTGCGTGTCCATGACGTTAAGACTATGAAACGGATTGTGCGTATGGTGGAAGCTGTGTTGGCCGCGGGGAACTAGATAGCTGTATTTTAAAATGTAGTGTAGGAGCTCTAAAATAGAATGTTTGACGCAATTTTAAACTTTAGATATATATGGGATACACTGGATATACTGCTTGTAGCAGTTGTGCTCTACTACATTTTGACAATCATTGAGGGCACACGAGCTGTGCAGGTGCTCTTGGGTTTGTTGCTGTTGCTATTGCTCTATTTCTTTTCCCAAAGGGGTCTTTATACGCTTAACTGGATACTGGGGCAGTTCCTGGGGTCGATCATAATAATTGCGGTGATCCTTTTTCAAAGTGATATAAGGCGCGCGTTGGCGGCTATTGGGCGAAGGCCCTTTCTGTTGAAGATTCAGATGGGAAGAGCACAGCAGCAGTACGTCGAAGAGGTCGTGAAAGCTGTGAGCTACCTTGCGAATCGCCAGATTGGGGCCATTATTGCGATCGAAAGGAGTAACAGCCTTGCAGACTTTGTAGAGATTGGTATGAGAGTCGACGCTCTAGTGTCTAGGGAGCTAATAATAAGCATTTTTAATCCCGCATCGCCTCTCCACGACGGCGGGGTCATCATAGGCAGCGACCGAATTCTTTCCGCAGGTTCGTTTTTCCCACTCGTTACGGACCCTGATCTGGAAAGGGAACTGGGCACAAGACACCGAGCGGGTATAGGGCTTTCTGCAGAGACAGATGCACTGGTCGTAATAGTGTCTGAGGAAACAGGCACAATCTCTCTTGCAGTGGGTGGTGATATCACAAGGTCACTCGATGCGACAACACTTAGAAACCTGCTTTTGGATGAGCTGGGAATGAAGAAATCGAAACCGGAGACCCAGGCCATTATAAGCGAGAAGACTCTTCAGCAAGAGGAGACAGATTAATAAAACTATCGAGAGAGCACAATGGTTGACTGGCTGCGTAAATCAAACAACCCAAATCAATCCGGGGGAGATCAATCAAACCCCTTGGTAAAAAACATCGGGAAAAAGGTCCTTGCCCTTTTTATAGCCATAGCATTTTGGCTGGCAGCAAACGTGCAGGGCGATGTGGAGCGAAACCTTACAATCGATATAGACTACTCAAACCTCCCTCGGGGTCTAGTTGTAGTAAACCGCCCTCCTGAGAAGCTTAATCTGCGTGTGCGCGGACCCCGGAGCCAGCTCTCATCGGTCTCGTCGCAAAACATATTCTTCACCATTGATCTTGCGAATGTGACGGAGGGGATGTCTAAATTCGAGATCCAGACCGACCAGATAAACCTGCCCGGGGATGTACAGGTGACGGGGCTTAGCCCGGCCGAGATAAAGGTGGATGTAGATAAACTGAGACAGAAAGAAGTGCCGATAAAAGTCGTGTTTGACCCTCCCGAGGTCGGATTCGAGATATTGGGGAAACCTGAGGTAGTACCAAATAAAGTAAGGATCGAGGGGCCTGAGGACACGATTAAGAGAGTAAATTCGATCTCTACAGACGTTGTGTCCTCAAAGAGGGAGAAATCGACGTTTACTATGGAGATACCGCTTAAGGTGCCCTACCCTGATGTTGAACTGGTGGACACTGAAACCGCCAAAGTGACGATCGATATTAAAGAGAAAACACTTGAGAAAGAGTTTAAGGACCTAAACATTAATTTTGTGAATTTCAATGAGCTAGATTTTGAAACAAAAAGCAGTGTCGAGGGTGAACTTTCGTTTGAAGGGCCTTATAATATTATAAGCAAACTAAACAGCGAAGATATAAAGCTGGTTGTGGATGGTAAAAAGATAAAAGACGGTAAGACCAGCAAGGTGCACACGCTGGATGTAAACGTGAGCTACCCTCATAAAGATATGCTTAAGCTAAAACATCAGTATCCAAAGACCGTAGAGATTAAACTAAACTAGAATCGGGAACACGCACAATTGCAGCAGAAAATAAAACGCCTATTTGGTACAGACGGTATAAGGGGTATTGCTAATAACTACCCTATGACACCCGAGCTTACTACAAAGCTCGGAAAAGCCCTTACATATACTCTGCAGAAGGAAAAGAGCGACAGGTCGAGGCTTAAGATCGTAATTGGCAAAGATACCAGGCTCTCGGGCTATATGTTTGAGCAGGCGCTGGCTGCGGGTATAGGATCTATGGGTGCCGATGTGCTGTTGGTGGGTCCTTTGCCGACACCTGCCATAGCATTTATAACATCGAGCATGAGGGCAGATGCAGGTGTTGTGATATCTGCATCGCATAACCCTTATAACGATAACGGTATAAAAATATTTGATAACGAGGGCTTTAAACTCCCCGATGCCAAAGAGATCGAGATCGAGGAGATAATTGCCTCGGATACCACAGATGAGTTTGGGGCAGAGCCCGAGGATATTGGGAAGGCCTATAGGGTTGAGGACGCGCAGGGACGGTATGTTGTGTTTGCTAAAAACTCGTTCTCGCGCGAAATGACGCTAGACGGCTTTAGGATTGTGCTTGACTGTGCTAACGGTGCTGCATACAGGGTTGCCCCCACGGTCTTTAGTGAACTGGGTGCGGAGGTCGTAGCAATAGGTACGACACCTGACGGAAAAAACATAAATCAGGACTGCGGCTCGCTTAACCCCGAGTTGATGAAGCAACGGGTGTTGGCTGAGAAAGCCGACCTTGGCATTGCCCTTGACGGGGATGCGGACAGGGTAATATTTTGTGACGAGAACGGTAATGAGGTAGACGGTGACAAGATCATAGCGATTTGTGCGGAGGAGATGATTGCCACTGCTACGCTTAGGGGCCCTGTGGTGACCACAGAGATGAGCAACGTAGCGCTTGAGAACTTTATTGCCAAAAAGGGTGTCGAGTTTGTAAGAACGAGTGTGGGAGACAGGTATGTTGTGGAGGAGATGAGGAAACGCGGCAGCAACCTTGGCGGAGAGAAATCGGGACATATAATATTCCTCGACCATACCACAACAGGTGACGGCACACTTGCAGCACTCCAGGTGCTTGCAATAATGAAGAAAAAGGATAAAAAACTATCGGAACTCGCCCAGATAATTGACCTATACCCCCAGATCCTTTTAAACGTTAATGTGAAGGAGAAAAGGGACTTCGGAAACATTGGCGGCTTGAGTGATTTGCTGGTATCATCCGAACACAAGCTTGAGGGCAACGGCAGGATAAACCTGCGTTACTCGGGTACCGAGCCCATCTCTAGGGTGATGGTAGAGGGTGAGAACGACGACCTGATTACAGAGATTGCAGAGGATATTGCAGGATTAATACAAAGAGAGATCGGAGCATAGCATTTGCCTAGATTGTGTGTCAATGTAGATCATGTGGCGACTATACGGCAGGCTCGTGGTATAGATGAGCCCGACCCTGTGGGGGCCGCGTACTTAGCTGAGCTCGCAGGTGCCGAGGGCATCGTAGTGCACTTGCGTGAGGACCGCCGCCACATCCAGGACAGGGATGTACGGATCTTGCGGGATACGGTTAAGACTAAACTTAACCTCGAGATGGCGGCGACGAAAGAGATGGTAAAGATCGCTAAGGATATAGCCCCCGATATGGTAACGCTTGTGCCTGAGAAGCGTGAAGAGCTGACCACAGAGGGTGGACTTGATGTGTTTGGTAATATGGAGCGTATTAAACAGGTAACAGAGGATTTATTTACTAAAGGTATACCAGTCAGCCTTTTTATCGATCCTGATGAAAAGCAAGTTGATGCCTCAGTTGAGGTTGGTGTAGAGATGGTTGAGATACATACGGGTACATATGCGGAGGCAGGTTCAGAAAAAGCCAAGAATTTCGAGCTTAAAAAAATTGAGAGTGCTGTGAAGCATGCTTATGGTAGCGGGCTCCGTGTGGGGGCCGGGCATGGCCTCGACTATTTTGATACCCCGGCGGTGGCAAAGATCGAGCATATAGAGGAACTAAACATAGGGCACGGGATTATTTCGCGGGCTGTTCTAGTTGGTATGGAGACGGCTGTTAGAGATATGGTTGCTTTATGTAAACAAGACTCAAGATAATTTGCTCGAATCCCTACACTTTTCACATTTCCCATAAATCTCTAACCTGTGGTTGGTAACGTCAAAGTTATTTAGCTTTGCGATCTGTTTTAGGCAGTTTTCAATCTGAATATTTGCAAATTCTATAATAGTGCCACAGTTATTGCAAATGATATGATGATGGTGCTCACCCTCAAACTTAATCGGTTCATAGCGGGCTTTACCGTCACCGAAGTTCCTCTCTGTGGCTATCCCGCATTCCCTAAACAGCTTCAAAGTCCTGTATACAGTAGCAAATCCGATTGTGGGATGGAGGGTTTTTATGTCTTCATAAAGCTCTTCAACTGTTACATGTTTACCTATGTAATCATTGAAGAATTGCTCAAATATTATATCTCTTTGCTTTGTGGATTTGAGCTGTTTCTTGGATATGAATTCGTTAAAAGCCTGTTTTCTATTTGAGTTAGTTTTTGTTCTTGTTGTGATAGCCATGGCATTTGCGATAATGAATATTATTATCAATTGTAACCTAATCTAAAAATTATATCAAGAGGTTAAAACTATTAAATGCAAATAATTACCATTAAGTGCTAAGTTTTGATTATTTATGTGGATCGTATTTATGTGTAACCTAAGTAGTAAGAGTGCAATGAACTGATGAATGACAATTTCCCCTACCTAAGTCAACTGAGTATGCATGTAGTAAAACCCGGTCTTGAGAGGATACAGTCGTTGCTCGAGCTTCTCGGTAATCCTGAAAGCTCACTAAAGTCAGTAATAATCGGAGGGACAAACGGGAAAGGCTCTGTGACTGAGATAATGTCGAATGTTCTTAAAGCGTGCGGGTATAGAGTGGGGAAATATACCTCACCCCATCTGGTGAGGGTTAACGAAAGAATAAATATAGACGGCCGGGATATTTCGGATCCGGAACTTGTCGGTTTGCTCGAACGCATAGAAAGGTGTGTTCTTGAGAACCAAATAGAGCAGCCCAGCTACTTTGAGGTTTTGACTGCATGTGCGTTCCTGTATTTTGCCGAACAAGAAGTCGATATTGCACTACTGGAAGTCGGAATGGGCGGGTGCTGGGACGCGACAAATGTAGCCGGTCCGATGCTCTCA
This sequence comes from Thermodesulfobacteriota bacterium, assembly GCA_965223335.1. Taxonomy (GTDB): domain Bacteria; phylum Desulfobacterota_D; class UBA1144; order Nemesobacterales; family UBA2774; genus CBDCWF01. The sequence continues at coordinate 2,046,899 of OZ244991.1, forward strand.
GTAATTACGTCGATCGGCATGGATCATACAGAGTACCTGGGCAGTGACCTGAGTGCGGTGGCGCGGGAGAAATCGGGAATTGTAAAGCCCGGTGTGCCTGTTGTTTGCGGTGCCAGAGGTGAGCCATCGGATATTATTCATGAGACTGCTGATCAAACAAAATCCACTGTTTATCAGATTGATCGGGATTTTAGTGTGCGAGGTGAGGATACGGATAATTTTAGTTACACAGGCATAGATTGGGGTTTTAATGACCTCGAATCTAGTCTCTTGGGTAGGTATCAACTGGGGAATATCGCATGTGCTTTGGCCGGGCTAGAGATACTGCAGACTGAACATGGATACCGAATAGAGGAGAGTAATATTAGGGCGGGATTAAAAAGTGTCAATTGGCCCGGGAGGTTTGAACTCATATCAAATGATCCACCGATAATATTGGATGGGGCACATAATGCAGAGGCAGCTAGTGCACTCACGGTGTCGATAAAACAACTGTTTGGAGACCTCAAGTTTGTCTTTGTGGTAGGAATGCTAAAGAACAAGGATCATGAGGGTTTTTTAAGTGAGATAACCGGTGTGGCATCGAATATTATATTCACAACACTCCCGGGTGTGGAGTGTATGGCACCGGACAAGTTAAGCGCTATAGGCAGCAAATATATGGATAATCTTTCTGTTGCCGATGATTGTTTTGAGGCCTACAATAAGGCTCTTGAGTCGGGTGAGCCGGTATGTGTGACTGGGTCTTTATACCTTGTAGGTGCTCTTAGGCAGGCTGCGCAGTGCCGTTGCTAAGATCCGTAAAGTAGTATAGCTTAGTCTCCATGAGCGGCAGCGATACACCGCGGCTGGCAATAGTGATCGACAAGCTGTTTGCGGACCATGATAACGGGATGGGACACCCTGAATCGCAGGAACGCATATTAGCCATAGCGGATATGCTTAGGGAAACAAAGCTATTGGACGAGCTCCCAAACCTCGAGCCCCGGGACGCCACCAAAGATGAGATCACACTCGTCCACGACCCCGAATACTATGACAAGATAGCATCTACACGAGGCAAACCGAGGGTATTTCTAGACGCCGATACCTCGACCTGCCCTGTGTCTTTCAATGCCGCATTACGTGCAGCGGGAGGTGTGCTGCAGTCGATAGACTTTATACTGGACGGTCTTATAGATATGTCTTTTCCACTGGTTAGACCCCCAGGCCACCACGCCGAGCGGGACCGGGCAATGGGGTTTTGCCTCTTTAACAACGTTGCGGTGGGGGCCTCATATTTAATCAACAAAAAAGGTAAGGAGCGAGTGTTGGTGGTGGACTGGGATATCCACCACGGTAACGGTACCCAGAACATGTTCTATGACAGCCCGCAGGTGTTGTATTTTTCTACGCACCAGTACCCCTACTACCCCGGCACAGGGGGCCCAGGCGAGGTAGGCGCGGACAAGGGTAAGGGATACAATGTGAACGTGCCCCTGCAACCCGGCATGGGCGATAGGGAATACGTAAAGATATTCACCGATATACTGCTGCCTGTCATAGACCAGTACCGCCCGGAGTTCCTATTGGTCTCGGCAGGCTTCGATACATATTACGAGGACCCATTGGGCGGGATGAAGGTAACCCCCGAGGGGTTTGCGATGCAGGCGCGCATTCTAAAAGAACAGGCCGAGAAGTACTGCGACGGCAATATCATATACCTTCTAGAGGGGGGGTATAACCTCGAGGGCCTCTGGCTCTCTGTAAAAGAGGTAATCGAAGAACTACTGGGCAAGAAAACCACAACCTACGACATAGGCATTGAGAGTACACTTGCGGATGGGGTAATAGATAATGTAAAGAAGGAGTATGCCCAGTACTGGGAGTTTTAATGTTTTTTGCTCTGCTTTCTGTAGTCCTTGCCCTCTAGGTAAATAAACTCACACATCTCATAGAGCCTGGACGCTATGCGGTCCCCAACTCTCAGTTCCAGGATCTCGCGGTCCTCACCGATCTTGTTTGCAATCTCGCGCGATACGAAGTTTGTAGTAATGAGGGTTTGCTTGGAGGCGTTATAGCGTTTGGAGATAAGCTGGTCGAGGATGTTTAGCTCCCATTCGTTACTCTTGCCTTTCCCGAGCTCGTCAATGACAAGCACATCGGTCTCTATGAGCGGTGCAATCACCTCGTTCTCGGGCATTCCTAGGGAATAGGTCTCTTTAAGCTCCGACAGCAGGTAAAAGAAGTCTTTAAACATGCAGTTTACACCGTGCTTAAGCGTGAGTTCTGATATTGTGCCCACAGCCAAGTGGGTTTTGCCGAGCCCTGAGGGGCCCATAAGCAGGTAGCCGCGCTTAGTAGGGTATTTTTTTACAAACTCTTCTTTGGCGTACTTAAGCGCCATCTGAAGTGATTTGTTTATCTTCTGTGGTACAAGGCCGGCATCGACCTGGAGCACATGGGAATACTTGGCCGGGATCTGGGCTAGGTTATAGAGTTTGATGTTTCTTCTTATCACTCCGCATCGCACACATGGGGCCAGGTAGGAGTAACCGTTATCTTTGGTGCGAAATGTCTGACCGCTGCCCCCGCATTCGCTGCAGGTCCGGACACACTCGCATGTCTCAGCCCTAGACAGGTTCTCGTTTACTACAACCTTGAGTCCCGATCCGTAGCAGTCGTCGCACCCGACCTTGTTCTTTAGTTTTGCCATTTTTTTATTTGCTCTCAGTCAAGCTCGTTGATCTCGAATTTATCCTTTATGATATCGTTTCGAAACGATAAGAGGCTCTCTTCGTATGCCTCTTGGGTCATCTGCTGTTTTCTGGGTTCGAGCATAGCTTGTGCCTTATCATTAATATTGCTCTGCTCATCAGCGCTTAATGTGAAGAACGCTTGGTCTAAACATTCATTCTCAATCCTAAATAGCTCGTTCATTAAATTTGTGTTGCCCTCGGAGATCGACTCTAGCTTACTGCGCATAGCAGTGTAGTACGACTTTGCAAACCGGTTTGGGCTCTGGCCGATCAGTGCACTCAGTTTGTTTATATATCCGTCTTTAGAGCCGTTGTCGACCTTCTCTTCTTGAGTCTCATTCGTCGATACCGGTGTGTTGTCGCTCGATAGCGTAATCATATCCTCTACGTATGTCGCACAGCTATGGAGGTCAACCCTCTTGTTGTCGATTTTTATATTTCGCTCTTTATCTTGAAAAGCCGATCGCAGCCCTCTCAAAACCACCTCTTTCGGTACGTTTCTTTGCTTCCATTCGGCTATTTTGTTGTAGTCTCTGGAAGATAGCATTATCCCCTGACCGGACAGAGACAAAAAATACTCTTCTATATCTTTAATATAGGTGTCGCTTTGCGTCATGCCTAAATGTTTATTGTAAAATAAAAACCGGTCTATTTGAAGCGGTCTTGTTGTGTTTTATCGGGCTTAGCCGTTTGCCCGGGCCCTCATGTTCATGATTGTCTCTTTATAATCCGGGGATTTGAAAATACCTGAGCCCGATACTATTACATCGGCGCCCGCCCCGGCGACGAGATGAATGTTGTCGAGCTTTATCCCGCCGTCTACCTCTATTAAAGGTTTATGTTCCAGATTGCTGGTGTCGAGGATCTCACGAAGACGTTTTACTTTGGGGACCATGGACTCTATAAAGCTCTGCCCCGCGAACCCGGGCTCCACAGTCATGATGAGCACCATGTCGACATACTCTATGACCTCTTCTAGCACCGATAAGGGTGTGGTGGGGTTCAAGGCTATCCCGGCATTAACCCCATGGGAGCGGATCCCCGAAAGAGTGCTATAGAGCAGTTTGCAGGTTTCTATCTGCACAGTGATCCCTTTTACAAACGGTTTGCCGGCCTCTATGAAAACCTCGGCAAAGTAATCTGGGTTATCGATCATGAGGTGTATATCCATCGGCGGCGGGTCAGTCTGTGTGAGGGCTTTTACAACAGGCACCCCAAGGCTTATGTTCGGCACAAAATGGCCGTCCATAACGTCTACATGGATCCAGTCGGCCCCGGCATCTTTGACTGCGGTGATCTCTTCACCGAGCCGCGAAAAATCGGATGATAATATGGATGGAACTATTAGTTTTGTCATCTCTCAACCTTTGGTCTTAATGATTTGTGTGTTTATTAATGATTAGAGTTGAGGTGCTAGTATACCATGTAGCACCGCTTGTACACACAATATCGTGATCACCATGTGTCGAGCACCGGAGACTCTCAATATTCTTGACAGGGGAATTAAAACAATTTACCATTTCCGTTTTCTATCATACCTTTATCATCCTAATATCAATCATTAAATAAAGGAAGAATGTATGCCTCACAAAAATTATATATTTACATCGGAATCTGTAACCGAAGGGCATCCGGACAAGATGGCCGACCAGATTTCTGATTCTGTTTTAGACGCAATGATAGCCCAAGACCCTAGGAGCCGAGTCGCCTGTGAAACGCTGGTGACAACGGGGATGATAGTAGTCGCGGGAGAGATCACTACAAAGGCCACTGTGGACATATCGGATGTGGCACGCAGTACTGTAAGGGATATCGGATACACTGACAGCCGTATGGGTTTTGACGCCGACACCTGTTCTGTGCTGCTTTCGGTAGATAAACAGTCACCCGACATTGCTCAGGGTGTGGACGCGGGTGACGATAAGCAGCAGGGGGCCGGGGACCAGGGCCTTATGTTTGGCTATGCCACAGCGGAGACCGAGGAGTTTATGCCCTCTCCTATCATATATGCGCACAGGCTGGTTAAGCAGCTAACGGATAAGCGAAAAGACGGTACACTGCCGTTTTTGAGACCTGACGGTAAATCCCAGGTTACGGTTAAGTACGAGAACAATAAACCGGTTGGGATCGACACCGTGGTAGTCTCATCTCAGCATTCTGATGATGTGGATAACAAGACCATATATGAAGGGATTAGAGAGGAAGTAATTAACACTACGCTTGATACAGAGATGTTAACAAACGACACAAAAATATTTATCAACCCTACCGGCAGGTTCGTCACGGGCGGCCCGATGGGTGATGCAGGGCTTACGGGCAGAAAGATAATCATAGACACATACGGCGGATGGGCGCGCCACGGCGGAGGGGCATTTTCGGGAAAGGACCCCACCAAGGTGGACCGAAGCGCTGCGTATATGGCGCGTTATGTTGCGAAGAACGTAGTAGCGGCAGGGTTTGCAACCGAGTGCGAGGTACAGCTTGCGTATGCTATAGGTGTGGCTGAGCCGGTGAGCGTTATGGTAGAGACTTTTGGTACATCCACTGTGCCCGAGAGCAAGATCGAGGCCGCTATTAGGGAAGTATATGATCTTACTCCCGCAGGTATAATTACATCGCTCGATCTACTGAAACCCATATACAGAGATACGGCTGCATACGGTCATTTCGGCAGGCACGAGTCCCAATTTACTTGGGAGCATACGGATAAAATATCCGACCTGGAAAGAGCAATAGGCTAGAACCAAAACACTAGAGACACAATAGATAGACGGAGGAAATCATGGATTATGATGTAAAAGATTTATCTTTAGCCGCGGAAGGCAAAAAGCGAGTCGAGTGGGCATGGGAAGAGATGCCCGTGTTGAAACAGATTCAGGACCGATTCAAAAAAACAAAGCCGCTAAAAGGCATACGCATGGCTGCCTGTCTGCACGTGACTACTGAAACTGCCAACCTGGCAATCACATTGAAAGAGGGTGGCGCCGATGTAGCTCTGTGTGCGTCTAACCCGCTTAGCACGCAGGACGATGTTGCAGCTTATTTGGTGAAGAACCATAAGATCTCGGTGTTCGCGGTTAAGGGCGAGAACACAAAGACATACTATAAACATATTAACAGCACTCTGGACCGTAAGCCCCACATTACTATGGACGACGGGGCCGACCTGGTATCCACACTCCACAAATCGAAAGTAAAACTCATAGACGGCCTAATCGGCGGCACTGAGGAGACCACAACCGGTGTCATAAGGCTAAAGAGCATGGCTGACAACGGTGTGCTAAAATATCCGATAATTGCGGTTAACGATGCCGGGACCAAGCACTTTTTCGACAACAGATACGGCACTGGGCAAAGCACACTGGATGGTATCATCAGGGCTACAAACAGGCTTGTTTCAGGTACTACATTTGTAGTGAGCGGGTATGGCTGGTGTGGAAAAGGGCTTGCGATGAGGGCACGGGGGCTAGGAGCAAGCGTGGTTGTAACAGAGGTGGATCAACTTAAGGCCCTGGAAGCGGTCATGGACGGGTTTAGGGTAATGCCCATGGCGGAAGCTGCAAAGATAGGTGACTTTTTCTGCACGGTTACAGGTAACATCCACGTGATCAGAAAAGAGCATTTCCGGAGCATGAAAGACGGTGCGATAGTTTCCAACTCGGGCCATTTCAATGTTGAGCTGGATCTAGACGGGTTAAAATCCATATCCAAGGGCAAGCGTCAGATTAGGGAGTATGTGGAGGAATACACGCTTAAAAACGGTAAGAGAGTTAATGTGCTCGGGGACGGGAGGCTCATAAATCTGGCCGCTGCCGAGGGACACCCTTCGAGTGTGATGGATATGAGTTTTGCGAACCAGGCGCTTTGTGCTGAATATGTAGTGAAAAACGCCAATAAATTAGAGAATCTAGTTTACGATGTTCCGGTTAAAGTCGACGAGTCAGTGGCAAAGATGAAGCTAAAGGCCATCGGGGTTAAGATTGATAACCTGAGCTCCGAGCAAAAGAAATACCTGAGCTCGTGGGAAGTCGGTACATAGTACTAAGGTCGTAACCTTAAACATTATGCAAAAACTGCATGACTCCTTTCTCTCGTATCTTGCGGTTGAAAAAGGTTTGTCTACAAACACCCTGGAGTCATATGGCAGGGACCTATCTAAACTGTTTGCCTTTCTGGATAAACAAGGTGTAAATGACATAGACGGGGTCGGTATTGCTGAGCTTAGGTCTTATATAGCGCACTTAAGTAAGCAGGGTTTTAGCGCACGCTCGATTGCACGGTCTGTAGTATCCATAAGGCAGTTCTTTAAGTTCCTACTCGCCCGTGAAATCATAAAGGACGACCCCTCCGCACTTTTAGAGTCGCCCAAGATGTCTAAATCCATCCCGTCTGTGATCTCGCTCGATGAAGTCGAGTTGATTCTGGGTGCTCCTAGCGATGCAAAGCCCGAGGGTATTAGAGACAGGGCGATGCTCGAGATGCTCTACGCCACTGGGATTCGTGTAACTGAGCTCATAAGCATTAGGCTTAATGACGTTAATTTCGAGCACGGATTTGTAATTGTCTATGGTAAAGGGTCCAAAGAGAGGATTGTGCCCATTGGAGAGCATTCCAGGGAGTCTCTGGGTACCTATCTAAAGAGCGCAAGGCAGAGTTTGCTAAAGCAAAAGGAGTCTCAATACCTGTTTGTGACCAGGCGCGCAGATAAGATGACGCGCCAGGGGTTTTGGAAGATAATTAAAAACTATGCTCTCGTGGCGGGGGTCCACAAAAAAATAAGTCCCCACACGCTTAGGCACTCGTTTGCCACACACCTGCTTGAGAGAGGTGCCGACCTGAGGACGATCCAGCTTATGCTGGGGCACTCGGATATTTCCACGACCGAGATCTACACACATGTGGAAACAGAGAGGCTTAAGGAGGTGCATAAAAAGCACCATCCCAGATCGTAAATTACAGTCTATCGTGTATATTAGTTCAGAATTCGCGAGTACTACTTAGTCCAACTATGATATTTGGCAACTTTGACCTATCATTCATATTAATCCAGGCCCCTGTAATTCTATTGTCGTTAACCGTACATGAGTACTTCCACGCCTGGACTGCTTACAAACTCGGCGATCCTACAGCAGAGATGCAGGGCCGTCTCACACTTAATCCAATCTCTCACTTGGACCCCATAGGGACAATACTGATGTTCATAGCAGGGTTCGGGTGGGCTAAGCCTGTGCCGATTAATGCACATAACTTCGAAGACCCGAAAAAAGGCACACTTTTGGTTGCGATAGCAGGGCCGCTTTCAAACCTCGGTATGGCTATAATTGCAGGTGTGTTGCTAAGGGCAATCATACCCAAGTTTGTCTCAGGGGGTTTAGAGACAACGGGGTTTTATCCGATTTTCATAATAATTCTAATACTTACGGTTGTATACGGTGTGGCGCTTGCCATTTTCAACATGCTGCCAATCCCCCCGTTGGACGGATCGAGGGTAGTGTATGGCATCTTGCCGAATAAGTACCTATATACCTATAGCAGGTTCGAGCCTTATGGAATAATATTTTTATTTGCGCTATTTATTTTCGGCAGGGAGATTTTCGGATACATTTTGTGGTACCCTGTTTCAATTATCACAGAGGTGTTTGCCGGCTATAGTTCCGGCGAGCTCTGGGGTTTAGTGGCCCAGCTGATCAGATGAAGAATCAGGAATTTAACTTTGACCCTAAAGAATCTGGCGAACCATGCTTGGTGAAGCTACAGCTATTCGAAGGGCCGCTTGACCTTCTTCTCCACTTAATAAAGAAGAACGAAGTCGACATCTACGATATACCCGTTGCTAAGATCACGGAGCAGTACCTGGAGTACCTGGACTTTATGAAGGAGCTAAACCTACATGTGGTCGGGGAGTACCTGGTGATAGCTGCGGAGTTGGGGTTAATTAAATCGAGAATGCTCCTTCCTAAATCTGTGGTGGAGGAAGAAGAAGGCGAGGACCCGAGGGCAGAGCTTGTAAGACGTCTCGTAGAGTATCAGAGGTATAAAGAGGCGGCGGATGACCTTTGGACCACAGATATACTGGGGCGGGATGTGCATAAGCGCGAGATAAACGAGGCGGATCGCATGGTGAACGAAGAGGTCGAGATGCTGCCGGTTGACCTGTGGGCTTTGATCGAGGCGTTTAGGGATTTCTATGAGCGGCGAAGTGAGGCCTGGAAGAACGATATAAGCTATACAGTTGAGCATATATCGGTAGAAGACAAGATGGCCGAGTTGATCTACAAATTGAAATCCAGAGAGAACATGAGCTTTCAGGATGTGATTAACGACTGTGAGACTAAACTTGAGTATGTTGTTTGCTTTCTGGCTCTCCTCGAGCTCATAAGATCGGATTCTGTTCAGGTGTATCAGGAGGGCCCATACGGTATGATACAATTGTCGTACACGGGAGAGTAAGCAGTTGGACAACGACTATATTAAAAAGGCTATAGAGTGCATTGTTTTTATATCGGACAAACCTGTTACGGTTGATAACCTGATGCAGGTGTTCCCGGACAAAAAAAAGTCGGAGCTAAAGAAGCTACTGGCGGAACTGTCTGAGATGTGGGACGGGATGGCGAGGGGCTTTAAATTGGTAGAGGTTGCGGGTGGGTTCCAATTTAGGACCGATCCTGAGTATGCAGATGATCTTGCAAACTACAATAAGAAAGTGAGGAAGTTTCGCCTGAGTAAGGCGGCCCTTGAGGTACTGGCGATTGCAGCTTATAAACAACCTGTTACACGCACCGAGATCGACCAGATCCGGGGTGTTGATTCATCGGGTGTAGTGTCGCTGCTATTGGACCGCAGACTCCTCCACATAAAGGGAAGGAAAGAGGTTATCGGAAGGCCGTTTCTATACGGGACCACCGATGAGTTCCTGGAAGTATTCAACCTAAAGAGTCTAAACGATTTGCCCACGCTAAAAGAGCTTGACGAGATAAGCAGTAACATAGCTGAACCCCCTACCCTACAGTCAGAATAAAATCTGATATATTAATTGACAGGCTGTTACTTATGTTTAGCAAAAACCTATTACAGGAAATTAAGGATTATTGTGCTGTTTGGGGTTTTAACATTTTTAAAACTATAAGCACTGACTTATACGATGGCCATGTACATTCAGCGAAGAAAATAAAACAGCGGTATCCAAGTGCTAGGTCCATTATCTTGATAGGTTTTGCTGGCAATGAGTATTGGGATGTGCTTAAGAACTATATGCATGAAAACCCAGAGTTTGCAGAGGATGATCCGGACCCGATAGATAACTATACTAGAGTAGTACTAACCGGTATATCTAATCTGCTTTTGTCCAGTGAACATACTCATGATGTAGTGTTTCCATTTGGTGAGGACTCCCGGGCTCTGGATTTTATCGCTCTGGGTGAGTTGTGCGGGGTCGGTGTGAGGAGCATGCTAGGTATTCTACTTCACCCCGAATACGGTACATGGATATCGCTTAGAGCTGCAATAATGCTAGAGGACGAACTTAGCATTTATGATGAGCCCCTATACAAATTTAATCCGTGCGTACCGTGTGAGAAGCCATGTGTTGTCAGCTGTCCTGCATCTGTTATATCCGCAGAGCAAGGCTGGGACTGGGAGGCGTGTATGGACTATCGCCTGGAAACTGATACATGCTCTACCCACTGTGCTTCTAGGAGGGCTTGCCCGTATGGCTCGGAGCATCAATACTCTGAAGCCGAGCAGCTCTATCATCACAGGCGTGTGATAGAGAATGTTCTAAAAGGGAAATTGTGACCGCGCACTCATCGGGCACAGCAGTTTTCCTTGACTGAGTTTAGATCGTAGTGATAATAATGGAATCGCTAATTAAATGAAGGGTATTGCTTGCCATCTAGATTAGTCAGTTCATCCCACTCGAAATGAATACTGAACCAACAAAAATCAATAGATCCACTAAACCCATGATCGCTGTGGTGGGCCGCCCGAATGTGGGGAAATCCACTCTATTTAACCGCATAATTCAGCAGCGAAAAGCCATAGTTGAGGATATTCCGGGGGTGACCAGGGACCGTATCTATGCCGATGCGGAATGGGATGGGTACGAATTTAGCCTGATCGACACAGGCGGGTTTGATCCCGAGTCCGAGGAGCTCTATCCATCGTTGATCAAGGATCAGATTCATATCGCCATAGAGGAAGCCGACGTCATTTTAGCTGTATTTGACGGAGAGCAGGGTGTGATGCCCTATGACGCGGATGTGGTAGAGTTGCTTAGAAGATCAGAGAAACCGGTGATATATGCGGTAAACAAAATAGACCACGAGCGGCACGAGCAGAGGAAGTACGACTTCCACAGTCTGGGCGTCGAGGATATGGTGTGTATCTCGGCGCAGCATGGAAGGAACATAAACGATCTGCTGGATGAGATTGTGAGAAGGCTCCCGCCTTATGACGTCGAATCCGAACAAGACGATGAAGACGTAATCGGGATTGCAGTGCTTGGTAAACCCAACGTAGGTAAATCCACATTGGTCAACTACATACTCGGTGAGCAACGGCTTATCACCAGCCCTGTCCCAGGCACCACGAGGGATTCTATAGACAGCTATGTGGAGAGGGACGGCAAAAAGTATCTGCTGATCGACACTGCCGGGATAAGGAGGAAGTCCAGGGTTTCGCAAGTGCTGGAAAAGCATAGTGTCTTTAGGGCAGTACGTGCGATGGAGCGGGCAGACATCGTGCTGCTTATGATTGACGCCGAGGAAGGTCCCACACACCAGGATGCGAGGCTCGCAACTCTCGTGGAGGACAGAGGACGGGGATGCATCATACTGCTTAACAAATGGGACCTGGTGCCGCAGGATGTGGCTAAAACACCGGGGATAGAAAACATTCTTAGGGATAAGCTCTTGGCTGTGAAGTTTGCTCCAGTGGTTATAATATCGGCGCTCACCGGACGGGGAGTGAATAAAATATTTCCGAAAATCGAAGAGGTATTTGAGAACTTCACGCGTAGAATACCGACAAAGAAACTAAACAGTTTTTTAAAGAAGCTGATCGAGGAAACCCCGCCCCCGCTCTATAAGGGGAAGGAGGTAAAGTTTTATTATATCTCGCAGCCTATGGTTAAACAGCCCACCTTTGTTATATTCACAAATCAAACAAAAGCCATAGCCGAGAATTATAAAAGGTTTATTGAGAATAGGTTTAGAGACGAGTTTGAGCTCACTGGTACCCCTGTAAAGTTCTTGTATAGGTCAGAGCGTGATAAGAAAAGATAAACTTTGAATCTAGCTGCCACGTGCTACTTCCAATATGTAATCTTGTATATCCTTGGTGCGGTCTTTGGCTACGAAGAGTTCACACGCTCGTTTGCGCCCTGCCCTGCCCATCTTGCGCCTAAGCGTTGGGTTCTCTATTAGCTCTAATATTGCTTTGCCCACTGCGTCTGTATCACCCGATTCGCACAGCGTGCCTGTCACACCGTTGTCTACGGACTCGACAATTCCACCCATCTTAAACCCTATGACCGGTAGCGCGTATGACATGGCTTCGATCACAACTCTAGGGAACGGGTCGGGGTAATCGGATGGGATCACGAATATATCGAAATCTGTGAGTGATTGCCTGACGTCGCTTCTGTAGCCGGTGAATATAAACGAGTCGCCCAGCCCGTAGTCATGGACCTTTTTCTTAAGGTTGCTCAAATGGTCGTCGAAAAAGTAAGGTGTGTCGCCCACGATCACAAATTTAACCTTCTCTGCCTTGTTGCCGATGTTCTCGGACACATAACGGGCGGCCTCGATAAACTTATCGTAACCCTTCCGCGGCACTATCCTCCCTGTGCTTCCGACTACCACAGCGGTTTTTGGGATTTTGTAGGTCGACCTAAGGTTACCTTCGGTGGTCTTGGGGTCGTAGGCTTCGGGGTCTATGCCGTTATGTACAACCACCACCTTTTCTTTTCCGTTTCTAAACTGGTGGGCGGTTGGGCCCGAGACTGCGATGATCTTTTTTACAGAGGGGGATGCAGCCAAGAGGTTCATCACGGTGTCTAATAGCCAGGTCTGCTGTATGTTCCTTACGTGCCATATCACAGGTCTAAAATTGATAAGCCCTATAAAGGCCCCCACGATCTTGGCCTGTGTGCCGTTACAGTAGACAATATCGATCTTATTGTTACGAATCAGAAACGGGGAAGTGATTATTAGGCTTATGAGGTCTAGGATATTGAGGAGTATTGATACGAGCTTATTGATACCTGAAAATGATTGCATGTCGTCGGCAGATGCTAAACGAGGGCGCTTTAAATTCTCGGGGAACCGCTTGTCGAGAATAATGTTTTCGTAGATACCTTCGTGTTTAAGTCGCTCGGAAAATACATCGTCTTTGGGGATCAGCACATGGGGCTCTACTTTGGTTCTATCGAGGTATTTAAGGATATAAAATAGGCTTTTACCCGGACCCCCGTCGCGAATCGAGTGGTTTATGAACAGTACCTGAGTGGGTGTGTCGGAATTCGTATTCATGACTAAATATAAACTTAGACTGTGCAATCTACCATGAATATTAGTGATATGCTAATAACATCAATAATGAAAATTTGTTGCGACGAGGTATAATATTGATTAATTAATTTGTAGAAAGTGGAGGCGAGATGACTAATAGTAAGGTGCGTTACAGTTTGCGGAATACTGTACTAACTGTGTTATTCGGCATTCTATTGATCGGTGGGTGCGATGTTGACTTTGGCGGAGGTGGTAACGGTGGGAGTAGCGGGGGTGGTAACAGCACATCTAACATAGAGACTGTTCAGGGAACCATTGTGAGCACAATTCCGGAGATCGGAATAGACAGTATTACCGTACAGGTAGAGGACACCGACACTCAGACCGTATTCTCCGATGTGACTAATGCGTCGGGGTTTTTCTCGATTACTGGCACATTTGCCGGGAGTCCTGAAATGGAGTTTCTAAACGAAGACCTGACCTCGCTGGCGAGGATATTTATAAATGTGTTTCCGGGTGCAAGGGTCGAGTTTGGTGACATAAGGCTTGAGAACGGTACCGCTATATTTGATGATAACACGGATGTGACGTTTGAGGGGGATGTGGTCTCGAATGACTGTACAACTAATTCGGGGACCCTAGAGGTGCTGGCTAAAAATAGCAGTGATGAGATTGAGGTATTAGTTCAGATAACTGCGGCTACGGATATTATTAGAGAAGATGAAACTGTTGACTGCGAAGATTTGCTCATAGGACAGAACATCGAGGTACGGGGAATTTTGCTTTTGGGTAATAGTGTGGATGCGTTTAGGATAGATATACAGTAAGCCTACTTCTCTTTGTCTAAAGAATCGACTTTATCTTCGAGCTGTTTGATTTTCCTGAGCAGGAGCTCTACTTCCTGGGACTGCTGTTTAATTGTTTTGTTTGATCTCGGTCTTGTTTCGGTCTTGTGGTCGGAGTTGCCGTCTTCGGTATCATCGGTAGAGGGTTCGTCGCCTGCCCCCCCAAAGTTCTCGAAGCTCTCGGGTAGTTTTAGTCCCGGGGGGAACCAGCCTATGTCTTTCCACATCTTTATGTTCTTTTTCATCATGTTTTCCTGCACTGAGAGGTAGGGCTGGAACATCATGAGGAAATAGTTTTCAAAAAAGTCTTTTGCAATCTTGTTGCCGTATTTTATTAGCATATGCAAAAAAGATACGGGGAGTATATCTTCTTTGTTTTTTTCACTCTCTAGGATTACTTGGATTAAAATAACCTTGGAGATATCCTCGCCGGTCTGTGAATCGATCACACGTACTTCATCGCCATCGCGTATCATGTCGGATATATCTTCGAGTGTGACGTATCTCTTATGAGTAGAATCGTAGAGCCTGCGGTTGCTATATTTCTTAATCACAATCGGGCCCTGTGAGTTGTTGTGGTCTCTGGCCATTAGTATTATTATTCAAACAATCGGTATGCAGTCAAGAAAACGGACACAATATACTTGACAACCTATTGAATAAAAAGGATTATTTTATAGATTTAAATTGGGCTGGTTTTTACCAGAGGAGTAGATAATTATGACGTCCAAGCCTTATAAAATTTGGTTTAATAATGAGATGGTTTCGTGGGACGATGCCATTGTGCATGTGCTCGCACACACGCTTCATTACGGCCTGGCGGTGTTTGAGGGCATACGCGCATACAGGTGTGACGACACGCAGTCTGCGGTGTTTAGGCTCGATGATCATGTGAACAGGCTCTATTCCTCAGCACATATTGCTCAGATGGAGATACCGTATACAAAGGAGCAGGCCAAGGAAGCCATTTTGGAGCTCCTAGTAGTAAACGACCTGGACGAAGCATACATAAGACCCATTGCATTTATCGGTGGGGGCAAGATAGGTCTTCATCCCGGGGATAACCCCATCAACCTGGTTATAGCCGCCTATCCTTGGGGTACGTATCTGGGCGAAGGGGCGTTGACAAAGGGAATCACCACAAAGATATCTTCGTACACGAGGATGGCTGTAAATTCCTTTATGACCAAAGCCAAGATAAGTGGTAACTATGTGAACTCGGTACAGGCCAAGCTCGAGGCGACCTCGCTTGGGTTTGACGAAGCTATATTGCTCGATAGCGAGGGCTATGTGGCCGAGGGAAGCGGAGAGAACATATTCATTGTAAAAGACGGACTGTTGAAATCCCCGCCGTTGACCTCGGTGCTCGACGGTATAACCAGAAGATCAGTAATGGAGATTGCAAAGGATGAGGGGATAGAGGTGGATGAGCAGAGGTTCTCGCGCGATGAACTGTACATAGCCGACGAAGCCTTCTTTACAGGGACGGCAGCCGAGATTACTCCGATTAGAGAGGTAGACCGTAGAGCTATTGGCGAGGGTAAACTAGGCCCTGTTACTAAAAAACTGCAGTCACGGTTTTTTGAGATCGTTGAGGGCAGGGATCCGCGTTACATTAAATGGCTTGAGTACTACCCGGTTAGTGCGTCGCTAAAAGTTAAAAATGAGTCTCTATAAGGGACACATTGCAGGCGGCGTGTTTGCTTTCCTAATATATCTAGTATTCCTTGTTGTACTATTTCCCTTTAAACCCAGTTTCGAGATTATTGTGTGGTTCGTGCTCTGTATTCTAGGGGCCTTATGGCCCGATGTCGATACGAGCAGTTTTGGGCAGAAACTTTTTTACGGGGGCTTTTTGGTGTTTGACACGGTGCTCCTGCTGATGGGACGGTATAAAGAAGCAGCACTCCTGGGGTTCTTTGCACTGCTACCCATAGTCGGCAAGCACAGGGGGTGGAATCATTCTATATCCGCAGCGTTTCTGGTCCCCTCGCCACTTCTTTTTTTGCCTCTCGTAAAACCCGACCTGGGAGTGGGCGGGCTTGAGTACTACACACCTGTGGTAATCGGTTACATGAGTCACCTGGTTTTGGACCGTGAGCTAAAGCTCTATTGACAGGGGTTAATCGATTTTGATCTGAAACGGCATTAGCGCCAAGATCTTGTCACGGTTTAGTGTTTGGGTATATTCAACGATCTCTTCTAGCTTTGAGAGGGTTGTTGTGAAGCCGAACAAGGGGTTTATGCGGATCCATGGGGGTTTAGATAAAAATTTGATGACGGGGTGCGAATGAGTGGGGATCTGGGCTAGTTCCCTTACCAAATTAAGCGCTTCGACAATACCCCCGTGTGTGTCGACAAGCCCGTTTTGTTTGGCCTGTGCACCGGTCCATACCCTGCCCTGTGCGAGCTTGTCCGTGGCGTCATAAGAGATGTTCCTTGCTCCTGAGACCGTTGTGACAAACTGTTTGTAGTAGGTTTGTATCATCTCCTCGAGTTTGTCGTCTTCTGAGTCCGAGAGTTTTTTGTTCGGCGAGTATATAAGCGCGTTTTTGCCCCTGGGGATCATCTCTTTTTTGATCTCTGCTTTTTGGAGCAGGCCGCTTACATTTAGCTTGCCGGCTATTACACCGATTGAGCCCGTGAGTGTCATGGGATCGGCCACGATGGTTTTGGAGCCGAGGGAGATGAGGTACCCGCCCGATGCTGCTACATCGGACATGGATATGACAACGGGGACTTTTTCGCTCAGTGCACAAAGCTCGTTTCTGATCAAGTCGGAGGCAAGCCCTGAGCCCCCAGGGCTAAGGATACGCAACACTACCCCACGAAGGTCTCGTCGCTGGGACAGGTTCTTTAGCTCTGCTATGAGTGAGGCGGAGCCGATTGTCGAATACTGTTTGCCGTCACGTCTCTTGCCGCTTGTTATTGTGCCTGTTTCCGATATGATCGCGATCATGCCGGGTCCGATCCATAACTTGTTTAGAATCGAGGGTAGTAGGTTTCTCATACTGATTTTAGAGGCATAGAACTCTGCACCTACGAATACGGGGTCCTGTAAGGACCTCTTCTCTATGATAGCCTCGATATCACTTTCGTAGCCTACCTCGTCTATAAGACCCTTTGAGGCTGCTTTTTCGGCAACATAGGGGCCTTGATCTATAAGCCCGCGCATGCTCTTTGGAGTTATACCGCGTCCCGAAGATATGTAGCCTATGAACTGGTCATAGAGGTCATCCAGAATGCTGTCTAACATCTCCTTGTGTGCCTTTGAAATTGAGTCGGCGGTATAGGTCTCGGCTGCGCTCTTATATTTGCCTAGGGCCTTGAATTCGGCTTCTATGCCGAGTTTGGATAGGAGGTTTTTAAGGAGTGTGACCTCGGCTTTAAGCCCTATAAGGTTTAGTGTACACCACGGTGGGGAGATAATTACATTCGCCGCTGAGGCTATCATATATTCGATGTTGCCTCCGCTCTCCAGGTAAGCATAAACGTGTTTACCGGCCCGACCCACTGCCTCTAGCCTAGTTCTTATGAGATTTGCCCGGGCGAGCCCTGTTTTAAGGTCGCGTATCTTTACGACTATGCCCTGTACGGAGGGGTTTGTTTCCGCCTCGTGGAGTATGAGCTCAAGTTTGGGCAGAGAGAGTTTTTTCTGTTCCATTACGAACGGGATGAGAGGTTTTTTTTCGTCTTCAGGCACCTCACCCTCGAGCTCTAGAGTTACGTAGCGCTGTTGGTTGTAGAGACCTAAATGATATAGGAGATAGCCCATGATCGTATCGTAATTTATTTGCTGCCTAAATAACTGAGTATGGTACGTACACCGAAACCTGTACCACCTTTGGGCTGGCTTCGAGTGGCTGAGTCCATAAACGCGGGGCCTGCGATGTCGATGTGAGCCCAGGGGGTGTTGCCGACAAAGTGCTCTAGGAATATTGCTGCGGTTATGGCCCCGCCCCAGCGGCTGCCTGCGTTTTTGACATCGGCGATGTCGCTTTCCATCTCTTTTCGAAGCTCATCGTCCATAGGGAGCTGCCACATCTTTTCCCCTGCGTTTCTTGAGGCATTTAGGATCTTATCGATAAGAGCCTGGTTGTTGCCCATTACACCGGCCGTGTAGCTGCCGAGACCTACGATACAAGCCCCTGTGAGTGTTGCGAGATCGACAATCTCCTGCACCTTGAGCTTAACAGCATACGAGAGGGCGTCGGAGAGCACCACCCTGCCCTCTGCGTCGGTGTTTATTATCTCTATGGTTTTGCCGTTTAAGGCGGTAACAACATCATCGGGTTTATAAGCGCTTGCACCCGTCATGTTCTCGGTGGCGGAAATAAGGCCGTGCACATGCACTGCCGGTTTCAGTTTAGACACCGCCTTCATTACACCCAAAACCACTGCGGACCCGGCCATATCCATTTTCATGGTCTTCATGCCGTCGGGTGGTTTTAAGCATAGACCCCCGGAATCGAAGGTTATACCTTTGCCCACAATTGCAACACTTTTTTTTGTCTTTCTATGAGGTGTGTATTCGAGGTGTATGAACCTGGGTGGCTCGCTGCTGCCGAGTGATACCCCTAACAGCCCGCCCATCTTTCTTTTCTTTATCTCGTGCTCATCGAACACCGTGCATTTAAGCCCGCCCTCGGCGGCAATCTCCTCGGCAAGCTGCGCGAGCTTGGTAGGAGTGAGTGTCACCGGGGGTTCATTTACGAGGTCGCGTGTAAACACTACGGAGTCGGATATTGTGTTGGCTTTGACTGCTATGTTGTTATCCTCTATGAACTTTTTGTTTTTGATCTGTTTTGATATGAAGACTATTGAGTCAATGGTGCTTTGTTTGTTTTCTTTGGACTTGTATTTATTGAAACTGTAAGTGCCCAGCCTCACCCCCTCGGCAAAGGCCTGTATCTGGGAGCTTTGGGTGATGGTGTCCAGGTATATGCCGATGGTTTTAGAGAAATGTTTGGTTTTATTGGCGATAATTACACCTACTTCCCTGGCAGTGGCGGAATTGAATTTGCTCTTTTTTCCAAGTCCCACTATCAATACTCTGTCGGCTCGGATCTTGGAGTTTATACTGTTGATCATCATGCTCTGACCTAATTCCCCATTGAATTTCTCGTCGGCTGACATTATAATTATTGTATTGGTTAATAAGTCATTTATTTTTTTCGTAGATGTGTTATATTGTATGTTTGTGAATATTCCCATAACTAAAACATCGCAATCCACGCGCTGGGGTTCTTTGTTGGTTAATGAGATGTTCATCTGTTCCTCCTGATAATATGTGCTTTGCCGATTAGCATACCATTATGAGCGAGGAACTAAAAAAAGTCATCAATAAAATGCAATGATGGCTGGGTCAATTAAGTTTTTATTGTACTTGAGTCCTTCTTTTCTAAATCGGCATCAAATGCTGTAATAATCAAACAAATTATTTAAAGATAGACAACATCCCTGTTTTGTGTTAATATATATTTATCATTATTGGTATGTGTTCACAAAACATAGTAGGAGGCGATTATATATGGGATGTCCTTACAAAGCGATAGCAGATGACACAAGGCGTAAAATCCTTGAGTTTCTAAGCAACGGAGAAACAGCGGCTGGTGATATAGCTTGCAAGTTTGAGATATCTAAACCCGCTATTTCTAACCATCTCAAGATTTTGAAGGAAGCCGATATCGTCAGTGAGCGGAAAGTCAAGCAGAATAGACTTTACTCCTTGAACGAAGACAGCATTGATGATATTACGGTATTCCTAAACTCATTAACACACAGCAACGGTCAGTAGAGAGTTTATTATCAACTATATTTTTTTAGGTTAAGTACTGTTGCTTGTTCCAACTCAAAACATGAAGGGCCGGGTTGTCCTCTTTGGGCTCTGGCCCTTGATTTACCCTCTGTATATATTTACATCTGAGTACTCAAAAATTAGTAGAAGCCCACATATTATTTTTATATAATTTCGTTAGGCAATAAATCCTACTTTTGTCTTGGAATTGCCCTTCCCTCATTTCTCCTAAATCTATCTTGCACTCTGGTTTAAAGTTTCTACAAGGTTACCTATAATCAATATTACACATATATAGTACATAGCATTATTCTATGCAGATAAATATATATATCTATAAGGGATATGTATATATCATATCAATATAGATTCTAGCTTGTATATAAAACATAGTATATGAATTAAAATAATCTGTTATTACTGCTCTATGACTACTTAAAATGCTATAGATTATATAATGCCTAAAGTTACTTTAACTTTGATGCCTGAATTAGATTTTACTTTAAATTCGATTCTTGAATTAAATAAGAGGTTTACATCGTATCTTTATTTGTGTTTAGGAACTATTCAGCGACAAAAAAAGCATAGTTCAAGCGTGCCAAAAATACCTAATACGCACAATGAAGTTATTATATGTAACAATAAGAGGCAGATAGCCATCATATATCAACCTATAACTTAAGTAATGAAAATTCTTAAAGGTAGTCTTTAATAGGGTTTAAAAAACTATTAATTAATGATTGCGAGAAATCGTGTATTTATCTGTTATTATGAGATAATATCTGTTGGGGTACATCTGGGAACTTACCTTATAATCATGAAGGAATATATATTGGAATGTAGTAATGTAACACTTATTAAAAACGAAAACATTATTCTTAAAGATATTAATTTTCGTTTGCAATCTTCTAAGAGTTATTTACTGGTCGGGCCTTCTGGGGCCGGCAAAACCTCACTTTTAAGACTCTTAAACACTATGGATAGCCCTACACATGGAGATATCGTGTATGACGGAAAGAATATTAAAGAGTATCCGAAAACTGAGCTCAGGAGAAAAATATCACTTGTCTTCCAAATAGCATTTATGTTCCCGGGGATGATGACCGGTCAAATAATCTCGGGTACCTCGCCCCTGGTAGCGGTTAAGTACCAGATAATCATAATGTATATGATTGCTCTATCCGTAGGGTTGAGCTCATACCTATTAACCTATTTTCGATTCAGGTCGTATTTTACAAAAGACCATCAGTTAAAAGAAATTGCTATGTAGTGAATCAGAGTGTGTCGATAGCCAATCTAAAGGAGAGTGTAACCATGAAAAAAACAAAGCTTGCAGTAATAATGAGAGTCGGGCCGGGCTTGGGTGCGGCCTGTGCCAAGAAGTTTGCAGCCGAGGGGTTCACGGTGGCGATGTTGGCTAGGAAAATTACTAAACTTAAAAAAATAGAGAAGGAAATTAAAAACGAGGGAGGAGAGGCCCTATCGTACACCGTGGATGTAGCCAATGAGAAGGAGATTAAAGCCGTCTTTCGTAAGCTGGGTTCGATCGCTCGGGGCATAGAACTATTCGTATACAATGCGGGGCAGTTCCGTATGGGTGGTGTGATGGAGCTTAGTGCTAGCGAGTTTGTAGGGGCTTGGAACACTAACTGCCTAGGGGCATTTCTTGGCGCTAAAGAGGTGCTGCCCGTAATGAGCCGGCAGAGGAAAGGGACCATAATTTTTACAGGTGCTACCGCGTCGCTTAGAGGGAGTGCTAAGTTTTCTGCACTTGCAGTAGGAAAATTTGCGCTCCGGGCCCTTGCTCAATCACTGGCTAGGGAGTTTGGACCCAAGGGCATCCATGTTGCTCATGTTGTGGTTGATGGGATTATAGCAACCCCTGCGTACCTTGATAAATATCCTAAAACAAAGCGGAATACACTTATATCACCCGAGTCTATTGCTGAGCTCTACTGGGATATTTACAAGCAGGACAGATCGGCCTGGACGCTTGAGACCGATCTTAGACCGTATGGGGAGAAATTTTAATCAGAATGTTTATTCAAACAATTATTGCATTCATCGAATTTATCTTTTACAATACATTTATGTAATTAGATATTTACACATGAGAGCTACGGAGGTAACACATTATGGGATGCTGTTATAAAGCCATTGGCGACGAGAGAAGAAGGAGAATCCTTGAGATTCTGGGAAATGACTCTGCGAGTGCAGGAGACATTGCACGCAGGTTTAAGATCTCGCAACCTACGGTTTCCAACCACCTTAAGATTCTTAAGGAAGCCGGTTTGATCAAGGAGCGCAAGGTAAAGCAGAATAGGATCTATTCCTTGAACAAATCTAGGCTGCAGAAAGTCATTGACAGTCTACAGGACATAGTCCACGCATAAGCTGTTTAAGTGCTTTTACCTGTATAGGACTAAAGTATTAATAAAACGGCCTATCTACAACTTTTGTTATATAGAAGTATGTGCTTAGGTCTAATTGACATTTGCGCCTGAAATTGCTTAAATCCTATATAGGAGGAATGTATCATGCATAGAGAAACCGCGGCGGGGGTTTTGGGCAAAGGGTTTGGTAGCGGGGATTTCAATAGGCTTTGGGTATCGTCGTTTGGGAGCCAGATCGAGATGCTCGCCCACCTAAATATGGTTAAGCAAGAGAATGCGCGCAACCTGTACGGGTATTTCGATAAGTTTCAAAGCCGTTTGGGAACAAATGTATCGAAACCTTTGAGGGACAGGTACTCGTATAGACTCTACCTAGAGGATATGCTCCATAAAAACCTTATACAGATAGATAAGAGCGATCCTAAGAGAGCAAAAGTCGTAATCACTCCTTTGGCTGAGAATTTTCTAAGATATATAGAAGAGAAGCACAAGCTGGATCTAAGACCTTTATAGCCTAGAGATCTATTTTCTACGTCCTCATTTACCATTCTAATATACACAGTGCAGTTGTGTGCCCCGCTTTAAATATAGTGCCTATAAGTGGGTAGTCTTTATTGCCGAATCATTCGGTAAATTAGATATTTTTGCGTAATTATTTATAATGAATGAATGCACTTAAATTGTGGAGACATAGATGATTGAAACAGATCGCATGGCCGAACACTTAATGGATTTGATAAGGATAGACAGCTTGTCTAAGCGTGAAAAAGAGGTTGCGCTCAAGCTAGAGGATGATATGAAAGCGCTTGGTGCCGAGTGTGTCTATGATGATGCAGGAGAGAAAGTGGATGGAAACGTCGGCAACTTGATAGTGAGGTTAAAGGGCACAAAATCGGATATAAGGCCTCTTTTGCTCTCGGCACATATGGACACTGTGGGGCCTGGGGAAGGAATCTCGCCATCTATTGAAGACGGTCTGATGACAAGCGATGGCACAACGATATTGGGCAGTGACGACAAAAGCGGGATTGCTGTGATTGTAGAGGTTCTGAGAACCCTAAAAGAGAAAGACCTGCCACACGGGGATATTGAGGTCGCTTTCACGATATGCGAAGAGATAGGATTGCTGGGGGCAAAGTATATAGATATATCAAAGTTCCGGTCCAAACACGGAATTGTGCTCGACAGCAGCACCCCGGCAAGGTTAGTGCTTAGGTGTCCCTCGGCAGAGAAATTGGAGTTTGTTGTCCATGGATTGGAGGCCCATGCCGGGTTATGCCCTGAGTACGGCCTAAATGCTATCGAGATTGCAAGCTCTGCTGTTGCGAAGATGAAGCTTGGTAGGATTGATGAGTTTACTACCGCAAACATCGGTATCATTGAGGGAGGGCGTGCGACAAACATAGTGCCAAATATGGTTAGAGTAGTTGGGGAAGTTAGGAGCCATTATGAGGAGAGTTTGAGGGCACAGGTAGAGCATATTAGGAGTTGTCTGCACGAATCTGTGGCAAAGTACCAAGTTACATTGCAAGATGAGCACTCCACAGAGGGCACCACATACTTTGCCAGATTGGATGAAAAAATAGAGAGAAGCTATGACAAAATGGATGTAGGCCCCGATTCATTAAGTGCGAGGCTCGTAGACAACGCAGTATCAAACCTCGGTCACAAGATTAAGCACCATACCAGTGGCGGGGGATGTGACGCCAACTACTTTAATAAGATGGGAATTGAATGTGTGAACCTGGGCACAGGGATGTATGAGCTGCACACCGTAAATGAGTACCTAGTGATGGAAGAGTTTAATAGAACGGCCGATATAGTTCTCGAAGCTATTCGTATGAACGCCGCCGGTTACAATTAGTACCGTTCACAAACAGAAAATCCTAACTCACCTTTATGAAAAAAGCGTTGATACTGGTAGATCACGGCAGTGTAGTGGATGAAGCAAACGCAATGCTCGAGCAGGTTGCAGGGCTTGTGGCCAAGAGTGAAAAGAACGAGTTTGATATAGTGAAGTATGCTCATATGGAACTGGCCCCGCCTACCCTCTCGGATGTATTTGATGAATGTGTTGGGCTCGGGGCAAGACACGTGGTAGTGCACCCGTATTTCTTGGCACCGGGTCGTCATTCGACAGATGATATCCCGCGCATGGCACGCGACGCGGCCGCTAAACATAGAGGAGTAAAATACAGTGTTACGGAACCGCTGGGCGTGCATGCACACATAGTAGAGGTGATATTGGAGAGGGTCTCGGGCACCGATGAATAGGGAATGAATCTAAAGCTAACCAACCCGTATAACATACAAAATGAAAAAATATGAAGCTGTGCTGGTGGACCTGTTCGACACTGTAGTTGAGTTTAATTTCAAACGCCTGCCCGATGTTGAGTACCAGGGTGAGAGGGCAAGAACTACGAGCAGAGATGTCTACGATGTGTTCCTGAGATACTATCCGGGAATAGGGTTCGAGGGGTTCTACCCCTATTTTATTGATAGCTACAGAGCGATTCAAACACTTAAACACGAAGAGTACAGGGAGTACCCGACTTCAAAGAGGTTTGAGATAATGTTAGGGGAGATGGGACTTGACTCAGGTGTGGACGACCGAGAGCTAATTGATGAGATGGTGTTGGC
This sequence comes from Thermodesulfobacteriota bacterium, assembly GCA_965223335.1. GTDB lineage: Bacteria > Desulfobacterota_D > UBA1144 > Nemesobacterales > UBA2774 > CBDCWF01. Next base: position 2,071,820 of record OZ244991.1, read on the forward strand.
TCATATGAGCGGGCTTGCGAGGTGTGTGGAGCTGCCTGATGACAACAATAGTGCCTTGGACGCTATGGTTAGTAGCGGAGTACGAGTGGGACTGGTGTCAAATTTTGATCACTCGCCCACAGCGAGGAAGCTGCTTGGGGATTTTGGTCTCACGGAAAAGTTTGAAACAATCGTGATCTCGGAGGATGTGGGCTGGAGGAAACCAAACGCAAATATATTTAACCGGGCCTTGGACAACATGAACATAGATGCACAAGACACTGTATTTGTGGGAGACAACTTCAATGCCGATGTTGTGGGCTCGATGAATTTAGGGATGGATGCGATATGGTTGAACCGAAACAATGAGTCTTTAGAATCTCTTGACCCTGTGCCGGCTTACATAGTGAATAAATTCCCCGAGATAGTGGATATTGTTATATTGTAGATAGAGCATTTAGGGATTAGATAGTATTCGTCGCGAACGAGAACCATAAAATGACAGGACCGAAAACACTGTTAAAACCGAATAAAAAAATACCGAATGTACGTAGCGGGCTTAGCATAAAAACCATCCCCGAGTTGTTGGTGTATGGTGCAGAAAATTACTCGGATAATACCGCTTATCTAAGGAGAGAGGCGGATACAATTAGGGAGTACAGCTTCGGTGACGTTCTTAGTTATGTCAGGAGCCTGGCTGCACACTTAATCGATCTTGGTTATAAAAGGGGTGATCATATAGCAGTTCTAAGCGAGAACCGCCCCGAGTGGTGCATTGCGTATTTTGCGGTGACGTGGATAGGAGCTGTTGTTATCACCCTTGATGCCAGGAGCCAAGCAGACTCGGTGGAGAATATCCTCTTGGTATCGGATTCAATAGCAGTGATTACATCTGCTTCACATCTAAAAAGTATAGAATCGGCAAAAGACCGCCTACCCGGATTAAAAGACATTATCTCTATGGAGGATTTTGACGATATTTGCAAGCTAAATGCAGATGGTGTTGATATGGCGCAGGTTTTACCGGAGGACCTGTTGCAAATACTGTTTACCTCGGGCACGACCGGAGACCCCAAGGGGGTTATGCTGACACACCGTAACGTAGTGTCTAACGTAGGGGATATGTACTGTGCGTTTGACTTTACCCCCGAGGACAGGGCGTTTTCTATTTTACCGATCCATCACTCTTATGAGTGTACATGTGGTTTTTTAACAACCTTTACCTGCGGGCTGAGTGTATTTTTTGCACGTAGTGTGCTCAAACCCAGAGAGATGCTCGAGGACCTAAAATCTGCAAGTCCCACAATATGGTTAAACACCCCGCTCATCTTGGAAAAACTGTATTTGAGGATAGAAAAACAGCTTTCGTCTCAAAAGGGTCTTATGGGATACATACTAAAAATACTGCCGAATAGCTACATTGGAAAAAAAGCTAAAGAAGAGCTCGGGCTTGCGGATTTAAAGCTTATAATGTGCGGAGGAGCGGCGTTGCCCGACTGGGTATCAGAGGGTCTGGCAAAGTATGGTTTTCCTATTATCCAGGGTTATGGGCTATCCGAGTCGTCGCCGGTAATAAGCTTTAACCCCCCGTCTCGGGCAAAGAACCAGAGCGTTGGTCTCGTAATACAAGGCGACGAGGTGGAGATTCGAGACCCCGACCACAATGGTATAGGGGAAATAGCGGTTAGGGGGCCCAACATAATGAAGGGGTACTACAAGAATGAAACCGCGACCCGCGAGATACTAGACCAAGAGGGATGGCTCCTTACCGGGGACCTGGGCTATTTTGACACTGACAGTTACCTGTATATAACCGGTAGGAAGAAGTCTTTGATTGTGACGCGTGGGGGCAAGAACATTTACCCTGAGGAGATTGAAGAGAAGCTAGTGGCATCTAATCTAATAGAAGAGGCACTGGTGTTTAGCCCCGATGATGAGAGTATAGAGGCACTTATCTTTCCCAATATGGAAGAGGTTACCTCGGCGATTGGTCAAGGGGGTACCGAACCTGACCCCGAAGCCATGTGGGAACATATAGAGCCCGAGGTAAGGAGAATCAACAAATTGCTTGAGCCATATAAAAGGGTTAGGCGTTTTGCCCTTAGGCTTGAGGAATTCCCAAAAACCACCACTCGAAAAATTAAGAGGTTCATGTTTAAGGGTGTTAAAATAGATAAAGACACCAAAGTGCTATAAAATTTAATAATCTGAAATAGTTCGGGCATACTTAAAAAACCGGTTATATTTAGATTGACCTTAAGTTTCTTTGATGCGATAATTAGCAATGTTTGTATAAATGTATTTAAAGACACACGTCACGCGAATGAACTACCGAATGTTGAACCCAACTAACTCATTGCTGTCTATCACTATAGTTGCTGTGCTTTTAGTTCTTGTGGGCTGTGCGCCTAAGGAGGTAGCACCTGAAGCTTCCACAGAAATCACGGAAAAGCCCCAAATTGTTTCCCCGCAACAGCTAAGCAACTATATACGCGCAAAATTCCAGCAATCGAGCACCTCTACCACAATAAGCATTAACGGTAAGGCCATTAACTCGTACTATTCGCTCCCTACCATATATCAGGGTAATGCTTACTCGGCACTTTGGGTGGATAAGGATGGGTTATTGGACCAAGCCCTTTTGTTTCTGGAGATACTGCGTAATTCCGATACACATGGTCTCGTCCCGCAAACCTATTATGTGGGCGAGATAGATGCACTGCTAGATAAAATGGGAGCTAAAGCAAATAAAGCTAACTACACAAATATAAATGAACTTGCTGAGCTAGATCTGTTGCTTACGAATGCGTTTTTGCTTTATAGCCACGAGTTATTAAATGGCAGGGTAAGAAAAGAGGAGATTAACTTTGATATCACCATTCCCGAGAGGAAAGTGGACAGCGGTAACATCCTATTAAGCGCAATAGAGAATAATAATATTGAAGAAGTGTTGGCTGGGTTCGAGCCGAAACACCCTGTGTACAAGCGGCTTATGGATGTTTTGGAACGATACAGAGAGATAGCCTCTAACGGTGGGTGGGGCACAGTGCAGCACGGCCCGAAAATGAAAATGGGATCTAGAGGGCCAAGGGTGTTGGCACTGAGAGAGAGGTTGATTGTGACCGGAGACATCGTAGCCGATACAGATAACACGAGTAACATTTTTGACAGTACAGTGGACCAGGGGGTAAGGAATTTTCAGAAGAGAAACGGTCTCCATGTTGACGGTGTTGTAGGGAAGAGCACGGTAGAGTCTCTTAATGTACCGGTCAATGATAAGATCCGACAGATCGAGATCAATTTGGAGCGTTGGAGATTGTTGCCCCAGCAACTTGGCAATAAATATGTGCTGGTGAATGTTGCCAACTATCATCTATATGCAATGGAGAATAATACCAAGAATCTAGATATGAGGATTGTGGTAGGCAAACCGGAGTGGAACACGCCGATCTTTAACGAAGAGATGGAGTACCTGGTGTTTAATCCATATTGGAATATACCACCCAGCATTTTTAGAGACGACATACTCCCCAGGATAAAATCGGACCCCAATTATCTGAGTAAAAGAAATATTACAATTGTCGGTGCTCCCAAAATAAGACCTAAACCTGTAGAGCTAGAAAAAACAGAAGATATGGCTTCTGAAGGCGATGGCCAGATGATGCACGGCCCTATGCCACTTGAGGAAAAAAAGTCCCCTCCCCCGCCACAGATAGACTGGTCCAAGGTCGTAAGCGGTAAATACAGGGCCAGACAGAACCCGGGCCCGGGAAATGCACTTGGGCGGATTAAATTCATATTCCCCAATAAACACAGTGTTTACCTTCACGACACACCCAATAGAGGCTACTTTAATAGGTCTAAACGCAATTTCAGCCATGGGTGCATAAGGGTGGAAAAACCCTATGAGCTGGCTGAGTTTGTGTTGGCACCCGACCCCAGTTGGACTGCCGATTCGGTGCGTAGCGCCGTCAGACGCGGCAACACCAGGACTGTACACCTGCCCACACCTATGCCGGTATACATACTTTATTTCACCGTCTGGGTGGATGACCAGGGTAACCCGGGGTTCCACCAGGATGTTTACGGGTTGGATAGGGAACTAGACACGGCACTTAGCAACAAATCTAGATGGCTAGATGTAGCGAGCACTACTCAAAGCCAATAACTAGCCGTTCCTGAGCTTACTGAGTTGCACCGTTAACTTGTCTGAAGTTTCTAAAATCTTTGCCGGTAGGGTGCTGGAATATACGGAGATCAAATTCCGGTACTACCGCGAGTATATGGTCGAATATGTCGGCCTGGATGGCCTCGTAATTTGCCCATACCTTATCGCTGCTAAACACATAAATTTCAATTGGTATACCGTTTGGGCCGGGTTCCAGCTGGCGCACAAGGAAGGTCATCTCTTGATTAATGTTTGGATGGTTTCTAAGATAAGCCACTATATAGGCCCTTAGAGTGCCGATGTTGGTAAGTCTGCGTCCGTTCACAAGCACCGTGTCGTCGACCATCATGTCTTCGTTGTATTTGGCCAGTTCGTGTTTTTTATCCTGTATGTATTCGCTTATGAACTGGATCTGCTTGAACTTATCCAGCATCTCCCTCGTACAGAACTTAATCGAAGAGATATCTATATAGATTGAGCGTTTTATGCGCCGCCCGCCGGACTCGGACATGCCCCTCCAGTTTTTTACAGACTCATTGACCAGTGCAAATGTGGGTACGGTTGTAATTGTTTTGTCCCAGTTCTGGACCTTGACGGTGGTTAGGTTGATCTCGGCAACCTCACCGTCGGCCCCGTGGTTGGGCATCTCGATCCAGTCGCCGATCTGCACCATCTTGTTGGCGGAGATCTGAATACCGGCTGCGAAACCGAGTATTGGATCTTTGAAAATGAGCATGATCACCGCAGTCATTGCCCCGAGACCTCCGATTAGGAACTGAGGCGACTTTCCAATCACCACTGAGATCGATACTATGATGATGAGCACGTATAATGCGAGTTTTATTATCTGTACCACCCCGCGGATAGGGACCTTGCGGGAAATGTCATATGTGGCATATATATCTGCTACCGCGGACAAAAATGCATCGAGAGCAAACACGCTTAAAAATAGCATTGCTATGAGTGTGGTTTTCTGTACAAAGTTAGAGGCAGTGGCGTTGTCCTCGAACACAAACGGCGCCATTATGTATATAATCAGCGCGGGGACGAGATGGCTCAGGCGGTCAAATACCTTGCGATTTAGTATAATATCGTCCCATCTATTAGCGGTTTTAGACACCACTCTACCTACTACAGCGAGCGCAATGCGCTTAACAATAAAGTTGAGCAGGTACGCTGTTATCAACAGGCCCACTAAAAATAGGACATCTATTGCAAATGGGACTGCCTGCTCGCCGAGTTTAATGTTTTTTAGATATTGGATTAGTTCATCCATAAGATTATGAGAGTGCTTAGTTTTTAATTACCTCTATCTGGTTATTTAATATGACCACATGTATATCTGCAATTCTGCCATCATCGAAAGCTATTCGGTAGGATTTCCCTACCATCTTGTTAACGCTGCCTTGGATTTCGCCGGTTAGCCCTTTGTGGAATACAGATCCGTTTAAATTGATGGGGAGCACTACTCTAAGTTTTGTGCCTTGTATATACATTTAAATTGCCAACCCGCTAAACCACTCGGTGACGAATCTATATCTATATTAATAAAAAGATTAATCTTTTGCGTGATTTTATGATATGTAAATATCAGGAGCTTTACAAATTGGGCAAATAAAAGCACCTGCCCCACACACTGCAATGTAGCGTGAATTTGGAAGGCCTTAGATCTGAATTCGGTGATATTCTACTGCTTATGTATTCTCGCCGCCTGAGGTGTCTTCGGGATAGCCTTTGTCGTCGCTGTTGCCGCCGCACGCTACTGCCTCTGGCGTAATGTCTATAAAAGTAGAGACTGGGAACAACCCGCCCAACACTAAACCGAGCACTACCGACATTGTTATGATAGCTTTAGTCATCTTGAACTCCTTCTTTAGAATTAAATATAATATATGCTAGTTTTCTGTCATTTCAATCTTTTTCTTACTTAAGAATCACATAGAACGTTTTTTTATCGGTTTATACACGGCCTGAATTACAAGAAAAGCGCACAGGCGACAAATAATGTCAACCTCTTGCGTATAACGGCATAGCATGCGCAAATGTGTCGGTCTTGTCCTCGGGTCCACGTAACAGCCTGAGAATACTGCAATATATTGTCTTATCAATGATAAATTCTCGGTTTTTATCAGTTGGCATGCGGTTTGCATATATACATGAGTAAATACTCGTGAAGGAGAGTTAGTCATGCAGAAGGATCTAGGATTGATCACAGTAGCTGTTGAAAACAAAGCATCAAACAAAAAGCCCATAAACGTAAAGACACAGGAGATCGAGGGTACTAGAGTTACAAGTTATGCCGAGAAAATCGATGTTGCGTATGAAGACCTGGTTAATCTTTGTTATGGCTATGGCGAGGTATTGGAGAGTGGGGATATCACAAATATCCATAGTTACTCAACAGTCCGAATGCAGTTGCTAAGCAGTATTGCTGAGGAGTTCGGGAGTATGGAACTCAATGAAGAGAACAAAAAACTAAACGACCTGTTTTTGAAATCCGTCAACATGTATAAAGAGAGTATATCCTCTATCCACAAGGCTACAGGGATATTGCTAGGACTTAAAACAGGGGACAACAAACAAGCCGAAGAAATGATTAACAAGAGTTGGGAAAGCGTTGTGGATGCAAACGATATGTTCTTTGAGTTTGTGTACGAGCATCTTAAATATAAAAGCGAGATTTGCCACTAAATTTGGTTGTAGTACGGTTGTAGATTTAGATCTATAGTTCTCTGCAGAGGACGTTTTAAGGAAAACTTTTTTGATGTTAAATCGCTCGTTCGATCCTGATCCCGGGCCATTATCACCTATTTCCAAATACAGATTTAACCCTAACCCTGTAGAATCTGATCGACTCGCTGGCACTCTTGATGTATATCCTGAGCGATCTGTAAGATATTTTCCGCAGCCTCTTTGGTGGCCTCGGAAGTAATTAAATCGTTTAGTTCCTCGGAGATGTCCAACCACTTGTTATCGGCTTCCCCGGTTCTCACAAGAAGGTTCTCGAACTCCCATATGGTCTGTTCGGATGTAAACGGGTCTACGAGCTTTGTGTAAAGCGGCACGTGGGCGCTCGCAGCACACGCATGGTAACTCTCGAGAATAGATGCTTCGAACTCACCGTGCTTAAGCAGTGCCGCAGCCTGTTCGAGCTTGGTTTCGGCGTCTTTAAATGTGGGTACTTTCTCTTCCACTGTAGCCCCCGCACATTCTCCCTTTACACCCTTTTGGACCTCGAATTTCTCCTCTTCGTGGCCCCAGTCCTGATAAAACGAGGGGTCTTCCTCGAACGAGGGAGTTTTTGTGAACTCTGAGATTTCATCTTTTAAACGGTCTCGGCCCAAACGCTCCATTACATCGTCAAAACTTTCATTATCCTGTTTCTCGTCCCTATAAAGCTCTAAGAACTTCTTCACGACCTTGGGGGCGTTTCGAGTAGGTACTTTTATTAACGATGTAGCAAGCCTTGTGTCATCTCCGTATAAACCTCCCCCTACATATACCTGTTCAGAGGGCATGTGCCGTCCGTCCACCGTAAGTGAGGCACCCTGGAAACCTATATTGGCGACCACATGCTGGGCGCATGCATTGGGACAGCCCGAAATTTTAATCTTTAGGTCTTTGGTGAGATCAGAGAACTCACCCAGCCCGTTTTTCATGTCTTCGTTTAGCTTACCGGCAAGCCCCTTGGCCGAGGTGATGCCCAGTCGGCAGGTGTCTGCTCCGGGACATGCTGTGATGTCTTCAAATGTGTCGGCTCCGAGTTGAGTGAGCCCCGCGTCGTTTAGTGCCAAATATAAAGCAGGGAGGTCGCGGGTGTTAACCCAGCGCAACATAAAGTTCTGGAGGATTGTTATCCTTATATCGCTAGCCGAAAAAGCTTCTGTGATATCGGCAAGTTGTCGTCCCTGGTCCGAGGTAATATCGCCCCTGTCTATACGCACATGTACCATGCAGTAGCCGTCTGTGCTGTGCGGTACCACTGAGGACTCTTTCCATGCTATGAACTCAGGGTCCTGTTCTGTGCCCTTCGGTGCAGTTGGGGCCTCTGATGTGCTCGTAGGTGGGATATCAGTCTCGTGTATATCTTTTAAGTAGTCGTTCCAAGACGGATCGACTTTAAGTACTGTTCTTTCTTGATCAACAAGTTTTTTGAATTCATCGAAACCTAGTTTTCGGATTAAGAACTTCATGCGTGCCTTCATCCTTACTTTTCTTTCACCGTATCTGTCGAATATGCGTATCACCGATGCCGAGAAGGGTATCATCTCTTCTACAGGCATAAACTCTGTCCAAAGGTGTCCGAGTGAGGGCGAGGCCCCTAGCCCGCCGCCTACATATACCTGGAACCCCCGTGTTTTCACACCCCCAACATCTTTTATCCTGGCCCTGAAACCGAGGTCGTGTATACGCATCCCTGCGTGGTCTTTATCTTGGCAGGATTCAAAGCAGACCTTGAACTTCCTGCCCATATTTTGGCATATGGGGTTACGCAGCATAAAGTGCACAAAGGCCTCGGCATATGGGGTGACGTCAAAAGAGTCGTCGGGGGATACACCGGACTCGTGGCACGCGGTGACGTTTCGCACGGTGTTGCCGCATGCTTCTCGGGTGGTGATGCCCACGTCTGCGAGCTCCCTCATCATATTGGGTACGGTGTCTATGGTGATGTAGTAGAGCTGTATGTCTTGGCGGGTTGTGAGGTGCATAAACCCGCTTGCGTATTTGTCGGATACGTCTGCAAGCCGCCTTAGCTGTGGGGCGTTTAGGCCGCCGTAGGGGATCTTTATGCGCTGCATTTGCACACCCTCTTGGCGCTGGGCATAGGTGCCGAGCTGAAGGCGGATTTTTTGGAATTTAATCTCGCCGATGAGGCCGGCTAGATAGTCTTGGATCTGACTTTCGTAGAGTCTTAGTTCTTCGCGCACGTCTGGGGGCAGATCGCGCTTGATCTGTTTCATAGATTTCGTTTTCACTTGGAGTTCCATAACCTCACCTTAGGTTGATAAATATAGGTATTTCTGCATACATTTAACTATTTGAGATCAATATATTCTAAATGTATCCGATTACAATTTCAAATATGCGATTTGATTGTACTTAGTCGTGGTTGTCGAGGTGATTGCCGCAGTATTTACAGTGCTTGGCGTCTTGATCGTGCCCTTCTTTGCTGCATTCCCTACAAGCCCTTGCCGTAATGCCTTCTTTGAATACTTGGGATAGCTCTACCGTGACAATGCCCGTGGGCACTGCGATTATGCTGTATCCCGTTATCATAACAATGACTGAAAGAGCCTGTCCTAGGCTTGTTTGAGGAGCAATATCGCCGTAACCGACTGTGGTGAGTGTAACTATAGCCCAGTAGATGCTGAGAGGGATGCTCGTAAACCCGTTTTCAGCCCCCTCTACCATATACATGAGCGAGCCGAGTACTACCACTACACTTATAACTGCAAATAGAAACACTGTGATCTTTCTGCTGCTGGCCTTGATAGCTTTAACAAGCATGTTGGCTTCGCCGACGTATTTTGCGAGTTTTAGTATCCTGAATATTCGGAGGACCCTAAGAATCCTGATTACGAGCAGGAACCTGGTGCCGGGTAGCAACAGATCGAGGTAGGTGGGGATCACTGTGAGCAAATCAACCACACCGAAAAAACTGGTTGCGTATTTTCTGGGTCTATTTACACTTATTAGTCTTAAGATGTATTCAATTGAAAAAAGTATTGTGAATATCCATTCCAGAGCGTAGAGGAGGCCCTCGTATCGGCGACCGATAGATTCGACGCTGTCAAGCATCACGGCAATAACACTCGCGATGATGCATATGATGAGTCCTACATCAAAGAGTTTGCCAGCCTTGGTGTCTGCTTCAAAAATGATTTCGTAAATTTTATATCGCCAGCTGCTCTTTGGTGATTGGTCGTCTCTCATTTTATATCTCCGAGAATTTGGACAATGTTGAGATTATTATAAAAGCAAATCGGTATATGTATCAAATAGAATCAGAATATGTGCACACAAATAGTACTTATATATCAACAATATTGTTTCAGCGGGATCGTAGGATATCTTATTAATGCGTAGAGAGGCTGAGTATGAAACAGTTGATAATCACACCCGAGAGTCTGATATCGAATGAAGAGGTGGAGTTGATACCGTCCATAATGTCTAAGACCGAGTACCTTAGGAATAAGATATATGACGGCATCGAGGTGTGGGTTGTGGGTAGGAACAACGAAGATTTCTGGGCAGACATAATTACGCCGAAGCAAAAGAACAATCAAGTGGTAGACCCGATCGATATGAACCCTATAAATGTCGACAGGTTTATTTTACACGTTGCTACTATGATTGATTCCGAGTCGGGAGAGGAAAAGCTTGTATTTGGGAACACTGACGACACACTTTATATCTTTGTCTTAGCGGTACTCAATAGAATCCACAGACTTCATTCTGAGTATACCAAGTAAGAGTTGTTAATTGAAAGCGGTTAAGAGATGTGGTGCCGAAGGCGGGAGTCGAACCCGCACGCCCGTTGGGCACTGCCCCCTCAAGACAGCGCGTCTGCCAATTCCGCCACTTCGGCACGAGTAATGAGGAGCAATAAAAGTAGCATAAATAGAGCAAAATTCAATCTGCTCGACCCCGAGCTAGGCCCCGTATTTTTGCAACCGCCCGGCGTGTGCGAGCACAAGTGTCATGAGCTCTTTGGCAGGGAAAGTGCCCAGCTCGCCGCGTAAGCACTCGGACTCGGAAAACCCGCCTACTCCCATGGCCCCAGTGCCCCGAGCATAGTCGGATGCAATCAGGATCGGTACAGGGTGCCAGCTGTGGGATTTCATGGTTGCCGGTGTGGAGTGGTCGCCCGTTACCACAAGTACATCGGGTTTAAGTGACAATATTTCAGGTACAAATTCGTCAAACTCTTCTATTACACCTACTTTACCGTCAAAGTTGCCGTCCTCGCCGTAGCTGTCGGTCTTTTTCACATGGAAGTAGAAAAAGTCGTATTTATCGAAGTCACGCTTTAGAGTCTCGACCTCGCTCTCTATAGAGGTGTCTTTGACCTCGAGCACATCCATGCCCACCAGTTTGGCAACGCCTCGGTACATGGGGTATGTGGCTATGCATGCTGCGCTTAGCCCATAGGCTTCGGAGTAAGAGGATAGATTGGGGTGGACGGCGATGCCGCGAAGGAGTATGTAGTTGGCTGTGGGCTCGTCTTTTATAGCATCGGCTGCGGCATGGATGAATTTATCTATGACCCCAGCTACTTTGGCAGCGTTGGGGTTGGAGCCTTCGGGTGCGAGAGGGGCTTTGCCCTCGAGCTGGGGGTCAGTGTCCTCGATATGGTCGCTGCCCTCGGGCAGGGGCTCGGGGAAGCTCAGGACTACTGCGATCCTGTGTTCCATGCCGGGGGTTATTGAGATTTTAACACCGTCGATCTCATTAACCGCTTTATTAATTTTGTTTACTATTCGTTTGTTCTCTTCGGTGGGGATACGCCCTGCCCTACGGTCTTTCACAATGGGTGTGCCGTTTTGGTAGTCCACCGTGGCAAAGTTGCCCCTGATCGCGATATCGTTGGGTGTGAGCTCTATGCCGAGCCCTAGTGCTTCCAGCACCCCGCGTCCTATGGCGTATTTAAGCGGGTCATAACCAAAGAGCCCCAGGTGTGCTGCACCGCTGCCCGGTGTGATACCGGTGGCCACGGGCAGGTGATGTCCAGTCGCACATGCCCTTGCCAGGTTGTCCAGGTTGGGCGTGTGGGCGGCCTCAAGCTCTGTCTTGCCGTTTTTGGGGAGCCCCCCTACCCCGTCTAGGACTACAAGCACTATTTTGCTGTCATTCTTTTGAACTATCTTTTTTATGACTTCCTGCATTAAAACACCTCTTAGGGAATGTAATTATAACAGTTTCTAGCCGGGGTCGCTGAGCTCGAACTCCATGCCGTCGTACGCAGGCTCAATGCCGCTTGGGAGTTCGGAGGAGAGTTTATCATAATCAAGCTCGTGGCCCATATGTGTGAACACCGCGCACTTGGGATTTAAGAGTTTTACGGCCTCGATAGCCTGTTCTACGTTAAAGTGTGCCGGGTGCGGTCGGTAACGAAGAGCGCTTATGATTAGGAGTTCCAGGTCCTCGAGGTCGGGTAGTGATTCCTCGGGAATAGCACTGCAGTCTGTAAGATAGGCCATATTGCCGATCCTGTAGCCCAGGATTGCCCACTTTGCATGGCCAATGTTTATGGGCTTTACCTTAACACCGTCTAAGTTGATTGCGGAGTTGATCTCGTTAAGTTCCAGTTTGGGTTTGCCGCCTGCGGAGTAGGATTCGTCGAATATATATGAGAAGTTTGACCTTAGGTTAGATGCGGTCTCAGCGTTTGCATAGCACGGGATCACAGTCTTATTAATAAAGTTATATGTGCGAAGGTCGTCTATGCCGTGGGTGTGGTCAGCGTGGGAGTGGGTGTAAAACACAGCGTCTATCTTGGTCAGCTTGTGTCTAAGTGCCTGAAAACGCATATCGGTAGATGTATCGATCAATATGTGCTTGCCCAGTGCCTCTATATATACAGAGCAGCGGGTTCTTTGGTTTTTAGGGTTTTTAGAGGTGCAAACCTCGCAACTGCACCCTACAATAGGCACGCCAGTTGATGTGGCACACCCGAGAATTATTACCCTCATGCAGAAAAACTTAGCATTATCTATAAATCAATGCAAAACCCAAGCCCGCAAATAATCGGTTGAAATACAAAAAATGTTAAAGTAAAATATCAAACATTATTTACAAGCGCAAGAAAAAATAATATAATTGGGAACATACTGTGAACCCACAAAGGTACGTGCGCCTAGCGCTGACATTGATTTTACTCATAGTTTCCTTTGATCCGGCAATTGCGAAGGATAAGGGCGAGGAGCTGTACAAAGACACGCTTGGACTCTATAGGAGTCTGGCTGCAGACCCTAACAAGGCCGGGGACGTGAGGATCTGGGAAACCTTAGCTAAAGCCTTCTACAGCATCTACAGGGACTATCCCGAGAGCTCTAAGGCACCTAATACACTGTTTCTTTCGGCAAAAATGTATGAAGAGATGGGCGAGAGGTTTAACTCGCAAGAGGGTTATGAAAAAGCTCTCGAATACGCAGAGATGTTTGTTATACAGTACCCCGACAGCAACCTTACCGACGACTCGCAGATACGAATTGCCAGAATAATTGAAAAGGATAGTAAAAAACAGGCCTACACTGAGTATGAGAAGGTGATTACTGAGTACCCCCAGGGGGATATGGTCCCTGTTGCCAAGAACAAGGTTAAAGAGCTCGAGCTGTTTAAGCCCAAAGACTCGGAACGAAATGAAATAGCCCGCAAGACCAAAAAGTCCAAGAGATCTAATAAATCCTCTAGGGGCGGGCTGGTAAATATTAATAAGATACGTCACTGGTCCACGGATAACTACACCAGGGTTGTAATACATGTGGACGAGAAGATGGACTATAAGCCCTATTTCTTAAAGGCAGACCCCAAAAACGGTAAACCCCCGCGTCTCTATGTAGATATCCCTGGCACAAAGGTGGATAAAAACATGTACCTGCAGCCTATAACCAATGGGCTATTGGAGGATATAAAGTTTGCACGGAACACCGCAGACACAGTGCGGGTGGTGCTATACATAAATAGTTTCGAGAATTACAAGGTGTTTTCGTTGAACGACCCCTACAGGATTGTGATGGATATACACGGTAACCCCGATAAAACCGGCGACCTGTATGCAAAGCAGAGGAAGGGTAAAAGGACTTCTACACTGCCGGGGCTTCCTGACGATGAGGTCGAGAACCTTCGTACCGCACTTGGGCTTAAGATAAACACAATTGTGATTGATCCAGGGCACGGAGGGCATGACCCGGGGGCGATAGGGCCAAGCGGGCTTAAGGAAAAGGATGTGGCGCTTAAGATCGCCAAGGCGCTTAAGAAAAAACTCGAGAAGGACGGTAAGCAGTTTGGTGTCGAAAAGGTCTATCTGACAAGGGAAAACGACAGGTTTATCCCGCTTGAGGAACGCACGGGTATAGCTAGAAAACTCGGGGCCGACCTGTTTATTTCAATCCATTGTAATGCAGCCAAGAGTAAACACGCTCATGGTATAGAGACATATATACTTAGTTTTACAAACGACAAGAGAGCGCTTGCGGTAGCTGCGAGGGAAAACGCTACCACGCAGCGGAGCCTAAGCGATATGAAGGACATTGTGAAACAGTACCTGCTTAGCTCCAAGTTAGAGGAGTCGGAGCGCTTTGCCAACCATGTGCAGGGTTCGGTTGTACGAAACGTCTCGGACCACTACGACTCGGTTAAAAACAAGGGTGTCAAGAAAGCACCGTTTGTTGTGTTGATCGGTGCCGATATCCCGAGCATCTTGGTCGAGACCTCGTTCATTTCAAACCCCAGAGAAGAGAAGAGGCTTAAAGAGAGCAAGTACATAGATGAGATTGCCGCAGGCATCTTTAGCGGTGTGAAGTATTACTCATCAGAGGTAAAGACGGCTTACCTAAGCGATTAGATCCCCTCCTCACCTCTTCACTCGCCTCCCCACCTTTAATCAGCCGTATATATGGTTTTTATAGATAACCGGTCATGTTATTATTCTCTCGGTGTATATTAGTCAAGCACTCTTTAACGTGGGCCGTCACGCAACCTTGTTATGAATAAAAACAGAGAGATAGCCAATATATTTGCCGAGATCGGGGATATACTCGATCTGCTGGCAGAAAACCCATTCAAGATAAGAGCCTATCGCAAGGCGTCTAGGAGTATAGCTGAGCTTCGTGAGGACATAGAGCAGATTGCAGAGCGGGATGAACTGACCGATATAGACGGTGTGGGTAAGGACCTGGCTAATAAGATTAAAGAGTACTTGGAAACCGGTGGGGTAGCCGAGTATACGAAGCTAAGAAAAAAAGTGCCCGAGGAAGTAACACGGCTACTCTCCATACAGGGTCTCGGCCCAAAGACTTTATCGGTGTTGTTCCAGGATTTTGGTGTGACGAGTGTAGAGGATCTGGAGATGGTGCTCGACTCTAAAAAGTTCCTAGAGCTAAAGGGAATGGGCAAAAAGAAGATCGAGGATATAAAACGCGGTGTAGAAATTTTCAAACAGGCCAGAGATAGAACTAATATTGGTGTAGCGATGGCTATTGCCGAGGTTATTGTGGCCCGGATAGAGGCGCTCGGGGGTACGGAAGGGACAGTGTGCGCGGGGTCGATAAGACGCATGAAGGAGACTGTAGGCGATATAGATATATTGACGATGGCGGACGACACGGAGGCTGTGGTGGAGGAGTTTACTAAGATGCCTTTTGTCCAAAGCGTGCTGGCCTCGGGTTCGACTAAGGGGAGTGTGATCACAACCGATGGCATACAGGTGGACTTGCGGGTGATGCCGCCCGAGTCCTATGGGGCAGCGCTGCTCTATTTCACCGGGTCGGTGGACCATAATGTAAAGCTGCGTGGTCTGGCACTTAAACAGGGATTCAGTATAAACGAATACGCCATTACAAGGGATGATAATTATGTGGCTGGCGAGACGGAAAAAGAGATTTACAAGACACTCGGGATGCCTTTTGTCCCGCCCGAGTTAAGGGAGAACCGGGGCGAGATCGAGGCTGCTCTGGAGGGCACACTCCCAGAGCTAATAGAGCTTGGGGATGTTCGGGGCGACCTACATACTCACTCTATCTGGAGCGACGGCAGAGCGTCTGTGGAAGAGATGGTAGAGGCTGCTCGTGGGCTTGGCTACAACTATATCGCCATCACCGACCACTCTCCCTCGTCGCGGATAGCAAACGGGCTCTCGATAGAGAGGCTGCTTAAGAAAAAAAACGAGATTGATAAGATAAGGAAGAAACAAAAAGATATAAAGATACTCATGGGAACCGAGGTGGATATACTTAGCGACGGTACCCTAGACTACCCTGACGAGGTGCTGGCGGAGTTGGACATAGTAATAGCATCGGTCCATAGCGGGTTTAAGATGGAGCGCCGGGCCCAGACCGAGAGGATTGTGAGAGCCCTCGAAAACCCATATGTGCATGCGCTCGGTCACCCTACGGGGAGGCTGATCGGTGAGCGGGACCCCTATGATGTGGATATCGATCGAGTGATAGAGGCTGCTCGGGCCCATGGCAAAGCGCTTGAGGTAAACGCCTCGTACCTGCGGCTTGACCTAAACGACAATAATGTTAGAAAGGCCGTGGCGGAGGGAGTGAAAATAATAATATGCACAGACGCTCACAGCACGGAGCAGCTGCATTTTATGAGGCTTGGGGTGGGCACTGCCAGACGCGGATGGGTGACAAAAGCAGACGTGCTGAATACACTCAATTACAGGGATTTAACAAAGTGGTTAAAAATGGACAGATAATAGAGCTATGAGCACGAAACCAACTAAGAGAGAGGCTAAAAAGAGGATCGAGTTCCTGAGCGAGGAAGTAGAGAGGCATAACCACCTCTACTATATAGAGGAGAGCCCTGAGATCTCGGATTATGAATTCGATACACTATTGCACGAGCTTAGGGAGCTTGAGGAGCTCTACCCGGAACTCGCATTGCCCGACTCACCCACAAAACGGGTCGGGGGCGAAGTGGCAGAGGGGTTTACACCTGTGGCCCATATCGTGCCCATGATGAGCATTGACAATATATCTAACGACGACGAGGCGAGGGAATTTGACGCGCGCATTAAGAGGGGGCTCGAAAAAGAAACCGATGAGGATATTGAGTATGTGGTGGAGCCTAAGTTCGATGGTGTGTCGGCCTCGCTTGTGTATGAAGACGGTGTATTTGTGAGGGGAGCTACCCGGGGCGACGGAAAGACGGGTGAGGAGATTACCTCGAACCTAAAGACCATTAACACTATACCGCTTAAGCTAAAGACCAATAGCAGACCGCCTAGTCTGGTTGAGATACGCGGAGAGGTGCTATTTAGCTTAAGCGGGTTTGATGCTCTAAATAAAGAGCTTGAGGAGGCGGGTGAGCCCATGTTTGTCAACCCGCGTAACGCTGCGTCGGGATCGCTCCGCCAGCTTGACTCGGCGGTTACCGCACGCAGGCCGCTTGATTTCTATGCATGGGGTGTGGGGGAGATACGCCCGGGTGACATAGAAACCGAGTGGGACCTGGTAGGGGTGCTAAAAAACTCGGGCTTTAGAGTAGACAAGCGCATTATGCACTGTAAGAACATCGAGGAGGCTATCTCGTTTCAGCACGAGGTTGAGTCAGCGAGGGACGACCTGCCTTATGAGGCGGACGGTGTTGTGCTAAAGGTAAACAGCCGTGAGTACCAGCGCCGTCTGGGTGCCACTGCTAAACACCCGCGCTGGAGCATTGCATATAAATTTAAGCCGCGCCAAGCCATCACTAAGATAAACGAAATCACGGTGCAGGTGGGTAGGATCGGGCTGCTTACTCCGGTGGCTGAACTGGAACCGGTCAAAATATCGGGCATTACCGTGAAGAGGGCCTCTTTACACACAGACGATATCATAAGAGATAGAGACATAATGATAGGTGATACGGTACTTGTGCAGAGGGCGGGCGATGTGATACCCGAGGTCGTAAAGCCTATAGAGGATAGACGCACAGGCAGTGAAAAAGAGTTTGTCATGCCCCGTAGTTGTCCCTCGTGCGGCACGGGGGTTGAGCGGGAGGGGGCGTACTATTACTGCCCTAACCTGTCGTGCCCGGCACAGATTAAGGGCAGGATAATCTATCTGGCTTCGCGTAAGGCCTTTGATATCGAGGGGCTTGGGGAAAAGATAGTCGAGCAGCTGATAGGGGAAGGATTGGTCGAGAACCTGGCCGATATATTTTCACTTAATAGAGACCAGATACTCGGGCTCGAGAGGTTTGCCGAAAAATCGGCTACGAATTTGGTTGAAGAGATCCGGGGCAGCAAAAAGATCTCGTTTGAGCGGTTCCTAAACTCGCTTAGTATAAGACACGTGGGGGAGAGGATGGCCGAGGTCCTGGCGGAGAACTATGGCGACATTGAGGGGCTTATGAATGCTTCGGAAGAGGAGCTGGTGGAGATAGATAGTGTAGGACCCGAGATTGCAAAGAGTGTGGCGAGCTTTTTTTCTGAGACCAAAAACCGCGAGACCATAAATAAACTGCTTGGAGCCGGGATCAGCGTAGACTACAAACAGGTGGCGGAAAAAAGTGATGAATTGGCCGGACAGACCTTTGTGTTTACAGGGGGACTTGAGAATATGACAAGGGACCAGGCCCAGGATCTTGTTAAAAAACGTGGGGGCAAGGCTACGTCGTCGGTGACAAAAAAAACAACCTATGTGGTGGCGGGTAAGGACCCCGGCTCTAAACTCGCAAAGGCAGAGGCCCTCGGGGTGACTATTCTTTCTGAAAATGAGTTTATAAAATTAATCGAACACCTTAAATAGGACTCAGCCCTCTTTAACCCTTCCCTTTACAATCTCATAGAGTATGATACCTGCGGCAACAGAGGCGTTTAGGGACGAGGCGCGCCCATTCTCGGGGATGGACACAAGGAAATCACAGCTGTCCCGAATCCCCTTAGAGAGCCCCCTACCCTCACTCCCCACCACTAACGCTACGTCGAGCGAGGAGAGCTTTTCTTGGTGGATCATTTTTTCGGCATCCGTGTCTCCGCCCACTATCCAGACACCCGATTTCTTGAGCTCCTCTATGGTCCTGCGTAGGTTTGTGACCCTAATCACAGGCAGATGGTGTGCTGTGCCGGCGGATGCTCTGATCACTGCGGGTGTGACGTTGGCTGCGCGGTCTTTTGGTATGATCACAGCATCGGCTCCAAGTACATGAGAGGTGCGTATAATAGCTCCCAGGTTCTGCGGGTCCTCAATGTGATCTAGGATCACAAGCAATAGCTTAGAATCTGAGCGCGATGATAATACATCTGAAAGCTCTGTGTATCGGAACTCTGTGACCTTGGCTGCTACTCCCTGGTGTGAGGGGGTTTCGGCAATTCGTGTGACGGCGTCTTTGGGAAGGAACTTAACTCGTACTTTGCTGGTCTCGCAGAGTTTCAAGAGATCGCTATGTTTGCCTTTGGGGCCCTGTTTGATTAAGTAAACCTCTTCAATGTCCCGGGGCCGTGAGGTGAGGATTTCGTAAACAGGGTTTTTACCGTAGATTATCAAATATTGTGTCCGGTATATATTTACTGGTCTTTGGTTTTGTTATCTTCTTTTGCTGTTTCTTTTACTTCACCGGCAATCTGTTTGATCTTGGATGTCACGTTGTCTCTAACCCACTTTGGGTCCCACCATTCTCTGGGGCGCACGGCTACACCGTTTATGTACACACCGTAGTGTAGGTGGTCGCCTGCCGCAAGCCCGGTCTCGCCGGTCCTGCCTATGATCTGTTTTTTCTTGACCTCATCGTCTACATTCACATCTATGGTGCTAAGGTGGCTGTAGAGTGTGGTGATGCCCATGCCGTGGTCGATGATAACTGTGTTGCCATATATGCCGAGTTCGTCTGCGTAGACGATTTTACCCGAGTTGGCAGCTTCCACGGGGTAGCGTTTGGTAACAGCCAGGTCGTAGCCAAGGTGGTACTGCTGGTCTATGGGCTCGTCGTTGAGCATATAGGTTCTCTCGTCTGCGAAGTTGGCCTCTACCTTGGAGTTAGAGAGCTGGTGGAAGGCTTTGTCCCACATGATTTTGCCCTGGGATTCATTGCCCACACGTTTTATCTCGGCGTTGTTTTTAGCGCGAAGCTCGTTGTTTACGTTAAGGAATATCTCTTTTAGTGTGCCCCCCGATACCTCGGGGTCGGCGAGCGGCACCATGATGGAGTTTATGAAGTTTTCGCTGATCTTGATATTGCTCTTGCGGTAGTTCACTTTGCGCAGGACGTACGGGATCTGAGAAAAAGTGGTGTTGCCCGCAGTGTCTTCTGCTACGACGGTTATCTTATCGCTCTGCTTTGCGTTAAAGGGAAAGGCTATAAACGACAGGTAGATATCGTCGTCTTTAAAATGCCCCTTATGCCCCGGGAAAAATATGTCGCCTACCCACACCCCGCTTGCCTTGGTGTCGGGTGAGGATTTGTAGATCATGAGCCCCGAGCCCCCCTGATTGATATAGAGGTCGGGTGTGAGGACTGCTAGTTTTGGAGGGGTAAGGTCGAGTGAGATGTTTTTTATGACCTTGTTTCTGTTGCCCCTGAATATCTTTATCCTCGATCTGTCGTCGGTGGTGACGATCAGCTGTGCACTGCCCTCTTTGATCCCAAGTGTTTTGGGGTCGAGCGTGACCTCTATGTTGTCTACCTTAACACCCTCGGGATAGTCTTTCTGAATGAGTGTTTTGGAACCCTTATCGGTAACCAGCTCTACCTTGGTTTTTTTTAGTCCCTTACCCTTATCCACTATCTCAATATCGAAGGGTTTAGTGCTGATACTGTCTGATTCGAGTCCGATATTTACCTGGGGCGCGCTCCATTCGATCTGTGGATATAGTAGTACCAGCCCCCCAATAATAAGTACCAGTAATAAGATGTATAGGTATGTTTTTACTGTCATAGATAAGGTCTCCCGGTAGTGGTGTATAGTAAACCGCTTTAGGTCTCAGAAATAATTAGTAATTGTGTTTGGATACTCCGGAAAGTATCTCTCGATTACGGATAGGTCAAAGCTTCTCAAAATGGACTCTTTGGGCTCACGATCAAGTAAGAACTCGAAAGATTTTACTACAAGCTCTTTGGTGCCTATCTTGTCACCGGATATCTGCGATGCATATTCATCATTCACGGCTACAGTGTGAGTCGTGTGGGTCCCGCCCTCTCTGACCTCGACCACATAGGTATGAGTAGTGCTGTCGCTTGCGGATTCCGTAATCTCAATCTCTGGCATTTAATTGTACTTTTTGCTGCTGCTATTTTAAAATTAATTATAACCAACACAGTTAGCGGGACAAACAGATTTTATTGCAAGTCCGTTAATACGAGGTGTTGCAGACAATATGGACGAAAGCACATCAAACGGTAAGGGGCTCCGGATCGAAAGGTTTGATAGCAGGGAGCATGACATAGGTGTAGTAGCGGAGCTTATACTCGAGGGTGACGGTACCAACGACGCGTTTAGGCACAATGGAGAGTCGGGGGAGTTTATAAAGAGTTTAATAGCTTCGGGTAATAACTGTCTTGGGCATGAGAATATCTATGTGAGCAGCGACTCCGGGCGGATAACTGGTGTGTTAGTTTGTTACCCAGGGCGGGGTTACGGCAGGCTGGGTGAGCTTGCGGCTTATTTCATATCAATGGGTTTTATTGATTTCATCGCGTATCTATTATCGTCGGCTTATTTTCTGCATGCGGGGTTCACTCCGGACCTAACCGACCGTGATTACTATATAAGTGTGCTTGTGGTTGAGAACTCGTACAGGCAAAGGGGGGTTGGTTCCAGCCTGCTCGCCTACGCGATAGAGCTAGCCCGGCAGAAAGCTTTGGAGAGAGTGGTGCTGCATGTCAATGCCCAAAACACTCAAGCGATTGGGTTTTATGAACACCACCAGTTTTCTGTCATTATACAAGACAAAGAGAGCAATGACGGTAACTATAAGATGGTTCGTGAACTGAATTAGTATAGGGTTTGGGTATGGCTCGGATACAAAATGAGTTTAGCTGGTCTAACTCAAGAGACCACATATTCCGTGAGTGCAAACGTAAGTACTACTATAACTACTACGGTTCTTGGGGAGGCTGGGAAAAGGACAGTGCGGATGAGGTCACGAGGGGACTCTATGTGCTCAAAAACCTGCAGAACCGCTGGCAGTGGAAGGGAAGCGTTGTACATAACGAGATCGCGATGGTGCTGCGCGAGCTCACAACTACACGGAGGCTCGTAGATTATGAGCTGTCGGAAAAACGACTATCGAGCTCTATGAGGGAGGGGTTCAGGGAGTCGCGCACAGGCGGGTATTGGGAGAAAAGCGGGGGGCTGCGGGACCATACAGCACTATTTGAGCATGAGTACAAATTGGATATACCGGACGGGGACTGGAAAAAGAACTACGATGAAGCCGTATTGTGTTTGGAGAATTTTTTTAAATCGTCAGTGGTCGATAAATTGAGTGATAATAACAACATACACATTGTCACAGTGGATAGTATAAAACCGACCTCGTTCGATTTTAGGGGGGATATGATCTATGTAAACCTCGACTTTGCCTACAGTGAAGACGATGTGTTAAATATTGTGGATTGGAAAACGGGTTCGACTGAGAGTGAGGAGATGCAGTTTCTGGTCTATTGTATCTACGGTGAGAGGGTGCTCGGTTACCCACTCGACAAAATAGAGCTTTTGGAATATAACCTGTTACTAGATAGTGCCATACCACATAGTTACAACGAGGCCGATATAAAGGAAGCCGAGGTATCTATTGAGAGGAGCATTCGGGGGATGAAAAGCTATTTAACTGATGTTGATACGAACCTGGCGCAGATGGCCAGATTTCCTAAAACCGAGGACCAAGACAGGTGTAATAGCTGTAATTTTAAAAACATATGTTTAGATTTACCCTAAATGATGGTATTAATTATGTTAAACTAGGTTATTAAGAACATGGCAGAACTCGTTAAAAAAGTGAGCAATTTTTTCACCAAGGGGCTATGGCTTGTAGACCTAAACAGCCTGACTAATTTTAAGGCCTGGTTGGTTTACATGCTGCGCCTAATCTATGCTACGGTGAGTGAGTTTATACATAATGAGCTCACACTAAGGGCAATGGGGCTTGTTTATACAACACTACTATCACTGGTCCCACTGCTTGCATTCAGTGTTTCACTGCTAAAGGCGTTTGGGGTGGTCGAGAATAAGCTCGAGCCGTTCTTGCAGAAGTTTTTGGCCCCTCTGGGTGAGAATGGAGCCGAGATAAGTGCCAAGATCATGGAGTTCATATCCAATATGAACTTCGGTGTGCTCGGTGTTGTGGGACTGCTGATGCTTATCTACACCTCGATTTCGCTCATTAAGAAGATCGAGGACTCGCTTAACCACATATGGAAGGTAAAAAAAGGCCGGAGTATAGCACGGATGTTTAGCGACTACCTGAGTACTATGCTTATAGGGCCGTTGTTTATGTTTTTAGCCATCGGTTTGACGGCATCACTCCAGAGTCATGCCATAGTACAGAAAATACTTGCCATTGAGCCCCTGGGAAGCATAGTGATTCTGGCCGGTAAATTGGTACCATACCTCTTTGTGTTCTTGGTGTTCACCTTTGTATACATAATCTTTCCCAATACTAAGGTGTTTTTTAGGTCGGCCTTTATCGGCGGTGCAGTTGCCGGGATAGCCTGGCAGACAACGGGTTGGGTGTTTACATGGACAGTTGCAAAGTCCACACGCTACGCGGCCATCTACTCGAGCCTGGCTGTGCTTATTCTGTTTATGCTCTGGGTCTATGCGAACTGGATCATATTGCTTGTGGGCGCACAGATCTCTTACTGTCACCAAAACCTAAAGCACCTAAACCTGAGCCACGAGTTGTTTCAACTGACAGGAAAGCTGCGCGAAAAATTGAACCTTACAGTCATGTATCTGATCGGGGATAGCTACTATAAGAGCCAAACGCGCTGGAGCCTGGATAACCTGGCCAACCATATAGGCGTGCCGTATGATTCGGTTGAACAATCTATAGGCGAGCTTGTGGGCTATAATCTTTTGATAGAGGTAAATGAGGACCCGCTCACATATATACCTGCGAGGGACATTGAAAACATCAAGGTGAAAGACATTATAGATTCTGCAAGGACCAAAAAGGACACAGAAGCCATAGATAATATTTACCTAAACGTCCCTGAGGTAGACGCCGTATCCACAGAGGTGGAGGATGCGGTCCGAGACACTCTGGGAGATCTATCGCTAAGGGATATTATCACACGCCATAAGAGCCTAGCTCGCTAGTTATTTATTGCACCTGAGCTTTCCGTTGTCGTTCCAAATCCCTTTGCTGCAGTACTTGTACTTGATACTCGAGTGTTTGTACTTGCCTTTTGAGTCTTTGCATTTGGCCTCGAGTATGTCGCCTTTCATGTAGAAATCTTTGCATGTGTTCTTGTAGCTGCCTTTGGGGAGTTTCGCCGTGTTTTGAGTGTCGCATGCGAGTCTGCCGTTGATATTGGCTATATCTCCCTTGCAGTTCTTATAGTTCATCGAGGTCCTTGTCCAGCTGCCGTTATTTTTTTGGCACTCGGCTTTTAATTTATCGCCGTCGATCCTAAGGTCTCTGCAGCTGTATATGTAGCTGCCCTCGGGGAGGTTGGGAGCGTATTTGGATTCGCATGTGAGCTCGCCGTTTATGTTGGATATATCACCTATGCATTTCCTAAAATTGAGCGAGGTGTTTTTCAGGATACCTTTTTTGGTGAGGCACCGGGCCTTTAACTGGTTGCCCTCAACGTAGTAGTCCTGACAACTCTGTTTATAGCTGCCCCTGGGGACCGGCCCGCCCCTCTTTTTGCAGCGTAACTCGCCGTTCTCATTGTATATATCGCTTGCGCACTGCTTGTAGTTAATTTTGGTATTGTTCCACACACCGTTTTCTTTCCGACACTTTGCCTTAAGTTTGTTGCCGTCGAGCTTAATATTTTTGCAGGAGTTCTTATAGGTGCCGGCGGGGATAACATTTTTCGGTTTGGGGTGTGAGCTTCTCTTCTGCACACAGTTAAGCTCACCATTATTGTTGCGGATATCGCCCTCGCACTTTGTGTAGTTTATTTTCGTGGTGTTTCTAGTGCCGTCGGCTCTTGTACATTTTGCAACAAGGTTTGATCCGATGACCTGTGCGGCCACACAGCTATCCTGATAGCTGCCTTTGGGGAGCTGGTGCTGGGCTTGAGCGGATGTATGTAGGAAGTAAATAGTGCTAAATACTGTTAAGATGATCAAAATTGTTTTTAAACGACTCATATTAACCTCCGGGCTTGTATTGTTAATTAACACTTTAACGCTCGACGTTTTAAAGTCAATCTGTTCTTGGATTATCTGTCTCTCACCACTGGTTGAGTATCCGATTAGTTGATATGAGGATACCTATTAGTAGAAACCTAGAAACTTTTTAAATTGTTTCAGTCATGTATAATCAGGGACTTAATAAATCACAGTCGGCTGGAGTTCTCTTGAGGCTACCTGCTCGCTTAACTCTCAGTATTTTTCTCTTTACCGCTATAATTCTGCTCTCGGCAGTTACCCGAGCCAACAGCACCAACATAGGAGTGGTTTTTGATGGCAGTTCCGAGCTAAACCGGATGACCCTCGAAACTTATATAAAGGAGATAAAGGACCTCACGGAAGGGGAGTTCACCGTGGATTTTCCCAAGGACAAGATCCTTGAGGCCGACTGGACTGCAACCGGAGTAAGAACCGCTATCGATAAGTTACTAAACGATCCCGGGGTTGATATTGTAATCACCATAGGTGTCATAGGCTCCACTGAGATTGCAAAGAGAACCAACCTGCCAAAACCCGCTATAGCACCATGGATCATAGACAGCAAACTGCTTGGGCTGCCTGAGAACGCCGAGGGGACAACGGGGATTCATAACCTGTACTATCTGGCCTCGCCCACTACTCTTGCCAGAGACATAATAGCGTTTAAAGAGATAGTGGAGTTCGATAACATGGCACTTGTCTTTATGCCGATTGTTACAGAGCTTGTACCAGATATAGAGGATTACGTTATTCAGGTTGCAAGGGAGAGCGGGGTAGAGATTTTTCTTATACCTGTCACGGGTAGTGTTGATGAGCTCTTGGCGATTATCCCGCCCGATACCGAGTCTGTGATGGTGACACCGATACTGCAGTATTCCTCAGAGGAGATCGAGCAGCTCTACGACGGCCTCATCCAAAGGGGCCTGCCCAGTTTTTCTATGCTCGGGAGGACTGAGGTGGAACAGGGTGCACTCATAGGGCTTACACCCGAGCTCAACATTACACGTCAGGCTCGTAGGATTGCCCTTGCGATACAAAGCATACTGCTTGGGGATGACCCGGCCAACCTGCCGATTGAGTTTAGCGAACAGCAAAAACTGACAATAAACATGGCCACGGCAAAGGCAATAAACTTCTATCCCAAGTGGGAGGTGATGACCGATGCCGACCTCATTGAGGAAGAGCCTTTAGACACGGGCCAGGAGCTTACACTCGACGGTGCCGTCTTGGAATCGGTTAGAGTGAACCTGGATCTATTGGCTGCAGATAAGTTTGTGTCCGCAGGTGCCCAGGATGTGAAAAGAGCGATTGCAGAGCTACTGCCCCAATCGGATATATTCCTCGAAAACAGATATATTGACAAGGACAGGGCCCGGGCCAGTTTTGGCACCCAACCCGAACGCTCGATAAGCGGCGGTGCCAACGTCTCGCAGCTTATTTACTCGGACCGTGCGTGGTCTAACCTGACCGTACAAAAGCGTCTGCAGGAGGCGCGCGTCTATAACCGAAACGAGATCCGCCTTGACATTATCGCTGCTACCGCCATAGCATACCTAAATGTTCTGAGGGCTAAGACCATTGAGCGGATACAAAAGGATAACCTCAAACTGTCTAAGTCTAACCTAGAGATTGCCAAGGTGCGCCGCGACATCGGTGTGGCAAGCCCCGCCGAGGTGTACCGTTGGGAGAGCGAGATATCGAGCGACCGGATAGATGTGGTGAGTGCCGAGGCCACGAGAAAAAACACAGAGATTCTTGTAAACAGGCTGCTGCACCGCCCACTTAGCCTCGAGTTTCGCACCCAAGAGACAGGGCTAGGGGATAAAACGCTCATAGTAAGCGACCCGAGGCTGGATAAATATGTGGATAACCCGGGTTCTTTTGAGGTGTTTATGGATTTTATGGTTACCCAAGGGTTTTTGCAGTCGCCCGAGATAAAGAGCCTCGACTCCCAGGTCGGCGCCCAGGAGCGCATACTTAAGTCGAGTCAGAGAGCGTTTTGGATACCTACTTTTTCTGCGTTTGGAGAGATAAGGCAGTTTTTTTACGAGGGGAGTGCAGGGGGTGAGATCAACACGGGTGACCTGCCGTTTACAATACCCAGTGTGGACGATACCGAGTGGATTGTTCAGTTCCAGGCCACTTTTCCGCTGTTTAGGGGCGGGGCCAAGATCGCAGAGTATAAACAGGCCCGAGAGGAGCTTTCAAGGCTTAGAATCGAGCGTGACTCTACATCGGAGAAGGTGGAGGAAGAGATACGTACCTCGCTCAATAATGCAGGGGCATCGTTTCCGAGCATTGGTTTTGCCGAGGATGCATCGAGTGCGGCTAGAAAAAACCTGGAGCTTGTAACGGACTCGTACTCGAGGGGTGTGGTGTCGATCATAGACCTGCTGGATGCGCAGAACGCCGCACTCGCGGCCGACCTAAACGCCGCAAACGCCGTATATGACTTTTTAATCGATCTCATGAATGTGCAGCGCTCTGTAGGCCGGTTCGATTTCTTTATGAATATGGTGGATCGTGACGAGTGGTTTAGGAAACTGGAAACTTTTTATAATGATGCAGTGAGTAAGCGTGAGAATGGACAACAAAATTAGAGCGGGTGGTAAAAATGGGCCTCTATACTAGATGTTTGGGATTACTATTTGCAATTGGACTTAGCTTAACGGCACTATCCTGCGGCGGCGGGGGCGAGGAGCAGGGAGAGGCGCTTAGACCGGTTAGATATACCAAAGTCTCTACCATGGGTAACGGGAGGATAAGGAATTTTACCGGGATTGCACGGGCGGGTGTCGAGTCTAAGCTTAGCTTTAAGGTAAGCGGTACAATATCGAACCTGCCGATTACACTTGGAGATCATGTGCAAAAAGGTGAGCTTATCGCAGAGATAGACCCAAGCGACTACCTGGTGCAGAAACAAGAAGCCGAGGCATCGCTGCTAAGCGCTCAGGCCACAGCAAGGAGCTCGGGCGCCGACTATAACCGTGTAAAAGCGCTTTATGAGAACAACAACGCTTCGCGTGGCGAGCTCGATAACGCAAGGGCAATGGCCGAGTCGTCAAACGCACAGGTGGGTGCCGCCAAAAAGCGCTTGGAACTGGCTGATCTACAGCTTAGCTACACAAGGCTCCACTCCCCTGTGGATGGGGGAATAGCTGAGGTCTTGGTAGAGGTTAACGAGAACATATCGTCGGGCCAGACCATAGCGACCGTAACATCCGGATCTAACCCCGAGGTCACGGTTGGTGTGCCCGAGATACTGATTGCGGATATGATAAGCGGCAGCGAGGTCGCAGTGAGGTTCGATGCCATACCCGATAGAACTTACAAGGGAGTTATCACCGAGGTCGGGGTGGCATCGATGCGTCTTGCCACCACATTCCCCGTAACTATCTCGATAGAAAAGGTAGACGACCGCATCCTGCCCGGTATGGCTGCCGAGGTAGCGTTTGAATTTAAGTCGGATGAGGACGCTGAGTACATCGTAGTGCCTACTGTATCGGTGGGTGAGGATAAATTGGGGAGATACGTATATGTGCTCGAGACCGGGGACACAGAGAATAAAGAGGGTAACGGCTACAGAGTAGCCGTAGCCAAAAGAAAAGAGGTTGTTACAGGCGGGATTACGCCCGAGGGCATAGAGATTCTCGAGGGTTTAGACGGCAGTGAACTGGTAGTGACAGCAGGTGTGAGGCGAATCACAGACGGCCAACAAGTAAAGCTTACCTATGAATTTAAAGACAATCCATGAACATAACCCGCGCTGCAATTGAAAAAAACCGCATAACCATTGTTGTGATCATCATAGTGGTTTTGAGCGGGCTGACTTCGTACTACAAAATGTCGCGCGCAGAGGACCCGGGGTTTGTCATCAGAACAGCACTGGTTACGACCTATTGGAGGGGTGCAAGCCCCGAGAGGGTTGAGCAACTGGTGACGGATAAGCTCGAGAAAGCAATACAGGAAATCCCGGAGATTGACTTTATCAGCAGTACGTCTAAGACCGGGATCTCGGTAATATTTGTAAATATAAAAGAGAGTTACACCGATATGCGCCCCATTTGGGATAGCCTTAGACGCAAGGTGGACAAAGCCCGGGTGGAGCTGCCTGAAAACATCCAGGGTCCGTTTGTTAACGATGAGTTTGGGGATGTTTTCGGCATTGTGACAACAATTACTGGTGACGGGTACCAGTACAGTGACCTAAAGGATGTGGCGGACGAGGTGCGTGATGAGCTGCTTTTGTTGGGGGATGTGGCAAAGGTCGAGATTTTCGGCTCACAGGATCAGCGGATATTCGTAGAGTATAACAACGCAAGGCTCTCGGAAATAGGGCTATCGCCAAGCCAGCTGAAGGAGATTCTTAGCTCTAGGAACATAATCGTGCCGGGCGGGGATATAGACACAGAATATGAAAAGATAGTGCTCGAGCCCTCGGGCAATTTCTTTACACTGGACGAGGTTAAGACAGCAATAATAGAGGTGCCCGGCAAGGGAGAGGTGGTGTATCTGCAGGATATTGCCAATATATACCGCGGGTACATCGACCCGCCCGAGGACCTGATGAGGTGTACCGGAGAGCCCTGCCTGGGGCTAGCGATCTCTATGCGAGAGGGCGGGAATATCATCGAGCTTGGGGATAGGGTCGAGGAGGTGATGGAGGTTGCGCAGAGTTACTATCCCATAGGGGTTGAGTTCGGTTATGTGCAGTTTCAGCCCCGCCAGGTTCAAAAAAAAGTTAACGAGTTCACAAGCAACCTTATACAGGCCATCTCAGTCGTAGCACTTGTGATGCTGCTCACACTGGGTGTTAGGACCGGACTCATTGTCGCAAGCCTTATACCTACAGCGGTGCTCTCAGCACTAATGCTGATGGGTATATTGCAAATAGGACTCGATCAGATCTCGCTTGCGGCACTCATAATAGCGCTTGGGATGCTGGTGGATAACGGTATTGTGATGTCTGAGTCCATAATGGTGCAGATAGCAGCGGGCAAAAAACCGTTTTTTGCAGCCATAGACTCTGCAACCGAGCTTAGGGCTCCACTTCTTACATCGTCGCTTACGACTGCGGCTGCGTTTTTACCTATCTACCTTGCCGAGTCTGCCGTGGGAGAGTATACAGCCTCACTCTTTAAGGTCGTCTCGATCACCTTGTTATCGTCTTGGGTTCTCTCGATCACTATGATCCCATACCTTTGCTGTAAGTTCTTGAAGATAAAACATGACCCAGAGGCCAAGGACTATAACAATAGGTACTACAGAACTTATAAAAAGCATCTGGTAAGCCTTCTCAAACACCCGTATCTAACCCTGGCTGTGGTTGGGTGTGTATTTCTCGTGGCCATGTACAGCTTTAAATTTATACCTAATATATTCTTTCCGCCCAACGACAGGCCGAGTTTTACTGTGGAGCTTAACCTGCCCATTGGCACCCCTATAAAAAGGACCGAGGAGGTAACAATAGGGGTCGAGAACTATATAATGGAAAACTTTTTGGTAGACGGGTCGAGAAAAGAGGGTGTGACGGACTGGGCATCGTTCATAGGACAGGGAGCGCCTCGGTTCATACTGTCGTATAGCCCAGAGCCACCTAGCCCAGACTATGGGATTCTAGTGGTGAACACAACGTCCAGAAAAGTGATAGACGAGATAATACCCGAGATCGAGAGGTTTTGTTTGGATACCTACCCGGACCTAAAACCCGTTGTGCGGCCGCTTGAGCTGGGGCCGCCGTCTTGGCCTCCCGTGGAGGTAAGGATCTCGGGGCGCGATACCGATAAGCTGTTTGAGATTGTAGAGCAGGTTAAGGAGAAGATGGCAAACGTGCCGGGTACGAAATTGATTGACGATGACTGGGGCCCGAAATCAAAGAAATTGTTGGTAACCATAGACCAGGCCAGGGCGCTTAGAGCAGGGGTTACGAGCCAGGACATTGCAATCTCACTTCAGACCTATTTAAGCGGGCTGTTTACGACTGAGTTTAGGGAGGAGGACAAACTCATCCCTGTGACCATGAGGTCTGTGGGTAGTGGTAGGGACGATATAGGGAAGCTCGAGGGTCTAAATGTGTTTGTGCAGAGCTCGGGCCAGTCGCTGCCCCTTAAACAGGTTGCCGACATCGAGGTTGCGTGGCAGCCGGCAAAGATAGTGAGGCGAAACCGCCTGCGCACAGTGACGGTGGAATCGGCCCTGCAATCGGGTTATACAGCGGCTGAGATAAACGCCGAGCTTACCCCCTGGCTTGAGCAGGAGCAGAAGGACTGGGGCCTGGGATATTACTGGGAGTTCGGAGGGGAGACAGAGGCATCGGAAAAAGGGAACACCTCTATAAACGAGAAGCTGCCGATTGCGATGCTTATAATCCTTTTGCTTATGGTATGGCAGTTCAATTCGATCCGAAGACCTATTATTATTTTTATTACCATGCCCCTTGGGTTGATAGGTGTCGTAGTGGGGCTTTGGGTGACTGATCTTTACTTTGGGTTCATGACCCTGCTTGGAATAATTTCGCTTGCGGGGATTGTGATCAACAATGCGATAGTGCTGTTGGATAGGATTAATATCGAGATAAACGAAAACGGTCTCGACCCCCCTCGGGCAGTAATCGAGTCGGCACAGAGGAGGCTAAGACCTATTGTGCTTACCACAGTGACCACGGCACTTGGGCTGGTGCCGCTATGGCTCGGGGGCGGACCTATCTGGGAGCCAATGTCGGTGGCAATCATATTCGGGCTTTTATTCGCGACTATACTCACGCTTGGGGTAGTGCCGGTGCTCTATTCGCTTTTGTTCGGTGTCAGCTATAAAGACATAAATCCTTAGTAGCAGTCTACTGCTCCACCAGTTCTACACGCCTGTTTTTAGCCCTGCCCTCTTCCGTTTTATTGGATGCCACGGGTGCGTATAAACCCACACCTTTAGCACTGACTCGGCCCGGATCTATGCCGTGTGAGTCTGTGAGCTCTGTCACAACGGCCTCAGCCCTATTTTGAGATAGGTCCAGGTTGTAGTCAACCGACCCTTTATTGTCGGTGTGCCCGACTATGTAGATTTTGAGCTCCGGGTTGTTCTCGAGCAGTGACGCGATCTCCTTTATAGTGGGCTCGGATTCGGGTTTAATATCGGCTTTGTCAAAATCGAAGTAGATCCCATATATGGAGATGCTGCCTGTGTCGAAAATCTGTTCGGCCATGGCGTCGGCATCGACTTTGACCATGCTTTCCTGCATGGGTGCTATTTCGACGATATCTAGCTGTGTGTAGGCCTTATTGGCAGTCTTGCCCCCTGTGGGTTTGTAGGCAACGTATAGCCCCAGATAGATATCGCCATCGTCATGAGCGAGTTTGGCTGTGAGGTAGCGCTGGTCGGGGTATAGGTCGCCGAATGTCGGGTACATTTTATTCGGAACCATAGCATTGCTCATAGCCCTGCCGCCGCACTCTTTGTTCTTGCACGTGTAGAGTATCGCGAACCCGGCTTTTTCGAGCTCTATCTCGTAGTTTCTAAATACCTCGAGGCTTGATCTCTCCTCGGGATTCGCATACGAAATTCTAATAACCTTGCCCTCAAGCGACTCTTTGGTCTCTGAGGTGGTTTGAGGGTATGGGTCGTACTTTGCCTCGGAAAGCAAGAGCTCGTACTCATCAAACTCCACAACCGTGTAGTAAATGATCTCCGAGCCTTCGTATCTGGATATTTTGGGGTGATCAGAGCTTCCTTCGATGTCTTCTGCCGTTGCATTTTGGAGTCGACCGGTAAACAGCATTGCCAGAATGCCAATGAAGAGTATGAAGTTGTTAGTATCTCTCATAAAGCACCTCCCTTATACGCGTTAATAATATAATCCCAACTGAATCTAACATATAAGTGCCTTGAAGTATAGAAAGTTTTTAGGGGGATTACTGTTACGCCGGAGGGGGTTTATGGGTTATAATTAACATGTTCTATAAATGAGGAGTTATAGGGGGATAGAATGACAAAGATTATATGTGCAGCCTTAGTTTTATTCGTGATTTCATACCCTTACAATGCTCTAACTCAGGAAGCGGGCGATGGCGGCACTGATCCTTCCCAGCCCGTCGAGCCCGAACCCGAGGCGCCATGGTACTTTTTCCTGCCCGAGGATAACCTCAACAATTTCAACCTGTCCACAATCGGGGACGGAGACGGGGGATCCACACTCGGTACTACAACTGAAAGGCGGAGCAATCTGTCGGTGAACCAGAGTCTTGAGAGTGATAAAGACGCTAAGAACACAGAAGATACAGATTCAACGCCTCTCGAGGAGCAGAGTTCAGTGATATATCCGGAACTTAGAAGCGGCAGCGCCCAGAGCCCTCCGAGGGAGGGGAATACAAAAGTGTTTAGGTGGACCGATGAAAACGGGGTGCTTCACGTGACGGACGATCTGGGTAGTGTGCCCAAGGAGTATCAGCAGAATTTTGCGGAGGAGAGGGAAAAAGGGGACCAATAGATTAATATTGCATGTAATGTCTTACCTGTCGTATAACCCTCCCTCGCTGTGAGGGTCTTCGGATAGCCCTTCCATATTGCGCATGGAATCGTCATAATTTTCTCTTTCTAGGTCGCAGCGGGACCTATCGTTGGGGTTTTCTTCGAGACATTTTTCATATGCGGATCTGGTGCTCTTTTTCTCTTCTAACGGGCGTTTCCACGTCATGTCGCACGCAGAAAGAGCAACTATGCTAACTAGTATTAGGGCGGTTTTAAGCATTTATTTGCCTCCGTCAAATTATTCTATATGCGTTGTTCGGGGACTGCAAATAGAGGCACGCGAGATTTTCTAAGCACCTGTTCTGTGGTGCTGCCTCTTAGTGTGTCGAGAAAGCTTGTGTGTCCTTCGGTAGCCATAACAATAAGGTCTGCATTTATATTGTCGGATGTTTCAAGTATGGTGGGTATGACCTTGCCTTTGCGTACGATCTGTTTCCAGTTCCAGCCGTTGCTCGAGCCTGTTTTGTAGCTCGGGGTATCGGACCTGTCGCTTACATAGAGAAGTGTGAACTCGCATTTGTCGATCGCAAGAATGTTCAACAATGTAGATATTGCTGTGATTGAGACCGCGGGGCTTGGCTTTGTGTCTATAGGGATAAGGACGTTTTTAATTTTTACCTTGCCGGTTTTTTTGGACACAAACCCCTTGGAGTTGGCAGGGATAAACAGCGTCGTGCCGTCTGAGCCCCGAGACACCGGTTCTGCAACCGGTTTGTGTAGCCAACGGTCTGCACCCTTTTTTTGGTGTGTGGCCAGCACAGTGATCTCGGCGGGATGAGTGGAGAGGAAATGGAGTATAGATGACACAGGGTCCTCGTGGACACCGACAATGTTTTTGTAGTTGAAACCGAGTTTGGCAATATCTTTTCTGCCCGCAGTCTTGTTCAACAGTCCCCAGTTCTTAAGCGTGTTTAACACACTTGGGAACCCTGATCCCTCTTTATGTGAACGGTCCTTTGCCACGTGGAGTGTGTTTAACTGAGTCTTTGCAGAGAGTGCAAGCTTTAGGGCATGGACGAATGCGACCTCACCCATGGGACTGAAGTCGGTGGCGTGGAATATAGCGCCCATCATACTGTTTTTGGTTTTGGGCTGGGGGCGGCCGGAACTCGATACTCGTTTGGGTTTGGATCTAATCTGTTTTAGCTCTGCATAAGCAATGTTGAGCTCTTTAATTTTTATCTCTGCTTTTTGCTGCAATCGTTTACTATGAGTGAATCTGTCGGGGTGCCACACCTGCACCATATCTTTATAGGCTCTGCGTAACTCGGCATCGGTATAACCCTCTTTTAGGTCAAAAAGACCGAGCAGTTTTCTTTTTTCAGCGTCTGTCATCGGATTGGTTCTGCTAGTTTAAAACGTTATAACCTCTTCCCTTCATGCAGTTTCGGTAGAGCCGTTCATAGCTTTTTTCACTTTTATACACCCCTTTAGCCCCACCGGCGAGCCCTCCGATTACAGCACCCGCTGCAAGCCCTGTAACAGCGTCACCAAAGATTGCACCAAGTAGTGCTCCTGTACCGGTCCCTACCCCGGCACCCACCACCGTGTCTTTAGCAGCTGATTCCCAGCCGTCGGCATTGCCTTTTGCAATTGCGCGGCACTCGGCTTGATCCCTGTAGTACCTGTCCTCGTTCTCAGGGCTAACCGCACGGGGGTCTACTACGGGAGTGTAGGTCTGGCAGCCAAATAAAGTTATTGCTAGCAGTATTAAGAGTACATTCCTCAATTGACGCTCTCCCTTTTCGTTTGTTTTGAAGCGTTTGGCATTTCTACCCAGTGCTCTACCAGGTCGCCGCCTGCGGGCTCTCCTATATCATAGCCTACAAGGGACTCGTAACCACCAAGATTGTAGTCACGTATTGTAAGTGTACATTTCGTTTTACCTTTGTCTGGGAAACAAGAGAACAGTATCATTGAGCCTGCGAGTTCTAACTTATCGTCCTCGCGCAGCAAAGTTGGTGTGAGTCCGAAGTTCTGGATGTCGAACCCGCCTTTTTTGTTTGCCCCTACCCTAAACATCCCGACGAATTCAGGCTCGTCGGCCTCAAGCGGTGTGCCGCTGTACTGATCCACTAGGGTGTGCTTTACCTCTTCATAAATTAGCGCCGCACCGCCGATGTCGTGGATCCTGTCTATTATTTTGATGGTTATCTTTCTATCTATATCGCCGTCTACGATATAAGATACTACGTTATATGTGAATATCTCGAAGTCACCGTGCCCTACGTCTATGGCCGAGCCGAAATGCTTTTCTTTCTTTATGATTTGCTCGCCCTCTGTAGACTCGGTAACGAGTGTTTTGCCTGCCAACAGGGATGTATAGAGTTTTTTGAACTCTACTACATCAAGGCTTGGGCTTTCGGAATGAGCAGTATTGCCGAGTGTGGCAACAAGCACAAAAACGATGATAAGGATGCTTGATTTCTTCATTTCACTCCCCCCCCCAACTCCATAGTTTGATAGTTTATTTTAACTATTAGGGGTTGCAAAATCAAACCGGAAATTAACCCCAAAACTGTAAGGATAGTATCGGTTTGTAGTAGTTTTCTATAATCTTATAATTCATATTAGCGGAGAGACTTTAGCTTCTTTAGGTTCTTTATATCGTCTTTAGCCCCTTCTAAGGGTGTCTCTGCAATGAGGTCCACGTTCCGAAGAGACTTGTGATTGACAACGGCTCTAAAACCCTTGGTGCCGATCTTGCCTTGACCGATGTGCTCGTGGCGGTCTTTGCGCTCGCCTAGACCCACCTTGGAGTCGTTGCCGTGGATAAGCATGAGTTTTCTAATGCCTATTTTCTTTTTAAACTCGTTTAGTGATTTGTCGAGAGCGGCTTCGGTACGGATATCGTAGCCCGCAGCAAACATGTGAGCTGTGTCTAAACAGATCCCGAGCTCCTTTAGATCGGCTTTCTTAAGAATTTGTGCGAGTTCATCAAAACTGCTGCCGATACTGTTACCCTGTCCTGCTGCGTTTTCCAATAACAGTACTGTCTCTATGCTAAGCCCCTTTGTGGCCTCTCTAATGCCCTCAGCGACCATCTCAACTGCGGTGGTGTCATCATTGAGATCCTTTTTGCTGCCCAGATGGGTCATGACATAGCGGACACCGAGTGTGTTTGCACGCACTAAGTCTTCTCTGATAATCGCAATTGTAGCTTTGCGAATCTTTTTGTCTGTAGAGGCAAAGTTTATATAGTAGGGCGTGTGAACGTAGTAGTGTTTAAAATTGTATTTATCACACTCCTCAAGGAACTCGGACACGGTGTGTTTGTCGAGCTTGGGAGGCGGGCCTCCCCTGGGGGATCGTGTGAATAACTGGAAGCATTCGCAACCCAGTTCATGGGCGCGTGCCGGGGCCTTGGGAATACCTCCTGCGATAGATACATGAACGCCGAATTTCATATGGGACCTGTCGTATTTAGTATCATGTGAACTGTGATGGTTATTTATCGGCCTAAGAAGGTCTTAACCGAGAATTTACCGGGGCCTGCAATGAGGATAGTAATAAATATGATCATATATATCACTGCTTTTTCCCAATTAGCAAACGGGTCGGCTTTTAACATGAGGTGGAACACAAAAGCCGCTACAAACATGTTGCCTGCTGCTACGAGTGCTGAGATCCGTGTTAAAAAGCCCAGTACAATTAAGAGCGGGAATAATGTCTCGGCTGCTATGGACGCGTAGGCCATTGCAAACGGCATGGGGAATCCATTGGATGCTATATGCTCGATGAAGGGGTCGGGGTTCATGAGCTTGGGCAGGCCGTGGGCAAGTATCATTATGAGCGAGGTAGAGACCCGTAAAAACAGTAAGCCTAGATCAGTGTAGAGGTTCATGTGCACGGCTCCGCAGTAAGGTCATGTATTTGCAGCTCTCTGGATTATAACAACTTAAGTAATTAGATTGCAAGTGACCTATTTTTGCCCACTCAGTCGTTAGTTGTCGGCATGTAGATCGAGTGTGTGCTCAAGGCCTGTTCTCTTGCCGTATTTGTTTGTAAAAACTATAAGTACAGGGAGCTTTTCCAAAGGGCTTTGCTCGGGCGGAGTCCGAGTTAACTCAAAATGTATAGTCTGTTCATTACTGCTTGAATCACTTGAATAAGAGATGTTTTTTACCCTCGCACCTTCTACGGGCATCGGGATTAGCTCGATGTTCCCGGGTGTTTCTTCCCAAACCAGTTTTAATGTACATAGGGTTTGATTTGCGGAGGTCTCCTTTGAGCTTAATGAAGATTCAAACGGTATGTCCGAGCCGTCGATTACGATCGGGAGTGTTGAGTCCCATTCCGCAAATATTTTCTCATTGGATTTTGTCGGTTCTCTGAGTGTGAGTAGGAGTGTGGCAGAGTCGGGGATGCAGATCCCTCGGCAGCTAACCCAGTTTACCTCGGCTTCTATTGTTACGGGTAGCTCAAATGATGCATCGGGGGGCACTTTGACATCTGTCCATAGGAGCACACTATCTTTATAACCGTAATCCAAGTAAGCACCACGATTGCTAAAGATCTCGGGCACAGGCCAATGTGTATCGCCTGTACTAAGCGGCGGGGGTGTGTGGAAATCCACCTTGGTAGGCAGACCCGAGGTGCCCGGGTTTTTCCAGAATATATACCAGCCCCGCTCGATATTGAATAAGACACCGACTCTAAACGACTCGCCCGGTTTTGGCTCTGAAGTATCTGCGAGTAGTTCTACAGAGACAGGCTCGGGTATGTCATCGGTGGCCTGGGGCAGCCCCGTCATAAGTGCGAGTGCTAGCAATAATAACATCATGGATCAAGTATACCGCTCGGCGCTCTTTAGGGATACCAGTTCTCGGGGGGTACCCTTATGGCCAGCACCTCGGCACCAACGCATTGAGTCTCGCCTGAAAAGAGCGTACATGCCACGACTGATTTTTTACCCTCTCTCTTTGTCACCTTGGCCCTGAGCTCGACCTCGCAGTCAATCGGTGTGGGTTTATGATAATTCACATTCAGATACCCCGTAACGAACCATATTAAGGGTTCTGAGTTTAGCTCCCTGCCCTCTTGCACATACGCGTCTGCAATGGCCGTGCCTATGCTGTGGCAGTCGATCACAGTTGCAATGACCCCGCCGTTTAGGATGTCTTTTGGGCCCGCCATATGCTCTTTGCATGGGGTCCACCGGCATATAGCTATATTACTGTCTGCTTCAGACCAATAACTTTTGATATTGAGACCGTTTGGGTTGTGGGCACCACAGCCCCAGCACAGGTTATGATCCCAGTGGTCTTGGAACGGGATTTTATTACTCACTGCTATGCCTCCACGAGCTTAATCTTATAGTGTTATGATGAGAACCTGAACTTCTTCCAATACCTGGCCATGCCCCATACGTTCATCCAGAAGAAATCCGCATACTCGTAGGACTTAATATTGATCTCGTCGGCTCCGCCCTGGCTTAGGTGCTCGACTATGTACCGCTCGTACTCGGGCACAATGTCGTCCTCTGTCTTGCCGTCTTTAAGACGGTTGCCTATCCAGTCGGTGAACTCGAGCAGGTCGTCTTCAAGTCTATCAAGGTGCTCGTTTACGTCTTTGCAGTCCCCGAAATGAGCCAGATAAAGCACATCGGGACCTGCACTGCGTATTTTAGCTATGGAGTCTTGCCAGGCCTCTAGGTTTATGTCGGGCGGGGGTGTGGGTACGAGTATGGGGCCTCCGTCGATCCTTACCCCAGCTACATCGCCTGCGAACACAGCGTTGTCTACCAGATAGGCGTTGTGGTGGGACGCGTGACCGGGGGTCTCGAGCACGGTTATTTCAAGCCCGCCTATATCGATGATCTCGCGGTCTCGTGCGATCTGCACGTAGATCTCATTTACCGGTTCAATTTGTCCCCAAAGCTCCTCCATCTTGTCTTTGAATATCATCTCGGCAGAGGCAACAAGTTTCGCGGGGTCTATAAGATGTTTTGCGCCCCGCTCATGCACATAGACCCGCGCGCCTTTATTGGCAAACTGCCAAGCCCCACCGGAGTGGTCGAGGTGTATATGGGTAAGCAGGATGTGTTTTACGTCCTCGGGCTCATGGCCCAGGTCTTTTATCCCCGCTACAAGGTTCTCGTACACGGTGCTTGGGCCTGTGTCCACGAGTATAAGCCCGTCGGGGGACTCGATTAGATAAGATGCGATGACTTTGGGTTGGAAAAAATTAAGGTCAATGCAATGGACTTTCATTGGGGCTCCTCGTGCTCTATAAAATTATTTCTAGCCTAACCGAATATCCTCCAGCGAACAATGTTTATGATGCGCTTAGTTTGGTGGAGGCCTTTCCGTCGTTGATATGAAATATTTTCATCTCGCCGTCATAGAGGATTTCGTCGGTATGGGTTGCTGTGACAAATATCTGGCCCGTAAAATCGCGCAAGAGGTCGAATAAGAATTTTTTTCTCTTCATATCGAGCTCGCTGGATACATCGTCGAGTAGCAAAATGGGGGTTTTGCCGGTCACCTGTTTTGTGATCTCTATCTCGGCTGTTCTAAGGGCTAGTGCCAGGTTCTTGGCCTCGCCCTGGCTTGCGTATAGGGCAGCGTCGCGGGAGTTAAGGCTAAACTCGATCTTATCCCTTTGGGGCCCTGTGGTGGTGTGCTTACGAGCTCTATCGAGCTTAAACCTCGAGATCAGTTCATCCTGAAACCCCTCTTCGATTTTTTGCTCCGAGTCATAATTGAAGGAGCTCTCGTAGAAAATCTCGATTTTTGATTCTGTGCCCGAGCTCTCGCGGTAGATCCTCTCTACATGGGGTTTTAGCATCATAATGTAGTGAAGGCGTTTTCTTATGACCGCGGCACCGTGTTGTGCGATCCTCTCGTTCCATATATCCATATCGCGCTCTTTCAAGCCGGGGGATTTGGAGAGCACAGCGTTTCGCTGCGAGAGTATCCTAAAGTAGGTCCTTAGACTGCGGATGTGCTCGGGCTCCACACTGCATATGAGTGCGTCTATGTAGCGCCTCCGCTCTTGCGGTGTGCCTTTAACGAGCACAAGGTCTGAGGGTAGAAACGAAACCGTATGGAACTTGCCCAGTATGGTGGCGGCTTTGTAAACGACCTTGCCGTTTAGTTTGATCGTTTTGTTGGCATCGGTAATATGCACGTGGATCTCGTCCAGGCCCCCGGATGATTCGACCTCGCCTTTAATTCCGCAGCTCTGCTCGCCGTTTCTGATGAGCTCTTTATTACGAGTGAGTCTAAAGGGTTTGGTCTTAAATAGAATATGGACGGCCTCTAGCAGGTTGGTTTTCCCGGCGGCGTTATAACCGTAGATGAGGTTGAATTTATCGTGGAAACTAAAGGTCTCTTGCCGGTAGGTTCTGAAGTTCTTTAAAGTCAGGGATTTTAGTATCACTTGAGCCCGCTTGGAGGATAAGTTTAATGGAATTATAAATAATTGGTAAAATTTGTTCAATTCATTGTTCTTGACCCCCTATAGCCCCAGCGGTATTATCTTTTATGTAGCCAGGAGTGTGTGAATGAAAGCACTAAAAATCTGCGAAATTGCCCATAAAGACTCGTGCAAGGGAGTAGCGCGCCTAAGCTCTCTGGATATGGAGGAGCTGGGTGTAAGTGCATGGGACATTGTGGAGGTGGGTGGGAAGCGAAAGACCATGGTCAGGGTCATGCCGCTTGAGAAGGCAAACGGCCAAAAATCGATCATCGAACTTGACGGGGTGACGCGCGAGAATGTGCGTGCCGAGCTGGACGACCAGGTCTTTGTAAAAAAAGTAGAGAGTAAAACAGCCACAAAAGTAGTCTTGGCCCCCCACAGCACTGACCTGCTCTATAACGGCAATGAGGGCAAGTACCTGTTGGATCGCCTAGATGGTTTTCCCATAACCGTGGGGGATAAGCTTAGGATTAACCTGCCGGGGAGGAGCACCGAGGATTTTCAGGTCCTAGGCACCATACCTGCCGAGTCGGTGGTGATCCGCTCCACTACTAAACTCGACATTAGAAAACGGCCCAAGACCAAAGTAGACAACTCGCGCATTACATATGAGGACATAGGCGGGCTCGGCGAGCAGATAAGAAAGGTCCGAGAGATAGTAGAGATCCCGCTTAAGTACCCGCAATTATTCGATAAGATGGGGATTGATCCCCCGCGCGGACTGCTGCTGGTAGGCCCGCCGGGCAGTGGTAAGACCATGCTTGCAAAGGCCGTTGCCCACGAAACCAACGCCAATTTTCAGGTCATAAACGGCCCCGAGGTAATGCATAAGTTCTATGGGGAGAGCGAGGCCAGGTTGCGGGATATTTTTGAAATTGCCACGCGCAACCAGCCCTCTATCATATTGCTCGATGAACTTGACGCTATCGCACCCAAGCGCGAGAAGGTATCAGGGGATGTGGAAAAGAGGATCGTAGCACAGCTCCTATCGCTTATGGACGGGCTTAGTCAAAGGGGTAAGGTAGTGGTGATCGGTGCTACGAACCTGCCGTCGTCAATCGATCCGGCGCTTAGGAGGCCCGGGCGCTTTGACCGCGAGATAAGTCTCGATGTGCCTGATAGAAACGGCAGGGTGCATATACTCGAGATATACACTCGCGGGATGCCGCTTGCGGGCGATATAGATCTTGAGCGTCTTGCGGACCTCACACACGGCTTTGTGGGTGCCGATATAGAGAACCTCTGCCGTGAGTCTGCCATGAAGGCACTCAGGTCGGCGGTGCCGGACTTTGAGTTTGATGCAGAGGTCACAAACTTTGAAGATATCTCACCCCTAGAGGTCGGGATGGAGCACTTTCTGGATGCCCTCAAAGACGTGGAGCCCTCGGCCATAAGGGAGATCTTTGTA
This sequence comes from Thermodesulfobacteriota bacterium, assembly GCA_965223335.1. GTDB lineage: Bacteria > Desulfobacterota_D > UBA1144 > Nemesobacterales > UBA2774 > CBDCWF01. The sequence continues at coordinate 2,114,315 of OZ244991.1, forward strand.
GAGATACCAAAGGTCACATGGGAGGATGTAGGGGGGCTCGGGGATATTAAAGAGAGGCTGACCGAGTCTGTGATATGGCCTATACAGCACCGCGAGGTGTTTGAGGCCGCGTTAACAAAGGCCCCAAAAGGTATAATCTTCTCAGGCCCCCCGGGCACTGGTAAAACACTACTTGCCAAGGCACTGGCCAACCAGAGCGGGGCTAACTTTATATCCATAAAAGGTGCGGAGATATTCTCTAAATACGTAGGGGAGTCGGAGCATGCTATACGCGAGGTGTTTAGGAAGGCAAAGCAGGTCTCGCCCTCGATTGTGTTTTTTGACGAGATCGACGCCATAGCACCGCCAAGGCGCGAGAGCGACGGCACGCGTGTTACGGAAAGAGTCGTAAGCCAGCTGCTTATCGAGATGGACGGGGTCGAGGAGCTACGTGACGTGCTTGTACTGGCCGCCACTAACCGCCTCGATATGGTAGACCCGGCAATACTGCGCGCCGGGAGGTTCGACCTGATACTCAACATCCCCTACCCTGACGAAAAAGCACTCTATGAGATCCTCAGAATCCATACCAAGGACAAACCGCTTGGAAGGGACGTGAAATTAAAAGCGCTTGCTAAAGAGACAGTAGGATTTACAGGGGCTGATATAGAGCTGTTATCGCACCGCTCGAGTGTGCTTGCAATTAGGGACTATCTGAAAAAAAAGAAAAAAACCCTTACAATCTCTGAGCGCCACATACTAGAGGCGCTTAAGGAAATCAAAGGCAAAATCAATACGGAATCTACTGACTAAGGCCGATCTAGGATAATAATTTGCCACAATTCGAAGTCAATAACACAGTGTTGTACGTGATAAGCTTTATTTTTGGTGCTGTGGTGGGGAGTTTCTTAAACGTCTGCATATACAGGCTGCCCAGAGAGGAGTCGATTGTGTTCCCGCCCTCGCACTGCACGGACTGTGGGACGGGGATAAAGGCCTACCATAATATCCCTATACTGAGCTATCTGTTCCTGGGTGGTAAGTGTGCAAGTTGCGGCTCGCGGATATCGTTCATGTACCCTTTTGTAGAGGCGCTTTCTGGGCTTTTGCTGCTGTTTATATTCTGGAAATACGGTCTCTCATGGCCGACACTGTTTTACACAATTTTTGCGTTCTCTTTAGTGGTCATCACGTTCATTGACCTCGAACACTTCATAATCCCAAACGTAATTACGTTCCCGGGGGTGGCTGTGGGCCTTATTTTTAATGCAATCATCACCGACTGGGCTAAATTTCCCGAGGTTTGGGGAGCCGTTGAGCATGACGTCATAGGGCTATTTCAGCTGGCTGCTCATGTGCCTGTGGTTGACGGGGTCTTGGGTGCAATACTGGGCGGCGGGGTGCTCTATTTGATCGCCTTTCTATACGAGCTTATACGAAAGCGCGAGGGAATGGGTATGGGTGATGTAAAGCTGCTTGCGATGATAGGGGCGTTTTTGGGGTGGAAGGGAGTGATCTTTGTGGCATTTGTGAGTTCGTTGTTGGGCACTATAGTAGGTATTTCCATTATACTCTATCAAAGAGGGGACCTTAAGTATGCTATCCCGTTCGGTCCTTTCCTGTCGATTGCAGCAATCATATATATATTCACAGGCGGTTTCAGCTTTAGTTTTAATTAATCTAGCAATTTGTTTTACCTAGCGGGTACAAGATTTATGAGTGTTGTCGAGAGTCTAGAAGTAGTGCATGTAATTCAGCATCCGTGGGGGGGACGATGAGGCCGATTGGGCTTAGGGCAGAGTTGTTGCTTAACATTCTGCTGCTTACCGCAGTGGCCATGTTTTTGGTCGGTGTGATAGCGTTTAAGGTGACCGAGAGGTTTGCACTCCAGGGCCAGATCGATGGGCTTGAGTCTGTGGCTGCTGCGTTTGATGACGCCTATCTGGAGGAGGGAGACACCGAGGAGGGGGTGGAGTTTGTAAAAGAGGTGTTGGAGCCGGGTGCGTGGGGGGTGGTTGCCCGAGGGGGCAAACGGACGGAGTTTAGCAAACCGGGCGAGGAGCTTGATGAGTCGGCAAATAAAAGCGACCCGCTTATACTCGAGGCCATAAACAGCGGGAGGACCGCTGTTAGGGTATACGGTTATAACCTGCCTCCGTTTTCAACATTTGAGTCCCTAAAAGTAGCCGTGCCGCTCTCGCAAAGCGGAGATGTGCTTCTTATGCATCAGCCGCTTAAGTCGTTTGATAAGAGCATAATTTTAAGCCAGAAACTAATAGCACTTTGGATAATACTGTTTTTAATTGTTATAGCACTTTTCGGCTACTACCTGATCTCAAGACGCGTGGTTAAACCGATGGACAGGCTCATAAGAGCGACTGAGAATATTGCAAAGGGCCGCCCGCCGCACGATGTGGACACGGGCAATGTAAACGAGATCGAGAAGCTCCACAATGCGCTCTGCGATATGTATGACGAGATAGAGCTAAGCAAGTCGGAGCTAAGCGGCAAGATTGATGAACTTGAGGACGCCAATAAAAAATTGTTAGACGCACAAAGGGAGCTCATTGCAGCAGAGAAGCTTGCGTCGTTGGGTAAGCTCTCGGCGGGTGTGGCGCACGAGATCGGCAACCCCCTTTCTGCAATAAGAGGGTATCTAGAGGTGCTTGTAGGCGGCGATCTTAGCGATGAGACGAAAAAAGCCGAGATCCTAACAAACATAGAGAACGAGACGGGGCGGATTGACAGGATCATACACACACTTTTGGACTACTCACGGCCGCGCGATGCAATGACAAGGCCCATACAGCTAAACGAGGTTGTACGCCAGAGTGTGGAGATTGTAAGCAGCCAGGGTGTGGCAAAGAACATAAACATAGTGCTTGATCTTAAGGATCCACTTCCTGAGATTGAGGGCGATCCGCACCAGATCTCGCAGGTTTTCATAAACCTCCTGCTTAACTCACGCGATGCGATGAACGATAGCGGTGAGATACGTATATCGAGCGATTTTGAGCCCGACCAGGATATCATGATTGTGTTTGAGGATACGGGAGGGGGTATTGAGCCCCTAAATCACGACAGAATCTTTGACCCCTTTTTCACTACTAAAGAGCCCGGGCAGGGTACAGGGCTAGGGCTTTCTGTGTCTGCGAGGATTGTAGAGAACTTTGGGGGTACAATTAAGGTAGACGGAAGCTATAGCGAGGGGGCCAGGTTTGTGATCACATTCCCTGAGGCCACCGAGTAAAAAGATGCCGAGAATATTAGTAATTGACGATGAAGCCGGGGTTCGCGAATCGCTTGGGATGATACTCGAGTCCAAGGGCTATAGCGTGGACAGCTCCCCGAGTGCCCTCGAGGGTCTCGAATTGATCGACTCCGGGAAGAGCTACGATTTTATTATATCGGATATTAGGATGCCGGGGCTAAGCGGCCTTGATTTTCTAAAGGAACTAAGGGGCCGTGACGTGGGTTCGATAGTGATTATGATTTCTGCATACGGCTCTGTGGAGACATCTGTTGAGGCCATAAAAAACGGGGCCGACGACTACATAAATAAACCCATTGTCACCGAGGAGCTCATACTGAGGATGAAAATGGCCGAAGAGAAAAAGAGGCTTCGGCGAGAGAACGTCTATCTGCGTAAAGAGCTCGGCAGCACAGACGAGTTCTCTGACATTATCACCGAGTCAGAGAATATGCTTGAGGTCATATATCTTGCCGAAAAGGCGTCGCAGTTTAAGACCACGGTACTCATAGTGGGTGAGAGCGGCACCGGTAAGGAGCTAATCGCAAAAGCGATCCACCGCGGTAGCAATAGGAGCCAAAAACCATTTGTGGCCGTTAATTGTGCGGCGATACCCGAGACCCTGCTCGAAAGTGAGCTCTTTGGGTACATGAAGGGTGCGTTTAGCGGTGCGGACACTACAAAAAGAGGGTTATTTGAAGAGGCCGATAACGGTACGATATTTTTAGATGAGATAGGCGAGTTTCCACTATTGTTGCAGCCCAAGCTGCTTAGGGTGCTGCAGGAGCAGGAGATAAGGCGGCTTGGGGACACTAAAACCATAAACATCGATGTTAGGGTGGTTACGGCAACCTCGAGGGACCTGGAACAGGAGGTGGAGGAAGGGAGGTTTAGAAGCGACCTCTATTACAGATTAAATGTGTTCCCTATATCTATGCCCCCGCTTAGGGAGCGCTTGGACGATATCCCCGCACTGGTGACCCATTTTATAGAGAAGAATAACGATCAGTTCGGTAAAAAGATTACGGGGGTTGCACCCGAGGCGCTGGAACAGCTGATGAAGTACCCTTGGCATGGGAATATAAGAGAGCTCGAAAACGTGGTCGAGAGAGCGATGATAGTGTCCGACACGCCCGAAATTACCGATTTTGATTTAGGAGACGGGGGTGTTAAAAGCAAAATGGATCTTGATAACTGGCTCGTGACACATTCATTTGATGAGGCTAAAAAAGAGCTGGAACAGCTATACATTCAAAACGCTCTTAAACAAACGGGGGGCAACCGCACCAAAGCCGCAAAACTGTTGGGTATTAGCAGGCGCTCACTTCTGTATAAGATAAAGGATTTGGAGGACTCGTAGCCAGTACTATCGAGTGTACACATTTAAACCACCTAGGGCGAGTGAAACGGTAACCATACATGTCTAAAAAGATTGTTGTAGTTGGAGGGGGTGTTGCGGGTTTAAGTGCCGCGCACCGGGTAAAGGAGCTTGCCGAGCAGAGGGGGGTTGACGTTGATCTAGTTTTGTTTGAGGCGGGTCCAAGAGCCGGTGGTGTAATATCCACGGTAAAAACGGACGGCTATCTAGTCGAGATGGGGCCCGATATGTTTATTACCAATAAGCCTTGGGCATTGGACCTGACCAAGCGGCTTGGCCTCGAATCGGAACTAATTTCCACCAACGATGAGAACCGCAGGGCGTTTGTGCTCTTAAACGGTGAGCTTGTAGCTGTGCCCGAGGGCTTTTTGATGTTGGCACCCTCAAAGATAAAACCCTTTCTATCGACTCCGCTTTTTAGCTGGGCCACAAAGCTCAGGATGCTCTGTGACCTGTTTATACCGAGCTCTGTGAAGCGTGACGAGAGCCTGGCCTCGTTTGTGAGAAGGAGGCTCGGGCGTGAGGCCCTAGAACGCGGGGCTGAGCCGCTTATAAGCGGGGTTTACACAGCTGACGCCGAGAAACTGAGCCTGCGCGCCACTATGCCCCAGTTTGTAGAGATGGAGGAGCAGTTTGGAAGCCTCATACTCGCGATGCTAAACAAAAACAGCAAATCAAGTGAGGACAGCGGCGCGCGCTACAGCATGTTTATGAGTTTTAGGGATGGGATGCAGACACTTATCGATAGTTTGGTTGAATCACTTCCAAAAGATACCCTTCACCTAAAAACTCCTGTAGATAAAATCTATAGGCATAAGACCGGGTGGAAACTAAAGACCGGCCGTAAGCTTACAATAGCCGACGGAGTGATCATTACCGCACCCTCGCATGCAACGTCGGAGATGCTCACCGAGGTCGATGCAAATTTAAGTAGTTCAATAGCATCTATCCCCCACGCATCGTCGGCAGTGGCAGTGCTTGGGTACAGGGCTACAGACATAGGAGATAAACTGGACGGGTTTGGGTTTGTGGTACCCAGGATCGAGGGGCGGGACATAATAGCATGCTCTTATAGCAGCGTTAAATTTGACGGTAGAACCCCTGAGGGCACACAGTTGCTGCGTGTGTTTATGGGCGGGGCCACAAATGAGCAAATCCTTGACAAATCGGACTATGAGCTTATAGATATTGCCACTCGAGAGATAGAGCCTATACTCAAAATAAAAGCGAAACCGCAATTGAAGCTCTTGGCCCGTTATCCCAACGCCATGCCCCAGTACCATGTGGGACACATAGACAAGGTAAACGCTATAATGAGCCTACTAGACGGTCATAAAGGCCTTGCCGTGGGGGGCCTTGCATATCGAGGGGTAGGCATACCCGACTCAGTTCACTCGGGCGAGATTGCCGCTGAGAAGGTCGTCACAGACCTGTTCTAACCAATAAACGCTATGGCCCGAAGGGGTTTTGAGTCTCTACACTGGGCTCTGTCTTTAGCTGAGTTCGCCTGTTGTGGCGTCTGTATAGAGCCCTGCCGCCGTAGAATAAGAGCCCGAGAACTAGCACTGCTGCTACAACGGGTATCGCGATTGCGAGAATCGACATTATAAGTGAGCTGCCTGCCTCGACGGTAGATACAACCGGGTTGGCAAGCCCTCCTGTGGTTGCAGTCGATCCCAGTCTGGTAACTGTTGTAAGCCCCTGTACGGTGCCTGCAACACCACCGCCGACAATCACAGCCAGGGACCATTTTAGTATCGGACTCATCTCTGTTACTGCCGAGGCCATTACAACAGTGCCTGCTACAGTTGCGGCCGGGATGGCCACGGTGTCGAGCAAGTTGTCTAGCCAAGGTACATAGTATGCTGAAATCTCTAGGAACGATGCGACTGCAAATGCGCTAAGTGCAGGGTATGTACCAATCCATTCGAATTCGGGTGAAAGAGTCATGTGGCCGGACATGGATGCCGCGCTCATTACGAGCAGCGGTAAAAACACTCTAAATCCGGCAGCTGCACTCAATCCAACGCCTAAAAATAAGGCTAATATGGTGTCTTCCATTCTGTTTTGCCCTCCTATTTATAGTATAGGTATGGGCTTTGTAAAATCAAGAAAAATATATGTATTTAACTACTGTTATGCCTTTTTTATCTCTGCTATCTTTATGTTAAATGTGATGGATTTGCCGGCGTAGGGGTGGTTGTAGTTGAGCTCGACACCCTGCTCGGAAACGTTGGATATATAGCAGTTGCCCTCGGGGGTTTTAAATATCATGCCTACCTCGGGTTTTATGTTGATCTCTTCGAAGTGTTCGGGCTGTATAGTTTGGATAAGACCCGGGTTTTCGTTGCCGTATGCTTCCTCGGGGGTAACGTGCACCTCTTTCTCCTCGCCCTCGGTCATTCCTACTATGGCTTTATCAAGCCCCGGGATGAGTTTGCCCGAGCCTATTTCTGCCGTCATGGGCTCTTCGTCAAAGGAATGAAACTCCTGCCCGCCGTCGATCACCCCCTGGTACTGTATCGTTACGGTGTCGCCCTTTTCTACTGTATTGCTCATACTGTTTACCCCCCTCTGTATAATAGCATTACTACTGGTTTACAAGTTGCCTAAGCGATATTTTCTTTACTTTTGGGACTCCGAATTCAGGTATTGATAATAACACCGATATAACGAAATAGCGAACTTCTGTGAACGACCAGGCTTTCTTGATAATAAGAGCCCGATCCTATATACTTTTCACTTATTTCCAACACATCTAACGGAGAGTAAAAGCCATGAAATTACAAGATAAAGTCGCACTTATCACGGGTGGCAGCATGGGGCTCGGCAAGGCTACGGCCATACTGTTCGCGGAGGAAGGGGCCAAAGTCACAATCACGGGACGTACGGAAGAAACCCTTAAGGCCGTGCAGGACGAGGCCAAATCCAAGGGACTCGATATCGAGTATCTAGTAAGCGATGTATCAAGCGAAGAGGACTGCAAATCGGCAGTAGAGCAGGTGGTGGATAAACACGGCAGGATAGACATTCTCTTTAACAACGCCGGGGTATTGTACACGGCTAACACACACGAGACTGATACGGAGATATGGGACAAAACCTTCGATATTAACGTGAAGGGAACGTTCTTTATGTCTAAGTTTGCGATCCCGCACATGCTTGAACAGGGCTACGGGTGTATAGTGAATAACTCTTCAGTGCTGGGGTTAAAGGCAGTGCCGGGAGTGGCCGCTTATAACGCCACAAAGGGTGCGGTGACACAGCTTACACGCAGTATGGCGCTTGAGTACGCTGACAAGGGTATTAGGGTAAACGCAATTTGCCCGGGTACGATTGTTACACCTATGGTCGAGGGCCTATTTGATGCTATGCCCGACCGCTCAGGGGCCGAGGAGCTCTTTAAGTCGTTTCACCCCATAGGCCGGCTCGGAACCCCGGATGAGATAGCACACTCGGTGCTCTTTTTGTGCGAGGACAATGTAGGGTTTATGACCGGTACTATGCTCTCGGTTGATGGCGGCTGGATTGCAAAGTAGTTGCTTTACTTAAACCAGTGGTTTAATTTACAGTATATAAGTTTTACAAATCACTGGACAATCGTATAAAAAAAATGGTATAAATAAAATGGCGGCAGTTTTCTGTCGGACACAGGAGGTCAGGATGAGGTTTATAACTATATCGACAATAGCATTGGTGATGTGCGTGGGGTTTATGGCTGCTGAAGCAGAGGCCGCTCCCTATTACAAGCTTACACCGTCACAAAAACATTTCACGAGTATTATCCTGCAGTTAAAGACTTTTAGGTCGGTTGAGTGGGAGTCACCGGTGTCGATGTGGGTGAGAGTGTCTTCAGGCGCGCTTGGCGCCAATAAACAGCAGAGAGCACTAGAGCTCGCAGATGCTATAGCAGACAGAGCACGCGATGCCCTTCATCAGCCTGTTTGTATTCATATATATGCAAAGAAGGGAGAGTCGATTGCCAGGTCCTGTGTGTTCTAATAGCCAATAAATTTTACAAGGAGTGATGGAGGATGATGGCAAAGTCACTAACCGGATTAGGTTTACTTTTACTCGTATTTACATTCATAGGGTGTTTGGGCCGGGCCCCGTCGGGTAAAGCTCCAAAGTATGAGAACGAACCGTTTTTATTTAACGCGGATTACGACACGGTTTGGAACGCAACTTTGAGTGCAGCACGGGGGTTGGGCTGGGATATACAAAATGCCGACGAGACCACGGGGCGCATAGATTTTGTTCCGTCCTTTGTGATAAACCCCGAGTTCGACCAATACGTAAGGGTATACCAAGAGCCTACCAACCAAGAGGCCAAGGTTTCAGACGTGCTGCCATATCTGAGAAGGATGACCTATTTCGATAAGCTTACTCCACCCCCTGCCCCTCCTCATCCCTATTTTACACGAGAGACACTAAGCATTGACGTGACTGAGTTCACTGCTAACAGCACTAAAGTGTTTGCAAAATATCAGATCGACCCGTTTTTTGATTACAAGATAGGGTATTTGGGCTCGGTACCGTCCAAGGGCGTGCTTGAGAACCAACTTTTTGACCGGATTGCCGAGATTATTGCGGGTAAAAGGCACCCGGCTCCTGTACCCCCTCCCCCGCCGCCGCATGTGGAATATAACTTAAACGATATATTCTTTGATTTTGATAAATCGGCCATAAGGGCAGATGCAATCCCAGTGCTTGAAGAAAATGCCGAGATCATTAAAAGCAATCCTCAGATCATGGTGCTAATAAAGGGGTATGCCGACGTGCGGGGATCTAGGTCCTACAACAAGGGCCTTGCCAAGAGGCGTGCCGAGGCTACAAAAGCATTCTTGGTCGGGCAAGGTATATCGCCGGGCCGTTTGCTTACAATGAGCAGGGGCGAGACGATGATATTCGCCGAGGGTAAGACCGAGGAGGCGTTCCAGCTTAACCGCCGCTCTCACTTTATCCCTGTGCTGGAAGGCGAGATCCCTGGAATTATGCTTGAGCTCGAGGGTCCTTGAGATATGTCGGGTGCCTCAAAGACTTTGAATTTATAGATGTACAAGCGGTAACCGGAACAGTGGTTAGATGAAAAACCCGTGGATTCTCTCGATGAGCCAAAACGCTGCTATGGAACCAACTGCGTAGGCCGCGGGTTTTTCGAGTCTTCGTATTGACTTAGCTTGAGTGCCTGATATCGCCTGCAATAATTTATACAAACCCAAAAGGCATGCGATAAATATAACCTGACCTATCTCTACACCCACATTAAAAAATAGCAGGCTCACAGGTATCTGTGTCTGGGGGAGTCCTATGTCCTTTAGCACCGATGCGAACCCGAACCCGTGAAGGAGCCCGAAAAGCACTGCTACCATAAGGGGGAATTTGTATGTGAGAGTGTCGCGCTTTTGCCCCGCAATCTCGGTGGCGAGAAACACTATGCTAAGCGCTATCACCGCCTCGACCGGGGGTACAGAGATGTTTACTATATTTAGAGCCGATAACCCGAGAGTGATGGAGTGAGCAATTGTAAACCCGGTGATTGTTATTAGAATTCGCCTCGTTGTCCCGGCGATGATCAAAAGACAGACTAAAAAAAGAAGATGGTCCCACCCCTCCCAGATATGTGTAATTCCCAATAGCGTGTACTGCTTGGCTACACTGAGACGGTCTTCTTTTTCGGGTACTTGCCAGCTATGCTCGCCGGCTTTAAGGAGCTTGGTGTGTTTGGTGCCCTCGAGCGTCTGTACCCTGATGAGTGCTGAGACCGAGGGTGTGAGAATGGGGAACTCAAACCCTATAGTTTTGCCGGCAATGCCCCGGGGGCAGTTGAATATCTGTTTATTGACATACGCCCCTGGGATTCCCGACATTGTTTCTCGGCTAACCGATTCGCAGTCCCGGGGAAACACTAACTCTGGTACATTGAAGTCGGGTATGGACTTTGGGGTTTTCCACACTACAGTGTAGAGCCCGGGGCCGGTCTCTTTAATATCAAAGTGGATGGGCCTGCTTTCGTGGGCCTGTGTTGTAAAAGGGAGTGCAGTAAACACGATTAAAACAAGTGTTAATACGGCAAAATAACGTAGCTCATTGTAGGCAAGCATCATTGGGACCCGATTGTTTCGGCTTGGGATTCGACCCCGGGGCCCGGGCCCGGGTTTTTGGGCTCGTTTCTAAACCGAATCTCGATATCGTAGGAGTCGATGATCTTTTGTATGTTTTCTTCGCTTAGCTTTTTTGCGTGGTATGCTACGGCGTCATTGCGAACCCTGTCATAAATCTCGTCTAGACTCGGGTAACGGCCGTCCTCGCGCTTGGATACATTGACCAGGTGATAGCCGAACGGGGATTTGATGGGGCCTATCCATTCTCCGAACCGGGACTGATCCAGTGTAAAAAGCTCGTTTTTTAGTGAGGGGCCAAAGTGGCTCTCTACATAGTCCGGGGTGCGTGCAACGTAGTTTGTGTGATAGATAAACCTGTCGCCGTGCTCTGTGGATTTATCAAACGGTACGTTATTTTTGGTTAGATAATTTAGTTTGTCTTGGGCAAGCAATTTTGACTCAATGGGGCCGTTCTTATCTTTATTATAAAAAACGTGTGTAAAGGTGATGTGGGGATCGACGTAGTATAGGTCCTTGTTTTCATTGTAGTATGAGTTTAGTTGCTGTGCGTCTAGTTTCTTAATATCATCGGAGAGGTTAAGGTTGATAAATTCGAGTTTCTGCACAAGCCTCCTGCGTATAACGTAATCGTCTTGGTCAAGCCCAAGCCCAAGTGCCTCTCGGTAAAGAACCTCTTCACGCAGGTAATCGTTGATGAGCCTCTTTAGGTCCTGGTCCGACATATTGTCGAGGCGTGTCTCGAGCTCGCCAGGGTTAAAGACTTTGGAGCGTTTCTGCATGAAGTTAACCAGAGTGTCTCGGTCTACAACTATCCTCTTTGAGAGTGGTTCGGGCTCGGGGTTGTTATTAATCCACTCGTAGGCAAGAAATATGGCTAGCCCTATTAGCAGGAAGTGGAAAAGAGGCTGGTTGATCACATATTTCTTAAGCATTCGAGTGAGTTGGCTCCTGTGATTGTTTGCCTGTGCTATGGCGTGTACCATATCGGCGAGCTGTATGCGCGTTCCTGAATAGTAGAGGCGTACCCAGTGTCATTGGGGTCCATCCCAAGTGCAATCGCATCGTAAAGGGAGTTGCGAGGGGTAGGGATCTGGAGCACGCGAACATAATAAAACGCACGTGCAGCGGGGTCGAACTCGGGGTCGGACCACACGGCTGCAAACTCGGGGTCGCCTATAGTGTTTGTGTATTTACCGGTTTTTAGATCCACGGTGTTGCCTACCGGGGTTTTACCGTCCTTGCGTCCGTCCGAGAGCGCTACATCAAAGACCTTTTCATGTGTACTGCCGTCCTTATCTAACCAGCCCTTTACGACCTGTATCCTGTCTAGATTAGCCCCTTTGGGGTCTTTGGCTGCATGGATCAAAAACGCAGGGGCTTTGCCCTCGGGTGCGGATGTGAGATCCCCGCCCATAGGTACTCCTTTACTGTACCCGGTCTGGGCGAAATCATTGGACTCTGCGTCCTTATTGTTATAGTCCCATCCGCCAAATACACGTAGTGCGATACGGGGCCCAGATGTAGCGTATACCTCTTTTCTCTGGAATGCGTCGTATATGGACTGCCTGGTGTTTTCTTCGGCCCACACTGCAGTAAGCCCCGAGGCCGACATGTCCCAACCTCTTATACCGATTGTTAGTTCTTTGGGTCCGTTTGCGGGGATTGAATCAATCGCAACCTTGCCCCAGAAATTGTCTTCCTCTGCCGTGGCTGCGCCGGTATGAGAATCGGTGGAGCCTATCATGCCGAACTTATAGGGGTTGGCGCCGATTTTGTTCTCGAATTCAAGCCCTCTTAAGAGCGCTGACCTTGCGTAGTCGCCCCTTAGAGTGGATTCATCTTCCTTTGATTGACCTGTGCCGCTTGCGTCTATCATGTGGCTGAATGTTTCGAAATCTGCAAATTCATCTGTTGTAGAGAGTGCGGGGTGAGTTTCCGAGTCGCCTTTTATCTGGGTTACCTCTACGACCGGTTCCCACTTCATCCTGGTCCGGGCGTAGCGGGCAGTAAGCGGGTTCCCGGAGCTGTCCACGTCGTTAAACATTAGTCCTCCGCTTATGTTGGAGTTGTGAGGGATAGCAATGAATGTAGCCCCTGTGTCGGCTGAGGTTTTTTCGAGCCAGGCCCATAGGTCCTCGGGATTACCGCTATCGAAGGAGTTGTAGGGGATGAATTTGCGCCCTGTTTTGCCGTCTTGGGGAATGAATACTACCCTGTGCAGGTTGTTGCCGTCGGGTGTGGATGTCCACTCCCAGCCTATAAAGGTGCTGAACTTGCCGGGTTCGTTGTGTCTGTCGGTAATAGCGGTGCTCTCGCTCCAAATACTTGTTTTTACATTGTCGCTGTCCAGGTCTGAGATAGGAGTGCCGGCATTAATTGCACCGATAAACTCCTCGAATACCTCTACACCCTTGCCCTCTTCTATCATCTTGGTGAACCGTTTCCCGCTTTCAGTAGAGGAAAGCTCGGGGTCGCCTTTAAAGAGCTTAAAAGGCACACCCATCATCTCGGCATGGTCGGTGATTACTAGGAAATCCAATGGGGTTTCGATCTGGATCCTTACCTGTGAGTAAGGGTGGACTATTGGGAGCCCTTTGGCGAAATTGTAGGCCGTGTGGGGGTCAGCAGAGCGGTTCTCGAGAAAATAGGCATCGGGAGAGTAAGAGGTGTGGAGGTGTGTGTCGCCCCAGTAAAGGTTGCGGTCGGGTGTTTCTTGAGCAAGTGCAGTGCCCCCAACAAATAGCAATACGGTTATTGCTAAGGATATTGTTTTGTACATGCTGTGTTACCTCCCCGTTGTTATTTTTATATTGCTTGTCTCGTTTAAGGTGTGTACCAGATGGGGGATGTATAGGCCCTTTCCTGTATAGTTGCCGGGTGTCCTGTGTCTTTGGGGTCGATCTGAAGCGCTACCGAGTCGTAAAGAGAGTTTCTGGGTGTGGGAATTTGGAGTACCCTTACGTAGTAAAAGGCATGCGCTGCAGGGTCAAATTCAGGGTCACTCCACACCGTCGCAAACTCCGTGGCCCCGATGGTATTGGTGTATTGAGCCGTCTTTGTATCCACAGTGTTGCCCACAGGGTCTGAACCTGATTTGCGCCCGTCTGAGAGTGCTACGTCAAATACCTTTTCGTGGGTTTTCCCCTCTTTATCGAGCCAACCTTTAACAACCTGTACCCTATCTAGGTTAGCCCCTTTGGGGTCTTTGGCAGCGTGGATAAGGAACGAGGGGGCTTTGCCATCGGGTGCTGATGCGAGATCCCCTCCCATGGGGACACCTTTGTTGTAGCCTGTTTTGGCCAGCTCTTTTGATTGCGAGTCTTTTTTGTTGTAGTCCCAACCGCCAAAGAAACGTACCTGGAGGCGGGGGCCTGTGGTGGCGTAGATCTCTTTGCGGCGGAATGCGTCGAAGATGGCCTCGCGAGTGTTATCGGTGGCCCACACCGCTGCCAGACCCGCGGCACTCATATCAAAGCCGTTTGCGCCGGGGATGATCTCCTCGGTCTTAGTCCCCGGGGTCGAATCAAACGCAAACTTGCCCCAGAAGTTGTCTTCCTCTGCCGATGCCATCGAGGTATGGGAATCTGTGGATCCTATTAGGCCGAATTTATAGGGGTTTACACCGGTTTTGCTCTCGATCTCTAGCCCGCGTTTTAGTGCCGAGCGTACGTAGTCGCCTGGGGATGCCTCGGGAGTAGATACGTTTTCACCCACCTCAATCACATGTGCGTATGTCTCGTAATCGGCGAATTCGTCTTCGGGAGAGAGCGAGGGATAGGTCTCGGAATCGCCCTTGATCTGGGTTACTTCCACGACGGGCTCCCACTGCATTCTGGTCTTGGCATATTCAGCCGTGATGGGGTTGCCGCTGCTGTCTACGTCGTTGAACATAAGCCCTTTGCTGATGTTGGAGTTGTGGGGAATTGCTAGAAGATCGATATTGTTGGTCTCGGAGGTCTTGCTCATCCAAGCCCATAGGTCTTCGGGCTTGTTGCTGTCGAATGATGAGAAGGGCATAAACTTTGTACCCGCGTCTTTGCCCTCGCGGAGCACCACTACACGGTGTAGGTTGGCACCTTCGGGGGTTGAGGACCATTCCCAGCCCAAAAATGTTGTGAATTTCCCTGGGTTGTTGTGCCTTTCGGCAGCGTCCATGATCTCACCCCAGACCGATTTTTTGATCTCGGGGGTGTTTAATTCGTCTATGTCATCGTTCTTGTTTACAGATTCGATCAATATTGCAAATGCCTCTGTCTCTTTGCCCTGATTGGCCAGGTCTAAAAACAGTTTGCCGAACTCGGTGTCGGCTACTGCGGGATCTTTGGCAAAGAGCATCGGGATAACACCCATGTATTCGCTGTGGTCAGACACTACAAGAAAATCTAGTGGCGTGTGGATCTGGATCTTGGTCTTGTTAAACGGGTGCACAACGGGCTCACCCTTGGCGTAACGGTATGCAGTGTCGGGATCGGCACTGCGGTTCTGAAGCAGATAAGCATCGGGTGAGTAGGAGGTGTGTAGGTGTGTATCGCCCCAGTAAAGTTTTGTTTCCTCCTCGGCTGCTGCGGGTCCAACAAATAGCACTAAAGCGACTGCGAATACAAATAGGTGTTTAATCATTATCTCCCCCATGTTCCTATTATTTTTTTCGGTTATAGAAACTTACCCCAATTCATGCGAGCTATTCAAATTATTATATAGGAACCTTAGAGATAATCAATAATGATAATAAATAATTATTGATTATTACTTGTTAGAAGCAATGACTATTTACAAGTAAATTTAATATTAGCAACCGGATAGGTAAGGTAACTAATAAAGTTGTCTAAGCTTTGGCTATATGAAAAAATCTGTTATTAACTCGCTAGCGTCTACAGCGTGTAATTGTTTTCTAGCGAAGCCTCATGGAAGGCAGGTTGGTATGGAATGTAGTCCCCACACCTAATTGAGAATCGGCCCAGATGTTGCCGCGGTGTTTCTCAATGATCTCTTTACAGTTTGCGAGTCCAAGCCCTGTGCCCTCGGACCGAGTGGTGAAGTAGGGGTTAAATACTTTATCCAGATTTTCTTTGGGGATGCCTACTCCCTCGTCACTAACGCTAACGGATACATATTGGCCGGGGTCCAATCCGTACGGGTTTTTGTTTTCGAGCTCGGTATTCTCGGCGCTGATTTGGATGGTGCCCCCATCGGGCATTGATTGAGTGGCATTAATAATAAGGTTACTGAACACACGGGTGAGTTGGGTGCTGTCGCCGTTTACAATGTGGAGGTTGTCGGGGATATCGTGCTTAATCTCAAACATAGTGCTCGTGTTGCATATACGTGAGGCCTCTTCCAAAAGGTCCTTTAGGTAGATCGGGCCCTGTTCGGATTTTTTGTTGCCTTTAATTATATTGGACAGGTTTTTGCTGAGGTCGATTGCTTTGTCCGATGCGTGCTGTGCGTTTTTTAGGTATGTGGATAGTCGATTCAATATTGTATCTTTAGTTGTTTTTGCCTTTAATTCGATTTCGGCCATATCAATATTTGCTTTTATGGCTGTCATGAAGTTGTTAAAGTCGTGGGTGACACCTGCAACAGTGTTTGTAATATATTTATATCTCTCAAGACGTAGCATCTGTTTCTGGAATGTTTTTTTGTAGGATCGGTGTCGTAATGTTAGAACGTAACGGTCTAGGCCTTCGCTTGTAATATATGACATGGTGTTGCCGCTCAGCTGGATATAGCGTTGGTCAGTGGTTAGGATTTTGCACTTTATAGGAGTACCGTTATCGGAGTTCTGGGCTTTGTTAAGACGGTCGGAAAACCCCGGCTTATCTTTTATATGCATTAAATCGTATATATTTGTGCTGAGTATATCTTCGGCAGGGTGGCCTGTCAGGGGTTCAATATGGGCATTGGTGTATAATATCTGGCCTAGTTCGTCTATTTCAAAAACCAAATAAGAGACGTTGTTGAGTATGCTGCGGTAGGCCTCTTCGCTGCGAATATGATCCACTGTGCTTTGCCGAGCTGCTAGGGCTGCGGGATCAAAACTCTCGATGCTCGTTATTTCATTGTCTATTAAACCATGCTGGTCACTCATCTGGGGCCCCCATAACCAATTTTGCCTTAATAATATCAATGTAGTATAGCACATTATCAATATCTATATATACACATACTACAATAATTATGGGAGTTCGGGAGCTGGATCGGAATGCCTCGACTTAATGAATTGCCGTGGGGTGTATGGCGTGATAAGGGATCAGCGCTCTATTGCGGGCAGTTCTATGTAGAACGAGGTGCCCTCGCCCACTTGGGACTCTGCCCATATGTGGCCTTGGTGCTGCTCGATGATGTTCTGGCAGTTTGCGAGCCCAAGCCCAGTGCCACGCTGCTTGGTGGTGAAGTAGGGGTCAAAGATTTTTTCCAGGTTCTCATTGGGGATGCCTACCCCCTGGTCGTGGACGTTGAGAAGTACATAGGTGCCCGGGTCAAGGCCGTGTGTGTTCTCGGGTTCGAGCTCCCTGTTTTCTGCGTTTATTTGGATGGTGCCGCCCTGGGGCATGGACTGCTGTGCGTTGGTAAGCAGGTTGCTTATCACGCGTGTGAGCTGTGCCTCATCGCCCTTAACCAAATGAATATCGTTGTTAATATTGCTTTCAATGTTAAACATGGGGTCTGCCCCGCTAATCTTGGCGGCTTCTTCTAGTATGTCTGGAAGGTAGACGGGTTTTTTATCCATGCTCTTTGTGTTTTTGACGATACTTGTAAGGTTGCGGCTTAGTTCAAACGCCCTGTCGGACGCGCGCTGGGCGTTCTCTAGATAGGTAGAGAGCTTGTTGGTAACTGAACCCAATTTGGTTTTTGCTTTAACCTCAAGCTCGGCAAGGTCTATATTGGCCTTTATTATTGTGACGTAGTTCCCAAAGTCGTGTGTAACACCGGCCACCAGCTTACTTATGTCTTTGTATTTTTTAATAAGTTCTTTTTGCTTATCGAACATCTTTGTATAAGAGCGGTCTTTTATGGAGATCACGTAGCGCAGCTCACCGCCGGGAGTGACGTGGGAGCGGGCCTCAGCAATGATTTTTATGTTTTTCTGCTCCTTGTTGAGCATGTTGCATTTTATAGTGGATTTTAGATTTGACTCGTCGATGGTGTTTAATTTTTCGATAAACGATTCTTTGTCTTTTTCGTCGATGATATCGTAAATGTTTAAAGACACAAACTCGTCCGGCTCGAATCCGGTAAATGATTTCACATGTTTATTGGCGTAGAGGATTTCACCCGATTCCCTTATCTCGACTATGAAGTCGGGGATGTTGTCGAGCACAGAGCGCATGATTTGCTCGCTCTCAACTATCTTTTCCTCGGCTTTTTTGCCCACTGTCCTGTCCATAAATACTATAAGCGCACCGATCACAGTGCTGTTAAAGTCGTAGAGGGGCTCGACATTGACAGAGAGAAACGGAGCGTCGTCGAGACTGGTGAACTCGAAATAGGACTCGTCGGCTACTGTATGACCATCTATGGCCTGCTCAACCAGGTCGATGAGGGGGCCGTTGTTGAGATACCTCAGGTTCATGCCCTTTAGCTGCCTGGGGGCAATGTCGAGTAGTTCGGACAGGCGTTTGTTGGTGTTGGTGATGTCGAAATCCCTGTCCACTGTGCATACGGGCACAGGGGATTTCTCGAAAAGCATCCGAAACTTTTCGGTCGAGCGCGAGATGATCTCGTCGTGGTTTATGATGTCTATAGAGAACTGGATGATCCATGCCGTGAGGTCGATCAAGTTTAGGTCCTCTTCTGTGAACGTGGCTTCGGTGTCGGACATTATCTCGATTTTGCCAATAAGCTCGCCGTCAAAGTGAATGGGCGCTTGGAGGTAGTCGGCGTAGGCGTGCTCAGGGTCTACGGGCGCAGTTTCAAGGCTCTGGCCATTAATGCTTTTGGTTGTGCGGCTTGGGCCTGTGTTTAGTGCAGTGACGTTGCTGTGTTTAGAGAAACGGTCCTCTGAGTAGATCACCTTTACAAAATTGTTGGGCAGGATTTCCCTGGTCTTGTCTATATCAAACCTGATGGCCACAGTGTCTGCATTTGTAATGCTCTGGTTTAGCTCGCCTGCAATGGTGGTTAGCAGGTCGTCCAGATTGTTATAGGACGTGGCCGAGGCATAGATTTTTTTAACAGTGGTTTGATAGAAATTGCTTTCGGAGTCTTCGGGTTTGTGCTGTGAAGCTTTCTTTAAATTGTTTACATATAGAATGCCCATCTCGGCAGAGAGCGGCACAAGGCGGGCGGAATAGAGATGGAAACGGCCGTCGATATCGGTCCTAAACTCGAACGATACCTCGCTGTGCTCGGGGTCTTTTTTGCCAAGTGCGGTTTTGAAATTGGCCGGGTCGGTAATAAACGGGTAGTCGTAGATCGATTGAGCCGTGTCGTAGTCGAAGTCCTTTAACAGCTCGTCTTGGGGATTGGTGCTGATGACCTTGTGTACCGTGCCGTCATTATCAATGAGCACAATAAGCTCGTTTATGTTCTCGAATATTATGCGGTACTCGGAGTTGTCCTCTGGGCTTTGGGTGGATCCTGATTGACGGGTTGCGACAAGTCCCTTAATATCCTTGAACACATCCGAAGTAAGCTGTTTTAGCTTGGATTCAGGTCTAGTATCCTTAGCCATAAATATTTATTGAATATGCTCGCTAGTTTCATAAACGAGCATATTATGCATCCCCTAGTGCATTAAGACTGAGTGATATCGGTAATACTTAACCCAAGACCAATGTTTCTATGTATCTCTCGGCACCACAAATGTGCAATTATCCCCATTGTAGTGTTATTGAAATTTTACTCCTGATATGTAAGTAATTCAACAGATTTTTAGATAGCAAGCATAAATTAATTGTATATTCTTAGCTCGGTTTTGAGTCTGTGGTCATTGTGCAGAGGGCTCGATATGATAATATATGTGTTTTGTTTTAGCGTTGTTTCCAACCGTTACATGCCGACGTAGCTCAGCGGTAGAGCAGCTCACTCGTAATGAGCAGGTCAGGAGTTCAAATCTCCTCGTCGGCTCCAATAATCCCAGGGAGTTAGGACACCTAAGGAATAAGACATCCTAGAGGTGTCTACCCATTGTCTAACCATAGAAACCCTATTTTGCTTCCTGTAAATCCTAAGTAGGAGGCGAGGTTCATGGCATCCCTAATATATAAACACAATAGTTACTATGCAGTCTTTAGTATTAAGAGGAAAAAGAAGTGGATACGCATAGGCTCTATAGACAGGAAAGAGGCTAAGAAGATTCTAAGGAGGCTTGAGGTAGAACACATAAAGGGCAACCTGGGTATCAAGGATAATAAACCTATATTGCTCTATGATTTCCTTGATCAGTACATGGTGTTTTGCAAGACTAACAAGGCTTGGAACACTCACCGGATAGAGCAAGGAATCTCCCGTGACTTAAGGGCATTCTATGGAAATGTGATGCTCAATTCTTTAGACAGTACAGACATAGAGAGCTATAAGCATAACGAGGTCTGTAGGGGCTTAGCTCCCTCTGGGATTAACAGGAAACTCGCTGCAATAAAGTTTATGTTTAGGAAAGCCAAGGAATGGGGCTACATAGAGAAAGTTCCCTATATTCCCCTTCTAAAGCTCCCCAGGAGGCCTGTACGATACTTATCTATAGACGAGATGGAACGCCTCTTAGAGTGCTCTAGTGAGTGGCTCAGGCCTATATTATTGGTGCTCAGGAACACTGGTATGCGAATGGGTGAAGTACTAGATTTGCAATTTAGTAACATAGACCTGGAGAGAAGTTCTTTGGTTGTGTACAGCCCCAAAACAAGAAACCATAGAGTGATCCCAATTAATCTGGAATTAAAAAATACTCTAGAATGGTTAGCTAAGTATTATGTGAATCCAAGCAACTTAATGGTATCACAGAGAGAGTCACACCAGAGAGAGTATGTGTTTTGCCATAAGGATGGTTCTAGGATTAGCAGCTTTAGAACAAGCTTTAGAACTGCTTGTCGTAAAGCTGGTGTAAGGGCTACTGTACACACTATTAGACATACCTTTGCATCACACCTTGTAATGAATGGGGTTGACCTGGTATCTATCAAGGAGCTTTTAGGTCATAGTACTATTTCCACTACTATGATTTACTCTCATGTGTCTAGTGAATACAAGAGCCAGACTGTGACTAGGTTGCCATGGATCTATTCAAGTATTAATCATTGAACCACTATAGTATAATAGATATAAATGATAGACTCTGGATATATCTTAAACATTAAAAGATCTACATGTGCAATTATATATACTTCTCATAACTTGCCAACATTACCAAAGGATCTAAGTCATGAAGATGTGATGGGTTATGTTGATAAGGTAATAGCTACTGGTTTTTTTATAAGTGGTAATGTGATATTAACAAACAGACATGTAATCACTGAAATTGAGAAAATGAGAAGTCTTTATAACCTTAGCTATAGTGACTTTTATTTATGGTTTGTAATTCCTGGTGACAAAAATAGTATGGTGCAAAAGTTTACACAGGTAGAGGGTGTATCTAAAATCTATGATGCATCAAATTCTGGAAAGCTAGATATAGGATTCATATTTATGCAACATACAGCTTCCCAAGATTTGGGTATAGATCCGGTACCTTTTGGTGACTTAGCTAACATAATTGTTGGGAAGGATATAGCATTATGTGGATTTCCTCATGGTGATCATTTGTTATCAAACGATCTAGGAATACTCAGATATGGGCCTATTACATTTTCTGGTATCATATCAGCTGTTTCACCTGTGGATTCTATTGAACCTAGAAAAATAACTACCTTTCTTTATGATGCGAATACTGCAGGAGGATTGAGCGGATCACCAGTTTTCAACACTGAAAATGGTAAAGTCATAGGAATAAACTATGCGGGTGCTCCAGGCGTAATTGGTATGGGTATACCCTTAGATCAACAAAGAGTTGATTCTTGGTTAGATTTACTTAATAAAGCATCCAAAGATGATAGTGTATGGAGTAGAGTTAAATTCGTGGATGGTGGAGATGCAATAATTAACTAATATCATTCTTTTGGTTTACTATTGCTTTGAGATATTCTGATCAATTACAATATTCCTTAATTACATCATATACCTCATGATATCCCAGCTCCCCAGCCTTAGATAAATCAAGACATCCTTCATTTTTATGACCAAGGTCGATATTTGCTAAACCCCTATTATTGTAAGCATCTCCATACTTAGGATTAAGTTCTATGGCTTTGTTGTAGTCTTGGATAGCCCCCCTATAATCTTTGAGACTTTGTTTAGCTAACCCTCTATTATAGTAAGCCTCTGCGAACTTGGGATAAGTTTCAATTGTTTTATTGAAATCTTGTATAGCATCTCTGTAATTACTGAGTTTGTTCTTAGCAATCCCTCTCATGTAGTAGGTAGTTGCTTTTGTGAATTCTGGCACATCTTCAGTGTAAAGACTACAGAGAGCTTTGGTATGCCTTCTAAGGTAGAAAGCCAGTGCATCCTTAGGATTGGTCTCTATGGCTTTGTTATAGTCTTGTATAGCTCCTTTGTAATCATTTAGAAGATACTTAGCTATCCCTCTCGATTTGTAAGTCTCAGAGTCATATGGATTGATTTTCAGAGCTTCATTAAGATCTTGAATAGCTGATTTGTAATCTTTAAGATGCACTTTAGGTTTTGCTCTAAAAGAGTAAGCAAGCGCACACTCAGGATTAATCTCTATAGCTTTATTGTAGTCTTGTATAGCTCCTTTGTAATCTTCAAGTATTATCTTAGTTATTCCTCTCAGAAGATAAACATCAACATATGTGGGATATTGTTCTATAGCAGTATTGGTAAACTCCAGTGCCTTTTGATAATCCTCTAATTCAATGGACTCAAGAGCCTTCTCTAAATAATCCTCAGCTGTCTGAGCCTGTGTTGCTAGGGGCATGCTAAGTACTATGAAGATTGAATATAGGTATATTCTTAATTTCATAACTATTAGTGACCCTAACACATGCTCTGGTGATTCACAAGATGCAAATTAGCAGTCATGGTTCATACGAGTTCTCTGACTATGCTGATGGGTCACGCATGAATCTCACCCTCCTTATCTCTCATTAGTTTGTTTACAACCTTGCTCACATATCCTGGAGACACATTTAGTTCATTAGCAATCTCACACTGTTTAAGCCCCTCTCCATATAACTTGGATATGCCTGTTTTCTTTTCTGTATCCAATGGTTTACCCTTCTTTCTTCCAACCTTGGATGTATTTGGATTTCTTATCTTATTGTTTCTAGTCATGTTCTCATCAAGAGGCATACTCCAGCTGGAATCTATGAATGGGTTGTCTACTTCCTGCACGAGTTTCCTTTTGCCATCCCAGTCTATATTAATGGAGGATACCAAGGTTTTTTTTGAGTTTAAATCTTTACCAGTTTTCAAGGACTCCTTGTATTTTACTAGTCTCTCATTTCTTGTAGTTAGGTCTGGGATTTGACCTGTGTTGAAGCCTTCCCTTATTTTCTCAAGGAACTCCTCTTCACTACAGCCACCAATCCTGGCAGTGTGTTTCTCTTTCCTATTAGTGCTCATGGGATTCAGGACATACCCTCTTTCTCTTAGGATAACACCATGATCCACTTCCAATTCTAATCTCAGGTCACTTCCAATACTTCGGAGTTCATCTAGGCTCTTACATCTAATATCAACATCCCTAGGCAGTACTACAGAGTCTGTTGACACATGATATGCTCCTTTTGCAACGAACTCAGATATAATTGCTCTGCCCTTCCCTAATATTAGTGCTGCCCATTCCGGATACCAGAGCTCTCCGACCTCGCTAGGTGACTTAGCACCTTCATATTTCTGAGCAAATTTTCCAACCAGAGAATTCATAAGGACTTTGCAGATGCTATAATCAAGGCTTCCCTTTTCATGCTGATGTTTATGATCCAGCATGACTTTCATACAGTCTCTTAGGGGATGTTCATTCTCTTTTCTCTTGGGATAGAATCCATATCCTTTAATAATCTTAAAGTCTGTTAAGCCTAGCTTTACTGCTAGCCTAAGCTCACTCAATGTACAGTGTGATACTCCATCCTTTGGAAAGTAAAAAATTTTCTCCCTAGCACCAGGAACGGGTAGATTCGGATAGACAGCATCGTCAGGAAACCTAAATTGT
The DNA here is from genome assembly GCA_965223335.1 of Thermodesulfobacteriota bacterium. Taxonomy (GTDB): domain Bacteria; phylum Desulfobacterota_D; class UBA1144; order Nemesobacterales; family UBA2774; genus CBDCWF01. The sequence goes on from OZ244991.1 coordinate 2,138,257, forward strand.
ACCTCTGCAAACCCCTCAGCCTTAGATAAGAATTTCTCATGGTTGCGCTTGGAATACTTTACCCATCTAGTTGTACTAGTAGGTAATGGCTGTAGGATTGCAGACGATGGATATAAGGAATCTACATCATAGTATGCTAAGTTTTGCCCCTTGAACGATCCTCTGTAAAAAGCCTCCATTCTGCCCCCATGATAAGCAAGCATAGATAAGTTTCTGACATTGAGATCACCATCAAATATTTCTTTTTTCTCAAGAATGTCATAGTATTTGACTTCACCATCAGATAGGGTTTTGCTCTGCTTTCTGGAGATTTCAATTGTTTTGGTTGGTGCACATGGAGTACTAAGATAATCCCTGCGAAAGAGATAGCTAGATAACCTGGGCAGAGTATTGAAATGTAGTAAGTCAACCCTGTACGTTACTAAGAAGTAATCCCTAAGCTTAGTATAAGCTTTATATGCTATCTCAGCATCCCTACATGCATACTCCATAAATATATCAGGATACTCCTTTAACAGGATATCCATGTTCTCTTTCCAGTGTGTCTCACTCTGCCCACCTAATTCATTTAGAGTCAATTTAGGAAAATCATGATAGGCACCTATCTCTCCAAGGCTAGTCTTTAAAAGGATATTTAGATCAATGATTTTGATCTTATGCTCACTTCCATCTATTGGGTTCTCTAGAGTGCCTTCTACGATTAACCCCTTATTTATTTGTTTCAGAGTAAGAGTCTTAGGGATTTCAAAGTTGCCCATCTCGGCATACACATAGTGGGCTACAAGGTATATGGTGCCATTAGGTTCAATGCCTAGACCATGTAAAAACTCAAATAGAGTCTTCTCCAGGCTTGATATACTCGCCAAAGATGGCTCTCTGTTGTTTGTTTTACCAATCAGATCAGCCCCATAATACACCCTTGAGCCATCACCATGGGCATACTGGATTGATATTAGGCACTGTGTTTCATCCTTATAGGTAAATTCTGTATCAAATCCTAAGATCAATGGATTATCCAATACAGGTTTCTCCCTCTTTACCCTGGATAACACATGGCTATACTTAGAATCACTAATTTTTTGGATTTCTTTGTAGTTCATATCAAGCTCCAAACAGCCGTACACACTGTAGATTTATCCATACAGGATAGGTGTACTTAAGTTTGTTTGACTTGATTAACTAGGTAGAGGGGTAACCAAAAAGAAAAACTAGGGATTGTTATACCTGAAGATTCATAAAATGTCAAGTATTTACTTAGGAGTCACGTGTAACCAACTGCTATTACAGGATATATATGTGGTTCCATAGATGGTTCTGGCATTCCAGGCAAGGGTGGATCACTAAATAATGCTCTGGGATTGGCACCTGCACTGCTTTGTGGATAATTCTGGATATGTCTAAGTAACTTTCTTATATATCATACTCCCCTGTGGGACATACCAGGGGGTACTATGTGACAGGGGTATTTGTATGTAAAATTAGGATAAGCTCAGGGTTGAACTAAGCACAAGAAGCTATGCAAGATATAAGTGGCAGTACCAGCCCCTGAGTCCATTGACAGCGTAGAGTGGCTATCTCCTAGATTATATAGGGGGGGGTGATCAGGCACCCCTACCCCCTGAAAAAACATATATATTCCTAGTCACCAAATAGTACTTCAAAACCCTCCTGAGAGAGCCATATAAGCCCCCTAAGAAGCCTATCTACATCTTCTTTGGAGAGCCTAAGGTGTATTCTTGATTGCTACTATTGACACACACACCTCTCTGGGGGGAGGTGTGTGTCAGAGTAATCCCAGGAAAGCTAGGGTATCACCATGGATCGGGTAAAGCTCTGGTAATGGAAAGCCTATAGAAGGGGACATCACCCTACCGACTTTCCCCTCCCTATTCTCTTACCTCCTAATATAGGAGAAGATTAAAGGAAACTTTGGGGGGGGGGTGCTTCTTTGTGTTTTTTTTTGTTATATGCTAATGTGAGCGTATCCCCCAGGGAAGGAGGTGGTCTATGGTAAAGTATGCACTAAGTATAATAGTGGTGTGCATTCTAGGGTTGGGAATCTATTTATATCTGGCTAAGCCCTGTCTCGCAGGGATTTGTATTGGTAAGTGTATTAATAGTAGTGTCTGTGGAACTGGTTGTTTCTGTGGTAAAGAGTTCCCCAAGCCTATGGGTAAATGTTATAGTGCAGATAGGGTAGATGAATTGCTTGGGAAAGGGTATGAAATATTACCTTAGAGGGGATGAAATCAAATCTTTGTTAGGCATTATTTTATGTTATAATGGATAGTTATACAGGAGGCGAGGTTTTTTATATTGTCTACCCATTGTCTAACTCAAGGTCTATAAGGGTAGACAATATGAGGCAGCCAATGGAAATATTCTTTAATCATTCCAATAGGTATCCAAAGCTTCCCTAGGATTTCAGCCACTCGTAATGAGCAGGTCAGGAGTTCAAATCTCCTCGTCGGCTCCATTTTTCACTGTCTGAATAGTTTGCTTGCTGAATTTGTACAATCAAATTCTTGGATAATTTTGTTTGAAAAATGTGTGAGTTGATTTTTGGGATAACCCAATGACCAATGCCTGACCCTGAATTCCTACAACCTTATTTAATGTCGTATTCTGCAAAAAATAAATACTGTTCAGGAATATTCTCAAAAGTAGGATTATGAAATGTTGCAACCAGGTATGGGTCTTCATCAAGAAAACTATGTTTGTTATCTTTATCAAGCTTCCACACTTCCAAACGCATATAAAGATTTTTCATATTTACAATCTTACCAAGATATGTCTTTACAAGCGTTGACTGTTTCTTCGGTAGGGCAAATTGTTCACTAGAGGTTTTCTCTAATTGCGTGAATGGATATGTTATTGGATAAAGAACTACATACATATCATGTTCTGTTGTATTGTTAATAACAATTGGTAATCCATAGCTGAACCCATCTGATAATTCATAATGTTTGCATACTGATTCCGTAAGTCCACATGATAATAGAGTGAACATGAATATATATGTTAATGCTTTTGAGCCGGCTCTGACCATGTAATCAACTCAGTTTATACGAAATCAGTGCACCGATAATATAATAACAATAAATAACACTTTAGTGCTACTTAACCACAAATCTACTTTATTAACTTCATGATAACACTATGAAAATCTCGTTGTTACAACTTATTCTTACATCTGATTCTTACAACATTGCTCGCAATTATTGTTACTCAACAAACAACACTCTCTGCCATAACTATTAGCAGTAAGATCTCGGATCTCGAAACCTCTTCCTTGCCTAAGACCATCCCATTCATGTCCCCACCCTGCTGCCCATGAACAAAAATAAAATGGCAAACAGTTTTTACATATTATGCATGAACCGGAACAGTGTCTCATGAAATTATCAAGATCGGCATCTGGGTATCTTCTAGTGTATTCCTTAGCATAACAGGTTGCACATTCTTCACATCCCCTATCTGGGGGGTCACAATCCGGTGTAGGTTCTAACCCCGACGGGTCAGTGAAAATAATTGGGTTGTTATTTGCATAGATATAATAATTAATCCCTCCTGCAAATCCTATTGGGTCCTCTTGGATAAATCTTCCAATATCGGGGTCGTAATACCTTGCTCGATAATAATACAAACCACTTTCGCTATCGTATTCACGACCTGTATACGTGAAAGGATTCGTAGTTGTACCCGTTTGGGATACGATATTTCCAAATGCATCATACACATAATCTTGTACAACATTCCCGCCTTGCAAAAGCTCTGTTGTGCTACCTATTCCATCAGAAGTAAATGTAAACCCTCCGCTTCCAACACTATCTAAATATAATGTTTCATCTATTCCAGGTCCATGACTGAATGATGCTTGGAGTGTGTTGTTGCCATCATACTCTTGCAATATATTCTGCTCGTCATATATATATCTCGTAATCACTCCATTGATATTTTTCTCAATTCTCCTGTCTTTACCATCGTATCTGAACGTTGCAGTTAAATTAGGTCCGTTTATCTGAGTAAGTTGATTTCGTGCATTATACGTAAATGTAGTTGTCAAACTTGTAGCTATGTCGGTTTTACTTGTCATATTACCATTATTGTCATATGTATAAGTATATGTAGCATCCTGTATTAAGCGGTTAGCATCGTCGTAAACAGAAGGTGTCCCTTGTCCTAATTCAGTAAGCCTATTCCCCACTGCGTCGTAAGAGAAGGCTTCATTAGTTGCTCCTACTGCCCCTGTTGCACTTGTGAGTCGGTATTCATTATCATAGCCATAATTGAGTGGGCTATTAACAGTAGTACTACTCCTAGTAGTATTCATTGAAGTACGGTTGCCTACTTTATCATATGTATATGCAAAGCTAGAAATTGTAGATCCACTCACATCATTTGTGAGATTGATTAACTGGTTTTTGGAATAACCAGAGTGTGACCTCTTGCACCCTAAGTGTTAATTTGTGAGTAATGTAAACGAACTTTCATAAATGTCAGAAATTGATTCTGCCACAAACTTAACTATTCCATAGAATGTTTCGTATAACATTTTTATGACAGAATAAGGTATGGCTATCGCAACTATGCCCCAAAATTTCAAACTAAATACATCTGGTGATTTAGAAATTACAATTAACTCTATACTATCTCTAGCATATTTCGATTTTTCGCCAAGTTTTCGCTCCGATTCTGGTTCTAATATCAAAAAAGTGTCAACTTTATTTAACCACAACGGCATAGTTGCGAAATCTCCAGTATATCCATCATCAATACTATATTTGTCTGTGTAATCATATAAGGTTCTGATTCTACCAGGAGATAGATTTACAATATTCTGAGAATCAACATATACATCTAATAGTTTATTAAACTTGATTTCAGGGAAGTCTTCTATTTGTTCATGTACTTCGGTATTCTTTGAGAAATTTCTTTTGGTGGGAAGCATTATTGATATTACTTTGTTTGCTGTTTTTTTTGTAAGTGGACTTTTTACCCAACCATTGAAAGCAATAACTATTCCAGGATTAGTCCAAACTAATATAGTGTGTCTCAATCCAAAAACTCTTTTAGTTTTGATTACTTCATTTGGTTCACCTAGAACACTTACCCAACTCCCAACCTTGGAACCTATACTTAGACTCGGGTCACCTAGAGCATCTGCAATTGCTGTCTCAATAGGGTCTGGCTTGTTCCCATATACAACTTCACGTATTACATAACCAAGAACTGATAGACCAACATGGATCAACAATAATATAAGTACGGCTATTATCAGCCATTTCCCAAATATTATATTAGTCTTTGTACCCTTTTGGAACATAACTCTTGCATACCCTTCCGCAGCAAACATCTGATGCAGCACCATATATCAATCCTTTCTGGTTGGCACCCCAATCTCCATCAAAACAACTACACTCAACTTTTTTATTGCTATTAGTGGCTGCAGCAACCGCTTTTTTAACAATACACTCAATGCAATCATAACCTTCTTTTCCTGCCCCACCTGCTGCACCTGCTGCCATACCAACTGCCCCACAATTTTTCGAAATTCCACAAAAAGCAATACAATGGAAGTATAAGTCCCATCTCTTACCACGGTTTGGACTAACCCTAGTACCAAAAAAATGTTTAATCAACCATATCGGTGCACATACAATTCCTCCTTTTGGCCATTTCACCCTCCATAATCCTTGTGGATCTACATATGATATTGGGTTGTTCCCAACATATGGGTACAAATTTATATCACCGCCACCAAATCCAATTATATCTTCCTGGATAAATCTACCAATGTGGGAGTCATAATATCTAGTCATAAAATAATATAATCCACTCTCTGAATCGTATTCATGTCCAGTATATGTATAAGGATTAATAGTCGTGCCGGTTTGTGATACGATGTTGCCAAATACATCATACACATAGTCTTGTACTACTGTACTACTCTGTATTAGTTCTGTAGTACTTCCTAGACCGTCGGTAAAGAATATGAAATCACCATTCCCTAACCTATTTGTATATAGTATCTCATCAACACTTTCACCGTGGTAATGTAATGCAATCAACGCATTGTTACCATCATACTCTTGTAATATCATATCCCCATCGTATACATATCTAGTAACAACTCCATCAATATTTTTTTCTATCCTTCTACCAAATCCGTCATATCTGTATTGAGCTGTTAAGCTCGGACCACTTATCTGAATAAGTACATTCTCGGCGTTATATGTGTATGTAGTTGTCAAACTTGTAGCTATGTCAGTCTTACTAGTCATGTTACCATTATTGTCATACGTATATGTATACTGTGAATCTTGCATCAATCGATTTGCATTGTCATATACAGAAGGGGTGCCCTGCCCAAGTTCTGTGAGTCTATTTCCAACTGAATCATATGTGAAAGCTTCGTTTATTGCACCTATAGCCCCTGTAGCACTAGTCAATCGATATTCATTGTCATAACCATAGTTGAGTGGGCTATTAACGGTCGTACTACTACGTGATGTGTTCATAACTGTACGATTTCCTTCTTTATCATATGTATAACTAAAACTTGAAATGTTAGATCCGCTAACATCGTTTGAGAGATTGGTTAGTTGGCCTGCGGCATCATATGTATAGTTAGTCATTGCACCTGATGTCCCTTTTGTTTGCTGAGTTATCCTTCCTACGGCATCAAATGTATTAACCCAATTTCCTCCTGACGGAATGTTTGTAGAAAGGGCTTTATTAGTTGCATCATATGAATATGTTTGATTATTTGTTCCATCAGTCCTGGAAATACGATTGTCATTAAGATCATATTGGTTTGTAATTGTAATATTTGGTTGATATGGAGAACCTACTGTTGATGTAGTGATCAGCCTATTCTCGCTGTCATAAGTCATTGTTATAGTACTCTCAGGGTTACTAAGTATGAGCAAGTTTCCATTGTCATCATATGTATAAGTTGTAATCCCAGTAATTGGAAGTGTTTTCTGAATTAGTTGGTTGAGAGCATTGTATTGATAGGCAATTGTCTCATTATTCCGATTGGTTAAGGATATCAAATTTCCGTTACCATCATATGTATACACTTCAGTATTACCCAACTGATCAGTTTCACTACTTATTCTGTCTCTTGTATCATAAGTAAAAGTCGTGGCTTTGGACCTTGCATCGGTTACAGTGGTCAAATTGCTATTGGCATCAAATCCAAAAGTTGTAAGCGCTAGGTCAGGATCGACTATCTGAGTTTGCCTGTTCATTGAGTCGTAGCTATAGGTAGTTGTTTTACCCTCTGCATCTGTCATTGTTGTGATGTTACCTGATGTATCAAGAGTAAATGTAGTCTGGTTAAGCAGTTGGTCAGTGATACCCTCAATATTGTATTTAATACTGTCGTATTGATATGTAACAGTATTTCCAAGTGCATCCGTGACTCCAGTTTGCTGACCAAATGAGTTATATGCAATCGTGGTTTGATTACCTAAAGGATCTACAACTGAAGTGAGATTGCCGTTTAGATCATAGTTGAAGTTTGTTACATTGTTCATTGGGTCTGTGAGGGTTTTAATCTGATTAAAGCCATCATTTGTATATGTATAGGATGTAGTGGCCCCTGTGGCCTGGTTTGTGGTCGAAAGTAGGTTTCCTCGACTATCATAACGTATATCAGCTATGTTCCCATTTGCATCTATTATTTGTGTTGCATTGTTTTGATCGTTGCGATCAGTGATTGTAGTTTTCCCCGATGCATTAATTCTCTCTATAGTCGAGCCGTGGCGGTTTAGTAGGTATGTGGTTGTGTTGTTATTCGCATCGGTGTAGGTGGCTTTTAGATCGGCAATCGGTACGAATGGGGCCGGGTTGGTTTCTGTCCCTAATCCCGAGGCCGGGTCTATCAATCCCACCATCCACTGGGGTGACATTGATACGGTAGAGCCGTCGGGCCTGGTAGCCCCCGAGCATTTACCCGCAAAGTTGTACTGATAGGTAGTGACAAAACCACGCTTCGAGGTCTGGGAGGTCATCCGGTGGCTGGAGTCGTAGGCAAACTGCCGGAAGGTGCTGTCGGGATCGGTGATTTTTGTAAGGTTACCAGAACCGTCGTATTCAAACATCGTAACCTTGCCTGCCGGGTTTGTGACCGTAGACAGGGTGTTGCCGGAATAGGCCAGTGTTGTTACTAGACCTACGGGGTCTGTGATGGTGGTAAGCCTGCCCTGGCCATCATATGCATAGTTAGTTGTATTGCCGTTACGGTCCACGACCGAGCTTTGGTACCCCTGGGCATCGAAATGGATTTGGGTGCCGTCCTTTAATTTGCGCGTATAAGTGCCATTGGTATTAGCAAACAATATCGATGTGTCGTTAGGCTCTGAAATAAAATCGCCGTGAATACTATGATCGTACAATACATAATTCACCCATGCGGGGTCATTAAGATCGGCATAACTCCTGCTACCGAGTTGTCCATTGTTGGTGCCTGCTAGATCGGTTAGAACCTGGCCCTGCCCTTCGTCGAAATTAGCATAATAAATCAGCCCCGACTCGCTCCCTGTGAGCTGAGTAGACATGTTGTTTTGTATTTCTGTGCCAGTTAGCGCATAGTTCCAAACACGTATTTCGTCTACGTAACCACTATAAGCTCTTCTGACACCTGGTAAGATATGTTCCTGGAACCAACCTATATGTAAGCGTGTAAATTTGTTATACAGCCCTTGTTGAGTGAATGTTTTATCGTCTATCATCTGGCCATTTACAAAGACCTTTACATTACCACTCGAATACACAGCGGCAATATGGTACCAGTGGTCCTTGACCATTACAGGGCTCGTGTAGTGTTCGACATTTATCTTGTTACTGGTACTTGCACTTTTATCCACTCTGATTACGTTGACTTGAGAATCGCGACCGAATATTTCTGCCCCGATACCGTGCCCTTCTTCAAGTCTACCAAAGGTAAGCTGAGCATTATGAAAAACCTGGACGCGGTTTGTAAACAGATCTACACGCGGGACGGGTTTTACCCATGTTTCCACTGTAAACGGGAAGGTTTTCATTATATTCCCAGCCCCAGTTGGGAATTTGATATAATCAAAATTTCTGCTGAGATAGTCAAAAAATAGGGCGGTTCCTTCAGTAGCCCCACTGGCTGCCGGGGGTTCTAAAGTGTGCTGTCTAACTTTATAGTGGAACATACCACCGTCGCCCTCTTGCAAGAGGGCACTGCCGTCGGTTTGAATGTGTAGTCTAGACAAACCCTGTAAGCTCCAACCTGCGCCGAATTCGCTGTCCTTAAGATTAGCGATCTTGATGTCACCAACCTCTTTGATGGCCCTGGTTTGAGTAGGGGTCGCACGTGTGAATATGTTGGTCATATAAATGTCGTAGGGATAGATACCGGTAGCCATATTCGTTGCATCGAATTGTATGGCATTGACATGCTCATTAGGGACAGAAACAATTTGACCGGTTGTGTCATGAACAACGGTTCCTTTATCGTCACCATCAACAATTAGCTGCATGGATTGTAGATCTGGTGGATCAGTGCTATATGCAATTGATAGAATTGACCGGTTTTGCATAATCGGCCGTGCGTCTGCATAGGTGCTGTTATACTCGAAAGTTAGAGACCTGGACTGATTAAGTGATTTATATGAGACAAGGCTATGTTCTTCGCTCAGATTGCCATTGGCTAGGTTTAGCATTGAGCCGACCGGGATAGGACAACATTCGTCACATGGTGGAGGAGGTCCTGCAGGCGGACCTCCGGGGCCGGGCTCGGGGAGGTAACCGGAACAATTTCCGGTCTTGAGTATCCCACCTGCAACTGTTTCAACAACAGAGCCGTCTTCACTTACCTGACCTACACCGACCACCTGAAATCTCCCAGTTCTTAATTCAGGCTCCATTATTTCCAGTTGGTTGCCAGGAGAAAAACCATAGTCATTTGGGAATGTCACAGCAGCAGGTTCAGTAAATGTAATACCGGGGGGCTGGACAGTTACCATCACCCCAAAACCAAGCTCTTTCGGGGGATCTACAGGGCCGTAGCCATATGGTACAAGGGATATAGAGATGGGGCCCTTATATTTTTTGCCGTCGTCAGTTACGGCACTGTTTTTTTCTATTGTTAGAGTTACACCAATATTCTGGTTCTCGACAATTGTGGTTTTCCCGGGTTTGACCTCGGTAATAGTGCTCTGGTCTATTTGTGTAAGGTAAAAGGGTCTCTCGATATAATTCTCAACAACTGGCTCTAAATATATATAACCTCTAAACCCGGCGTATTCGGACCCGTCGGTGCTAAGGTAGGCCGTGGTGCTATCGATATCGAGAACAACACCGCCAACCGGCAGGTCGGGGATCGAGAAGTAACCTTGATCATCGCTTAGCGATACCATGCTGCCACCAAGGACGGATACGGTAGCGCCTTCGATGGGGGTCTCTATGCCATTTGAGGCATCGACGGCATCCATGAGTCGCCCTGTAAGAGTAGTGCTGGTAACTTCGGGTTCGGGATTGTTCTGGGGAATCGTAGCAGATGTACTAAGCCATAATAATAAAACGGCGATTAATGCTGCCACCAATATGGGACTGGCTAGGACAAGTTTTTTGGTAGATCGACTCATGATACCCCTCCATCTAGTTGTGGTGTGTGTTAGGAAGGGTTGAGCGGTAGGAGATGAAATTGAGAACAGTAGCGATTAATGACTGACTGTAAGAGATCTAAGTGAGTTCTAGACCCAGTATTTCACCCATCCTAGAAATAATTGCCCTTTGCTTAAACCTGAAAATAACAAAGATGCATATGTATGTCAAGAACTATTTATTTAGTGTATAAAAGGATACACGAAAGCTTTGCCAATGATGGTTGCTAGTAAGTAATATAGATTAATGTTGCTTAGCTATTTGGCGATTTGGGTGGGAAAAATTATTTGAATGTTGTATTGCTAAATTTTTTAGGAGTTCAAATCTCGTCGTCGGTTCCGAAAATCTTATGGCGGGGGGCTATAGTTGCGGGGGGAGAAGGTCTTCGAGGAAGAAGGCCGAGAGGGCCGAGCGGCCCGGGAGGCCGGACTTGGAGTAGATGGAGTTGGTCTGTGTGCGGACGGTTTTTTCGCTGGTTTTTCGCAGGTCGGCTATTTCCTTTATGCTAAAGCCCTTTAGGAGCAAAAAGGCGACCTTTTTCTCGGCCTGAGTAAGCTCCCAACTGTCTAACTGATTGTTGATCTCGGTGCTCAAGCCATCTACATAGGTTTTAGAAACGCGTTTCCATTTTTGGGCCTCTTGATTGAGCTCACTGGAGAACTGCTTTTCCCTCTCGACAGTACGCTGCATAGCAAAATGGCTTTTCATCAGGTAGTAAACCCCTGCAAGTGCCGTGAGCCCTACTATGGTTTCGATCGAGATATGCCACAATACCACCCCCTCTAGATAGTCGTTTACGACATCTATCAGAGTCAAAACGGCTATGAACACTAGCACAGCCGATATTGTGATGCGTTCGTTCTTGGTCATGCTATCTAATAAACTCAGTCGTCATCGTCATCGTGATCATCATCGTCCTCCTCGTGCTCATCGTGGCGACCCTCTGATTCGTGTTCATCTTTGTCTTCCGCTTCACCAAGTGTAAGCTCTGTGCCGGCTAAATTCAAAGTCCGGGTGCTTGGATCATAGTTAGTAAACATGTAGCCCGTCCAAGATGCAAAAAGAATAACAAAAATTATAAGAGCAGCTGGTCTATTGCTTGAAATGCCTGGGGTGTCGGAACTTGTATCCTTTTTGCCGTCTAGCATGCTTGACCATAGGGAATCGCGGTGTTTAAGCGAGTGAAAGACGATACCGACCAGGTGCAGAATAACGGTGACCAGGAATATATTGACCAGCAGCTCGTGGACCTCTTCGAGGAAGTCGCTCTCGCCGCCAGTAACCATTAAAATGCCCGTGAATGCGAGCCCCATAGCACACGCAAACATGACCATGGCCGCGTAGCTCGAAGCCGGGTTGTGACCCAGGTAGGACCTGGTTTTAGAGAAGACTGCGTCTTTAAAGTACTGGATGAGCTCGATGGGGTTTAGTCTAAAGCTTGAAAAGCGTGCGCTGCGCGAGCCGATCAGGCCCCACACGAGTCTTAGAACCAGTAAAAACGCAATGCCGAGCCCTGCGATCATGTGATAGCTAAAGAGCCGGCTTTCGTCATCCACGGTCTTGCCGATGACAAAAGCGATGACAAACAGCAGAGCAAAAGCCCAGTGAAAAAAGCGTGTTGGCAGGTCGTAAACGGAGTATTTTTTCATGATAAACCTCCTCGTAATTAGCTTCTAGTACTAAATATAGGGAAGGAGAGTGAAATTAACATCGGACAAATGATGTATATGGCCGGATTTAGTGTGTTTGGTGTATGAAGGGGGTGGGAGTTATGATGGAGCGGGTTTTGGATAGCAATATATGACTGAAATGTGATATATAAAGATATGGGTTAACCTAATTAGAAAGCTTTCCGTTTAGAGGACGGGTTGCACTGCTGGTTTTAGGTGTGTGATTGCAGGAGGGTAGAAACAGCATGGAAAGTATAGTAATAAGCCTTATCATTTTTGCGGTCGTATTCGGGGGATCTTTACTGGGGATGGCCTATCGATCCCTGCTATCAGAACATCACCTTAACGAAGATTCCAAGACTTTTGTATTAACCATAGGGCTTGAACTGGCTGGGGTTGTAGCTGCGTTGGTATTGGCTTTGGCGGTTACGGGGGCACAGAATTCCTTTAATGAACAGCGTAAGGAGCTAATGAGCATATCCTCACAAATTATTATGGTCGATCAACTCCTTAAGGAGTATGGAGCGGAATCGGGAGAAATAAGAGAGAGTCTAAAAAGTCTTTTAATACGTGGGCTTAACACATTCTGGCCAAAGGAGAATGACGGCAATGAGCTTTCGGGGTTGAGACTGGCGTCAACGGATGGAGAGCCCCTTTATCTGATGGTAATGAAGCTTGAACCCACAAGCGCATCGCAGCGTTTATTGAAGGACGAGGCGCTTCGGTTGAGTTACGACCTGGAACAGACAAGTAATCTCTTGTTTGTGCAGAATTATAAATACATACCAAAGACATTTATCATAGTGCTTACCTTGCTGGCCATGTGGTTCTTGTTTATTTTCTTTAGTATCGGTATCTATGCGCCTTTGAATACGACTGTAATCATTGCGTTGGTTTTATCTTCCCTATCCATTGCTATAGCATTTTTTATGATCATCGATCTAAATCTGCCCTTCGATGGTATACTCCGCATGCCTAGTGCCCCCGTTGAAGAAGCTCTCAGGGCGATTGGGAAATGATCTTGGTGAGTAGGATTTGGTGAAACATCAATCTGATTGAAACGGGAACACCTGTTTCCAGTCCTTTTTCATATCCACTACAGTCCAGCCGTTTTTCTCTGCGTGCTCGAGTGCTTTGTCGAGCCTGCCGATGTGGGAGTCGCGGTCGTAAACCCATTCGCGCTTAGGGTCGGTGTGGCGGACTAAAAGCGCAAAACTGGGGCCCTCGCCTGCATGGGTCCATTGGAGCATCTGGAGGTCGCCGTCAGAGTTGCCGAATGCAGCTATGGGGCGTTTGCCTATGTGTTTGTTGATGCCTACGGGTTTGCCCTCTTTATCGTTTATGAAATCGATCTCGGCCTCTCGTATTAATACCGGTTTGTCATCACGGAACTCGAGCTTGTTTTTAATGCTGCTGCCCACAACCTGCTCGGGTGGGATGCCGTAAACTTCTTCTGTCCATGGGCGCATGAATTCTATGCCACCGCCGGACACTATGTAGGTCTTGAACCCATTAGCACGCAGGTATGCGAGGAGTTCAAGCATTGGCTGGTACACAAGCTCGGTGTAGAGACGGTCGAAACGGGGATGTTTTGCGGTGGCCAGCCACTTCTCTACAATAGCTTCAAACTCGGCCTCGGACATCCCGGCGTGTGTGGCCATGATAAGCTCTGCGATGCCCTTATAGCCGATGGCGGCTAGTGCCTCTTTGTCATTTTCAAGCACAGCCTTGTAGGGCTGCTGGGTCTTCCAGTCGGGATTGGAGTCGGATAGTGCATGTATGCGGTCTTTTACAAATGCTAGTTGGAAATATATGGGCTGCTCGGCCCAAAGAGTGCCATCGTTGTCAAATGTAGCAATACGGTCCTCGGGCTTTACAAATGTCTTGCTTGTGGGATCGGAGACCTGCTCTACAAAGCTTATTATAGAACGTTTGGCTGCACCATCGTTCCAGGACGGCAGCGGGTCGTCGGCCTTAACGCTAAAGGGAAGCGAAACAAACAAGAAAATAGCTAGGGTTAGGATTGTTTTCATGATTGCTCTCCACGAACAAAGTGCATTACGGTTTGGGATTTAAACTATTGCACCTGCCTTATTGAGAACGAACGGCTATCGTCTATCTAAACAATAGCCGTCCGTGATTTAAGACTTTGTTAAGGTGACACCGGTGCGTCTTTTAGTTTCTCAAGTACTTGGTCAACCGAGAAGCTTGCAGCTTTTTGCTTCGGGGGAAATTCCTTTAAAGTGGCTAAAAACTTGGCCACATAATCCTGGGCAGGGATCAGTAAAAATACGTGGTCTAGGTACCAGTCGTAGTAAGTGTTTGAGGTAAGGTTGGCGCGCTCGTATGGGTCGCGTCTGAGGTTGAAAAGCAGGGGTAAGCGTAGTGGAATAAATGGTTCTGCCCATATGCCCAGTGTCCCTGTTTTGCGCTGTTCTGCAAAGATCAGTTTCCAGTCCTCGTACCTAAGAGCTGTTAGGTCGCCGTCGTCGGAGAAGTAAAAAATCTCTTGACGGGGGCTTACTTCGGTCTCGCCTGTAAGTAATGGGAGTGCGTTGTAGCCGTCTAGGTGGACTTTATAACTTTTGCCGTTTAGGGATGTTCCTTTTTTAAGCTGTTCTTTTATGTCGGGGTTGCCGGCAATTGCTGCAAATGTAGGCAGCCAGTCCATGTGATGCATTATGCCGTTCGATACAGTGCCGGGTTCTATTTTCCCGGGCCAGCGCACAGCGGCGGGTACGCGCCATCCGCCCTCCCAGTTGGTGTTTTTCTCGCCCCTAAACGGAGTCATAGCAGCGTCGGGCCATGAGTTCATGTGCGGGCCGTTATCGGTGCTGTAAAATACAATAGTATTATCGGCTATGCCGAGTTCATCGAGTTTTTTAAGGAACTCTCCGATGTGCATGTCGTGCTCGACCATGCCGTCTGAGTACTCGTCTTGGCCAGAGATGCCCCTTAGTTCGGATTTTACGTGAGTTCGTAGATGCATCCTGGTGCCGTTCCACCATACAAAAAACGGTTTGCCTTCTTTGTGAGCTTCCTCAATGAACTCTAGCGCACGTTTTACAGTCTCGTCGTCTACGGTCTCCATGCGCTTTTTGGTAAGTGGTCCGGTATCTTCGATTTCCCCACCTGCATAGCTGTGAATTACTCCGCGGGGGCCATATTTCTTGCGGAAATCAGGATATTTTTCCGGATCGGGATAGTCGGGGAGCTCGGGCTCTTCCTCTGCATTCAGATGGTATAGATTGCCGTAGAATTCATCGAATCCATGGTTCGTGGGCAGGTGCTCGTCTTTGTCACCAAGGTGGTTCTTGCCGAACTGGCCAGTGACATAACCATTGGCTTTCAATACCGTAGCAATAGTCGGGTCTGACTCCTGCATGCCAAGCTCTGCGCCAGGAAGGCCTACCTTGCTAAGCCCTGTACGGATCACACTCTGGCCGGTAATAAACGATGCTCGCCCGGCTGTACAGCTTTGCTCGCCGTAGTAGTCGGTAAAAATCATCCCTTCACTAGCTATGCGGTCTATATTCGGAGTGCGATAACCCATTAGTCCACGTGAATTAAAGCTTACGTTAGTCATGCCGATATCATCGCCCCAAACAACTAAAATATTAGGTTTTTTGTTGTTTTCCTCCTCTTCCTGGGCTTTGAGATCGGGTAAATATACGATCATGAAAAGTGTAATAGAAAACACAACAAACAATACTTTCCTCATTTCTAAAACCTCCTCGACTAATTATTTATGTGCATCTAAGACTTAACTTGATTTCATTAATACATTGATCATAACCAAAATGAGTAGAAAAGAACAAGTATAAGCATAATCGGATATACAATCCGGGACCATTTGATGATTTTTTTAAGAGACTGATCCTCGTTGCGTTTTACCATATTTGTGGTTTTAACGGTTTGGAGAAGGCTGGCGAAAACCAAGATAGTGGAGAGAATGATAAACTTGTCCATCCGCGTAAGGTAAGAGACACGGGGCAATAAAAAGGTCATAGCAAAATAGTAGGCCACCAAAGTTAAGAACGCAGTGGCGGCTATCCCGAGATTGGAACCGATTTCCTTTTGATCGGTCCATAGTGGGACCCAAGACATCATTACTATAAGACAAAGGGGGATGATCATCTTGGCCAAGTAGTAGAGCACGCGTCGTCCCACTTCGATCTCCATTTGGAACCCTGCTGTGCCAATCTCGCCTTCAAAGGGTGTGTAGGGCATTGGTACTGCTTTCCACGATAGGATCTCAAAATCCGGAAGTGAGAACTTGCTGGCAATACCCGATCTCCTGCCGGCATCTCTGGTGAGAGGCACCAGTTTTACTTCGTCCTCAAGCAGACCGGCTGTGACATAGTGGATGATAAGTTTCTGTCGGTCTAGGGGGAAATCGCGTAGATCAAAAGGTTGTGAGAATGTACCCCATGACTTCTGTCTATAGAGGACTTCGCCGTCTGGGAATATCTCTACGGTTTCGGGGAAAGTATGCCATGATTTCTGCTCGTTCACGATAACTAAATGCGGCGTCCAGACCTCAGTAGAGGGTTTGATAATGGGCCCCGAGCCCGGGTGTTTTAAAGACGCGTCGTTCCATCGGACCTCGACATATACGCTGGCGGCAAAATTTTGTTCGGCGGAATCGACCTCATCAACATCTAATATATAGAGCAAGTACCTGAGTTCAGTTGGTTCTCCCGAGACAGTGGGACGATCCAAACGAGATTTGGAGTGTGTGGATAAGTCAGATTGCCGAGCCTCGAGTGTAGATGATTGCGTTACACTGTACTCATCATCCGATTGGCCCAGTGAGTGTGATGGTATGAATATGAAGATTATCAATATGCTATAGATTATATGGGTCATCATTTGTCCATACATCTTTATTTGATGTCCTTAACACACCTGAATCCCGAGTGAGAGAGACCGGTGTCGGGGCTTGCTTTTTGCCTGAATGCCACTCTGTAGCCCGAGCAATAGGACTCGTTACAAAGGAATGAACCCCCTCTTTGCACCTTTTTTGTTGCGTATGGTTCCGCTGGATCAAAACTGTCCTCAGGGCCCTTGGGATTCACCACCCCTTCGGGCTTATTGCTAGTCTCGTAATAGTCATTTCTGTACCAATCACCGGCCCATTCCCACACATTGCCCGCAATATCGTAAAGCCCATAGTTGTTGGGCGGGAAGGATTTGACAGGAGCTGTTACCTTAAAGCCGTCTGTACCATTGTTAACATTGGGAAACTTTCCCTGCCAGGTGTTGGCTTTAGGTTTGCCATCGTCAATGTCTTCCGAGCCCCATGAGTAGGGCTTTTGATCCAGCCCTCCCCTTGCTGCCCACTCCCATTCTGCCTCGGTCGGTAATCTTTTGTGTGCCCATGTGCAGTACTCGTTGGCATCTAGCCACGATATGTGAACTGCGGGGTGGTTGTCCAGGCCCTCTATGCTGCTTCGGGGGCCGAGTGGGTGTTTCCAGCTGGCTCCGGGGACCCATGTCCACCAATTTGCTATATTATTTAGCGGCACCTCGTGACTGGGTGGGCTAAATACCAATGAGCCGGGCACAAGAGCGCTATCGAGGGGTTTGGGTGTGCCTTCGGGCAACTGTTTTTTGAGATCTTCCCAGTTGGGTTTTTGCTCGGCGGTGGTTTTATATTGGGACTTAGTAGTGAATTCTCTGAATTGGGCGTTTGTGACCTCGGTCTCGTCCATCCAGAACCCGTCTAGTATTACCCTGTGTCGTGGGAGCTCGTCGGGACGCTTGAGCTCGTCATCACCTCCCATCATGTAGTCGGCGGGTGGAATCAACACCATGCCCTTCGTAGGCCCTTCGCCCTTTTTAATACTAATTATTGTATCAGATTGGGTTTGTGATTGTTCTACTTTTGCGTCACTCTCTTTGTCATCCTTGTTGCACGATATTAGAACAGTGTTTAAGCCCAATAGTGCTATCGAAAGTATCAGAAATCTTTGTATGTCCATAAAAATGTTTGTGTCCAGAATATGTAGGAGGGGTTGTCTAGAGGTAGATGGATTCGAGAGCAGAGGGAACAAATTATTAACTGTAAGAGATCAGTATCAATTGTCGGTCTAGAATTTCACCCATCCTAAGCTTGTGTTGGGTTGAAAATAACAAACTGGTTATTAGAAGTCAAGAATTCTGTGATTAGAGAAAAGCATTGCGATAATATGCATCGTAGCCATCAATTCTTAATGTTGTGAATATCTGTAGTCATTGTCTCATATTTCGTATTATTGGCTCTTTTGTCCGAAAGTGGACTTGATTGTGATTATTTATTTGATTGACACTTTCTTTTGAACTTGTTTGGTTTTTTATTACAACTTTCCATACCTTCTCAGGTGGATCTACCTGATTATTTAGGTCTCTTCTTATAGTTTGTAGTATATCGACCAGTTCTCTTTCAGTTAATTGGAGTTCTCCCATCAATTGAGTACTTAACTGAACGTATTGAGTATAATTCTTTTTTGTATGTTGGTTTGTAACAACATTGTCGATATTCGAGGTTTGGGGAGACCCGGAGTGGTTGAAACCCATAATTGCCGCCGAGGTTATTGCGGCACCCTTGTTGTTCCCATTATTCTGAGGTTTGTGGGTGCTCGTTTGCATTTGTGTCTGCATTACCTGACCACCGACAAATATTCTCGTTGTATGTTTGTTTTCCTGCTGATACGTTGGGTTTAAGTCCGTCTGATGTTTAACACTATGATTAATTTCCTGCATCTCTTGGTTGAGGCTCATTATCTGGTGAGCGTCTTCACTATGGACCGAATTGATACTTAGTGTTGTGAGAATAAGAAGGCCAGTTACAAATAACGTTTTATTGAAACTGATCATCTATGCACTCCTTGTTTCGGATTTGTTATATAAGTAACAGCTTGGCAATAAATGGTTCAATGCATCAATAGATTAGGAGAGTTGTTTTACTTACTGCAGAAGTTGTTGATGAACTCGGCGGCGTCTTGGTCGCCAAGTTCAGAGGCCTTGGTGAGATCTGTACAGCCCTCGGTCTTTTGATCGCTAAGATACTTGGCAATCCCCCTGAAATAAAATGCCTCGGTGTAGTCGGGGCTAAGCTCAATGGCTTTGTTGAAGTCCGTAATGGCTGCTTTGTGGTCTCCCAGTTCGAATCGGGCCGAGCCCCGGCCGTAATAGGCTTGGGCTTGATTTGGGTCTAGCTCAATCCCCTTGTTAAAGTCCTGTATGGCCCCAATTTCGTTATCCATTCTGAATTTAGCAGCTGCCCGTTTGTTATAGGACATGGCAAAGGAGGGTTCCAGCTCTATGGTCTTGGAATAGTCGGCTATGGCACCTTGGTAGTCCCCAAGTGCGTCTTTGGATACCCCGCGGTTGTAGTAAGCCTCGTAGAACCCGGGGAATATCTCCAGAGCCTTGGTGAAATCCTCGATAGCACCCTTATGGTCACCCAGCTCGTCTTTGGCTAGTCCCCTGCCGGCGTAGGGACCGGGGACATCGGGCTTGAGTTCAATGGACTTGGTGAAGTCTTCTACAGCACCCGCATTATCGCCCAGAGCATTTTTGGCGAGCGCCCTGCCGCTATAGACCCTGGAGTTCTCGGGATCTGCCTTTACTGCCTTGTCCGAGTATTCCAGTGCCTTTTGGTAATCGCCTGTGTTCATGGCATCAGCAGCCGTTTTCATATGTTCATCGGCGGTTTGGGCGTGGGCAGGGGTAAATAGGTAAAATGAGATCAATAATGAAGCGAGTAAGGTTCTCATTATCATGACTATAAATACTATTTGGTGATCTGGGAATAGCAACAGTTTTATTGTTAGACGGGATGGTTATTTGCAGACCTGTTTTATCAGTTCGCCTGCCGTGGCTTCGCCCAGATCGCGGGCTTGGGCAAGGTCGCTGCACCCCTTGTTTTGGTCGCCGGTGAGCAGATAGCTAAGCCCCCTGTTCAAGTATGCGGTTGGGTTGTTGGGAACTAGCTCAATAGACTTGGTTAGATCTTGGATGCCGCCTTGGTAGTCTTGGAGCTGTACTTTTGCAGTTCCTCTATTAACGTATGCTGGAAAGAATTTGGGGTTAAGCTCCAGTGCCTTGCTGTAATCCTCTATAGCGCCCCGGAAATCCTTTAGTTCGTCCCTTGCAAGTCCCCTGTTGTAGTAGGCATCTATGTAGGTGGGATTTATTTCTATGGCATTGGTATAGTCCTCGATGGCACCCTTGTAATCTTGTAGTTGGGATTTTACAGACCCCCTGTTGTAGAAGGCTGTGGTGTATTGGGGGTTTAGCTCAATGGCCTTGGAATAATCCGAAACGGCACCTTTATAGTCACCTAAGGCGGACTTGGTATAGGCCCGGTTGTAGTAGCCCTTGTCGAATTTAGGATTGATCTCCAGTGATTTACTGTAGTCCTCTAGCGCTTTGTTGGTATTGCCGAGGTTTAAGTAGGTAGTGCCTCGAAATGAGTATGACTCAAAGTCCTTGGGGTTAAGCTCAACGGCTTTTGTATATGCAGTAAGTGCCCCCTTCAGATCCCCTAAATTGTATTTAGCAGTGCCTTTGGTGCGGTAGGCATCTGAGGAAGATGGGTTAAGCTCAATGGCCTGCTCGGAGTATGTCAGGGCTTCTGAGTATTTGCCCGCGTTGACAGCGTCGGAAGCTAACTTTAGGTATTCCTCGGCGGTTTGGGCGTGGGATGTACTGATGAAGCAAATGACAGCAAGCAACGAGTAAAGTGCAATCCTGATAGTCATGAGTATTAATACTATTTAGTGAAGTGGGAAATGCAATAGGATGTTAATTGCAGTGTTCTTTGATTAAGTCGTAGGCCTCGTGATACCCTAACTCGCCGGCTTTGGAGAGGTCGATGCAGCCTTCTTCTTTGTTGCCAATCAAGATTTTGGCTTTGCCTCTGTTGTAATAAGCTTCTGAGTCTTTTGGATGGAGTTCAATAACTTTTGTGAAATCTAGAATTGCCCCTTTAGGATTATTCAGCTCGATCTTTGCTAATCCCCTAAAGTAGTAAGCTTCAATGTAGGTTGGATCATATTTAATAGCTTTTGAGAAATCGTATCTAGCACCTCTGAAGTCATCTAGAAGACCTTTGCATAATCCCCTGTTATAGAAATTTTTCGGTTCTTTTGGTTCATACTTGATTGCCTTTGTATAATCTCGAATAGCCCCTGTATAATTGCCTAATTCGTGTTTAGAGACCCCTCTTGCTGAATAATTATCGACGTTCTTAGGGTCGATTTTTAATGAAATTGTGTGATCTTGAACGGCACCTTCAAAATCACCTAAATAATATTTAGATTTCCCTCTTTCGTAGTATGCTAGGCAATCTTTGGGGTTAAGCTCAATGGTTTTGCTAAGGTCGGTAATGGAATCTTTGTAAAGTTTTGAGTCTGTTTTACATACACCCCTTGTGTAATAGTACGAGTGATCATCTGGATCAATTTCAATGGCTTTATCTAAATCGGATAAAGCTCTTTTTAAACTGCCACTATCCCACTTAGCTAATGCCCTTTTATAATAGAGAAAAGAGTTGTTTTTATCTAACTTGATCGCGCTAGTGTAGTCTCTAATTGCACCTTTATAGTCTTTTAGTTCAACTTTCGCCATAGCTCTGTATAGGTAGGCATCAAAATAATCCTCGTCAATCTCAATACAGGTGGAATAATCTTGGATAGCCCCTTTATAATCATGCTGTTCAGATTTTATGTAAGCTCGATGTTGGTAGGGCATTAAGTAATCTGGATCGAGCTCAATGGCTCTATTGAAATCTTCAATAGCTTTTTTGTATTGAGAGGAAAATGATTTTGCTACTCCCCTATTATAAAAATACACAGGTTCTGCGGAATCGAGAGCAATCGCTTTGTTAAAGTCAATGATAGAACCTCGTAGATTATCTGATTTGCCTTTCATGAGTCCTCTACGGGCATATGCATCGGCATAATTCCGGTCGAGACGTATGGCTTTTGTGAAATCCTCAATTGCCCCTTCATAATCTCCATTAGCACCTTTATGAGATGCTCGATCATAATATACAGTTGGGTCATTGGGGTTGAGTTCAACAGCCGCATTTAATTCCTTCAAGTCCTTTTTGTAATTTTCTGATGTCATATGCTTTGCCCTGCATTATAAATAAGTAATTAAGTAAATATTAACATCGAAATTGCTTGTGTGTTCACAACATAGAAATTAAGTTATAGGATATGATTAGCGTGTTAAATGAGGAGAAGAGAGATGGCGTATGATGAGAAGTTGGCGGAGAGGCTAAGGAAGCTGTTCAAGGGCGATGAGTCACTCGTCGAAAAGAAGATGTTTGGCGGGCTTGCGTACTTAAAGAAGGACCATATGTGCTTTGGGGTGATAGACGACAAGGTCGTGGTCCGTGTGGGTCCCGATGCTTATGAATCCTCACTGGCCGAGCCCCATACGACCCCTATGGATTTTACAGGCAGGCCAATGAAGGGCTATGTCTATGTGTTGGCCCAGGGCATAAAAACCGAAAAGCAGCTAAAGGACTGGGTAATGAAGGGTGTCAGGTTCACAGAGACTCTACCCCCTAAAAAGAAGAAGAAAAAGTAAGCCTAGCTACCTTCCAATTATAATAGAGTTGCAGTCCACAAGTTCGGCTTTGCCCGATGCGTTTTTGATTCTGCCCCCGCAGTTAACCCGTTCTTTTATCTTTTTATCCACATCGCAGCGGCAGGTGCTGGTGACCTCGGGGCACCGGACCGTGACGATCTCCATCTCGGACAGTCCCCGCCAGCGGTACTTGCCCTGGCAGTATTGGATGGGTTTAACGGGTTCGGGTTTTGCAATGGGCTCGGGCTCCGTTGGTTCTTCTTTGGGCTTTTGGGGCGTGGGTTCTGCAACCTCGGGAGGAGGTTCCACGGCTTCTACCGGGGGTTTAGCGTCTGACTGCTGTTCCGGCGCTGCGGAGTCTTGGGCAAGTGAAGTATTGGTCATGAAACCAAAGAGTAGTGCCGCTACAAATACTGTGCATATTGCGATTGATCGTATCATCATGAGAAAATCTCCTTTTTGATTACTTGGGCGATAGTATCACAAGAGGGATCTCGCGGTCCCCTGCCCTCTCCTTATAAACATCGTATCCCGAATAGATGTCCACAGCCATTTGCCACAGGCGCTCGCGATCGGGGCCCTGGGCGTCGGAGGCGATCCTCTTTTGAGTCTGGCCGTTTACAAATACCTCTACCTCGGGGTTGGCCTTTAGGTTCAGGTACCAAGAGGGGTGGTTTTGGTGCCCTCCCCTCGAAGCTATGATCACGAAATTGTCCCCGTCCTCCATGTAGAGCAGTGGGGTGGTACGGGGTTTGCCGCTGGATTGGCCTGTGGTCGTAAGCAGTAGGCAGGGCCAGAGGAACGTGGAGTTCATCTTGCCACCCGAGGCCTTAATCAGAAAGCGGTCGATGTGAGAGCCGAGATTAATAATGGTCCATGTACCTATGCGGGACGAGCCGAACCATGCGAGTATGTTTGATATCATAAGTGGTCAACCTTTAATCGCTATAGTTGGATTCTAAATTATCTGGGCCGCGGTATCAAATACCGTGGGCAAATTGAGGCGTAGGGGAATCTTGAAAAATGATAATTTCTATTTAATTATATAAGGAGTGGCCACGTTCATAAAAAGAGCATTATTGATATTAGTACTGCTGCCGGTGCTGGGGGCGTGTGCAAACGTGGGTCAGGTAAAGAGGATGGTTGACCCCAACAAGCTCAACAAGACCAAGCTTAAATCGCTGCCGACGCAGACCACCCCTATGTATCGTTTCCATGTGTCGACGACTAAAAACCTGGAGGGTAAGCAGACCCGCGTGGTGAAAGAGGTGGACAAACAGTTTGCCTCGTTCGAGCAGTGTATGCATATACAAGACAGAGGGGCCGAGGGTCGGCGTAACCGTATTGTGGTCGTGGACGGGATGTTTGAGTGTAAGTATCATCGCGGCAGGTGTAACGGCGAGTTTGACCCCGAATACGCCTTGATCATCGTGACCTATAAGGCCTTTAACAAAGACGGTATCCTGCCGGATTTGAAGCACGAGTGGGCCCATGCTTATAACATTTTGGCCGCGGACCACTCCAACCTAAAAGAAGTAAAGAAGTGCACTAAGTATTAATCACCGTCTACAAATGATTTTCAGTGGAGGGCTATTTTTCCAGATAGCCAGTGGGTTTGCTGTAGTCGGCGTCTAGGAACATTTGCTTGGCCGGGTCTTTGACCTCTTCGTCTCGCCGTGCATCGATTTCGTCTTCCCTCTTGCGTTCGTCAACCGGTATGTATGTGAAATCGACCTTGACCCATTTCTTTTTGCTGTTGCTGCTGAGTACGAGTTTGTGGTCTACGAGTATCCAGTGCCATGTGGTGAAATAGAGCATGCTCTCTTTATCTTTAGGTTCGCCGTGCATTTTGACCAGGTAATTGGCAAAAGTCTCTTCTAGTTGCGACTGTTGGGCATCGTCCTCGGCCTCGACGATGAGCGAGGTGGACATGAGCTTCTTTTTATAGAACTCAAGCCCCGTCATTACGTTCATGCCTGTTACGTCTACGGGGAGATCGACGAGTGTGCCTTGCATGATAATAGTCTTTATCTTTTTCGAGTCTTCTTTTTCCTCGACTATGCGTCTGCCTTCGCGGTCGATGATGTTTTCAGCGTCTTTTTTGGATATGCCGAACTGGAACCCGAGCGGCGAGTCGTCGTCCTCAACAGCGAACGCCGCCGTACCGACAAGTAAGAGTGTAAATAGAAGTGAAAAAGTTATTTTTGCTAATTTCGTCATTTGTGGATCCTCCGATACTTATCTAACTATTATAATGTGTAGGTAGTGCGGTCTCAAATGATATTTTTTAAGCAAATACATCCAGATCAACCGAGCCAGATGACCTGGGCGATGTAGCTTAGTGCTATGATGGACAGGAAATATACTGCCATCGCTATGTATTTTCGGGTCCATTTGGGGTCGGTCTCGGTACGGTGCCACGAAATGTAATTGGCCTTGTCTGCGGGATATATAACGCTCCATAGGTAGCCCACCCCCATAGCGATGCCTGTGCCCGCAACGTTCCACCAGAGCCACGATACGTCGGGGAACCAAATCCAGAGAACAAAATTGATGCCTACTCCCAGCAACACGCCTAGTTTAGTGCCGGTGGCGCTGGTCCTCTTAAACAGAATGCCCAGCATAAATGCAGCCAGTACGGGGCCGTAAAAGAGTGAGCCTACTTTATTGATGGCTTCTATGACAGTGTCGGATATATTGCCTACAACGAATGCGAACCCGGTGCACACCACACCCCAAAACACTGTGAGTATGCGGGACCAGAGCACATAGTGGCGTTCGGTCTCGCGCGGCTTCAGGTGGCGTTTGTACAGGTCGTTCATAGTGGCGGCGCTAAGGGAGTTGATCGAGGAGTCGAGGCTGGACATAAAAGCCGCCAATAGTGCCACTACGATCAATCCGATAAGACCATGGGGCAGGTAGTTGATTACAAATACAGGGACCATGTAGTCGACATTGTCCTTGGGTATAAGCGCCATGAACTCGGGGTTCTTAAATGCAAAAGCCCCTATGAGAAGCCCCATAGCAAGGTATGACACAACGAGGAAGAAACGCACGAAGCCGTTAAACATTAGGGATTTACGTGCGGTGTCCAGGTCCTTGGCGCTCATCTCGCGCTGGAGCTGGCTCTGGTCGCATCCGTAGTAGGACACGTACAAGAAAAACCCTCCGAATAGTAGCGCCCAGAAGCTGAAATCGTTGCCGTCCCCAAGCCCAGTACTCTTAACATCCATTATTTTTAAGCGCTCCTGGTCAACTGAGCTAAAAACGTCCTCAACACCGCCTAGAAGGTATATAGCAGCTATACCACATATTAGTATACCTATGGTGAGCACAATCATCTGTATGACGTCGCTATATATGACGGCCTTCATCCCGCCCCACACATCGTAGATGATAGTGATCGCACCTATGAGGAGCACAGTGTGGATAAGGGGGATCTCCCATATGGCGGAAAGCACTATACCGATGGCGTATATGCCCACCCCAGTGGCAAGGGCGCGGCTAATCTGGAAAATGAGGCTTACAATGGTGCGTGTGGAGGCGTCGAACCTGTGCTCGAGGTATTCGTAGATGCTAAGGAAACTGGAGCCGTGGATGACGGGGACGATGAATATCATCACAAATATCATGGCTGCGGGGACGGCAAACTCGTAGCCAAGCCATGTGAGCCCTCCCCCCGGTTTAAGCGCCACGAATGCGGGTGCGGATATGAAGCTTATGGCACCCAGTTGAGTGGCCATGGTAGAGAGCCCCACAGCCCACCAGGACAGCTTTTGCCCGCCCAGATAGTAGTCGTTTAGGTTGTTTTGGTGCTTGCCTATGTAGCGGCTTAGCGTAAGTAGGGTTATGACGTATACGACTATGACTGTCCAATCGAGGTAGTTCATGGGTTATAGGGAGAAGATTATACTCGTTCATTTTAAATTCTAATATTAGTTGCTGTTCTTAAGTCGGTTGTGTGGTTTGACAGATGAACATTTTGATTCCGCATAATTAACAAGTAGATTATTAATTAATACGTTTATAGCGGTATTAATGGATTGAGGAAAGGTTATAATTGAAATATTCATCCCGATATTGTTGCTACCTCCAGTTCATTGCCCTGCTGTGTTTTCTATTCAGCCTATTTCTTTGTAGTACCCCAAACGCCTATTCGCAGGCGACCTGCAATTTTGAGCAGATTACAGTTACAGACTCAGAGAGTAACACCAATCCTACGATAAATGCGGATGGTACACGTATAGCATTTGTATCTGCTGCGAATATTACGGGTGATAATCCTGACCGTAGTATTGAGCTGTTTCTTTGGGATAAATCAGATGGAATTACGCAGATAACAGATACAGATTTTAAGTTTAATATTGATCCTTCAATTAATAAAGATGGAACCAAGATCGCTTTTGTTTCTGACGCTGACTTAACAGGCATGAATCCCGATCTAAACAGCGAAATTTATGTATGGGACGAGTTAACTGAAAAGTTTACTCAAATTACCGACACCACAGAGAGTGGCAGCAGTCGACCGTCAATTAATGGAGATGGTTCTAGGGTTGCATTTATATCCGATGCTGATTTCACGGGCAAGAATCCCGAGGGCAATACCGAGATATATTTGTGGGATAAGACAGCCGGTTTTACGCGGATAACAGATACAAGCGGGTCTTCTTCTTTGCGGCCTTTTCATGTATTTGACCCTGTTATAAACGAAGGGGGCAACAGGATAGCATTTAATTCGGATGTAATGCTGACTGAGGAAGAAACCTTTGGTATCTTTGAAATATTTTTATGGGATAGCATTGAGGGGTTAAGGCAGATCACAATAAACAGTGGTATTGATCCATTATACCCTTCGATAAGTTACGATGGGAATGAAATATCTTATGAAGGCTCCTCAAACACAAAGACAGGTACCGAAATATTTATATGGGACAGCAATAGTGGATCAATGCGTGTGACAAAAAATATATTCGAACTTGATGACAGTGTAAGTCAGTCATTGAGTGGAGATGGTAATACGATTGCTTTTTTTACAGAAAGCCATCTATATGTGTGGAACCGTGATGCCGGGCTTACAGAGATTATCAACCCTGTTGTAGGGTTTGTCGGTACACGTTCTGTAAACGAGGGCGGTACACACATAACTTTTGTTTCAAAATCCGATATTACAGGCATGAACCCCGAAGGTAATGAAGAGATATTTTTGGCCGTTTGCAGTTTTCAAAGCCTTCCAAAATCCAAAAGCGGTTGCAGCCAGAGTGGTGCTTCCGATCCTGAATCAGACTTTATAAATTGGCTAATTTTGTTGATACCTTTGTCTGCGGTGAGGATTTATCGGAGAAGGAATAAACGGTGGATAGAAAAACAATAATCGTACTACTAGTATCATTGCTCGTATTAGTTCATCTATCTTGTAGTGATGATGAATTTATGCCGGACTGCACTTGGCTATTCAATGTTGATATTAGTGAGGTTGAATGTTTGGCAGAGACGTTAGCCGATTTATGTGAGACCATTTATTGCGATACTGAACCAACGGTAGGCAAACCAGCATTCTCGGAGGGATGTGAAGCCGTGGGTTGTACCACTCTGGATTGCACCAATGGGATAACAGGTGGGATTATGACTGATCTTGCATATAATGATGAAACCAGAAAATTGACATCCACAGTATTTCTAGATGGACAAAATCTCGGGAATGTTGATTGTGGCTTTATCGTGAGTAATTAATTTTTGTGCAGTCGTGAAACGTGAAGTAATGAGCAGTTTTATTTAGTTGGAATATCTTTACCGGTTGATTCTTGGTTTTTTAACATTTTTTCAAGTTCTTCTTGAGTAATAGTTCTAAACCATGGGTTTTTCTGAAAATGTTCTTTAACTTGTTTATTCTTAGTGCTGGACTCAACATAACCTAATACTAAGATAACATCATTTGGTAATAAAATTCCTATAATAGGGTTCAGAGCTAGGGTTTTAAGTGCTAAGATAGCCTCAAGTGTGTCTAGTCTTGCTAATCCTTTAGCTGCTATTAGACCCAGAGTCTCAGGTTTTTCTCTCATTAGTTTCTCGAGGTTTGGAATATTAAATTCTTCTCTCATGGTACTAAGTGCAATAGCAGCACTTTCTGCTATGTTTTGAGACTCTGAATGTAGGGCTGTGTCCATAAGGTTATTACTTATTTTTATTAGGTGTGCTTGGTCACGAGGATAGATATCGAAATCGAATGTCTGATTGTATTCGACATATCCAATTAATTCCCCATGAGGTTCTCCTTTGACAGGTTTAACTACACTACCTTTATATGAGATAAGTAGTTTATATTTGCCGGTTTCTCTAAATTTATAATATGAAGCATAATAATTATCCTCATCGTAAAACCTTCTACCCGGGATATGTGCATTATTTTGATTAAGTTCTAGATAATCATTAAGTACAAGAAGTTGCTTGTAGCTCTGTCCTGCTTGCAATGTTAATGGATCATATTGCGTAAGGTTATGCAAGGCAAATTCTTGAATTAATCCGGGAATAGTAATATTGTCTCCATCCGGCTCTGTAAGTCTGAATACCAATTCTGAATCAAATGTCATGTGTGGATTGATTTCAACTACTTCA
Source organism: Thermodesulfobacteriota bacterium (assembly GCA_965223335.1). Lineage (GTDB taxonomy): Bacteria > Desulfobacterota_D > UBA1144 > Nemesobacterales > UBA2774 > CBDCWF01. The sequence goes on from OZ244991.1 coordinate 2,167,767, forward strand.
TCGCTATTATTTGTGATTTCAAAGGTGATAAAAATAGGCTCGTTAATTGAAAAACTCGATTTGTTTAAATCGAATTCTACTGATATTGAATTTATTGGTTTAGACCAAGCTGGTTTGAGGTATATATGGGGATTAGGATAATAGCTATAACAATACTAGATTGAATAATAGCTCTAACTGTTATTAACCCACTCAGCCGACTGGGTTTGAACATATAATTAAATACGATTGGATGGTGCTTAAAGCTTTAGTATGCTATCTAAATTCTAATATTGCGATTGAATCTAAACTTAAGATTGGATTTACTTTTTAGAGAAGGAATAAACAGTGGATAAAATATAAATAATTACATCATTATTGTTGCTCTTGTTTGTTTTTATTCATCTGCCCCATCGACAGATAGTACAGTTATACGAGTGTATCAAGACCCTTAGCATCTCGACACTTGAAGTTGATAAATTATTGTTTGTAATCAGCAGTTGCTTTTCATTTGACCAATAAAGATTGTCATAATTTGCCCTCAACCAGTAACTCAAGTCATCAAATGAGTAAAATGTGAAACCCACCAGAGATTGTATTTTCATTTTGTGTACTAACACATCAATATTCACATACCAATTTAATGGAGAACGAAAACCCTCAAGTCCCCCACCTTCATGTATATACCCATCGATAATCTCTGCCCATTCTGATAACGCTCTCTTATATCCTAATGTCCTGGATTCGGGGTTGTTGATTTCATCTAATTTAACTTGAATACATTTGTTAGGATTGTTTGAGTAGACCTCATACCGTTTAGATTTAGGATCGTTAATTTCCTTAAATCCGTTGGTTATCTCGTAGAACCAGTACTGCGGACCATCAAGTTCAACAATCTCATCGCATTGTCTAATGCTGGTTTTACTCTCAATTGCTATGGCTGTTGTGAGTAAAGAAAAATTGGGCAAGGATATATGAGTAAATATAAACACACTAGATATAACTAACCCACTCAGCGGACTGGGTTTAAACATATAATTAAATACGATTGGAGGATGCTTAAAGCTTTAGTATGTAATATGCGGAGCAGGTTACTCCTTTTACTGCTTCCAGATGTATTTGCTTTCTTTACTTATATAACCTCGCAATTTGTTAGTATTTCTTAGGTTTCAATATGTATTTGCCCTTTTTATCGATGAAACCCAATTTGCCGTTTTTATAAACACGACCAACGCCATCGGAGAATGTAATTGGGTGATCAGAAATTGGAGGGATTACCATTTCCCCATTTTTGTCTACGCAGCCCCATTTCCCGTCAACTTCTACTGATAATAACCCTTCTGTAAACATGAACATAATATCGTCATATATTGGTTTGATCTTAAGTTGCCCGGTTTTATCGATGTAACCATGCTCTCCATTTATTTTGACCAATGCCATACCGTCACGAAAACTATATGCCATATCGTATTTCGGTTCGATAACAATTTCAAAATTCTTATCCATATATCCCAGTTTCTTGTCAACCCTCACTGCAGCAAGCCCCTCAGAAAAATGGCTGGAATATCGATATTCAGTTTGTTTGACAATAACCCCTTTCTTATTCATATATCCCGTGCCTTTCCCTTTTGTGTAACCTACGGCATAACCATCTAAGAACTCGAATGTAACATCAAAAGGGGATTCTATGACAGTTTTGCCAGTCTTATCTATAAAGAAGTCTTTCCCATCTTTTTCAACGAGAGCCAAGCCATCTGAAAACGGAAGAGCACTTTCAAATCGCTGTTTGAAAACATCTTCCCCTTTTTTGTTTATGAAAAAATACTGTTTTGTATCAGGAGTGTCTGGGAGGTTTTCAACTACAACAGATAATCCTTCGGTAAAGCCTATAGCGCCATCATATATGGGTTTTACTACAATTTCTCCTTTTCCGTTTATGAATCCGTATTTATCATTTCCGTATTCATCAATAATTTTAATTCTACTCAGTTCGTCTGATTTGAATTGAGTAGCATGATCAAATCTTGGCTTTATGACCCATTCGCCTTTCTTGTTTATGAATCCATACTTCTTTTTCACAATAATATTATCAACGAGTACCGGATATAGGGTTTCTACCTCATCTGTAGCACTTTGAGTGTTCTTTCCGATAATACATAAAGATGTAAGAGCGAATAGTAACAGAGTAGGTATTAAGTACCTCATAATATTAATTATACGGTTAAGATTGCAGATTTCATGAATTAATTATTCTTCTATTGTTGCAACTCTCACATATTAATCACTTTTTTCGAGATGTTTTACTATTGAAACGTGATGGTATATAGTCAAAGCTAGTCCTATCGGGAGGGAATTATGCAAACATTAATAGGGGTTATAGGTGGCGGGGATGCTTCGGAAAAGGAGTATGAGACCGCGGTGGAGGTAGGCGGCGAGATTGCGCGCAGGGGCTACACACTGGTATGCGGGGGATTGGGGGGTGTGATGGAGGCGGCGTGCAGGGGTGCAAAGTCCCAGGGGGGGCTCACAATAGGCATAATTCCGGGTACAAACAGGCAAGAAGCTAATAAATTTGTTGATATTCCGGTTGTAACCGGTCTTAGTCATGCAAGAAATATTATTGTAGTTCGCTCAAGTTGTGCTATAATAGCCATTGGAGGGAGCTATGGGACACTATCCGAAATAGCGTATGCGCTTAGGTTAGACGTGCCTGTAGTAGGAATCGGATCATGGGAGGTGTCGTCCGATATTGTACAAACTCAGTCTGCCGCCCAGGCAGTGGAAATGGCTATTGGTCTTGCCGGTAATACTGGTTAGCTTTGCATGCGGCTCGAAGCCCCCTACGCGAAGCATCTCGGCCCCGCCGCGGCCTAAAGAGAATATGGACGTCGAGAGGTGCCTTAGGCGCGCACATAACGGCACCGAGACATCTAAGTTCCATACTCTGCGCGAGGGTGAAACGCTTTACCGAGTATCCATGCTCTACGGCACCACCGTGGACGAACTAATAAGACTAAACGATATATATGACCATCGAGACATCCCCAAGGGAACACGACTGCTTGTGCCCGAATACACTATGACACGCGGGTTTTTGTGGCCCGTGCCGGGGAAGATATCGTCGGGATTCGGCCGCCGTGGACGCAGGAACCATAACGGCATAGACATCCCCGCACCCAGGGGCACACCCATACGCGCCGCAGCCGACGGGCTTGTGGTGGCCAGTGCGAGGAGCGTGCGAGGCTATTCGGGATACGGTAGAATAGTGCTGGTCGCACACGGCAACGGTATGAGGACCCTATATGCGCATACGAGCCGAAACAATGTGAACCGAGGCGAGTGTGTGCGAGCGGGCCAGGTGATAGCCGAGGTGGGTGCCACAGGCAGAGCGACGGGGAACCACCTGCACTTTGAGGTGCGTCAAAACGGCAGGGCCGTAAACCCCATGTCGTACTTGCCATAACCAGAAAAGGAGATTTACCGATGATTGATGTGAAGGACTATATAAGGGGGATACCGGACTTCCCCAAAGAAGGGATTGTGTTCCACGATATCACACCGCTGCTGCAAAACGCCAAGGCCTACGAGAGTGCCGTGAACCAGATGGCCGAGATGCTGGACGGCCACGAGATCGATTACCTGGTGGGTATAGAGGCCAGGGGATTTATATTTGCGTCGGCCCTTGCGATGAAGCTCGGCACCGGTCTTGTAATCGTAAGAAAGCCGGGCAAGCTACCGTACGTTACTATTAACGCATCGTATGACCTCGAGTACGGCTCCGACACCCTTGAGGTGCATAAAGACGCAATTCACAAGGGGGGCAGAGTGGTGTTGGTAGACGACCTGCTGGCCACGGGGGGCACGGCAGCGGCCGCAGGAGAGCTTATACGAGAGCTTGGGGGCGAGGTAGTGGGATACTGTTTCTTAGTGGAACTTACCGAACTTAGGGGGATAGAAAAGCTTAATCCCCATAAGGTCTGGTCACTCGCTAAATACGACGTATGAAAACAGTTGGGTTAATACTCAATCCGTCTGCTAGGAAGAACAAAAGGCAGACCCAAAACAAAATAGATACATTCCAATCCATGTTCGGCGACCGGGGCGTGGTATATGTGACATCCGAGAGTTCCGAGGTGGGGGACGCCATAGAAAAGCTCAGGCGAGATGGCGTGCGGGTGCTCTGTGTGAGCGGTGGGGACGGTACTCTAAGCACTGTGCTTACCACATATATAAACAGCTATGGGGACCGGGAACTGCCGCTGGTTGTACCGCTTAAAGGCGGTACGATAAACATGATAGGGGCTGAGTTCGGCTTGTGGCAGGACCAGGTCAAGGTACTAAAGAAGCTTCTTGGTTACATAGACGATGACAAACCTATCCCTTACAAGTCCAAGAGGCTTATAACGGTAAGCGACGACCAACTGTCCGATCCCATACACGCGTTTACATACATAGACGGGCTAATGTTTAGGTTTATGAACGAGTACTACACGCAGGGGGCCGGGCACGAGGTGGCCACGATGCTCGCACTTAAGTATGTGGGGCTTGCCGTGTCTAACCCCGACCACAAGATATTCCGCGAGGTGGACTCATCGGTATACGTCGACGGTAAAGAGATACAGAAAGACGGGCACGTGCTGATCATAGCTTCTGTGCTAGACAAGTTTGTGTTTGGGTTCGATATATTCACGAGCCACGACCTTGGGGATAAGGGGTTTCATTTTGTTTATATGCGCCACCCCTATCTGAAAAAATACCGCTACAAGATCCCCCTCGGCCTCTATAAGGGGCTTAAGTCGGATGCTGACGGGGATTTTCTCAACACTCACACCGAGAGCCTTAGGATAGAGCGTAATACCGGTTACATTGTGGACGGCGAGATATACAACACCGATACCGAAAGGAGCATTGAACTTGTTTTAGGCCCGAAAGTAAATATATTTTCTGTAAAGAGCACGGAGTATTACAAACTGGATAGCTAGGTGTGTGAGAGATGCCGCAAATACATGTAGACCTTAACAAGACCACTGACAACTCGTACGATATTGTAATCGGCCAGGAGCTTTTGGGCCGTATAGCGGAGGACATTGCTGCTGCGACGCTCGGGCACAAGTACGCTGTGATTACCGATAGCAATGTAGAGAAATTGTATGGGATAGACCTTTTGGACGAGCTTCTGGAGAGGGGGCTCGATGCGTGCATGATCCCCTTCCCCGCCGGTGAGCGTTATAAATCGCGTGAAACTAAATCAATGCTCGAGGACAGGATGCTTGAGCTGGGTTTTGCCAGGGATTCGGCAATAATAGCACTCGGCGGAGGAGTGCCGGGTGATATTGCAGGTTATGTGGCTGCTACATATGCCAGGGGCATCCCGTATGTGCAGGTACCCACGACATTGGTCGCGTGCGTGGACAGCTCGGTCGGGGGTAAAACAGCGGTGGACACCCCGCACGGGAAAAACCTGATAGGGGCGTTTCATCAACCCTGGCGGGTGTATGCCGATATCGACACCCTAAAAACGCTCTCTCGAAAAGAGATGCGTGAGGGGCTGGCAGAGGTCATAAAATACGGTGTCATATGGGACGGGGAGCTGTTTAAGTTTCTGGAAGGCTCGCTTGACCTGGTGTTTGGTTATGAAAATGAGGCGCTCGAATATATTGTAACCAGGGGCTGTGAGATAAAGGGCGAGGTTGTGGAGCGGGACGAGCACGAGTCCAACCTGCGCAAGGTACTAAACTATGGCCACACCGTGGGGCACGCTGTCGAGAACCTGTCTGATTACACGATCACACACGGTGAGGCCATATCGATAGGGATGGTGGCCGAGGGCAATATAGCAAGCGCTATAGGGCTTATTTCGCAGGACGAGGTAGAGAGGATAAAGGCATTGCTCGCCGAGGCAGAGCTGCCCACAGAGATGCCCCCGGACCAAGATATTTCGGAGATAATAGAGGTGATGAAGCTCGACAAAAAATCCCGCGGGGGGCAGATAGAGATGGCGCTACCCCAAGAGATCGGTGTTATGTCGTCGCCCGGGGACAGGTACGGAATTGCGGTCGAGGAAGATATAATCCGCACTGCTATTGCTTAGCACTAATAAAACGAACAGATGGACCAGATACTCGACGTTACAGAGCAGATTCTGCCACTCGACCTGGGTGTGGTGTTCGGCAACCAAAACCCCTATGTGCTTGAGATAGGGTTTGGCGACGGGGAGTTTTTGGTGGAGATGGCCGCAAGGACCCCCGAGCGCAATTTCGTGGGGATAGAGGTTAAGCGCCGCCGTTTTCTGAGGGGAGTCAAAAAAGCAAACCGGGTCGGGCTAAAGAACATAAAACTGCTCCACATGGAGGCAGAGATAGCGCTTTGGGAGGTTTTCGGGGGCCCGCAATTCTCGGTGGTCTACATTAACTTCCCGGACCCCTGGCCCAAGGAAAAGCACCTAAAACACAGGATAGTAAACCGAGAGGTAATGGGCAGGATATCCGAGCTTATGCTCCCAGGTGCAGTGCTTGAGATCGCGACCGACCACAAGGACTATTTTGCAAGCAGTGTCGATGTCGTGGGCTCGATGGACTGTTTTACCAACGACACCCCGCCGCCGGGATATGTGAACGAGATTCCTGGGCGGCCCTATACGAAGTATGAAACGGGCTATAGGGCAGAGGGGCGCGAAATCTATTATATGGTGCTTCGCAATGTTGCCGATCATACTTAAAATGCGGGATATCAGACATAGAGGGAATATAATTAATCGATTAATCAGGTACAATAATACTCAGGTCTGCGAAGGAGGAATAAAGGAATGCATAACCCATTTAGGAACACTATTTTAGTAATGCTTGTGGCCTCGACCTTAATGCTCGGCGGCTGTGCCGGGGGCGGGGGCGGAGCCGGGTACTGGTTTCATATCCTATTTGTAATAATACCCATGGTTGCAATCGGCGTGTATCTGCTTAAACGCACCGAGGCAATGAACGATTCTCTATATATACTAGAAGGTCAGTTAAAGAGGCTTAGCTCTAAGATTGACTCGATAGAAGAGAAAGTTGCCAAAAACCAAAAACCCGAACCGAAAAAACGCACCAAGAGCTAAGATTATTTCTCTTGTTGTTTCTTCTTTAGCGCCTCTTGGTTCCTAAGCGCTTCCATCTGGTACTGTACGGGCACATTACCCAGATCGTTGGTGGCGTTCACTGTGCCATCATCGTCGGTCCATGTAAATAGTCCGCCTTTTACACCGGGGGTAGTGAAATCCCCGTCTTCTGTGGACGAGAAGTCTTGGTTAGGAGCAGGGCCTTCGGGCGCTTCTCCCCTTGCGTTTGCTTCCTGCTCTGCTTTTTTTGCGGCCTCTTCTGCTTTGGCTTTTTCCTCTGCCTCTTTAGCTGCAAGGGACTCGTTTATCTCGGTGTTGGTTCTTCTTTTGGTGGTAGTGCCCAATGTGCCAGCGCCGTCGCGGTTGCCGCTCTCTGTGGTGCTGTCCATGGTGGATAGCCCATAGGGATTTAGGTTGTCGCGCGGGGTTACCATGTATTCGGGGAAATTAGGGGGTGGAGCACCTCCTGGTGCAGCAGGTGCCGGTGGTGCGACGTTGCCTCCGGGCGTGCCGGTGCTCTGTGCAAACACATTGGTAGGACTAAAAGAAATTGATATAGCTAAAATTGTACAAACGGTTAAAAAACCGTAGATATAACGCATCATCATGCCTCCTTAATGCTTATACTAAAACTATACACCCGAATGCTGAATTCACAATCAATAATTAATTAATAGTAATTAAGGGTAATATTAGCACAAATAGGTGTGGGGAACAATATGTTTATAAATTAAAGTTATCTATTAACTATGGAGTGCAACTCATAATAATATAATGCGCATATTACAAGAGAGTGTGTGATTTTTGCATCCCTCACCAGTGAGCGGAAGTCAGAGGCGGGGTGAAGCACAGTGGTTATGTCTTCGGTGCCGTCGAAGCTCGGTTCCGCGGATTTTACGGCGTCGCGGGCCAGGAATGTATGGCAGCGGTTGCTCTGGATGGCGGGGTTGGGTTCAACCAGCCCTAAGAAGTGCCAATCGTCAGAGGAGTATCCCGTTTCTTCGAGAAGCTCTCTCTTGGCGGCCTCAAGCGGGCTCTCGCCGGGGTCTACCATGCCCCCTGCGACCTCGAGTGTAACACCCATGACACCGTGGCGGTACTGCTCGATCAGTACAAGCTCGTTATCGGTGGTAACGGTGACCACGTTTATCCAGTCGGGAGCGTCTATGACAAAAAAGTCGTGTTCTTGGCCGGTATGGGGTGAGACGCTTACATCCTTTCGTGTAGAGAACACTCTATTTGTTGTAAGCGGCTCTGTTTTTACTCTGTTCCAGGATTTGATCATGGCGTGTAACTATCCTCCGTTAATAGATAATAGTGGGTTTTGTGATTCTCAGCGGGTTATCACGGCTCGTAGGCTCTGTTGGGTGTTCTCAGAGTACCAGACCTCGACAAATTCCTTTATTGTGGCTTGGTCGGTGTCCTTTACACTCTTAATAACATCGGCGCGGAGCATCCGTTTGGCACTCGCAAAGGCCTCGGGGTTACGCGATGCAAGCTCTCGGGCCTCTTCGAGTGAGCGGGACCCAAGCTCCTCAGGGCTGCATATGGAGTCTACAAGACCTGCTTTGAGTGCCTCCTCGGCCGTGTGCATACGGCCCTCGTAAACAACTTGTTCCGTTGCCCTGGTGCCGAGTGTGTATCTAATGATACCGATGGCGGACGCAAATAGCGTGGCCCCTATCGCGACCTCGTTAAGTGCTATTTTGGGTTTGCCGGTGGCCATTATCCTTCGGTCTGCGCATAGTGCGAGCAGGCACCCCCCGGCTGTGGCGTGCCCGTTTATAGCGGCCACAATGGGCTTGGGGAAAAGAAACATTTGGTGCAGCAGGTCACGGAAGCTTAGCACAAACCCGAGGAATTCCTTTTTTTCGTAGCCCAATATCTCGCCTATATCGAAACCGAAGGAAAAGAAACTGCCCTCGCCCCCGAGCATAACCGCCCATACGTCTTCGTCGTTTTCCATACTGCTTAAGTGTGTTGCGAGATCGGCTAAAACATCGTGGTTAAGCGCGTTTATTTTAGGCCTGTCTATGGTGAGTACGGCAATTTCATCTATTCTGTCTTGTCTGATATGCTTCATGTGTACGGGACCATGTAATTTGGCTTGTAAACCTATCCATTATCACACCACTAAATAGTTTTTTCAAGAATTACAGGTTTATTAAAGCGTATTTTGCAGTTAATATTAAGAGAGTAGTTAGATTTTATTTTACGGAGGAATTCGAATGAGAATTAAGATTATGGAGCTTGTGTTGGTAGTGGCGTGTGTGGGGTTGTTTGCAACAGGATCGTTTGCAGAACAGAAGGGAGACGCGGCAGCGGGTAAAGAAAAATACAACCAAATTTGTGCCACATGTCATGGTGCCACGGGTAAGGGCGACGGCCCCGGGGCCGCAGCACTCGAGCCCAAACCGAGGGACCTGAGTGACGGTGAGTACGTATCTACACTAACAGACGAACACATATTTAAGGTAATCAAAGAAGGTGGTGCGGCAGCCGGATTGTCTCCGATGATGCCCGCGTGGGGCGGTGCACTGTCGGACGAAGACGTGTGGAACGTTGTTGCCTTTATAAGGACTGATGTCTGTGCGTGTGAGGCAAAGGCCGAGTAGTCAGCGAACACCTTAGAGTTGTTGATCTAAAGGAGGTTGGTCATGGGGAATAGGTCGTATGCAAAGGTGCTCAGGGGCATAATGTTTGTGATTGCCGGAGTAATGGGCGGGTGTGCGTGGTTTAGCCCGGGGACTCCCGAGGACCCGAATGCTGTGGGCGCCCCTACTGCGCCCGAGGTAATCCGAGAGGGATACGAGAGCGGTAGTGACTACCCAGAAGAGAATTTCTAGTGTCGATTGATACTCATCGGCGCGTCTGAATAAACCTATAGAGAGCCAGGACTCTTTTGAAGATTTTTAGTCTGATGTTACAATCTTGCCCTTAGTTTCATATACATATATTCTGGAGAGGTGACCGAGCGGCCGAAGGTGCACGCCTGGAAAGCGTGTAGGGGGTTAACGCTCCCTCGAGGGTTCGAATCCCTCCCTCTCCGCCAGGTGATCGCCCGGCGTTTATCGGATATAGTTATACGGAATACTTTGAGATAGAGAGTTAAATTTCCAACTGGGTAGGCCCGTACGTGACGAGCTTGTGAACCCCGCCAGGCCCGGAAGGGAGCAACGGTAGCAAAATCTTGTCAGCGTTGCGGCTACCTGCCCGGTTGGTTATCGGAGCCCAATGTCCTATTTAGTATTGGCAAGAAAGTGGAGGCCGGGATCTTTCGACGATATCATAGGGCAGGACTTTATCCGGGATACCCTGAAAAACGCGGTCGAGACCAAAAAGATCGCACACGCTCTAATATTCTCGGGCCCAAGAGGCGTGGGTAAGACCTCAACAGCGAGGATAGTGGCAAAGGCGCTTAACTGCCAAAGCGGCCCTACTCCAGAGCCCTGCTCCGAGTGCGTGCACTGCAAGGAGATCACCGACGGTAAATCGCTCGATGTACTCGAGATAGACGCCGCATCGCATACCGGTGTAAACGATGTGCGCGAGATAATAGACAACGTCAAGTACCTGCCGTCCTCGGCAAGGTATAAGATCTATATAATAGACGAGGCTCATATGCTCTCGCAGTCGGCTTTTAACGCACTGCTAAAAACACTTGAAGAGCCCCCGCCGCACGTGGTGTTTATACTGGCTACAACCGAGATTCACAAAGTACCGGTCACCATACTTTCGCGCTGTCAGCGCTATGATTTTAAGAAGGTAAGGCTTGGGGTTATGGAGCGTAGCCTCACCCATATTGCGGGGAGCGAGGGCATAAAAATCGATCCCGAGACCGTAAGCCTTATTGCGCACGAGGCCGACGGCAGCGTGCGTGACGCGCTTAGCCTGTTTGATCAGCTAATAGCCACTTTTGGCGACGTGATAAAGCACGACGAGGCCACCGACACGCTCGGTATCCTGGACCGCTCTATACTAAGGTCGCTATTGTCCGCCATAGTAGCTAAGGACCCGAAATCGTCACTAGGGCTCATTCAACAAGCCGCCGACAGAGGGGTTAGCGCAAAGAGGATGGCACAAGACCTGCTGAGGGCGATCCGTGCCGCAGCCATAATTAAGACCTGTGGGGACCAGGACATTGACCTATTGTCAAAAGACGACACCGAGGACATAAAGAGACTCACACAGGGTACGACAGAACAAACACTCGAGATGCTTTTTGGGCTTATGCTTGAAGGTGCCGAGGAGTTAGAGAGGTCGTACTACCCCGAGCTTGTGCTCGAGCGCACCGTGCTTAGGCTCTGTATGGTAGAGCCCACATTGCCCATAGACGATATACTCGAGAGGCTGGATAAACTTTCAAAACAGATCGGCGGCGGTACCAAAGAGGACCGATCCCCTACCCCATCTCAGGATCGCGATGAACCTACTAAAGAAAAACCTGCTAAAAATGAGGCCGCAGAGCCCACTACAGAGGCCAGAGAGAATACGCTTCAGACCGGTGCCGAGAATAGCGAGGAGTTTATGGATTTTATGAAGCACAAGTACAGGTCCTTGGCCACGAGACTTGATCAGGCCGAGAGTCTTTTACTTGAGGGTGATACTCTAAAGATCGTAATGCCCAAGGACTCGCTAAGCTCGGCGCACTTGAGAAAAAAGGACAACAACACCGCGCTTAAGCGGGCACTAAAGGAGTATCACAAAAGGGATATAGGGGTTGATTTGAGCGAGAGTGCCCAGACCGAGGCGGCAAAGAGGGAGGCTAGAGAAAAAAAACTCTTGGAGACGAAAAAAAAACTGGAAGATGACCCGATTGTCCGCGAGGCGTTGGAGATGTTCGGCGGCAGGGTCTTAAAAATTAAACCAAAACACAAGGAGTGACAGCATGAAATTTGGCGGCGGTAACATGAAAAACCTGCTTAAGCAGGCCGGCAAGATGAAAGAGCAGATGGAAAAGCTCCAGGCAGAAGCCGGGGAAAAAACTGTCGAGGCCACTTCGGGCGGGGGTATGGTCACGGTGATTGCAAAGGCCAAGGGCGAGATAGTGTCCATAAAGATCGAGCCCGATATTGTGAGCGACGATGATATCGAGATGCTCCAGGACCTGGTGACCGCAGCAGTTAACGAGGCCCTTACCAGGGGACAAGACATAATGAAGGACGAGATGGCCAAAGTGGCAGGCGGGATGGGACTGCCTCCGGGTCTACTCTAGTCATGCGCCAAAAAGGTCTGCCCGAACCCATCGGAAGGCTTATCAACGAACTGTCGAAACTCCCAGGCATAGGGGAAAAGAACGCTACCAGGCTCGCGTTTCATATCATCCGGAGCCCTGAAATCTATGCCACCAACCTGGCTAGAGCCATTGCCGATACTAAAACCACAGTGCGCCTGTGTGAAAGCTGCTATAGCTTTGCCACAGGGTCTGTATGCGATATATGCTCGGACACTGAGCGCGACGCATCTTCAATATGCGTGGTGGAGGAGCCCCTAGATCAATTAGCCATAGAGCGGAGCCGTGAGTTTAGAGGCAAATACCACATACTGCACGGTGTGCTCTCGCCCATAGAGGGTGTGGGCCCCGATGACCTTAGGATTAAGGAGCTGCTAGAGAGGATCAACAACGGGTCGGTACGAGAGCTCATAGTAGCTACTAACCCGAGTGTCGAGGGCGAGGCCACGGCAATGTACATAGCCAAGGTAACCAAACCGCTTGGGGTCGAGGTAAGCAGGATTGCCCACGGCATCCCTGTCGGCGGCGATATTGAGTACATAGACGAGATTACGATAAGTAAAGCGATTAGGAACAGGAAAAGCATGTAGTAATATTGCAGTATCACAGTTAGTTATGATGCATAGTTAAACCATTTACTAGGAGGGAATAGTGCCATGCCAAGGATAGGTAGAGCGTTTAATGAGCTTACGGTCGGGGACAAGTTTACTGAAAGTATGACGATCACGGAGAACCATGTGGTGAGGGCTGCGGGGTTGTTCAGGGACTTTAATGCACTCCACACAAACGAGCCCGACATGAAGAACTCGAGGTTCGGTACAAGGATAGTGCACGGGGCGCTTACGTTCGGTCTTATGGTAGGGGTGTACAGCAACGTGTTTCACGATACGGATATATCGACTGTGGACGCCTCTATACAGTTTACGGCCCCGCTGTTTATCGACGATACGATCACCATGGAGTGGGAGGTAAAGGCGCTCGACGAAAAGAAGAAGCTCGACGGGGGGTTGGTGGACCTGGGGGGCGAGGTAAGGAACCAGGAAGGGACGGTGCTTGCAACCACAACGGCTAAACTGCTTGTAGCAAATAAAACAATATTTGAGTGATACAGGCGATTAAGCGGCTACACGTTATTGTTTACTAATCGGCAATAAGTGATAACGGAGGGATTGACATGAAGTTTCTACATACGATGATCAGGGTCGGTGACCTGGAGAAATCGAAGAAATTCTACACCGAGGTACTGGGGCTTGTGTTCCATCGCGAGACCGAATACCCCGACGGGGAGTTCACACTGGCGTTTTTGGGTGAGGGGGGTGAAACGGAGCCCTTTTTAGAGCTCACTCACAACTGGGGCACCAGCAGCTATGACCTTGGGGACGGGTACGGGCACATGGCATTTGGTGTCGAGGATATATATGGGGCGTGCGAGAAGATCGAGGCCGCCGGGGGCAAGGTGATACGCCCGCCAGGGCCAATGAAGCACGGCACAACAGTTATTGCGTTTGTCGAGGACCCTGACTCGTACAAGATCGAGTTGATAGAGCGCAAAGGAATAGTAATATAGCCTTGTATCCGGCAATTTCGGGGCCTGATCCTTGTTTGATCAGGCCCCGAAATGCTCGGTTGTGTTGAGTTAGTGCTGCTTTGATTTATAGACCCTAAGTAAAATTCTTTAATTCTCGGCCGGTTGTTCTACTATTGCACCCTTTAGGCTACCCACAAAATTAAGCACATCGGCCTGTTCTTGGGCCGGTACATTGAACTTATCAAGTGTCTCCACGAGGTATTTGGCGGATAGCTCCCAATCGCTCTCGTTTATATTTAGGCCTGCGTGCGAGGTGACCATGTCGCGCCCGGTGTATGTGCAGGGACCCCCGGCAGCACTGCAGATATAGTCTACGGTGAGCTGCTGTACGCGTTTTTTGGAGTCAGTGCTAAGCCCTATGAAGAACCTGCCGAGCTGTTCGTCGGGGATCATTCTTTTAAAGAAATCATCTACCACAGCTGATATGGCATCATAGCCCCCTAGCCTCTCGTATAGTGATTTTTGCTCGGCCTCGGCCGCCATCTCTTTATCTGCCTCGGCGTTCTCTGCGGCCTCTTGGGTGGCCTCTTCATCGGCTGCTTTCATAGAGCCCTCTTGGGCCTCCTCTGCAACCTCTTCTGCGGCCTCTGCAGCTGGCTCAGTGGTGGTCTCTTCCATTTTACCGGCAGCATCTTCTGCGGTCTCCTCTGCTGTCTCTGTGGCAGTTTCCGTCACAGCCTCTTCAGTTACCTCGGCGTCATCGGTGCCCATTACCTCTTGTTTTACCTCTTCTACCACCTCTTCCATCTTTTCCTTCGCCTCGTCTGCAACGTCTTCCTGGGCGCTTGACGGAGCCCACATAAACACCGTGAGTACGAACACCAAAAGCACTGTGCTAAGTCCCTTTGTGAATAATGCGACTGTTTTCATCAGACACCTCCTATGTAAGATATATCATTTATTAACATATATTGTACTACAACTCAATTGGAATTTATAAATAACAGAAATTGATACTACTCTTTGTCCTCGCGGCGCTTTTTCCACTTGGCCGAGAGGTATTTCTTTATGTTGGCTTCGCGTCCGATATCGGTGGGCTCGTAGTACACTGTGTCCTTAATCTCCTCGGGCAGGAAGTCCTGTTCTACAAAGTGTTCGTCGTAGTCGTGGGAGTATTTGTAGTCTTTGCCGTACTCAAGATCTTTCATAAGATCGGTGGGGGCGTTGCGCAAGTGGATGGGGATTGAGAGCCCGGGGCGCTTGCGTACGTCCCCGAAAGCCTTGCCGATGGCCTTGTACGAGGCATTGCTCTTGGGACAGCCCGCAAGGAAAGTGGCAGCCTGGGCAAGAATGATGCTTGCCTCGGGCATACCCACGTAGTCGACTGCAGTGAAGGCCGAGGTGGCCAGAGTAAGGGCGTAGGGCTCGGCGTTTCCAATGTCTTCAGAGGCAAGGATTATAAGGCGCCGTGCTATGAACTTGGGGTCCTCGCCGGCCTCTAGCATACGTGCCAGGTAGTAGGCTGCGGCGTCGGGGTCGCTGCCCCGCACACTCTTTATGAATGCGGATATGGTGTTGTAGTGCTCGTCGCCGGCCCGGTCGTAGCGATAGTGGCGCGTTTGGTAGGCCTCTTTAACGGCGTCTTTATCAAGCTCGGGACTGTCGGTGATCTCAAACGCGGTCTCAAGCGCGTTTAGCATCACACGGCTGTCACCCCCGCAGAGTGAGATGAGCTCTGTTCGTGCATCGTCTGTGAGCTGAACTCCCTTTAGCTTCTGGTCAAGTGTAAGTGCGCGTTCCAGCACCTGACCCAACTCGTCCTCGCCTAGAGAGTTGAGCACATATACCCTGCTTCGCGACAGCAGAGGGGAGATAACCTCGAACGAAGGGTTTTCCGTAGTGGCGCCTACAAGCACCACAACCCCGCTCTCTACACTACCCAGAAGTGCAGCCTGCTGGGATTTGTTGAATCTGTGGATCTCGTCTATAAATAGCACCGTGCGCCGCCCCATATTGAAAGAGCTCTCGGCCTCCTTTATTATCTCGCGAAGATCTTTTACCCCAGAAGAAATGGCGTTTATCTGTACAAAGTCGGCGTCTATCTCGCCCGCAAGCAGCCGTGCCAGCGTGGTCTTGCCTGTGCCCGGAGGCCCCCAAAATATCATTGAACGGATAGAGCCCGATTCAATCATCCTGCGGAGTACACCCTGGGGCCCTACGAGGTGCTCCTGGCCTATGAACTCGCCTAGCTTGCGGGGGCGCACACGCTCGGCCAGGGGCACAGCCCCGCCGGTGGGTCTAAAGAGCGACTGCTCGTGGGAATCGTTGTGCTTAGCCACAAAAAACAGAGTAGAGGCTTATGTGATAGAAATCAATAGCCGCCATTCACGCCGGACCAGCCTATCATTTGAACTGGCACGACCGGCACTATTAAAATTTGCACAAATGCGGTTACATTATTGGTACTGCAGGCAACTTAGAGCAACGCAACCCCGATATGTCTATAGAGACATCTATAAAGGACCTGGAACTCCTGATACGCTCGCATTACGGTGTGATATTCATAGACACGCTTGAGTCGGAGCGCGCCGATACGATTTTGGCTTTGCTTGCCGACCGTATCGGCATCCCTTATTTCAGATGGACCCGTACAAAGGGGCTACGCAGGATCGACACCGATACCAAGGGCCCTGTGTACGGCACAGAGAGTCTCGAGAGCGTCCTTGCTCATATAGAGGCCTCTACTCTACAAGCCCTCTATCATATGGAGAGTGTAACGGACGCTATTCAAGACAAAACCACGGCTACTCAGCTCACAGATGCTATGAAACAACTCGAAAAAGGAGAAGGTGCCATTGTTGTTACGGGGTCAGACCCATATGTGCCGGACACTTTACGTGCACGGAGCGCCGTATATACACTGCCTGAACCGGCAGAAGAGGAGTACAGGAAACTCTTGGCACACCTGGTAAGGGACCTGAAATCGCGCCAAGGGGTGAGTGTGCAGATGAAGCAGGACGACCTAAACAGGCTCCTTGCAAACATAAAGGGGCTCACACTCACAGAGGCCGAGAAGATACTTACAAAGGTGATTATAGAGGACGGGGTGCTATCGTCTGAGGACGTGCGGAGGGTGGTGGAAGCCAAACAGGAGATTGTGGAGCGCGAGGGAGTGCTCGAGTACTACCCCGTGGAAGAGAGCATGGCGGATATTGCCGACCTCGAGGGCCTAAAGCGGTGGCTTGCTAAGCGCAGCCAGATAATCACCGAGCCCCGGAGGGCAAGGGAGTTTGGGCTCGAGTTCCCAAAGGGGGTGCTTCTGCTCGGGGTTCCAGGGTGTGGCAAGAGCCTTTCGGCTAAGGCTGTGGCCATGGAGTGGGGGCTGCCGCTGCTTAGGCTTGACCCCGCAAAGCTCTATAACAAGTATATAGGCGAGAGTGAAAAGAACTTTCGCAGGGCTATGGAGACCGCAGAGCGTATGTCGCCTGTGGTGCTCTGGATAGACGAGATAGAGAAGGCCTTTTCCTCGGCCGGCGGGGCTGAGGACGGCGGGGTGTCCACACGTATATTCGGTACGTTTCTCTCGTGGCTACAGGAGCGAAACGGTGATGTATTCATAGTGGCCACAGCAAACGATGTTACCAAACTGCCGCCCGAGTTTCTGCGCAAGGGACGGTTCGATGAGATATTCTTTATAGACCTGCCGGTGGCAGGTGCAAGGAGATCGATATTCGAGATACACCTTAGTAAACGAGGCAAGGACCCAGCACTCTTTGACTTGGATGTGCTTGTGCAGTTGACAGAGGGGTTTAGCGGCTCGGAGATAGAACAGGTCGTGGTCTCGGGCCTCTATACCGCTTTTTCCGAGAACACGGAGCTTACCACAGAGATACTAAAAAAAGAGGTAGGGCTTACAAGCCCACTATCTGAGACCATGGCAGAGAAGATCTCGCAGCTCCGCTCCTGGGCCCGCGAGAGGACCACAAGTGCCCAGTAACCTCTGATCACGCAGCTTGTTGAGACATGTCTCTAAACGCCAGCGAGACCATAATCATCGAAACACCGTTTATAAGCATGTAGACACCTAACAGGAGCCCGAGCACAAAGCGCCCGCTCGCCGGGAACTCGCCCCATATCATCACGCCCAGTATGAGTGACGCGACCCCGCTTATTAGGAGCCAAAACCAGTTGGCCTGGGGACGGAGCTGAAACGCGTTTACAATCTTAAAGAAGCCCTCCACGACTAAAAACGCCGCGAGTATTATTGTGAGCGTAAGTACACCTGCAAACGGGTTTTTGAGCAGGAGGCCGCCCACTATTAGGTAGAGCAGACCGCTAATGAATATAAATATGAATTTTTTGAGGCTGCCCGAAAAAAACGAGCTTACCACAGCCACCACACCCCCGAATAAAAGTATGAACCCGAGCACGAGGTCAATTGCCAGTGTGACGGCATAGGGGTGCGCCATAGCCGCCAGGCCCAATATTACGTACACGATGCCGAGAATAAGCAGCCATGTCCACCCACCTCGCTGAGTACTTACTGTTTCGGATCCGCTCATCTTACCTACCCCCTTGTATTCTTGGTTTTTAGGTGACTGACGCACCTTTGATTTGATATAGCAATCATACTATACAACAGGGTGAAATTCTCAACAATATATAGACATGTATCTATGGTGAATTGCTAAGGTTATTGGTCTCGGTGCGCTGCATCACAAGCACAATTGCGATTGAGGAGAGAATTGCCGAGACCCCATAGCAGTATATGCCGGGCTCGGCCCTGAATGTGAAGTTAAACCCCTTGGCCTTAAACATCACAATTATAAAAGCCACTATGAACACATCGGCCATGGACCACTTTGAAACATAGCCAAGTGACTTGACCACGCGGTTATGGAAGGTGGGTGAGCTCCGGTTATAGGGCAGCATGGCGAGCGAGCAGAGTATGATCTTGAGTGCGGGGAAAAAGACCGAGAAGAGCAGTATCAGTACACCAAGGAATATATTGTCGTCTTCGAAAAGGGATTTGATTATGCCCAGCAGGTACTGGTCGCCGGTGGGGATCTTGCCCTTTTTTATTATCCACTGCTCAAGTTCGTTGTGGAGCCCAAACAGATTGGGGATCCAGTCGGGGAAGTCCACCTGGAAGTCCGAGCTTATAAACGGGTAGTAAAACGCTCCGGCCAATAGCACCGTGGCACCGAGGAGGATTGCGATGGCGAGTACGGTGAGTGTGCCTCTGTCTTTTATCATCGGGGAACTATTGTAACCGATATAGTTTAATTAATTCGATAACAGTGAGTCGATAAGGTAGTGGTCTTTTTTGTCGGCCAGAACAAGGAGCTTGTCGCCCTCTTTAATTATGGTGGCACCGTTGGGCACAATCGTGCCTGTGCCGCGTGTGATGAGCATTATAAGTGAGTCACGGGGAAGGCCGAGCTCAACGACCTGTTTCCCACCAAGCTCGCTCCCCTCTTTTATCTCGAACTCGGTCATCTCGCGCTCGCTCTGGGGCGGCAGTTCGAAATCGAGCTGGGTTTTGTGCTCGTCGGTCCCGGGCTCTTTCACGCCCAGCCAATCGGCTAGGAAGTGAATAGTGGTGCCCTGGATCAACACAGACGTGATCACAATAAAAAACACAAGGTTAAACACCGCATTAGAACCCTCTATGCCGGCGAGCACGGGGAATGTGGCAAGTATAATCGGCACGGCTCCCCTTAGCCCCACAAGTGATACAAACCCCTTTTCCTTGGTGCTTAGCCCGCTTGGGATAAGGGATATGAACACGCTAAGGGGCCTCGCGATAAAGATCAAAAAGAGCGAGATCAATAGTGCCGTGCCCATTACGGGTACCAAGTCCGAGGGAAACACAAGGAGCCCGAGTATAAGGAACATCATGATCTGCATGAGCCACGCAAGCCCGTCGTGAAAGCGTGTGAGGCTGTGTTTGTGGACAAATGAGCTGCCCCCAAGCATAAGCCCCGCGATGTATACGGCAAGAAACCCGCTGCCCCCAATCACAGTGGTCACCCCGTATGTAAAGAGCACAAGGGTGAGCATGAGCACTGGGTAAAGCCCCTCGAACTCAAGGCGGATCCGGTTGGTAATAAACGTCATGGCCCTGCCCATTGTGTATCCCGCCAGAGCCCCTATAGCTAGCTGGCGCAGGAGTAAAAAGACCATCCAGAGCCATGAGGTCTCGGGCACAAGTAGCATCTCGATAAACCCTATGGTGAGTATGACGGCCATGGGGTCGTTACTGCCGGATTCGAACTCAAGCAGCTGTTTTAGGTGGTCTTTTAGCCGGGTGCGCCCCGAGCTCATTACAGAGAACACTACCGCAGCGTCTGTGGACGACACTATGGCCCCAAGCAAAAGCCCGCCTATAATAGAAAAATCAAACAGGAACGAGGCAAACACACCCACGAGTGCCGCGGTAATGAACACTCCCACTGTAGAGAGTGTGACGCCGCTGCGAAACACAGGGCGCACCTGGGCCAAGCTTGAGTGAAGCCCGCCCGAGAATATGATGTATACGAGTGCCAGCACCCCAAGCATCTGGGCTAGCCAAGGGTTGTTGAACTCTATCCTTCCCGGCCCCTCAGAGCCCGCGATCATGCCCACAACCAAAAAGATGAGCAGAGCCGGGACCCTTATCTTGGACGCAGCCTTGCTCGCAAACACGCTTAGAAGCAATAGTACCGAGGCACCGAGCAGTATGAGTTCTATGGATCTGTCCACATCGTCCCCTTTTTACCGGTCTGGGCCGAGTGTTATGGCCCCGTAGATAACGTCATCTTATTATTACACGAGTGAGGGGGGATACTCAAAATATTTTAGTTTGAAGTAAAGAAGAAGGCGGCGGGGTGGTTAATTATTGGACGTAAACGGCAATAAAAAAGGCGGCCCTTTTGGAGCCGCCTTTTTTGAAATGTAGAAATATCCAATACCTACATCTCCTTTAAACTTTTAACCATCTCTTCTACCATTTTTTTGCCGTCGCCAAAGAGCATTAGCGTGTTGTCGGCTGCAAAAAGCGGGTTGGGAATCCCGGCAAACCCGGGGCTAAGGCTGCGCTTTATCACGACAACGGTTTTGGATTTGTCGACGTCTAGTATAGGCATGCCGGCTATGACGCTGTCCGGGTCTGTGCGTGCGACGGGGTTTACCACATCATTGGCACCTATGATTATCGACATATCGATCTGTTTGAACTCTGGGTTGATATCGTCCATGTCTTTTAGGCGGTCGTAGGGGATATCGGCCTCTGCCAAAAGAACGTTCATGTGCCCGGGCATACGTCCCGCTACGGGGTGTACACCGAAGTCTACAGTGGTGCCCCTGGACTCGAGCAGGTCGAACAGGTCGCGCACAGCGTGCTGTGCCTGGGCCACGGCCATCCCGTATCCGGGTACAACTGCAATGTGTCTGGCACCGTCTAGCAGCATCGCTACGTCGTCAGGTGAGGCTGCTGTGACCTTCCCGGCGTAGACGTCGTCGGCTGAAGGGCCGCCCTCGGCTGCACCAAACGCACCGAACAGCACATCGGTAAGCGAGCGGTTCATTGCCTTACACATAATTATGGTAAGGATGATCCCCGAGGCCCCAACGAGTGTACCGGCTACGATCAAAATGTTGTTGAACAGTATGAACCCGGTGGCTGCCGCAGCGAGCCCCGAGAACGAGTTAAGTAGTGCGATAACAACCGGCATGTCGGCCCCGCCAATAGGTATGACAAAAAGCACACCGAGCACAGAAGCCACGATTACCATAAACCAGAACAGCCCTGTGGAGTCGGGCGACTGGGCCATCAGGATGCCGAGTATTACGAGTAGAACCGCAAGCGCGACTTTAACGTACTGGTCAAAGGCGTAGCGCACGGGTGTCTCTTTGGTAAGTCCCTGGAGCTTGGCAAACGCTATGAGGCTGCCCCAAAAAGTCACGGCCCCTATAAGGCCCGATGCAAATGTAGATACAGAGAACTGTGTGTTTAGGATGCCTGCGGAGGAGGTGCCATTTTGGAGCACTATAGCCTCTGAGAGTGCCGCACCCGCTACGAGTACCGAAGCCGAGCCCCCAAACCCGTTAAAGAGAGCTACCAATTGGGGCATATCGGTCATCTTTATTTTTATGGCCAACGCCGCACCTATGACCGCACCTATCACAAACCCAAAGAGTATGAACTTGTAGCCTATGATGTGCTGGTCTAGGAGCGTGACCACAATGGCTAGGAGCATTCCCAATGCGCCTAGTATGTTGCCCCTTACTGCTGTGCGTGGGTGTGATAGCCCTTTTAGTCCGAATATAAACAGACAGGCCGAAACAAGGTATAGGATTGTTACGAGTTCAGATGACATTTGTTAGTCCTTTTTCTTAAACATCTCCAACATTCGATTTGTGACCATGAATCCCCCGACTACGTTTATGGTAGCGAGTATGACTGCCAAAACCCCGAGTGTGGTAGTAAGCCATGTGACCTGTTGGCCTGCGGATAGTATGGCACCGATGAGGATAATCCCGGAGATGGCGTTTGAGCCCGACATAAGGGGGGTGTGCAGAGTCGGAGGCACTTTGGTGATGACCTCAAACCCAACAAACGCCGCCAGTACAAATATTGTAAGCACTATTGCAAAGCTTTCCATATGTCTATTCCCTCCCCGGCACTTGGTCAAGCGTATTAAAGCCCGAACGTCTCCTTTATTCTTTCATTAACGATTTTCCCGCCCTCTGTGACGAGTGTATCGCGTATTATTTCATCTTCTTTGTCGATCTCTAGTTTTTCTTCTTTAACCATGAGTGTGAGCAGGTTGCACAGGTTTTTGGAGTACATCTGGCTCGCGTGGTACGGGACTGTGGACGGTACATTTACAGGGCCTATTATGTGCACACCGTTGTGGTCAACTGTTTTTCCGGCCTCGGTAAGGCTGCAGTTGCCACCCTGCTCTGCCGCTAGGTCTATAATCACTGAGCCCGGCTTCATGGCGTTGAGCATCTCTTCGGTTACAAGTGTGGGGGCCTGTTTGCCCGGCACGGCCGCCGTGGTTATGACGGTGTCGTGCTCGGCCAGTACCTTTGCCATAAGCTCCCTTTGCTTTTTATAGAACTCCTCGTCCATGGCTTTGGCGTAACCGCCCTTGTCCTCGGCCTCGCCGGTCTCTAGCTCAAGCTCCACGAACTTTGCTCCAAGGCTCTCGACCTGTTCTTTAACCGCAGGTCTTATGTCGTAGGCCGACACAACTGCACCCAGTCGGTTACATGTGGCAATGGCCTGAAGCCCCGCCACCCCAGCACCTATCACCAACACCTTGGCAGGTGTGATAGTGCCGGCAGCGGTCATCATCATGGGGAACATTTTCGTATGTTTCTCGGCCGCTATTAGTGCGGCTTTGTAGCCTGCGATATTGGCCTGTGATGAGAGCACATCCATGCTCTGAGCCCTTGTGATCCTGGGCACAAGCTCCATGGCAAATGTGCTTGCCTTTGTGTTGGACAAGCTCTTGGCGATCTCGGGATTTGATAGCGGGTCGAGCAACCCGATCACTATCTGGCCGTCGCGAAGCATCTCGAGGTCTTTGGCATCACCCTTGGGATCAGAGCCCGTAGCATGTACCTGGAGTATGACGTCGGCTTTGCCAAACACGTTTTTGCGCGTGGCAATCTTTACACCCTCTTCCTCGTACATAGCGTCGGTGAACCCGGCACTCTCGCCTGCCCCTTTCTCTATCTTTACCACAAACCCCGCTTTTTGAAGCGATGGAACGTGGCTGGGTACGAGTGCCACCCTCATTTCCCCCGGACGTTTTTCTTTAGTGACTCCGACTATCATCTATTCCGTATACCCCTCTCTCCAACTTAAAAGCCCAACAAATATATCATAAAAAATTCATATGTGAATATCTCTACGATAAAGCTCGAAGAGCAAATTAATTTATCAATAAAGCGGGTGGAATGCAAATATATGCGGTTTGTTTATATAGCGCGTGAGTTGCTAAGCTGTGACTTAGCTCCTAAACAAAGGCCCGGGTGCCTTGCCCTCGGCATAGCCCTTAAGGCGCCCCATGAGCTCGGCCCATGTCCTGTCGCAGAGCGAGTAGATGCCCTTGACCGACTGCCAATCGGCATGAACAAACTGAAGCAGCGTGTAGCCGTTATCTATCTCTTCTAGAAAGAAGCATACTCGCGTGCCCTTCCACTCGTCGGGACCCCCGGTGCATGTCCACTCAACCATGTTGGGTTTGTCTAGTTTGTCTATGTGCATCTCGAAAACGGTCTGGCGGTTATTAAAACCGAACACTGCGGTCGAACCCTCGATAGGTTCAGCAGTGGAGTCGGAAGTCCACCAGCTTCTAAGACCCTTTTGCTCGGTGATGGCTCTGTAAACAATATCGGAGTGAGCCTGGATTGTGGTTTCGTGACGTATAGTGTGCATGTGATTACTTCCCGTGGTCCTTGATTAGTTTCTGTATTAGATGATCTTTGCTGTTAGCTCGATTGAGGCCCGGACTCCATGAGTTTCCTAAGCTCCGTGGCATCGAACACCACCCTAAGCTCCTTTATCTTGCCGTCTACCACCTTTAAGTACTCCACCGTGCGTATAGTGCCGGCGGGGCTTGTGGTCACACAATCGTACATGAGCATGGCTTCGTTGCCGTCTACAAAACTCCTTAGCAGCTCTACGCTCTGGAGTATGGCGCTGAATTTGCGAAGTGCACCCAAGAGCTCTTCTTTTGACTGAAACTCATCGATACTGCCCAGAAAGTCCAGTTCGTCGTGCAGGTACTCTCCAGCTTTATCGACATCGCCTCGGGTCCAGGCGCTAAAGTATGCATGTACAATATTGTTGGTTGTGGGATTGCTCATTTTCCTGGATCGGTATAGGCTTTAACTGCTCGTCTGCCCTGAGGAAACAGTATGATGGCTACGGGGGGGTTATTCAATAGTTTTTTCTAGATTTTCCAAACAGCCCTTCCACCCGGTTTGGTGGTCGTCGAACAGTTCGTTGGTAGGGAGGAAGTCGTGGGTGAGTGTGATCTCTGTGTCCTCGCCGATCTCGTCGAACTCTATAGAGACCACAGTGCCCCGGACAAAATCGGTGTTCCATGTGAACGAGAGCTTCATAGGGGGGACTATCTGCTGGTAGTAGCCCAGGTGGGTGTGCATTGTGCCGTCGGGGGAGTATAGTTTTATCGTATAGCTGCGGCCTTCTTTTAAATCGTTTGTGACCTCTACTTTCCAGTCTTTGTCGGGATAGAACCACTTGGACATGATTTCAGGGTTGGTAAATGCCTCGAACACTTTTTCTCGTGGAGCTTTAATTATACGTTTGATGACAACCTGATTAGCATTCATATATATAATTCCTCGTATCTTCGTCTTATTTTTACTCGTTCTCTTTTAGGAAGTACTCTTCCAGGGCATCGAGTCTTGATTCCCAGAACCTGGTCCAGTGGCTGATTAAATTTGAGATCAGCTCTATCTTTTTGATGTTGACCTTACATTGTTTTTCTTTCCCATGTCGCTCTTGTAGTAGAAGCCCGGTGTTCACTAGAACCTTGATGTGTTTGGATACAGCCTGCGGGGTCATGTCGTATTTAGCAGCGAGTTGTTTTACAGTAAGATCGCCTTTGGTCAGTTCGGTTATGATGCTCCTGCGGGTGGGGTTGGAAAGAGCATGAAAAACCGAGTCAATGTCTTGGAGCTGATACTCAACCATCCGGTTTATATTAATAATAAAGAATTCGATTGTCAATTAAATTATTATATCAGCCTGTAACTGGTTGTAATTATTGAGTATGTTGTGGGCGGATTGTATGACCAAGTGTGCTTATTTCTTAATAAACATGCATAAACCTTAACACTGCTTTCCAAAAATGACAATATCCTAGATCCAAATGCGAGAATCATGCCATATTTTGTGATTAACTAGTATTTGTTCAATGTCTTGTATACGTAACTAGTCTCGGTTTGGATTTGTTAAAAAGAAGCAATAAAGCTAGGGAGCTACTCAAAATCCGCAATTGTGGGTATAATCGAGTTTATATTAATCCCATAGTACAAAGAGACTGATTACTTTGTTATGAAAGAATTGCTTATGAAACACGCAACCTTGCTTGTACTGATAATATTCGGTTCTGTTTGCAGTGCGGGGGCCGAGACCTATGCCGTGGGCAAGCGAAGCGAATCAATCGGCTACTACACGGCGGGGTGCATACGAAACTCGGTGGCGCTGCCCACCGAGGGCCCCGGGTACCAGGTCATAAGGCTCGGGCGGGGCCGCTACTATGCTCACCCAGAGATGGTGGATTACATCGCCGGGCTTAGTGCCAAGGTAAAAGAGCGGCTTGGTGGGTTACTACTCATAGCTGATATATCACAGTATACAGGCGGGCCCATGCCCGACGACCACTCGAGTCACCAAATCGGGCTTGACGCCGATATTTTATTTTGGCAGCACCCCGTGGCCAAAGTGAGAACACTCAAAACCCCAGAGAGGGAGACCATACACCCGAGGTCGGTGCTCACTGCTAATAAGTACGGGATCGACGATACAAAATGGAAGAGTGTTCACGGACAGATCCTATACCTGGCCGCTTCGGACCCCAGGGTGGACAGAATATTTGTTAACCCGCTTATCAAGCAGAGGCTATGCGAGTGGTACGGGGGGCAGCAGTGGCTGGGCAAGATCCGCCCTTGGTACGGGCACGACGGCCACTTCCATGTGCGGCTCGGCTGCCCCGAGGGTAACGGGTTATGCGAGCCGCAAAAACCGATCAATTCATCAGGTGACGGGTGTGGTGAGGAGCTTATGGCGTGGTTTACTACAGACGGGAAGCAAAAGGAGAGGAAAAAGTCCAAGCCCAAAAAGCAGCGCGAACTGCCCGCTCAGTGTAAGGCCATAATGGACGGCGGTATTTATTAGGGCTGCTAGAGTACCAAAGCCACACACTCTATATAAACCTTTAGGAACTTACGCCCAGATATATCTATTTCGGAAGCTCGAAATCTTCTAAGATTTCAATGACCTCGTCCACTGTGTCGGCGATGCTGATCAAACTGCCGTATTCGCGGTCGGCCGAGATCTGTTTTAGTACGGGATAGATGGGTTTTTCACGGGTCCAGTAGTCTTTGCCGAAGAACACCATGGGGCTCATCACACCGGCGGTCTTGTAGCGGTTTTGCGCCGCGTCCTGAAATATTTCCTGTATCGTACCGATATTGCCCGGTGAAAATACGACCCCGTGTTTAGCAACGGCAAGAAGCCCGTCCTCGCGCACGCTGTTTGCAAAATACTTGGCTATGTGTGTGGCAAAAATCGTAGGGGGCTCGTGGCCGTAGAGCCATGTGGGCACACCCATGCTAACGGGCAGTGTTGAGTCGGTGTTGGGTACTAGGGGGAATCGAGCTTTTACACAGAGTGCGGTCTCTATCCACTCGTACTTGGGTTTATAATGAGGGGCATCGGAGAGGATCGACACACCTTCTAGAAGCTCATCTTGTGAGCGGTTAGTAAACCACGCACCCAGGTGTGTGGCCTCCATTGCTCCTGGCCCTCCCCCGCTGGTCATTAGGTAGCCCCTCTCGGTAAGCTTTTTTGAGAGTGTGGCAACTTGGGTGAATTCGGGGTCGGTGCGCTTTATTGAGTGCCCACCCATTACCGCGACTACCTTGTGCTCGAATAGGAGTTCTTCCACGGCGTCTGTGATGGCGTGGTCATGGAGCCGGCGTGCGAGGGTCTCCATAATGCTTGGGGGCTCGGGACCGCCGGTGCGCATGTAGTGGTTGTACACTCGTACATCGAACATGTTGTGTATGGTGTCGGGGTTGTGGGGTTCGTAGCCCTCTATTAGCTCCTCGGGCGAGTAAAGGGAGTTACGGTAGGAGTTAAAGGGTTTGGAGTTTAGCTTGGGGAACACGAGGGCTCCTTTCTCGAGTGCGTCGTCAGTGGACTCGGGGGTGAGAGTGCATCCCAGGAAAATGGAGTTCTCGAGCGCAGAGGATCTGAGGACTTCTGTGTGGCCACGGAGGTCAAGGCCCTGGAACACCACGTTTCTAAGGCACTTGCCCTCTTTTATGTGGCGCTCTAGGTGCTCGATGGATTCGAATTCGATGAAGTTTATCATAGGCCGGGTCTCGGGGGTTTAGTCTTCGTTGCCTATCTCATACCTGTAGCCGAGCTCGGGTATCTCTACGTTGCGAAATCCGTTTTTGTTGAGTGCCGTTTCAAAGCTTAGCTGATTGTCGTAGTCCCCGTGCACAAGATATAGTGCTTTCAGCTTCTCGCGGTCAAGGTTGTCCAGGTACTCGAGCATCTCTTTTTCGTCGCCGTGGGCGCTGTAAGAGTCCATGATCTTTACACTGGCCCTTACCTTGAGCTCGCGGCCAAAGATCCTGATCTTTTTGTCCCCTCGCCGTAGCCTTGCCCCCAGTGTATGGGGTGCGCAGAACCCCACGATGAGAATGGTGTTGTTTTTGTCCTCAATGTGGTTGTTAAGGTGGTGGAGCACGCGGCCCCCTGTCATCATACCCGAAGCACTTATTATGATGGCGGGCCCCCTGAGGTAGTTAATCTCTTTGGACTCGTCGGTTTTTCGTGTGTAGTGCAGGTTGTTGAAGCCAAAGGGGTTGGGGTCGTCGATCATATAGTCGATGATCTCTTTGTCAAAGCACTCGGGATGGAGGATAAAGACGTCGGTGGCGTTGATCGCAAGGGGGCTGTCTACAAAGACAGGGATGTGGGGGAGCCGTCCCTCGTTCTCGAGCTTGTCTAGAGTGTGTACGATCTCTTGGGTTCTGCCTACGCTGAATGCGGGGATGATGAGCTTGCCCTTTTTCTTGACACAGGTCTCTTCGATTATCGATAGAAGCACCTTTTCGTCCTGGGGCAGCTGTGTGTGCTCACGGCCCCCGTAGGTAGACTCGCAGATGAGGTAGTCCAGGTCTTCCATGGGTACTGGGTCCTTTAATATAGGGCGGCCGGGGCGGCCTATATCACCCGAGAAACCGAACATCGTTGTTTTTCCTCGGGGGTTGCCTTTTTCGTGTATACGGAGTGTAACGCTGCCGCTGCCGAATATGTGCCCGCTGTCGCGGATTATTACGTCTAGCCCGGGTTTAATCATGTGCCACGAGTCATAGCCGATCCCTACAAACCCCTGTAGTGCGTCGTAGACGTCCTCGTCGTCGTAAAGGGGTCTTGCTGTCTCGGGAAGCCCTTTTTTGCGTAGCCTTTTATTGGTGTAGTATGCGTCTTTTTCCTGTATCTTGGCGCTGTCGATGAGCATGACCGCTGCGAGGTCCCTTGTGGCGCTGGTCGAGATGATCTCGCCCCGAAAGCCGTCTTTTACAAGCTTTGGTATGCGCCCACTGTGGTCGATATGCGCGTGGGAGAGCACCATGTAGTCAATCTCAGAGGGGTTGAACATCCACTTTTCGTTAAAGCCGTCGAGCTCCTCTTCGCGCCCCTGGTATAGCCCGCAGTCAAGCAGTATCTTTGTGCCGTCGTCGAGTGTGAGCAGGTGGCAGCTGCCGGTTACGGTCCTTGCAGCGCCGCAGAATTTTATTTGCATCTTTACCGTCCCCCGTTAGGATGCAGAATTATTACATATTGTTCAAAATTATAAAAGTCTATGAATAGGAATGAGATGGAATGACCTGAATTACACTGCTTCGGACACGTTGAATTCGTCGGCGTACTCAACGAGCCCTCTCTTGTTTCTCAGTGCGCCGGGCACAAGCTCTATCACCATAAATGCCTCGTTGGGCGCATCATATACACAGCTAAACCCGTACCTAGAGGCGGTCTCGAACCCAAACATTCCGAAAAAGCCCGGGTCCCCGAGCACAAACACGAGTTCGAATCCAAGCTCCTTGCACTGTATGAGCGCACCCCGCACTAGTACCCCGCCTATGCCCTTGCGCTGGTGTTCTGGAACTACTGCGATGGGCCCGAGCCCAACCGCGTCTTTGTAGTTGGGATCACTGCTGATCGTAACAACTGAGAACATGATATGACCTGCCACCTGGCCCTTGTGCTCGGCTACAAACGACAACACACTCTTGCCGTTGTCTCTAAGCATATCAACTATATCGGCCTCTTCGGTCCTACCGAATGCGCGGAAGTTGACATCGCGTATCAATTCAATATCGTTTTGTGTCTCTGGACGTATAATCATAGCTATTGCCCCGACAATTTAACAGCTATTAGAGATTTTTCAAATACATTACCAATTTATGTTTTATGACTACAAAAAGGGCAATTCCGAATAGTACTCCGAGAGAGTTGGCGACAATGTCTTCGTAAGAGGGGGTTCTGCCGGGAATGAAATGCTGGACCAGTTCGATCGACATCCCAAGAAAGATAATACCGGCAAGCACAGTGAGCTTGTGGCATAGCGTGGAGACCATAAACAGACCTAAACAACCCATAAGTGCATAAACAGCGAAATGCGCCATCATGTCGGGGCTATGCTTGATCCCCGCACCGAATGACGGCATTACACTCATCAGCACCACAAATCCAACATAAAACAAAAATGCTAATTTATACATAGTTAATTACCTGTCAAATCGTTTCGTGCTATTAATTATACTGCTGTTTTCCCCTAGAACTATCATTTTATTGAGAAAAATAAAATAATATTTGACCAATCATTCAACAACGAGTATTATATTCCCTAACTATGGGAAGACCGTATGAATTTGATATAGAAGAGACACTGGGGAAGGCCATGGAGCTCTTTTGGCAGAAAGGCTACCATGCCACAAGCGTAGAGGAGCTTGTGCAGACCATGGGCATTAACAGAGGCAGCATATATAACACCTATGGGGACAAGCACTCGCTTTTTTTAAAGGCGCTCGATCATTATGGGAAAAACGAGACTTCCAGAATGCTAAAAACACTTTACGACGGCCCCTCCCCCACTAGGAACATCATCAATTTTTTCACCAGACTCAAAACCACAAACAACCAATGGAACGAAAAGGGCTGTCTGATCTGCAATACCGCGGTTGAACTGGCACCCCACGACCCAAAGGCACGCGAGCTGGTCTCGAGGTTTTTGGAGCGCATAAGGGCTGCGTTTCATGAAACGCTTGAAAACGCAGTGGAGATGGGTGAGATTGAGCCCGGAACCGATACCCGGGCGCTCTCGCATTTTATGGCCAATAACACAATGGGACTGCTGGTGCTTAGGAAATCGGGAGCTACCCCCGAGCAGCTGGAAAACATAGTAAATGTAGTTGTAACTAACCTAAAATAAAAATTTTTCGGCAATTATGGAACGTGCATTCAAATACAGATAAATTTAAATAGGAGGTATTACAAATGGCTAAAATAGCTTATGTAGAGAAACAAGACGCTCCTGAGAGCCTGCAGGGTGTTTACACGGCACTTGAGAGCAAGTTCGGTATGGTGCCGAACGTTATTAAGGCAATGGCAAACAGCCCCGAGATGCTTGGGGGGTTCATGCCCTTTTTGGGGGCATCGCTCGGCCAAACACAGGTAAGCAACGACCTAAAGGAGCTTGCTATCTTGACCACCGCTAAACTAAACGGCTGTAGTTACTGTACCGCCCACCACACCGGTGCGGGCAAACGTGCAGGGCTCACAGACGAGAAGATCGCCGCCGCCACCGACCCCACAAGCGATGCGCTCGACGACAGGGAAAAGGCGATTGTGCGTTATACGGCAGAAACCACAAAGAACGTGGCTGCGAGTGACGAGGCGCTCGAGGAGATGCGCAAACACTTCACCGACGGTGAAATTGCAGAGCTCACTATGGTAAGCGGCGTGTTTCACGTACTGACAAGGTTTGCCGATACATTTAAAGTAGAACTTGAAGGATAGATCGTAACACTATATAAATATAGCATAATCATTATGGGGCTTGGCTCTATTCTCTCATTCGAAGCTCACATTTGAGTCAAGCCCTCTTTTTCTTCCCCTTGCACTGTTGAAAAAGTCGTATGTACCAGTAAATTTGATCTAAAAATACCTTGAGTTTGTGTGCAATTGTATGTAGTTTGCTTGGATCGCGTGCTATTGTGCTTGATTAAGGTAAGCAGCTATGTACTTGGACCTCTCTATCATACTCGCATATTTTGTCGTGATTATGGCAGTGGGTATATGGAGCAGGGCTAAAAAAGACGTGGGTGTGGACGAGTATTTCCTAAGCTCGCGCTCGCTGGGCTGGCCTTACATAGCCGCTTCTACCATTGCTACCAATATACACGCCAATCATTTCATTGCCATGGCGGGCTCGGCCTATGTGTTTGGGCTTGCACAGGCCAATTTCGAGATAAACGCAGTGTTTGGACTGCTTATGGCTGCGTTTGTGTTCGTGCCCATATACCTACGGATGCGAGTGGTTACGATCACTCAGTTCTTTGAGTCGCGTCTAGGTCCCAGGGTGGCCCTGGCCTACTCGGTCCTTATGATCGTGCTCTATTCGTGCCTATACCTGGGCACGGCACTGTTTTGGGCCTCTTATGCGATCCACGGCATATTCGGCGAGCTCTTCGAGCCACTCGGGGTAGGCGAGACAGGGCGCATCGCCATTCTCATTGTGATCACGGGGGTGTTTTCCGCCGTCTACACCTACATGGGCGGGCTTCGCGCAGTGGTAAGGACTGATATCGTGCAGTTCGGGCTCCTGGTGGTGGGCGGGATAGTGGTGCTCGGCGTATCCATACACCACCTGGGAGGGGTGGACCAGCTTTGGGTTAAGACCGGGGACCTGATGCACCTGCACCTGCCGCGGGACCACGACACGCTGCCCTGGGTGGGGATATTCGGGATGCTATTGCTTAACCTAAACTACTGGGGTGCGAACCAGGTCATACTGCAGCGGGCGCTGGCTGCCAAGGACCTGCGTAATGCACAGATAGGGCTATTGGTGGGGGGAGTGATCAAGTACCTGATGGCCATAATAATAATTATTCCCGGGATAGCGCTTGCGGGTATTTTAAGAGAGCGTCCTCTAGCGGACCCCGACCTCACATACCTTACACTAGTTAACGACTATCTGCCGAGCGGGGTAAAGGGGCTTATACTTACGGGGCTTTTCGCATCGCTCATGAGTACACTCGACTCGATATTTAACTCGGTCTCTACACTCTACTCGATAGATATTTACAAGCGCCACATTGCTCCTGGTGCCACGGAGTCCCAGGTGGTTAGGATGGGCAGGCTCTCGATTGTAGCGGCGCTTATGACTGGTGTGGCATTTGGGTTTGTGGTCATCTACGTCAAGTACGGCAACCCCGCCTTCCCTCTCACTCACTGGTTCAATGCGCTCTCGTACTTTGTGAAAAACGCCTTTGTGATCATCATCATGTCGGCTGTGTTTTTGGTGAATCCGTCAAAACGCCTTGTGCTCTTTACCATGCTCTTTAGCGTGCTGCTGACTTATATATTTAAGGCATGGGTGCCGGACATGAACTATATTGTGCGCTCGGCCTGGGTGATAGTGCTCTGTTTTCTATTTGTTGCTATACCGAATGTAATCAAAAACGGATGGAGGCTTGGTGGTGAGGGGCTATTCGTAGTCTCGGGCAGAGGTGCGGCGCTATTTGGAGGGGTACTCGCACTCTCGCTTGCAGCGGTGCATGTGATCTTTCACTAGTTTTTATGGTGCCTATACAAGATTTAATTCAGATTGATCCCGACCTTTAGTTTCCTTTATCCCGCTTTGATTCCACTATGGGGAAGATGCAGCGCTTGGCACCGTGGCCTTGGGTTTTGTAGCGGCTTTTGTCGAAGTAAAAGCCGTGGGTTTTTGGGTCGATCTTGTCGAACCAAAGCGAGTCTATCTGGCAGAGCACGGGAGTTAGGAACGCTACGTCGTGTGCCGAGAAAAAGTCGAAGTAAAAACAGCGGTCTATCTCTACGGTAAAGCTGTGCTGTTTTTTATCGTCGCGGTGTGTGGTGGTCCAGCTAAACGTCCCACCATATTGCTGCATGAGCATCTTGAATATATCGCGCAGCGTGTCGGGATTGCCCTTGGAGGAATACAACATAAGCCACATCGAAAAGCGCATAGAAGAGGTGTTCATTCCCCTCATCATCGCCCTGCCTACGAACTGGAGTGTAGCCTCTTTGCTGCCCAGTACTGGTAAGAGCTCTTGGTACGCAGCCAGTATGGACGAGCAGAGCTCGACATGGCCCAAAGACGGGGGGTCTATGGCCATATCAATATCTATGTTCTTTATGTCCTCGGCCCGCTCTTCGATCTTCTCAACTATAGGGATAGGGTCTTGGAGCAACTGCTCTTTTATCTCTATAATGAGGCCGCGGTAAAAGCGCTTGGGTGCCTGGTGTCCAAACACCTGATGGCGTAGAAAATCTCCAATCCTAGAGACGGCAATACCCTCCACAAATATTGCGCATCGCACCGGTATATTGCCCGAATGCGTTTAGTATAATTATACCCCTTGCCTTCTCGATGCTAATATTGAGGTAAGGCATTAATATATACAGTTCCTAAATAAGAAGCTAGTGGATTTTGCTTAAAATTTTGCTTTAACGTAGAATTTTGACCATTGTATCTAGGGTTCTTGGTATTTTGTTTCCACTAGTAGATATTATTTATTAGTGTTATACTCAGGGGTCAAAAGGCTCTATATTGGTGAGGAGGGGACTGATATATGAGGATATTTCCCAGAGTTAACAGTTTTGTATCGATCTTAACAGTTTTTATAATTGCTGTGGCAGTTCTAAGTTTTGGGTGTATGGCAAACAAACCTGAGCGCAAGCAACAAGTGATGACTGAGGAGCATAGAGCCACGCTGAGTGCAGAGGATGTGATAGGTGCGCTCAAGGAAGGCAACCAGAATTTCGCCGGTGGTGACTGGACAGATTGGGACTTTCGTCATCAACAGATGAAAACAGCGTCTGGACAGTATCCCGGAGCAGTAGTGCTTAGCTGTATTGATTCAAGAGCTCCTGCGGAGATCATCTTAAACCAGGGTATCGGCGATATATTCAACGCCAGGGTCGCGGGAAATGTATTAAACTCTGATATCACAGGCAGTATGGAATTTGCATGTGCTGCAGCCGGATCAAAAGTCATATTAGTAATGGGCCACACGAGCTGCGGTGCCGTGAAAGGAGCTATAGACAAGGTAGAGATGGGTAACCTCACAGGTTTGCTGGCCAAAATAAAGCCCGCTATGGATGCTGTAGGGGATTCCGCGGGTGAGCGTAGCTCAAAGAACAGAGCTTATGTGGACGCCGTAACAAAAATGAACGTGTTGCTTGCTGTCGATGAAATACGCAACACAAGCCCCATCTTAAAGAAGATGGAAGAGGACGGCACAATAAAAATAGTAGGGGCAATGTATGATCTGGATACGGGGAAGGTGGAGTTCTACGATCAGTAGTGACGTGCTGTTTAACTAATTCTAAAGCAACAAGTGAATATTACTATGATTTCCAGATAAGGGGGCTGGCTCTAGCCGCTTGCCCCCTTCCCTTTTTATTGATCCAAAATTTCAGAAGCGCTTGTGATATAGAACTTCCAGTCCTTTATGACCTGTCGGCCGTCCGAGTCCACAGTGTCGTTTAGGTTTGTGTGGCTCGTAAGGTAATAGAGTCTCTTTATCTCGTCGCTCTCGGCTGGGCCCACGTTGGCGTCGCGAAAACGTTGTTGCAGGTAAAACGGCGGGATGGACTGATTATAGAGCGTGACCTCTACCGAATGTGCCGCTGAGAGGTCCTGGGGTGTGAGTGCGGCTATGTACTCTACGATGTCAGAGCCCGTGAGCTCGGGGTCGGTGTAATGGGGGTCGAACTCGGCTTGGCCGTGTACCTCGGCAAGCGCCTGTATAAAGGGCGATTCAAAGCTGAGGAAAAGTGCGGGGTTATAGCCCCTGGGTCTAAGCCTGTTGTCCTTTACCTCGTCCACACGCCTTAGAAAGCTTGTGGTCAGGATGCCGTCCGAGTCTTTAATAAGCTCTTGGTAGATCTGTACCTGATTTTCCTCGGTAATCACCTGGTAGTGGGGTTGGAACGGAGCCTCGGGGAAATTAACCGGCTCTTCGCTCGGGAGGATTTCATTAGTGGTGCCGTCTAAGATTGCGCCGAGCTCGTTTGTACGTCCCGATGCCCAAAGTGCATTGCCCGCCTTGTCCTTGACTACAAACTCTAGGAACACGCGCCTGAACCCCACACCCGAGGGCAGGTAGTGCCCGACAAGGTTTCGGACCTGGACCACAGCAT
Source organism: Thermodesulfobacteriota bacterium (assembly GCA_965223335.1). GTDB lineage: Bacteria > Desulfobacterota_D > UBA1144 > Nemesobacterales > UBA2774 > CBDCWF01. The sequence continues at coordinate 2,203,822 of OZ244991.1, forward strand.
GTACCTCGCCTGCGGGGGTGACCTCGAGGTCGGTGATCTCCACTGTAGCAGTTTCGTTCTGGGCCATCTCGATCATCGAGTTCTGTCCCGTAATAAGCGAGGGTACAGTAGCCGTGCCTGTCATAAAATCGATCTGGCGGAATCCGAGTATGATGGGGAACTGCTGGAAGAACTGGTTAATAAATATATTTAGTCCGTGTAGTGAATGTCTTGCGTACCTGTCCCTATCGGTAAGTGTAATCTCGGGGTCGGGGAGCCTGTGGGTCGTGGGCGCAAACTCGTCCGACTCTATGTTTGCGATCTTAAAGCTCAGGTCCCGGCCGTGATATGTAGTGGGCATGTGGCAGTCGTTACACGACAGGAAGTCGGGGCTGCCGGGGGCGAAGTCGCTGTTTACCCACTCGAGGTGAGTGGTCTGCTCGTAGCTAGCTCCGAGTTGGTTACCCTCGTTATCGAATATGGGCAGGAGTATGTTGTGGCACGAGCCGCAGAGGTCCGAGCTAAAGGCGTCTGAGCTTACAAAGTAGTCTCGGAACTTGGGTGTAATCCCCAGTGCATGCTCCATGGGTTTTGGCACAATAGTTATATCCTCATATGGTCCATAGAGTTCGCTTGGGGGGCCTGTGACAAAATTGCCGGTGTAGCTGTTCTCGTCTCCAAGTGCGGTGTCTGAAATGTGGTGGCACACTGTGCACGATATGCCGTCACGCGCAAGCGCACCGTAATTGGCATCTGTATTGTCCGGGGCACCAGGCCATTTAGTAACCGTATCCAATGAAAATGCTTTACCGAAAGGCACCTCGGGTGGCGGGGTTACAGCAAAAATATCCTTGCAGTTGTCCACATCCTGGCCCGGGGTGTCGATGGCGAGCTGTCGCTGGCCCATGACACCATGGCAGTGCAGACACGTGGTCTCTATACAGGTGATGAGTTCGGGCAGATGGTTGGTTTCGCTCTCAAGCTGGGAAAAGAATATGGGGTCGCGGCCCGCAAGCCCCATGGGCGAGGCTTTCCACTCTCCATAGGGCGAGAGATTTATTAGTTCTGTGGCGCCGTTTACTTGCTCTTGAAATATCATATTGGGGAGAGAGGAGTTTGAGTACGTAGCGTCGTGGCACCCTATGCACTGGTCAGAGGTAAGGAACTCGTCGGGGCCAGTGGGCAGTGAGACCTTGTGATCGTAGGTTTCTGCGGGCAGTCTAAGCTCCCAGACCTCGGCGAAGCTCACGGGGGGGATCTGGTCGTAAAACTCTATGAACTGCTCTGTGGGCGCCGAAAGGGGGGTAGTAAACGGCGAGTCATAGTTCTCGGGCCCGTGGGTTCTCGTTACGGAGTCATTATTAGCACGTGTAATAAGCGATATGAGACCCGGCAGGTGTGCTATGCCGTCCTCGAGTTCATCGGGAACATCTGTGCCCTGCCCCTGTGGGTCGAACTGTTTGTACTCGATGCCTTGTGTAATGAGGTTATCGAGCGAGCTGTATGTGCTCTCGCTTTCGGCAGAGGCGTGGCAGTTTATGCAGTAGTTGCCGTACTGGTTATACAGGGGGACGATGTCGGGGATCTTGTTGGGGCTTGAAAACACGTAACCCGTGGGGTACCAGAGCGGGTTTGGAAAATCGGGTGAGGGCTCGGGGCCCAGGAAAGACTCGGTGGTGGTACCCGACCGGTCGAATACTGGCGGGTTGCCTATCTCCCATTCCATTACCGGGGGTACGGGAACCACAGCGTAGTTGCCCCAGTACCATCCGTCGTGGGACTGCCCGCTGCGTTTTACCATGATGGTCCAAGAGTCGGGCAAAACGTTGTTGTTAATCACCATGCATCCCTGACCGTTTAGCGTGATGTTCAATTCCGGGTTTATGGAGTGCATCTCTTTTATGATCATTGCACCGTCGGGTATCTGTCCCACCCGGCCGTTGCATAGCCACTGGACGACCTCGGGCGAGTAGTAGATCTTTACCGCGGGGTGAGTGCCGAAGCTCTGGCCCTGTCCTATGGGGCCCACGTAGGGGCCGGTAAGCCGCCAGTTGAGGTCACGGTTCCATCCTAGCACTGTGGCGTAGTCACGGTTCCTTAGGAATTCGCGAAATTCAATATCGTAAATATTCTTTTCGATGAAATTAGATAGGGGTGGGGGGTTTTGTAAAAACGCGGGAGCCGGTGTGCCCGAGCCTGCATTGGCAAAGCAAAATTGTTCAATTTGTGTCTGAGTTGCAGGCGCAAGAGAGTCGTCGCATACCCAGTCGTTAGGGTCAGGGGGCAGAGGGCCTCTATTGTCAGGCTTGTTTGACTGGTTACAACCAACAGTAAACACAAGAAAAAACATAAATACCGCTAAACCTGCTGCAAATTGTCTCATCCGCATCATCCTGTTTTGCTGAATTTATATATTTATTAATGTGCAATATTGATGCCACTTGTTAGCAGCCAAAAGACGTCGTATCTCTGAAATATACTGCTTTTACGTGCCCTTGTTAAGGGGGCCAATCGCAACACGCTCAAGCGAGGAAATAAAGTTCTTTCTAAAAGAGGCGGTTTTGCTTGTGGCTTCGTTGACTGCGAGGGACCCAAGCCCGGTCACAAAGTAGATGTCCACGAGTGAGCGCCAGGGTATCCGCGGTTTGCCGCACATGTACACAGGCTGCCAGACAGGATGGAATTTGTTTTTGAACTCATAAAGGCCCCGGCTCTTAAAACCGAACCCCAGTACTCGCCCAAGTAGCGCCAAAGAAACCTCTTTAACCGAGTTATTGTGAGTAGAGGTGTTAACAAACGGGACCTCGCCCAGGCTTAGCTCCCCTACCCCTTCGTACTCGGCGGTTTTGATGACGTGTGTAAACAGCGCCTCCATCACACCCACACGCGCACGGCGGTGTCTTAGAATGAGCTCTGTGTGCACCCGCGAGGGTTCGGGACTGGATGTGGTCACAGCACCCAGCCACTTGCCCGAGTCGTGCTCGAGTACAAAACAGCGCAAATGAATGCTGTAGTCGGTATCGTAGAGATGTTTTAGTGCGGGTTTTTTGGCCCTGGGTGTGTTATCCAGGAGTTTTTGAAGTTTTTGTCTGCTGTGCTCTGAGTACTCGATCTCTTTTACCGTGCCCTGGGCATTGCCTCTGGCCGAAAGAGCGGATAATGAGCGGCTGGGCAAAAACCCCTTTTGGAGGTCTATCACGGCCTCAGAGCCCGTGCGGAGCTTTTTAAACCCTCTATGCCCGAGCCACTTTGCACTGGCGGCAGAGAGCCCCCTTATCAGGTAGCGCGTGCCCAGAGTGTCATCCAGCCTCTCAATAATGTCGCCCAGAGTGGCTGAGTCGGGCACAGTGCCGAGCGTGACCCAGTGGTAACGCGACCTGGGCAGCTTTACAATGTTTAGTTGCGGAGTTTTTGCACCGGACCGCTTCCAGCTAAGCGGTAGTGGGTCTTTTAAAAGTGGGGGTTGGCTCAATCCAGTTCTTTTGCACATTCAATGCAGCGGTCTGTAAACGGCAGTGCCAGAAGCCTTGCGGGACGGATCTCACCGTCGCAGATCACACACTTGCCGAACTCGTTTTCATCCACCCTTCTAAGCGCTTTTCTGACCTGCTCGAGCTCTGATCTCACACTCTGCTCAAGCGCCTCGACAACCTCTTCGTTCTCGCGCTCGATTGCCTGTTCCTCGGAGTCCTTGGCGTGTGTTTTTCGTAGAGAAGACTCGATGCGTGCAAGCCTCTCTTCGAGCTCATTACGCTTTACAATTAGTCCCTCAATAATCTCTTCATAACCGACCATATCTTACCCCATTAATTAATATGACAATACACATAAAGCGAACAATAAGAATCTTACCCAAACTCATAATCAAATCAATACAGCGAGCCGGAACTATAACGACCTTATACGCTTTTTAGTGAGAGTGATAGTTCTCATGTGATTGTGGAGTGTTGAAAGTTGTTTCCAAAAACCGGCCGCATACAGGGCAATTGAACTCGCAAAGAAATAGGGGATAATTGTACTAGAACCAAAGCCGGGGAGGATGTTAGCATGAGGAACGTATTTTTGTTTGTTTCAATATTTTTGGCCGCACTAGTGTCTGTATCGTGTAATCAACAAAAAAATAAGAGCTACGACAACCCCTTTTCTTTCTGCGAGGCCAAGGGTACGGTGGACGGCCCTAGTGAGTCGTACACAGGCAAGCCTGTGCCGTTTGCCGTGGCCGAGGAGCTAAAGAAAAAGATAGGTGTGCCCGATACGCCCACACAATACTACATGCAAAACAGCACATGGAGGTGTATGGACGGCAAGGTTTATGCATGTACCGTGGGTGCCAACCTGCCCTGTTCGGAACGCGCTGATATGAGTAAAGAGCCTAACGAGGGTATGCTCAACTACTGTGGCGAGAACCCCGACGACGACCTTATCCCCATGTATGCCACAGGGCGTGCCACCGTGTACGAATGGAAGTGTAAAGAGGGCTCACCCGAGATCGTAAAGCAGATCGCCGAGGCAGACAAAGCCGGCTACCTAAAAGGCATTTGGTACGAGATCACACCCGTGGCTAAACCTGCTCGGTAGTTATTTGACAGTTTCCCTAAAACCTTGGAATTGGGAATTGTTAAAGTCTTTGTAGAGCCTTTACTGCTGTAGGATGTGGGGATCACTAGAGCCTGAACTATTTTCTAGCGAGCACTCGATTTACGGCGTCTATAATTCCCGCGGAGCTAAGCCCGAATTTCTCCATGAGCTCGGTGGGAGTGCCAGACTCGCCAAAGCGGTCCATAACAGCGACGTACTCTTGTGGCACCGGGCAATTGGCGGAAAGTAGCTCTGCCACTGCACTCCCAAGTCCCCCGTGGACCTGGTGCTCCTCTGCCGTAACTATAGCACCCGTCTCGGTTGCAGCATCTAGTATGGTTTTTTCGTCGAGTGGTTTCACGGTGTGGCAGTTTACAACACCTATATCTACTCCTTTGCCTGCGAGTTTCTCGGATGCGATAAGGGCCTCGTACACGAGTGAACCGCATGCGATCACCGTGGCGTCTATGCCCTGTGCGAGTGTTTGAGCCCGTCCTATCTCAAACGGAGTGTCGGGGGTGGTGATCACGGGTACTTTCTCTCTGCCGAACCTCATATACACGGGTCCGTCTATCTCTGCGATTGCTTCGGTTGCCTTTTTGGTCTCCCAGTAGTCTGCTGGCACTATGACCGTCATGTTGGGCAGACACCTTGTGATGGCTATGTCTTCAAGGGCCTGGTGTGTGGCACCGTCGGGGCCGACAGATATACCGGCGTGTGCACCCATGATCTTTACATTGGCCCCACTATAGGCAATGCTCACACGGATCTGGTCCCAGTTGCGACCGGGGCTAAACACCGCATAGGACGCGATGTAGGGTACTTTACCGGAAAACGCCATGCCCGCTGCGATCCCGGCCATGTTTTGCTCGGCAATGCCCATTTCGACAAACCTCTCGGGGAACTGCTCCTTAAACCCGGCCGAGCGAGTGGACTCGGTTAAGTCGCAGCATAGCACAGCTACATTGTCGTTTTTCCGGCCGGCCTCGATAACACCGTCACCGTAGCCGTTACGCTGAGGTATGAGCTCGGGGCCCACAAAGATATCAGTGGCCAGGTTAAGATCGGGGTTAAGTTCTTTACTCATGTTCGCATGTTATTTTGCCGCCGAGCGACCTAAGTGCCTCAAGCTCTTGAAGTGCCTTTTTGGCCTCTTCTTTATTGGGCGGCTTGCCGTGCCACTCGGGTTTAAACTCCATAAAGTCCACACCCTTGCCGGGGACTGTGTGCGCAAGGATACAAGTCGGTTTCTCAAATATCGTCTGGGCTTCCTCAAACGCCTCGATAAGCCGGCGGATATCGTGCCCCCCGGTCTCGATCAGGTGGAAACCGAAAGAGCGGAGCTTGTCCGTAAGGGACTCAAGCGGCATCACATCCTCTGTAAAGCCGTCTATCTGGATGTTGTTTCTGTCTATGATAAGCGTGAAGTTGCGGAGCTTGTTTTTCCCCACGAACATTAGCGCCTCCCACACCTGCCCCTCGTCCATCTCGCCGTCGCCTACCATGCAGTAGATCCGGGTGTTTTTGCCGTCGATGCGGTCGGCTACTGCCATCCCCGCAGCTATGGATATGCCCTGTGCCAGGGGGCCTCCCGAGGCCTCGAGCCCGGGGAGTGTGCCGCGGTGGGGGTGGCCCTGGAGCCTGGACCCAAGCTTACGCAGAGTCATAAGCTCGCTGGTGGGGAAATAGCCTGCCTCGGCCAGTGTGGCGTAGAGCACGGGGCATATGTGAGCGTTACTTAGCACAAACCTGTCGCGCTCGGGCCAGTTGGGGTTCTGGGGGTCGTGTTTCATCACATGGAAATAAAGAGTGGTAAAGATGTCGGCTGTGCCGAGTGAGCCTGCTGAGTGGCCTGAGCCGGCTCGCAGGAGCATTTTGATAACGTCCTCGCGTATGTCGGTGGCCTTTTGTTCAAGCTCTTTTATTTCTCGGTCTGTGACAACCATGGCAGGTCTCACACCTCCTCATTACCCCAGCCGACCCTACTATAAACAAAATGGACCCGATTTTCCAGGCCTAGACACATAGGCCAGCCATGGGTTTGTCATGCAAGGGGAATTAATTGAGTGATAACTGGTAGTTAGAGTCAGTGGTTCAGCAGCGGCTCCCAGAGCTCTACTTTGTTGCCCTCGGGGTCGATGAACCAGCCGAACCTGCCGTAATCGTGGTCCTCGATGGAGTCGATCACATCGGCCCCACCCTCTTTTACCTGGGCCAGTGCACCCTCGAGGTCGTCCACAACGATGTTTATCATAAAGGGTTTTGTGGAGGGTTGGAAATAATTCGAGTCCATTTTAAACGGGCCCCAAATCGTGTAACTACCCACGGGCATATCGTTGGGATTAAAGATCGATACATGCCCCGCATCTAGCTTAAACCCAAGCCACTTCTCGTACCAAAGGGCCAAAGAATCGGCGTTCTCGCAAGTAAAAAATATTCCTCCCAGGCCTAAAGCTTTAGCCATAATCCTCTCCTCTAAGAATTAGATCCACATACTTGATCCTCCATCTATATGGATTTGCTTTTTTACCTGATACGATCAGTCTGTATGGGTGTAAGAGCGGGGATGATATATTAAGAGCTGGGTAATATCGTATCTATACAACCGTAATCATTGTAAAATCTTTACACTAATACGTGCTCGGGTTTGCACTGCTTAATAAACGGAAACTATGTTAACTGCCCGAGTTTATGCTTAATATATATATAACAAATATGGAGTTATTACAAGTGATGGGGTGTAGAACCGGTGGGTTAACTAGCAGGGATATGCAATAACCTAGAATATATGGTGGACCTTTTCTTTGAACCAGAGGTCTAGGAACTTCATATAGCCGTGTTTGATCATCCAGCAGTTTAGGTTAAGCGGTTTGTCGTCGTCGTTGGTCATCACAAGGCAATAGCCGTTTTTACTGCACCAGTGAATACAGTCCTTAAGGCATGTGTAGTCGTTTTTTTCGCTGCCGTCGAGTGCGCATACCTCTTTGTCGAGCACCTTTTTGTTTATATGCCCCAGGTATATGCGGTTGGATTTGCTTGTGTCTTCGCTGACTGCTGTCTTAATCATTTGGTTTTTCCTTTTGATGTTTGCCTAAATTTTATACCTAAAATCCTTGTATACAAGCCCTAGCATAAAAGAAATTGAAATTCTATGTCAAAATGGAGTTTTTGCAAATTTATTTAAATATATGGGGGTGAATAGGTCTATAATATCGGTTTTTTAATTCGGTTCAGCGCCCTATATATTACTTTAACTGTATCGTCTATTTATCCTTAAATATTGATTTGTAAGAGGTTTTGCGCTTATTTAGAATACTTGGTAGATGGTCTGTTTGAAGATTGGGTTTAATTTGTCCATGGACGAGTCTTTAATCATCCAACAGTCAAGCTGATCACTGTCTTTTGTCATGACCAGGTTGAACCCATGCTCTTGGCCCCAGATCATCTGCTCTTTTAAGCAGCTGTAGAGCTCTTGCTCTTGGTCGCTTAGATCGTCCATCGGCAGGTCAAGCGTGTCGCGCTCGATTTGGCCGATATAGATGCTTAGCGCCTCTTTACTTACAGTATCCCCTATATTGTGTGTAGATAACATATTGTATCACCCCTTCCGTAGATGGAAAATTTCTAAATCCCACATAATATAAGTACTATTTCTGCCATGTCAAGGGGGCCTGGAGGCCCCATTCAGAAGGGAGTCCCGAAACTATAGCGCCAATGGGGACCGCTAGTGAGCGGTTTTTGCGAATGGCAGGCAGGGAGATAATAAATTGGGAACGCTGGGGGCAGTTTCGTTATTGCACGATACAAATTATGTTCCTGCACATGTAATGTGCTACTTTTGCTTGACCAAAAGAGGGTCACGGACCCCGTTTTTAGGGAGTACCATTACGTAAGCGCCAATGGGGACCGCAAGTTGGGGGCCGAGAGGGAGTAGTAGTATCACGACCGTAGGAAGGAATAATAGATTGGGGTCGAGGGAGGTCGAGTGAGCGGCAGGCGGGGATAAGATGGGGTCGAGGTGGGGGTATGGGTCTAGCGACCTGGGCATATCAAAAAATTGATGGGTTTGTAATGAATGCACACTTAGTGTGCCCCTATACCCCCTACTTCACGTAAGGCATAACTTCGTCTGCAAATAGGCGCATTGAGCGCATGGCTTCTTTATGATCCAGTCCCGGGAAATTAAACCTGCACACAAGCGGGTCCATGGGGATTGCCTCTTTGTATTGGTTTATAGTCTCTATGCACTCCTCGGGGCTCCCGATGATGGACTGCTCAAGAGTTATATCATAGATGCTCGGGTCGTTGGGGTCAGAGATCAGGTTTCCCTCCCTGTCCACGAACGAGCCCCACTGGGCATAGCCCTTGGCTGTATAGGCAATGTGCTCCTTTATACGCTCCCACGATTTCTCGCGGCCGTCGGGCGATACATAGACCTCGCGCACAACGGGCTGTTCCACCGAGTCGGGGTCGTGCCCATAGTCGGCCAAAAACCCTCGGTGCATATCTATCAGATACTTAATAATCGGTATGATTCCAATCGCGGCTATATAAAGCGGGGCCTTTATGCGTGCGGCCCTCTTTATTGCAGGCTCGGAGAATGCGCCTATCCATATGGGTATGGGGTTTTGCACCGGCTTTGGAGTAACGTTAATGTTGTCGTAGTTATAGTAGCGTCCATTGTGCGAGAACTCGCCCTCGGCCCAGCATTTTTTGAGTATCTCGAGACTCTCCTCTATGCGCCCTTTGCGCTCGCTAAGCGATACCTTAAAGGCCTCGAACTCCTCGGGCCTGTACCCGAGCCCAAGCCCCAGTATGAGACGGCCGTTTGAGATCAGGTCCACTGTGGCTGCGTCTTCGGCGGTCTTAAGCGGGTTGTGAAGCGGCATAAGGTAGATACCTGTGCCTATGCGCATCTTCTTTGTTCTCGCGGCCATGGCTGCGGCTGTTACAAGGAGCGAGGGGCAGTAGCCGTCCTCAAGCAGGTGGTGCTCGGTGAGCCATGCGGACTCAAATCCCATGTCCTCGGCGGCGGTTATCTCTTCGAGCATCTCTGCATATAGCTGGCTGTGGGGTTTGGGGTTGTGTGTGGGGGACTGAAGACTGTAGTATCCTATTCCGAATTTCATCTGTATCTCCATCCTCTATTTAGATTTAAGGTGCAAGACCAACCGAAGTGCGTATGGTGAGCCCGCAGTGCTATTGTAACGAATTTAGGATTTATCGCAACATTGATTAATTAAGTATTTATGAGCTAGGCTTGTGCTCGTGTGTAGCGGCTCTACACCTAGCAGGGGTCGCTTTTTTGGCAGGCCTCTACACAGTTGGCATAGCTTCCTAGGTCGCGGCAGCACTGGGCACCTGTGTCGGTGTTAAGGCAGCAGCACTCGGTGTCGGTGCAGGTCTGGTCACCGCAGTTACCCTTGGCATCGGTTGAAACGAGTATCACATCCGATTGAAAAAAGTCTTGGTCTGTGCTCGTAGCCTCGACTTGGGATTTGTTGCAGGACTTATTTGCGTGGGCGGCCTCGGGGCTAATATAAATAGCTCCCAGAGCCAATAGGGCTAGAATTAGTAAAGCGCTTACTACTTTAGTGGATTTAAGTGTCATGAGCGTGTTCCCTCCAATTAGGAGTCTAAAGGATAATTGTTGGAAATCAATTGTTAATTAACTAGACCATGAAACGGATCGAATGTTTGATAGTGTCAACCTAAAATTTCATCGACTGAATAGGTAATAGACCCATCGAGTGGAAGCTGCACGGAATCACCCCGCCCAGCAGTTATTGACTGAGTGTAATTGTTGTTGGAAGGTTGTTTATAGATTTCGATTGCTTCATCTAAAAGATTTACAATCCAAAACTCAGGTATGCGGGCTCTGGCGTATAGGGGCAGTTTAATTTCTCTGTCGTAGCCTAGCGAGCTATCGCTTACCTCTATGACTAGGTAGATATCGTCAGGGGTGGGATGGTGGTCCGAGTAGAAATTATCTTTAGGTGCGAGTAGTGCAATGTCGGGTTCGGGTTCCGACCGATCGCCGAGACGTATGGGGCTTTGCACACTCACAAGCGCACTCTGCCCGATTGTTTTACTAATTAGAGCGTTTAACCTCATCACGCACGCCGAGTGTCGGCTGCTAATTGCATGCATCTCTATTATCTCTCCTTCTATAAGCTCTACACGGTCGTTTTCCGAGAGTATGCCCGTTTCAGCCATACGATAATATTCCTCGACATTAAACTGACGTTTTGCTATTTGTAGTGCCATATTATGTGCCCAAAAAGTACATTTTGTTAATATATATAGGATATAACAAATGAGGTTAAATTGCTATCAATTAAATACCTGTACTTCGTTGTATAGGGCGTCTCGCTCCACAGGGACAAAACCGGCGTTTTTGATCATGTTGACCATGAAGTCGCGTGTGTGTCCGAGCTCGGACGGTGCACCGGCGTCGTGGATGATCTTCTCGCGCATTATGGTGCCGTCGGCGTCGCTGCAACCATAGTGAAGCGCGATCTGGGCCATCTTTTCCCCAAGCGTGATCCAGTAGGATTTTATATGAGGGAAGTTGTCGAGATAGAGCCTGGCGAGTGCGTGTATTTTTAAATCATATGAGCCTGGGAAGAATTTTACTTGTTTTTTGAGCCCTGTGTTCTCGGGTTGGAACAATACGGGGATGAACGCAAAGAACCCGGGGGATTCGTCCTCAATGTTACGGAGCCGCTCGTAGTGGTCGACTATGTGGTGGGGCTCCTCGATATGCCCGTAGAGAACTGTGGCGTTTGTGGGTATGCCCATGCTGTGGGCCAGTTTGTGAATCTCTTCCCAGCGGGTGGCTACGGTCTTTGGGGCGCATATCTTTTTGCGCACGTCTGGGTGGAGTATCTCGGCCCCCCCGCCCGTAAGGGCATCGACTCCTGTTTCCTTTAGTGTCTCGAGCACGCCTTCGAGTGATTTGCCGCTTATCTCTGTGAACCAGTCGATCTCGACCGCTGTAAATGCTTTTACGTGGGTCTCGGGGAAGTTGTCTTTTACGAGTTTTACAATGTCCAGGTAGTGCTGGAAGTCCCAGTCGGGGTGAAGCCCGCCCACAATGTGTACCTCGCGTATCTCGTCGTTTAGCATCCCGAGTATCTGGTCCTCGGAGAGCTCGTAGGCGTTAGCCGATTTCTTTGTGGTCCCGAAAGCACAGAACCTACACGATATCGCACATATATTAGAGGGGTTAACGTGGCGGTTAACCACAAAATAGACCTTGTCCCCCGCCCTTTGGCGCTTTACATAGTCGGCCAGCATGCCCACCGTGTTTAGGTCCTCGGTGCCCATTATCGTAAGGCCGTCCTCAAAGCTAAGGCGCTTTTGGTCGGCGACTTTTTGGATTATCGGAAATAACTTTTTGTCGTAACAAAGCTTCTCTACAGTGTCTAATACGTTTGCCATTTTTTGTCTACCAGCTCCCCAATATCCCGCGACATCTCTATCACCTTGGGATACCATTCTTTAATTGTGGCATCTATACCCATGCGGCCTTCATACACCACGGCCGAGCCCCTTAGCTCGGTGCGCTCAAAGATTACATCAAGATAGGGATCAAATCTAGTAAATATACCCCATATACATTCTGTATTGTCATGTATATCTATATCTTTGCTTACCACGGCTATTATTCTAAGTGCCTCGTAGCCCCGGGTCTTGAACATTTTTTGGATAAGCCCCTTGGGGTCCTTGTCGGATTTAAGCACCAGTATTCCACCTGCTAAGAGGCGCCAGTCCTCTACTTCTTTGTGCTTTGCTCTCGGGTCAGGGACGGTTTTAGGTATGGGTATTTGCTTTCTGCCGTTACGGGGTTTGCGTACGGCGTTTATACCCATCTTGCTGCCCACGTTAAGCTTGCCGCTTGTGAAATCGAGTGTGTCGAGTGGAGCCCAGGGGATAAGCAGGAAATCCTCGCGCGGGTCAAAATTCTCGCCGATCTCTGTTAGCACTGCGTCAAAGTCGCGGGGGTCTACATCGCTTGAGACCATGATCATCACCTTGGTAAGCAGGAGCTGTCCCGTGCCCCAAAGTGCGAGCATGGCTTTGATACCGTTTTTGGGGTAGCGCTCGTCTACCGCCACGGCCAAGAGGTTATGGAACCCGGCCTCGGGATAGGCCCACATGTCCTTTACCTCGGGGTGGATTATGCGTGTGAGGGGCGAGAACATATCGCCCGCTGCCATACCCAAAAACACATCTTCTTTGGGCGGTTTGCCTACAATGGTGGCTGGATATATGGGGTTTACCCTGTGTGTGACACGGCTTAGGTTAAACACGGGGAAGTCGGCCTCCATGGAGTAGTGGCCGAAATGGTCACCGAACGGCCCCTCTTCCCTGAGCACTCCCTTGGGGACCCTGCCCTCAAGAACAAACTCGGCGTTACCGGGCACACGGACCCCGATGCTGCGCCCCTTTACCATCTCTATGGGTTTTCCCCTTAGATAACCCGCAAAGGCGATCTCGTCCATGCCTTCGGGCAGTGGTGCTATGGCGGTGAATATCATCTTGGGGTCGCCGCCCAATACTACGGCTGCATCGAGACCGTCTTGTGTCTTGCAGGCCTCGTGGTAGTGGGCCGCCCCACCCTTGTGCGGGTGCCAATGCATCCCTGTGGTCTTGTCGTCATAGACCTGCAGTCGGTAAATGCCCATGTTACGCCGGGAAGTCACGGGGTCCTCTGTAAGCACTAGCCCAAGCGTGATAAAACGTCCCCCGTCGTCGGGCCAGCATTTTATCACCGGCAGTTTACGGAGGTCGGGGTTCTCCTCTACCTGCTGGGACACGCCGTATTTAGCATTCTTGGTACGCATCGAAAGCATGCCGCGTGCCTTGGGAAGTACTGAAAAGAGCGATTTTAGTGTCGGGGGATTAACCTTATGGAACAGTTCTACGAGTTCCTCGCCCACCTCGCGAGGCTTTCTGCCCAGTGCCAGCTCTACCCTTTCCTCTGTGCCGAACAGGTTTATGGCCAGTGGGTACGCAGCACCTTTAACGTTTTCGAATATTAGTGCCGGGCCTCTCTCTTTTATCACCCTGTCCGAGATCTCGGTGATCTCAAGTATGGGATCGACCTCGGTCTTGATACGCCGGAGGTCACCTATGGCCTCTAGGTATGCTATATAATCTTGGAGGTCGTTGAACTGTTTCTTTTTCATATTATAAATAGTGTCATGTAAGGTGGTTGCAAGTAATAGTTAATGTTGTTTGTAGGGCAAGGTCTTAGATGGTTGACTCTGTGGATTACTCGAGTTCGTCGTAGCGCCAGCCCGATCCGGTCTCTATGCCGATTATATTTAGGAGTTTGTCCACGTAGCCGCCCACCAGTTCCGATACCGATTCGGCCCCCATGTAGTGCGGGGGGCTTATGGGCATGATTACGGCCCCTTCGCGCGACAGTTTTAGGGCATTTTCGAGTGCTATGGAGCTAAGCGGGGTCTCTCTGAGTGCTATGACCAGCTTCCGGCGCTCTTTTAGCGCCACCTGGGCAATACGTGTTATTAATGTATCGGCGATGCCGTTTGCGATCTTTGCCAGAGTGGATATGGAGCACGGTACGATTACAAGCGCATCGAAGTGATTAGAGCCCGAGGAGAACGGTGCGCCCAGGTCGTTGTCGTTATAGATCTCGTTTACCCAGGGTTTTAGCTCCTCTACCTTAAGCCCAAGCTCCTCGTGCAGAACCCTTTTGCCCCATTTGCTGGCTATAAGGTATTTGTCGTCGGGACAGCGTCTTAGGAAATCCACCCCGTATGCTGCGCCCGATGCACCTGTAAAACCCACAATTGTTCGCATGACTATGGTAAGTATAGCCCAGCGAGCACAAAAAGGAAGACGGCCGCGCCCACCAGGATGTTGATCCGAAAAAACGCCAGGTCCACGTCCTCGGCCTTCTGGTGCTCGTAATAGAGGAGCACACCCACCGCTACCATTAACAGTGCTGCCGCATAGGTCTTAAACATATAGAAGTATAAAAAAGCAATGGCAAAATAGGCAAGGTAGTGAAGCAGTTGCGAGACTAACAATGCGCGGTCCCTGCCATAGACCGCCACCATGGAGTATATATCGTTCTGCCTGTCGAATTCCTCGTCGAGCGTGGCGTATATGATATCGAAACCCGAGACCCAAAAGAATGTAAATAACGAGAGTATCACGGCGGGAAATATGTTGTCTAGAGAGCAGGTTACAGCGATCCATCCTCCTAGAGGTGCTGTAGCCAGCCCAAGCCCTACCCCAAAGTGACAAAACGGCGTGAACCGCTTCATATAGGGGTAGACAATAAATATCACAAGCGGGATGGGCGACAAATAAAGCACTAGGGGGCAGATGAGATATGCGGCTGCGAAATAAGCAGCCAGGCCCAGTAAGAGCACCCCATAGGCGCTTGTGCCCGTGAGCTTGCCCGAGGGGAGTTCTCTTTGGCTGGTGCGGGGGTTTTTGGCGTCGATCGACCGGTCTATTATTCTATTAAGCGCTAGAGCTGCCGTGCGCGCGGCCGTGCCTGCGATAATAATAAGAATTATGAGTTTCCATGGGGGCACACCCTTTGCAGCCAGGAAAGCCCCTGCGAATATAAGCGGGAGAGAAAAGAGCGTGTGCTCGAACTTAACGAAGTTTAGATAGTGTTTTAGTTTCTCCATCCTTACACGAACCATTTTACCTGATCCGGGACGCGCAACACTAAGCACTCTGTTGGAACCGGCCGTGTGTTCTTAATTTCTTAGATTGTTAAATTTTCTTTACTTTTGAGTCCCCTACTATAGAATAAGCTCTAATTGATTTAGGGGTGAAATCATGTCGAGACCCGACCTTGCCTACCAGCTGATAATGAGCCTTGAAGAGGGCAATAACGACGCGATAAAGGCTGCGCTAAAGGATATCCATCCCTCCGAGCTTGCAGACGTGCTCTCTACGCTTGACCCCGAGCAGCAGCCCAAGATCCTGGATATGCTCGATAACGAGACTGCGTCCGAGGTGATTTTTGAGCTCGACCCCGAGCAGCGCGAGGACATACTCGAGTCGCTAGATGAAGAAAAGATCGCCGACCTGGTAGAGGAGATGGACTCGGACGACGCCGCGGACGTGATCGGTGAGCTGCCCGAGACCACAGCCCAGACCGTGCTCGAGAAGATGGACCCCGAAGAGGTAAAAGAGGTCGAGCCCCTGCTCAAATACCCCGACGACACCGCCGGGGGCCTTATGCAGACCGAGCTTGTAAAGGTGGGCGAAGAGCTTAGCGTGCGCGACATCATTAATTGGATACGCCTTATAGCGGACGAGGTCGAGGACTTTCATAACATTTATGTAACGGACGATAAGGACAAGCTAAGCGGCGTGATTAGCCTGACCAAGATCGTGCTGGCCAAGCCGGGAACAAAGGCCCGTGCCATCATGGAGCCCGTAGAGGTCACCGTGACCCCGTATATCGACCAAGAGGACGTTGTGGACGTGTTTCAGAAATATGACATCGTGTCACTGCCCGTGGTGGATGCCCGTGGGGTGCTGCTGGGGCGGATCACCGCAGATGACGTGCTAGACGTAGCCGAGGAAGAGGCGGTAGAGGATATGCTGCAGATGGCCGGTGTGGGAGTCGGAGACCACCTCCACCCCATCTATACCCCCACCTTTTCGCGCGTAAAAATTCGTACCCCTTGGCTTTTGCTTACTCTTTTTGGCGAGCTATTTATCGCATTCATAATCATCTATGCGTTTCAGCCCACTCTGGAAAAAGTAGCCATACTCGCGGCCTTTATGCCCGCCATCATGGCCACCGGAGGCAACGTCGGTATACAGACCACAACTATTGTTATACGGAGCCTCGGGATGGGGACCATAAAGGTAAAGCAGCTCGTAAAACTCATAGGCTCGGAGATGCAGGTGGGCCTGGCACTCGGGCTTATATGCGGAGCCGTAGCGGCTCTATTGGGCGGTCTTATAAGCTATAACCAGCCCGAGGTCATTAAGCTTGCGATCGCGGTATTTGTAGCGATGGTATCTGCGACCTTGGCAACCTCTTTCATAGGAGTGGCAGCCCCTATCACGCTCTATAAACTAAACTTCGACCCGGCCGCAGCATCGGGGCCTTTCCTCACAATGTTTAACGATATATTCGGCTCGGTTTTCT
This sequence comes from Thermodesulfobacteriota bacterium, assembly GCA_965223335.1. Taxonomy (GTDB): domain Bacteria; phylum Desulfobacterota_D; class UBA1144; order Nemesobacterales; family UBA2774; genus CBDCWF01. The sequence continues at coordinate 2,220,539 of OZ244991.1, forward strand.
ATCTATTTATCGCCATGCTGATTTTTTAGTCGGTGCTCTTTTATAGCACGCATAGGGATATGGTTCTCTTTCTTTTATCTACGAATCTTCCATTTAAGAGTAATTTCATGCTAAACTAACATACTAGGGCAAAAATACAGGGGTAAGGGGTAGCGATGTCAAAACCACGTAACAAGTTCCTTTATACAATATGTATTGCGTTTGTTTTGGGCTCGATCGCGGTGGTCGGGTGTACCAAGAGGTCCGGTACGTCTACAACAAAAGTTGTGGCAGATACCGTGTATATGAACGGCAAGATATATACAGTGAACGAGAGTGAGCCATGGGTCGAAGCAGTGGCTATAAAAGATGGGAAATTCATTGCCATAGGCAGTAACGCTGAGGTTGAAGCAGTTACAAGCACTGAGACGGTAGTAATTGACATGGCCGGGGCTTTTGCAATGCCGGGCTTGGTGGATGTGCACACCCACCCTTCTATGTCCATGCTGTATAGGGTGTACTGCGAGTTGCCTGGGACGTTCTATCAACCGACCGAAGAGATGACTATAGAGGCGCTTAAAAAATGTATAGAGGTTTATCCTGAGGATGAAAAGTGGTTCATTGCCGAGGGCTATTCATCGCCGGTTATGTCGGACAAGACACTGACGACTGAGTTTCTAGACACACTCATTAGCGACAGACCTGCGTACATAAAAGACGAATCGGGGCACTATGGATGGGCAAACACAAAGGCCTTTAAACTACTTGGGATTGATAAAAACACACCCGACACCCCGGATGGTTATTATAGCCGTAAGCCTAATGGTGAGCCCGCGGGCCAGATATTCGAAGCTGCTATGAACCCCTTTGAAGATGCAATAATGCCGCTATCACCCGAGACATCAAGGCTTGCGAAGACAAAGCTGTTAGATCAGGCAAGTGAAAAAGGGATTACCGCAACTGGTGATGCGTATGTGTTTGAGCATGACCTGGTTGATTGGCAGGCGCTTCATCAAAGCGGGGAGCTTGACCAGCACATAGTGCTCTTTATGAAGGGCAATCTGGGCACTGATGAGCTTACACCCGTAACTGAGGTGCTGCGTTACTATGAGGATTACGATTTACCCGGACATCCCGGCGTAAAAGTGTCTATGGGTGGAGCCATTGAGTCGGCAACTGAGGTAATGGTGGACGGGTATAAGGACAACAAAGAGGTCCAGCCAATTATATCTATTGCCAAGTTTACAAAGTACGTGCAGGAGCTGGATGATGCCGGCATACAGTTAAAGGTACATGCAATAGGTGATGGTACTGTCCGAGCAACTTTGGACAGCTATGAACCTGTGATCAAGGCGCGCGGTACAAACGGCCTTAGACACCACATTGACCATTGTAGTTATATACACCCCGATGATATGCCGAGATTTCAAGAGCTTGGGGTCGGATGTACGGCCTGGCCAATGCTGGGTGCGCCGATAGGTTATATCAACAACCAAGCCAAGTACCTTAAAGAAGAAACATTCAGTAATGCGTTCCCAAATCGAGACATGCTGGATGCAGGTGTAATGCTCTCTAACCATTCCGATGCACCGCAGGCCAACCTGTGGCCGTGGTGGGGCATGGAAGCAACGATCACACGCGGATTCCCGGGGCACCCGGAGCTGGGCAAGTTGGGCCCTCACCAGGCTATCACGTTGGAGGAAACATTAAAGGTGCACACGATAAACGGTGCTTGGATACTAAGACTCGACGATCAAACAGGCTCGATAGAGGAAGGCAAGTGGGCCGATATGATAGTGCTTAACCATAATCTTTTTGATATACCCGCGACCGATATTCATAAGACCGAGGTAAAGCGCACCGTGTTTAAGGGTAATGTGGTCTATGAGGGGCAATAACGATGTTATCTGCAAATACTAGCGATCAGTCGGGACATTGCTGTATTGTCCCGACTCGCAAAACTTAGAATTTAAGTACCTCGATCAGGTTTCTGAACTCGCCACAATTTTATTAAATCAACCATAAATTATACTTTTCGATATTTTTAGAGATAATAATTCCCTATGCAAAACACCGAGGCTCTGTTGCTGCACAAGTTTCCGTTTGGTGAGGCCGACTATATCATATCGCTGCTTACAAAGGACGCTGGCAAGATAAGCGGCATAGCAAAGAACGCCAAGAAGAGCACAAAGAGGTTCGGTGCCAGGCTCGAGCCCTTTGTACATATACGCGTGCGCTACCGCGAGCGCGACGGGCACATGAAGTTTATAGAGGACACTGAGACCGTGGGGCAGATGCCCGGGTTCTCGGAGGATATCGAGCTATTTATGTGGGGCAGTTTTTTGCTTGAGCTCACAGATATCCTCACAGCCATTGAAGAGCCCAATGAGGGGGTGTTCGAGCTATTGCTGGGTGCTCTCGGCGCCCTTAACAGTGGCGAGAGCAAATTGCCCGTGGTGCTCGACTACCTGCAGGGGGTTTTAGTGCTCGGGGGTGTGGCACCTGGGCTGGATGAGTGTGTGGAGTGCGGCAGGGAAACCGCCGATGAATGCGTTCTCAGCATAGAAAAAGGCGGGGTATTGTGCGAGACGTGCGGGGTAGCCAAAGGGGACGGGTATAAAATCAATAAAGAGTTTTTGGGTAACCGTGACCTTATGGAGATTCAACTGAAAGAGACGCTTAGGCATGTAAAGATATTGACTGAGTATGCAGAGTACCATAGCGACAAGGAGCTAAAATCAAAGGCATTTTTGGAGGATATAAACCTATGATTACAGTACCCGGATTTAGGGCTGCGGGGATATCGTCGGGGGTGAAGAAAAGGAGGGCCAAGGACCTGGCATTGATCCTGGCCGATACCAAGGTAAAGGCCGCGGGGGTTTTCACGACCAACCTGGTAAAGGCTGCACCAATATTGATAGGCAAGGAAAAGATCAAAAGCGGCTGGGTGCAGGCCGTGCTCATAAATAGCGGTATTGCCAATGCGTTTACCGGTAGGGAGGGGATCAAAAACACGCAAAAGAGCACAAAGGCGCTTGCCAAGGCGCTGGGTATATCCGATGACCTGATTATGCCGAGTTCGACAGGTGTGATCGGTGGCCCACTACCGGTGGATAAGATGATAAAGGCCTATCCCAAGCTCATACGCGCGCTTAAGCCCGACGGGTTCGAGGACGCTGCCGAGGGCATTATGACCACTGACGCGTACCCTAAATACGCCATGAGGCATATGAGGATGGGCAGGCGCAACTGCACCATAGCGGCCATCGGCAAGGGTGCGGGGATGATCGAGCCCAATATGGCCACGATGCTCGCATATGTGATGACAGACCTGTGCATAACCAAATCCGCACTTAAAAAGGCTCTAAAAGAAGCTGCGAATAACTCCTTTAACAAAATTATTGTGGATGGTGACACCTCACCCAACGACACGGTGCTATTGCTCGCAAGCGAGCAGGCCGGGAACAAATCGGTCAAAGATACGGGCCCCGAGTACAGGAAGTTCGTAAAGACGCTCACTGAGATTATGACCGAGATAGCGCTAATGATTGTGCGCGACGGCGAGGGGGCCACAAAGGCAGTAAAGATCATCGTAAAGGGTGCCAAGACTCGCCTGCATGCTGACAAGGTAGCACGGACCATAGGCAACTCGCAGCTGGTAAAGACAGCGTTTTATGGCGAGGACCCCAACTGGGGCAGGATCATTGCAGCCGCCGGACGAGCAGGAGTGGCATTTGACCCCGAGATTGCCGACCTGAGCATTGGGGACCAAAAGGTGCTGAGAAGGGGTAAGGACGTGATGGATGAAAAGAAGGTGGCCAAGGTTATGAAGTCGAGTGATTATTCCATCACGCTCGATCTAAAAGCCGGCAACGCGACGTCGTATGTAGTCGCAAGCGACCTTACAATGGACTATATCAAGATCAACGCCCATTATAGGACTTGATGGGGACCGCCAGTGAGCGGTTTTGTGCGAACGGCAGGCCGGGATAAAATAAAGGGACCGGGGTCTAGCGACCCAGGCAAAACATATTCCCGGACTTTAGTGTCAATGGGGACCGCAAGTTGGGGGCCGAGAGGGAGTAGTAGTATCACGACCGTAGGAAGGAATAATAGATTGGGGTCGTGGGAGGTCGAGTGAGCGGCAGGTAGGGATAAATTGGGGTCGTGGGGGGCGTGGACGCCCCATGTGTAAGGTAATGCCGGGACTCTATTAGCTCTAGGGCTTCCATCTTATCAGACCGACACCACTTACCTGTTTAATCTGCTACTTTTGCTTGACCAAAAGTAGCCAAAAGTCACCGACTGTACGGAAATGGCTAAAAATAATCTATCGAGGCTAAATGGATTTATCCCACCCCGACCCCGAAATCCATTTTTAACGCCTCTCAATTTTATTTTCTATACGCCATTGCCGTAATGTCGGGGATGGGATTTACAATCTCATTTTGAAAAGGCAAAAGACTAAAGATATGAAAGCACATATGGGGACCGCAAGGGAGCAGTAGTTAAGCGACCGACAGGGTATGAATGGGGGAGCGGGTGAATGTCGGGATTGGTGTCTATGACACCATAATGGAAAGGCTAAAAACAAAAGATATTCGTGCACAGGTTCTGTGCAACTACACATCCGCGCCTACTATTTCGCTGAGTGAGCTTATGCCTTCGGTTTCCATGTACTCCAGAATACCGCGGTTTATGTTGCATGCTACGGCTGTGCCTTCGCCTCGGATGGCTGTGACTAGCTGGAGTGCTGTGGCGCCTGCGCGTATTTTCTCGAGCGCGGTGTCGGGGTCTTTTACTCCCCCTACCCCCATGATTTTCAAGCTGTCGCCGGCCTGTTTATAGATATGGCGGATCTTTTCCGTGGCCATTTTTCTGTAGTCGGGATCGTCGCCGCTTAGCCCTCCTGGTTTATCCATCCACTTGGCCCCGTACTTGGATTTAAGCTCGGGTAGTGCTGCGGTATTGGTAGCGATAAGCCCTGTGATATTGTGGTCGAGTGCGACCTCTATAAGATCGTCCACATCCGAGTCTGTAAGCTCGGGGGCTATTTTTACAAATAGCGGTTTAAGTCCGCCGCACCCTGTCATGGTTTCGTTTACTGCGGCTACAATATCGTTATTAGCGCTTTTGGCTTGTAAATCTCTTAATCCCGGTGTGTTGGGCGAGCTTACGTTTATTGCAAAGTAGTCGGCGTAGTCATACATCCGCTTTACCACTGTGGCATGGGATTGCGGTGCGTCTTTATGAGGTGTGTTTTTATTTAGCCCCACGCTTATGCCTATGGTCACGCCCCGGCCGACGTATCTGTCGAGGTTGCGTGCCACAACGTCCATGCCCGGGCTGTTGAAGCTTAGCCAGTTGAGGCAGACTCCGGGTGACAGCATATATTGGCGCGGTTTGGGGTTGCCCTCCTGCGGGTGTTCTACAACGCTTCCCACCTCTACCCCTGCGAATCCCAGGTGCCAGAGTCCCATCAGCGCACGGCCCGCCTTGTCCCATCCCGCCCCTACAATAAGCGGGTTCTCGAGCACAAGCCCCCCGCCAAGGTCGGTCTCGAGCCTGGGGTTGCGCACCCTCTGCCACCCGCCGGTGCATAGCTCTATAGCGCGTAGTGTAAACGGCGAGATCTCGGCGAGTCTTAGCGACTCGCGGGCGAAGTTGTGCATGGATTCTGAATCGAGGTGGTCTAGTATGGGTCGTATGATCTGTTTATACATTGAACCTAAACAGTATAATATCGCCGTCTTTAACTGTGTAGTCCTTGCCTTCCGAGCGCATCTTGCCCACGTCGCGAAGTGCGTTCTCGGACCCGGCCTCTATGAAGTCCTCGTAGGACGCTGTTTCGGCCCTTATGAACCCCCGCTCGAAGTCCGAGTGTATTACGCCTGCGGCTTGGGGTGCCTTGGCGTCTTTGCGTACGGTCCAGGCACGGGCCTCTTTGGGCCCCTGAGTAAAAAAGGTGATAAGCCCTAGTTTGTCGTATGCGACTTTTATGAGTTTGTCGAGGCCAGAGTTCTCAAGCCCGAGGTCCTTGAGAAACAGCACTTTTTCGTCGTAGGGCAGCTCGGCGATCTCGGCCTCTATCTGTGCCGAGAGCACTATGACTTCCGATCCTTCCTGGGCGGCGTGTTTCTTCACAGCCTCTACGTCCGGGTTGCCCTCGCCGTCGGGGATGTCGCCCTCGGCCACATTACATATATATAGTACGGATTTGCTTGTAAGCAAAAACATCTCGCGTAGTACCTCGCGTGACCGGTCGTTTGTGGGGAAGTTGCGTACCTTGCCCCCCTCTTCTACGAATTTGCGGAGTTCAGTAACTATCTCTAGAGTTTCCTTTGTTTTTTTATCGCCGCTTTTGGCCTGCGATGTAAGTCGTTCCTCACGCCGCTCGATTGTTTCCAGGTCTTTTAGCAATAGCTCGTCTTCTATGATGTTTATATCGCGAAGTGCGTTATTAGAGCCCTCTACGTGCACTACGTTTTCGTCCTCGAAGCACCTGACGGTGTGTAGGATCAGGTCGACGTCGCGAATACTGGCCAAAAAGGCGTTGCCCCTGCCCTTGCCCTCCGATGCCCCTTTTACCAGGCCAGCAATATCCACTACCTCTAAATACGTGGGTGTGATCTTTGTGGGTTTAACCAGCTCGGCAATTTTGTGGAGCCTTGCGTCTGCGATGGGGATAACCCCTACGTTATCCTCAATCGTGCAGAAGGGGAAGTTGCCTACCTCGGCCCCGGCGTTTGTGAGTGCGTTAAAAAGTGTGGATTTCCCCACATTGGGAAGCCCTACGATTCCTGTTCTAAGTCCCATATATCTATAGCCTTTGTGTGCGGGATTTAATGCATGTTGCTAGCTACAGATATGCTACCGCACCCCACCCCCTAGTCAAGGGGGCGTGGGCGCCCCATTCATAAGATAGTACCGGGACCATAGTGCCCATGGGGACCGCCAGTGAATGTAGTGTATGAGCGGCAGGCAGGGACAAAATATGAGACCGGGGGCCTCCAGGCCCTATTCAGGGGGGAGTGACGGGACTCAATTTGCACTAGGGATCATATATTGGTAGACCGATACTTATTTACCTATTTACTTCATACTTTTTAGTGACAAAAAGTATGCAAAAGTCACCGACTACACATAAACGTGCTAAAAATAGTTTGCTTGAGCTAAATGATATAATTCCACCCACACCCCGTATATCATTCTTAACGCTCGCACAAACGATTTTCTTAACGCCGTTCATGTGGATGTCGGATCTGGGATCTAGCGATCCCATATTGAAAAGGCTAAAGACAAAATATATTCCTGCACAAGTAGGGGTCTGGAGTCTATGTATAGGGTAATATAAACATATGCAGCTGCGGATAGAGATATGGATGGATGAGAAAATCGAGTGGTCGTCCGAGGGAGACGGCACGGCCGAGCAGCTTAGGTTTGCGGGGCTTAAGATCCCAGCATATTTCCCCGACGACAAAATAAACCTGGTTCTGGATAAGGACAATGTAACGCTCATTGACAAGAAGAGTGCGCTTAATGAAGTAATCGATAAGTTCCACAAACACAATGTAATGCTTTGTGACACCTCATTTAACACTATGATGGTGTTTATTTGGGATGTTAGTGATGACTAAGCCAACTAAGGCGAGCAATAGTTATGGGCTAGTGACCCAGGTACAGGTTTACTGACGAAAAAAAAACGAGTTAGAAAATAAAATAGTTGGGGATTAGGGTTAACTCTAAGTATACTTTTAAAAAGAACAGAGGCAGCAGCGAGCAGGGTTTGCGGCTGGATGAGTCACAGTTAATGCTCCCGCATATTAAGCACTAACCGTGTGAGCGTTCGCAATCGTGAGAATTAGCTTCCAGTTTCCTTCATCATTCGTAGACAACTTTGTGCTGCTGCCTCTGTTTAGTTCCGTCTTACCGGCTACCACACGCTAATACCAAATCGCATCATTATAAACAGATTCAACCTAAACACTGGTTAACCATTATATTTAAGTTATTTGAAGTATAAGGCTGGTTTGTATATTTGTCAATGATTACGGGAACTTATATCCGCTATCTATTAGCTCAAATTCGCTAAGACGGGTTATCAATGTTTATAGATGTTTATCTATATTACTGTCAAAAGGCCTGAAAAATGTGAAAAAAAATATTTTTTTGTGATAACTCCAAATGAGATAGGTTTGCCAGTTAACTTGCAACAACCATTACATCAAATATAAAGCGTGCTAGTTAAGATGGTTTTTGTGTGGTTAGGGGGGATAGAGGCCCAAGTAGGAGTCGTGCTGCAGCTCATGGAAAGACAAGTCGTTATACGTTAGTTGGTTAGCTTCACGGGATTCTGTATTGGTGGACCGAATCTCATTACCTATATACATTGCTACTTTCGCTTGATCAAAAGGGGGTCTGGAGACCCCGTTCATAATGTGGTACCGGGGGTTTGTTTGAGCTAGGGATACTATATTAGTTAACTGTCGCTCATTACCTATTAATCTCATACTTTTCCTGGATGAAAAGTATGCAAAAATCACCGACACGGCTCGCGCCGTGGCATATCAAAAAATTGACGTACATGTTATGAGAGCACATTCAATGTGCCCACACCCCGAATTACATTCTTAACGCCTCTCAAGATTTTTTTCTATACGCCATTGCCGTAATGTCGGGACTGGGATCGCAGATCCCATTAGGAAAAGGTGAAATGCTTAAGAAAAGGCAAAGGACAAAAACTCTTTCCGAGTGCTAGTCCTCGTCGTCGCGTTTACCTTGGAGCAGTCTATAGAGGCGGCTTTTGCCGTTTTTCATCGTAAGCTGCTGCCAGCGCTCGAACAGATAGTACTTGGACTCTTCTATAAGGCGGGTCCTGTCTTCGAGGTATAGCTCTGTCTCCTGGTCGCTCATGGTCGATACCTTGTTTACAAACGCCAATGTGCACGAGTGATAGATCGGGATAAAGGACTCGAGTAAATCTTCGTTACTGACTTCTGGGTTGAATATGGATGCAAGCGCAAAGTCAAAGAGTATCCTTATCCACTCTTCGCCCTCGTACGAGAACACCTCGGGGTCTACTTCGCGGAGCTTGTGGAGCTGCTGCCAGTTGGTGGGCATTAGTATCTCTTCCCAGATGTCCGAGTACTTCTCAAACCCATTCAGGAAAGATTTATGAAGTGCTTCTTTGTTGACCGTGACCTCTTCGCTGACACCGGTTTGGCCAAGGCCGAATCCATAAATCACTGTCGGTCGCGATTCCTCTACATTGCGCCACACGTACTCGAAAGTCCTCATCATGTTGAATATGGTGCCTACGACCTCGGAGAACATAGGGCCTAGATCGGCTGCGGGGTCTTTGGGCCTGTGGGTCTTGGACGAGCCCAAAAACGCCTGGCACACGCGGAAGTTGCGGCAGATGGCCACAGTGGTCATCCATATGTCTATGCCAAAGTTGTATACGTTTTCGTCCCAGCTGGGCTCGAGCAGATAGCAGTTGATCAGTCGGCCAGATATTGCAAAGTCGCCTGCTATGGGCTGGCGCACGCGTAGTCCGTAAAGTGTGCGGAGCATGGGGTATGCGATGTTGTTTGTAATAGTGCCGTCGTATTTATGGCGCATGTATATAGGTACGACAAAATCATAGCCGTCTTTAAGCGGCTCCATAAAGTACTTTATCCATGTGGGGGTAAGGCTCTTTAGGTCGGCGTCGAGCAGTATGACGGCCTTTGCATCCAGTCCCGAAGCAATCTGAAACAGGTTGCGTATGTTGCGGCCCTTGCCTTTCACACCCTCGGCTGTCGAGGCATAGATCTTGGGTACCTTTGTGGGGGTGTTAAGAAAGACCTCTTTGGTGCCGTCGGGCGAGCAGTTGTCTACGTTTACTATGACCGAAGAGCTATCGGGGAAGTAATCCACCAGGCCCTTGTTGGCCTGCTCTACCGGGTAGAATATGGAATCGGCTTCGTTGTAGGACGGTATGCCGACAACAATATCGGCGGACCTTACTTTCTTTGGATTTTCTAAATCGGCTATCATCATTTGATCCATCTCATTTACCTCTAACCAAAATTATAATGCAAATATGTAAAATGACATCCGTGTACGCTAAACATCTTTAAATCCGGTATTTTGACCTGCTACTACATTTATTTGCAAAGAGTATGCCGATTATAGCGTATATTACAACTGTGTATATTTTCAGTTGCTATAATTTTTATTATTTGCACGCAATGGTTTACAAGCACTATCTTAATTACTTCATTAAACGCAATGCCAAAATATAAGGCAGATAGTGTTCATACTCTAACCATTAATGCCAGCAAAAATCCATATTTTGTAAAATCTAATTAACTATGAATCCCGTATCTATCTCCATATCATACCTGTGTATATAAAATAGCGCCAGTGTATCTGGAAAATTGTTCTTAAGTAATACGAGTATACGCCATATAATATAGTTATACTAGCGAGTTAGAATCTATACTTAATGTGATCTGTAGGCATGAAAAATAGGCTCTAAGTGCTTGTTTATTCCAGGGCGAATACTGCATAGACCGGGCCTTTACTAAATATCTTTACAACACGATTAAAATCGCTATAAATTTCCCGCCAAACTATTTATAATAGTTGTGGTGGAGCACTTGGGGAATATATCATAAAAAAACGTTGGAGGGTTAGTTGATGAGAGTGAGAGTTTGCAGGCAATTTTTCTTGATGTTCGTATCGGTATTTGCAATAACGGTTTTTGCGTTCGGGGTCCCAGGTGCCATGGCCCAGCAGGGCAAGTACCGCACCGGAGAGATATCGTACCTAAAGAGGATCATCCCATATTTATACGAGTTTTCCGAGGTGGGCCAGGATGTAAGCCGCAACGCGGTGCCGCTCCAGAGCGGGGACAGGTCCAAGTGCTCTAATGATTTTGCTGCGTATAGGGGTGTTGTGGAGGCGCTTAGGGCAAAGATAGGTGCCGTTCCCCCGCCCACGAGGCTTGTACCCATACATGTGGAGTCGATCGAGGCGCTAACAGAGTACATAACGGCGCTTAACCTCTATAGTGAGTCGTGCACCGAGCCCGACTTCTCAATGCGCTCGCGCCTTGTGAACGAGGCCAATGAGTATATAAAGACCTCGGACATAAAGATAAAGCGGGTAAACGAGATGATAGACGAGCCCGCTATGACAAAGGCCTTTGCCCCCCGGCGAAACGACGTAGAGGACTGGTGCATAATGAAATGGCCTGACGAAAACATGCAGCAGTACTGCATAGAGACCCAGAACGAGGCACGGGCAGAGCTGGGTGAGTTGATGCGGCAGTACCCAAAAGGCACCAAACAGCGCGCCATAATAAACAGCTGTTACAACACATGGAAAGACGCAGATTCCTATAACTATAAGATGGTGGCGTTTTGCGCCAAGAGGGACCTGCACGAATACGAGACGAGAAATCCTTATAGATAGTCTCTAAACAATTAAGTATTGGGGAGGGGTTATGCTAGAGCTTATTCCGTTTGACGAGGACAATATAATCGGCTTTCGTTTGGACGGCAGGATCGGGGACGAGGAGTTTAAAGAGCTGGTTCGTATTATCGAGGATAAGCTCGAGCGACACGACCGTCTGCGCATCTATGCCGAGATTGACGATATAGGCGGGATGTCTATAGACACATTTCTTGAGAGCATGAGCCTTAAATTCAGGCACTTTAGGGATTTTGAGATGGAGGCTGTGGTCTCGGATAAACAGTGGCTTGAGTCCTGGTCCAAAGTGGTGGATGCCATCATCCCCAGCTTCGAGGTCAAATACTTTACAAAAGAGAACGCCGAGGAGGCCAAGGACTGGCTCAGGGGGGCGCGGGGGGGGCACTGACCCATTTTTAGGGGCGTGGACGCCCCATTCATAAGGTAGTGCCGGGAGTTTGTTTGTGCTTGGGATTACATATAGGTAGGCCGATACTTTTATTGTTTCCTCTTCATACTTTTTAGTGACAAAAAGTATGCAAAAGTCACCGACTGTACGGAAATGGCTAAAAATAATCTTTCGATGCTAAATAGATTTATCCCGCCCACAGCCCCGAAATCCATTTTTAACGCCTCTCAAGATTATTTTCTATACGCCATTGCCGTAATGTCGGAATTGGTGTCTACGACACCATAGGGTAATGGCGAAAGACTAAATGATGTGGTTAAACCTCGATTCTCGTGTAAACCGTCCCCGCTCACCGCAAATTAATAAACAAACTACATAACCTTGTATTTTGTTAATTTTTAATTAGAATAACGCCAACTAGTTAGCATTATTCTAATTATCTTTCTCATTTTCTATTAGTTCACGCTCTGTTTCAAGCCGAAGCTATCTAAATACAATTGATATGTATAAGATATGAATTGTCCTGTTTGTCATAACAATAATCCTCCCGGAAATGTGTATTGCGGTATGTGCGGGAACCAGATTTCCGGTGTTAAGGAAGGTTTGCAAACCATTGTGAGCCCGCTTTTGGAGCACCGTCAGGTCTCGATATTGTTTAGCGACCTTTCGGGATACACCTCGCTCACTGAGGCAATCGATCCCGAGGTACTTCATGTACTGGTTTACGAATATGAAGAGGCTGTTGAGCGTATAGTAAAGCTCTATAACGGCCACATAGCCAAGTACTTGGGTGACGGCATTCTTGTGTACTATGGATATCCCAAGGCGCACGAGGACGATGCCGAGAGGTGTGTGCGGTCGGGGATAGAGATTGTTGAAGCGGTAAACAGGATCAAGGAGCGGTTTGGTATTAGAATTGGCAGTCTAAAGGAGTTGACGCTCAAGGCACATGTGGGTATTCATACAGGACAGCTTCTGGTGGGTGAGATTGACAGGTCGGACAGGCGTGAGCAGATAGCGATCGGCGAGACGATAAACATTGCATATAGGGTATGTGCGAGTGCCGGGCCAGACGAGGTTTTAATAACCGACGAGACTCATGGTGTAGTCGGGGGGGTGTTTAGCTGTACACACCTTGGTGAGCGCTCTCTAAAAGGTATTACAAACCCTGTGACACTTTTTAGGATTCTGGGGGCCGATGAACAGTTGAGCCGATACGGCGCCAGATCGCGTGTGTGGTCCACTCCGTTTACAAATCGATCACATGAGACCGAAACAATCCGTGAAGTTCTAAACGGTAATAGAATTAAAGCCCTGTTTTTAAAGGGAGAGGCAGGCATAGGCAAGTCGCGTCTAGTGGTCGAGGCACTATCAGATGCCGGGGGTTATCGGACCTTGCAGTGTATCCCATATTATAGGAGCTATGCATATTTCCCGGTACTTGAATTTATTCGCACCGAACTCGAATTAAGCTCCGATACCCCTGTACAAGATAATATCGAGAGGCTAAGTGCAGGTATGGAGTCACTGGGTATGGATGTAGACGGCGATCTGCCGCTATTGGCGTTTTTACTGAATTTATCTACCCCCGAGGTCTACCCGCCTTTGGACCTGAGCCCCGTGAAATTCAAGGAGAGGGCGATAGAAATTTTAAGCTCGTTTCTGTTCGGGGCAGCAAAAAGAGACAATTCCATACATGTGTTTGAAGACCTCCACTGGTCCGACCCCTCAACGATAGAGCTAATAGGGCACATTTTGGATATAAATTCTTGGCACCGGTGCATTGTGGGGACCTACAGGCCCGAGTTCGAAAACCCATGGCTGGACAAGGTTCATACAAAGGAGCTTGTGCTTGAGAGGTTGTCCGACACCGATGCCAAATCTATGGCCGAGGGCGTGGCCGGGGATAAAGATGTTGCAGGGTGTGCGTTATCGGAGCTTTTGCATAGGGCGCACGGTGTGCCGCTTTTTATAGAGGAGCTTACCAAATATGCTCTGGAAGCGGGGCAGAGCGGTGAAAATAAGAGGGCAGTCAAAGACCCGGGTGACCTGCCAATAACACTTAATGATTTCCTTATGGCGCGCGTGGACAGTGTCGCGGAATGGAAAGAGGTCGTGCATGTGGGTTCGGTGGTGGGAAGGACATTTCGCAAAGAGCACATCGCCGAGGTGCTGGGGGCTAGTAATGAAGCGCTTGACCAAGAACTGAACAGGTTAAGAGACGGGGATATTATATATGAACATTCATCAGACGAGGGGGCCGAGTATGAGTTTAAACACGCTCTTATACACGAGGCTGTCTACGGCTCTATCCTAAACCGGTTAAAGGTTAAGTACCACCGCGAGTTTGCCGATATGATGGCTGAGGAGGCGTCGTCGGACCCGGTGTTATTGGCGCATCACTATTCGGAAGCCAATGAGTATAAAAAGGCCGTGGAGTACAGGCTCGAGGCCGGAAGGACAGCGGCACAAAGGAGCGCGCTTAGAGAGGCAGTGGAGCACTTTGAGCAGGGGCTTGAGCTTATAGATGCGCTGGCGGAGAGTGAGGAGAGGGACGGAGTGGAGTTGGATTTGTTACTGGGGTTTGTGGAACCGGTTATATACACCGAGGGCTGGAGTTCGGAGAGGCTAGAGGGTGTATACACCCGTGCCCGGGAGCTTTGCATTAAATTAAAAAACCCTGAAAAAGAGATAACCGTGCTAAGCGGTTACTGGTCGTACCTGCAAATCAGGGCCGAGCAGAACGAGGCAGCCCGGATAGCCGAGAGGATGCTTAAAGCAGCGAAGAGGCTTGGCACTGATGTCCAATTATTCGAGGCACGCACAGCTTGTTTGGTAAATGATTATTATAGAGGCGAACACCTCGCATCAAAGCGGCAATTCTACGACGCTAAAGAGGTTTTTAATAATTTAATCAAAACCGGTTATACAAACTTAAACATGATTGCACTCTATCTTACTACGGGTGGAGTAGCAAACATGTTTGCGTTGGGGGAATTGAAAGAGTTGGCAAAGTATAGAAATATATTTCTGGACATAGCTAAGAGGTTGGAAAACAAATTTATGATCGGATTTGCTCAACTCTCTTTTTCTGCTTCTAACGTGGCCCTGCGTTATAAAGCCGAATCCTTAGCGTATCTCGAAAACGTCCTTAGGCTGTCTTACGAAGAGGGTTACCCCCACTTTATCTCTAATGCATTAATCCTAAGGGGCTGGGTGACCAGAGACGATGACCCCGATAAGGCATTACAAGACATAGAAACCGGGCTCGAGCAGTATAAAATGTCGGGTTCTGTATTGGATATGCCCAGGTATCTCGGCATGTATTCGGATGTGCTGGCGGCCAACAACAAGCTCGACGAAGCGCTTGATACAATTAATACGGCACTAAATCTAGTAGATGCCAACAATGATCGTTGCATGGAGACTGATATCATTAGACAAAAAGCCGAATTATTGTACAAAATAGACCCTAACAACCTGGAAGAATCAATCCGACTTCTAAAGCTGTCTGTTGAAACGGGTGAAAAGAAGTCTCAGCAAATACTTAAGCTGAGAGCCCTAGCTACACTCTGCCAAATGTGTGTAGAGAATAAATTAGCAGTAGAGGACTATAAGATTAAGCTTAGAGAGACATACAATTTGTTAAAAACAGATACAGATTTTCCCGACCTCATTCGCGCCCGTAAAATATTGAAAGCGTTTGGCGAGAAAATAGACTAGGTATAAAGGTAAATCTGATATATATACTTTCATTGCAGTGGGATATGCTGTATAGATCATGTATTACATTATATATTTGTAAATACTCTTCACTTACAATGAACCTTAATTCTTACAATCGTTCGTTGTTGAAGTAAAATTATTATTGAAACACCAAATTATTGTCGCTCTAACCTGCTGATATCACTAACCTATTAATTGTAGTGACATATATTGACATAGATGACGATTAGCGGTATACTATTACGTAATACGACCATGATTACAATGTTTGTAGTATATATAGCTTATAAATACTATAAAAATAGACAGTTGACGAGAGAGAATTATTTTGAAAAAAAGAATACTGGTAATGCCGGATGGAAACTGGCTGGCACATACAAGTAGACCGCTAGAGATAGCCAAGGTGCTTAGGGAAAAAGGGTATGAAGTGGTGTTTGCCGGCGAAGGCAGGTTCATGAGACTGCCCGAAGAGGCGGGCTTTCCCGTGTACCCGGTAAAGACCATTGACCCTGAATACGTGATGCATTTGGCACGCAAGGGTCGTGTGAACTGGTATTACTACGAATTGATAGACGAGCTTATAAACGAGGAGCTAAAGCTGTTTGAGGATATAAAGCCCGATCTGGTGCTATCAGACTTTAGGCTAACGCTGAGCACATCGTGTGAGCTGGCCGAAATACCCCTCGCAGTCACGCTAAACGCCTCGTGGACCAACTATTACGCACTTATAGACAAGGCCCCAGAGCACCTGGGTATAACGAAAATACTGGGCAAAAAGCTCACAAACCTGCTAATGCCGTGGGCCAAGGACATTATGGTAAGCCATGACAGCAAGGCGTTTAAAAAGTATAGAGAGCAAAAGGGACTTAAACCCAACACAAACATTTGGGACGTATGGGCCGGGGACCTTAACCTGATTACAGACATCCCCGAGTACGGCCCCACACGCGATTTACCCGCTAACTACCACTATATAGGACCGATCACATGGGAGGCCGACATCGAGCCGCCCAAGTGGCTCCGGGATATCGATCCCGCTACCCCTACCCTATACATCACAATGGGCAGCACAGGGTATGCGAAGTTCTTCGAGGTGGTAAAGGAGATCTTTGGCGACAGGGACTGCCAATGCATTGTTACCACAGGCGGGCTTACCGACACCGGGGAGTTCCCCGACAATTTTTTTGTAACCAATTATGCCCCGGGCGACCTGTTGCTTGAGAAAAGCGACCTTGTTATATGCCACGGGGGCAACGGCACCATCTACCAGGCGCTCTACGAGGGAGTGCCGGTGATAGGGATTCCCACGATGCACGACCAGGAGTTTAACCTCCAGAGGGTCGAGGACTTGGGTGTGGGTATACAGCTTAGCGAGCTTAATTTTAAGCCCCAGCACTTAAAAGAGGCTGTAGAGAAGGTGCTTTTGGACCCGAGCTTTAAGATGAACGCAATGAAATATAAAGATATACTGAAAGATTACGACGGCCCGAGTCGAGGGGCCGAGTTGATAGATAAATATCTGTTCGAGATAGAGTTTAAGCGTCTTGCAAAGAAATTTAAGGACAGAGTAGAGGACCGTGTCTACGCTTATGAGACAACGTTAGGCTGTGCCTGATATTGAGATTACCTACTCCCATTTCCCCACGGCGTCTGATATGTGTGGTTGGCGAAGAAACCTGTATAATAGTCCCTGTGAAAACTCCACTTAGTGCTAAATCCAGTATTGGGGAGATTAAAGAGAGATTTGAAGAGGATGTAGACCGGTTCTCTTCTTTAGAGACCGGCCAAGAGGCAATACCCGGAGCAAGGGTAATGCTAGAGCTCCTCTCCACTGCGGCTCATTCGCTTTGCCCCGCTGCCACGCACCTGCTGGATATAGGTGCTGGGGCTGGGAATAACGCCATAAAAATTGCAAGAAAGCTCCCGGGGCTCCACCTGGACCTGGTGGACCTGAGCCCCAGGATGCTAGAGCGGGCCAAGACACGTTTGGGTGACGAGGACACAGGTGAGGTGAGGCTATATGAGGGAGATTTTAGGGATATTTCACTAGAACAGGGGCGTTACGACATAATCGTAGCCGCCGCGGTCTTTCACCACCTTAGGGACGACCGCGACTGGGAAAACACCATGGCCAAGGTCTACGGGCACCTAAAAGAGGGGGGAGCGTTTTTGGTGAGCGATATGATAGGCCACGAGATACCCCAAGTGCACGACATGATGTGGGAGGCCTACGGCGATTACCTGGTTGAGCTTAGGGACGAGGAGTACCGCGACGAGGTATTCCTTTATATAGATAAAGAGGACTCGCCCCGCCCGCTCGGATATCAGTTCGAGCTATTAAAACGGGTCGGTTTCAGGGGTATGGAGATATTGTATAAAAATTCATGCTTTGCGGCCTACGCAGCCGTAAAGTGAGTATAATTAAGTATAGACCCCCACTTGGGATGAGAGATTGATCGATAATTACGAGGTACATGAATACGAGGCTGCTATGACACCCGAGCTGGCCCGAATATATAAAGAGTCTATCATGGCCACGGTACCCGAGTACTATACAGAGGCCGAGGCATGTGTGTGGGCATCGTTTGCCGACGACCAGAGTGGGTTTAGTGCAAAGCTCGCCGACGGCTATACGATTGTGGGCTTTAGCGGCCCAAGGCCCATTGCTTTTGGACAGTTGTTCCCCGAGGACTATATAGCGCTACTGTTCGTCGAGCCCGAGTTTATGGGCCGAGGGGTGGGACGCGACCTCTACGAGAGGCTCGAGCTTAGGGCGCATGATTACGGTGTAGAGCATATAAGCACCCATGCGAGCCTTGCGGCCCGGGAGTTTTTCTTGAGCCGAGGTTTCCGTGTGAGGGGTGCTGAGGTCCTAAACAAGGACGGGGCAGAGCTCGAGAGATACGATATGGTTAAATGATGAGTTGGTGGTACTATGGGCTATAAGCGTAATTTCATTAATGTGGATTACAATCATCTAATCATGATATTGCTTTTGGTTGTGTGTGGCACGGTTTTTGGGAGCTATGCTGCGTCTGCGGACAACGTCGAGTGTCTGGACCAGAAGTACAAGGGCTACGCCGAGGTTAAACGCGAGTTTCAAAACAAGCTTGCACTGCTTATAGCAGTTAAAGCCCCGCGCTACAACGCACTTGCCAATACCTATAAGAACGACCAGGTTAACTTGATCGAGCTAAACACGATTGCTGTAGAGTTTCTGCTCGATAATCACCCCGACAAAGTACACACCGACCGACCGCTTAACGAGTGGATAGAGCTTACCGATGAGCTTAGCTCTGTGATCGGTGTGGTAAACTCGCGGTTTCGCGAGCTCGCACTTTTGCGGGCCGAGGCAAAAACAAGGCCTGTGCATCCCGACGCCGCCGGGCTTCGTGAAGCAATGAAGGTAGATATACTGCCAAGCCCCGAGTATGTAGAGATTGTAAATGAGATGTCCACGCGAATTCTTGAGATTGAGCTACGGGAGTGTAACGACAACGGTGCATAGTTTTGTAGCGACACTGCACCCTACCCTAATATTGATGAGAGCGACTACCGGGATGTTTGAGGAATGAAGAAAAAAAAGATATTGGTGATGCCCGACGGCAACTGGCTTGCACATACCACTAGGCCGTTTGAGATCGCCAAACACCTTAGACGTATGGGGCACAAGGTGGTGTTTGCCGGCGAGGGCTACTACATGAACCTGCCCCGCGCCGAACGTTTCGAGGTCCTACCCGCAAAGACCAAGGATTCCTCGCGTGTTCTCAATTGTGCCCGGAGCGGGCGAGTGAACTGGTACGACCGCGAGATCATAGAGGACCTGGTCGGGGCCGAGACAGAGCTTATAAACGAGCAAAAACCCGACCTGGTGCTGACCGACTTTAGGCTTACGCTTAGCACCACATGCGAGCTGCTACAAGTACCGCTTGCCGTAACAATAAACGCCGCATGGACCAACTACTACTCCGCTGTGCACCGGGCACCCGAGCACATCCGCTTTGGCCGGCTGTTTGGAAGGCGTATGCCCTTTTGGGTGGTGGATAAGATAAAACAATACATCATCACAGAGGACAGCAAGCCCTTTAGAGCGTTTCGAGAATCGCGAGGACTAAAACCCAACAATAATATATGGGATGTGTGGGAGGGCGACATCAACCTGCTTACAGATATCCCCGAGTACAGCCCCACAGAGAACCTGCCCGACAACTTCCACTATATAGGGCCGATATTTTGGGAGCCCAAGATGCGCGCACCCGAATGGCTCATAGACATAAAACCCGATGTGCCCGCGATATACATCACAATGGGCAGCACCGGTAACCCCAAGGTTTTTGAGGAGGCGGTGGAGATATTCGGCGGGTCCCCCTATCAGTTTATGATGACCACCGCTGGGATGATAGAGCTTGTAAACGTCCCGTCCAATTTCAGGGTCGTCAACTATGCCCCGGGCTCAAAGCTCCTCGAGAAGAGCAACATGGTGATCTGTCAGGGAGGCAACGGCACCATATACCAGTCCATGTCCAAGGGCGTGCCTGTGATAGGGATACCTACGATGCATGACCAGGAGTATAACCTGGACCGTGTAGAGGCGCTGGGTATGGGGCTTCAGCTAAGCGAGTACCATTACAAACCTCTCGACATGGTAGAGGCTGTGGAGAAGCTGCTTAGGGATTATCAATACAAACAAAACGCCATGAAGTACAAGGCGGTGCTCGAGACCTACGACGGCCCTACGAAAGGTGCCGAGATCATAAACGACTATTTGAAGTAGGGGCGTGGACGCCCCATTCGAAAGGGAGTACCGGTACTTTAGTGCCCATGGGGACCGATAAGGAGCCGTAGTGTGGCGACTGGCGGGAAGGTACAAAATATAGGGACCGATAAGGAGCCGTAGTGTGGCGACTGGCGGGAAGGTACAAAATATAGGGACCGATAAGGAGCCGTAGTGTGGCGACTGGTGGGAAGGTACAAAATAAAGGGTCTAGCGACCCCAAGCAAAACATAGTACCGGTACTTTAGTGCCCATGGGGACCGCCAGCGAATGTAGTGCATGAGCGGCAGGTAGGGACAAAATAAAAACACCGGGAGTTTATTTACTCTAGGGCTTCCATCTTACCAGGCCGATACGAATTACCTATTTATCTCCTACTTTTCCTTGATGAAAAGTAGGCAAAAATCACCGACTGAACGGAAATGGCTAAAAATAATCTCTCGATGCTAAATGTATTTAATCCAACCACAACCCCGAAATCCATTCTTAACGCCTCTCAAGCTTATTTTCTATACGCCATTGCCGTAATGTCGGACTGGGATTTGCAATCCCATATTGGAAAGGCAAAGGACTAAAAGATATTCCTGCACATGTTATGTGCGCACACCTTGATTTTATTGTCCCGATCGTATATTAATATTGGCAGTCAATGCGATTAAGGAGAAGTTGATGGACGAATCAGATCAGAAGTTGGGTATGGCGCTGTTTTTACTTTCTATCGTTCTTTTTTTCATCATGTTTATTTACCTCTGGCTTACCTAAGGGGCCGGGTGCAGTCTCTGCCCGGGTGCATTTGCCAAAGCGCTCCCCTTCCCTATTTACACTCTTAGTAGTCAAGAGCCCTTGCTCTATTCATAAAACGACGAGTTAGTGGTATATATTAGATCGAGGGGACCGTTATGTTTCAAGACAGGACCTGGATTCTTTTCCTTCTGCCGGTACTCATGGGGATAATTGTAGGGGTGGGGGTGCTGTTTCCAGTAAACGAGTTTGTGTTTTTCTACGAGCACACGCCCGATGTGGGCAGGGCTGTGGAGTATGCTGGGGACCAGCTGCTTTTGGCGCTGGGAGGGCAGCTGCCGGTAAAAGTACTCTTCTATGCCGCAGTGGGACTAGTGCTGGGGCTTTTTTCTGCGCTTTTTTACAACTCTCTATACGCGCGGACCAAGGTAGTGCACAAGCTTAGCGAGGAGCTTGGCAAAAACCTCGAGGCTCTAATCGCTGGGGGCGAGAGCGCACACCTGGAGTTTAAGTCCTCGTTCCGCTGGGACTACAAGGACATTAAGGCCAACCGCTCACTTGAGGATGCGGTGGTAAAAACGCTGGCCGGGTTCCTAAACGGCGAGGGAGGCACTCTGATAATCGGTGTAGACGACCGGGCCCAGGTGCTTGGGCTAGAGAACGACTACTCCACACTCAAACAAGAGGACCGCGACGGCTTTGAACAGGCCATCATGGCCAAGGTAGCATCAAAGATAGGCGGCGACATCACACAGCACATCACAACCGTGTTCCACGTAATAGAGGGCAAGGAGGTCTGCCGCATAATAGCCTCGCCCTCGCACCGGCCCATATACGTTAAAGAGGGCGACCAGACCAAGTTTTACCTGCGCATGGGCGTGAGCACACGCGAGCTTAACGTGCAGGATGCTGTAGAGTACATAAATGAGAGGTGGGGCTAGGCACTACGCACCGAAAGCACTTGTACTTCCACGACAAAATGATAAAATGTTGCCCAAATTCAAGCACTGTTACCGGTTCGGATACGGAATGTGAACAAAGCGATAACGGAGCTAATACACTCAGGAGAAAACGGTATATAAACCAGGAGTATTCCTAGACAACAACAGGTATATAATTAAACTTAGTTAATGGAATATTCCCGGTCCTGATTACCTTGGTTGGTATAAATATACACAACTCGATCACTAGTGATTAGAACCACGGTTTGTGTGCATGGGCCTCTCGGTTTATATATTCTAAACAATTAAATCATGTCGACTACTGCTACTGCCACAGGTTCAATTGCTAAACCCAAATCCAATGTAAAAATTCGTTTTGCCCCCAATAGCGAGTTCGAGCACGAGCTCAACCAGCGCGTAAACGCCCATTTTGAGAACTCGTCAAACAAAAAGAACGACTGCTACACCATGTACCTGAAATCCTTCCTAGCTATTTCGTGGGTGATAGTCTCGTACTGTTTGATCGTGTTTGCGGGGCTTCCTGTCTGGGGCATTGTGCTTGCCTCGATATCGCTTAGTTTCGCACTAAATGCACTGTCGTTTAACGTAATGCACGACGCGATCCACGGTGCGTATTCAAAACACAAGATCGTAAACAGGCTTATGGGCCATTGGCTCGATCTCATAGGCGGCAGCTCGTATTTATGGAACCGCAAGCATAACCACTATCATCACTCGTATCCCAATATCACTGGGCACGACGACGACGTCGAGGTCGGTGTGTTTGCACGGTTTACCCCGCATCAAAAGAAATATTTTTTCCACCGCTTCCAACACATCTATATCTGGTTCCTCTACGGGTTTTTGGCCATAAAGTGGCACATATTAGATGATTTTTACTGCTACTTTACAGGTAAGATTAACGGCCACGAAATCGAACGCCCCACGGGGCTAGACGCCGTCATATTCTTTGGGGGCAAGGTCTTTTTCTTTACCGCTGCACTCGTTGTGCCCTCGTTTTACTACCCATTCCCCTACGTGGTGCTGTTCTATGTTTTTATCGCTATGCTCCAGGGTGTGATAATGTCGATTGTGTTTCAGCTGGCCCACTGTGTGGAGGAGGCCGAGTTTCCCATGCAGGATGAAGAGGCCGGGGTGATGGACCGCACGTGGATGGTGCACCAGATCCACACCACAGTGGACTTTGCACGGGGCAACAGGCTGTTAACATGGTACCTGGGCGGGCTTAACTACCAGGTCGAGCACCACATCTGTCCCCACATCTGCCACATCAACTACCCCGATATGTCGCGTATAGTAGAGCAGACCTGTAAGGAGTATGGTGTGCCCTACTCTGCCCACGGCGGGTTTTTGGATGGGCTCCGCTCGCACTACAACTGGCTTCGCGAACTGGCCCACGCCCCGTAAGCCCAGGCGTTTGTTAGAGTCTAAATAATTATTGATAAGAATTTATTAGATGTGCTACTGCTTGGCGCATTCGCCGTCGTGTTTTTTAAGCACGCCGTTTCCGATCCTGACACAGTCGTTGCCATAGGACTTGCCGTCGCACCCGCATACGGGGCGAAACTCCCGCGTGCATACCTCGTGCTTCTCCACACATTCCCCCAGTGTGTCGGTACCGTCGCATACCCCGGCAGGTTTCTCACAGAACCATCCGCTGCCACAGGGAGTGTTGTTTACCCCGCCGCAGACCAACGGCTCTTTTTCTGAGGAAGACTGTGCAGTATGGGGGTCGAGGCCATCGAGCAATCCAAGGAAGCTGTCCGAGTCGCTTACGAATGTAACGGACAGGTGCGGGCACTCGACACCTTCTACGTAGTTGCCACATACTGTAACGGCGTTATTGGTGTCGCGGTTTTTGGCCAGGTCATAGTCGCTGCCGCCCGAAGCGGGCAGGAGCCTGATTTCTTTGCCCCTTAGCTCCTTTGGGGCCACTATGGTGGACAGGCGGTCTGTAGCACCGTCCATGCAAATGCTGACCTCGTCGCTTGAGATAACCGTAACAAAGCCCGAGAGGCACACAGGGTGTGTGGTTTGCTCTGCATTGGAGCTAAGCGCCAAAAACGGTGTAAAGAAAAGCAGTGCTGTAAATATTGTTGATAGTGTTCTCATAGTATTTCTCCTGGTGATTTAGGTATGTCGTTGCCCGAGTGTGTATACAATACGAGTATATCTTAGGATTTCGTGCATTCCACAAAAAATTTGTCATTTATCAAATCGGACTTGATTCCAAAAGAAATAAGAACATACATAATAACGTACTTGACTATATATATAATAAAGCACTATAATTAGTAAAAGGGGTGAGCACGCACCTTCCCTGCAGGGTTTTCACGACACCTCATATGAAATGCCCCTAAACGATTTTCATAGGAGGATGTAAGGATGAAAACCTTTAAAACTTTAACTCTTTATTTTTCTGTACTAGTAACTGCTGTATTTATGCTGAGCACTGCATCTAATGCAGCGACGTTCACCGTGATGAACTTGAATGATTCAGGGCCGGGATCGCTGCGCCAGGCCATATTGGACGCTAATGCGGCAGCCGGACCTGACGATATTGTATTTGATGCGGGGGTTATAGGAGTAATACCGACGGATGCTGCTGTAGATAACGTGTTTTCAGGTGAGATGGCAATAACCGACGATGTTACCATTACAGGGCCCGGTGCGGGAGTAGTGACAATAGACGCACAGATGGTAGACAGGATATTAAATATTGACGACACACTGGTGACTGAGATAGTCGTATCGATAAACGGGCTTACGTTTACAAATGGTTTTGTCGCTGGCGGTGGTGGTGCCATATTCAACCGCGAAGAGTTGAGTGTGGATTCGTGCGTGTTTGTGGATAATAGCACAAATGACGGTAACGGAGGCGCTATATTTAATGATGCAGGTACTATCCCAGGATTACTCAACACCACATTCAGCAGCAACAGCACTACAGGTGCATTCAGGGGAGGTGGTGCTGTATACAACAACTTAGGGACCATCCAGAGCATATCCAACTGTGATTTTAACGCTAACAGCTCTGTTTTTGGTGGAGCTATATACAGCTTTAGCGGCACCATAGAAGAGATACTAGGCACTACGTTTAGTGGGAACAGCGCTGAGAACGGTGGTGCTATTTATAATGATCAAAATCTGATTATGGATATAATGAACTGCTCGTTCACCGGAAACACTGCAACCGAGGATGGCGGGGCTATTGGTAATGCCTTTATGAGTACAATAGAAGTAGTAACCCACAGCACATTCAGCAGTAATGGTGCTGGTGAAGATGGCGGTGCTATATTCAATGCGGATAGCTCAATATCCGAAATATCCAACAGTACCTTCAGTGGAAACATCGCAAATGATGATGGCGGTGCTATTTACAATTATAACAGCTTAATCGAAGAGATAGTCGACTGTACATTCGACGGTAATAGTGCTGTTCAATTAGGTGGGGCTATCGCCAATTTTAATATAACTACGATTGAAATAATTATGAATAGCACATTCAGTGGTAATAGCGCTAATTTTGGGGGCGCTATTTATAATATTGATAGCGCAACAGAAAGCATAATCAACAGCACCTTTAGTGGTAATAGCGCTATTAATATCGGTGGGGCTATTCGTAATTATGACGGTTTAGTTAACATCTCTTTTACAACCATTGCAAATAATAGTGCGAATACCGGTGGAGGAATTGCTACTGATGGCCTTGGTGCAGAAGTAACCAATGTACGCAACTCCATAGTGGCGCAAAATACACCTGCAAACTGTGCTGGGCCTACAACCGATATGGGAAGCAACTACTCGAATGAAACTTCTTGCGGATTTGGTGCCGGGGACAACTCAGTAGTAATACTGGGCCCACTGGCTGATAACGGAGGGCCGACGCAGACAATAGCGCTGTTGGGTGGAGCACCGCAAGACGGGGCTTCTGCGGCTTGCGATCCACTGGACGACACAGGCACACCAACAGGGGTTGCACTACCCAACGACCAGCGTTACTTCCCAAGGCCGGCGGGAGCAGCATGCGACTCGGGTGCTTATGAGGACGGTCCATCGGCAGCGGTATCTATAACTAAGATTACCGAACCACCCGGTGGAGTAGGATATGACTTTAACACCACAGGGTTTGGTGCAGTGGTAGGATGTCCGCTGGCCGGAACTGCGGGTGCGTTTACAATGAACCACAACGAAACACGGAGCTGCGCAGTGCCAGGCGGGGACTATACAGTCTCTGAGAATATCCCCGCCGGACAGGTGCTAAACATATTCTGCAGCGAACTACCCCCAGGGGCTGTGATAGATAACGCTGCGGGGCTACTTAGCTTCTCGATAGTGGACTCTCAATCCAATGTGGATTGCTTATTTATCAACACCGTAGCAGGGACGGTATTAAACGCTGAGGAAGAGCCCGCAGGAGCAAACTGTGAGTTTGGCGGTGTAAAGATAGAGTCGGGACTCGATACAAACCTAAATGGAGTGCTTGATCCTGCGGAGGTGCTAAACACCTTCTATGTATGTAACGGGGCACCGGGTGCAGAGGGACCCGAAGGGCCGGAAGGACCTGAAGGACCGGAGGGACCAGAGGGGCCTGAATCCCTGATCAACACCACAACAGAGCCACCGGGTGCTAACTGTGAGTATGGCGGGGAGAAGGTAGAGGTAGGCCTAGATGATAACGAGAATGGCGTCTTGGAACTGAGTGAGGTTGAGGACGTATTCTACATATGTAACGGAGCGCCGGGTGAGGACGGGGATGATGAAGGGAGTTGTGCGTTGATTGCATCAACAAGCAACCCAAGCGGTGGCTCGGTACTGATAGGGTTCCTGGCCTATCTGGTGATACCGGCTGTGATCCTAGCCCGCAGGCGAATGCGCAAGAGGTAGGGCTTAAGAAAGGATAAGAGACACAACAACATAAATAGTACAAAAAGGGAGCTTCGGCTCCCTTTTTTTGGGGTCGTGGACGCCCCATTCGAAACATGGTGCTGCATCTTTATTTGTATTAGGGATTATATATAGGTAGACCGATGCTTTTTTATCTTTTATTCGCTACTTTTGCTTGACCAAAAGTAGCCAAAAGTCACCGACTGACAGCGATTAGCTAATAATTGGCTCGTACGGTTAAATGTATTTATCCAGCCACAGCCCCGAAATACATTCTTAACACCGTACTCACAAATTATCTTAACGCTAATAGCTGAATGTCGGGATTGGTGTCTACGACACCATTAGGGACTGCAAAATAGAAATGATATGAAAGCACATTCAATGTGCCACTTGCTATACGACTCAGCCTGCAATCCTAAGGCTCTCGATCGAGGATGGATCGAATGTTTTGGATGTGTGCCACAGATCGTATGACTGCTGCATATTGAGCCATAGTTCGGGGGTTGTATCAAACGCCTTAGATAAACGGAGCGCCATTTCGGTGCTAATACCACATTTCTCGTTGATAATAGAAGAGAGTGTCTTTCTGGTTACACCCAGCGCTCTTGCCGCGTCGGTTATCGTCATACCGACTTCGTCTAGGTATACGGTTTTTAAAATCTCTCCGGGATGCGGAGGGTTGTGCATTAATTGTTTGCGCATTTTCTTGTGTCTCCCACTTTAATGATAGTCCAAGTAATCGACGTCATAGACATTGCCATCCGAAAACTTGAACACGACGCGCCAATTACCACTGACCTTGATGGACCAACGGCCTTTGAGCCTACCTTTTAGTTTATGTAGGCCCGATCCGGGGAAATCGAGGTCTTTTAGTTCATGTGCCTCATTTAGAAAGGTCAATATAATCCTTAAACGTTTATTGTGATCGTCTTTGATCCCTGAACTGCTGCCTTTAAGGAAATAACGCTCTAGCCCCTTGTGTATAAATGAGTGTATCAATATTAGAATGTAACCTGTAACGTTGCAGGTGTCAATATGGGACCGCAAGGTGGGGGCCGAGAGGGAGTAGTATTACCACGACCGCAGGCAGGAACGGAATGGGGTAGTGGGAGGTAGAGCGACCGATAGGGAATACATGGGGAAGAGAGTGAATGTCGGTGATTGGTGTCTACGACACCATCTGGGAGAGGCAAAAGACTAAAGATATGGAAGCTCCAATGGGGACCGGGGGTCTGAGACCCCTCTCATAAAATAGTTCCATAACTTTAGTGCCTATGGGGACCGGGAGCTAGCGGAGTCGAGCTAGCGACAGGGAGGGACAAAAAAAAGAGACCTACAGGACTGGAGTCTCCTAGTGCACAAAACTAAATATATTCCTGAACATGTAATGTGCTACTTTTGCTTGATCAAAAGTAGCCAAAAGTCACCGAATGACAGCCATTAGCTAAAAATAGCTAACTCCGTCACGGCTCGCGCCGCGGCATAACAAAAGACTAACGTATCACTTATGACAGCACACTCAGTGTGCAATTTATGACTCCGTTGCGCTATTTTCTTAAGGCGAATCGCTGAATGTCGGCAATGGGGTCTATGACCCCATGGGGGAAAGGCAAAAGACTAAAGACATGGAAGCTCCAATGGGGACCGGGGGTCTGAGACCCCTCTCATAAAATAGTTCCATAACTTTAGTGCCAATGGGGACCGGGAGCTAGCGGAGTCGAGCTAGCGACAGGGAGGGACAAAAAAAAGGGGTCGCGGGAGGCCTAAGAAAATCCTATGTGGATGATCTTGCCGTCTTTGTCGATAATTACGGTTACTCTGTCGCTGTTGTGGTCCTCGGGGATAGGGTCTCGGGGGCCAAGCACCCTAAGCTCTTTGCCATAGAGCTTGCGCCAAGAGCGCTCGGAGCTCTCTACGGTAAGAGTCTGGCGGCTCTTTTTGTGCAGTATGGATACTTTTTTGAACTTCTTGGCAATCTCGTTGGTAAGCATAAAATGGATGGGTTTCGATAGAGCGGGTTTTTCGGAGTGCCCCTCTCTTACCTCCACAGCCAGCGACAGTGTGTCGGGCGGTTCGAACCCGCTGTCTTTTATAGTGAGGACCACGTGGTCGTCATCGTGCTCTGTTGCAACCGTGCCGTGCACAATGAGCGCCAGCGGGTCGGCATGGAGAATAGCTTTTGCTACAAGGTCGTCGTTATGCATCGGTCAACAATACCGTATGGTATGGTAATATCGATTATATAATTTATGTATGTGATTGTAAAGTATTGTTATTAAAGGTGTTTATGGAGTTGTTTGCGTGAGAATATGTGGCCCGTGTGTTGGGATCGGTAATGGGTTTAGGATTTTTCCTCGGGGGGTTCGAGCGATCGGTCGTCGAGCCCAAGCATGTCGAGTAGGTTCATCCTAAGCGCCAGTGTGTCGCGTGCGGTGCTGTTGGGATATGTTTTTACGGCCTTTGTAAGCTCGTCTAGGCTCTGGTCCGCTGCGTTAGACACTATTGTAACCAGGCCCCCGTCTATCTCCATCCCCATATCGGTTACATCCACATAGTTATGGAGCGGCGGGTCATAAAACACCGTTAGCGGGTCACAGTACGACCCAAGCCCGCGTATGAGTTTAGGGGGTGCTGCGGGGAACCTGCGGTCCAAAAACCACTCGGTCTTGTCCTTATGTTTTTTGAATTCCTCTATAAACTCGTCAATTGTGTTTATCAAGCCGGTCTTCTCTCCCCAGTGCTAAAGTTGCAGTCTAGTATGTATACAAATTGTATTTTAATCAAACCCTATTAGCAAAGCAGGCAGCAAAAAAGCAATTTATCCACAGCTAGAATATACATTAAATATGCTTAGTAACCTGCTGTGATAAATAGATATACAGCTTGTGCAAGCTTGTGGATATCCTGTGTATTTCTTACGTGCAGATTAATCTTCTTTTGTTGCTGTGTTGTCGGTGATCAAGTCGCTTTCGAGCACGTATTTAACACGGTTAATAATGTGGTTAATGTTCTCGTATTTGGCATCGAGTTGACTCTGTGCGAGCTCTAGCCAGTCAATGATTATTGCTGTGGCCGGCAATGACGTATGCTCCATTCTCTTTCTTATCATCTTGTCTAGATCGTCAAGCCCCATGCCATAGTGCTCGAACTCGAGTTCTCTCTGAGTTTTTTCAGCCATAATCAGTCTCCCTATTAGTAGTTGGGGTATAAATATAAAGATTGTTACGGTTATTGCAACAAATATAATATCTTTTGATGCTGCGTGTACTAATCACGGTATTCTGCGTATCGGCGATATGCTATGGGTAAAAGGGAGCGGTCTTTTGCGACCGGCAGGTAGGGACAAAATATGGGGACCGCAAGGGAGCGGTCTTTTGCGACCGGCAGGTAGGGACAAAATACAAAAACCAGGACTTTATTGGCACTTGGGTTTATATATCTCTAAGCCGACACTCATTACCCATTTGCTTCTTACTTTTCCTAGATGAAAAGTAAGCAAAAATCACCGACTGCACATAGACGTGCTAAAAATAGTTTGCTTAAGCTAAATGATATAATTCGGCCCACACCCCGTATATCATTCTTAACGTCTCTCAAGCTTATTTTCTATACACCATTACCGTAATGTCGGGGTTGGTGTCTACGACACCATGAGGAAAAAACTGAAGACTAAACAAATACCAGCACATGTAATGTGCCACACTCAGTGTGCCACAGGTTTTGTGCGGCTAGCCCTACCCTAAATCCTTTTGAGCAGTTCATCGGAAGTAAACGGCTTTGGTAGAAAGCATATGTTGGCATTCTTAATACTGCTTTGCGCTGCGAAATCGGACTCGTCCACCACAGACGAGATCAGCACCACCCTAATCCCCCGATGGAGCTCTGTAGCCCTATTGGCGATCTCGTATCCGTTTGTATCGTCATCGAGCAGTACGTCGGATACGACCAGGTTGTAGCGGTTTTTTTGCAAAAGCTCCATTGCCCCGCTGCCCTTTACAGCCGTGTCGGTGTTGTAGCCCTGTTTCTCTAGTACTTTTGTTATCATCTCGGCTATGGGCTTGTCGTGCTCTACCACAAGCGCTCTTTGACCGGTTCCATCAGTTGCCAAGGGTAGCTGGTTATTGATAATAATTGGTAGATAGAGGTAGATCGACGTGCCCTCGTCAGGTGTGCTCTCAATTGCCATATCGCCGCCCGATTCCTTTGCAAATCCATACACGCTGCTAAGCCCAAGCCCTGTGCCCCCGTCGTCGGTTTTGGTCGTAAAAAACGGTTTTATAGCGCTCTGTAGGGTCTCGGGATCCATGCCTCTGCCGTTATCGGTGACCTTGATCACTGCGAACTCCTCCGAGGATATGTTGCTTACGGTCTTATGGGTGGAGTGTTCCCGATAGGTCTTGATCGATATCCGGCCATGGTTTTTGATTGCGTCCTTTGAGTTGATGCACAGGTTTAACAGAGCCGCCTGCAGCTGGTTTTGGTCGACGTTTACAAGCGGCAGGTCGTTTAACTCCAACGCTACCTCAATCTTTTTGCCTACCGAGTGTTTGATGATGATCTCCATTTCCTCAATAATGCTGTTTATGTCCAGGGGGGCAACATCGATGGGTTTGTTGCGTACAAAGTTTAAGAGCGAGCGTGTAATCTCCTTGGCCTCGAGCGATGCATAGGATATGCGGTCGTAGTACTCACGGTTTTTCGAGTTCTTGGGGATTTTCATGTTGTCCAGAGAGCCGAGAATAATCTGTATCAGGTTGCCTATATCGTGGGCAAAATAGCCAATGAACATGCCGAGCGTGGTAAGCTTCTTTATATGTTTGGAGTGCTCGAGATCGCTTTGTTGGGCTTCCATGTGTTTAAACACGGCACACATACCGCCGTTATTCAAGAAATAGCGCTTTACCTTTACAAGGCCCCCATCGGTGTTGATCAGCTGTTCGTTGTACTGTCTATTTTCAACTATTCTCATCTGTCGGTCGATAAGTTTTTTTTTGTCCCCCTCCCCCAAAAGCCCTCTTTCGGCAAGCATCTCGTAGAGGTCAACCACCTTGTGGTTGCCCAGAAGGAACTCGCGCGAACATATACCCATCTCTAGGAACTTACGGTTCCATGAAGTTATTCGGAGGTCACTGTCGATTATCGCAATGCCGTGGTCAGAGCTGTTCATGATAATCTTAAACAGCTGTTCGGTGGAGTTGTCGTAGAGCATATCGGGGTTGTATATGTATACGATCACACCCTCGGTCGTCTCGGTGTCGTCTGTGGTAATAACCCGCGGTACTAAGAGTATTGTAACCTGTGAGTTTCCGCCTTTGTGCTCGGGAGCTGTTTTTTGGATGCTTACCACATCGCCTTTGAGTGCCGTGGGAATGTTGGCTTTTAGAGAGGCATAGATATTGTTTTCGACTATCACGTCCAAGTGTTGCGACACTATTTTATCCTGCGTGAGCCCGATCAGGGTACAGTAATTAATGTTGGCATATTCGTGGATTTTGTCCTTATTTATATATGCAATGGGGATGGGGATGTTTTCCGTTATTTGAAATAATATATCTTTCTCAATTGGAAAATCTATATTGCACATTTTATTTATATCTATAATCCTATGGCTCTAAATATTTGATATCTTATCATACATTAAATGTTTTTGTGAACCTTTAATTATCTTTACCGACTATTAGCTCGAGCTCAAGTGTTTCGGGGGGTATTATGGAATATAGGTATAAAATGTAGCGGTCTAAGATTCTTTGATATTTTGATTTATTTTTGTACGTTAAAATGTTTCTATAACCGGGTCTATTATGCATATTTTTCGAGCTGTCTAAACAATATGCGCACTAACATCTTATCCACAGAGGCAAAACCTTCTCGCTGCTGTATCCACACTTGATATTTTATAAATATTCAATCTAGATATTACATTAGATCTGTCTATTATCTAACTGTAATAATTATAGATATTGACATGCTTTAACTTTATACCTTGCTCGAATTTTGTAAAATTGTAAAAAAACCCTAGCCAAGATTATATATTTTGTAGTATAATTACTTTGGGTCATGGTTGCTACTCTTAAAGTAGCACTTTAAGTATTAGTTGTAATGGGTCTAAAATATTCCTCTTAAGGGAGGGTCGGTAGATGGTAGACAAATGGGATGCTATTGGGATAGAACCGGGGAGTAGGTTTTTGGATTTATATTACGAACCGCTTAGCGAAAAATTTATAGCGCATTTCTTTAAAGATCTGGGTTATGGGTACGGTATAAAAACACTCTATGTGAGGCATGTATCGGAGGATACGTACCGCAAGTTAGAGGACACTGACGGGTCACTTAGTTTCGAAGATCTGGTTATATCGCCCGAAAGACCTGAGATTTATGTGAACGTATTCAGGTTTTCTAAAGCAGGCGGTTCATACGGCTATGTATGGGACTCTATTAAAAGGATTGACCTGGACACGGGACAGATATCACCCGTTAGGGGCGACCAAGAGCTCCTGCACGCTGCACACATGCTGGGAATAGGTACAGAGCCCCATGCTATGTTTGCTACGGAACACTCTCCATATATGACGCAGTAATTGCCTTAGTCTGACCGATGGGGTTTAGATTAGGGATAATTACCAGATTGGGCCGGCTTGAAGCCGGCCCTCTATTATAAACCACAGTGCAGTGCTTTAATGCACTAACATTCGAGATGACATACGGGGCGAGGGCAGAGAGGGAAAAAGAGATTATAGGCCGACAGTAGGAGGAAACGGTAGAGATGGCATATCTGTATCTTAGCATTGCGATAATTGCAGAGGTTGTGGCTACAACGGCGCTAAAAGCGAGTGAGCAGTTCACACAACTATGGCCCACAGTGATAGTGTTTGCTGGCTACACCGCGGCGTTTTACTGTCTTACACAGGTGTTAAAGTACATGTCGCTAGGTGTGGTGTATGCGGTGTGGGCCGGGCTTGGGATTGTGCTTGTGACGCTGGCGGGATTGGTGGTTTACAAGCAGGTGCCAGATGTGCCGGCTGTGCTTGGGATAGGTCTTATAGTGGGGGGTGTGGTTGTAATAAACGTTTTTTCCAAAACGGTTACACATTGATTGAGGGTTTGGTATAGTTTAGAAAACACTCGAAATTATAGGTATAAACATCTATAATAAAACGATGTATAATTGTAATAACAAAGTTTCGGAGGATGGACGATGAAACAGTTACTTGCCATTGCGATAGCAGTACTGATTGTTTTTGTGGGATTTACCCCCGCCACCAAAGCCCAGAAATCCAAAGCCGGTATAGGCACGGTGGTAGAGGTGATATGGCCCTCGGTCCCCAACCGGCGCAACTTTATGGTAGCCGTGGGCGACAAGGTGCAGGGACGCGTGGGCTGGTACACCCCCCCGGGTGCCAACAGGCTCGACCTTAACGAAAAGCAGTACAACATGATCAAGATCGTAAAGCCCATTGTGGGGGCCGAGATCATAATCGTTTACGACAGCACTATCCCCGGGTACCAGGCACTACACAACGAGCTCGCATGGTTTAACACCCGCGTGTCTTACATTGCCGAGAACAACAAGCCCCTAAAACGCGGCGACACTCTAGAGTTTTGGCTGGACGAGGACACAAGTGATTTTGACGTCAGGGCCGACGTCACAAGGGGTGACGGCGAACCCGTAGCGGTGTTTGAGTTCATTAAGTAGGCATGGGTGCCCTACCCCGCTGACATCGAACTAGCTGCGTTATTACTATTTGGCGCGTGGATGCTGTGCTATGGCTGCAAAGACCCGCTATCCTAAAGAGGTAGACTCGTACCTAAAGGCGCTGCCGCCCGAGCGGAGACCTAGGGTAAAGGACCTGATTGAACTTACGTCGGGGCTATATCCGGCTTCGATCCTCTCCATGAAGTACAAGATGCCGTCGTTTGAGACCCCCGGGGGCTGGTTTGCCATAGGCAACCAAAAACACTACGTGTCGGTCTACACATGCTCCCCGGAGCACATCGCCCACTATCTAGATAAACACCCCAAGACACCCCACGGCAAGGGCTGCCTAAATTTTAAAGATACTGACACGATCGATATGCCTAGGCTAAAGAAGGTCATAAGAAACGCTTTGAAACAGCATAAGAACAACGTCTAATCTATTGGATTGATCTAGCACTCTCTTTAAGATAGATTCGGGGTTTTAAGGCTTACTTATGGGCCATTAAATTAAAAGGAAACAGTCATTATTTTAGTTTTTTATACTTCTTTCTATTATTACGAATTGTTTCGTGATTTTCTTCTGCCCACTTAACCAGTTGTTTGATTGGTGAGAGCACAGATACTCCAATTTCTGATAACTCATAAACCACTTTAGGCGGGTTTTCATCATATATAGTGCGAGTTATATATCCATCTGCCTCTAATTCTTTTAGGGTCTTTGATAATACCTTTTGAGAAATGTCTCCGATCGTTCGCTTTAACTCGTTGAATCTCGTTGGGTGTTGCTCCAATACGGCCAAAACCAACAGGCTCCATTTATCTCCGATTCGATCGATAATATCACGGTAAGGGCAGTTTTTCGCATTTTTTTTGTCCAGGACAGTTACTTTGAGCATACTTGGTCACATAAAAGTACCTAATTGACACTTAGTGTTCAATATATACTATATAAAGAACTAATTATCATACTCAGTTCTTAGGAGGAACCAAACATGAAAAAGATCATTTGTAATACGGTATGTGCCATACTAGTCTCACTTGGCACTTGTACTATTGCTTTGGCGGATAGTCCAAAAGATATCGCAGTTGCTGAAATGGCATCCTTATTCGTATCATTTGATGCGGATGAGGCAAGGAGGACAATGGCGCAAGACCTGATTCAGCACAATCCGACCGTACCGACCGGACGTGACGCATTGATTGGTTTCATTCCGGCTTTAAAAGAGAGCGGTATCACGGCCACGACACACCGCCTGATTGCTGAAGGCAACATGGTGGTTGCTCACAATGAATATAAGAATGCACAATTGTTTGGGGGTGAACATCTGGCGGCCTTTGACGTTTTTCGCATTGAGGATGGTAAAGTTGTTGAGCACTGGGACAATCTCACGCCTGTCACACCCCCGAACCCATCGGGCCGAACGCAGTTCGACGGTACAACCGAGATCACGGATCTGGACAAAACTGCTGAAAATAAGGCGCTTGTAAGCAATTTCGTAAAAGATGTTCTTCAAGGTAATGCACCAGAAAAAATCACAGAGTACATCTCAACCGAGACCTATCTACAACATAATAGTGGTGTGGCAGATGGATTAGACGGGTTGAATGAGGCTATCAAGAAAATGGCGGACACTGGCGAGCCGATGACCTACGGCAAAACCCATTTCATCGTAGCAGAGGGTAACTTTGTATTGGTGGCTTCCGAGGGCAAATTTCTTGGCAAACACTCTGCTTTCTATGACCTATTTCGGGTAGATGACGGAAAGATCGTTGAGCACTGGGATGTAATTCAGGAGA
Source organism: Thermodesulfobacteriota bacterium (assembly GCA_965223335.1). Lineage (GTDB taxonomy): Bacteria > Desulfobacterota_D > UBA1144 > Nemesobacterales > UBA2774 > CBDCWF01. The sequence continues at coordinate 2,256,970 of OZ244991.1, forward strand.
TTCCTGCGGAATCAGCCAACGACAACGGCAAATTCTAAACATCAACGATGCAATTGAGTGCTTTATGCCATGTTTTTGGATGTTCTTCTGTGGATTGAACTTAGAACCCCTTTGTGATAGATTCGGGTATAGGTGAGGTCTTAAATTCGATAGCAGTTCGGATGAGAGTTTTGTGCTTTTGGTGATAATTCACCAAGCGGGGAGGAAAAAACAGATGAGCATGCACACGAGGCCCGTCTTTAGGCCCGGGAAGAACATAGCAATCAAGGTGCCCCCGTACCAGTTTGTCGAGATCGTGCAGTTCTACCGCGATGTTATAGGGCTCGGCGAGATTCAGATTAGCTCGGCAGATTCGCTTTACCCCAGTGCCGTGTTTGATTACGGTGACAAGAGGCTTTGGATAGACTCGGTCGACACGGTTAGCCAGGCCGAGATATGGCTTGAGCTCGAGACAGACGACCCGGGTGGGGCAGCCGCGTACCTGGACCAACAGGGCATTCAAAGACGAGACGAGATAGAGCCCCTACCCGATGGGTTCACTGGGTTTTGGGTGCAGAACCCCGCGGGCATAATCCACCTGATCACTGGAGAAATCTAATAGCGCCAATGAGATAATGAGTGTGTTTGGAATGGAGCAGATTTACGACCTGGATGGAAGACCGGCCGGTGATATGCGCGAGCAGCTTTAGTCGGCATTTAAATGCCCCAGCTTGACCCTCGCGCGAAACTGTATTAATAATTTAATAAAGGTCTACTACTTGTGACTTAGACGCGGATGAAAATCATCCGACCCACTTTTTGGAGAGAGTCGATGGGATGTAGCAGGACGCATCGGTGCTTTGTTAGGGGCACCGGTAGTCCTGCTTTTCATTTGTCGCATATGATTCCAGCTCTCATCTACAACACAGTCTACCTTATTGAAAAAACCGTATAAACATTAGAACAAGCCTATGTTAATACTGTATTATCACTAATTGCTAGATTCACTTTCCCTCACGGGATTAAAGGGCGTATACTTAGTCTATAAACATAAAAGGAACAATGGAGGATCCATAAAAATGTCGTCAGATATTAGATTACAAACCGAAAGAACGCTGATGCGTCACCTGGCTGCGTTTGCCAGCAGAAACATCGACAGCATACTTGCCGATTACACTGAAGAGACAATGATCGTACTGCCCGATCAAGAGATACAGGGTCTAGACAATGTGCGTGAGTTTTTTACCACGCTCCTAAACGACTACCTGCCGCTCGGCAGCACGTTTGAGCTCAAAAAGAATTTTATTCATGAGAATGTTGCATGTTTGATGTGGTCCGGAAAATCCGAGAAGTACAACTTCCCGTTTGCGACCGACACGATCGTGTTTAAGGACGACAAGATCCACATACAGACCATCGGTTACATACTCGAAGAGACCGGCTGATCCGGCGGTTAAACCTCGTTGGCTATACCGTGGAGCAGCTCTGGCACAATGCTTCGCAAATAGCGCACAAAATCCTTAATGAACGGGTATTTCTCCGAGCTCTTGTTCCAGAGCACCTCATAGCCCAACATCACCTGCTTTCGGCTCGAGTCATAGAGCGGAAGCGCCCTTGTGTTCTCGTTCGTAATCTTGGATTTAGGCAATAGCACCGAGCCTATGCCCAGGTCGGCCCATTGCTCTAGGATCCTGTAACTCTCGGCCCTGCCCTTATACTCCTTAAACGGCACACCGTTTTTCCTAAAAAGCTCGCGTGTAAAATTGGCGAGCCCGCACAACTCGGGCCCGAGTGCAAAAGTGTCCTCGGCAATATCATCCAGGTCCACACTGAGCTTGTCACGTCTTTTGGGCATATTGCCCGACGACTCTACGTAGTAAAGCCCCTCCTCATATAGCGGCATACTTCTATAGAGCTTGTTGTAAGTGTTCTTAAGCGAGAATGCAAAATCGATGTTCTCGTCATCTAGCCTGGAGATAAGCTCGGCCTTCCCACACTCCTTGTATATAACCTCGGTATCGGTGTTTGTGCGCGTGTAGGGATCGAGCAGTGTTTTTAAGAGGCTGAAATTGATCATGGTCGAGAGCCCTATGCGCAGCACCGAGCGCTCGGGGTTCATAAACTCGTCTATGGCCACAGAAAGGTCTTTTTTGGACGAGATCATCTGCTCTATATAGGGTAGGATGCGCTCACCAAACGAGGTCAGCGCCACCTCGCGCGTCGTGCGTCTAAACACGGCTCCGCCCACCTCCTGCTCAAACTGTGCTATGGCGTTTGACAGTGTGGGCTGGCTCACACCGAAGTGCGCAGCCGCCTTGCTAAACGACCCGAGCTCCGCCACTCTGCTTATGTATTCGAGTTGGTTAAGGTTCATAATTATTTATTTGTAATCCCAATAACACCTATTTATATATGTAATTTTACTATAAGTCTACATAAATTTATTCTTATATTCCAATTAGCTTTTACAAAATTTATAGGAGGGAATGTTATGAGAATATTACAGTTTAGTTTGTTTGCAGTACTGCTATTGGTTGGTACAGTCGGGTTTGCCGACGAAGAGATGTCGGGCGGGGCCACTGAGGATAAACTTACCGACGCCACGATCATTTCCATATTCGACGATGCCAACACGGCTGACATCATTACGGGAAGAATAGGAGCGACCAAGGGTCATTCCGACGAAGTAAAAGCCCTTGGGAGGATGGTGGCCACAGACCATGTGCACGTACAGAACATGGGTCGCGAGCTTGCCAATAAACTGGGTGTGATCCCTGTGCCCCCTGACGGCGACCAGTCCATTATCAATCTGGCCCAGGTCATAAAGACACTCCAGTCCAAGTCGGGCCCGGACTTTGACCTAGAGTATCTTATGTATGAGATCGGCTATCACCAGGCTGTTATAGACGCTATCGACAATGTTTTACTCCCCGAGACCGAGAACGAGGAGCTACGTGCGCTCATCATAAAGGTAAGGCCGGGGTTCGAGGGCCACCTTGCTGCCACAAAAGCAGCGGCCAAAAAACTCGGCTATTTAGAAGAACAGCAGTAACCTCCACTTGGGCTTAGAGGGCGTCTCGTTAATTCATGCGAAGGCGCCCTTTTTCTTTCTGTCCACGATTCAAATCCCATTCCGTTTTACAACCGACCCCTATTAAATATATAATGATTATATAAGGCATTCTGGGAGGGACCTGTGAATATAGAGTTCGGTACACACTACCTGCTCACTATACGGGAAGAAGAGCGTCTTAGGGTAAGGTCGTTCTACGAGTCGCTTTTAGGTTGCAACCTGCTCTCTCATGATATGGGTGCTACGACGAACATACCGCCGGATATCGATCTGTTTCATTTTCCCGACGGCATTGTGCTTGGAGTCCGCTATGTGGACAACGGCGAGCCGGTGTTAGACACCGAACAGCACAAGCTTGGGTGCTGGATGGAGCTTGCCACCGACGACGAGCAGCTGCTCATCGACAAGCTCCGGGAGTTCGGGGTCGAGGAGATCACGGACTTTTGGGATAAGGACCACTTCTATTTCCATGCCCCCGGCGGTCAGGTGTACAGGGTCGTCGATTTTGGAGTCGCGGAAACAAGCGGCCTAAAAGTAGCTGTAGGATAATCTTTCTTATGAAATACGCGTTTTTTTCGCTTATCTTCGCACTCGTGTTTATCGTGGCGGGCCTCTATTTGTTTAGGTACTACTTCGGCCCCCACACCAAGTACTGTCCCATCGGCCACCGCATGAGTGATTCGTCCAACTGCCGCCTGCTCGATGTAGGCCCCGATATGCTGCTGCTCCAGCACGGCAACATCGATACCCACGACTACTACCTCGAGATCATCGACAAGGGCAAGTCCCGCAAATACCAGATGCCGGAAACAGCGCTAAAAAACGCTGTTAAAGGCTACCGTGCCGTGTTCATTGAGGGCGAGGACAAAAAGATAATGATAAACGACCGGGAGACAGAGCTCATCCCACTTAAATAGGTTCATTCGTATTAGATGTCATACAAATAGTTGTCTCACTGTGGTGTAACAGCTAGACTTTAACCCTAACGTATTACATCCACTCACAATTGAGGTGAAGCATGAAATTAGAAGGTAAATCAGCAATAATCACAGGCGGTGGTACAGGCATAGGGAAAGCCACAGCACTCTTGTTTGCACGCGAGGGTGCCGATGTATTAATCACTGGCCGAAGAGAGGAAAAACTCCGGGAGGTAGCAGACGAGCATAACAGCGGGGGCGGTGCCATCGAGATTCTAAGCGCCGACGTTACGTCCGATGCCGACTGTAAAAAGACCGTGGACACTGCTATTGAGAAGTTCGGCAAGGTCGATGTGCTCTTTAACAATGCAGGGATTCTTTTTCCCGGTGCTACGCACGAGACCTCAGACGAGGTATGGGACAAGACCTTTGATATAAACGTAAAGGGGACTTTTCGTATGTCGCGTGCCGTGCTTCCGCATATGCTCGAGAACGGCTACGGCTCGATCATAAACAACTCGTCGGTCGTGGGTCTAAAGGCATATCCGGGGCTTGTGGCCTATGTGGCTTCCAAGGGGGCTGTGTCACAGTTCACAAGGGCTATGGCGCTTGAGTACGCCGACAAGGGCATACGCGTTAACATGATAAATCCCGGGGTGATCGTTACCCCCATGGTGACCGAAAACTATATGGATCATGCCGAGGACAAAGATCAAGTCGAGCAGTACATGAAATCGCTACACCCCATGGGCAGACTCGGCGAGTCCGACGAGGTCGCCCACGCGGTACTCTTCCTCGCAGAGGACAACGTAGGGTTTATCACCGGTTCCGCCATCTCCGTAGACGGCGGTTGGGTAGCTAAATAGGTATTTATCAGAGGTGGTATATGAAAGGAATGTTTCTATTAGGTATTGCGATAATAGTACTCGGGTTCTCTCTTTGGAGTGGTGCCCAAGAGTCTGAGAAGATTGTGCTCCATGGCAAGATCACTGCGGCTTGCGAGTCCGACCCCTCGGGCAAAAACAGCTGCCGTGACGCCACGGCCTGGCAATTCCCAAACCCCGGCTATAAAATGCGTGGCTATATACTTCTCCAGACCTGCGGGGATTATGATGAATCCACGGGCGGCCACGAGATAAAGGAACTTAAGGACTCGGAAGATAACATTATAGGCTATGAGTTAGCAGTCTGGTGCGAGGGTTTTCAAGATAAACCCTGCTGCATCGGCCAACAAATGACCATCTCTTATACCGAGAGGTAATCCGCATCATCCCCCTGCGTCTTTTTGCGCCTCCACTCGTCTTTTATAGATGAGAACGAAAACAAGGAGGCGTACCATGGCCAAGAATAAAACAAAGAAATGTAAGTGCAAGTGCTGCGAGTGCACAAAATCCTGCTGCGGCAGGTGTGTGTGCGTATGTGAATGCTAAGTGTCCGAGGCACGATCAAATAATAGTTTACTTTGGGTCCCATAAGCTCTTATATGGGGCCCTTCCCTATCCGATGCGTGTTACAATATTTATATGAATACCGAGACTGTTTGGAACGACTTTTCCCAGAGCATCCGCCATGTCCTATTGCGCAAGGCCCGCTCACCCGAAGACGCAGACGACCTGCTGCAGGATATCTTTCTAAAGATCCATAACGGCCTCGCCAGCCTCGAAGACGACGCCAAACTCACCCCCTGGGTCTACCGCATCGTTAACAACACGGTCACCGATTACTATCGCAAAAAGAATATTTCGATTACGGAGCTTGACTCCGATACCATCCCCTCGCCCGACGAGAGCGATAACGATATCGACCGCCACCTAAAACGCTGCCTCGGAACGTTCATAGATAACATGCCCCCCGACTATCGCCAGGCTCTTGTAAAAAGTGAGCTCCAGGGCATGAAGCAAGCCGACATCGCCGACCAGATCGGCCTCTCGCACTCGGGTGTTAAATCCCGTGTCCAGCGCGGCCGCCAAAAACTAAAACAGATGTTCATGGACTGCTGCCACCTCTCGCTCGACAATAAGGGCAAACTCCACGGCGATATGGACCCCGAGAACTGCACACTCTGCGGCTCTTCCGACTAGTTGTTGCATCCCCCGCCCATTGATCCCGCACTCACCACCGTTTATTATGAATACCATCAACTGTAGCCAGGGAGGTCATATGATAGAGGTCATGGAAGGTCTTTCGGGTAACGTGGTGGGTTTCCGTGCGGGAGGTCAGGTTTCGTCAGAGGACTACGAAAAGGTGCTCATACCTGCTGTGGAAGAGGCGCTAAAGAAGCATGAGAAAGTCCGGCTCTTATACCAACTCGGCGACGATTTTATGGGGTTTGATCCCATGGCCATGTGGGAAGACGCCAAGGTCGGCCTCACGCATATGACCTCGTGGGAGCGCATAGCGATCGTCACCGATGTCGAGTGGCTTCGTAATATGGCCCATATGTTCGGGTTTGTTATGCCGGGCCATGTAAAGGTCTACAAAAACGCCGAGATCGCACAGGCGCTCGAGTGGATCAGCTCTTAGCCCCCCTGCATCCTGTCCCAGCAGCCGTCACAGATCCCCGTGTTGGGGCTTGTCATCACGAGTGTTTTGTGCGCCATACTGCACTCCGTACAGCGGTGCTCGCCGTAATTGTCGTTAAACCTTATCCACGCCAGCCAGGGTGTCCCGGCATGAAAGCTCATAATGAGTTCGTTTAGACTAACTTCTTCCGATGAGTCATTCATACCGCTTAGCTGTCCATGTTGTTTTTGTAGTACTCTTCCATTCTCTGCATATGTTGGAGTATCTGTGTCTGCACGACGATCTGCTCCCCTATCCTCTCGCCCAGGTCCTTGATAGCGTCCTCAAGCGACCGGCGTACATACCATAGCGGTATGCCGTCCTGGTCGGTCTTTGAGTGCCACAGGTGCAGGTCATCCACCTTATCCTTAATCGTTGTCACTGTCTCTTTCATATCATGTACGTTCTCGCTCATTATGATCCCCCGATTGCCACTCCCGTATCGTTTTTTTTCTAGGAATGCGAGTACCTCGCGGATAACCAATATTGCCGCGATCAGCCCCACTCCAAGCTCCATCAACCTATCGTCCATTGTCCTTTCCTACTCCCTGTTCATCGCATCCAGACGCGCGTCGAGTATCTTGTATTCACGCTCCCAGTACTTCCAGACCGACCTATAGCAAAATAGCGCCTCCTGCACCAGATTCTGTGTAATCACCCGAGCCTCCCTAAGGTCTTCGATCTCTTTCATGCACGCAGGCTGTGCGGTCTTTAGCTCTGTGTGAGTCTTGTATTCTATTTTTGGTTTTGTTACCTTGGGTGCTGTGCACGCAGCCGTACTAATCAGTACCGTCAAAATCATCACCCAAAATATCCCACCGGTCCTCTGTAGTCGCATTGTCCCATTCCTCTATTTTTTTGCGTTCCTCTTTTTCGAGTTCCACGCGCGTGCGGATTGCAGCGTTCTCACCGCTAAGCTCCACGTTACGCCGCCTTGCCTCCATGTACTTCTCCTGGAGCTCTATCTCCTTTCTCCGCCCTAGCAATTTGGCCACAATCCACCCGATGATGCTTGCTATTATCGATCCCATGCTAAAGCTCCCCTAATCCAGCATCCAGTCGCCGCCACAGGCTAGGAAAAGCCCCGACTCGTGCTTCGAGTCCACCTCACCGGTGTGTGTATACATCCAGTGGTGCACGCACTCGTGTGCAAGGATTCTGGTCTCGGCCCCCTGGGGCATGATGATCCATCCCACACCGTCACTGACCTCGTAGCATCCCTTTTTCAGCGTACCGCCGCACTCCACCCCATTGCCCCCGCTCATCCCGCGTATCATGGGCAGCGGGTAATTCTCGGTGTTTAATCCCATACAGGTCTTAACCCTCATACAGGTCTCGAGAGCTGTCTCGGCCGATGGGTATGTAACCGTATCGTTCCCTGTCATGGGCCCCTCATACAATACATCCGTGGCCGGGGTCAGCTTGTTCGGACACCCTGCTATCGAGAGCGCTGCCGCGCATACCAATGCAATAATTAGCTTATTCATCTCCATCCTCCTCTGTGTCCGGTGTTATCGGTATAGGTGTAAAGTCCAGTTTCTCCGACGTGCTAAATACCCCAAGCAGGTTCATTGCCGACACCAATGCGTCTATAAACTGCGACACCAGGTTTACGATCATGTTCTGCCCATCAGTGTCGTTATCCGTAAAATAGCTCTTGGTGGTCAGCACGTTTTGTATGATCTGAAGCACTTTATTTTTCTTAATGCTCCCCATCTTTACCCCCGTCACCACGCTCTCTACATCGAGCACAGTGGTCACAATTATGGGTATCAGATCGGGTGCGAGTCTAAGTAGTTCTTTAAGCATTTGCTCCCTCCGGTTTCTGTCTATTGGGTACGATGAGTGTTACGATCGCCATTGCTAAAATCAGCGTTTTGGTCTGCAGGTCGGGCGATACATCCACGCCAAACTCTGTCAGCAGGCCAAACAAAAAGTCCACACTGGCCCCCACCACACCCGAGTAAATCGTCTTGTTATACGAGCTGTTTAGTAAGCTCCCAGCCTTTTCCTTAACTTTCATTTGCCCTAAGCTCCCCTTTTTTATAAACGTCTCTAAACCTGTCGTATCCGTGTAGCCCCCCGTTTACAAGTCGCCTTGCACGCTTAAGGTCCCCGTTGCCGAGCGCTTCCTTAATCCGCTCCTCTTTGTTCTTCAGATAGAGTGCAAGTGCACGTGCCGACACTATGGGGTGCTCTATAAGCTCGGGGAATTCCTCAAGCGGTATCCCAAGCTCCTCGCCAATGACCCTGTAGTTGTAGCGTCCCGTAAGCTGTATTGCCCCCCCTCCCCTGTACATTTTGCCGTCGGGCTTGCCGGTGTTGCCCAGGTCGTCCCTGTTGTCATAGAGGTCAAAAGAATGGTTCATGAGCCTGCCATTAGGGCTCGTGTTATACTGCGATACGTACTCGCGTATACCGATGTTGAAGTTGCCCGTCTCCACGGCAATCGTGGCTAGGGCCATTAGCATCATCTCGTCATAATCGAGGCTGCTCTCGTCAAGCGCCATATACACTATGGGCCAGTAGCGCATGATATAGGTCTTGTTAGCCTGTGGCAGCAGCCTCAGTACAAAATCACTCGTAAACGTCACAAGACATTTTGTATTCATGTGTCCTCCGTCCGGATACAAAAAACCCGGCCGATCCCACAGGGGACCGCCGGGCGCAATAGTGCTCAATAACGAAGCGGCGACGCTACTAAAAGAGTGTATGGAGGATGTCTAATCCTTTAAAACGCGCCGCCGCCCCGTAATTTGGTTGGTTAAAAATTCAGTAGTTTAGTTAGATGGTTGTTATGAAACTGCTAACAAATTTCAACAAAATAAATTCATTCAAATGGGTCTGCAATTTTCCTCGGTGGCAGCTCTTTCCACGCCCCCTCTATCTTTTTCTGCACCTTCTCGCCCCTGGTCCTAGCCTGGATATCTCTTTTTCCTTCTAAGTATTTACTATCTTTCGGAGCAATATATTTCTTTCCGGTGATCCCTTCATCTGGTATAGAAGGGCTAGAGTCCAGCTGTGCCTTTCTCATCTCCCTCCTTGCCTCCTCATACTCTATAAAATCAATCTTATAACAGTTTAAATCACCCCTCGGGTCATCCTTTAATCCCTCCAAAATATCCTCTGCAAACACAGAATCTTTACCGGTTTCCATCATTGAGATCATATCCCCTCTATCCGTACATACACACCAATAATCCCTACTATCATAAATTTCTTGATCCTCCTCTGTCTCAAACAATACCTCTCCCTGATCTCCGATACGATACTTAATCCCACTTGCCTTTCTGATTTCGCTCGGCATTTTATTGCCTCCTTACCAGTAATACAACTCATGTGTTATTGACACGTCATTCCAGGGCGCGCTCCCGTGATTGGTAACTTCATATCTAGCAGCTATATGTGTTGTAGAGTTAGCATCGATATACGATGATCCTATCACCCCTGTAGAATTCTTTATATTGTGCGATGCTCTTAGTGCCGGGTTCATTTTTCTACCTTTGTTATGAACATTTGAAAAAGTGCTAGAGGCTTTCGCTCCTGCCGCTAAGTTGAAGTTTGCATATGTATGTAAACTTGTAAACACTACAATTCTCTTATTCTCGTCTACTTGACCATTTCCAATTACTGGGTTTGTAACAGATGAATTATTGTAATGTCCAGTCGACCATTTTTCATTCGATACCGTATTTGAATAAATAGAGAAAGAAGATTCCTGACCATATATGTTCACTGCTTTAACACGTGCCTTATAACTGATTGTTGATGTACCTGAGGCGTTCCAGTTAATCTCAGTACCGGCATTCTCAACTGTATCTTGAACTGTTCCAGATGATGTAGCTATCTCCCAGTTGTAATGCGATATATTTTCACTAGATGGGTTTGGATCAACAGAGAATCTCCACTGCCTTCCAAAACGAAATACAGCTGGTTTTGCGGGCGTCGATGGCGCTGTTGTTGCACCACCGGTGTAGTTACCGATGTCCACTACCCCTAGCCCCTTCAGGTTATGCTCATTACGACTCTCTACCAATACGTCATAGCTTGTGTTCGCCTCTAGCCCATTAACCGTAAAGCTGTTAAATCCCGACCCCACCGATCTATAAAAACTCTCGGCCTGTCCCGTCTCCTTTATCGAGACCACAGCATCCATATAGTTCCCATCGTTCGGGGTAGTCCATGTAATGTCGATGTACCCTATCTTGTCCCCGGTCAATGTGGTTTTTGTCCCAGCTGTGGCTACCAGGCTGCTCACCGGGTCCGGAGGTGTATTCACATAATCCGGCGGTATATCAAACTCCTCATCCGTGGGCAGAGTGCTGCTGGCCTCGTACGAGTACGTGTTCCCATCATACGGAGCCAAGTCGAGTGTATTACTCCCAGCGGGGGTTACACTTGTGCCTGTAACCTCCCACAAGTGGCCCTCCACTCCCAGACTCGGAATATCCACCGTCACCAGGTCCCCGCGCCCGGCGGTCTTGCCGTCCTCACCTACCTCAAGCGACATGCGCAGCGCATAGCTCCCTATCCTCTTCCTTCGGTAATCAAGCAGCCTGTCCGCTGTGGTGTGCTCGTATACAAACGGCAGGTCGTGTGTCTCGTCCACCCCGTTCGGGTTTGCTTCGCGCTCTAGCTCTTGCAGATAAATATCACTCTCTTTGTAGTTCTTCCTATAGCGCACACGCAGGTTCTTTACCTTCTCGTCCGGGTGAATGTGCCTGATCTCCGGGCTCTCGGTCAGTATGTTGTTGTACCCCGTGTCATCTCCCAGTCCCAGCACCAAACCCGAGGTCTTGGACTGGTCCACGTTCACCTCAATCGCATTACCCTTGGTAAGGGTCATATCCCGGAACCTCAGCAGTTCCTTTATGAAATCAATCGCTGTAGTGGTATCTAATAACGCCCCTTCGCATTTCATAGACGTTATTTCCGATAATGCCGCTGCCGAGTCGAAACTAGCAGTGTCAACCGACACTCCCAGTCCCCAAACACTGTTGCTCAGCACACTCTGTACAGCTCTCACCACATTAGTCTCGTCCTGCAATCCATCCACGTCGGCATACAGGTTATCCAAACTCCCGCGTGCACCCATACGCTTTTTCAGGCGTATAAACGCTACTCCGTCATATGGACTAGACTGCGATCCGTCGTAAAATCGCCATTCCCTAAGCCTATAGTCCTCCGAGGTCGTGGGTGTTGTAGTCCACGCACTGTTCACAGTCACACGGTTTAGACTCTCGTCATAATCCGTAACGTCCCTGATTTCAATTAGTGCGCCCGTAGTCCCGTCCAATATCTCTATCCACCAGTACTTGTACCAGGCATCGGGCCTCCTATCCGCATTCTCAAGTGTCAAAGTGGTTGTGGTTGCCGACTGCACATCCCCCTCGATAGAGTCGAGTGCGATATCATTTCTATACACCGTGAATATTTCTTCAAAGTTATTGCCGTTTAGCCCCTCGCCTTCCCCCACCAGATAGTCATACTCCCTATTCGTCTCGTCAGCCTTTATATACAGGAGCGGCACTTTCACCGCACGCCCAAAGATAATCGGTAATGGATTACCTAGATCATCCGCCACGTCTACGTTGTCGAAATTGGGATCAGCGGTCTTCTCGGCCTCTGCAATCATGTTGATCGTACGCCTCGGCAGGTCCTGCGTAAACGCAATCGCCTCTATATCCTCCACCGATGCCGTCACACGGTGGCTAAGCACCCAGTCCGTTATCTGCCCCTTAAACTCCTTATAGGCGTTGCCCCCGTCCGTAAACCACACGCGTATGAATGTGTCCTGGAACTTAACACCGTTAAATAACCTGTCCGAGTTATCAAGGACTATGGATACACGCTGAAACCCTGTAATCCCCACACGCGCATCCAGCTCTGCTTCTTCGACTCTAGGCACTTCCAATAACCGCCGCTCAAAGAATTTCCCCTCAGGGAAACTCCCCGTAGGCATCGCAGTGTTCTTAGCCTCTACATATACAGCGGGAAAATCATGATCCGCCTTCGCCTCCAAATGCTCGATGGACCATTTGAAGTCAAAATTAAAATCCGTATCTGCTGAGCCGTCGAAAGGTAGGTTTGTATTTCCTGTATAGCTAAATAATCTTTTTATCTCGGCATTGCCATCAAAGGCAGTATTAGTATTACCGTTATACGTAATAGTCCCACCAGCAATTACAGTTGAGCCGTCAAAAGGGATATCCGTATTACCGCTATACTCTAATAATCTGAGTACATCGGCAGACCCATTAACAGGGTTATTTGTATTTCCTGAAAAATGCTGTACTGTGGAGTAATATATTGTGACCTTAACATAATCTACCCAGGCAATAAAACCACCGGTACTATATTTGGTTACCGCCAAACGGAATCCCAGGTTATTAACAACGTCATTACGCGTCCAAGTCGTACCCCAAAGATCCGAAGAACCACCATATGTTACCGGAGTCCAAAATATTGGCCACCCCGATGCTGAGGCTTTGTTTTGCCCCACAGGTGTCCCGTTTTTCAAAAGTTGGATAGTAGAATCTTTGCATCCATTAGATTGACTGTGTCGCGCACGCTCTACCTCTATCTCTAATCCAACTATGTTTGCATTTGTAGGTATACTTGAGAGGTCACCAAAGGCAGTTACATCTAGATAGTCTGAAACACTGGTTCCATCATTAGTATTTCGAGCTTCATTACCATCGTCGATAGTGACGTTCCCAGGATTTGTCCAATAATCTCCACCATTATCGGTATTTATTGCAGTCTGGGCAAATACAGTTATAGAATCAGGCATACCTTATAACCCCGTTACACTTAAAGCTTGATCCTGCACGTCGTATAGATCCCCGTTATCCACCGTCTTAGCCGAGTTCCATGTCCCGAATACCAGTAAATTCCCGCTAGTAGAAGCATCCCTAATCCCAAAATGGCTTATCGATCCCAGATTCGCAGAAGCCGTACCAAAATCTATCTTTCCATTATTGTCAGCAACTCCCCCACTCGCAGCATTCCACGTCACACTCTGCCGCGCATAACCCCCACCACTAACCTCTGTCCCTGTATCTGCAGCAGTCGGGTTAGTTGTATACATAGCTAGATACGTAGTCCCCGGACTGTTAAAAGCAGTATTCTTAAGCATGTGATCTACGATCTTAGGCTTTAGGTAGTTCGAGAAGTTATCATTTGCTTGTATAGATAATTCCGTATCGAGTATTTTGGGCGCAGCTCCCACCACAAACAGCTTTGATGTCGTTACAGCTTTCCACCACAGCATATTTCCGGCAGTGGACGCATCCCAAAGCGCCACGTGTGTGACTGTCAAACTCGATCCCGTCACAGCATCCCATGTGATGTCACCGTTGTTCGTAGCATTGTACGGGCTTGAAGTGCTCGCAGTATTCCATCCTGTAGCCGGCTGTTTCCTTGCATACCATGTTGCATTTACTTCATTACTAGGCGATGCATCCTCATCTGGTGCTGCGGTGTGTAAACTAACAAATATCGCAGGCGGTTGAGGCCACGAACCTGTACCCAGTATATGGTCAACTATCTCGTTCTCAGCATAGTCGCTCAGTTGTGACAATTTCCCTCACCTCCAAAATTTCACTATGTATTGGATTTAAATCAGATATAAAGAAAGGAAGCGAATGCTTCCTTTTTGTTAACTAGTTCTTAATAACAAACGGTTATATGATGTGATTATGTTTGCGGTTGGTTTCGGCTCATCCTTCCAACTAGAAGGCGTGCTGTCTTTAACGAATTTTCAGCGTCTTTCTTTGTAAAATTTTCATTTAAATCATAGTCAGCTTTGTTTCTAAGATTCTTAAAAGATTTCAATCTTTGTGCAATATCAGGTTGATTTATTACATCAAAAAATTCTTTCAAATTTCTATGTGCCTGTTCATCATGTCCAAATAACTTATTTGCTCTTTTGTCATTTTTGAATCGCTCTCTCCCAAAATGAAAAGCATAATAATAAGCTCTACTTATACAGTTTCTAATTTCTATACAATCGTCATCACTATGGAGGTTATTATTTAAATTTTCAGCAAAATTTAAGAATGCTTCTAGTTTAATCATAGAGACTAACTAACTTCAATACTTATTTTCCTATATGCTTCCTTTTCGGTATTAGTTTCCTGCATATCAACTCTCTTTATATATTTTCTATAGGATTCATCTAAAATATTGATAAGATTGTCCCATAATTCTTGTTTTGTATCAAAATCATCAAATCCTGGTTTTATTTCAATTGTAAATTGTCTCCAAGAGCTATCTTCAATATCTTGCCATACGTACAGACTAAGATCATAAGCATCTTGATAGTTTTGTTCCATGTATTTAATTAGATTAAAGAGAGCAAGATCGAAAATTGCTTTAGTTAGTACGTTCTCTGGTTTATCCAATTCAAATAAGAATTCATAATTATCACAATAATCGATTAATAGAACATTCTGAGTTGATGAATAGGTCGATATTGATGATACAAAGTTCTCAGGACTGTGTATGTTATTTGATGAGTAAAAATTATGAGAGTCGTCATATACTATTATCATTATATCGCCCCCATTTGTATATCGTTAAGCTCCATTTATTTTAAACGTAAACATTAAACTTTATCATTCATACTATATGTAGCATCAACAATATTACTAGACTGTATATAATAGATTGGTTGACCAGATTCGTTCACTTCATTACTCTTGACGATTTTACTGACTACGATTTTGACTTTTATCTTTGTTCCGTTCTCTAATTGATATTCGCTCCAGTCTTCATTGATAGCTTTAAAGTTAATTATCTCACCCTCAATAGTGTTACCACTAACATTAAATTGTATTTTCTCACCCATTTAATCTTACCTATTCAATTTAGGTGTATGTTAAATTGTTACAACATATAGGATAGCAAGTCAACTGCTTAACAACATAGCAAATATTAATGTTCTAAATTACCTCGAAGCCCCATTGCGCTTGCTCAGCTTCTCAGACCCGTTGGTCTTTTGCTTCGGCTCGGCTGCCTTTTTAAGCTCCTCCAACTCCGCCTGCTGCTTAGGCGACTTCCCATCGCGATACATAGCCTTGCGCATGGCCTCGTTGACCTTTTTGCGCGACTGCTCCTTCCAACCCATACCTAAATCCTACACCACAACCTCGAAAAGTACAGTACCAAACTCGGCCGTACTCACCGCCGGCGTGTTAAGCGACGCCCTCAGCTCCCCAGTCTTTTTGACGATATACGCCTGCCAACTCTGACCCAGGTTCATGTCCAGGTACATGGTCTTGGTACTATCCCTAAGCAGGTCCCCGATCTCCTGCACACGCGGGCCCTTCAGGTTCTGATACACCGTCGAGCGCAGCGTAAACGATATTATCATGGGCTGCATATTACCCAACCGTATCTTCTCACTTTTCCCCGTAGGGAATTGATTTATCACCACCCCGGTCTCGGGGATAGCCACGTCAAACGGATACTCCACCGTGGTCTCCGCATCCAGTTCCACAACGCTCTCGGGCAGCGCAACCGTCCCCACGCGAAAGTACCCCGCCCCGTCCACCGTACTCTGCACCGGTATCAACAGGCCCAGGTACTGCTTACCCGTAAGCGTTATCTCGTCCCGCCGCCTATACACCCCGTGCATCGGGTCAGGCTCTACTGTAAGCACAGAGGTCACGTCCGCCCACCCTGTGGACCCGTCTGCACTCTCCTGATACTTCATCTGCGTAAAATTAACCCAGTCCACATAGCATGTGAGGTCCGTAGCGGTTGCACCCAGGTCTATAACCAGCCTCGACTCAGCAGTATCAGTCGTCCTCCACGCCCTCTGCGGACTATCTATGTTAATTGCGTTTTCCTTCGGAAACTGCACCGCCTCTGTTGTAGCCGAAGTCACCGTAACCTGCCTAAATGAATTGCTAATTTTCCTATTCGCCATAAGTTTCTCTTATTGTTGATATATTATTTCCATTCATCCCATCAACAGACTCAGCAAAAACACCAAACCTACAAAACACAGTGTCAAAACGCACAGATCCACAAATATCCTCAAAATATCCCAGATCATATCAAACTCCATGTTTTGTAGTTTAGATTTTTCAGTAGCTCTACCACTACTCCCTTACGGTGCTCTCCACGCCGCAACTATCCTGTAGATATATTACTTAGGCATATATATAGGCAATAATATATATACCTCACCCATGCGTTTAATATAAACCAGTGCCATCGTTCCCACAAGGGGCAAATATGTTTTTACAAAAAAAGTCGCATATTGCACGCAGTGTGTGTTTTCATAACATAATCTCAAGGGGGACTGTCCCGCCTTACCTTGTGGACTGTCCCCGTACTCGCGGTGTAAGATGTGTCTGGGTCCCCAGCCCCCCTACGACCCCATTTATACCCTGTCGGTCGCTCAACCTCCCTCTGCCCCAACCTATTCGGACCTACGGTCGTGGTACTACTACTCCCTATCGGCCCCCACCTTGCGGCCCCCATTGGCACTAAAGTTTCGGCACTCCCTTTTGCCTGGGTCCCCAGCCCCCCTACAACCCCATTTATACCCTGTCGGTCGCTCAACCTCCCTCTGCCCCAACCTATTCTGACCTACGGTCGTGGTACTACTACTCCCTATCGGCCCCCACCTTGCGGTCCCCATTGGCGCTAAAGTTTCGGCACTCCCTTTTGCCTGGGGTCGCTAGACCCCCTACAACCCCATTTATACCCTATCGGTCGCAAAAGACCGCTCCCTTACGGTCCCCATTTCATGTTATAATAAATTAATTATGGATATTGGCGACACACGCGAGTACCTGATGTTCCTCCAGGTGGTCGACCCGGCCATAAAAGACGTCTCTATGGCCTACAGACTCACGCCGGGTTTCGAATCCTCCTACACCGACGACCCTCTCAATCCCGACCCACGGGCCACCGAAAAGGTCACCATTGTCGAGGTAGGCCACGACTACAACATCCTCCAGCGCGCCATCTGGGTGCTCGACAAGCGCAAGAAAAAGCACAAAACCCACGTGCTCTACCTCCGCTGCAAGGTCCAGACGGGCTGGCTCGTGGTCATCGAGCCCGAAGAGCTCGAGTACTACCACATGGAGCTAAGCGCGGTGGAGTTCGACGTCCTTCGCGACGTCCTGTTCGAGTTCCTACCCGAGCTCCCCGACACCGCTAATTTAAGGTTCTCTTACTAGCTTTCTGTATCGCCCCTCTTATCTTCCCGCCTTTGTTTATGCTCCTTACGATCGCGTCCTCGATGCTTGCCGGCAGCGCCGCCACCGCAGCACTCGACCCACCGTTCACATTCACATTGATGTTTATCTCTCCCCCGATCATACTCTCCTGCTGCCTCGGAGTCGCCACCAGCTCACCGAGCTTGGTCGCCTGCACCAGGTTCCTATGCAACATCGACTGATGCCCCTGATTAAGTATCAGCTCTTTCGGATGCAGTCTGGCCAGCCCCCCAGTCTCGGTATACCCACCGGTCATAAATTGCGGGATGTTTGTAAGCGCCCCCTTAATATCCTTAAGCACCGTCAGCTGCTCCTGATCGATCTGCACTATATCCCGGTTAAAGTCCGCTATCAGCTGCAGCCCCTCTATCTCGGTCCTTATACCCTCGGCCTCAAGCTCTTCCAGCTGTGCGAGCCTTTCCTCAAGTATCGCAATGGCTTCGTTGCGCATAAATTCAAACAGCTCCTGCACCCTCTCAGAAGCCTGGAACGTAGCCTGTACGTTCTGCGATCCTATTGCCGAGAGCCTATCCTGCAGGGCCTCTATACGCAGGTCGATGCTCTCGAGCATCACGTTTCGTTCGGCGTTTAGCCTCTCTATCTCGGCGTTTATCTCCTCCACCGAACGGCTTGCGTTCTCTGTAAACTCTGCAAGCGAGCTCAACCCACCCGTAACCTGCTCAAATATCGCTACAAACTCGGGGCTGTTTACCCCAAAGGCGTCCCCTGCCAGGTCAAACAGTGTTTTAAATGCGTCCTCCATCCTGCGTGCTATCTCTATCTGTCGCTCTGGGTCGTTCACCACCGCAAGCTCCTGCTGCAGTCCCACCAGCTCCCCCTGCAGCATGTTTATCTGCTCTACCGTTGTAAACACACTCTCTGCACTAAACACTATGCTCCGTAATGTTTCCCGGATACTCTCTGTCAGGCTCGCAAATTCCTCTGCAAGTCTCAGCTCCTCTTGCAGGGCCTCTATCCTTGTATCGAAGTTCTCTTCTATTAGGTCTTTCTCGCGCTCGAGTCCCGCTATCTGGCTCTCTATCCCCCTGCGTTGCGCTTGTGCTCTTGCCTCTGCTGCTGCCTGTGCAGCGGCCTGCTCCGCCTGCAACAGCCCCGTTGCCAGCGAGTTTAATTGTCCCAGCAGGCCCTCACGTTCCGATAGCGACAGACCCCCGCCCTCAAGGGCACCCTGTATCGAGTCTATGGCCTGGTTCATGTACCCCGTGGTGTCCACGGCCGTCCCACCAATGCTCACGATAGTACTGTTCAGCTGGTCCACCACGCCTATTATGTTTATTACCGAGTCCACTATCTCTGTGCGCAGTGCGATTATGGCGTTACGAAGCTCCACAAAGTCCTGCACGGTGCTTGCATCCAGCTCAACATTATTCAGCAGTTCCCTAAGCTTCGCATTAAACTCTTCAACCGACGGCACACCCTCAAACCCAAGCGTATCTGCAAGGCTCTTTACACTGTTTATGGCTGCTGTAATACTGTCCCCTGCGTTACCCTCTATGATGTTAAACGCATCTACAAATGCGCTAAAGTCTTCTAAGAGCTGCTGCCCTACCGCTGCCCGCTCCTCTCTACTGCTTGTGTTCTTAAAATCTTCTAATCTGCCCGCCAAAAACTCGCTTGCCGCCTCCGGCAATACACCCAACGACTCAAATGCACCCTGCAAAAAGTCGTCTATTGCAAACAGGAATTTCGCTTGTAGCTCCCCGTTTATAAACTGCTCAAATTTTTTCTTGATCTCTTTCCCTTTAGCGTCAAATTCCAGGAACCTTTCACCCTTTATCACCGTGTCTATATCAAGCTGCGTGTTCGACAACTGTTCCCTAAGCGTTTCGGCCAATTCAGACGGCAGCCTGTTTATAATCTCAAGCACGTTGTCCGCAGCCTGCTGCAGTGTCTCCTGCAGTAACTCTTTTATCTTCTCATCCCCGCCTACGCCCAGTCCCGCCTTTCTCTTCACCGATATCTGTGCAATCTCATCTAAAAAGAAATCCTCATCCAATAGCTCTTTTACAAACGCCGCTCTGCGCCCCGCCTCTGTCTTTATCGAGTCAAAGTCCAGGTCGAGCCTCGGCTTTTTCTTAAGGAAACCTTTTATGAGACTAACCAGCGGTAGAGCCACCGATACTATTGCCCCCACCACTGGTATCGCACTCGAAATAAAGGTCCCGATCCCCGCAAATGCCTTTCCCAATCCTGCCAATGCTCCTCCCGTGCCAAACAACCCCTTTACCGAGTCTATTATCCCGCTTACCCCGGGTATCTTGCTAAGCCCGCTTCCAATGGTCTTAAACCCCTGTCCTATGTCGAATAACCCTGCCAGGCCTTTAGCCCCGCCACCCCCTTGGGCTCCTGCTCCACCCCCCTGCACCTTGGGTTGCAACAGGTAGATTATCGGTTTCGATGCGATTGCCGCCACCAAGTCCGAGAACGACTTAAGGATTGAGTCCATAGTCGCATCCCAGAAATCACTCAAGCTGTCAAAGTTGCCTTTCAAGGTTTCGAATATCAGGTCGCCAAAGTTCTGGCTTATGTTCGCTACCACATTCGCCGCATACACCCCAAATTCATCAAGTATTCCCTTAGCCTCTTCAGTGCTCTTTTTAACATCTTCAGGAACCTGATCACTATCGTTCCCACTAGATATAGCGTATTCGAAAAAGAGCCCATCAAAGCCCTGCTCTTTTAACCTTTTATTTATCTCTTCTAATTTTCGTGCAGCCTCTTCCAGTTCCTCACGTGTCCATTCCCTAGTAGCTTTAGCGGCCTCGTTAATAGCATCTTCATTATCCTTCAGCTCACCCGTATTCTGCGCTACGTATTCTGTTAAGTTTTGTAACGTTACCCCTGCATCTTTAGTAGTTTGTGCAGCTACACCGTAGGTTTTAGCTACATTTTCTACTGTATTATTTAATTCTTTGTAATTAATTGTTGTGTCTTTTATAACCTTCAAGCCAGCCGGAAAATTATTCCCAATGCTTGTAAGCATTGTTTCAACATTCTCAAGCTGCTCTTCGACTGCTTCACCCTGTTTGTTGAAATCTTTAATTGAGTTTATTGCTCCCTCTGTATCAATGTCTAACTTCTTTTCTATACCTCTGTTTTTACCTTCCCGATTTTCAAAATCTTTTATTTGTTGAACTGCACCTTCCTTATCAATTGTTATTTTCTTCTCAACTGGTATTTTGATTGGGTCAATATCATTAAATATCTGAAGGAGATCATTTAAATCAAGTTCTTTAGATACTTCTTCGTTGAGATTCTTAAATTGTTCTAATGGAAAAATATCTTCTATTGGTAGAACATAATTTTTAAGATCTTCTTTGTATCTATTTAGTGCTTCTATGCTTGCAGTTGGATCAATTAATTCTTGTATTTCTTTTTTCTTTGTTTCGATAGATTGTTTTAATTTCTCAATTTCTTCTGTATTTTTGTTGATCTCAAACTGAAGTGGATCGCTCCTCAGCACACGATCTTCTTTTATTATTTCAGGCGTTACTTGTATGTGCTTTAGTTGTTCTATACTTTCGTTTAGCAGTTTAATATTATTTTCTATTGCTTTAATTTGTTCATCTGTAAGATTCTTGATACCTTTTCTACCTGCTTCTAATGATCTCTCAAGGTAATGTTTTATAATCTCAAATAAAAATATTTGGAAATCGGCACCTATATTAGATCTAAACATATTACCAATCATGACATCTAATTGTTCAAGCCAGGCTCCAATTTCTAATGTTACTAAATCAACTACATCCCTAATATAATTTTTTCTTCTTTGTATCCGTAAGGACTTATTGCGATTTTCAAGTTGTTCTATGTTTGAATTTATAGATTCTATATCGGATTCAATACTTTTAACTTTGATTTGAATTTCGCGTTGGTCTAAATCTACAATGGATTTTTCTGTTACCTCTATCTTCTTATTAGCATCATCAAGAGCTCTATCATCAACTTCAAATGCAAGTTGGTATGTTGATTTATAATTCATGTTTTAGTTACGAGGTGTCACATTCAGCTATTATACGTTGTAATGTGCTCTCTACTCCTTGAAGTGATAAATTTATTGTTTGTGATATATGCTTGTTAACTTCAATTCTTAGACTAGTTAACTATTATGCGATATAGATTTTTGACTATTAATTATTTATAATAAAGGTATGCAGTATGTATGTCAGAAATGTTATTACAAAGGCAAACCAAAATATTCACACTTAAACAACTATCGCATACCAATAGGTGGTTTTTTTATTGGATTTGGTATCTATATGGTTTCCCATTTGAGTAATTCATCTTTTGCTAATTCATATCCATTCATTTTTTACATATTATTTTGTTTTCCATTCGTTCTACTCGGAGCATTCTTAATTTATAATTATCAGGATAATAACAGCGACTTGTGTCCAAAATGTTCCTATGGACATATGCTTCTGTTGAATACCGTAAAAGCAAATAAATTTATTCAAACAAACAACATAAAAATTTAGAAATTCTTAATATTGAGAACCTATGCAGAAAATATGTATAAATTGTAATTATATTGGTAAAGAAACATACAAGTACTCTTTTCTTATAATCCCAGGTATCTTGACATACCTTGGTCTGCAATTTGTGAAAGTATTCATGCTGGTATCACTTTTTAAAGTTTTAGGTGGAATAGTTTTTATTGCGATTGGTCTATATTCATTGATAATATTTGTAAGAAATAAAGAACAGTGTCCAAACTGCAACGGTTTCAGGACTATGATTCCCGTTGATACCCCTCATGCCAAGCGAATAATTGAAAAACATAATCTTACTATCCCAGATCAACTAGAAAGCAATCATGTAACTAGTCATACTCAAACAAGTTCTTCATCCCCCTTCCAATCCCCAAAATAGCTGTTCTATCCACACCCTATCCCCATACTCTCATCCATTGCCTTATCCATGCTCTCTAACCTCTTCCCATCATACACTTCATTGACTTCATCCACATTCCCTAACCCCCACGACCCCAATTTATCCCCTCCCTGTCGCTCATAAACTACATTTGCTTGCGGCCCCCACATCTCTTCCCATGTAATATCTACAATCTCATCACTATAATCCATCTTTACAGCCTTAAGCCCGCTTCCAATGGTCTTAAACCCCTGTCCTATATCGAACAACCCTGCCAGGCCTTTGGCCCCGCCACCCCCTTGGGCTCCGGCTCCACCACCCTGCACCTTGGGCTGCAACAGGTAAATGATCGGTTTTGAAGCAATTGCGGCCACCAGGTCCGAGAACGACTTTAGAATGGAGTCCATAGTCGCATCCCAGAAATCACTCAAGCTGTCAAAGTTACCCTTTAAGGTCTCGAATATCAGGTCGCCAAAGTTCTGGCTTATGTTCGCTACCACATTCGCCGCATACACCCCAAACTCGTTTAAACTATTTTTTGCTTGGCTTGTATCTTCATTAATCTTTTCCGCTACATCAGTGTTAACTTCAATATCTATGACACCCCCACCCGGAATTTCGTCATTAAGTAGTTCTCTTATCCTCTCCCGTAATTTTTCAAGTTCCTTCCTCGATAGATTTAATCCAAGAATTGCAAAATCTTGAGTTGACTTATTTGCTTCTAGCGTCAAATCGATATATTGTTCAATTAATCTTAGGTACTTAAGCATATCTTCATTTAATTCTTCGATATTTTCTTCCACATCCTCAGTACTAGCACCTACTAAATCCATACTTGTTGTAAAAGATGTTGAATTTTCTTCTGCAATTTTTTTGATTGTTTCAAATCCTCTATGCTGTTCTTCTGGGCCAATGAAAGGTATCAGTCCTTTAAAGTTAATACCCTTTAATTTATTAAAAACAGTTTCTGCTCCACTTCCAATCTTTCCTAATGCTGTACCTATTTTATTCACAGAGCTCTCTAATATTGGTACTATTTCTTCCTCCCAGACTATCTCAGAGTTTAATTTAATCGCTTCCCAATTATCTATAATTGTAAGTACACCGGCTGCAATTCCTGATAGACTGGCACCTACTAAAGTGAATTTCCCAATTGGCGAGGTAGCAAGCAATCTCAATCCATGCAACAAAGTACTAAGCCCTATACTTATATTCTTAGTTTTAGATACGAATTCTGCGACACTTTTTGTAACTTTATTGTTTGCTAATATAGCTCCAAATTTTCTTATACTTTCAGTGATTTTTGAGAAGTCTACATTCGCGAGTTGATCTAATTTTATTTTGCCAGCTTCCTTAAGAGATCTGAGACCTTGTATCAGCTTGCCCCATTCTGCACGTGCACCTTCACCAATTGCTTTAAAGAAGTCTCTTACTCTATCGACTCCAGCTTTTGAGAAATCTCTCACCGTGCCTGCAAATTCTTTTAATCTATCAAACCCTCTTGATCCAAATTCTTTTGCCCGCCCGAGAAAATTTACAATATTATCGTATTGTGCCTTTCCACCTTCTTTTAGTGATCTGAGAAAGTCTTTAAAATTATAATAGTTAATCGAAACAAGATCCTTTATATCACTCCCGAGGCGTTTAAACACACCACCAACCCCTTGTTTCTCAAAAATATTACGAATGGTTTTAATATAATTTTCTGCAAATACCCTTGTGACTTCTAATGTTGTGCGCGTATGTTGTATTAATTCTCTATTTTTAAAGAAACCCAGCAACACATCATCTAATGCACCAAATGCTATTTCTAGAACTTCAGTTACTTCTGCAAAAGATATCCCTATTATTGGGCCTATAATTGATAATTCTTCAGCCTTCTCAATCAAATTATCTATAAACTCACTAAATGTACTTATAGTTTTTTCTTGATCTAGTCCAAACGTCTCAAATTCGTCCCTATTTCCAGCACCTTTTGTTGTTAATTCCTGCAGTTTCTTATTGGTGGTGTCTATCTCTCCATTAAATTGTTCAAAAGTACTTCGACTCTTTTCTGCGACTTTTTCAATATCATCCCCGGCTTTCTCAGTTTCATCCTTCAATTGTTCAAGAGCTTTGGTATCAGTTACAACCTTGAGAGTCAAATTTGTTATTTCCATCTTTGTTCTCCATAAAAAAAGCCGACAATTAAGCTATTTAATTGCCGGCTTTTGCATCTAGAATTTTATTTTCTATATAGTTATTCTCTTTATATGTCCAAGCTCTGCACCAATTGCCACTACATTGGTAAGTCCAAATCTCAACTAGAGACTAATTTTGTATGGCTATATGTATCTTTTTTTGTTGGAATTGTTGTTACGGTACTAGCGTTACGGTTTCCCATTCTAGGCATTGGAACCATAATAGCTGTAGGTTCTATAATCTTCTATTTATGTGAGTATTTTGAAGGGTCATCTGCATGTCCTAAATGTGACCAGATAACTCTTTACCATACCTATACAAGGCTTGCTCAAGAAATTGGAAAAATAAATAATCTCAATCTAGAATCTTCCAATAGATTACTACAGCCTATACATAGCTTATATGATCATTTTTATTTAATTAAACAAAAGATATGTATCAAATGCCATGAAGTTAGTGCAGATGATTATGAAAGAAATTCATTTCTTCACCTTGGTTTATTGCTATGTTCGTTTGGAGTTTTATTGCTACCACTAGGTTATTTACACCCATTATTCTTGATTGGACCTTATTGTTATTTATTTTTAGGGATAATTTTATTCATACATGGTTTCGGTGATTCCACTACCTGTTCGAGATGCTCAAGTTCAACTTTGATACATTTAGATACACCAAGAGCTAAACTTATATTAGACACTGGAAATAATAATTTTGTGCGCACACACCCTAAATTAAAATCTTATTTAATCGATAGTGATTTCAGTTACAGCCTTATAGTTACTGCATTATTAATAAATACATACGTATTCTACCGACTCTACATCTACTTCAGCCATATCAATTAATTGGATATAACATGAAAACAAAGGTGTTCTGTCCACAATGCTATTCTATCACTTATGCTATACAAAGCCCTTTTAAGAGCCTTGTTATAGCGGGTTTATCAATAGGTTTTGGTGTTATGTATTTATTATCATATCAAGAACAAAAGTCAGTATCTGATAATGCATCTTATTTGATTCTTAGTCTTGCTATATTGCTAATATTTTTCGGTGTTAAAATCATTCGTAAACGCCAGAAACCACCTGCTACATGTCCAAAATGTACATTTAGGAATACAAAGAGTCTCGGTTCCAATGAAGCACTTGCTATTATATACACCTATAATTTATCTTCGGAATTCGACAAATCTGATCTTTGTACAAATTGCCATTATATTGGTGAGGGTATTCCTACCCAAATAAGTACCATCTTCGGCGCAATATTCTTGCTAGTATTGGGTATTGTGTATATATCTCTTGGTGTTACAAGCGATTCAATCCGATTATATGGAGGTGCTATATTCCTACTATTCGGACTTTATTGCTTATATCCTCACATCCGCAATCGCAAAATCTGCCCCAAATGCAGCAAGAAATCGGTGATTTCTGTAGATTCAAATCTTGCCCAACAAATAATCCAAGACCATAAACTCACAATCTCAGAACCTTCCAAGGAAGAGTCGTACCCATCAGTTTCACAGTAAACCTCAAAACAAATATATCTTCACTCAACCCTTATATCCTCATAGAATACCTTATCTATGCCTCCTAACCACCTATTATCACTCACTACATATGCTTCAACCATATCTATTAGCCCCATCATCTCCATCTCCTCCCACGTTACATCCACAATCTCATCACTATAATCTGTTTTTGCCGCCACCAGGTCCGAGAACAACTTTAAAATAGAGTCCATAGTCGCATCCCAGAAATCACTCAGGCTGTCAAAGTTGCCTTTCAAGGTTTCGAATATCAGGTCCCCAAAGTTCTGGCTTATGTTCGCTACCACATTCGCCGCATATACCCCAAACTCGTCAAGTATTCCCTTTGATGCCTCTGTACCTCTCTCGACCCCTTCCGCCATCTCCTCAAATTCCTGCGAGCTTGGTAGATTGATTTCAGGGGTTAATCCAAATTTAGCTAGGGTGTTATTTACCTCTATTAACTTATTTCCCGCCGCTTCCAGCTCCTCACTGGTCCACTCCCTCGTTGTTCGAGCTAACCCAGTTATAGCTGTTTCGTTGTCTGATATGTTGTTCGAGTTCTTAGCCAATGCCGAATTGAAATTGTTCAATGCCCCTTCTGCATTATTTACTTGTTCGGACACATTCTTAAAATTCTCTGCCGTTTCATCATTCGCTATCCCACCACCAGGGATTTCAATATTACCGGTTCGAACTTGGTCCATTATATTCAACAGGTCACGCAATCCTTCTGATACAAGTGGCAATCCCCCAGCCCCAAATGCACGCATAGATGTATCTAGGTTCTTAATTACCGGTTGAAATTTCTCAAATTGTGCCTGCTCCTTTTGTAATGCCTCGGCAATATCTATTATTTCTCCACTATCTGTCTCTCCTACGATGCCCTTGAATTCAATACTCAGTTGAGTGGGTGGTATTTGACCCTGTACCTCTTGAATATCTTGCAGTACCCCCAGCATTTCATCTAGCCCATCTACTACTAGGGGTAAAGCCCCGGCACCAAAAGTCCTAAAACTATCTTCATAGTTCTCGAACAGAGGTTCAAAGTTTTCAAACTGTTCAAACTGCCGTACTAATTCATTAGTAACGCTCTTTATGTCACCGCTGGTTGTCTCTCCAAATACTGCACCAATGTTTAATTCACTGTTAAAATTCTTTATAGATTCTTGGAATCTCTCCTGTTCCTCCTGAGCTTCTCTTAATTTTTCATTATATTTTTCTACTCCTTTTAAGAATGGACTATTTTCTGCTTCCTCATCCATTATTATCGGCAGATTTAACCTCATAGCCTCCCAATTATCTATAATCGCTAAAATACCCGCTGCTATACCTGTCAAAGATAGACCAATTACAGAAAATTTCCCTACTGGGGAACTAACAAGCGCAGCTAATCCCGCTCGTAGTGCGGTTACGATTCTTCCCAAAGATGTTAGACTTGAATTTAAGGTTTTGAAGTCAAGACTTGCTAAAAATTTAACGAGTTTGTTGAAATTTAAGATTATGTACAAAACTAAGGGATCTAAGAAATTGAGATTCTGTAATAGTTGATTAAAAAGTGGATTTAATAAATATAATGCTCTCACTGATGCTACTACGAATTCATCAATCTGAGACCAGAAGACAAGGAGTCCTCTAGCAAATCTCTCTAATATTGGATTTGATGTTTCTAAGATCTCAGAACCAACTAGACTAAGAAGTTGCAAGAAATCAAATAGTACATTTTGAGACTCTCTTAATGCTTCTCTCGCATGTTCAACAATTGATTCAAATACTTCATCAAAACTAGACCCACTCCTCCACAGTTCACTCATATTAGTGGAAGTGTTTTGTAATTCTTGGTTCAACTGGTTGAAAGTGCTGTTACTTCCTGCTACTTGGTTTATTGATTCAGATGCTTTATCAGCATCTACTGAAAGTTGTTTTATAGCACTAGTGTCTACCGAAAAATGTAGACTAATTTCATTCATTTCAGGCATTTACATCTCCCCTTATGAAACAATTATCTTAAAAAAAAACGCGTCTAGTTTATTATTTTCACAAAAGTTATAATTTTGTTATGAAATCACTTTGTATTAGTTGTCAGTACGTTGGAGAACCAATTGAAGAAAAAAATTGTGACCTCAAAGGGGTAATCCAATATTCAGTCTATGCAGCTATATTCACGCTTATTGGGTTACGTTATCCTATATCCTTTGTAGGGGCATATTTTTTTGCGTTTAAAGCAATTCTTGAATTTGGCTGTTATTATGAATTTATGGATATTTGTCCTGCGTGTAATACAGAAAACTTTCTTCCAAAATATTTTTCTCAGATACACAATAGTTTGTTAACCGACTGTGTTGTCGATAACCATATAAGACCAGAAGAACTAGACTATGGTATAATTACTTCTTTTTTAAAATATAAAGAGTTAAAGGTTTGCACTTTCTGTAGTTATCTTGGACTTAATTGGGAACAACAAAGTTTTCACATTAAAAGTGGTGTATTAATGCTTATCGGAGGCCTAGTATCCATTCCGCTAGCATACATTAGTCCATATCTTTTGTTGGGTAGTTATTTCTTTATTATCTCAGGTATTTTAACAATACTAACATCTGTTAGTGGTTCAAAGAAATGTCCAAATTGTGAATACAAATCACTTATTCCTATAGATTCTAAAGGAGCAGAATCTATTCTAGAAGAAAAGAGCATTAGATATACTCCTGACTCAAACTCATTGAATCTTCCTACAATTAGCCGATCCACTAATAACGTAATAATAGCTAGTCTGCTAGTATCAGCTACCTATCTTTACTACCGACTCTTCCTCTACTTCAATTCCCTAAATTAATCCAGTTATCCACATCTTTTCCACACCTTTATTCCGCAATTTCATTGACCGATTCAGATGCTTTTTCTGCGTCTTGTGATAGCTGTTTGATCTGACTTGTGTCCACAGAAAAATGAAGACTAATCTCATTCATTTCAGGCATTTATACCACCTCGTATAACATCGCAAATACTGATATTTGTATCTAGTTAATTAGTTTCTAAAAAGTTATAATTTAGGTATGAAATCGATTTGTATAAGTTGTAACTACATTGGTGAATCGGAAGATGTTGCCAAGTGTGATCATTTGACAATAGCACTCTATTTCCTTATTGGTGCATTGTTTGTCCCATTCGGTTTTTATTATCCAATATTATTTATAGGAACTTATTTTTTTATCATGAAGGCAATTATTGGAATTTCATGTTGTTATGAATATATGAGTAAATGTCCAAAATGTAATATGAATAATTTTCTTCCAACAAGTTTTTTCGAACAATATGACTTATTAAACAATCATCACAGTAATAATAAATTCTCCAACGATGCGCTTGATTATAACAAGGTAGTTTCTTTTCTGAAATTCAAGCAGTTAAAAGTTTGTACATTTTGTGACTACATAGGATTAACTAGAGGACAACAAGATTTTAGTTTAATAGTGGGTGTTTTAACATTTATTTCAGGTATTTTTTTGATACCATTTGCATACAGTAGTTCATTACTATTAATTGGAAGTTATATTTTTATCGTTTTAGGTCTGTTAGCAATCTTTGCAAATATTCGTGATTCAAAGAAATGTCCCAAATGCGAAAACAAATCACTTATACCTATAGATTCTAAAGTAGCAAAGCCCATTTTAGAGAAAAAAGGTATTAAGTATAATCCTGTTGATAGACCATTTAGTATTCCCAAACTTGAATATCATTTTGCAATAAAATTGTTTTTCATCTTAATCACAATCATAACCTACATCTACTACCGCCTGTTCCTCTACTTCAATTCCCTAAATTAATCCTTTATCCACATCTTTTCCACAGTTTTGGCACGGTGAAAAATATTCTAGAATATACTTTATATGTTATCTCTAACTAGTATAATAATATTAGATATTATGGCTCACCATGCTATTGCGTTAACAAATATTTTAACGATATTTACCAACTTATCCACAGTTTATCAGAATCCCACTGCATAAAATCTCACTAGTTTTATTTTTCTTTCGAATTGTAGTCAAAATTCAGCCAATTATGCCTCAAAACTACGTCCATTTTTACCCCTCATCCACTCCCATTCCCCAATATCTCGCATCAACTTCTCCTATCGGCCCTAATCTATCGTAATTACAGAATTAACCATTATTTTTATGCCTAATAATAACGTCTCTATTCACACCCTATCCATAACTATATTATCAGGTCTTACACAATAGGGATTTATAATATGTATCCGTATATAAAAGGACCGCAGCCCCCGGAATTCCAGGCAAGAATCGGGGGCTGTGGCGATCACAAAACATGGGATGTCAAGCACTGTGAACGGCTCTCTATTTGTACACTCAAGCCAAGTCACGCTTGCTAGTTAATTTATACTAACCCAATATTTGAAAGTGCGAAAGTAGCGAATTTATTTTTTTTTAATTTAATCTTTTATGGCTTACTTCCTGCACTGTATTCCTCAGCATTCCCACTCTCATGCTCCGTTCAATCGCCTTCTCAATCTCCCTCGGCAGCACCTTGTCCGAGCCTTTAGTGGTACTCTTTATCTCAAAATTATTAATTATTGTGATGTCCCCGCTTTCTTTCTCTCTATTACCCGCAAGTGCAGCCTGCTGCCTCGGGGTCAGCACCATCTCCCCCGCGCTCAGCCTCGCAAGCCCTGCATTTTGCATTATTCCCCCGCCGTGGAACACGGGCACATTCGTAAGCGCCCCCTTGATCTCCTTTAGCACCGTAAGCTGCGCCTGATCGATCTCGACTATCTGCTGATCGATATTAACCATCTCCTGGCTCAAGTCCGATATCCTCTGCAGCCCCTCTATCTCTGTCTTAATCCCCGCGGCCTCGAGCTCCTCCAGCTGTGCGAGTCTTTCCTCCAGTATCGCAATCGCTTCGTTACGCATAAATTCAAACAGCGCCTGCACACGCTCAGATGCCTGGAATGTAGCCTGCACGTTCTGCGATCCTATTGCCGACAGTTGTTCTCTAAGCGTCTCTATCCGCAGGTCGATGCCCTCTAGCATCACGTTTCGCTCGGCGTTTAGCCTCTCTATCTCGGCGTTTATCTCCTCCACCGACCGGCTTGCGTTCTCTGTAAATTCTGCAAGCGAGCTCAACCCGCCCGTAACCTGCTCAAATATCGCTACAAACTCGGGGCTGTTCACGCCAAAGGCATCCCCCGCCAGGTCAAACAGCGTCTTAAACGCGTCCTCCATCCTGCGTGCCAGCTCTATCTGGCGCTCCGGGTCGTTTGTGGACGCAAGCTCCGTCTGCAGTCCCGCCAACTCCCCCTGCAGCATGTTTATCTGCTCTACCGTTGTAAACACACTCTCGGCGCTAAACACAATGCTCCGTAGTGTCTCGCGTATGCTCTCGGTCAGGCTCGCAAATTCCTCCGCCAGCCTAAGCTCCTCTTGCAGGGCCTCTAGCCTAGTATCAAAGTTCTCTTCTATTAATTTTTTCTCGCGCTCAAGTCCCGCTATCCGGCTCTCTATCCCTCGGCGCTGCGCTTGTGCACGTGCCTCGGCGGCTGCCTGTGCCGCGGCCTGCTCCGCCTGCAACAGCCCTGTGGCCAGCGAGTTCAATTGTCCCAACAGGCCTTCACGCTCGCTCAGCGACAGACCACCGCCCTCAAGCGCACCCTGTATCGAGTCTATGGCCTGGTTCATGTACCCTGTGGTGTCCACAGCAGTACCGCCAATGCTCACAATCGTGCTGTTAAGCTGGTCCACCACACCCAGTATGTTTATTACCGAGTCTACTATCTCTGAGCGCAGTGCGATTATGGCGTTACGAAGCTCCACAAAGTCCTGCACAGTGCTTGCATCCAGCTCAACATTATTAAGCAGCTCCCTAAGCCTCGCATTAAACTCTTCGAGCGAGGGCACACCATCAAATCCCAGAGTGTCTGCAAGGCTCTTTACACTGTTTAT
Organism: Thermodesulfobacteriota bacterium; assembly: GCA_965223335.1. Lineage (GTDB taxonomy): Bacteria > Desulfobacterota_D > UBA1144 > Nemesobacterales > UBA2774 > CBDCWF01. Next base: position 2,289,297 of record OZ244991.1, read on the forward strand.
AGCAGCTGTAATGCTGTCCCCCGCGTTACCCTCTATTATGTTAAACGCGTCTACAAATGCGCTAAAGTCCTCCAGCAGCTCCTGCCCCACCTGGGCCCGCTCCTCTCTACTGCTAGTGTTTTTAAAGTCCTCTAATCTACCCGCTAAAAATTCCGAAGCCGCTTCGGGCAGCACACCAAGCGACTCAAACGCAGTCTGTAGAAAGTCGTCAATGGCAAACAAAAACTTCGCCTGCAGCTCCCCGTTTATAAACTGCTCAAATTTCTTCTTGATCTCTTTACCCTTAGCGTCAAATTCCAGGAACCTTTCACCTTTTATTACCGTGTCTATATCAAGCTGTGTGTTTGACAACTGCTCCCTAAGCGTTTCGGCCATGTCAGACGGCAGTCTGTTTATAATCTCAAGCACGTTGTCCGCGGCCTGCTCGAGTGTCTCCTGCAGTATTTGTTTTATCTTATCGTCCCCGCCCACTCCCAGGCCCGCCTTTCTCTTTACCGATATCTGCGCAATTTCATCTACAAAGAAATCCTCATCCAAAATCTCTTTTACAAACGCCGCTCTACGCCCTGCCTCTGTTTTTATCGAGTCAAAGTCCAGATCCAGCCTCGGTTTCTTTTTAAAGAATCCTTTTAGGATCTGAAACACCGGTATCGCTATTGCTAATATTTGCCCAACCACTGGTATTGCTTTGAACACTGTACTCGCAATTCCCGCAATAGCCTTACCTATTCCCCCAAGTAGCCCTCCTTCTGCAAATAGCCCCTTAACCCCATCTATCAAATTACTCACACCGGGTATCTTGCTAATCCCTTTTCCAATATTCTTAAAACCGTCTATTATGCCGCCTAGCTGCATTTTAGTGCCGCCCTGTTGGCCACCACCTTCTGCGTTCTCTACCTTAGGTTTTATTAAATAAATAATCGGTTTTGAAAGAATTCCCGCCACCAGGTCCGAGAACGACTTTAAAATAGAGTCCATAGTCGCATCCCAAAAATCACCCAAGCTGTCAAAGTTGCCTTTTAAAGTTTCGAATATCAGGTCGCCAAAGTTCTGGCTTATGTTCGCTACCACATTCGCCGCATACACCCCAAATTCATCAAGTATTCCTTTAGATGCCTCCGTACCTCTTTCAACTCCTTCCACCATCTCATCAAATTCCTGCCCGCTTGGCAGGTTAATTTCAGGGGTTAATCCAAACTTAGCTAGGGTGTTATTTACCTCTATTAACTTATTTCCCGCCGCTTCCAGCTCCTCACTGGTCCATTCCCTTGTTGTTCGAGCTAACCCAGTTATAGCTGTTTCGTTATCTGCTACGTTGTTTGTGTTCTTAGCCAATGCCGAATTGAAATTGTTCAATGCCCCTTCTGCATTATGTACTTGTTCGGACACATTCTTAAAATTCTCTGCCGTTTCATCATTCGCTATCCCCCCACCTGGGATTTCAATATTACCGGTTCGAACTTGGTCCATTATATTCAACAGGTCACGCAATCCTTCTGATACAAGTGGCAATCCCCCAGCCCCAAATGCACGCATAGATGTATCTAGGTTCTTAATTACCGGTTGAAATTTCTCAAATTGTGCCTGCTCCTTTTGTAATGCCTCGGCAATATCTATTATTTCTCCACTATCTGTCTCTCCTACAATACCCTTGAATTCAATACTCAGTTGAGTGGGTGGTATTTGACCCTGTACTTCTTGAACATCTTGCAGTACCCCCAGCATTTCATCTAGCCCCTCTACTACTAGGGGTAAAGCCCCGGCACCAAACGTCCTAAAACTATCTTCATAGTTCTCGAACAAAGGTTCAAAGTTTTCAAACTGTTCAAACTGCCGTACTAATTCATTAGTAACGCTCTTTATGTCACCGCTGGTTGTCTCTCCAAAAACTGCACCAATGTTTAATTGGCTATTAAAATTCTTTATAGATTCTTGAAATCTCTCCTGTTCCTCCTGAGCTTCTCTTAATTTTTCATTATATTTTTCTACTGCTTTTAAAAAAGTGCTGTCTTCAGCTTCCTCATCCATTATTATCGGGAGATTTAATCTCATCGCTTCCCAATTATCTATAATTGCTAAAATACCCGCTGCTATACCTGTCAAAGATAGACCAATCACTGAAAATTTCCCTACTGGTGAACTAACTAGCGCAGCTAATCCCGTTCTTAGTGCTGAAACAACACCTCCAGTAGCTCTTATACCTTCTATTAGATGTGTTAAGTTAGTGCTCAAGATGATGTCAATTAATTGTGCAATTTGCTGGCGTAGTATAAAAACAATTGGACCAAATACGTTAAAATTATTTAAGATTTGATGTATTACTGGATTAAGTACATATGCTAATCTAGTTATATTAAATAAAAATTCTTCAGTCTCTTGATAGGTTCTTGTTATTTCATCAAATATAGCTTGTGATATTCTAGAACCGATTTCACTAAATATGAGAGCAATATCAGTAATTGAAGTTGTTGTAAAATCAAATGCTAGTTTTATAAGTTCTGCTATTGAACTTAATGAATCAGCAAAAGATGTGCTATTGTTCGATAAGTCGTTCACGTTTTTAGCAGTACTGATCAATTCTTGATTAAGTTGATTGAACGTACTACTACTTTCACCGACTCTATTGATAGACTCAGATGCTTTTTCTGCGTCTTCTGACAGTTTATTAATCTCGCTAGTATCTACTGAAAATTGTAGACTAATTTCATTCATCTCTGGCATTTATACCACCTCATATAACATCACAAATCCTCATATTTGTATCTAGTTAATTAGTTTCTAAAAAGTTATAATTTAAATATGAAGTCGATATGCGTTAGCTGCAACTACATAGGTCAGTTAGAAAAGGGTAGACAGTGCGATCATCTAGCGACTGCAGTATATTTTATGATTGCAGCATTATTTGCCCTATTCGGTTATTATTATCCATTACTGTTCATTGGGACTTATTTTTTTGTCTTACGAGGCATTCTAGCAATTTCATGTTGTTATGAAAATATGAGTAAATGCCCCAAATGTAATACTAAAAATTTACTACCCTCGAATTTTCTTAATAAATATATTAGTGAGATGAAGCTAGATATGACAAATAGTAAATTTGTATCATCAGGGCTCGATGTGAGTAGGTACTTAAAATTTAAAGAAGTAAAGATATGTACTTTTTGTAATTACATAGGTCTTACTTGGGAGCAACAAAATTTCAGCTTGGTCATGGGAGTATTATTTGTTATAGCAGGTTTACTATTTATTTCAATTGCAACGATCAACGCTTTCCTAATTATAGGTAGCTTTATATTTGTAATCATCGGCATTTTAATAATATTAGCATCTATAAGTGATGCAAAAAAATGTCCTAAATGTGAATATAAATCACTTATTCCTATTGATTCTAGAGGCGGGAAATTTATTCTAGAAGAAAAGAGTATCAATTTTAGTACACCGATTAGGTCATCTCGTATCCCAACTATATCTTACGATAATGGCATATTTTATACTGCATTTATATTAATATTAGCTACCTACATCTACTACCGCTTATTCCTCTACTTCAACTCCCTAAATTAATCCTTTATCCACATCTTTTCCACAGCCCTATTCCCCTATTTCATTAATCGAATACATTGCTTTTTCCGCTTCTTCCGATAGTTGTTTTATAGCACTTGTGTCTACTGAAAATTGTAGACTAATCTCATTCATTTCAGGCATTTATACCACCTCGCATAACATCGCAAATACTGATATTTGTATCTAGTTAATTAGTTTCTAAAAAGTTATAATTTAGGTATGAAATCGATTTGTATTAGTTGTCACACAATTAGCGAGCTAAAGAAGGTTAGAGAATGTAATCACATGTCAACTGGGTTGCATTTTGTTGGAGCTGCGTTGTGTATCCCGTTTGGTCTACTATTCCCAATATTATTCATTGGTACATTCTTCTTTGTAATAAAAGGAATTATTCATTTAGCAGCTTGCTATGATACTATGAGTCTTTGCCCAGAATGCAATACTAGAAATGTGCTTCCGGCGGATTATTTCCTATCAAATGGCATTGAACTTGATGATCGCATTTCTAAAGAAGATTTACAGATTAAAGTTCTTGAATACGGTAAAATCGGGTCATATCTTATATATAAACGAATTAGGGCATGTACATTCTGCAACTACATAGGTTTTAATTCAGGTCAGCAAAAGTATAGTTTTATTATGGGAGTACTAACTTTTGCACTTGCCCTTTTATTCATTCCATTGGCAAAGATTCATACTCTTCTATTAATTGGAAGCTATATTTATTTTTTCACAGGATTATTTCTAATATATATTTCACTGCTAGATTCAAGAGAATGTCCAAAATGTGAAAATAAATCACTCATTCCTATTGATTCTAGGGGTGGGAAATTTATTATAGAAGAAAAAGGTTTTAATCTTAGCAGTCCTATAAAATCATCTCATATACCAATGCTGGAATATCATTTCGGTATAAAGCTATTTTTTACTTTGGTAGTAATATCTCTCTACATCTACTACCGCCTCTTCCTCTACTTCAATTCCCTAAACTGAGCCTTTATCCACATCTTTTCCACAACTTTATTCCCCAATTTCTTGACTGTATTTAATGTTACTATGTCCTGCCGTATTAATCGAATACATCACTTTATCTATGTCTCCTAACCACCTATCATTACTCACTTCATTAACTTCATCCACATTCCCTAACCCCCACGACCCCAATTTATCCCCTCCCTGTCGCTCATAAACTACATTTGCTTGCGGACCCCACATCTCTTCCCATGTAATATCTACAATCTCATCACTATAATCTGTTTTTACCGCCACCAGGTCCAGGAACGACGTCAATATTGCTTTAAAAGTACTCTTTACAATGTCCTTCAGGTTGTCGAACTTCCCTGTAACTACAATTAAAGATCATATGCTATCATAAACTGCTACTTATCCACACTTTTTGCTAAATCCTGATACTTTTTTAATTCTTTTTCATCAAGATCAATGCCTATCTGAATTTCAGGCAATTTTTTCAAGTCACTATCATCAAGATTGATTTTTAACGCAAGTTCTGTCATTTCTGGCATACTTAATCTCCATCTAATATGATAAAATCTATTAATATCTAGTCCTTTTATAATGTAGAGATATTGTTTATCTGTGATATGTGATCCAACCTATAATTAGATATGTATTTGATCGTAGTATTGCAGTAATGTATAGTTAAATAGTACATTCTAGAATAATCGTAATAGAGTTCTGATATGCAAAAAATCTGTAAAAACTGTTCATATATTGGGTTAGAATCCAAGTATAATGAACTAATATTTTTCGTTGCTTTATTTGGGCTGATTTACTCAGGTTCACATATTATTACCGATTTTGGTGTTACAACTTTCTGGTTTTTTGTCTATGTAGCCATGTTATTGGCATCAATTTATTGTCTTATCCTGTATTTTGTTAATCGCGATAACTGTCCAAATTGTAATCATCCGAACACAATGATCGAGATAAACACCCTGGAAGGACGAAAACTAATCACAGATCTCTATTTCACCGATTCTAATGTTGAATCAATCGAGCCTACCGAATCCAGCACCGAACCTTCCTCCTCCCCCTTCCAATCCCCAAAATAGCCCTTTATCCACATCTTTTCCACAGCCCTATTCCCCAATTTCTTGACTATTATTTCTCCCTACTTTATTAATCGAATACATCACTTTATTTATGCCTCCTAACCACTCATCATTACTCACTTCATTTGCTTCAACCATATCTGTTAGCCCCATAGTCTCCATCTCTTCCCATGTCACATCCACAATCTCATCACTATAATCTGTTTTAATCGCTTCCCATGCGTTCGCCGCAGTTTCTTTTATAGCCTCCCACTGTTCCCCCAGCCACGATGTCAGCCGTTCGTATTGCTGTCCTATCCACTCAACACCAGCCGTTGCTTTCTCCGTAACGAAATTCCATGCTATTTCAGCCCCTGCCTTAAAATTATCCCATATAAATAGCACTGCATCCCCTATCAGTCCTATTGCATACGCAATATTCTCCGCCGCAGACTCAATAAGCGGCACTATATTCTCTTCCCAGGTTATCTGTGCAGCTAATTTAAGCTCATCCCAATGGTCTATTACTGCTCGTACACCCAGATATATTCCTCCAAGCGCCGCTACTACTAAACCTATTTTAAGTACTAGTGCACCACCTAAGAACGTTCCTACTGCTCTTATAACGTTCAAAAACAGACCAAACGCCCTGGATTTCCCAATAATTTTAAATAGATTTAGCAGTCTGCTGCCTAAGTTCTTTATCACTTCAAGTACTGATTTTAACCTTGGCACCAGTGACTTTATTCGATCCCTAATGCTTGTTATCACATTTTTTAATTTGTTAAAACTTTCTTTAGGATTTACTACCGTAGTCCCGATTAATTTCAATGCACCGGCTAGAGATCTTAATATCCTTACAATCCCAACAAAACCAGAAAAAGTGATAAACAACTTGCCTCCAAGTGTATCTGCTTCCGTTATGTTTTTAATCCACTCTTTTATCCCATCGATAAAACCGCCAAATACTACATCAAAAGCAGATTTAGTATTTTTTGATTCATTAGCTAAATCTTTAATACTGTTTTTTGCCTGATCTGTAGATTGCTGTATCGATTGAGCAAATGTACTGTCACTATTTATCTTTTGTATGTTTTTCCCAAATAGCTCGAGTTCTTTATTTAAATTGTTGAATGTAGAAGTTACATCTAAAGTAGAGTTGTTAAAGGACTCTAGCGACTTCTCAGAATCAGCTTGAAACGCTTTAAAACCATCAGAGTTTACACTTACATTGACTTCCAAATCTTTAACTTCAGCCATTTTTGCCCCCTAGATGATTATTTTTATAATTGAAATCTGAATGTGTATTGTTAACTAGAATAATTATTTCTTATTAGTTACAATAAGTTAATGCAACATATTTGTATTGATTGTCACCATATTGGAAAAGGAAAAGACCAATTAAGTTACAACAAAGTAGATATATTAATTTACTTAGTACCAGCTCTAATCTGCACTGTTATAGCATTTATCTACCCTATCGCTTTGATAGGTACATTTATACTTATATTTGCACTGACAGGAATATTAAGTAGTCCTTATGCTTTTGTTGATCAATGTCCGGAATGCTCTAAAATTATGTATCCTATCGATAGCCCTCAAGCTCAAAAAGTTATCCGAGACAATGATATAAATTATGATGCTTCTTCAGTGTCCAGAACCAATTTCATAGATAGGTTTCACAAGATACGTCAGATTAAAACACAAATTTGTCTTAATTGTCAGCATATTGGAGTTGGTCGTCATCAAGAAATCTGTAATTTAATGGAAGTTTTTCTAAATCTCCCATTGGCAATTATCACAATACCGTTGGCATACATTACCCCTTATTCCCTTATTGGTTCATTTCTATTTGCATATTTGGGGCTGGGTGCGTTGTTTCAGTGTTTTGTAAAGTCCGATACTTGTCCCATTTGTAAGAAAAAAAAGATGATCTCTCTAACTTCTTCGGAGGCTGATAGATTTATAAAAAACAATAATATAGAATTTCAATTAGAAAATGCTGATACTAAGCCATTTTTTTTGAATGAAACATTTAATATACTAGTATTTACAGCTTTATTTTTTGTAACACTTTATTACTATTACATATTATTTGTACACTTTAGTAATGGTATAGATCCTTTAGATATGCTATATCAATATATTTACGATGTGCTAGACAATATATCCACTAGATTATAATTTCTAAATATTATATAATTATTAAATGCAAAAGGTATGTCGCAGTTGCCACTTCGTAGGTAAAGGCAAAAACAGCTGGTTTGATGGTAATATTTTCTTTGGACTTATTACAGTTGCAATTGGTATTGGCGTTTTAGTTACGGGTTACTTCTCTTTCTTATCTCATACTATAAAAATTATATTCGGTATATTTTTAATAATTACAGGCATCTATGACATTATAAAGTTTTATATAGGCGGTCCTATCTGTCCTAATTGCAAGAAAAGAGAGATGCTTAATATCGACGATCCTAAAGCTATCGAATTGGTTAAGAACCTAGACCTAATAGTAGGACAAAACCCTACCCAGGTCACCGATAACACCCCGTTAGATCCACCACCTCCGCCCTCCACTTCCTCCGAATCCTCCACCGACCCTTCCTCCTCCCCCTTCCAAACCCCAAAATAGCCTTTTTATCCACATCTTTTCCACAGCCCTATTCCCCAATTTCATTAATCGCATAGATTACTTTATCTATATCATATAACCACCTATAATCACTCAGATCATTGACCTCATCTGTCTTCCCTAACCCCCACGATCTTATTTTGTCCCCTCCCCGTCTCTGATCAACTACATTCGCTTTCGTTCCCCACATCTCTTCCCACGTAATATCCACAATCTCATCACTATAATCTGTTTTTACCGCCACCAGGTCCGAGAACGACTTTAGCATCGAGTCCAGTGTCGCATCCCAAAAATCACCCAAGCTGTCAAAGTTGCCTTTTAAAGTTTCGAATATCAGGTCGCCAAAGTTCTGGCTTATGTTCGCTACCACATTCGCCGCATACACCCCAAACTCGTCAAGTATTCCCTTAGATGCCTCAGTACCCCTTTCAACTCCTTCCGCCATCTCCTCAATTTCCTGCCCGCTTGGTAGATTGATTTCAGGGGTTAATCCAAATTTAGCTAGGGTATTATTTACCTCTATTAACTTATTCCCCGCCGCTTCCAGCTCCTCACTGGTCCACTCCCTTGTTGTTCGAGCTAACCCAGTTATAGCTGTTTCGTTATCTGATATTTTGTTTGTGTTCTGAGCTATAGCAGAATTGAAATTGTTCAATGCCCCTTCTGCATTATGTACTTGTTCGGACACATTCTTAAAATTCTCTGCTGTTTCATCACCCGCAATTCCCCCACCCGGGGTTTCAATATTACCGGTTCGAACTTGGTCCATTAAGTCCAACATTTCATCTAATGCATCATTAACAAGTGGTAAAGACCCGCTGCCAAATCCGTGTGTGGACTTATCGATGGATTCTATTACGTTCTCGAACCTTTCTAATTGAAGAGTCTGGTTTATTAAGTCTAGATATACGTTATCTATGTTTTCACTTGGAATTTGCCCATAATCGATATCTAGGCTTATCCCCTGTTCTGTGGTTTTTTGTAGTTGTTGGTATGCTTCTGTGTTATCGTCAACTACATTGCGCATCTCGTTCAACTCTTTGGTAGTTTGCGGGATCCCTTCATTTCCAAATTTGCCAATTGCCTCACCAGCATTATTAACTGCTTCAGCAGTTTGTTCTGAGGTTGTCCCCAGAATATTCATGCCATTGTTAAACAACTCAATACTTTCACCACCACCCTCTAGGGTTGCACTTTGGAATTTCAATGTGCTTGTAAATTGTTCAACCATTTTTCCTGTCTGGTCAACGTTGTAACCAATATCGGCAAAAGCATCTTTGGCTTTATTAAGATCTTCCGAATTTCTAAAGATTTCTTCGTTTGCCATCTTCTGGACATCAATAGTATCAGAAAGGACACCTCTCAAATTTGAGTAGGCATTTTCGACTTCGGATAATTGTTGACTCCTTTCATTTGTTATGCGACTGGTGGCATCAAGAATATCTTGTAATTCTTTTTCTAATGGTCCAATGACATCCACATAATTATATTCAATTGAAATAGGTACAGGTATACGTTGTGGAGGCGTAATTATATTAGAGGATGTCCCACTGCCTGCATCGACTTTGAATGTTGTTAAATCCTCTTCAATATCCTTTAATTTCTCAAGAAATATGCCTAGTGCCCTAATTCTTTCTAGAATTATATCCTTATCTAATGGTAAGTTTGTCAATCCATCGTTAAGACTAGGATCTTCTCCTATTTCTTCAACTTCCCTCAATAAATCTCTTGCTTGTCTACGCAGGGTAACTACAGTGCTTTGTAATTCTTCTAATCTAACTAAATCTGGCTTATACTGTTTATAGCTCCTTCTAATATAATCTATAGTCAAACTTGCAATTAACCCAATAATAGTGCTGATAATTATATCTACACCGAAACCTGCTTTATTTATTTGCAAGTCTGCTTCTGCAGATTGTACGTGGTTCTTAACTTGAGATGAGTTAATTGATTGTATCTGTTTTAGAATCTTGTCTAGTTCTCGTTGATTTTCCTTCAGTCTAGAAAGATCTAAATCAAAAAATATTTGAAATACACTACTTTCGTTCATGTTTACCTCTTATTCTGGATATGTGTTAATGTTAATTAGTTACTAAAGTGTCTTGGTATTTGGTTTTATTTTAGATATAATATTTTTATGGCTTATGTATGCCCTAAATGTTTATATTTAGGAGATTCCAACTATCGCTATCATTCCAAATATCTTGATGCTGGATTTGTGATCATAGTACTTGGAGCTTTTTTATTTGTAGTGCATGTTTTGACTCCTGGCTCTTCTGCGTTATCTGTAATGCTCACATTAATCATTATAGCAAGTGGTGTTTATATTATATACATGAATAGACAAGGCAGAATCTGTTCAAAGTGTAATTTTAACGGTGTGCTTTCTACGGATACTGCTGATGCGCTGGACTTAATCAAAAAGTACGACCTAGAACCTGGTGACAATACCAATAAGAGACCAATCTCCACTTCTCCCTCTACAGACTATACTAACACCTCCCCCTTCCAATCCCCGAAATAACCCACTTATCCACATCTTTTCCACTGCCTTATTTCCCTATTTCATTAACCGATTCAGATGCTTTTTCTGCGTCTTGTGATAGCTGTTTGATCTGACTTGTGTCCACAGAAAAATGAAGACTAATCTCATTCATTTCAGGCATTTATACCACCTCGTATAACATCGCAAATACTGATATTTGTATCTAGTTAATTAGTTTCTAAAAAGTTATAATTTAGGTATGAAATCGATTTGTATTAGTTGTCACACAATTAGCGAGCTAAAGAAGGTTAGAGAATGTAATCACATGTCAACTGGGTTGCATTTTGTTGGAGCTGCGTTCTTTATCCCGTTTGGTCTACTATTCCCAATATTATTCATTGGTACATTCTTCTTTGTAATAAAAGGAATTATTCATTTAGCAGCTTGCTATGATACTATGAGTCTTTGCCCAGAATGCAATACTAGAAATGTGCTTCCGGCGGATTATTTCCTATCAAATGGCATTGAACTTGATGATCGCATTTCTAAAGAAGATTTACAGATTAAAGTTCTTGAATACGGTAAAATCGGGTCATATCTTATATATAAACGAATAAAAGTATGCACTTTCTGCCAATATATTGGGTTAAATTGGGAACAACAACATTTTAGTTTGATTATGGGGTCACTATTTCTTGGGGCATCACTATTATTTGTACCACTAGCACAAATCAATCCTCTACTGTTAATATTGAGCTATATCGCTATGTTTTTTGCGATATCAATCATACTAGCATCATTAAGTAATTCAAAAAAATGTCCTAAATGTGAATATAAATCACTTATTCCTATTGATTCTAGAGGCGGGAAATTTATTCTAGAAGAAAAGAGTATCAATTTTAGTACACCGATTAGGTCATCTCGTATCCCAACTATATCTTACGATAATGGCATATTTTATACTGCATTTATATTAATATTAGCTACCTACATCTACTACCGCTTATTCCTCTACTTCAACTCCCTAAATTAATCCTTTATCCACATCTTTTCCACAGCCCTATTCCCCAATTTCTTGACTATTATTTCTCCCTACTTTATTAATCGAATACATCACTTTATTTATGCCTCCTAACCACTCATCATTACTCACTTCATTTGCTTCAACCATATCTGTTAGCCCCATAGTCTCCATCTCTTCCCATGTCACATCCACAATCTCATCACTATAATCTGTTTTTGCGGCCACCAGGTCCGAGAACGACGTCAATATTGCTTTAAACGTATTCTTTACAATGTCCTTCAGGTTGTCGAACTTCCCTGTAACTACAATTAAAGATCATATGCTATCATAAACTGCTACTTATCCACACTTTTTGCTAAATCCCTTTATATTATCATCTCGAACCCATCCTAACCATCCCTATTCAATGATAAATTAACTCAGATTCCATTTACAAAGCCCTAGGATTTAAGTCACATATCCATACCCTATCCACATTGTTTCTATATCAATTTGGAACATGAAAGTTAAATATAATTTTATTTGCTCTATTTTGGTTATTTTCATTAATAAATTTGTTTTCTCCACACTCTATCAACATACAAAATATAACACTTAAAGTAATTATTATGCAATATTAATAGTATGTTAACGCGCATACATAAACCGCGTAAATTAGATATCCACATTCGTTATATACAATCGTATCATGGGAATATTGATAAATAATTTAACAAAAAATAGCAATATGTGATATAATGGCGTTTAGGTGATGGGTTGAGTTTCTAACATATACTAGACACTCAATTTTTAGTGTATTCAGCTATAAAGATTAACCTAATTCAGGAGGGTTTAGGTATGAGACAAATCAACTACCTAAAGGTATGTATAGTTTTACTATTGTCAGCTTTTGTTTTATCCCCCACAGCCCACAGCGGCAGCACTGGGCCTGTGTTTCCCAACATTGACGGCACAGACTCCTCTTTCCAGCTCTTTTACTACTTCGACCTGCGCGAGCGCGAGTCCTACATCCAGGTCATGAATCGCAGCTCTAGCCCCGTAGACATCCACGTCCAGGTCTACATCCCCAATTCCACTGCCGTAGATTGCGAGGAGATCGACCACTACGACACTTTGACCCCATTCGATGTCCACATTTTCAATATGCGCAGCATGGTCCCAAACGACCCCTCTATGCATCCATCAGGGATAGGCAGCCCCTCCGACAACACGGCAGGCTTTGTCATCATCACTGTAGTCGATGCATCACGCGACGCTGTTAACAACCCCGTGCTCATCGGCAACTTCCGTATAGTGGACTCTTCAGGCTTCGAGTACCGCACCAACGCCGCAGGGTTTCCGCCTACAAGCTTCGTCACCCAGACCTACACATTTAATTTCGATAAAGACACTGGGGCCGATTTCTCAGACGTCGTAGGCATAGCACTTGACAATGTAGGCGTAGGACACAGCATCGTAAATGCCAGTCCAACGATCTTTGTCACATTCGAAGCCCAGATATTCGACGACGACGAGTTTTTCAATAGCTGCAGCCCTGTACAGTTCAATTGCAGTGCATCAAATTTTAGTTACGGCATTGATGGTTCTATCCCTAGTTCCAGGGACGGAAGCTTAATATGTCCCAATAGTATTGACCGAGGCTTCACACGCCTTACCACCGACGGCCCATTTGCCAGCTCCAATGCCGACGGGTTCGTAGGCTTTGTGGGGTTAAATAACGGCACCAACATTGGCAGCATGGTCCCGTTCATCGCTTCACCGTAATCGCACAAAACTCACTGCAATTGGAGGCTAAAAATGAAAACAACAAACAATTACATGAAATTATCAACAATATTTATTTTAATAGTCCTTATATCCCTACCCATACACTCAAGGGCACAAGAGGTCTGCCCCCCCGAAACCACAGACAACGGTGCCATAAGGCTCCTTCTCGATCCCCCTTCCCTTGCCACCATATTCACCGGTGCACTGCTCGGCACCAAAGAACGTATAAGCGGCAAGACCTCTGGGGGTATGAACTGGCTCCATACCGATAACGAGAGTTTCGCCACCTCATCCACCGGCGCTCAGCTAATCGGATGGTGGAACCAAAAGGGCAACAGCAACACCACTTTACAGGTACGCAACTCAAGCCTTTCTTTCCCCGTAAGCGTCCACATCAATATATTCGACGAAAACTGCCTCGAGATACGCGACTACTGCGATACCTTTACCCCCGGCGACATCCACACCTACGATCTCAGCTATCTAGTTACAAATACAGGTGCTACAATATTCGCGGGTAATCTCGACAACAAAGAGGGTTTCTTAACTGTAACAGCCGTTGCAGACTGCGGTGCCGATAATCGCGCAATCGGCTTCCCTCTACTCGAAGGCGACTTAAAAATCACTGAAAACTCGCGTAATTATCAATACGGCGCCAAAATGTGGGCCCGCGATAACGACACCATGTTCGATTGCACGCTTACAATACCCTCTGGCCACAACATTCTTGATAATGTAGGCGACTGCAAGCTACGCACAATACGTCCCAACACACTCGATACAGTGTTCTCTACCGTTCCCGGATCGAATCAGCGCAACGCCGATCTTGTTGTCATAGCCTTTAGCGAGTCCTACACTCCATTTTATCAACCTCTTCCCGGCACTATGGCCATCGCCCCGCCAATAATGTACGATACGGATGAGAACGCCAACCTATGCCCCAACTATTTAGTTACTTGCTTCGATCGCAAGGGCTTAAACGATGTATTATCGATTAATACTCCCCCGGATACCCCAGGCGGAGGGCCTCCCCCTGGTGCAGGGCCTCCTGGTGGTGGTGGACCCCCAGGGCCGCCGTTTCCACCCCCGGGACCTCCTCCCAGCGTAGGGCCGCCATCTGGACCCCTCGGACCGCCATTTATACCTCCGGGACGCCGTTAAACAATATAGAACTCATAATAGGGGATGTTAACCTCAACATCCCCATTCTCCCCCCGCATCCGACCCAGCTTCACCCAGTTGTCATATGATTTCAGGCACTTAAGTAGCTTTATCAAACCCAAAAAGGGCATAAAAAAAGGAGGCCGAAGCCTCCTTTTTTCTTCCAGACCCGTGGAGATCCGTATTCACACCTAATTCCATCATCCTCTAGTCTTCCGGTCGCCGCTGTTCGCGTTCGAGCCCTGTTATCTCCATAACAGTTATCGTTCCACCTAAACTCGAATTAATTTATTCAATAATTCCAGGGCTTAAACCGCAAGTCCCATCATCATTCTTTAAGTTATCTCCTCTACTACTTTAACTTTGATATATTATATATCAAAATCACACCACTTTGTCAAGTAGTCTCAAAAATTATATTCAAATGTTTGTTGGAGTGAATGATGATTCAGCTAAATATTATTTCCAGAATTCTTCTTTCGGAATACCCAATCTGCGCAAGCAAGCATCTATAGTACCTACTCTTAAGACATCATTATCACTATGATGTTTAATCGGGTATGTAGGACCTTTGTTACTCCCCGGTTCTGTTGGTCTAAGTAAGACAATTTCGCTACCTTTACCCCTTCCCTTAATTATCTGCACATTGTACTTTTTTAGCTTTTTGAATAATTCTCGAAACCGCAGTGGACGTGCTCTAGCCATAACAACTCTAATAGTTGGTTATTATGGTTTTGTCAATAAACGATGAATTAATAGACTAGTGATTTAATGTCGGATGGAATATTTTTATAAGTGATCAACTACATCACTTTGCCACTTGATGATGTTCCATATGAAATTCTTGTCAATATCATGGAACTCATTTTGTGTAGTTTCATCATCATAAGGTGTAGCATTGTCTTTTAAAGCCCAGTATTTATCTGGTGCACGATGATAAAAATAGTCCCAGTTGTCATTCTCGATAGTATATTCGACATGTGCTTTAATAAGATCCTCAATGTCACACCTCGCCTGCTCCATCGTGTTTGCGCTTGTTACAATATCGAGTTGTAGACAATGAGCAACAAACTGATTATCTTCTCTGTAAAATACTACATCTAATTTGATTGTTTGTTCAGCCATAGTTATTTATGAAGCATTAACTCTACCAACTTGATCAAGTTGGTATATGTTAATTTTTACATCAAAGCATGTGAACAGTCAAGACAGATTAACAACATATCGAATATATATTTAACGATAACAGGTGGTTATGTAGTTTGCAGCAAATGATGAATAGATTCAGTCAATTGATCATATTCAATTTATTAGATGTAATTGATTTCCCCCTCAAATAGTCTTCCCACTATCCACCCTTGCCTGCATATCCTGCGTAAACTGCTTAGCATCCCCACTGGCTTTGCTGCGCTTCGACTCCCGCTCCTGAGCACGAAGGGCAAACTCCCTCCATATCTCGTCGAGCCCTACAATAATCAGAAAGGCCCTACTCCGCCGGTAATTCTCAAACTCAAACTCTCGCAAGTTGTTCCAAATCTCTGAATGCACCAGCGTCCCCACGGTCATACCCTGTCCATAGCGCTGCGACTGGCAAAGCTGCCAGAGCCCCATCCACTCCTGCTCCTGCGGTGCCAGGCCCGTGATTATCGCCTCCGTGTCGGCTTTTGCCCTCTTGAGCGCACGCAGCTCTCCCGCATCCGATTTATCAAAGGGCAGTTTGTTCTTTCGTCTAAGCCGCTTTTTGTCTTCTAGGGTTTCTATGCGTCTTCCGACGGCTTCGTGGGAGTATCGTCTTTTTTCTTTTTGGAAACGTACTTCGTATCCTTCGTAGATCCGCTCGAAGTATCTTCTACACGAGGCGTAAAATTTTCCTCATCGCGTTTTTCCTCCTTATTCACCTTCCCCGCAATAAGTTCATAGCTCGTGCGGAAATTACTCAGCAAAAAAGACGACTTGCAGAACTCCGTATACAGCCACTCCTTGGTGCGCTTGTCATAAAGCACCCTCTCCCCCTGGTCCGTAAGCCCCATCACATCCTGCACCAGGTTATAGACCAGAAATTTCGCAGCCTTCTTCGGGTCCCCGCCCAAAATTTTGAAACTCTTATCCTCCACGGTCAGGTCCTGTGTCAAATCCCTTATCTGGCTTAGCCTCGCCACGGTAGGGTAAGGGCACTTAAACCCTATCTCCTTCCACCCCTCGTCATAAGTGACCCACTCACCACTCTCATTCTGGTAAGTGGGCCAGTCCTCGTCCTCAATCTCATTATACGGATATATCGTCACGTAATTGCTCACGTGCTTTGTCAAACTCGATAATTCCGGCATACATCCCCCTCCTCACTCTCTAGTGTTATTTAATTATTAGGTTTTTGTCAGTATTGGTTAATTCCTATGATACGCTCTCAAGCACGTACTCAAGTGTAGGCTGGTTGTTCTTCACCGTCACACGCACGTCTGTTCCCGTCACAGTATCCAACCTGCCCAAGAAGCTCTTATCGTCCGTTACCGGATCTTTCGAGCCCACTCCCGGGTGCGGCTGCCCCTCGAACTTAGCCTTTGGAATATACACACCCACCTGGTGGTTATTGTCCCCGATGTAGGTCCAGGTAAAGTCAAGCTCTGTCTCTGTACCGGCTACGGTCTTCTCTGCAAACTGCTGCGTTTCGTACTGGTATGTAAACGACCCGCTCACAGAACCCTCACCTGGCGTAATAGCACCTTTTAGCGGCGAGCCCACCACAAAATTACCCTGCATCGTGTTCTCGATCACCACACTCAGGTTCTCAAACTGGTTCGTTACCTGCTCCGTGTCATCCACGCTCACCTTTGCCTCCCAGTGCGCATATGGGATGTGCTCAATCGAGTTCGGTGTACCGAATATGTTCTCAGATAGTATCTGGAAAGCCTTTGCCACAAAGTTCATGTTCATCGTCGGCAAATCGCTTGGGTCCACGTTAAGCGTCAGGTTGCTTGCTCTTCCGCCCCTAATCAGCACAATTGACTCAATATCAGCAAACCTAAGCATAAAACTCACACCCGCCGGCAGGTTCGTTCCCCTTATGACCGTGTGTGTGTAAGGCCCCGTCACCTCATCCACTACCTCCGAGTTTGCATGATCAAGCCTAAGACCGTTAGGATGATATGCTGTATCCAGCGGTATTGTTGTTCCACTAGGTGTGCCAGCTTTAATGATTTCTGCACCGCTCCCTGTTCCAACCTGTAGAAACATACCAGCCGTTATACCGGTCGCGCTTGTAACTTCGATACTTGTATCCCCTCTGGCCCCAGCTAATGATAGCGTAGTATTTGCCCCCGCAGCTGTAACACCTGTGGTCCCATAGTCACAGTTAAGCGCATGCATAAACATCATCCCTGCCGATGCCAGGTCAAGCTCAGCCACTATGTCCATCCCCGCGTCATAGTTACCTTCTCTAAAGTTAGACAACACTCTCGTACCGCTAAGAGTCTGCGACCTGTGCAGATCCCTGCCCCCGGTCGGTGTAAACGACCTTATGTTCCCGAGCCTGTACCAGTCCCCCGTGGGGTCCACCTCTAGGATTGCCTCCCCACTTTCGTGCCTCAGGTTTATCTTGGTATTCGTATCAATCGCGACAGTCGTACCGCTTACATAGGTGCTGTCGACTATTACGAATTCCATATTGTTATCATTACCGATCCTAAGGATATCCCCGGCCGCAATGTTCGTATCAGAAGCAACGACTATGGACGTCTCCCCTGGGTTTACTGCATCTGAAAGGGTAGTACTTGCCCCCCCGCCCACCGTAGTTGCAGGCGTTACACCGTTATCATATTCAATCTTATACCATACTTCCGCAGCAGACCCCGAGGCCTGCCCAACTGATCCCTGTGCCATCTATTTTACCTCCCGGTTTTTTTCTTTCTTTGTATGCTTGGTTTTAATTCTGGTGGGTTTAATTCTTAAATCTTTATCTATCCAACCCCAACTGCTACTGCCGTAAGCTACCTACATATTATTGACAATATATGATCCTCGGGTGAGGCTCAACTGTAGTGCTATTGTTAGTAATAGCAATATTCTCCTTAAGCTCAACGTATTCTCTTATCATTGGTACATACCAACGCATACTATTAAGGAAACAATTCGGAGAATAACCATTAGCTAAGGCATTGCGTTCATCGGCTGTTAGAGTCCTGTCCCATAATGCAGCCTCAGCCGAACGTCCATTCTGGTAAGAGTTACTCAGGTGTCTATTGAGAGCATAAAACGATATGTTAAAAGTGGATGCACCTTGGTTGGCATTAGTAGTTGATCCCTTTGACACACCATCTAAGAACATCTCAAAAACATCACCGGATCGCTGCATATAGAAATGCACCCAGTCAGTGTTCGACCTAAAATATGTGTCACTAGACGATACACCCACAGCATCCGTATCGTCATCATCTAATTCAAACCTCATTACACCTTCACCACCACCTGACCCATATATAAAAACCTCAAGTTGAAACTCATCAAAATCCAAAACATAAGAACGTAAGCCTGTATCAGCATCTCGCTGAATCCAAATACTAAGTGACCAATCCCCGTCAGGGAAATCTAATGCTGCATTGTCTGCAAATGTGAAGTTTTCTCCAGAGGCATCAGATAAGAATGCAGCCTCGGAAGAGCTTGCAAATACAAATACGAAAAGTAAGAGTATTAATATATATTTTTTCATTATTGATTCCTTATTTCCAATGCAACCAACTCGGCATCACCAGTTGCAGTATCGCTGGTAGCATCTCTGGTAAGTTTTATTCTACATGCTTCACCAGCCGAGCAGCTGTCCATCTGCGCCCCGTCAGTAAAAGAAATAGAAATAACGTCTACATTGCCCGAGGTAGCGGGGACAGTTGTATTGTCTAAACTCAGAGCAGTAGCAAAACTATCTGTATCCAAGTCTTGTTGTTGATCACCTATCCGCTCAAATGCTACATCCCAATCTATATCACCGGTTGTTGCAGATGTCATGGCGTAATGTATATAAACAGTCACCCCACCAGATGTATAGTTCTGTGGCATAACAAAGCTAAAGACCGTATCCTCATTAGTTGTATCGTCAAAATCTAGAACAGGATGTGAGTTACGTAAATCATTAGTTGCAAAATTAGATGCAGGAGGTTGTCCTTGTTTTGGATTAAACGAAACTAAAGTGGCAATCTCTGTACCTAAAGCAACTATAGTCTTAGTTCCATTATTACAAGCTTTCCAATGTGTCTCAGATAAATCAGCAAATAGTTTATACTCACCTGCATTACAGAAAGGATCAGTATCATCATCGGTAAGCTCCAGATAACCACCCCCTAACCTGTCCCCAACATCTATGTCATCACCCACTGTGATATCGGTCTCTACATTTAAAGTTGCTCCACCTGTTCCGACATTCCATAAGTCAATTTCTTCTAATCCTGTTGTGTTAGCCTCAACTCGTAAATCGTTATCTGTATCTTCTACAAACACATCAAACTGAGTACCTGTTTCAGGCAAAAAGGTTATTTTTGGTGAATCTCCAGTTGAATCATCTACAGTAACTGCCCCTGTCATTGTCCCCCCGCTAAGTGGCAGGTAGTTAGACGTAGTGATGGTATCCGGCACATCCGCATCTGTAATAGCCGAGCATGTCAGGTTCCCACTAGCGTCAATCGTTGTCGCATACTGGTTAGCACCGCAATCTGTGGGGTTCGTGGCTAAAGCTGTTGCAGCATCAATCGTAATGTCATTAGGCACATCCGCATCTGTAATAGCCGAGCATGTCAGGTTCCCGCTCGCATCTATCGTGGTCGCATATTGATTAGCACTACAGTCAGTCGGATTTGTAGCCAGAGCTGTTGCAGCATCACAAGTCGGCCAATTGTTGCCCAGATTGATCAGCATCTTATCTGCCGAGGGCTCTGTAAACACACTGTTCGTGTCCCCAGTCGTTGCAATCTCTAAAATGCCAGTGGATTCGTTGCTGGCATCATCACCTAGGTCAAGCGCAGCGGACGAGCCACTACCCCCGCCCCCTCCCGGGGCCGGATCATTGTTAAGCGGATCCACCACTATTTGCGCATTGGCATATGCTGCCAACAAAACAAGCACTAGTGTTATGAAAAATTTATGCACTTTTCTACATTTCCCCCTTATGAGAATATGAAACTGCTTATTAATACTCCTATGTTATGTATGCACTAAAGGTGTTTAGGATCCTACCTATCCAACCCCAACTTTGATTGCCTTAAATAATCAACATCGTATGACTTTGTTTCGGCAGCCGACGCTGTGATATATGTTGCATTGACGAGGTCGGCTGCTGTTGGGCCGGGCAGATCTGTCGTATGTGTGCATTCAAGCACAAAATCTCCATCATTAACAGACACATAAAACTCAATATCACTCGAATTTCTAACTATTAAATAGTGATACCAATTACTTGTTGAGATTGCTAAACCCGTATCCGTGATCGTTTGCCCTGCTTCACCGGTCCCGTCCCTTGTTATACAGTGTATATTTCCATCCCTAGTGGAATCATGCTCAAAGAAAGCCATGTAAGTATCATTGATATCATCTGTGTCCGAGAAAGCTCCAAATCCAAATACCTGGTTTGTAGTTTGGTCTACTCTTATACTTCCCTCAACGATCCATCCAGTACCTAGTAAAACCAGTTGTGTTGTAGAAGAACAAAGAGCAAGGTTAGCACCTGAAAAATTATTTAGTGTGCCGTCAGTTGTTGCTTGGTAAACTCCTGGTATTTCTACTTCTGGAGCAACTGCTACACCTCCATTACCCACTAAGCATAAAGAACCGTGGTCCGATTGGCCGCCAAAATCCTGCTCTACCCACAAATCTGAATACATACCTATACCACCAAAGGGCACCAGCTCGTAAAACCCATGGTTATTCCTACACAAGTACGTCTGCCCCGTCGGATTACTCGTCCCATGCACATATGTAATCTGCCCCTCAGTAGCGCTATCACATGTAGGCAGCGAAGTAGCCGTATCCAGCCTGGTATCAGCAGTTGTATTTATTGTCTCATCCAGCGGGATTGTGGCATTCTGCACCGTCCCCCCGCTATCTTTGAGCTTAAACACCAACTCATCATTCGTCTCGTCTATCCAGGGGTTTACTTGAGTATTACTTATTGAGCCATCTGTGAGGGCTGTACTCTCAGCATAAAACTTTAAGTTAGTATCGGGATCACCAATAAGGGTGCTGTCAGTACTATCTAAATAGATTAAACTTTGAAAACTATTACTGCTATCATATTGCTTGATCCAATCATCATTATTAGCTTGCTTTAGGAATTCAGCACCTGACCCTACATATATCGTATTACCAAAAATATCTAGATAAGTAGTAGATTGGGTAGGGTTCATAAATGTAACTCTATTGGTTGTAAATCGTACGGTATCAAAAGAAACATCTTTATTTATCGTGTAATTCATAAAGCCGCTTGTATTAACACCAGCCGATGATCTATAAGCACCTAAAGTAATAACATGGGAGTTACTATTAACATCCATTTCCAATTGGAATACTGACAAAGCATCTTTAGTATTATCAAATGCCCCACTATGAGATTTTGCATTATAGCCCATGTTATAAAACAATCTGTTCGCAGATGGTGCTTGATCTATATAGGAATAAGAAAAGATAAACTCCCCAGCGTTAGCATCTAGAGGAGTGCTATCCACATACCACAATTTCTTTGGGGTCGTTTGCGCTAACGGAGCACCTATATTTTCGAATGATAAACCAGTGTCAGCTCCATCAATCGATAATGAAGATAAAACCCTAGTGTCATTAACACTAGATTCCCCAATCACTATGTCATCAGCGCTGTCCAAATGCATCAAGTTATAGTAAGCACTGTTCGCAGCATTCCTCTGCTCAAGCCACTGGTAGTTGTTTGTGCTTTGCTGAAGTGTAAAATCTATGACACCACCCTCAAAAGTCCCCCCTCCCCCTCCCGGGGCCGGGTCATTGTTAAGCGGGTCCACTACAATCTGCGCATTGGCATATGCTGCCAACAAAACAAGCACTAGTGTTATGAAGAAATTACGCACTGTTATTTATCCCCTCTTATTCCCAGATGAAACTCGGTCTGTCCCACAGGGCCGTTTGTGTATATCACCCGCACGCATTTTCCCGCACGTCGTATCTCGTATGCACCCTCACCCGCTCCCGTGTCGTATGTATCAGGTGGCGATTCATAGTGCACGTCCACCGTGCCTGCGGTGTTGCAGTCCTCCTGGTCACTCTGTTGTATCTGCACACCATCTGCAGCACTCGGCTGGTCCGAATAGATCATTACGGTTATCTCCTTATACCAGATCGCCAGGTACCACGGGCTCGTATACGTATCTGTAGCAATAAGTGTGTTTGTTTCCGCCTCACCAATCCTGTCGCTTACGGCTATAGCCTGAGCGGCAAACACCGACATCATGACTAGTAAAAATATTGTTATGATTGTTTTCATTGTTCTATTTGACCAGCTGGTCTATGACCTCCAATTTAATATGTTCTTCCTTCACAAACGGTACGGGTGTAATAGTCAGGTTCTTTATCTCCACCCCAAGCACATTGGGCCCCGACTTAAGCCCCCCTGTCTCGGTGGGGGTAAGCTGTACCAGGAAGTACCTGCTGTCCCCCGACTTATCCGTCACTTGGCGGCTTACAGCTGTGCCCTGCACCGTAATGTTGCACTCATAATTCGCATCAAGTGACGACTCCCCCTCCACACCCACTTTAAACAAGGGGCTCGTATTACCCTTTATCACCTCATATGTCTTCGGCATCATTTAACCTCTATTTCGTCTTCTGAAACATCTAGATCCAAGAGCTTCTCATCCGCGTCCAACTCGATCTCTATGGTGTTAACAGCTATATCCACGCTCATTACATCGGTATCCAAACCCAGCACCTCCTCAGCCACAGCTATATCCAGCGGCACGGCCCCGTTTATAAACACCTGTGTTGTACCGCCCCCCGAGCCGCCTGTACCCACTCCCATCCCGCTAGCAAATACCGGCATCAGATAGGCTCCTCCGAGTGCACCCCGTCTGTGGCGTCATAGGTATTAGTGAAACTATCGTCTGTATAGGCCTGCGTCTGCTCCAGCACCGTCACCCCGTCGTCGTCATAGATCGTGTGTATCCCCGTGGTCTTATCGAGTTTCTTTTTATTACGCTGGCGTTTACTCATAAGGTCCAGTGTAGTGAGCACTCCCTCAACCGACACCAGCCCGGCAGAGTTAAACGGCCTTATCGATACCTGATTCACGTTTGTAACATCGGCGATGTTGCTGTTCGCACCCACGAGGTTCACGGCATACTGTCCGTCCTCAAATGTCACCGTGTACCCGTTTATGATCTCCACAACCCTGGCCAGCGTAAACCCGCTGATATTTACCGGAGGGTTGTGCGAGTGGGTGTCCAGATACGACATACCCTCGGTGCTAGCCTCAAGGCCCTTTAGCTCCAAACGAAAGTCGTTAATATCCAGCTCCCTTATCTCAGTAGGGCTCGACTGCACCAACGTCATGTCCGCTTTGGGTACGTTTATAACCTTAGTCGCCCAGTCTATCGTTATCGCCACGCCTGTTAAGCTCCTCGATCACTTCGTCTTGTGTTTTTATCCTGTATCTAAGCGCCTGGATCTCTTCTATGTACTTATTCTTAATATCGTTGTCTTCAGTGATTGTTGTACGCATAATCTCTTTGTTGATCTCAAGTGCTTTATCTAAACCCTCGATCTGCTTATTCAGTGTCACCACCTGATCCGCAAGCTCGTTGCGCTCTTTCTGCATTAAATCAAGCGCATGGTTAAGAGAGCTTGCCAGCTCGTGCAGGTGCTTGACCTGCACCGGGTAATCCATCTCCTTAAACTTCTCGCCCAGGGTAATAAGGGGCCCCGTCTTATCAGCCCCATTTGCCTGAACCTTAAAATGCGATGTATCGTTTTCACTCATTAAGCGTCACTCGTCCTAATAGCTGCAACAGATCCTCCACCAGAGCCTAACGTGGCCGGAGCCTCGAATGTTTTAATGGGTGTGGCTCCACCGTCACGTACTCTTACAAACAAGTCTCGATCACTCGAATACACCGCAGTAAAACTCGCTGTTGCGGCCGCAGCTAGCTCGTCTATATAAGCAATGAATATCTCGTTGCCAATAGCTGCTGCATCCCCATATGTGCCCGACAATGTGTACGTGCTCCCAGTGTAAGACGAGTATGGAGTTTCCAGGTACACACCATTGTCATTCTCTACCCTTATATCCCCGCTAACCGGAGTGTCAGATGGGATAGTAGTATTTTGTTCTACAGATGTAGATCCCGATGTTAGAGCTGTTGTAGCAACTGTAAACTGGTTTTTCTGTAATACACCCGCGCTTCTCGGCCCTACAAGCACCCTGTCCTCGCCCGATACCAGTCCGCTCACTGTAAAGGTCACATTGTTGGGTGGTGTTTGAGTAGTTCCTGACAGGTCCTCTATCGAGTCCGACGCGCTTAAATCGTTTGCGTCCACACCTATTCCATATGCACCGATCAACGTCCCTGTGTACGAACCCAAAAATATTTTCGGAACAGTCCTTGCTGTAGGTGCCAGGTTTACGTCTGAAGTAGAGTTACTTGAACGCCCTATAATCTCGGAATTATCTACCGGGGCCACACCTGTGAGCAGTTGTATCCACATAGTCCCCGTTGTCCCGTTATCATCAAGGGCCAGCAACAACCCTGTTCCACCACCTGTACCTGTTACGGTTACATTAACATCTGCGGTAGCGGCAGAGCTAAGACCTGTGATCTGTTCGTTATCCGCCGGGGTCGCACTACCGGAATCTAGCATTACATACATTGTGGATGTACCATCATCGTATGTTATCTGGCCGCTTCCACCACCGGCGAATGTTACTTGCTCATCCTCTGTGAATGTGCCCGAGAGGTTGTCGTATGCAATTTCGGTACCCCACGCGATGATCTCATCTTCGGTAAAGTTCGCACTCTCGTTGTCATAATCTATCTCATGAGTAATACCTAAAAACAGTTCACCGTTTATACCATGAATAGTTTTCGCCGTACCGTTACCGGAGAGGTCTTTAATAAACTCCCATATACCCTTAAGCCCGTCACCCGATGTATCCGCGCCATAAGTCCACTTGCTATAGTAGTCCCTCGATCCGTTTCCGTTGTTAAGGTCGATCTGCTGGTATCCTTCGGTATTCGTAACGTGCGTGTAAGCGGTAACAGTTGCCTGCAGGGTATCGTTTTGTGCATCGGGTGTGGTACCTATAGCCGCCACCGACTCACCTTGTCCCAATGTCACATTAAAGAAGTCGTAAGTATCACCCCAATGGCGCGCCTGTACTCGTATTCGTTTACCATCAATATCGGCCCCACCGTCACGCGATTTGATAAGCACGCGCATCAAGATACCGGCTGCTGAATTACCATTGTAACCACCTGTAGATTGATCACCCCAGAATGGTGAGGCTGGTGTAGTGGTGAATTGATACAGGTCGTTATTCTGAATAACCATCAACTGTGTGCTTGTGTTATTTACAGCACCAAGAACTCTCAACCCCGAATAAACCGTATCCCCACCCGATTGCGATATAGATCCGTCATACAGATGCTCCGCGGCCGTATCATCAATATTGTATGTGCCCAAAAGGGTTATAATGTTGTCTGTTGAGCGGTCAGACGGTGTGTCCGATGTAATGTCCACCAGGTCGTTACCCGAAGCGCTTGCATCGTCAGCCAGATCTTGGAGGAACCTGTGCAGTTCCAGCACCGTATAGTTTGCGGTCGTGCCCGTATATCTAATATCGCCGTTAACCGCTACCGAAAAATCATCAGCTATAGCCATGTTCTAAAACCTCCGGTTCTTACGTTGTTTGTTGAATTGAATGGACCGGGGGTTCCCGGTCCGTATATTGTTTTGTTAAATTAAATACTGCTTACCCATCGCCGATCATCGTAATGGTAGAGTCGAAACCCGCACTCGTGATGGTCCCAGTTATAGGAGAGCTTTTATAATAAGGTGCGCTCGTGCTTTTACGTGCTTTTCCCTTAACCGGCTGGTTGCTGGCAAAGTTAAACCCTGTGTTGTCTGCCAGGCCAGATACGTTAGTGAGTTCATTTATGATTACCGCACTCGCTGTTATCGTGCCCGTTGCGGGTGTGGCAGGTGAACCGCTCACAGTGTAGTCGTAAGCGTTTGTACTCACGTTTGATATGGTAAAGACTCCATTGTATTCCTGTTGTGTAGCCCCTCGTATCACGACTAAGTCGTTATTAGCCATGCCGTGTCCAGTGTGTGAAACAGTGGCGGTAGTACCGCTTCTTGTGATTGTGGCCGTATCCCCTGCGGGCAGGCTCCCACCGGTGTCAGCCTCCAAAAATACCCTCGCGTTCTGTATCGCTGTACCCCCCGAGTCCACACACGTCACTTTTACAGCCACGGTGTTGTTGACGGTGGTTGATGACCCCGTCCCGTTTCGTACCGTAGGAGTGTCACCGCCCCCTAGTATGTTAAGCGTCACGGCACCGCCCGAGTTGTTGTACACCGCTGCGTCGTTGCTTCCGCCCGTGCCATACCCGCTAAACGTGTTACCGGTAAAACTGTATGTGCCCGTTGAGCTTATCTCAATCGCATGCCCCGATCCACCCGAAGTAAACGCACAGTCTGTAATCTTAGAAGGGTCGTTGGATGTAAGGAAAGCTACTCCACTAGCAACCGTAGGCGAATCTACAACACAATTGTCTATAAGAGCGCTTGACTGTGTCAGTGCCTCACTGCTCACTATTGTAGAATTATCCAAACTGCATGCACTTGTAAGTGTAATATTCCTAAAGTTGTTGATAAGTGTGCCGTCCACAAGCAGGTCGCCAGAGGTCCCTGTGGCCGTAAAGTCCGGGCGCGTATCTACTGTGGTCTCTGTGCCACGGCCTAGAAAGTTACACCCCACTATGTCTACATCCGTAGTGGCATTGCTAAGGTCTGTAGTAATACCGCTAAATCCCGTATCAAATAACCCATCGGGGAACACCACCGTCACACCACTGTCGTTAAACACTGTTGCTGTAGAGGACCCTATTGTGAGCATCCCATAGACAAATAATATCCCCTCAAGCGTAGTCACATAACCGTAACGGTTACCGCCAGTACCCTCATCGTGCGATACAAAGTCGTCAAATACACCGTCTGTGTCGGCTCCGTCCCCGCCTGTAAGTGTGAGCCCCGCACCCACATCCACCGCATCCATTGCCAGGTTCTCCGACTTCGACGTAGCGGTAAAATCCGCCTGTATCCCATAGTAATCCGCAGCGCTCAGTGACGGTGAACCCCCCGTCCTATCCCTATACGCCGAGACGTTCGGGTCAATCGGCCTAATCAGCCATCCACCCTTAATCGGATATGTGTCCGCACCCTCCAAGTCGTATTCATAATAGTCCGTAGCCGATGAACCGATCCTGATCTGCAGACCCGGTGTGGTTCTGTTCTCTAGTGCATCTTTATTGGTTGCGATGAACTTGAATATCACCGTTTGGTATGTACCCGTAGAGCTTATATCAGTTGTCGAAGCCGGTGTAAGGGCAAACCCTCTTGTGCTCGTGCTCACCTTTCTCGAGACCGAGTTCGTGCCCTGGTATACAAAGTCCGGTTCCAGGGTCGAACCTGCACCGCCTCCAATGTCTGTGATATTTGTTAGCGAATCAAGCGCATCAATGCGTGTGTTGTCCGCTGTCACGGATACTGTAGCCATAGATTATTCCTTTAATGTGCGTAATCCCGCCGGCCCGATACGTCTCAGGGATCATAATAAGATAATTTGTATAGAGTGGTTTACGCTACTCAACGGTCCCGTTTAGGTCCCAGCCTGTGGACTCCACGTACTTTTCCCTAAACCCGTCCATACGTTTGTTGTTCCATCTCCACATATTGCTAGAGACGTTCCAAGTGTTTTGGTCCACAAAGTTATTGCTCGATCGGCGGTCCTGCGTCGAGAACGCAAAATACTCGGGGAGCGTCGATGTGAATTTATTGTTCTTAATCACATTTTGCGTCGAGTTATAGATGCAAAACGAGTAATGCGCATCGTCGTTAGTTACTTCGGGGTAAGAATTCGCAATAAATTTATTGTTTTGAATCACGTTACGATCGGCGTTATGGAAAAACACTATACCCCACGAGTTATTTTCAAATGTGTTTCCCTCTACCATTGTGCCGGTCATTTTCGTCCCACATCCATACCCGTTCCACTGTATCCCCCGCCCCGGGTTCTCACGGATTGTGTTGTTTGTAATAATGTGGTTGCTCGAGCCCTTACAACTAAAGTCGCTAATGTATATACCGTGGCAGTGCCGCGGGCTCCGCCCGCCCCACTCCGCCATTGTGCACCCGCCCTCTCGCACGCCGTTTTTCTCTATCACGTTGTTGTCTATCAGCACGTTATTAACCGACGTGATTAGTATCCCTTGGTAGCGCGAGTTCGTAATGTAGTTGTTTTTGATGCTCGCAAACGGGGCAAACACCTTGATCCCGTCATATCCGTCCTCGATCCTAAAGCCCTCCACGGTCACATAGGGTGCTGTGATCTCGACCCTCTCCTGCGCACTGTTCCAGGGCTTGAACTTAAGCACCGGCTTATGCCCGTTATACGCCCTCAGCGTCACCCCTGCTTTGTTAAGCTCTATCTTCCCGGTATATGTACCGTTCTTTACCTCTACCACATCACCCGGCTTTGTGTTTTCAAGTGCTTTTTGGATTGTAGCGTAGTTGCCCGTGCCCGATGCATCCACTACTATCACATTCCCGTTAGGGATTGCATTTTGCGAGCTTGCGGACGTAGTATCTGTCGGCGGTCCCTCTAACACGGTCCCGGCGCCGCTGCAGTCTATACAAAGTGTTGCGATTGTTACTACGAGTAATGCAAAGATTGTTGGCCTCATATCCCCAAATCCCCTCCGAAGTATTTACAACCTTATTAGTATGCTTGAAGATCCGTATTAATGTATATAATTTCTTCGGATTAACAACTAAGCCCTATATGTCCATCTCCTCGTCATATAGGATCATAAGCTCCATCGCAAACCCGCGATAAGGCGAGTTCTCCTCTATCTCCAGGTTCGTGTTTATGTTCTTAATCTCTGTGGTTATGGCACTTCCCCCGCGCCTACGGTCCCGCATGATTAACCGCCTTGAGTCCGCAATCAGCTCGCTTAGCTCCTTTGTGTCCTCGCTGTCCTCTTCGTTGAGAATAACTACGATGCTCGGTGCCAGGGCAACCCTCACCACCTCGCTCCTCAGCACCTGATCAATGGTGCTCTCTGCAGTGTCCTCGATTATAGCAGCCGGCAGTCTGAATCTACTTATCGTATCGGTGGTCACACTCTCTCCCACCAGCCCCACTTCCTCTAGCTTGTACGATCCCGACAGGCTCTCGGCCAGGTCAATGAAAATCTCCTCTCTTTTAGTCATCCTACAGCTTCCTTTATAGCTTTAGTAAGGTGTCTTTGTACAATTTCGTCTATCTTTGCCCTTGCTTTTTTATCGCTAGCCCCTATGCCAAAAAACTCTCTTTTAGGTACTCCCCGGCCTGATTGGTGCGCCGCGGCGATCCTTTCGTATTTGGTGCTTCCGAACCCTACAGTGACTTTATCTTTGGATGCGCTTTTAACCCTCATATCGTTTAGCATCCCGCCGCTTTCGCTCAGGTCCACTTTACCCCGCCTACCCTTAGTTCTGGACGAGTACGGTGCAAACGGTCTCAGGTTTACGTCCAAGCCCTTGTTGGTGCGCTCCTTCGAGTAGCTCACCACATATTCCCCCACCTCCTGCATCATCTCTTTCGAGGGAAATTTCTGCCCAAGCTTCTTCGGAAACGATTTTAGAAAACCCGTTAATTCACTCGTGTTAATTTTGATCATTAATTTGTCTGCAGTTGTTTATATTTTTGTTTTTCCTTAATGAGATCGAAGGTCTCAATCCTACATTACAGGAGCACTTTGTGTACGTTCACATCTTTTTTCATTTTTTTTTAGCCTAATGGGGTTGTAAACCCCACTCCCGACATTCAGCTATTAGCGTAAAGATAATTTGCGAGTACGGTGTTAAGAATGGATTTCGGGGATGAGGTTGGATAAATCTATTTAACCGTACGAGTGAATTATTAGCTAATCGCTGTCAGTCGGTGATTTTTGCATACTTTTGATCAAGCAAAAGTATGAAGTAAAGAAGTACAAAGAATCGTGAAATTAATATAGAATCCTTAAGGCTCATTCCTTTCGATATAATGTTTTTTGTATAGTCTCAGATTCCCGCACATCGAATGCACACTCATGGCATGCACATTAATCTTTTAGCACGTTTGTGTAGCACTTACTAAACTGTATTATGTCCTGTAGATCCGAAACCCTTCACTACTCACCGACTTCTCATGATCCTCTATTATCCCGCTTTGGTCCCAATCGTAATCTATTCCAGTCGCCAATATCAGTTCATACTCCACCATCGCTTTTTCAAGGAACTCCTTAGCCTTTCGCGAGTAGTAATCCTCGTCATCCTGTCTCTTAGCCAACCTGGGCAGTACGTAGTTGCCCAATACCCAATATGAAGATAGTTTCCCAAGCTCAATGTTGGCGTTTAGCATAAGCCCCGGGTCAAATACGATTGATGTCCCCAGCGCACCCCCGCTTCTATCTCTTACCTCGGGCAAGAACCAGTCCCTCTCAATCATCCTGTCTATATCCGCCTTAGCCAAGTCATGGTCGTTTGCAAACCCGCTCTCCATCACCTGCTCTACCTTTGTGTTGCTCTTGTGGAGTTTTCTGGCTGCGGTCGTAAATGTCACGTCCTCTCCCGCGACACTTGTGGCCTCTAGTATCTCTGCGTTGGTCTTCTCCCCCACACGAAAGTACTCCCCCGCCGCCAAGTCTGTGGTGTCCTGGAACTTAAGCGTCATATCCCCCGCCGCTGCATCTGCTCCCAGCGTTGTTTTAAGCCCCCCGCCGGTCTGGTCCGGCAGCCCCAGGTCCAGCACATCGGGCATAAACATCTCTAAATCCGCATCCGTCGAATACGCCATGATTTATCCACCTTGTTATTCAAAATAAGAATAATTGTATAACTTTTTGTAGTTGCTTTATTTTTTACTTTTTCCCAATGAGGTCGTGGACCTCAAATCGACATTACGGCAATGGCGTATAGAAAATAAGCTTGCGAGACGTTAAGAATGGATTTCGGGGTTGTGGTTGGATTAAATACATTTAGTCTCATAAGATTATTTTTAGCCATTTCCGTACAGTCGATGACTTTTGCATACTTTTGGTCAAGCAAAAGTATGAGTTAACAATGAGTTATATGATCACCTATCCCACAAACTATTTCGGTAGGGATAATATAATTTGTGATTTTTGTTGTACCTAATATTAGAGAATGAGTCGATATTCTGAGCTTAGTCTTCCAACCACGGCAACTCAGGCACCACAAACGACTTACTAGTAGAACGATAACCCTTACGCTCAAGCCTCCGGGCTCCATCCGCTCTCACCTCTCTGCGCTCTCCCCGCTCGTTTTCCATCACCACGGTGCCGAATTCTTTTGTGGCTCTTTCGTTCCGCTCGTTTGTACTGTCCTTGGCGTCACGAAGCATCCCGCTTAGCGCTTGCACGTCCTTTCCGCTTGCCCGTACTTCCCACTCGGGTTTTCGCCCCGGTCTCTTTATCTTTCTTTCCTCTATCGCCATCCGTTTGGTCCTCGGGTTCGGTGTCGTCCAAAATCTGGGCTCCCGGCTCCGGCAGCCTAATCCCTTCCACCTTCATTTTGTACCGTTTGATTCTAATCCCGGCCTGCTTATCATCGGGGTCCGCCTCCACATTCTCCGTGCACTCCATCCATGGGTCTGCTACGGCTTTGTAACCAAGCCCTTGTTTGAACTGTAGTTTGTACATCCAGTTCCTGCAGTGTGTAGCAGTCTTTCTCCCCCGCGGGTTCGTGAACATTACGTTGTAAGGCCCCTCACCCTTTGTCCTGCACCTGTCCCATGCGTCGCATCCCCGGTTTGTGCCCGTAGGCTCCGAACACGTTGGATACCCTACGGCAAACCCCGGATAAGTCTCGTTGGCGAGGTTCGGGTGACCCACCCTTGGGCCCCCGCCCGCCTCTTTCGCATCCTCTATCACTACATCTCTTATTTCAGCCATTATTTTTCTCTTTTATTTATAGGTGTTACGTTGCGTTTGTCTGATACTCTACACCCAGCTCATCATTCATCTCTGCCACACCAAAGTCCTGCGAGGCCACTATCTTTGTCGACAGTGTATCGGCGTCGAATTCCACATCTACTGTCGGTGTCTGTTTACGTGCAATCGCAAACGCCCTATCAGTATAGATCATGTTCCTTGCCGTGGTCGATACCTGCACACTCGAGCTAAAGTCTATGTTCACGCCATATGCGAGTCCGATTGTCCCTGTTTTGGCAGGCCCATTCTCTTCGCCTCTAACACTAGCAGAGTTGATGTTAGCAACCGCCAGTACATGGTCCCACTGTGCGGGATGGAATACTCCCCATATAGGCGTCTCTCCCATCAGCACTTTGTTCTTTCCACCCTGGATCAGGTCCCTTATTGCAAGCAGGAAGTTAGCCTCGCTAAAGTCCGACGCTCCCCCCACGCTCTGCGACAGCCCTGCATAGAGCCCTGCAATCTGCTCGTCCTCATACTGTGCCAGCGACTGTCCCAGCTCCACCTGATAGATATTACCCAGGCTCGTAACCGCTCTCATATCGGCCTTGCGGTCGATCTGTACCGCTGCATAGCTTACATCGGGTGTAATATCTACCGATGTTTCCGTATTAGCAGTGTACGATACGGTACCAGCGAACGCTGCGGCACTAATTGCACCGATCTTAGGGATATGCAGCACGTCCCCGGGTCCGCTGAACTGAAATTCCATAATACGCCCCGCAAAACCCCTGTGGTTATGCGCGGCAAACTCCACCTCGGCTTCCCAGATCTCCGGGATCACGGCCGCCGCGGTCGTGGTTGTTACATTAGCCATCTAAATACCTCCTTTTTGTATCCTAAATTATTGGTATGTATTGAATATAGAAATGTCGTATTTACTCTCAGAAAATAATGAGTTGTTTTTTTTAATGGGATTGCAAATCCCAGTTCCGATATTACAGCCGTTTAGCGTTAAGATAATTTGTGAGTACGGTGTTAAGAATGGATTTCGGGGGTGTGGCGGGATAATCCTCCCACTACCCCATCTTATTCCTGCCTGCCGCTCATATACTACATTCGCTGGCGGTCCCCATGGGCACTTACGTAATGGGACTCCCTAAAAATGGGGTCCGCGACCCCTGATTTTTGGCTACTTTTGGTCAAGCTAAAGTAGCATAATAATATGCAATAAGAATCGTCCTACCGATAAACAATCCCAAGTGTAATTAACTTCCAGGTAATAAATCCTGATGGCGAACACACGAATAGCTGATATCACCGTATGATTGCAAAGGAGCGTAGCGACTACAGCAATCCTTGATATAAAAGCCTTACAATTATTAAAGATTTTTCAATGTATTTACTAGAAATAAGAAGCCATAATAATTGCAATAGCGGAAATAGTAACTGCCACTAATCATTCACTATTTCAAATTCAATCAACCGCCGTAAAGGTGACGGTTATAAAGGGTGTCTACCACACCTTCTTTTTTGAGTTCCGCATAACGTTTAGGGTCTGTCTTTGCAATTTGTTTGATATCTTCCAGGGTGTATATACCGTTTTTCGATTTAACGCTTCCTGTTCCGGCCCCACGCGATTCAGTCGCGCGTGCCAAGCCAGGGCGGTTGTTTAAAAACTCCCTCATATATGCGGCGATGCTCATCTCCTTACCGGTTTCGGGGTCTAGTCTCGGGCCCCCGTCTTCGGCGGTAATCCTAGTGCTCTCGTCATCCCCGATCGCGATATACCCCTCGGTAAACGACACTATCATGTCCACGTTCTCTGGGTCTGCGCCTGCCTTCATAGCCGCCTCGGTTATTACCGCTCGTTTTTTATACGCCTCATACTTCTGCTTCCACGACTGTTTATCCTCTCTTTCTTTTACCAGTTCGGCCCTATGTTCCTGTTCCATGTGGGCGATCTTTTTTTCAAATTCGCCCCTCTCGCCTTCCAAGGTCTCTGCCATCCGCTTACTATCGCCCCTCCACTTATTAAACTCTTCTAGCGCATTACCGTCCTCAAGCCCCATCTCCACGAGCTTTGCTCTAAACAGCTCATCCGCTTTCAGCTCTACAACCCTTTCAAATTCCTGATCAGTATAATTTTTCTTCGAGCTAGTAGTCTTTTTCTTCTTCACCCCTGCTTTCTGCTTCTCTGGAGTCTCGTCGGTCATACTCTTTTGTTCAGCCATAGTCATGCCTTTTTCGTACAACTCCTACAAGCTTTTACACCAAAGCCTTATACGCTCTATTAATTTGCAATGTATTGTTGTTTCGGCCAGCTACTAGTCCGCATACACCTGTTGGTGTAGGTCCGATCCCTCTGCTAGTTTGGTTTCCAACACATCCCCATCAACCGACCTCTTTACTAATCCCAGCTTATGCTTAATTCCATACACAAATGTCCGCCACAACGCTCTCAGCTGTGTCTTTCTATAGTACGAAATCGACCTGTACCTACCTGCAAACTGTGCATCCAGCCACTCGTTCATCACTACTCTAAAATTTTCATCCCCTTCCTCGTACCTTCCACGTTCGGTGTTCGCGATCTCAATTTCATTAAACTGTAAAGAGTTCGAGCTGTAAAAATTCTGTATTAAAATCTGCTGTATCTCACACGATGCCCACCAATTAACGCTATCAAACCTCACCTGGTACGGCAGCAATATACGGTCCTCTACAACTTCCCTATGAAAAGCCATCATCTGCTCATCATTGAATATGAAAGTTTGATACTTATGTAAGGGAAAAGGGGTCTTCTCGGATTTCATAACCACCGGCACTCCCACCGCCGGGCGGTAGCGCATCAACAGCTCCTCAAACCTGTCCCATCCCCCGCGTTTAAACTCCACATCGTCGTCTATGTAGATGTAGTATTCATACCGTTTACCTTTCCCCAGAGCCTCTTCCATCATCCTGTTCCGTCCCTCAGCCCATGTCGAATTCGGGAAATACAGTGCACCGTCCATCTCCCTGTCATAGGTCAGATAAACCGCATCTACGCCGGCTCTGTCACCAAGGTGCATATAGTTTTTTACCAGGTCCGCCTGCCCCTGCACCATATAAATGTAATATTTATACGTCATACACGTAAAATATAATGAACATATTGCAACACAGGTCAAATTGTTTCTTTTAAACCTTCACAATACACCTAAACATATGCATGTTCACCTATTAATTTTTTTCAAAACAGTTATATTTATATAGTTATAATAGGCAATTAAAGAGAAGCGGAATTCATATATAGATTTATTAATGAATGTTATCAACTTAAAAGAACTCGATGTTCTATCAGAAGAGGTGGAGCGCGAAGCGCTAATTAGTCTTCACGACAATTGTCCTGAAAACACACGCGAATTAATCTCACTCCATCTTCACATACTAGACGATGCCGTCATTGCCTCGGCCAAAAACGAGCCCAATGTCGTCATTAACCGCACACTCGGCCTAGGCACTCGTCAAGCCCCCTCAAATGATGCTCTAGGCAAGATCAAAAAGCTATACCACGATGCCGGTGTAGGTCGATTCTTTCTCCATGTTTACCCCGACTCTCACCCTGCTTTTAAACACGAATCCCTCGAGGCTCAAGGCTTACAAAAAACCCGCGGCTGGATGAAATTCCACCGCGAATCCTCTCCCCTACCTGTCCCCGAAACGGACCTCGAGGTCAAAGAGATTGACTCCGAACATGCACTCATATTCGGCAAAATCGTCTGCGAATCGTTCGGAATGTCCATGTTTAGCATCCCCATGCTCGCCGGGCTTGCCAACGACCCCCGCTGGCACCTGTTTATGAGCTATGATAACGGTGTGCCCGCCGGTGCAGGCGCACTGTTCGTGCATAACGATATGGGTTGGTTAGAATGGGGGGCAACCAATCCCGACTTCCGCCGCCGCGGCAGTCAGTCCGCCATCATGGCCGCTCGCATCAACATGGCTCATGAGCTCGGCTGTAAACATATTTTCACCGAGACCGGCGAAGCCGTCCCCGGCGACCCTCAGCACTCCTATAAAAACATCTTAAAATCCGGCTTTACCGAACTCACCCTCCGCCACAACTACACCCTCGCTGCAGCGTAGTTCATTTTTTCGACTATAAATCACTTATGTAGTGCTCACAGTCCGACATTACGGGCACACTCAGTGTGGCACATTACATGTGTAGGAAATAGTTTTATTTTACCTTCTCACTATGGGATCTCTGATCCAATCCCGATATTTAGCGATTCGCGTATAAAAAATAGCGCAATGGAGTCGTAAATTGCACACTTAGTGTGCTTTCAGAAGTTATACGTCAATCTTTTGTTATACCGCGGCGCTAGCCGTGACGGAGTTAGCTATTTTTAGCTAATCGCTCTCAGTCGGTGATTTTTGCATACTTTTTGTCAAGCAAAAGTATAACGAAAATGATATGATGTGAGTTATTGAAGTTAAAAAAAATAGGTTATTTAAAGTAGTTACCTATCAAAAAAGCCGAGTATGGGGTTACCTGACTCGGCTTTATATGATAGCTCTGGGCGTTGTTCGCCCATTGATGTATAAACTATACCTAAATCACCTAACTGTCAAGTAACTATTTGCATGAAATAAAAAATATTTATCAATAAGGAAACACAAAATGCTTTATCAGTAAGAGGCTGGTATTACTTATATTTATTCATCACATAGTCCATCAATTCCAGGGGCACATCAAATTTATCCACAAGCGCATAATAGAGCGATTCCTTATCCTCTTCAAAGTTGCCCTTCTTAGGGTTGTATACAGTCGGGAATAATCCCACTCCCAGGTCCCCCTGCTCCGGCAAAAAGTAATATTTCCCCGGCAGCCCATCGGCAAAAGATTCCTTATACAGCTTATCACCGTTGCCGTTTTTGGCCTTAAGCCCGGTTTTAACCTCGTCACACTGCTCCTCAGTCATTTCCTGATAATAGCACACATCGTCTATCATACTCATATCAAAGGGTATTTCCTTTGCAAACACAAACACAATCTCCCCACCCTCTAGATAGGGCTTAATTTGCGAATCGTTTATCATTTTTACGAATATTCTAGAGTCAGGGCTCCACGAGGCCACCCCTGCAACGATGGTTTTATCGGATACTTTTACGTTAACTCCTCTACCCGCAGGGTCTAGGAGCCTAATAACACTTTTATCCGCACGTGCAGGGTTTACGGCCACAAGCGCGAGTACGACAACTATTATTAGTCCTGCTAAATGGGTCTTCCGTCCCGGATGGCAACTAAACATGTTCGATTAAATTTAGCGCAGGTTCCTTCAATATTCAACTCTTATTGTTTTATAGAGTAAAATATTTACATTCTTTTGAATTCATGCATCTTAAATCGCTGCATAACTCTGATATTATTTCAACTATAATATATAGTTACAGTAGATTATGATTCACTGAGATAAAGTCTGAATAAATTTCCTTATTGACATGATGACTGACAAAATTTAGTATTATTTTATAATGTTAGAACAGGAATTTGAGTACTATAAAAAAAATCAAGAGAAACTTGTTAAGAAATACAATGGAAAGTATATTGCGATTGTAGGTAAAAAGGTAATTGGAGTTTTTGATAACGAATTAGAAGCATATACGCATGCCAAAGAACAGCATCCTGTTGGCACTTTTCTTATTCAATACTGCTCACCTGGAAAAGAAAACTACACACAAACTTACTATTCTAGAGTAGCCTTTGGTAACTAGTATAGGAACCATTAGTGAAATACCCCAAAAAACCTGTATCTGGTTTCACCACACGTTCAAATAAGCTATCTCTTGTTTTACAAAATGATATTGAAGTGTCTGAAGTATACCTCGTATCATCTCCACCTGATGATATTCCTATAAAGTTGCCATACCAATGCATTTGGGATACCGGTGCAACTAATAGCGTAATTAGTAAGAAAGTAGTTGAAGAGTTACAACTCAAACCAAGTGGTAGAGTCAAGGTAAATGTTGTTGGTCCAAGCGATGAAGATAAACATTATGAAACTAGTACTTATCTTGTCAATCTATTTTTGCCCTCAAAAGTTGTGATTTATGCAAAAGTTGCAGAAGGTTCTATCACAGGTTGTGATGTCTTAATCGGAATGGATGTTATCACACTCGGTGATTTTGCAGTTACTAACCACAATAACAAAACTACATGGTCTTTCAGAGTACCATCTTGTGACGAAATTGACTTTATTAAAGATATAGTTGCACATAATAAGAAATTTAAATCTCCAGAGCAACGACGTAAAGAGAGAAACAAGCGCAAATCCCAAAAACGTAAAAAGTAATAAGTCATTTACATCCTCTCCCCCATCTTTTTAATCGCCCTTTTATACAGCTTCATTGCCCCCATCGCACTCATTCCCAGCTGCTCCCCAATCGCTTTGTACGAAGACCCGCTCTCCCCTATTATTCCCATCCTCATCTCCACAGCCGCCCTCTCCTTTTCACTCAATACCCCAAGTGCCGCCTCCACTCTATCCCTGTTCACACTCTCACGCACCTCATCCGGCAAAAGCTCTAGTATATTTATCATCCCCTCATTGTATTTCTTCACTACCTCCCCTCCCGATAACATTATTCAGCTTATTTGTACAATCATAGGGTCGTAAAACCCTAATCCGACATCAGAGATAGAGCGTTAAGAAAACAGGGTAGCGCGGAGTTAAAATTGATTTTCGGGGCTGTGGTGGGATCTAAATCAATAGCCCACACAGTGCCTGTGCTCGCATAACATTTCTACTCAACGACTTTGGCCTTATGATCTGTCTAATAACTCATGCTACTACCTCAAGATGGGGTCATTGACCCCTGTTTTTAGCGTATATCTCGTTAGTCGGTGACTTTTGGCTACTTTTGGTCAAGCAAAAGTAGCATATAAATAGGTATGTAGCTTCATCCTACCGATAGATAATCCCAAATATTAATATAGCCCCGTCACTCTCTTCAAATAAGGGGTCCGTGACCCCGGTCCCTATAAGAATATTCGATAATCCCATATCTGTATACAAACAAAAAAGGGGCCAAAGGCCCCTTTCTTGCGGATTGATCAATATGTTTAGTTGGTACTACAGAAGCAAATCTTTTTAACTAGCTTGTTCTTTCATTATTAGATCTATATATCCAAGCCCCATAGCATCAAACAGGTTCAATGCTATGCTCATCCCACCGCTTATCACCATCGCACCCACTCTATTGAGAGCGTCTGCGATCTTAATAAGGTCATCTGCTTTCCCATCCTCCTCACAAACATCACTTACCACATGCAATAGTCCGTCCAACTTTTCTATAAGCTCTATGGCCCCGTCAGGATCATCATGCGAGTCTATCAGGATCTCATCTGCCTTATACATCAGTTTCCTACTAGCATACGACAGGTCCTTTTGAGTAATTAGCCCTAAATCATCAAAATTCGCTACCAGATAAGACCAGCACAGGTCCCCTATTGCGTGCACCTTCTTTGCTATAGTCACGTTTGTAGAAGCAGTGTCCCCTAGATCACTGCTTCTAAAAACCGTGATTACGTCACCACCTGTAAATTCAACGTTCATCCTTCTTGCCATTCTGCTTCTCCTAAGTCCTCTTTTAATCTATTCAACATATAGCTTATTAAATAGTTGCTATAACTATCTCATCATACCCATTGTGTGTCTATTGGGGGATCACCCTATTTTAACTAGGGTAACTACCCACGACCCCATTTATTCCCTGTCGGTCGCTCGACTACTGCTCCCTTGCAGTCCCCACGACCCCATCTTATCCCTACCTGTCGCTCATTTTCTACATTCGCTGGCGGTCCCCACGACCCCATCTTTTTTCTTTAGCCTTTAACTCATGGTGTCGTAGACACCAATTCCGACGTTAGCGATATAAAAAGGGGTCTGTCCCTCTTTATCAGTGGACTGACCCCTTTTTACTTTTGATTGAATGAGACACATACCTACTTAGTCTTTTGCCTTTCCCCTAATGGGATTGCAGATCCCAATCCCGACATTACGGCAATGGCGTATAGAAAATAAGCTTGAGAGGCGTAAAAATGGATTTCGGGGTCGGGGTAGGATAAATCTATTTAGCATCGAGAGATTATTTTTAGACATTTCCGTACAGTCGGTGATTTTTGCACACTTTTCATCAAGGAAAAGTGTGAAGGTAATGGGTATAGCGTATGGGCCTACAGATATACAATCCCAATTGCAAAAAATGTCCCGTTACTCCCTATTGCCTGGGTCGCTAGACCCCCCTTCCCGCAAATCCACATACTCCGGCTCATCTCCAGTGGCACGTTCCAGGCTGTATGCAAACAGCTCCGATTGTTTTTCCATCTCCCGTCCAAGCTCCTTGAGCCGTCTTTGTTCCTGCGAGAGTCCCCTATCGCGTATGCTCTCAATCTGAGCGTCCAGGCTCCG
The DNA here is from genome assembly GCA_965223335.1 of Thermodesulfobacteriota bacterium. Lineage (GTDB taxonomy): Bacteria > Desulfobacterota_D > UBA1144 > Nemesobacterales > UBA2774 > CBDCWF01. The sequence continues at coordinate 2,330,625 of OZ244991.1, forward strand.
TACAAACGGCCCCTGCTCCCGCCCTGTCAGCTCCGCCGCCTGCTTTAGCCAGCCGAGTCGTTTTATGTCGTCCGTATTCGCGGCGTTTGTCATGAGCCGTCCCATATCCTCGTCCCCGAGCCTTGCCGCCGCACTCACATATGTGCTCCGTTCCAGGTCCTCACGAAGCAAATCAATGCTCGTCACCAGCGCTAGGAACAACCCCTCCTGCCCAATGTAGTTATCCCCGGCCTCAAGCCTTCGCTTTATCTCCGCCGCCCGTTCCCTTGGGATGTTCTTTGGATACAAAGTGGCTTCTATGTTCGACCGCCTCTCGTTTATATCGCTTTCAAATTTGTGTTTTATCTCCTCTGTCGTCCCTTTTAACGCCGCGGCGAGCTCCTTTTGCTTTTTCTCTTTGCCAATAGCGCTTAGATTCTTGTCGGTCTTTACTTCGACCAGCTTAGCACGGTGCTTTCTAATTGCACTATCCAGCTCCTCATAATAAAGGTCTATACTCTTTTTCAAGTCATCGCCCATTCATTCCTCCTTCAACCCTTTCTACACCTCGCCCCTTATCTCGGCCACAATCCTCGCCATATCTTCTTTCTCAATCCTAGGCGCCATACGCTTTGCTATCCGCTCCTTCATAATCTGATCAAACCTCTCCGAGATACTAAGCGTATTCGCACGCAGTGCATTCTCTATCTCTTCGCTAAGCGAATTTATCTCAAACTCCATCGGATACTCGATCACATGCCCCGGATCGGCGATCCCCTGCCACTTGGCCCAGTACCCAAGCGCTTTTGTCTCCGCCTCCTCCATATTAAGAGCCTTATTTGTGAGAGTGTTGTTGGTGATCATAAAATCATACGACCTTGCCACCCCGCTCGCTTCCTCTGTCACACCGATAGCACCCCTTAGTGTTGCCAGTCTGTATATCTCCTCCACTCCCTTTTCTATCTGCTCCATCAACACCCTGGCCTGCGAAGCGTCCGGGCTTATGAAGTGCGGGGCATGCTTTGCGTCCGGCGGAAACCCTAGCCCCCTTGCCGTACCCAGCGCCTTATCGTTAAGCGGGTTGTTCGGGTCCTCGGGCATTACCAATTGCGAAAAGGTCTGTCGGTATAGTATCTCGTCCAATAATGAGCACCAGTTAAACAGCGCTCGGTTCACATATGCTATATCGTTTAATAGCGAGAGCCCCTCCATCGGTTCTTCCGAGTAATGACATACAGGAACTAACGGCACTTCCCCCACGGGGTGTTCATCTTCGTCTGTTTTTACAGCGGTTTTTTTGCCTTTCGAGTCCTCTGTTATTTCAAACAGCTCCCACGACTCACGCGTCCATATGCGAAACATCTGCTTGCCGCTGCCCTGCTTACGAAAGTCCCCGCTCTCTGTACCGGGTTCCTCGACCTTTGCCCATAGCAAGTTGCCGTACTTGTCCACACCCCAGTCCCAGACCGCAAGGGGCGATATCCTCACAAAATAGGGGTAGAGTCCTCCCTCAAGCTCATCCTGCCTCGTCACCGCCTCTGCCGACGGCTTGTCCACGAGTATAAAGTGGATACCCGTCACCGACGCCCATTTCGATGCCCCTCTTATAAACTCCTCATAGCTACCACAGCGCTTATCCGCATTGCGCAGAAACATCTTAAACAGCACATCGTCTGCGAGCGCGCCATAGTCCCTTGTCACGGGCTGGCGGTATATAAACGAGTTATAAGCGTTTACAATCGGTGCACAATAATTATAGAAATAGGCCCGCTCCTTCCGCTCTATAAAACTCTCCGCATCCTCAAACACATGCATATACAGGTGCCCCCCGCGCACATACTCCACCCCCCCACGGTACGACTCCTCAAAAAACCTGTACACGTTCTCAAGCCCCCTGTACTCCTCGCGCTTTCTCAGCACACTCTCAGTCAGGCTGTCTGTCGCCATTTTTTTTACCCTCCCTTTCCATATCAAAAATTGATTTTTTACTCCCCCGCCTACCCCACACCCCACCATGGTACGTATACTTAAAATTCCTCCCATACCCCATGTACTGAAGTGCCTGTGTGATGCTGTCCACTACGTCGGTGTTCTTTGAATTCGGAAACCCCGCCGCATGCCTTATCACCTCGTCCGACCACGGCTCAGATTTTGGGATCATCACCTTCCCGGCCTCAAACAACGGTGTCACCGCATGCGCCCTTGCCTCTTTATCGCGCTCCGGAGTCACCGCCCGCACAGGCATTCGTGTAGTGCTGCGCAGTTCCTGTATCAGACTCTGTCCCGACGCCTTATCCTCTATCAACACCTCGTGTGGCGTGTGCTTTTCATATATGCGCAGAGCCTCTTTTTTCAGTTCCGGGAACTCGAGCTTCCCCCACCACGCGTCTACCAGGTAATACGCATTCTCACTCACCACCCATGTGGTACACGCCGAATAACTGCTCGACTCCCCCGTTTTAAATCCCGTATCCCACGACTGCACCACCCGTTCTATTTTTTCAGGTAACACCGTGAAGTAGTTCCACATTGAAGATTTTATTATGTTGCCCCCGTCCGGAGTGGGGTCCTGCTGATATATGCTATCAAAGTGGCTTCCCAATAGCTCCTTTGTCTCCAACACATTTTCTATCGGATACTTATCCGGCCACAGCGTTTCACCCTCCAAAAATGTGTGTTCTCCATATATATAGTCCATCTCCGCAATCGCGGGCATTTTGAGTACCACCCATTTTTCCGGTTCTGTTTCCAAGAGCCTCCCCACCAGGTCGTCCGAGTGCCACCTCGTGTTGACGACTACTATCGCACCGTCCTTCTCTAGCCTCGTGTACAGAGTGGTCTTATACCAGTCCCACACCGTCTCGCGAAGGTTCTCGGAATATGCCTCCTGTATGTTCTTTATCATATCGTCGAGTATTAAAAGGTCTGCCCCGTGTCCCGTCACGGATCCCCCTCTACCCACAGCCACGAATTTTCCCCCCGCCGTAAGCTCCCACAACGAGCCCGAAGATGAATCCTTCCGCACCCAAGACGATGGAAACACACACCTGTGCACCTCACTCTGACACAGGTTCCTTGCCCGCTTGCCGAAATACAGCGAAAACTGGTCGTTATAACTCGCGAGTATCACTTTCTTTCGCGGCTCCCGCCCCAAGTACCATGCCGGGAATCTTATTGATGCCAGCTCCGACTTGCCGTATCTGGGCGGTACTAAAACCATAAGCCTCTTTATCTCACCCCGCGCCACCCGTTCCAAGTGACTCGCCACCACCTCATGGTGCCAGTTAGGCTCATACACCGGGTACGTGAACCTTGTATAGGTCAGTAACGATCCCCTACCGGAGTCCGAAATATACTCACGTAGACTATCAGTGCTCTCTGCCTGTTCTCGTGCTCTGGCGCGCTGTTCTGACAAGGCCAAGCAATTCCTCCTCATCCATCGATTCTATGTACTCGTTCACAACTCTTATATCTTTCGATATTTCATGTTTCACTCTGCCCTTTGTTTCCACATTCTCCGTAGACATGCCGTATAAAAGCCGTTCGAGTTTGATTATGTCCTGCACAGGTTTGATGTATTTCTGTGTCAGGTCCATAAGCTTTTCTAGCGATAGCCCATCCAAGCTGTCCCCATCAAAGTCCGAGTTCCTTATCTGCTCCAGACGCCCTAGCAGTGAATTGATGGGTGCGATTGCAGCCTCACGAGCCTTTTTAACCATCTCCTTGTGCGTTTCGTTAATTGACTGAATCTCCATTTCGTATTTTTCGCGTTTTACACGGTCGTTGTACTCATCGTACGCTGCAGCACGCTCCCGCCAGTTGTATTCGGCCGAGAAATTCCCCATGTGACTCCCCGACTTACCAATGATCTCGCCCGTTTTTTCGAGCGAACGCTCAGGCCCAAGGTCACGATATACACAAAACGCTTTAAACGCCTTTATTGTCTCCCCCTCTGCCCTATCCCATGCCATCTTCTCTTGATTTTTTTTCATTTATTCTCCTACCGACCCATTACGTCTATGCCTATAGTTGCATCTCTAGGGGTCTCACCCTCTTTGCCCGTGGACTGACCCCGTAGTTGCGGGATTTAACAGGGGTCTGTCCCGCACAGAACCTGTGCTTGTGTAGCATTTCTATCTCAAAAAGGGGACTGTCCCGCCTATCCCCTCTTCCCCATTTTGTCCCTCCCTGCCGTTCGCAAAAGACCGCTCTCTTGCGGTCCCCATTGGCATTTACGTAATGGGACTCCCTAAAAATGGGGTCCGTGACCCCTGGACTGATCCCTTAGTTGCGAGATCAAAAAGACATTGTCCTATTTTTGTATTAATCCTCATAACTTCAGCTATTTTCATATGATGGGGGTCTTAAGACCCCTTGTTGTGTTTTTATATTTGTATTAACACTTCCCAAATCAATAATATTGCAATAGCGGCAATAGAAATATTGTTGCCCCCAACGCACAAAACTTACTTTTCAGTCATTTGTAATCCTTTTTTAATGCTTTCGAACACAAATTAACCCCATATATGCAATAGCGGAATTAGCTATCCGTCTTCACTTTAGTTTTTTACAACTAATTAGTGTCGCAGACACTAGTCCGACATTACGGTAATGGCGTATAGAAAATAAGCTTGAGAGGCGTTAAAAATGTATTTCGGGGCTGGGGTGGGATAAATACATTTAGCCTCAAGAGATTATTTTTAGCCATTTCCGTACAGTCGGTGATTTTTGCATACTTTTGATCAAGCAAAAGTATGAAGTAAATAGGCAATGAGTATCGGACTACCGATATGTAATCCATATTGCACTAAACTCCCGGTACTCCCTAATAAATGGGGTCCCAGACCCCCTTTTGGTCAAGCAAAAGTAGCAATAAAAAAATATATTTTGCTTTTTGTGCCTATTATCAGTGCTCTTTATTTAGTTTTAGCCTTTGTATTTGAACAGTTTGACGGTGCAAGTTGTTATCCATCCATCCCCCTAAGCTTCTCCATTTCCCATAGCTCCCTATGCGGACACACATTCCCACTCAGCCTTGGGAAGTAACCCCCTGCTCCCCGCCTCTTCGTATCATGACAAAACGGACAAAACTCCGCCTGCTTCATAAACGCATGAAACATTGTATTTACAAGCCCAAACTGTTCCTTGTTCCCATACACCCACATCCGTATTTCATTATGCTTGACCCCGTTTTTCACCAAAAACTTATCCGCAGCTATCCTCCCAACCCTATTTCCGTGCAAGTAGAGTCCCACAGCCTTCTTTTCAAAGCTCTTAAGTCCCCCCACATATCCCGATATCGCCCCCGGTGTCTCAAGCGCCTCTAAATACGGGTAAAACATCTTCGGCAGGGCCTCGCCCCCTACCCAGCTTCCGTAATGCAACAGCGCCTCCTCTATGTGGTTATATACGAGCTTTTTTCCGGTTCTTGTAATCAATGCCTGTTTTCGCTCCTCTCCCTAGCGTTTTCCAACACCTCTTTTAGCCCCATCAAGTTGATCGAATTGCTATCCTTTTTGCCAACCCCCTTGCTCATTGTCACCAATAGCCCTATCAGCGTAAGCGCTATCATTGGCGCCATCACCCACAGCCACGACCACTCTACCTGCCCCCACAGCTTCGCCCCTACAAAGAGCAGGTTCAAATACACAACAAACGCTATATAAAAGTTATTCATATCATCTCCTTACACTTCATACCTAAACTATAGCCTTACTATCGTTTTCGAACAAATCAGCTACTCTTTCCATATCCTATCAGCATATATATTAAAGCTATATGCTATATAATATGTATATGTATTATTTATACTCTTAATTTAAACGAGGCAGGTACTACCCACAAGGGGGAAATTTATTTGTTTCTAAAATATTCGGACTTATACATAAACACAAACTAACATTCAGAAAACGCTTTAGTATCGGTATATTCCTCTATTATTAAATAATTGCCATCATTATCACGCTCAATAATCATGTAGTAACCTGTATCCACATAACATTTCAGTTCCGAGTATCTATTTGCTTTAATTCTCGCTTTGTTTTCGATAATAGTAACACTGATATCGCTGAAGGTGCTTTTATCACCTTTTATATTTGCAACTGGCATCAGTTGTTCAATAAGTTGTTTCCATTCACTCCCACTAACCTCTAATTCTTTTTTCTTATCGAATGGATAATTTCGTGTTGACATAATTCTTGCAGAATCTGAATACATATCTGATACTGCAGTATCGAATTTATCACTCAGCTCAACATAATTACCAAAAAACTCCCTAGCACTCTCCTCGTCCGCATCCATAGCGTGCGTCAATTGAGCAACACCAACAAAAACAAAAATAAAACTCATCAACATTAAACATCTCATATCCTATACCTCCTAGCACCATGATGGATAATGTATAAATATATAAATAATTATATCATCAGAACTTCTTGTGCATACATATCTTTAGTTTTTTACCTTTCCCACATGGGATCTTTGATCCCAATCCCGACATTCAGCTATTAGCGTTAAAGAAAATAGCGCAATGGAGTCGTAAATTGGTTTTCGGGGCTGTGGTCGGATTAAAATCAATTAGACGGAATTAGCTATTTTTAGCTAATCGCTGTCAGTCGGTGATTTTTGCATACTTTTGATCAAGCAAAAGTATGAGATAAACAGGTAATGAGTTGGGTTCAACTGCTATAGAAGCAAATAAACTCCCGGTACTATGCTTTTAATAGGGCCTGCCTCCCATATATAGTCCCCTATACCTCCATCCTCTCAGTCACCTCATCCAACAAAGCAATCATAGAGTTTGACTCACAATGCACACAAACCCCTTCGAAACCCTCCGATATATCATCCAGCACCAGGAATGAAAACAGCGGTTCCGATTTTTGCGATTTGGTCCCATCAATTTCATCTATGATTAAATCAAAGTGTGTTAACCCGTCCTCACCCGCGCCCCCATTCTCGACGGGCCTCAATAGGGGCTTATTCCTCCACTTGCGCTTTGCATAGCCGTACACAGCTACACCCAACGCACTACAGGCATTCCCCAGCCAATAAAGCCTTACCTCTCTTATCTCATGCACTCGAATCATTTAATCCGCATACCTCAATACGCTACACGATGATTTTAAAAAATAATGAGTATATTAATAGTACGTTTACTAGCTATAATTGTAAACCTGTGTTCAATAACTAGAATGTTTTTATGGATTGTTTCACTCGGAATTGCTTCTTAGAAATTAAGGAAGGATACTCTATCCCACACCGCGGCCGGCCTCTTCCATCTTGGCCTGCACCTGCCTCACAAACACCTCTAGGTCCCCGCTCACCTTGCTTCGGGGCACTATCACGGCCCTCGAGGGATCGGTGTAGATGTACACATGCGTCGGCGACTTATCCACCTTGTGTATATCTGCCCATGCCATACTACTCGTACCCTCCGGGCTTTGGTGTTCGAGCCTCTCATCCCCCACGCTCAATGTATGCCTGCCCGCAAGCCTCTCACCCCTCTCACCGCTGTAGAGCTTCTTTGCCATCCTGCTTACGTACCAACTTATGAGTTTTGGGTAAAACCATATCGCCGGCACAAACACCAACGAATATATGATAATAAACAGTGCCGCCGCCACGCCGGTCATTTCATCCTGGTGCCTACGATATATCACCACTGCCCCCACCGTGGCTATCACACCCAGCACTATCCTAAACACCTTCACCGTCTTCCGGCCATAGTCCGAATACAGTGCATGGTGGCGGTTAAACTCCACCAAGTCGTCCAGCCCCACTTCATACTCTACACGCATAACACACCCTCTTTATACAGACAATAATCTACCGTCTTATTATTATGCTGTATATATTGATCTTACATACTGTATATATCTAATATGTTGGAATCAAGTATACAAGTTAAATGGAATCACTACATCCCGGACCCGACACAAGAGATATAAAAAAGGGTCTCACCCGTACAGAACCTGTGCTCGTATACCCAAACAGGGACTGTCCCGCCTTACCGTGTGGACTGTCCTTGTTTGAATGTCGTACCTCAAATTGAGGCAACCGCACGTGGACTGACCCTTTTTTTGTAACCTTTAGCCTTTCGTCTTCCCCCCTCATGGTGTCGCAGATCCCAGTCCGACATTACGGCAATGGCGTATAGAAAATAAGCTTGAGAGGCGTTAAGAATGGATTTCGGGGATGTGGCGGGATAAATCTATTTAGAATCGAGAGATTATTTTTAGCCATTTCCGTTCAGTCGGTGATTTTTGCATACTTTTGATCAAGTAAAAGTATGAAGTAAAAAGGTAGTAAAGTGTCGGTCCAAGAAGATTACATTCGGAATGACTAAACCGTGGTTATTCCCATTTGGGATCGCAGATCCCAGTCCCGACATTCAGTGATTCACGTAAAGAAAATAGCGCAATGGAATCGTAATTTGGTTTTCGGGGTCGGGGGCACATTGAATGTGCTCTCATATCACCTATGTCAATCGTTTGATATGCCGCGGCGCGAGCCGTGTCGGCGATTTTTGTACACCTTTCATCGCGGAAAAGTAGGAAGATAAAAAATATTAAATAATGGCAAATAATGGCGATTCCCATAATGCAAGCAAACTTATGGGTATATGATTTTTAATTGAATTTGAGAGGTGTCAGCCGTGCCAAGGGTCGCTAGGCCCCTCCAAGATAACAGGGACTCTAATTTCCCCATTGATGCAGCGCATTGACCAGTATCTCTTCGCTCACACACTCTGCCGAGCTACCCAACAGATCGACATTCATGTCATATTCCAATCGCGATGCATCCTCTGCATCAAACACATGAAATACTCTCTTTTTAGCCTCTGCATCGGTCATTTCATACTCGGCAATTGTCTTTCGTCTCTCTATCTCTTCGTCCGCTTTACAGTGCAGCCACACGTTATATACATCAAAACTTCTAAGTGCATTCCTCAGGATCTCCGTATATTCATCCTGCAAACAATAGTCAATTGTCAGATTGATCTTATCCAGTATTACCGGCAGATTGTTTGCCAATACATGTACGATTGTTTTAAACTCATTGGGTTCGGTACTGCTTAGCATTCCATAAAGCTGAGTATTAAAATCAAACCTCGACAGCACAATCCTGCCCCTACTCTCGCTCAAAGCAGTTGCCAGCGAGCTCTTCCCTACATACCTCGCTCCACCTATCAATATGACCTTACCGTAATCAGACACCATATATTCAGTTAAGTCCTTTACCGCAAGCCTTCAATGGGATATTTTAACTGTGCAAATTAGTTAATTCTTTTACTATAATTATATCACCACTTCCATCTGTTAGTAGAACCTGACAATAATCTTATTTACATGCCTCCACAGAAATGCTTTTACCACAACCAACAGCACACCGATCCATCGTGCTGTCAAAGATTTCTTGTCAATTATATATATTGATAGAGTTGCCAAGGCGCAATCTCTCATCATGTATTAATCAACTACCCGCCAAATTGCTCTGCGGCCTCAATAGTTGCGCTTGTGTGCGCTACACAAGCAGTAGCATTCATGACCATCGCGATGTTTATAGCCTCCACTATTTCTTCTTTTACGACTCCTTCCTGTAGCCCGTCTCGCACACAGCTTCTTATGCACCACGGACACTTAGCCAATATTGCACATGCCAGTCCCATAAGCCCTTTCTTAAGTTTCTTAGGCAGGTGTCCGTCCTCGTATACAATATCGTGAAATGTGGCAAATTTGTCACGCATAGTGCCGCTTACTTTATGAAAGTCCTGTATCTGCGGGGTGATGTTTTTACTTATAAAATAACCTTTAAACACACTTTCCTTACTCTTCATCAAATCATAATTTTCCAGCGCTATACTGCTGAAAGCATACGGCTGCCCCATAGCAAGCCGCATCGCGATGTATACCGATTCCGCAATTTGTTCATCCGTCGCACCCATCTCTTTCGACAGCTTTGTCCTGTGCCTTATGCAATGCTCACACCCCGTAATATGAGCACAAGACAATGCTATCAACTGCTTGTCCTTTACCGAAATCAGCCCCTCTTTAAAAACCTCGTCACGATACTCCGTCCACGCATCATTTAACTCAGGCACAAGCGCCTCAAATTTAGCTATATAACCCTCAACTTTGTCTACGTTAGTATTCATTATTAGCCTCCCCATAAAATTTTTCAAACATTATATATTGAATACCACCGCTTTGTATATAGCTAAGTCGTAGTATTTCCCAAATGGTGTCGCAGACACCACCACGCCCCCATACATACCCTACCTACGGTCGTGATACTACTACTCCCTCTCGGCCCCCCATTGGCATTCAGCTTTCCCTCAATTATATTATTCCCCTATGCCGCACCTCATACTCGAATACTCAGACAACATCATCGAATCCCCCGATCCGTCTCGTGTTCTCGGCACACTGTCGCGGACACTCGCCGACAATGACGAGATCGACCTGGCTAATATCAAAAGCCGTTTGGTCAAGTCCGAACACTATTTCGTGTCCGACGGCTCCCGCGACCAGGCATTCCTCCACCTCCAGGTTGCACTGCTCGCAGGGCGGAGCCCCCAGTTTAAAGCGGAGCTCAGCAAAAAGCTCTACGACACTGTGGTTCAATTGTTTTCAGAATCCACCCGCAACCTCAACTGCTCTGTCACAGTGGAAATAAGGGATATGGACTCCCGGGCTTACACCAAGCAGTCCTTTGGCAACATCTAGGACCTTTCCCCGCCCTCATTGTTACCGTTTTTAATCATATGCATAATATCTTCGTACACTACTTTAATGCTCTCGTATCCATCCACATCAACATCTGCTTTATACGTAAAACAGTCTGTCCCTCTCATAAAATTAATATAGGTATGATCAACGTATTCCCCGTCCGGCAGCTTCGTAATCGAGTGTGTTATCACAAGCCCTGTCAACTCCGAGGTATTTAGCCTCTCCTCATGCTCCACAAATATCGCCCCTTCCGTTACCTCTTCGGGGTTAAGCCAGCTGTCAGCACGCCTCTGCCCCTTAAACAACAGCTCACCATCCTCTCTCGCAACCTCCACCTCACTGTCCACCGCAAACCCGTGCCCTATCATGTGTTTCAGTCTCAGCATCCCGTCCTCTTCAGTTCTACATGTTATCTTCTATAAATTCTATCACATCCCCAGCGCTCACATCCAGTGTATTCGCTTTATGCTCCCCGCCCTGGGTCAATATCCACTCGTGCGGCACCCCCGCTGCCGACAGTGCATCGCGCAGGTCCCTGCTCTGCTTCCACGGCACAAAACAGTCCGCTGTCCCGTTGGCTATAAATGCAGGCTTATCACCCGAGTCCACATGAAACACCGGGCTTGCCTGATCGAGGTCGTTCTGTGCACAGTTCTCAAGCGGGTCCAATGGGTTTAATGATAGTTCACAGCCCAAAAGCGCCACTACAGGCAGTGGATTTAACTCGGGCCCACAGCTAAGCGCTATCTCTAGCCCCTGCCCGGCTATGGTGTTCAGGTCGTAAGGGCCGTAAAACAACACCCCTCCTACTACCTCTGACGAAAACCCCGGATTTGCCGGCCCCTCTAACGATGCCACCCCGTCTGTAGTCGCCAGCATCGCTGCCAGGTGCGCCCCTGCCGACTCCCCTATTGCAATGATCGCATTCGGATCTATACCCAATGAAGCCGCGTTTTGTCTCAGGTACCTCACTACCGCCTTTGCATCATGCACCACCTCTGGCCACGCATCGTTGGACTCGTCAGCCAGCCTATAGTTAGCCGACACCAGGTGAAACCCCCCGGTCTCCGCAATATCTAACGCAATCTCCTCAATGTTTTCTTTGGAACCTATCACCCACCCACCGCTATGGAAATACACCAGCACCGGCCTCGGCGACTCTATGTCGTTAATACGATAATAATCAAGCGACTGCCTCTCTCCCCCTCCCGCGACATACTCCATAGTCATGGGTGTAGTGCTGAGTGTTCCCCCCGGCACAATAGTCACGTTACCGCCACCGCCGCCACCGCCGTTTCCCCCGCCATTGCCACCGTTATTATTGCTGCTTCCCCCGCACCCACCAATGGAACCAAACACCATAAACACAAACAAAAATGTTGTTACGGCCAAGCTCTTTATGTTTCTTTTATTATTTTTAAGATCTCTCATCACATGCCTCCGGCAAAATAGCTAATTTTGATACATAATATAATAAATAATAGTCAACACTAAAACACCTAATATTTTTATTGTGTATAAATATATACCCACTCCTCGATACGTACAGTTTCTTATTGGTATTTTAGTATTTCCAATGGGATCACCAGATACCAATCCCGACCTTACGGGCAGATTACATGTGCAGGAATATGATTTTGTTTTAGCCTTTCGCCTTTCCCCCTATGGGGTCAGAGACCCCAATCCCGACATTACGGCAATGGCGTATAGAAAATAAGCTTGAGATGCGTTAAAAATAGATTTCGGGGCCGGGGTGGGATAAATCTATTTAGCAACGAGAGATTATTTTTAGCCATTTCCGTTCAGTCGGTGACTTTTGGCTACTTTTGGTCAAGCAAAAGTAGCGAAGCAAACTGGAAATTAGTATGGGTCTGGTAATATAGAAACCCTAATGCTAAAAAGTTTTGCATTGGGCTTACTGAACCTATACGCATTACCCCTATCCCCTAAACCTGCGACACATCTACATCCCTCAACACCCTCGATACCGAGTAATCCCTACCTGACAATACAACCCAATTAAACTTTTACATAATAGGTTTCTTAACTCACATTCAAAAATCTTGACCACTCGTTCAATAATTTGATAACATTCATTTCAGGGGTAAATACATACGGGGAGGTATCCAATGCGTAACTCTTTTTTCCATCTTTTTAGTTTCTCATTAGTTTTACTTTTCATTACGGGTCTTTCGCTAGCTCTACCGGCATCAGCCGAGGGTCTGCTAGACGGCAAAACATTCGAGGCCGAGGCCTCCGAGAAGGGCAAAGAAGACAAAACACCCGACACTCTAATTTTCAAAGACGGTATGTTTACATCCACCGACTGCGAACAGTACGGGTTTAAAGCCGCTCCATATAGTGCTACGGAACAGGACGGCGTGATCAGCTTCGAGTCCCAGGCCACAAGCGATACCGAGGGCACCGTGGCATGGTCCGGCACTGTAGACGGGGGCAATATCTCAGGCACATTCGTCTGGACAAAACCCGGCCAAGACGCCATCGAATACACATACTCCGGCAAGGTTAAATAGTAGATAGCACAGCACCTGCGCAGGAATATATTTTGTATTCTACAAAAGGGGACTGTCCCGCCTTACCATGTGGACTGTCCCCGTTGTATGGGAAAAGGGCTCTGTCCCTCTTTATCCGTGGACTGACCCCCTTTTTTGTAACCTTTCGTCTTTCTCCTTTCCCCTAATAGTGTGAAAGACACCAGTCCGACATTCAGCTATTAGCGTAAAGAAAATAGCGCAATGGAATCGTAAATTGGTTTTCGGGGCCGGGGCGGGATAAAAATCAATTAGATGGAGTTAGCTATTTTTAGCTAATCGCTGTCAGTCGGTGACTTTTGGCTACTTTTGGTCAAGCAAAAGTAGCAGTAAGAAACAATAAAAGTATCTTCCAACTAATACAGAATCATCAATGGATAACCCGTCGTTTTTCCCCTATGGGATCACCAGATCCCAGTCCCGACATTACGGCAATGGCGTATAGAAAATAAGCTTTTGAGGCGTTAAGAATGGATTTCGGGGTTGTGGTTGGATAAATCCATTTAGCATCGAAAGATTATTTTTAGCTATTTCCGTACAGTCGGCGATTTTTGCATACTTTTGATCAAGCAAAAGTATGAAGTAAACAGGCATTTAGATCCATGCTATGAAGTTATTATCCCTAAGGGCACTAAACCATCATTTGCCTGGGTCGCTAGACCCTGACTGTTGGCTGTTTTTGGTCAAGCAAAAGTAGCACATTACATGTGCAGGAATATAATTTGTATCGTGTATAAATGAGACTTTCTCAATAATCATTAAAGTCCCGTTACTCCCTTTTGAATAGACCCCCGAGACCCCTCAGACATCCATCACCAGCGCCGTATCGTCCCGGTTCGCCCACTCGGCCATCGATCCGTCATAAATACCGACCGGTGGGTAACCCAACATCTCAAATACAAACGCTATCATCGTAGCCCGCACCGCCGACTGACAGTGCGCCACTGTCCTCTTTTCGGGATTCACACCCGCGTTGTCAAAGATTGCTTTTATCTCTTCTGGGGGCCTAAACCTTCTAACCCCCTCTGTGTCGGTAGAGTTCTCGAGCAGTGTGTTCCACTCCACGTGTAGCGCTCCGGGTATATGCCCGGCCCTCATATTTCCGTGCTGGTCGGCCCCCGTATATTCCCCGTGCGACCTCGCATCTATTATCTGCCACCTCGGGTCCTCCATTGCTTCTGTCAATTGTTCTCTCGATACTATCCTATCAACATCTGCCTGCGCACCGAACTCATGCTCCGAGGGGTTATATTCGTTTGTTCTATAACTTATCGGATAACCCATCTCGACCCAGTTCTGCCATCCCCCGTCCAGCACATATGCATTATTAAATCCATAATATTTAAGCACCCACCACAACCTTGTCGCAAATATAGAGCCCCACTCATCATAAAGCACCACAGTCGAGCCCTCCTCAATGCCCAGCTGCTTCAACAGATCACACAGCTCATAGTCCTCCACTACAAAAAGAGAATCTTCCCCACCCGGTTCTTTTGATTTTATATATGAATGCCCCGGACGACAGCGCGCCCCTGGTATATGAGCCCTTGTATACGAGTAATACTCCCAAGGACAGTCTACAACTATTAGGTTTGGATTCCCCAGCTTTTCAGACAACTTCTTCGGCCCTATCAACATTGCGTCTGCGCCTCCCACTTCCCCATTTTGTTCCTACCTGCCGTTCGCAAAAGACCGCTCCCTCTCGGCCCCCATATCCCCATTTTGTACCTGCCTGCCGTTCGCAAAAGACCGCTCCCTCTCGGCCCCCATATCCCCATTTTGTTCCTACCTGCCGCTCATACACTACATTCACTTGCGGCCCCCACTTCCCCATTTTGTCCCTACCTGCCGTTCGCAAAAGACCGCTCCCTCTCGGCCCCCATGGGCACAAAGTCCCGATACTCCCTCAAGGGGTCTGTCCCTCTTTACCCGTGGACTGACCCCGTAGTTGCGATAATCATCACAACTCCCGGTACTCCCTTATGATAGGGGTCTCCAGACCCCCACTACCCCATTTCGTCCCTGCCTGCCGCTCATACACTACATTCACTTGCGGCCCCCATATCCCCATTTTGTTCCTACCTGCCGTTCGCAATAAACCGCTCACTTGCGGCCCCCATATCCCCATTTTGTTCCTACCTGCCGTTCGCAATAAACCGCTCACTTGCGGCCCCCATATCCCCATTATAGCAATCCACCCGATCTCGCGCAAGCACGTAAATTGCTATATATCTATGTGAGTATTTAATTTGATTTTACAGGTTAACTAGTTGTATAATGGGAAGGTTATAAAGAGTAAAACGAGCCCTACGCGGCTCCGGCTAATGCCAGTAAAAAATTAGATGGGGTTCCGCCAGGGCTCGTTAATCACAACCAGCGCCCATTAGTATATCTGATTCTTCGAACCCCGCATCAGAAATCTAGCAATTTTTTTCTATTCGGAAAAATTTCTTTAATTTTTGGCACATACCATATCTAATCCGGTCCTATAATTCACAAATCCTTGTTCATATAGAGGTCGTTAGACCTCTGTCCCGACATTCAGCGATTCGCGTATATAAAATAACGCAATGGAGTCCTAAATTGCACACTGAGTGTGGCACATAACATGTACTTGAATATGATGTGTCTTTCGCCTTTCCCTATGGGATCATAGATCCCAATTCCGACGTTACGGCAATGGCGTATAGAAAATAAACTCGAGAGGCGTTAAAAATGGATTTCGGGGGTACACTGAGTGTGCATTCAAATCTTTAGTCATTAGCCTTTTCAATATGGTGTCGCAGACACCACTCCCGACATCAGAGATATAGCGTTAAGAAAACAGGTTAGCGCGGAGTTAAAATTGATTTTCGGGGCTGTGGTTGGATCAAAATCAATAGCCCGCACTGACATGTTTTTAGCGTCTATCTCGTTAGTCGGCGATTTTTGCGCACTTTTCATCGCGGAAAAGTGCGAGAGAAAAGATATAAAAGTATCATCCTACTAACATAGTATCCTAAATGACTAAACCGTTGTTTTTCCCCTATGGGATCACAGATCCCAGTCCAGACAACAATTACCTCAAAAACACATATGTATTCTCTTTAACCCCTAGCCCCATCTCCACTACAAGAAACAGAGCATTATTCCTACCCAACACCCTACATTTATGCCCCGTACCATTAGTATCCTCTATCATTATGGCGCTGCCGTTTTCAAACAGCCTCTTTTCTCCGCTGCCCGCTTTCACTTCCCATTGTCCCGACAACACGATTTTCAAACACTTACCATCAGGCAGGTGCCATTCACTTATCCAGCCCGCAGGCACCGACAAAAACCTACACCCCCCACTCTTCATAAGCGTCGAGCTGCTTACTTTTCTCGACAGGTCACAGCACCTCATAGGCTCAAGCTCTACATACACATCCTCAAAATGACTCTTGCCATTCTCATCCGCATACAGCCTTGTGTATTTAGTTATCCCCAACGTATCCAAATCACACATCAAATCCGCCATTTTTTCGACAGCAAATCTCCTTTGCCTGTACGAAACATGTATATACACAAACCATAAAACATATGTGATAGGGTTTAGAATCTAGGAATTTGAATTAGTTAAGGACCCCTCTCCTCAACTACTCGAATCTACAGGCATATGCAATCTCTCCACGAGTACGATACATCACATATGTATAATCGAAGCTCAATAATAGCTTAATATTTTTTCAGTTAATAAGTCAAGTACTACATATATTCCTACATTTTATCATTATGTAAGCGCCATAAATCATTAACATATTACACCTGTAATAAATACTTACATAAATGCTTAATCGCCAATATATGAAAAACATGCAATTGGTGTATATTTATATACAAAGAATTGTTGCAACAAACATCCGCTAACTAGCTCTAATCAAATAATTTTCAGACTACTTTCGGACACAGTCACGTATGATTAATAAAAAAGAGCTCTACATACCCCTATTCGTAGCAGCCCTGCTCGTGCTAATCCCCCTATGGTTTCTCCTTAACTACACGGGCCCGTTCTTGCATAACTACAAACTGTCTAATCGGGGCATAGAATCAACTGCAACCGTCATAAATAAAGGCGTTCTGAACGGTGACGAACTCCTAAAACCCCGTAGCACAATACCATCAGACCATCATTTTATATATGTATCGTACAATAGCGGCGGTCGTTATGATAAGAAATGCAAGCTCGGCGTATCCAAATCCACTTACGACGCACTTGAGAAGCATGACCAACTCCAAGTCGTCTACCTAAAGGAGTCTCCCGAGAACTGCACCCTCCCCTATAGCATCGACTTAAACTTTAAACTAGGTTTAGTCCTGCTTGGAATCTCTGCTCTTTTTCTATTATTAGCCGCGGGATTTATCAACTACATATGGCGTTCTTTTAGAAAAACCTCACCCGGCAGCGAAGTCAAACCCACATCCGACCTCGGCCTTGAAGGCAAAATCCCCTCCTGCCCCCGCTGCGGCAACCCCATGACCGAAGGCTACCTGCCGACAGTTGGCGGCGTCACATGGCGCGACCGCACCGATCCCATCGGCATCCCCTCAATGTTCACCGGTCTCCCCGGCACCACGCACAAGATCAAACGCCCCGCCCTACACGCCTTTCACTGCAAACCCTGCCAGATCATCACCTTCGCCTACGGCGACAACAAAAACTAGCACCTTACATCTGCACGAATATTATTTGGTCTTTTGGTTTTCCACTATGGGATCCCTAGATCCCAATCCGACATCCACATAAACGGCGTTAAGAAAATCGTTTGATGAAGCGTTAAGAGTGATATGGGGGATGTGGTGGGATCATATTACTTAGCTGAAGCAAACTATTTTTAGCACGTTTATGTGCAGTCGGCGATTTTTGCGTACTTTTCATTGCGGTCCCCATCATATCAAGGGGTCTGTCCCGCTTTACCCGTGGACTGACCCCCTTTTTTGTAACCTTTCGTCTTTCGCCTTTCCCCTAATAGTGTGAAAGACACCAGTCCGACATTCAGCTATTAGCGTAAAGAAAATAGCGCAATGGAATCGTAAATTGGTTTTCGGGGCCGGGGCGGGATAAAAATCAATTAGATGGAGTTAGCTATTTTTAGCTAATCGCTGTCAGTCGGTGACTGTTGGCTACTTTTGGTCAAGCAAAAGTAGCAGTAGAAAATAATATAAGTATCTGTCTACGAAGATTACATCCGGAATTGCTAAACCGTAGTTTTTCCCCCTATGAGACCGTAGATCCCAGTCCGACATCAGAGATATAAAAAAGGGGTCTGTCCCGCCTTACCCGTGGACTCACCCCGTTGTATGGGAAAAGGGGCCTGTCCCCGCAACTGGCTAATGTTGATCAAGCACAAGCAGCAAATTAAACTGGTATTAATTATCGGCCTGGCAATATGGAAGCCCTAGAGCAAATAAACTCCCGCTACTACCTTATAAAAGAGGCGCCCAAGCCCCGCGCACGACATGTGACAGAACATGTTTGTATTTTGCCTATCCCATTTGGTGTCGCAGATACTATCCCCGCCACATACGAATATTGCGTAATAGTTACCATTATATATTAATAGATATCAGCCTATTAGCTTGACTCCGAGCACCATCACCCACATACTTATATAGACTATTTTATATATACAGATAATACAACGTCCGATACATACAGGGAGAAAGGAGATGAACAACCATATTAATGGCCGGTCAATACTAAGACCTTTTTTTATCTTTAGTCTAGCATTCGCAAGCATTTTACTTTTACTCGCCACACCCCAACTCGCAAACGCCCAGTGCACTGTTACCCAGCTCACTTTTACCACTGCAGGCGAGAACAAAGAACCCGACATCAATGCAAACGCCACAAACATTGCTTTTCAGTCCACATCCGATCTCACGGGCGGCAATCCCGACGGCAACTCCGAGATATTCCTCTGGACCCAGGGCAACGTCCCCCCTATCACTCAGATAACCAACACCACAGTAGGCCAGAGCACCATCTCCTCTGTTAACATCGACGCCACTATCGTTGCCTTTCAATCCACTGCCGACTTCACCGGTGCCAATCCCGACGGCAACTCCGAGATATTTCTCTGGACCCAGGGCAACGTCCCCCCTATCACTCAGATAACCAACACCTCCGGAGCCGGTGTTTTCAATTCATTCCCCACACTCAGCTCCGCCGGCAACAGGATCGCCTTTGAATCCAATGCCGATTTCACCGGCCAAAACCCCGACGGCAACAACGAGATATTCCTATGGGACTCTACTACCGGGATCTCCCAGATCACCAACACCTCAGGCCCGGGCGTTGTAAATCTAGCCCCTACAATTGACGCTGACGGTACCGTAATAGCCTTTGAATCCAATGCAGATATACTCGGCACAAATCCCGATGGCAATTTCGAGATCTATCGTTGGACAGAGGGTGCATTACCGCCATTCCTTCAAATCACAAACTCCACATTTGGAGACAACTTAGACCCCTCTACAAACTCAGACGGTTCACGCATCGCTTGGGAATCCACAGCTGATCTCACGGGTGAAAACCCCGACGGCAACAACGAGATCTTCCATTGGTCCGAGGGCGTAATACCGCCAATCTTACAGATCACTAGTGACGACAATGTTAACAGCTTTTTGCCCTCTCTTAATGCAGACGGTGCTCGTATGGCATTTTACTCTGACGCCCACATCTCTGTTACTTCTGATTCCAACTTCGAAATCTTTCGATGGGACATATTAACCGGTCTTATCAAAATCACACGAGACAAAAAGAAACAGGGCAACAGCATTCTCCCCTCCATAGACGCTAGCGGCAATAATATAGCTTTTCAGTCCGACTCCGATGTCACCGGTGTCAACCCCGACCTCAACAACGAGATCTTCATCACTCGCTGTACAGGCGACGTCGGAGCACAGGTAGACCTATCTATCACCAAAACCCATGTCCCCGAATTCCCCGAAGTCGGTGTTCCCTTCGACTACAGCATATTTATCACCAATTTCGGTTTAACCACCGCCACCGGCGTAGTATTTAGAGATACTCTTCCCGAAGGTTTCGTATTTAACTCCGCGACCACAGCCGATGCCCCCTCGCCTTGCACAAATGACCACGAACTTGTCACATGCGGTATGTACAATCTCCCGGTCGGCGAACTCCAATCAATCACCATTAACGTCACACCCACTTTAACGGGTACCGATGCCAACCTCGTAAACGTCCAGTCTATCGAGTCCGACTTAAACACGTCTAACAACTTTGACACAGACGTCACAACCGTAGTCGATTCCATAGAACCCCCACCTGTGATCTCAGCCGATCTAACCATTACCAAAACAGCCTCTTCCGAACCCGTCATTTTGGGTGACGATGTCGTCTACACACTCATCGTATCCAACTTCGGGCCAGACGATGCCACCAACGCCATAGTCGACGATGTGCTACCTGCCAGTTTCTCTCTCGTATCCGTAAGCTCGAGCCAGGGCGGTTGCACCGCGTTACCCTGCAATCTAGGCACACTTACCGCTGGGCAAATCGAATTCGTAACACTCACTGCTACCCCTTCCGAACTCGGCATATTCATTAACACCGCCCAAGTCTCTGCCGACCAACAAGACCCCAATGGCACCAATAACGTTGGCGCAACCGTCACTACGGTTGAAGAAACGCCTATCATTGGACCACCCCAGGCAGAACTCTACGTGGTCCAGAGCGACTTCCCCGACCCCGTACAAGTGAATGACACCCTTACATACACAGTGTTTATCTCCAACATCGGCCCCGCCAACGCAGACAATGTAGTGCTTAAAGACACTATTGCGTCCACAGCCGCTTTTGTATCGGCCACTGCCGATTCCGGCGCCCCGTGCAGCCATGTAAACAGCCTTATCACTTGTAATATCACTCAGATCCCTAGCGGCGATACCGAACGCGTAGTCATTAAAGTCACTCCGACGGTAACAGGTACTATTGCCAACAAGGCCGAGGTCTCTGCCGACGAAAACGACCCCCAAGCGTTTAGCAATGTATCCATCGAAACCACTACGGTTATCGACACCGCGCCCCCAGTCATCATAACGGGTGCCGACATTGCGATAACCAAGAGCGACTCCCCCGACCCTGTTGTCGTAGACAACGAACTCACATATATATTAGTAGCCACCAATAACGGCCCCGAACAGGCCACAGGTGTTGTAGTTACCGACACTCTACTCGACAACACTACATTCGTATCCGCAACCTCAGACCAAACCACATGCACTCACGACACTGGTGTTGTCACATGCAACCTTGGGGTTCTTACACCTGGCGACATCTCCCAAACGGTTATAGTCGTAAAACCAACTGTCACCGGAGCTATCACAAACATAGCTAGAATCGTCGGCAACGAAGACGACCCCGAGACCTCCAACAACCTCGTCTCCCAGGTCACTACCGTTAGCCCCAAATCCATAGTACCACCTCCCGGAGGCGGTGGAGGTGGGGGTGAAACTCCGCCCAGCACCGATCTTTTTGTTATCAAATCCGGCTCACCCGATCCCACCATAGCAGGCGAGACGCTAACTTACTCCGTGCTTATAGGTAACAACGGTCCCCAGCAGGCCACCAATGTTACAATGACCGACACACTACCACCCGGAGTAGATTTTGTATCGGTAAAAACCAGCCGCGGCAGCTGCAGCGAGTCCGGTGGTACTGTGATCTGCGAGATTGGCAATATAAACACTGTAAGCCAAGAATCACTTCTCACCTCGGTTGATATAACCGTCAGGCCACAAGCAAACGGTGCCATAGCAAACTATGCACAGATAAGCGGAGGGCAAGTCGATCCCAACACCTCTAACAATATATCGCTTATTACTACCAATGTAGTCGGCGGCGGCGATCCCCGTCCCGGACCTCCCGGTGGTGGAGGCGGTGGCGGAAGCGGCGGCGGCAGTAAATCCTGCTCACTTGCAAGTGCACCTGTACCCCTGCCCCAAACAGCAGCCAACCTTGCACTGCTTCTAATACCGGTCTTGTTTATCGTCATCAGAGCCAGAAGATATAGAAAATAACACTCAATTCTCAAGGGGTTTGTCCCGATTTATCATGTGGACTGACCCCGTTGTATGGGAAAAGGGGTCTGTCCCTCAGTATCCGTGGACTGACCCCGACAAATAGGACAAATAGGGACGCACCCCTATTATAAGAAATATCCCCTTTTTCTTTCGCCGTTTTCCGACATGATGTCGCAGACCTCAGTCCCGACTTTACAGGCACATTACATGTGCACGAATATATTGTATCTTTCGCAGTTTCCCCTATGGGATCTATGATCCCAATCCGACATTACGGCAATGGCGTATAGAAAATAAGCTCGAGAGGCGTTAAGAATGGATTTCGGGGCCGGGGTGGGATTAAATACATTTAGCCTCAAGAGATTATTTTTAGCCATTTCCGTACAGTCGGTGATTTTTGCATACTTTTGATCAAGCAAAAGTATGAAGAAAAGATATTAAAAGTATCAGTCTACTAAGATTATATCCGGAATAACCAAACCGTAGATTATCCCCTATGGGATCATAGATCCCAGTCCCGACATTAAGCGATTCGCGTGAAAATAATTTGTGAGTACGGTGTTAAGAATGTATTTCGGGGATGTGGTTGGATAAATACATTTAACCGGACGATCAAATTATTAGCTAATCGCTGTCAGTCGGTGATTTTTGCGCACTTTTCATCGTGGAAAAGTGCGATAGAAAAGATATAAAAAGTATCGTTCTACTATAAATAAATCCGGAATAGCTAAACCGTAGTTTTTTCAAAATGGTGTCGCAGACACCACCACGTCCCCATCTTATCCCTGCCTGCCGCTCATACACTACATTCGCTGGCGGTCCCTATCTTATCCCTGCCTGCCGCTCATACACTACATTCGCTTGCGGTCCCTATCTTATCCCTGCCTGCCGCTCATACACTACATTCGCTTGCGGTCCCCATGTCTGGCTCAAGGGGTCTGTCCCTCTTTACTCGTGGACTGACCCCGCACTCACATGATTTGTTATGCCTGGGTCGCTAGACCCTGTCCCTTATCCCCTCCAGAGCCTCCAAATACAGCTCCGTAAAACTCTTCCACACCTCGTCGGTTATAAGTTCCTCGGCCCTCGTACGCACAATTTCCCGCTCCGAATCCTCTATCACCCCAAATTCCCGCTCATATAGGTAGACCGAGGCAAAACACGCTATCCTCTCTGGGCAGTTCTTAAAAATATCCAGCAGCATCCCCGTCGCACCCCCGTCCTCACAGTGGCCCATCACATACACACAGGCCTCCTGCCATAGGTACGGGCGGTCCAAAAACACCTTGCGCAGAGAAAACCACTCCAGTTCCGAGAGTCCATCGGCGATCTCTAGTCCCTCGCGATACTCCCCGTCGTACCAGTCAAGCGCCGGGTGCGAGTTCCCGTTATATGTCGCGGCCTTAAGGTGCATATCCAACATCTCTATTCCCGATCTTTGGTCCATTTCGTCTTAATTATGCAGTATAATGCGTCCGATTTATAGGTCTTATTTAACGGATGGAGTCTAATCTACACGGCTTATATCTATGTTGTAATCGAGCGTGGCTCCCACATTGTTCCTTCTATACGATCCTGTCACGGGCGAGCCTTTCTCTGCCACGGGGCCACTGGCCACCGCAATGTGTGTGTCCGTTACCGCAAGCCCCAGCGTTGGATCATAACCGCGCCATCCCCCTCCCGGCAGATATACCTCGGCCCAGGCATGGAGGTTGTGCTCCTGCTCCGCACCATACCCCCACACATAGCCGCTCACGAACCGTGCCGCGATCCCCACCCGCCTACACGCCTCTATGTATAGCATTGCAAAATCCCTACACGCCCCGGTTTTGCACGCGAGTGTTTCTTCGGGACCTAGTGGCATCCCGTCCTTGCGTTCCTTGTGCTCCAGATTCTCCTTTATATAACGCACGAGCACGGTTAAGTAATTCAGTATCAACCCGTCCGATTTCTTTTTCACTTCGTTTAAAAACTCCTGCATCAGCTCACCGGGATTATTTTCCCCACTACCCATGTATGGAGCCAAGATCCCCTCCAGCTCCCCCGGGTATACCATCGGCACCTTATGTCCCCCGCGGTCAGCCAAAATAAAATCAAACGGGTCCTCTTGAAGCGTCTCCACCTCAGAGCGGCTCTCTATTCTCAGCTCATCGTGAAGCCCCTCGAACCATAGCCACGCAGTATCGTTCCCCTCGGCATCCACACCCCACGACATCAACGACGGTTGTGGGTCAATGTCGATCTCAAAGCCCCAAAGCCTCTGTGTAGAGTCGCTTCGGGGCTTAAGCCTCAGCATATGCGGTTCTAAAAACACACTGTCCGTATAACTATAAATTGTCTCGTGTTTAACGCTCAGTCGCAATCCGCTACCACCTATTTAAGTTTATTGAAGACCGCTTCCATCCACTGCTCGGGCAGCTCGCCGATTGCTTTTTTGATCGTATCCTGCCACCAGTCCGATATCCCCACCACACTCTTCATATCGTATCTGTGCTCCACAATCTGATACGTCCCCTCGCGGTAAAGCACCACGTCGATGGGAAAATCCACGTCAATCGCACTCGTTCGCGTTGCATCGAACGCCAAGTACCCTATCTTAAGTGCCTTTTTCATCCCTACCTCATAGTTTAGCGCACGGTCGAGTATGGGCTTACCGTATGAAGATTCCCCTATCAGGTAATACGGCGTGCCCTGCCCCACCTCTACCCAGTTCCCCTGCGGATAGATCAAGTAGAGCTTATGCTCCTTATCGTTCTCCAACTGCCCCCCGATAATGGAATAGAGATTAAACCTAAACCCCGCCTCCTCAAGCGGCTCCTTGTCCTCGTCGCCCACGCGCCTTACCTGCTCCGCAAATGCGTTTACGGCCTTGTATAATTTATCGAATTTTTGCGTATCCTCTTCGAGCACCTCGCCGAAATAGGTAAGTGCCTTATCCCTAACCGATCTAAGCCCCGAGGTCATTAGAAACAGCGAATGCTTCCCGTACTGGTGCACTGTAACCTTCCTCGCTGTAATACACTCTGTACCCGTAGTCACCAGCGTGTCCGCAATCCCTACAAGCCCCTCCTCCACCTTCATTCCTATGCAAAACGTCACTCAACACCTCCGGGTATCTGCTTGCCGTCTTTGGGCCGTACCACAAAAAACACATCCGCTATCAGTTCCCCGACCTCGTTCAGTTTGGTCTGCAGGTCGTCCAAATACTCATGCAATCCATTCAATATTATTTCCTCTATGCTTGCGTAATTCAGATCCGAGCGCAGCTTGCCCAGCGCCCTTTCAGCCTCGTTCCCAAACCCTCCCGGCGGTGTGTCGGTAATGGCGTGGAGCGATTCTTCTGCCCTTATTATACAGTAGTGTATAGCTCTCGGAAAATCCCGGTTGAGCATCAAAAACTCGGCCACACTGTCGGGCTCTATGCGCCTGTATTTCTTGCGATACATATCGAGTGCACTGGCCGAATTCAGCAGTGCAGCCCACTGAATATTATCTATCGGTGTTCCCACGTCCTCTGGGCTCGGCAGCAGTATGTAGTATTTCACGTCTATTATTCGCGAGGTCTTATCCGCCCTCTCTAGCATCCTACCCAGCCGCCCAAAGTGCCAGTCCTCGCCCCTGTACATAGTCGAGTCCGTAATACCCGAGAACAAGTGGCTCTCCATCTTGACACGTGTGAAAAAATCCTGCGGGTCATCCAGCACCCCCGGGTCCTCCGCCGCATCCACGACCATAAAATAGAATTTATTTATCTGCTCCCACATCTCGGACGATATTATCTCTCTGATCGACCTTGCATTCTCCCTCACATGTGTGAGCGTAGAAATAATCGAGTTCGGGTTCTCCTTATCGAACGCCAGGAACTGCAGCACGTTATCCTTGGTAGCCTCGCCGTAGCGCTCCCCAAACATCTCATCGTCCCCTGTGGTTATGACGAGCGGCTCCCACTGGCTCGCGACCTCTAACGGCAGGTCTAGCATCAGGTTTATGTTCACGTCCATAAAACGCGCCACATTCTCGGCCCGCTCAATGTACCGACTCATCCAATAAATCGCATTAGCTACTCTACTCAACATGTGTATTGATACCCTTCTTAAATCAATCCTATTCAGTTATCTGTTTTTATGCAGTTTTCAGTTTCCATTAAGGGATCCCTAGATCCCATTCCCGACATTACGGCAATGGCGTATAGAAAATAAGCTTTTGAGGCGTAAAAAATGTATTTCGGGGCTGTGGGTTGGATAAATACATTTAGCATCGAGAGATTATTTTTAGCCATTTCCGTACAGTCGGTGATTTTTGTGCACTTTTCATCAAGGAAAAGTGCGAAGTAGACAGAGAACAAGCATCGGTCTACCTATATATGATCTCGATATCAAATTAAGTCCCGGTCCTCCATTATTACGGGGTCCGTGACCCCTGACTTTTGGCTACTTTTGGTCAAGCATAAGTAGCATATTGAATATGCTTTCATATCTTTTAGTTCGTTGCCTTTCCAAAATGGGATCGCAAATCCCAGTCCGACATTCAGTGATTCGCGTATAGAAAATAGCGCAACGTAGTCGTAAATTGGTTTTCGGGGATGTGGCGGGATAAAAACCAATTAGACGGAGTTAGCTGTTTTTAGCTAATCGCTGTCAGTCGGTGACTTTTGCATACTTTTGGTCAAGCAAAAGTATGAATAAAAAATGGTTTTATATCCTTTCTCCTTAAAATATTTTTACTCAACGTGAGTTACTAAGCCAGTACCCATGTATCCTTACTCCCCCCTCCTTGCGACGAGTTCACTACCAGCGATCCCTTTTTCAGAGCCACCCGTGTAAGCCCCCCCGGCATCACATATATATCCTCACCATATAGCGCATAGGGCCGCAGGTCCACATGCCGTCCCTCAAACCTCTCACCCATCAACACCGGCACCCTCGAGAGTGCCAGCGTGGGCTGCGCAATGTAGTTCCTCGGGTCATCCTCGATCCGTTTTTTAAACTCCTCTCTCTCTTTTTTCGTCGATGCCGGTCCTATTAGTATCCCATAGCCCCCCGACTCATTTGCAGGCTTTACTACCAGGTCCGCTAAATTACCCAGCACGTGCTTACGCTGTTTTTCGTCCCAACACACATAGGTCGGCACGTTGTTTAGTATCGGCTCCTCGCCCGTGTAATACTTTATTATTTCCGGCACATAGGCGTAAATGATCTTGTCATCCGCCACTCCCGTCCCCACGGCGTTTACCAGTGCCACCTGACCCGACATATAGGCCTCCATAAGCCCCGGCACTCCCAACAGCGAGTCCTCTCTAAACACCTTCGGGTCCAGGAAATCATCATCCACTCTTCTGTAAATTACATGCACCCGCTGGTACCCGTCCGTGGTCCTCATAAACACCTGCCCGTCCGACACCACCAGGTCACTGCCGTACACAAGCTCTATACCCATCTCCCTGGCCAAAAACGAATGCTCGAAATATGCAGAATTGTAGTAGCCAGGGGTAAGCAGCACTGCAGTGGGCACCTCCGCCATCGTACTCCCCAGGTACCAGAGCAGGTCCCTAAGCCTGTTGGGATAATCCACCACCGGGCGTATCACCGAGTCCTCAAATAACCTTGGGAACGTGCGTTTAAGCACCTGCCGGTTCTCTAGCACATACGACACACCCGACGGACACCTTAAATTATCTTCCAACACATAAAACTCTCCGTCACGGTCCCTCACAATGTCCGTACCCGATATGTGGCACCAAATCCCCCTGGGCGGAGTAAACCCCATGCACTCCTCCGTAAAACACTTGCTCGAATTTAGGAGCTCCTCGGGCACTACTTTGTCTTTTATGATTTTCTGATCGTTGTATATGTCGTGTATAAACTTGTTAAGCGCATATATCCTCTGTGCAATCCCGTTTTCGATCTTATCCCATTCCTCGGCCTCTATCACACGCGGTATTATGTCAAATGGAAATATCCTCTCGGTGCTCTCCTCGTCGCCGTACACGGTGAATGTCACGCCCATTTGAAAGAGTCTAGCCTCTGTGGCCTTCTGCCGGCGCAGCAATTCCCCCTTCGTGAGGCTCGCTATCCTGTTTAGGAGTATTGAGGCTCCCGGTCTCGGGTTCATGGACTCGTCAAAGTACTCGTCATAAAACCCATCGGTCTCGTAATAGCTCAGGTCCAATTATTTATCCTCTAACTATCTGTTATCTCAAGCTAATAACAATACCAGCTTTTGTGATTATTATAAAAATTGTATTGTTTCTTTTTTGTTGTTGCGTTACTCAAATCAAAAACAGGGACTGTCCCGCCTTACCATGTGGACTGTCCTTGTTTGGATGTCATATCTCAAATTGAGGCAACCGCACGTGTACTGACCCCCTGATTTTTGCCTACTTTTGATCAAGGAAAAGTAGGAATCGAACAGGTATTTCGTATCGGCCTATCGATATACAATCCCTATTACAAATAAATACCCGAAATAACAATTGTTTCTTTTTTGCACTAAAGATAAGAATTAACTCCACTCCCACAATAAAAAAAATGGTAAAAGCAGGGAGCTCATCCTGCTTTTACCATAAGGAGGTATTGAGAGAATTGCCAGATGGTAGCATTATCTCAAATCTATTATTTCTTATATCTCTATATGTGCATTTCTCATGCCAAAAGTCATCTGAAATCATAACCCCCTGCAATAATTGTATTTGATTATGTTTTGTGAAGTTTTAATGAAGACAATAATTTGTACTATGCCGCAAAATTCAACACACAATCCCAATATAACGGAACAAAAAAAGGGGTCTGTCCCGCTTTATCCGTGGACTGACCCCGTAGTTACGGAACAAAAAAGGGGACTGTCCCTCTTTACCCGTGGACTGTCCCCTTTTTTTATAACCTTTAGTCTTTCGCCTTTTCACAATGGGATTACAAATCCCAATCCCGACATTACGGCAATGGCGTATAGAAAATAAGCTTGAGAGGCATTAAAAATGGATTTCGGGGGCACACAGTGTGTGCTCACATAAGATGTACGTCAATCTTTTGATATGCCGCAGCGCAATCCGTGTCGGTGAGTTTTGCATACTTTTGGTCAAGCAAAAGTATGAAGAGAAAATGTAATCTGTAACGATTTTACGATTTTCTAACCCGTTATGCTACTTGATTGATTAACTATTATTTGTATTTGTAGTTGTAGTTTTTTTCGGTTCCAACGGCACCCTTGATAATGATCCCCTAATTCTCTATCTCCTCCACTATCTTCCTCACTATCAGATGGGGTATCTTCTCCATCACCTCTTCATCGTGCACCATAATTCCCGACATCAAAAACCCCAACAGCCCTACCTGTGTAAGGTACTCGACATTAAAATCATAAAGCTCCGGGTCCGTCTCTCTATCCACACCTCGCTCAATGCTCTCTACTATCTCCACTCTCACAAATTCACTTGCTTGCTCTACAGTCGCATCCGGCTCATCTTGCCTTTTCAACACACCGATATTAAACGCCGCCTTCACCGATTCCAACAGTTCTCCATCAGACATCAGATTCACTCCCCCTATCCTCAAATTTTATTTGGATCTAAAACTCTTTTCCGCACTCCCCAAATGGTTGTAAATAGGTGTAGCTACACCCTAGATTAGAGTATATCTGATAGTTAGATATTTGCAAATACATCTATAATGTATTTGCTCTAGCATAATAAGCGGTTAATCAACTCTAAGAGCAGATAAAATCGATGTGTTACTATACCCCTGTTACCCCTCCGACCAGTGCACCCAGCATACCGAGCGACACAAATATCATCGAGATTACAATTGCTATCGCCCACAGTATTAACGCTGCTTTACAGAAATTTGCCCTGTGCACATTCGAATCACTGCTAAACGCCCAATATAGGGTCATTACAAACCCTACTATCGGTATCGCCAGCACAACCAACGTTACTAGCCAGTCCCCTATTGTTAAGGTCTTGTCATGCTGTGCGACTGTTTCCGCACCCATATTCCCCTCCTCGCTTCGTTTATACGAGCCCCTCTCCTTCACCGTCACTCATAGCTCTTTAATAACTCTAACCTCGCGCTCTAACGCTGTCTCATCCTTCTAAACAGCACGATCGCCGGTATTACAAGCCACACCAACATCGGTGCAAACCCCGGGCTCCCACTCCCCGCAATGGCACAGCTTCCGTCATTATTGTCGCCGCTTCCACCGCCACCGCCTCCACCGCCGCCTTGGCCGACTGTTACCGTGGAGTTATTGTTAAAGGTCTGTCCACCCGCGCTTGCACTATAGCCGATTATGTACGTACCGTCCTCGGTCGGCACAAACGTGTGCACAAATATAGTTACTACCTGTCCCGGAACTATATTGCCCAACTGACACTGTTCCAGTGTGTTGTTACATGTGCCCTGTTCCGTTTGCAGCCCGTCCAGCACAAACCCCGGCGGCAGATCAACATTGAAGATCACATTGTTAGCAACTGCTGCCGATGTCTGGTTCGCGACCATCACCGGTATCGTCACCAACTGCCCCGGCTCTGCATTCACAGAGAAGCTCGATGTAGTTACCTGCAGTAGCGGTATGGCGCTGCCCAATATATCCGTTACCACAACGTCATCGTTGTTCGCTAGGAACTGGTCAATCGACGCCGAGTTTACCGACACATTATTTGTCGCAAGCCCCCCGGCTACCGGGTTCACTATTATGTCTATCACTGCTGTTTCCCCGTTCGGAATGCTGTCTATATTACACCTGACTACGCTCTCTACGATTTCCGAACACACACCGTCGTGTGTAGATACAGCGCTCACGAAATCCACACTCGCCGGCAGCACGTCAGTTACACCCACACCCAGCGCCTCGTCCGGCCCTAGATTAGCAACCGATACCCTATATGTCATCGGCGTCCCGACTCCGGGCTGCGGAGTCAGCACCTCTTTCGTAACACTCAGGTCCGCTTTATTCGTAATCTGAAGCGACCTGTTAAAGTAAGTACACACAACGAAATCATCCGGTACCAGGTCCACGCTGAGCAATGTCCCCGATGTATTGAACGTAGAGTCCGTCTCCACCATACAGTCTATGTCGACAAGGCTGTAATCCGGAGGTAAGAATTCGTCTACCGTATATGTCCCCTCAAATAAATCACACCAAGCAAATTGATTGTGGCCTAAAAAGAATGTTCCATCCATAGGACAAGTCACAGGAAATCCTGTCCCCAAAAACTCAATCAGGTCCTCTTTAAACGGAAATATATCCTTAACCACGAATAGTAATCCCGTCCTCTCAAAGACATACGCCGATCCCTCATCATCGTTTGCCCCTATATGATCATTTGGAGCCCCGGTTATAAACCTGTCCTCTGTAATATCCACCGAGTATCCAAACATATCATCAGCGGCCCCGTCCGAGGCACCCAGTGTTTGATCCTCCAGCCAGTTGCCGTCCATATCCCTCATAAAGAGCGTCACGGAACCCTGGCTGCCATTTGCATCCGGCGCACCGCCTATTGCCCAGTCCCCATATATGGCCACACCGGTCCCAAAGTGGTCCCCTGCAGCCCCGGCCACAGGTGTCAATATAGCCACCTCAGGCCATGTACCGCCACCATCATCTTCGGATATATATGCCGCACCCTGCTCAGCATCAACTCCAACATCAGTATTAGGCGCCCCTACTATAATTCTTTCTCCATGAATCGACACGCTTGTACCAAACCTGTGCCCTCCGCCCATTAGTCCGTCACTCGGGAAAAGAATCTGTTCTTCCATCCAATTGTCAGCACCATCATTCTGAAACACATAAGCTTCTCCAACATCCGAAGCAAAAATCTGATGATTTGGCGCACCTACTACTACCTGATCACCATCCATTGAGACACTAGAGCCAAATAAATCATTAGCAGCCCCATCGCTGGATATTATCGCATCAACTTCGTCCCAATTCCCGGGCCCCTGCCGTTTAAATATAAATGCTGCTCCCTGATCGACATTTAGTACCGGACCGGGCAGTACAACATCGTCAAATGGAGCTCCCGCTATCGCATTATCTCCCGATATCGATACACTCGAACCAAACCTATCGTCAACCTGCACGCCAATCGATTCAACTACATCCGCCAGGTTCCACACGTCCATGGGATCCCGTTCGTATATATACGCTTTACCTTCATCGCTATTTTCACCTGGAGCACCAACTATTAGCCTATCGTCATCAATCGACACGCTATAACCAAAATCAGAAAAGTTAAATACTCCACCGGGCTCCAATTTATCTACTTCAACCCAGTTTTGCGGCCCCTGTCTCTGATACACATAAGCAGCCCCTGCGCTGAAAAATCCACCGCCTGAAGCATTTGGGGCACCTACTACAGCCCAATCTCCCGATATCGATACACTGGTTCCCACATGCGCATTAGCTATACCATCACTGGCCTCGAGTTTTTGTGCTTGAAAAAACGGGTCTATAACCACTGGATACACAGCGTTTCTGTCATCCACTGCTATTTGTATGCCGTCTGTATTACGAGCCATATTCGCATCAAGACGATTCCCCGTGGAATCATAGGCAAACAACTTCCCATAACTCAGTTTAGCACCGTCCGGGTCCTGCCACGCGATTGTATTCTTGGCCTCTGCATCAACTGCCTCAACACCCTCAGCCGTATCCACATCGATATTTACCAATATAGTGCCTCCCCCCTCGGGCCTCTCGTGGATTGTGAATCCCTGCTCCAGACCATATGGGCTGTTTACATACCACTCCGAAATCCCTGCCCTGTCGTACTCGAGCCTGTTTGCTTTTGTGCTGATTCGAGCCTCATCCGCACTCTCGAGCTCACCCGTCCTTCCCCACGACTCGAGCCTCATGTTCATAAGCTTCTGATCATCAATCTTTATAGTTATATTCGAGCTATTAAATTCGGTGCTAAGCCCCTGCGAACTCACCTCTGCCACATAACCACTCTTATTCTCTATATGATATGAAAGGTGGTCACGGCCCAAGCTGTTTGCTACCGCAGCCATAAGCCCCATAGGCATTTTTTCACTAGCTTTTGAATGTGCACTTATCGAATTTTTGGGGTCTGAATTATCCACACCCTCAACCTGCCCTGTGAATAAGAGCGCAACGGCACATAGAATCAACATTAAGTATGTATTACTAAAGTTCCTATATTTCATAATTTTATCCTCCTGCTCCTCACTTTATCATTTAAACCGGCAATATTCAATATATCGCACATTTAAACGTTTAATTCAATACCTTATAAATCCCTCAACAAATCTAAATCATTACTAAATCCTATAGCCAAAAGCTTTTGCCCACAACCCCTAGGAATAAGGAACTGACCCCGCACTCATGTATACGCACAAGGGGTCTGTCCCGCCTTATCATGTGGACTGACCCCGTAGTTACGGAACAAAAAAGGGGACTGTCCCGCTTTATCATGTGGACTGTCCCCGTACTTACATACATATCAAGGGGTCTGTCCCGCTTTATCCGTGGACTGACCCCGTAGTTACGGAACATAAAAGGGGTCTGTCCCGCTTTACCTTGTGGACTGTCCCCTTTTTTTATAACCTTTTGTCTTTTGCCTTTTCACAATGGGATTGCAAATCCCAATCCGACATTACGGCAATGGCGTATAGAAAATAAGCTTGCGAGGCGTTAAGAATGGATTTCGGGGCTGTGGTTGGATAAATACATTCAGCATCAAGAGATTATTTTTAGCCATTTCCGTACAGTCGGTGATTTTTGCGCACTTTTCATCGCGGAAAAGTGCGAAGTAGACAGGTAAGAAGTTACGGTTAACTGCTATATTATCCCTAGAGCAAATAAACTCCCGGCACTCCCTAAAAATAGGGTACGTGACCCCTGTTTGGATCTCGAGTCCCACCTACCCACAACAACACCCCCGCCCCTATGGCCACTATCCCCACAGTTATAAGCGGCAGCTCAAACAACATCGCGGCCAATAAACCCGCTATAAAGCCCGATATCGCCTCCGACCCCACCTGAAGCGCCTGATTATTCCCAAGCACCCGCCCCTGCTCCTCGGCCCCTACCATAAGCGATAACATCGACGAACACGCCGGCAGTGCCACCGCCAGTGCAAACCCGGGCAGAAAGAGCGTTATCCACAGCGCCCACTCGGACTTTGGTAATAGTATGACTAATGTAAAGAGCCCCATTAGTATCGAAGATACGATTGTAATGTTCCTCGCCCCATAGCGCTTTGCCAAAAACCCCGTCACCCACAGGTTTGCTATCACAATCGGCACCGCTACCCACGCGATAAAGTCCGCCACCCTGCCCACATGCATCCTGTACTCATCCACCAAATACATCGGATAAGCCCTAAAAAAACCAAATATTGCTAGATATATAAGAAAATTCACCAGGTATATGAACCTGATCTTCTTATTCGTTACCAGGCCCCCCAGGTTTGTAAATGCGTCTGTGTAATTAACACCGTTTCGCATCTCCTTGGGCCTTGTTTCACGAAAAACCCCGAACGTGTAGATGAATGTCAGTATCAGCAGCACAAACACCGCCCAGTACGGTGTGGCATAGCTAAACCACGACACTACTGACGAGTCGGCCAGCTTCCCGCCCACAAGTGGCCCCACCACATACGCACTGCTAGCACTCATGTATATGTAGCCGAATAATCTGCTCCGGTTCTCCTCTGTGGTCACGTCCGCTATCGCACTCTGCGCTATTACAATATTGGCCTCGGCCAATCCCGTCACCAGCGATATTGCCATTAGCAGCGGCATATACTCTATCTGCAGCGAATATGCAAAGATGGCATAGCATATCGTGGTCGCCACCAGCGATACGAGCAGTACCGGTCTCCTGCCGAACCTATCGGATAATGCGCCCAATACAGGCGAGCCAAAAAACTGCCCCAGCGGATATAGTGTCAGCACTATCCCCAGCACCACCGATCGGTCGCTTATCCATGGGAACGACTCCACTATCCCCCCCTCGTCATAGAGGATCATGGGGGTGAGTATAGTTATCATCAGGCTGTAACCCACAAACCCGATGAAAATCACAATGTACAGGGGGAGCAGTCTCAATACCCCAGCCGCTTTATTATCCACTCTCGCGCACCAGCCAGTTTCGTTAGCAGACTATTATGCAGCATTAGTTGAAAATATAGAAACAATCTTACGCATCAATATTATTTTAATATTGCCTTTACCCTTATAGTGTCGCAGACACTAGTCCGACATTCAGCGATATAAAAAGGGGTCTGTCCCGCCTTATCATGTGGACTGTCCCCGTACTTACGGAAGATAAAAGGGGTCTGTCCCTCAGTATCCGTGGACTGACCCCGTAGTTACGGAACATAAAAGGGGTCTGTCCCGCTTTACCCGTGGACTGTCCCCGTAGTTACAGAATAATAAAAGGGTCTGTCCCGCTTTATCCGTGGACTGACCCCGTAGTTACGGAACAAAAAAGGGGACTGTCCCGCTTTACCCGTGGACTGTCCCCTTTTTTTATAACCTTTAGTCTTTCGCCTTTGCCCTATGAGGTCATAGACCTCAGTCCCGACATTCAGCGATTAGCGGCACACAGTGTGTGCTCACATAAGATGTACGTCAATCTTTTGATATGCCGCAGCGCAATCCGTGTCGGTGACTTTTGGCTACTTTTGGTCAAGCAAAAGTAGCGAATAAATAGGTAAACATTATCGGTCTATAAAGATTTAGTCCGTAATGGCTAAACGGTAGTTATTCCCCGAATGGGATTACAAATCCCAGTCCGACATTGGCACGATCCCCGCTATTTCTCCCCCACCAACACATTTTGGGCCAAACGTCCCATCTTCTTTCCGTCTGGGCTAAGCTTGCGTAGATAATGCGCAAGAATTTGTCGGTACTCATCTTGTTTCGTTTTAGATAGTGCCAGCAGCTTGTTCCTAATTGGCGTTCCATACACGAGTTCGACAGCTTCATCTATTCCACCTTCGATTACAAGCTCCCGTTCTTGACGCATCACCCTAACATCCTTAAACCCCGCGGTTGTGAAGCATCTTTCCATTTCGGACTCTGGCATATAATCAAACGTTAAATACATATAATGAGCAATCTCCCTTTCCCCAATTACATTAAGTGCGGTGCACATACATCCTATAATCGGATTATCGTCTACAGAACTCCATGCGCTTACATATACCCTGCCTCCATCACGAAGCACCCTGTATATCTCACGCGCTGTTTCATCTTTATCCATAACAAATTGTAATCCCTGCTTAAACGTAACAAAGTCAACTGAGCCGCTGTCTATGTCGAGTACTTGCAACGATGACTCAATAAACTTGACTCGGTCGCTGTATTTTTCACAGCGCTTTTTGGCCAAATCCATCAATTCCTTGCTCAACTCTATACACGTTACAAACCCTTCAGGTCCAACAGCTTCGGCAGCCATTAAAGCAAATGTCCCTACACCCGATGCCAAGTTCAGCACATGCCGCCCTTCCCAAGGACCATTCTCTTCTATTACTCGTTTAGACCAGGGCTCAAAAAGAATAGGACCAAATACTTCGTCAAAATAACTCGCCACCGATCTATCTGGATCTTTGAATTGTTTATTATCTGCCATATCCTCTAACCCCTTTCGGCATATAGATATTTTGGTTTACGTCTTGTAATATGATAACTAACAATACAGAAAAGCACGAGACATACCATCTCAGATACGGATTACTAAGCCCCCGTGTCACTTCTGGCCCACAAGCACATTCGCCACCATACGCCCCATATTCTTTCCATCCGGGCTCAGATCATTGAGCAGCTCACTAAGTGCATTACGAAACTCATCCTGTTTTTGCTCCGATAGTGCAAGCAGCCTTGGTCTTATCGGTGTCGCATAAGCGACTTCGATTGCCTGCGACACACCGCCGTCCATCATCAGGTCTTTTTCCTCACACAGCACCTGTACACTTTTGCAGCCTGCTGCTTTAAAATGTTCCTCCAGTTGCTTATCGTCTATATAATCAAACGGCAGGCGCATCATCTCCGATATTTCACCCTCCCCAATCTTATCAAGCGCCCCGCAGATTGCTCCAAAGAACTCACATTCCTCTACCGTCCTCCACGTGCTTACATACACTTTGCCCCCCTCACACAACACCCTGTGCATCTCGCGTGCAGCCTCGTCTTTATCCGAGAAAAATTGAAACCCCTGCTGACACGCCACAAAGTCCATCGAGTCACCCGGTATATCCATGGATTGTGCAGATGATTCTATAAACTGCACCCGAGGAACCGTATTTTCACAGTGTTCTTTAGCCAGAGCCAGCATCTCTTTATTTATATCCACTCCTGTCACAGCCCCCTCGGGACCCACAGCCCGGGCAACAATCGATGCAAAAATCCCTGTACCCGTCGCCACATCTAGCACACGCCGCCCTTCCCAGGGACCATTATCTTCTACGATACTTTTGGCCCATGGTGCAAATAACAACGGCACCAAAACATCATTGTATGTAGCCGCCACAGAACTGTCTTTGAAACTAAAGGCTTGAGTATCCGCCATATTCCTACCCCCTATACTCATTATAGTACTATTTAGATATTTATAATTGGACAAACAACAATTGTTGATAGTAAATTATATTGATCAGTCTCCATTAAAAAATTAAGTATAGCATCAAAACCCCATACAGTACCAATGCATGAACATATCTTGCCTTTAGCCTTTCTCGATGGGATCACAGATCCCAATCCGACATTCACCCCTCAACCCCATTTATTCCCTGTCGGTCGCTCAACCTCCCTCTGCCCCAACCTATTCTGACCTACGGTCGTGGTACTACTACTCCCTATCGGCCCCCACCTCGCGGCCCCCATTGGCACTAAAGTCCCGATACTACCTCAAGGGGTCTGTCCCGCTTTATCCGTGGACTGACCCCGTAGTTACGGAACAAAAAAGGGGTCTGTCCCGCTTTACCTGTGGACTGTCCCCGTTGTTGCCTCTAGGAGTTTTTTCTTTCGACTTCCCCCCATGAGGTCATAGACCTCAATCCCGACATTCAGCGATTAGCGGCACACAGTGTGTGCATCCATATCTTGAGTCTTTAGCCTTTTCACAATGGGATTGCAAATCCCAATCCGACATTACGGCAATGGCGTATAGAAAATAAGCTTGAGAGGCGTTAAAAATGGATTTCGGGGATGTGGTTGGATAAATCCGTTTAGCATCGAGAGATTATTTTTAGCCATTTCCGTTCAGTCGGTGACTTTTGGCTACTTTTGGTCACACAAAAGTAGCAAATAATTAGGTAATTATTATCGGTCTACTGACATATAAGCTCTAGAGCAAATTAAGTCCCGGTACTACCTTTTGAATGGGGCCTCCAGGCCCCCGGTCTCTTTATTTTGTCCCGACCTGCCGGTCGCTCAACCTCCCTCTGCCCCAACCTATTCTGACCTACTGTCGTGGTACTACTACTCCCTCGCGGCCCCCACCTTGCGGTCCCCATCACTTATACCTAAACTCACTCCACCTGCTCTTACGTCCCGGTACTCCAAGGCTGTCCACGGCCCACACTCTCCAACGGTAATCTACATTGCTCCTAAACTGAGCCTCGTACTTAAACCTATTCTCACTAAGCCCGCTATACGTGTTCATTCGACTCCATCCCCTTCCTGTACTCTGCTCTATTTCCAGCGTATACGAGTTTGCACCCAACACAGGTTTCCACGTAAACACGGGTGCGCGGCTGTGCGCAGTCAGCTCTGCATTGCTTGCGGGGTATGACTGTCTAGGCGGCTTCAGGTCCGATGTCCCTCCGGTCGCTATCTTTTGCCATGTATAGGTACCCTTCGAGTTGCTCATTACCAATAACTCCCGTCCGTCTGACCCTCTGGATTC
Source organism: Thermodesulfobacteriota bacterium (assembly GCA_965223335.1). GTDB lineage: Bacteria > Desulfobacterota_D > UBA1144 > Nemesobacterales > UBA2774 > CBDCWF01. The sequence goes on from OZ244991.1 coordinate 2,369,827, forward strand.
ACTCAGCCTAAATGGTGCCTCTGTACCCGACTTGTTGAGCCCGCAAAAAGCCAGCCAGACCGATTCGCTTATGGCCTTAAGCCCCCCGTCCCAGTCTGTGGCCACGTTGCCACCCCCGGGCACCCCGCTTATGTTGGGAGCCGAGAGCTCACCCTGGCACTGTATGCGCGAGCGCGCAGACGCACTTTGTCCAAACGGTTTTATCGACAGAACCCATCTGGTTCTGCCCGAGGGCTCTACAATCATCGTCCCGTAACTGCCGTTTAATCCCAGGGGTTTTGTTACATTCCCCTCCCGCCACGAGACCAGCTCATATGTACCAACATCCTTTTTCGGCACAACCGGCAGTGTTACCTCTGGTGGTTCCGGAGTGGGCACAGGAGTTGGTACCGGAGTCGGTACAGGTGTGGGTTTTGGTGTAGGTACCGGTGTTGGTTTTGGTGTTGGCTCTGGTGTGGGTTCCGGTGTGGGTTCCGGTGTAGGTTCCGGTGTGGGTTCAGGTGTCGGTTCCGGTGTAGGTTCCGGTGTTGGTTCGGGAGTTGGCTCAGGTGTTGGCTCCGGTGTTGGTTCGGGAGTTGGCTCAGGTGTTGGCTCCGGTGTTGGTTCGGGAGTTGGCTCTGGGGTCGGTTCCGGTGTAGGTTCCGGTGTTGGTTCGGGAGTTGGCTCAGGTGTTGGCTCCGGGGTCGGTTCTGGAGTCGGTTCGGGCGTCGGTTCCGGTGTCGGTTCGGGAGTCGGTTCTGGTGTCGGTTCCGGTGTCGGTTCTGGCGTAGGTTCTGGCGTAGGTTCCGGTGTCGGTTCGGGTGTGGGTTTAGGAGTCGGTTTTATCTCCTCTTCCTCGTCCTCGAGTGTTGCCTGTGCTATTTCAACTCTATTTATATCATCAAAAGCATATGATTTACCCCCGACTATAAAACAACCGACAATAAACCCCAATAATATTGCGCAACCGATCGTCCTACACATCCATTCCCCCTTTTCCAATCAACACTACCGTTACCAATATCCCCACGATCTGATAGGGCACTCTCCACTATTATATAGAATAGTTCACTCAAACTCCACAATACCAAATTAATACATTAATCAATATCTAGAGATACCATCTTCTAAAATTACTTATATGTATATACGGTCAAATCGGCGGGTCGAACTTATCCCTATGTATAGTGACACTACTCGGCAGCTACAAAACCTTTAACGTTGTCTCGGCCTCTTCTTCCTCTACGTCTACTTCTCGAAGCGGTTCATTGGTCAAGGCACATAGGTGAGTGTCCCCAAGGGCGTTTCGAATAAAATGCATGCACGAACCACAGCTGTTAAACATAATGTTTTTGTTACGTCGCTGTATACTCGCGAGCAGGCTGGTGAGTATCCTGTTAAGATTCTCTCTATCCTCCGGATCCAGGTCTATAATTGCACCCATTATCTGGTGCGGCGGGTACTGCTGTTCTACAAACTCTCTACCTTTATCAGTTAAAACACACAATAAATTTTCTTTACTGCTCACTTCAGTGTCCGCGAATTTTTTTATATAACCGTCTCGTTCCAGTAAATCCAAGTGAGTCAATGTATCAGGCATGCCCCTTCCCACAAAACCACAAATCGACTCCATATTTTTTTTGTACCGATTGTCCATCGACAGGTAGCCCAGTATTTGCGAGCTCGTAGGTTCCATATCTTGCTTGAGACTCGATATACGTTTTTCATCACGTAGCAAGTTGCCGAATTCTTCTAGTAGCGAGACAAGGTTTAGATGAATCATGATAGTTAATGATTATTATTTATAATCACCTATCAACAATATAACACATACACCTTGTCCTGTATACCTGTCCCATGTCTAATCAATAATTGTTATCCGAAACCTAACACCCGCCGAAATGCAATTTCTTCACACCAATTAAGGTGCTCTCGTCGATTCGATCGTGGTTTCATGCTCGCGACAGACCTTGTTGCTGTCCTCGGTGCTAAGCGCCTCTCGGGTAAGCCCGCACTGGTGTGTGTCGCCAAGCCCGTTAAGCCTAAAATGCTTGCACGACTTACACACCCCAAACACCACACCGTCGTTCCGGCGCTGGAGCGACCTCATGACGTTGGTCATCAGCTTCTCCAACATCTCGCGCTCCATCGGCACAAGCTCGAGTATCGCCCCCACAACGTTATGCGGTGGATACTGTTTCTCTACAAATTCCCTGCCCCTGTCCGTAAGCGTGTAATGTGCCGGGTCGTCCTGTGCCCCGCTGTGATGCTCCGCAACATAACCGGCGTCCACAAGGCCGTGTATACTTGGCGTTACCTCTGCCATGCTCTCGCAAAGAAAATCGGCTACACCCCCCGATGTATTGCTGTACCTGTTACACATCGATAGATACCCGAGTATATGCGACTGCACCGGTTCAATCGACGCATCAGCTACAATGATCTCTTCCTCGGCTCTAAGCAGGTTCCCTATTCTGTACATAAGCGATATAAGTCGTGAGTGGTCCATATGATCAATCCCCGTTTGTGAGTTTATTAAAGTATATTCCCAACGAGATCTATTCTCTAGGGTTATGCATATAGCCTTGTTATGTACTTTGCATACAATGCATAACAACACTGCTTATACCTAGAGTTAATTATTGTTTTAGGTCAGGATATATGGCTTTGGCAATTATCACTTAGGCCATGATTACGGCCCCGTGCACGGCACGTCCGGCGGTGCGTCCCATCCCATGATAGACGTACAGCGCTCTAGGTCCGCACAGGAAATTTTAAACTCCTTACCCTCAGGGTCCGTAGCCGCCAACGCCTCTACCCCCACAGGGATGTTCTTGCATATACTCGCATCAAACCCGTCCCCCTGCTCTTGCTCCTGGGAATAATCCCCCCCGGCACACGCCCCCAACAAAAACGCACCAGTGACCACCACAACCGCAAGCTTCTTTAATACTTTGTCCATTTATCCCTCCCTCTGCTCCACTCTAACCCCATCATACACCATCTCCCCCAACATTACCACCCATAAATTAGGGACGGTGCCCTATTATTATAACCATCATATATTACTCCTATTTATTTAATTAGGGACGGAGCCCTATTTGTGTTATAATTTCCCCATGCCAAGGCTTTCGAGAATTGTCATCCCAGGTGTACCGCACCACATCACTCAGCGCGGCAACAGAAAACAAGACGTTTTCTTCACTGTGGACGATAGACTTACATACTTAAATTGGCTCTACGATTACTCCGACAAATACAATATTGAGACCCTAGCCTACTGCCTGATGGACAACCACGTTCATCTCATAGCAGTCCCCTCCGACACCGACTCACTCGAGATGATGCTCCGTTCCCTTCACTCACGTTATGCCCAGAAAATAAATCGCGATCACGACTGGACCGGCCACTTGTGGCAAGGCCGGTATTTCTCGTCCCCGCTCGACGAATCCTATCTATGGGCGGCAATCAAGTATGTCGAGACCAACCCTGTGCGCACAGGGCTTGTATCCCATGCCGCGGATTATATGTGGAGCAGTGCCCGGGGGCATTGCGGATTATCCAAAGACAAGCTCCTTAGCACACGCATGCAATGGACTAATATGTTTGACAGTATCGCTGATTGGGCCGAGTGGCTCGCCGTAGGCCAAGAAAACGAAGAGATTACAACAGCTATTAGAACCAACACTGCCAAGGGCATGCCGAGCGGCACAAAAGAGTTCTTAGACAAGCTCACAATCTTGACTAAGAGGTCAGTCCACCCACGCTCCCCCGGCCGGCCGAAATTATAATCTCCCCCGCGCTTTACAATGTTTGAATTGCTTCAAACCTTATATTTCACATACAAAAGCGCCCCGATCCAGTACAAGTTCATTCCAACTACCATATAATCTACAACTTTATAATCCTGCTTGTCTAAAAACACTGGAGATACTGTAATCCCCATCGCTACCCCAACAAATACCATCCCCCAAATTAGAGTTCTTATTACTTGCAAGTCCTTGTGCATCAAACAGTAATAAGCTAGAGGCGACAACAGTACGCCATTAATCACACCCATTTGAACCGAAGCAAGTAATATTATGTAATTAAACAACTCAACAAATGATAATGGAAATTTTCTTGCACCAACCAACATCCATGCTGTTGCAATACCGGCAATACAGCTAAGATACAATATTCTCACATAACTGTTATGAATTACCGTGCCACGCTTCATACCCCATTCACATCCTTCTCTTCGCATACACCAACGCCCCAATCCAATAAACAATCATCAGCATGTAAAGTAAGAAGAAATCACCATCATCGTCCGACGAGGTCTCATCATATACTCGCATTAGAATCCCAGCAAGCATGCACAGTAGCATCATTCCAACAATGAGATATTGCACTACTGAAAGGTCTTTTCCTTCTAATGCATAAAACGCAATTGGCCATAAAAAAATTGAATGGAAAACCCCAATAATTGTAGCTATTATCAATACAACCGGATCGACAACCAACATTCCGAATGATTGTGGAAAATGCAAACTGCCAACCATCATGAAAGCAGTCGCTATCCCCGCAACCAACCCATATAACAGTATTTTCCAACCACTGTTCCTAACTACCTTCTGGCTCTCCATGATCCCTCACCCGAAACTTCACATATAACAGTGCAGCAATCCAATAGATGTTCATAATAATAGCAACCTCAACAATATCGTTACCGTCTGTTCTGTTTAAAACCAAGGGTGACAGCGCAATTCCCACAACAACGCCCACAATAGCCATCCCCCATTGCAGTTTTTTTACTATTTTTGTATCTCTGTCACGTAGACAAAAATATGCTAGAGGTGATAGTAATCCCCCGTTGATAATCCCCAAACCTGTTGAAAATATCAAAGCTATAGGATTTACAATCAACATTCCAAATCCAAGAGGAAATCCAAGTGCACCCACGATCATATACGCAGTTAAAATTCCTGTCACTAAACTTAGCCACAATATTCTCCAGAAACTGTTCTTTACCTGTGGGCTTTCACCTTTTTGTGAGACTTGCAGGGTATTATTATCTATACCCGCTAGATACTTAACACAAAGCAGCGCTACAACCCAATAACCGACAATAAGACCCGTGTATTGTGCTTCACTAAGAGAATTCATTATAGAGAATCTAAGTACTAGTACAAAGATAATCATTCCAACCAATAGCGGCCGTAGAAATTTCAAATCTTTATTCTTCAGACAGAATTCAACAAGCGGAAAGAAAATCACACTGCATACAATACTAATTAGGATTAAACCACCAAACTCTAGCCCATCTAGAGTGTGAAAACTGAATGGTCCTAATACAAAAATCGTAAATAAAACTGTAGAAATCCCCAGAGCTACACTCACCCACAGAAGTTTCATATCACTATTTACAACCCTTCCCTCACCCGTCCCGCTCATCATTTCATCCCACACTATATGACTAAGATCATACCCTCACCATCCTAGGCCCACAGCCTGTGACTAATAGCACACAGACTGATATAAATAATTTATAAATTAGACACATACTATAATTATATCGCCTATTACAACTACAAAAAAACGCGGACAGGCACTTGGCCCACCCGCGCTTCATCCAGGGGTCGATGCTACGGAGGCATGCCCCCTTATCCCCGTTCAGTCATCCTCCCTCAATTTATATCCTTTTTATTTGTTCACTACCCCCTCAAGCAGCTCTAGATTGCCGGGCTCATGCACCCTACTTGCACTGTTTACGAGCCCGACCCTGCCGGCCTCATACTGTCCCCATACCATATCCAGAGCCGGTGTGGTCTGCATCAATGCCAGGATCACAAAGATTGCGGCCAGCACTATGCCCTGGCGCCACAGTCTCGCGATCTCTCGGGATGTATTATATGATTTTCTACTATTGAGCATTTCATACCTCACGCAACCGTTTTGTAAGGTATGTAACACCAACAACCAAAAAGGTTCATTAGCACCCACGTCACCATTCTATCCCTACCTGCCGCTCATACACTACATTCGCTGGCGGTCCCCATATCCACATTTATACCCTGCCGTTCGCACAAGACCGCTCACTGGCGGTCCCCATATCCACATTTATACCCTGCCGTTCGCTGACCTCCCTCTAGCCCATCATGTTCCTTCCTACGGTCGTGGTAATACTACTCCCTCTCGGCCCCCAACTCGCGGTCCCCATTGTTTGCCTATTAATAGCTTTTGTCTTTTGCCTTTCCCCAAATGGGATTGTAAATCCCAGTCCGACATTACGGCAATGGCGTATTGAAAATAAACTTGAGAGGCGTTAAGAATGGATTTCGGGGATGTGGGTTGGATTAAATACATTTAGCATCGAGAGATAATTTTTAGCCATTTCCGTACAGTCGGTGACTTTTGGCTACTTTTGGTCAAGCAAAAGTAGCACATTACATGTGTGGGAATATGATTAATATCGGGCACAAGGGGTCTGTCCCTCTTTACTCGTGGACTGACCCCGTAGTTGCGGTAATCATCACAACTCCTGCTACTCCCTAAAACAGGGCGTCCACGCCCTCCCACGACCCCAATTTGTTCCCCCCTGTCGCTAGCTCGACTCCGCTAGCTCCCGGTCCCCACTGTCATGTATTGGAAATATAAAGTATGGTAACAACGCAATAGTTCTAATGAAGCATAGCCGTGCAATCATTGGTTAAAACTATTGAAACTACAATTGGGCCGACATTTGGCTTGCATCTTTATTGACACAGGCCTTAAGGTGCGTATCTATACGCATAATATGATTTTTAATCCAGCTCTCTGCAGCCCTCTGCACCTTAGACAACAGTTCCTCGCTCACTCCCTTGGCCGCCAGCTCGTTCCTAAACCCCTGAAAGGCATCCAGAAATTTTTTGTGAGCTTCCTTGTTTTGCTGCGCTATCGGACAGCGGTGCCTCTGCATGCAGGTCTCTTCAAAGATAAAATGCGCCTTGGTATAGTTACCCATAAACCGTATCATGTTCTCAAGATAGGCAAGCCCCTCGCCCTTGTTTATCTTGTCGTTAAGCATATTTATCTTATCAAACAGCACCTGGTGCTGGTGGTCAATATCATCGTCACCCGTTGCGTAATCTTCGCTCCACTCAAGCATAATTAGCCTCCACTATCTAACTAATCTTAATATAATTAAATTATATACCCAAAATTGTTCAAGATCACTATTTTTGTAACATCCCGACAAATATTGTTGTCCCAGACAACTCCATAATATAATTTATTGTTTTATCTTTCGGTTACATCAACATCAACGTGTATCTTGTCATGGACTAAGCCTTCTTGATCACCTTGCCCATGTTCGTAGATGTGGATCTGAGCATCTTTACCCAGTTGGTTTGGATCTCGCGTACTCCGCGCATAAACTCTGCCACACTCTCGCGTTGTGCAGGCAGTTCCTCGGCAATGTCGGGGTCCATTTCGGCCATCTCCTCTATTTCTTCCACTATACCCAGCATATCCCCCGCTGCGCTCATCACATTGTTCATCCACAGTTTCTGGAATCCCACCGCTTCATACAAAAGCTTCTGGCGTGTCTCATCAAACGAGTCCCCATTCTCACCGCCCAGGTCTTTATCGTGCAGTGATACAGAATATTCGTCAATGTTATTGGATTGTTCCTCCAATATCTTCATAAATTGCTTTAACAATTCTGCTGTTGTCTTTTTTCTAGCCATGGTTCCCTCTTACATCTCCCGGTTAAATTAATTTCTACATAATTATATGCCCGCTTTTACCGCTTGCCTATACCTCTATTAAAAATATCTAACCATATAGATAACATTTTACCATCAACAGCTAAATAATTAATGTATTTCATATAATCCGAGTTATACTTCTTTTTATTATGTCTGCACCTTCTGTAATGGCATTTGTCTTCTCGTTACTGCTCCTCATTTTAATCCCCCTCACCTCCCACGCCCAGACAGAAATAACCATCCAACAACTCACAGATACTACAGATACCATTAATCAATTCCCCTCAAACAATGTCGACGGCTCCTTGATAGCGTTCGAATCCAACGGTGACATATCGGAAGAGATGCCGGGACCTACAAACCCAGACAAAGGATTTGAGATATTTCTGATAGACGAAGCAGGCAAGATAATTCAGCAAACAGACTCTATAATCGGAGGAGGCAGCAGTACAAGCCCTTCTATAAGCTCAGAAGCTCTTAATATCGCCTACCAATCAGATGCCGATCATACAGGTGGATTCAATTTAGATAGCACTACCGAGATTTTCACCGTATTTACTATGAATGCAACCAGCATGTTACTTCAAGTTACAAACTCCACGACTGGTAATAGCACCAATCCATCCATAAATTCCAACGCCACAAGAATCGCCTTTGAGTCCACATCCGACCTCACAGGAGACAATGCCGACATGAACCGCGAAATATTCCTATGGAAAGCTCCACCCAATATTACTCAGATCACTAAAACAACCTCAGGCGAGAGCCGTAACCCCTCTATTAATGCCGAGGGCTCTATTGTAGCTTTCGAATCCACTTCCGATATAACCGGCAATAACCCTGATCAAAACAGTGAAATTTTCTTTAGGATCGACGGCCAAGGTATCACCCAGGTCACTGACTCAAAAGTGGGTAGTAGTGTCCACCCTTCTATTAATTCCGATGGCTCCATCATAGCTTTCGAGTCCACATCCGACCTTACTGGCGATAACGCCGACGGTAATAACGAGATTTTCCTTTGGGACAGCACATCTGGTCTAAAGCAGATCACCGACACTTTTATCCACCACAACTCACGGGCCTCTATCGATGGCGACGGCCGACGGATAGCCTTTATGTCCAACTCAAACATTACTGGGGATAATCCTGATTCGAATACCGAGATTTTCATTTGGGACCGCCCAACCGGAATTACTCAAGTCACCGACACATTCTCAGCCATTAGTCGCAATCCATCAATAAGCACAGATGGAAGGACCATTGCATTTGAATCCAATGCAAATCCGGTTAATAACAATTTCGATTTAAATAGCGAAATTTTCTTAGCTACTATTATAAGACTCACCAACCCCTCCACCGGCGGCGGCTGCAGCTTAATCTCCAATCAGCCACATTCACTCCCCCAATCCACCGCCAACCTCGCCCTACTCCTCATGCCCCTGCTCATCATCGCAGTACGCATCACCCGAAAGTGTTGTAGTCCATAAGTACCGGTACTATGTTTTGCTTGGGGTCGCTTGACCCCCCGTACCCATAGGTAGCTCAAGGGGTCTGTCCCTCTTTACCCGTGGACTGACCCCGTAATTGCAGTAATCATCACAACCCCCGGTACTCCCTAAATACAAGGTCCCTGACCCTCCCTCCCACTCCACATTAGATCGAGTAATATATATCCCCATGCCTACCGACCCTTCCTACATGGTCCCCGCACAAACCGTGCGCGAGGAATACGAGGTCAAACGTAGCCGCTTTATTGCAACAGTCGGCAGAGTTACTAACGGCACACAAGCCAAGGAGTTTATAGAAAAGGTCCGTTCCGAGTTCCCCGACGCCACACACCACTGCTACGGCTACGTGGCTGGCAATCCCAACGACACTACCGATATAGGCCTCGGCGACGACGGTGAGGTCCCCGGCACCGCCGGCAAGCCCATACTGTCTATCCTCCAGCACAAGGGCATAGGCGAGGTCATCGCTGTGGTCACCCGCTACTTCGGCGGTACCAAGCTCGGCACCGGAGGGCTTGTCCGTGCCTACTCGACCGCGCTTAATAAAGCCCTCGACTCCCTAGAGCTCACCCCTCATTTCACCCTCTCGACCGCTGCTATAACCATCCCGTACAAGTACGAAAACGCAGTCCGACTGCTGCTCGGCAAGATGAATATTGCAATTGAGAGGGTTGATCATACCGATTCGGTCCGACTCACTGTCAACGTATCCGACGATGTATCCGATAAACTTAGAGACGAAATTATGAACCACACCCATGGCGAGGCCACTTACGAGCCGGTTTCTGATTAATAATGCCCTTTTACCAATATCCACTTGCTTACTTCTCATAATTTATTTAGTATAAAATGCATTCACCCAGCTACTCACACACAAGATGAAATCAACGTACATATTCATATTCATTGCACTCTTCCTTCTACTCCACCCCCTGCCCTCTCACTCAGCCCCCGTCGACTGCCCCACCATCGATCAAGCCGACAAACAAGCGCTCCTCACAAAGCTAAAAGACGGCAAGCTAAATATAGTGCTTCGACACACTACCAAGACAACTAACGGTAATATTGAAGATTTCCCCTATCTCGAAGGCTGCATAGATGAATACCAAGTGCTCAACCAAAAGGGCTTAGACGAAGCAAGCACCATAGGCAAGACACTACTACAGCTAGACATTCCGGTGGATGTTCACTACAGCGAGTTCTGCCGCACCTGCCAAACTGCGATTGTTGCGTTCGGCCCCGACCCCATTCACCCCGATAAGTGGCTTAACCAATACTGCTGCCGGAAAGACGACTGCTGCAAGGACCACCTCTCCCGCGCCGTCACCTATAAGTACCAGGAAAATAAAAACAAGGTCTACATAACCCACAACTACAATATCAAATCCATCCGGCTAGACGGCAATAGCATTAACTACCCAAAGGGCTTCGGTGTGGCACTTGTGTTCGACCCCCACACCCGTCCCACCACCCAACTCCTCGCCTGCCTCATGCCCAACGACTGGCCCAAGCTGCTGGAATAATAACTTTCACACAATATTCCTACCCGTTGCTATCTCTCATACCCGGTCTCAACTATACGGCTCAACCGGCTTATTAAAATCCTCTGGATCCTTACCATACTCACACTTGGGACAGTACTCGACTGGGCGTAATCCCTTGATTCTACTCCATATACTAGAGTCCTTCATTTGATGCTGATAGATAGACACCCTGCAACGAGGGCATTTGATGAAAAATATTTGTACTGCGATATATAAAAGGAGCAATCCCAAGAATACCGTGCCAGAGCTAAATTCCACTAAGAAAGCAGATTCAACATAACCAGCTGATACTAATACATATATTACAATATTACACACTACAAGAGCCATCAATATCCTCATAATCCACACCTTGTAACCCTGCCCCGTCATCCTCACAAATTTATAGTTCTCTTCACTCATTCTCTTATCCCTCCCACTCCTCACAAGATCCCAAACATCAGCCATTCCATAATCACACCCAGCACAAAAAATGGAAAAAACAAATAAATCCTCACCACATCCCATATACTATCGATGTTAAACCAACTGGCATCATATATTCCCAATTCTCTATTATCCCAATCGTATCTTGCAGAATGCCTTGTAAATGGGAAAATCATATCAAAATAATTATCGTCTGAACCATCATAATATTTATATAGTTTCAGTAGATTCTCGTGCTTTAAGTCTTTAATTGGTTTACCCCCGACACGTGCATCCATAAACTTTAAGTAACCCTCATTTTCATTGTCACGAGAATCGGTATCTACCTTAGGACTCATTCGCGGATACTTTTCATAAAGTCTCTTATTTAAAGGTATCAAGACTCCACGCACCTTTTTTCTACCGCTCGGCATGTTGTTACCACTCATATGTCCTCTGACCTCAACTCCAATCCCGTGATTAATCCAGTACAGCTTTGTGTATTTATATATAAATTTTTTTTCGTTACTGACAATATCCGGCTTCCCCAGCTTGTCGTACCATAGTACCAATCGCGACCCCAGTACGAGCCCCTCATCCCCTAGCTCCTTTGCCACCACCGGCACTATCGGGTCTCCCACATTGTCATAAATCACATGTCGGCCTATCACCGTCCCCACATAGGAAAGCAAAATAATAAGCGACCAAACCCCAATTATCTTCAATACAACCCGTAATATAGCCAAATTACACCGTCGTACCAGTCATAATCCACTCCAAACAATTCATATAACACTACTCCAGCGGCTGTCTGTAAATCTCATCTATCATAATCTCTTCGGCCACACCCAGTGCTTTCGGATCGTCATAGTAAAGCAAATTCTCGGCTATCATCTTGCTATAAGTAGGATCAGTCTGTCTATTCGCAGCTTCGATAATTAGATCTACGTCCACAATATCTTCAAATTCCAAAAGAGCCTTTACAGAATTAAGTACTATCTCCGGGTTATCCGACTTAACACCCGTTTCCAACAACTCCAACGCCCTTTCATCCAACGTGGAACCTAACAACATTATGTATTGCCTTTTCTTGTCTAACTCAGTTTTTTTAGTCTTCGGTTCAAAGCCATTTTGATCACACCACACAAGAAAATCATTCGTATACTTGCCATTGCCCCTCTCGTCATATTTCCACGTTTGTACGGTTTCGGTATGAATCACGTTATGAGCAAGCCCGTACAGATAGTTCCAGTACTTATCCACAGGGTCTCGGCCCGACACTACTAAATGTTTAGCTATTACTGCTTTCACTCTCTCGTCTTCGAACTCATCAAACTTCCTTTCAAAATAATCTTCCATAGTTTCATTTCGGATATCTATCTTCTCCCCCTGATTGGTCTTCTCTAGATGCTCATTGACATTTATCAGACCATAGATAATCAGTCCCCACAGACACGAACCTGCAATAGTTAATATGACGAGATTACGCGTTCTCATAATGGAATACTCCCCGTGTTAGTAAATATTTCACTATATATAATAATACTGTAATTCTCTTATAAATGGGCAATATGTAGTGCTTTAGTGTATTAAGGATTGATTATCAACTCTAGTTACAATTAATTTGCAATAGCGGCACTAGAATAAATGCTATAAAAAGGGGTCTGTCCCTCTTTACCCGTGGACTGACCCCGTATTTGCGTTTAGCTAAATGGGGACGAGCTAAATGGGGACGGAGCCCGTATTATATAACACCCTACTATTACTTACTATTCTATAATTAGGGACGGAGCCCTATTTTTTAGTGCATGTCCCATATAGTGTCACAGACACCAATCCGACATTACAGCCGTTTAGCGTTAAGAAAATAGCGCAAAGGAGTCGTAAATTGGTTTTCGGGACCGGGGCGGCATTATCCCCCCTCTACCCCATCTTATCCCTACCTGCCGCTCATACACTACATTCGCTTACGGTCCCCATAGGCACTAAAGTTTCGGCACTCCCTTTTGAATGGGGCCTCTAGGCTCCCTTTTGGTCAAGCAAAAGTAGCAGATTACATCTGCAGGAATTTGTTTTGTGGTTTGCACTTAGGGGTCTGTCCCTCTTTACCCGTGGACTGACCCCGTAGTTGCGGTAATCATCACAACTCTCGGTACTCCCATATGCAAGGGTGCCCTTAAACCCCCGCGGGGTCCTCATGCTCCCTGCACAAGAGCATGCTGTCCGCATCGGTAAGCGCTTCTTTGGTAAGCCCGCACTGGTGTGTGTCCCCAAGCCCTTTCCTTCTAAAGTAATTACAGGTCTTGCATACCCCAAACTGATAGCCACGGTTTAGCCTCTGCATCCCCACCAACAGTGTTTTCAAAAGCCCACTTAGGTTCGTTCTATCCTTTTCACTCATCTCACTCAAAGCATCCCCGACCAGCTTTGGCACAGCCGCCCTCTCGACAAGCCTCTTGCCCCACGCAGTCAGTTTCAAGTGCACGACCCTTTTATCCTTCTTATCGTGGGATTTCTTCAAAAACCCCTTACGCTCAAGCACGTTTATGCTCTGTGAGGTCGTACCCTTTGTGGCCCCCACAAATTCCCCCACCGACTGGGGCGTGTCGCTGTAACGATTGCAGATCGATAGATAGGTAAGCATCTGGATATGCACCGGCAACAACCCCTCGGCACCGCCTTCGAGCCTTTGCTCAGCTCTCAGCAGATTGTCCAACCTGCCTATAAAAGTCGCTATCTCTTTCCCTACGTCCATACTATTATTGTATCGCCTCGATACGACCTTGACAATCCCCGCGCGTATTATATACTGAATTCATAGTATCGGGTCGATACTATCATAACACACTAGGAGGTATGCTCATGAGTAAAGCAGTCTTTTATCACGCAGGTTGTCCGGTATGTGTCAGTGCCGAGCAGGGTCTGGCGCACGCGCTTGACCGCTCTAAGTACGAAGTCGAGGTTGTCCACCTAGGAGAAGACAAAGGGCGTCTCCAAGAGGCCGATGCTTTGGGTGTTAAGTCCGTGCCCGCACTCGCAGTAAACGGCGAGGTGTTTCACATCAACTTCGGCGCATCTATAGACGACCTCAGATAGTCATCCTCATTGCAGCAGATTACATCTGCAGGAATATGTTGTGTATCGTGCTCAAGGGTTCTGTCCCTCTTTACCCATGGACTGACCCCGTAGTTACGGTAATCATCACAACTCTCGGTACTCCCTCAAAACGGTGTCCGTGTGCCCCCCCACAAAAAAAGGCGGGAGGTTCGTGAAATCCTCCCCCGCCTTACTTATAAAAAAAGGGGACTGTCCCGCCTTATCATGTGGACTGTCCCCTTTTTAACTTTTTTAAATCAGGTGTTAATACGGTTCCTACGGTGCCGACCACACGGCCCTGGCACACATTGCACGCACCTCGAGCCTTATGCAGTTGTTAACCGCTCCGCTATCTGCGCGGTGCACCGATGTCACCCAACTACTCTTGTTGGTAGACCTATTGTTAGAAGCATAGTTCTCGACCACAAATAGTTCGTTTTGATTTATCGTCGTCCCATTGGCAATGATCCTATACCCCCCGCCTATGGCCGCAAAGCCTTCCTGGCAAAGCGCCTCAAACCTCTGGGTCTTCCCGGCAATCATGCTTATCTCACTACGCGTGCCCACCTCTACAATCTCGAGCCCACCCGACATAAACCTGTTTATAACCGGCGTGCCGCAGCGCTCCGAGCACGACACTCCCTCTGTGCGTGTGCACGAGAGGTCCAATAGCCCCTCCTCGCTACCCTGGGCAAACCCCATCGGCGCACCAAGCGCCATCAACATCACAGCCATTCCTAATCCTATGATGTATCTCCTCATTCTAACCTCCTTTGCTTTGGAATTTGTCTTGTACTTCTTGGTTAACCCTATTCTAAAACACAGGTTCCAATAATGCAATCCCCCTAACTCATTAAATATAAACGTGCTCCTGTTTACGCCACACTTGGCAATATCCCTTGGATTTTTACAGCTCGGTATTTACAGCCAGACCCCCCCTGCACCCGCGGACTCATAAAAGGTGTTTAATGATGCAGATCCCTTGTGCTTTCCTCGTACTCGTGACAGATCTTCACACTGTCCTCATCCGTAAGCGCTTCCTGCGCCAGCCCGCACCAATTGGTCCTGCTGAGCCCGTTTTGCCTAAAGTGACGACACGTAGAACAGGTCCCAAACACTTTCCCGCCGTTCGTGCGCTTAATCCCCTTTAACATCTCGGTCAACAGCCCGTCCAACAACTGCCTGTTCTCAGACTTAAGGCCGATTATCGCCGATACAACATGGTGCGGAGGGTAATGCTGACACACATATTTATTCCCCTTTTCCGTAAGCTCATAACGCATAGCCCCGTCCGGACTCACACTCTCTATAAGCTCCTTGTCCTCAAGCAGTCTAATTGCACTCTTCACTGCTTCGGCTTTGCAACCCACAAACTCCCCTATAGCCTGCGGTATCTTACTGTATTTATTACACATATACAGATATCCTAATATCTGAGTATGCAGAGGTTCTATCTCCAAATCGTACCCTTTTGCAATCTCATCGTCCCTAATCATATTACCTATTCGCTCGATCAATGTTAGCAACTTGATATATTCCATGATCACCTCTGATTACTAATGATAACTAATATTACGGCCATTACCTTTTCATGTCAATCCTATAGTCTCACATTCACTACACACATAGCTCTAGACATATAAATAGTATGTAATTGTTATGAGTTACGGTAAGCACAGCAACACCCATTACATAGAAAAGAACAAGAACAAGTACAAACAATAATTACCGAAAGATGCAGTTAACTGGTTAACTTATTGTTCTGAGTACTTTAAAAAATAAGGGCGCATCCAGCCAAAATGCGCCCTTAAAAGGAGGATTAAGCATACACTTAAATCCACGAGTATAGAATTTTCAGAACTTAAGCCTTCACGCCCCAATAAACACAGATGACCAATCCGCACAAATATATCATTTGCTTACAGGCGGTTATGTATTTCTATTGTGTTTCCGATGGAATAACGGCTTGTGGTATCGAGCACTGTTCATGCGATATATATTTCTTATACATACATCAACAGCACTAAGAAGATCAATGATGTAGTTACCAAAATTAGCCTTATATCCATCACCAGTCCGCTACAAAACTATATTCGTGGTAACAACTAACACATCCAAAACAAAACAGATATGTATAATATATATTAATACTGATTACATATTTGTCAATATCTCTCGAGAATTCTCCACAGCTAACAACTAGTTAACATCAATGAATGTTTAATGCTTAGGATAATAAGTAGGGGATCTTGCTCCAGTGATGCCGCTAGGCTCCTCACATCTCTTTGCAAGTTCCCCTACTCAGGCGTCTGATATGCCTGTGGAGGCGAAGATTAGGTGGTATCTATGCCACTCGGTCACTTAATAGTGCTTCGTCAATGTTGTATCTGGTATCTCCCGATACATCTACCGCAATGTCCATACTTGCAGTATCCATACCAATCTCATTTTTCTGCAGATGAGCATGTATTGCCTGATTAAAAGTCTCTTCCACCCCTATCCCTTTATCAGCTATGGCATCTACCCTCGGCAGTTTATAGTCAAAGTTGTTTAAGAGCTTAAACGGCACCACACCCACCAGGTCGCGCTTATTAAACTGTATAACCGTGGTCACATCCTCGGGCTCCCTGCAGTGCGTGTTCTTGATGATATCCTTTACTTCCTCATAGGCGATGATGTTCTCGGTAACCTTCTCTGGGTCTAGGTCCACCACAAACACCATTATGTCCATGTCCTCCATCAACTTCTTCCTCATCGACCTATACACACTTTTTCCGGGCACCGATAGCGCCGACACATTGATACACTCACTGCCGTTATCATAGAGCTTCTTCGAGATCGTATCAAAGCTGAATATTTTGTCACCCAGCTTGGTGTCGTCCGCCACACTTACCCCCCAGAGCCCTGCCAAATAGTTAATATTTGCGGTCTTTCCCGCCTCGTGGAGTCCAGTGTAGACGACCTTTAGGTTGTAAAAGGTTTTCTTCCCTATGTTTTGTACTTTCATATTTCACTCTCCGTTCATTCCGCTTCTCTCAACATGCCAATCCTCCAAATGGCACGTTATTTAAATTATAGGCACACGTCCACTCTGTTATCTATTGGGGAATCACCCCATTTTATCTAGGGTGATTTACTATATGGTGTGGATCGGCTCTCAAGACCCAACTCATTATGTTTGGTGGTTCGCCTTTCCTAAATGGGGTCATAGACCCCAATCCCGACATTCAGCTATTAGCATGAATAAAATAGCGCAATGGAGTCGTAAATTGGTTTTCGGGGGTGTGGTCGGATTAAAATCAATTAGACGGAATTAGCTATTTTTAGCTAATCGCTGTTAGTCGGTGACTTTTGGCTACTTTTGGTCAAGCAAAAGTAGCAAATTAATAGGTAATTAATATCGGCCTACTGAGATATTATCCCTAGTGCCAACAAACATCCGGTACTAAGTTTTGCATGAGGTCATAGACCCCGACCTCTTTATTTTGTTCCTCCCGGTCGGTCGCAAAAGACCGCTCCCTAGCGGTCCCCATTGGCACTTTCGTAATGGTAACGAGGACAATAACCCCCTATTCCCCTGTCACAATAGCATTATCTGCAACATCACCGGTGTTATACAAGACCGACCGCTCGCCCACATCCAGGTTGCTTAGCTTTATGGGAACATCGTGTTTTTTCAAAAACAGGTTAAGCGCTTTTAAAAAGGTATCCATCACCCCTATGCCCCGCCGTGCCACCGTATCCACCACGGGGTAGCTGCCCCTGAGTTCAGCTACTATCCGGCGCGACTTTTTCGTAGCAATATCGGCCTTGTTGTACTGCAGCACCGTAGTCAGGTCCTCCATCCGCCGGCCGTGAATGTTCTCCACAATATCCCGAACGTCCTTATACGCAGCAAAGTTTTTTGTAATCCTTGCGGGGTCCAGGTCCACAACAAACACCATTATGTCCATGTCCTCCATCACTTTCTCGCGAATGGTCCTGTACTGCATCTGCCCGGGCACAGAATAGGCCGACACCCTTACGATCTTATTACCCCGGTCGATCACTTTTTTAGAGAAATGGTCAAAATATATGGTCCTCTCGCCCACTTTGGTAAGTACCGCAGTCTCGATATTCCAAATATCCGCAAGTATACGTAGGTTGGACGTTTTACCGGCCAGAGGCAGACCGGTATACACGATCTTTATGTTGTAGAGCATCTTTTCGCCGATCCTGTAAACTCGCATCAGTATAAAACTCCGTTAATCAAAAAACCGCTCTTATCAGAAATGTAAAGGGGTCTAATACAAAGTATAATTCACAAATACCCTAAAGCATACTCCCGGCGTTTATCTCCACCGCCAGGGGATAAAACCTCTCCATCATCAGCCTTATCAGGTTATACACACGCTCTTCGTTCCCTACATACGACTCGAGCTTTATCACGGGGATCTGAAGGTTAAACAACGTACCCAGGCGAAAATCCCTCCACGCATCGTCAAAGCTATAGTGATGCACCCCCTCACGCACAAGCTCCATCCACCATGTATTTACCAGCTTATCCGCCCTGCCCTCCCTAAGCTCCGCATTTATACTCCCACCCACCAGCTTGGCCACATCTAGCGCTCCCATCGACCTCACCGTCAGGTCCCAGTCAAGCGGCACAATGCTAAGCGACCCGTTTTGCTCGGCCATAAGCAGGTTATCGGCCCCATAGGCATAGTGCGTCACTGTCTTTGGACGCGTATCGACAATCTCCCAGAGCCTCTCAAAATTGTCGTTTACCTTCTTCCCTATTTCCAGGAAGTCCTTGGGCAGATCAGTGCCAAAAAAGTCACGAAAGTGCTCCCACCTCTCGCCCCCTCCTATATGCATAAACGCATCCGGTGTGTAGTTGCGCTCGGGCATCCAAAACAACTTGTGCACGTCTTCGTGCTCCCACAACGATGCATGGACCCTGGCAATCACTTTAAGCGCCTCTTTTGCCTGCTCCAACGTCAGGCCCTCCATCCTGTCCGCAGGGGCATAGTCCGCCATGTCTTCGAGCAACACCACAAACTCAAGTGAATCCGGGTCCCTGGACGCTCCGTAACACTTGGGCAAACGCGTGCCGACAATGGGCGCAATGTGTTTGTAAAATAGCGCCTCGCGACCATAGTCATGGGCCGAATCCCCTATCAGCTTTGCGTCGGGGTCGGGGACTTTAACTATCATTGTTTTTGGCAGGTCCCCAATGTCTTCGTTTTCGTATGTAAGTTCAATCCGTACTATCCCATGCAGAAGCCCTATACTCATCGGCCCCAACTTGGTGGCACGTATATCCACAACTTTAGTCTCTACAGGATCTCCCCACTCCTCCAATACCCCGTTTATCCAATCAACTGTAAAATGCTCAAGCCTCATCTCTCATACGCCCTCTTATCTTATCCCTACCTGCCGTTCGCATAAGACCGCTCACTGGAGGTCCCCATATCTTATCCCTACCTGCCGTTCGCATAAGACCGCTCACTGGCGGTCCCCATTATCCTATTTTATCCCCTCCAGTCGCCATACTACCGCTCCCTTGCGGTCCCCATTGTTTGCCTTCTTTATAGTGTTTGTTCCCTATGGGATCCTCAGATCCCAATCCCGACATTCAGTGATTCGCGTTAAAAAAATAGCGCGATGAAGTCGTAAATTGATTTTCGGGGCCGGGGCCGGATTAAAATCAATTAGACGCAATTAGCTATTTTTAGTTAATCGCTGTTAGTCGGTGATTTTTGTTACTTTTCATCAAGGAAAAGTAAAAATAAAAATCTTTTATTCAATAAATGCTCCTTTTTTTTGCCGTATATAATAAATCCCCGCCATCATCGCAAACACCGCAAAAAATATCATGGCCCACTCCCCCATCGTGGGTATCGAAGTTGGTCTAGCTGGCACAATTACCGCAGGCCCGCCCCCTTCATCCTGCCCATATATGGGTGTCGTAAAGCGAAACAGGAACAGATTACTCGCATCTACACCCCTTACATTTAGCGCCCACACACCTGGCTCAAGACTATCCACATGTATGTCCATGACAGTCGGGTCAAAAGGTGCTGTGCTCAGATTAAACAGCTCCCATTCCCTATGGCCCGAAGTGTTTGGATTATTAAACACATTGCCAAACGGATCTACTAGGTCGTATGTTATAGGTGGTGTTCTCCTGCCAAAATCAAGACACGAATCATCCGCGGGATTAAATTCCCCATTTGCCCCTTCTGGTTGAGCATTTGTACCCGCTGCAAACGAAGGGATTGTATTTGGTGTATTGGGATCGTCAGTATCCACTATATTGCTGCGAATACAAGAATTTGTAGCTAAATCAAACTCATGTGCAGAATTATAATCAAAGTCACCGTCATAGAACTGCAGCTCCACCGTGTTTTCCGGCACAATGAAATAAAACGTCCAGTCACCGTCATACGTTGTGTCGTTCAAGCAGCATCCCGGCTCCCCGATATTGCACAAGATTCTATTAATTCCCGGCACCAAACAATTGGGATCACTTAAGTCAAAGTGAGGATATATTATCGACGCTTGAAATCTGGGCTGAAACGCTACATTTTGTAATGGAAATATATAGACCACCCCGTCACTACGCAGTTTAAACGCATTAGAAGAACCAACCTGTAAACTATCGTATTCAATCAGCAGGCTGTATCTATATAAACCATCAGCACCCCTAGCGGAATTCACGTTATCAACAGTGTCTGCGAACCATCCATTATCGGGCATAGGGCTCCCAATATTCTTTCCAAACGACCCATCACCCGACCACCTGGCAACCTCAATTGCGCCTGTGCCATCTCCATTAGGGTCTGCATACAATATGTAGCGCAAATTACTGATCCTAGTGTCCCAGTTTGGATTCCCACCTCCATCTCCGTCAAATACCCCAATCTCTACACTTGAGGATCCCAATGGAGCAATAATTCCAAGTTTTAGGGTGTTTACAAACAAATCACCAGATGTGGAATTGAGCCTCAGCATCTTACCATCATTATCTGTACAGGTCGGCAGACACGAGTAGGAAAAGGCATTCACCGGTAGCCATAGACCCACCAATAACATGATTACAACAATTAAGTATGATCTAGATATAATGTGTACGCTTAGCAACACCTTTATATTCTCCTGTATAAATTAAGGCTTCTATTAATAGAATATTACAAACAGTTTCAATCTTATTTTTCAAATATTTTGCGTATTTTGTCGCCTCTTCATAAAATAAATCCCCGCCATCATCGCAAACGCCGCAAAAAATATCATGGCCCACTCGCCCATGGTGGGTATTGATGTCGGCACCGCAGGCAGCAGCAATGTCGGATTTCCCCCCTCGTCCTGCCCAATCACTGCAAAGAGAAATCTAAATGCAAAAACGTTCCCAAGGTCAGCCCCCCTTACATGCAGGTTCCATATCCCGGGCTCAATACCGTCCACATGAAGGTCCATTATCGAGGGATCAAATGGTGCGATACTCAGGTTAAAAAGCTCCCACTCCTCGTTACCCGATACGTCCGGGTTATGAAAGACGTTGCCGACCGGATCAATCAAATCATACACCACAGCGGGCGAACGCTTAGGAATTTGAGCGCATGTATCATCCGCCGGACGAAAGTCCCCGTTTGCCCCCTCCGCTTTGACATTAGTACCCACTGCAAATGCCGGTATGGTGTTGGGCGTGTTTGGGTCATCGGTATCAACTAGGTTTGTACGGATACATTGTCCGGTATCAGGATCAGCATTAGGCGCCGAGTTAAAGTCAAAATCCCCATCCCAAACCCCCACTTCCGATATATTCTCAGGCACATCGAAGTAATAGTCCCATGTCCCGTCATTCGTAGTCTCATTTAAGCAGCATCCGGGCTCACCCCTATTACACTTTAGCCCTTCTCCAAAAACAAAACAGTTCGGGTCCCCGAGCGAGAAGTCCGGATATACTATACGTACGTTTTCTTCAATGCTGTCGGGCCCCCCTGCTACTCTTACAGTAAAGTTCACATTCTGATGAGGGAATAAAAACAGTATGCCATCGGTTCTAAATTTAAACACAATGTTGGCAGTCCCGGGGCCAAACACCGGCACCTCGGCCACTATATAATATTTAAATGTACCGTCCGGGGCTTTTGCAAGATTAGTGTTCTCAATGCTGTCTATAAACCAATCGTTATCCGGCAGAGACATACCCGAGTTTCTGCCCGCTGACCCGTCACTTGTCCACATGGCTACCTGATTAGTACCACTGCCGTCACCGTTTGGGTCGGCAAACATTGTGTACACAATTGTGCCGGTACCCCCATCCCAAAATCCCGCAGGGTCCGTCCCATCGTCGCCGTCGAATATCCCTATCTCCACCTCATCGGCTCCGGGCGGCGATATAATCCCAAGCTGTATACGAGATATGACTAAGCCAAAATTTTGAAAAACAAAAAACCTGCCGTCTATCACAGAGCACGTCGGCAGACACGAATACCCATACACTTTTCCCGGGATTGAGATCAGAAAGAAAGTTAAGATCACAAAGCAAATACGATAACCAAAAGATGTAGCGATCCGATTGAGCATATGCACTCCCTCCCTAGTGTGTTATAAACTGCAAGTCGGTTTTGCTTATTTGACAATATCAGACTACATATATTGTATCATCAGATTGCCTTTAATTGTACGTATATTTTCAATAACAGATTTACTCCGTGTAATTATTTTGACCGCCCCTTCGGCAGTCCTCACAGCACACGGACGAGTACAGGCCCGTAGCGGGCTAGGCGGTGTTCTTAATTGGCTCATTTTCATACAACTTATCACGATCCACCAGGTCCATCTCAGTAATCCTTATGCGCTCTTTCTGTACTGCAAAAAACTGATTCACACCCAATAAAAAGGTGTCTATCACCCCCACGCCCTGCTTGGCTATTGTATTCACTACCGAGTGCGTGCCTTTTAGTACGTCGAGGGCTGCCAAGGATTTCATTGTCGACAGATCGTATTTATTGTACTGCACGATTGTGGTTATATCCTCGAACTTCTTGTGGTGCACGTTTTCTACAATATCCACCACGTCTTCATATGCGGTCATGTTTTGCTCTACGCGATCAGGGTCCATATCGGCCACAAACACCATCACATCCATATCCTCCATCACACTCTCTCTAAACTTGCGGTACTGCTCCTGCCCCGGCACCGAGTATGCCGACACCCGAATAATGTTGTTGCCCCTGTCTATAACCTTTTTGGATAGATGGTCAAAATATATGGTCCTCTCACCCTCTTTGGTCAGAATCCCGGTATCAATTGACCACTGTTTTGCTAGTATGCGCAGGTTTGTTGTTTTCCCTGCATAGGGCAGACCAGTGTAAACAATCTTTAGGTTATAGAGCATCTTGTCACCAATCTTAAAAACGCGCATGGCAGCCATCTCCTCTGTCAGATTTATTCCCGCATCCGTGTTCGGTGATACTCTGACTCAAATTATAACGCCGTTTTCTTTTCGAACAAGTATCTAGTGAATTTTATACGTAATATATTAAGCAAACAGGGACGCCCTTCTTCTCAGGTAATACACCCCCGCCATCATCGCAAACACCGCAAAAAATATCATGGCCCACTCGCCCATTGTAGGTATAGAGGTCGGCATTGCCGGCAACAGCAATGTAGGGTTGCCCCCCTCGTCCTGCCCTATCACAGCAAAATTAAACCTCATTGCAAACAGGTTCCCAATGTCAGCGCCCCTCACTTGTATCTTCCACACCCCGGGCTCAATGCTGTCAACATGTAAATCCATGACCGCAGGGTCAAAAGGTGCTGTGCTCAGATTAAAGTACTCCCACTCCTCATTCCCCGACGCATTCGGATTCATATAAACATTGCCTAACGCATCAACAAAGTCATAAGTAATAGCAGGCGGGCGTTTGCTTGTATCAAAACAAAAATCGTCTGGTGGTGAAAAGTCTGCATTCGCACCCTCAGGCTGAGCGTTTTTACCCACAGCAAATGCAGGCACAGTATTGGGTGTATTGGGGTCATCCGTATCCAATTCTGTAGTTGATAGAATGCAGTTCCCGGTAGCTGGGTCCTGTTGACCTGCTGAATTATAATCAAAATCCCCGTCCCATGTACCTACCTCTGTTGTGTTTTCGGGCACCTCAAAGAAATAGCTCCATGAACCGTCATACGTTGTGTTGTTGAGGCAGCACCCTGGCTCACCAGTACTGCACCCCACACCGGTAGCAAATGTAAAACATGCCGGATCATCAAACACAAAATCCGGGTATATAATTTTTATGTTTCCCTCAAGACTGTCAGCCCCCCCAGCCAGCTTAGTCATAAAGTTAATGTTCTGATTTGGGAACAAGAACAGTACTCCGTCAGTACGGATTTTAAAAAGGATCGTTGCACCACCCGGCCCAAACATAGGCACCTCAGCCACTATATAGTATTTAAAAGTACCGTCCGGTGATTTGGCTAAATTAGTGTTCTCTATACTGTCTATGAACCAAGCATTGTCCGGCATCGGTGTCCCTGTGTTTCTGCCCCCCGACCCATTCCCGGTCCATTGGGCCACCTCAACAGTGCCAGTGCCATCACCATTTGGGTCTGCGAACATCGTATATATTGTATTGCCTTCCCCGGAATCCCAAAAATTGGCCGGGTCTGCCCCGTCATCACCGTCAAATATCCCTATCTCCACCTCATTTGCCCCTGGTGGTGAAATGACTCCAAACCTTATGCTCGTGACAAGCAGCCCTATATTCGAATATACAAAAAATTTACCGTCCACCTCAGAACAGGATGGTAAGCAAGAATAAGCAAAAGCAGAACTGGGTATAAGGCAAACTACCAGAGTTAATAACAACAGGTGCAATCTTAGATCAACACGACTTAGCATTCTCTCTCCCTCCAATGTGCATCAATACCGTTTTCACGGCAGTATCAGGCTATATATCATTCTACATCCTTTCTGACCACGTATTTCAAATATGTTAAATGCCTGCATATGTTACATATGCGATATATCCCTCATCCGATGCAGGTAATATACCCCCGCCATCATCGCAAACGCCGCAAAAAATATCATGGCCCACTCGCCCATTGTAGGTATAGAGGTCGGCATTGCAGGCACAAACAACGTAGGATTACCACCTTCGTCCACTCCAACCACAGGCAATGTGAACCTCAACGCCATAAAGTTCCCAAGATCGGCTCCCCTGACATGCATGTTCCACACCCCTGCTGCTATGCTCTCCACATGTACATCCATTACAGTCGGGTCAAAAGGTGCTGTGCTCAGGTTAAACAGTTCCCATTCCTGATTGCCCGAAACGTTTTGGTTGTTATATATATTGCCCAGAGGCCCAATAAGATCATATGTGATCGGGGGCGAGCGCCTTGTAGGATCAAAACACCCGTCATCAGGCGGTAAAAAGTCCCCATTGGCCCCCTCAGGCTGCGTATTTGGGCCCATATCGAAAGGCGGCAATGTGTTGGGTGTGTTGGGATCATCCGTATCAACGATAGTGGTTTGAATACAGCCTCCCGCATTTGGGTCACCCCCGGGCGCGGAACTATAGTCAAAATCTCCGTCATACAGGTCAAGTCTGCTCACATTCCCCGGCACATCCATATAAAAATCCCAAATCCCATCATACGTCGTATTGTTAATACAGCATCCCGGCTCCCCCCGTTCACACGCAATTGTTCCAGTACCTGGGTCTAAACACGCGGGGTCGCTTGGATCAAAATCCGGGAATATGATCTTGGGGTTGTCCACAAATGTACCCGGCCCCCCAAACCAACTCGATGTAAAAGCTATGTTCTGGAAAGGAAATAAGTAGAGAACCCCATCTGTGCGCACCTTAAATACATTCGTTGGGTTACCTACAAATGAAGTACCTTCTACCAATAGATAGTACTTAAATGTACCGTCCGCAGCCTTTGCGGCGTTTGTGTTATTCAGTGTAGCTACAAACCAGTCATTATCCGGCATAGGGTTCCCCGCATTGTCCCCACCAGAGCCGTCACCAGTCCATTTTGCAACCTGAAACGCACCGCTACCGTCTCCATTGGGGTCTGCAAAAAGTGTGTACTCCATTGTGATCTCAGATGAATCCCAAAAGTTATCTGCACCCACACCGTTATCACCGTCAAAAATCCCAAGCTCAACTGTTTGTGCTCCCGGGTGTGAAATCACTCCGATCTTCGTACTTGTTATTATAAGCTCTGTACCTTGTAGCGCCATAAACTTCCCATCGTTATCAGCGCACGTCGGCAGACACGAATATGCAAAAGCAGAACTGGGCATAAGGAAAACTACTAGAGTTAATAACAACAGGGGCAATCCAAGATCATCGCGACTTAGCATTCTCTCTCCCTACAAAGTGTATAAATACCGTTTTTTCGGCAGTATCAGGCTATATATAATTCTACATCCTTTCTGACCACGTATTTCAAATATGTTAAATGCCTGCATATGTTACATATGTGATATATCCCTCATCCGATGCATGAAGTATACCCCCGCCATCATCGCAAACGCTGCGAAGAATATCATTGCCCACTCACCCATCGTGGGTATAGAGGTCGGCTCTGTAGGCAACAGCAACGTAGGGTTACCACCTTCGTCCTGCCCTATCACGGCAAAGAGAAACCTAAAGGCAAAAACGTTACCAAGGTCCGCCCCTCTTACATGCAGGTTCCATATCCCGGGCTCAATACTGTCCACATGAAAGTCCATTATCGAGGGATCAAATGGTGCAATACTCAGGTTAAAGAGCTCCCACTCCTGGTTCCCGGATACATCGGGGTTATGAAAGACATTGCCGACCGGATCAATTACATCGTATACCACAGCAGGCGAGCGCTTTGGTATATCGTTGCATGTATCATCTGGAGGTCTAAAATCCCCGTTTGCCCCTTCTGCTTTGGCATTAGTACTCACGGCAAATGCCGGCACAGTGTTGGGCGTGTTTGGATCATCGGTATCCACAATGTTTGTGCGGATACACTGACCGGTGTCAGGATCAGCATTAGGTGCAGAGCTAAAATCAAAATCCGCATCCCATACCCCCACTTCTCTGGTATTCTCAGGCACATCGAAGAAATAGTCCCATGTACCGTCATATGTGCTCCTGTTCGTGCAGCACCCGGGCTCACCTCTGCTGCACCCTAAACCGACTCCAAATGTAAAACAGGCCGGGTCATCAAAATCAAAATCCGGATATATTATCTTTATATTTTCTTGCAGGCTGTCAGGTCCTCCCCTCAGTCTCTGTACAAAATTAATGTTCTGGTGCGGAAATAAAAACAGAATGCCGTCGGTTCTAAATTTAAACACAATGTTGGCAGTTCCAGGCCCAAACACCGGCACCTCAGCCACTATATAATATTTAAATTTGCCGTCCGGCGCTTTTGCAAAATTTGTATTTTCTACACTGTCTATAAACCAATCATTATCAGGCATAGGTGTACCGGCGTTATTCCCACTCGACCCGTCACTTGTCCACTCGGCCACCTCGAATGTACCACTGCCATCACCGTCTGGATCAGCAAACATCGTATAGACTATGGTTCCCGCACCAGCATCCCAAAACCCCGCCGGGTCTGCCCCATCGTCACCGTCAAATATACCTATCTCAACCTCATCGGCCCCGGGCGGCGATATTATTCCGAGCTGTATACGCGTTATTATCATCCCGAAGTTCTGAAAAACAAAGAACCTTCCATCCACCTCAGAACAGTTCGGTAGACACGAATATGCGTATACATACCCCGAACTTAAAACCAGCGAACTCACAAAAGCAGCAATAAATAATAATGTTCTAGATATAGAACTCAGCCTTATAAGCATAAGAGAACTCCAATATTTTAATTAGCCGAGATCAACCGGATGGTAATCCAAAGCTAGCCCCAAATACCAATCTATTAGGCTATCTCTCAAAGTATTATAATATAAATCATATATATAACCAAACTATTACATTGCTCTATTTATTAGCAATCTGTATAATCAGCAGGCAGATGCTTACTACTGGGTTTGGAAGCTATATATCATTAATTATTCCATCACTTAATGGAACAAAAGTGTGGTATAATTTACTAACTAAATCTTAATCACATTCATGCTCAATCTGGTTTTCTAATCTAGCGCGATCTCACACACTATCAAAGACAATGCAGGTTATCTCAATTAACTATTTAAGATCTAGGATCTATTATGGCTAAATTTATTGCTATTCACCCGGTAGAACCACCTGCCTCTATGGATGCGATCGGTCCATTAGCACGCAAAACAAAATTAGCATCCAGTGCCGATGCATACTGGGTAAAGAGCTGGGTACAATTCAATGACGACGGTGATGTAATAGCAGTTTACTGCGAATGGGACGGCAAGGACGCCGAGACCATAAAATCAGCCCTCACATGCGCCATACCCGAGCTCCCCTTTCGCGAGGTCTCACGCATGACCGAAATCCACAGCGAGTTTTTTAGGTAGAGGTTTCACGTTTTTTTCAGTTTTTCACCCTTCCCAAATGGGATCGCTAGATCCCAGTCCCGGTACTCCCTGATGAATGGGGCCTCTTGGCCTCCTTTTGATCAAGGAAAAGTGCGAAGTAGATAGGTAATTAGTATCGGTCAGGTAAGTTGGAAACCCTAGAGCAATTGAACTCCCGGCACTCCCATAATACGGAGTCCGTGACCCCTGCCCGGGTCGCTACACACCAACTCCCTCTCGGCCCCCATTCCTCCGGCGCAGCATATACACTGCAATAAGCCCCATAAACACGGTCATAAATATAAGCCCCCACTCCGATGCTGTGGGTATTACTGCAGCATCGTCCCCAACACGGTTGAGTATTACATCGTCCATCACCAACTCAGTGGTATCCGCTCGGTTCCATCCGGCAGTAGTTGCAAAAGCAAAATGCCCCCAGTTGATAAACGATATATCCATCTCTTCCTGTGTTGCTACAAACTCAACAAGATAGGTATGAGACTCATCCGCTCCAAACACGGTGGTGCCCTCCCGCGGTGCGGATCCTCCTGCCCCGGCAGGAATTGTTAAATAGAGCAACTCATGATCCTCAATCTGAAGACCAAAAATTCCATCTCCGCGCACAAAACTGCCGTCTGCATATAAACTGCTGGCCCATTCAGAGGATGTCCAGAAACTAAGCCTATACGTTTCACCGGGAATAAGCCTCGTCACAGTCTGTGTAAGGGTAACACCAGTACCATAATCCGGATTTAATACTATTATAGGTGGATTCGGGAATGTCACCTCACCATTGGATTCAAATGTAGGGGTCTCCGATATGCTTTCTATATACGAATTTCCAAAGTAAAGTGCACGGTTCCCATGTATATTGGGGTCTGAATACGCAATACCATATTCGGGCGTTACAAGAATAGGCAAAAAAGATATCTCCTCGAAATTATTCCCCCATATTGCATAGGTCCGAGTACCCCCGCCCGTAGTCGTCCAGTGATGGGGCTCTGCAAATGGTATAAGTACCGTACCAGAGGAAAAATAGTAGTATCCATCACCGTCAATTCCATCGTAGAATACAAAACCCTTCCCACCATCAGTCAGGTGCGGAGTTTCAAAACTGCCGTTTTGCACCAGATTTATATTGCGGTTAAGCGGTGGCTCACCCTCCAAGATAATGGGCTTTTGAGCATTGGCAACATAAGTACCAAACAACACTGTTAAAATTAATATATGTAGAGGGATTAAGGTTCTGGGCATATTTTTCATTGGAGGATCAGGTTCAGTTTAAGTAACTATTCTCTTTGATTACTAGTAACTAAGCATTTATACCCCGTCCACTATGATAAGCTAAACAGATTCTAACGTCAATAAACCAACTCCCTCTCTGTCCCGACATTACGGCAATGGCGTATAGAAAATAAGCTTGAGAGGCGTTAAGAATGGATTTCGGGGATGTGGCGGGATAAATCTATTTAGCATCGAGAGTTTATTTTTAGCCATTTCCGTACCGTCGGTGATTTTTGCGCACTTTTCATCAAGGAAAAGTGCGAAGTAGATAGGTAATTAGTATCGGTCAGGTAAGTTGGAAACCCTAGAGCAATTGAACTCCCGGCACTCCCATAATACGGAGTCCGTGACCCCTGCCTGGGTCTCTAGACCCTATGAATGGGGCGTCCAGGCTCCCACTTCCCCATTTTGTCCCTGCCTGCCGCTCGCGATCAAACTGCTCACTTGCGGTCCCCACTTCCCCATCTTGTCCCTGCCTGCCGCTCGCGATCAAACTGCTCACTTGCGGTCCCCACTTCCCCATCTTGTCCCTGCCTGCCGCTCGCGATCAAACTGCTCACTTGCGGTCCCCACTTCCCCATCTTGTCCCTGCCTGCCGCTCGCGATCAAACTGCTCACTTGCGGTCCCCACTTCCCCATCTTGTCCCTGCCTGCCGCTCGCGATCAAACTGCTCACTTGCGGTCCCCACTTCCCCATCTTGTCCCTGCCTGCCGCTCATACACAACATTCGCTAACGGTCCCCATGGGCACTAAAGCCCCGGTACCCCCTTATGAATGGGGCGTCCATTCCTCCGCTTCCCTATTTTATCCCTACCTACGGTCGTTACACACCAACTCCCTCTCGGCCCCCATTCCTCCGGCGCAGCATATACACTGCAATGAGCCCCATAAACACGGTCATAAATATAAGCCCCCACTCAGACGCTGTGGGAATAGAAGTCGGGTCATCATTAACCAGGTTAAGTATCACGTCGTCCATCACATACTCTGTGGTTCTGCTGCGTGTCCACCCTACGGTGCCCGACGGCAGGCCCTCTGACTGGTAATGCCCCCAGTTTATAAACGATATATCCATCTGCTCGCGGGTAGCCACAAACTCCACTACATATGTGTGCGACTGGTCGAAACCAAAAACAGAGTTTCCAGGCGAAGCCCCACCCGCGGGTGTGGTCAGGTAAAGCAGCTCATAGTCCTCTATCTGCAAACCGAATATGCCGTCTTCATTAGTAAAAGTGTCCGCAAACACCCCGCTTGCATACTCCGACGATACCCAAAAGCTAAGTCTGTACCTCTCACCGGGGATCAACCCCGCCACTGTTTGTGTCACGGTAAGCCCTGTCCCATAACCCGGTCGTGGGATTATTTTAGGAGGGCTAGTGAATACGACCTCGCCGTTTGGCGCAAACGTAGGTGTTTCCGATATACTCTGTACAAACTGGTTCCCTAAATATATTGCCCTGTCTCCGTGTATGTTCGGGTCCGAGTAACCAATGCCCGTTTCAGGTATAGCAATGGTGCCAAAATCTTTCGCTTCAAAATTATTGCCCCATTGACCATATGTATTGGGGCCGCCCCCGCTAGTGACCCAACCGTCCGGCACAGCAAAGGGAGTCAGTGTGGTGCCTGTGGAAAAATAGTAGTACCCATCGCCGTCTACACCATCAAATACAAAGAACCCCAACGAGCCCCCTGTCAGGTGCGGCTCCTCAAAGCTCCCGTTGACTATGAGGTTTGCATTACGGTTAAGCGGCGGGTGGTTTTCCAATATCACAGGCTTCTGTGCTTTGGCTAAAAATGCAAAGAACAACATTGTAGCTAAAAATATAGGCGCGTATATTAAAGTTCTGATTATAGCCTTCATATGTGTATCAGATCCTTTTTTAGTAGATGGTTACAACCATAACACAAAATGCTATACCTATGCCGGCCTCCGAGTACGGTTACGAAGCATATAGACTGCAATCAGCCCCATAAACACGCTCATAAATATAAGCCCCCACTCCGAGGCCGTAGGTATTGCGGCAGTGTTGTCCTCCACCAGGTTTAGTATCACATCATCCATCACATACTCAGTAGTTAAACCACGTGTCCAACCGGCTGTGGTGCTGGGTGCATAATGCCCCCAGTTTATAAACGATATTTCCATCTCCTCCTGCGTAGCTACAAACTCCACTACGTATGTATGCGACTCGTCTAAGCCAAACACTGTTGTTACTCCCGGCGGCGCTGATGCCCCGGCTGGTGTAGTCAGATAGAGCAGTTCATAACCCTCGATCTGGAGACCGAATATGCCGTCCTCACGAAAAAAATCAAACTCTACAAATACGCCGCTTGCCCACTCGGATGAGGTCCAGAAGCTAAGCCTGTACCTCTCTCCCGGAATCAGACCAGTCACATTCTGGGTCAACGTAAGCCCCGTCCCGTACCCCGGCCTCAAGATTATTGTGGGATGGTTTGTAAATATCACCTCGCCGTTCGGTGCAAACGTAGGAGTCTCCGAAATGCTAAGCACATGAAAATTCCCAAAATAAAGTGCTCGGTCCCCGTGCTTGTCGGGGTCGGAATACGCAATCCCTGTCTCTGGTGCTGTAAATGTAGGTGTCAGCACTTTTTCCTCAAAATTATTGCCCCAAATCGCATAAGTCTGTGTACCCCCGCCCGAGCTCGTCCATCCGTCGGGCAGCGCAAACGGAGTGTTGACTGTACCGGTTGAAAAATAGTAATATCCGTCACCGTCAGTTCCATCAAACGTAGCAAATCCCAGTGCACCCCCTGTAAGGCGGGGCTCTTCAAAGCTCCCGTTAAAAATAAGGTTTTTACTGCGGTCAAGCGGAGGGTGATTCTCCAATATCACAGGCTTCTGTGCTTTGGCGATATATGTACCTAAAGCGATCATCAGTATTAATGCAGATGTATAAAACAGAGCTCTTAACATATCGCGTACCAACCTCCGTATGAAGACTAGGTTTAGTGTTGCCTTAAGGCATTTCCTTGTTCATTTGTGTGTGTGAAATCATCATTTACGATCCCAAATATCATATTTGCTTCTCTACAGTACGTCAATTTTACTAATACAAATATATAATGAAAAAGAAAACCATTATCCGAAGTGTTTAAATCACCCTTCCTGCTTCCACGCAGGTAATACTTTGCTCTGCTCATCTCGGTCAAAAAAAGACCCCGATATAAACCCCCTAGCAGCTTATGTGCTTAAAAAAACCGATGCCCAATCTCTCAAAAAACAGTTGCATCCAAAAAACAGATCCTGCATACTATTCTGCACTATTGGTGCATTGTCATAAATCTATTTATGCCCCGTCACACACACCATGCACAATTTTTCCTGTAACAGCTGGTTTATATAATCAAACTTAAGACGAAAAGGAGGCTTTACTATGAAGAGACTGACTTTAATCGCATTTGCATTGTCGATGTTCGTATCAGTACCCGTATGGGCCGAGAACAAGAGCACTAAACCCGAAGGCATACGGTGCAACGTCGCAGACAAAAAAGTATGCGTGATTGCCAAGACCGAAGGCGACTGCAAAAAAATAGAGGGCGAAGTTGTAGAGGCTTGTCCCGAGCCCGAAGCCCAGAAGGACAAAACCAAGACTTGGGGTAAGTGATAGGTATTACCCACCTTCCCTATCTGGCCTAAAAGCACTTAAGATATGCCGCGGTAAAACCTATGCCCGAGGCCAACACAATGTCTAACATACCAATGCAGGCAACCGTAAGATTTCTATGGTTTTTCATTCTTGCTCTTGCCCCACCCCCAACCGACAACGATCTTAGGATCAATCAGAGTAGGACCAGTTCCAAAACCTTTACCATTTCGCTGCCCCACCCACTGCCGACACCTTCGTCCCGCTCAATTTCACGATTTTCCGCTACTACTTTCCCAACACCCCTTTAGCAACATATGTTTTTAAACCATGGTAAGCTAAGATATAGTATTAATAAGGTGTTCACATGTATATTCGTCCATTCATTATAGCCCTTGCTGTGTTTGTTGCACTTGCATTCGTCATGCAGTCAATACCAAATACCCCGACTGCCAAAGCATACGACAGCACCTATCATTTAAAGGATATTGTTACAGAAGGGCTTGCAGAAACCACTTGGGGTTCCACAGACATAGCATCTATCGAGACGCTTGAATCCGACCCCAAAGGCGGCAAAGCTGTGTTTAAATACAGCTCGCAAACCGAACTTTCCTGCGAAATCCTATACAAGTGGGAATTCTCCAAGGATATAAGCGACTTAGACTTCCACGACCTAATCCGCGTGGACCTTACCTATGAACTCACCAACGGCGAGTCCGACTGCCTCAAGGCCCCGCTCGAGTTCTATGCCAGCTTTGGCTACTTCAAACGCAACGACAAAAAGGGTTCCTACGACGATATTATTGTAGGAAACATCCCCGAAAACGCGCTGTATGATTACAAATCCAAGTGGTTCGGCTTTATTAAACTCTCAGAAGATTCCCCTAACCGTACTAAGGAATTTATGACCCGTATGCCCCGCTTCAAACCCGACCAATACTTCACAGTCTTGTTCTCAATCGGCCTCAACTCCGACCTCTTCCCCTCCACCGCTTACATCTTTAAGGTGAATTAATCTATCATATTTTAGTGACCCAAATTGTCTAAGATAAACTTGTACAACCATCTTCGAGAATTATGTAACAGCCTATAAATACTTGATAATACCACATTTTAGGAATAATATATGGAATAATATATCCGCATATTGACAAAATCTTTCTGCTCTCATATAATATTAAAACTAAAAGAGTAGGAGGTTTAAAATTGAATCGACGTAATGAAGCTATGATTAGCCAGGATAAAGCTTTGAGTATATTACAGCCTTATTTCAAAGACATTATTAATATGCACATTAATGCATTCAATACATTTATGAAATCTTCCGATAACTTACAACTATTTAGTAATAGCACTCAGGCTTCGATGATTCATGATTTGATCGTTAATGAAGCCAAGCAAAAGTTTTCTGGTTCGCAAAATGTAAAACTGTTAACATATCAGCGTCTAGATTTAGCAATCTTTGATAAATGTCTCAGAGCTAGATTTAAAAAACTAAATAAAGACCTAACAGCATCCAATCACCCCACTAACCAAGTTAAGCATTTTAATTCTCAAGAGTCATTGATATGCGGACAATTATATCTACCAGGTATTGTTCAAGATGAGTTCTCTGTTAATGATAATTTTGCTAACATCAATATTGGGTATAGACCGAATGAAATTGGAACTTATGTTCAGGGAATATACATCACGTGTCCAATGAACAACAATACTAATCGATGGGAACATCAAATTTACGCTCATAATGTCACAGATATTTTCACGGAGATCATAGGGACTGAATATGACCCTTCAGAAGAAAAAACATACAAAATTAGAATCAAAAATAACTCAAAAGAGGGTAAAACTGATGAACAACAAGGTTAATCCTAAGATGTTTATATTGGCTCGTGAGTCAAGGGGATATAACCAGTCGCAACTAGCTGAAGAATTAGGAGTTAGTCAAGGGACAGTTTCTAAGATTGAGAATAGTTCTCAAGGAGCACAGCCATTTATAGACAAAATATCAGAAATCTTACATTATCCACAAGATTTTTTCTTTGAAAATAATGAGTTGTACCCTCCTGGCATAAATTTTTATCGCAAATATGAAACTCTACAAAAAAAAGAACTAGATCAAATTGCAGCTCAGGTTGATATACAACGTATTCATATTCAGAAATTATTACATTCAACAGAAATTTGTTCAGATTTTATTCTCAATAATTTAGAACACGATACCCCTGAAGATGCTGCTGGTTATATGAGAGAATATTGGAGGATATCTAACGGCCCAATAGACAATCTCACATCTTTATTGGAAGGTACTGGTATATTGGTAGTAGCAAGAGATTTTAACACTAATAAATTTTCTGCAGTTACTAAATACACCGAAGAATCACAATATATTATCGTTATAAATGATAATATGCCATTTGATAGATATAGATTTACTCTTGCTCATGAGTTAGGACATATTATCTTACATAGGATTTCTAAACCAGAAGCTGAGGATGAAGCCAATGCTTTTGCATCAGAACTCCTTATGCCTGAAAATGATATAAAGCAATATCTATTCAACTTGAATTTAAAGAAATTGGCCACACTCAAATTACATTGGAAAGTATCTATGGGATCATTAATAGAACGCGCTTACACGCTAAAAACGATCACACAAAGACAGAGACGTTATCTATGGACACAGATGGCAACACATGGCTATAAAAGACGTGAACCACCTGAGTTAGACGTTCCAAAAGAAAGACCTAATATCATTAACGAGCTCATTGAATTACATACAAATGATTTGGGATACAGCCAGAATGAGCTTTGCAAACTTTTAAATTTATACATGGATGAGTTCTTAGAGTTGTATAACACTCATTCTACTAGCAACGCCGACCATCGTAAGCCAAATCTGCGAATAGTCTAAGACCTATTTGCTACAATATCATTAATATACAGTCGGTTGCACCACATACATAAAGCAACATGTAACAAGATGTTCTGATTAACTTGGACACTTCAGCGCGGTGCGTTCGGGACGCAGAGGCCTCAGTTAAACCTCAGCCTCCCTTATCATCCTCACATCTGTCTCCGATATCCCATAGAACAGCGCCAGGCGGTCGGGCGACTCGCTGCTGTACTTTATCGAGTATATATCCTCTTTCTCAAGGCTATAGCGGAAAGCCAGCTTTGTAACACGGCTCCTTACAATCTTTTTAGGCTGGTTCGGGATGTTGTCGGCCAGATACTGGTCATTTTGCCTCCGCACCTCTATCTCTCTGAGCATCTTGTTTAGTTTTTTATAGTTTGTACGGTCGTCCACCGTCCTTATGCTCCACAACGTACCCCTATGGGCACTTACCGAGAACGACACCGCAAACACACAGCCCGTAGTGGTTTTATTGCGGCATTCCATATCGTGTGTACCGTCCGAATATATCAAGTCACCCCCGCACATGGGGCATTCTAGATAATTGAAGCAGCTTCCCATTTTAGTATCTCCTCTCGCACATTGAGTGTGGCACACAGAGTGTGCTTTCATGTCTTTAGTCTTTTGCTTTTAGTCTTTAGTCTTTCCCCCCATGGTGTCGAAGACACCAGTTCCGACATTACGGCAATGGCGTATAGAAAATAAGCTTGAGAGGCGTTAAAAATGTATTTCGGGGCTGTGGGTTGGATAAATACATTTAGCCTAGATAGATTATTTTTAGCCATTTCCGTACAGTCGGTGATTTTTGTTACTTTTCATCAAGGAAAAGTAGCACAGTGCCTGTGCACGCATATCATTTCTGCACAACGACTTTGACCTTACAATCTGTCTCATAACTCTTGCTACTCCCTTAGAAACGGGGTCTCCAAACCCCCCGGTCTCTTTATTTTGTCCCTCCCTGTCGCTAGCTCCCGGTCTCTTTATTTTGTTCCTGCCTCCAGTCGCCTCACTACGGCTCCTTATCGGTCCCCATTGGCACTCACGTATCGTCATGCCCTTTGTGAACGGGGCCTCCAGGCCCCCGGTCTCTTTATTTTGTCCCTGCCTGCCGCTCATACACTACATTCGCTGGCGGTCCCCATTGGCACTAAAGTCCCGGCACTATGTTTTGCCCGGGTCGCGAGACCCCGGGACCCAGGGCGACTGTATCTCCTCTGCCCCTCCCCTGGGTGCCTCGGCCTCGACCCGGGGCATCTCGACCCGCGGCACCCTGTAGCGCGGCCCATTCCGCTTGGGCAGGTGCAGGATAATATCCCTAGATAACCCCTTGTTCCTGCCGTGATATATCTCGTAGTCTCCGTCGTCATGTATAAGCCCCACAATCTTGTAGCCGATGGCCGTGCGCCTCGAAAAATACCTGTTCCTCTGTCGTCTCCGTCTCCTCGTCATCTCCAGAAATACGGGTCCTCACGCTTCCCTGCATAGAGCTCCGCGACCGAGGCAAAGATCTTTGGGCTCGAGACCGAATCCCGGCACCTCATATAGCCCATCACACACGATGCCCTCTTGCAGCTCCCACACA
This sequence comes from Thermodesulfobacteriota bacterium, assembly GCA_965223335.1. Lineage (GTDB taxonomy): Bacteria > Desulfobacterota_D > UBA1144 > Nemesobacterales > UBA2774 > CBDCWF01. Next base: position 2,407,972 of record OZ244991.1, read on the forward strand.
CCACGACCGTCTTTTCCGCATTCATATACTCATCGCTGTAATCTATCAACCTACTGTCGTCAGGCATGTCTACTTACCTCCTTCACTCTAGTTTTAGTATCTAAACCCGTCCTGCCTGTCCTTTTTCAAGGCCCCCAGGCTGCTTGCCTCTATCTTTTTAAGTTTCTTGCTTCGCCGTTTGGACTTTTTGTACAGCTTTTGATAGAACGACGGCGGCTCCATCTGCTCAAACACAGGCCTTCTGTCGGCCGTCATCCCCACCTTCTTGCGCTTGGGATATGCCCAGAGCTTAGGCGGCTCGTCTATCTCCTTTTCCCCGCCCAGGTATATAAGCTTTGTAGGCTTCACCCAAAACCACCAGTTGTACTCGTCCTCGCGGTAAAACCCCATCACTCTGTAGATTTTTATCACCCCGTCTTCCGTACCGATGGGGTAACATTGTCTGAATTCACACATAGCTCTCCGGTGCGTACCTTATGTTCTTCTCACCCCGTTTTTTTGCCTTTAAGTACGCCTGTCTGTCCGTGTACGTAGTCCCTCTGAATCCCTCGCGATCGCCGCTGTTATTTCGCGACCTATATAGACGACGGCCCGCATCGGCCCGCTCCTGCTCGCGCCCGAGCCATGACGATATCGTACGCCTTAGCCCCCCGGCCGAGGTCCTGCGCTGACGGATCTTAACAGGGTTGCATATACACCACTCCCTTATGCGCCTTAGCTCCGCGGCCACCTCCACATCCGGGTACGCCTTCTGCCACTCGTCTATTAACCCCTTTTCGATCCCCGTAAACTCTTTTCGCCTCAGGTCAAACCCCACCTTGCCTTCCGCCTCGTCACCCGTAGTCCCGAGATTATCCCCTTCTTTATATATATTCTTTATAGTTTTTATATTCTTTATAGTTTCCTGCTTACCGGTAGTACTGTCGGGTGGTTTACAGCCAACCTGTCCGCTCGCTTGCCCCTCACCAGTTATGCGAGCAATGATGTTTTCCCTATCCAGTGTATAGTGGCTTGTGGCCGGGATCCCCCTGCGCTCAATCTCGACCAGGTTAAGGTCCCTAAGCTTTTTCTTTGCCGACCTCAGCTCATAGGGCCCAAGCCTCATACGCTCGCATATAGCCTCGTCACTCTTCACCACTGCACCGCCTTTTTTGTATGTATCCCAAAACACCAACTGCGAGAGCAATAGCCCCGCCGTTATGCTGCCCGTAAGCCTCGAGAACGTCGGATAATAGGCCACCGGCTTTTTCCCCGCACGCTCCAAGGCCCTTTTAATCTCACTCATTCATCCCTCCAATCGCACACCGTGCACAACACACTAAATGTGGCACACTCGGTGTGCATTCATGTCTTTTGCATTTTGCATTACCCTAATGGGATCTCATGACACCATTTGTTTATCTTTTTCATAGCTTTAGTTCCTAATAGTGTCGCAGACACTAAATCCGACATCAGAGATATAGCGTTAAGAAAACAGGGTAGCGCGGAGTTAAAATTGATTTTCGGGGCTGCGGTTGAATCAACCTCCCACTAACCCATCTTATCCCTCCCTGCCGCTCATACACTACATTCACTTGCGGTCCCCATGGGCTCTAAAGTCCCGATACTATCTTTTGCCTGGGTCGCTAGACCCCGGTCCCCATATTTTGTCCCTGCCTGCCGCTCATACACTACATTCGCTGGCGGTCCCCATGGGCTCTAAAGTCCCGATACTATCTTTTGCCTGGGTCGCTAGACCCCGGTCCCCATCAATGCGCTTCCTCTACCCTCTCCTGGCGCCCTCGTTTCTTTTGCTTTTTGCGCGCCTCGCGCTTAAGCCCGCTTTCTATGGTCGCCACAATGCTCTCCACCTTCTTTTTCTCGCGCCTAAGCTCCTTTATCTTTTCGTCCAGCACCTCAGCCATTACCACCGCTTCCACATACAGCTCTCTTAGCTCTTTTCCATTCATATCTCCCTCCATAGACACACTCGGTGCGGCACGTTAAGTGTGCTCTCATATATTTTTGTATCTTTTGCTTTTAATCCTTTCCCCGACATTCAGCGATTCGCGTTAAGAAAATAGCGCAATGGAGTCGTAAATTGCACACTGAGTGTGCTCTCATAAGTTGAACGTCAATCTTTTGTTATGCCGCGGCGCGAGCCGTGACGGAATAAGCTATTTTTAGTTAATCGCTGTCAGTCGGTGATTTTTGTTACTTTTCATCAAGGAAAAGTAAAAATAAAAAATCTTTTATCCATGACAAACTCCTTTTTATAAATGGGGCATCCACGCCCCTGGTCTCTGTATTTTTTCCCCGCCTCCAGTCGCTGACCTCCCTCTACCCCATTTTGTCCCTACCTACGGTCGTGATACTACTACTCCCTCTCGCGGCCCCCACCTTATCGGTCCCCATGGGCTCTAAAGTCCCGTCACTCCCTTCTGAATGGGGTCTCCAGACCCCCGACTACCCCATTTTGTTCCTGCCTGTCGCTCATTAACAACATTCGCTGTCGGTCCCCATCATTTCGTCCACTTCTTTAGCGCCCTTATAAGCTCTATCTCGAGCACTATTGCGTCGCGTACCAGCTCACTGGGTGTTAGCCCCTTTCCGCTGTAGCTAGTCGCAGCCACCTGCAACAGCCCCAAAAGCCGCCGCTCCCGGTCCCGGGACCAACTCACACTCCTCCTCGGGGGCGTAGCCTTGTCGAATTCAAGCTCCCCGGGCTTCGGCTCCTCTTTACGGATTATGTTTATCGCACACACTCGGATCTTCCCCGTCCCCAGATCCTTCTCGCTGCCCTTATCCTCTTCCCTAACCACTCCCTCTCGCCAGTACCTATACTCCACAAAGTCGAGCACCCGGGGCACCTCAAACGACTCCTCCCTCTGGCCCCCCTCGGCATAGTAGAGCCACTCCTCACGGTTCTGGACCTTAAACCTCGTATCCTCGGCCCTACACACCCTGCCCATCGCCTCGTACTTTTTTACCCCTCCGCCAATCACTCCCACTGCCCTAACCAGCCTCTCTATGCAGTTAACCGTGCGCCCCTCCTGCTTACGCGCCCTAAAGTCCACACGCACGTCCTCGCCCCGCTTAAGCATCGCAATATCTGCAATCCCGCACGTATTGGGCATGAACCTGTACCACGCCTCCCCCACCTTAACCCCCCGGTGCCTAAGGCTCACTGCCTCTACTTTCCCATATGCGGTCTGCATCTCAGCCACAATCCCCCTCCCCCCGGCCGCACCTCTCGGCCCATAGCCCTTCCTCCAAATGCAGGTCCTCCGAGGCTGCCCAGTCCTTTCGACCGGCCCCCCGCGGCCTTTGCCGACGCAAGGGGTCCACAGCACCCCGGTTCCGATACCTTGCCCTGCTATTGGACATATGTTCTATATACAATTTTCTAACCCTTCCCATGACCGATGTTTTGTTGTTACTCCATAATGGGATTTTAGATCCCAATCACCCTATTCTCCCCACATCCCCATTTTCATAGCTTTTGTTCCCAATGAGGTCATAGACCTCAATCCCGACATTCGGCGATTCGCGTTAAGAAAATAGCGCAATGGAGTCGTAAATTGATTTTCGGGGCTGAGGCAGGATTAAAATCAATTAGACAGAATTAGCTATTTTTAGTTAATCGCTGTCAGTCGGTGATTTTTGTTACTTTTCATCAAGGAAAAGTAAAAAATAAAAATCTTCTATTCATGACACACTCCTTAATCTTTTTATTTCGTCCCTACCTGTCGCTAGCCGGACTCCGCTAGCTCCCGGTCCCCATGGGCACTCACATCCCGGGACTATCTTTTGCTTGGGACGCGAGATTCCACTTCCCCATTTATTCCCTCCAGTCGCCACACTACGGCTCCTTATCGGTCCCCATGGGCACTTATGTAATGGGACTCTCCTATGCAAGGGGCCTCCAGCCCCCCCCGGTCGCGAGACCCCCTCCCGCGTCCGTCGTCGGTAGAGGTATGGTATAGCAACAATGCTATTGACGGACTGCGGGAGAGAGATAACGCACAAACCCAAAAACATCACCCCATACACTTTCTTTCAAATCTTTTTGTTCTTTGCTAGCAGTTCTCTTTTTCCCAATGGAGGCTTTAGGTTCCCGGTCTCTTTATTTTGTCCCTCCCTGCCGCTCATACACTACATTCGCTGGCGGTCCCCATGGGCTCTAAAGTTCCAAAACTCCCTAACGAATGGGGTCTCCAGCTTCCCGCAACCCCATTTGTACCCTGCTGTTCGCTGTACTCCGCTCACTAGCGGCCCCCAGTATCACGCATTGCATACTCTCTGTATTTACCGTTCCAATAGTCCTTAGAGCCGGGGGTGTTAACCTCCCTCAGCACCTCTTCGTATATTCTTTTAAAGTCCTCGACCTCCATACGCAGCTCAGAACAATCGATACTGTCCTCAATCGCCTCGCACGAGGTAATGGTCATCTCGTCGGCGCGGCTCGTCTCATAGGCCCTGCCCATATGCCACGTCATGTACAAAAACCCAAACACCATAAGCCCCATTCCAGACCACGATAGCAGTTTTTTCACTGCACACCTCCTTTAAAACACTCTGTAGATTTTTACTATTGGACGTCCCCTGCGCCCTCGGGGCCACCCCACTTCTTTTGCCCGCGCTCCGACCGCTGACAACGCCTGCACTTTGTGTCCAAAAGCTCCCAAAGCTGCTTCTTCTTTAACTGCTCCACCACCTCGGGATGCGTCTCCTTCATCCTAATCGTCTCTATAAGCCGCACCGGGTTCACTTCCTCGGCCTCCAGGTACTCGTCGAACGTCACCCCCCTCTTCTTTAGCTCCTTTTCAAAGCGCAGTAGGTTCAGGTATCCATACCCCCTAAGCGCCTCTTCGACCGGCCTGCTCTTTGCCCCGTCCACATAGATCACCATCTTTGTCGACGCCGGGCTCACCCCGTGCGAACTCGCAAACTTATCCAAACTCCCCCACTCTCCAATAATCTGCTGCGATGTTATATGCTCAATCCTTCCCATAATACTTTTCTCTCCTTTCTCATCCTTACTTAATATCATTTGCAGTTCCCAATGGGATCCCTAGATCCCAGTTCCGACATTACGGCAATGGCGTATAGAAAATAAGCTTGAGAGGCGTTAAAAATGTATTTCGGGGTTGTGGGTTGGATCAACCTCCCACTACCCCATCTTATCCCTCCCTGCCGCTCATACACTACACTCGCTTGCGGTCCCCATTGGCACTCACATAATGGGACTCCTAAAAGACGGGGTCCGTGACCCCCACGACCCCAATTTATCCCTTCCTGCCGTTCGCGATAAAACTGCTCACTCGCGGTCCCCATGATCCTATTTTGTCCCCTCCAGTCGCCAAACAACGGCTCCTTATCGGTCCCCATTGGCACTAAAGTCCCGGTACTACCTTTTGAATGGGGCGTCCACGCCCCGGTCTTTTTATTTTGTCCCTCCCTGCCGCTCATACACTACACTCGCTTGCGGTCCCCATTTCCCAATTCTGTGAATCAAAATCACAATAATCAACACAAAACCCCTTGCAATTTCCAATATTGTGTATTAATATTGCTATTGTGTTATTCATTACGTATTATTAGATCACAGTATTGTGATGATGTCAAGTATAAAATTTACAAAATTGCGAATGGAGGGAACTATGGATCGCAGAAATGGGATCGCAGACAGATTAAAAAAACTAAGAGACACACTGGAACTCACTCAAGAAGAGTTTGGGCGCGATATAGGAAAGTCGCTAAATACAGTCCTCAGCTGGGAGACTGGTAAAACCCGGCCCACCGAAAAGTTCCTTGTAGTCATCGAAAAACTCTATAATCTCAGCCCCGGGTGGCTGGTCGAGGGCAAGGGCCAGATGTTTATGCGCGAGAGCGCCGAGAACTACACGGGCGATATGACCGAGGTCAACATATGGGAGCTTGCCGGTGCCGGCGACCCCATGTTTACCGACGACGTCGCACCCATCGAGTGCATCATCCTGCCCAAAAAACTAGTAGGCGGCCACACCAACGGCTTTAAGGTCCGCGGCGACAGCATGTACCCCACCATTGTGGACGGTGCCTACGTGGGGTTCGACATGAACGACAAAAAGGTTGTCAGTAACGGGGTCTATTGCTTAAACCTCCCCTACGAGGGCTACGTGGTCAAACGCCTCGAGATCACACCCAACGAGGTCATCATAAAGAGCGACAACAAAATGGTCATGGACAGCACCATCCCGCTTGACCACATGGACAACAACCTCATCATCGGCCGCGTCAAATGGGTTTATCAAAACATGTAGAGGACGGTCTATAGCAATAACACTAACGCATATAATAATGAAACTGCATTCAAGATATGATATAAGTTACAAGATGAGTGAATTAAGCAAGATTGAATGGACTAATTCTACGTGGAACCCGGTGCGCGGTTGTACTAAAATCAGCCCGGGTTGTAAATATTGCTATGCCGAGACCTTTGCCGAAAGGTTTAGAGGAGTACCCGGCCACCCATATGAACAAGGATTTGATCTTCGGCTAGTGCCCCATAAATTGGAAGATCCGTTAAAATGGAAAAAACCGAGGATGATATTTGTTAATTCCATGAGCGACTTATTTCATAAACAAGTTCCAGATTCTTACATCAACAAAGTTTTCGAGATCATGTCCGAAGCGCATTGGCATACATTTCAGGTCTTAACTAAACGCTCGGAGAGACTCTTAGAACTAAGTCCAAAACTCAAGTGGTGTGAGAACATTTGGATGGGGGTTAGTGTAGAATCCAAAAAATACATATTTAGATCCAATCATCTATCGAAAATCCCAGCTGCCGTTAGATTTCTTAGTGTTGAGCCATTACTTGAAGATATTCCACATCTTCCATTAGACAATATAGATTGGGTAATTGTAGGCGGAGAATCGGGACGTAATGCAAGACCAATGAACATATCATGGGCACGGTCAATAAAAGATCAATGCGCTCATAATAATGTTCCATTTTTCTTAAAACAACTAGGAGGCCGTTTTAATAAACGAGGCGGGTCTCAAGCAAGACTTGATGGTAAAATGTGGCGCCAATTCCCTAACAAAACCCCTCGAAGATTGCTGAAAACTGCTTAAGCAATATATGCAATAATGTCTAAACCAAAAAAATTATGGGCACTAAAGTCTCATACGAAAGGTAAACACTTAGTTTTACGTTCTTATTTGAATGCGTGGTTTCCTATATTGGGTAGTTGGAATGGTAGAATACTATTTATTGACGCATTTGCTGGCCCTGGAGAATATGAAGGTGGTGAAGAGGGATCACCTATAATTGCTATTAATTCTCTTATCAAACATAAATCAAAACATGTGATCAAAGCCCAAGTAAGTTTCTTATTCATAGAAAAAGATAAAGCACGTGCAGATCACTTAACAAGTTTAGTTAACCAATATAAACACAAGTGCCCTGCAGGGACTAGTATTGAGGTACGCCATGGCAAATTTGACGAGACCATGACAGATGTACTAGATGATATTGATCAGCGCAATAGAACTCTTGCTACTAATTTTTTGATGATTGATCCATTTGGGGTTAGTGGTACCCAAATGAAAGTCATAGAACGTATTCTCAGAAGTTCAAAATCTGAAGTATTTATCTCATTTATGTATGAATCTATTAAGCGCTTCCTAACTACCCCGGAATTCGAACACCACTTAGATAATTTGTTTGGATGTCAACTATGGCGTAGAGCACTTAGCATGGAAGATGGGGATGCTAAGAAAAATTATTTGTTCAATTTGTACAAAGAACAATTAAAAAAAGCGGGGGCAAAGTATGTTGTAAGTTTTGATTTGTATGATCATAATCGGCACATATATTCTATTTTCTTTGGCACGCAGCACCTAAAAGGTAGTGACCGCATGAAATCTGCAATTTGGTCAATTGATCCATCGGGCGAATTTAAGTTTGTAGCTACGAATTATAACCAATTAAAGTTAGATTTTAACAATCCAGCATATAAACCACTAGAAGAATGCCTCAAGAATAAATTCAGAAATAAAGGTTTTGTTACTGTTGAACATATTATTGATTTTGTGAGATCTGATGAAACTGATTACCATTCTGGTCAAGTCAAAAAAATAGCATTAAAACAAATGGAAAAGAACAATGAATTAGAAGTTGATGAATCTACCCGCAAAAGGAAGTTTACTTACCCAGATGGCACATTAATCAGATTCAAATAATCATTTAATATCCAAACAATTATTTGTGATTCATCCACCCCCTTCCCCCCTACAATCTCTCTCCGTTTCAGCTATTATATTATGAGTTTTTTCGTTGGGGAGGGGAGTATGAGCGGCGGCGGCAATTCCAACATCAAAAACATAGGGCACTATTTCAAGCTTGCACTCGAGCTTGCGCCGGCCGACCACCAGCTCTACGAGGTCTACGAGCGCGAACTCCCCGTGATGGTACGCATCATAGACGACTACATCGAGACCAACGAACTCGACCACGTCCACCTGTGTGATTTCGGCGGGGGTAACGGCGGGGTCACAGAATACATCAAGCAAAACTCGCGCTACAAAGACCACATCCACATCACATGCATCGACGCCAACCCCGAGCTCCTTGCCGATAACCACTCGGCCCACGAGACCATCCAGGCACAGCTCACCGAGTACAGTTCCCCCGACAAGTTCGATGTGATGATCATGCGCTATGTACTCGAGTTCAACAACGTCCGCGAACAGCTCCAAATTCTCCGCAACATCCAAAGCTCGCTAACAGACACCGGCATCTTTATCAACTGGCGCTGTGCCGTGCGCGACACCACCCACCAGCAAAAGTTCCACACACTGCTCTCCACACCCGACATATACGAAAAACTCTACCGTCCCGACTCCCACTGGGACACGCTCAGCGAAAGCCTGGAGCTCTTTGAACAGGCCGGACTCAGCTCCGTCGTCAAAGACTCCTACAGTTCGGGCATTATGGATGTGCTCGAGGTCAAATACAGCCTCAGCCGCGACGAACGCACCCGGGTCGCAGAGTTCCTGGGCGAGTACAATTACCTCGACTTCGTCCTCTCCGTCTCCAATAAACAGCCCTAATTTTACAAGCCCCTATGGGCCGCCCGGTGTAAACTCTACCAGTTCCGCTTCAGCATCCTTCGCAAGCCCTATCCCGCTCACGTAGACCTTATCGTCCAGGTGCGTGGGGTCCAAGGGGTTACAATCCTCTGTCGAGACCGTGTTGCTGAATGTGCCCGCGGGTAGTACGACCGTCTCACCAATGGCCACGATCTCTGCCTGGTCCTCGGCCACGCCCGGTGCAAACTCCTGGGGTATGACCATCCCCACCTGTGGTGTACCCGGCATGATGATCCCCGGCATGTTGCCGTCCTCGCCCGCAAGCCACGAACCATCGTGCGACACTACTTCACCGTCCTCATATATATCCACCTCTTCGCCGAAATAACACACCGAGCCGTCAGCGGCCTGGGCATAATAGTTAAGCGATATCTCTACTACTTCCCCGTCCTCAAACTCGGCCTCTTCCACCACACGCGTGGTAACACCCGCAACTGTCCGTGTCTCGCCAAGCACAGTGGTTTCTACAGTGATAGTTTCCCCGTCCTCCTCGCCCTCAAGCTCTATAACGCTTCCCACAACCAGCGGGAAAAACGGGTTGTTTATGTTGAGTGTAAACATCCCCGTTACGGGGTCGCACACCTCTACGCTTGTATTAATTGCAGGGCAAAACCCCCCTCCCCCGCTGTTGCTGCAACCTCCTACAAGCAGTAACGCCCCGAATATCACCGACACTGCTGCCAATATTTTATACCTCACAGTACTCACCTCCTCATATATGGTTAGTTTGTTAAAACGCTATCAAACCAACCTTGCCCCAACCTTTCCCAAACATTACAGATCGGCAATGAACCTAAGACCGTGTTTTGAGTTGTATTTGTAGTTTTAAATCTTCAGCTGTTCATCCCCATGGGATCACCTGATCCCAATCCGACATTCAGTGATTCGCGTCAAGAAAATAGCGCAATGGAGTCGTAAATTGCACACTGAGTGTGCTCTCATAACTTATATGTCAATCTTTTGTTATGCCGCGGCGCGAGCCGTGACTGAATTAGCTATTTTTAGCTAATCGCTGTTAGTCGGCGACTTTTGGCTACTTTTGGTCAAGCAAAAGCAGCGAAGTAAATAGGTAATAAGTATCGGTCTACTGATATATTATCCCTAGTGCAAATAGAGCCCCGGTACTACCTTCCGAATGGGGTCTCGCCCCCCCCAACTTCTGCTTAAATAGTTCTCGTATTCACTACTTAGACTATGATATAATTCGAATACTATAATGGGAGGTGCAATATGAAACATTTAGTATATTTGTTATTGTTGCTTACAGTCCCTTTATGCTCGTTTTTATATAGTTGCGGGGGCAGCGATAGCAATGCACAGAATAAAAACGACCTGTTTATAATCGAGAGACAGGCGATCACGTTCAACTGCCCGACCACCGGTCAAATCGGTGCTCTCGAATGCCCGGCCGACTCGATCATTGTCGGAGCAGGGTGTGATGTCGATACCATCACAAATGGTGTTGAGTACACCGTGGTCCCTATCATCACATCCCAGTTCGTAGGCGCGTTCACAATCACACAGGCCAACAATTGCGATATCGACTGCTCAAATAGTCCCATAGCCGGTGACGTCCAGGTCAAATCCTACGCAGTCTGCCTGGACCTAAGCTAGTACCTAGATAGTTGTTTGTGAATAGAATCTCAAATCGCGGGATATCCCCCCGGCCGTAGAGGTGCAGAATACAACCGGGGGGTTAAGCAAGTAAAGAGAGATGAGGTCGTTTATATATATTAGCTTTCGTATATTACAGGAAGGTTACAATTGGATTACAAAATATATTTTTGGATAATCTATGAGCCGATTAGTGCATATAATCGGCTCGTTATCAGACTATTATATGAGCCGTATATAATGTGTATGAATAGGTACAAAAAGGGGACGCACCCCTATTTCATTATGAGTTTTTCGTTTTTTTTTCTTCCCCCATGGGATCTCAAGATCCCAATCCCGACATCAGAGATATAGCGTTAAGAAAACAGGGTAGCGCGGAGTTAAAATTGATTTTCGGGGCCGGGGTAGAATCAAAATCAAAAACCAGGACAGTACCTGTGCTCGTGTATCGTTTCTGCTCAACGCCCACAACCTTACAATCTGCTTCATAACTCATGCTACTACCTCGAGATGGGGTCACTGACCCCTGTTTTTAGCGTATATCTCGTTAGTCGTTGATTTTTGCCTACTTTTCATCAAGCAAAAGTAGCAATAGGAGATTTAACAAGTATTGCTTATCACTCACCCCGAACGCATAATATGTTTCTAATTAATTACACGTTAGAGGTGCGACACAATGGCAAGAGTAGTCACTGAAGCCGAATCCAAAGAATGGCTATCTCAGAGGGGACTGTTAGACAGTAACGGGGAAGTATTAGAATCAGAATTCTTTCATAAAGAAGCATATCTATTACCCTCTAGTAAAGGGAGAAATATCGCGTTAAGTAATGCTATCACCTCATATTGGGAATCTGATTGTGAAGCTCTACTTCTACTAAAAGACTATGATATTTGGGGAGTACCATGCCATCATATGAATCTATTTTACGGTTATAGATGCTACTTAGGTGAACCACCTCCACCAAGACCGTCAGCTGATGATTACCGTATGATACGTGACAAGCCGGGGCATATATTAGCTAGTGGTGACCAAGAAATTGCTCATTCATTGATTGCACTCACTCTATATTTTATGTGGGGGTGTGTGTTTGTAACGGATGAAAAAAAATGGTTATTCGAAATAAGTCACGATGAGTTGTTTTTTTTCTATTTTAATTATGAACACGAAGTCCCTGATCATAGGTCAATCTTCGAGACTTACGACTGTGAATACCTAGTGAAGAATAAGAAATGATGTTTGCAGTTGCCTATAGTGTCGCAGACACTAGGTCCGACATTACAGTCGATTCGCGTTAAAAAAATAGCGCAATGGAGTCGTAAATTGCACACTGAGTGTGCTCTCATAACTTATACGTCAATCTTTTGTTATGCCGCGGCGCGAGCCGTGACGGAATTAGCTATTTTTAGCTAATCGCTGTTAGTCGGTGATTTTTGCCTACTTTTCATCATGGAAAAGTAGGAAGGTAAACAGGAAATTAGTTGCGATCTACTAAGACAATTCCCTTATATGCATTTGTATCCCTTTCATACTATTTGAATGGGCTCTGGGCCCCCTCAAAACTGTATTGAAATCTCGGCCCTCATCACAAACGCATCATCGGCCTCGGGTCCAAACGCCTTACCCGGGATGAAGTACCCAAACGTCAGCAACCCCGCCCAGCCCCTTTGCTCATTCTCGTAGCCGAATATAAGGTCAATCTCGTTCCCAAGCTCTTTATCGACACCGTTTGGGTCGGTCTCAATTGCAGTCTCGCGAATCTCGTCCGACGCCGCAGTCTGGCGATAATAGTGATATACCAGGTCAACCGAGCTCTCCTCGGTGGGTGCAATCCCCACCCCGGCTGTGAAAATCGACATATTGCTTAACTCCGGCAAAAAGAGCTCTCCGTAATAGTTAAAATCGGCAGCCCCGTTAAAATCGCTCTGGTTCCCTTGAAGCCCCGTCTGCTGAAACTGCTTGCTGCCAAACGCATAGGCCAGTGTCACAGAGGGCTCAAGCCCCACCTCAAACACATAATTGGCCCCAATGTCTAGCCCCACACCGTTTATGTTTGTGTCGCCGTCCTCACCAAACACATATGCAAGCTCTAGCCAGCCCGCAAGGCTCTCGGTAATATCCCCGTCCGAGTGTATCCCGATAAATATTGGGCTTTCGTTGGCCCCCGTACGATCGCGCCTAGCCACCAGATAAGCCGCCGCAATAGCCTCTTCGCTAAGCTCATAGGTCAGGTATGCGATAAAATTGTTTATCTTCTCGTCCCTCTCCCCACGCAATAGGTCGCGATACACAAACCCGCCCGAGCTAAACGAAAACCCTGCCACAAACCTGGGCAGCAATATGAATGCCCTCGCCGCATCCAGGTCGGCGTCATACAGCCACTGACGCTCGTCCTCAAACCTCTGGCGCCCGATCTGAAACGCAAGCCTCTCGCCCCACAGGTTTTTAAACATCACATAGGCCTGCTCCAACTCCACAACCACCTTGTCCTCCTCGAGCTCATCATCCCGCCAAAGCAGCTCCCATATGAGCGAACCCACGGCAAAGGCCTGAAAATGCTCGCTGGGATCGTATGACACAGACAGAGTAAATGCAGGTTCTAAAAAGTGGAGGTCCCCTTTCCCATTTCGCTTAAGTTCGGCATTGCGCAGCCATACATACTCGGTCTCAAGCTCAATCCCCACCCTAAGGTCAGGTGCAATCTCTATCTTTGGTTCGGGCGGCGCGTTGGGGTTAAACGTGCCACCACGCTTTTCCTGCGCATAAGAGTCCTTTACACAGACCACACACAGCACCATGACCACAGTTATCCCTACAATACATACAAGGGGTCTCAAGGCGACTGTCCCTCGGCGACTGAAAAACTCGTACCAGCCTCCCCCACAGGTATTGTCACAGTAAACACCGATCCCTTCTCGGGCGCACTCTCTAGCTCGACACTACCCCCATGCGCACCCACCACGGCACGCACCAGGCTAAGCCCCAGCCCGTACCCCTCGTGCGAGCGGCTTATGTCACTCCGGTATAGCCTCTCCCACACCCTCTTTTGCTCCGCCTCGGCCACACCCACCCCCGTGTCGCTCACGCTTATGGTTGCGGTATCCGTATCGGCCCCGCCGTCGATCCGCACCTCCCCGCCCGGCTCCGTGTACTTCACTGCGTTATCCAGCAGGTTGGCAAACACCTGGCGCATCATGCGCCGGTCCACCGCCGCAAAAACCTCTGCCGGCAGGTTGTTTTCAATCGCTAACCCCTTCTCCTCAGCCACAATACTGTATATATCGGTCACCTCGTTTATGACCTCTGTTACGTTTACCCATGTTTTATCGAGCTTTATCGCCCCCGACTCGGCCGCCGAGATGTCCAGCAGCGTGTTAAAAATCTCGACTATCCTGTCCGACTCCTCTATACAGTCGCTTACGGTCTCGCGCAGCTGTTCTACATCGCCCGGGTTTACCAGTGCAATCTCTGCCGAGCCGCGCAGCCTGGCAAGCGGCGTGCGCAGGTCGTGCGCAATGCTGTCGAGCGCCCCTCGCATCCCCGCCAACAACAGCTCTATCCTCTCTAGCATAGCGTTTAGCATGTTAATAAGCTCTGTGTGCACCTCGTCCCGCGTGCGCAGCGCCACCCGCTCGTCCACCCGCCCGCTCTTTACTATCGAGTTTAGTGTGCGCAGTATCTCGCGTATGGGGTTTAGCGACTGGTCGGCCATATACACGGCACCCAGGTACGCAATCAGCACTAGTGGTATCAAGAACAACAGGTATATCCGCCTCAGGTCCGCCAACAGCTCCTCGCGCTCCTCTACTTCGTGCCCCACTTGTATGACTCCCCCGTCCACAAGCGCCGCACTGGTAAACTCATACACCGGAGCGTCCGAGTCCCTCGACTCAAGCACGGTCCACCCCGCATACGCACGATAGTCGAGCCCCCTCACCTCTTCGGGGTCGAAATCCTCCCACACCACAGGCACACTCTCCACTATTGTTGTGCCGCCCGTGCCCACGAGCCTCACGTAGTATGCATCCCGCTCTAGCTCGTCCTCGCGCAGCTCCTCTGTTAATAACTCTAGGCCCTCCTGCTCATAGCTCTCTATATATTCCGCAAGCTCCCCGCGTATTTCCTCGCGGCTCTGGTCGTGTATATACGATGAAATAAAGCTGTATATATAAAGGTTTATGCCCACAGAACACACTATAAACAGCAGCGTGTACATGGTGATGAGCCTAAAACTGCCAGACTTCCACAAGAGCCTAGGATTCTTTAAGAACATATCCTACACCCCTTATCGTATGTATGAGTTTAGTGGGGAATCCCCGGTCCACCTTGTTGCGCAGCCGACACACCAGCACATCCACCACGTTGGTCTGAGGGTCGAAATCATAGCTCCACACGTGCTCCATGATCATGGTCTTGGACAGCACCCGTTCCTTGTTGCGCATGAAATATTCCAAGAGCACAAACTCCCTGGGTTGTAGAGCGATGTCCTGCCCCCCGCGGGCCACAAGCCTGGTCATAAGGTCCACTCGCAAGTCCCCCGCCTCCAATGTACTGCCGTTTTGCGCCCCACCGCTCGAGCGCCGGATAAGGGCCTGTACCCTGGCCTGCAGCTCTGCAAACGAAAACGGCTTTACCAGGTAATCGTCCCCGCCGCTCTCAAGCCCTTTTACTCGATCTTGTACTGAGTTTCGTGCACTAAGTATTATTATGGGGGTGTTCACACGGCTCTTTCGCGCCCTCGATATCACATCGAGTCCCCCAAGCCCGGGCAGCATCAGGTCCACCACCGCGGCATCGTATTCCTCACCCTCAAGCATCTCTAGGCCCGTCTCGCCGTCGTGCGTGGCGTCCACCGAGAACCCGCCCTCTTTAAACCCCCGAGTAATAAACGACACTATCTTCTTATCGTCTTCTATGATCAAGAGTCTCAACGTGCCCCTCCCACAAGGCCGGTTCTCTCCATCCCCTCACTTACTCGAATCATACCACGATTCCTCACAAAACATGCCTATTTTGTAATTATTCAAGCCATCACATACCTTATATATCGTCTCAACTATGTACCCTAACTCTCCTATATATATGTAATAATAATGACACCTTTAATGACGCTGCGATTCCCGGCCCAAACATTACAAATCTGTAATGTTTTTGTAATGTAACCACCATTTTTATGATGTATGCTTACTAATAGCCAAGGGAACAGGGACAAAACAATAAGAACATTCATACTAGCCATACTTCTGGTCATTGGCCCGGTGGGGGCTTTTGCGCAGGATTCCGAGCCCACAACCGGGGGCGAGAACTTTACACAGTACCTCACGCGCACCATGCCGCGAAATCTGTGGCTCGGCACCAAAAACACTTTCTGGGGCTGGAACCTGGCACTACTCGGCGTGGGCAGCGGCTCGGCTCTTCTACTCTCCCAGACCGATGCCGATTTGGACATACAAGACGACCTTGTGGACTCGCTCGGTGGAGCATCCAAGATCGGCGACATTGCGGGCAACGCAGGGACCATAGCGGGGATTACTGCCGGTACGTTCCTCGTAGCGACCTTTACCGAGAACCAAAAGTTACTAGAAACCTCAAAGGCGCTTATCGAGGCCGAGATTCTCACGGCAGTTGCTACTACGGGGCTTAAACTGGCCTTTGGGCGCGAGCGTCCCGACCGCTCGGGCAGCCGCTTTAGCTCGTCGTTTCCCTCGGGGCATACCTCGGGCAGTTTTACGCTGGCTACGGTTTTTGACCAAATGTACGGTCACAAGGTGGGCATCCCGCTTTACCTGGCCGCGGGATTCGTAGGCTGGTCACGTATATCCGACAACAAGCATTTTCTCTCGGACGTTATCTTCGGCGCCGCCATGGGGACGGCTATTGGACGCGCCGTCACCGCCATCCACAAAAACAAGCAAATGAAACCCTACACCATCCTCCCCTACTCCAACGGAGCCTCTAGCGGGATTATGTTTACGTATAGATGGTGAGTAGAATACTCATTAAGAATTTGGATCTTCCGTACAAAAATACTTAATCGTATCAATCGATATTTGGGCCTTTAAGAATATATTAATCATATATATAATAAATTTGTGGGAAAGATAATAAGAGATCCGGTACATAATATTATAGAAATTGACGATGATGCTCTTAGAATAATAGATACAAATACTTTTCAACGTTTAAGACGTATTAGACAGTTGGGTCTTGCTTGGCAGGTATACCCAAGTGCCGAACATAGTAGATTCACACATTCAATTGGAGTATATCACTTATCTAACAGGTTATTCGAAGTACTTAAAGCTCAATCCGGCGAACATGGAAACATTAAAAAAGATCAACTTAATGAATTAGATGAGCACAAGAAAGTAGCCGAGTTATCAGCTTTACTTCATGATGTTGGTCACGGTGCATTCAGTCATACCTTAGAGAAAGTAATCAAGGATATGGGTGGCACATTTGAACATGAAAATATGACAAAGACTATTATTCTAGATGATCCCGGGATTAATAAAGTATTAAAGAGTATTGACAATGAATTACCTGAACAAATTTGCAATGTCATAGACAAAGAGTACGAAAGTGAAATCGTTACAATGATTGTATCAAGTCAACTCGATGCAGATAGAATGGATTATTTATTAAGAGATTCTCATATGACTGGAGCTAAATATGGCTCATATGATCTCGAATGGATATTGCGAAATATACAAATAAGAACAACAGATGATGATGTAGATAACCCAGGAATGATGGTGATTGCAGTTGATTTGTCAAAATGTTTAAATGCAATTGAACAATATTTACTTGGTCGCTTTTATATGTATAAACATGTATACAATCATAAAGTTGTTAACGGTTTTGAGAATTTAATAACAGGCATTTTCAAACATGTATTAACAGAACAACCTAATTTTGATGGCATTAAAGCTCTTGTGCAGTTATCACAAGATTCTCTTCCTCTAGAAAATTTTATTGAAATTGATGACTTTTGTGTTATAGAATGGTTCAAGACGTGGTATAATGAAACTAGTGATCCAGTTCTTACAAATTTACTACAAAGATTTTTCAATAGGCAACCTCTTAAAGTAATAGAAGTAGAAGCAGATAACTTTGAAGACACATACCAAACACTTGCAAATTATTGTTCGGACTTAGGTCTAGATAAAGAATATTTTCTATATTCTGATAAGGATGCAGGGACTAGATTAATTAAAGAATCTGATGATATCAAAAATCTCACACAAAATATCTATGTGTTTGATAAAGATGGTTCAGTAAATAAAATAGGAAATGTGAAATCTAGCTTGCTAGGCCAAATTAGATACCCATTTGAAGAAAATTTCTTCAGGTTTTATGTAGTTGAAGAAGTTTATGAAAAATTCATAGAGGAGGACAAATACAAAAATGGCAATACCTAAAATCACAGATAGAATTGACCAATTATGTGATTTGCTTAATGTCTTAGGTGGAACAATTGACGGAAGAAAAAAATTTCAAAAGATCGTATTTATAGCATCTGAGCTTAATAAGTTACCAAATAAATATCGTGATTTTAATTGGAATTATTATGGCGTATATTCCTACGAATTAGCTCATGATATAGATATTGCTAATAGATTAAACTATTTAAAGGAAGAAGATGACGAGGCTGGGTATATTTACGAACTAACCAAAAAAGGTACAGAAATAGATCATAACTTACAATTACCTGAAAATTTAATCTCTATATTTACAGAAAATAACTCACGTTTTTTAGAAGTACTTAGCTCAATTGTTTACTTTGCAAGAAAAACCCCAAATGACGAAGAAATTAAAAATAAATTGCATAAATTTAAAGGTCACTTAAAATCCTATTTTGATGATGCATTTGCAACATACCACGAACTTAAAAGCATATAAACTATATTTCACTCCAGAAATTTATGAATCTATATACTTACTATACTATTTTATTTAGTAGGACATAGATCACTAATATACAAGTTGTCACTGTTGTAGTTATCAAAAATATTGACAATAAGCACCCTTTCCCACCCGTAACAATTCTACCAATCTTCCGTTGTCTGCCCGATTTTGTTAATGGCACGCCTGTAGCTCTTGATACTCTACGCTTAGCTTTTGTTACTCCAGTCATCCTTTTCCACGAGAACCCCCATTTGCCCATATCTCACCTCTCACCAATTTATTGGCAAAGCAGTAAGTCTTTCTGTGCATTTAGTGAATATAATCTTCAAATAACTAACAACTACCGGATTCACACTCGCATCCACATCCCCAATCACGGTGGCAGTGACACTCCCCTGTCTTGCGGTTGAAATGGCACCCACAACTATTCAATCCACCACCATGGGCATATAAAGGGGCTTGAAAAATACTCGTATCAAAAAGGTCATGATCAGGTGTCAGGTCATGTATGCTAAATTCGACCTTTGAGATTGGATAATTATTATCCACATCTACAATGCTTGATGACATTGGTATCACTAAGGAAAATACAAATACTAATAATATAAGTCTCTGCATTGCCTCACCCCCTTTTCCGTAATCAATAACAAAGAGCATTATATTCTTTATTATTAAACGATTATCTCACTCGACTGTTAACTTGTCAACCTCACCCTATCCTCGTACCGCATTTCGGGCAATTATCCGGGATCCAGGGGGTCCAGGAGTAGGTCCCTATCCAAGGCAGCTTGTTATATAGGATAGGCTTGTCACAGTAAACACACTTAAGCGTCTGCAGGTAATACGCAAAACCCAGTATCGGAAAGATCGCCAATGTAAAAATCAGATAACCAAATTCCCTCGCCATCAAAAACAGCAATACCATCACCACCACATATCCCACCATCGCCCCCCTCGCCTTCTTTCTCATATCCTGTCCACCAATAACTCGTACAATGTTCCTATATACATGGCATTCATGTACCTATTTCTGCGAATGAACCAGTTTTTCAATCGTGTTCATAGGCATAAACAATCTATCCTTTTGATCTGGGAATTGTTCGAAACCGTATCTTATATAGAACTTCTCCGCCCCATGCTTTGCATCCACTACCATAGCGTACGCAGCTACCTCACTCGTCGCATTATATGCCCTCTCCATCGCATCGTACAACAGCACCCCTCCAAGCCCAAGTCCTTTGTACTTGAGGTCAACCGCAAGCCTTCCCAAAAGGGCCACAGGCACATCGGTGTATCTTGGCAGCTTTTTTATAACTTCTTGGGGAAGGTCCCAAAGCAATATACTTTTCATAGAAAGGGTATAGAACCCGGCCACAACACCCGAGTCCTGCTCAACCAAGATAAACGGAGCAGCCACATTGCGCCTGGCATCTTGCCCTATCTGTTTTTTGAAATAATTATTAAGAGCCTCCATACCACAATCAAAAGTATCTCGTTTAATACTTTTCTGAAATGCTACAACAGAGAAGTTCTTGTCTCTTTTGCTAGTCACTTATTCTTTAGGATTTTGCGGTGCAGTTTCGCGGCTTTCTTAAGCTCTTTATTGGGTGCTTTTGGTTTGATAAGCGTTTTTACAAATGCAAGGCTATCAGCCATCGAAAGCCGAATGAGGGCGTCATCCTGCGACTTATCTATAACCTCTTGCGCTGCTAGGATTGCTGATGACCTCACATATTCAGACATACTTCTCCCCAAGATATCAGCCGCTTGTTGAATAAGTTTTTTCTCATTCTCTGGTAGTCTAATATCTATACGCTCTTTGTTATTACGAGCATTCTCTTTATAAGTTTGCAATCTCGCCATTTTTTAACCCCCACAATTATTGTACGGCACTTTACCGTACATATCAAGTACCATCCCCCTCAGTCAATCCTCTCTCCGCATTTTGTGCAGTTGTCCGGTATCCACGGGCTCCAGTCCCGCGGGCTTAGCGACATCAAGTGGTTGTATATAACCGGGTCCCCGCAACTTCGACATTTCACCGTCCTTACATACCACACCGACACCACCAACAGCACCGCCAGTAATACAAGGAAATATATCGAGACCTCAAACGCCAGAATCCCCATGCAAAACCCCACAAAAAAGTACAACCCCACCACCATCTTATACCTTTCTCTCATGTCCCCTCCCTCACCCTAATTATATGCCCTGCTACTGTTATTATAATATGTAATTCATTATCAAATAATTATTTCACAGTAAATGCCGACAGTATATAGTAAATGGAAAGTTTCAATTATGTGTTAGACAACATATGTTCTTGACAACATATTGTTGGAGGAGCATAATATATATTGAAATGGCAAGTTGAGCTCCATGATGAGTTTGAAAAGGAGTTTGATAAGTTATCAGAAAGCGTGCAAGACGAGATTTACGCCCTGGGCGAGGTGTTAAAAGTATTCGGTCCCGACTTGGGCAGACCCCGTGTCGACACGCTCAAGGGGTCCAAACACGCCAATATGAAGGAGTTAAGGTTTAACGTTGGCGATGGTGTATGGCGTGTCGCTTTTGCATTCGACCCCAGGCGCAAGGCCATTTTGCTTGTTGCGGGAGACAAATCGGGGGTTAGCTCTAAACGTTTTTATAAAGCACTAATAAACAAAGCCGATAAACGCTATGACAGCCATCTCGCAACATTGGACTTAAATAAAAAGAAAGGGGACAAATAATGGGTAAAAGCCTAGACCAAAAAAGAAAGACACTCAGCAAAAAGCGCCAGGCAAAGATTAAAGCCAGGGCAAACGAACTAATTGCTCAAGAGATGACCATGCGCGAACTCAGGAATGCTCGCAAGCTCACGCAAAAAGACGTGGCAAAAACACTTGGAATCAACCAAGACAATGTCTCACGTCTCGAGTCCCGTTCGGATGTGCTGTTATCTACTCTGGAAGATTACGTAAATTCACTGGGTGGTGAGCTTCGTATCGTTGCTGATTTCCCTGACTCAGAGCCCATCACCTTAACAATAAGCTCCCGTCCGGATAAACAAGCAAACTGAGTGTGGTTTCATTACAAACCCATCAATTTCTTGATATGCCTGGGTCGCTAGACCCTCTTTTGATACGAATGGGTCTCTAGACCCCTAATCCACCGGATGGTTGTCGTAGTGTTTCTCTAGCTGGTCTATCCCCTCGCGCCAGGTGCTGCCGGTGTTGTGCAGCTCCTCGAGCTCGGTCAGGTACATCACCTGGTTGGCACCGGGTACATACGACACCAACAGTGTTGCCGGCCCCTCGTGGGACTTAAACGCATGGGGAGTCATCTTGGGAACTTGTACAACTGTGCCAGGAGTGGCAATGATCTGCTCATCCCCCACGGTTACCATCACCTCGCCCGACTGTATGTAGAGGATTTCGTCCATCTTGGTGTGATAGTGGAGCCCGGGCCCAAGCCCCTGGGTCTTTAGCACGGTGTCAAAGCTCTCGATCAGCCGCGACACCACCACAATATCAATGGATATATCGCCAATATCTATGTGTTTATTATTAGCCATACCCCCTCCCCTTATGCGCTTCAGTATTCATAATCAGTACTATCTAGGATAGCATACATCCTTCCCATTTGCTTTTTCCTAACTGGGATCTCCAGATCCCAATGCCGACATTCACACCCACGCCCCCATTATCACCCTATCGGTCGCTATACTACTGCTCCCTTGCGGTCCCCATGTGTGCTTTCATATCTTTAGTTCTTTGCCTTCCCAATATGGGATTGAAAATCCCAATCCGACATTACAGCCGTTTAGCGTTAATAAAATAGCGCAATGGAGTCGTAAATTGGTTTTCGGGGATGTGGTCGGATTAAAATCAATTAGACGGAATTAGCTATTTTTAGCTAATCGCTGTTAGTCGGTGACTTTTGGCTACTTTTGGTTAAGCAAAAGTAGCCAATATTAGTATAGGTCGAGTACTAGACGATCCAGTAAGACACTCCACTAACAACAGATAATTTGTTTTTTTAGAGGTACAGGCCATACCTGTATCGCTATACCCATATTTCTTTTGAACCATTTTACAGCACGGCGGTACTAACCTGTCAACAATGAGTTATTTAGCGTTACAAAAACCAATTAATAGGAGGTAATTAATTATGAGTACTAAATTTAAATCCTTATCTAGAATTTCCCATACCCAGGCACTAAGAGAACACCATGCTCTTAGCAGGCCAGCTCCCAGTGCATTCCTGACAGTGATTGCCACATTGGCAGTGGCCCTGTTTATATTGTTGGGAGCCCCAACCGCAAACGCCGACATCACACGCGGCTGCACCGGGATATTATCACTATATATTTCAAGCGGCGAGGGACTCGACAATTCCCGAGCACGCAATATGCAGATCGACGTGTTCGATGGCATAGGAGCCTGCAAGAATAGAACCCAGGCCAACACATGCCGGGCACGCGCCAAAGACAACGTATTTCGCTGTGCAAACGATCTTTGGAACATCCGCTGGAACCTCATAGGCGACCCCAAAGACAGCCATGCCGACTTGGGCATACCGCTGTCGTGCCAGGCGCGCGGCGGCACCGGTGCCAAAAACTTAGGCCCATTTCACAAGAACAAGTTTGGTAAGTACTTCGACATCAAACACGCCATCGAGTACAACTCGTGCTGTAAAATGCAGCCCGGCGCCAAGAAGTTTGTTGTAAGTCTCACAGTACACTCGGGCGGGGATAAAGGCTGTGGTAATGACAGATCCCCCTACGGTGGCTACAGAGAGCATCGCACCCTCGAGAGCAACTACCAAGTGAACTGTAAACAGCTCATAAAGCAGGGTATGTGCGCAAAACGAACCAACTAAGAATAACTATAAGGGGACAGTCCCACCTTATCCGCGGACAGTCCCCTTAATTATATGCATATGTTTTTTTCCTTTGACTTTTCAACATGGGATCGCAGATCTCAGTTCCGACATTACGGCAATGGCGTATAGAAAATAAACTTGAGAGGCGTTAAAAATGGATTTCGGGGGTGAGGCCGGATAAATCTATTTAGCATCGAGAGATTATTTTTAATCATTTCCGTACAGTCGGCGATTTTTGCGCACTTTTCATCGCGGAAAAGTGTGAAGTAAATAGGTAATGAGCATCGGCCTGGCAAGATGGAAACCCTAGAGTAAATAAACTCCCGGTGTTTTTATTCCGTCCCTACCCACCAGTCGCCATACCACGGCTCCTTATCGGTCCCCATATTTTGTCCCTTCCCGCCAGTCGCCATACTACGGCTCCTTATCGGTCCCCATTGACACTAAAGTTCCGGCACTACCTTATGAAAGGGGCCTCAGACCCCCAAAAAAAGGAAGGGGACATACTCGGGCAAGTATGTCCCCTAGATGAGAGATACGGAATGAGAGCTTCGATGGTGGTATTATTGCATCTTATCCACTTTATCCCTTAGCCCCACGGTATTGTAATTATCTTCAAAATCAGTACTATATGTATTATTGCTTGAATATGCAGGCACACCCCAGTCCCCAGTTTCTCTGTGCCTGCATGTCGCAAGCCCCTTACCGCCATTAAAGGCGGCCCCTTCTGCGAATTTATTTCTGCGTGAAAACTCAAGAATGGACTCTAGTAACGTGTTGAGCCTTTCATGGATTCGATCGGCTTTTGTGCCATTGCTCGATTCAATTAATGTATCTACTTTACCGTATTGAAACATCCACTCACTCTCCTAACTTACCCCGTCACACCCTATTTTAGATATTCTTCAATGTATCTATCGAACTAATATTAAAAATCACTACACAATACGAATATATATGACTAATGATTACTATATATGATTATATGTTACATTCTTCTTTTGTCAATACCTAAACGTATGTTTTTTAATAATAATGATAATAAGTTTAACAGACATCCAAAAAATGTATACTTTTCCAACCCGGAACACACCAAAATCGCCAGGAATATTACTTAATCTATACGATTAGGTATTGCATCTATCTACCTGGTATTACTACAATATACTCAGTGTTAATACTGACTAGAATGTAAAGTTAAGCCCTGTGATCGGCCCCGACATCCACGCATCGTATATAAACCTGTCGTCACCGCTTCCGTCTGTGAATTTATCGTAAAATACTTTGTAACCGATCATAAACTGCATCCAATCCGTTACATCAAATCCAACTAAACCGAGCAGGTTCCATGCAAAATCGGACGAGAACCCAAGCCCAAACCCGCCGATATCGGTCCTGGCTATGAAAAACACCCTGTTCCAAGGCTGCCATTTACCTCTCGTACCCACTATAAAATCAAACCATCCCTGGTCCCCGGATACACTAGTGCCGACTCCTACCGGGCCCGAACCCGCAATGTCTATTGTATTATCAATGTTCATGTAGCGTCCGCCGGCTAAAACATCCAACTGTACCGCGGGTTTAACCATGCCCTTGCTGTTTGTAAATGCCGATGGTTGGGTGTATGCCCTGTAGAGCCCTACAAATTCCCACATATTGATTTTTACTGTAGCATCAATATTCAGGGGGCCTTTGTTGTTCTTGGTGTTGAGTTTCATGTAGGTTCCGTCTATGAAAAATCCCCATTTGTTTTTATAAAACACTTCCGCGTGCCCCTGGAAGGCAAAATCCAAATTATCCCATATATCACCGAAGCTTATATCAACATCGGCCTCCGAACCCCTTGCTCCCAATGTGCCATTTAGCCCCGTCATCCACAAGTACGGCGCAAAGGAGAATACCCAGTCTTTACCCGCGAGATATCCGCTTGCCGAGGCACTCTGCCCAGCCTGTGCAACGTATATGGGCTCTGAATCCGCATCGTTTTGTGCAATTTCGTACCCCCCAGACAACCCGTCCTCAAAACTACCGCTTATATAGGAACCCAGATCCCCAGCCCTCGCATATGTATGTTCGGACTCCTCCGAGTCCACACACTTATCCTCACACTCCGCCAGCGCCGGTGTTCCGGGAATTATGAGTACAACCATGATTACAACCAGCAAATACAGCATTGCTTCCGAATACAATCTTGCGAAGTTCATTTCACCCCTCCCTATGAACAAATTTTTCGGTAGAAAACAGATACAAAACAGGAATATAGATCAATCATGATGACTATATGCCATTATATGCCAGCTATGATAGCAATGTCAATACCGCCACGTATGGCAGATGTTTCTTATCTTTAATTTTTTGCTTTTCATTATGGGATTGTAGATCCCAATCCCGACATCAGAGATATAGCGTTAAGAAAACAGGGCAGTGCGGAGTTAAAATTGATTTTCGGGGGCACACTCAGTGTGGCACATTACATGTGCAGGAATATGATTTGTGTTTTGCGCCAGTTTAATGGACAACCAGCCCCGGTTTTTTTTTATGTCCTTCCCCGTCGCTAGCTCCCGGTCCCCATATTTTGTTCCTGCCGCCAGTCGCAACACATCGGCTCCTTATCGGTCCCCATTGACACTTACGTAATTGTACTCCCTAATAACGGAGGCCCTGACCCCCATGTATATATCCTTAATAAATGGTATGATAGGTTCCAAACTCGCACGTGTGAGTGCTAAGGACAATCGCGCATGAACCTACGCCTATCCCTACACGTTGTCGGCACATTCATCAAATTCTTCGGCCTTATCATGCTGCTGCCTATGGCATGCTCGCTTATCTACGGCGACGGTGCGTTCCATGTGTTTTTGATCTCGGGATTCATCGTTTCCATTGCAGGCCAGCTTTTAGAGTCCTCCACAAAACAGTCCGAATGGTCACGCGAACTGAGCCGCAAAGACACCTTCTTAATCGCACTGCTATGCTGGCTTTTGGCAAGCCTTTTGGGCGCGCTCCCCTATCTGCTCGCACCCCACTTCCCTAACGCCATCGACGCAATCTTTGAGTCGTTCTCGGGCTATACCACAACGGGTGCGACTATACTAAGCGACATCGAGGCTCTACCGCCCAGCATACTTTTTTACCGCTCACTCACCCAGTGGCTTGGCGGCATGGGTATCATCATTTTGGCCATTGCCATCCTGCCCAAACTCTCCGTGGGTGGAATGCAGCTTATGAAGCTCGAGACCACGGGGCCCACCACCGAAAAACTCACGCCCCAGATCGCAAGCACTGCCAAAAAACTCTGGATGATCTACGTGGGCCTGTCGTTTGCTTCATTCGTCCTATACTTCCTCTGCGGCATGCCCGCGTTCGACGCTATCAACACAGCATTTTGCACCGTATCCACCGCGGGATACTCGATTAAAAACGCAAGCATCGGTGCATATAACAGCCCGCTTATCGAATGCGTAGCCATACTGTTTATGTTTTTGGGCGGCATCAACTTTTTGCTCCACTACGCCGTGTTCACAGGCCGGCTCAAAAGGGTATGGGAAAACACTGAGATCAGGTTCTTTGTAGTACTCCTTGTTCTATATATATTCGGTGTCAGCATCGACCTGTGGTACGAACAATATCCCCACTATCCCGACGCACTACGCTACGCGGCGTTCCAGGTGGTCTCTATATTCACCACCACCGGGTTTAGCTCGGCCGACTCGGCCGCCTGGGGAGGGTTTGCCATCTTTGCACTCTTCACACTCATGTTTATGGGTGCGTGTGCCGGGTCCACGTGCGGCTCTATAAAGCTCATCCGAGTGCTTGTGCTGCTCAAAAAAGGCATCCGCGAGGTAAACCAGCTTATCAAACCCCACGCGGTGCTCACGATCAGGCTCGACAACCGCGCGGTCAGCGAAAATATTATCACCAGTGTTACAAGCTTCTTCCTGCTCTACCTATTTATAATGTTGTTGTCGGTGCTCGTAATACTCCTTGCCGATAACATATCGGTGCTGGGAGCGCTCTCGGCCAGCGCGGCTACTATCGGCAATGTCGGCCCTGGCTTTGCCGAGGTAGGTGTTACAGGAAACTACCAGTTCCTCTCCCCGTTCACCAAGCTCTGGATGTGTATGCTTATGATCCTCGGCCGCCTCGAACTCTACACCGTGCTTGTATTCTTCTCCCCACTCTTCTGGCGCAAATAGGCAGAGAACCTGTGGCACGAATATATTTTAGTCTTTTGCCTTTACCTAATTGTGTCGCTAGACACAAAACCGACATTCAGCGATTCGCGTTAAGATAATTTGTGAGTACGGTGTAAAGAATGTATTTCGGGGATGCGGAGGGATAAATACATTTAACCGGACGAGCCAATTATTAGCTAATCGCTGTCAGTCGGTGATTTTTGCATACTTTTGATCAAGCAAAAGTAGCGAATAAAAGAGGTAAAACGTACTAAAATAGGGACGCACCCCTATTTTAGTAACTCATTGTTATCACAGTATATTGTTTAATTAGGGACGGACCCCTATTATTTTGCTCTCATGTCTTTTTGCTTTTGCAGTTTCCTAATTGTGTCGTTAGACACAATCCCGACATCCACATGAACGGCGTAAAGAAAATCGGTTGCGCAAGCGTCAAGAATGATATACGGGGTGTGGGCAGAATTATATCATTTAGCTTAAGCAAACTATTTTTAGCACGTTTATGTGCAGTCGGTGATTTTTGCCTACTTTTCATCAAGGAAAAGTAGGAGAGAAAAGATATAAAAAATATCATCCTACTAACGCAGAATCCGAAATGGCTAAACTGTAGTTATTTCCCTATGAGGTCGCAGACCTCAGTCCCGACATTCAGCTATTAGCGTTAAGAAAATAGCGCAACGGAGTCGTAAATTGCACACTGAGTGTGGCACATTACATGTGCAGGAACATGTTTAGTCTTTTGCCTTTACACAATGGGATTGCAAATCCCAGTCCCGACATTCAGTGATTCGCGTTAAAAAAATAGCGCAATGGAGTCGTAAATTGGTTTTCGGGGTTGTGGTTGGATTAAAATCAATTAGACGGAGTTAGCTATTTTTAGCTAATCGCTGTCAGTCGGTGATTTTTGCATACTTTTGATCAAGCAAAAGTATGAAGTAAATGGGCACTGAGTATCAATCTATCAAGAGACTAGACCTTAAGCTGTGCAAGGATGGGCACAATTCTATGCATGGGTCTCTAGACCCATAACACACCTTATGTTATAAACATATTCAATACATTTTGAGGAGAGTGGCACTATGGGCATTGCAATCATATTCTCTGTCGCTGTAAAACCCGAATCCCGCGACGAGCTCATGGCTTATATGAAAGAGATCCTACCCGACACGAGGGGCTTTGACGGATGCCAGGGTGTTGATGTGTATACCGACATGGACAACCCCAATATAGTCGTGCTGTATGAGAAGTGGGACTCTAGGGGACACTACGAAAAATACCATCACTGGCGCGAAGAGACCGGGGTGTTGGACGTACTCCGCAGCATGTTTGACGGCCCTCCGATCAGCCGTCATTTTCTAGAGCTGGCCGACGTTTAACAAGGTAATTACTCAACAATAGATTCTACCGCACTATCAAAAGTATAAGAGCGCAATATCGATGTTATTACAGGATGTTACAGGATATAGTTAAACTATATTATTAGTCGATGCATGTACTTATCCGGCCCATAATTCAGTACAGGGTCTGCGATTTATTTCCTCTCGACCTGGCTATCAAGGGATGATACTATATATTATTATAAAAATTATTTACTGGACACGACTACCATGGACCCTAACGCTTCATTCCCCGTCTTCATAGTACCAGACCTCGAGCAGGCTCTTGAATTCTATACCGAATACCTCGGATTTTCGGCCGTATTCGAGAGTGATTGGTACATCCACCTGGCAACCGAATCGGGCATACAGATCGGCTTCTTAATCCCCGACCACCCCTCTCAGCCCGAGGAGTTCCAAAAGGCCTACCCCGGCGACGGAGTAGTGTTTAGCATCGAGGTCGAGGATGTGGACGATGCATACGACGAAGCCACCGAGTTTGGGCTCGAGATCATACTGGATATCCGGACCGAGGAATGGGGCCAGCGCCACTTCTCGATCAAAGACCCAAACGGTATATATATAGATATTATCCAAGAGACCGACCCCTCAGAGGAACTCGATGACAACTACCTCCAGTAAACAATCCCCGAGACCGCTCGGTAAGCTTAAAAACATAGGCAAAAAACTGGAATCGCGCCTAAAAGAAGCAGGTATAAATTCCGAAAAGGAACTGCGCAAGGTAAAACCAGCAGGTGCCCATAATAAGATACAATCCCTATACCCTAACGAAACCCTTCCGGTTTGCTATTACCTGTACTCATTCGAAGGAGCGCTCCGCGACCTGCACTGGGACGCTATCGGCGAGCGCAGAAAAACCCAACTCCGAAAAGAGATCGGTAAAGATTAACCTACTCAACTATTGTAATATTCATCTTTTACGCCCCACTATAAGCATATCAAACTAGTCCTAGAAATTCGTTTGATTCAAACCTTTGTTGTTATCTGAAATCCCATTATATTAAGTATTTATAAATTACGCCTTTAAAAAAGTATAGAAATAGTCTATATATATAACATAGTAGTAAATTGACGATGGGAGGGTCAGGTCTAGGATGAGAATCAGATTACTAAGTATTTTACTAATTGGGCTGTTATTACAAGGTTGCATACCATACCTTGCTGGTGTAGTAGCCACCAGCCGTGCAAACAGCAGGGCAAGGGCAAATTGTATCGAGAGCGGTAATCAGTGGATCGATGGCAGTTCTTGGGGTTGGGATGTTGGTCAATGCATGAGTCCCGATGCTAAACTGGATACGCCTCAAGCTAAATGTGAAGCTTTGAATGGAGTATGGCATGAATCTACAAAGAACTGTAAATTTGCAGCTCAAGATGCCAATTCGCCTCAAGCGAGATGTTTGGCAATGGACGGCACATGGTATGAGGTAACGCAGAATTGTAAATTTGAGACACAAGAGACAGACACACCTAAAGCAAGATGCGAATCCGTTAATGGTACATGGTATGAGGCAACAGGCAGTTGCAGATTCGAAGCCAATGATATGAATCCATAGTACGAGTTGACATATTAAATATTTGGAACTCCTATGTGCTTTTTGGCTTTATAGTGATCGCATAAAAGAAAAAGAGCCCCCAAAACCCTCTCGGGTCGGGGGCTCCTCCAATAACTTACTAGGTACTCCTATACTGCCTTTATTAACTTAAATCATCTAAAACTTGCTTACCGACTGTTCCTCGGAACACACGCTTAGGTCCGTCAAACAGATCTGGTACACATATGTGGCTTTACCTCTGCCTATTTGGGGGTCGGTATATGCCCCGCTTCCCTCAGCTCCG
The DNA here is from genome assembly GCA_965223335.1 of Thermodesulfobacteriota bacterium. Classification (GTDB taxonomy): domain Bacteria; phylum Desulfobacterota_D; class UBA1144; order Nemesobacterales; family UBA2774; genus CBDCWF01. The sequence continues at coordinate 2,438,907 of OZ244991.1, forward strand.
GATTCAACCACGGCAATCTCGTTACCGTCACGTATTATCACAAGACTTGTATTAGACGGCGCACCCGACCATTCGAGGTCTACATGATGACGTCCTTTGATCTTATATGCGTCGGCAATCACAAGGTTTATCACTACAGGCGGCGGTTCCTCCTCTGTCGTAGCCGTAGCGGTGTTGCTTGGGTCCGAGTCCCCGTCCTCGTTAAACGCTATCACACGGTAGCTATACGTCTGCCCCGGCGACAGTCCACTGTCCGTATAACTGGTGGTGTTTGCTGCCACTGTGGCAATCTCGGTCCACACACTTGTCTCTGTAGCTTCGCCATCTGTGCGCTCTATGCGGAAGCCTGTCTCGTTCTCTGACGTATCGGTCCACTCAAGCCCTATGCTTGTTGTACCCTGAGCTGTGGCTACTAGGTCGCTTGGCGCACTCGGAGGATCAGGCGGCGGCGGTTCCTCCTCTGTCGTGGCACTTGCAACGTTGCTCCAGTCCGACTCACCGTCGTTATTAACTGCCCTTGTTCTATAGTAATAAGTTGTGTTAGCTGCAAGCCCCGTGTCCACATAACCCACCACGTTTACACCTTGAGTGGGCAGCGCTACCCAATTGGCCCCCGTTGCGGGGTCAGTGTCCGAGCGCTCTATCTCAAACCCTGTTTCGTTATCTGCGTTATCAGTCCACGTAAGATCTATGCTCGATTCATCTACCGCCGTTGCGTTAAGATCCGTAGGAGCCGCTGGCGGTTCAGGCGGGGTCACAGTCTCGCGAAACTGAGCCGCCACTGGGGTGGTCTGCACTAGTGACCTTGCATTGTCGGCGCTATTGTCCGGGTCCACGTCGTGGTCAATACCCATCGGAATGCCGTGGAGCAGCACATTTGGGTTAGAGAAATAGTTCTGCCTAATGCAGTTAAACCCGCTGCAGGCATAAGACATCACCGTACGGAAACCGTTGTTGTTAAGCTCAGGCACCGCCTGGGCGTATTTATAGCCGTAAGAATACTCGAACGCCCCATCCACACCGGCATTGTCCCGGTCATGGGCACAGCCCAGATTGTGACCCAGTTCATGCTCCATAGTTAGCCCAGCCAGGTTGTCATACTCAGTCACCGAGAATGCATTTCTTTCAAACGTAGTGCTCACAGTCTGCATCACAAACCCCACGCCTGCTGCCGAGCCTATCTCGCCCGTAACCATCGCAACTATGTCTGCCCCATGCTGGTCACGTATATCGTGCACCTCGTCTATGTAAGTATCGGTTTTGCCCCTAAGGTCATAGAGCGCCTGGACCAAAGCGTCCGAGCTATTGGGCCCGTCGTTTCGGGGCGTGTACTCGACCAGTTGCGAATGCACCAGGTTGTACTGGGCCGGCACCTCGCTGTTCGCAAGCCCTACCGTTGCGTTCTCTACCACAGACTGTATTGTAAGGTCGATATTGGGATTACCCTCAAGCGCAAGCGGTGTATAGACAACCATTAAATCGATTACTACGTGGCTATCGGCCTCAATCTCCCCGCCCTCGAACTCCACAGGGGCATCCCCCTCCTCGGGCTCTATAGCGTCGGTTATGGGGTCAAATTCCACCATCTCTATCTCCCGGAGCACATACTCACCTGTGTCGGGCGACTGTGTAATGGAGTACATCTGTCCATCCACTGTAATCTGGCCCGCAAGACGGTTGTCGCCGCTAACAGTAAACACTACCGAGCTCCCGGGCTCACCCTCTATCTCACCTACCCAAAGCTCTGTGTCCCCAAGCCCCTTTTTTCTGTGCTTTAGCTTCCCCAAAAACTTCTTGTCCTGAAAAAGCTCCAAATCGACTAGAGCCCCTTTAAGCACAGCCGGGTTCACAGTAACCTGTGCTTCTTTCTTTACCGCATTACCCTTTCCTTTATCGGGTTTTGTGGGCTTTTCGTGGCCGCTAATCAGCTTGCCAGGAGGGTTGTGGCTCTCTTTGTGGGCCGCAAATACATAATTAGAGTCCGCAAACACGAGCAACAACAGCAACGCTATCGCAATTCCAAAATGACAAAACAGACCTCTACTGCGTGAGATTCCATCGTCCATATCCATCATCCTCCAATATGTTTTTAGACCTCTTCCCAGACCCCGGCCTATTAAACCGATTATCGCATATAAATACATTAATTAATATTAGGGATATACCTTATTTTAATTAGGGTATGTTTGTATTGGCTAATAATTTAATTGTAACGATCACAAAGCCCCTATCGGGCATTAAACAAGTGTGTTGTAACTCTTTAAAATAATAATTTTTATAGTAAAATTACTGCAACCAAGTTTTGTTCTCTATATGACGAAGTCATACAAACCAAACTGCTACTGATTAATAAATCGTGTGGAGGCGACTCAGGATCAATAGTATAGAGCAAAAGTTTAAACACCTTACTTATTACCTCCCCACCCTCTTTTTAATCCCTACGGTCAAAGCAGCCGCAGGTTCAAGCGATGGTTTGAGTGTTAATAATTAAAGCCTAAAAACAAAAGATGAAAATCACCAAGGAGGATTTAACAATGATTAAATCAAGCAAACAGTTACTTCTTTACAGTACTGTCATAACACTCATGCTCGGGGTACTGCAATTGACGCCGACATTGGCACAGCCCGCAATTGCTCCCTACAGTTTCTTAAACCAGACCGACCAGTCCACAGACAGGGTCGTTTATTTTTGGGACCTGCGCATGGCGCGCCAGAGCTATGTACAGGTAACCAACATCATTCAAGACACAGTATTTGTACACGTCCAGATCTTTAACGTCACCTCACCGGTAACAGTTTGTGAGGAGACCGATTTTAACGACGTATACACCCCAGGGGACACACATGTGTACGACCTAAGCGCGCTTGTATCCAACAACGACGCCGACGGGCTAGGGTTTGGAGGCAGTTCGGCTCCAAACGCCGACTTAGACGAGGGATACGGCCTCTTTGTCGTATCCGAGGTCTCAGGGATCGACTCGCTTATCGGCATGTTTAGAATCATAGACGGCGACAGCGATTTTGAGTACAGGACCAACGCCGCCGGTGAAGGTCTTCTGGGAAGCGCTCCCAACACTTGGAGTACCGCTGTGCTAAATTTCAACAGTGTCGACAGTGCTAATCTGTCCGATGTAGTGGGCCTGGTATACCGCCACATTGACGAGGCCAGTGTTATAGCAAGCCCTCAAATTCAGGCCGAGTTCGGCTACCCCACAGGCGATGTTACCGATCCCCAGCCACAAATTCATATATTCGACGAGTTCGAGAGCCCCACATCCTGCAGTCCTACCACCTTCGCTTGCGATATAGGGCTTGTGGACAAAGGCATAGACAACTTCCACCCCAACTCTAAGGGTGAGGTTAATAGAATTTGTAACGACAGTGTAGATGTAGGATGGCTCTTTATGCCGCTTCGCGATTTTAGATGCTTCGATCTAGACCCCGTCAGCGGAAACTGTCCCTTCATGTTTATACAGGACGAATTTTTTGTAGGGTTTTTGGGCTTAAATAACGGCAACGGTACCGGGTCGATGGACTCGTGGTGGACCCCTGGGACCTGTGACGAACCCCAGTGCCCGCGTAGAGGCGGAGGGTTTTAATGACTACAATTCCCATACTCATTCACAACCTATAATACAATATAGAACCTAGATGATATAATTCTATGCACTACGAGCAGGGCAGAAACAACTTACATGCTCTGCTCCCAAACCATATTAGAAAAAACTTTTTATAGGCGGTGTGAGCCAATAGTTTACACCGCTTTTTTTAATTACTTACCTATAATTAAGAACTTTTCCTTCTAATTACGACAATCCGGTAATTATTATTTACATATTTATGCAAAATGTTGTATAATTGCGCTTAGAATTATGTATTGTGCAAAAGAGTTATATAAAAAGACTTTAGTCAAAGGAGGAATTAAGGATGATTCAGAGTACAGTATCAAGAGTAATTTGCTTAACATTATTAGCAGTTATGCTTGCCATACCGACGGTATCGATGGCCGGCGGGCCGGTCGAGACTATAGACCAGACCGACCAGGCCACAGGCAGGGTTGTTGCGTTCTGGGATATGCGTATGGCGCGCCAGACCTTTGTACAAGTGACTAATACAGGGCAATTCAGCTCACTAGTCCACGTTCAGATCTTCAACGTTACTTCGCCTGCAACAATTTGCGAAGAGACTGATTTCAATGATCGATATACACCGGGAGACACTCATGTTTACGACCTGGGCAACCTTGTATCCAACAACGATGCCGACGGACTCGGAGGTGTAGGGCTCTCTGCCCCTGCCGCTGACCTGGACGAGGGATATGGATTATTTGTTGTGTCTGTGGTGGATGGATCGTTCTTAATCGGTATGTTCAGGATCATAGACGGTGATGGAGATTTCGAATACAGGACAAATACCGCTGGCGAAGAACCTTCTCCTTTTATTTTCTTAGGAGGCGACAACTACTGGAGTATAGCGGACCTTAACTTCAACGACGTAGACGGTTCTAACTTGTCCGACGTAGTAGGTCTTGTATACAGAAGCGTTAGTCCGAGCAGTGTTGTAGCCAGCCCGCTTATACAGGCAACTTTTGGCAATGCTACAGGGAATGTTGGCAGTTTTGCTCCCCAGATCCATATATTTGACGAGTTCGAAAGCCCCACATCCTGCAGCCCCTCAACTTTTGCATGCGCCCCCACACAGCTAGACAAGGGCATAGACAATTTCCACCCCAACTCTAAGGGCGAGGTTAATAGAATTTGTAACGACAGTGTGGATGTAGGGTGGCTCTATATGCCGTTTCAGAGATTCAACTGTTTTGATCAGGATCCTGACAATGGGGTTTGTGTATCCATAAACTCGCCAGATGTGTTTTTTGTAGGATTTTTGGGACTAAACAATGGCAACGGTACAGGCTCCATGGATTCGTGGTGGACCCCTGGTATATGTGATGAACCTGGTTGCCCTACTGGATAATAATTAATTTGAAAAAGATGAAAAACTCAAAGGAGGAAACTCGGATGATTAGATATTCTTTAACAGCAATAATGGTGCTGGTACTGATGGGGCTAGTTTATATCCCACAGGCCCAGGCCCAGATTGGTACAGACAACCTCTTCTGTCCGGCTGTGCCTAACGACACAGGGTGGCTAGAAGTACAGATACCTAACCCGGCTCAGGCCGACTTTACCGCTGGACTCATAGGTACGGTAGAGGGTTTTGCGGGTTCTGCAGTTGGTGGGCTTGACTGGATGCATAACAACGATACATTTGATCCATTCTTTCCAAACTTCAACGCTAACCCCACACCTACCACAGACAGCGGCTCACAGCTTGTGACCTGGTGGACACAGGCAGACAGCCGCAACACCTCTGTGCAGGTTACAAATACAAACGTCTTCTCGGGCATAAACGTCCACGTGCGTATATTGGATGCAAACTGTGTAGAGATCCGTAACTTCTGCGATACTTACACCCCCGGGGACACTCATGTGTACGACCTGGGCAACCTGGTAAGTAACGCAGGTGCACCGATAGCCGACGAAAACCTACAGGGTAAAGAGGGCATATTGGTAGTAACCTCGGTAAACGGATGCCCCAACCCTGACCAGGCAATAGAGCATGACTACCTAACAGGTCAGACGGTGATCGTAGACTCTCAGGACTACATGTACGGAGTAAACATGTATGCCCGTCAGGCTTTCTGCGACGAGGCCGGGGATATAAACCTAGTACTAAACGGTAGCTTCCAGACTGGGGACCTTACCGAATGGTTTATCGAGCAAGGCAGTACTGTTGCTCCTGAAGCTGGGGTGATAAACTCCACAGGGATATCCCCGAACGTTGCAGTACCACCTGCAACACCTCCAGATCCTGCAAATGATTTTATGGCGTTTGTAGCGTCCGGAGCGAACTTCCCTAACACATTTTATGATGGGGGTTCGTTTGGAAACCTAGCTGACTTCTTCTTAATCAGTGGTGGTCCGTTTGGTTCTGGTAACACAAACGTTACAATCCTAGAATCAGCTCAATTTACGACTACAGCATCGAACACACTTACTTATGACTATTCATTGCTATCGGCAGATGATGATGACTGTGACCCTGCATTGGCAGTGCTACTTATCAATATACCGCCAGCACCTTCACTACCTGCCATAGTAGCTGGACAGTGTTATATCGATCCATTCAACTCAGGGACTACTGCAACATTAAATCTGACAGCAGGTACCGTACCATGCCAAACAATACCTACCAACGACACTGTATACACTATAAGCCCATTTGTATTTGATGGTGGCAATTCAAGCTTTAACCCAGATACTATCGGACCGTTTCCTGCCGGTGACTATGTAATCCAGGTTGTATCGGTACAGGATTTTGGTATCGCAGCAGGTTGTCTTGATACTGGTGACGATACAGGGGCCTTGGTAGACAACTTCCGTGTTATTGAAGCCCTTGTATGCGATGGGACACTAGACGGAGTTAACTCGTTCCTAGACATTGTAGACCCGACTATCCTCGCAGGCCAGTTTAATGTACAGACAGGTGCTGCAGGTGGAGACGTAGCGCTTATCTCCTTTATAGACGACTACGGTCCCCCATACCGCGCAGTAGCAGCAGCCACAGACACTGCAGTAGGCATATGGGACGACACCGAGGACTTCTCGAGCTGCGGCGACGTACCGGTGTGCTTCCTGCGCTTAGGTGTGGACGAAGCAGTAGTGGCCAGTCAGGACTTTGTAGTATCCCCGACACTAGGGCCGACACTGCCACCGACAACACCACCTACACTGGGCCCGACCTCTACACCTACGAATCCGCCTAGCGGAAGTGGGAGCGGAAGCTGTGCAATAGCAGCTAGCCCTGTAGAGCTTGGAAGCGGACTAGCCAACGTACTTATCCCACTAATACCGGTAGCGTTTGTATTCGGGGTAAGAAGGCTCCGCAGAAAGAAGTAGAAGTAACAATTTAAACAACAAGATGAAAGCAAGGTCGCAAAACCTTGCTTCCATTATTAAAATGTCCTTTTTTGGACGTGGATGAGTGGCGGGGATATAGTCGAGTATAACCCGGTCATTCTGTCCTTCCTTCTTAAAAACGGCGGGGGCCCAGTTCCCGCCGTTTTTTTATTCATTGCGTATAATTAAGAACTTTCCCTTCTAATTATGACAATCCGGTAATTATTATTTACATATTTATACATAATATTGTATAATTGGGCTTAGAATTATAAATTCTCTAACAAAGTTATATAAAGAGAGCCTGTAAAAGGAGGGATATAGGATGTTAAAGAGAACAGTTTTAAAACTACAATATTTATTTATTCTAGCAGTGTTAGCTGTTTTACCCCTACTTCCGATAAACGCTCATGCAGGTTTTAACGACTTTGACCCCGTAGATCAAACTGATGCCGTATCATATGCAGTAGTCTATTTCTGGGATTTACGTATGGCGCGCCAGACCTATGCACAGCTAACCAACATGTCACAGTTCAATATTTCGGTCCATGTACAAATATTTAATGTGGCATCACCTGCAGTAATCTGTGAAGAAACCAACTTTGACGATATATACACACCGGGCGACACGCATGTATATGACCTAAGCAACTTAGTATCCAACAACGATGCCGACGGACTGGGTTTTGTAGGCAACTCAGCCCCCAATGCAGACCTAGACGAAGGATACGGTCTCATAGTCGTCAGCACGCCACGCTTTCAAGATGTCCTAATTGGCATGTTTAGGATCATAGACGGTGACAGTGACTTCGAGTATAGGACCAATGCCGCTGGTGAGATATTTTTCAATAACCCTCGGGTGTGGACCACGGGTGTACTTAATTTTAACAACGTAGACGGTGCTAATCTGTCCGACGTAGTAGGTCTTGTATACAGAAGGGTAGGCTCTTTTTCAGTAACAGCAGGCCCGCATATCCAGGCACTATTCGGCGACGCAACTGGTGATGTGACCGATCCTACCCCCCAGATCCATATATTTGACGAGTTCGAGAGCCCCACATCCTGCAGCCCTACAACTTTCACATGCGACACCGGCCTCGTTGATAAAGCAATCGATAATTTCCACCCCAACTCTAAGGGCGAAGTTAATAGGATATGTAACGACAGTGTAGATGTAGGATGGCTCTTTATGCCGCTCCAAAGGTTCTTTTGTTTCGATGTCGATCCTGATGGAGGCGATTGTAGTATTGGCAACGGAGGAGCATATTTCGTGGGCTTCCTGGGGCTAAACAACGGTGACGGAACGGGTTCGATGGACTCGTGGTGGACACCTAGCCCCGACGACGAGACTCCTTTGCCTTAACTATAGTATTTGTTAGCTGACAGAATATGAGTTTATTGCGAAGAGACAAAAATATTGAGGAGGACGGAATGATGATTCAGAGTACATTATCAAGATTTATTTGCTTAATGGTTTTAGCTCTTATGCTTGCAATACCGACAGTCTCCATGGCTGGGCTTTTTCAGCCTATATTAGACCAGACGGATGCATCCGAAGACGATTTGGTCTATTTCTGGGATATGCGCATGGCCCGCCAGACCTTTGTACAGGTAACTAATTTAGGTCAGGACACAGTTACGGTACACGTTCAAATCTTTAATGTAACTTCACCGGTTACAGTTTGTGAGGAGACTGACTTCAACGATCAGTTCACTGCAGGTGATACACACGTATACGACCTGGGCAACCTTGTGTCCAATAACGATGCCGATGGATTAGGTGGAGTTGGATTCTCAGCCCCTGCTGCGGACCTTGACGAAGGTTATGGTCTGCTTGTAGTATCTGCGTTCTTAGGCCCTCAAGACTCATTAATCGGTATGTTCCGCATAATAGACGGGGACTCCGATTTTGAGTATAGGACCAATGCTGCCGGAGAGTTACGTACTAATGCGTTAATAGCTGGTTGGTCTTATGGTGTGCTCAACTTTAATGATGTAGACGGAGCCAACCTTTCTGATGTAATAGGTCTTGTTTACAGAAGAGTTGACGACGCATCCGTCATAGCCAGCCCTAATATACAGGCAGTGTTCGGTTATCCCACAGGGGATGTTACTGATGCAAGTCCCCAAATCCATATCTTCGACGAGTTCGAGAGCCCCACATCATGCAGCCCCACCACATTTGCATGCGCCCCCACACTGCTAGACAAGGGCATAGACAACTTCCACCCCAATTCTAAGGGCGAGGTTAACAGGATTTGCAACGACAGTGTGGATGTAGGATGGCTGTTTATGCCGTTTCAAACGTTTCTCTGTTTTGATGAGGACCCGGATGCAGGAAATTGTGGTTTCGCAGGAAGATATTTTGTTGGCTTCCTAGGACTTAACAACGGCAACGGGACCGGATCCATGGATTCGTGGTGGACGCCAGGAGATTCTGACGAGTCCAATCTCCCATAGCAACGAAAGTAATGCTACACAGAGTACAAGTACAAAATGAACAATAACACAAGGACGAATAAAATTAAGGAGGAAACACGGATGATTAGACAATTCTTAACAGCAATAATGGTGCTGGTACTGATGGGGCTAGTTTATATCCCACAGGCCCAGGCCCAGATTGGTACAGACAACCTCTTCTGTCCGGCTGTGCCTAACGACACAGGCTGGCTAGAGGTACAGATCCCAAACCCGGCTCAGGCCGACTTTACCGCTGGACTCATAGGTACGGTAGAGGGTTTTGCGGGTTCTGCAGTGGGTGGTTTGGACTGGATGCATAACAACGACGATTTTGCACCGTTCTTCCCATTCTTTAACGCTAACCCCACACCTACCACAGACAGCGGCTCGCAGCTTGTGACCTGGTGGACACAGGCAGACAGCCGCAACACCTCTGTGCAGGTTACAAACTCAAACGTCTTCTCGGGTATAAACGTCCACGTGCGTATACTGGATGCAAACTGTGTAGAGATTCGTAACTTCTGCGATGCTTACACTCCCGGTGACACTCATGTGTATGACCTGGGGAACTTGGTAAGCAACGCAGGTGCACCGATAGCCGACGAAAACCTACAGGGCAAAGAGGGTATATTGGTAGTAACCTCGGTAAACGGATGTCCCAACCCTGATGAGGCTATAGAGCATGACTACCTAACAGGTCAGACGGTTATCGTAGACTCTCAGGACTACATGTATGGAGTAAACATGTATGCCCGTCAGGCATTCTGTGACGAGGCCGGGGAAGTGAACATAATCAATAACGGCAGCTTCCAGAGTGGTGATCTTACCGGGTGGTTTGGAGCACAATTTACTCAACCACCATTACCCTTTGGTGTTATCGATCGAACAGGCATATCCCCCAACTTTGCAGCACCGCCTGCAACACCTCCGGACCCGGCTAATGATTTCTATGCATTTGTAGCACAATCCGATCTCAGTCTTTTTTATGGTGGAGGTTCTTTCGGTGGATTCCCTCCTACAGGGTTAGCAACGACAGACCTCTTTGTTGGTTTTGGTCCTCCATTGAGTGGTGCTGAAACCAACACAACCGTATTGCAAAGTGCCAACATCCCTGTCACCACCACTTCACTTGGAAATCTCATCACATATAATGCTGCGATATTAAGTGGAGGCCCTGTAAACACCTGTACTTCAGCGCATGCCGTGATTCTGATAGACCCAACAGGGGCAGCAGGAAACCCACAGATGGTTGATGCTAACTGTTATTACGACCCGTTTTATCTTAACCCCCCAACCTCTATCAACCTTATTAACAATGGTGTTGCAACTAGACCATGCACAGCTTTACCAACAAATGCTACCTCATACGCACTAGGAGCGTTCACGTTCCCTATGGGCAGTTCCTCGTTTATAAACGACACACTTACTGTCCCGGGTCCTGGCAATTATGTATTGCAAGTAGTTACAATGCAATCGTTTGGTTTAGATTGTCTGGTTGATTTTGATTCAGCTATCCTCGTAGACAACTTCCAGTTCTTAGAACCGTTTGTATGTTTCGAGGGCATAACTCCACTAGACGGAGTTAACTCCTTCTTGGATATAGTAGACCCGACTATCCTCGCAGGCCAGTTTAATGTACAGACCGGTGCTGCAGGTGGAGACGTAGCGCTTATCTCTTTTATAGACGACTACGGTCCCCCATACCGCGCAGTAGCAGCAGCAACAGACACTGCAGTGGGTATATGGGACGACACAGAAGACTTCTCAAGCTGTGGCGACGTACCGGTGTGCTTCTTAAGGTTGGGTGTGGACGAAGCAGTAGTGGCCAGTCAGGACTTTGTAGTAGCCCCGACACTAGGGCCGACACTGCCACCGACAACACCACCTACACTGGGACCGACCTCTACACCTACGAATCCGCCTAGCGGCAGTGGGAGTGGAAGCTGTGCAATAGCAGCAAGCCCAGTAGAGCTTGGAAGCGGACTAGCCAACGTACTTATCCCACTAGTACCAGTAGCATTTGTATTCGGGGTAAGAAGACTGCGTAGGAAGAAATAATGGGGACCGCAAGGGAGCAGTTTCATCGCGACCGACAGGGTATAAATGGGGTCGCGGGAAAGAAGTAGCATTATAAGACTCAACAAAACACGAGCGGGGTAGGAAATCACACACCTACCCTGCTCCCTTCTTTTGCAACTAAATAAAGCTTTTCAAATATACCAATATTGTATTATAATAGTCTCAATATTAGGAAGAAGTTTGCATAGAGCAATTAAATCCAATCCTTTAAAGGAGGAAAGTAGGATGATAAGCAGGCTAATATCAAAGACAAAGTACCTATTATTGCTGACATTAATCTTAATCCCGATCAAATCTTTTGCGGGTGATGATGTATTTTCCGATGCTATTGACCAGACCGACCGCAGTGTAGAAGACCTGGTCTATTTCTGGGACCTGCGCATGGCGCGCCAGACTTTTGCACAGTTGACCAACGTCTCACAGGGCAACGCATTTGTACATGTGCAAATATTCAACGTCACATCCCCTGCCGTTGTGTGCGAAGAGACCGACTTCGACGACGTATACACCCCTGGCGACACACACGTATATGACCTAAGCAATTTGGTATCCAACTCCGATGCCGACGGGCTTACATTCGGCCCCGGGTTCTCGGCCCCCAACGCCGACCTTGACGAGGGCTACGGCCTTATGGTCATCTCGCTCGACTCAGGGCCCATAGACCCTCTAATCGGAATGTTCAGGATCATTGACGGCGACGGCGATTTTGAGTATAGGACCAATGCTGCGGGCGAAGAATTCTTCGGCTCCCCTTTCAATGACCTCTATTTCACCGCCGATGTTAATTTCAACAACGTAGACGGCTCCAACCTGTCCGACCTGGTAGGCCTTGTTTACAGGAGAGTCAACAACAGGTCGGTCGTTACCAGCCCCGAGCTATCTATTGTCTTTGGCTATCCAACTGGTGATGTCGGCAGCGCACAACCCCAGATCCATATCTTCGATGAGTTCGAGAGCCCCACATCTTGCAGCCCGACTACGTTCTCATGTGCCCCGACACTTGTGGACAAGGGCATAGACAACTTCCACCCCAACAGTAAGGGCGAGGTTAACAGGATTTGTAACGACAGTGTGGACGTAGGGTGGCTCTATATGCCTATCCAGCAGTTCTTCTGCTTCGATTTCGATCCTATATCGGGCCAGTGCCCATTCGGCAGCGTGTTCTTCGTAGGGTTCCTAGGGCTTAACAACGGAGACGGTACAGGCTCGATGGACTCGTGGTGGACCCCAAGTGCATGCGATGAATCCGGCTGTCCCCCACCTGCATAGATCATAATTATACTTAGACTACTATAAGGAGCGGGTTATTTAAAATCCCGCTCCTTATCCTTGCCGAAAAGTAAAAAATCCCTCTAAAATACTCTTACAACTACATTTGACCGCTTAACGTCACTGTATTGTTTTAACATAGGGACTTTCCAACGGTTGTGTATTCAATGAATTTACTAATTACTATTGCCACAATTAAGAATATTGTAGTATAATATCATTCAAGAATTATATTTGCTCATCAGAGTGTATTTATAATAATAAAGACTAGTTATAGTAATAATATCTATATCAAGGAGGAAACACGGATGATTCAGAGTACAGTATCTAGAGTAATTTGCTTAGCTTTTATAGCTGTGTTTGCAGTTATGCCGATATTACCAAATGATGCAGACGCAGGAGTTTTTGAAGCAATAGACCAGACCGACCAGGCCACTGATAGTCTGGTTGTGTTCTGGGATATGCGTATGGCGCGCCAGACCTTTGTACAGGTAACTAATTTAGGTCAGGGCACGGTCACGGTACACGTCCAAATCTTTAATGTAACTTCGCCTGTTACAGTTTGTGAAGAGACCGACTTCAACGATCGGTTCACTGCCGGTGATACACACGTATACGACCTGGGCAACCTAGTGTCGAACAACGATGCCGATGGATTAGGTGGAGTTGGATTCTCAGCCCCAGCCGCTCAACTGGACGAAGGTTATGGCCTGCTTGTAGTATCTGCATTCTTAGGCCCTCGTGGTGCCCTTATCGGCATGTTTCGTATCGTAGACGGCGACGGTGACTTTGAGTACAGGACAAATGCAGCTGGTGAAAATTTCATCGGTATTATAGATACATGGACTCGTGGCGATCTAAACTTCAATAATGTAGACGGATCCAACCTCTCGGATGTAGTTGGACTTGTTTACAGAAGGGTAAGTGTTTCTTCTGTAATTGCCAGCCCTCTAATCCAGGCAGTGTTTGGCAATGCTACTGGTGATGTTGGCAGCACGAATCCCCAGATCCATATATTCGACGAGTTCGAGAGCCCAACATCTTGCAGCCCCACCACATTTACATGTGCCCCGACACTGTTAGACAAGGGCATAGACAACTTCCACCCCAATTCCAAGGGCGAAGTAAACAGGATATGTAACGACAGCGTGGACGTAGGGTGGCTCTATATGCCGCTTCAGAGATTTAACTGCTTCGATCAAGACCCTGATGCGGGTAATTGCCAGTCGCTAAACCAATTCGTTGGGTTTTTGGGCCTTAACAACGGCAACGGCACCGGTTCTATGGACTCGTGGTGGACAACTGGTGTATTTGATGAAACACCAGTTGGACCGTAAATATCAAATGAAAATAAAAAACAAAAAGATGAATAAAATTAAGGAGGAAACTCGGATGATTAAGAAATCCATTACAGCAGTATTACTGCTCTTGTTCCTGTGCTTTAGCTTCTCAAGCACATCTCAAGCTCAGATTGGCACAGACAACCTCTTCTGTCCGGCTGTGCCTAACGACACAGGGTGGCTAGAGGTACAGATCCCAAACCCCGCACAGGCCGACTTTACCGCAGGCCTCATAGGTACGGTAGAGGGTTTTGCGGGTTCTGCAGTGGGTGGTTTGGACTGGATGCATAACAACGATACATTTGATCCATTCTTCCCAAACTTTAACGCCAACCCCACACCTACCACAGACAGTGGCTCACAGCTTGTGACCTGGTGGACACAGGCAGACAGCCGCAACACATCTGTGCAGGTTACAAACTCAAATGTAAACGATAGTATAAACGTCCACGTGCGTATACTGGATGCAAACTGTGTAGAGATCCGTAACTTCTGTGATGCTTACACTCCCGCAGACACTCATGTGTATGACCTGGGCAACTTGGTAAGCAACGCAGGTGCACCGATAGCTGACGAAAACCTACAGGGTAAAGAGGGTATATTGGTAGTAACCTCGGTAAACGGATGCCCCAACCCTGACGAGGCAATAGAGCATGACTACCTAACAGGTCAGACGGTTATCGTAGACTCCCAGGACTACATGTATGGAGTAAACATGTATGCCCGTCAGGCATTCTGTGACGAGGCCGGGGAAGTAAACAAAATCCTAAACGGGAGTTTCCAGACTGGTGATCTTACATCGTGGGCTATAAGACAGGGAAGTATAAATGTAATTGCACCACCTGGTCCATCAACCGGTGTAATAGACCGCACAGGGATATCCCCGAATTTGGCAGCACCGCCGGCAACACCCCCGGACCCTGCCAACGACTTCATGGCCTATGTAGTGTCGAGTACAGCTATTGATAGTGGCAACTACAATGGTGGAACTTACATTATCCCACCAGCACCACCAGCGCCAAGCCTAATTACATTTCCTCCTGGGCTGCCGCCATTAAATGCTGGTGTGAATGTAGCGATATTGGAATCAGTAGAGTTTGAAGCTGATGCTTCTGGAACAGTTTCATTTGACTACTCACTATTGTCTCCGTCGCCAACCCCTCCAGCCACAGGATGTTCTTATGCACTTGCTGTATTGCTAATAAACACAACAGGTATAGTGAACTTTATACAGGACGGTATTTGTTTTAGTGATCAGGCTAACCTCACAGTACCCTCACTTAATATTCCTGGCCAATTGTCACAGCTATGCCAGACGTTACCTGTAGATGCCACGGACTATGTTCTAGGTCCGTTCTCATTCTTAGGGCATTCACCGTTCAATACAGACACAAGCCTATTTGTACCGGCTGCTGGGGATTATGCGATTCAAGTTGTCACAGCACAACAGCCATTCTGTATCACTGGTGGGCAGGAAGACGCTGGTGGTTTAGTAGACAACTTCCGTTTCATAGAGCCGATCCAATGCTTCGAGGGCTTAACTCCATTAGATGGAATAACCTCCTTCTTGGATATCGTAGACCCGACTATCCTCGCAGGCCAGTTTAATGTACAGACCGGCTCGGCGGGTGGAGATGTAGCGCTTATCTCCTTTATAGACGACTACGGTCCCCCATACCGCGCAGTAGCAGCTGCCACAGATACTGCAGTGGGTATATGGGACGACACAGAGGACTTCTCAAGCTGCGGCGACGTACCGGTGTGCTTCCTGCGCTTAGGTGTGGACGAAGCAGTAGTGGCAAGTCAGGATTTTGTAGTAGCCCCGACACTAGGGCCGACACTGCCACCGACAACACCACCTACACTGGGACCTACACCTACACCTACGAATCCGCCTAGCGGCAGTGGGAGTGGAAGCTGTGCAATAGCAGCTAGCCCAGTAGAGCTTGGAAGCGGACTAGCCAACGTACTTATCCCACTAGTACCGGTAGCGTTTGTATTCGGGGTAAGAAGGCTCCGCAGGAAGAAGTAGAAGTAACAATTTAAAACAAAACACGAGCGGGGTAGGAAATCACTCACCTACCCTGCTCCTTATAAAAAGATTTAAAATAAGCCGGGTGAGTAAAATTTATTCACCTGGTTTTTTTGTGATCCTTCATTAGACGTATAGATATATTGCACATTACAATATTGCAAACACACCTGCAATATATTAGAATAGTAACTACTCGTCTATATAAACAGTAAACAAGCTAAGGAGGAAGGATCATGATCTATTCTATTTTATCTAGACTCAGATATATCTTTGTATTGGCCCTAATAGCTTTTGCACCTACAGTCTCTGTGGCCGGGGGCAATGGGCAAACCATTTTCGAGGCCATTGACCAGACCGACCAGGCAGCGCCCAGACTAATATTTTTCTGGGATATGCGCATGGCACGCCAGACCTTTGCACAGGTCACAAATACCACACAGTTCCTATCATTCGTCCATGTGCAGATCTTTAACGTCACCTCTCCCGCAGTCGTATGCGAAGAGACCGACTTTGACGATGTGTACACCCCGGGCGACACACATGTGTACGACCTCGGCAATCTTTTGTCCAATAACGATGCCGACGGGCTCGGTTTTGTAGGCTTCTCGGCCCCGAGTGCCGACCTTGACGAGGGCTACGGCCTGCTGGTAGTGTCGCAGGAAAGCGGATCAAACGACCTAATCGGCATGTTCCGCATCATTGACGGCGACGGGGATTTTGAATATAGGACCAATGCCGCAGGCGAAGAGGTATTCATACGCCCTGCTAACAATCTCTGGAACATCGCCGACCTCAACTTCAATGATGTAGACGGTTCCAATCTCTCAGATGTTGTAGGTCTTGTATACAGAAGTGTAGACACCGAATCGGTTGTAGCCGGCCCGCTAATCCAGGCAGTGTTCGGAGACGCTACAGGTGACGTTACCGACAGCTCCCCTCAAATACATATATTCGACGAGTTCGAGAGCCCCACATCCTGCAGCCCGACAACTTTTGCGTGTGACGTTGGGTTACTCGACAAGGGCATAGACAACTTCCACCCCAACTCTAAGGGCGAAGTAAACAGGATCTGCAACGACAGTGTGGATGTAGGGTGGCTGTTTATGCCGCTCTATAGATTCAACTGTTTCGACACCGATCCAGTAGATGGCTTATGTCCCTTGAGTATTTTCCCGACAGAGTTCTTCGTAGGGTTTCTGGGGCTTAACAACGGCGACGGCACCGGATCAATGGACTCGTGGTGGACACCTGGAATAAACGACGAAAGCGACAACTTATAACCAATTACACAATACATGTTTAGACAGCGTCCCGGATTTACAAAATCGAAAACACAGCCGGGTTAGCAGCCATTACTTGCCCAGCTTTTTGTGTTAATACATTAAGTAATTAGCATTGAAAAATCTTGTACTCATTGATCCACTTGATTAGAATTATTTTAAGAAATTCGTTTGACAACAACATGGAGTGGATGATGGGAATCCAAGATTAATCATATATATAAAGGAGACTTGTATATGTTACGTCCACTGCTTACACTTGTTACCATACTTGCTGTTTTTGCTGTTATCCACACCCCCAATGCCAACGCCCAGATTGGCACAGACAACCTACTCTGCCCCTCTGTACCCAACGAGGTGGGCTGGGTAGAGATCCAGATCCCTAACCCCTCACAGGCCGACTTTACCGCTGGCCTTGTAGGCACCGTAGAGAACTTCGGCGGTGCTGCCGTGGGTGGACTCGACTGGATGCATAACAACGACTTTTTTGATTTTGGCTTCTTCTTTTTCTTTGGAGCCAACCCCACACCTACCACAGACAGCGGCTCACAGCTTGTGACCTGGTGGACACAGGCCAACGGCCGCAACACCTCTGTGCAGGTAACAAACTCTAGTGTGTTTGTAGGGGGCCCTGTACACGTGAGGATACTTGATGCCAACTGTGTAGAGATCCGTAACTTCTGTGACTTCTACACCCCTGGCGACACACATGTGTATGACCTAGGGAACCTGGTGGATAACGGTGGGGTGGCAATCCCCGACGACAACCTACAGGGTAAAGAGGGTATATTCCTCGTAACAGCAGTGGACGGGTGTCCTAACCCTGACAATGCAGTAGAGGCTGATTTCCTCACGGGTCAGACAGTAATAGTGGACCCCAACGATTACATGTACGGAGTAAACATGTATGCCCGTCAGGCGTTTTGTGACGAGGCCGGGGAACAGAACCTAATTTTAAACGGCAGCTTCCAGACTGGGGGATTTAACATACCTAACCCACCACCTCTGGGACCAACGGAAGCATGGGATATCACACAGGGAAACACAAGTGGACCAAATGGTCCCCAAGCAGGGGTAATAAATCCCACAGGGATATCCCCCAATGTAGCAGCACCACCTGCAACACCGCCCGACCCTGAAAATGATTTTTATGTTTATGTAGTTGCTGCAGCTAATATAATCTCTGGCACATACAATGGCGGCGGCACTCCAGCATTGGCAAATGCAAATTTGATCAATGGTATAAGTGATGACAACGCTGCGGTATTAACTTCGATTGATTTTGTAACTACTCAGGGCGGCCCTCTCACATTCGATTACTCTATACTATTAGCCGGAAGGTCCAACGAATGTAATCCGACGTTTGTTGTTATGCTTATCGATACGACAATACCTGCGATAATAACCGGTCAGTGTTATTTTAGCTCGGTTACATTGTCGGCATCTCTGAACCTGACTCTTGGTGGGACAATACCGTGTCAGGAGATTCCGACGGACGCCACCACATACACAATCACACCGTTTATATTCGAGGACGGTCGTTCGAGCTTTAATAACGACACAATAATTGTTCCAGGCCCCGGCACATACGAGATTCAGGTAGTAACGGTACAAGGGGATAATTGTTTTGATGATGACGCGAGTGGTATCCTTGTAGACAATTTCCGTTTCATAGAACCGTTTGTATGCGATGGAACACTCGATGGGGTCAACTCCTTCCTAGACGTGGTAGATCCTACTATCCTCTCGGGCCAGTTTAATGTACAGACCGGCTCTGCAGGTGGAGACGCTGTAGTTATCTCTTTTGTAGACGACTACGGTCCCCCATACCGCGCACTCGCAGCTGCAACGGACACTGCAGTGGGTATTTGGGACGACCTGGAGACATTCACAAGCTGCGGCGACACACCGGTTTGCTTCTTGAGACTGGGCATAGACGAGGCTGTAGTGGCCAGTCAGGATTTTGTTATTATCCCCACACTGGGGCCGACACTGCCTCCGACTACTCCACCCACATTAGGGCCTACACTGCCGCCAACCAACCCGCCTAGCGGAAAGAGCAGCGGTAGCTGTGCGATAGCCCAAAGCCCGGTAGAGCTCGGGAGCGGACTTGCGAACGTACTTATCCCACTTGTACCAGTAGCATTTGTATTCGGGGTAAGAAGACTTTTTAAAAAATAATGATGATTTAGACAATAAAACAGACAGAGATAAAAATCATGTCTGAAAATTATGATTTCCATAAGAGCCGGGGAAATAAAATACATTCTCCCGGCTCTTTTTTTTGTTAAATAGATTAATAGTTACCATTTAAAAATCTTGTAGTGATCTACATATTTTATTAGAATTAGGCAAAGTAGCCGGTTATCAAACAAAATGGAATTGATGATGGATATTATTAAACTTCAACCCCTTTCAGGAGGACTCTCACATGATACGACACATACTGATGTCCATATCCATTCTTGTTTTCATTCTTATTGCCCATATACCAACCTCATTTGCACAGATCGGCGCAGACAACCTCTTCTGCCCGGCAGTACCCAATGATACAGGCTGGCTAGAGGTACAGATCCCCAATCCAGTACAGGCTGACTTTACCGCAGGACTCATTGGTACAGTGGAGGACTTCGGAGGAGCTGCAGTGGGTGGACTCGACTGGATGCATAACAACGACTTTTTTGATTTTGGCTTCTTCTTTTTCTTTGGAGCCAACCCCACACCTACCACAGACAGCGGCTCACAGCTTGTGACCTGGTGGACACAGGCCAACGGCCGCAACACCTCTGTGCAGGTAACAAACTCTAGTGTGTTTGTAGGGGGCCCTGTACACGTGAGGATACTTGATGCCAACTGTGTAGAGATCCGTAACTTCTGTGACTTCTACACCCCTGGCGACACACATGTGTATGACCTAGGGAACCTGGTGGATAACGGTGGGGTGGCAATCCCCGACGACAACCTACAGGGTAAAGAGGGTATATTCCTCGTAACAGCAGTGGACGGGTGTCCTAACCCTGACAATGCAGTAGAGGCTGATTTCCTCACGGGTCAGACAGTAATAGTGGACCCCAACGATTACATGTACGGAGTAAACATGTATGCCCGTCAGGCGTTTTGTGACGAGGCCGGGGAACAGAACCTAATTTTAAACGGCAGCTTCCAGACTGGGGGATTTAACATACCTAACCCACCACCTCTGGGACCAACGGAAGCATGGGATATCACACAGGGAAACACAAGTGGACCAAATGGTCCCCAAGCAGGGGTAATAAATCCCACAGGGATATCCCCCAATGTAGCAGCACCACCTGCAACACCGCCCGACCCTGAAAATGATTTTTATGTTTATGTAGTTGCTGCAGCTAATATAATCTCTGGCACATACAATGGCGGCGGCACTCCAGCATTGGCAAATGCAAATTTGATCAATGGTATAAGTGATGACAACGCTGCGGTATTAACTTCGATTGATTTTGTAACTACTCAGGGCGGCCCTCTCACATTCGATTACTCTATACTATTAGCCGGAAGGTCCAACGAATGTAATCCGACGTTTGTTGTTATGCTTATCGATACGACAATACCTGCGATAATAACCGGTCAGTGTTATTTTAGCTCGGTTACATTGTCGGCATCTCTGAACCTGACTCTTGGTGGGACAATACCGTGTCAGGAGATTCCGACGGACGCCACCACATACACAATCACACCGTTTATATTCGAGGACGGTCGTTCGAGCTTTAATAACGACACAATAATTGTTCCAGGCCCCGGCACATACGAGATTCAGGTAGTAACGGTACAAGGGGATAATTGTTTTGATGATGACGCGAGTGGTATCCTTGTAGACAATTTCCGTTTCATAGAACCGTTTGTATGCGATGGAACACTCGATGGGGTCAACTCCTTCCTAGACGTGGTAGATCCTACTATCCTCTCGGGCCAGTTTAATGTACAGACCGGTGCTGCGGGTGGAGACGCTGTGCTTATCTCCTTTGTAGACGACTACGGTCCCCCGTATAGAGCACTCGCAGCTGCAACGGACACTGCAGTGGGTATTTGGGACGACCTGGAGACATTCACAAGCTGCGGCGACACACCGGTTTGCTTCTTGAGACTGGGCATAGACGAGGCTGTAGTGGCCAGTCAGGATTTTGTTATTATCCCCACACTGGGGCCGACACTGCCTCCGACCACACCGCCTACACTGGGGCCTACACTGCCGCCAACCAACCCGCCTAGCGGAAAGAGCAGCGGTAGCTGTGCGATAGCCCAAAGCCCGGTAGAGCTCGGGAGCGGACTTGCGAACGTACTTATCCCACTTGTACCAGTAGCATTTGTATTCGGGCTCAGAAGGCTCCGTAAGAGAAAATAATGGAGACCGCAAGGGAGTCGTTTTGTGACCACCGAGAGGCAGGAAATCACTCACCTACACTGCTCCCAAATTATAATAGAATATCATTTTACAGGCGCTGCGAGACAACAACTCACACCGCCTTTTATTTTTCGCTCATATTACCGCCCCTATATACTCTTAAGTATGGATTTACATAATCATCGCAAGTGTAGTATAATTTCCTAAATATTTATTTGTTCTGTAAACAAATTAGACACTAAGACTATATCTGGAGGATAATAAGAATGATCAACAATCTCCTATCCAAGCTGTTTTGTTCAGTATTTTTATTCGTTCTTTTATTGTTACCTACAGTCTCATTAGCAGGCCTAACGGTTCCGCTCCTTGACCAGACTGACCAGGTTTCTGACGATCTGGTTTACTTCTGGGATATGAGAATGGCTCGCCAGACCTATATTCAGGTCACCAACCTCTCACCGTTTGATGCAGATGTACATGTACAGATATTCAATGTTACTTCACCCGTAACAGTATGCGAGGAAACCAACTTCAACGACCGGTTTACAGCGGGCGATACTCACGTGTATGATCTCGGCAACCTTGTATCCAACAACGATGCTGACGGACTCGGAGGTGTTGGCTTATCAGCCCCAGCTGCAGATTTGGAAGAGGGATATGGCCTCTTTGTAATCTCGTCTAACTCTAGAGGTCTCATCAACACTCAGCTAATTGGCATGTTTAGAATCATAGATGGTGACTCCGATTTTGAATACAGAACAAACGCGGCAGGAGAACCTTTATCTGTATCTGAATATTTTTGGGACTATGGAGTGCTTAATTTCAATAATGTAGACGGTGCCAACCTTTCGGATGTAGTCGGTCTGGTTTACAGAAGAGTAGATGATTTTTCTGTAACCGCTAGCCCCCTAATCCAGGCAGTATTCGGCGATGTTACTGGTGATGTTACAGACCCAAGCCCACAGATCCATATATTTGACCAGTTCGAGAGCCCAACATCCTGCAGTCCCACTACTTTCGCATGCGCCCCTGCGCAGCTAGACAAGGGCATCGACAACTTTCACCCCAACTCTAAAGGCGAGGTCAATAGGATCTGTAACGACAGCGTGGATGTGGGATGGCTGTTTATGCCATTTGAACGGTTCAACTGCTTTGATGAGAGCCCGGTAACCGGTATTTGCGAAAGCGATATGTATTTCGTAGGTTTCTTGGGACTTAACAACGGCGATGGTACAGGTTCGATGGACTCGTGGTGGACACCTGGCGTCGCAGACGAAACGGCGGACTTGGGATTTGAGTTTTAATTATATGCTTTAATTTAAGAGAACAGCAACTTAGGCGGGTGCTCCACACCCGCCTAAACTTATATATTAATATCAACTAAGCCGACTACTACAAAACCACTCTGCTACTATGCCAATTTCATATTTACAAAAATATGAATTATTGTATAATAGCAACTAGATATATCACCTATTCATTGGTCTAAATCAACAATAATTCCAAAGGAGGAATAAAGGATGACACAATCATTTAAAAGTAGATTTTTACATCTCTTGTTATTAGTAACGATGTTGATAGCCCCTGCTGTATCGATGGCAGGTCCCCCCCCCATCAACTTCGCCGAAAGAATAGACCAGACCGACCAGGCTTCTTACAGGCTCGTATTTTTCTGGGACCTCCGCATGGCTCGCCAGACCTTTGCACAGGTTACAAATACAACAAATTTTACTACAAATGTGCACGTACAAATTTTTAACGTCACTTCACCTGCTGTTGTGTGCGAAGAGACCGACTTCGACGATGTTTACACCCCGGGTGACACACACGTGTACGACCTAAGCAATCTCGTATCCAACAACGATGCAGACGGGCTGGGTAATGTAGGCAATTCCGCCCCTAACGCTGACCTAGACGAAGGTTACGGACTATTGGTCGTGTCACAGGTAAACGCATCCCCTGACCTAATCGGCATGTTCCGTATTATTGACGGAGATGGGGACTTTGAGTATAGAACAAATGCCGCGGGTGAAGAGATAGCCGGTGGACAAGCTGCTACAAATTTGTGGAATATAGGTGACCTTAACTTCAACAACGTAGACGGTGCAAACCTCTCAGACGTAATAGGGCTTGTTTACAGGAGTGTTGATGACGATGTAGTGTTAGCCAGCCCGTTAATTCAAGCAGTGTTCGGCGACGCTACAGGAGACGTTACCGACAGCTCACCTCAAATCCATATATTCGACGAGTTCGAGAGCCCCACATCCTGCAGCCCCACCACATTTACATGTGCTCCTACGCTGTTAGACAAGGGCATCGACAACTTCCACCCCAACTCAAAGGGCGAGGTAAACAGAATATGCAATGACAGCGTAGATGTTGGATGGCTCTTTATGCCCATCCAGGATGTTTTCTGCTTCGACTTCGATCCTGACACAGGCGATTGCGGTGGTGGGATAGTCGATATATTCTTTGTAGGCTATCTTGGTCTTAATAACGGTGACGGCACAGGTTCGATGGACTCGTGGTGGACCCCCGGTATATTCGACGAGAGTGACCCGAACTAACGAAATCTAGAGCCGTGTGAATACACACACTGACAAATCCAAGGTTTAATTTCAAGCCGGGTGAGTGATTGATACTCACCCGGCTTTTTTATATAAAACCAATTGTTAGCAAAAATAGTGAAATTAGATTAACCCGGCAGTATCGACCCGGCTTCTATATCCACGGCTGCGGAAAATAGCCTGCGGCATATGGCCATACCCAGATCCTTTGTCCTCCCGGTGGCGTCTATCATTACCACATGGAAGTGCACGGGGAACGTGAGAGTCATAAGCGCCCCCAGGCGAAAATCATAGAGCGCATCCTCCCATGTGTATCCTGTCACTCCTTCCTCAACGAGCTTACGGTACCAGGCCTTTAACACATCATAGGGGTGGCCCAGGCGATCTGAGCGCAGCTCGCTCCCGCCCATGAGCCTCGCCACGTCAAACGCCCCCATACTTCGCACGGCCAACTGCCAGTCGAGTATTATCACCGACTCTGCAGTACCCTGCTCGCCGAATAACAGATTGTCTTCGCGCAGGTCCATATGCACCAGTGTCTTTTGCCTCGAGTCCACCTCACTCTCTATCCACCCCAGGTGCTCCCCTACCCTGGCCCCAAGCTCCACACCCCGCTTACCTGCCAAGTAGCTGTAATGCTCGACGAATGAGTCCCATTTCTCGTTGTAGTCCCCGCTTATATTGTTGGTAGTGGGCATCCACTCGAGTGCGTCGAGTGCTTTGTTGTTCCAGTACTTGGCCTGCACCACCGCAAGCTTCCTCACAGCGTCCTCGACCTGCCACTCGTGCATTCCCCGGAGCTGGTCCCCGGGCTCATACGCGCTCAGGTCCTCCATCACCATGCAATAGGCCGGCGGCTCGTCCACCGTGTAGTAGACCTTGGGCAGCCTTATATTAAGCCCCGGTGCAATCTCTCTATAAAACCTAATCTCGCGCTCAAATGCGTTTAGATCCTCCCCCACTTGGCGGAAGTCCTCGCCCTCGGGCTCTATCTTTACAACCAGCGAATCCGGCGCCCCCTCTTCTTTGTCGTCGTACTCAATCCCAAGCCTTACCACACTGCTCAAGAGTCCCTTGCCCTCGCCCAGTATCTTTTTTTCAAGCCCTACGACCTTGCTCCGGGTCACGGCACCCGTCTCGCCGAGCACATGTGTGAGCCACTGGGCTGTTATCTCGTCGGGGTGTTCGGGGTTTTTCATAGCCATAACTAAAACAATATATAGATGACCGTCTAAATTACAAACCCAACTGAAATTTACATACTCACTCGTCGTGTTAAGATTCTATCCATTTACCGAGGCCCCTTACCATGCAGAAAATAATCCCCATAGTACTGGCCGCTTTGTTTTTAGCCGGATGCACGTGCTTTGACCAGCCCGACTTCCGCCAGACGAACTGGGGCATGACCAAAGAACAGGTCAAGAGCAAAGAGCCCGAAGAGCTGCTTAAAGACGGCAAGGACATCCTTACATACCGGATAAAGAACGAAGACAACGAATACGACCTGCTCTATGTGTTTAAGGACGGCAGGCTGGGTATGGCAGTGCTTCACCTGCGCGACAAACTGCCCGAGCCCAATGACTACCTAAATATGTACAAGATGACCGTGTCAAATGTGTCCAAGGACTTCGGCCCCCCTGTAAAGAGCCTGGTCGATTCGGGGGGCGATGCCACTGTGCCCCCGCCCATAGAGGACCCGAGTGTCGTGTGCGAGGGCAAGACCACCGTAAAAAGCCTCTGGCCCAACAAAAACGAGAGCACCAATGTGAGTGTGGAGCTCGACCAAAAGCCCCATGTGCCCGAGCCCGACTGCAACCTCTCTATATTCTTTGAGAGTGTAGAGTTCGCGGTGGACCCCGACCTTGCCAAACAGCTCCACGAGCTTCTGTGATTCTTCTGCACAGGCTCGCCTATAAAACTCAGTTGTTGAACAAGGTATGAAATTAATTTAATATTGCTTTATCACGCCCCGGAGGTAAATAACATGAGATACGCCATACTATCTGCTATTTTTGCTGTATTTCTCGTACCGCTCTATGCATTCGCTGATACCACTGCAACCGAGGACACGGACCAACCCCAGTACCTCTATGTTCTAAGCTCGACCTCGGGCACCGCAACAGACGGCGTGCTTACTCTCCAAGGTGTACCCACTGTGGTCTACATTGCCGACAATCCCGAAAAATCAGTTGGCTACCTCAAGCTCGCCGAGTTTATCCAAATGTGGAACAAGTCCGACTCGTTTCGCTCAGACCCACCCAACGCCACACTGTCCATACTCGACGAGCACGGCCTAAAAAATATTGTGATCGAAATATCCGGGGCCCGTCTCAAGGACACATCAGTGGTGCTACAATACCGCGTGCTCTACGGTGAGCTGCCCCCGTCGTTCGACCAGTCATCCCTGTTCGTAGACTTCGATGTTTAATGTTGAGTTTCGTAGTTATTTTTGATAGATTAAATATTGAGGCGGGGGATCGGAACAGAGAGAAATAATCCGATATGCGGAGGGGATTAGCATGAATGGAAACGAGGATTTCATCAACTGTTGGAACGAGATACTTGTACCCAAGTGGAACACGTTTCGACACCTTCTCTCAGGCAATGGTGCCGTTCACAGCGCAATGGCCTATGAACATTTCGGCATAAAACCCGGCGATAAAGTACTAGACATCGGGTGTGGGTATGGTGAAACATGCCTTGAAATAGCCGAGATCGTAGGCCCCGAGGGCGAGGTCATGGGCCTTGACTGCACCGAAGCATTCCTAGAGATAGCCAAAAAGGAACGCGACGAAGCGGGTATTACCAACGTCGAGTACGTGCTTGGCGACGCCATGACGTATGAGCTGCCCGAGAACTACTTTGACGTTGTGTACTCACGCTTTGGTGTCATGTTTTTCCAAAACATAGTCTATGCGCTAAGGAACGCTCATAAAACACTAAAACCGGGCGGCAAGTTGTGCATGATCGTCTGGCGCACAATCGACCACAACCCGTGCTGGGGCTTTGCAAAAGAGATCGCACTCAAACACCTGCCTCCCCCAGGGGACGGTGCTGCCACATGCGGCCCTGGTCCCTTTGCCATGGGGCATGAAGAGACCACGCGCGCGATGATAAACGCCGCAGGGTTCGAGAACATCGAGATGTTTAGACAAAACGATGCTGACGTATGTATAGGAACGTCTATGGAAGAGGCACTCGACTTCCAAATCCTAGTCGGCCCCTCGGGCGAGATCATACGCGAGGCCAATGAACTCGGGCAAGAGAAACTACCCGTTATACGCGAGGATATGGCAAGCTATATGACGCCCCACGAACGGGAAGACGGTGTTTACCTGCCCTCGAGCACATGGTTTATTATGGCCCGGAAATAAGATAGTACCGACCGTCCTCAGTGGATTAGTATTACGTAGAATTCGCAATGATTTAAGCGGATTAGTATGTTTCTAGTCCGATTTTAGTCCTTGGTTTTCTAAAACGTCCCGCGATCCGTTATAATAGTGGGCATGCAGCACATCCACGGAGGATCTCACATGCTAAAAGGACTTGTACTAGGACTCGTATTCGGGTTGATACTGGGATATTTGATAGTCGCCGAAACCACTCTCGGCGACAGGTACGAAATCATAGTTAACGAAGACGGCAATACCACACACCTGGTAAACAGACGCACCGGACAGTCGTGGTTCGAGAACACAGCGTCTGAACCCGACCCCGACGGCAAACTGATCACCGTGCGGTTTTGGGAAGAGATCCTAGCCCAAGAGGACGCCCGGGCAATCACCTCGAATGTACGCAACCAGACCCAAGCTGCCACAGAGGCACTAGAGCAACAAACCCGCCGGGAAGCCGAGGCCATGAACCAGCTCACACAAAATAAACTGACCGAGATTTACGAGATATGCTCCGACAACCAAGAGTGCATCAACAAACAGTGCTACGACGCCTCAATAGAAGTAGGCGACCCCAAATGGGCAGTAAGCTGTATAGAGGCCTTTAAGGAATATCTAATGAATATTGTACTTTATGAATGTCAGGACGACCCCGCCTGCTTTGAGCGCCACTGTAAAAAGAAACACAACAACACCTACCCGCAGGTCTCTGACTGCATCCGCGAGATAAACCACGAGATGCTAAAGCAAAAAGAGGCTCTCACCCCCGACGCCCCAACCGGCGAAGACGACACCACCACCCAGGGCTTTGAGATAAACTAGCACACCGAGTGTGCTTCCATATCTTTGGTTTTTCGCCTTTCCAAGCTGGGATCACAGATCCCAGTTCCGACATTACGGCAATGGCGTATAGAAAATAAGCTAGAGAGGCGTTAAGAATGTATTTCGGGGCCGGGGTAGGATTAAATACATTTAGCATCGAGAGATTATTTTTAGCTATTTCCGTACAGTCGGCGATTTTTGCGCACTTTTCATCGCGGAAAAGTGCGAATTAAAAAGGTAAACAGATACGCTTAACTGATATAGAATCCCAATTACAAATAAACTCCCGGCACTCCCTAAAAATGGGGTCCGTCCCCCCATGCCTTGGGTCGATAGACCCCCGACACTAAGAAATGAATTCTCAATAATGATACTTACACTGTGCAATGATGATTTCGTTGTCTTTCACTTTATAAACCAGGCGGTGTTCTTTATCGATACGCCGCGACCAATAGCCGGCAAAGTTATGCTTAAGCGGCTCGGGACTCCCAATACCCTCAAACGGAGCCCTCTTTATATCCTTTATTAAAGTATTTATGCGCATTAAGGTTTTTTTATCGGTCCCCTGCCAATACAAATAATCCTCCCAAGCGTTCTCAGCCCAGGATAAGATCATTCTTCAATCAGGTTGTGTTCAGACGATTTCCCAGCCTCGATCTCGGCCACGGCAGCGGCCAGTCGCTCGACATTCTTGGGGCTTTTCATAAGATATGCCGTCTCTTCATAGGATTTAAAATCCTCAACCGACATAACCACGGCCGGTTTGCCGTTCTGACGGGTAATCATAATAGGTGTGTGGTCCTCATTGACCTTGTCCAGCATCTTAGCTAGGTTATTTCTAAACGATGTGTAACTCATTGTATCCATTGAATATCACCTCACTTGTGCCTTATTATTGTACATGTACTTATTTGGCATGTCAATTTGTATTATACATACCGATATCATAAACACAATGATAAAATAGAATAGATACCCCTTCATCAATGAAACTTCTCACTGTGTGTTAACACAGGCGATGAAAATATATGTATGTATCAAAGTATAATTATTTTATAATACACTTATTGTGGTCGATCTAATATTAGCACTGCTATTAAATGTAGCAATAAATATATTTCTAGGTTTTTTGATATTGTCTTGTGTGTCTATCCCTCTATATCTCATCTTGGTCTTTATTAAAGAGAATGTTCAGATATTCTCATTTCTTCATAATCAAAATGCGAGATACCTTTTCCTCAAAATTAGTCAGGGTAGTTTTATCGGAATTTTTGTATCATATGGATTCCTTACTCTTGTATGTATAAGCATATTTATATTTGGATCTTCATCTTGATCATACTCATGCATCAGTAAATATAGCTTCATAGGCATATCTGGCACATTTGCTTGTCTTACGATCATTTACATACTCTTTTATATCCTATTGCTCATTGCTGATTGATTCAGAAGATCCCTCCCCAGGACTGACATTAATGCCGTAGTTTACTATATTAACATGATCGCCATGACCAAACGAATCAATATTGGGTGTGGGAACACTCCAACAGAGGGCTGGACCAACTATGACGGCTTACAAATCTTTTTTACTCTAGCCTCTATAGAGATTAATCCGTGTGTTATATTATCACCATCTAAACACAGAGAGGTTGTGAATATGCCTAGATCAACAAATCCATCTTTAACTTTAATATTGATAGCACTCCTGGGTATATCAATCACAGCATGCCCTGCCTCCCGGGATAAAGAGCCCGAGCCCAAGACCCAAGAAGCCTCAAAAGAGCTCACATACAGCCAGAAACAGGAGCTCAAGAAGACTATAGAGGAAAAGGCCCACCTCCAGCCGCGCCGCAAACAGATGATCGACGATATGATCAACGGCGACATTATTGTTACAATTGAGGTCCGCGACAACACCCCCTATGTCTATGTTGCAGAACCCTTCCTCCATATGACCCCCAAGGACCAGACCGCGCTCCTAAATCTCATATGGTACTACCATCTGACCGAAAATCCCAAAGCCCTGACTATTAAGATCTTCGATTTTGCTACGTCAAAAGATATAGGTAAATACGACTATTACGGCCTAAACTTAAAGTAATATCTTAGATATCGTCCCTGTATTCTAAGCTAATTAGGTATTTCACTACACGTAACATGCTGTAAAAACAGACTTTATGCCTCTTGATGACAAGATATTAACAATCCATTCACATTCCCTATACGCTGCTTTAACATTCTCAGGCAACCATTAATATTACTTGACAAATTAGTCCAAAATATAATATGATTGTGGTGGGAGGATGGTATCATGGCAACCGTAACGTGCAGAGCATGTGGCGAGCCTTTCAGTTTGGGTCTGAGTAACTGTCCGAATTGCAACTATTCGGTAAACGAACTCGAACTTCTGCGTCTGAGACCAAAGCAAAAAAAGAGCAACTCGACTCTCTGGGGTATTACTCTGGTTCTATTGAGTTTTGCAGCCTCGTTCACATTCGTGTTCCCAATGATATATCTCAATTCGTCAAACGAATCGCGCATCGAGGTCGGACAGACCAGCTTAGAGGATCAAGCCCGGCAAAAAGCTCTAGTCAAAGAGAACGTTCTCGTAGACGGCTACAGCATCCAGACCAAATAGTTATAAAAGCTTTTCTGGTTGTTGAATTCGGCAAATGGGCATTTAATGTCGGGCAGAAATGTTATAGCCGAACTATCGCTTCGAGCTTATGAGCAGCATGGGGCAGTCGGTCTCTCGTGCTATTTGCATAATATGCTCTCCAAACACCTTCTCACGCCTGCTTACCCTTTGAAGCCCCAGCACTATAAGGTCGGTTTCGGTAGTCTGGCCGATTATCTCACCCGCTACATCTTCGTTCTTTTCAACCTTTACCCTCAGGTGTCCCCTGCCCACCTGGTCTCCGGCATACACAAACAGGTCCTTGCGCACACGGTCTAGCTCGCCCCACTCGGCACTCTCTGGCATTACGCGCAGGAACGTCACCTCGGGGTTGCCGCTTCGGCATATACTGCCAAGCACCCTTGCCAACAGTTCACTATGTCCTCCCCTGCCCGCCACCGGCACTAGAACACGATTCGCTTCAGATATGTGCCACCCCCGGGGCGCACGCAGCACCACCACATCACAGTCCACCATGCTGATTAGCCTCTCGAGATTATCCACGGTCGTCTCGTCACTAAGTTTTGTGAGCCCAACCAAAAGGCTCTCGCACTTATGCTCCCGCGACACTCTTATGATCTCGGGCCAGGACCGCGAAGCTATAGTTGTAAGGGCCTCGGGCTCAAGCCCCATACCCAGCGACGACACCAGCGCTTGACGAAGCACGTTCTGAGTATCTTTCACGGCTCGATCGTTATCCTCTGGGCCCCAGTTCTCTCCGGGAGTAACGACCGAGAGCAGCATCACCCTGCCCAGACCCGGAGGTGCCAGTGCATTGGCCATTGCTACCATCGACACTGCGTTGTCAGGGTTGGCTATCGGTACCAGCACAAGCGGGCTCTTGCCCCTTAGCCTAAGCAGCTCGGGGTCGTACCCCTCTGCCGATGCGTCCACTATCCGCGCCCTGCGCTCAAAGAGAATGTAGTAGAGCACAGCACCTAGTCCGAGCCATAAAAGCGCTATCACACCCGCCACCGGCACCACCACGCCCTGGAAAACTGCAAGCGCTATACACGCCGCCATGCCCACCACGGGCACAAGCGGAAAGTAAGGCGTTAAGTAGCCGGCAGTGCCCGCGCTGCGCCTTTTCCTGGCCAGGTAGCTTACGAGGTGTGCCAGAGCAAACGTCACAAGGAATATCAAACTCGCGGCAGCACCCGCACTGGCAACATCTGGCACGATCAACACCGTGACTATGATGATAAACGACGTGACCATCACCGCCCTCACAGGGTTATTGGCCCTGCCCTCGAGCACACTCAGTGTGGTTGGGATGGTACGGTCAGCGGCCATGCTTCTGGCAACGTGCGATGCCGCAAGCAGGTTGGCATAGAGGGCAGACAACATCGAGAGCACTGCAGCCACAAGCACTATCCAGTACCCGAACTTACCCAGGTAGTTAAACGCAGCCTCGGCCACCACCGCCTCGGGCGCCGACTTGCTAAACTCCATAACCCCTACCCCCTCGCCTGTGCCCACTGTCGTAATAATGAGCAGTAGCGGCAGGTAAATGCCCAGTGCAATCAAAAGCGAGATTATCATGGCGCGGGGGATGTTTTTGGAGGGGTTTTTTACCTCGCCCCCCACAGCAGCAATCAGGTCAAACCCCTGAAACGCGATGAACGTGTAGCCCATTGCAGCCAATAGCCCTAATGCACCGAATTCGAAAAACGGTGTGAGGTCGGCCGTGAGCTCCTGGGGGCTTTGGGCCGAGAACGCCCAGAACCGCCGATAATGAGGACCGAGAACGCAATGATTTTTCCGATATTGGATACAAGCGCCCCCCCGCCCGGGCGAAACGTAAGCTGTATTGCGTATACAGATGTTGCGATTATTGCTATTAGCGACGAGGTCCAGGGCTCACGTGCCCACTCGGGGCTTATACCAAAGAGCCCCTCCCAAAGCGCCCCCAGAACGAGTGAGATGAAATACCCCGCACCCACGGCATATAGGACCGCAGCCATGATCGACGCGAACCACACGACCCACCCCACCGCAAACGCCGAGCGTATGGAAAGCACCTTTTTCGAGAATATGTACGTACCACCCGACTCGGGAAACCTTGCCGCAAGCTCGGCAAAACTAAGTGCGGTTAATAGCGCTATGACACCGTTTAGTGCAAAGGCCAGTATGGCGGACGGCCCCGTGGCGGCAAACGCCACACCCGCGAGCGCAAGTATGCCCCCGCCCACAATGGCGCCCACTCCCACACCTATGGCCCCAAACAGCCCTATCCTTCTCTCTGTATTTTCTGTCATGAAAACCCCGCCCGGTAATTATACGCGACCACGCCTTCTTTAGATATGCTTTAGCTTTGGTTTTCCAATATGGGGTTGTAAACCCCAATCCCGACATTACGGTAATGGCGTAAAGAAAATAAGATTGAGAGGCGTTAAAAATGGATTTCGGGGCCGCGGGCACACTGAGTGTGCTTTCATATCTTTAATCTGTTGCCTTTCCAACATGGGATTGCAAATCCCAGTCCGACATCAGAGATATAGCGTTAAGAAAACAGGGTAGCGCGGAGTTAAAATTGATTTTCGGGGCTGCGGTTGGATCAAAATCAATAGCCCGCGCTATCATGGTTTTAGCGTATATCTCGTTAGTCGGTGACTTTTGGCTACTTTTGGTCAAGCAAAAGTAGCAAATAAATAGGTATGGTATATTTCTCACCAATGACCGAAAACCGCCGTTCCGACATAGACACCTATTACTACTATCTAAACATGATTACGGAATATGTACGTAACCGCTACGACGACCGCGTGCTTCACTACTGCGAGCTATCGCTACCCCTAATCCCCGCACTTATAGAGCACGAGATCTCACACACAGGTGAGTTCGATATCTCTACCATTCCTGCAATAGAACTGGGCGCAAGGCTCTGGGCTCTAAGCGGCAACGAACAAAAACTAAACGAGCTCCAACACCTAGTCGCCTCGCACCCCGAACTCGCCCCCTGGCAGCTCCATATAGATAAGGCATTTGAATTATTGGAGGAAGTAGAGAAGTAACATCTTAGGACTCTTGAAGTATGAGTCTTGTGACTTATAAACAACAAAAATATGAGTTGATTTTAAGGCACAATCGGTGAACATTGAACTATAAATTCTTCTTCATTTTGATCGGTTACAGTACCGTTAAAACCACTGTTGCCGAGTATCTCTTCAATTGTAAATGTCCCAATCCCCGTCATATCTGGATCATCAAATGGTTCAAATTCGCATTCCATATTAAAGCAGTCAATTTGTTCACATTCCCTGGGTCTAATAAGTACGTCCAGTATCGGTTCTGCAGTTAATTCCATTTCCCCTTCAAAAGATTTACAAATATAATTATTGCAAAACATCAGCAATCCGTCAGTAGGACATTGCTCAAACGCAGTCAGTGCATCATCGGTATCAACTGTTTGTATACAAGAATCAGTCCCGTTCCCATTATTATTTCCATTAGAACAAGAGAGAGTTAAACCAATGATAAATAGCAACAACATAACAATATGAATTATTGGCAGCTTCATACTTGAGTATTATATAATTATTTAGATGTAATTTTAACCGTTTTTGCTCTCTAGTGATCTCAATCCCGACATTCAGCTATTAGCGTCAAGAAAAATAGCGCAACAGAAGTCGTAAATTGATTTTCGGGGGTGGGGTGGGATAAATCTATTTAGCCTCGATTGATTATTTTTAGCCATTTCCGTACCGTCGGTGACTTTTGGCTACTTTTGGTCAAGCAAAAGTAGCAAAGTAATAGATATTATGGATTGGCCTACTGATATTGAATCCCGTCAAACTTCTCCAGCCATTTAACTATTATTGTTCTTTTGCAGTTTAAGCGGCACGAGCCGGTCCAGGCACCCATTCGCATTTTTCCCCATAATGTAATAAAATCTATGATCCTTTATCGATGACCATCAATAAAGCAAGAGGAATGGAGAGCATTGCGATTTAGTCTTGCCCCCATACAATCAAGCGAGGAGTTCGAGGAACTTTCGCGCCAGGCCAAACTGGCCGAATCACTAGGGTTCGACTGCCTTTGGGCGCACGAGCACCACTCGGGCGGGGCCATGTACCCCTCGCCTCTTATCCTGCTCTCGTTCCTTGCGGGCAAGACCCGCCACATCGCACTTGGTACCAACATGCTTCTTTTGCCACTACATCATCCCGTAAGAGTTGCGGAAGAGGCCGCCATGGTAGACGCCGAATCCGAGGGCAGGCTAAGGCTCGGGCTTAGCGCCGGTTACTCACCCACCGACATGGCCACGTTTAACGTCGATCCGCACAGTAGGGCACACACAATGGAAACCGGTGTCAAGGTCATCCGCGCACTCCTTAGCGGCGAGCACATGGACCTGGACCAGAGTTTCTCACACCTACACGGCTACACTCTCTTTCCAAAGCCTGTGCAGAGACCCTCGCCCCCCATCTACATGGGTGCCACGGTGGACCAAGCGGTAAAACGAGCAGCACGCCTGGGCGATGAACTGCTTATAAGCGCCACTCAGCTCCTGGGCGATCTGCCGCGTATGATCTCGGTCTATCACGCAGAGCTTAGACAGCTCGGACTGCTGCCCGAACAAAAAATCACGACCATAAACCGCATAGTGGCTGTAACGGAATCAAAGTCCGAGACCGAAGAGGCAGTCAATTTCTTTGCAAACAAGTTTCTTGGGCTCTACGACCGTTGGGGACACAGCAACGTCACCGAACTCAATCAAAACATCAGATCACCCGAGCAAGTCACACGCGACCACTTTATAATAGGTGAGCCCTCCGAGTGCATCGACCTAATCCAGCGCTACAAAGAGATCGGCATAGGCGAGATCGCTTGTCTTATGAACTTTGGCGGCCCTCCCCGAGAACTCGTAGACAAGTCCATGCGCCTTTTGGCAAAACACATCATGCCCCATTTCAGTTAGAATTTTAGTGTCGGCCACCGAAACTTATGTATAATTATTGTTCTATGTAAGTTGAACGCTATGTATGAAATCGCTCAAAATACCTGTAATATTACTAAGATAGATGCCAAACTATCTATATAGTTATGGAGGATGATATGAATAAAAAAAGATCAATATTTACTACGGCAATAGCTATAACTGTTGTGCTTTGTGCATTCTCAATCGGCTGCAATAGTAAAAGCTCGGGCCCACTTCCCATCCCGCCCGATATACAAGAGATATTCGATGATGCCCGCTACCAAGACGGCATCTGGGGGCTTAGGGTTGTGGATGTAGACACTGGCAAGGTGATCTATAACCAGAACTCAGACCGCCAGTTCCTAATAGGCTCGGTCAGAAAGACCTTTACGATAGGCTTGGCGCTAGAGGAGCTGGGCCAAAACCATATGTTCAGGACCCCTGTGCACCGCCAAGGCCCAGTGGATACGGATGGTGTACTTAATGGTGATCTGATCCTCGTAGCAGACGGCGACCTTACCATGGGGGGCCGACGCAATGCTAACGGCACTATGGCAGTGACCGATTTTGACCATAACGAGGCCAACGCACTCGGCAACGCCGAGCTCAGCAAACCCAATCCCCTTGCGGGTTACATCGGGCTTGCCCAGCAGGTCGCAGCCGCGGGTATTACCGAGATCACCGGCGACATTATCATCGACGACAGGCTTTTCCAGCCCTACTTCTTCCGAGGTGAATTCGACGTACGGCCTATTTTCGTCAACGACGACGTGGTGGACGTGATAATGAACCCTACAACACCGGGCGAGGCCGCTTCGGTCGACTGGAGGCCCATATCCGAGGCGTTCGATGTGGAATCGGAGCTCGTTACCTCGGGTGTTGGCACAGCAGAGACAGTGGAACTCGAGCCCGAGTTCCCCCAGTGCATCGGCATGGCTGATTGTGTTGGGGTTGTGAGTGGGGACCTGCCCATAGACTTCGTACCCTCGCTTACAAATGCGTTCCCGTTTATCCAGACATTTAGGATCACCGAGCCCCAGAACTATGCACGTACTGTATTTATCGAGGCGCTTATGAACGAGGGTGTAGTGATCAACACCAACGTTGTGGGGCCCAACCCCATTCAAAAACTGCCGCCCCAGGGCTCTTATACCAATGCGACGAAACTAGCCGAGCTCGTCTCACTCCCCTACTCTGAGTACGCTCGCTTGATATTGAAAGTTAGTTACAACATCGGCGCCGACACAAGTCTAATCCTCTATGGACTCACACAGGGAGAGGATAGTATGGAGGGAGCACTGCAAACAGAGCTTACGAGCTTGGATGAAATATTCGGCATCAAGCCCTCTCAATACAACTTTGTAGACGGCAGCGGCGGCGGCGAGTCGACCGCTACAAACAAAGCAGTCACAAAGCTGATGATAAGCATAGACCAAAAGCCCTATAGCGGCGCGTTCTTTAACGCTCTGCCTATTTTGGGTGTGGACGGCTCATTGGCATTCGTTACCGACTTTACACAAGACGCTTCCCTAGCCGGTGCCGTGGGCAACGTACGCGCCAAGACAGGCACGTTTATCGAGGGACAGCCGTCGGGCCCTCCGATTATCAGGGCTCAGGCATTGGGGGGTTATGTTATCTCCAAGAGCGGCAAAAAACTCGCTTTTCAGATGGTCGTAAACGATGCCGGCCCATTCAATACCATCGATGATATAACCGCTATATTCCAGGACCAGGGCCGAATCGCCGCCATAATCTGGAGGGATAATTGATTATAAAAACGGCGGGTTATTCAGAACAAAAGTCCATTTCGTACATATTAATCTCGTTTTTAATGGCTATCACTTTGGCCTCGATTATCGGCTGCACCAGCCATAGCGGTTCAAGCAATACCCCCATTCCCGACAAGATTCAAAATATCATGGACAAGTCCATTTACTCAGACGCCTCGTGGAGCTTGCGTGTGGTTGATCTCGAGACCAACAAAATTACCTACAACCTAAACCCTAGGGATGTGCTCTTTACCGGTTCACTACGCAAGACTTTTTCAGTCGGTACGGCCATAGACAAACTCGGGGCTGACCACAGGTTCCGCACACCCGTTCACCGCCAGGGCCAAATAGATGCGGACGGTGTACTCGATGGAGATCTAATCCTAGTCGCAAGCGGCGACCTTACGATGGGCGGGCGCAATACACCCGAGGGCACTGTTGCATTCACTGACTTTGACCACGTTGACGCCAACCCTCTGGGAGGAGCAATACTCACCAAGCCCGACCCGCTAGGGGGCATAAACGAGCTTGCTGCTCAAATTGCCCAATCGGGCATCACGGAGATAAACGGCGACGTTATCATAGACGACCGGCTTTTCGACTCTTTTGTAGTACCCAACGACGAAAGGCTGATCTCACCGATAGTGATTAACGACAACCTGATCGATGTTACCATTACTCCCACTGAGTCGGGCGAGCTGGCCATGGTAGACTGGAGGCCCAAAACCTCAGCCTTCGCAGTAGAAGCAGATGTCGTTACAGTGGACGAGGGTGGGGAGGAAGACGTCACGCTATTTTCATTCGACCCGCCGTGTTTTGGATTCGAGGGCTGCATAGGCAGGGTACAGGGACAGATACCCGAAGGCTTTAAACCACAGCTGCCCGGTGTAGACACGTTCGTACAAACTTTTAAGATCGAGGACCCCTCGGCTTTCGCACGCACAGCACTCATAGACGCACTAATACGCGAGGGTATGGCAGTCAATACCAATGTCGTAGGCCCGAACCCAAACCACAAGCTCCCGCCACCCGACTCATACACCCAGTCGACCAAGGTGGCCGAGCTCGTATCACTGCCCTATTCGGAGTACGCCAAGCTCATTCTAAGTGTAAGCCATAACTACGGAGCCAACCTAAGCCTTGCACTGCTGGGCGTTGAGAACGGGGTTAGAACCGTCGAGGAATCGCTTGAGGTCGAGCGGGATATATTGGTAAACGAGTTCGGGATACCGGGCGACCAGTTCGACTTCCCCACAAACGGCAGCGGCAGCCCCGACAGCCAGGCATCGGGACTCGCAGTGGACCTGCTTATGACCGCAATGAGCACTCTCCCCGTGTTCCCCGAGTACTTCGATGCATTCCCCGTACTCGGAGGCCCCGGCTCGCTAAGGTTTGCAGACCCCGGAAGCCCCGCCACCGGCAGGGTGCATGCGAAAACAGGCACATCACTGGAATTCAGGCCCGCGACTCAAACACTGTTTTTAAAAGCCAATTCACTCGGCGGCTATATCGATGCTCAATCCGACCGACGGCTCATCTTTGTCGTGTTTGTAAACGGTGTGGTTATTGAGGATTTTGACGAACTTCTCGAGATTAACGACGACCTGGCAAAAATCGCCACAGCCATATATGAATTGAATTAGATCTGTTTTGAGTCGTCGTTTCTATTTGACAACCTTCCACACCAAGCATTTAGAGTATTTGCAATGCTTTAATTAAATTAACTCTCTCTTAATTTATAATCTTATTTGTGCTATAGTCATCTCAGACCAAAACAAGGCAGGTGTACATTATGAGTAACCCCTCAAGCGATAATCTCAAAATAGCACAAACATTTTACGAGTATGTAAATAACGACCCCAACGCTCTTCCGTCAGTTCTCCATCCTGAGATCAGTTGGGAGATCATACCGGGATTCCCCTACGGAGGTAAATACGAAGGGCTCCAAAGCGTGTTCGAGAATTTTTTTGGCAGTGTGATGCAGCACTTTGAGTTCTGGAACGCAGTCCCCGACGAGTTTATCGACGCTGGTGACAGGATAATTGTTCTGGGCAATTACAAAACAAAGGCTAAAGAGAGTGGTATGGACGTAACATTGGGTTTTACACACGTTTGGACTTTGAAAGATGGCATGCTCGCACGCCTGCAACAGAACGCAGATACGGTACAAGTATCTCGGGCTCTCAATAACAACGTCCCCGGATTGGATTAATCGGTCCCCATATCCCCATTGATACCCTATCGCTAGCTGAACTCCGCTAGCTCGCGGTCCCCATTGTTCGCCTGTTAATAGCTTTAGTCTTTAGCCTTTCCAATATGGGATCAGAGATCCCAGTCCCGACATTCACATGAACGGCGTTAAGAAAATCGATTGTGCGAGCGTTAAGAATGATATACGGGGTGTGGGCCGAATTATATCATTTAGCTTAAACAAACTATTTTTAGCACGTTTATGTGCAGTCGGTGATTTTTGCTTACTTTTCATCTAGGAAAAGTAAGAAGTAAATAGGTAAGCAGTATCGGCTTATCGATATATAATCCCTAGTGCACTAAACTCCCGGTACTCCCTTTTGAATGGGGTCTCCAGACCCCCTTTTGGTCAAGCAAAAGTAGCAGATTACATCTGCAGGAATATAATTTGTATCGTGCAATAACGAGACTGTCCCCCCGCTACCCCAATTTATCACTCCCCTATCGCTAGCTGAACTCCGCTAGCTCGCGGTCCCCATATACCCATTTATCCCCTATCGCTAGCTGAACTCCGCTAGCTCGCGGTCCCCATATCCCCATTTATACCCTGTCGCTAGCTGTACTCCGCTAGCTCGCGGTCCCCATATCCCCATTTATACCCTGTCGCTAGCTGTACTCCACTAGCTCCCAGTCCCCATTGGCACTTGCGTAATGGTACTCCTTAAAAACGGGGTCCGTGACCCCTGTATGGGGCGTCCACGCCCCCTTGTTAAAATTGTTATGTTGAATATGATAATATCCAACTTCGAGTGCCGGAGACCACGCAATGTCTACACATAAGAACCACAAACACCACAAATCCCATCACGAGGGCGGAAAAAAGATGTCCAAATCCCGCCGAAGTGCATTTATACTGCTAATTATCGCAGCTGTGATATTGATGTTTGTCTACACGGTAGTGTTTGAGGAAGCCGAAGACGCCCCGCTGGAGCAGGCAGTACCCGAACAAAGCGAATAACCCTACGCTAGCTAGATCGGTTATAAAGATAAGTATCAAGTGTATTGAACAGTGGGCCTACCAGTCGTCTACGTCCCGGCCCTTAAGTACCAACGCCAGTACGAACGCCAGCACGACTGCACAGAAAATCATCGGGATCAGATCTTGCATCACACACCTTCCCTGGTGAACTAGCCAACAATCTATATTGTGATCTTAACAGTTTGACAGTGGGAAGTAAACAGCCGGCTACAACGTTTGATACATAGGCTCAGCTTCAGAATTAAACATCACGAGTTCAGTCTCGTTGGTTAGGTAAAGCGGGTGTTTAGGATGGCCGTCTTTGGTCTTACCCATGCAAAACAATACGTTGCCCAAAATCCCCCGTTTGATAACCTCGTCGGCCCGGTCCATGTAGTTGCCGCCTCGGCCCCAAGCCGCTATTACCACATCCGACTCCGACGAGTACTTGTGCAAGTACATATCGTTATCCTCGCCTATTGGGTCCTTTGCGATCTTTATGTAGTTAGGGTCACTGGACCTTACAGCAAATAGGTTTAGTACATGCAACCCTCCAAACCCCCATGACTTGGCAAGCTGCATACAGCGCCTTACAGTCTGGTCGTTGGCAAGGTGGTCGGCCACAGAGGGATTAAGCCCTACAAACATGCAGTACTTGGCATCTGTGTCCCACTCGCGGGTT
The DNA here is from genome assembly GCA_965223335.1 of Thermodesulfobacteriota bacterium. Lineage (GTDB taxonomy): Bacteria > Desulfobacterota_D > UBA1144 > Nemesobacterales > UBA2774 > CBDCWF01. The sequence goes on from OZ244991.1 coordinate 2,480,745, forward strand.
AAGACATAGCGCCAGGTTTTACATATAGAAAAAACCGAATCGTTTTCTACAAGATATCCCATTCAGCAAATTGTAGTGATTGGATCTCTCATTCCGAATCACTTCCGCCCTAGTTTTATTCCATCATCCACGCTTTAGTTTGTGAAATTAAGTATATATTAAAAAACGCCCCGCGCTAGTGTTTGGAGAAAAAAAGGCGCCAATTACAACAATTCTATGGCAATTTATATACCATGTTCCATATATCAATGCAATATATAATTAGTGATATACCTATCCTACGACATACGTATATGTATAGGTATAGGTGTTTATGGCAAGTACCTAAGAGATAGCTTTAGGTATGAACACGGCTGGGAATCACACTACCCCGCTCCGTGCTCCTTGTAGACGGACTTGAGGATGCTTACACAGAGTGCCACGTGGGTAGAGAAGCGCTCGTCCCCCGGGGGCATGAGCGCAGCCTCGTTATGCACCTTGAGGAATGTAAAGTAATACTGGCTCGTAAGTCCCGCGAGCTCCTCTATCAGCCCAAGGGCATCGCGGCCCCAGCCCTTAAACTCTTCGCGGTCCCACTCGCCGTGTGTGTACCTCTTGGTCTCGTCCAAGAGTTTTGTATATCTAGCGTCTATCTGTTGGGTATCCATGGGGCCTCCGGGCCAGAGTCGTTATAAGCCGCATTGTGCAGTAACTATAAGGATACCGCATCCCCCCGGTTTTTCCGCGGATTTAGTGCCGAGTCGACAAAGGTACGGGTATGTTATAGTTAGTTACATATATGATTTGGATACGGGAGGTATCTATACGATGCAGCAACAACCAAGGTTAGTAATGTTGGTGTTTAGCTTAGTATTTTTTAGTGCCGGCCTGGCATGTGCGGACTACACCGCTCAAGAGCAACCCGAACAGGCGCGCAATATCGTCACACTCTCGGTAGAGGACGGCTACAAACTGATTAATGATAATAAGGGCAACCCCGACTTTGTTATAATCGATGTACGCACTCCCGAGGAATACGCCGAGGCCCACATCGCAGATGCCGTAAATATCGACGTCAAATCCCCCGACTTTACTACCGAGGTCCAGAAGCTCGACAAAACCAAGACCTATGTGCTCTACTGCCGCTCGGGCAAACGTGCCGCACGTGCACTCGTGGCCATGGACGACCTAGAGTTTATGAACGTCTATAACATAAGCGGTATTATGCAGTGGCAGGAAAAGGGCTACCCCGTCACCAAGTAACTCGGTTATAATTTTTTTATAGGTCAAGGAGGGTCGGATCATGCTTAAAAACACTCACTATAAACTGGCGGCATTCGCTCTTGTGTTTTGCATGGGGCTACTTGTGGGGTGCGACGATGACAATTCCATAGCCAAAGTGGGTGGGTGTCAGTTTAACCTGTTCGAATTTTTTAACGGCCCTAACCCCGGGGACCAGGTCTCGGAGTGGCAGTGCACCATCATAGGTGAGCCCGGGTTCACATTTGCGCTGTTCGCAGACGAGACAGGCACAAGCACAGACATCGGCACATTCACATTCACACGCCCCGGCTGTACAACACTAGATATATTCACAGCCGGTGAAGAGGCTTCATGGGAAAACCTGGACGGCTCTATACAAAAGATCGGGGGAGTACCGGTGTTCGGCAGTCTATCGTTTAACCAGGTCTCTGACGACTTCGGCGACTTTGTAACAAACTGCCAGTTAAACGTATTCTAATCCGAGACACACACTTGAAACTCTTTGCACGCGTGCCATAAACATTGAAATTTACAGCACAAATTGTATTATTCTATAACTCTTTATTTAGAAAGTGTGGCAATTAGATTATTGGACGGTGACAGGGTTTTGGTGAGGAGAATGGACGATGCTTGAGGCCACAGCTTTTGTTTTAACACTATTTTTAGGGGTTGCGTTCCTAGGATTTTTGATTGGGTTAATCTACCCACCTGCCGGTATATTTTGGGCAGAACGCAAAACCCGCAAAGACGTAGTCCGCAACTACGTATTTGTTTTTTTACTGATACTCATACTACTCACACTCGTTGCCCCACAGCTAAATCTACAGAACCGCTCCATAGTGCTCGTTACTCTGGCAATTATGGCGCTTGCAATATCCATACTGTCTCCCTACTGCATTATGCCCTGGTCCGACAACCCCACACTCAAGTCAGCACTTAAAATATGTGTGCCGGTGCTTTTGGCAATGGGTGCCTTTTTGCTCTATGCCAACCTAAAGAGCGACGTCGACCCGCGCTATGCGCTCAGCACCACAGAGCTTTCATTGGCACACAAAAAAGACATCATCAAATACACCGTGGCCAAAGAGATAAGCGGCAAAACCAACCTAAACCAAAACCGCATACGAGAGATTACAGTCGATTACGACCCCAATGGACGCTACCTGGTTAATGTAGAATTAAACTCCAACCACTATGTGCTCGCCCGTCTGATCAAAGACGCAGTGCTAAAAGACATGGCCCGTGTATACAAAACACTTTACACCGCCGGGTTCAACATACAGGAGGTCGAGGTAAGCTCGTACCTGCCCACAAAAATAGAGGAGGTTGAGTCCTCGTCTACAGTTGCCATGACCACCTCACTCGACCGCTACAACGCCGACCGGATCGAATGGAGCACCGGCGAAGACAAACTGGCCAAAGAAGTGCTCCCTGCCCGATGGACCCTGCATTCCATCCACTCAAAGCTTAAGTAGAGATAGGCCGCTTACTCTCCCGAACCCCCTAAATTAGTATCGCCACCCCCACTCAGATACAATACTACCTATGCTCCTTAGCATTGCTTCCGTGCTCGCGTCGCTCATATACCTGCTGTTGTTCGGATTTGTAATCGGGCTACTCTACCCCCCGCTTATCATCCCCTGGTCCAAGACCCCCACACGCAAACGGGTGCTCGAGATATTTACATTTGCCTTTTTGGCGGTGTTTACATTGTTTATGGCCATCGCCCCCCAGATGAGCCCCCTTGCCAAGCTCACCGGGCTTACCACCTTGGCGTTTTTGGTTGTTGCACTTTGTATTTTTGCCCCCCGCGTGGTCACCCCATGGATGAAAGAACCCAACCGCCAGAGTGCGTTCCTGTTCTATCTGCCCGCAGTGCTGCTGTTGGTGTTGGCCCAGGGCTATCTGCATTACACCCGTCCCGTAGACTCGCGCTACGACATACCCAAGGCCGGGCTCGCCGGAGCTTCAGAGGACAGGCTTATTCAAAACGCTATCGCCAAAGAGCTCCGAGGTGTCACGGTGCTAAACAAAGAGCGGATACGCGAGATCGAGGTCCAAAAACAAAGAGGCGGCTATACGGTAAAGGTCGACTACAACCTGGACGACCCGGTTTTCAAGGACCGGTTCGAGAGCATAATCAGACAAGACTTGGCAAAAATCTTCGGTGCCGTATACACAGGTGAATTCGACGTAAAGGACGTAGAGGTAAACGCCTATTTCCCCACGGGCGAGAAGTACATCGACCCCAAATACGAGCGTGTACGCACGGTGTCGCTTTCCGGGTCCACCGCAGAGGACATAGACTGGAAGAAGAGCTCCTATGAGCTCGAGACCAAGATACTCCCCGCTGTGTGGTCAGACGATTTCACCCACCCGAGTTTCCAAAATAAACAGTAACTTGTGCCCTTTCCCGGGCTTATCCCCCCACTACCCGCCTGTTTGCAAATATCTCTGGTTTATATACAATATTTTAAATAATCAGGTATTGCACCAAATGAACTTGGTTGTGTTTTTCGTGGGCCAGACGCAAAAAGTGATCAACCAAGCTTATGCAGATATTTACCGATAAGATAGAAGAGATAGAGTCGCCCTACTCCGGTATCCGGATAAAGGAGTACCACGTAGAAAAGCGCCGCCTCCAGCTCGAGCTCCTAAACATTCAGCAAAAGATAGTCAAAAAGGGCCAGCGCCTCTGCATCACGTTCGACGGGCGCGACGCTGCAGGCAAGGGCTCTACAATACTCAGATTCACACAAAACATGATGCCCAAGCACTACCGCATTGTGGAGCTCGGGATACCCACGCCAAAAGAGTCGAAATACTGGTTTAAGCGTTACGAAAACTACCTGCCCCGCCCGGGCGAGGTCGTGTTCTTTGACCGCTCGTGGTATAACCGCGCGCTCATCGAGCCCACCATGGGCTACTGCTCTAAAAAACAGTATAACTACTTCATGAAAAAGGTGTTGGACTGGGAACACAAGCTCATAGACAAGGGGCTTAAGCTCATAAAGTTCTATCTCTCGGTCGATAGCGAACAACAGTTGGTCAGGTTTCAAGAGCGCCTTTCCGACCCGCTTAAGTTCTGGAAGTTCTCCAAAAACGACTTCCACGCCCGCAAGAAATGGGAGACATTCACAAATTACAAGGAACAGATGTTTCGCCACACAGCCTCAAAAAAATCCCCCTGGGTCATGATCAAGGCCAACTCCAAGCTCGAATCCCGACTCACAAGCATGCTCTACACGGTACGAAAACTCGGCAATAAAAACTACATCCCGCTTACCGGCGAAGACGTATCCGAGCGCTACAGCATCGAGGTAAACGGTGTAATGTTCAACGGACTAAACAAACTCCAGTACGAGACTCTAAGGGAAATCGAAGATGGCTCAGCAACAGGACTACACACTTAAAGACACTGTCGGCCTCCCGCTTATAATGTCGGCAGGCGGGCTTGTGGTAAACGACCAACGACAGGTGCTCTTTATATTCAAGCGCGGCAAATGGGACCTGGCCAAAGGGCGTGTCGAAAAGGGACAGAACCCGGTCGACACCGCTATAAGAGAGGTTGCGGAGGAAACGGGCATTACGGCCAATAAAATTGAGGTCGTTGGCAAACTCGTGCCCACATGGCACTCCACACGGCGAAAGGGCCGCAAATACCTTAAAAAAACCCACTGGTATCTAATGAAATACAGCGGCAACAACGACAAACTTAGCCCCCAGTACTCAGAAGACATCATAGAATGCCGCTGGGTAAGCATCTCGGGCATAGACCCTCTTCGCCCTCGCATGCACTCGGCCATACAATATGTAGTGGATTTCTGGCTTACCAATCTGGCCTACGATAGAAGTGACTAGTACAAAACTTATGAGACCCCAAGCGCACTGTTTAGAAACTCACGCAGCACCAGCATCTGCTCGCGTGCGAACTTCTGCCCGCTAAGCGCTATCACATACGCTCCTTTGATCATTATAATCGACACCGGTATAAGCCAAAGGCCCCACTTGCTTGTGCCCGCAAGCCACTGCGAGCCACCCAGCACCAACCCCGCTATCCCCACAAAAACCGCAAACACATAAAACGACATAAACAGCGTCCAGACCGACGGGGTGGGACCCAGCATGCATTTTACCAATGTGCCCCCCTCGGCCTCGGCCACCATCTCTGCGCTTAACTCGGGCGACCAAAAGTGCTGGTTGCTCTTTGGGATCCCAATCACCGAGAACCGCCCCACAATCTTGCCCGTAATGTTAGCGTCACCGCTCTTTAGCTTTTCCCTTATCCTGCCAAGCGCCTCTTCGGGTGTGTAGTCCACTGTAAACTCGTATTTGGGCCTTATCTCGATCTTGTTCATAAAATCGATTATAAAATAATTGCTATACGATTGTCCATATTTTTTAGCCCCAAGCGCAAGAAAATCCCTTCACACTAAACACTCAAAAATGGTAAGATAACAACCTGACACCACCGATATGTACTCAAAACTTAAACGAAAGATATACGAGATCATCGAGCCCGACGCGCACGACTACAAGATAAGTAACGCCTTCGATATGTTCATCATGGCGCTTATCGTGCTAAACGTCATAGTCATCATACTTGACACCGTACAGAGCATCCCCGAGATCTATCACTATATATTCCGCATGTTCAATATCTTTTCGGTCATCGTGTTCACTATCGAGTACATACTTAGGATTTGGACGGCCACCGAAAACCCTAAGTACAAAGAGCCCGTTCGAGGACGGCTAAGGTTCATGGAATCCCCTCTTGCAATTATAGACCTTGTAGCTATCCTGCCCTTTTACCTGCCGTTTGTAACCACTATAGACCTCAGGTTCCTCCGAGCGCTTAGACTGCTTAGGATTTTGAAGTTGACCCGATACTCCAAGTCGTTCAGCATAATGATGAGGGTGCTGCGTTTGCGCCGCGGCGAGATATTCGTTACGGCAATTATAGTTATTATTCTCTTGGTCATATCATCGAGCTTGATGTACTTTGTCGAGAACGACGACCAGCCCGATGTGTTTAAGAGCATCCCCCATGCCATGTGGTGGTCGATTGCCACTCTAAGCACAGTGGGCTACGGCGATGTAAGCCCAGTGTCCCCCATGGGCAAGGTGCTGGGCGGTATTGTAGCGGTGCTGGGTGTGGCACTCTTTGCACTGCCCGCCGGTATAATAGGCTCGGGTTTTTTAGAGGAGATTCAAAAGGAAAAGAGAGAAGCCATCACCTGCCCCCACTGCGGCAAAACCATAGACCACAGCCATAACTAGCAATATACACCAATTACCATAATTTACTTGTTAACTCATAAAATAATACCCCACAGTCAAATTTACCCTGACTAACTACATTATATATATGTTGTTACCTATTATTATCATTAATAATTATAGTAGTTCCGACATGAATCCCAAGAGCTGATCAAAGTTATTTATAGCAATTTAGTATCAACTCGCTAAAAATCGCCCCTTTTCAGTAATTATATATTGTGCTATATGTTTAATATATCGATAATTATGCAACTAGTTATATGCATAACGCTAACGAGTGTGTATGGAATGCAGAGCATGTTAATTGACGGGCTTTTGAAACAAGAGTCCGCTACTACCGCATCACAACTGGCACTGTGGCAGTCTTTCAATATATGGAAGGTTGCATTTAGACATATCAGAACAGCTCTAGTGGATGAACAAAGAGTAAATAGCCTGCTATCAAATGAAACACACAACCTATTAATTGATTATGGCGATATACCCGGGGCACTACAAGCCGATCTATTAATAAGTATAGCAAAACACCTTGGCATTGAGTATCGCAACACAACCAATAAACAATCTTTAGACCAACTGGGCCAGAACATCGAGCTACACACCATCCAACTAGTGCAAAAGAGTTCAAAAGGACAATTCAAAGGAAACTCGACACCCGAACTTATCAGATACAACCTGCAAACCATGTTCGATACAACAGCCGAGGGATTTAACAGCAAATCACCCGAGGAGCAAAAAGAGATCACCCGACAGATAATCACATTGATAAAGAGTATGCCGGACAACCAAAAAGAACTTGTCCTCTCTAAACTCAGAATAAACAAGTTAAGTCATAACAGTATAGGTCGTATCATAGCAGCCGGCGGCCTGGGGACAGCCTTCGTAGCAGTGGTGGATGCCGCCGGTTTTTCTGCATACATATTTGCCGTAAAAGCGTTATCCGCCGTCTCGGGTGCAATTGGGCTTACACTCCCCTTCACCGCCTATACCGGACTCACCTCATTTATAGCGTTATTTGCAAACCCCATAATAGTCATCCCGGGTTCAATCTCGTTAGGCTACATACTTACCAAAAGAGGTAATAAGCTAATAAGAAACGCCTATCTGCCTACTCTAGTCTCACAGATAGCTGTTTACTCCACGCTTGATAGCACAGCAAATACAGATCCACGTGCAATTATTGGTGTAATTAGAGATCAGGAACCCGCGCACATCAACAATGCAAAAAAACAAGTTGTTACATATATCAGAAGCAAAGTGAGATGAAAAACCAGAGTCTGTACGAACGCATTAGCGAGATTGCTGTATCGTGTCGAAATCCCCTTGAAATCCTCAACGCAGAGATCACACCTAGGTCACCACATGATAAATTAGCTTCCATCCTCCGGGGCCACGACCCTGCATACGACCTGGGCATTATCGGTCTTACCGTAGGGGACCTCATATACGACTATATGCGCCTTGATCCCCGCGTTGTAGAGGCTGCGGATTTTGCGCGCACAGAGGACCTGGGCGATATGTTCAAATTCTCGTCCTACGCCGACTCGCTCGGGGACTTGCCCCCCGGTTCATTCGACGGCCACGTATACAGCATCAAAGGCTACGTTGCCGAGCGGTTCACTGCCCAAGAGCTACAGTCCCGCGGCATGGAGGTCGAGTTTCCCCAGGAGCCCAATCAGCCGGGCTACGACCTGTTGGTAAACGGCGAGCCGTTTCAGGTTAAATGCAGCACCGACCCCGACACGGTGTACGAGCACTTCGATAGATACCCCGATATACCCGTGTTTGTAAACGAAGAGCTGGCAGAGAGCCTAGCAAACACAGACAACGTATATACGGTAGAGGGTTTAAATAACTCCGAGGTCGAAGCAGCCACACGCGAGAGCATGGACGCAGGTGCGGACCTGCTTGATTACGAAGTGCCCCTTATCGCAGTGAGTGTTGCGCTGGGCAGAAACGCCGTCAGACTGGCCCGGGGCACCACAGACCTAAAACACGGGGCCCTAAACGCTGCATACGATATTGCCGGGGGTGTAGCGGGCGGCGAGGCAGGTGCCGCGGGCATGGCGCTTGTAGGGGGTGTGCTCGGCCCCTACGGGGTAATCACAGGCGGGATAATTGGTGCGGTCACAGGCACCATCTACGGCAGGCGAATACTCTCTGGTGCCAAGACCCTCATCCACACCCGAAGCCAAGAAAAAGAAGCCCACACCGCACTTAAGCAATACATTGAAGCAGCGTTATCCGCCGTGCCTAGGTCCAAAGAGGTCTTCGAGAACAAAACGACTGGGCTTTTGGATGCCCTTGGGGCCCATGGCCCCGAGGCAGACTATATCAAGACCTACTCCGAGCTTAAGATCTGGCAAGAGAATTATTACCTAAACAAAACCACCGAGCTACTGGAAAAGTCAGGCGACGACCCCCTTGTACTCGACTGCCAGACCCGCGACATCATAAAAGCAAGCATCGAGGCCATCTCGCTCTCGGCCCAAGCCAAGGTTCACCCGCATACAGTTAAGGACAGCTTTAACAAACTCATTTCGTCACTAAACTCTCTTGAAGCTAAAAGGAAGAAATTGTAAAGATATGCAATAAATGTGGTAGTAGTATTTACATATCTTTTGTCTTTTGCTTTTCCTTCATGGTGTCACAGACACCAGACCCGACATTCAACCCACTACCCCATTGATACCCTGTCGGTCGCTGAACAAACGCTCCCTTGCGGTCCCCATGGGCACTAAAGTCCCGGTACTATCTTTTGCCTGGGTCGCGAGACCCTGGTCCCCATATGTGCCTTCATATCTTTCATCTTTAGCCTTTCCCCTAATGGCGTCAAAGACACCAATCCGACATTACGGCAATGGCGTATAGAAAACCGGTACTATCTTTTGAAAGGGGCGTCCACGCCCCCCCGCGATCCCATTCATACCCTATCGGTCGCAAAAGACCGCTCCCTTGCGGCCCCCATATACATTTATTCTCTAATTATGGAATTAGCGCAAAATTGTGTATATTTGGGACATGCGAAAACTTATACTAATAATAACCCTACCCCTACTGCTCACCTCGTGTGGGTACAAACAACTCTCATTACTCGACATTGCACAGCTCATGCAGGCCCAGGCCTGCCAGGGCAACATCGACGGCTTCTTTTCATACATAGACAAGACCGCCGTTAAAGACAACCTCCGACAACAGGCGTTTAACAAACTCACCAGTGAGCTACCCGTAGACAAAATGGGCAGCATAGGCACAAGCATTATCGAGGGTGTGGTGGCTTCGGCCCTGCCCCTGATAATGTCCGAGCTATGGGGGTTCCTAACCACCGAGCTCGAAAAGGGCCAAGACGGGCTGCTCTGCAAGGTAGCACTTGCCCCGTCTCGTAGCGGCAAAGACACCATACGCGTAACATTTGCCGACAGTGTATCGATGGACTGGGGTTTTAAGCACGAGTCGGGCAACATATGGAAGATGATCTCCATCGAGGACCCCACTCTACTGGAAGGTCTCTTTGCGCAACTGCCCCAGATATTCTTAAACTAAGCTGTGCATCGCGACCCAAGCGCTATTAACTCCACACACATATAGGTTATGATATATAGGTGTATTCAATTTATAGGCCCATGAGAGCATACAGTCTCTACATACTCCTTTTACCTGTTTTGTTGATCGTTTCCTCGTGTGCAAACCCTGCCGTGTCCACTGCCGAGAAAATGCGCGCCCAAGCCTGCAGCGGCAACGTAGACAAGTTCATGGCATATATAGACCGCTATGCTGTTGAGGACAATATTAAAGAACAGGCCATCGAGATGGTACGCAAAGACAAAGACGAGGATAAATGGGAGAGCTTTGGACGCAAGCTCATCGAGAGCGCAATGGCACAGGTCATGCCCCAGCTTATGACCGGCGTGTGGGACTACCTGCGCCAAGACGTGCGCAAGGCCAAAGACGGCGATATATGCAATGCTGGCATAGCACCCACAAAGGACAAGACTAACACTGTAACCCTTACATTTCCCGACGGCGACACCATGTACTGGGGATTCGAAAAGACCAAGGACTCTTGGGAGCTCGTGTCCATCACCGACCCCCTACTGTTTGAAAAATCCGGCTCCAAACTGGGCGGGGCATTCACCAACTGAGCCACATAACAGCCAAAAAAAATAATTTTATCTCCCGACCTTTAGGCTATTATATAAGGAGTACAAAATATAATTAAAGGAACCATAAACACTATGATAAAACACAAAATTCACCTGCTTTTTCTATCCACACTGCTCATGCTGGTATCGTGCGCCAACTCACCCTCATCCACCACCGAGAAAATGCGCGACGCAGCATGCAAAGCGCACACAGAGAAGTTTTTCTCATACATCGATAAAGACGCCGTATCGGAGAATATAAAAGATCAGTTCCTTACTCAAGAACGCGAGAAAAACGATTCGAAAGAAGATCTATGGGGACAGCTCGGCAAATCCATCGGCGAGTCCATACTAGGGCTCATGCTCCCAGCACTCATGGCCCAGGTCTGGGGCGGAATAGAACGCGATATAGAAAAGGGCAAGTCGGGCCAATTATGCAGACTACAGATTGCCAACAAAGATAAAAAGACAAACAAAGTCACTATCGAGACCCCAGACGGCGACCAAATGGTATGGGGGTTCCAAAAGATTGACGACAAATGGACACTCACATCCATATATGACGAATCGTTGCTGGGCCCGGTAACAAAACCCGGCATCAAAATCGAAGAGCTAAAAAAAGAGGGCAAAGAAAAACTCGACAAACTGCTCAATAAAGGCAAGTCGTACCTAAAAGCCGAGAAATACGATAAAGCCATCGCCGCATTCAAAGAGGCGCTGGATATCGACCCCACGTCCAAAGATGCCATCCAGGGCATAGAACAAGCCACCAAAGCCCAGGGCACCGTAGACACCGACGCCATCGCCTCAAGCCGGATAGTCGTTTACGACCTCGATGCCAAGTACTACGACACAGACAAAGAACATAACATCCCGGGCGTGCGCTTTAAGCTCAAAAACCGCCACGATAAAGCGGCCACAAAAATTGGGGTCACTGTGTACTTCAAGGACACTCTAGGTAACATAATTGCCGAGGAAACATTCTACCCCGTGGCAGCAGACCAGTCGTCCACACCCACACACAAGCCGCTCAAACCGGGCTATATATGGCAGATGGAGCGGGGCAAGTTCTTCGACGCCCCCCGGGTGCCGGACGAGTGGAAAGAGGGTAGAGCAGTGGCGGAAGTCACAGAGGTAGAGTTCGAAAACTAAATTACAGTAAAGGAGATTTAACGAATGGTAAAGATATTGGGAACTATCACCGCGCTCTTAATACTCGGTGTGGTCGTGGGGTCGTGCACCAAGGCCTCTGACTCCACCCCCGTAAGCACAGCCGAGAAAATGCGGGCCCAGGCCTGTGAGGGCAACGTAGAGGGGTTCATAAGCTATTTTGACAAAGAGGCCGTCGAGGGCCAGTACAAGAGCCTTTTCCGCCAGGCCGGGCAAAACGCCGGTGGCGGAGGTGAGGGGGTCGATGTTAAGGTATCGGGCGGCAGCGCACCCAAACCAGACGTTGATACGAATAATCTGATTTGGGAACCGCTTTCAAAAGAGGTCAAGAAAAAACAAAATAGCATATTTTGCCAGATGGAGCTCACATTAGAGCCGGGCAAAGACGACGTGGTGCGCTTATCGTATGCAGAAGGCCGCTCCGCTAAATGGCGCTTCAAAAAAGACGGCTCCACATGGAAAGTATCGTCACTCATGGTGATTTACTAAAGGCAAAAAGTCTTTCGATCTGCCCACAAAATGTTTTATAGTTAGATTTACCAAATAGAGTTGAGGGAGGGGTTAAATGGCATTGGGAGAACTTTTCCACACCAGACTTTCTATGCTGGTCTGTCTCGTAGCGGCGCTAGCCCTACCCGTTCTGCCTCTCCGAGTCTCAGCCGACGAACCCCCTGAACAGAAACCCGCAGAGACCGAGGCAATACCTAAAAAGCTAGACTCGAAAGACTTTCGAGCATCGAGTTGGGGCATGACCCGCCCTGAGGTTAAAGCCACAGAGAAGGGCAAAGTGATACTTGAGAACGAACAAGAGGTAAATTTCAGAGACAAACTCGAGGGTCTCGACGTGCAGGTGGGCTATGTGTTTGAGGACCACAGACTCACACAGGCCGGCTACTTTGTGGTCGAGGATCGCCTCTCGGACGATTCCTATATAGTGGATTATATAAAACTAAAGCGTGCATACACCGCCGTCTACGGTAAACCCGCGCGCGATATACTCATATGGAACAATGACCTCTATAAAGGCAGCTTCAAGGAATACAGCAAAGCCGTGTCCATTGGCCACCTCGTGTACAATGCCGAGTGGCGCACCGCTACAACTGCAATAAGCTTGATCCTCTTTGGCGAGGACTACGAGATACAGCTCGTTCTGAGCTACTCGCCCATTGCACCCCCGAAACCGCCTACCGAGACCTCATCAACCAACTAGCAGTTTGCATCGCGGTTTTTTTATTCTATAGTGTAATTTATGGCAAAAGTCATGTTAACAAACACAGTGTCGGAGGCCGTGCTATGAACAGACTGCTTACCATAGCGGTTTTATCATTTTGTTTTCTTGCTATGTCCCCCGTGCAGGGGATTGCAAACAAAACCGACTTAAACGGTTTTGAACAAGCCCGTTGGGGTATGACGCGAATCCAAGTCATGGAAGTGTTCGGCGATAAAATCACCCAGCGCGAACGCAAGCAGGACTCGAAAGAGAACCTCTACACCGATCTGGAGCTAAGCAGCATCAAAATCCAAGGCGAGGATTTTCGTGCAAGCCTTTGGATGGACACAGAAACCAACACATTAAAACAGGTAGTACTGGTGCCGAGCGACCGCGACTCCAACACCACAGCCGACTCGTTTATAAAAATCGAGGAGTCCCTGCGAAAACAGTTCGGGGCCCCATCACACTCCGAAACCACCAATGACCCCGCCACATATGCCGAGCGTGTATGGCGACTGCCCTCCACAGTGATCGAGATGTCGTACATCAGCATGAAGCAAAACGAGCTGTTTATACTCGTGTATTCTCAAAATAGCGCCCGGTAAAAACCCCGGGACTAAGGGTTTATGAAGATTTGGACAACTCATTAATCCCTTGAATTCAGATGATTATCCTCTATAGTTAATTGTTGTTTGCCAGCCCCCAGGGAGCCAATCTATGCCAATAGGACGTGAATTAATGACCAAATTTGCCTACATTGCAATGCTATCTTTTGCACTACTGCTGCCTAGTGTTGTAAACGCTGAGAGCGTTAAATCAGACAAGGCCCAAAACCCCGGCAACCCCTATGCTTGGAACCAAAACGACTTCCGCGGCTCTAAGTGGGGCGACAGCATCAAGGACGTCAAAGACGCCGAAAAAGCACCCGTATGGCAAGAGAGAGAACTCGAGGACAACAAGCACTACATCCTATACTACGGCAAGCTCAACAACATGGAGATGCAGGTCGGCTATATATTTCAAGACCGTAAACTCGAGCGGGCCGGCTATTTTCTTAACGAAAAGTTCATCAACAGCGCTTCGTATATATCGGCCTACAAAAAATTAAAAAAAGAGCTCGAAGCTACCTATGGTCCCCCAGCCACAGACGAGGTCATTTGGACCGAGGGAGTAGACAGCAAACAGTACGAGGGCAACCCCCAAAAAATTGCCGATGCCGCATGCGAGGGCAAGGTCGTACATTTTGTTGTGTGGAACACCGAGGGCTCCCAAATCAAGCTCTCTACACACGGTGAAAATAATGCGTGCAAGCTGGGGCTCATTTTTACCAGCAATGAACTCATGATGAAAGAGTCGCTCGGCATCCAGCTCACACCAAACGAGGCCACATCCGGGCCCGACCAGCCTGTACCCGCCGAATAGTCCTATTTGCAGGCTCATCTGCCTTAACCCACCAATATGCAACTATCTATAGGGGATAGGCCCACCTCCTAAAGAATTTTCTAATAAAACATAAAGTACTATTTTCATTTTGTTTAAAAAGGTATATAATATGTACAACTTTCTTGGTCGGAGGTGGGTGATGAGCCTTATTAGGTATTTTGGAAGGTGTGTATTAACTTTAGCTGTGCTTACTATAATGGTTTCAGCCGCTTACGCTGGGCCAACCATAGTATACGTAGAGGCTAAGGGCGAGCAACCGGAACTGGAAGAGTACAGAGAGGTAAAATACATAGGCGGCAAGAGCACGCGCCATTTCACACTGGCATGGCAGTTTGATTTCAACGAAATCAATTACAAAGAGCAGTGCACCCAAGCGCTTTCGCGCCAGGCCAGCAACTTCGGTGCAAACGGCATACTCAATATGACATGGGAGCTCGAGACCTCCCCCTACCCGCCTTACAGCTGGTACACCATCGTCTGCCAGGGCCTAGCGGTCAGAGTACCGAGCTAAGCACCGGCAGACACGATATATTTGCTAGTCGGCTATCACCCAAGCACCCTCGACTGGTGTTATGCAGTCTTTTTGAAATTCGTTACTTGAACTGATTGGTTTATCATTCGGTGTGGCACCACCCTAGAGCATTACCACAGCCCCGGTATAATTCCCTACCTAAATGGCACTTAAATTCGCACACATAAATTTGATATCGACCGACTGGCGGAGCCTCGCAGAGTTTTACGAGAAAGTATTCGGATGCACCAGGCTAGACGTAGAGATAGACCTGGGGGGCGAGTGGCTCACCCGGGGCACAGGCGTGCCCGACGCCGTGCTCGAGGGCACACGCCTCGGACTCCCCGGCTCCCCCCAACTCACAATAGACATCATGCAGTACCGTTCCACCCAAGCCGACCCCTCTACATGCTCGGCGGACCAAAAGGGGCTTAGACACATAGCGTTTGAGTTCGATAGCGTCGACGAGCTCAAGCAATGCTATGAAAGGGTACTTAGCTCGGGAGGAAGCACGCTCGGGGAGATCACCTCACGCAGGATCGAGGATCTGGGAGAGGTCACATTCGTATACACCCTAGACCCCGAGGGCAACATCGTAGAACTCATCCACTGGCATTAGTCCCCGCGACCCCAATTTGTCCCTACCTGCCGTTCGCGATAAAACTACTCACTGGCGGTCCCCATCTCCTCATTTATACCCTGTCGGTCGCAAAAGACCGCTTCCTTGCGGTCCCCATCTCTTTTGTCTTTAGCCTTTCCCTTATGGTGTCGTAGACACTAGTTCCGACATTCAGGCACTGAACCTGTACTCGTACGACATTTCCTTTCGCCTTTACACCATGGGATCATAAATCCCAGTCCGACATTACGGCAATGGCGTATAGAAAATAATATTGAGAGGCGTTAAAAATGGATTTCGGGGCCGGGGTGGGATTATCCTCCCACGACCCCATCCTATCCCTCCCTGCCGCTCATACACTACATTCGCTGGCGGTCCCCATTGGCACTCACCCAACGGTACTCCCTAAAAACGGGGTCTGTGACCCCTGATTTTTGCATACTTTTGATCAAGCAAAAGTATGAAGTAAATAGGTAGTTAAGTATCGGTCTACTAGTATAATATCCCTAAGGTTGATGTAGTTCCATCATTTTTTGCTGAATGGAGCGTCTACGAATTCATCTCCCCGTAATACAATCAGTGTTATAATTATATGACAAAGGACTAGTTAGATATGTAGATAAATACCGGTTCTCTTTCATAAAAAACACTAGGAAGGATGATGAAATGAGAGATACAGTCAACAATTTCTCCATATTTATTCTACTAATAATCGGATTGAGTTTTATAGCAACCACTACTGCTATGGCGCAGTCCACGCGCACAATTACTATTAACAACAACTGCAGCGATACTATCCACGTGGGCGCATTCCCAAGTGTAACATCCGTATTGGTGGGCCCGACGGCTGTCACTACGCTTGGCGGATGGACAATGGCATCGGGCGACACTGCCACTGTTACAGTGCCCAACAACTGGAACAGCGGGCGCTTCTGGGCGCGCACAGGGTGCAATTTTGCTACCGGCACCACCCCTGTGATCTGTCCCACACCCGGCCCTGGCAACACCCCTCCGGCTAACTGCTGCGACACGGGGGGATGTTTTAACTCGGACAATAATTATGGGCTTAACTGTGCACAAAGCGGTGGCCCGCCCGCCACACTGGCCGAGTTCACTTTTACTCCGGGAGCCCAAGACAACTACGACGTCAGCATGGTAGACGGCGGTAATATCTCTGTGGATATCCTGCCCGATCCCTCCACCTACGACTGCTCCACAGACCAAAACTGCATATTCACGGGCACTCTGCCCAACGGCAAAACTACATGCACGCAGGACTCGGACTGCTGGGCGCTTTTTGGGTTCGGTTACCAGTTCAAATGCGACACCACACTGCAACAGTGCGTTAACCCCTACAGGTGCGGGAGCCCCGGATGCTCCGACACCAACGGGTGCGCCCCTGACGGCATCACCCAGTCCCTGCTAGCGGGCTGCACATGGGACTCGGGTTCAGACTCAGTGCTCGCAATCCCCAAAAGCACCTGCCCCACCGAGCTCCAGTTCACCGACACACAGAACCAGGGCTCGACATACGTGGGATGCATTGCACCGCAAAAATTCTGCAGGACCGCCTGCACATCCAACGCCCAGTGCCCTGCTCCATTTACCTGCGGCACTACCTCTGGGTTCTGCGAGCGCTCAAACGGCGATATTTTAGGCGCCGACTGCGACACCGCATCTATACCCTGCAGTTCCAACAGCGACTGTGTCAGCCCCGCCACATGTGTAAACAATGTGTGTACAGGCGGCTCGGCTACAACCTACCAAGACCTATGGCAGTGCACCGGCACAAACGCAGGTTCGTGCTTTACCACTGGCTCCACCGACCCCAACTGCTGTGGCTGCCCTTCGTGGGCCCCCGGGTTCCCCACAGGCGC
This sequence comes from Thermodesulfobacteriota bacterium, assembly GCA_965223335.1. GTDB lineage: Bacteria > Desulfobacterota_D > UBA1144 > Nemesobacterales > UBA2774 > CBDCWF01. The sequence goes on from OZ244991.1 coordinate 2,498,242, forward strand.
ATGTGTTGCGGGCAATAACCCCGAGTGGCACACTGTGGCAGAACCCATCTGGGAAGTGTTCAACGACGCATGCGACTCTGCCTACTCATTCCCCTATGACGACACTATCAAACTGTTTACATGCATAGGATCCGGCGGCGGCGTGGTTAATTACACAGTGAATTTCTGCTGCGTTAATGCAGACGGCGACTCGCTTTGCAACGACGACGATGCAGACGGCGACAACGACGGCATCCCCAACGATACCGAGACGATCAGCTCAATTGTTTCAATGAACCTGGCCTCTTCGAGACAGGGCCCGCCCACAAACGATTTTGATAACGATAATATTCTAAACCACCTGGATCTGGACTCGGATGGTGACGGCATCCCCGACCACACCGAGTGTAACGGCAGCAACGACCAGAACCGTGACGGGGTATCCGATAACTTCTTCGACACTGACTCTGACGGCCACCACGATCTGCACGACCCCGACCAGCAGGGGCTCGTACTGATCTGTGTTGATACCGACGGCGACGGCAACCCCGACTACCTGGACCACGACTCTGACGACGATGGTAAAACTGACGCCAATGAGGCTGGTGGGACAGACCAGAACCAAGACGGCATATTGGACAATGCCAGCGACCGCAACCACGATGGGCTCGCGGACAGTGTAGAGCCCGATGAGGGCGGCACACCACTGCCGGTGCCCGACTCGGATGGGGACGGCACGGCTGATTTTAGAGACGCCGATTCCGGCACAGGAAACAACGGGTGCGCAATTGCATCACCTCAGACCGGCTTCTTACCGAACGCGCTTTATTTGATTATCCCTGCGCTAATATTGTGGAGACGGCTACTCAGAGAAGACCGCTCTTAGTAACAGACACTATATGTGGATAGAATAGCTTTTAGCTAGCGTTTAACTTGGTAAGCACTTCCCTTTCTGCATCGGCCCGGTTCGTGAAATCCTGAAGCGGAGTTACCTCCCACTCCAATGCACCCCACATAGGCATCGAGCGTATAAGTCTGTCCACATCGTCGTTGGACTCGGCCTCGATAATAAACACAAAGGCCCTATCCCCTACCGGCAGCCCCCCAACAACCCTGCCCTCTTCTTCCATATCGATTAAAAATTTGAATGTTGGCAGTACCACGTCTTCCAGGACCTGTGCCTCTTCCTCAGGCGAGAAAAACCCCGGCCCCTCGGTTCCCATTACCAAATATTTCATAACTCCCTCCGCTATTGTTCAAGATCGTACAAGACTATACAATACAATGATAATTTGTCACCAAATCTTTGGTATTTTGCCTTTATTCAAATGGGATCAAAGATCCCACTCCCGACATCAGGGATATAGCGTAAAGAAAACAGGGTAGCGCGGAGTTAAAATTGATTTTCGGGGTCGAGGCGGGATCAAAATCAATAGCCTGCGCTGACATGTTTTTAGCGTATATCTCGTTAGTCGGTGACTTTTGCATACTTTTTGTCACTAAAAAGTATGAAAGTAATAGGATAGAATGTGTCGTCAGATAATCCTGAACACCTTAAATCTACAAACTCATTGTAATATGATTTGTATTGTGTTGTTAAGCGGTGCGAGCCGTGTCCACGCCCCTGGACTATGCCCCCATTGCGATCTACAATAGTCCCTATCAGCGATGAGTAATCCCAAGACCAACAAGCCCGGCCGGTGCCCCGCACACCATCGCCCTTCATGTGCACTATGTGGTAAGTGCAGCCACTGCGAGTTGAGTATAGATGCTGCGGGGCGGCGAACCCAGACTTTTTACAAGCTGCTCAAAAACAACTACTGCCCACAGTGCAGCCGCAAGCTACTAGACAACGGCTACGTGTGGTCCGATTATTACAATGATTATGTGCTCCAGGCTGGTGCACCCGAGCCCACAGACGAGCTCCGCGATATACGCAGCAAAAAACAACCCGTCCAGCTCAACATGTTTGAGCCCCGTAACAAGCCCCCGTCCACAAAATCCCGCAGAAAGCGCAATTAGTAATTAACGGTCTGCGAGCTTTCTACGTCTCCATACCCTCACCGCCATCACGATCAACGGCAGCAACAGATAGACAGGCACTCCGGGCCTCGCACCGGGGGCGGCCAGCGCACACCCGTTGTCATCGGTAGTGATAATAACTACCCTGTTAGTAAACATCTGCGCCAAAGTGGTAACGATAGCGTCTACGTTAAAGTTGAGGTTCTCGTTAGGTGTCCTAAAGAACACTATTACCGTTACAGTCTGTCCCTCGATAATATCACCCAAGAAGCAGCTCACCGATGCACCCACAGTACAGCTCCCCTGTGTGGTCTGCGCATTCAATGCCACTAGCGGCGGCGAGAACTCGACATCAAACATCACGTCCTGCGCATCTGCCTTTGCCACTGTTAGTGGCGGTGCCTCGGGATCGGAACTCGCGACGGTCACCAGGTTGGGCTCCACTGTAATCGCATATTCAATCTGGAATTGTTGATCTCTCTCTATCTCTCTTCGGGCACTCCCCGATTCGATCACAACGCTAACAACCGGGTTCACAAGAGTATTTGTGGTCACTTCTCTCTCTATGTTGCCGGGGTTGGCCGTCATAGTAGCCGTATTCGACACTATTACAGGCACATCATCAAAAACAGTCGGGTCCGGAATCACAACAATAGTAATCACAACCTCTTCGCTGGGCACCATAGTCGCAATAGTACAGGCCCCCTCTACAGGCGGCCCGGTATTAAACAGACAGTTAACCCCCTGTTTATCGGCCGATATCTCGATCGGTATCAATCCCGGGGCCAGCACATCGCTCACCATAACATCGGTCGCCGTTTCGCTCGTATTGTTGTTGATAGTCAATCTATACTCAAGCTCGTTTCCCGCAACCACAGGGTCGGGCGAATCGGACTTTGTGATCTCGAGCCCCTCGAGCGTGCTTGTGTTTGTAAACGTACATGTGATATCCTCGTCCGGGTCCAGGTCTATTATCGCAGTCCTGGTGATTACGTTTGTCCCCGATCCCATATCGTCACACACTATATCGGTAAGTTCAAAGCCGCCCGGGGTCGCGTCGGGGTTAAGCTCTATCACGTCATATGATCCTGCCGGAATGTTATTGAATGTGCGCGACTCACCGTCGTCAAGCGTAAAATCGACAGGGCCTCCGGGGATATTATTGGTAAACTCAAAGCCCGTTGCACCGGGGGGCACACTCTCTTTTTCTATCGTTATCGTCCCGTTCCCCGAATTTGTAAATGTACATGTAACATCGTCGTTGTCCTTTAGGTCCACTACTACGGTCTCCGTAGCCAGGCTAACGTTGAATGTACTTCCATTCCCTCCAACTACAACACAGTCTATATCCGTTAAATCGAACCCGCTTGGTATGTTAATCTCCTTAAGAGTGAATACAGACGGTGCCACAACAAACCCAGCCGACTGTCCGTCATCGAGCATTACAGTGGTGGTTAAAACCACTGGGTTGGATGTTATATCGATCTCAAACCCCCCGAACCCTGCCGGATCGGTATCCTTTGAGATCACAAGTGTGCCAGTCGCAAACGCATCTTGGCACAAAATCAAACTGCCCAAAACTACAAAAATTGCAATGAGTATGGAATGGTATCGTCCCCTAAGGTTCATCCCGAGCCTCCTTTAATCCTGCTATATTTTTTATTATATAATAAATTAGTAGTTGATATCAATAACCCATCAATTACCCCGGTTACATAACCAAAATTTCATACATCTTTCACATAAGCCCTCTAAAATGGTTTTGTGTCCGGACAAATTCTTGATATGCTATATACATAGGCGGTGGAACGACATTACTATGGCGGGGGGAAAGAATTCATGAACGAGATCCAAGAAGTATCCGAGCTGTTTTACGCAGCACTCAATTCACTGCTAAAAGGTAACATGGAACCGATGATAGAGATATGGTCCCATGCCGACGACGTCACCTATCTAAGCCCGTTCGGCGACCTGCGTGTGGGCTGGGATTCGGTGCGTCAGTGCTGGCAGGAACAGGCCGACCAAAACCTGGGCGGCTTTGTAGAGCCGGCCGATATGCATATTATCGTAAGCGGCGATATGGCGGTTACCAATAACTACGAACTGGGACATTCAAACGTCCACGGCAAAGAGACCGATATCAAAATCCGCGCTACCAACACCTATCGCAAAGAAAACGGCCAGTGGAAAATGGTCGGCCACCACACCGACACTATCCCAGGATTTGAGTAGGGCTAACAGGCCTCCCCAACTCCGCAAAATTTTGCATATTGACTCCAATATCCGATGCTCCTATAATTTAAATAGGAGGTGACAAGATCATGGGAGATTGTGATAGTCCACCTTGCTAGAAAGTGTTTTTTTGACAGATTTAACACAAGCGAGGTTAGTTTAAACTCGCCAAAAATAGCTAGATGCTATTTAAGTAAAATTTAAACCTCAAAGGGAGCTTAGGCTCCCTTTTTTAATATGTGCCCCCTTTCTTAACTCCAATTATTCCAAAAAATGAATCTCTCAATACTAACCACATTATTTCGGAGTACAAAGTCTATCAAGACTTGTCATGACATGTCTTGACATATCATGACATCGGTTTTATTCTCTTATACAGGTGACCACCATGGCAATAGAAAAAATATCTACGAAAGCCGACGAAAAACTGTGGGAGGAAGTAAAAAACATCGCCGAAAAAGAAGGCAAGTATGTATACACTCTTGTTAACGAGGCGTTTTCGGACCTCATCCAAAAACGCAAGCAAACTAGCCCCCGTAAGTCCGTCATAGAACAGTTCGCAGCCAGTGTAGACGAGCACCAGTCGCTCTATCAAAAGCTAGCCAAGTGACCCAATACCTGACCACAATAGAAGTCCTCCACATGCAGCGCTACCTCGTCGATAGGTTCGGCGGTACACATGGCATACGCGACCCCGGCGCACTCGAGGCGGCACTCTACAGGCCTCAAAGCGGCTACTACAAAGACACCCTCGCCCAGGCTGCTGCACTTTGGGAGAGTGTGACCAATAACCACCCGTTTATCGACGGCAACAAACGAATTGGATTCGCTGTCACAGACACATTCCTCAGGTTAAACGGATACAAAATCACTGCCGATCCCGACACTATCTATAAATTTATGGACGGCCTGTTCAACAACAATCAGTTCCGTTTTGACCGACTCGAACCCTGGCTCCGTAAAAATACAACGACCGTCTAACCCCCACTCTCCTCTACTCACTCATAAACGTGTATTATTATTTGTATGGTTGTTCAGATTGTCGTAATCCTTGCGATCATAGCTGTTTTAGCCGCGATCCTCATCCTCACCAACAAAAAGTACCGCTATTCCCACGCCTACTTGTTGTCCTGCGCAATTACCAAGGAAAAGCCCCCCACGCAGGAAATTCGCGACCTGGTAAATAACGTGCTGGGACGCTACCCCATCGAGTTCTATCACTCGCCCGATGCACTGTGTCAGGGAGTCGAGGTTTGGATCGCAGAGCTCGGGCAAAAACCCCAGAGCCACGAGTCCACTCCCATGTGTGCCGTGGTCACGGTCGATATCCCCACTCAGCCCGACCCCATTACGCTGCTCGGATACGAGGGCACCGACCCCGAGAATCCAACAGGCTCGGCGGCCTACTATTCCGATGCCCAGAGCTCTGACCTGCTCCAGGGGCTTCATAGATCTGCCGATCCCTCAAACAGCCTCCGGCACAACGGCCGCGGGTTCCTATGCTATACACAAAGCCCCGAGAAAGTCGGAGACCTCTTGCATGAAAGCTTTATTGATGCGCTCAAAGAAGAGCTGTCGGAATCGTTCGAGATAGTCGCACTCAGGGATAAATTTATGATAGTCCAGGCCCCCTTCCCCAGGTTAAAAGAGCTCCTGCCCCACATCCTTAAACTCCACGCCGCAGTCTAAGCCCCAAGCCCTGCAATAAATCCTAGATTACTGCCTAGTCGCTATTGCTCGACGTCTGTGGAGGGGGTGATCTCCTCTATCCCGCCGTTTGCCGACACAATGGCAATAAAATAATTGCCCCTAAACCTCAGCTCCTCGGGTATGCCGTGCTGTTCCACCACGATATCATACACGCCGCTAGCCGGTAGTGTAGCTACGATCTCAAGCGGCAGCATACCGGTTAAGGCCTCAAGCTCCACACCCCCGTCGCGGAGTATCATCGTAGCCTGTTCACCCACGTGCCCTGCCTCGGGGTCCTCTTCGAGTGTAATCACGACCTCGTCACCGCCGGTGCCTGCAAAACTGTGCGTATCGCGGTCGCGCCGTGGCTTGTTGTTGTCATCCCCCAACATCGCCGCAGCCGACACTGTTTCGTCTTCCTTGAGTTCGGACGATATCTTATCCTTGGTCATCCTAAGCAGGACCTCGTCGTCGTCTTTTTTAAGTGTGAACTTCGTTTTGTCCAAGATCGGTCCAAGACACGAGAACGCACCCCCGGGATCAGGCACGCAGATACTGCAAGACCATTTGCCGTAGGGCGAAAATATATTTACATCCGCAGTATAAAACTTTGCACGATCCGCCCCCGGGCTCACGTCCACAAGCCCCGATGTCCTCAAAAACGGCCCTGTGCAATTGAGCTGAAGTGTCTCTGCGCCCTTCTCCTTTTCGTAAGTCACATAAAAAGGTATGTGCTTCTCGGCCAACGCTTCGTACGGCAAACCCGCAAAAACAATCAATGCTAATAATGAAAAAACAGTCCTAGATATATTCATAAACTCCTCCCCCTTTGGATCGCTCCGAAATTGCTACATTGTAATAGTTTACGCTAAGTTTCAGTGTAAGGTGAAGAATTTTGGTGGGTCTATTTGCGTGACTATAGGTGCAAACAACCGATCTAAGCACCGGCTATACATTTGCATTAGTTAGACAATACTTTATATATAAGACCTAACTGCCTGATAATATATAATATTCTAGGCATTACAAAGGGCTATGAATACAGTTTTCATTAAGAGCAGTCTAAGCCCCTCTCCTCCAGCCCTGCCCAATACAGATACCGGTTTTCTACTAGGTATATTTCGGAAAGTATACAGTGAAAAACAACAGTTAAATACATTGGGGGTATCCGAAAAGCCCCAATACCCCACTGTAACCGAGAGCCCCGCTATTTGAATCCGGACTCACCAACGTATGTTGTATCATGCACTACGTTTTCTTGCTGGGTATTTATAGCTTTATCCGCAGAAGATGCTAAATTTAGTAATAGTACAGCGGTTAAAATAATTAGTATCGTGCCTATAGCCGTGTAGACTAGGTATTTAAACATTCTAATTTCACCCCTCCAAGCAAATTCCATATTCCCAAATCCCTAGAACCTGCTGGACAACCACATCCTCCAATCATGCATATGCAACTAAGTATATTATACATTAACTCGCAAATTATGTCACTACAAGCAATTTCCGCAATTTATTTCCTAGACCCTTGTATCACGCTGTAATCATTGAGTATTATCTTTATTGTATTGATGACCCGATCATATGCACCAACCGCCTTTATCCCACACCTTGCAAAACACTGCGCAACTCTCTATACTCGTAGCCTAAAGTATCCCGAGAATAGATATATGCCCTCTGAAAACACTCTATTCCCTCATAAAAAGACCGTAATTGCAACATCCCTCGCTATCATTCTCGAGTGGTATAATTTCTCTATCTTCGGCTTTTTCGCCGTCGTTATCTCAAAGCTGTTTTTTCCATTTACCAGCGAGTCAGCATCGATCATCTTCACATACGTTTTGTTTGCCGTGAGTTTTTTGTTCCGCCCTCTGGGGTCGGTGGTCATCGGCTACCTGGGCGACCGCTATGGCAGGAAAAACGCCTTTATACTCACGCTTATTTTAATCACACTCCCCACGGTGCTTATAGGGTTGCTACCCACGTACGCCGATATCGGCGTTACAGCGACTGTGCTGCTCATAGTGCTTCGTATAGCACAGGGGCTATCAGTCGGGGGCGAGCGGTCGTCCACCATCTCGCTACTGGCCGAGATTGCACCCCCGGGGCTTCGAGGTGTGTACAGCAGTCTCTCGCTCTTTAGCACCACTGTGGGCATTTTGCTGGCCTCTGCGGTGTGCGGCTATGTGTCGGGGGCTATGAGCGAAGATGCGCTTTACCGCTGGGGTTGGCGTATCCCTTTTATTTTCGGGCTCCTCACGGGTGTGGCGTCCCTCTTCCTCCGCAGAATATTGGTGGAATCGACTAAATTCACCGAGCTCCGCCAGCGTGGCCAGGTCTCGTCCTCGCCCCTTGTAGAGTCGATCAAAAACCACTGGCGCGCCATACTCACCGTGCTCTCGGCCACACTCATGTTCGCAGTCAGTTTCTACCTAATCTTCATCTACGTCATCACATTCGGGGCCAAGATCGGGGGAATGCCGCTATCTACCGTACTCAACATGACAACGATTAATCTGGCCATTATCACAGTGATGGTCCCGGCATGCGGCTACCTGGCAGACAAAGTCGGGCGCAAACCGGTGATGATAGCAGGGTGTGCGGGGATGGCCGTGGTGTCGCTATTTTTCTTCCAGATATACGCCACAGGCACGCTATCTCAAAAGGTATTCATACAGCTCTCGGCCGGGGTAATGAACCTGCTCTTTGCAGGGGGGCTCGCGGCGTTTATGGCCGAGTGCTTCCCCACACGTGTGCGAATGAGCGGAATTTCTATGGGCAATGTGGTCAGCTTCTCGGTGTTCGGGGGCTCGGCGCCCCTCATAGCAGCCTATCTAGTGGACAAAACGGGTGATGTGAATTCGCCGGGGATATACCTGCTTGTGTGCTCTTTAATCTCGCTCGTAACTATAGTTATAGTCAAAGAAACCAGGGGCAAGAGCCTCGAGTAATAATCGGCCCTAGTCGGTGGATTTACGCGTTTTATACTCGTCTACAGTGATTATGTCGAGCTTGTATCTCGGGTCGTAGCTCTCTGTGCAGAACCTGCACGAATACTCACGGTGCACCTGTCTGTAAAATGGCGTGCTTTTACCACACTCGGGGCATATCCCCATATATTTGCCGCGTGGAAGATTAGTACCATTCAGGTCTGCACACCTTCTGGGCTCGCACCCCACCTCGACCGCAATCTCCTTCCAGCGCCTACCGTGCCCCGTGCTCCCGGTCTCGATGTAATGAAGCGCATGCGCCACTTCGTGGAGCAGCGTGTCGCGTATCACGGCTATGGGATTTGTCTCCATATAGGCGAGTGAAAGTGAGATAATCTTGCGCTGGGGCTTACAATAGCCGAGCTTCCGCTTTTGGTTGGAAAACCTAAGTTCCCAGCCCCCAAGCCCCCACTTGCTCCGGCACTCATCCCACAGATCCGCTATCTCTTCTACAGTAGTCATATGTGTACTAGCATTCGCTCAATTCGCAATTTGAGAAACTCTTACTTGCTGCAGTAGCTATCCACAATGTAGTTGTCTACGGACCACCTTCCCCCGCCTGCAAGCATAACTACTATACCCAGTCCCAGCACTGCCAGGTGGTACTCAAACCCCTCGCCCTGCTGCGTGCCGAACCAGTTCATGAAAAAGCCGTGCTCAAGGTGCACCATAAATATCGCACCCAGCATTATAAGGCTTATGCCGAATGCCGCAAACCTGCTTATGAGACCTAATATGAGCATTATAGCCCCTACAGACTCCCCTAAGATGATGAGTATCGCTACAGGCGCGGGTATCCCCGACTGTACAAAAAAATCTACCGTGGGTGAAAACCCGTATCCCCCAAACGCACCTACTGTCTTTTGCAGGCCGTGGGGCAGTATAATGAAACCCAAAAACAATCTGGCAACCAATGCCGCTGTGTTATTGCAATCGGTCTGTAATAACTGTTTTAACATATATTCCTCCAGTACATGTTTGGTGTGTCCAAGGCACCTTACATATTAGATGCATATATTACATAAAGATGCCCAATGCGCCACAACATATTATTTTGCAAACTATTCATTAGTTGAGCGATTCCACCGGCAGTCCCGCCTCTATCCAGTCCTGTTTGCCCTGGGCGTACTCATACACACTCGTATACCCCATGTCCTCAAGCGCTCGGACTGCTTTTACCGAGTTCTGACACGCCTCATCGGCACAATACACAACAATCCGTGCATCTTTGTCCGGCAACAGTTTATCGGCTTTTTCTCCCGCCTCGGTATGATCCATCTGCAATGCTCCCGGGATATGGGCATCTTTCCAGTGCATCTCACCCAAAGCCTCTACCACCGTAAGCTGCTCATTGTTTTCTATTAGCCAAGCGAGCTCATCTCTTGCGATATATTTCATATATAAAACCTCCTTGATTCTATTTAGTTGCATATGCAACTATTGTTATTTATAACACAAACTAGTTGCAATTGCAACAGAGTTGTATTATATTAGGGGAAATGGCTAAAGAGATTACAGACAAAGAGACCAGGGCGTGGGTGGGGTTGGTACATGCACAGCAGATACTGGTCGAAAAAGTAGAGCGCGATCTTAAACAGCAGGGGCTACCCCCCCTCGGGTGGTACGATGTGCTCTGGGAGCTTGAGCGCACACCGGGCGGGATGCTCCGTTTAAACGACCTGGGCAAAAGAGTACTGCTCAGCAAATACAATGTCACACGCCTGGTACAGAGGCTCGATGAGGCGGGGCTGGTCAAAAAAGAGTGCTGCACTCAAGACGGCCGCGGCATAGTGGCATGCATCACACCCAAGGGCAAAAAACTACGTAAAAAAATGTGGCCCGTATACCAAGAGGCGCTCAGAAAACATTTCCTTGCTAATTACAATAAAACAGAGCTAGACCTGCTCACCAAGCTCGTAAACCGCATAGCCTCCCCGGACTGATACACTCTCTGCCCGACACTTATTTTATATCAACACCACTGTTCCCCGACAGCCAATTTCCGTGTGGAAATCACCGATTTTTCAGATATATATTATTAGAGGAGCCATTTAGAGCTATATATATTTAGATATAGACAACAGTAAGGGACACTGCCATCATAGACAGCTCAGATTTAGATACCACGGTAGAGGGCGCCGAGGCGCTTACCGCAATAGAGTGTTTCAAGATCGACCTGCTCTCCATGGGCAAAGGGGTGGCCGACATCATAGCCGAGGCCGAATACTACCCCGACACCCCACTAATACAGTCCTACGCCGCCACGGTGTGGCTCTACGGGCAGACCAAAGAGGCCGACCACACAGCACTTGAGTACCTTAAACGGGCCAAAGCACTGCTAAAATACGCCAACGAGCGCGAGGCACTATTTTATTCCGCGCTCGAGTGCTGGTACCAAAGACGGCTTAACGATGCGGCCTCAAAACTCGAAGCTCTCATAAAGCAGTGGCCACGCGACCTGGTAGCACTCAAGGTGCTCGAGTTCATCTACTATATGATGGGCCAGGAACACTCCGGCCCCAGGTTTCTCCAAACCACCGAGTCCATCTACCCGCCCAATGAACACTCGGGTTATTTCCTCTCGAGCCACTCGTTTGCGCTCGAGCTATGCGGGGAGTATAACGATGCCAGAGCGGCTTCAGAACAGGCGATCGAGCTCGAGGCCATGAACCCCTGGGCCCACCACACCCTCTCACACGTGTTCATAAAGACCGGTGACCTAGAGCAGGGCACCAGGCTCCTTGAGGACTACCAAGACGTGTGGCAGCACTCGGGCCAGGCCATCCACTCCCATAACAACTGGCACCTGGCACTCCTATACCTCGAGTCCCTCGACACCCAATCCGCCTACTCCGTACTCGACTCCAAGATACTAAGCGACTCGCCCCATATGGTCATCCAGCAGCTGGACGCAATCTCTTTGTTATGGCGCCTCGAGATGGCCGGGCACCATGTCCCCCATAGCGACTGGGCGCGGATTGCAGACGACGTAAGCGAGAACGCAAAACGGTGCTACACCCCATTTAATAGCGCGCACTACATCTACGCACTCAGCAGGGCAGCCCGCACACACGACCTCGTCTCGGCGCTCGACTCCATAAAAAGCTATGTCAACGAGACCCCATGCCCCGAGGTCGAGGTTTGGAAGTCCGTGGGCATCACTCTTATCGAGGCCGCCTCACTTATGGCCGAGGACAACTACGAGCGGGCAAGGGACCTCTTTAGTGAAATAATCAACAATGTATCGATTGTCGGGGGCAGCGATGCGCAAAACGACCTGTTTCGCCAGGCCTACCTTACCAGCTTGATTAACTGCGGCAATAAAAACAAAGCAAACGACTATATGGCAAAAATCTCCTCGTCCCCCCGGCCAACCCCCCTCCAATCATACTGGCGCTCGCTACTTTAACGGCCTTTACATCTCACCCCGCAGGGTAGCAAATCCCCACGCTCCATATTAGTATTACAGTGGTATGAATAAGCTTAGGTTTGCAGCGATCTCAGGTGGGCTTTGGGCCGGGCTCTCACTGGTCTTGGTCCTTATCGCCATAGTGCAGGGCAAGTCCACGGGTTACGTAGAGGTCGATTTCAGGCCGCTTACCTCTCTTTACCTGCTTATCACAAACCCGCTTGAGTCGTCCAGGTACATTGCACTCGTGTCACAGTTCGGTTTCCCGATTACTGGACTACACACAGCAATCTCTGTGATCACTGGGTTTATAGACGGGTTTACGAGCGGTTATCTCATCGCACTTTTCTACAACCTTCTGTCGCAAGAAAATGAGCCGGGCATGGTGCAAATCGCGCTTACCTTCGGGATATCAGCGGGCATAGTGTTTGCCCTTACCTCCGCACTTTTGGCTCTGGTCACAATCGTATACAGCTTCCAGGTACCCGGGATTGAGTACAACCTCCGCCCCCTGGCACTAGTGTTTAAAATGCTGGGCGTGGTACCGGGCGTAGAGCTCTTGGCACCGGTGCTAAACTCATACGCGCTTTATCCCGCCACTGCGAGCGGAGTGTTTATGTGGGCACTATGGGGATTTATAGACGGGTTAATAGGTGGGGCGGTCGCGGCCTGCCTATATCTTTGGATCAAGTCGCTAATATTCGAGTAATCTAAGTATCGCTGCACTCCTCGAACCCCCGCTCACCCTCCGAGCCGAGCCATATGCAGAGCACCTCAAGCCTAAGCTCTTTACCCCCCTCGCCGTTTGTAAGCACCACAAGTCCAGAGCCCTTCTCCGCTATCCCCGCTACCAACGAGTACCACCCGGGGCTATTGTCGCCGGGGTGATAAAACAGCGTATAGCCGCTAATGGGCAGCTTTTTAAGCGCATAGCCCAGCCCATGCGTGCTGCCGCTTAAAAGCAGTGCATTGTCGGAATTAGGTACGGGTCTTAGCATTGCCTCCACGCTCTTTTTCTTTAGCACCTTGCGCCCGGGCTTCTGACCGTCGGTGTCGGTCATTGTCGAGGCCACAAACCGTGCCATGTCCACAGGCGTGGTCAGCAGCCCCTGCGGGGCCTTGGCGCTATAGCGCTTGTTGGGTAGTTCCCTGCCCCGTCTATCGTACGATACCGACTGCGCTGAATAATCACCCTCGGGGGGCTTAAAACTGCTCCGTGTCATCCCAAGCGGCTCTAGAATTCGCGTGCGGAGCATTACAGCGAACGGCTTCCCTGTCAGGTCCTCTATAAGCCTCTCTAGCACAGCGTAGCTGCCCGAGGAATACAACCACCCCTCGCCCGGAGGCTTTACCGGCCCTACCCCCTTGCCCCCTGCGTCCACTGCCGAGCTAAGTGCCTCGTCCAGGCTCTCGGTCTCCTGCTCTATTGTAAAACCCCCGTACTCGGCAATGTTGAGCCCGGCTGTGTGGCTAAGGAGCCCTCTGGTGCTTATTGCCTTACCGCTATAGTGATTTGAGGGCGGACTCCAACTGCGAAGATATGTCGAAACAGGGAGGTCCAGGTCTATTTTGCCGCCCTGCACAAGCTTCATCACAGCCCAAGCAGTAACCGGCTTCGAGATCGTACCCACCTGGAAAACGGTATTGGCAGTCACAGGCACGCGCTCGGTGGTGTTCGAGTAGCCATAGCCCTTTACCCATACCACCTCTCCCTCGGCAATCTGGGCAATCGCTACACCAGGCACATTGTATTTTGCCATAAGCCCGGGCACAGCTTCATTAATCTCGGCCCTGAGTGCTCTATCCACTTTAAAACTCTGCTTGGATGCCCATGCCGGCACACCACCCACCACAGCCGCAAAAACCAAAACGGCAGCCACGATGAACCCGAACGCTTCGAAAGTCTTTTGATTATGCAAGTTCCACCACAATCGCTAGGTTATATAAGTAGTTGGAGATAAGCTCACGCCTTTTTGGCGGCTTACCGGTATTAGTAGAAATATTGTACCCGAAATTAAATGTAATTGGCCCCGTGGCAATAAAAACTGAACGGGTTTAAGCAGTTTTGGGCTTGGAATTCATCAACTCGATCCGTTTTAGCATAAGCTCTGCGATCGAGTGCGCCCTTGTTTTGGCTTTATTCGCAATCTCGCCGCTATAGAGCTCATCGGTTGTGGAGTTAAACAGATAGAGCCATCTGGTAAAATAGCCCTTTTTGAGGGGCAATTTCTGGTTTAGGTCAAAATGCACGTTCATCGCCTTGGCACCGCGTTTATACACCGGGCGGTTAAAGAGCACAGTCTCCCAAAAATCCGCAAGCACCGGCAGGTGCTCGTCCAGGTTGAGTTTAGCATAGTGGGTAAATATAAACCCTATAAACGGGTCCACCATCATGCGCTCGTAAAACCTCTTCATGAGCCTGTCTATATCTGCTCTCGACTCTATGTCGGTCTTTGTGGTCATTGCCGCTTCCCTAAAACGAGTGTATAAGTTTACCAGGAAATTCACAATCCGCACCTCGATTCACCGCACAATTCATGTACACTAATCCCCAATGTCCGGGAACTACGACCCCAAAGAGCGCTTTGACGAAAAGGCAGCCAGGTACGATGACGAGATTACTACAGTCATCCCGGGCTACGACACACTCCACGAACTCACCATGCATATCCTCTCGGCTCACCTGCCCGACCCCTCCCACGTTATGGTAGCAGGAATCGGCACGGCAAACGAGGCTATTAACCTTACAAAAAATTTCCCAACCCTAAAGGTTACGGGCTTTGATGTCTCGGACGAGATGCTAAAGACCGCCAGCACCAAGATAGAGTCACTGGGAGTGGGGGACCGCATAACTCTTGTTAAAGGCACGGCCGAGGACATAGACCATAAGTCGTTCGACGCAGCCACCTCGATGCTGGTTATGCACTTTGTAGCGCGCAACGATAAATTTAAGTACCTGCGCTCAATAGCCGACCGGCTTAAACCCGGGGGTGCATTCGTATCCGCCGAGGTTGTGGGCTATAAGGACGAAAGCGATTTCGAGTCTCACCTGGGGGTATGGGAGTCCTTCCAGCGGGCCAATCGCGAGCGCACTCAAGATATTCCCGAGACCTTAGAGCACATACGCAACGACCTCGCACTGCTTACCCGCGATGAAACCACAGACCTCATGAAACAGGCCGGGTTCAAGGACATAAATTTCTATTTCCGCTCGCTCATGATCCAGGCCTACTCTGCTGTTAAAGCTTAGCCCCATACACATTGACCAAGTTCATTTTTCAATAAAGCTCTGTTTTTATAGATTGAACAACCACAATGAGTTTGTTATAGTAAATGCTAAGAGGGTAGTAAATCCTATGCTACAGGGGTAGACACAATGAAACTTTCCAAAACATCATTCCCAAGTTTTTTAATTGCTTTACTGCTAGTTACAGGCTTAAGTCTCATCAGTTGTAAAAGCGGAGACGAAAAATCAATACTCAGTGAACCCGCTTCATCTGCCGAGACTCAGAAAACCGATACTAAACCAACGGATAAGACAGCGTCTGTATCCGAAACTGCCGAGACGATTTATACCAATGCCAAAGTATATACTGTAAACGACAAACAGCCGTGGGCAGAGGCTTTCGCTGTAAAAAATGGGAAATTCTTGGTCGTTGGTTCTAACGCTGAGGTCGAAGCTGTAAAAGGTGACAGCACCAACGTCATAAATCTCGAGGGCCGTATGGTGCTCCCTGGTTTGATAGATGTACACGTTCACCCATTGGGTGTAGCAGAGGGTTGGGCAGGTTTAAGAATTAACGAACCGAACGATATTGATGCAATGTTGGCTCAGATAAAGGAATATGCATCAGCAAACCCTGATTTGCCAGTTATCCGCGGAGAGGCCTGGAACTTAAATGTTTTCCCCAATGATAGCCCTAGAAAAGAGCTCTTGGACGAAATTGTTCCGGACAAACCTGTGTATATGATGAGTCAAACCGGGCATTCTGCATGGGTCAATTCAAAAGCCCTAGAGTTGGCCGGCATTACAAAAAACACCCCGGTCACAGAAAAATTTATATACGACAAAGACCCCGAGACCGGCGAGCCATCCGGTACAGTCCGTGAATTTGCTATGGGAGCTGTCGAACAAAAAATATCACGAGCAGCTCCTGATGTATATGCACCTCAACTCAAAAAAGTCCTCTCAGAATTTAATCAGTTTGGCTTCACAAGCCTAAAACCTGCAGAGGGTGCCAAGACATGGGTAGAGGGTGCAATGTATTTGGATAAAAACACCGGCCTCACTGTAAGGTTATTCCCGGCATGGGACTGGCAAACGAGCCATTACCTGAGCACTACTACAGAAGAAGTTGAGAAGCTCATCGCAAACTGGGAACAGTACAGCACAGATATGCTCTATCCACGCTATGTAAAAATATTTTATGACGGCGCCCCCGACAGCTATACAGCACTACTTCTAGAAGACTACGAAGGCAGACCAGGTTTCAAGGGGGCATCTAACCTGCCTAAAGACGAGATGAAGAAACATATCAAGCGGTTCAACAAAAACGGTATTGGTGTGCTTACCCATGTTTTGGGAGACGGAGGAGGGAAAGAATTGGCCGATATATACATAGAGGTACGCAAGGAGAATGGAGACAACGGCACCCCACTGCAGTTCTCACACGCTTGGCTCGCACGCCCCGAGGATATAAAACGATTGGCCGGGCTTAAGGATACATGCATAGATTTCTCACCGGTATTGGCATATCCGGCACCTGAGATCGAGGGCAGTATGGCACCCCCTATCGGTGACAAGCGCTATCAAACATTTTTTAATGCACGGTCAGCGTTTGAAGCCGGGGTACCCGTGGGGTTCGGCAGCGATTGGGCAAGCGCCCTTATACCCGATCCAAATGGCTTTCATCAAATGCAGTCCTGGATCACCAGGCAAGATCCCGAGAATCCCAAGAGCGGGACTCTCAATAAAGACCAAGCGATCACACTCGAACAGGCAATACAAGGGTTCACAATTGGCGGTGCTCAATGCATCGGTTTCGGATGGGACGAGAAAATCGGTTCTATCGAGGACGGTAAACTCGCGGACTTTATTGTGTTAGATAAAAATATTTTCGATATCCCTATAAACGAACTCTACAAAACCAAAGTGCTTATGACGGTAGTGAATGGTAATCTTGTTTACGATCGTGACCGTGATAAAGAAATAGATAGTATAGACGAAGAAGAGTTCAAACCCGGCACTAGGTATACAGATTGAGACACACTCAAGAGTGACCTGAGAGCTATCGGTTCCTGACAATATCAAGTCCGGCGGACGGATTCATGGTGCAACGATCTCCTCTTCCACAATGACATAGACTTTGCCGTCGAGGCCGCTTATGTATAGTTCGCCCTGCTCGTCGAGCCCGAATGACGAAATCAGGAAGCTGTCACCACTCGATATTTTCAATAGCTCCTCGTTGCTGTTTACGGATACTCCGTCGTATACTAGCGCCCATATGCGTCCCGATATAAAATCCCCGTATATGTACTTACCCACTAGGTTGGTAAGCAACTGTCCCCTGTACACATAGCCCCCGATGATGGTCTTGCCCTGCCCCCTGCCGTATTCCCATATCGGCAGCACAAGCCCCGTGGTGTCACAGCCCATGGATGGACTAAAACACATTGTGCCCTCCATTATGGGCCAGCCATAGTTCTCGCCACTCACTACAATGTCTATCTCCTCGATCGAGTCCTGCCCCACGTCCCCGGTCCATATAAGCCCTGTCACAGGATCGATACTCAACCGCCACGGGTTACGGAACCCATATGCAAATATCTCTTCACGCACCCCCAACTGGTTATTTACAAACGGGTTTGCAGGCGGAATACCATAGTTCATGTTGCCCTGAGGGTTGTTTACATCAATGCGCGAGACCTTACCCAACAGGTTGGTCAAATTCTGGCTCTCTATTGATACACCACCCATAGGGCCTCCGTCCCCAAGCGCAATATAGAGCAAACCGTCAGAGGGTCCAAACACAAGCTGGCCCCCGTTATGAAACACATGGGGCTGCGACTGCTCGAGTATCACAAGTTCCGAGTCGGGGTCTATTTTATTGGGGTCAGTCCCGCTCACAGTAAACCGTGATATCACTGTCCTAAGCGGTATGGATGCAACATAGTTAACGTATATATAGCCGTTATTCTCGTAATTGGGGTGAAAGGCAAGTCCCAGCAGCCCGCTCTCTATCCCATCGAACATTACACGGTCCTGAATATCGAGGAACACACCGGCCTCGGACACAAAGTTGACTCGTGTATTAGAGTTTACTACAGGTGTGTTGTCTATGACCTTGACCACACCCTTTTGCTCCACCACAAAGAGCCTGTTTGTACCGTCCCCGGCGTTCTCAATGCCCACAGGCCTATCAAAGCTCAGGTTGGGAAACTGGTTCTCAAGCGAATAAACGAACTCAGTGACCGGCACACCCGTATCATTATTATCGCTGCTAGAACCGCAGGAAAACGCAAAAAATGATATCAGCAGTATTATAAGAGATAGCTTTGTAGTTCTACGCATATATACCCTCAGTTAATAGTTTATTATTTTTATAATACTCTTCTCTGCCATACTAACATTTAATGCAAACTGTTCCAATATACCTCGTTTTCTTACATATATGTACAACTTACCTCGCTTGGATCGGTTAAACGCTACGCTAACTACAAATTATAACGAGCAAATTATGATGTGATACGTGCTTCTTACATCTAGATTGCAATAATTTTCACACAATCTAAATATTATCTTGAATCCTTTTAGTTGCACATGCAACTAAACTAATACAAAACAAATTTGGGGAGGTAGTTAGATATGAAAGGTTTAATTCTCAGTTCAATTTTTGCTTTCGCCACCACGTTACCGTTTGCAGCTTACGCAGACTCAAATATTTTTGGGGTGCAGGCTCCCGCCCAAGAGATAGGAATTAGTAGTCAGGTGAACAAAGCCTCACACGTTGCCACAAGCCCTGGCGACTCACTCGTGCCACAGAGGCTTGGTTCCGAGGGCACACCGTCTGAGCGCTACATACCTAGCACAGTAGGCGACAACACATTTATCGTCCAGAAACTCAGCACTGACAACTACAGGGCAAATTAGTTTTTAATTATCATCATTGGAATCATCCGTGATAGATCCCTATTACCCAACCCTCACTAGACGTTTTAGACCCGGCGGTTTCCTCCCCGCCGGGTCTTTTTTACAAGCAGTGCTAAAGGTTATTCCGAGGCGGTATTATCTCTCTCCTGCCGCCCGGAGCCCATCATAAATAGTGCTACGAAAAACGCTACGACCACTATTGCACCTGCAAAGTAGTATCCCGCAGCTATGCTGTTTGTGGTACTTAGGTGAAGGTCTTCTACGAGTCCGGGCCATTTAGTCGACAGCTCGGCGAGTGCCGCCGTATTACCCTCATCCGCCAGCCGTAACACCTGATTATAGCTCTCGGCATCTACGCTGCTTGCGTACTTATCCGCGATACGACTCCTGCCCATTACCTCTAGCGTGGCTATGAGCCCACCGATCGCCGCAAGCCCTATCGTCCCGCCCATCTGCCTTATAGTCTGCACCACACCCGACGCCTGCCCCCGCTTATCATCGGGAGCACGGTTAAGCGAATCCGTCACCGTGGGCACCATCACAATCCCCACACCTATACCCAAGATCACCATCCCCGGCATAATCCACATATAGCTGTACTTGGCTAAAAACGGGGCCTGCAGAAAAAACCCCGCGGCCATAAGTGCCGTACCCACGAGTGCAGGCACCCTTATCCCCACACGGTCAAACAGATAACCCGACATCTGCGAGAATATGACGACTGCCACTATTATGGGCATAAGCGCAAACCCCGCCTTAAGCGGCCCGAACCCGAGCACATCCTGCAGGTATATGGCACCAAACAGCACTATGCTTATAAGTGCAAACTGGATGCAGAAAAGCAGTATGGTGTCGGCAGTGAACTCGGGGATCTTAAATAGCCCGACCTCGATAAGTGGATTCTGCACTCGTGATTGAAAATAGGTAAATACTGCAAGTAGCAATAGTCCGCCTGTGATTGCACCGATTGTATAGATCGATACCCACCCAAGGACACTGCCCTGTTGCAAACCGAACACAAGCGCTACCAGCCCCACCACAAGCATCATCACATACCTCACACGGATTATCTGGTGCGACATGTTGTTCTCGTCTGGTTTAGAAATAAGTGTGAGTATGACGGCTGCTAATCCAATCGGCAGGTTTATCCAAAACACCCAGCGCCACGATAGATACTGAGTGAGGAACCCTCCCAGTAGCGGGCCTATAGCCAAAAACGCATGCCCCACCCCTGCATACACAGCCATGGCCTTGCCTCGCTCGTAAATATCGAACGACCCTATCACTATCGAGGCCGCTGCGGGCACCATGAGTGCCGCACCCAGCCCCTTAAGCGCCCTGGCCCCTATCATAAAGTAGATGTCGGGGGCAATCCCGCAGAGTGCTGAGGCTACTGCAAAAACCACTATCCCCGCTATAAATGCCTTCACCCTGCCGTAGATGTCCCCAAGCCTGCCACCAAGCGCCACGGTCGCCGCAAGCGCCAGGATATAGGCGTTTATAATCCACTGTAGCTCGGTCTCGGTGGCGCCCAGGTCCTTTTGTATAGTGGGCAGCGCCACGCTGACCACAGTCTGGTCGATAAGGATCATCGAGATTGACCCGGTCATAGCGACCAGTGTGAGCCATCTGCGATTTGTGTTTTCAGTGTCTGGACTCATAGATCGAATCTGTATGCAACCGGTTTTACTATGTTCGGTACTTAAAAAATAGACGCTCTGGATCGTAAATTGCTAAGATCGCGGCTTAGATTTATCGGATCATACAACCGCTAAAGTATATACAGTTTTTTGGGTTGTGCAGAATCCGCGCCTGGCCCCTGACTGCCCGAGCTATTTTGCACTAGAAACAATAGACCGCAGGGTTTCACGGGTCTCAATCGTATAAACATATAAACTCGGCTGCAAACGCCGTAAATCAATAGGAGGTAGTACAGTGAAGAAATTTATTAAACGCGCATCATTATTGGGACTGGGGATTGCACTTTTGGGCACCATCGTTGCGTTCACAAGCCCATTTGCATTGGCCAAAGAGGGCTGCGGGTATAAAGGTCATGGGCACGGTAAAATGGACGCCCTTTTGGAGCTCCCGGCCGACAAACAGACACTAGTGCTCTCTACAATGAAGCAGGTAAAAGAGCAGAATAAAGCGCTTAAAGAAGAGATAAAAACCACCAAAGAAGCGCTAACAGCCGCACTAACAGCCCCTGAGTTCGATGAAAAGGCCTACACGGAAAACGCCAACAAACTACAGGCCCTTATGAACCAGAAATTCGCAACAATGACCGACGCCGTTCGCAGCATAGCCCCCGAGTTTACACAGCAAGAGCGCGAGATACTGGCCAAGATGCTCCCCAAAGGACCAAAAGGACCGCGCGGCGGATGCCGATAACATGTATTATATTCTAGACGAGCAGGCCCCCTATCCAGCATCGAGGGTCTGCTCGGGTCTTATCACCACTATTTGGGAAAAGGCATTGCCCGCTGGTTTTTATCCAATGGCCGAGCAACTCGCTACTGAAGCAAGCGACGAAGAATTATTAGAACTTATATCAACCGGTGCCGATGAGGCTTTTACGGAGATCGTCCGTCGCCACACCGAGAAATTTTATAGCATAGCGTACAGAGTGCTTGCCGATAGGAACGAAGCGGAAGACACAGTGCAGGAGGCGTTTTTGATGTTATGGGAAACCCCACACAAATGGGACTCGCACAAAAATGCAAAGTTCACCACCTGGTTCTACAGGGTTGTTACTAACCTAAGCCTGGACAAGAAAAAAAAGCGCCGCCCCCAAGAGATCACAGAACACACCGATCTGAGGGATAGCAATCCCGACCCGGAAGCTCTCGCACTCAGCGCACAAAAAAAGGACCGGCTCGAAGCTATGATAGATGCATTGCCGCTCGCGCAACAAACCGCACTCAACCTCACTTTTTACGAGGGCCTCACCAACCGAGAGGCCGCCCGGGTTATGGACATAAGCATAAAGGCTTTTGAGTCCCTGCTCGTACGCGCCAAACACACGCTTAGGACGAAAATAAAAAATTCGTTAAAAGAGGAGGTCGCTTGATATGAATAAAGATCGGTTCCAAGAATGCCTCTCTTTATACGGATCCGAGATCGACAACTGGCCCGAGGACCTAAAGACCGAAGCACACACGACTCTTGCCTCCTCACCCGAGCTAAAAGCGCTCCTAGATCAGGAACGCGAGTTTGAAAATGCGCTTGGCCAGAGGGCTTTTGAGCCCCCCTCGCCCAACTTGGCAACGAGGATCGTAAACACCGCAAAGGTCACACCGAGAACTGCTAAAAGCAGCGCCTCTATTATTGACAGCATTAAAGGCTCTTTTGGAGGCATCCCGTTTCTAAGCCCCGCCTACGGCCTCACTCTGGTGTTGATTGTGGGGCTTATGCTCGGATATGCTTACACATCGTACACCACGGATGAGGAACCCGAATCCATCGAGATTGCCGGGCTCCTTTACTACGACGAGGGCTACTATGAGTAAAACACTAAAGATCATCCTCGTACTCTCGATACTGCTCAACGTGCTGTTTGCGGGAGTAATCATAGGGCATGTATCCACCAAGGCCTATAAATACGGGGGCCGCCACCACGGGTTTTGGAAGGCCATGGCGGGGCTGCCCGAGGACAAAAAAGAGCTGCTAAAAGACAAGATGCAGGAGATGCGCAGGGAAGGCAAAGCTACCAGAAAGGCTATACACGATAAACGAGCCGAGCTCATAGGAGTGCTCACAGCACCCGAGTTCGACGAGACGCTCTTTGACCAAAAGGTAGAGGAGCTCCACGAGATTCACGGACAGATGGCCAAGAACCTGGCCGAGGCCACAAAAGAGCTGGCCAAGAAATTCAATCAGGAAGAACGAAAAGCACTCGGTGTGCTTTTAAAACGGCACCCAAAACACAGGGGCCACTGGAAATACAAGGACCCTCCCCCGGGTGATTTGCCTGAACGAGACTAATAATATGACCGACAACACCGACCATCCGAATGTCATTGCACTACCCCCGCTCATATTCATTATCTTCCTTTTATTAGGCGTAATAATTCAGACTATTTACCCCGTACATATCCTCCCACCCCATATCACTACTCCCCTGGCCATAAATCTGCTAGTGTGGTCTGTGCTCATCGGTGCTGGGGGGTTTTATGCCTTGCGCAAAGCTAAGACAAACGTAAATGTTAGAAAACCCACAACATCCATCGTCACTACAGGAGTTTTCAATTTCACCAGGAACCCGCTCTACCTATCTCTTGTCCTACTTATGCTTACACTCGGAGCATTAGCAAACTCACTTTGGATAATTGTACTCACCGTACCCTTCATAGTGGTATTGACCAAAGGGGTTATAGAGCGCGAGGAAGAGTATCTAGAGCACAAATTCAGAGACGAATACACAAGCTATAAGTCGAGGGTAAGGCGCTGGATATAATAGCAGCCATTTATGGTATATATCCCATACAATACCAAGCCCCGCCATACAACCCGCAAGATTAAGCGCCCCCCCTATTAATCCCGCTTTTTCAGGTGGTAGATCTCACCCGTTGCGGCAAACGCAAATATTTTTACAGTGTCGTCGTGAAGGTCGCGTTTAGGTATCTCTTCTCGGGTCTTGTAGAGGTAGGTGCCGCTCTGGGCTATTACAGCGAAATGCGTGATCTCGATATCGTCCAACAGATCCTTAACGGTCACATTGATATTATCTCATATTTCAGTTGGGATCGTTAGGGGGTATGGGAATTTGTGTTCTGGGGGGTCAGCTAAACTCTTTTAGCAGCTGCGCGGCAGTAATCAACCTTTGGATCTCTGATGTGCCTTCATAGATCTCTGTGATCTTGGCGTCTCTAAAATACCTTTCCACGGGGTAGTCGACCGTATAGCCGTAGCCGCCGTGGATCTGGATGGCCTTTGTGGCGACCCACATAGCAGTTTCCGAAGCATAAAGCTTTGCCATGGACGACTGTTTTATGAAATTCTCGCCCCGGTCCTTCATAAGCGCTGCCTGCCACACCAATAGCCTCGAAGCCTCGGTCCTTGTAGCCATATCGGCAAGCATAAACTGTATGGCCTGGAGTTGGGAGATCGGTTTACCGAAAGCAGTGCGCTCCTTGGCATAGGCCACAGAGTCCTCAAGTGCCGCCCTCGCTATACCCACAGCCAGCGCCCCTACACTGATGCGCCCGCTGTCAAGCGTGTCCATAGCGATCTTAAACCCGTCGCCCTCCTGCCCAAGCATAGCCGACCGGGGCACCCTGCATTCCTCGAATATGATCTGCGAGGTAGACGATGCCTTTATACCCAGCTTCTCCTCGATCTTCCCCACCACTACACCCGGGGTCTCCTTATCCACCAAAAACGATGTAATCCCTTTATGCTTCTTTGACGGGTCAGTGTATGTGAATACTAGTACCACATTCGCTTCGGGGCCGTTGGTAATCCAGTTTTTAGTACCGTTTATAACGTAGTGGTCTCCGTCTTTGTTAGCCCTGGTTTTTATACCCCTTGCATCAGAGCCGGCATCGGGCTCACTGAGGGCAAAACAACCCACCTCTCCCGTAGCCATTGGGGGTAGGTACTTTGATTTCTGCTCCTCGGTCCCGAATTTAACTATAGGGTCTGAGACCAGGGAGTTATTAGCAGCCATTATAGTGGCTGTAGAAGCACATGCCCTCGAGATCTCTTCCATTACAAGCTCGTAGCTGAAGGTATCGAGACCGCTTCCGTCGTATTCTACGGGCACACAAATAGACATAAAGCCCAGTTCCGCCATCTTGCGCACAATATCCTTTGGATAGATATCGTTGCGCTCATTGTGGGATGCTACAGGCATAATCTCTTTCTCGGCAAAGTCCTTTGCCAGCTGCCTTATCATCCTCTGCTCATCCGTAAGTTCAATTATGCTCAAAACAGCGCCCTCTAATTCATATTACCAGTTTAGAGATCAGACACCTAATTATAGTAGGTAAAGTTATTTAAGTAATTACTCCCGCTGAAAGTCGAGAGTTGCAAGATTATCCCTCTTCATACCTTACAATTAGTACCGGGCAGGGCGAAGTAAACATCACCCTATGACTTGTGGTACCTACGGATATCTCTCCGCCGTCCCGCTTGACACCGTGCGAGCCCATCACGATAAGGTCGATCTCTTTTTCCCTGGCCACAGTGTTCACAACCCTCCAGCGGGGCCCTATCACAATCATAGAGTTTATACCCAAGCCGTTTTTCTCGAATATGGCCCTCTCGGACTCCATTCGTTCTTCCATCTGAGTTTCCAAATCCCTGTAAAAACTCTTTATCTCTTCGTCAAGCTCCTCATAGTCAAGCGGCTCGATAGCGTGGAGTACGTGGATCTTGGCGCCAAGCTCCTGACCCAGATACATAGCATGTTCGCGGACCTTAATACTCTCATTTGAAAAATCCGTCGGAAAAAGAATGTTTTTTATCTCCACTGTCATACCTCCTATGTCTCAGCCATTCTTCTCATCCAGTATCGTGATCATGCCCTTAAGTATGTCTGTGGTCGTCAGGATCCCTACAAGTTCGCTGCTAGAGTTTAGTACCGGGAGCGCGTTATAACTCGCTTTACATAGTAGCCTCGCAGCATCCGCAATGTCAGTTTCATCCTTGACGGTGTCGGGGTTTTGAGTCATCACGCTCTTTACGGTAAGCGAAGTCTGGTTTAGGCTCTGCGCAAGGGCCACACGGATATCGCGGTCCGTTACTATACCCACGAGCTTCCCGACCTCCATGACCGGCGCCTGCCTTACCCTGTGATCCGTAAGTATATTAAACGCTACTTTTATATCCTGCTCGGGGAACAGATAGATCGGGTTTTTACTCATAAACTCTTTTACCAACATCTCGATCATCTCCTGTTCTAAAAGTGTTATCTATATACTTTTATTATACCATTGCCGGGGCACCTGGTTCCAATCAGTCCGCATGGCTCTTGTGATTGTTTTTCGATCCCGGATCTCCGTCCACAGACTCAAAACCCCCCAACAATTTCGCATCGTCCCTTTTTGCAAGATTCTCTGCACTCTCTCGACTCCGAAACGCCACTATGCCGTGTCCCATGGGGGTCTTAATCGAGGTGCTCTTTACGAAAAAGGCCGCCTTGGCGTCTATCCATTCTTGGGTCTCATAGTCCCTGACGTAGACGGCTTCTATGCTAGGGTTTTTCTGCTGCTTAATATGCTCCACCATACACCCCAGGTCATCGAACTTCTTAACCCCTCCCCCGCGTGTTAAGTACTGTGCGGCATAGGGTTTTTCGCTAATGATCATGCTGCAGCGCTCGCATAGGTCCGAGCCGTAGTAAATCTCGCGCGGCCCCTCTTTTTTACTCTCCCCACAGCCAAATAGCGCTAGAGAGAGCATCGCAACAACAAATATTAACCTCAGGTCTCTTCCCTCCTAAGCGAGCAAAACACATAGTACGCCGCACCAAGCGGTATAAGCGTCCAGAGCAAAAACGCCCCAAATAGTATTGCAAACACACCCTCTTTACCAAAAGTACGCATTGCGTACACTCCCACAGGCCCGAGAACCTCGAACCGCGGGCTTACCACCAGCACGGATATCATCTTAAACACCTCGGTAGGGTTAAAAAGCGCCATTGCAAACACCTGCTTTATCCCCAGGTCCATCGCCACTGTACTGCCCATAATCCCAAGATCCCCAAACACAATGAACACAAGCCACAAAAACACCCCTATCCCAAGCGCCTTTGACGCTCCCCGCACATATACCGAGATCAAAAAACCCACACTTAGTAACGCCGCTGCAAGCAATAGCGAGAACCCTGCAATCGCCAGGTACCTGAGCGCTCCCCCGCCCCCGCCAACCAATGCCACACCTACCCCAGCGATCCCAAACCCGAGCAGTATGCTAGACCAAATGGACGTCAACACCCCCAGGTACTTGCCCACAAACACCTCGCCCTTGTTCACAGGGTACGACAGCAAGTACCCGAGCGTCCCGCTCTCGCGCTCGGCTGCTATACTCATCGCACCTGTTAAAAGTGCCACCATAGGGACAAACAACAGCACCAGGTTTATGAGGCTGGCAGCGGTCCTGCCATAGCCCGTGTAGCCTGCGATCTCGCTTCGCCCCGAGGCTATGAATAAAAGAAGTAGTGCGAGCAAAGAGAAACAGAGCGTGTACACAACAAACCACCTGTTTGCGAGCGACTCCCGTGCCTCTTTTTTTGCTATTATAAGTACGCTGCTAAAATTCATTTCTCTCCACCTCTTGGATAATCTCCTCCATCGTGGGTTCATCCACACTAAAATCCGTAAAACCAATATTGCCCTCTACAAGAAGCCTCATCACACCGGCACTGTTACCTCTGCTCACCAACACGTCTATTCCGTTGCAGTTAAGCTTTGCGTCGCTGATCCCGTTTCGCGACAATAGCGAGAGCGCCCCGTCTATCTCAATTTCCGGCATGCTGATGTTCATCCTCGTTTTAAGGCCCAGAGTGTCGGTAATACCATGTGGTACCCCGTCATACACAACCCTGCCCTGCTTCATAAACACAGTCCTATCCGCAAGGTAGTTGACCTCATCCAGTCGGTGCGACGAGAACATAACTGTGTTGCCCGACTCGTGGTATGACTTGGTAAGCTGGAGCAGGTCGGCCCTGGCACCGGCGTCCAGGTTAGAGGTGGGCTCGTCCAAAAGCAGTACGGGTGGCTCAGAGAGGAATGCAAGCGCAAATGAGAGTCTCTGGCGCATACCCCCCGAGAGCTCCGAACACAATTTGTCTCGGTGCTCCATTAGGCCCACAACGCCCAGGACCTCGCGTGCTCTATCCGTGCCCACACCCCTTAGTGACGCGAAAAAGCGCACCAACTCACCTACCCTCATCTCATAGAAAAGCGCCTCCTGCGGTATATACCCTATATACGATTTAGCACCCTTTGAGTCCTCCCCCAGGCCAATGCCGTTTACCTCTATGGTCCCGCTATAGTCCAAGAGCCCCAGCACACACTTTATAAGCGTGCTCTTGCCGGCACCGTTGGCACCCAAAAGCGCCACAGACTCCCCTCTCTCGATGCTAAACGTAAGCGAGTCTACAGCCGTAAAAGAACCGTATTTTTTAGTAAGCCCCTTAATCTCTATCAATTCTCACCTCTATGCCCTGCGCACCAATGTTAGATAGACCCCCGCCGGCACTGCGATCATTGCCAACGAGAGCACAAGCAACAGGCCCGAGAACCCCCCGTGCTCGACGCCGAGTTCCTTTAGCATCGCCGAGTGTGTGAGCGGATAGTCGTCTTTTACCTTGGGCTCGGGTTTTAGCACCGGAAACGCACGCGACGCAAGCTCAATCGACGAGGCTACGGGACTGTGTATAAAAATACGGAGGTTCGGATAGGTATCGATAAGCTCCTCAAAGAGGCTCTCTGCAACATAGGGCAGCTCCCCGACTCCATCACTATCCTCGTCATAGCCCCTGTAGTCGCTCCAGTAATTCCCGCCCCCCGACTCCGACCATTTGTTGCCCGTTAGTCCACCACCGCCGCGCACCTGTACCTGCTCTGTATTATCTATAAAGCTGTTCCCGACCACTGCGTTTCGCTCAATAGAGGGCATAAACGACACTCCTATATCGTTAAATGCTATCATATTATCCGTTATCCTGTTCCATGAATCTATGGAGTTTGGCGAGTTATCCAGATACATCCCTATGCGGTTATCTATGATTAGGTTGCGTGTGGCCTCTATATCGTCCAGGTCCTTAAACCCTATGCCGTAGCCCGTGGCCGGGCCCTGGTTACGCGCAAACACATTGCCGTGGAACCGGATCCCCTTACTATACATAAGGAACCCGCCCACATAATTATCCACAAACACATTGTCCTCAAACAGGTTGTGGTTGCTGTACATATAGTGGAGGCCGTAGCGTCCCTTCTCCACCCTGTTACGCTTAATGAGCGTGTTGCTCGACCACCACATTACCAGGTCCCTTGCATTTACAATGTGGTTGTCCACGATCTCGGTATCCGAGCTGTACCAAAGCCTTATGCCGTCGCCCCTCTCGGGCAGCGAGAGCTCTTTTCCATATATTCTGTTATTGCGTATTACCGAGTTGGGCGAATTCTTGAGATATATGCCAAACAACACATCCTCGAGTCGGTTATTCTCTATAACCGACCCCGGTGCCGAGTCGAGCACCACTCCCCCGTGCTCAATGTTTAGGCTAAGCCCGCTACCGCGCACCGTAAACCCTTTAAATGTGACCCCTGGTGAGGTTATCGTTACCACGGTGTCCCGGCCCCCGCCGTCGATTACAGGACCCTCAAGACCGACTAGTGCAATGCTCTTATCTACCGTCAAGTGCTCGGTGTAGACCCCGCTACTGACACGGATCGTGTCACCGTCCTCGGCACTGTCTATGGCAGCGGATATAGAGCTTAGCTCTCCTTGGGGAGATACATCGATAGTCTTAGCCCAGCCGCTAACCGTCGCCGTTATGAGCAGGACTGTCAATAATATGCTCTTCCACATAGTTGGCCCCAAAGCAAGGATTAAAGTGAATAGATCAAACCCAATATCTCATTAACCGGCTGTGGCCTGCCCCTTGTCCATTACCAAGGGCTTATAGGCTCTGCGGTGGAAATAGAGGCCGACAAGGATCAGTATCGACGCAGCTATCGAGAGGTATAGACCCACCTCCCACGTTGCCAGCGTTTTGAACTGAGCTATCTGCCCCTCGCCCAAGATCGGGGGCACAAACGGATCTATGGCGTTGCTAAGCGCTGCCCTCGGGTCCAGGTTCATGCCAAAGCTCCGCATCCAAAAGTAGAGGTCGGCCAAGAAAAACGCGGGATACACAATGGCTGGAATACACAAAACAAATGCAAAGGGGCTGTGAATATAGATACTGGCCACTATGAGCAACGCCAGGCCCACAATGATGAATACACTTAACGTGCGCTCAAGCACCGCTGCTTCCCCCAGGGGTTTCATCCCTATGTAGTGGTTAAGCCCGTCGATCTCGGCTATATCGCCCTTTAGCTGATTTACGTACATAGAGGCCTCGAGCCCTCCCGGGTACTGTGGCGCAAAGAGCTTAATTTTCCAGTACGGCAGGAATATCGAGATTGCCAGCAGAATCGCAGCACCTACCAATAAGAGCGTGGGCAGCATGAACCTCTTTCGTTCCTTTTCCCATTGCTCTTTAGGAATTCTGGGTCCGAGTAATAGCTCTCTTTCTTTCATAAAGTAATCTCCGTTTTCAGCTATATTGTCAGATCTAGCACTTTGTATGCACGCTAAATCTTATCCTACAACTTAAAATAAGCCTCGTGCAACTACCTACACTTACTTACCGGTCAGTATCCGCTTGGCATTTAGGCCGGCTGTGGCAGCTTTAACATAGTACTGCCAGGCCATATTGTAGCCGAAGTTGGCCTTGTCCCACTGCTCCTCCTTCATAGCGGCATCTCCCTTGGCAAGCTCCTTGTCGCCCATACCGAGCCACATCACTGCGTCATCCACAAGTCCCTTTGCAGTGGGGTTGCTCTCGGGATTTAGCGTCCCAAGCTCCTCGGCCACACTCACCACAGCGGCCCTTGTGCTCGTGGCCTGCTCTTGCCACGAAGCTGCGGTCTCTTGGTTGTCAGCTGCGATTGCAACTGCGCCTAGTACGAAAAACAGGGTTAAAAGCAAACTTAGTGTTTTCATCTTAATCCCTCCCCTTAATTGGTTTTGTCTTTTTACTCCCGCTGAGAACCCTCCCTCCCGGCATGCTGGGGTCGATACCGGGAGGGAAAATCAATCGGGTCTCTTAGTTCTTCGGTTCTACCAACAGATAGCCCATCATCTCTAGGTGAAGCGCCGAGCAGAACTCTGTGCAATAGAACGGGTAAACACCGGGCTTGTCGGCCACGAACTTGACCGTGTTGCTCTCCCCAGGCTCTATACTCAGGTTTATGTTGTAACCGTCTATAGCAAACCCGTGCGTAGCGTCACGTGCACGTTCCACGTTGGTTATGTGCATTGTGACCTTATCACCCTCTTTCACCTTAATGTGCTCTGGTGTAAAGTGGCTTCGGATGGCAGACATCCAAATCTCGACGTTGCCGTTGTTCCTTACTATCTTTTCGTTGCCTATCTTTGCAGCTTTAGGGTTGACAGACATCGTAGCCGGGTTAAACCCTACCTCTGGGTAGACCAGCCACGGTTTTAGTTTGTCGGCCTTTATCATCTGCACGTAGTGTGGCTCGCCGATCCCGATGGGCATGTCGTAGAGCAGCTGCATCTTATCCCCCGAGACGTCTATGAGCTGGAAGTTCTGGGGATGTAGCGGCCCAACGGGGCTAAACCTGTCGATGGCCCATTTGTTAAGCGACACACAGTACTTACCGTCGGGAGACACGGTGTCGCCCTCGGCACATACCAGGTGGCCGATGTTGTAATGAACAGGGATCTTTTCTACCAGTGTCCAGGCATCTTCCCCAGTGTTGTAGGGTGGGCCCAGTTTCCACTTCGAGAGTGTGCTCTCGATAAACACACTGGTATAGGCGTTGCCCTGGTTGTCAAACTGGGTGTGAAGCGGGCCAAGCCCAATCTCTAGCTGCGCTACTACGGCATCGCTGAAATTGATTATCGGCACACCGTAGGGGTCTGTGCCCTCAAAGCTCTCGTTTTTTATGGCCTCTTGTATCTTATCAAAACCATAGATCGTAGCGTGCGTATCGAGCTTACCCGATACAACTATGTACTCCCCTCCGGGGGTAATATCGGCGCCGTGAGGGCTCTTGGGTTCCGGCAGGAAATAGAGGATCCCCTCGGCTACAGCGGTCTCTAGCGAGATTACGTCCGCACCGTTTATCTTTGTTGTCTTACCCGCTTTGGCTACCTCGGCGGCCTTTTTCCAGTTAATCACGTGCATATAGTCCATGTCTCTTTGCGACACGCCTGCTTCAAACGGAGGGTTGCCGCTCTCAATACCACCTGTGGCGAGCTCGGTGTTAATAGAGTTGCAGAATAACCACCCCTCACTTACCTTCTTTCCTGCGTCACACAGGTCCTGCCAGTACGGTGGCACCTCTATCTGGAAACCGCCGCCCACAATCCTTCCCTTCTTGCGGTCAAATTTATGGAAAGCGATGATACCCCTGTACTTTTCCTGATACTCGTCGAGTCCCGCATAATTTTCAAAGGGCAGCGGGGCTGCGTACTGCGAGGCCTGAATCACCCACTCTGTGTTAGGTGTCACAAACGTAGAGCCGTGATCAGAGATCATATTGGGAGTTTTCATCATCTGTTTTGTCTCAAAATCGCGCAGGTCAATGACTGCAACCCTCGCATTGGCCTTATCATTAATAAACAGGAACTGTCCGTCGTACTCCCCACCTGTCTCGCTAAGTGCAGGGTGGTGTGTGTCGGCCCATCTGAGTTCACGGTTCTTGCCAAAAGGCATATCCCCTGCCTTGAGTATATTCTCCGACTCCTCTGAACCAAACCCATAGCCCTGCCACGGCTCAGGTGTGAAAGCACCTATAACCTTTAGCAGGCGCATTGAAGGCACACCTATTACAAGCACCTGACCCGAATGCCCCCCCGAGGAAAACATGATGTAATCGTCATGTTTACCCGTAGGCACATAGGTCTTTAGCGCCGCAGTCACATCGTCGGGCGAAAGCCCCCTGGCCTTGGCAATCTCCTGTGCACTTTGCGGAGTGTCCTGCTTACTTATGGTCTCTATTGAGCCCGTAAAGTAAAACACCCCTGCAATAAAAACAATCAGCAATACTGCAATGCCATACCCCTTCTTATTACCCATAAGGATTCACCTCCATAAATTTTTACTGCTTTACTTATCTGCACTGCTCATATTTGCGTCCTCATACTTCATATACTCGATCAAAAGCCCGACCTCCTCGGGTGTAAGCCCCTGGTTAGGCATAGGCACGTAATACTCTTTTAGCATCTCCTTGGCTATCTGGTCTGTCATAATCATCTCGTCGGGATTGGTGAGCCACTTTGTAAGCCACTCGATCTCTCTGCGCTCAGTAACCCCGGCCAGATCGGGCCCGGCAAGCTTGCCCCCGCCAATCGTATGACAGCCCTGGCATGCTTTTGCGGTGAATAGCTCTTTACCCTTCATCGCATTTTCTTTGTTCACAGTGGGCTTAGACTCCTCGGATTGAGTACAGCTCGGCAGGCAAAAGTAAAAGGTTGTTACCAGCAGGACTATAAAAAGAAGGTTATAACGGGAATGTGTTTTCAGCATTATAGTTTCTCCTTTGTGTTTACCGTTGTATAATGGCAATGTACATGCCAGAGCTAAATACCCGTAATCAATGGATTGCACTGTACGAGCAAATGTCATGTGTCTTATATTCCGACATATTTCGAGTCGCTTATTTAGATGTTTTAATGTGTTTTAATACTGCGGAAGGTACTGAATTTACATGGAATATATAATAGGTTTTGCTGTTGTTACATTTATCGCGTCTTTAGTTGTCGCATATTCTATAATCCATCTGACACAAAGAATCAGTCAATCATTCTTGCAGGCCGGTGGTGAAAAGGGATCGAAAAAGAAACGGATAGTTTTTATCTTGGCACTAGGTCTTTTGATCTGGATTCTAATACTGGTCTTTACAATTTCGGGGCTTGAGATGCACTGATACACATACCGGGAATATGCTATTTACCGAATATCTCGCGTGCGATCAGCATCTTGTGTATCTCGTTTGCTCCCTCATATATCTCGCCCACCTTGGAGTCCCTGTATATCTCCTCTACCTTATAGGTAGAGTCGTCGTGTCCGAGCTCTACCATAAGCCCATACCCCCCGAATATCTGTACGGCGTCCCGCGCCATATCCACTGACAACTTCGACCCATAGAACTTGGCCCCCGAGGATTCCAGTATCGGAAACGCTTCTCCCCCGTCCATACGAAGCGCGCTCTTTATATATAGGTTGCGGGCGTTCTCTATTTCTATCGCGCGCTCTGCCATAAGGAACTGCCAGTGCTGAAACTGGTTTATTTTTTTACCGAATGCTTCGCGCTCGGCCATAAATGCCACGCACTCGTCAAAGGCCGACTGCGCCATCCCTACCCCGCTAGCCCCAATCCCGGTCCTACCGTACATAAGCGCCCCTATACATACACGCAGCCCATCCCCCTCCTTACCTATGAGGTTTTCCTCAGGGACCTCCACATTCTTAAAATAGACATCATAGGTAAGCTCTCCCCGGTTCCCAAGCTTCTTATCGGGCTCACTGGTCCAGCAGCCCTCAGAATCCGTGTCTATAACCAGCATGCAGGACTTATTATCCACAGCGACTAGTGTGGCAATATAACTCGATACCCCTGCGTTTGTGATATAACGTTTCTGACCGTTAACTATATACTTACCGTCTTTTTTCACGGCTTTTGTTGTTAACGATTCGGATCTCACATCAGAGCCCGACTGCGGCTCGGTCATGGCAAATGAAGCAATCGCCTTACCCTCCATAAGCGGGGTAAGATAGGTCTTTTTTACGTGATGAGAGCCCTGTTCCACACTCTTTCCGGCAAGCAGGAAGTGGGCGTTTATCATCCCCGCAAAGCTTGCACTCATATATGCGAGCTCCTCTGCCAGCACCGCTGCTCCCAGTGCAGGATACTCGAGCCCAAGCCCCCCGTCTTCTGAGCTATAGGGGATTTTGAAAAACCCGAGCTCCGCCATCCTGCCAAAGAGGTCGTGGGGGAAGTTGTTGTTATGCTCCCGGTGCTGGCCCATCTCGTAGGCGCGAGGGAAAAGCTCCTTTTCGGCAAACTCCCTTATCCTCGCCCTAAGCTCTAGGGTCTCCGGTGGCAAAAAGATGTCTTTGTACAGTTTTGTTTGGTTCCTCTCGGGCAGTTTCCTCATGGGTATCTCCTTACATCTATATAGATATCCAAGAGTAACTAATGAAACAGGAGTCAGTCAATCAATGTCAGGAGCTATCGAATGACAGGCAGCACCTGCAACAAATTACGGAATCCACTTGGGCATATTCGCATTTTCTTTTATCCGGATCGGCAGTTGATCTTCCCCATCCGTTGTCACTATAGACCCCCCTGCATACATCCCGGCCTCATTTATCTCCAGGTATGCAACCAGGTTACCTTTTACGTTGGGAACTATCGAGATAGGACCGGGTTTGGTGAGCCTCAGACAATCCGTACCATCCAATTTACAGCCGTAAATGTCATGCGCCGTATTTGCGGCCGGGATGTTGGGAAAGTTGGGCGGCACATCAGGATTTACTCGGCTAAAGAACACCCTTTTGTTATCATCCGAGAACTCCGGGTCGTGCACACTGGTAACACCATTCGGCCCGCCCTCTATTATCATATGCGGATTAGTTCCATCTGTGCTCATGACCCAAATATCGACTTGGTTGTCCAACTCATCTACCTTAATGGCTACATATGCCAGCATTGTACCGTCATCGGACACTCCGACATCAGCTTCTCCAATTGTGGGAGTGTCTGCTAAACGTGTTAGCTCAGTACCGTCATACTTTATTTTGTATATATCGTTTGCACCCGCGTTCTTCATAAAATCCTCGGGCGTCATAGGATCCGTAACTATGTCCTCGGCCTTACCCGCAAAATATATGAACCCTTCACTGTCCCAGTCCACACCCCCGTTACCGGCTGTAACAAAATCCGGCACAAGCCGGGCCTCTGTGCTTTCTTCGAGGTCAAATAGCCATAGCCTCGAGAACCCCCCTGCTATACCCTGTGGATTAGGCAGCTGCTCGTTAGCTACGATATAACGTCCGTCATAAGACACCGCAGCATGTTCCCATACCCTCGGGTTCTCAAATGTGATCTGCCCGTCTATCTCCCCCGCCAAATCCATCACATATATAAACATGTCCTTGTGATACACAATCTCCGCACCCGTGGGTATCTGTGCCAGTATCACAAAATTAGGCTCTGTGATGTATGTGCTACTTGGCACTCCCATACCATCACCATTACTGTTACCACAGGCTGTTAGACCAAATATGAACGGTAAAATTAATAGTAGAATTTGAAACACGGCTCTCATACCATATTTCCCTATACCAAGATCCGATACCTATATTAATACCAAATCGACTCAATTTGTTTCACTAAATTACAGATCGAGGTTGAAAGAATACAGGAATCTTAAACCGCATCATATATATAGATACAGTATTATTGGAAATACTAATATAAGAAAAACAGATTATACGATTAGATACATATAGAAAGACTACGCCCCGGCACTAGCCGTTTCACCGGCTTTGGGGTTAGGACCGTACTGATTGTCCCCCTCGTCACTATCTATTATCATGAAGTATAATAAAACAAGTGGCCCAATAATCGGAATGAAAATTATCAATATCCACCAACCGCTTTTGTTGGTATCGTGAAGCCTCCTTATCGTGACTGCGATAGCCGGGACAAGTATAACGAGTGCATATACAGTCCCCAAAACCCCAAAACCTGATTCAGCGTTAGCTGTCCCGATGATCTGGTCTACAATACTAAGACCAATCGAAATAATGGCATTGATCAATATAAAAAACCAGTACTCTTTACGACGCGAACGCCCCGCAAAATCCTTCCAGTTCTTAAGTGCCTTTATATACCAGTCCATTCAATCCTCCCCTGCTTCATAATTTTTATCCTATCTTATCACTATCGGCTTTTAGTTACAACCATAATTATCTATTCATTAATCTGCCGATAAGCCCTGCGGGGGCATCTTAATCCACCCCCCTCCCAATTGTTCAGGAGTTAATCGCAAAGAACCGATATATACGAATTGTAAACCTCTTATATCAGTTTTCTTTCTCTGATATATAACGGGCAATACTCTCGGCTATGATTTCGTGCCCGCGTCGGTTCGGGTGAACATGGTCATCGGGGTTCTCGGTAATTCTCAAGCTAAGCATCCCTACTTTAACAAATTCATCTGCGGGATCTATGGTCTCAATCCCTGCCCTCTCGGCTTCCATCTCGATAATCCTGTGTACATCCCCGAATGGATATTTTCCTTCATCGTCAAGCTCGAGCCAGGGGATAATCACCACTACTACAGAAAAACCGTTTTCCCTTGCCAACCGGCTTAGCTCCCCCATCGCATACCTCATCCTGCCAATCCGGTCAGGGCTCTTGTACCAATCCGCCGGGTACACATCCCCAAGCCCTTCCATTAGTCCTAGCAGCTCTGTCTCACTATCCCCAATTTCGGTGATCCGATCTGCATAGTTCTCCCTAAAGACCTCGGGCTTGTTCTGGTTCTCCATCCAGCCCTTGAGTTTTATTTTTTCGTACATATTAGCAAGCAGTTGCAATGTGCGGCTTTTAAACAGCGGATTCTCCTGCCACTTCCTAATTTTAAAGATATACTGGAGGTTTGGGCTCGAAATACCAACATCGTTAAGGCACATCCCCACTACTACAAGGTCGGGCTCAAGCCCTACTCCCTTGTGTCTGAGTTGTGCCGTGTACTGAGCTATGTCATAGCCCCCCACGCCAAAGTTAAGCACCTCGGATACTCTGTCATCCCTATTAAGCTTCTGTTCGAGCTGAGATGCATAAGTTGCTTCTTCGGGCAAGAAATTGCCGAAAGTAATCGAATCCCCAAGTGTTAGCACCCTGTAAACATCGTCGCCGCCAAGCACCCGTTCACCACCTCGTATACCCAGTGAGTTTATCCGGACATCAGTACCCCACGCGTGCCCCGAAGAGCCCGGGGTAAGCTCGTAAATTACATCCGGGTCCACAGAGTTTCTAAGTATAAGCTCTCTGCCGTCCTTAAACTTATGGAGCGTGTTATATCCGACGACACGCAGAACAAGCTCAATGGCCCCAAACACAACCACTAGAGCAATAAGCACCATAAGCATGTTTAACAAGATTTTTTTGTTTTGATACATAGGGTCTGATCTCTCGGAGGCTTTAAAGCCCGGTCGGCCACTACAATATTATACCCATCTCTCCTTCCACATCTGAAACACCAATATATACCACACCTTATGCACACTCTCTCTGCCTTTAACAAAGTTCTCTACCGTCCGCGAAACGACCTTTTCGTCGAATATACCGTCCTTTTTTAGCCTGTCCGGGCTCAGGTAGTCCATCATCATCGATCGCAGGTCCCCGCGGAGCCAATCGGCCAACGGCACGGTAAACCCCTTCTTCGGCCTATCCACAAGCTCCCGTGGCACATGATTATATAGCACTTTTCTCAATATATATTTACTCACGCCGTCCCTGCACTTTAGCCCCGATGGTATCCTCGCCACATACTCCACCAGCCGGTGGTCCAAAAACGGCTCCCTGCTCTCGAGGCTAACCGCCATAGACGCCCTATCCACCTTGGCCAGAATATCATCGGCCAAAAAAGTCTTTAGGTCCGTAGCCATCATCCTAGTCATAAAATCCCTGCTCTCAAGACTCTCGAACGTGTCTTCAAAGTATGTTGGGTGCTGCTCCCCCGACTCTTGCTTAAGCAACCTCTCAATCTCGTCCGGTGTCCACCTGTTCATATTGGATTTAAACATCTCGAGCAGGTTCTTTTTATGAGATGCGCCGAGCATATTCTGATACTTCCTATACTTATCCCCGAAATTCTTCACATTAGGCACGATAGGTCTTACTGCAGAGTATATAGATGCCGCTCGTTCCGCACCCAAGGATTGCATAGCACCCAACGCAACATCCCTCAGCGCTTCGGGAACCTTATGAAACCTAGGATGCAGTGCACTTAACGACCTGTAGCGGTTATACCCCCCAAAGAGCTCGTCCCCCCCGTCAGACGATAGCGCCACTGTGGCGTTCTGCTTTGTGAGCTTAGACACGAGGTACGTAGGCAGTCCCGAGTTGTCCCCAAATGGCTCGTCGTAGATATCGGCTAGCTGCCCTATTACATCCTTACAGTCATCCACCGACACATAGTACTCTGTGTGCTCAGTATCCAGATACTCCGCAATCTTCTTGGCCCATTTCCCCTCGTCGTACTCGTCCTCATAGAACCCAATTGTGAAAGTCTTGTGCTGAGTGTTTGTGTTTTTCTGTAGTAGTGCGGTGAGTGTAGTGGAGTCTATCCCCCCGCTAAGGAATATGCCGAGCGGCACATCCGCCAAAAGCCGGTAGCGGAACGAATCCAGCAACAGCTCCTCTAGCTCCTCGGCTATCTCGTCCTCGGTGCCTGTGAGGGGATCGTCCAGGTAATGGTCATTTGAGTTCCAGTACTCTATCTCATTCACACCACTCTCATCGATGCACAGATAGTGCCCCTGGCGAAGCTTAAACGTGTTTTCGAATATAGTTGCCGGCGCCGGGATATAGCCGTAGCTCAGGTAGTTGGGCATAGCCCCGTAGTCTATGTTTTTCGGATACGCAGGGTGCGCCATAAGCGCCTTTAGCTCAGAGCCGAATATAACCCCGTTTTGGTCATGATAGTAGTAAAGCGGTTTTATCCCCAGTCTATCGCGTATTAAATAAAGCTTGCGTACACGCTTGTCCCAAATCCCCATGGCAAACATACCGATAAATTTCTCTATGCACTCTATGCCCCAGCACAGGTAAGCGTTTAGCACCACCTCGGTGTCGGTGTTGCTCCTGAACTTATATCCCTTGGCACTTAGCTCCTCGCGTATCTCGCGATAGTTGTACACCTCGCCGTTGTATACGAGCCACACGGTTTTCTCTTCGTTGGACATAGGCTGGTGACCCAGTGCAGATAGATCAATGATGGAAAGCCTCCTATGCCCGAGCCCTACCCCGTTTTCTCTGTCCAGGTATATGCCCGCATCGTCGGGGCCCCTGTGCGTGAGTGTGTCGCGCATCACCTCAAGGGTACGCGTACAGTCCTCGCACTCGACCTTATAGAACCCCACTATACCGCACATTTGGCAGACCTCATTATTTTCTGTCCGGTGTGTGTTAACACTAAAGGTGTATCAATGGTTCTCAAGATGTTCATATAAGATGTTCATATATCGGAATATATAAGCTAAAAATTAATAACCGTATACCTTAAGCCGCTTTTTAACGTTGGCTTTACCTGCATATTTTTTTAGCTCGGGGTCCCTCTCGTAAGCATATGCACGGTCGGGGTTGGCCATCGCAGCCGCAGCCTTAATCCCATCCCACCCAGCCCCAAGCTCACAAAAATCTACCAATCTCTCAAGCACACTCTCGGGCTCCCTCAAAAGCTCCTCATACTTAACCTCTGTAGCACTCTCACCCAAATCCGCTATGTGTCTTTGGGCCTCGGCCATGTACTCCTCCCACATGGCTACTCCCTCGTCAATTGACGCACACCTCATCTCAATAATCTTCTTTTTGGGTACGAATCTGTCCACTACATGCAGCCAATCAAGCGGCATAAACCACCTGCCCTTCTCCCTCATCTTCTTTAGCCCGTTTTGCCTGCGCACCAAAAGGCTCTTGGCCACATCCACCGGGTGCCTATGAATATGTATGACCTTGGCCCCCGGAAACACATCCAGCCAAATCGGCAGTGTGTAGGTGTTGCGCGGATCTTTCCACCCCCATGGCTTGTCCTGTTTATAGAGCGAGCCCTGCTTTATATACCTGCGCACACCCAGGTAAGAAACCGTCATGGGCGAGGTCATAACATCCCGCAAATACTTAGCATAGGTCTGCCTAGCCTCACTATCGTCAATCAAATACTTTATCTGTGCAGGGTTCTCCAACCCCGCACTGCACTGGTCCAAAAACCACTTGTTTAGCCTAACAAAAAAAAGCGCCTCATTGTTCCGGTCCTTGCGCGCACCCGCAAACAGGCCCAAAGCCTCCAACATCTCCGACAACAGGCTTGTGCCCGAACGGCTCATCCCTATGATTATGACTGGGGGGTATATGCTCATACGGTCCTTACCACTCCTTCCCCGATTTGTCTAAATATGTTAGCCATATCTAGGCCCATTTACAATCAACACACCCCCGGCAACAAGCCCTCCCGCGGCAGTAAAGCTACCATTTTTCACCCGTATCCGGTTATAATCAACAAAATGACCGTTTCTATCAATCCTGCGAGTCCGCAATCACCGGACCGGGTACAAATCATTGCTAAGTACCCAAACATCCCTTAGGCTCAGCTAGGACTACAGTCGCGAAACTCTATCTAAATGTCCCATATACAAGAGATAAACAATAAGATTTTTAAAAACGCCTCCTGGCTCCTGGGCGATAAAACGGCATCAAGCATCTTCGGCGCGCTCCAGACCATTATCGTCGCCAGAATGCTCGGTGTAAAAGACTATGGGCTCCTCGTACTCGTCGTCACCTACATCGACCTCCTAGTCCAGTTCTTTGACCTCCGTGTGTGGGAGACCGCGACAAAATACATCGGCACATTCTGGGAGGAAGGCGACCGCGATAAAACCGGCTCTATGATAAAGCTCTCGTATCTCATGGACGTCTCAAGCGGTGTCGTCGCCTTTATCATTGCCATCCTCACGGCCAAGATTATAAGCACTCGCATAATTCACAGTCCCGACGCCTATATATATGTATGGATCTATTCATTCAGCCTATTTATCAGGACCGCCAACTCCACCTCAATCGCCATACTCCGTGTGTTCGATAAATTCAAGCAGATTGCGTTCATAAGGTCGTTCCAGTCATTCCTCAGGTTTGCCACCATCACCACACTCCTGCTCCTTGGCTACGGTATAAAGGCGTACTCATTGGCTATGTGCTTACTGGTTTTGTAGGGTTCTTTATAAGGATATGGGTAGTGCTCGGCACTCTGGGCGAAAAGGGCTTGAGTGACTGGTGGAGGGCCAAAATCTCGTTAATTAGCGACCACTATAGGTCTATAGCGTGGTTTGTGGGCAACACAAGCTTTGCGTCAACTGTGCGAATGGGTGAGGAACGCTTCCTGGGTACAATGATCCTCGGTTACTTTGCCGGGAAAGAGGCCGTAGCGTTCTACAACGTGGGCAGCGCCGCTGCCAAACTCGCAAGCTATATAGTCGACCCGCTCTACGAGGCCATCTACCCCGAGCTGGTCAAGATCAAGGCCAATCATTCGGTAGACGACATAAAAAAAGTCGTCATAGACACGACCAAAAAACTGTCCATGATCCTTATCCCCGTAGCCGTGATAATGATTATCTTTGCCGAGCTCATTATCCACCTGGTCTTTGGCACGGCCTACCTACCCGCCGTGAATGCACTCAGGATCATAGCACTCGCAGTCGTTGTTGCCAGGATTACATTCTGGATAAACCCCGTATTACTGGCCCTCGAAAAACCGGGCCTCAGGACCATACTCGGTATAATCTCAACCTCCTTTTACTTGCTGCTGCTCTTTATACTCGTACCCGAGCACTCATATATAGGTGCGGCGTTCGCATTCCTCGGGTTCGCAATCGTAAAAAGCTCGCTCTCGGTCTACATGGCGCACAGGCTTTTCCGTTCGTAACAGAACGAGTCCATATATAGGCACAGGCATCTCATATATATAAGGAGAATCCAAAATGGAACTTTATCAGGTCATGCGTACTACATTCTCGGCCCGCGAGTTTACAAACGAACCCCTAACCGACGAGGTGCTCTACAGGATCTTGGACAACGCCCGCTTTGCCCCCAGTGGGGGCAACCGCCAGGGCTGGCGCGTGCTTGTAATACGCGATATGAAGACCCGCGAATCCCTTTGCGACCTCACCCTCCCCGCCGCCAAGCGCTACATGGCCCAGATACACGCCGGCGAAAACCCCTGGAATACGGTTCTGCCCACAAGCGTGGATGATTCTACAATAGAAGCTACACCTGCCCCGCATGTATTGACTGATGTGTTTATGTACGCCGCATTGGTACTAGTTGTATGTGTAGATCTAAAAGTCGTAGCGTCCATGGACCAATACCTCGACCGCATCGGAGTTGTGAGCGGGGCTTCTATATACCCGTTTGTATGGAATATCCTCTTAGCAGCCCGCAACGAGGGCTTCGGTGGGACTATTACAACCATACCTGTGTCCAACGAACAGGGAATTAAATCGCTGCTAGGTATCCCCGATGATTACGCAGTATCCGCTGTCATGCCTATGGGCAAACCGTTTCGAGACCTCACCAAACTCACCCGAAACCCTGTCGAATCCTTCACCACACACGAACACTGGACGGGTAATGCATTAACTACGGATTAGAGTACATAGCATAGAAATTGTTACCGTTATTGCACTTTAAGAATTACTAATTCT
Organism: Thermodesulfobacteriota bacterium; assembly: GCA_965223335.1. Lineage (GTDB taxonomy): Bacteria > Desulfobacterota_D > UBA1144 > Nemesobacterales > UBA2774 > CBDCWF01. The sequence goes on from OZ244991.1 coordinate 2,541,950, forward strand.
GTTTATTCCTAGTGTGTTTTAGCAAAATGATAACCCCAACAGCTAAAGCCACTAGCAATAAAACCACTTTGAGTACTATAATTCCACCAACTACCCAAGAGCTGTCACTGTCTATGCTTCGATATAAAACAGCAATACTCGTTAAAACAAGTGATATTGCTACGGCATATAAAAACACTTTCTCAATCGGTCTAAATTCTTTTTTGTAAGTATAGACCGCGGTAAACATACCGATTAAAAACGATGGGATTGAAAGAATTAGAATGAGCATTGGACAGTTTTATATAGCAACATCTTTTACTTCCGAATCAAAATGCTTATAAACATTTACTAATTCTTCACTCTTTATAAGTCTTTGTAATAACCTTAAAATCCGAGCCGTCTAGGTTCATAGTGCAAATATCCCCACCATGTCTGTTTTGCGGTATTAAGAACATTATTTTTTCACCGCCATCAATATATGTAGGATACTCTCCTTCATAATCAGTTACCTTTTTTATCTCTTCTGTCTGTATATCAACCGTATAAGTATGATATGCGTAATTGAATTCTGTCCTTGAAATATCAGCAAAGAAAATTACCTTTTCCCCATCTGATGAGAATGATGGATGATAAATTACCCCTCTGTTCGTGATTTGTTTTGTATTGCCAGTTTCTATGTCTAGAATAGTTATGGCTTTAGACCAATAATCTACTTTAGGTTTACAGTACGGGCTTGCATAAGCAATCATATCACCCGCACTTGAATATGTAGGGCTCCATATATTTACAGAACCGGTTTCAATAAGCTCAATATCGCTACCATCTGTTTTCATTACAAACAACTGCAGGGTTCCACAGGAACATTCATCACATTTCCGTTCAACCTGCCCTGAATAGACAATATATTTACCATCGGGCGAGAATGAAGGAGTTTCATGATTTTTATTTCCAAAAGTAATCTGACGTAAGTCTGTTCCATCAGTATTCATTATGAAAATATTGGTACTGTCACCCTTCTCAGATTCAAAAACTATCTTAGTTCCGTCCGGAGAAAATGATGGGCTACCATCGTGAGTATCTTGATTAGTAAGTCTCTTTAGATTTTTTCCATCACTATCTACAATACATATATCTCCACTACCCCATATAGTGCATCCAAATACGATCTTATCTCCACTTGGTGACATCCTTGGATGTTCTAATCCATATGAATGACCACATCTATACAACATCTTCCATTGTGAATTCCAGGCCGATGGCTTAATCTCAAAATATATACACGCTGGATTCAACATATGCAGAGCATCATTTTTCCAACAGTTGACACATAGAATGACTACAAGCAAAAGTCCCGCAAAACAGATGTAAAATTTAGTTTTAAATATTTTCTTAAAATTCATTGCCACCCCGTGCACCAATCCTATAACTAATTTTAAGACTATTTAACTATCACTACAAGGATTTTAGTTGTCTAATAGAACTGATTAAATTGAGCGGGTCACTTCTTTATAGTTAAATATGTAACTTTGATATTGGCAGGTTTTTCGAGTTGTTTAATTTCCAGCCCAGGATGATATTGAATAATCAACTCTTTATCACTTTTCCACACTGGAACAATCAAGTTCTTTTCAACAACCTCATTCAACTCAAAATCCCCGAGATTGATTGTAAACAAACGGTATTTCGGCACCGAACCTACAAATAGCTCGCCATCTATTGTGCTGTTAATTAAAGGGCAATTTTCACCAAAGAGTTCTAGTCTCAGGTCACTATCAGGAGAATGGCTAGTCAAAATAGGCTTATATCCACATAATCCAATATAGGTAGTAACTATTAAGTACGCCATAGATGCCAATACCAAAGGCCCACATCCTACAACCAGCATAATTATGCCCTCACGCTTAAACATCTACTATATAAACTGCATTTGCGGGAATTAGTTTAACTTTGCTTTTGTAACTGCCTTATAACGCCGAAGCAATAAGAGAGTCTCACTATCAACCAAGATGGGTTGATTATAGTTATCAGGATCAAGCTTAATCAGAACCAACTCTTTACTTTTATATTTATAATACATAACCGATGTATATTCCTTTCCAAATAATGGGAATATTGCCATCTCGTCGTCTAGCGCCACTCCTAAACTATGAATAGTATATGTAATTATATGATCTAATTTATTGGTAACCGGATCGTATGACCACAGATCATTATAATGCTCACGCTGCTTCAATCTCCTCAATGCTTCTCTCCAATCATCTACTCTAGTTACGGTGCTTGTCAAAATACCAATTTTATTTGGTGCTATTAGATTGATATGTTTCACCATCTCTTCATCAAGTTCTATCAATTTGCTAATGTTAATATCACCTGCTATCTGTGCCTTATAGATAACTTCATTCTTAACGTACAGCAGATTGTCGCTGTCCAACCAAATCGGTTGAACCGGGTCAACATTCTCAGCAATCTTGATCGTTTCTCCTTTGGTTGGGAAATATAATTGTAAAATGTTACTTTCTCTTGAGACATTCATCCAACAATCCTCTTTTTTACATTCACCTACAATCGGATAGGAGACATACGCTAACTGCTTGTTGTCTTTAGAGAATGAGAGGAAACCCTGATCTCGGTTTGGTTCACTAAGGTATTGTGAGACCTTATTTGTAATAACTTCCCATTTCCACACGGTTTCAAGATCCCAGAATAAAACAAAATAGATACTTGATGAAGTTGAATCCCATCTGATACTTTGATTGATGATTCTAGCTTTATACTTGAATTGTTTTTCCACATCCAATTCAGCAACTACCCGCCCATCATCTACATCGATCACAGTTAATGTAGGCGTATAAATAGGATCAGACTTCATTTGTGTCTCACCTAAAGTTATGAATGCAAGTTTAGCCTTATCCGGCGATATACTATGACCATCAAACATTATATAAGAATCTGATTTGTATAAATCCTCTGCCAATACGGGATTAACAAACCCAAGATAAATCATCAACAACAAAATGAGTTTATTCATCTTTATCACCCGCTCCAAGCTCCAGTTGATACATATGTAATTTCAGAATATCCGCCTAACGTTTAATCAAAACGAGTCCAAAAAATCTGTTCTTTTGCAAGTAAAATATTGTTCTTGGCTTTCCCGTACAGAATGTCTGATTCGGATATTAATTCCAGAGTCTTATCGTAGCATCTTATTGCCTCTTTGAATCTATCCTGGTCGTAAAGTGAATTCCCCAAATTAAAATAGCACGTAGGCTCATCCTTCCGCAATCTTATAGCCCTTCGATAATATCGCTCTGCTAACTTTGGCCTATCTAAAAACGAATAACAATATCCAATATGTCTGAGCGTAAAGAAATCGTTCTTTTGGTGGCGGAGTGCTTTCTTGTAAGCTATGATAGCGTTTTTGTATTCCCTCATCCGTAAGTAAACATTTCCCACACGATACCAGGACATCAGCAAATCATATCTACATTCTTTATTTATTTTTCCGGTTTGATTACCCACTAGAACTGATAAGGCTTTCCTATATTGTTTTTTACCCACATAATCATCCACCTTTTCGTATTGAATGAATAACTTTGCATATTCCAAATTATCTTTAACATCCTTCCACAGTCGCGACTTATGCTTACATTTCCTTAATGCTTTTTCGTAATACTTACAAGCTTCTTTATACCTAGACTGCTCATATAATAAATTGCCTAGATCATTAAACAGACATGGATGTTCATCCGATATAGCGAGTGCTTTCTTATAGTACCGCTCTGCAAACTTGAGTCTATCCAGATTGTCATAGCAAAATCCGATACCGTAAGTCGAGTCAAACATATCTTTGTCATATCTCAGCGACTTTCTATATTTATCGATGGCATCCATATATTTCGACTGACTCTCGTACACATATCCCACCCTGTTCCACGCTCGTGACAATTCATCTTGAAAACCAGGACGTATCTTTCCTGTCTTTTTGTCTAGCAACAGCTTCAAAGCCGCTTTATAGTCTTTCTTTTTAATGCAATTATCCACTTTTTCTATACTGGTTATCATTTCAAATCACATTCTCCAACGTTGTGCAGGTGGTAGTTCCCTAATTAATTTTATACTTACCCATTGATTCATGCAATATTACTCATTTTAGCAAAATAGATTGCTAGGTCCCCCTCACCCAAAAATCTAATAAAATTCATGAGATCTACACAATTACGTATTGACATCATTACGTAATGATGATATAAACATGATGTGGATAAAAAAAAATCGAGCAACGAGAAATCAAACAAGAGATGCACCGTGGCTCACTCTATATACCTGTCACACTTTACGAGAAATTACGCCTATATGCCTTTCTTAAAAGGATTAGTCAGTCCAAGGTTATCGAACAAGCTATTGAAGAGTTCCTAGATAGGAACATGGGAGGATGAAATAAGCAGAACAAGCTGAAGCAATACGCATTTACATCATTACGTAATGATGTTGTGACGTAAATACTTACTAGAGAGGATGGATGGATGAAAATTAAAGAGGTCGTCAAGCTCCTAACACAAGAGAACGGTTGGTACCTTATACGGATGGAGGGTAGCCACCGCCAATTCAAGCTCCCCCGCCAAAAAGCACGCATAACAATCACATGCGATATGCACAAGGAACTCCCCGATACACAGCTCGGCCTCATTCTAGACCATCAGTGCTCGTGCCTAAAGGACCACTACCCCATAGTTGTTGAAAAATCCACCAATTGCTACCTTGCCTATGCCCCCGACCTCCCCGGCTGTCTCAGTGTCGGTGAGACTGAGGACGAGGCCCGACACCTAGTACAAGAGGCTATCGCACTCCATCTGCAGGGGCTAAAGGAAGAAGGACTGCAAACCACACATCAGCTAATCGACGATCCTGAGTTCAATGAAGTAAAAACTGCCTCATAACTAATGATATTTATTCATTAGGAGCCTACACCTATACGAGACCTATAACCCTACCCTTAAATTAATCACAACCAGTACCCTAGAAAGCAATTATCTTGCCAGCAAATCTATCCACAAAAAACCAATATATGTGTATTAACTGTGGATAAGGTGCTATTAATTCCAAAAACCCTTACACTTGATACTATTACTGCCTATAATTATTAGATTTTAAACATACGTATAAAAACAAATGTTCAAACCCCCAACTAACTTCTCATTATCACTGACAATTTACATAAATCAGCACAATTTCAGGATATACCCTCTACATTAGCTATGCAATACAACTTGCTGTAATTACAGAATATATAATAAGATACTTTTTTTGATTCGCCTTTTTGATCGCTGAAAACCAAATTTTCAGCATATCCTAGTTAAAATCGATAAATATATTACTCACTATTATCTAGAACTGATATTTTTTTGACTAATAAGATCGATAAAATAATAAAGCGGCTGCTTTATCATCCCATACACTCAAAATTCATTTTGTTAATAGATTGTGGACAGGTGTGAATAGACATCAACAGTAAAGACGACAGTTTATGAGGCTGTCCATGGTTCAGCATTCACGTTTAAGGTATATATTGTTGCATTGTACCATCATTTTGGATAAGATGATGTATAAAATATTAATGGGGAGGAGTATAACCATGGGGACGTTATTAACAAACCGTTTCTTTTGTCTTTTTAGTATTATCGCCATAGCATTTTTCATATCAGCAGGTTGTAATCAGAACAAGAATAAGCCTAAAGAACCAAGTTCCACTACTGAAAAAACGTCAAATACCGAGATAAACCCAGAAGTAAATGGCGCTACCGAGCAAAAAACCGCCAATACGATCTACAAAAACGGCAAAATCTATACAGTTAACGACCAACAGCCCTGGGCAGAGTCAATAGCTATCAAAGACGGCAAATTCATTGCTGTCGGTAGTAATGACGACGTTAACAAGCTAGCAGGCACGGGTACTGAGATAATCGATTTAGAAGGCAAGTTTGTCATGCCGGGTATCTTTGACTTGCATGTACATCCCTTCGCCACACCATTGTTTAATATGATAAACCTTGACTTCTCCGATCCCACAGATCCCGACAAGATGCTCTCTGAGCTCAAGGAATTCGCCGATGCAAACCCCGATAAAAAGTGGATAAGAGCAGGGTCGTGGGGTGTGGGTGTGTTTCCAAATAATAGCCCCACCAAGGAAATGTTGGACGAAATCATCCCCGACCGCCCTGTGGTATTAATAGATCAAACTGGTCATGCTTACTGGCTAAACTCCAAGGCACTCGAACTCGCTAATATCACATCCGACACACCAACAGATGAGCTCTACATAATAGACAAGGACCCAAAAACAGGTGAACCCTCAGGTACCATACGCGAGAGCACTATGCGAATGGTTGAACAAGTCGCCGAACAGCCTAGCCTGGAAGAATATTACAAAGCTTTTTCAGACGTATTTCATGAATACAACCAAGAGGGTGTTACCAGCATGCAAACCGCCGAGGGCAATACTGCATGGCTCGACGTTGTACAAGCTATGGAGAATAAGGGAGACCTCACAATGCGCCTCTATATAGGGTGGGACTGGCATCTGCACTTAACCACTCCGTATACAAACGATGAGATGGACGAGCAGATTCTCAACCGCAGCAAATATGCTTCCGACATGGTTAAGCCCGACTTCGTTAAAATCTTTACCGACGGTACTCCAGACGGCTATGCTGTACCATTTTTAGAGCCCTACTCAGATGGATCTGGGAAATACGGTAAGGGCAAGTTGAGTCCAGAAGAGCTGAAAGAAATAGTCATAGGCTTTGACAAAGAGGGAGTAGGAGTGTTCATGCACGCTATTGGTGATGCGAGCGTGCGTGCAGCCCTAGACGCCATCGAGGCCGCGCGCAAGACTAATGGAGACACCGGTGTACGCCATAAAGTGGCTCATACAATGTTGGTCCATCCCGATGACCTACCCCGCTTTTCCAGTATACCGGGTGTAGCAGTAGAGATATCCCCGGCTGTCACATATCCCCTACCTGCGTTTGAAGGCTATATCCCGCTTATTGGAGAAGAACGATACAACCGAATATATGCTGCGGGGTCGCTAATGAAATCCGGGGCTCGCGTAGGCTATGGCAGTGATTGGCTCACAATGATCCCACCCAGTCCGTGGATGCCTATGCAGGGGTTTGTAACCCGAACTAATCCTAAGATGCCAGAGAAAGGGGAATTAGGCAAAAACGAGACACTCTCGGTAGAACAGGTAATAAAAGTATTCACGTTAAACGGGGCTTATGCCGTGGGAGTAGATGACAAACTGGGCTCGATAGAAGTGGGCAAATTGGCCGACATGATTGTACTTGATCATAATCTCTTTCAGATCAAACCCACGGATATTCGAAACACCCAGGTACTCAGAACCGTGCTAGGCGGTAAGGTTGTTTACGAAAGAGCTAAGGACAAAGAGTTAAACATCATTGACGAAGAGGACTATGAAAAATCCCGCAGGATTGTGCACTGAGAAAATATTCTATCTATTCGGCTGTTCTCAGAACTAAATTGCGGGAAATACTGCTTTTTCTAAGCCATATATATGTATATTTTCTGATATAACCAACAAAATCTGATAACTAGGAGTATAATTACTTTATCGGTTTGCTGCGGGATGGGACCATTAGTCGACTACTTGTAATACTTCTAATTCTACATTAAAATGGATTCCCTACTTCGCAACATATAGTTACTCACCGTAATACCATGTCTGGGAGGACGTTTTGAGGATGGAGAAAGAGGTACAAGACACCAACAACAATCAAATTAAAGATATATTCGACGAAGACCCCAAAAGCCAGTTGCTATTCGATCTATTGCGGACCTGCGTGTCTCAGCGCATACAGATCCAGGCACTCGAGAACCTGCTCATAGAAAACGGGGTAGTAGACCCGGAAAAGCTCAAAGAACACTATAAAGACCTGCTAGTTAACTCCGCCGACGACATTATCAACGAGATAATCAACAGATTCGGCAAAGCAGATTAATATACAATCAAATAATTCTAATCAACTTCACTTGTAACTGTCGGTAAAAACTAATATAATATCCTACAACATATTCTAGGAGAGACTCTCAATCTAACTCACAAGTTCTCAACACACAACTAAAACTAAATCGGCGAGGAACACTCTTCATGAACACATGCCCCCACTGCAACTCTCGTATTAACCCCGAAGCGCCCAGATGCCCAAACTGCCACAAGCCCCTGGACCCTGTTCCCCAAATGCCTACTAAACGCGATGCCACAATCATATTTATAATGGTCCTTATCGCATCCGTACTAGGTCTGGTCACAATGTTTTTGCTATCTATACAGTTCGACAATTAGTACTCACATCGTATTGTGTAACACAATCTAACTTCCAAAAATAGTTCATATATACGTACAAAATACGTAATTCTCCGTCCATATTCCTTCAGCCATTAAGTCAGCACTCTTATATTATTCAATGATATCAGTAAGTTGCTACGATAACCACAAGCAACACAAAATGGTATAAAATTTGCATAATTATTCATTGAATACAATTTGTAGAGGTCAACAAAGTAAATATATTACTTGCGAGGAACTAGTTATGCATAGATTGATATTAACCGCATTAGTACTGATAGTAGGGCTTGGTATTGCTTGTGCCCCCAAATCCACCGACTTAATGAAAGCAACAACAAAGAGCAACAATGTATATGAAGAGATCGCGCCTCAAGTACAGTATGCGCTAGACATGGCTGGCTCAGATACCAAGAAAAAAGAGCAACTACTCAAGATACAACACAAACTCGACAATTTTGTTGTAGCTCGTGATCAATGCATGGCCGATATGAAGGTTTGGGACGAGACCGGCACTCCTCCTCCCGACACCCGTGCAAACTTCGAGACAATGAAAAAAGAGATCACAGACGCAGTCGTAATGTCGCATGCTGTCTACATCTACCATAGCGAGTGCTCAGCCACGACTGCTATAAAGGGTAAAGCCGGCAACAGCTGTCAATAAAATCTTATCAGCCGAGCATATCCGCCCCACCCTACGCGCAGGTTATATGCGATACCGGCTACGTTTAGATAACTTTTATGTGAGGTCATGTTGAGCCCGAGACTATTGACGTTGTCTACCTTACTATCTTTGTGGTCGCGACCACAAACCCCTAGGGGTCGTCTTCACCGTCACAGCCCACAGCCCTCATCGAACACGTGGAGGGATCAGACCCCTTCATGCATAGTGTCATAAAATAGGTACACATGCTGTGATCCTCTTCGATATCGGATTTGTTATCAAATCCATACTCCGCCAGGTCCCCGGCGATCGTAGCCTGGTCGCACATAGCCTTTGTGAAATCAGGAAGCGGGGGCAACGTCACACCAAATGTAATCTGGTGCTCGTTCGCCGTGTGTACATACATTAGATCGGTGCAGTCCAATCCAAGCGGGGGCAGTTTGGGTACCAGGTCATTGGTGTTCACCACGCGCCAGCTCACATGATCGGCGTCATACTCGGCCTCGTAAGCACTGGTGAAATCGCTGTTGCCCACACCCGGGCCCGCAAAGTTATACATGGTTACGGATTTTATAGTTGTGTTCTGGGTAAGGTCCGGAAACGCAAGCACAGCAACCGCAGCACCCAGGCTATGCCCTGTGATATATAGAGTGTCATAGCTTCCGGTTTTGATCAGTTCATCGAGCTCTGTGATAATATCCCCCTCTATAGGGTTTGCATCTGAGCCCTCATATGTTTCCTGAAACCCACCCGACACCTTCCCTCCCATGGGGATGAACTTATAGTCCTCCTGCTCCACGGCTAAATCACTAAGTGCATCCGCTACATTGGCCGTGCCCCTAAATACGAGGTAGATGCTGGAACCCTCGGTGGCTATAAACGCAATTGGGATAACACCCGAGTCGTCTTTGCATGTATCGTTAAAAAAACTGTTCACGCCCTCGAATATTACCTTTTCGAGTTTGTACGGAGAAGGCACCGTTATAGCGCTTTTGCCTGTATTTATGCACTGTAGTCGCTGTTCATATGCTACCAGGCTCAGCTCCCCAAGCTCAATCGCGAGCTCGAGGTTAAAGACCCCGGTCTCTACCTCCTCCTCTTCTCCCGGCAGGGGCTCTGTCCCTCCCCCACTGTTGTTATTGTTACAGCCCCCGGCCACTGCAAACGAAACAAGTATTAGAAAAAATATCGAAAAAGCCTTATTAATTGTCATGGTTTCTCCTTTGTCTTGCTATCGAGGTTATATTAAGTTTACCAGCGATCTGCAAGAGAAGGTGCAAATTTTATCATCGCCACTTTTAGCGTTCTATACACAGTGCTGTCAGGTAGGCTACGGCCGAGATCGGGGACTCTGGCCGTGGCTTCATTGTGTAAGTGGTTTAATCCCTGTAGCCGTACTTACCCCAATTCTCCATCACTCGGTTTTTAATTTCCTCAGGATAGCCGTACTCAAAGCTGGCAATGTGAGAGCGGTCAAAATCCGGGAGTAGCCCGTTGTATACTACTTTGGTACTGCTCGTGTCCTTTTTCTCAACTTTTGTAAGATAGTGGATAAGCGGCATAGTTCTTTGGTGTTGGTAGAGGTGAGCGTCCTTGTCCGGGTGGCAGCGTGTGGCAAACGCCCATACGACCTGATTCACATCGCTCGGGTCAATATCGTCGTCAAGCAGTATAACCTTGGGTATGTCTATTCCGGGCTTACTCTTGAATATAATATCCTTCGCATCATGTGCGAGGTTTTTGGCACTTTCCAACGTGTGGTGCTGTCGGTCCACAGTGACCACAAGCCAGTGCACAGCGCTCTCAAGCAAGCAAAAGCAGCTCGCCGCGGGGAAGTTATGGCGTCGGAGCTCGGCCAGTATCGCAGCTGAATACATGGTGCCACAACACGTGTGTGTGTCCTCGACCGGTACCCCAGCAGCAACTATCGGGAGTATCGGGTCGTTTCTATGCGTTATGGCCGAGATGTGATACACGGGCTCGTGCTCGGGCTCGCCAATGTACCCGGCAAACTCACCCATAGGCCCCTCGCTCACCGTCTCGGTGTTAGATATATGCCCCTCTATTACAATCTCACAGGTCGCAGGCACTTTTAGGTCCACGGTCTTACAGTCCACCAACTCGATCGGCTCGCCAAAATGCGCCCCCAGCACCCCAGCCTCGTCCACCCCCTGGTTGATAGGCATGCCCGAGAACATGGGCACAGCCGGCTCACATCCGAGTGCTATTGCAAAGGGCATAGGCTTGCTAATCTCCTGCCACATGCTCCGTATAATGCCCAAATGCTGCTGCGGGGGCACAAGCCCCGTCATACGGTTTTTATCCAGCACCATTACCCTGTTTATGGACCAGTTCGTCCAAGATTTATCAGGTGTCTGGGCGACTATCGTACCCCAGGTGTTTATGTACCGCCCACCGTCACCGCCGTGAATGAGTGGCACGGGGAATTTCATGATGTCTATATCATCCCCCATCATCACATTCTCCTGACACACTCCCTGGTCAACTGTTATCGGGGGTATGGGTTTTTTCTCGAGTGCATCTGCAATTGTGTTTATGATTTCGACTGCACCTGTAGTGGGCGAAAAACCGAGTGAGATGGCAATACGCGCAAATTTAAGCCCGCGCTGGCTGCTTAACCCTGCCGAAGCGCCCAGAATCCTAAACCCTTTTTCACTATCCTTTATTGTATTGAACAACGGTGCAGGGGCACCCAGGTCGTAGGCCCTCCTAAGTACCGCACCCACCTCAAGTTCCCAGTCCACCTCAACATCAATCTCGTTTAGCTCCCCAAGGCCCTCAAGCCTCTTGATATAATCTCTTAGATCCTTTATCCGCTTCATACTCACTCCCCTACTGTTTGTTGGTTTTATTTTTTTTCATCTTTCTTATATACCGGATTATTTCCTCGCCGCCCTCACCCGGCCATTCCCAGTCAAACAGCGTGATTTTTGTAACAGGCACGGCATCGTCCCCAAACACAAGCACTGCTCGCATCCCGTCCGACCACCACGGCTGGTCCATAAAATTGCGCTCGGGCTCAGCCCGTGATGATACCGGCACTCCACTTATATAACCCAGCTTTACCACCCCGCCTGAAAACATCATATCCTGCTCCAGGTACTTCCTGGCCTCGTCCAGGTTGGGGTCTATCGCGTGGGCTGTGAGCCATGGGGTTTTAAGCGTTATGTACGATCCCACATCGCGGCTAATCGCCCCTATCCAGACCTCCTTACCTTTGTAACGCATCGGCAAGAGCCACATCCTCAAATGGTTGCGTTCGTGTATGGTGGATCTGGCCTTTTGCAGTCCTATGTCCTGCGGGCGGTTCATAAAAAAGAGACTGCTCATGGGTGAGGTCCTGTATCTCTTGTGCGAGAAAAACGCCTTAAACGACCTCCATCCCGAGCCCACGTTAATAGTTTCTGTCACATCCCACCCTCGTCGTATAAAGGCCGAGAACACATCCGGTCGGTCACCGATGATTATGAAATTGAGCGGGTCGTTCTGCCCCGACCCGTCCCTCCTCGATGTACAACACGTAAGCCCCTCGAGCGCTGCCCTCAACTCCACCTCTGTTTCGTAATCTGCTATCTCGTCCTCATTGTAGAGGTTATCAAAATCCACTCTCTGGTAATCGGTCCTTAGCCCCGGTATCTCAAAATAAAACACAAAATTCTCGTCAATATGGTCACCGTACACCGTGACGTTCACATACTTCACACCCGGGTCCCAAGTGGTGTGTATAAACCCGCTCAGCTCACCCCCGGGGGCAACCTCGCGCTCAAGGGCGTTCTCATCAAAGTACCGGTTGATAATCTCATTCACCGGGCTCGCAGGTCTATAGTTCATGTACGAGGCTTCGTTCGGCGAAAAATAACCCGGGTCTACCGACACATGCAACACCCTCACCGGATAGTTGTTCGTATTGTGTATCTCTATCCAAAGGGGTTGAATCCCATACCTGGCCAGGTTCACACCAAATACCTTTCTGCTTTGCTCATCGCTTAAGACCGATGCCGTCACCTCTATTCCACCCTCAGTCTCGGTCTTTGAATTCACACGTATGGGCACTTCCGCAAGAGGATCAGATGCGGGCGAGTACACCCTGCAACCCCTCTGGGGAGGCACCCCGTAGACCCCAGTCTCGTGTTCTGTCTGGCTCCCACAGTATGTCCCGCAGCCTGTCACCGGGATTACTAGCAATGAGACAACCCATAGATACTGCATGACGAGTTTAGTAGACATTCCTTTCATAACCTATTTTAATTCCTCAACATTTCCTCGGTTCAGATACCCGTCGTCCACATCCTCCCACTCAAAATGCTCAAGCTCAGTCCAACTACTTAGCTCATCCCCTACAATCAACACCGCTCGATAGCCGTCAGTCCACCAGGGCTGTCCATAGAAATTACTATGCGGCTTCTCCCTTGTCGCACGCCCCACCCCGGCCACATAGCCCGACTTGTTCACCCCCTGCGAGAATACTAGGTCCTCCGCCAAAAAATCCCTGATCTCATCCACATCGGGGTCAATCTCCTGCGACATAAACCAGTACTTACGCACCCTCAGGTCAGACCCAATATCGCGTATAATCGAACCCAGCCACACATAGTCCCCCCGGTAACGAAACGGTGCCAGCCAAAGACGCACTTCATTGCGCTGCCTATAGAGCGTGCCTTCGGTCTGCCGGGACTTTTGGAAACCTATATCCTGGCGACGGCCGTATAAATACTGATTGCTCATGGGTTGCGTGCGGTAGCGCGCGGTGTTAAAAATCTTATCGAAGTCGAGCTTAAACTCCTCGGATTTAGCCTCGGTCACATCCCACCTCCGCCTCACAAACGCCGCAAACATATCCTCCGGGTCACCGATTATCACCACGTTAAGCGCATTGCCGAGTTCCCTGCCGTCCTCGCTCGTGGTGCAGCACTCGATAGACTCCAATACCCCTCGCAATTCCTCCTCGGTGCGGTAGTCCACTATCTCCCGGTCGCTGTATAAACCGTGAAAGTCCACGACCTGGTAATCGGTCTGTATACCCGGGACCTGGAAATAGAATATAAACCTCTCGAGCCTGTCCAACCCATAGAGTGCTATGTTCACGTATTTTATTGCAGGGTCTAGGTTCGTATACACAAAACCCGCTTTGCGTTTCCCTGGGAGCAGATACGTACTCTCAAACGCCAGGTCCTCGAACAACACGTCCATCTGCTCGTTAGCCGCACGCCCCATCTTAAAGTGATTTAGCCACGCAACCTCGTTGGCCGAGAAGTAATTCTGGTCAAGTGTAATCGGGAGAAAAGCAAACGGGATATCAGCGTTGTTCTCAATATCGACCCATACAGGTTGAACTCCCTTAGTGGCAAGGTCCACCCCAAACACCTCCTTACTCTCATCTCGGTTTAGCACCGCAACAGTAACCTTGAGGCCGCCCTGCTCCTCGGTCTGTGCTCTCTCTAGATATGAGACCTGGTCTATCGGGGTAGGTGAAAATGTTGCAGCACACCCCCAGGCAGTTAAAGCTACAAGTGTTATCCAAAACTGCTTCGATGCTCCAATCTGGGCCATATGAATCTTACAATACTAAAAATCTAATCTGCAACCACAATCGGAACTTTACTCTAGGGCTTTATTCGCAGTCTACATTTGTCTTTGATAGCACTTCGTGTCATTGCGATAGTCCTAGTCACCTTGCAGCATACAGAAACTCGCTAGTGGGCAGCTCCATCGAGATTGCCTGTGGCGAATTATTTTTTTGGAGAGCCGATTAACGGAGTCTTAACCGGTTTTGCAAGCCCAATAAACACCACTATCTCGTGTCCACCCGGGTTTTGAGGAACCGCAAGAATCTCCCAGTTATTAGTGAGCCACACATTACCGGACGGATCTATTGCCACACCCGTGTTACGAACCAAGGCGTCACTGTTATAACCCCCCTCGGGCGATATAGGGTCTCCTGTACTAAAACCCGGGGGGCAGTTCTCGGGCACTGCACCACAAAAGTGCGACACGCGCTTGCCCTCAAAGTTGGCTACCCACACGTTATCGTGTCCATCCACCGCAATGCCCCACGGCAAAAGTAACCCGCCACCCTTATAAGGTGCGTCCTCAGCCGGTGTGCCGTCGGATTCGATCATTGTTATCGAAGCGTCTCGGCCGATAAACTCTTGTGCCAGGATTAAAAAAACCACCTCTGCGAGCGAAGGAACATCGCTTCCGTCACAGGGTGTGCGAATAAACCCGGAATTAGATACCCATACGTTGCCGAGGCTGTCGCTTGCGATTCCCATCGGAAAACTGATCCCGGCGTCACTTGCCTCGGTACCGCTGATAGAGTGCAGCAGATTACCATCGGTGTCGAACGCGAGCACGCTGTCATTGGCGTTGTTGGTAACCCATGCATTTCCCATGGTATCGATCGCAATATCAAAGGGTTTAGATAATATCGATGTGCCTGTGCCATCCTCAGGAGCGATGACAAATGCTTCATCCGGGTCGCCTCCCGGGAACTGGATCACACTGTCGCCGCTACAGTTGGCGATCCATATGTTGCCCTGGGTATCAGAGACCGTACCTTGCGGCTGCCGTATCGCATTACCCGCCCCCTTAAATCCCCCATGGTCCTGGCCGGATTCGTTACCCTGGCTGTTAGGTGAGATCGGCGTGCCGTCCGATGCAAATTTCGAGACCGTCTGCGACAACTCCTCTATGTCAAAGGGACAATTAGTGCCCTGAAAACCAAAGTTCCCCACCCATACGTTACCATCGGGATCAAGCGTAATTCCAAAACCCACACCGTATACCCCGCCGCCCTGATAAGGTGCCCCCGGAAAGTCTTCCCCAGTGGGGGTGAACTTGAGCACATGGTCGTCGCCACATACCTTGCCTTGCGGATCCAAAGGATCTAGGTCAAATACATAGTTGTTCGTGATCCAGGCGTTACCATCTTTGTCAAAGGCAATATTGCCGGGCCCGTTCAGCTCTTGGCCGTTACCATCGTATCTGATGGCAAGCGTCCATGCGTTTAGTTCTGCACCGGTTGCGAGTGCTGGTACGTATAGAGGTTGTTGTAGAGAGAGAGCTAACAGGCTCTCAACGTTCTGCCAGGGGAAATGTGCGATGTTTACTGCGGCTCGAAATGTATTAGTGGGTGCATTGCCCTGGGGTGGTGTGGCAAGAGAAAAAAGCACAGAACATTCCGACTCCGTTCTCACACAAGCCGCGAGCATGTTAGCGAGCGAATTCAACGTAGCCATAGTCGTGGTACTTACACCATTAGGAAAAGTCCCGAGCGCAAGTCCTATATCCCCCGTCTCAATGTCTACGAGGTTTCTTAAGATCAAAGCCGCATTCTGCAACCCGGGCTCCTTTCCACCGATACCGACCGGTGTAATGAATTGGGCCATAGCATACGAGGTCGCAATGGTTGTCCTCTCGTTTATTACAATTTGTGTCGGCACCGGTCGCTGGCCTAGTACCGTGGCCAGCCGAATAAAATCCGGTCCAGTGTTTTGCCTTGCCCCTGACAGGTTAGTAAAAGCGCTATCGGCAGTAAGGTACAGCACCGCTTTTTGATCTGTTGGGGCGCGATATGAAATGCTGAAAAAACCGGTAGCATCGCTTACGGCCTCTCCAAGCACCCCGGGCCCCTGCCCCGTCCCCGTAACGTAGAGGGTCACAGCAGATGACTCGATGGGCAGATTACCACTCAGAACAAACCCGTTTACAGTATCTAATTTGTCACTTGACGAGCATGAAAGCAACGAAAATGCCATTAGGGCAAAGCACAAAATACGAAGGTATGAAAAATTGATCAGTTGGATCTTTTTGACGGATAGCATTTGCTACATCTCCTCCCCATTCAAATATTTATTGATGAATCCACCAGATGTGCGGGCACACACAACTTTACTAATTCATACTATACCTCAATTACAAATTATAAGGTAAGCATGTCAATTTTTTATTAGGAAGATAAAAAAGGTTACGAATTGGCATTATCCATCCTCTTAATCGGCACAGTACTCCTCAATATCCTTTCTTGCCTGCTCTATCCCCATATCGAGTGCCTTGGTAAAATTCTCGCAGCTCGCGGTCCGATTATCCTTATAACGCAGCGCCAGTCCTTTCTTGTAGTAGACGTCGGGGCGTTTGGGATTTATCTCAATCGCCTTATCAAAATCAGCCAAGGCACCGTCGTAGTCCTTCATCAGAGCCTTGCTTACCCCCCTGTTGACGTAGGCCTGTAGAAAATCGGGATTAAGCTCTATGGCCCTATTATAGTTCTCAACGGCTGCTTGATAGTCCTTGAGTTCATACATCACATAGCCCATGTTTTGGTGTGCCTGCTCTGAGTTGGGGTTAAGCTCTATAGCTTTTTTAAAATCCCTACGCGCCCCCTCCAAATTCTTGAGCTTCCCCTTCAAGCGGCCTCGGTTATTATAGGCATCAGAGTACATAGGGTCTAGCTCAATGGCCTTGTTGTAATCTGCCATGGCACCAATCGTATCGCCCAAAGCGTCCTTTATGTTGGCTCTGTTATAATAGGCCAATACAAATCTCGGGTTCAATTCGATCGCTTTTGAATAGTCCTCGAGGGCCCCCTTTTTGTCACCCATAATGACCAACACATTACCCCTGTTGTTATATGCCATAGAGAACTCTGGTTTAATCTTTATGGCCTGGTTAAAATCAGAGATCGCCCCCTTCAAGTCGCCCTGCCTCTTCCTTAGATTGCCCCTGTTGTTCCATGCCATCACAAAATCCGGATCAAGCTCAATCACCTTGTTAAAATCCTTGAGCGCTCCCGGGTAATCACCTGCATTATCCCTGATGTTGCCTCTGTTATTATATGCAGCAGCAAATTCCGGATTGATCTCTATAGTCTTGTTATAGTCATCCATCGCTCCTTTTACATTTCCCATATAACCCTTAGTCACTCCCCTCACATAGTACGCTCTAGCCAATGTAGGATCGAGCTCAATGGCCTTGTTAAAGTCCAGTACTGCTTGGGCATAGTTGCCCTCCTCTCCTTTTTTGATCCCACTCTCCAGGTAGGATTCGGCAGACTCACCCAATGCGGACATCGGCATTATGATTATTGCAGTGATCATGATTAGATGTCGTAGTGTGAAACGGGAGCATAAGATTCTCATAAGCTTACTACCTCCAATAATTAGGCACTTATCTATATTAATTCATGATCGTATAATGCTCAATTCGTATAATCTCTGCCCTTAGTCATGTGTGGCCAATATCATTGTGCTGGCTTACTAATTATGATAATATCGAATCATTATTTATCGGTTGTTCAACTGTAGGGGATGATGATAGTAAAGAAAAATATCAACAGCCGTAGGCTTGTGGTATTACTAATTATCTTATGTCTAAGCGTTCTTGGCGCTTGCAGCAAGAGTTCTTCTCAAGAAGACCCAATAGTAAGCAGCCGTGATGAGTGTGTTGACGTACCCCAATGTACATCGGTCACAGCCACAAACCTAACACCCATAGATAAAAACGGGGTCCACTCGCTGCACCTGGTTTGCCCCGACGAAGCCCCTTATATTCATAACCTAGACGTCGATCAGGACCGCAATGTAATAGTCGAGGTATTTGGGTTGGCAGACGACGCTGTCTCAGTCTTTTTCCGCAAGCACGACCCCGACCAACCCGGTCGCTACCAGGCTTTTTTAGGCTGCTCGAGCATCCCGTTCACCAAGGGCGAACGCTTCAACGGACGTTCTTTCGCACCTGTTAACATAGCCGACGAGGCCTCACCCGCACCCGATGCGAGCTACACGCCCCCAAACGCATGCGACAATAGTATCCCGGCATGCCTCAATGTAACATCCGCCTTGCATAAGATCGGCCACCTAAAAACCCATAAATCCGATGTTATATGCCCCAACTCCCATCCTTGGTACGCTCTGGCTTGGGTAAGCTTCCGTTCGAGTAAAGCAATATCTATTACAGAAGACCCTTTTGCCATCACACGATTCCGCGGCGACGGCGACGCCTTTTTGGTCACCAACTGGAGCGCATTCCACGACCACCACTGGCAGATTGCCATAGCATGCTCTTCGGACTGTGCATTCTCGGATAAGGGTTGCCCTAACCTACCGTGTAAAACGGGATGTCGCAATGACCCCGGCTGCAAAACTATAGTCCCCAGAAAAACCGAATGTGCCGGACACACTGGTAATTGCTGGTCTACTTGGGAAGAACTGTGTCCAGATAATGAAAAATGGTTCTGCGACACAGCCCAGTTTTGGACCTGCTGCGAAACCTGTAACTAGGCAACAGCGAATTTGTTGCTCTTGGAACTAAGCATGTAAATCGCTACTAACCAATTGCATCTGCATTTTGCAGCATGCTATAATGAGGTTGTATTACAGTCTTAAAGCACTTTATACAGCGGAGGCAACATTATGGGGAATAGAAAAGTAATAGACTGTAGAAATATGCCGAGCGAAAGTGACTGCACGATCTCCATTAGCGGCACCGAAGAAGAGATTCTACCACTTGCTGTTTATCACGCTATCACTGTCCATGGTCATCAAGAAACCGTGGAGCTAAAGGAACAAATCAAAGCTATGCTTGAGGACGAGCCCGAGTGAGCTTTTAGTAGCTATTTTTCTTAGGCACATCGATGGTCTCGGTACCTGCCTGTCTAAATGCAGCCAGGCCTTCCTCCGGGGAAAATATTTCTGTGGTCTTACAGTGGGTCAAATACCCTTTGGACTGGGCTGCCAACAGAGTGCTTAAAGCGTCCACCCCGGTTGGCACCTCATATATTGTAAATGCATGATAATCCCCAAATGAGTAATAGAAGGAAATTAGTTTGCCACCGACCTGTTCTAGGTGCTCCCTTACTTTGGCAACCCTATACTCAGGCGTCTCTATCATGGCTTCAAGAGCCTCAGGTGTGTACGAGAACTGACTCAGATATAACGGCATGATCTACCCCTTCCCCCATTCGGACCAATCTCTCAGATCAATCTTCGGCCTATATATAAATGATACCTGGTGGGAAACGTAAATCTATCAGAAGACAAATAATCGGCTAATAACGCTTGATAATTATCCAATGACATAATTAACACAACACACTCATGAGACTAAAAATCAAAACAGATCATTTCCGATTCCCCGACAATAGTTGGTACTGTTCCCACCAATGTGCCGTTCTCGTTTATTGTCAAATTCATATATAAACCACCGCTTGGACATTCCATAGTTTGGCAATCCGGGGCTGTACAATCAGTCTCAGGTGGTACTAAAAAATCTATTCCAAGTCCATTAACTTCAACTCCACAAAGAAAAGGTTCACAAAACAATACAAGGTCTTCAGCTATACATTCCGATTCCAACACATCCCCGCGAGTAGTACACTGCGGTTCAGGAGCTCCATCCCCATGAACATTATTGCTTCCATCGTTGTTCCCACAACCAATTACTACTAGCGAAATCATTATTAGCGCAATCGCTACGGTCTTCATATTGCCCACCTCCATTAATTTAATAATACATTAAATATATGGAATACAATGGGAAACTTATGGATATAGCAATAGAAATGTAAGCGCAGCTAAAGTTGAAGACTGACTTAATTAGATACTAAGTGCGGGTCACTTTGCATCCTCTAACTCTACATTACGCACACACTGGGTCAGGTTGGCAGTCTCGTCCGTGTACTTGGTCTTTTCACACTCTATGCGTTTTTGATAATATACATTTTGCTCTCTAAACTCGTTCTGTTTAGAGGCCCCGGCACATCCGGCACACAAAACCAAAACGCCGATTACAAGCACATACTTCATCGCCTACCGACCCCCTGCGCAACGGTTACATGATATTAAACCCGAAAAAGACCGCTACCACTATTTATTCCGCCTGTTCCAGTACGAGCTCCTGCATCATTCCCACATCCTCATGTGTGAGAATATGACAGTGCATTACATATGTGCCATAAGTAATCGGATCGAACCAGGTTCGGAATGTCACAGAACCCGCGTTATCCACGATGTTGCCCCCGCCGCTTGTATCTGCAGCCGGCACAAGAATCGTATCGTGCCACTCGGGACGCTCTAGCTCTACACCGTTTATATGAGTGAGTAAAAACGGGTTTTGGTGAATGTGAAACGGGTGGTCCGAGTTCGACCGGTTTAGCACCGTCCATTCCTCAAAAGTCCCTGTTACCATGGGTTCAAGCCCCGAGTAAAGCGGCGCACCCGCTGTAAATAGCCCCTCTTTGAGAAATATAAACGGCGGCCCCTCTGCGGGGTTAGGAATACCGGTATCATCGGCATCGCGCATCATGATGAGGTTGTTAAAAGTGCCCTGCCAGTAATCTTCGTCATACCTATCAAAATAATATGTACACACGTCATTTACTTTTTCGTTTAGTGTATTCTGCGTGCCCGGTGAGCATATCTCAAACGATACGTTCCTGGTCTCTGCAATCTCGGCGTTTTGCATCTGCTGTATGCTAGGCAGTCCCCTCGGGGCCGGGAGTGCACCGCTGGGCAGGTCCATATCCACCGGGTTGCCCTCGACTACAATAGTCGCAAGAGTGTGGGGGTAAGTGTCGAGAGTTGGGAAATCACCGCCTATGCGTGAATCCCTCTTTGCGGGATCGATCCCTGCGAGCGATGATATCGATCTAGGAGTGGATGGGTCTAGGACCTGCAACCGATATATCCCCGGCAGACCGGCTTGTATCATCATATCCACTCGGTTCCCCACACCCATCACATAGCCCTCTCCCACTCCCAGGTTTACCACCTGGCTCAGGTTAAGCCCGTCTGCAGCCACAGCACTCATACTGTGCCCCTCGAGAGCAATCACAAGGGTTTCACCCGACGCAGCGTTTAGGATTCTCCAGCGCTGCACCTCCCCCGGGCGCATCCTAAGTGTAGGATTAATCACACCGTTTACGGTGATATAAAACTTGCTGTCACGGAAAAACTGCCACAGGCTCGGAGCCGTAACCCCAATCCCGGGGTTCTGTGAAAAATTTTCAGCCTCCATATTTACAAACGGCACCTGCCCATTTTGGTCAGTCCTCACAATCCCTATACCCATTACCACATTCTTAGCCGCTGCGATCTCTGGGATCTGGTTAAGCCCGCAGTCCTCTCGGTCGATAATCAAGAACCCGAACATACCGCCAAAGAACTGGAAGCTCACCGATCCGTGCTTGTGGGGATGGTACCAAAACGTCCCGCACGCATGGTCCTCGGGGATCTCAACCTCAATGGGGTTCTCGGAACCCGGCTCCATCAGCCTAAGCACATTGTCCGATATTCCGCGCGGAGACACACTGAGCCCGTGCGTGTGGAAATTAGTCGTGTACGGATCGTGCGGAAACGCCCCCATCCGCTGGCTAGAAGGGTTGGGGGGCAGATTGTTCTGAAAGGTGATGTCCAATGTATCACCGGGCTCTACTTTATACGTCGGGCCGATGAGTTGCCCCTGATACGAAGGTGTCTCCACAATATCGACCTGATTGGTGTTTACATTCTCTACTGCATTAGTACCGATTAATGTTTCAAGCGTAGTCCTCAATACCCCGTTTATAGATTGAAGCACTTTGGGTTCCGGGAATTTCGGTTTTGAAGACCCTCCACCGCATCCTCCAGATGTTGTAAAAGCTATTAAAGTGATTAGTACCAAAAGTGATAAGACCGATATTACACTTCTTTTCGCCATTTCCCTCATCCTCCAATTAGTATGTTTATGAACTTATAAAGACAACAAAGCTAACAACAATTAGAACTACGTATTCTATATTAACTGGTTACTTAAATATTGTTGAGTATCCGGTAGAAGACACTTATTTTGCCGCAGATGAAATAAACAGGTGGTTAGATGCCCTCCCGTCTTCGACCAGTTTCAGATACGTATCGAAATACTCAATATGATAACGTGTGTTCTCCTCTCCCTGCTCTCGGGCAATCTCGGTCTCATTATTTCTATAGGCATCTCCCCATTTTTTCACCTGCACCCAAAAATCAGCAACATACTCCGTGATCTCCTCTATCTGAAACCCAGCCGACACGAGCATGGATTTATAGCTCGAGTACGAGTCATAGTACTGTGGGATCAGGTACCCCCTGGCCAGCTTTTGTTTGACCTCGTCGTTGTCCGGCATCTCAAACGTACCGCTTAGAAATGCCCATATACCCGAGGGTTTCAACACTCGGTGAACCTCTTTAAAGAGCTTCGTTTTATCACTGAACACATTCATCACATTTAGGCTAATCGCATAATCAAAAGCGCTGTTCTGAAACGGCATATCCACCGCATCACCTACGTGAAACTCCGTTTTGTCCCCAAGCCCAGCGTTCGTAGCCAGTTTATTCGACACCCCTACGCCCACATCGTTTATATCAATCCCCGTGACCCTGCACCCGGTGTTGCTGGCAATGTACACCGCCGGGCCCCCTGCCCCACTACCCACATCAAGCACTTGGCTTGTTTCATCTATCCCAAGCCTCCGGACCAGTTCATCCAGGTAGCGCGGGGTAATAAACGACTGCTGCCCTATGTCGTTTTCTTTGCCCCAAATCGAATCCCTAATAAGCCTGTTGGCGGGGCTATCGAGCTGGTGGAGCTCGGAATAGTCCACCCCTATCTGTCTCTCGCTCATCTTGCTGCAACCTCCCATTCAAGTTGAAATATAACTATCCCATGAATTTATTTATATAACAATTCCCATGCACATTCTTACCCGGCAATATGTTGAGCCCAAACCCAAATCTACCTCTACAATCCAATTGGTCAAAGTCGAGTTCCCCACACTTGCCGAACTTAAGAGACGGACTGCAAATATCCTCAACAAGCAGATAGGTCCCAAATGCCCCTTCCTGAGACACTACTAGGTCTCTGTATGCATTGGCTACAGTTAACGCACCCCTGGTGAGTATGCTTGTCTCTCCTGCATGCGCCCCGACAATAATATCCAGTCCATCACTTCGTGCCTGTTTTGCAATTGCCAGGGTTCTCAACAGCCCCCCCAGCTTTGAGATACGGATGTTTAATATCCATATATCAGGGTCATGTTTAATTTCTCCGAACTGCTCTTCGTTTACAAAGCTTTCGTCCAAAACTATTTTTGTGCCGAGCTCAGACGATATCTTGCGCAACTCATCGTATCTACATGCAACTAAAGGCTCCTCAACCGCATATAGTCGATAGTTGAGTGAGAACAAATACGAGATCGCTGCCTGTGTAGATTCCCAAAGATTGTTAGCATCTACCCTAACCCGCAACTCCCTAGTCTCAGTTCTCTTCAGATACTCAAATAGCAATTTATCATGATCTAAATCACCCGAGAGCTTAATCTTGAACTCTTTAAAACCCATATCGAGATATCTTTTAATCTGCGCCAATGTTGCCTTGTAATTATCCACGCCGACCACCGCCGTGTATGTAAAATCGCCCTGGATCTGAGGTAGACCGAGCAGGTCTTCGACCGTTTTATTATCTTCCCTGCCAATTAAATCCAAGAGCGCCAGTTCAACTGCACACCACCAAGCCGGGTTACGATCGATTAACAACTTGTTATTGACTAAAAAATTCCTTAGGCCCTCCAGATCCTTTATCCGAGATATAAGATCCTTGTTTTCGTAGAAAAGTTTGACTGCACTCCCAATATCCTCACCCGTGACATACATACGAGGACACCCTTCCCCATAACCGACATGCTCAGCTGTCTTGGCAATAACCATTACACTCTGGGTACAAGCGTGCTCTGCGGAGTTATGCCTGAATCTTTCCCTAAACGGAATACTGAGCCTCTTTATATCTAGTCCATTTATTCTCATGATTCCCAAGCCCGCACTTACTAAAATCAAATTCACACTGATCCATGTACTGCAAATGCATCACCTTATATTGACTCTCTTTCATGCCCGATTCCAAGCAGAATTTTTTATACAGCTCACCCGTTCCCTCTCTGAGCAAGGTAGCGGTAAGGGGTCCAAGCCTCCCGCTCTTGCGCTTAGCACGGTACTCGACATTCAGCCGAGCAAGCTCCTCATCAATCAACCCAGATATGCGACCGCCCTCATTAGACTTTGTCTCTATATACAGGTGGTACTGCTGGTTTTCACGATCTGCCAAACACACAAAAAATTGAGGGTCAATACAACACGCCTCTGCTGCCTTTTGCAGGGCCCCTATGAGCTGCGATTCATAGAGCTTCTCCCCTGTGATGTTGGTTGTCCCCTTGCCTTTTTGAACAAAACGAATCAAGGGTGTGTTGTTGTACCTTCCAGTGACCTCAATGACGTCGTTTATAAAATATCTATAGAGCCCGTTTTGGGTTGTTGCTATAATGTAGTACTGCTTCCCCTGTTCTATCTGGTCGAGTCTTAGGTATGTCTTGTTGTCACTTTCCCAATCGGCCCGTTCCACAAACTCAAAATAATTTTGATGAAGCGTTGGCACACCGTCACGGCGATCAATATCCACAGTAATATTCCCCCTAAATTCACTCGCAAAATATCCCATCTCAATAATCTTGGTGCGTTCGGATATCTGCTTGTACAAAAAGGGGAGCATCCACCCACAGCTCCCGCCCGTCCACGTCACCACGGCTTTTAGATTCGGCCAAAGGTCTTTAAACAACAAGAATCCTTGTGCTTGATACAGATCCGCCAGCCGAATTAATCTAGTCTCGTCCCTATTTACACATATACTTTTGATTATTTCTCTGTGTCTGCCTTCACTGCAACCACCTAACTGACCGTGCTTTATTAGGTCCACTATCTCGTAGAATCTCGAGTTTATTGTCTTGGAAATTTTGTGCAATGTAGATGGGTTAACGCTCGCTATAGTAGTTACATTGCCCTCCTGCAGAGCAAAAGCAGATATCAGAAAATATTTAAGCTCATAGTCCTCAATATCAAAAATCTCAGAGGGTATTACAAATTTGCACCTGATAACGCTTGGTATCTCCCTATATAGCACCCCCGACATTGCACCATACGGTGTACCTGTCTCCAGACATCCCTCTACTGCAGAACCTGCCACTGCCAATATCTTTCCCGAGAACATTCGAGGCATTTGTAGATACTGTGCATATGTGAAAATCCTTTGAGATTGTTTGTGTTGTTTCATCGTCGTTTCATCAATCGGTATATATTTAGGTGAGCCCGTTGTACCACTAGTTAGCGCGTACCTATGGGGTTTGTTGTTCGTCAAATAAGGTTCTTTTGTGCTTTCCTGTTTTTCAATATACCCACGCAGCCCTTCATAAGTTTTAACGGGCACACGCCTGCAATAATCCTCGTAACCCCTTATTTCCGAGAAACCATAATGTTTGCCATACCATGTCGCTTCATTGTCTTTAAGAATCTTGCGCAAAAGCTCGGTCTGAACATTTTTAGGAGAACGCGTCTTCTCTATATACGGATTCCATACTCGATGCCTCGCATAGAGCATAAACGCCCACAACAATATATTCGAAACTCCGTTAACCACAGATGTGCTAGCCATCTAATCCCCATCCTTGTTATTGCTAAATGGTGTAGTCAGCAGCGTTAGAAAATCTTGGGGATAGTCACTATCCAATAACCCCAATTCACCGACCGTCTTGCCCTTGGGTAGATATCTCGTTTCAAAAATCAAATCCCATATTATCAGGTTGTTACCGTAGTTCCGGTTCGACTCACTTATCCGCGCAGAATGGTGCCAACGGTGGAGCTCAGGGCCGCTTATTATGTAGTTAAGAAATCCCAGTTTCAACTCAACGTTGCTGTGCTGAAAGAAACCGTTTATCGCGAAAAAAATGAAATATAATGAAACAACCTGCTCACCCACCCCGAGCACTATAAACGGTGCAGTATCGACGAGAAACTGAAGAGTTTTTTCCAGGGGATGAAACCTGCCTACATTCAAGAAATAGAGCTTATCTGGAGAGTGGTGTACCGAGTGGAATCGCCACAAAAATTCCCAGCGGTGGCTAATTAGATGAAGCCAATACCGCAAGAAATCTGCCGCCAAGATCATCAATAGGGCTTGTACTTGGACCGACAGTCCGTGAGGCCATACATTTGTAAAGTTAAAACCGTTTACACTAAGCCACCCTATCGCAGTTATAGCTACGAAATAGGACAATAAAACAGGTATTAGTACTTGAACAAAGCCCATAAACAGCAGATCGTTTTTGATGTCTTCTCTCTTAGATTCCCATCGTTTTCTGTGCGGAGACCATTGCTCCAAACCAAGTATTACAAACGCGGATACTACCACTGCTACATATGTACCTATTTGATCCCCAAGCCCAAGCCCTCCAAATATGTAGTAGATCGAGTACCCAAAGACCATGACCGCGGGATAAGCGACATACGATATATATTTCCTCAACGTCCTATGAACTATCATGCGAACCTCCCCACTATTTTTTCTTGATAATGATATTTACCGAGTAGTACGAGCCAGAGGGCAAGATCCAGATGCACGATTGTAGGCAGCCATGCATTAAACCAAGTCGAGTGGCTTGCAAAAGTGAAGCCCCCGATCAATCTAATCAACATCACTATAAAGTAAGCAGTCCCAGCAACCAGGTATATCTTTCCCCTCTTAGGGCTAGGCACTACTCTACGCTTCGCGATATTGATTGTAATTCTCGTTAGAATGGAGATTAGAAACATCTGGATGGTCACAAGAAGCCAATATGGCAGAATACCACTATCCCAAGCATCAAAGGGAGGTAAATAAGAGGAGTCAAAAAAGTGTTGAATTATCTGAGCAAAAACTCGAAAAATAAATATCGACAACAAAACCATGAAAACCCAACGTTCCATCCTATCTACCCTATTTACTGTTTCAATCACTCTCATGAGTCTCCTCTCTTTAAATGAACACTGTTTAGTTGCATAATACCACCAAATTGAACAATGTTCAATAGTTAATTTAACATTGTTCAAAAATCCTGTTATATTTATTAATAATGGGAAGAAGAAACGAGCATCCGCGTGAGCAAATAAGATCTATGGCCATTGAGGCTGGCAAAAATATTATTGTTCAAGAGGGATATACATCTCTTAGTGCAAGGAAAGTGGCAAGGGCTATCGGATATACAGTGGGAACACTGTACAACGTATTCGATAATTATCTCGATATAGTTCTTCATATTAATGCTGAAACATTGGACGAAATTAAATGTCGGGTTGAAAATAACTTAGGATCAAAACAAGGAATTGAGCAAATTGTGAGCATCGGTCTCTCGTACGTTGATTATGCTAAAGAAAACACAAACCAATGGAGTGCGCTATTTGAATACCAAAACCCGGGCAGTGAAAAACTGCCCGATTGGTATACCGAAAAGATAGAATCAATGTTTGCTTTACCGGTTAAGTCCTTGGCCCCCCTGTTTAATGGTGATGTAAAACGTGCAAAACTGGAAGCAAGAATAATTTGGGGTGGAGTTCACGGTATATGTATGCTTGGATTAACTCACCGACTTTCACATGGAAACGATGAGTTACTGCAACAAAAAGTACGCTCATTGATCGAGAACTATCTATATGGTGCGACGACGACCGGTCTATCCAACCACCCGTCTACTGCACGGTAGATTTCTCGGCACTGCCCTCGGCAATTGCTCGTATCTCGTCCCATTTCTGCATCAATATCGCAAATGAGGAAGCCGCCTCGGTGTATTTACCCGAAGTGCATAGAGCGAGTACGTTGCGTAGTTCCGACACCGAGTCTTCATTTTTCATGGTGGCCGGCTCTATGAGTGTAGAGATCTCGCCGTAGTTTAGGTTTATAAACCCTCTCTCATCAAAACCCCCGACCCAGCTCCAGAGATTATCTATGCCCTCTATCAATGCACTTAACACCCTGCCAAACTGCGCTTGCTCGTTTTCGGTCATTTTCCCAAGCGCTGTCTCAATCTGTGCTCGAGCCTCTTGGAGTCTTTTAACCGCCGAGGCTATTTTGGTAATGTAATATATGGCATCGTGTTCGATAGCCCCGAACCCGGTGTGTGTATAAAAATAATTTTTCTCATCCCTTTCGTACATCAAAAACCACTCTAAAGGTATAAAATTTTCGGCACTGTAAACATTCAAGTTAACCCCCTCGAATATCGGGGTAACATAGCTCTCACCCTCTTCGTCTTTCATAAAAAAACAGTGTTTCACATCTTTTTTACCTATTCCAAGTTGTTTAGACAGTGCAGTCCTGAACTCGTCATATTCCCTCCCGTACCAAGACGACTGAGGTGTGGCAGGGCCGTCCCAGTACTTTTCATAGAACTCTATGTACGATCTCCAGTAGCCCTCAAGCTCCCTAGTTGTATCCACTGGCTGATACGCCATCAACACGCTCATTGCCATTATTACCGGCCTCCTTGGCCCTATTATATGCCTCTATTGCCGCTTCCCTCATTTCGTAATGGTCCACTATGGGCCTTGCGTAACCCAGGTCGTAGGTAAGCGGGTCATGAATCTGCTCCACTGGTACGTTCTCCAACTCTGGTATGTACTTCCTTATATATTCTGCGTCAGAATCGAACTTCTGAGACTGTATTAGCGGATTAAAAATCCGTAGCGGTTTTGGGTCCGCCCCGCATGATGCACTCCACTGCCAGTTCCCCGTATTAACCACTTTATCATAATCGATCAGATGCCCGGCAAAGTGCGCCTCTCCCCACCTCCAGTCACATAGCAGGTCCTTGGTTAGAAACGAAGCAACTATCATCCTAACCCTGCCGTGCATCCAGCCCTCACGCTCCAGCTGGCGCATTCCAGCGTCCACTATCGGGTACCCGGTCACACCCCCCTGCCATGCCTCGTACCACTCCCGGTTGTTCATCCACTCGATACCCCGTCTTTTCTCCTGGAACTCTACGTCCATGGTCTCGGGGAAATAATGCGAGATGTGATACCAAAACTCCCTCCACGCAAGCTCGGATACAAATGTATTCGGTTCCGGGCTGTGCGATAGAGCTTTATTATAGAGCTCGCGTATCGAAACAACCCCGAAATTTATATAGGGTGACAGCTTCGAAGTATCGTCTTGGGCCGGGTAGTTACGGACTTCATCGTAGCCCTCATAGTCATAGTCCGCGATTATGCGTTTGTAGAGATCCATCGGCCACAGTCGGTCTACGACCGTGTCTGGCTTGCCGATCAGTTTTTCTATATTCCGTCTCTCAATCTTAGGACTTGAGATTGAATCTATCCGAGGCAGGGGTGCTGATTTTGGTTTCTTTAACCACAGTCTATAAAATGGGGTAAATACTTTTCTCTGCTCAACTTTTGCGGGAGGCACTAAAAAAGCGTCATCGCAGGATTCATAGTACACATTGAGTTTGTTGCATATATCCGATACTAAACCGTCTCTGCTCTTACCATAATCGGTATAGGATCTATTGGTAAAGAGCGCATCTGCACCCGTCTCTTTAATCAAATGCGGTATTACTTCCCGTGGTTGTCCGGCTATCACATATAAATAAGAGCCCAGGCCCTTTAGCTCGGCATCCAGGTTTCTAAGCGCTGAATAAAAAAAACCGAGCCTCTTATGCCCCGTCTCATAATGCTGCAATATGTTGCGGTCCAGAATGTATATAGGGATGAGTTCTTTGCTCTTTTGCAGAGCACTATAAAGCCCTTTGTTGTCCTCGGTCCTAAGGTCTTTTTTGAACCAGAATATAGACTTGTTGTGCTCCATTATAGATTTATCTCACAGTGGTAATGAAAATCTCACAATAAAGAGTCAGGCACGCTGCTTGGTTTCATTAACCGATTCGGGCAGGTGGGATTTCTCGATCTCCGCCTCGCGCATTATAGCCCTTACCAAGTCGCTGAATATCATCTTATGTAAGGGGTAGAGCACCCGCCAATAGAGCACTCCCAAAATCCCCGCAGGCTCAAACAGTGCCAGCTGGACCAATCTAGTGCCACTGCCCTCGGGTTCTGCACGCCACTCAATCCATGCCTTACCCGGCACCTTCATCTCGGCCCTAAGCCTAAGCCTCGAGGGTGGGTCGATTCGCTCTACACGCCAAAAGTCCAGAGCCTCGCCCTGCAAAAGATCCTGGGGGTGGCGACGCCCCCTCCTAAGCCCCGGGCCCCCGGCAAGCCTGTCTATCAATCCCCTAAGCTTCCATGCCCTGTTCCAGACCAACCAGCCCTTATCACCCCCAAGCCCCGTAAACACATCAAACACTCCATCTGGGTGTGCATCGACATATATCGACCTCGTCTCTTTGAACAACCCCTCTTTATCCGTCATTTCGTAATCTATATCGTCCGACCCAAGCGCCCCGCTCCATCTGGTATCAATCTCGCCGTCCAAAACATGCTCTATAGCCTTTTCCACAGAACCTTTATAATCGATAGGTTTTATGTCTGGGAACAATTCCAGGGCACGCCGTGTGTCACCGACTACCGGATGTATGACCCCTTCTACAAGCGGCACAGCCAGCGAATTAGATATAGGTGTTACCAGCCCTACCCAAAGCGCCGCTAACCTGGGGGCAAGCACCGGCACAGTTAACACGGTTCTTTTTAGTCCCCTGACCCCTGCATACTGCATCATCATTTCTTTAAAAGTTAGTACATTGGCTCCGATGTCAACCGCTCCCATCGGTGATTTGCCGATACTGCTTATAAGATAGTTAAGAACATCCTTTACAGATATCGGCTGCACTTGGTTGTGTATCCACTTTGGCGCCACCATCACAGGCAGTCTATCGGTCAGATATCTGACCATCTCGAACGATGCCGAACCCGACCCTATTATGGGCCCCGCACGAAACTCAGTTGTGGGAAGGTGTTTGCGAAGAATGGTTCCTACTTCGGAGCGGCTTGACAGATGGGTCGAGACGGTGTCGGACTCAGGCAGCAACCCGCCCAGATATATAACATGTTTAACATCCGACGCAGCACCCACAAAATTGTGTGCGCCTGCTCGGTCTCTC
The DNA here is from genome assembly GCA_965223335.1 of Thermodesulfobacteriota bacterium. Lineage (GTDB taxonomy): Bacteria > Desulfobacterota_D > UBA1144 > Nemesobacterales > UBA2774 > CBDCWF01. The sequence continues at coordinate 2,573,903 of OZ244991.1, forward strand.
TCCTCATACCCCTTGCCGCCATACATGGCATGTACCAGGTAATACGCAGTGTCAATTCCCGTGCATACGCTCTTTAGACTATCGGGGTTGAGCAGATCACCTTTAACCACCTCTACCTCCCCAGCCCAACGGCGCCCTTTAATCCTCTCAGGGTCGCGTACCAAAACCCTCACATCGTAGCCTTTCTCAAGAAGCTTTGGGATGAGCCTCCCGCCTATATATCCAGTTGCCCCAGTTACCAGTATTTTCATGTTACCCACACTCGCTGCTAAAGATAGCCCTCGAGTTCTCCCCCTATATCCGAGTCTGCAATCTTGCGAAGCGCCTCTTTCTCAATCTGGCGTATACGCTCGCGGGTAACACCATACATTGCACCTATCTGATCAAGTGTATAAGTGCTCTGCATCCCAACGCCGTAACGCATCTTTAGTATATGGGACTCTTTCTCATTGAGCAACGCAAACGATTCATGAATTATGTTTTTCACCCTAATCTCAGACACAGCACTTTCCTGGTCTATATTGTTTTGGTCCTCTATTAGATCAATATAGCTCTTTGACTTGTCGTCACTTACAGGGTTATTTAGTGAGAGCACATTGTCCCGACCCTCAAATACCGACTGCACAAGGTCGGTCGAGAGCCCCGCCCTCTCGGCAATCTCCTCTATGTTCGGTTTTCTGCCAATCTCATCCTCTAGCTCAGATTTGGCCCTAAACACCTTGGAGGTCTGCTCAAATATATAAACCGGCACCTTAACGGTCCTTGTCTTCTCCGATAAAGCCCTGGTTACCGATTGGTGTATCCACCATGCAGCATATGTCGAGAACTTAAACCCTTTTGTATGATCAAACTTTTCAACCGCTCTTATTAGGCCCAGGTTTCCCTCCTGCACCAGGTCAGTCAACGGCAGCCCTCTGCCCATATGCCTTTTTGCAATACTCACAACGAGCCTCAAATTGGATTTTACAAACTGGTTTTTTAACGAAAGCGCTTTGTCGGTATACAGTTTGAAGACCTTCTTGAGCTTTATTATTTCTTTTGTGCCTAGGTTTCTTGTATCCAGTCCCACGGCGAGCTTCTTCGATCTATTATTTGTATTTGCAGTCTCTAGCAGTTCTGCTATCTTTTTAGCTCTTTTCTCGCACTCTTTTATCTTTGCCCCTAGCTCTCTTTCCTGACTAGAAGTCAAAAGCGGCTCAGTCAAGAGGTCCCTGAAATAAACGTAGAGCACCCTCTGTTCAAATTTCGTCCATTTATAGTCGTCGTTCTCGTTATCTTTTAATTCACTATCATCTACATCATCAGTCTCATTGATGTTTTGTTCTTTATCGTCCGGTCTCAAATCGTTAAGCTTGTCATTATACAAAGTCAATGTATCGATCTGTTTATCATCCATATAAGGCACACTCTGGTCCCCAGAATCCAGTAACTCCATACCTTCATACTCTCTGTAATCCATCTCATTAATTTTCATTTCTTCCCCTCCTATGCCCTATATTGTTGATGCTTATAAAAAGGATTTTGATTCCGGGCCGATACGCGATCGGCCCGGTTAACACAAGGTGATTATTCAGGCAAAATGACAGCGTCTATAACGTGGATTACACCGTTACTAGTCATGATATCCGCTTTTACGACCTGGGCGTTATCAACCATCACTTTTCCGTCCTTCACATTAATATCGATAGTTTTGTCACTAACCGATTTAGCCGAGTCGAGCTTTACAACATCAGCCGATGTTACTTTCCCCGGCACTACATGATATGTTAGGATAGCTACCAGCTGGTCCTTGTTCTCGGGCTTTAGCAACTCCTCCACGGTTCCTGCAGGGAGCTTTGCAAATGCCTCATCGGTCGGGGCAAACACTGTAAACGGCCCTTCACTCCTTAATGTATCTTCAAGCCCAGCAGCCTGCACGGCAGCTACAAGCGTGTTGAACGAACCCGCGGCTACCGCTGTATCAACAATATCCTTTGAGTTCTGTTTGTAAGAACCGGAGTAGGCAACAACCGTCCCCATTCCGAACACTGCCACTACCCCTAAAACCGCAACCACTGTTTTGAAACTATTTAGTAATCTCATATCGATTACCTCCTCAATTTTTATTCCCTATTCCGGGATGAATTATTCAGACATCAGTTCAACCTGCAAACACCAAATCCAACCAATGTCTAAATGTTGTCTAAGAGATTAACGTGCTGTATAGCATTTGTCAAGCATTTTTGTCTAATTTTTTTATATTCGGCCTAGAGAGTATTGATATACAATCTTAACAGTTATCTGTAACTCTTTGTACTGCAATAATTAATTACCGATTCAGACATAGGCTTTTAATTTGAAAATATTTTTGCAAATTGACAAATGTTAGACAATTGTTATACTCATTGTGGTGTACAACATGGTAAATTCATCTGCAAAAAATTATTCTCTTAAGGTAGTAACAAAGAAAACAGGGCTTACGACTCACACGATACGTGCATGGGAAAGGCGCTACGACGCCGTCTCGCCTGAGAGGGACCACAACAATCGAAGGTTGTACAGCGAAGATGATATAAAACGCTTAATACTATTAAAGAGGGCAACCGATCAGGGTTTTAGCATAAGCCATGTTATAAAGTATTCCAACGCCGAGATCGAAAGCCTCATAGGTACACCCGGACTAGACAATACCCCCGAAAATCAAGTCACAGAACTAAGCACCGCCGACAAAATAGATAGCCAAGTGAATGGCTATAGCAGATATATCGATTCATTTTTTGAGTCCCTGGAGATTATGGACATACAGGAACTCGAATCCATACTGATAAGAGCCTCTACAGAATTCGGCACCGTTGCTTTTGTAGAACACGTGGCAGCCCCTATTATGGACCGGATCGGTCAACAATGGATAAACGGAGAGCTCAGAGTATCACATGAACACGTTGCCTCTCACGCGATTAAGACATTCTTATCCAACTTGCTCGTGCTCGATAAACCCGTCCCCGGAGCACCTGTAATTGTGTTCGCTACCCCCTCTGACCAATGGCATGACCTGGGAGCAATAATGGCGGCAATCACGGCTGTGAGCGAGGGTTGGAACCCCGTATACCTGGGCGCTAACCTCCCTGCAGATGAAATAGCCGGTGCAGCTATAAATAAAAACGCACTGGCTGTCGGTATCAGTATAGTCTATCCCCCCAACAATCCTTTCGTAGTGGCTGAGCTCAGAAATCTAAGACGATTTTTACCCAACAACATTTCTATTATCACCGGCGGACAAGCCGCGGTAAGCTATAAATCGGTTCTCGAAGAGATAAATGCTTATAGGGTAAGCGACCTCAAAGAACTAAGAAGTGTGTTAAAGTCAATAATGTCCGATATGGCATCCGACAAATAATTTTCAATCCGTATCTATTTCGATGAACTTCCTGCCTCTCATTTGCAACAGTATCCCAACTACCTACTGCAATATCTATTCCTACTCTAAGCCCCTAGAGTCTAGCAATCAGATAACACAACCCCCCTCCCCTTCAATTTCAGAGGATGGCATCAGAGCTTGAATGGATTTTAATACGATCAACCTTAAATCTAAATCAATGATGAATTTCAATTTTTCATTTGTGGTTGTGTTTTATACATATTAATCTATAATTTCGACTATGCGGTGTGTAAGTTTTCGCGGGCACTTGAACTTGCACCGTTATATATAACAGATGAGAACGAAAGTCACCAATTCCCTACTGTTATTACTTTTCCTGCAGATATCCGTCACAGGATTAATTTCCAGTGTTGAGTCCAACCAAGGGATGTTGTTCACCAACTCGGGCGATTTATCATCAAATCTAGCCCTATTTTGTATCGAAGATGTAGAAGATAAAAGTATTAACCCCCTTAGTTCGTCATATCATTATTACCATCACTTTGAGTTAAGACCGAGTTTAACTAACTCAAATGACATGGACGATTACATCCATGGTCTTAACCATTCAAGGTCACCCCCCTGCCTTTAAATAAAGTCCATTCTTAATTTTCTTGAACTTACATATTTAAGGGGTCTCTAGTGCGTGTCCGCCCCTTTAGCCAGCCGTGCATTTTATTATAAAACTGTGCCGGCTGTGGCGAGTTTAGCACATTATAATGAACATAAAATTAGTTCTCCACATAATCGGTACATTTTTGAAATTCTTCGGTCTTTTACTCCTGATGCCGGCGGTCTGCTCGTTGGCATACAGAGACGGCGACCTGCATATATTCCTTCTAAGCGCCTTTGTAACCAGCGTGTCGGGGTTGCTGCTGGAAATCGTGTTTAAAGATTCGGAACCCATTGATTTAATAGAAAGAAAAGAGGCGTTTGTGATCGCTCTATCCTGCTGGCTTGTGGCTTCGGTGTTTGGGGCAATACCCTATCTATTTATACTCGAGTTTTCCCATCCCATCGATGCGTTTTTCGAGTCAATGTCGGGGTTTACGACCACAGGGGCATCCGTAATCTCAGAGATCGAGAGCCTCCCCCACGGCATACTGTTCTATAGGAGTTTTACCCAGTGGCTGGGTGGGATGGGGATTATAGTGCTGGGTATTGCAATACTCCCCAAACTATCGGTCGGGGGCATACAGTTAATGGGCTCTGAAACCCCCGGGCCCAGCACCGAAAAGCTAACACCCAAAATCGCAGAGACTGCAAAGAAGTTGTGGTTTGTATACATAGCTCTTACAACACTGCTGGTGTTACTGCTTTTTCTCTCCGACATGCCCGTGTTCGATTCGATCACCACATCGTTTAGCACACTGTCTACCGGGGGGTTCTCTGTAAAAAACTCTAGCATAGAGGGCTACCAGAGCGCCGTAATAGAAGCATTTATCACAGTGTTCATGTTCCTGGGCGGAATAAGTTTCCTGCTTCATTATTTTCTTTTGACCGGCAATTTCTCAAAAGTACTTAAGAACTCGGAGCTCAAATTCTATGCCTTTTTAACCGTCATGTTTATTGTTGCGGTAAGCCTCGGGCTCTGGTATACACGATACCCGGATTTTCTAGATGCCCTTAGATACTCGTCCTTTCAAGTGGTCTCCATCCTTACCACAACTGGGTTTAGCTCAGCGAACTTCGACCTCTGGAGCGGGTTCTCGATATTTATACTCTTTGCACTTATGTTTATCGGTGCATGTACGGGCTCGACCTCGGGCTCAATCAAGGCGCTTCGGATATTAGTGGTGATTAAAAAGATCTTTGCCAGTGAAGTAAACACACTGATCAAACCAAACGCCGTGATTGTGGTTCGAGTCGACGACAAAACAGTGAGCGAGAAAATTATCTCGAGCGTAACGAGTTTTATTCTCATCTATCTATTTATATTCATGCTCTCTGTGCTGATCATACTAGCTACGGAGAACATCTCATTTATGGGCGCAATCTCGGCCTGCGCGGCAAGTATTGGTAACATAGGCCCCGGGTTAAGCGAGGTCGGACCCTCACAGAACTACCAGTTCTTCTCAGGTTTCTCTAAATTATGGTTATGTTTTTTAATGCTTCTAGGACGCCTCGAGCTCTTTACCGTGCTCGTTATTTTCTCACCATTATTTTGGAGAAAGTAACGGCAGTAGGTTGGCTGTACCACACCGATAATTAATATAGGTGTATACTCCAAATCATCCGATTGAGGCCCGTCATAGGCTCTACATTATATTGAGTCTTTGTAGTCTAGTCACGCTATTATCCGCAATATTGTTGGACAGATTTAGAGATAACCTTTCTCAGCTCTCAGTCATAGACCATATAAGGGCTAGAACCTCTGTAACATTTACAGGAGACCCGCTTCCGATATCTGCTGTGTGAACATCTATTGTCTCGCCAAAAATGTTGTAAATCGGCCTCTCCGCTGTACCCTGAAGACTATGCCTTAAGAGATCTATTGGACGTTCAGCATCGCCATAATCCTGGTGCCAAGAATTGAATACCACCATATCATTGGTTGTTTTGTGTTTTACAATTGCACGTGCTTTGTACTTTCCTTCACTTGCCACCCACTCGATTGTTGAAAATGGCCATAGTTCATACTGTGTTACCCCGGGCTGGAAATTATAGTTCTTTTTTTCCCCCAGAGTGCCCATAACTTTTAACGCTGATAAATCAAGCTTGCTTATGTCTCCTACCCCTTTTTTTCTAATTACGCGTTTTTTAGCCATTTGCCCTCTCCTTAATAGATTGAGATATATTATTCTTTACATTTAGCACTACATAAATATCTCTTGATTAACCTGGAATAGTCTTCCGTTTGCAGTATTCAATATGACAAAAACGAACCATCGATCATGCATAAGGTTCCCATACATGTTGATTAGCAAAACACTTCAAGAAATAAATAATGCGCAAAAATGTGAAGATGAATATGCAGGAGCGTATTAGAAGTGACAGGATTTTTAACCAGCAGCAATGAGCAAAGTGTTTGTAGTTCTGTTATCAAATATCACATTTAGTTAAACTGTTTGTCTCTTAATTAAGATATATTGTAATATCTTATCACATGCTGTGTCAAGCAATATTAAACAACACCAACACATAAATAATTCCGTCCATTCTCTACACCGCAACTAAGAAATACGGTTTACTAATACATGAGGATTGATATTCTATACGACCTTAACCCGCTCGGTATTACAGATGATGTGTCAACCAACACAATCATTCGTAAATGATTGGATGATCTCAATCAATGAGGTAATAGCATCATGTTCCATAACTCCACTAAGAACGTCAAATCAATTCCCCGTCCAGAGCTGTTTCAGCCTGTCATACTGTGCCCTCGGCATCCTCTCGTCCGGAACAAACACCGCCGGGAATATTATCACAGTTACCTACACACACTTAAAACTAGCTTGTCGGAACTAAACTGACAAGGTTTATTTAGCCCTGATGGGTTTACCGGGATAAACATCCTTCAGCACTTTAGAATCTTTAACAACTACTGTGCCGTTTACTAATACATACGGTATCCCCGTTGCCGGCATTGCCCCTTGTTTCATCGTAGAGTTATCAGTAACAGTTATCGGGTCAAAGATTACTATATCCGCATCTGCCCCTTCTTGTATCCGCCCCTTCTGAGCCATCTGCTCTACACCGTTTTCCTCTAGAAATTTAGCCGGGAGGTATGACATCTTCGCTATAGCTGTCATAAGCGGCATAAGGTCTTTTTCCCGAACCATTCGTAATACGATCGAATGCGTTCCTGCGGCACGAGGATGGCCCTGTACATCTTCATAAGCAAGGTCCCAATCGACTGCCATAGCGCCAGTCTTGCTCACTGTCATTGGGAATGCATCACTGCCGACAGTAGTTCCCGGATGTGCCAATGAGGACAGCATATCATCTTCAGTTGCTCCATAGAACATTACTGATGTACCTGGATTGCTCTTAACCAACTCATCATAGCGCTCCTTGGTTAGCGGCTTTAATGTAGCCGTCTCGATTATATCTTTGTATGTACGCCCCATATTAGGGCCATAATTATCAGGCTTTAGATAATCAGCACCTACAATAGTTGCCCCGAAGTTATACGGATAAATTTCGGCTACTATCGACATCCCTTTATCACGAGCGTCATCAACAATGTTAAGCGCATCCTGTGAGTCACCAAGTGCCTGCTGATGCATGTGCTGAAGCATTAACCCTCCGCCGTACAACGCGGAATTTGCCATAAGTTCTTCAAAACCGAGGATTCCGGTTGTAGGTGGTTTTTGGCTGGAAAAACGGCCGTGCAAAAATACAGCTCTCCCATATTTAGCGGCAAGCTTTTGCCAACCCGTGATTTCCTTAGATGTAACACCGCTAATCATGTAACCCACAGGCACGCCCACACCCAATGCACCCTGTTCCAGCCCCTCTTTTACCATCTCGTCAATTTTTTTGATCTGCTCCTCGTCAGGTACGGTTGCCGACCATTCCATGTCGACAAAGGAACTCTCGTCCTTGGCAAAAATATCGGTTGTCACAATCCCAGTTTTCGAATTGTATTTCGGGTTGAACACCTTTTCACGAATACCGAGTGTAGACACTGCCGCCCCGTAATTGGTTTGCGACTTACCCTCCATATAATCATAGAAACGGTCGACCGGATACGCCCCCACTTCCAAGTCGAGCGGAGTTGTAACCCCGTCCCGGAGCATTAATTTCTGGCCGAAAGGCTGATCAATTATATGTACATGAGTATCAATGAACCCCGGTGCCACAACATGCTCATCCGCATCAATAGTCTCTTTACCCTCAAGAGTCTTCTCTGTGATCTTTGCTATCTTGCCGTCCTTTATACCGACATTCCTCACTGCATCGAGGTTCGTCTCCGGGTCCATAACTCGGCCATTTAATATGACCATATCGTATACCTCTGCCACAGAATTCACTGCACTAATCCCCGCTAGGGCTAAAGCAGTAAACATAAAGATTGAAAGCAAGGATATAAATTTTCTCATACTAACCCCCTCCTAACGATTTAATGTTCATTTTAGAGCTCGTAACCTTGTCACAGATTTATGCGCCCTCTAAGGCCAAACACAGCAATAACATCCTCGTCCGGGTTTAATGCCGGATCAACCACAAGCTGTATATCGGGTGTAATAATAAGATTCTGCAGCACCTGGATACGATAAAAAAGCTCAGCCGTATATTGATCTTTAAGTCCCTCGCCAAAGTTATTCCGAGACGGCTCACCCCAGCTAAGACCCAATGCAATCAATCCGTTTTTTTGTTGTGTATAATATCCAAGCCCCACACTAACATCCTTATCCCACAAAGCCCCACCGTCATCCGCATAGCCCGCTCTCACAAATGGCTCCCATCTATCATAAAACAACTTATTGAATGAAACAGCTACTCCCCAGCCGCTTGGCACCCCGAGCTTTTTACGCTTATCTGCATGCCAGACTGTGATGTGAATATTGTCGTTAAATCTATTTTCTAGCGAGCTTATCCACCCGATCTCAATATTCGAGAAATACTCGTGTTCATCAAAAAATGTATTTACACTTTCCCACGGATCGGTTGGGTCGCCATTTGTATCTGCAATACCTGCTAATACATATATATGGTTTGTAACCATAACGACTGCGGCCACACCAAGCCCCTGACTGGGCAGAGGTATAGTCAGGTTATTCTGAAACGCAGCGTTGTTAAATCCCGTCCATGGATCGACCATACTATAAACATCCACATAGTCAGTTGTATCTACAATTCCGACAACAAATCCGACTCGTTCATTAAATAATATTTGTTCCCAAAAAAAATTTGTCAGCTCCCACCCGGAATCACTAAAGGTAGTAGATGTGAGCCCGGCATATCCAATCTCTGACCCTAGTGCTACCGGTGCTATGTCAGTGCCTAACCTGTGTCGATTCTCAACCTTGTATACAAAACTACCTCGATTCCCGGATTTTCTTCCCAACAGCTCCCACTTGCCAAAGAAACGAACCACCCCGCTTGCAGCGTTTTTGTCACCCAGGCTCTCGGTGGCAGACTGACCAAGAGCATGGTAGTCAAATGAGAATGCCAGTCCGTATTTATTCCTGATCCCTGTTTTGAACTTATAATACGGAGTCCGTATACCCCTAAATGGATCTGCCTTTATCAAAGAGGGTTTCTCGGTATCGTCGCGCTTTAGAGTTGCACCCACGCTATTTGGCCCGGCAAACTGCGAAGAAGCATTATCCCTCAACTGTACTTCGTTGTTTTGTTCTGCAAACACAGGAAACACACCCATTACAAATACCAATATAAAAAGCATGAATTTCATAGCATTGCTGTATAAGCCCATTTGTCACGATACCCCAATCGGCGTGTATCTATTCTGCGATTATCAGACCAGCTCTAATAGCAGTGTTAGTTAACTCTTTTTATTGCAGATGGTGTCCAAGTGCCATCTTCTACCTCGGGCTTCGGTGCATAGATCCGCAGAGTCAGGTTCCATTCACCCTCTTTGGGTGTAGGCAGCCAGTTGGCCTCTTTATCAGCACCCGGAGACTCCGTTTGCAAGTACATATCCAGTGAACCGTCGTAGTTATACACAAGCGGCATCCAGCTAGAAAGGTTGGCTCTATTGAGTGGGTTAGGTACAGGAAATCCTTCATTGTCATATAGTGTAATAGACCAGAATGCATCTGCAGGAGGCAGTTCGTCCTTTTCAAAATGAAGCACATAGCTATTGTCACCGGTCATAGGATTGCCATCCGCATCAGTTAAAAGTTGCGGATAGATAGCGTCTGACAACTGGTTAGCCCCAAGACCGAACAATGCCACAGCTGCACGTTGCAGATAATCAATTCCGTAAACACCCATTGTGCTTACAAGCATTTGCCAGCCGTTTCGCATTGTCCCAAGCTTTTTAACATGTTCCTGCATGAGCTTTAAACCAGTGGACGGTGCATTGTTAAGGGCTCTTTGAATCTCGGGGTCTAGTTTGCTGAACTCTAGGTCTTTGCCCGGAACAATACCAAGTTGGTTTAGACGTGCAATCTGGCTGAAGTCAGTAGCCTTTGGCGGGTGAAGCTTCATAAGCTTGGCAGCGTATTCAAAAAACTCCTTGCCCGTCATGCTATTAACCTGTTCCATGGGTGGGGTTTTCATGTCGACCGAAGAATCTACATTGCCCCCGCGGGCATTCCAGTCCTTGCCCCATTCGGAAAGTGGCGTGATTTTTAGACCGTCCTGAAATTGGTGAACTGCATCGTAGTCTTTTTCACCATCTGTCTTTGTACGTCCGACGAACCAAATGTATGGAGTTGGCGCATCGACACGTGTAACCCCTTGGGGCAAATCTCCTTCCCACTCTGGCGCTACATATGCATAATTACCCTCTTTTGTTCCCGTAGTTCGCCAACCCGGAACAGCAAACACATCGGTCCACATATCCAGCGCAGGCATTAAATAATATCTCCCGTCACTATCCGGTATCGTAAGTATCATGGGCCCACCGCTTAGGTCCATCCATAAAGACGAATATAATGTATCGAAATTCGGCCGGACCACAGTCTTAAAATCAAGTGGGGGGAAAGTGCGGAAATGGCCAAAATTATTCATAGGAGCTGAAAAGCCGTTACCATTCCACTTATTTACATTAGTTGTTTGCCTGCGGGTTATATCCATTAAAACAAGTGGATATAAATAAATATATGCCTCCTGGGCAATAACCTGAGGCTTCAGAGGATTGGCAGCCTCTGCATACAAATAGATCCCTGACAACCCCTGAACGACGACCAACACCAGTGCTAAAAACAATAACCGTAGTATATTCATTTCTGCCACTCCCCCTCGCTAATTGAATTAGCAATAAATATACTTCGATAACAAACTACTCTATGATATATGAATATATCAAAAATTCGTTAGATTTGCCAGCAATAGATATTAAAACACCGGATCCTATTCGTATTATTGTATACTGACTGACTGACCTACACACTAGACCTAACGCTTATCTAATTCCCCGTCCATAGCTGTTTAAGCCTCTGGAACTGTGCCCTCGGCACCCTCTCGTCGGGAACAAACACTGCCGGGAACGTGCCGGGTGTGGCCCTTTTCAGAATGATGGAGTTTATACCGAATGCCTCTTCATCCCAGCAACCGCCTGGGAAATTAGTATTTATCCCTGGGGACTGGTTTTGAACATTCTTGTTGCCCGACTTCCAGTACTCATCCACCCATGAAAAAACTATCCCACCTGCAGCCACGTCTAAATTAGCCTCTATATCCTTCCAGTGCCCTTCAAGGTAATCCGCAACGGATTCTTGTTGAGAGGACGATAAAGTCTTGAAGGAACCATCGGGACAATATTTATTGTCAGCTATTGTCTTAAAGCTGGCGTCTCCTGGCGCTACAGGTACTCCTAGAGCAGACTCGATCTCGGTCCTAGTACTTGAGGGAGGGCCGAACTCTGTAACAATGAGCGGCTTGTTGCTAACTGCATGAAACGAGTTAAAGAGGGTGTCGAAATTATTCTGCCCTTGGGTTGTATTACCCCTATAAGAGTTAATACCCCAAATATCAATATTTGAGACCGGAAAATTATTCTTTGAGACTTCCTGCAGAGTAACCATAGTGTCATCTATAAGAGCTACCATAGTCTCTTTTTCAGGTGCAATGGTTTTAAGCTCTCCTGCAAGATCATTTAGGTAGGTCCAAAACCTCGGATTGACTCTGCTCTGGGGGCTATTTTTTTCGTTCGTAAGAACCCACCCGAACACCGCCGGATGGTTCTTATATTTCTCGGCAAGTGCAAGGTACGCTACTCTGTCCGACTCCCTCCTTTGAGCAGCAGTCTGCTGCCCCAGCCAAAGGAACCCTGGTTGCAGGCTCTCTTCATCCTCGACCCAAACTTGCTCAGCACTATCGGGCCCCGTGGGCAACACTACAAAGAACGACCCGTCCGTAGGCGGCTCCGGCACAATCTTGTACCTAAACGCCTCGTCTCCAATGGGGTATGTAATAAACACACATATTCCCGCTTCAAACGCCATATCTAAAAATTTTGTGTGGTCCCTCTCAGCCACAGGATTATTCGGGTTGGAAGGCCCGTTCTGCGGGTGCCACGGGAACATTCCATAAATACGGATTGTGTTTACACCCATCTCTTTCATGAGTTGAAAATCAACCTCGTGTACTGGGTTAAAATAATCAAAAAACACGTCCCCTATCTTGTCATCATCATCAAAGGTGGCACCGATAGGTATAGGGGAATAATTCACTCCTCTTACAGTAAAAGGCTGGCCGTTTAAGAGTAGTCCCCTGCCCGCAACTGTAATTTCCAAAGCCCCTTCCAAATCATGTATATCCGTAACTGTTTCCGTGCCTGAATCACTGCTGTCGCATGCAGTAAATAAAGCTCCTACCGTAAATACCAAAGCTAATGCAAATAGAATATTTGTCCTCATCATACTTTCCTCCCGCATTTGTTTTGCACCTAAAAGTGTACCACTGCTTTAATATACAGTGTGGTTTTTGTGCCACTCACAGCTAACTCACCGCAATTACATCAAGGACTACACGTCACTCTATCACCGTCTATCTCACAACCTATAAGCTCTTCGCCCTCCACATCAAGAATGTTCATCTCCCACCTCTCCCCCTTCTGCTCCATAAGCACAAACCCAAATTTATTATTAAGAACTATTGCTTCGTCCACCTTCTCTCCCCCGACCTCAACCCCCTTTAGTGGCCGAGTCACCGGGGGATCCAACTCAGTCCCGCTCATGCCGATCACAAACTGAGGCTGGCGACCTCCCTCAAAAGTAAGCAGTTCAAACAGGTGTATATGAGCTGACAATACTATGCTTATACCCCCTCCCAGCGCATTCCCGCTCGAAGCCTGTAGGGTGTCGTTTATCATAAAGAGCCCACCCGAGTCCTCTCCTATGCCCCACATCGGATGATGAGTAACCAGCCAGGCATTATTACCCGACTCGTTTTCCAAAGCCGCTATCTGCGATGAATAGACCTCTACCATATCTTTTGGCGCACTGTTGTCTTTCGCAGTCGACGAGTCTAGCATCAACAACTTCACCGGACCGATATCTATCGCATAAGGAGGTGTAAAATCCTGACAGTTCTGGATAGGAGGGTTCGGGTCAAGGAACCTAAACCACCCCTTTCCCGAGCGGCTGCACTGTTCGTGGTTCCCTCTCGCGAATACCCACGGGGCTTGGCGAAGTAGCGCGTCTGCGGGCCCGAAAAAGTCAGCATCCCAAGTGGTGTAGTTATCCCCAAACGGCGACCCCTCACATCCCTTATCCTCCTTTGGGCACGGGTCTTCCCTATACAGATAGTCCCCTACATGTACTACAAGGTCAGGTCCAAATGATGCTGCCCTCTCTGCTATCCTCTCAAACGGCCATGCCTGGGGATCGTTACACGACTGCGGCACGTCACCGGTTTCTAGCCGACAACCCGTGTCGGCAATTACCACCAATCTCTTGGGATTCTCTACAGGGAGCTTAAGTGCCCTCCCCTCTACCGATGCGCTTTCGGCACCCTTGGGAATTAATATTTCACAAACCAGCACTGGAAAATCATTATCGGGCAAATGCCGCACCTCCATCTGCACCCCTACTCCATTTAGCCTAATTACCGGGCAGTTATTCTTTTGAGTAATTACCCGAGCAAAACTCGCTCCATTCGGCCCCATCTGCACCCAGGACGATATAATCCCCAAGCTCTTAGTGCTGCTGCATGTGATGAGCCCAAGCACTGAGACTATACATAGAACTATAGACAACAATCTATAGAGATTCACAAGGTTGATTATAAACAAAAAAGAGCGGATATCATATAGCCTGTGTTAGTTAATTAGATACATCGATCGAGGAAAATAAAAAAGCAAAACACTGCAAAGAAATGGACTGATATATGGAACTAAAAAGTATAAATATAGGCTAGCCCTCATAGGACCTATTACGAGTCTGCAGAAGCGGTAGTTAGAGAATTGTTTTTAACAGCGGCTAATGCCTATCTCTCAAGAGATTTGGCATTGACGTCAACATCAACCCTCTTCCATTTCCTGTCCCCGGTGTACCTCAAATAATTCCTTCTCTCCGGGGCCTTTGCATCCCTAACCCTTCTCCACTTTCTGTTACCCAGATATGTGAGAAAAGCTCTTCTTACAGCCATGGTTCACATCCCTATACCATCATTATAGACCATTGTGGGATTTCGATCCACTACTTTTTGCCTAGATTGTTAACTGTGACTACAACTTATTTATTCGACTCAGATGACTTTGACTCACCCTTTTCATAACCAGAACAGTAACCTGTATCAATATCACATTTTTCACCCTCTAGGAACTTGCCATTCAAGTTGCCGGCGCATGCATCGGGCGAGGACGGATACAGGCAACCCGGTGCCTCATCTACAAAAAACTGACAGCACCCCGAGGCACTCTGCCCTTCCTGTGCATCCGTATTGTTAGGTAGCACCAAATAAAAGAAACTAAATACCAAAAACCCTACAAACAATATTTTTACACTGTTATTTGAGTTCATTATCGGTCTCCTTATGCGAGGTAATATCCAATGCTATCACAAAGGCAGGTTGCTATCAATCAGACCTAGTTTTCAAATTCAAAAGCACTCTCAACTTATCAGATCCAATAGGAACTTTATGATCAGAGCGTTCGAGATATCAACAAAGAAAGCCCCTACAATTGTTATCAGGTAACACAGTCTGCTATAATTTGATCATCAATTTGTTTAGGACTACATTGATTGGATATCGTACAGATTGCGACAAATTTACTTAAGGATATTCGCCTAGCCGGTTTCTTAGATATCGTGTTTGTCTCGGTTTTTATATATATGACCCTCGTACTTTTCAAGCAGTCCAAAGCAAGGTTTATTATTACCGGAGTATTAATTATATGTATTGTATATCTTGTTGCACAACAGTTAAATCTAATTCTAACGACTTCAATCCTCCAGGCCTTTTTTGCCGTAATCTTGGTTGCTTTGATTGTCATTTTCCAGGAAGAAATAAGGCGCTTTTTTGAACATCTGGCCATTTGGGGCTTGCACCCAAAGATAAGAGCAAAGAAAACTTATGACCCCAATGAGAAGGATATTGAAATTCTTCAAGATACTCTCACTGATTTAGCAAATGAAAAAATAGGGGCTTTGATCGTCATAAAAGGAAAAACAGATGTTTCAGGTCACCTTGAAGGCGGGCAGAACATAGAAGGAATACTGAGCGAGCCTCTACTTAAAAGCATATTTGACCCCCATTCCTCTGGCCACGATGGGGCAGTTCTTGTAGAAAAAGGAAGGGTTAAAGTATTCGGGACCCATCTTCCACTTTCTAACAACTTTTCCCAGCTCAAGGATAGGGGGACACGCCATTCTGCAGCCCTAGGACTGTCGGAAGTCACAGACGCACTTTGTGTAGTCGTTTCCGAAGAGAGGGGAACAGTATCGTTCGCAAGAAACGGAGAACTAAAACAGATTGGCTTGGAACAACTCAAACTGAGCCTTGAAAACTATTATAATGAAATTTATCCTCCCGATAATAAAAAGTACCAACTCAATCTCTTCAGTAATTATAAAGAGAAATTTATTTCTGTATTGATGGCAGTCATACTTTGGTTTGTTTTTGTACACCAGTCGAAATTGATGTATAGAAGTTTCGAAGTACCTATAGAGCACGTTACATTGCCCTCTGGTTTAGAAGTTCGGGACATTAACCCCGATCATCTAAAGGTCACGTTTGCGGGGTCAAGAAAAGATTTCTATTTTGTTAATGGTAATAAGATCAAATTATTATTGAAAATTTCAGACCCGAAGATAGGTACGGAAAGGGTTGTTATCTCGGAGTCTAATATAGATTTTCCAAAGAGTGTTTCGCTGGAAAACTTTGAACCCAAAACAGTGACAGTACGAATTGAAAACAAAGTTTCGACAAGAAAACAAAGTGGTATTTCAGAAAAATAATATCACATTTAAGGGGTAACTATAATGGAAACCAGTACGCCGTTATTGCCTTATGTGCAAAAGTTTTTTGAATACGATCCAATCACAGCTACTCATGCTCTAGAAACAATGGACGAACACGAAGCTGTCAAAATACTTTCGGTCCTTCCAACCTCAGTATCGATAAGTATATTCCACAGACTTAAAGTGGAACAGGCGGCTTTGTTGCTGGAAAAGGTTCCACCCGACACATTGAAGGAGATTGTTGGTCAGATGGAGCCTGAGCAGGGAGCTGCGATTTTTATACACATAGAAGATGAAATAAGAACAAAGTTGTTAGCGTATTTGTCCGATAAAGCTAAGAAAGAGATACAGGAGATATTGACATATCCCCGGGGAAGTGTGGGGAGCATAATGACAACCAAATATGTGGCATTCCATAGCAACCTCAAAGTCCGTGATGCGGTTAATAAAATTCGTAAACATGCACATTCTGAAGCCCCTCCCGCAAGTTATGTCTATATAATTGACGACGATTACCGCCTAGTGGGTGTTTTGAACATGTATGATCTTATGATAGCCGATGAGGATCAAACACTGGAAGCAATAATGATAAGAGATGCATTTAGTTTTAATGCGTTTAAAGATAGAGTAGATGCTGCTAATGAACTTGCAGAGCGAAAATATTTTGCCGCTCCGGTTGTAGATCACGAGAATCACCTTCTGGGAATAGTTAAAGCGGATCAACTTATTAGCAACGCACAGGAAGAAGCGGTGGCAGATCTTCAGAAAATATTTGGTGTTAGCCCTGACGAGCACGCATTTTCCTCCACAATGTTTTCGCTCAAAAAAAGATTGCCCTGGTTACACATCAACCTGGTGACGGCATTCATGGCCGGATCAGTTATAGCTTTGTTTGAGGGATTGATTGCAAAGATAACTGTACTGGCAATATTTCTACCTATTATAGCAGGACAAGGTGGCAACGCTGGCTCACAGTCGTTAGCTGTTGTGATGAGAGGACTTGTAATGCGTGAAATATCGCCTAGAGAAACACGAAAATTGATTTTCAAAGAAGGAAAGCTCGGCCTTATTAACGGTATTATAATAGGGCTAGTGACCGCATTGATAGCTTATCTATGGAAAGGAAACCCGTTTTTGGGCGTCGTAATAGGGCTTGCTATGATCGTAAATCTTCTAGCAGCGGGGTTATCGGGGGCTTTTATTCCACTGGCACTGAAGTCGTTCGGATTGGACCCTGCTCAGTCCTCTGCAATTGTTCTTACTACAGTGACCGATATCATCGGATTTTTTGCATTTCTCGGATTTGCAATGATGTTCCAGAGTTATTTAGTTTAGTGAAAGAGGATTTGTTATCTTAGAACAAACAGCATTGTGTCCTTAGGTTTTTTTAACGTTCCTTTTAGCCAATTCCTGCATGTCTTCATGAATATCGAGCTCGTCTACAATCTCTTCGCCGATTAATGACTCGATAATATCCTCTAAAGTCACGACGCCTGTATATTCATCATTGGAGTTTCTCACACAAAATAAATGTCGTCTTGTAACTATAAATCTATGAAGAAGCTCGTTTAAACGCATACTCTCAGAAACATTATCCGGTGCGATCATAATGTTTCTTAATGTTTTATCTGTGTCACCTTTTAGAAGCGCCATGGAAACATCGCTCCTTAATGCAACGCCTATAATGCTGTCCGGTACCCCATCGGTATGAACCGGGATCCTGCTATAACGCCAGTAATCCGAATCGAGGTCTATATCGGATAGGATGGTTGTATCGGGCATCTCTAGGACAACTGATTTTGGAGTCATTATTTCTTTAACCGTCATCTCGTCCAGCCTAAGTGCATTGGAAACAATCTCGGCCTCTTCGGGTAGTATGCTGCCACCCTTATGTGTGAGTTCGGTCAGGCTCTTTAGGTCATCCTCGGTCGGGTAATTCAAGTGCGAGTTCTTTCCCCATAACCTAGTTATAAAAACACTTGTTTTGACAAACGGCCACAGTATTTTGATTAGAAATTCTATTAATATTGATAGCCTGGGAGCTAGGGAATTTGCGTATGTGACACCAAGAGATTTAGGAATAATCTCACTGAATATCAATACACCTGCTGTGAACAACCCTGAAAATACACCAAGCCATGTGTCTCCGTAATTCCTCGCGACCAGCGAACCTGCAATAGACGCTCCAATTACGTTGACTGCCGTGTTAAGTGTTAGTATAGCCGCTATCGGCTCATCAATTTTATCTCTCAGTCGTGCAAGCCTTATACCTCCCGGATGGCCCTCACGCCTCAGTGACTCGATCCTGCTACGCGGTATTGAGTAGATAGCAGCTTCCATGAGTGAGCAAAGGAATGAGCCCAATAGGCTAATCACGCTTATAACGAGTATTGCATACATGTATAATACGTTCTCCTCATAGGCGCATTGGCTAAGACAGATTATCTACTTGATCTGCAATACCTATGTTAATTAAGGCGTCACCTCTATTTACAACAGGTAGACTCCTTATACCGATAATATAACCGTCAGTACCTGATTTTATCTTGTATTCAGCCTCACCGAACGGATCGGTAATGCTTGCAATGACCTGTTTTCTATGAACTTTTTGTCCATAATCCACAAATGCTCTATAAATACCCGAGCTCCTGGCACGTATCCACGAAGTGCGGTCTATATGTATCGGTGCCTTACATTTCGGGGGTCGGATGCTGGTCATCTTCAATTTTTTCATTAACCTAAGAACACCGTTTATTCCTTCGCTGATGGCAAGCTCATCGAATCGAAGCGATTCCCCTGCTTCATAAACCAGTATGGTTTTCCCAATGTTATGTGCTGCTTTTCTGAATGAATCATCTCTAAATTTAGAGTTTATAATGAAAGGGGCTGCGAAGGCTCTTGCAAGTTTCAAATTTTCCGGAACATCAAAGTTGCACCTCACTTGAGGATAATTTCTATTGGCCCCTCCGGTATGCAGGTCAATTCCGTAATCGATTATAGGCAGAATTTCATTCATAAGTGTGTGTGCCACTCTTGATGCTAGTGAGCCTGTTTTATTGCCTGGAAAACTCCTGTTTAGGTCTCTGCCGTCCGGTAAGTAGCGAGAGTTATTTAAAAACCCGTAAACGTTCACAATGGGCACGGCTACAACCATACCACAGTCGGGTATCACCGATTTATTAACTATTAGTCGTCTTATTGTCTCAACGCCGTTTAGCTCATCACCATGAATCCCAGCTGTTAAAAGAACCTTAGGTCCTTCTTCCCCTCCCCTAAAGATATAAACTGGCAGATCAATTATTGTGTGTGTGGGTAATTTCGCAACCTGGAGGTTTATTTGAATGTTTTGGCCAGGAGGTATCTCCTTACCGTTTATGAATATACTCTCTGACATTTATGATTTTACTCTGTCTTTTATTAGTCTTTTACGATGTGCATTTTCTTCTATAAATTCTATGATCTTTGATGCCACATCAATGCCAGTCGCTTTTTCAATACCCTCAAGACCAGGAGACGAGTTGACTTCCATAATCTTGGGACCACTGGTGGATTGGAGCATATCTACACCCGCAACATTAAGTCCAAGGAGCTTTGCAGCCTTTATAGCAGTAGCACGTTCACTCCTGCTGAGATGTATTTCATTAGCACTCCCGCCCCTGTGTATATTTGAGCGGAATTCTCCCTCTGCTCCCTGCCGCTTCATGGCTCCTATGACTTTACCTCCTACTACAAAAGCTCTTAAATCGGCACCTTTAGCTTCCTTAATAAACTCTTGTATTAGCATATTAGCTTTGATACCATAGAAGGCTTCCATGACTGATTTTGCAGCTTTTTTCGTTTCTGCTAGCACTACTCCGATACCTTGTGTGCCCTGAAGCAACTTAATCACCAGTGGAGCCCCTCCTACTTCCTCAATCAAATGGTTCACATCATCCGGGTCAGAAGCAAACGCTGTGACTGGCATTCCCAACCCGGCACGTGACAAGATTTGCATGCTGCGCAGCTTATCTCTTGATCTCACTATCGCCTGCGATTCATTCACTGGGAATACATGCATCATTTCAAACTGTCTAACTACAGCAGTACCATAAAAAGTTCTTGAAGCTCCGATCCTGGGAATAACTGCATCGATACCAGTGAGTATCTCCCCACCCAAATATATCACCGGTTTCTTTTTTTCTATGACCATATAACATTTGAGAAAATCAATCACTTGCACATCGTGGCCTCTCTGCTGAGCTGCCTCTACGAGTCTTCTAGTTGAATACAGATTCTCATTTCTCGATAGAACTGCTATATTCATTTTTTTCTCCGCTTAATTTTTTTTCTGTAGGACAGATTAGTCTTGGTTACATCCACGACAAACCGTTTTTTCAGAAGTTTTCTACCAAGAAGAACCGGACAATCCATATTGGAACGGTCACTAAGTGAAAGCTCAATATCGAATCTTTCCCCGAAAAGTTTTATAGTAGTTTTAATAATGTGTCGTTCCTCGGATTTGCCGAATGAATTTTTAATTCTCCTCTTAGCGTGAAGTGGAACTCTGAATCTCCTTTCGTTGTATGATGAGTGCGAGGGATCTAAAAGGTTAAAGGTGACGAACTTATCGCCGTTGTGATCTTTTACCTTAACGTTGTGACAGTGTATCGCAGAGGTATAAGCCCCTGTATCGATTTTGGCATCAACATCATAGAGCCTCATCCGGGGAAAATCTACTTTATCTTTTCGGCCAATAATTTTTTTATTTGTAGTTTGCACTTTCATTCTAATCCCACTGATATTATTACACAAATTAAACACCATGTATGCATGTGAAGATTAAATTATCAACATTTGATGATTTAGATTGCTTTATTATAAAAGATGTTTTGTATGATGGGCATTAGGGAATTTGTAGGCACTTTAATTAAAACAATTTGATACCGAGTTAAGCGCGATCGAAGATAAACTTAGGAATATCGAACAAGTAGACAAAGATTTTTATATTACTGCAGAATATATACTCGATCTAGCAAGACAAAGTAGCGAGTTATTTAAACGTTCAGAATACGAAGAGAGAAGAATTCATATAAATTCTGCATTTCTGAACGTCACTTGGGACGGCGTAGGTCTTAAAAATGATTATAAAGTTGAATAATAGTTTAATATGGGGTGGGTGACCGGACTTTAGACCGTCCAAGACGTTAAATCCTCGAATTAATTTCTAGACTGAAATCAGACTATCCATTTGAAATCTTAGGATATCAACTTTTAGGGAGCAGTTAACGGCTTTTACCCTTAAGGTTTTTATTTACCAGTTTTAGTATGATCAAATAGAGTCACAACATCCCTAGCCACTGTCCCGTCCTCATATTCATACACAATATGTAGTAGTATTTGTTTGAGTTCAGTACCCGAATCATCCACCTCAATTACTGCAGGGTCCGAAGTGTTTTCAATCAAAACTTTTATTTCCGGTATCTCCACTTGTACAGATTTCATAATAGGATCCTTTTTAGATGACATAAATATCCATGCCATCGTATTTTTTGGATTATTTACAATACGTTGACTAAAAAACTGCCTTTTTATCTCTTTCGTTATTTTCTTTTTATCACTCATAGTTACAAAGGGAAGGCACTATCCTATGGATAATGCCTTCATGTCAGATAAGGATAGAGAGCTACCAAGCCATACCTGAATTAATTTAGATCCACAGAACCAGTTACTATCACCGATTGTCCGCCAAACGAGCCATCCATTGTAAACACTGTACCAGTACCTGACGACGTAAATTGCCCACTGGCATTCTGAAATTGACCTGTACCGCCTATGAATACACCCGAACCCGATGTGCCCTGAGACGGATCTGCAAGGGACGTGCATAGATCAAGAGAATCTATATTTGCAAAGAGCTGATCGTTAGTTGCTATCTGCGTTACCACTGCACTACCTTGGGTAAGAGAGAAGATTATTCCTTCACTACCCAACGGTGTTGTACATGGTACATTTGTAGCCTGGTATTCAAGGCTTAGAGCAACCAGTGTAGGTCCCAGCTCATTACTAATTCCATTCATAATTGCTATAGTTGTTAAGCTACTAAAATCTTCTGCAAGTACGCTCTCATTATGCCCGGCCATATCAAGCGTAAAGTTCACAGTATTCGACTGAGCCTGACTATTACTGCTATTACATCCTTGCAACAAACCCACCGAGAATATAAGCAAACAGCTCAAAGTCACACACATAAGACTTTTAATTTTAATGCCTCTCATGTCACTACCTCCTCTACAAACAGTTTTGAGAACACTTAGTGCAAGCGAGATGCCATGTTGAGATTGTGGGAGATAAATACTTTGACCAACCAACAATAATTAAGCGATACGAGAGAGTTACATCACCCATGTTAATATAGTCAGATTTGGATATCAAATAATTCTTTGAGAAATTCGACAACTATGTTGCCATAATGTCAATCTTGTTCACAACATAATAGATCCATGTTAATATAGATAAATAAATTCGTGAAAACTATGAGCACACAAGATCACAAAAGAAAGGATCTGCCTAAAAAAAAGTTGTTCAGCATCCTAGAGATCTGCAAGGAGATCAATGCCGAACGTGACCTTACTGCATTTTTTAATCTTGTAGTGCAAAAGGCAGCAGAACTGCTTGAGGCAGCACGTGCCAGTGTTTTTATATTAGACAGAGAGAAATTCGAGCTATGGTCTATTGTAACCCTCGACGGTGCTGAAATAAGGTTTGATGCTCGTCTTGGGATTGCAGGCGCTTCCATTACTACCGGTGAAATCATCAACATTAAGGACGCCTATGAGGATCCTCGTTTCTATAAAAAAATCGACGGCAGAAACAACTTCAAAACCAAATCAGTTCTAGTGGTGCCATTAATAAGTGCCGACAACCAGATTATAGGCACATTCCAAGTCCTTAACAAAAAGAGCGGAGCATTCACCAAACAAGACGAAATAATACTTCAACATCTCGCCCAACAAGTTCAAGTTGCACTCGAAACAACTCAAATGATTGAGGAGCTGACGAAAAGAGGGGCAGAAATCGCAAATGAAAATAAGCAGTTGCGTAAAGAAATAAGCAGCCAGTCCCATTTACAACGGATAGTCGGCAACTCACCACCTATCCAAAGCATTGTAAGGTTAATCGAACAAATATCCGATACTTCAATCAACGTCCTAATTACAGGTGAAACAGGCACGGGGAAAGAACTTGCTGCCAAAGCTATCCATTATGGCAGCTCAAGATTCAGCGGCCCATTTATCGCTCTAAACTGTGCAGCTTTACCAGAAAACCTAATTGAAAGTGAGCTCTTTGGCATTGAAAAGGGTGTAGCAACAGGTGTTGATTCTCGAATTGGAAAATTTGAGCAAGCCGACAGCGGTACAATATTTTTAGATGAGATAGGCGATTTGAGTCTGACCTCGCAGGCCAAGATACTTCGCGTGTTACAAGAAGGCGAGCTCGAAAGAATCGGTAAAAAGAATAAGATTAACATTGATGTAAGAGTCTTATCGGCAACTAATAAAAACTTAGAAGAAGAAATTAAACTAGGCAATTTCAGGGAGGACCTATTTTACAGACTCAAAGTACTTCATATACAAATGCCCCCGCTTCGAGAGATCCCCGCTGATATAGAGCTTCTGGCTAATCATTTCGTCACTAAATTCTGCAAAGAGATGTCAAAGGATGAGAAAAAAATTTCTAAAGAAACGTTATTTTATCTTACCAACTATACGTGGCCGGGGAACGTGCGCGAATTAGAAAATGAGATAAAGCGCACAGTGGCGATAGTACCAAGAAAAACTATTTTGCCCGAAGACATATCTAAACATATTCTAGATTCCAAAGTCACATCAAAAACTAAAGATTACTCAACCAAGACCACCCTAAAAGATGCTGTAGAAGATCTCGAGAAGGATATGATCGTCCAGGCTCTCAACACCTGTAGAAACAACAAAGCTGAGGCAGCCAGAACTCTAGGATTAAGCCGCTGGGGTTTAACAAAAAAAATAACGCGATATGGTTTAACCGACCTGTAATCAGTGGTAATAATAACGCAGACTCGCTAAGACGTTAAATGGTGCCCCGGGCACTATAAACACCCTGGACTCAGAATTCACAAAGTATCTTTCATCTGTAATGTTTCTAAAATGCACAGATGCCTCAAAATTGCCAATCTGTTCTATAGACCTATTATAATAAATCGCAGCATCTAGCCTTATGAAGCTGCCCAAAGTAAAAGTATTCTCTAAGTCCCCTTGCCTATTGCTCTGTGTGATGGCACCAAACCCAAGCCCTGCACCCTCCAAGATCCCCTTACTAAAGAAATAAGTTGTCCATAAACTTGCCGAGTTCTTAGGCACACCAGGCAGTTCGTTCCCCTCCTGGAAAAAATCGTCTTTCAGCACCTTTGTATCAATGTAAGCGTAATTGGCCAATAGATTCCATTCAGGTGTGATTTGAGCAGTAACATTAACTTCGACTCCACGGCTTCTGGCTTTATCAACCTGTATCCCGAAAAAAAACGGGTTTAATGGATCTGCTACAATAAAATTTTTATTGATTAGCCAGAAATACGAAACTGTTGAAAATATCCGATTATCTAAGAGGTTGAATTTCAATCCAGCTTCGAGCTGAGTGCTTCTCTGTGGGTCAAATATTTTTCCGTCTACGCTTACCCCAGTCCTTGCAGTGAGGTTAAAACCCTGCACGAAACTGCCATATGCCGATACCTCGGGCGTAACTCTATACAAGACACCCAGACGCGGGCTAAATTTTGAATCTGTCTTCTTTGCGTTGAAACCCTCTGGAAATCTTGAATCTTCATTATCAACATCCTGGTCAATCAAATCATATCTCACACCCGCAAGAATATACAATCTATCAAACAGCGTGATCTGGTCTTGTACGTATATGCCCAGATTATTTATCTTTCCGAATCTGTTTATTGATAAAAGTAGCGGTGGATCAGGGGGGCCCTCACCATAAACCGGATCCAAAATATCTATTGGGTTTGATTCCAGCGTATCATTGAAACTATCAAAGTTTTCCCTAATAAACTCTACGCCAAACAGAGCTTTATTGGGCACCGACCCTATATCAAAGTTTACAATCAAATCATTCTGCGATGTATAGATATCATCATCTAATTCATATTGGATTATGTTTCTTAACAGTGTTCGATTATCAGGCAGTAAAAATGCTGATAAGTGATCGTCCATATGAATCTGGACCTTGTAATACCTAAATGAATTTCGAAGCTTAATATTATCGGTTATCTGCGACTCTAATGTGATCCGAGCCGAGTATTTTTCCAAGTTACTTTCATCGGTTGGCTCAGCCAGGTTCCTACTGATTGGAATATTCGCAACCTTATCACCCACAGCCACAAGTCCCTCGTCAACCATTCGAGAAGCGTAGAGATATTCACCATCAAAACTCAGTTTTACCTTTGGTGTTAAATACCAAGCTAAAACAGGCGACACAAACACACGCTCATCTTTAATAAAATCCCTGAAACTGTTCGAGTTCAAATACGATCCGTTTAAACGACCCAGTAGTGATCTATCCTCCAACAATGGGCCCGTTATATCCAACGAAGTTCTAAATAAATCGTAACTCCCGTGAAATATATCAGGGGCTATATATAGATCCGGGAGAGGTTGTTTGGTGATTAAATTTATCACACCCCCTGCTGATATGTTCCCATACAATATAGATTCTGGCCCCTGCACAACCTCTAATCGTTGTACGTTAGTTAGTACTGCCTCCGAGATATTCCCAGCGATAAAACTACTTGGCTTAAATCCGTCTCTCAGAATTTCAGCCATAAATCCCCTTAATAAATATGGGATCGTTGTATGCTCTGCAGGTACTGCACCTGGTATATTATAAAATACATCTATTAAACGAATAGCAGCCTGGTCATTAAGTAGCTCTCGATCTAGAACTTGTACTGACTGGGGAGTATCCTGTACCGGGGTTTCAGTCTTAGTAGCTGTCGAAGCATCCTCGACAATGTAGCTTTTTTCTATTGGCTCATCCGTTACCACTATAGGCTCAAGTTCCTTTGCACTCTCTTCACCTTGGCCTAAACACACACTTGTCTGCCATATACTAATTACTAATACAAAAACCAATACGCTAAATAATATTGATGACACCGATTCATATAACAGACAAGAATAGCCTCTCATTTCCATACCTCACCTCTGTTGTTACTACCCTCAATCACCCGCTTACAAAATGGAAAACTAAATGTATCAATACCAAACAATCAAAGCAGGCTTTCGAGTAATTTCTGTCCTTCTATCACATCTCTCATGTTGCTATCACTACTGAACGAATTTAGTATCTCAGCAAGCGGCAATTTGCCCGTTTCTGATTTGTTTTGTTTATCCCACAGACGGCATAGTGATAACGTAGTGCGCAATTCCCAGAGCTTTGCCTGTTGTTTATGTGCAACCTCCAACGATTTCATGAAACACTTTTCTGCTTCATCCTCATCCGACATCTTTATTAGAACCTCACCTTTGTGCCTATATAGCTCAGCTTCATAGCACCTATCTCCATAGTTATCTACGGCTTTTAATCCATTATTAATATGTTCTAGTGCAACACTTTGCTCGCCACAAAGATCATAAATCTGGGCAAGCAAACTATAACTAAAAGCCAAGTATAATTTGGTCCCTATAAAGTTGAACATCTCAAAACCTTTATTATAAGTCTCGAGCCCTGCATGTGTATCGCCAAGACATGCTTGCGAATATCCGTGAAACATAGTATTGGTCGCTAGAAACAGTGGGAAATCATATGGCTGCTGTTCATCGATTATCTGTTTAGAGTCTTTATGTAATGATTCAAAATCACCCATAATATATGGCATGAATAACGACACACTTTTTGCAAACACAATATTATAGGGATGCTTGGTCCTATAGGCTATCTCAATTGATTCCTTACCCCATTCAGCTCCTTTTTCAGGATCACCTAAGATTAAGTGAGACACCATACAAACCGCTAAAGCTGATACTGTTGGGTCTGCACCAACTCTCACAATTGGAGGTTCTTTCTGTGAGTCGTAAATTTCACGCAATTTCTCTACATAGTCCAAAGCAATTTTGTGATAGCCCCCGAAGTGATAAGTTAAACCTGCTGCTTGATATGCTCCAATTAAAAGGAACGGAATACCTTCATTCTCAGCAACTTTGACCAACTGTTGAGCTAGCTCTACAGCTTCACGGGCTTTTCCGGTGAACGAGTAGTAGAGCCACAAACCATGTAGGATCCGATAGTGCTCGGAACTCTCTATTTTTGTTTCGAGATTCTGTCGTATTTCATTAGCTATTGAATATTGATTTTCTATTTCCTCCGAGGCATAACCCCTTATATCAATCAGAGCTCCCCCTAAAGAGGTTCGATATGCTATTTCTTGGAATGCCTTTTCGTCCGACTCAGGAAAGAAGCTCAATAGATCTAGCCCCTTGTTATAATGTGTAATTCCTTCAGTGTAAGCCGCAGATTCAATTGATTTCTGTCCTGCTTTCTGCCAATACTCAACTGCCTTGTTCATTATCCCGGCTTCTGTGTATTGGTGGGCAACAAGCTCGGGTCTGCTCTCTACTTGATCAGGAAATTTACTCTCGAGAACCTCTGCTATAGACCGATGATAATCCTTTCTCTTGCTCCTCAAAATTGATTCATACGCTGCGTCCCGAATAAGAGCGTGTTTAAACTCATAGTTCACATATAAAGGCATGTCGTATCTGTATAGCAAGCCTGCATCTACTAGCTTACTCAGTTTGTTTTGCAATGTTTGGGCATCTGATTCATATACCTCATTTATCAGCTCATACGAAAACTCTCGACCTATCGACGATCCCAGTTGGGCTACATCTTTAGCGGCCGATTGATTATCTATTCTCTGCATCAGCAAATCTTTTAGAGTCAGAGGCAAGTGTATTGTGTCTATGTGTTCTGCGATATCGTATCTATCCTCGAACTCTTGAACCACTCCCGATTCCACTAGGGTGTTTGTCAACTCCTCTATATATAGCGGCACACCATCCGACTTATCTATGAGCATTTTCATAATCTCATCCGGAAAGTCTTTATCGTTTAGAGCAGTACGTACCATCTGCTCTGATTGATGATCCTGAAATCGTTCGAGTATTAGATCAGTGATAGAGCCTTCAGGTTCCCAGTCAGGTTCAGTCTCAGTACGTGTACTATAAAGAATCATTGCAGGGTAAGAATCCTCGGCACTTATTAACAAATTCAGGAATTCCAACGTGGATGGGTCAGCCCAGTGAATATCCTCAACAATAAACAGCAACCTCTCTTTGCCGGCAACTCTCTTAAGCAAATCGCTCAAAACCTCAAATGTCTTTTTTCTTTGCCGAACAGGGCTCAAGGCCAATGGTGGGTACTTTTCCGATGGTGCAACAGATAAAAGGGAGGTAAATAGTGGCACAGCTTCACTTAGATCAAACTCATATAGATCCAAGAAATTTTCCATCTTTGTAAGCTTCGTAGTATCTTCATCCGAGTTAGTAAACTCCAAATATTGTTCGAAGTAATTAATCACTGGGTAAAGAGAGCTGTTTTGAAAATAGGGTGAACACTGCAGCCCTACAATTCTAATTCCATCCGATAATACCCTGTCTTTAAGTTCACGAATCAGCCGCGACTTACCAATCCCCACCTCCCCTTTTAACGACACTACGCGCTTTTTCCCACTTTCTACCAACCGCCACTCATCCAATAAGTTGTTTAACTGTGCATCCCTGCCTACAAACGGACTGAGTCCCTTGATCGCTTTAGCCTCAAACCTGTCAGGTGCACCACTCAAGCTATCTACTTGATATAGCACAATAGGATCCCTAAGCCCCTTAAACTCATGAGAACCCAACGAGCTGACCTCGAAATATCCCTCGACAATCTTGAGAGTATCCGAACTTATAACAACTGTATTTGGTTCACTAACCTGTTGTAACCTAGAAGCTATATTTGGGGTATCGCCAAGAGCTAAATGCTCACTCTTTCCCCTCTTACCAACCTCCCCTACCATTACAGGACCACTGTGTATCCCTATTCGAATCTCAAGTGGTGTATGCTCAAGCATCTCAACACTATTCGACAACTGAGAACTTAGAATTCCGATCTCTTTTATTATTTCCTCAGCGGCATAGATTGCCCTTTGTGCATCATCCTCATGTGCCTTTGGATAACCATAATAAACCACTATACCGTCACCAAGGTACTGAGCAATGTGGCCATCGAACCGTTGTATAACCCGTGCAGTCATCTCTTGATACTTCCGGATCAGGTCGTGGAACTGTTCCGGGTCCATACCCGTGGATATCTGGGTCGAGTTCACCAAATCACAAAACATCACTGTTATCTGACGGCGCTCCGACTCTCTTGCGGAATGGTCATCTGGAACAACGGATTGATCTGTTAAAGAGAGTCCACATTCCCCGCAATACTTAAATCCCGCAGGATTCTCAAACCTGCATCTTGGACACCGCATCTCCACACCCCTAACTAGAAATGATTACAAACCCATTATAGTTAACTAAATTTAAAATAACAAGATATACATTTAATACTAGATATAGATAAATGTAGTTTGATCTGCGAAACACCTTTACTACATTTACTTAAGATGCATAGATGAAAATATAGTTGAAGTAGACAAGAACATTTAGTTCAGAGATATTGTTTGAGCGAAATACAACCCTAGAAATACAAGCGAATTTATTAGTCTATTATAGTTTGTAAAATATGGGGTGGGTGACCGGACTTGAACCGGCGGCCTCTGGGGCCACAACCCAGTGCTCTAACCAGGCTGAGCTACACCCACCATTGAACTTTCGCTTAAGATAGGAGAACAAATATTACCATCTTAGTAGATCAGAAACAAATATTTTCACAGCCATTCCGTCTTTACCCCAAGCAACATCATTAAATGTGATATTAGTTCAACTTATGATATATAACCCTACTATTTTTATAGTGTTTTTTTTAGAAAGTTAAAAATACCCTTTTCAACATCCAGAAATTATGCAAGAATATATGTAGAGGTTTCAAATTATTGGTTCTAGATCTATACAATCATTTTGTATCTAGACATTAATAAATTGAGAGTGGGAATACAGAATGCATATTCACAATGATTTTTCACCTACACAACGGGCCAGATATTACCCTTCTACACGTTGCCTGGAGTT
Organism: Thermodesulfobacteriota bacterium; assembly: GCA_965223335.1. Classification (GTDB taxonomy): domain Bacteria; phylum Desulfobacterota_D; class UBA1144; order Nemesobacterales; family UBA2774; genus CBDCWF01. Next base: position 2,604,586 of record OZ244991.1, read on the forward strand.
AATAGGAAATAAGGGTATTGAAGCGGAACTGATCTGCCATCCATTGAGTGAGAGTTCCAACCCTAATAGCAAAACATCTGAAGATGATAGAAAGCGCACCGGCACAATCACAAGGATACTACTGGTAGAAGATGATCCTGGTATTGCCAAACTGCTAAGAGTCGTATTGGAACAAAACGGTTACGAGGTCATCTGCCTTGGGGATGCCGACGAGGCCAATAGTCTCATATCCAAAGAAGAGTTTGACCTCATTGTGACCGATATTCAGCTACCATCTACTTTAAATGGTATAGAGCTAAGCTTAAATGCCAAGAAATTAAACCCGAATCAAAAAATAATACTGATCTCGGGATTAACCAGCCAGACCGAGGTCGAGAAACACCAAGAACTTCGCTCTAGCGACGTAGCCTTCTTTGCAAAACCCTTTACATTCACCGATGTCGTAGACCACATCAACAAACTTTAATAAATTCAACTGCATTATAGATCACCCAAACCTTAATCCCATTTCCGTATATCGTTTTTCCATCCGCTATTAATATCGAACCATTTTGAATCCTGTAGTTACTTACCTGATAAAGATCAGGAGGTAGCATCATGGATTGTAAATCAAACAAATCGGTAAGAGTTAACAAACCTGTATCATTTTTAATCTTTTTTGCCATATTTACGGCAATCCTCATATCGCTAGGTTCCCAAGCCTCTCATGCCGAGATCACTCGCGGTTGTGAGGGGAATTTTATACTGGAGATTGTCAACCGCTCAGGCGATACACTCAAAAACCTAGATCAGTTTGAAGGACGTGGTGCATGTAAGAACACCGCCCACGCCAATACATGCCGTAAACGTGCAATGGACAATATCTTTCGTTGCGCCAACGACATATGGACCTATCGCTGGAACCTAATCGGTGATCCCAAGGATAACAATACAGATATGATATTGCCGGCTATATGCAGGGGCGACAAAACAGGTGCCAGGAAAGTGGGATTCAAGACAAACCCTCACGGTAAAGGCACAGACATCAAACACGCCATGGAGTACTACGCATGCTGTAAAATGCAGCCGGGTGCTGGCACACTTATTCTAAAACTTGATGTCGTATCTACCGGCGACAAAGGTTGTGGCAAAAACTACAACAAACTAGGGCGGTTCTATCATGAAAGAAGAACGCTCATAGATGATTACAAAGCCAGTTGCCCTGCAGTAATTAAAAGCGGCATTTGCGCAGTACGCACAGGTGGATAATACGAAACTGCATCAACAACATAAAATAAAACACCCAGGGTGCGTAAATAATAATTCATGCGCCCTGGATATTAATCAGTGAGTAGACACTAAATGGTAAATGAGAGTTTAGATATTAGAATGTGAATATTGTGTTTAATAATAAATGGCGCGCCTGGAGGGATTCGAACCCCCGGCCTACGGATTAGAAGTCCGTTGCTCTATCCAGCTGAGCTACAGGCGCATATACTCAAAGAATTCAACAGTTGAAACACCTTAATGACACCTAAAAGGAACGTAAATATTACCTAAACGGCCCCCTACTAGCAACTCCATATTGTTTGTATACATTGGTAAATATTCGCTCTGCCACTAAAACTATATTGACTTTGAACCGCCGAATTTTTATAATATAAATAGAGGTGAGAACATGGCAAAAGGAGCGGATAGTCCACCAGACAATTAATGCTTCATTTTGGATGTTTTTCAAATCTGCGGTGATTTATGACCGCACTAAAATAGCTGATCGCTATTAAAATAAACGAAAACAACAAAGGGAGCTCAGTGAGCTCCCTTTTCATATTTTATAGTTCTTTCACTCTACAATTAAAATATTCAAACACTAGTAAGTTGTATTCTTCCTACCAAATTTACTCAATTGAGACACCTTAATGGACTATCTTTAATCTTATAGTTATCATCTAAAATATGCATAAATCAACCGAGGTTGAGATTCAAAAGCAATATTATTTGGACACCGCAAACACATACGATAGCGCCCATTTAAATCAACAAGACGAACACTACTTTGCTCTGTCTATAATGTTGGGAGCCCTTGACTACATAGGTGTTAATTCAATTCTCGACATAGGATCAGGAACCGGTCGGGCACTAGTCTACTTAATGCAAAATAAGCCAGAGCTTGAAACATTGGGTATCGAACCAGTAAAGGAGCTACGTGAAATAGGTTACTCCAAAGGCATCTCACCTAATCGACTAATCGAAGGAGATGCTACAGATCTCGCCTTCGAAGACAACCAATTTGATCTTGTGTGCGAGTTCGGGGTGCTCCATCATATCAAAAACTCAGACATTGCAGTTTCCGAGATGTTAAGAGTTGCAAAGAAAGCAGTATTCATATCCGATTCCAATAATTTCGGCCAAGGTTCCAAAATTATAAGATTTATCAAACAATCACTCAATCTTATAGGTTTATGGCCTATTGCCGACTACATTAAAACACGTGGCAAAGGTTACACAATCTCAGAAGGTGACGGTTTATCCTATTCATATTCTGTATTTAACGACTTACCCATAATAAAACAGCACTGTAAGTCCGTTCATTTATTCAACACAAAAGGATCAGGCAGTAGCAACTTGTATAGAACTGCCGGCCACGTAGCTATATTGGGCATCAAATAACCATCAAGAATCAATAAATTTTGAATTCTTACAACAAGATGGCGTGTCTAACCGAGACGACATACCCCCCGTTCATTACACTTTTATTGAAAGGTACTAATAATGATGTAATAATTTGAGTCCTATAGATGCAAGAAACTAAATCCTTCCCCAACGACAATAACGAAACCCTTAAATCGGTCCAAAGAAGTTTCCGCAATACCCTCCTTGGCTACCTGTTTATATACCCTCGCGAGCGCTACATCAGGGCATCGGAGCTGATCGGTGTAGATACAGATTTGCGTGCTAAAATTGAGGGCATTGAAAGCGTTGATCCCGATATATTGGGCGGGGCATATGATCTGATTGCAGCTTATTATCGCTACTCTACTGACCAAGGCGGGCAGATACCTCTTTTTATAGAGGGCGAGAGTTACGAAGAAGACCTGGTGGAAAGCTGGTGCGAGCATTTTCACCGCGAAGCCAAACGCCTAGCCGACAACGACCCCATTGCAAAATCCATACTCGGAGCCGTGGCCTACAGAGACACAGATAAAGGTGCTGAAGCCAAAAACCACCTCAGTGATTTGCTAGAGGACTGGTACGGGGATATGCGATAGCACCCTATTGCAGCAATTCATAAATTTGCCCATTCCCAAAATAACAGTTGTTTCCCGATATTTTATGGTTAATCTTTAATTCATAAACAGTTAATGGAGATAAACCATGAAAAAAACTACAACCATTACTATAACGGTACTAACTATAGTTGGATTAATAACCTTAGTTCCCGTATCCGAATCATTCAGCCTCGATACACCAACTGTCCAAATTGAACAGGGGGAAGAGCCCCTTGACCCAGCAAATGAGAGCCTAAACGAAGTATCCGAACCTGCTGGGGAACTCTCGGAGGAACCGGATAATGTAGCCCCGGAAACACTAAATGAGGTATCGGAACCCATAGGAGAAGAGGCCGAGAACGTAGGCCAAGATGTTGTGGCACCCGAGACTCTTGGGGAAGCATCCGAGACAGCCGATCAAGCCACTGAACCCCTCCAAGAAGATTCAGAAACAGTAGAACAAGCTACAGAGGACCTGCCATCTCCACCGCTTGACGAAGAGACAGGATTTGAGAACGAGGAACCCGGACAATTGCCCCTTGGAGACCGCGAGGCCGAGGGACGCCCGATCGGGGAGTAATCCTTACTCGGTGCATATCTAATGTATATGTGAATCAGAGTGGGTTTGATCTAAACTACCATGCCTAGGGCTACATACCCTGTTTAGCCCGTCTTTTGGCCCTTCTTTTGATTTTAGCCCCTATCTCGTGCCACTTTTTATCGTCGTTGGTCTTAACAATCAAGCCCGGCACAGTGCTCGGCACCCCGTCACCGTCAATAGCCACCATCGTAGCATAACCCCTGCACGTAAACTCCTTTTCCGAGCGGTACTTACCGACCCTAAATACATCGACCTTCACCACCATTGACGTGCGCGATGTATAGATGACTTTTGCCCGGAACTCAGCCATGTCCCCCTGTTTAATGGGCCTCTTAAAATCCACAGCCTCAAACGAAGCGGTCACAGCGTCTTTGTTGCAGAACTGCATGGCGGCAAGCCCGCCCGTCATGTCCATGAGCTCCAATATCCGCCCGCCGAATATTGTACCTAAGTGGTTGGTATGATTGGGAAACACAAGCTCTGTGCTAACTACCTCTACAGCTTCTTTTTTGATTTCGCTGTTCATAATATGTGTAGCCCGAAATGGTGAGTCGCACGACCTATTGGGTTAAGTTGGTTGTTTTAATGAAGATCGTGGACAAGCTTCTATACGCTGCATCTGGTCGGGGTGAGAGGATTTGAACCTCCGACCTCGGCGTCCCAAGCGCCGCGCGCTCCCACCTGCGCTACACCCCGACTGACGAGTACAAGATTATACCTATGGCGATTAAAACGGCAAGTTGTCTTAAATTAGACTAATGGGATTCGGGATAGTAGTAATTATTCTCTATAAAACACTATCCCAGGTACTTATCATAGACCTCTTTAGCCCAGAAAATCTCTGTGCCCGATGCCAATAGTGCGGTCTGCATAATGGTCTCGGCAATCTCTTGTTTGCTTATTTTAAGTGCAAGGGCCTTCTTAATCCTCGACTCTGTACAGTGTGGGCAGCGTCCATGTACAGCCACTGCAATTGCTATAAGTGCTTTTGTTTTAGAGTCAAGTACAGTCTCTCCCTCTACAGCTTTATAAAAACTCCACCAGCCCTCTGCCATTTGCGGGGCGTGTTTTTCAAACCATCTTTCATTATCGGCCATAACATAAACCTCCTTTTTTATGTAGTTTTATATTCAGTATGGTCACATTCAAGGACTGAGCTCAAGCAATGTTCTTTATGTATTTGTCTCTACCAGAACCCATTTTATAAGATGCATAACCCAGCGGGTTCTTCTCATAAAAGTTCTGATGGTAATCCTCGGCATTGTAAAATTTCATCACAGGCCGTATCTCTGTGACTATGGGTTTGGGGTATTTGTTAGATGCCCCAAGCTTCTGCTTAGATTCATCTGCGATCTTTTTCTGCTCATCGTTATGATAGAAGATGGCAGTTCTGTAGTGCCTACCCCTATCTATAAATTGGCCACCGGGGTCTGTGGGGTCGACGTTGAGCCAAAACACATCAAGCAGTTTTTCGTAAGAGATCTGCGAGGGGTCAAATACTATTTCGACCGACTCCAAATGGTTCGTACGCCCCATACACACACTGTCATACGAGGGGTTTTCCTCCTCGCCCCCTGTGTAGCCCACAGTGGTTGATATCACTCCCCCGAGCCTATCAAACGGCGGCTGCATACACCAGAAACACCCCCCGCTGAAAGTTGCTTTTTCATACCCTTTAGCATCGATATCAGTCATTATTTACACCGCCCATAACATACCATATTAGCCCGCAAAGTGATAATAATCACAGGATGAAAAATATTGCTAAATTACTGCCCTTTCCCTGCCCTATCGGGGTACTCCGGTCTATTAGGCTTCTTAGACTCTTGCTTACCCAATAGTTCTACTGCAACCTCTATGGACTTCTCAAGCTGGGGATCAACCCCCTCGCCCGGTCTCTCGTGAATATCGTCCACCTCGTAATCGGGCTCAACCCCATAACCCTCAATCTCCCACTTGCCGCTCGAGTTCCAAAACGCATAGCTTGGCGCTGTCACAAACCCCCCGTCTATAAGTAGGGGGTTCCCCGAGACCCCTATTAAACCACCCAGTGTCCTGGTTCCTACTAACGGTCCCAGCCCGGATTTTCTAAAATAGTATGGCAGGGCATCCCCGCCCGAGCCCGACCACCCGTTAATTATCATGACCTTTGGCCCTGTGTGCGCAGGGGAAGGCGTTTCCAAGTCGTCGAAGCCGCGGCGCGCCCAGTAGTTTAGCGTGGGGCGGTTAAGCAGTTCAATAAACCTATCGGGCACCTGCCCCCCTCCGTTAAACCTCTCGTCAATTATAAGTGCGTCCATGTTGTGTTGGGGTATGAACTGCCGCACAAACTCGCTTTGCCCAAACCGTCCTGTGTCGGGCACATATACATACCCCACACGCCCCTCGGTTGCATCATGAACTCTCTTTCTGTTTTGCTCTACCCAGTCCAGATAGCGCAGTTTCTGGTCTTCTGCGTTTTTTATAGGTTTCACTAGAACATTGCGTATATCATTTTCCTTACCCGATCGGCTCACTCCCAGTGTTGTAACCTCTCCTACGAGGCCCTCGAACGAGGCCCAAAAATCCCTAGAGACGTCCACACCCCTACCGTCCACTGTCAATATGTACTCACCTTCCCTAACCCCCATTCCCGCTTCATCGAGCGGCGATTTAGAAACCCCGTTTAACTCCCCGCCGCTATAAATCTTATCAATCCTATATGCGCCTACATCCGCATCAAACCCGATATCTGCTCCCAAGAGCCCGGTCTCCACCGTCTCGCCCACCTCCATATCTCCACCACCCACATATGTGTGCGAAGAGTTTAACTCCCCCAGCATCTCGCCAATCACATAGTTCAGATCCTCTCGGTCAACAACATGGGGCAGTAACGCCTCGTACCTCTCCCTTACGGCGTTCCAATCCACTCCATGCATATTCGGGTCATAGAAATAATCCCGCAGTATCCGCCACGACTCTGTAAAGATCTGGCTCCATTCCTCCCGAGGGTCGATCTTTGCTTTTAGCTTACCCACAGCGATCTTGCCATCCCCTGCATTTTTGCCCTCACCAAAATCTACTATCCCGTATTTATCCCTCGCCTTATACAAGATCTTCTTGCCGTCTGCAGAAATCTTGTATGCATTGACACCCCCGATTATCTGGCCCTCGCGGCCGCTGTTTAGATCGTAAAACATCAGTTTACCCCCGGGGTGATCGTGGTTATTCACCCCCGCAGGCGGTAAACGCAAATACACAACCTTACCGCTAACAGCGGTCAACCCGCCAAAGTTGCCCGCACTCGGTGGCAGTTTCACCGCACGCTCCGCAATATCGTCGAAGTCTATCCTCTCATCCTTCTTATCTTTGTTATCCGTATTATGCTGTGGTTTGGGAGATATTTCCTCTATATCGTCTTTTAATGCAAGTGGGGATTTTAGGTCCTTTCTTAGAGGCAGTGCATAAATCTCGGTAGAGTTGGGGTAGATCCAGGTCGCCTGCATGTCGCTATAAACAGGCGTGAATTTCCTGTCTGAAAAAAAGTATATGTATTTACCGTCAGGATCGAACTCGGGGGAGTTATCGTTATAGTAATTGCTGGTCAAGCGTTTTTTATCACCCGACTTTGTGTCGTACACAAACACCGATTTCCGCCCATTGGACATCTGTTTTGTATAGGCGATCCACCTGCTTTTCGGCGACCACGAATACGCGTGAATCTCGTCTCTTTCGTCCTTGTCCACAAGTTCAGGGGTTCTTTTCTTGTCGTCTATATAATAGAGGCTCCCCGTGTTGTCACTCCATGCAAGCTTTTTACTATCCGGGGACCAGACGAGTTGATACCGGAATGTGCTGCCATCGTTTGTCAGCTGTATCTCCTCTCCCCTACCGTCGCTCGGTTTCAAATAGATCTCGTACTCGCCCGTTTTATCCGACAGGTAAGCTATGTACTTTCCATCGGGTGACCACACCGGAAACCGCTCGGCAGAGCCCGAGCTCGAGCTTAGATTGCGGATGCTCCCGTGATGACGCGGCACTGAGAATATCTCACCCCTAGCCTCCACAAGCGCTCTTTTCCCTGTGGGAGATATGGCAAAATTCTCAATCTGTTTTGAAACGTCTTTTAATCTTGCCCTTAGGTGCGGGAGGTCCGATGGCACATCGATATTCACCTCCGTAATCTGCTCATCACTTAAACCGAGCAAGTAGAGCTTGCCCCCGTTCTCAAACACAATGTCAGAGGGCCCCAAACTCGGCCACCTCACATCATAATCCGTAAACCTTGTGACCTGTCGTATCTTTTTGTCCCCAAGCTCATATGCCCAAATATTGAGCTTGCTCTTATCCCCCCTGTCCGATAGAAAATAGATCGTATCCCCATGCCACATAGGCAGAGAGTCGGTACCCTCGTACTCGGTTATCTTCTCTGCTTTATCGTTCTCAAAATCGTATAACCACAGGTTAGACGCCATACCCCCCTTGTACCGCTTCCATGTCCGAAACTGTCTTAGTATGTACTGGAACGCTAGCTTCTTGCCGTCGGGGCTAAGGCTCCCGACCTCGGCATAGGGCAGAGGCAGGACCTCGGGGACCCCCCCATCAACCGAGAGTTTAAAGAGCCTCTTGGTTCTGTGCGTGGGGCTAAGCATCCCCGAGCGCAGCAATAGGTGTTTACCGTCGGGGTACCAGCCCACTACAGCCTCCTGCTCCGGATGATAGGTAAGTCTGGCAGGCTCACCGCCCTCAGTGGGCATTATATATATATCGGTGTTGCCGTCATAGTTGCCGCTGAACGCCACCCTCCGGCCGTCGGGCGAGAATTTAGGCAGTAGCTCCCTGCCCCGAGGAGAACTAAGCTTGCGCGCTGTGCCGCCCTGTTTCGGTACGATCCATAGGTCGCCCGCATACACAAACACTATGTTGTCTTCGCTAACATCGGGGAAACGGAGCATCCTTGCATCGGGGGATCTATCTTTATCACCATTGGTCCGATCGGTTTTATCGGTATTATCAAGTTCGGCCTGTTCTCTATCATCAGGCTGTTTAGCCTCTTGGGCCAAGGCTGTTGAGATAATACCGAGCATTAATATTAGTATCAGAGTCGAAAGTTTTTGCATAACAGTTTAAGTCCCTCGCAACTATAAGGCACCGAATCAGTGAGCGTATAGGCGTGATTCGATAATTATAAAATATACCTAAACATCTAGGTTACCTCTGGGTAAGGTTTCCAAATATATTCACAATCCGTAGCGCCACATATTTGATCTCAACCGGGGTGGGGCTGTGTACTTGCTCATTATACATTTGGTGTGTTTGTGGCAAAGAATACAAACAGGAAACTACACTCTCACTTTGCCGTAATTTAATATACGTACTTAGATTAAACTAAATATCAATCGGCATGTTGGAGTGAGTAAAAGAAAGGAATGATCATTATCTGTGCACCTAACTTATATACCGCTTATGGAACTGCTTCATGCTGTCGGGCTCCCCAAAATATGAGTCTCGACTGTGCATTTAATAAAGAATCACGTATCTACCAACTCTCTAGTCAGATCTTTTTTCCTTTTTTGCCTTTCTAACCCCAGATCGATCAGACGTGATATAAGTTCAGTGAACGATATACCCGTAGCCTCCCAGAGCTTCGGATACATGCTTATTTCTGTGAATCCGGGTATCGTGTTTATCTCACTTACGAACATCTCATCCGTAGCACCGTCGACTAAAAAATCTATACGTCCCATACCCGAACAGTCCAGTGTTTTAAATGTATCTACCGCAAGCTTTTTGAGAGCTTCTATTCGATCTGATGAGAATTCAGCGGGCACCACAAGTCCCGTGCCCTCCTCCAGGTACTTGGCCCTATAGTCATAGAACTCCCTATGAGGCTTTACCTCCCCCGGCACAGATGCCAGTGCCTCCTCATTGCCCAACACACTGACCTCAATCTCCCGGGGGTCATTAACCGCCCTCTCTACAATTACCCTGTCCGAGTATTGCAACGAGTACTCCACAGCCTTTCTTAATTCCGTTTCTGTGCCCGCCTTGGTAATCCCAACACTGGAACCAAGATCAGCCGATTTTACAAACACACTCGGGCCCAGAGCACGTATTATTTCCGGGACCAGTTCACCCGAATCGGTTTGCCAATCGCGGCGCGTGAACCATACATAATCAACTATGGGCAGCCCAGCATCCTTAAGCACCGCCTTCATCATAATCTTGTCCATACCCACAGACGATCCCAACACCCCGGCACCTACATACGGCGTGCCCATAAGTTCAAATAAACCCTGTATAGCCCCGTCTTCTCCATAGGTCCCGTGCAAAACCGGGAACGCAATATCTATCTCTATTTCCTCTACCACAGAGCTTCCCCTGACCACACAAAGTGTCGGGTTATCGGGGTTCAATGAGGGAGATACATACAGATCGTTCTCATAAATTAGATCCTCACCCCCGACCCAGCTCTGGTCCTTTACTATTCTCCACACGCCGTTTTTGTCTATGAATACACTTATGACGTTATAGAGTTCTGTATCGATATTTTTAACAATCGACCTAGCAGAGATAACCGAGATCTCATGCTCAACCGATTTCCCGCCAAAAATTATAGCAACTCGAGATAAAGACAATGTTACCCCCTCACTTCAATTACGCATCTGCACACTTTTTCAAGCTATGCTTTGAATTTATAGTCTCTAACCAGTTACACTACTGGAAATTTCTTGTCAAGCTAACCACCAATTCAACCTTAATATATAGGGGTTCTATAAGGACACTGCGAGAAATAAGAAATGTATTTGAGTCTTAAGTTCGGGATAGCTGCTAAATCATTTTGCAAATGCACAACGATCATGTAAAATGCACATCTGTATTAATCAGACGAAACAAGGAGGGTAAAAAATGCAAAAAGCATTGATAAGCGAGCCGCTAAGGACTGCTATCGGAGCCTTTGGAGGTACGCTAAAAGACACTCCCGCTACAACGCTCGGTTCCACTGTGGTAAAAGAACTTCTGGAACGCACAGGCGTTGCACCTAAAGAGATCGACGACTGTATTATGGGCAACATACTCAGTGCCGGAATGGGAATGAACCCAAGCCGCCAGGTTGCTCTTGGAGCGGGGCTTGATATAGAGACACCGGCGTACACCATAAACCGCGTATGCGGTTCAGGGCTAAATACCGTAGCACTGGCGGCACAGGCCATAAAAGCAGGAGACTCAGATGCAATAATCGCAGGGGGCATAGAGAACATGAACCAGGCTCCGTTCTATCTGCAAAAGGCCCGCTACGGATACCGTATGGGAATGCCCAAAGACGAGATCACAGACGGTATGGTATACGACGGTCTCTGGGATGTTTTCAATGACTATCATATGGGTGTTACTGCTGAGAATCTAGCCGAAACTTATAACATATCTAAAGAAGAACAGGACGAATTCGCATACAAGAGCCAGATGAAATGTAAAAACGCTATGGATGGCGGGAAGTTTAAAGATGAGATTGTCCCTGTAATGATCCCACAGCGTAGAAAAGACCCCATAGCTTTTGAGGTCGATGAACACCCACGCGGCGATACGACTCTAGAGGGCCTCGGTAGGCTGCGCGGAGTCTTTAAAGTTGGCGGCACAGTATCCGCCGGTAACGCATCTGGGATCAACGACGGTGCCGCAGCAGTGATGGTTACTTCCGAAAAGAAAGCAAAATCGCTGGGCTTAAAACCCATTGCCAGCGTGGTGTCATACGCTGTAGCCGGTGTTGACCCCTCGATTATGGGCATCGGCCCTGTGCCGGCAATTCAAAAGGCATTAGCCAAAGCCAAACTATCATTGGACGATATAGATCTGTTTGAACTAAACGAAGCGTTTGCTGCCCAGTCGCTTGCCGTGCTTCGCGACTTGCCGATCCCTGAAAAAAAGATCAATGTTAACGGCGGCGCAATTGCTCTTGGACACCCAATCGGGGCATCGGGTACAAGGATCTTGGTAACCCTTCTCCACGAGCTCAAGAGAAGAAAGAAAGCCAAACGCGGTCTCGCAGCGCTCTGCATAGGTGGGGGAATGGGTATTGCGATGATTGTAGAGAAAGTGTAGTTGGTATATTAGCAACAAAACAGAGGGCCGGCGCACTGTCGGCCTTCTTAGCAACTCAAGCTAGATCACTTCAATTAGGTAACTTTTAGGCGGGAAAAGCTCCTTAAAGGCCTCGGGTACGGGATCCACACTACGTTCTGCATAATTAAAGAACACGATCCCGGTTTTCACATACGCTATTTCTTTCCCGCTCTTTTTTTCGGTCACGACATAAACTATATCGCACCCGCTATTCGAATACTCGCACACTGCCAGCTCAACTTTAAGCGTGTCCCCATAGAAACTCTCCGATTTATACTGCACGGCTACATCCGCCATAATGATTGCAGACCCGCCTATATCGAGCTCAGAGAAACCGTTATCGACCAAAAACCTTACCCTTGCCTCGTGTGCTATAGAGAGTATAGAGTCGTGTCCCAGGTGGCCTCCATAGTTGATGTCACTTATCCTAAGCCTGATCTCGGTAGAGTAGTGGTAATCCCCGGGAGATTCGATCTTTATTCTAGACATATCTACACGCCTATATTAAAACTATGATTACGTACCGATTGGGACATGATTATATACATAGCCACCGATAAACACAAAAATCAGTTGACACATGACCCGTCGATTGTATAAATTGCTATAATATTACTAACTCGCCCAAGGAGGCCGCGTGTAGATGACCATAAACAGTCTGAAACCCTCGTCCATAAAGAATTTCTTCGGCAAATTAGTAAACATGAGTTTCCTTGACCTCGGTAATGACAAAGACTCTAGTGCCGCAGGCTATATATCCGAGATGCTCACCGAGTTTGCCCGCACCGAAAAACTCTACAAGATAAGCGACTCTGAGGGGCGGCGTGTTGAATCCATAGTCGAGATCATCCTGGAATCCCAGAATAAAAACAATAACAACTCCGAGTCCGAGCGCGAGTTAAGAAAATACGTGGGCGATTTCTCGCTCTTTATGTCAGGAGTTTTCAGGGACTATTTGATCCGGGGCTCATATCTTAACTACTACATTGATCAGGGCACAAAATCTTACTTTTTGGTTTCGAGATTAGATTTGGAAATGGGCAAAGGCGACCCTATTTTTTTCAACAAGCTCTCCCAAGAGTTCGAGTTCTACTCGGGGGCACTGGATTATATGCGCAAGGTCTATTTTAAACACGGGCTCTCAGAGCATATGTTCGCCAACTTCGCTAACGAACTGTCGAAGCTAAAACACTAAGTTCCACTATCCGTGAAAATGCGGGATAATCTCCTTAGTCAGTATTTCAAACGATCGTTCACGGTCCGGGCTAAAATCCCTAAGCACAAAATGATCCACACCCGCATCTATATACTCCTCGAACCTCTCGATCACCCTCTCTTTTGAGCCTGCTATTACAAAGTCCATCAAGATCTCTCTCGAGTAATACCTCTGGCCCATCTCTCTGAATTTCGCGAGCATTTCCTTATCGTTGGGCATTATTTTGGTGTACTGCAAGCCCTTATATTTATCATCGATCTCTATATCATATCCCGCCTCCGCCAACAACTCGGGCCATATTAATGCGTGCTTCACAGGTGCTAGCGAGTTGTAAGCCTCATCCTCATTATCAGCTATGGATACGAAAATATAGATTGACTTTTCTATCTCCCCCAGCCCTTTGGGCCTTGCATCCGATTGTTCAAGTACTGCTTTAGCTTTTGACTTGAACAAGCCTGTTGGCATTGCATTTGTCAGCCATCCATCACCGTACTTCCCAGCCACCTCCAATGCCCTCGGCCCCGTAGCCGCTATGTATATGGGCACGCCCGATTCACTAACCGGTTTTATGCGCAGCACAGCATCATCCAGACTATATATCTCCCCCTCAAAGTTAACCACCTCCCCAGTCCACAACGACCTCATCACTTCCACAGACTCTGCCACCCGTTTAAGAGGATTGTCCCATTTGATACCGTAAGGGTCCAGGTTCATTTTCTCGCCGTAGCCGAGGCACGCAAACACCCTTCCCCCTGCAATATGGTCCACTGTAGCCAAGCGGTGCGCATATACGGAGGGATGAATACGGTGAGCGTCCCCCACTGCACCCATAGCGATGGTTTTTGTTGCGGGTGCTGCCGCCGTGATCACTGACCAGACCTCAGGTGTCAGTTTATCAGCCATAAATACCACATGATCAGGAAACCATACCGTGTCGAACCCCCCCCTCTCACTCTTGTACACAAAGTCCAGTAGCCCCTCGACCGATACCCCCGGCACTGGGGCCGTTATCCCGAATTTGGTGTATTCAGACATTGCTAAATAGCCTCCTAATGGTAAGCATGACAACATTTATTTATGTACTTAATTTATCACCTCCGCTTGATTTTTACTATCTGAATTGTTATTATTCCTAACAATAGAACAACATTTCCACGCACGGTTAGTGGGACATGAGGCGGAGGTTACAACGATAATGGAGAGATTGGAAAAGGAACATGCCAGTACACATGTGGACATTGAATCGAAACGGTTTTTCTTCGATGTTAAAGAAAACCATAAGGGCAAATACCTGAGAATAACCGAACTAAGCGGCGGCAGGTCTTGCATTGTTATCCCTTTGGGCGGAGTAACTCTTTTCAAAGAGAGATTGGGCGAAGTAATCGAAGAAGCTGAGAAGCTCATCGATAACGTAGACCAGGCAAACGCTGTATAAAGATTGGAAAAGTATTAGCTATTGATGTAGTCACCTACTCATCATTAACAATACATAATCTATAAGAGCTAAGAGCGCTACGTATAGTTTGTTAGTTATGCGTACATGTTGCTACGGGTTTGTTACGTTTAAAACACTATAGAAATGCCGGCAGGTTCTCTTTAGAAACAAGGTCGTCGTAGGTCTCGCGCTCCCTGATCAGTGAATGGTCATTACCCTTAACCAGTATCTCGGCTGCACGCGGCCTAGTGTTGTAGTTAGAGGCCATTACAAACCCATATGCCCCTGCGCTAAATACGGCTAGAATATCCCCTGCCATTACCTCGGGCAGCGCCCGTTCTTTAGCCAAAAAGTCCCCCGACTCGCATATGGGACCTACCACATCCACAGTCTCGGCCCGAGAGTCTGTCTGGGCCACTGGCATTATCTCATGATACGAGTCATAAAACGCGGGCCTAATCAAATCATTCATAGCAGCATCTACTATAACGAATTTCTTCTCGGTCCCCTCTTTTACGAAATTCACCGTAGTCAGCATTACCCCTGCGTTCCCCATAAGTGATCGGCCCGGCTCAAGCACCAGCTTATAAGGTCTGCTTCCAATCTCGCTCATGATCAAATCCGCATACTCGGATAGTAATGGCGGGGTATCATCCCTGCGATAGTTTATGCCGATTCCCCCTCCGATATCTATATATTTGATACCTATGCCGGCTTCTGAAAGCTTATCGGCCAGCACAAGGAGTTTCTCCAACGAATCTATGAAGGGTTCTAGCTCGAATATTTGCGAGCCTATATGTGCGTCAAGGGCCACAATCTCGACCCCTTCCATTTTGGATGCTTCCCGATAGACCTGCTCGGCCCGCTCAATCTCTATGCCGAACTTACTCTCTTTAAACCCCGTAGATATATAGGGATGTGTGTTGGCATCTATATCCGGGTTTACACGAAGCGCTATAGGAGCCTTTTTGCCTATCCCCGCTCCGACCTTATTTAGTAGGTGAAGCTCTTCCTCCGACTCCACATTAAAAAAAAGTATCCCCGCTTCTATCGCGTCCGCCATCTCCTGCGCTGTTTTACCCACTCCCGAGAACACCACCATGGACAGCTCGCCCCCGGCCATCTTAACCCGTCTCAGCTCCCCACCCGATACAATATCGAACCCGGAGCCGAGATCACTAAAAGCCTTCAGTATAGCTATGTTCGAGTTGGCCTTGACGGAGTAGCAGATAAGTGCACCGGTGTCACGAAAGGCCTCATCATATGACTGGAAACTCTTTTTTAGAAAACCGTAGCTGTACACATAGCACGGTGTGCCGTAAGTCTTGGCAATCTCGTTCATCGAGACATCTTCTATATATAGCTGGCCGTCTCTGTATCCGTACACTTCGTCCATTTATTAACACTCCTACAATTAATTAGACCATAATGTACATTAATTTCACAAAATGAGAATAAACCGGGATTGTAAAGTTACAAGTAAATGTTAGTTGTTACAAGTCAAAAAAAGACCGGGCTCTAGTTACTAAAACCCGGTCTTTGTAATTTTAATCCGCGGCACTATAAATTCGGATTATGGTTAAGAACTATTCATCAGTTAAATCTTCCTCAATTGAGGTCTTTATCCGGCCAGTATTTAGACGCCCCAAAGTTTGCTCTCAGCGCTATTCCCGATTCCGTAAGCTGAAAAACCAATACATCTGAATCAAGAGCAACTTCCCCTGTCACAGCTTCGCCTTCATCCTTATACTTAGCGGCAGCATCACCCTGCACTCCCATGTTCCATCCATTAGCCCAGAAATCATAGAACTTCTGCTTGCTGTTAAACACAACGACCTCGCGAAAGTCCTTTAAGGCCACACCCAGCCCCACTCCTGCCTCAGCCATTCTCATGTAAGTTTTATCGCCATTCGAGTTGTCTATGAGCACACCGTAACCGTTACCAGTACCTACTAACAATAATTGAGTGTTTATATTGCTGAAAACCCCATACCCCGCAGCATTCTGTATGAGCTCTCTAGCCCAAGGTTTATCAGCGTAGAGATCCTGCAAAGTACTCTGCTTCATTTGAAGTACGAAGTCTCTTTTTTCTTGCGGTGTGTCGCCCTGGGGCCTTGCACAATTCACAACAAAAAGCATCCCACACCCGAACACCATCAATATCAAAACATTAAGATGTTTCATAATCCCCTCCTCAAGAACCACTTGTTTATTAGACAGATTCAACACGGTACCACAATACTAACAAGTTAACAACAATACTATTGAACCTTATAATACTACATCGTAAGCCTATGACAATTGTAACATGAGAGCATAGATCACACGAAAAAAATACTGCGAATCAGACCTATTCCGTATTCATATACCACTTTAAGTATAAGGTGTTATACATTATCATAACTAGACATTATTACCCAGATATCTTTCGAGATGATCAATCCTATCGTTTCCCCAGTACATCTTATCATCCACAAAAAAAGTAGGTGCTCCAAACACTCCCCTGCTCACTGCCTCCGATGTACTCTGCCTGAGCTTGTCTTTGATTTCCTGCTCTGCAATCCTACCGAGGAACCACTCAGTATCGATACCCAGTTCCTTGAGTGCGGGGATGAATACCTCATCCTGGTTTATGTCTTTGCCCTCCTGCCAGTAGAGGTCAAACAACCTGTGCGAATACTCAGCAATCTTATTTAGCTCGGCTGCAGCAAATGCACCCCTCATCCCCTTTACACTGTGGAGTGGAAAGAGCTCCGGAAAGTTAAAATCAATACCGTATATTTTTGCACAGTTCGCTGTATCGGTTTTTATATACTCAAACTTGTTATGGATCTCTATAGCCGGCACAAAACCGACTTCATTGAATACACCGCCCAGCAAAAAAGGTCGCCACTCAAGCGCTGCCCCATTGCGCTCACAGACCCCTTCTATCCTCTTTGAGGCCAAGTATGTATATGGGCTGCTAAAATCATAAAAGAATTCGACCGTTTTCGACATTGCTTGCTCCTTTAGGTTTGTTCAATGGATTATAAGGAATGCTATAACTTAGATCAAGTAAATGATCTCTGTCCAGAACATCAATTTTGAGCGGCACAAAACAACGGTTTCAAAATTAAGGAATAAATGATATCTTAAGTGGCAAGTCGTCTTATTAATATTGTAATTCTGAGAATTTTTACTTGTATGCTCACGCCAACTGAATATAATTAGTATGCGCACAAAATGTATTAATCATTATAATTAATCATATAACATGAGTAAACATGATTTAAACGGTCTTCATGTTACCTCATTCGAGAGCAGAAGGGCCAAGGAAATAGAAAAGCTCATCAAGTATCACGGTGGTGTACCGCGCGTGGCACCCTCGATGCGCGAGGTTCCGCTCTCTGAATCCACCGAGGCCATAGAGTTTGGGACCAAGCTTATAGAAGGCAATATCGACATTGTGGTGTTTTTTACAGGTGTCGGCACCCGTGCACTCAGAGACGCAGTAATTACAAAGTACCCCGAGGAAGAATTCTCTGAAGCGCTTAAAAAAGTGACAATTGTTGCCAGGGGCCCAAAACCAGTCTCAGCTCTGCGAGAGATGGGGCTTAACCCGAACATAATGGTGCCCGAGCCCAACACTTGGCGCGATGTTTTAAGCGCCATAGATCTGGTCATCAACATCGAGAATAAACGAGTGGCAGTGCAAGAGTACGGCATCACCAACGAGGAGTTCCTCGAGGGACTCAAATCCCGAGGCGCCGATGTCCTACCCGTTCCGGTCTATAAATGGGAGATGCCCGAAGACCTGACACCCCTTACAGATGCCATAGAATCCATTAGCAAAGGGAACGAAGACATAGCACTGTTTACGAGCTCTCAACAGGTTTACAACCTATTTCAAGTAGCCAAGGATCATAACATGGAAGAGGAGCTTCGAGCCGGGTTTAAAGATGTGTTGATCGGCTCAGTCGGCCCCACGACCACCGAAGCCCTATCCCGCTTTAACCTTAGCACCGATTACGAGCCCAACAGCCCAAAGATGGGGAATCTGCTGCTGGAAATTGCTCGTACCGGCCCCGGGCTGCTCAACAAAAAACGGATTGCCCATACCAATAATATCGACACCTCGAACTGGCGACGTGTGGATATGGAGTGGACCAACAACACCAAGAAGTCTAGAAAGGACATAACGAAAGACTCCGTGTTTATGAAGGCCTGCCGCAGAGAAGAGGTGCCCTACACACCTGTTTGGCTCATGCGTCAAGCAGGCAGGTACATGAGGGAGTACCGAGATATACGCTCGAGGGTGTCGTTCCTCGAGCTTTGCAAGACCCCCGAGCTCGCTGCCGAGGTCACAATAAGCGCAGCCGAGAGGATTAAAGCCGACGCAGCAATAATATTTGCCGATATCCTACTGATCCTAGAACCACTGGGGATAGATATAGAGTTCTCAAAGGGCCAAGGCCCCAAGATCTTAAACCCCATCACGGGCACGATCGACGTCGAGAACCTGATAGAGTTCGACCCCGAGGCCCTAGATTATGTTTATAACTCATTAAGTATCACTCGCAGGGCACTAAATCCCGAGACTGCACTTATAGGTTTTGCAGGGGCACCGTTTACAATAGCATCCTATGCCATTGAGGGCGGGGGCTCGCGCAACTATGTTAATACCAAGACACTGATGTATAACGACCCGAGTGCATGGCACCAACTCATGACGAAACTCACCGAGGCCACAGCCCAGTACCTAAACACTCAGATAAAAGCAGGCGCCGATGCTCTCCAGCTATTTGACAGTTGGGTCGGGTCCTTATCCCCCGATGATTATCAGGAATATGTACTGCCCCATATGAAAAAACTTTTGAAAAAAATTAAAAAAGGAGTGCCCGTAATCCACTTCGGCACCGCCACGGGTTCACTCCTTGAGATGATTAAAGAGACCGGGAGCCCGGTGATAGGGCTTGACTGGCGGGTGGATCTAAAAGAGGCTTGGCAGAGAATCGGTCACGATGTCGCCGTCCAGGGCAACATAGACCCATTGGTACTCTTTTCCACACCCTCAGAGATTAGAAGCAGGGTACATTCAATACTCGACAAAGCCGAGGGTAGACCGGGCCATATTTTTAACCTCGGGCACGGTATACTGCCTAAAACCCCCGTAGAAAATGTATTTGCACTCATAGACGCTGTACACGAATTATCTGCACGTTAGAACCACAAATCCCACTCAGTTAGAGGAGAAGAGGTATGTCGACCCAATACGATGCTGTACTACTCATAGCATACGGCGGTCCTGAAACAATCGAGGACATACGCCCGTTTTTACGTAACGTGGCCCAGGCTCGCCCCATTCCCCAGGATCGTCTAGACGAGGTTGCACACCACTACGAGATGTTCGGCGGTTCCCCTATAAACGAACTCACCTACAAACAGGCCCGGGGCCTCAAAGACAAACTCGCACAGAGCGGACACGACCTGCCCGTATATGTAGGCATGCGCAACTGGCACCCACTGTTTGCGGATGTCATAAAAGAGATGTCAGAAGCCGGGGTAAAAAAAGCGGTTGGAATGATAATGGCCGCCCACCAAAGCGATGCCAGTTGGCAGCGCTACCAACGTGAGATTGCCGAGGCCGTTGAGGATACGGGTGTGGAGATGGAGTTTGACTACTCCCCACCCCTTTTTGAGCACCCGCTTTTTATTGAGGACTCGGCCGACCGTATCTCGGACTGTTTCGAGTACATAGACCAAAACGATCGTCCCGACACTATGATACTGTTTGCGGCACACAGCATCCCCGTGCCAATGGCCGAGAACTCACCATATGTAGAGCAGCTCATGACGACCTCGAGGCTCATCGCCGAGAGACTCGGACACGACAAGTGGCAGCTCGTGTACCAGAGCCGAAGCGGGCGGCCCACCGACCCCTGGCTCGAGCCCGATATCTGCGATGTAATAGAGGAGTTGGGCAAAGAGGGTGTTAAAAACGTCATAGCACAGCCAATAGGGTTTCTATGCGACCATATAGAGGTCTTATTCGACATAGGTGTCGAGGCTATGGAAGCGGCAAAAGAGGCGGGAATAAATCTAAAACGCGCCAAAACGGTGAATGACGACCCCAAATTTATTGCTGCTATGGGAGACGCTGTACTAACGATGATGGATTCTGATTAATTCACCGACTGAGATCTTGGATTCGCAAGATGCCGGCATACGAGTTCACCACAGTCTGGAAGACCGAGGCCCCGATCGAGCAGGTTTGGGAGCGGATTTACCACTCGGAGCGCTGGCCCAAGTGGTGGAGAGGGGTGCTCAGCGTAGAGGAACTTAAGGAGGGTGACGACCTTGGTGTCGGCAGCATAAAACGCTATGCGTGGAGGGGTATCTTACCCTATACACTCGTGTTTGATGTGGAAACAGTAGAAGTCCTGCCCCACAAAAAAATCGTAGGTAATGCGCTCGGTGACCTCGAGGGCCGGGGAGTATTTACGCTAAACGATGACAACGGGGTTGTAATCATGCGTTATGACTGGGGTGTGGACACAAACAAGAATTGGATGAACCTCATGGCCCCGCTCGCTCGTCCCCTATTCAAATGGAACCACGATGTCATAATGCGCTCGGGTGCTGAGGGGCTCTCAAAAGTGCTTGACAGGGATGTATTTGAACTATAGAGCAACTATAGTATACTCACCAACCTTGTTATGCCTTGGTTCCAAACAGAGATCACACTTTCCGCAAAACCGCGGGGTTTCCACCTGGTCACGAGGGAAATAATCTCCCAGCTGCCTGAAATCGCAGACATTGAGACAGGTATTTTGCACGTCTTCATATGCCACACCTCGGCATCACTCACTCTAAACGAAAACGCGTCACCCGATGTGCTTAGGGACTTCGAGAGCCATTTCAACAACTATGTGCCCGAGAACGCACCCTATTATACTCACACCATTGAGGGCCCTGACGACATGCCCGCACATATAAAGGCATCTATGATGGGCAGCTCCCTCTCACTACCTATCACCAACGGTGCTCTCAACATTGGTATTTGGCAAGGCATTTACCTATGCGAGCACAGAAATAACGGCGGGGCCAGGAACTTGATCATCACGATCTTCGGTCAAAATAACACCGCTTAATACACTCATTCAATACCAAAACTATTTGTTTAATATTTAATATTCCCCTATAATAAGATTAGAATTCATCAAATGATAACGGCTGAACCTTATGTCGATAGATACAAGGTCAAACCGGGGCCTAGAGGATGTAGACAGCTTTATTGCGAGCCTTCCCCAAAAGGCCGATAATTTTGTTGCTTTCTGCCATGATATTGCCGACATTGATCTTGATTACACACCCGAATCAATATTCAATCTAGACAGCCTTATCTCTCAGCTATGGTCAAGCGAACCACCCTATTGGGAAGAGGGTATAGTACTTTTGGTGGGGGCCTACATGGGTGAAACAATTAGAAAAACTCATGGAGGGACTTGGCAATATAATGAAGGAGACGGCATTACCCTGTCAACGATAAATAATACCAACTATAGCTTCTCTCCGTTTGACAAAATCAGAGACCGGTTGAATATCCAGGACCCCAAACTGCTAAACAGCTACTATCGCGAATTGCTTAGGATCTTAGAGCTCGAGAACAAATTAAAATAACAACCTGCTAGATTAATTTATGCGGAATGCACATCATTTAATATGTCTTCCAGCCTTGGCAGCACCACTGCCAGGTCTTCCGTGATAAATCTCCACACATCAGTCAAATCGATCTCTTGAATATTATTTGTTATATCATCCTTTAATCTCTCGAATTTATCCCAATCCACATCATCATACTTCTCTTTTACCTCTGGTGTGATCTGACTGCACGACTCGCCTATTACCAATATATTCCAGAGCACCGCATCCACAAGTATCTCGTTCCTCGCAAACCTCTCGAATACAAGGGTCTCTATATACTGAGAGATCATATCCATCGACCTATGTATTTTTCGGATCAGAACGACCGGCGGCAGTTCACTCATCTCTTAAAAACTCCTTATGTTAAAAACAACAAATACACCTACCCCAGGTACAATTCCCATAGCTAGACTGTCTATATCATCCCATATATACCGCCCCTTAGCTAGCGAGAATTAAATTATTTTTATTCCCCCCGCTCTATATGTACACTTTAATTAATCAACGGCATATAAACTTGGAGCTCACACAATGCAATTAACTACAATCAGATCGATTATTGTTTTGGCACTAACTTGGGCTGTTTTAGGGTGTGTATCCTCCGCTGCTAACCCGAGCTGCCCATCATGCAATAAAGAGTCTATAAAATTAGGTAAATGGAGCGAGTCCGAGCTCAATTCCGTGATATACGATTCATCCAAACTCGACTCCGAGGCAGCCAAGATCCGCTACCTGTCTAACCAATTGCTGGACACTCCTTATCTAGAACACACTCTCATAGGCAGTGCGGATACACCCGAGGTCTTCACCATAAACCTAGAGGGCATGGACTGTTTCACATATCTCGACTATGTAGAATCCATGAGGCTATCAAGCTCCTTCCCCGAATCAAAACAGGTGCTGAAAAAGATTCGGTATCGTGACGGGAAAGTTGAGTTCACTAAACGCAATCATTTTTTTACAGACTGGGCAGTGTATAACTCCGACAAGGTCATAGATATTACAAGCAATATAAGCAGCAAGAATGCAGTTAGGGTCAAAAAAAATCTCAACCGTAAAGCCGACGGCACAGTATATCTGCCGGGGATACCGGTAGAGGCAAGAGAGATATCATACGTCCCGACCTCAGCAATCGATGCTGAATTATTAAAAAGCTTAAAGACCGGTGACTATGTCGGTATCTATACGGATCTTCAGGGCCTAGACGTAAGCCATACAGGGATCATAGTTAAAAAAAATGACGAGATCTTTATACGCCACGCATCATCACGCAAGATCAACAGACGTGTTGTAGATGAAAATTTCGAGAACTACATTCAAAACAAACCGGGTTTCATTGTATTGAGACCAATCGGTACATCCAACAAACGATGAGGAGACTCGGCAGTGACTCCTGAGGATTATGTTTTAGAGGCAACAGACCACTATTACAGGGGCGATTACAAAAGCGCTATAGGCTCATTGGATAAGGCGATAGAGCTAAAACCCGACTTTGCCCAAGCATGGTATAACCGTGGGCTCACACTCTCGGTGCTCGGGCAATACGAGGACGAGATCAAGTCATATGACCGCGCAATAGAGCTTAAGCCCGATTACGCAGAGGCATGGAACAACAAAGCATCTGCTCTCGGGAAACTGGCGAAATACAGCGATTCACTCGATGCCTCGGAAAAAGCCATAGAGCTAAGGCCCTCTTTTCCCATAGCATGGTGTAACAAAGGTGCCGCACTAAGTGCAATGGAACGCGATAAAGAAGCTGTGACAGCATACGATCGCGCAATTGAGCTTGAGCCCTCTTACCTCGAGGCCTGGTACAATAAAGCACTCTCCTTACATAACCTAGACAAACCCAATAGCGCTCTAAAAGCTTACTCGAAAGCCATCGAGCTTAACCCCGAGTTCCCCGAAGCCTACTACAACAGGGCATGCCTTAGGCTCGCAATGAACGACTCCACAAACGCGCTTGTAGACATCCAAAGAGCCATCGAACTCGACCCCGCCTACAAAGACCGTGCCCTTACGGATGAAGCCTTGTCGCAACTCACCGATGCAATTGGATGATTTAATCCTACTCTCATAAGCACAGCTCATACAGGATTGCTCCTTTGGATGTTAGAATATTTATAGATGGATACGTTCTATCTTGTAATTCAGCTTGCCGGGGGGATCGGTATCTTCCTCCTTGGCATGATAGTCCTAACAGAGGGACTACGCTCACTAGCGGGCAATACCATCCGCTCCACACTCATGCGGTTTACCAAAAGCCCCGCAACAGGGGCTGTGACCGGGGCTGTGAGCACGGCCATACTGCAATCCTCGAGCGCTACCACTGTAACTGCAGTGGGTTTCGTAAGTGCCCAGCTTATGACATTCCCCGAAGCACTCGGGATCATATTCGGCGCAAATATCGGTACTACGTTTAAAGGCTGGGTAATAGCGATCCTGGGGTTTAAGCTCAATCTAGGCAGCATCTTCCTCCCCATAGTGTTTATAGGTGCAATCCTACGACTGTTTACCAAGGGCAAGCTCGCCACTGTGGGATACACGATTGCAGGGTTCGGTCTAATATTTATCGGGATTGCCTACATGCAGGAGTCCATGAGTGCCATGCAGGGGGTAATCTCATTTGATAACCTCCCGGCAGACACAATTACAGGCCGTGTGCTTTTGCTGGGTATGGGTATTCTATTTACTGTAATAACCCAGTCCTCAAGTGCCGGGGTCGTGGCGGCTCTGACAGCACTCTATGCCGACTTAATCAATTTCAACCAGGCCGCCACACTCGTGATCGGCATGGATATCGGCACCACTATGACAGCAGCCATGGCCACAATCGGCGGCTCGACGGGGGCAAAACGAACCGGGTTCTCGCATGTCGTATACAACCTCTTGACGGCAATGCTAGCGCTCCTGCTTGTAAGTCCTTACGCAAGACTGTGGGAGGCCATCTCTCCCGGTTCTCTGATAAATAACGCCGAGATCGCTTTGGTAGCTTTCCACACTATGTTCAACACATTGGGTGTGATCCTGATAATCCCGTTTGCCAAGCAGTTCGCCAACATGATGATGTGGCTTATCCCTGACAAGGTCTCGGTCTACACTGAGAAACTGGACGAATCATTACTCGAAGACCCCGATCTCGCACTCACCGCAGCGCAAACCACCATTAAAAAAATCTCCCTTGCGCTCTTTTCACATGTGAGTGCGATTCTAGGTGATAACCTCAACGGCCACAGAGTCGACCTTGAAGAGCTCCAAGAGGCTCTAAACGACACTCAGTCCTTTGTGGACCGCATCCATTTGGACTCCGAGGACGGGGCTAAATGGGAGCGTCTGGTGCAATTAATCCACACGCTTGACCACCTACAGAGGCTTCACGAACGCTGCGAGGAGGACGAGGATCGGGCCATGACCGTCACAGGCAGGGCCGGCCTCCTGTCCGAGCGCGATCTGCTTGTGGAAACAGTTAAAAAAGTGACCTCAAGCATCATTGACAGCAACTGGCCCAAGGCCGCAGCCGATTCCCAACACACATCCTCGCAACTTCACAAAAGAGTAAAACCCTACCGCAGCGAAGTCATGTCCAGCATCGCAAGCGGAGAGATTGATGTGAACACCGGCACCCAGCGTCTAGAGGCCATCAGGTGGCTAAGACGCGTGGGAAAACACATTGCCCGGATCACCATGCATTTCGAAAAATCAATATTAGCCGCCGGCACATAAAACCTAGCTTTTTATCACACGGTTCCCCCTCCTCTCTGACCATATATTATTGCGCTAAGTCCGGATTTGTTCGAAGACGTTTTGTATATAGTAGTGGGTCTATACATGAAATATACAACCAGCGTATTCGATCTGTCTTTGATCAAGGGCAACCCGCCGCCGCAATTGAAGACAGGTGGACTTTTCATTGACAGCTCATGCAGTTCCGATGCTTAGGGATTTTGATTATAAACTCTTTAGAGTCTAATAGCATAGCGCCACCTCTACCCCAACAATTCCTATTAATTTCAGCAATATAATGTTAATCTAATCCTTCCTGCTTATCATATAAGACGGAGGCAAAACATGGGACTTAGTGTAAAAGAATTAACAAACCTTACCAAAGAAACCACCAAGGCAAGACATAGCGCAGACAACCTGCTCGACTTTGCCGACCTAATTAACAACGACATAGAAAGCTTGGGCGAGGGCCTTGTAGCCGACATCGAAAAAATCAAGGAGCTCGCCGACCAAGCCGGAAAACATGTTGATAACATTCGCAATCTGATCGAAGACGAGTTAAACAAAATTCCGACCGACGAAGAAGAGGTTAAAGATGCCGCAAACCGCCTTCTTTTATACCACGGCGATATTCACCAGGTCATATCCTGGGCAGACACTCAGAAGTCGAACCACAGAGAAAATTCATACTGGTGGCGCTACTGGACCGGGGTACTCGAACAGATCATGCAGATCGAAGTTGAGAAACGAGAGCAAGCATCCCAGCAGCCCGCCGAGTAATTTTTCAAGAATTTTCATGGAAATAGATCCTATTACCGCTTATACCTAGAGAGTATTTCGTTGCCCAATACTCGGATAATCTCGAATATTTCCTCTATGCTATCCACCTGGGGGTCAAATACTAGGTGTGTAACACCTATGTTTTTGTAGTCCTCCACATAGCCGGCTATGGTCTCGATGTCCCCCATAAATGTAAACAAACTCTGCCCATTTATCTCATCCGGTTCCGGCACGTCTTTAGGATCATTGTATATCCTCACTCTGTTTCTCGTAGAATAAACAAAGCCCTCCATGTCCCTGCCCCGCTCGCGGGCCAATCTTTCTAAATTGCGTATACCCTCTTGCATGTCCCGGGGACTAATGCCGGTGGGCTGCCAGCCATCTCCATGTACCGCTGCCCTCTCCACTGCCTTATCACTCCCCCCGCCGATCCATATTGGCAGTTCCGTTTGCTCGGGTTTCGGCAAAAAGCTTATGTTATCAAACCCGACGTACTGCCCGTTGAAACTCGGCCGGTCATTTTCCCAAAGCTCCCTAATGGCTTCTATATATTCGTCTGTCCTCTTACCCCTTTCTCCAAATGGCACGCCTAGGGCCGAAAACTCTTCGCGCATCCAGCCCGGCCCCACTCCGAATATCACCCTACCCCCCGACAACACATCGAGCGTGGCCGCCATCTTGGCCACCACCACTGGGTTTCTATACGGGAGAATAATCAAACTGGTCCCAAGCCTTATCTTTTCTGTATTTGCCGCAATTCCCGAGAGAAGCACAAATGGATCGTAAAAAACCTCGCTGAATGTCCCGGCATGTTTGCTCGGAACCACCACGTGGTCACTCACCCATATGGAATCAAAACCCGACTGCTCAGCCCTCCTGGCAATCTCGAGATTATCTTGTATAGAAACACTCAACCTTATCGGGATGCAAAAACCGAATTTCATTACACACACCTCTATGTGATCGGCATTAAAGCATAGCAAAAATGAAACTACTCGCAAGGACTACGGATACTCGAATTATAGGCTAAATAAATTCCTATAAGGTTTGGGGAGCTCAATGATTACACAGTGCTACTATTAACCAGCGATAATACATCCTCGGCACACCCCCACGACAGTGTAAACCCCGCTCCCCCGTGCCCATAGTTATGCACGGCTGTACAGTTCTCACCTATGGTCTCGGCCTCAAGCCTGACCTCTGTCCTCCCGGGTCTAAGCCCTACTACGTGGTCGAGTACCCGAACCCCCTCGAGTCTGGGCTCAAGGGCTCTGCACCGCACCATAATCCTGTGTGCAGTCTCTTCGTCGGGGACCGTGTCCCAGTCGCCCTCCAGTGCAGTCCCGCCCAGAACACAGTCTTGGCTCCTAGGTACAATGTAGGTGGGTGTGTCTTCCTCGCTAATGCATACGTTTAGTCCCGGGTTAGATGTTCTTATAATCTGCCCCCTTATTGGGAAAACATCTTTATCCTCACAGAGCTCCCCCGCACCAAGACCCGTACAGTTTACTATCACTCGATTTTGCGCGCATAATGACTCAAGCGACTCGATCTTCCCCTCCAACTTCTCCAAGGTGCCACCAAGCCCGGCAAACATATCAAGTAAATAATTCATGTATATGGGGGTTTCGATTAGAGGGACCTCCGCCAGAAAACCGTCAATAAAATCCCCCGGTACCCGCCCGCTCTCGACCCTTCTAAACGACCTAACAGCAACCTTCCAAAACGGGTCCTCTACGTTTCGGTCAAAGACCTTGAGCAGCTCTATCATAGACACGCCAGTTTTGGGGTTTTTACTCAGTTCTAAAAACTTATTGTATGAAACCGTGGCCCATCCAAGCGCTTTATCTTTGGGTGCCACCTTGTATGGAAACCAATATGCCGCAGCTACATTAGAGGTGATATTAGGCGGGAGCTCAAAAGCCACTATCCTCGCACCATAGCCCTCCTCGAGGAGTCTGATACCACAGCTTAGCCCCGAGACCCCGGCCCCGATTATTAATACATCCCCCGTGCTCATAGCAATCTACCCACCACCTCTTGCCTCGTTTACCATCTCTACCAGCACCTCTCTGGTCTCTTTAGTATCCCTAACCTGACGCTTAAATCCGACTCTGCGGCTAAACACCTCTCCGCCATTCTTAAAACGTGCATTAAACCCGAGTTTATCCAATGAAGTGATAAAACCCTCGTCGGCTTGAATCCCCCCGAAATATCGTGCAATCAACACTATGGCATCACCATGGTCTTGGTTCATATGCTCTATAATTGCCCCTGCCGTGTCACAAAGCGGGTCTACCTCGGCCACGCTGTAATCCCTGGCCCCCACCCAGCCCATTGCTCCGAACCCTCCTACAAAGTAGATATCTTTTATCTCCATACGGTAGAAATAAAAATCATCAAAATCCACCCAGTAGCTCGCGTTCGGATAACGCGCTAAATAGAGCTCACGTGCCTCGGACAGCTCCAATTCCGGCACCTTAGACACCTCCCCCATCAACGTCACTCTCGAGGCATCCAGCGGGTCTCCCTTAGTGTCCGTCTGCGTTACAAAGAGACTTGCCCTTGGGTCCCGCTCTATGTTATGTGTGTGCATTGCCATCGTGCTGATCAAAAAAATCGGCCTGCCGCCGGGATCAAGTCCATACGGCATCATAGAGCCGAACGGCCAGTCGGGGTGCTTCTTAGAGAGGGTCGAGAGTGTGCCCACCCTGTTTCTGTATATGAGTGTCCTTACCCTCTCGGGATATGTGGGTTCGGGCACTGGTTTATCGTTTGTGGGTTCCGTTGTGTAACCGTGTTGTCTCGACTCTTTACTCACTCGTCACCTCTCCTTTGGACAGTGCTACTCTCCCAAAGATTACTACATGAAAGAGCGCCATTCCCCAAAGTATACTGTTTAAAACAAACGGGATATATCCCCAGAGCCCCGGGAGCCAATCGGCAGGCATTACTTCCAAGAAAAAATTCAACGGGAATGTGAGTACACCTAGCACGATTCCTGCCCCGCTATCTACCCAGCCCGGTTCGGTTAAGGTATCGAACCGTGTCATAGCCCGGCCAAACACATATACAATCAACAGCATGCACACCAGAAAATGTGCAATTGATAATATTGCTATCTTAAGTTTGGATCCCATATAGAATTATTATCACATCGGAATGGGCATTATACGAGTCTGAGTTTAATACGCTTTACTCAAGCTACGCACCCGGAGATCCAATCTTATTATATGCAACGGTTATAAACTTAGTCCCACTCAACGCAATCCGGTCGTAGATTTCAAAAAAGACGATTTACATTTACAATAAACCCGATGGTCAAGTTTATAGACGAGGCTAAAATCTACGTAAAATCAGGTGACGGCGGGGACGGTTGTGTGAGTTTCAGGCGCGAGAAATATGTCCCACGGGGCGGGCCCAACGGCGGTGACGGTGGCAACGGGGGCGATGTCGTGATTATAGCCAAACGCAACATGAACTCGCTACTCGACCACCGCTATAAACAGCACTACAAGGCCAAGCGGGGTACACATGGACGTGGCAAAAACCAGCACGGCAAAAACGCCAAACACCTCTACATTCCGGTGCCCCCCGGCACAGTCGTTAAGGATCATACGAACGGAGAGATCCTAGGCGACCTCACCGAGAACGAACAAACGTTAGTCGTAGCCAAAGGGGGACGGGGTGGCAGGGGGAACGCCAGGTTTGTAAGCTCTGTGAACCAAGCCCCCAAAGAAGCCGAGCCTGGATCCGAGGGCGAAGAAAAAACGCTTTACCTAGAACTAAAACTTCTTGCAGACGTCGGGATCATCGGGTTTCCAAACGCAGGCAAGTCCACACTTATTTCACGTATATCCGCAGCACGCCCCAAGATCGCCGGCTACCCGTTCACCACACTGGTCCCCAACCTAGGTGTGGTTAGCTACGGGAACGGCAATACATTTGTGGTAGCCGATATCCCGGGCCTTATCGAGGGTGCCCACGAGGGTGCGGGACTGGGTATCCAGTTTTTAAGGCATATAGAGCGCACAAAACTCTTGGTACACCTGCTCGATCTCTCACCCATCACCAACCGAGACCCCAGAGAAGATTACGAAACTATGCAAAAAGAGCTCCGTTCCTACAGCGAAGAACTCTCTCGGAAACCACAGATTGTTGCAGCAAATAAGATCGACATTACAGAAGCCCGCGAGATACTCCCGGGCCTTGAGGAGCATTTCAACAAACTGGGGATCAAGATAATCCCCATCTCATCCGCTACAGGTGAGGGGCTATTAAGTTTAATCCAAGAGGTAAGCTCCACCCTGGAAAAGATAACCAAACAACCGCAGACTGCGTCTCATTAAATGATCACCGCAACCTCACCATCACAGGTAGATAGCCCTAAAAAATTACGATGGAACTACTCGATTTTATCCTTTACACTATTTTGTATGAGAAAATCGGTCCTAATAATCGGTGTTTTAGCATTACTGGCAACCCCTTTCATTACGGTTGCACAAGACCAACCCGAGGCACCCAGTGAACAGCTTCCTACCAGCAACCAGATACTCCACCCTGAGTGGTACCTCAAGGTCGTCAGGTGGTCGTTCTTTGTCCCGGCGCGCGTAGCCATGCTAAGCCACGTCCAAATAGTAAACACAGCCGATATCGCATACAAGGATATCAAGATCAGGGCCTCCTACACTTCCTACTCAGGTGTTGCCCCGGGCCAGACCATTGCTACCAACGTAGGCACGCTCCCCGTGACCGTACCCCCCAAGAGCCACGACGTATACATAAAGAGTGGGATGCCATTCGGTGCAGGTTCATGGGATTATAGAATCAGCAATATTGAGGTCCTAGACGCCACCCCCATAAAAGATTAAGACCGCATAAGGGTGCTCAAACACCCACCCATGCCGATCAACACAGAGCAGCCCAATAGTAATAGCCCTAGCGTGATCCGTAATGCGCAGAATAGCAGGTGAAAAATAATCCAAAACAGGTTAGATTATATCCCTGCTAATCCAGTTAGATAGACCATAGGGGGTACTTGACATTGTTATTCGATAGAAAAATTGATTTCAGTGAAGATAAAAAAGAAGAGTGGGATCTCATACGTTCAAAGATAGGTGATGGATACGAGGTACCGCTACCCGACTCCGAAAGGTGGTTCCATGCATCGGTGGACGGAGATACCATTAAAATCGAGACTGCCAGACACAACGTAAGGCCCCTGGTATTGCACGAGAACCCGGTTATCACCTTCGAGGAATTTTGCACAGTTGCCACAACCTACAACGACTTCCTCCACCTCTCGGTCAGCACCATGGGCACAACTCACGACGTTAAGGAAAGCACAGCTAACCTTAAGTTTATATTTATGTTGATTTATCACCTTGTCTAATTTTGGCTATAGTGTGTGCTCAGTAGGCATAGGTTCTTATTAGAATAGGTATGGACTTGATAGGGGGTTTGTCGGGGCATAGTGCTCGATATCCACATACTGCCAATAGTTTGTAATCTCTTGGGGCAGTAATTTCCCCACAGCTTTTACACCATACTCGATAATCTCACGGCCCAGTATATGTATCACGTCTATCCCTGCGCGCTTGAGCATCCTGTCTTTAGAGAGCTGGTTCTCCTCCCCGTCGCGTCTCATCGAGTCAATCTCCACTGCAACCAGCTTTTGCCCCGTCCAAAAGAGGAAATCCACGACCACCATGTTCTCGGGATTAAAGTTATACGACTCCTCGAACAGGTCCTCTACATACAGCTGCGCCTGTGGGATCGGCAGCAATGCATCAAACGCAATGTTCGGATCGGTCTCCTCGAACGACACCTCTTGGTTCTGGCGGTTGAGTTTAGATTTAAGCAGCCAGTAGGCCTGGAAGGTAATCGAATTCGAACTGCATAGCTCAAAGTATAGATCCAGGAATCTATTCTCGAACTCAGTGTCCTTATCGGTATATCTCTTCATCTGGGACTTCAGATACTCATAGGACTCGGATCCGTCCTCAATCTCAGGAAAAGAAATGGGAAACACATCCTCTACATTTTTAAGTGTCAGAGGTGAGGCCAGGTTCTTGT
Organism: Thermodesulfobacteriota bacterium; assembly: GCA_965223335.1. Classification (GTDB taxonomy): domain Bacteria; phylum Desulfobacterota_D; class UBA1144; order Nemesobacterales; family UBA2774; genus CBDCWF01. Next base: position 2,637,447 of record OZ244991.1, read on the forward strand.
CGATATATATCATCGGTGATTCGCTCTCGAAATATGTGGCCTCGGTCGATATCCCCGACATTTTGATCGCATCGACTTCCCACTTGGTCACCCCAAAAGGGATAAGCAGGTGGTTTTTAACTTTGATCTTTAATCTCTTCGCCTGCGCCTTTGCTTTCTCCATCCTCATCCTCCCCCTTGCTAAATCATCTACCAACTAACCCAAATTATACATCAGATCTTTTCCTCTCAAAGTACTATTTTTATTAACAATCTACTATCAGGCACTTGTTTTCAGTGATTGAAATAAGTATGATATTCGGGCGGGAATGGAGTCCGAACCTACCAAGATTTAACCATAAACGGTCGATAATATTCGGCACTCTAAATACATTGAAACTGGGGACAAGAAAATGTTAAAAAGTAACCACAAGCACTGCGTAGAGGTTTATAATCGAATCTGGATCAAATCTTTATTTTTACTGACGGCCTTATTCTTTTGCGCTCAGATAACCGGCCTTACAACACCATCTTATGCTCGGGACATAGACCCAAAAGCAGACGAGGTTCTTAAGAAAATGAGTTATTATCTAGGCAGCAAATACGAATACACATATAAAGCAGAGATCATGTTCGACGAGAACAATCCCATAGGGATGAAGCTTCAGAACTCTGCAGAACAAAAGGTCTATGTGCACAAGCCCAATCAGATCTTCATCGAATACCAGAGCGATATCGGGGGTCTTAAATTTTGGTATAACGACTCAATTGCCACACTTCTCGAATTCCCAAGCACTCAGTACTCCAATGTAAAGCTACCCAGCACCATCGATCAGGCACTAAAGAAATTACAGAAAGACTATAACTTCTCGCTCCCTCTAACAGAGTTCATTTTTGTAAACCCATATAAAACACTGCTGGAAAATGTCCGCTCGGGTATCTATGTCGGCACCAGTAAAGTTTTTGGAGTTGTATGCGACCACCTGGCGTTTCAGCAGCAAGACATAGACTGGCAGCTATGGATCGAGACCGGCAAGAACAAAAACCCCTTGCCCAGAAAACTCGTAATAACCTACAAAAACATGCCCTCATCCCCGCAGTTTATCGCTATAATTAAAGACTGGGTAATTGATAAACCAATAACCAAGTTCGTTTTCAAACCCGATATCCCTAAATTCGCCGAAAGAACCGATATGAACGCCATCACCACCACTTCTGCTAGCTTCCCGAAAACGATTCAAAGTTCAGGTATTGGAAATTAGGACGTAATATTTATAATATTTAAATAATAGATATGGTAGATATATTAAGAGCGAAATGAACAGAATTGACTTAACTCACGATACAGATAGTGAACACGGCAGAATTTTGATCATGGACGACGACGACATGATCCGCAACCTGCTCAACCGAGTGCTTACAACCCACGGCTACATAGTCGAGCTCGCAGAGGACGGCGGAAAGGCTCTTAACTTATACAAAGCGGCTATTGAAGCAGGTAACACTTTTGACGCTGTGATTCTGGACCTTACAGTCCCTGTGGGAATGGGTGGTCTTGAAACAGCTAGAGAGCTTATAAAAATAGATCCAAAGGCAGTATTAATCGTCTCAAGCGGCTATTCCGACAACGCCATAATGTCCGACTTCAGATCCTACGGGTTTTCAGGCATTGTGACTAAACCCTACAGGGTCGAAGACTTAATCTCTGCTCTAAAAGAGATAATATCCGAGAGCCAAACCACATAGATTTATTCGAAATAGCAGGTCCCGGATTTAGGTATCCCGCCCCCTGTTTCCTCCTCTTCTTCAAACGAGTACTGACAGTAACATACCCCTATCTCACCGCAGTCATACGACGTAGTACACTCCTTTCCTTTGTTACAGTCTGTGCACTCTGCTTTTGGCGTAGTCATATAAATCCCAACCCCAAATAGCAGTGCAATAATTAATAACGATATAGCATAACGGCTCATATCACATGCCCCCTATACTGGTTTTGTTAACTATAAAGCACCTCACCTATCGTTGGTCCACATTGTGCATCCATGCTCAATTAAGAAGATTATGTATTCCTACTAACACTGCCCCTATTAACACCGCACCCAGACCAAGCACAATCCCTTTCAACCTCCCTTATCCTACGATAACACCCGAGAGGTAACCACACACAAATAAGTTGATCATCAGAACATACTCCACTATAGCAAATGCCGTTTTCATCGCAATCAATCCGATCCCGGCCACTGAAAATATTATGATAGGTATTGTTACCACCTTACTAAGATCCCTAAGAACCCCGGGCAAGAGAAAAAAAGATCCCTGGTCCGGCCCTTTTGTTTCACTACCCTCTGAGCAACCGAATCGGCATAAAGACGCGAGACCTGAATGCCCAACACTGTTACTATTAGGATCATTATAATCTTAAGCGCGCTGGGTGGACTATCCTCTAAACCCGTCAGTATTGCCAATACGATAATCGTCTGATAAATGGCAGTCGATACATATTTTTCATTCAGCAAGTCCTCTTTTAGGTTCCTTTTTAGCTTTACAAGTAAACAATAAAACTTATATCTGATTATTTTACTATCCATATTTTTTCTAGACGGGTCGACAATTATTTTGGGAATAGGAATTGCAGTTGCAAACGCAAGGTTCAGTCGGGCCCAGGGTCCGGTTTTTCTACGTTGTAAAACGCTTGTGTCTGTGCGTTTAAAAGGAGTTTATCTACCCGGAAGATCTTCCCCCTATCCTTATACTTGCATCATAATATGAGAGCGAATAGGGCTATTAGTAAAAACAGCACTATATATACAACCCTTGCAATCTTCTCCACACCGATGGCTCTATCCCTCCTGCCCTCAGACGCCTCTCTGCTGGTTAATATCGCCACCCCAAGGGCCGTAAACACTAGCACAGTTGATAAGAACACAAATGTGTCCATCTTTGTGAAATACGATATCTTCGGCAGGTTAAAACCCAATGTGAACCTATAGGCAATCAGCGTGAATATAGTAGCCGTAGACAACCCGACCTGCGGGCCTATCTGAGAAGGGTCGATCCAAAACACTGCCCATGCCATAAGCACTATAAGACAAAGCGGAGCAACTATCTTCCACAAATAATAACCCTTCTCCCTCTCGGCTAACAGGTAAAAATCCATCCTGGCAAAGCTCCGGCCCTGCTCCTTTACCACTTCCTCGGTGATCAGCGGATCCATCATTGCGATCTTCCAGCCCTCTATCGAAAAACTATCCCGTGAACCCGACATCTCCTTATCATGCACAAACTCAATCTTATCGGCATCCGGCCCGTAAGCAGCCAGCACAAAATGAAGCTCTTGCGTATCAAAGGGAAACTGTTCGAAGTTGAGGTCAGACGACAGTGTGCCTATATAGCGCTGCTTGAAATTTACGTTCCCGTCCTTGTCTATCTGCACGACCTTTTCCAAAAGCTCCTTGCCGTCGTCTCGGTTCGCATCCAGTACAAGTGGGTACCAAATCACTGAGCGGTCCACAATGCAGTCTTTGATCGATTTGCCGAGCGATTTCTCGGATAGACGCGCATCGTTCCATGTAATGTTAAAAAACACATCTGCCGTGTAAGTCTGGTCTAAATCACTTATGTCCTTAAGGTCTATTAAATAGAATCCGACTTTAACTGGAGTTTTGGTACCTTCGGGGTCAGGTCTGCCTACTTTTAGTTCTGGGGGGATAGTGCAGTCTACAGCTCTTTTTTCATTAACTGGCTCTTGCGCACCACAATATGTGCTATAGCCCGGCCAAATATATATCAGCGTCAAGAAACTAATGAATATACTTAAGAACCACCTATTACCCTGCATTAACATTCTATTAAACTAAACCACGGACATCTCTTTCAAACTCTTAAAACTTATAAGTCAGCTTGAGATTGAACGTATGATACTCATCACTAACACCAACACCATACACGAACGATAGGTTGAGCGCTTCTACAAAAGTGTCAGCAAGCTGCTTAATCGTAACTACACCAAAACCCATATCAAAGAATGAGTCAAGGTAAAGTTCATCACCCCAAAACTTTGTGTGGTTAAGGAAAAATTTGAACCCAGCCGGGTTCCCCAAGAGGTCAAAATCAAAATGCTGGGTTATGTCACCGCCATTTCTGAGTACATAGTTTTTAAGGTCATAGCTAAGGTCCCAGCCCTTTATCTTGATACCGTCAATAGTACTGTTAAAACCCGCCATGGTGGCAAATCCCATATGAGTGGATCCAGTGTAATAATGAAAATAGTTTGTTGCTGAGGCCGAGTACATAATCGCCAAGGCACCGACATCAAAAGACCCCACACCCCCTATACGCCCCATCGGTGTCAGACTCCACCATTTTGTGGGACGATACTGAACACCAATGCCCAAAGATGCAAGGTATGACCATGCAGTCTGAGTATTTGTAAATGTAATAGGAAAATCGAATATTATAGACAGTTTCGGGATACTCTTTAGGTTAATCCTATAATTTATCGGGATGTTGTAAACCTGCCCATTATAAGGTCCACCCCTGAAATACCCGAATTCTCCTCCAAACGTGAAATTGTTTTTTTGTCCCTCCACCGGAGTATTAGAACTTATAAATGGCCCCGTTATTCCCACATCAAAATCCGCTAGGAACATCCGCGTTTGCAGACTGTTAAAGTTGCCCGCGACAGGGTCTATAGGTGAGTCAGCTACTAATATTTTTAACAGCACCGTGAGTGATGCTGTTGGGGCATCTGATGATTCAAATTCTCCCTGTAACCAGTCCTCGAATTGCTTTTGTGATTCATCCCTATTTCCACCGTCAAATTTAACCTCAAAATTCCTGCCCGGCACTCTAAAGACTAACTCGCTCGAATTCTCAGCATAGGACAGTGTTGTACTGACACCCCTGAAATTCACGCCGGCAAACACCCCTGAGTTAGGTGTGTAGTTATCGAATAGATCCTCAAGTGAAACGTTGTCAAAAAACTCTGTCACGTCAAGGATGCTGTTTGTAGACTCCCTGACTGTTTCGTCCCCAACAGTAATTTCAGCTATGAACAGGTCTTTCGCTTGTGTCTCGGACGGAAAGTAAGTAATCGTAAGCGCAAAAAGTAGAGATAAGACTATGCAGTTTGTGATTTTCATGCCCCCCCTTTAAAATAATCATTAGTAGCAAATAACTATCATTTCTCCTACCGAATAATTATTATATATCATGTTATGTCATTTCTGCAAGCATAAAAATACGTTCTAGTATGTAAATAATCGATGTATTATTTAACTTTCTACAACTACTTGTATGACGAAAGCTAGTTCATCTTAACAAGTCCTTAACGTTATTGTCGTATACTACTTCGGTGGATCAAAGAGACTCATGGAGGACTAAAAACAATTGAATAATAATATCAAGCTTCTATACATGCTAGTCGTTTTAGGAGCACTAATGTTCTATCCAGATCAATTATATTCCAAAGAAAAAAATTTCCAAACCATCACAGAAACCGAGAAGATAACCCAAGACACAATATCGTTTCTAAAACAATTAACTTCGCTAGCTGCAAACAACAACATACCTAGGGATGTAGTCTGTAATGCTATGTGCTTTATTTTGTTCCCCGATATTAAACAAGTAGAGCTCAATAGAGGTTTCGAGGGCAACGGGCTATTGAGCTGTTACAGACCCGACTCGAATTCGCTAACACCCCCGCTCTTTTATACTGTAAGTTCGATTAAATCCTACCCCGAAGCCGAGGCGGGTCTAGTAGTACTGGTCACCGACCCAAAGGGCGTGAGCTCCCTATTTTATAAAGAGACAGATTTAGTAGATGAAAACTCAAGCCCCGGCCCCACAAACAATCAGTACCCAGACCCTAAAGGTGCCCACTATACTACCTATTACAAACCCATCGATGGCGGAGTTAAAGGAATCAATATAAGCGGCAGCACAATCACCTACGGCTCTAAAAACACGTTTAAGGTCTATCAATCCGAGATTAACCCGGTCGACCTACTCTATACATCACCATCCATACCCCCGAGCCTAAAAGAGTACCATGACCTCCTTACGTCCTGGGTAGGACAATGCAAATAACTATCTTCACATAATAGTTGCCAACCCAAATACTAAAAACAATTTCAGTGCAATATCCGGTCTCAGCTCTGTAATTCTATGTGTAGGACAAATATAAGTGGCAATGATCACAGAATCCGATATATTACTAGTAAAGCTGTAAAATCACACAACCGCCGCCAGGTCTTACTTTTTCATTTTCTTAGGATTAGCATGAAGAAACTCTTCGTCCTATTACTACTCCTTACAGGCTGTATAGAGGTCGGTTCCGACTCGAGTGATGGCCTAATACAAGGCAAAGTACTTGAAGAGAGAGCTCTTAACGCCGCAGAGATAGCAGAATGGGCCGATCAAGCCGAGTGCATGGAACAAGCCAGCAAGGCCAGTGCTGAAATAAAGAATTTAAACGCCACTCAAGCTCCCATAGTCAACAAGATTACTATCCGCCAAGAAGTCATATGCGACAACAGGCAAGAGGAAAACCTGGTAGCCTGTCACACCCAAAACGAGATTGCGATACGAGCCGACCTAAGCGGCGATCAGTATTATAGGATCATACGCCACGAGGCCATCCACTGCATACTGCTGCTTTTGACCGGGAGCAACGATAAACAGCATCGAACCATATGGTTCGACCCCGAGAACAATCCCTGCCCCGAAACTGACATATTGAATAAATAGGTATACGACCTCTCACACAAACCCAGACACAATAAGCTTAAGTATGTACTAAGAATAGGATCTAAAATTTAAGATAAATTAGGGGTGGAATAAGCGAGTGCAGGGCAGGCTTGCCCTGCACTCTAATTTTTTATACAGGCACTACATCTTGTGCCTGCGGACCTTTCTGGCCATCTACAACTGTAAACTCTACCTGCTGCCCTTCTTCCAGGGTGCGATAACCAGTAGCGTTAATCTCGCTGTAATGAACAAAAACGTCGTCTTGATTGTCACGTTCAATGAAACCAAAACCTTTGGTTGAATTGAACCACTTTACAGTGCCAATCTCACGTTCAGCCATGTGGTAACCTCCTCATTTAATATTGGTTATGCTAGTGGTTCAAATCTGTTTAGATGGTGTATCTTAAATCGGACTGGAACTACTGCTACCAATTTTAAAATTAGCATAGTTGTTAGACGTCGTCAACACTGAATTTTATATAAAATATACATATCAGTTCATTTATCGGATCTGCAAGTAGTGTAAATGAGCTTGCTTAGCAAAGTCGTAACATCAAATAACCCTCTTATCCGATATCACATGAACCTTATATTCTCAAACAATCCGAATGACTCAAATGCTTAACGAGGTTTTATGTTATGATTGAGCCTAAACAAATTCATAGGATCATATTTCGTCTTCAGATCCACCAGTTTTTCATAATGTGCACCGTAGGCCTCTTTTACCCTGTCCGATTCTTCATGGGTCATGAAATTTACATAAGCTGTCCCGGTCGCGTGTTGGAGTGTGCTTTCATAGAACTCGCGCGCCCAAGATATGCATTTATCGTCATCTGCCGCCGAGTCCCATCGCGCATGGACGTTTAGTACAAACTTGACATCCCTCCGAGAAAACGCCGTAGCACCCGGGTCAATCCTCTCCGTTGCACCCCCTAGCAGCCCAATGAATATCTCGCACTGCGGGTCGGGCAGCTTGCTTGCATACTCGATCATCGAATCCAGCGCACTCTCTTTTAGTTCCGAGAAATTATGCGTCTTCCAGTAGTTCCTTGCCCCGGGAGTTAGAAGCGGGTCAAACGCCTGCTGCCAGCCCACATACGGAAGCACGCCCACATGTTCCCCATGCATATTCCCAAATCCCCTAAGCGGAGCAATCTCTGCCTCTCCATCCTTAGGGTCGCCTGCATAACACATTGCCAAGACCACAACCTCTTTGCCGTGCACATCCTCGGGCAAAAACGGCAGCGGCGGGGCCTTACGCAGCACTACCCATACATTTAGATCGTCGGTCATTGACTCCGAATAGTCATGATACTTTTTTAATATTGTATCGGCCTGGTCGAAATCAAAAACCATAAGCCCTGCAAGCACCTCGGGCCCGACCTCATATAGATTAAATTCGAATAATGTCACAACCCCAAAATTACCACCGCCCCCGCGCAGAGCCCAAAACAGATCAGGGTTTTCCTGCGCACTCGCTTTCATAAAGCTGCCGTCGGCCGTTACAAGATCCACTGAAACCAAGTTGTCTACGGTCAATCCGTATTTTCTACTCAACCACCCGAACCCTCCTCCTAATGTCAGCCCTGCAACCCCTGTAGTCGAGTTAATACCCACAGGTGTCGCAAGCCCGAAAGCCTGCGTCTCGTGGTCAAGGTCGCCCAATATTGCACCCGGCTCTACATATACTTTCTTTATCCCCGGATCCACCCTCACCGACTTCATCTGCGATAGGTCAATGAGCAAGCCTCCATCGTTCAATGCATTGCCGGCAATATTGTGTCCCCCTCCCTTTACAGAAACCAACACACCGTTTTCCCTTGCAAAGTTAACAGAGTCAATCACATCCTTTGTACCCACACACCTTGCTATCATTCCCGGTTTCCGGTCTATCATTGCATTCCATATCGATCTACCCTCTTCATAACCCTCATCCCCGGGCATACACAACTGCCCCCTGAATCCCGCTTGTAAGCCCTCAACAGCTTCCTCAGAAACCTCTACAGCTCCCCCTTCCAAAGCGCTAAGTGTTATATTTCCCATAATTCCCTCCCCTAATATATTTTTATTGTTTAATTCGTTCTTTATGGATGTGAATTTCAGGAGCGTAATAATGTATATCTATCATATCTAATATCTAATTATCATAATTACTCATATTTCATGAGTTCTTTTTAGACTATAGTATAATATTTGAGTAATTACAATTAGTAAATATGGGGCGTATCTATGCTTATCAAAAGGGGTATCATGAACGATGTTAATATCATATTCTGTGTCGTATTAATCTCAGCATCTATAACATTTCAACAAACCTCAATCGCACAATCCACCGAGGTCAAACTCAATGTATACGCTGTGAACTATCCCCTAGAGTACTTCGCCCAACGTATAGGGGGCGTTCAAGAAAAGGTCAATTTCCCAATACCCGAGACTGAGAACCCGGCAACCAGGACACCTACGTCGGATGTCATAAGAGAGTACCAAAAGACCGACATAATCCTTCTAAACGGGGCGGGTTATGCCAAATGGATCGAGATGGCGACACTTCCTGCTTCAAAGCTCGTAAACACATCATCCGAGTTTAAAGACCGCGACATTACTGTTGAGAACGCAGTATCCCACTCGCATGGAAATCAAGAAAGACACTAACACCCCGCTTAGCACAGACACCCTCGACCACTCAAAACACGAGCTTGATCACAGCCCTGCAAAGTGGATGCTTTTCTAAACCGAACCCTCAGAGGAACTGGAAGGTCAGTTGAATCAGGTTGGTGTGGGTAGTATAGTGTACCCGCTATGCGCTAACAAACCTGAGAACGGGGATTATCTATCGGAGATGGAAAAAATATCGAGAACTTATCCAGAGCCTATTAAAAGCATCTTGCTCATTTCATTCCTGTGATTCTGTTAACTTGTAAAAAACTTGTGTTTATCCTTCAGATACTTAAGTCCGTCCGACGCGTCCCCGAGTGGAACTGCAAACTCACCAACGATGTAGAGATATAATATGCGGCTTCTCATCTCTGACTCCTTCTTAGTGAAACCCATTGACCTAAACAATCCGCTTATAAAGGACAATCGTTTCTGATCTACTCTCTTTACAACGATCTCCGCTATTTCGTCAAAAGCCGCCCAGGCTCGTACATCACGGTCGTATTTTCCCGACTCTTCTTTTAGCACAAGACGCATAAACTCGTATAAGCACTCTTTGGGGTCTTTTGATTTCGCCTTGGCCTTTTCAATCACTACAGTAGTTAATTCCTCTTCCCAGTATTTCGCAAGACTTATCAAAAAATCGTTACGGTGTTTAAAGTGCCAGTAAAAACTGCCTTTAGTTACCCCCATGTACTTTGCAAGAGGTTCAATATTTAACCCTCTTAGTCCGTACAAACTCAGAGACTCTAACCCACACCTGAGCCAATCCTCACGAGTAAACTGTTTTTCCTTAGCTACCAGAGTTTTAAGCTTCACATTTTTTTTAACACTCATCGGTTTTTATTGCTTTGCCTCCCCATGCCCCATACCCTACAGTATTGACATTGCAGTATATATTCTACTATAATCATTAATACTTATTAATACATGCTACTACATGTTGTCAAATATTAATAGTTGTTATATCTAAATTGGGCAATTAATGGGACCACTTACAAACTCTCTACTCTCGCTATCAAAAATTAAAATTTACAGGAAGATATGCAATCAAATTCTTCAATGGAGTAAGAAGCACGGAAAAATTTAACTTAGACCGGCTATTTTTCTTGGTAATCTGCAGTGAATTTTTTTCTCATTTTCTAACTATTCGAGTCACGTCGAGCAAACTAAATTCACCCTATGAGGGCTTCTGGGGCTGACGATATTGAGTTTCGAGATTTTGATAATTTTAGTGGTAAGCCTAGTCATCTCGGGGGCTATGCTTCTAATTACAAAGAGTTATGTTAATGAGTTTATCGAAATATTTATTATTTGACCCACAGCACACATAAAATTATTATAATACGGTGCTGGATCTATACTGAACGGCCGATCAGCACTATAATATTAGGTGATTCAGAAATTATCGGTATCGGTTTATTAATCAATGGAGATTTTGATGAGTCAGGCTACAAAGCAGATCGAGTCCTCAGTAAAAGACCCCCAACTCATTGAGACCAGGCGAAAAGAGATCGTGAACGCCGCTGTAGAGCTCTTTGTCCGCAAGGGGTTCCATAAAACAACTATTAGAGAGATAGCCCAAAAATTCGGCATGAGTGTGGGCACACTATACGAATACATCACTACAAAGGAAGATATTCTGTTCCTGGTATGTGATCACATCCACTCCACTGTAAGGATGAGGGTTACACCCGAGTTGGCGATAACACAGGACAATAGTGAGACACTTGCCAATGCAATCGCCATATATTACAAGATAATTGACGAACTCCAGGACTATATAATATTCTTATACCAAGAGACCAAATCACTATCTCAAGAGAACAGAAAATATATATTTAAAGCCGAACAAGACATGACCCGCATATTCGAAGACATCCTCAAAAGAGGCATCGAATTAGGCCAGTTCTCTATAGAGGAAAGACAAGCACCACTCATAGCCCACAACATAATGGTGCTCGGGCAGATGTGGGCATTCAGGAGATGGGTTTTACAAAAACACTATACACTCGACAGATATATCAAGCTGCAAAGCAACATAGTTCTAAAAGAAGTAACCAAAAAATAAATATTTCTTCTACATTATCTTGGCATGATTCAACTGAATACCCATTCAATACAAAAAATACACCAAAACATCAATCGCTATCATAATATTCTCAATGATAGCATGCTGTTATATAATTTACCAGAAGACACCTATTGACATATCTTAATAGTATCAACTATTATTATGCTGAACATTCGTTCAGTATAATAATGCGTTATCTAACATCATGTCCCAAACAGACCTGGACGAGAGAATCAGTAGCGCTTACAATCCCAAAAACAAGATACGTATAGTATCCGCCACCTCCCTATTCGACGGCCACGACACAGCTATAAATATAATGCGGAGGATATTGCAATCCCGAGGAGCCGAAGTCATACACGTCGGGCATAACCGCTCTGCCCAAGAGATCGCAGATGCCGCAATCGAGGAAGATGCCCATGCAATCGCACTCACATCCTACCAGGGCGGGCACCTGGAGTTTTTCAAATACGTATACGACCTGCTCGGGGCACAGGATTCGAATCATATCAAAATCTTCGGCGGTGGTGGGGGTACGATTCTTCCCCAAGAGATAGAAGAACTCCACGCCTACGGAATTGCCCGCATTTACACACCAGACGACGGCAGAGCCATGGGGCTTGAAGGCATGATAAGCAATATGCTCGGCCAAATCGACTACCCGAACGGCAATCCTGACAAACAGAATATTCTTAGTACCATCCGTGACTCTTACAAACAGCTACCCGACACACATACTCGCAGCACACAAGGAATTCCAATCAAGGCACTAAGCCAACTGATATCGGCTGTCGAGAACAATCAAGATGCGTCCATATCGTTTATTGATCATATTAAGAATATAGTTCCCGAGCTACCCAAAACCCCAGTGCTGGGTATTACAGGTACGGGTGGAGCAGGTAAATCCTCCATAGTCGATGAACTGGTTCGGCGTTTTCTAAACGATTACGATGACCAAACAGTTGCGATAATCTCGGTTGACCCTTCAAAGAGACGGACCGGAGGGGCACTCCTTGGCGACAGGATTCGGATGAACTCCATAAACGACGATCGGGTCTTTATGCGCTCGGTCGCCACCCGACAATCTAACCTTGCACTATCCAAAGCCGTCCCCGATATCATAAACATACTAAAATTTGCGGGGTACGATCTCATAGTGCTCGAGACCTCCGGCATCGGCCAGTCCGATTCAGAGATCGTCGAGCTGTCCGACCTTTCTGTATATGTCATGACCCCTGAGTACGGCGCACCCACACAGCTAGAAAAAATCGTCATGCTCGATTACGCAGACATAGTGGCAATAAACAAGTTCGACCAGAAAGGAGCCGGCGATGCGCTTAGGGATGTTCGCAAACAGTACAAGCGCAATAATAATCTATGGGACACGGATGATAGCAAGCTCCCTATATATGGTACGGTAGCATCCAAGTTTAACGACCCGGGCACAGACACCCTATGGCGGGCGATAAAAGACCGGATCTTGCAGAGTGCCAACACCAATGTCCTGCACATCACAAATACCTCGACAATTACAAGTGATTACACTCATATTATCCCGCACGATAGAATCCGTTATCTGTCCGAGATCTCAGATACTGTACGTAAGTACAATAGCTGGGTAGATGAACAAGCAGAGGTGATGCAAAAGCTCTATGGGATACGATTAACAATTGATAATTTAAAAAAAGATAAAGATTCTGATAACGACATAATCTGTGCCGAGTTAGAAGCTCTGTATGAGAATGAGAGTACTCGCCTAGATCCGGGGAACAAAAAAATAGTTGGGGAGTGGACCAATAAAACAAACAACTACGCTGAAGATACCTTCACATACAAGGTGAGAGACACGGACATACAAATTGAGACCTACACCACATCGCTCAGCTCAACACGCATACCCCGCGTCTCACTGCCCAAATTCAAGTCCCACGGCGATATACTACGCTGGGTATTGCAGGAAAACGTCCCGGGCGAGTTCCCCTATACCGCAGGCGTGTACCCGTTCAAACGAACCGACGAAGACCCAACTCGGATGTTTGCCGGCGAGGGCGGGCCCGAGCGCACCAATAAGAGGTTCCACTACCTCTCTCTGGACACCCCTAGCAAAAGACTCTCCACAGCATTCGATTCTGTCACGCTATACGGGGAAGACCCCGATTACCGGCCTGATATATACGGCAAGATCGGCAACTCAGGAGTATCCGTCGCATGTCTAGACGATGCCAAGAGACTCTACAGTGGGTTTAACCTCGCAGACCCTTCCACATCCGTCTCTATGACCATTAACGGCCCCGCTGCCACAGTGCTCGCATTTTTCATGAACACCGCTATTGACCAGCAATGCGAGCTATACATCAGACAAAACGGCCTTGAAAACGAGACAAAGAACAAGATTCAAAACATCTATTCAAAGTACTCCGAGCCCGTACCTAAATATAACGGCACCTTACCTCAAGGTAACGACGGCCTCGGTCTATTACTCTTAGGTGTCACAGGTGACCAGGTCATACCCAAGGAGGTCTATGATCGCATCAAGGTAGATACGCTTACCAAGATACGCGGCACCGTTCAGGCCGATATCCTAAAAGAGGATCAAGCTCAAAACACCTGTATATTTTCCACCGAGTTCTCGCTTAGACTCCAGGGCGACATACAGCAGTACTTTATTGATCACGATATAAACAACTTCTACTCTGTGTCTATTTCGGGCTATCACATGGCCGAGGCCGGTGCCAACCCCATCACACAACTCGCATTCACTCTGGCAAATGGGTTTACGTTTCTAGAGTTCTTTAGATCAAGGGGCATGGACATTGACGAGTTCGCCCCCAATTTCTCGTTCTTTTTCTCAAACGGCCTTGAGCCCGAATACACAGTAATAGGCAGAGTGGCAAGACGCATCTGGGCCAAAGCACTCAGATTAAAATATGGTGCAAACGAACGCTCTCAAAAACTCAAATACCATATACAAACCTCGGGCCGCTCGCTCCACGCCCAGGAGATTTCGTTTAACGACATAAGGAGCACGCTCCAGGCCCTAAACGCAATCTATGACAACTGCAACTCACTGCACACCAATGCCTATGACGAGGCCATTACCACCCCCACCGAGGAGTCCGTACGCAGGGCACTTGCCATACAGCTCATAATCAACAGGGAGCTTGGCTCTGCCAAAAATGAAAACCCCCTGCAGGGATCGTTTTTTATCGAGCAGCTTACAGACCTGGTAGAGAGTGCAGTGCTAGAAGAATTCGACAGACTCACAGAGAGAGGTGGCGTGCTGGGGGCAATGGAAAAGATGTACCAGCGGGCCAAGATCCAAGAAGAGTCCATCCACTACGAAACACTCAAAAACAGCGGGGAGTATCCAGTGGTGGGTGTGAACACGTTTTTATCAGACGACGGCTCACCCACAATTACCCCAAACGAGGTCATACGCTCCACTACAGACGAAAAAAATATGCAAGTGGACAATGCCGCATCCGTGCAAAAGCGTTTTGCTGCTCAATCCACCAAGTTGATAGAGTATCTCCAAAGCGTGGCTATTAACAACGAGAATATCTTCGAGGCACTGTTGGAAGCTACGAAATACTGCACTCTCGGCCAGATCACACATGCGCTATACGATGTCGGCGGCCAGTATAGAAGGAATATGTAGTAATTAAGGGTAAGATAAGCGCAGTTCTAGTTTCCATTAGCACATGGGGGCCTGACGGGAGCCCAGCAAAATCCACAGGAAGTATCCTCTACATTCACCCCCGGGATATTTATAAACAATGTAAGCCCACCAGGTAATATAGGTTCTATACTGTCTAGTGTCCCAACCATTTTACCCTTTATATTCTCACCGTTTTGATCTTGAACGATTTCAAACAAATTTATCGTGCTACAACTTACAAATTCAGGGATGAAGGTCTCCCCTACTCCATCAACACGGAACTGGGTACCTATTCCTTGTGCCGCTTCTTCTTGAGAGACCAATAATGACGAGAACTCTATACTAAATTCTTGGGTCCTCAAATCACTCGTGCATTCATCGCACCCAAACCGTTGACCATCCATACTTAAAAATTCAGCAATACAAGTGATCCCACTAAAGTCGATCCCAATACATTCTTCACCATCGCCTGAATCACTAGAATTACATGCGACAGTTAGCGCAATGCATATCATCAAGAGTAGTCTATAGGCCATATCCAATTTTATTTTCTCCATAATTATATCAATAACAAATATAATAATAATTTACAGTTGCTATATTTAGTATCAAGATTGCCGAATCTATCTTATAATATAAATTTCCATATCCTCACACTCTCGATATCACACTTACTAAACTGCGGGTGTATGTGGAGCTATTTGCTTATGTTATTTTCTTATATATAGATTGCTTAGATTCGTGGCCAGTACAGAAGAAACATGTAAAGATTTTAACTAGTTAGCGGATTGTTCTAGCATTTGAACTACACTCAATCTCAACCTAAAGCTCCGTTTTCTCAGTATAGACTGAATCCAAACAACCTTCTATTACACATCGGTGTTTGTTACCGACTGGTATAACGGTTATAATTCTCGATCTTTGATAGTTAAACAGTATTAATGATAATGTATAGTAATCAGAGATAAAATATATCAGATAGCTAATCTTTAAGAGGCCGATACATGAAGTTATCAATGTTCTCAATAATATTCATTCCGATTTTACTGGCGATCTCGTGCGGCGACGAAAATAAACAGGCAAACATCCCTCCCCCCGAAGTCCTTGTATATGTAACAGAAGCATCCGAGGTATCGATATTTCAAGAATTTGTAGGAGAGACACTCGGCTATAAAGACATCGACATCAGGGCCCGTGTAGAGGGCTACCTTGAGGGCATCCACTTTGAGGAAGGTCGTAAAGTTAATCAAGGCGAGCTGCTGTATACCATCGAGAGTCAACAGTTCGAGGCTCTGGTTGCAGAAAAAATGAGTCTTCTTGCCAAAGAAAAAGTAAAACTCGCCAATGCACTAAGCGATCTAAACAGAGTAGAGCCCCTGGCAAAAGAAAACGCTGTGAGCCAGTTGGATTTAGACTCCGCCCAAGCAAGGTACAAGGCTGCGATTGAGTCTGTAAAAGCAGCCGAAGCTGATCTTGACGCCGCACAAATACAGTTAAGCTACACAAAAATATATGCCCCAATCACAGGGATCATAGGCAAAACCAAAGCAAAAGTCGGTGATTTTGTGGGCAGAGAACCAAACCCTGTTATCCTAAACACAGTCTCAAACACCAACACCATATTAGTACAATTTTTCATTACTGAAACGGACTATCTCCAAGCTGCAAAAGAACTCATCGAACACGATAAATTCATGCAGCAGAAAAAACGGTCCAAGACACTGGAACTCATACTTTCTGACGGAACTGTCTACAACCACACAGGCACCCCTGATTTTATTGATAGAAATGTCGACCCCACGACCGGTGCCATCCTTGTTCAGGCTTCCTTCGAGAACCCCGACCTTTTACTTCGCCCCGGCCAGTTCGCCAGGATAAAAGCCGAGCTTGATGTGAAACAAGACGCGATACTCGTCCCCCAAAGATGCCTCGTTGAGCTCCAGGGCACATTCAGCGTTTATGTAGTAGACGAAAACAACATCGTACACAACCGCAAGGTCGTAGTAGGCCCTACAATCAAAGAATTCTGGCTCATCAAAGAAGGACTTGGGCCTGGGGAAAAAGTAATCTACGAAGGCCTGCAAAAGGCTCAGGACGGCCAGCCAGTAAAACCCGTTGTAAAGGAAATAAAACTCCCACAACCCGGAACATACTGATACGCTATGGGTAATTTCTTTGTAAACAGACCGATTGTCGCAATGGTTATAGCCATTGTGATGGTTATCATAGGCACCGTGTTCCTAGGGGGTCTCCCCATCCAGCAGTACCCCGATATCACTCCGCCCATTGTAGAGGTACGCGCCACATACACCGGCGCAAACGCCGTGAGCGTTGAGCAATCTGTAGCTACTCCCCTCGAACAGCAGATAAACGGTGTAGACAACATGATCTATATGAAATCGACCAACGCCAACGACGGTACGATGAACATACAGGTCTCTTTTGAGATCGGCACCGACCCCGATATGAACACTGTTTTCACACAAAACAGGGTAGCTGCCGCTACTGCCAAACTGCCCGAAGAGGTAAAAAGATTGGGTGTTACCACAGAAAAATCACTGCCCAATATCCTGATGCTCATCACGCTAACGTCAGAGGACGGGAGGTTTGATCAAAACTTCCTCGGGAACTATGCACTCATCAATATTAAGGATGTGCTGGCAAGGATTAAGGGGATCGGCAGGGTAAATGTCCTAGGAGCCAGTGATTACTCGATGCGCATATGGATAAGGCCCGACCGCTTGGCACAGCTGGGCATAACCATCCCCGAGATCAGAGACGCCATACAGCAGCAAAACGTTGTTGTCCCCGGTGGCAGGTTCGGTGCCGAGCCCGCTCCTCCCGGCACAGATTTCACATATACAGTGAGGCTTCCCGACAGGCTCCAGTCCGAAGAAGAGTTCGGCGAGATAGTGGTACGCACCACACCCGAGGGCTCACAGGTAAAAATCAAAGATATTGCACGTGTAGAGCTGGGTGTAGAGACATACCTTGCGTTTACTCGTTTAGACAATAGAGAGTGCGGCATCATTGCACTTTACCAGGCTCCCGGGTCAAACGCTGTGGAGCTTGCAGAGCAGGTTAAAAAAACCATGGTCGAGCTCTCTAAATCCTTCCCCCAGGGTATTAAATATGACATATCACTCGACACCACACTTGCGATCACAGCCGGCATAGACGAAATCGTCGAAACCTTATTTATTGCTCTTGCACTTGTAATATTCGTTGTGTTCATCTTCATTCAGGACTGGCGCGCGTCGCTTATCCCTACAATTGCTATTCCGGTCTCCCTGGTCGCGGCATTTATGGTGTTCCCTCTTATCGGGTTTAGTATCAATGTGCTGTCTCTTCTGGGGCTTGTACTCGCAATCGGGATTGTTGTTGACGATGCCATTGTGGTCGTGGAAGCGGTACAGGTAAACATTGAGAACGGCATGAACCCAAAAGACGCCACGGTTAAGGCCATGAGCGAGGTCACAGCACCTGTCATTGCCACCACACTTGTACTTGTAGCTGTGTTTATCCCTGTCGCGGCAATGGCCGGTATTACAGGCAGTCTCTACCAACAGTTCGCTATAACCGTAGCAGTCTCAGTGGTGTTCTCGTCCATTAACGCTCTCACGCTAAGCCCCGCACTCTGCTCTCTCTTGCTTAGAAAGCGAGTTCCTTACAAGGGGTTATTGGGTGCATTCTTCAAAAAGTTCAATGACACGTTCGACAGGGTTACGGGATCATATGTCGGTTTCACTCACAAGGTTGTAAGCAACATAAGGCGCGGGGTTATTTTCATCATATTAATAGTAGTTGGGCTCTTTGTTATCAGCAGGGTGGTCCCGGGAGGGTTTATGCCCGAAGAAGACATGGGCTACCTGTTCGTCAACATACAGCTGCCCGATGCCGCTTCCCTGCAGCGTACCAACAAAGTAGCTAAGAAGGTAGAAAATATTATCGAGAACTACGACCAGGTCGAATACATTACCACTGCAGCAGGGTTCAGCCTCCTCTCTGGCAGTATGTCTTCCAACTCCGGATTTATCTTCGTATCACTCAAGGACTGGAGCCAACGAGAGGAAACAGCACTCGAGATAGTTTCACTTCTTAACCGAGATTTCTTCACTCAGATAAACGAAGCCCAGGTTTTTGCATTCGGCCCACCTGCAATACCCGGATTAGGTAACGGTTCCGGATTCACATTGATGCTACAAGACAGAGTGGGCAGAACACCCGAGTACCTGGCCAAAGAGACTCAAAAATTCATACAAGCTGCACTTGAGAGACCCGAGATCGGCTCCATTTTTACCACATTTAGGGCAAACGTCCCACAACGTTTCATGGACATTAACAGGGATAAGGTGCTAAAGGCCGGGATCCCTCTAAACGACATCTATACAACCGTGGGTGCATTTTTGGGTGGCTCGTATATTAATGACTTCAACAGGTTCGGCAGGCTCTACAAAGCATATATTCAAGCCGAGCCCGAGTACCGCCAAAACGCCAATCAGGTCAATTTGTTTTATGTAAAAAATAAAGACGGTGTAAGTGTGCCGCTCGCAGGCTTCGTAGATATAAAGGACATCACCGGTCCCGACTTTACCAACCGTTTTAACCTATTTAGGTCTGTGGAGCTCACCGGTGGGCCGGCCCCGGGCTATACCTCGGCCCAGGCACTTAACGCACTTGAAGAATTAGCCGACCAAATCCTGCCCCCCGATATGAGCTACGAATGGAGCAATATGTCGTACCAAGAAAAGCAAGCCTCGGGTACTGCAGGGGTTGTGTTTATTTTCGCACTTGTATTTGTGTTCCTTATACTGGCCGCTCAGTACGAGAGCTGGTCTCTACCTCTCAGCATCCTACTGGGTACACCGTTTGCCGTGTTCGGGGCATTTTTCGCCCTTATGATAGCAAGGTTTTTCAGCGACAGCTACGAGCTCAACGTGTTTGCTCAGATCGCACTTGTGATGCTGATCGCAATGGCCGCGAAAAACGCTATATTGATTGTTGAATTCGCCAAACTAGAGTTCGATAAAGGGCTTACTTTGTACGATGCCGCGATTAAAGCAGCACAGCTTCGTTTCCGCCCCATATTGATGACGGCATTCTCCTTCATACTGGGTGTGATGCCCTTGGTCATAGCATCGGGGGCAGGTGCAGAGGCACGAGTGGTGATGGGTATGGCATTGCTCGGAGGAATGGCTCTTGCCACATTGCTTGGCGTGTTCTTTTATCCTATGCTCTTTGTACTGATTGGTAAAATGGGCAAATACGAAGAGAAACGCGAACTAGAGACTCAGGGTGCATAATAAAGAAATGAAGAGTTCTGCAAAAATATTCATAAACTTATTTTCTATTCTCCTCATTGTTGCCATATCGGGTTGCATGGTGGGCCCCGATTTCGAAAAGCCCGAGATTGCTACACCCGAAAACTACAGGTTTGCCAATCAAAGCCCCCAAGAGGTCGTGAACCTCGAGTGGTGGACCCTTTTTAACGACCCGGTCCTCTATGATTTAGTCATCAAGGCACTTAACGAGAACAAAGACATTAAAATTGCGCTTAGCCGCATTGACGAGGCCCGTGCTGCTTTGGGTTTCGTACGCGCAGATCAGTTCCCCAGACTTGACCTCGAGGCGGGGGCCAACAGGGGCAACTTCTCGGGCGGGCGTATAGTAGACGAATCCAACAACAGCGCATTCATAGCCCCCGTGGTAAACTGGGAGATCGATTTTTGGGGCAAGTTCCGCCGGGCCACAGAATCAGCCCGCTCAGACCTCATCGCCACAGAATACGGATACAGGTCAATCCAGATAAGCCTCATATCAGAAATAGTCAGCACCTATTTCCTGCTTCTCGATTTCAAGGAACGTGTGATTATATCTCGGGAAACCCTCAAATCAAGGACCGAGAGCCTCGACATCATACAAAAACGTTACAAAGAAGGTGTAATTCCCGAAATAGACCTAAACCAGGCCGAGATACAAAAAGAGATTGCCGCAGCAGCCATACCGGTGAACGAGCGCCTCGTAGCCAAAGCCGAGAACGCGCTTAGCATATTACTCGGACGGTTCCCAGAAGACATCAAAACCGGCAATGCTCTCTATAACCAGTCCGTACCCCCCGAGATTCCGCTCGTCCTCCCCGCCACGCTGCTAGAACGTAGGCCCGATATACTCGAAGCCCAGTACCTGCTGCAGGCACAAAACGCACAGATCGGTGTAGCACAGGCTCTTAGGCTCCCGGCACTCAACCTCACTGGAAGCCTGGGCGCTGCAACGAGTGAAGTTTCTTCTATGACAACTGAGGGGTTCGCATGGTCCGTTGGGGCCGGGCTATTCGGCCCACTTTTTAACTTTGGTAAGAACGAGAGTCGTGTGCGCATTGAAGAAGCCCGCACCGATGCTGCTTTTTATAACTACGAAAACACAGTACTGTTGGCATTTAGAGAGGTGTCCGATTCGCTTAGCGACATTGAGACATATCGGGAACAACTCATAGCTCTAAATCGACAGACCATAGCCGCTAGAAATGCAAATAGACTATCAAAACTCCGCTACGACCAGGGGTTCTCTAGCTATCTCGAGGTGCTTGAGACCGAGCGTGCTCTATTCTCTGTAGAGCTCGAACTCTCTCAGGCCACCCAGGAATACTACAACTCATACGTGGGCCTCTATAAGGCACTCGGCGGCGGATGGATTGATGAACAAGAGATGTACAAGCCCCCTTTGGAAGAAACAGAATAATGCAACTTGCTCAAACAGCTTCAAAGCACTAATTCCACCATGAACTTGTATTGGACGTACTTACAAGAACTGTTTATAATCAGAACCACTAATATTCTACGGGGAGTCTCCTATGTCTACGGGAAAAAACCACAAAAAACTCAAAGACAAAAAGTACGAAAAAGAACTAGAGAAACTACAGATCGAGCTTGTAAAACTCCAAAACTGGGTAAAAGCCAAAGACAAAAAGATTGTTGTAGTGTTCGAAGGTCGTGATGCGGCCGGCAAAGGGGGTACGATAAAACGTATAACCGAGCCGCTAAACCATAGGGTCTGTCGAGTAGCAGCACTCGGAGTACCTACCGAAAGAGAGAAGACCGAGTGGTTTTTCCAACGCTACATTGCACACCTGCCCTCCGCAGGCGAGATAGTACTATTCGACCGCAGCTGGTATAACAGAGCGGGTGTAGACAGAGTCATGGGTTTTTGTAATGAGAAAGAGTACTACGAGTTCCTGCATACATGCCCAGGGTTCGAAGAGGCAATAATACATTCGGGAATTATGCTGTTTAAGTACTGGCTCGATATCACTGCAGATGAACAGAAGGTAAGGTTCCAGGAACGCTTGGATAACCCTCTGAAACAGTGGAAGATAAGCCCTATGGACATGGAAGCTCGTAAACGGTGGTACGATTACTCCACAGCAATCGATACGATGTTCAAATACACTGATACCAAGATAAGCCCTTGGTACATAGTAAACGCCAACAGCAAGAAATCAGCGCGTTTAAACTGTATAAGCCACCTGTTAAGTCATATACCCTACAAAGATGTGCCCAAAAAGAAACTCAAACTCCCGCCGCTCCAAAAAAACACAGGCTACACAAAGCCCTCCAAGACAAATAGATCATATGTGCCTGAAATATTTTAATTACACACATTGCACATTCTCACACAATCTTTTGATCCGCTAGGATTTAACGCTGCGAGTAACTATGGTTGTTGGAGAATACTTGTTAAGCAGTGTAGCCTGATCTGACCACCTGTCCTCATACAGCCCGGTGACGACGAAACCAGCCTCTATCTGTCCACCTATTTGGTCCTCAATGCTATGGCTCCAGACCAATGGGACCTGGTCGTCTATGATTCGTTGCAAACGATCCTTGTCTAGGCTGTCTACGTCTGAGTAGGGAAGTTGATACTCCACCATGAGCACTCCCTCCTCCCCAGCTTTTTTATGGTCAAACATAAAAAAAGCCGGGTTCATAAACCCGGTTATAAGCACTCCTCCCTGTTTGAGTACCCTATGGAACTCCCTCCATACAGTTTTTACGTCGGGAACAAAGATATTGGATACCGCATTAACTACAAGGTCAAAACTCGCTTCTGGAAACATGCTTAGGTCCGACATATCGCCATGTACAGTTTTAATCTCAAGCCCTTCCCTCTCGGCGACCAATAGGTCTTTGTTCAGCTGTTCGGGGGAACTGTCGAGACTGGTCACGACACAACCGTAAGCCGCCAGTATGGGTGCCTGCTGTCCCCCTCCCGACCCTGCGCACAGCACATCCCTGCCCCCAATACCCTCCAACCACGAAATGGGGACATACCTGTTCGGGGTAAGCTTAAGCGGCGGTCTGCCGGCCCTCGCTTTCTCAATTACCTGCTCGGACACCGGTGTGCACCACTCGCTTTGTTCCCTCGATTCCTCGTCCCAAGCAAGGCTGTTATGCTTTTGGTGGTCTTCGGAAGACATCTAAAGAATGTACTTAGGAGGGCCTAAATTACAAAATTAAGGCAATAGGGTGAGCACGCCTTACCACTCCCAATCCAAAAGCTCAATCTCTTCAATCCCTGTAGGCTCGTTTTCAAACAAGATCACAGCCCTAAGACCGTCTGTCCACCAGGGCTGGTCCATAAAATTTCTATGGGGATTCTCAGGGTCGGCAGGCTCAATCGCTTGTATATAGCCTATTTTCCTCACTCCACTAGACACCACAAGGTCCTGCAGCAGATAGTCCCGTGCCTCGTCTAAATCCGGGTCTATCGCATGAGCCGTGAGCCACGGGGTCTTTGTGGTCAGGTACGACCCTATGTCACGACTTACTGCACCGATCCACACTTCCTTACCCCTGAATATGTAAGGGGTTAACCACAAACGGAGGTGGTTGCGCTCGTGTATGGTAGACCTTGCTTTTTGCAGCCCAATGTCCTGTTTTCTTTGGTAGTAAAACAGGCTGCTCATGGGCGAGGTCCTATACCTTCCCCCCGAGAAAAACGACTTGGCCGCTCTAAGTCCCGATCTTATCGTAATGGGTTCAGTCACGTCCCACCCGCGTCGCATGAATGCCGAGAATATATCGTCCGCATCACCGATAAGGATGAAATTAAGCGGGTCATTTTCTCCACTGCCGTCTTTCTTCGTCGTACAGCAGGGCATCTCGCTTAACACTTTTAGAAGCTCACGCTCGTCATCAAACTCAACAAAACTTTTCTCTTCATAAAGATTATCCCAGTCCACCCGGGCATAATCCGTGGTTATCCCCGGGATCTCTGTATAAAACACAAAGGCATCGGTTCGATCCTCTCCATATATAACAACGTTTATGTATTTAATTCCCGGGTCCCACCTTGTAAAAATAAAGCCCGATATCTCCCCTCCCGCCGGTATATCTCGGTCTATAGACCATTGGTCAAAATACTCGGTCATCTCTTCGTTCACCGGGTTAGCCATCGTATAGTTCATGTAAGCGGCTTCAAAGGGCGAGTAATATCCCGGGTCAAGGGCAGTATGAACAAAGCTTATGTCCTTGTCGGTACTGTTCTCTATCTTGAGCCAAACCGGCTGTATAGAGTCATCGTCAAGTCTAACCCCGAATATCCTCTCGCTCTCATAATCGGTAAGTACCGCCGCAGTCACAGTAATACCGTTTTTAGTCTTGGTCTCCCCCCGACTCCTAAAGGCATACTCCTTTAGCGGATCATCCGAGGGCGCATAAGTCTTACACCCCTTATCCACAGTGGTCCCGAAATTCTCATTCGTCCCCGTAAGAGATTTTGGACAGTAAGACGTGCAAGCCGATAGTATGGGAAATAACAATACAGCGATTATTAATAGTATGGAAATCCCGATATTACCTGTCATGACATTTCTCCGCATTTAGCCTCCCCATGTCATCTATTTGGACTATTCAGTCACACCTCTATCTGTGGACTCCTTTAATCCACCGCCCTCTACGTCTTCCCACTTAAGCTCCTCAACATCCGAGAGATAAGTTTCATTGTTATCAAAAAACAACACAGGGCGGTACCCATCGGTCCACCACGGCTGTTCCAAGAGATTTAGGTGTGGATTGTCCCGGGTTGCGGCCCCCACCCCTCTAACCCAGCCAAATTTACTCACACCCATAGATAAAACCAGATCTTCCAACAGGTAGGTCCTGGTCTCGTCCACCTCAGGGTCAATCTCGTCGGCAGCAAACCAATATTGCTTGCGGTTTAGATCAGACCCAATGTCGCGACTCACCGAACCTACCCACACAGGCGCCCCTTTATATGTCATAGGTGCAATCCATAGGCGGACCTGATTCCTCTGCCTGCGTGTGTCACCCTCTTTTTGTCTGGATTTCTGAAAAGATATGTCCTGGCGCCTATCAAATTGGTACAACGCACTCATCGGTGCAGTACGATATGCAGCAGTCGAATAAATATTATCAGTGTCTATGCCCTTGCTTTCTTCTGTCACGGCCTCGGTCACATCCCATCTCCTGCGTATAAACGCCGTTAAAACATCGGCAGGCGTGCCCACTGCTACAAAATTAAGAGGATCCCCCCTGCCCTGCCCCTCACTACTCGTTGTGCAGCATGGCAGGCTTTCCAATGCGCGTCGCAACTGGTTTGCATCCGTGTAGTTCGTCATCTGATCTTTTTCATAAATCGCGTCTAAATCTACAGCTACATAATCCGCCTGTATCCCTGGGACCTCAAAATAGAATAAAAACCTTTCTGTGGTCTCACCCCCTGCAACAACAACATTTACATACTTAATCCCGGGGTCGATGTTGGTAAACACAATCCCCGAAATTTCACTCTTGGGATCTATGATTTCCAGATCAATTCCATACTCTGTAAAATGCTCGTCCATCTTCTTATTGGTAGCTTTTTGAAACTTGCGGTGGTTAAGAAACGCGGCCTCGTTAGGTGAAAAATAATCGGGATCAAGCGCAATCGGAAGAAATACCAATACATCATCTGTGTCGTTTACAATTTTGAGCCATACGGGTTGTATGCCTTCGCTCTCGAGATCCACACCAAACAGTTTAAAACTCTCCTGAGCACTAAGCACCGAAGCCGTCACACTTATGCCGTTACGGCTCATATTCTGTGCATTTTCCAAATATGTGGTCTCTTGCAAGGTCCCTGGTTTATACTTAGACGAGCACCCGAAAAACATAAATAAGAGGGCAATAAAGGCTATATTTAGCATATAGATTCGAGATCTATGAATATGTACTTTCATAACTTAATCCGATGCGTTTTGGGTTTAGCGGCTTACTTCTTATCAAACAAACTCTTATCTTCCAGCTCAAGCGGCACCAACTGTTTGTTGATTTCCTCTGCAGCCTCTTGTTTTGTGTCCTCAACGTTAGGTGTACCGAGCTGCTTAAGCGATTTATCAACTATTACTTCCCACCCCAATGCACTCAATTCCTGTTTTGTTCTCTCCGATATATCGGTTGCAAACCAATACTCACGCCCCTCGGCTTTAACATCCTTTAGTATGTCATCGTGTATATAAGCAACCTCGGCTACTTCT
Organism: Thermodesulfobacteriota bacterium; assembly: GCA_965223335.1. Taxonomy (GTDB): domain Bacteria; phylum Desulfobacterota_D; class UBA1144; order Nemesobacterales; family UBA2774; genus CBDCWF01. The sequence continues at coordinate 2,664,096 of OZ244991.1, forward strand.
TTTGACCAGCAGATGTAATCACCGGGCACGAGCGTGATGATCTTATTATCGGTAGTTAGACCCGAGGGTATATATGCGTCTTCCATAAACATCTGGAATGGTTTCACGTTTTGGTGATACCAAACCATAAGCACTATCATAGCTGTATAGTATCTTGCGTCCGGTATCGACTCGGCAAAAAAACTATACTCCAACAGCTCTTCGCGGTTCTCCACACCCCCCAGTTCTTCTAAGCCCAGTACAATTGTGGTTTGAAAGGTGGGGCTAAAATACGGGGATTCAAAAAAGCTTTCAATAAGCTCCTCCTGCATCCCCATGTTCCTTAGTTTATTTTTATTGAATCCTTCAAGCTCTCGGTGGTCCTTTTCCCACACGTATTGATCTACATTCTTAATCACTCCGAGCACCGGTGAGATTGGAATTTTCACCACACTTGTACCTATCTTTCCAATACGCTCGTACTTACCCACTCTCTTAAGCTCCGCAGCCAGCTCGGCATTCGAGGTGTATGGGTCCACACCCAACCTCTTTGCTAGGTTCCTCTCACCGCTCCTAACCCCTAGATACCAGTCGATCAGATAATTTACGTTTTCATTGCGGTCTTTTACAATCCCTCTTTTTTTACCCTTTTTGTTATTATCTCCGTCAATAATATCCTCGGTCGTTGTCACAACCGATTCCCCCGCATAATAAGCTCGTTTAAACAAGCTCATGATCCCCCCGGGTAGGCCTGTCACAGTTTCCACCGGGTTTGTAGCAATATGTACAGCAGCTCTAAAAGGATCGATAGCAGAGTCCACCACACCAGAGACCAGTGCCTCACCCCCGGATATCTCTTTCAATTCAGCAATAGCCCTAAGCTCATTTACCCTTATGTTAAGCATAAAATCACTTTCAACCTTATATTCACCAAAATTGCTTTTTATGTCGTATATTCTGTAAAAACAGTCGGTGTGCACAACTTCCTCAACCTCATGATATTCACTCTTATGCACCGCAGGTTCCAATAGCTCACTGGCCTTAAACTCCGGTATCTGTTCCACCTCACCCGTATAGGTATATTGTGGGACCTGGGCTTGGTAGGTCTCTATAGACTCCGGCTTGCCGGGTGTCTGTGGATCGATTTGTTCGGCCTGGGGCGTAGGCTCTGCTATATCTTCGCTATCGCTTTTTTTTGAACCGCAAGAATTAAACGATAGTAACAGGGTTAATAAAAGAAACGGAATCAATCTATTCGGTAGATATCTGGTCATCGGATCACCCCACACCCTGAATCCTAATATTAACAGTTTATTAATAATTCCAATCCTAGCAAACAATATTTACCATCTATTAATCTATGCTAATATGTGCTATTTATATCTTATCATTTATCATAATACGTGCAAGTATGTTTTGCAAATAAAAAATTATGAATCTTCATATCTGAATAACAGAACGAATACATTGAGAATTCCTTTAAACTTAAGCCTATTATCCGTCTATTTTTCAGCCGCAGTTGTGATTATAGCACTCACTCATACCCAAACCGCGGCCTCCAAAGAACAAATTTTTATCAACTACGACTATATGAACAACATAGACATCGGAGGGTATCAGACCACAGGGCTTTCCAGCCGCGATCTCAAGATACCCATATCCTATACATACAGGTTTAGAGGTGATAAAAATTGGCGACTCAGATTCAAAACCGATCTTAATTTCGGCAGGTATAAATTTAAGGGCCTCTCCGATGAGGACACTCAAGAAAGGGCCAACGTAAACGCATTCAGTATAGTCCCCGGCATCCAGTTGATCATCCCCCTCCGCGATTACTGGTCAATAGTACCTTTCGTTCAATACGGTCTCGGGTGGGGAGCGGTCACCAACAGATCCCCGGGCTTCGATCCGGAATCCCCCCTTACCTACACATTTAACAGCGGGGTCAAAAATATATTCTCGTGGGATCTAAACAAGTTTCAATTTAAGTTTGGCAACGAGATAAGTTCGGGGGGCAACGGGACGTTTGACGGCAAGTTCACTGATGTGTTTGCAAAGATCAAATTCGGTCTAGCAGTTAATCACCCACTTGGGTTTTCAATCGGATCACTTGACCCCGATATCGGCACATACGGCACATACACACGCTACCTTCCAAACACCGAGTTCCCACTACTACTGCCGAACGATTTGGAGGTCGATGATCAGTACGAAATCGGCATAGGTGTTGGTTTTGGTAACAGGATTAGACTAGAGCACGAGAGCAAATTGGTGAATAAGGTTATAAACCTGCCGTTAAAACTGCTAAAGAAACGGCTAGTGGTTGCATACAGGTTCGGAGACAATATCAAAGGCATCATCATACGGTTTAATGTCCCGCTCTAGGGCATAAAACCTGTGTATACATTTTGTGAATGAGCCGCTTTGATTAGATGATGTGTCGTAAAAAGATTGCAAATATATAAATACAGGAGCATGAAAATGAGACAAAACCCAAAAAAAAGAGCCGCATTAATACTTGTCCTTTCCCTAGTACCTTTATTGCTAACGAGCTGTCAAAAACTAGGGCCGAGTGCACTCAAGTCAGGGCGTCCCAATTACAATATCGCCCTACAAGAGACCGATAAACAGGCCATGCTGCTCAACATAGTGCGTCTACGTTATAACGATAGACCTACCTTTTTGGAGGTGTCACAGATATTTGCCGCACCCATTATAGAAGGCTCAGGCTCATTCTCCGCAACCGGAATTGGCGCATCCGACGTATTCACGTTAGGTACAGACGTCCGATACTCTCAAAACCCTGTGATCATGTACACACCGGTTACAGGAGAGAAATTCTCCAAACTACTCCTAACACCCATCAACATGAGGACCTTAACGTTGTTACTAAACGGAGGCTGGAGAGATGGACGCATAATGAAGACATGTATCCAGTCCATAAACGGTGTACTAAATGCAAAAAAGGGTGGTGGACCGACTCCTAAGAAGGCTCCCCAATACAAGACCTTCCAACGCATAGTAGATACCTTAGAGAGGCTCGGAAATAGCGGTGCTATGGACATAGGTGCAGTCGATGAAGACGAAGACGGTGAATTCGACGAGTTTCAAATGTATATCGACCCGGCAGTACGCAATACTCCCGAGGTTATCCAGTTATTCAAAGACCTTAATTTAGACCCCGATACGAGATCATACAAATTAATAAACGCGGTTAAAGGTGGTGGGGGTGATACCATAGCGTTTGTCACCAGGCCTGTGATGGCCGTGATGTTTTTCCTCAGTCAAGGTGTAGAAGTCCCCGAACTAGACCTTGCAAAAGGGGTTGTGACTATCACTCGTGATGAGGCAGGCAATATGTTTGACTGGCAGAATGTCACACGTGAATTGATGACCATCAAATCATCAA
>CBDCWF010000001.1:0-34878 GCA_965223335.1 Thermodesulfobacteriota bacterium
AAACTCACCCATAATCTCGCGGTCACTGCCTACGGTTTTTAAAAAGGAATAGTCCGGCCCTCTCTATAATCGTCCCTCCCCTGTGAAACAAAACCGCAAACTCAACCGACTCTGCCTCTCTATAAAAACCAAATATATCCATATCGTTTGCCCCCGGGTGTTATAACATCTGGTTGTCCAGGTTCCGCTCAAGCAGTGCTATCTGGTCCCTATAATGTGCGGCGTCCTCATACCTGGTTTCTTCCGAGGCCCTATGCATATTGTCTTTTAAGAGTTTTATAATCCCTGTCTTTTCGCCGCGCAGAAACATCCTTGTTTGCTGTACCACCTCACCGTATTTCTCTTCGTCTACTTTGCCTGCCACACGGCCCCAAACAAAGCCCATGTTGTAATTAAGGCAGGGTCTTGAGCTGTGCCGCCTAAACTTAGCCTCTGTACAATCCCTAAGTGGAAACACTTTGTGCATTAGCCTTTTCTGCTTTTCTAAGCGCATCTGCCGAGGCAAACGGCCCGTAATAAAGTGCCCCGTCCCTTCACAACCTTTCTTGTGTATCTGAGCTTTGGGATTGTTTCTTTAGGGTCAAGTCTCAGAGATAAGTAGTTTTTATCGTCCTTTAGTCTTATGTTGTATCTGGGCTTCTGCTGTTTTATTAGCGAGTTCTCGAGCAATAGCGCCTCACGCTCGTCGTTGGTCACCACATAATCAAGGTCCGATACCTCTCTCATTAGATAACCTACGTGCGGGCGCTGTATGCTCTCCGACTCCCCGAAATAAGAGCGCAGCCTGCTCCTCAGGTTGTTCGCCTTCCCTATATATACGGACCTTCCCCTCTTGTTCTTCAGTATGTAAACACCCGTGGTTTCAGGTGCATCTTCTACCGCTTCCCTTAATTTATCGCTCATCTACTTATAACCATTGCCTATTATCGATGACTCAAAGACATATGAAAGTATAAAAGTACAGGCCTCTTACGCAACACTATAGAAAACAGCCTTGCCCCACACCCTCTTACTGCTAAGGGTTCTCACCGTTGGGGTTAAGCTGTTTATTATATTGCTGCAACACATAACTCTCTCAAATAACTGTGTTATTTCTACTTATAAAGTCCTATTTAAGAAATAATGTCTTTTTCTGAATCTTTTATAGTTGCAATTGCAACTAATTATGCAAATACAATAAGGAGGTAGAAGAAAATGAAAAAGTTTCTTCTTATTTCAGCTTTAGCAATCGGTCTTGGTAGTCCCGCTATCTCAAATGCGGCGGTTAGTGCTTTCGGTGTGAATATACCGGTCGCACAAAACGAGGTTTCCGACAATATTCGCGGTGGTTATGTGGCAAAGGATCTTGGCGATACATTTCAGGTCCAGAGACTAAGCTCAAGCAGCGAATCTCTTTCCGGCGACAATGAAGACGGAAACTCGTACTATGTATTCGGTGTAAGGATAGGCTCAGATGACCTTATCTAAATGTATAAGGCTATGGATTCCAACCCGGTAGTGTATTGTGAAATTTTCTAACACATCCTACACTGCCGGGTATTTTTTAAAACGAAAAATACCAGCACCAATCTCTATTCTGTAGAACTGCTGAACATAACCCACTCGGCTAGTAGTCACCTGTTATCATATGTAAGGCTGACATTAAAAACCAAGCTAATACATATAGTGGAGAAGGGTCTTGAGTTAAAATGTGCCGACATGTTAGTAAAACACACTCACAAGTATGATTCTAGCTTTAAATTTTCACCCCGTAGGGCTGACACAACCCTGCCCTTAGTCGAACCACGTAAATAACCATATACAAATAAAACGCAACACCGCTCTATAAGATGTAAATTATGCTACTTCTTCTTAGGTGTACTTTTTTTGCTTTTTACCGTACCACTTACCGCGATAGCTACCGCGGTAGTTTCGTCCGATACCTTTTTTAATACAGGGTCTATTACTACACCTTCTTTCTCTCTCTCTGTTTTTATCTCTTTTGGGGTATAAATTCTAAACTTCCGGCCATACACTCCCAGCGACGGCTCCAATACCTTAATATTTAACTTCTCAATCAGTCCATGTACCGCAACCCTCACAGTTTTGTCAGATAGCCCACTTCCAGCCTTTAGCTCTTTTAGCCCAAACCTCATGTCCTTTGTCTTTGTTTTTTTGTATCTCTCATACATATACTCATAGACCCTATACTCCGATCTTGTCAGCACCAGATCCTCAATTTCAACAACCGACTTTTCCCTTTTTCTTTTTCCAGGTTCCTTTTTCTCCCCACCTTTATTTACCGCGGTAGTTACCGCAGTATCTACCGCACTACTTACCGCATTACCTACCGCGGTAGTTACCGCGGTAATATTTTTCCCCTCTTTTTTGCCTTTTTTCTTCTCCGGTTTTTCTTCTGTGAGCTTACGGTCTTCCCTAAAGGTCTCGAAGTACTTGCTTGCTACTTTGTGCGCCCCTATGGGGTTAGAGCGCTCCTTCATATAATCAAGCATATCGCTTAAACGCTTGCCACCGGGGCGTTTAGCGCTACTACGAGCTTCTGTAGATGTATTGTCTTCCTTCGTTTTTTTCTTGCTCATATATCTTTACAACCTCCCTAGCCAGTCTCCTGTAGTCCATAGCACCCGGGCTCATGGGGTCATAATCCAATATATGTTTTCCGTATCCGCTTGCCTCTTTAAGCTTTACATTTGCGTGAATCGGCGGGAGTGTATTGGGTCCAAATTTTTCGTTTATAGCGTCCAAAATCGTACTACTCATAGTCGTAAGTTTATCGTGCATTGTAGGTAGCCCATAGGGCACAATCGGGTAGTCCGGACGAGACGAGTAAACCTCATACAACGTCTCGTCGATCATTTTCACTGCATCAAACGCGAGGGGCTGCGTCTGAATAGCAACTATCACGTCATCCGCGGCAAATAGCGCGTTTATGGAAAGCGTCGCAAGGGAAGGGGGGCAGTCAATCAAAACAAAATCCAGTTTTTTCCGTAGCTTCTTAAGCGACTTCCTAAGCTTATGGTCCTTCTCTATAAGCGCCGACATAGTTAAATCGGCCCTGCTCATCGACAGGTTGGCGGGTATCACATAAAGCCCGTGAGTGGGATGGTCCACAACCACTCCGTTAATATCCACCTTGTTCCCCGTATCCGTTAGCACATCGTTTATCGTTAGCTCAAAACTGTTGGGATTAAAGCCCAGATGGGATGTAGCGTTTCCCTGCGGATCTATGTCCACAATCAAAACCTCGCAACCCTTCTCCGCAAGGCACGCTGCTAAGTTGACGGCGGTCGTCGTTTTGCCGACCCCACCCTTATGGTTTGTTACCGTTACTACCTTCAAATAAGGTCCTTCTTCCTGTTCCCTTCTACTATACTAACAATTTTTCGAGCCAATCACAAATCCCCAAACACCACGCTCGTTGCTACAAATCCAGCAGCTCTTATCGGGTAATTTATGGTACTTAAACCAGCCATTTCACAATGGCAATTGATTTACGTTTGTAATAATAATATAATGGAATTCAGCGGGTGATTCACGACATAAAAAAGCCGCCGATGACAAGCTAGAAGCTAAAATCAACGGCGGCAACCGGAAGGTGGAACTATCTAATCATAACCTTTTCCTCCTTCTATTGTCAAGCTTTTTAATACCCTGACAGGCAAGTCGGCCCCGTTATGTTTTGGTGAGAAAATGCCTACAAAAAAACAGGACAAAACCAAGATATTTCAAATATGGGGAGAGGTCCTCGATGAGGGTTTCACAAGTGTACCAAATCTACTCCTAAAGTACCGTTCCAATATAGGGCTAAAACCCAAACACATCATGCTTATTATCGACATTATGTCCTTTAAATGGGACTCGGAAAACCCATACCCAAGCTACTTCACACTGGCCAAGAGGGCAGGCGTTGAGGAGCGCAGTGTAAAGCGTATCACGCAGGACTTAGAGGAGTTTGGTCTTCTCATTAAAACCCCACGGTTTGACGAAGAAACAGGTGCTCAGGTAACCACTGTTTTTGACTTTCGCCCCCTAGTACAAAGCCTCGTACAACAGGTACAAACCGAACAGGATGATCACTCAAAAAACACTGTACAATTCGACAAAATAAACCCTAAACCCACCAGAAGAAAAAACAGCGAAAAAGGGGTGACAAAAACGTCAAGGGGGAGGGTGACAAAAATGTCACCCGGGGGGGTGACCGAAATGTCACCGGAGGGGGTGACAAAAACGTCACCCAAAGAAGACACATATAGTAAGAAGATAAATATATATAAACTAACCCCTGTAGTTAACCGTACTAACGGTAGTAAGAAAAAGGTTTCGAATAATACAAAAACAAGGGTTAGTAAACACCTAAGAAGTGCTATTTTTAGAAACAGAATATTCGAAATCTACGACAACCTAAGAGAGATAAAATCACTAGACAAACTGGTCGAAGAAGCTGCAGAAAAAGCCTGTAAAGAGATCCTTATAAACAGGGCAGGGGATCTCGGCAATATAAACACAAAATCCACCTCGGACTCGGTCGTAAAATCGGTTAAGAAAAACTTCCCATACAACAAACTCCCAGCCGACCAAGACAAAGCACGTAGGGTTTTCACTGCAGAGCTATGTAACCTCGTAGCCGAGGAAATGTCAGCACTCATAAAATAAAAAGCATATATTTCACACACAAATCATCTGATTGTATCGACAGGTAATTTCAAACAGTGCGGTTTAAGCTGTAAATTATTGACTTTTGTCTATGCCAAATTAATATAGTTTGCCACGATAAATTAAATTCAGGGGGTAGTAACAACATGGCCAGCAGGATTCCAAGAATAGAAGAGGCCCGAGAAACTCTTAAAAAAAATAAAATAGTTATTGCGGGAGTTGGGGAAACCGAACAGGGCAAGATCCCGGACAAAAGCTCTTTTCATTTCCTCTCCGAGGCTTCAAAGCTTGCCATCAAGGATGCGGGGATTGATAAGTCCGACGTAGATGGTCTAGTAACAGCATTTTCTTTGGTTGAACACACATTTATGCACTGCACTACTTTCGCTGATTATTTCGGACTTAACCCCAGGTTTTTTTCTTCAGTTGCAGTAGGCGGCGCCACAGCGGTATGGATGGCTGCAGAAGCCGCGATGGCAATTGCTGCCGGACAAGCCGAGGTTGTGCTCTGTGTTAGGGGTGACAACACACTCTCCGGGATATCCTCCTCCGGGATGGTAGCCCTTATCCGTGAGATGTGCCACGCCGAGTTCGAGTACCCATACGGGCTCACCACACCCGGCGGATACGCGCTTGCTGCGCAGAGGTACCTACACGAGTACAACGCAACGGAAGAGCACCTGGCCTCAGTTGCGGTCACAATGCGCAAACACGCCGCTCTAAAAGAAAACGCAATGAACAAAGACCCCCTCACGATAGACGACGTTGTGAACTCTCGCGTTATAGCAAAGCCGCTCCACAAGTATGACTGCTCTATCATTTCCGACGGCGGTGCCGCGTTTATCGTTACCACCGAGGAAAAAGCAAAAGCGCTCGGCATTGAGAACCCCCTTGCATACCTCTGGGGAATGGGACAGGGTTACTCTCACCAGTACCTAACCACACTAAAGGACCTGGACCAGATCTATAACGCCATAGACCGCTCGGGCCAAAAAGCCTTCCAGACCGCAGGCATAGGCCCCGACGATGTAGACGTTGCATTTCTATACGACTGCTTTACTATCACAGTGCTCCTTGAGCTCGAGGGGCTCGGGCTGGTTCCCAAAGGTGAGGGCGGAGCGTTTTCACTCGAGGGAAGAATGGAGATAGGCAAGGACCTTCCGGTAAACACACACGGCGGGCTTCTCTCGCAGGCGCACCTGGGTGCCATGCACCATGTCATTGAGGCTACACTTCAGCTAAGGGGTGCCGCCGGACAAAGGCAGGTCGACGATGCCAACATAGCGCTTGTGCACGGTAACGGCGGTATAGTCTCTGCCCACAGCACCATCGTGCTTGGCAAAGAGCCACTTTCATAGTTTTTTCATAACAAGAGAAAAAAGGAGAATTTAAAAATGTCAGACGATAAAGGATACACAAAACCGCTTCCCGAGTTTAGGCCCGAGACCAAACCGTACTGGGACGGCTGCAAGGACCACAAACTCCTACTTCCCAGGTCAAAAGAGACCGGAGAGTTCTTTTTCTACCCCCGCGCTATATCCCCAGGCAACGATATGTCGGATGATATCGAGTGGGTCGAGGCAAGCGGCAAGGCCAAGGTGTGGACCTACGCAATCCACTATATGGGCCCCACAAAGGCCTATAAGGGCGATCCTCCCTATGTTGTAGCGTTGGTAGAAACAGAGGAAGGTGTCAAGATGATGACCAACATAGTGGACTGTGATCCGGACGACGTGGATGTCGGCATGGAAGTTGAGGTAGTGTTTGATGACGTTACGGATGAGGTAACACTGCCCAAGTTTAAACCCGCGGGCTAATAAGCTGGTTGGCTGTGAAAGGGTCTTTTAAAAATTCACCCACACCACACGCCCTAAAACACTATAGAACGTAGAAGGAGACAATAATATGTCTGGTACAACAAGACTGTTTTATGAAGACCTCGAAGAGGGTGCGGAACACAAGAGCACAGGGAGGACCATAACAGAGACCGATGTTGTCAGCTTTGCCGGGCTGTCCGGTGATTTCAATAACATGCACATAGACGAGGAATTTGCAAAAAAGACGGTTTTTAAAACCAGGGTGGCTCACGGCCTCTGCGTGCTTTCCGTTGCCTCGGGTCTTTGGTTTACAATGCCCAGGCTTGCCACGGTCGCGTTTATGGGGCTTGAGGACTGGAGGTTCTCGGGTGCTGTAAAGTTCGGCGACACCATACACATCACACGCAAGCTTGTCGAGAAAAAAGAACACAAACGCCCCAACATGGGCTTTTTAATATTTGAGGTAAACGTCCACAATCAAGAGGACGAGGTTGTCCAGAAGGGCAAGTGGGTAATACTTGTTCAAAGAAAAGAAGAAGCCTAGTTTTGATATTAAAAGAGTTTTGTAATTTGTCCAGAACCCCGGGCTTCTTTATGCCCGGGGTTCAATGTAACACCCCTCCACAATAGAATATTTTCCAAAAACTTAATATATATAAAAGCCGAATTTTAGTAAATTACTTAAAAAGCACCTTGACACAGACACCCCAAATGTGCTAAATCCTATTTCATATGCAAATAAAGACGTGTTTGGGGTACATGTCTTATATCAAACCAGAAAGGAGGTATGGAGAGAAATGGCAATAGATATGTTGCTCGGTTATGTGTTGTTGCTTGTAGGTTTTGTATTTTTCTGTAACGGTATGACAGTATTAGGTAAAACGGGGGCCAAGGAAGTAGGTGTTTTGAACCTCGCAGTCGGTATTTTGATTCTGATAGCGGCCTGGAAGCTGCACACGTTAGAACTCACGGCTGCAACCGCTCTGGTCTCGGTTTTTGCTCTTATTTACTTTATGGTAGCCGGTATATTCATTAACGGATATGACGCTAAAGGGCTTGGATGGTACTGCCTTTTTGCTACGATTGTTTTCATCTGGTACGGCTATCACTTTTTCACATTAGAAGCAGCCATTCCTGGAATGATGTACTATGCCATTTTCTGCTGGGCATGGGCATTGCTTGTGTTCCTAGTCTTCCTGGTATTCTCTTTGGGGAAAGCATTGGGACCGGCTGTTGGATGGCTCTTCTTGATCGAAGCGTTTCTAACACTCTTGATCCCAGGCATGCTTCTTCTCACAGGCAAATGGGGTCCTATAGCTGCTCTAAGCGCAGGCGGTTAATAGTTGTGTAGGAAGCACTGAGATTTATAAAAACGAATAAATAAAATTAGAAAGGGGAATGTTGATGCAAATCAGCAATCCCCTTTCTTTTTGTCTTGTGTGATTTTCACTCTGTCTTTTTTCTCGACCTTTTCTCTAGGTCTGTCCTCATATATAATAGGTGTTGAGTTTTTGTGCATTGATATATTAAAATAGACGAAGGTTTAAAACGGAGGTCTTTGCTATGAGAGACGTTTATATATTAGGGGTAGGAACTACTGCTTGCGGCAGGTTCCCTGAGAAAGCCGCACACATACTGGGCCGAGAGGCTGCTTGGGCCGCGATCAAAGACGCGGGCATTCACCCGAGAAAGATCGAGATAGCATTTTGCGGCCATGTGTACCAGGGCATGGGGGTAGGGCAGAGGACGCTCAAGGAAATAGGCCTAGTGGGTCAGCCGACTATAAACGTCGAGGGGGCCTGCGGAAGCGGGACGCTCTCATTTTGGGAGGCCTGGAGGACGATAGCCTTCGGCCAATACGATATAGCGCTAGCGCTGGGAATAGAAAACCTAAGCCGAATACTCTCAGGCGGGCCGCTCCCCTTAGAGGAAGACGACATAGAGGTCTCTTTGGGAATGGGTATGCCGGGTCTATATGCCATGAGGGCAAAACGTTATATGGACGAGTACGGCGTTACCAGCGAGCAGCTGGCCAAGGTTGTGGTTAAAAGCAGAAAACACGCATCCCTAAACCCCATAGCTCAGTACCGCAAAGAGGTTACCATTGAGGATGTGCTCGACTCACCCATGATAGCCGACCCCTTGACCCGCAACATGTGCTGTCCAGTAGGCGACGCATCGGCGGCGGCTGTTTTGTGTTCGGCCGACCTTGTGGACAAGCTCGCGACCAAGACCCCGATAAAGGTGCTTGGCTGTGTGGCACAGTCGGGGAAGTACAGCAGCCCCACAGGTCTAACATGCGACCCTTCTGAGAACGTAATGAGAACATCCAAGATGGCTTACGAGGCGGCAGGGCTCGGTCCCGAGGACATGGATGTGGCCGAGATACACGATGCGTTTTCAATAGCCGAGATGATGGTGTACGAAGCACTGGGTTTTTGCGAGAAAGGCGAGGGCGCCAAGCTCATAGAGGACGGCAGCACATGGGTTGGCGGAGGCGGAGTGGCTGTTAATCCGGGGGGAGGGCTTTTGTCCAGAGGTCACCCCGTAGGTGCAACAGGCCTTCTACAGACTGCAGAGATAGTGTGGCAGTTGCGCGGCGAGGCCGGCGAGCGTCAGTCCGAGGACGCCAAGGTTGGTATCATCGAGACGATGGGCGGCGCACAGCCCGCAATGGACGGCATCACCTGTGTTGTCAGCATATTGGGCAGATAAACGAATTACCTAAATCAAAAATTATAGATTTACAAAGGGGGTCGCTCAACCAAGCAAAAGGGTAGGGCGACCCTGTTTTTTTTCGGTCGGTTAAATTACAAGGGTATGGGTAATCTAAAAGAAACGGTTAAAAAGTTTGTGGAGCTCGCACTCGATTCCTCTAGCGCAGCCGCGCTAACCGGGGCGGGTATAAGCACCGAGTCGGGCATACCGGACTACCGCTCTCCAGGCACGGGCCTTTGGGACAAGATGGACCAGTCGGTTGTTTCCCTAGACGGTTTTCTTAGAGAGCCCTCGCGTTACTATGACTTTGCAAAGGAACTTTATGAGATCAGGAGCTCAGCCAAACCCAACCCGGCGCATTACTTATTGGCCGACCTAGAACAAAGAGGGGTTTTAAAGGGCATTATAACTCAGAATGTCGACGGACTGCACCAGGATTCAGGATCTGGCACGGTATATGAGCTGCATGGCTCATTACGCCAGACCGTGTGTTTGAGCTGTAGCTCCCTGGAATCGATGGATGATGCCATGAATAGGGCAATAAGCGGCGAAAATCCACCCCTATGTACCACTTGCGGGGGCATATTGAAGCCAAATGCGGTGTTTTTTGGTGAGATGTTACCACGAATACCGTGGGAGAGGGCGCTTGAGCTCTCAAGGCAGGCAGATCTATTCATAGCCATAGGCTCATCGCTCCAGGTTTCACCGGCAAATACACTCCCCGACATTGCTCTCAAGGCCGGCGCGAAGCTCATTATATTGAATCTAATGCCTACCCCGTACGACTTAGAGGCCGAGCTTGTGGTCAGAGAGAAGATCGGCGAGTTTTCCACAGCTGTTGCACAGTATTTCGACCGGATACAAACATTATAACCCTCTAAAATGACAAGATTTTCGACAAAATCTGCCGAATTAAGCATTTTACTTAAAATTTTTTCGAAATCCTAAAAAAAACCTCTTGACAACCACCCCCAATTTTTGATATAAATATGTGAAGATGGGGTGCGGAACTGTAGATCCCCTACGGTTCTCATCTGGGATTGATCACAATCCAGCTTTTAAAATTTATATAAGGAGGTTTGTATATATGCCAAGTCATCTTAATGTCCCCACGAAGTATTGGGAACTCACCAAGGAGGTTCCACCTCCCCCAATAGAGAGAGACATAAATACATGGATCATAGCTAATCCTTCGGATCCGCTATGGGATATCGATGTTATCCCTCTAACTTATACTGACAGCCGCTGGTCTGCTTTTGTTCTTAGAGTAGACGAGGCTACAAGGCAGCGTCTTTGCCCGAACCCACCTCTTACGGTGTGGGATGGAGAGGATGCAGACCTAGTAGAGTATTGGTATGTTGAGCATAAGAATACGATGTTAGGGCCATACCTTGAGTTTGGTGTGACTATTTCTGCTACTTATAAAGATCCTAAGGGTAATGTTTATAAAGCAGGTTATTATCCATATATGTACCTAACCGGAGACGCCCCAGTTGACGCTGGTCGTGTTCTTGGTTTCCCGAAAAAGATGTCATACATCAGAATCACCACCCACGGTGGAGAGAAGGGAACTGATTTCTTCGGTTTTGCAATGTCTCGTAACGGATACCTGATGCATAGCGCAACAGGTCAGTTCGATGACAAACAGGTAAAACCCCCATTCTTCTATGGTAAAACAGATTGGGGCAAGTTTAATATGAAAGTTGTTACACGCCCGGACGTTTCAAGTTCCGAGTGGCAGCTTACATATATCGCCTCAGAGTTACCAGAAGCTTTCAACATTAAGGGCCATCGCTTCCAGATTAAGCCTGAGCATACACGTACAGCCTCAAGCGATGCCATTAACTGGTTCCAGCAGGCAACACCATTTGATAACATGGGTGCTGAGGTCAAGATTCAGGAAGTTACAGGTCTTATCTCTTTTGTATTTGACCTTGTTATTCCTGTGCCTTCGGTACTATGGACGGAGACCTATGAGCGTCCTGCTAGCTACAGAGGATATGCTACTCCGTATAAATATGGACTGCGCCAACAGTTCCCAATTAGCCAGGGATCATAATAGGCTGGACCGTATGTGAAAGTTGTTTTTTGTTAAAGCAAATGAAAAACGTAAAAAATTATAGGAGGTATTTCAATGGGTTTACAGGCAAATGAATATAGCTATCCTTGGTTAGCTGAAGGCGAGGTTCCACCTCTACCATTAGATAGAGATAGGATCCACATCATCAGTCAGGGCGTAGCTGACCCGGTTTTTGACTATGATATTGTACCCCTGACATACACAGAGAGCCGCTGGATGGCTTATGTTATCCGTGCTGACTTTGATGGTATGAAAGCGGTTGTTCCCAATCCTATCGAGGTTCAAGATGACGTAATCGAGTTCTGGTACGTTATTCACAGAAACACGATGCTTGGGCCATACATGGAAATGGGTGTAACATTCTCGGCTACAGTAGATTCCGGCGACGGACAGATCTACAAAGCTGGTTACTATCCTTACATGTATCTCTCGAACGACTCCCCGATTTTTGCAGGTAAAGAGCCGTTTGGTTTCCCCAAGAAAGCTGCCTATATCGCAGCATTCGAGCATGGGACAAACAACAACTACTTCAACATGCTGATGGAGCGCCGCGGTTACATTCTACACACCGCTAACGGACGCTATTCCGACAAACCTCTGTCAACAAGGCCTACGTTCTATGGTAAAACAGATTGGGGCCGCATGAATTATCGTATTACCACACACCCGGATGTAACGAAGAGTACCCACGAGGTTACCTATCTGCCATCCGAGTTGCCACCAGGATTTGGGACGGGACACCGCTTCCAGCTGAACCCTGATAGCATCCGTACCGCTACAGGCGACGACATTCGTTCCTGGTACATGTCTGGCACACCGTTTGACTACATGGGCGGCCAGATACCGGCTACAGAGGTTGTAGGTCTTATCAGCTTTACCTTTAACCTCATAATTCCACCGGCTAAAACCATCTGGACCCATGTTCAGACTAGAACTGAAGCAGACTTTGGCCCACTCCTGTACGCGACACCGTTTAAGTACACAATGCGCCATCGCTTCCTGCTGCCACAGTACAGCCAGTGCTAATGTAGCTTCTACAGAAAACGATATTTGTAGATTGAACATCGAGGCGAGACCCCTTAGAAATAAGGGGTCTCGCCTTTTTTTGTATGAGCGAGGCTTATATCTCGGAGAGAAATCTATCGAATAGGCCGTCCGTGTCATTGCTTCTTTTGCGAATTTGTTATATTCTCCTATATAAGGTTAGTGTGAGGGTTTGTTAAAAAACTATTAGCTACTAGAGACGCTATGGAGGGTGTATCCATCTGAATTTATTGAGTGAGGATAGGGGACGGGAGACGTTTGTCCGCTTGACCCTTATAGCGCCGATTTGGAGGTATAAATGAATGAGAATAAAGAGCCTTTTAATCCGAAATATATACTGTCCAGGTTTGGAGATTACCTAATTGAGCTAGAGGAAAAGAAGGAGGGTGGAGAGCCTAGCTCATTACACGATCTATACCCGGAGACCTCGTTACCCTTTCCGGTGAATACGGTGCGTAGAGCAATAGCAGTGTTTCTTTTGGATAACAACTACATTGGAGAAAAAAGAGTTGTTATAGAAAAGGTGTACATCGAGCTTAGCAAGTATATACCCGAAGAAGAGTATAACCTGATTGCGTCGTTGGAGAGAGACGGGCGTGTGTCGGACGGCACTATAGGGGGCGGGTGGCAGCTTGCCGAGAAGGTAAAAGAGATAGGCCGGAGAGTGGACGAGCGAAGAGGGTTTGCCCTCGAGGAACTGCGATCGCTAAGGCGCATTTCGGGTATAGAAGACGATCTGGAGGGCTTGATCCCCAAAGATAACCCAAGCTTTGAGAGCACAGACGCGTTCATAGCGCACAGTTGAGCGTGCGGAGATAGTTTGCAGGTTCCCACTTTAGCCCAACTTATAAAAAGCTTTTGAATGCTGTAAGCTAAGCGGGTGGACTCTATTATTTAATTCGGCAATTGGTCTACTTAAACCTAAGGTTTGTAATACTCTTGTTACGATTTTTAATTTTCGACATACCGATTTTCCCTCATTCCTACTCATACAGTTATCTTTATATGGCAATATTTAATTTACTATGAATCTGTGGTCAAAGTGCAAAACTCAGGCAAAGAAACAAAAGCTATCAGCTACTAAAACTACTACAATATGCCAGCTCCTTGTAATAACTGCGTTATGCAGCCACGTTGCATATGGACTTGGGGACCTTACGATAAGGAGTATGGTCTCGGCGAGCTAAAACCAGTTTTATGTAAAGCAAACCGACAGTCTTATGCACTGGAGCAAGAGGTAAATTCTGCCATGCTTACTGGGGTTAATTACATCTGGAAATGATGTGGCAAGCACACTTATATAGCAATCCTTATAATATAAATCGTACTGTCTCTTGAGCTTTCTGATTAGTTAGTGGTCAAAAGGGGAATTAGAATGCACACTATTGTGTAGGTTAATTACTAGATTTTATGTCAATTGAAAAATAGAGTAGTCCCACAGGATGTCAAACCAACCAAAGTATTTATAGCACTAAGTGGGATTGTATCGGGATATTATATGAATCCTTGGCTTCATTGTATTTCACAGTGTAGCAACCAGCAGTCTATGTGCAGATATACACGAGATTAATTCAATCTTGAAAAGAAAAGTAATTCTACTGGATATGTATTATCAGAATAATATTTTTGTCTATGTATTTATAGTACGAAGTGGCATAGCATCAGAACATTATGTTAATCTATCGTATTATGATAGTTAACATAATGTTTCTTATAAGACCATATAAAGCATGTAATTTCAATATGTTACAAGAATAGAATGAGAGCCCAATTTTATATCTTAATAATTACAGCAGGTTATAAATATGCGTATGACAGTTTTGTCATGCCGTAAGTCGGATAAGTAAAGCGGGCCTACCGCAAGTAATTTTAGTTACAGGGGCGGATATAGGGTATTAAGAGCAGTGATCTATTTATAGCTCAGTTTGGGTTTTAGAATAAGATCAGCAAGAGAGGTTCTAATACCGCTATTGCATTGTGTTTTAGTTATTTTTTGATTAAAAAGTTTGTTGTTCCAGTTAGCTTTTTATAATTAAAAATAGTTTTTGAGTATAATGTTGTTGTTGTAAGTTAGATTTAGATTGATGCAATAGCGGCAATAGGATTTCCTCTATGGTACAGCTAAAACCAAATAAACCATCTGGTTCTACGAATATTTCTCAAAACCGTTCTTATTGACAAGGAGCCCTGCAGATGCCGAACCCTCATATAGTCGCCAAAAACGAAACCCCCTTGCTTATAATCCCAAAAATGGCCAACCGCCACGGTCTTGTAGCCGGCGCTACAGGTACGGGAAAGACCGTCACCACACAGGTCCTGGCCGAGAACTTCAGCAGGATCGGCGTCCCCGTATTCATGGCCGATGTAAAGGGAGACCTCTCAGGAATAAGCCAGCCTGGAAAAGAACACCCGAAAATAACCGAACGCCTGAACACAATAGGCCTGTCCGATTTTGCTTTTTCCCCAAGCCCCGTGCGATTCTGGGATGTATTCGGCGAGCAAGGCCATCCCATCAGAACCACCGTCACCGAGATGGGACCTCTTCTACTCAGCCGCCTCCTTAACCTAAACGACACCCAGAGCGACATCCTCTCCATAATATTCGAGATCGCCGACGAAGAAGGGCTTTTGCTCTTAGACCTTAAAGACCTCCGCTCAATCCTCCGCTATGTAGGCAACAACACGAAGCTTTTCGCCACCGAATACGGGCGCATTTCCACCGCCAGCATCGGAGCCATACAGCGCCGCCTAGTAGCACTTGAAACCCAGGGAGGAGAAATGTTCTTCGGTGAGCCCGCGCTCAACTTAGACGACCTATTCCAAACCGACGAGAATGGACACGGTATAATAAACATCCTCGCATCCGACAAATTGATGTTCTCCCCCAAGGTCTACGCCACCTTCCTGCTCTGGCTCCTATCCGAGCTCTTCGAGCAGCTCCCCGAAGCAGGCGATCCCCAGAAGCCCAAGCTCGTATTCTTCTTCGACGAGGCACACCTGCTTTTCTACAAAGCCCCCCGCATTCTGCTCGAGAAAATAGAGCAGGTCGCACGCCTCATCCGCTCCAAAGGGGTCGGTGTGTACTTCATTTCCCAAAGCCCCCTAGATATCCCCGACACCGTTCTCGGCCAGCTCGGCAACCGCATCCAGCATGCACTCCGCGCCTACACCCCCCGTGACCGCAAGATCGTAAAAGCAGCCGCCCAGACATTTAGAACCAATCCCGATCTCGACACAGAAACGGTCCTCACACAGCTAGGCGTGGGCGAGGCGCTTATATCTTTCCTAAACGAAAGAGGTGCCCCTAACATCGTAGAACGTGCCCTCATACGCCCTCCCTACAGCCAAATAGGCCCTATCGACCCCACCCAACGAGAGCACATTATCCGCCGCTCCGACCTCTGGGGTTATTATGAAAAAACCCAAGACCCCGAGTCCGCCTACGAGATCCTAAAAGACCGCGCCGCCAAGCGTGCCGAAGAGGCCTCACGCACAGCCGCCAAGTCCAAATCCAAACCCAAGAAAAGGCAGCGTCAGGGCATAGTAGAGACCATGGCCAAGAGCATGGCGCGACAGATCGGAAGCCACATAGGCCGCCAGATCGTACGAGGAGTCCTGGGCTCAATCCTAGGCAAAAAATAGCCCAGCCCCACTACTTCAACCTACACAGTAGCCTAGCTCATGCACTTAAAGCAGCACCAGAGATATGCGCCCTAAGTCCCGTTAGCACTCGCCCCACGTAGCCTCCGATTTTACCCCCTCATATCGGGCAATTAATGCCAAGATTTAAACCTTACTTTAAGCAGATGTGGAAAGAGATGCAGAATTTGAGAACCTACATTAACTCCTGTGGAATTCTGCCGCCCACCCAGCCCAACCCCTCCTCGCAACCACCTGCCACTGCACAAATAAATTACAAACCACCCCTAAAAAATATCGTTAGACTTTTAATGTGTTTTAAGATACTCTCAATGATACCCACACCAAAAACCGCAAGGAGGCAACATTAATGAGGTACTTAACATTACTTACATTCGCAATTTCAATGATTTTCGCCCTAACCATCGCACCACAGGCAGAAGAGTCCCAAGAGCACAAAATGCCCCCGCCCTACGAAGGTTCCAAAGAGCTACAGCAGATGAAGCAGCTCGCAGGCACATGGACCGGCACACACAAAATGGGAGATATGGATCACGAGATCCAAGTAACCTACGAAACCACCGCCAACGGAAGTGCGGTAATCGAAAAATCTTTCCCCGGCACCTCTCACGAGATGGTCTCAGTATACTACGACGATGCCGATACCATGACAATGGTCCACTATTGCGCGCTCAACAACCAGCCCAAAATGGCCGTGGCCAATTCGGCCGACGGCAAGATCGACCTAAAATTCAAAGACGGCTCCAACATAGACCCCGAAAAAACTCCTCACATGCACGACCTAAGCATTACGTTTAAGGACGACAACACTGTTGTTCAGGAATGGACTATGTACGGCGACGGCAAAGAGGCAGGTTCAACCGTGATCACCCTCACCAGAGCCCCCGAAGAGCAAACAAAACAATAGTATTTATCTAGGGGCGGAAATAGCTTTCCGCCCCAACCCGAGCTTCCGCAACACAAAAAACCTGCTATACTCAAACCCTAAAAACCAGCGAGGATAACCATATGTCCGACACACTTACAATCGGCGACAAAGCCCCTGAGATCACAGCCGAGACCTATAACGGCGACACCATCAAATTAAGCGATTATAAAGACAAAAAGGCCGTAGCGCTCTACTTCTACCCCAAAGACAACACCCCCACCTGTACCAAACAGGCCTGCTCCATGCGTGACGGCCACCCAGGGCTCGAAAAAGCCGGCATACAGGTACTCGGTGTCAGCACAGACGGTGTCAAAGCACACGAGAACTTCAGAAACAAATACGACCTCAATTTCCCCCTACTAAGCGATAAATCCAAAGAGATAATAAAGGCCTATGGCGTTAAAAGCTTGGTTGGGTCCGCCCGCCGCGTAACCTTCCTCATAGATAAATCCGGCGAGATACGCCACATATGGACCAAGGTAAAGGCGACCGAACACGCCCAAGAGGTACTAGATAAAGCAAAAGAGCTCGGGATCAGCTAGACAATCAGGATATCCCCTTACCCAGATAGCCCTTAAGTCTCTGGGGCAGGTCTCTCTTAAGTAAAAGCCTCCGCATCCCTGCAAGCTCCGCACTGTCTGTGTTTTCCAGCACCCGCGTCTTCCCCCTCTCCCTCACCGCAACCGGTACCCCGTCTTTGTATAACACGCGGTTTTTATAGTGAGAAGACAGCTTTTTACCGGGTGTGACTATGCCTATCAGGTTAAGCGGGTCCGCGGCACTTATCGAGACATATTTATTTGCGTCCTTCTTCCTCCTAGCAGCGCGCAGGCCCGTAACTGCCTCGGGCAGGGCAAACTGCTCACCCGATACCCCGTCTACAAACCTGCCCCCTCTCACCTCTCCCCTAAGCTCAAGCAGCCTAAACACCCTCACAAGCTCCCTCCACGGGGGCATTGAGCCCTCCCTGGTCAACAGCTTTCTAAACACCACCCCGTAGCGCCGCAAAAGCACCCTCGCAACACTCTCCAGGTCTTTCCTGTCTTCTTTTTCAGCCGTGCCGTTACCCCCTACAATAGACCATCTGCCCGCCCCCTCCATATTAAACACAGTGGCTTTCCAGTTCTTCCTGCGCCCCACCCTCTTTGCATTGGTCTTGTACTTAGATTCCACCAAAAGCGCTCTCAGCCCGGCAAAACTGTCCGATGTAACCATGCCCGCCGCCACCAGCTCCGATATGGCGTCCTCGAGTTTCGATTTAAGCAGTCCCGTCTCTACGAGCAGGTTATCAAAAAACGTGGCCCCCGACTCTTTCAACCTCTCAAAAACTTCTAAAGCCGAGGTCGATAATTTTTCATTAATCTGCCCGCATCCACCTTTCCCCACAGTGTTCATATTCTCTCTTGTAACTATTGATATAGGCGTGGTTCTTATGGGCCCCGAAGCACTCTCACAGGGCGGATTTATACGCCACCACACCACTCCTCCCGACAAGCACAGCATATCTAGCCACATGAAATCATAGTTTTTTACCCTGGCCGGCAAAATATCCCCCTCCCAAGAGGCCGACTGAGCAGAGAACCCCTCCAGTTTGTGTATCACCGCCCTAAGCGCCTCTACACCCTCGGGTTTTTGCTCCGAGTCCATCCCGTGCCAGGAAAACAAAAAGCACATATAGTCCGCTGCCGACACAGGCTCTATCTCTTTTCTAAGTTTCCCGAGCGTATACTTGTGTATGCGGGCCAAAAGCCTCCGCTCGCACCACTCCTCGGTCTCTGCACTCGACGTAAAGCTCCCTCTAAATACAAACCCCTCGTTCTCAAGCGCCAAAAGGGCGGCCTCAGTCTCTCTTGCTTTTACCACTAAGTCGTCGGATAGCCTCTCTGCGGTGACAGGCCCAAGCGCTTCCAGTCTGCTTCTTACGACCTCGACCATTGCGGACTCTGTCGTTAGTTCTTCGTCCTTTAGCC
This sequence comes from Thermodesulfobacteriota bacterium, assembly GCA_965223335.1. GTDB lineage: Bacteria > Desulfobacterota_D > UBA1144 > Nemesobacterales > UBA2774 > CBDCWF01. Next base: position 18,871 of record CBDCWF010000001.1, read on the forward strand.
TTTGGGGCAGTTTTATGAGAGGTGTTCTTATTGCGTTTTTATGAATTTTTTCTATATGATGCAGCCTTTCTGCGGCTACCCAGATGTTATGGTTCTTTCCTATCGACACAACTGTGGCTCTTCTTTCCTCGCATAGATCTTGAAAGTACTCTATCCACCGAGTTCCTTCCTCCTCTGTTAAAAACCCACAGAGCACAAGCACATCGTGCAGCTCGTCCGCGTTCTCTGCTTCCGGCCACGCTTCCTCTCTTACGGCACGTATGGCCCCCTCGTCAAGCACCGACAGCTCCGAGGCCTCGGCAGGGTCAAGCCACCTCCGGTTCTGCACTGCATGTGTGCGCCTCTCCTCGAGAGGCGCATCGTCCAGAAATGCATAGGGCCTTGCGTTTAAAATCTGCGCCGATAGCGGCGAGGGCTCCCTTAAATCAAGCGCCTTAAGCTCATGCTTGCCCTCGTGTATACCCTCTAACAGCCCCTCTAGCTCCTCTATATCCATAGCTTCAGTGAGGCAGTCCTCCAAGGTCTGCCTCACAAGCGGGTGGTCCGGAATCTCGCGGTCCCCAGCTATATTTTCCAAACATGCCAGCTGGTCAGGGAACACAAGCGCTATCAGATCCTCAGACTGTATTCGTTGTATGGCCGGGGGCACCTTACCGTTTCCCCTTCTCCTCGCCACTGCAAGCGCCCTTGTGGCGTTCCAGCGCCAGCGCACCTCAAACATAGGCACATCCAAAAGGGCCTGTGTCAAAATACCCCTCACCGTGTCGGGGTGCAGGTACATAAACACCTCGTCCAGCGGAAAACTATGCGTCGCCCCAAGCGACAGTATGATCGAGTCCTCTGTGGCCGCCGCCTGCAGCTCAAAGTTAAACTTCCTGCAAAAACGCTTTCTTAGCGACAGACCCCACGCCCTGTTTAGCCTGCTTCCAAACGGCGAGTGTATAACCAGGTGCATCGCCCCGGCTTCGTCAAAAAACCTCTCTATTACCAGGTTTTTCTGCGTCGGCACAACTCCCAAAGCCGCCTTCACCATACCCAGGTAAAAAACTATTTGTTTAGCAGCTTCATGGGAAAGGCCAACCTCATCGGTAAGCCAACCAATCGCCAAGGCGCCCCTGTTTTCAAGGGCATTTATGTCTATTTGCTTAAATTCATTCTCCGCAATCCTGTCAGAAACCTCCTCGCGGAGCCTAGACACTGCATACGAAAACTCCTTTGTCCTTCCCGGGGCCTCGCCGAACCAAAACGGTATTGTGGGCGGCTGTCCGTTTGCGTCCTCCACCCTCACCTTGCCCCCGATAACCCTTGCTATGCGCCACGAATGGTTGCCCAGCAAAAATATATCCCCAGGCACACTCTCTATGGCAAAATCCTCGTTCACGGTGCCTATAAACGTCCCCGTGGGCTCGAGCACCACCTCATAATCGAAATTATCGGGAATAGCGCCACCCGAGAGCACCGCAGCGAGCCTGGCCCCCTTCCTAGCTCTAAGCTTTCCGTTGACCATATCGTGGTGAAGGTGCGCACCTCTGCGCCCTTTTCGCAATGAAAAGCCCTTGGATAACATATCTATTACTTCATCAAACTCCTTTCTCTCAAGATTTCTATATGGATACGCACCCTTTGCCATACTATAGAGCTCGTCTTCGTCATACTCCTCCATCGAGACCTCCGCTACCAGGTGCTGAGCCAGTATATCAAGGGGTTTCTCCGGTATTATCACCTCGTCGAGCTCCCCCCTTCTCACCGCGTCTAATAGCGACGCACACTCTATAAGCTCATCCAGGGTAAGCGGAAATATCTTCCCTTTCGGGGTCCCCCCAACGGTGTGACCCGACCTTCCTACCCTCTGGAGCAGCGTTGCAATAGACTTCGGCGAGCCTATCTGGCAGACGAGGTCTACTGCACCTATGTCTATTCCCAGCTCAAGCGATGCGGTAGCTATTATGGCCCTTAGCTCACCGGATTTAAGCCTCTGCTCAGCGCTTAAACGCATCTCCCTCGATATGCTCCCGTGGTGTGCGGCGAGTATCTCTTCGGGTTTAAGGTCTCCTTCGCCTCTATTTTTAAGCCTTTCGGCCAGGTTATGCGTCATGCGCTCTGCAAGCCGGCGAGTATTTACAAATATCAGTGTTGTCGTGTGCTCATATATAAGGGTTTCTAGCCTTGCGTATATTTCGCTCCATACCTCGTTGGCCATTACCGCGGTAAGCGGCGACTCGGGCACCTCAACCGATAGCTCTATATCCCTCTTGTGACCGGTATCAACTATGCTGCAGGGCCCGCCCCCCGTAAGAAACCTGGCCACCGTTTCAATGGGCCTCTGTGTCGCGGAAAGCCCTACCCTCACCAGCTTTTTGCTCGCTAGCCGGGTGAGCCTCTCCATCGAGAGCGCCAGGTGTGACCCCCTCTTATCATCAACAACAGCGTGTATCTCATCCACTATTAGAGTTCGTACGCCCTTTAACATCTCTCTGCCCTTAAGGCTTGTAATAAGAAGGTAAAGAGACTCGGGGGTCGTAACCAGTATGTGTGGCGGGTTTTTGGTCATGCTCACCCGTTTTTGAGGCGGGGTGTCCCCGGTGCGGACCTCAACGCGTATACCCACATCCGGGAGCCCTGCTTTTTTAAGCTCCTCTTTTATACCCTCGAGCGGAGCTTTCAGGTTTTTCTCAATATCGTTCGTAAGGGCTTTTAAGGGCGACACATACACGACACTCGTGCCCCCGTTAAGCTTTCCACAGAGCCCCCGACGCACTAGGTCGTCTATGACTGAGAAGAATGCCGCAAGGGTTTTACCCGATCCGGTAGGTGCGGCGATGAGTGTGTTTTTTTTCTTCTTTATTTCGGGCCAGGATTTCTCCTGCACCTCTGTGGGTTTGCCGAACTGGCCTTTAAACCATGAAACAAGCGCTGGGTGGAATTGTTTAAGCGCCATAGTTACTAAACAGTATAGATTTTAATCCCGCCAAATTAAACACGCATTTTTTTGCAGCATGCCCTTACGAAAGATGCAGTTTAAGTTCCTCCGCGATCTTTATGCTAAACCCCGGCACAGACGCAATCTCTTCTACAGATGCGTTCTTAAGCTTAGAGATGCTTCCAAAGTACCTCAAGAGCGTTGTTTTTCTCTTCTTGCCTATCCCCGGCACATAATCCAACTCCGAGCGCAATGCTTTTTTGCCTCTCAGCCTCTTATGATATGTGATTGCAAACCTATGCGCCTCGTCCCGTATACGCATCAGCAGATAGAGTTCCTCGGCAGTCTCGAGCGGGATGGGCGTGTTTTTCCCCTCCTCACCCCTGTGCACGTATATCTTGTCGGGTTTGTCTTCCCCGTACCCCTTTATACCCCTGCCCTTTGCAATAGAGGCAAGTGCTATCTCTTTTTCAAAGCCCAGTTCCGAAAGCACCCTATACGCCACGTTAAGCTGCCCCCTGCCCCCGTCGATCAGTACCAGGTCGGGCGGATCCCAGTTTTCCTCCCCTACCCTCTGGAGCCTCCTGGACAACACCTCGTACATCATTGCATAATCGTTTGAGCCTTTGATTGTCTTTATTTTATAGCGCCTGTAACGGCTCTTGTCCGGCTTCCCGTCTACGAACCTCACCGCCGAGGCCACAGCCTGGGTGCCCTGCGTGTTGGATATATCAAAACATTCTACGGTTTTAGGCATCTTCTTTAGTTTAAGTGCCTTGCGTATAGCGCCAAGCTGCTTCTCATCGGCACTGCGTTCGGCGTATTTTCTCCTAAAACTCTCTTCCGCATTATCCCTTGCCAGGCCCGCCAGCTTTAGCTTTTTCCCCCTGGTAGGCATCGTCACCGCTATCTTTTTACCCCTTTTCTCGGACAACCACTGCCGAAAAACGCCCTTGCCGTCAAAATCAAACGGTACCACTATCTCATTCGGTATAAATCTGTCCCCACCCCCGGCGTAAAACTGCGATACAAACTCACCCATAATCTCGCGGTCACTGCCTACGGTTTTTAAAAAGGAATAGTCGGCCCTCTCTATAATCGTCCCTCCCCTGTGAAACAAAACCGCAAACTCAACCGACTCTGCCTCTCTATAAAAACCAAATATATCCATATCGTTTGCCCCGGGTGTTATAAACATCTGGTTGTCCAGGTTCCGCTCAAGCAGTGCTATCTGGTCCCTATAATGTGCGGCGTCCTCATACCTGGTTTCTTCCGAGGCCCTATGCATATTGTCTTTTAAGAGTTTTATAATCCCTGTCTTCTCGCCGCGCAGAAACATCCTTGTTTGCTGTACCACCTCACCGTATTTCTCTTCGTCTACTTTGCCTGCACACGGCCCCAAACAAAGCCCCATGTTGTAATTAAGGCAGGGTCTTGAGCTGTGCCGCCTAAACTTAGCCTCTGTACAATCCCTAAGTGGAAACACTTTGTGCATTAGCCTTTTCGCTTTTCTAAGCGCATCTGCCGAGGCAAACGGCCCGTAATAAAGTGCCCCGTCCTTCACAACCTTTCTTGTGTATCTGAGCTTTGGGAATGTTTCTTTAGGGTCAAGTCTCAGAGATAAGTAGTTTTTATCGTCCTTTAGTCTTATGTTGTATCTGGGCTTCTGCTGTTTTATTAGCGAGTTCTCGAGCAATAGCGCCTCACGCTCGTCGTTGGTCACCACATAATCAAGGTCCGATACCTCTCTCATTAGATAACCTACGTGCGGGCGCTGTATGCTCTCCGACTCCCCGAAATAAGAGCGCAGCCTGCTCCTCAGGTTGTTCGCCTTCCCTATATATACGGACCTTCCCCTCTTGTTCTTCAGTATGTAAACACCCGTGGTTTCAGGTGCATCTTCTACCGCTTCCCTTAATTTATCGCTCATCTACTTATAACCATTGCCTATTATCGATGACTCAAAGACATATGAAAGTATAAAAGTACAGGCCTCTTACGCAACACTATAGAAAACAGCCTTGCCCCACACCCTCTTACTGCTAAGGGTTCTCACCGTTGGGGTTAAGCTGTTTATTATATTGCTGCAACACATAACTCTCTCAAATAACTGTGTTATTTCTACTTATAAAGTCCTATTTAAGAAATAATGTCTTTTTCTGAATCTTTTATAGTTGCAATTGCAACTAATTATGCAAATACAATAAGGAGGTAGAAGAAAATGAAAAAGTTTCTTCTTATTTCAGCTTTAGCAATCGGTCTTGGTAGTCCCGCTATCTCAAATGCGGCGGTTAGTGCTTTCGGTGTGAATATACCGGTCGCACAAAACGAGGTTTCCGACAATATTCGCGGTGGTTATGTGGCAAAGGATCTTGGCGATACATTTCAGGTCCAGAGACTAAGCTCAAGCAGCGAATCTCTTTCCGGCGACAATGAAGACGGAAACTCGTACTATGTATTCGGTGTAAGGATAGGCTCAGATGACCTTATCTAAATGTATAAGGCTATGGATTCCAACCCGGTAGTGTATTGTGAAATTTTCTAACACATCCTACACTGCCGGGTATTTTTTAAAACGAAAAATACCAGCACCAATCTCTATTCTGTAGAACTGCTGAACATAACCCACTCGGCTAGTAGTCACCTGTTATCATATGTAAGGCTGACATTAAAAACCAAGCTAATACATATAGTGGAGAAGGGTCTTGAGTTAAAATGTGCCGACATGTTAGTAAAACACACTCACAAGTATGATTCTAGCTTTAAATTTTCACCCCGTAGGGCTGACACAACCCTGCCCTTAGTCGAACCACGTAAATAACCATATACAAATAAAACGCAACACCGCTCTATAAGATGTAAATTATGCTACTTCTTCTTAGGTGTACTTTTTTTGCTTTTTACCGTACCACTTACCGCGATAGCTACCGCGGTAGTTTCGTCCGATACCTTTTTTAATACAGGGTCTATTACTACACCTTCTTTCTCTCTCTCTGTTTTTATCTCTTTTGGGGTATAAATTCTAAACTTCCGGCCATACACTCCCAGCGACGGCTCCAATACCTTAATATTTAACTTCTCAATCAGTCCATGTACCGCAACCCTCACAGTTTTGTCAGATAGCCCACTTCCAGCCTTTAGCTCTTTTAGCCCAAACCTCATGTCCTTTGTCTTTGTTTTTTTGTATCTCTCATACATATACTCATAGACCCTATACTCCGATCTTGTCAGCACCAGATCCTCAATTTCAACAACCGACTTTTCCCTTTTTCTTTTTCCAGGTTCCTTTTTCTCCCCACCTTTATTTACCGCGGTAGTTACCGCAGTATCTACCGCACTACTTACCGCATTACCTACCGCGGTAGTTACCGCGGTAATATTTTTCCCCTCTTTTTTGCCTTTTTTCTTCTCCGGTTTTTCTTCTGTGAGCTTACGGTCTTCCCTAAAGGTCTCGAAGTACTTGCTTGCTACTTTGTGCGCCCCTATGGGGTTAGAGCGCTCCTTCATATAATCAAGCATATCGCTTAAACGCTTGCCACCGGGGCGTTTAGCGCTACTACGAGCTTCTGTAGATGTATTGTCTTCCTTCGTTTTTTTCTTGCTCATATATCTTTACAACCTCCCTAGCCAGTCTCCTGTAGTCCATAGCACCCGGGCTCATGGGGTCATAATCCAATATATGTTTTCCGTATCCGCTTGCCTCTTTAAGCTTTACATTTGCGTGAATCGGCGGGAGTGTATTGGGTCCAAATTTTTCGTTTATAGCGTCCAAAATCGTACTACTCATAGTCGTAAGTTTATCGTGCATTGTAGGTAGCCCATAGGGCACAATCGGGTAGTCCGGACGAGACGAGTAAACCTCATACAACGTCTCGTCGATCATTTTCACTGCATCAAACGCGAGGGGCTGCGTCTGAATAGCAACTATCACGTCATCCGCGGCAAATAGCGCGTTTATGGAAAGCGTCGCAAGGGAAGGGGGGCAGTCAATCAAAACAAAATCCAGTTTTTTCCGTAGCTTCTTAAGCGACTTCCTAAGCTTATGGTCCTTCTCTATAAGCGCCGACATAGTTAAATCGGCCCTGCTCATCGACAGGTTGGCGGGTATCACATAAAGCCCGTGAGTGGGATGGTCCACAACCACTCCGTTAATATCCACCTTGTTCCCCGTATCCGTTAGCACATCGTTTATCGTTAGCTCAAAACTGTTGGGATTAAAGCCCAGATGGGATGTAGCGTTTCCCTGCGGATCTATGTCCACAATCAAAACCTCGCAACCCTTCTCCGCAAGGCACGCTGCTAAGTTGACGGCGGTCGTCGTTTTGCCGACCCCACCCTTATGGTTTGTTACCGTTACTACCTTCAAATAAGGTCCTTCTTCCTGTTCCCTTCTACTATACTAACAATTTTTCGAGCCAATCACAAATCCCCAAACACCACGCTCGTTGCTACAAATCCAGCAGCTCTTATCGGGTAATTTATGGTACTTAAACCAGCCATTTCACAATGGCAATTGATTTACGTTTGTAATAATAATATAATGGAATTCAGCGGGTGATTCACGACATAAAAAAGCCGCCGATGACAAGCTAGAAGCTAAAATCAACGGCGGCAACCGGAAGGTGGAACTATCTAATCATAACCTTTTCCTCCTTCTATTGTCAAGCTTTTTAATACCCTGACAGGCAAGTCGGCCCCGTTATGTTTTGGTGAGAAAATGCCTACAAAAAAACAGGACAAAACCAAGATATTTCAAATATGGGGAGAGGTCCTCGATGAGGGTTTCACAAGTGTACCAAATCTACTCCTAAAGTACCGTTCCAATATAGGGCTAAAACCCAAACACATCATGCTTATTATCGACATTATGTCCTTTAAATGGGACTCGGAAAACCCATACCCAAGCTACTTCACACTGGCCAAGAGGGCAGGCGTTGAGGAGCGCAGTGTAAAGCGTATCACGCAGGACTTAGAGGAGTTTGGTCTTCTCATTAAAACCCCACGGTTTGACGAAGAAACAGGTGCTCAGGTAACCACTGTTTTTGACTTTCGCCCCCTAGTACAAAGCCTCGTACAACAGGTACAAACCGAACAGGATGATCACTCAAAAAACACTGTACAATTCGACAAAATAAACCCTAAACCCACCAGAAGAAAAAACAGCGAAAAAGGGGTGACAAAAACGTCAAGGGGGAGGGTGACAAAAATGTCACCCGGGGGGGTGACCGAAATGTCACCGGAGGGGGTGACAAAAACGTCACCCAAAGAAGACACATATAGTAAGAAGATAAATATATATAAACTAACCCCTGTAGTTAACCGTACTAACGGTAGTAAGAAAAAGGTTTCGAATAATACAAAAACAAGGGTTAGTAAACACCTAAGAAGTGCTATTTTTAGAAACAGAATATTCGAAATCTACGACAACCTAAGAGAGATAAAATCACTAGACAAACTGGTCGAAGAAGCTGCAGAAAAAGCCTGTAAAGAGATCCTTATAAACAGGGCAGGGGATCTCGGCAATATAAACACAAAATCCACCTCGGACTCGGTCGTAAAATCGGTTAAGAAAAACTTCCCATACAACAAACTCCCAGCCGACCAAGACAAAGCACGTAGGGTTTTCACTGCAGAGCTATGTAACCTCGTAGCCGAGGAAATGTCAGCACTCATAAAATAAAAAGCATATATTTCACACACAAATCATCTGATTGTATCGACAGGTAATTTCAAACAGTGCGGTTTAAGCTGTAAATTATTGACTTTTGTCTATGCCAAATTAATATAGTTTGCCACGATAAATTAAATTCAGGGGGTAGTAACAACATGGCCAGCAGGATTCCAAGAATAGAAGAGGCCCGAGAAACTCTTAAAAAAAATAAAATAGTTATTGCGGGAGTTGGGGAAACCGAACAGGGCAAGATCCCGGACAAAAGCTCTTTTCATTTCCTCTCCGAGGCTTCAAAGCTTGCCATCAAGGATGCGGGGATTGATAAGTCCGACGTAGATGGTCTAGTAACAGCATTTTCTTTGGTTGAACACACATTTATGCACTGCACTACTTTCGCTGATTATTTCGGACTTAACCCCAGGTTTTTTTCTTCAGTTGCAGTAGGCGGCGCCACAGCGGTATGGATGGCTGCAGAAGCCGCGATGGCAATTGCTGCCGGACAAGCCGAGGTTGTGCTCTGTGTTAGGGGTGACAACACACTCTCCGGGATATCCTCCTCCGGGATGGTAGCCCTTATCCGTGAGATGTGCCACGCCGAGTTCGAGTACCCATACGGGCTCACCACACCCGGCGGATACGCGCTTGCTGCGCAGAGGTACCTACACGAGTACAACGCAACGGAAGAGCACCTGGCCTCAGTTGCGGTCACAATGCGCAAACACGCCGCTCTAAAAGAAAACGCAATGAACAAAGACCCCCTCACGATAGACGACGTTGTGAACTCTCGCGTTATAGCAAAGCCGCTCCACAAGTATGACTGCTCTATCATTTCCGACGGCGGTGCCGCGTTTATCGTTACCACCGAGGAAAAAGCAAAAGCGCTCGGCATTGAGAACCCCCTTGCATACCTCTGGGGAATGGGACAGGGTTACTCTCACCAGTACCTAACCACACTAAAGGACCTGGACCAGATCTATAACGCCATAGACCGCTCGGGCCAAAAAGCCTTCCAGACCGCAGGCATAGGCCCCGACGATGTAGACGTTGCATTTCTATACGACTGCTTTACTATCACAGTGCTCCTTGAGCTCGAGGGGCTCGGGCTGGTTCCCAAAGGTGAGGGCGGAGCGTTTTCACTCGAGGGAAGAATGGAGATAGGCAAGGACCTTCCGGTAAACACACACGGCGGGCTTCTCTCGCAGGCGCACCTGGGTGCCATGCACCATGTCATTGAGGCTACACTTCAGCTAAGGGGTGCCGCCGGACAAAGGCAGGTCGACGATGCCAACATAGCGCTTGTGCACGGTAACGGCGGTATAGTCTCTGCCCACAGCACCATCGTGCTTGGCAAAGAGCCACTTTCATAGTTTTTTCATAACAAGAGAAAAAAGGAGAATTTAAAAATGTCAGACGATAAAGGATACACAAAACCGCTTCCCGAGTTTAGGCCCGAGACCAAACCGTACTGGGACGGCTGCAAGGACCACAAACTCCTACTTCCCAGGTCAAAAGAGACCGGAGAGTTCTTTTTCTACCCCCGCGCTATATCCCCAGGCAACGATATGTCGGATGATATCGAGTGGGTCGAGGCAAGCGGCAAGGCCAAGGTGTGGACCTACGCAATCCACTATATGGGCCCCACAAAGGCCTATAAGGGCGATCCTCCCTATGTTGTAGCGTTGGTAGAAACAGAGGAAGGTGTCAAGATGATGACCAACATAGTGGACTGTGATCCGGACGACGTGGATGTCGGCATGGAAGTTGAGGTAGTGTTTGATGACGTTACGGATGAGGTAACACTGCCCAAGTTTAAACCCGCGGGCTAATAAGCTGGTTGGCTGTGAAAGGGTCTTTTAAAAATTCACCCACACCACACGCCCTAAAACACTATAGAACGTAGAAGGAGACAATAATATGTCTGGTACAACAAGACTGTTTTATGAAGACCTCGAAGAGGGTGCGGAACACAAGAGCACAGGGAGGACCATAACAGAGACCGATGTTGTCAGCTTTGCCGGGCTGTCCGGTGATTTCAATAACATGCACATAGACGAGGAATTTGCAAAAAAGACGGTTTTTAAAACCAGGGTGGCTCACGGCCTCTGCGTGCTTTCCGTTGCCTCGGGTCTTTGGTTTACAATGCCCAGGCTTGCCACGGTCGCGTTTATGGGGCTTGAGGACTGGAGGTTCTCGGGTGCTGTAAAGTTCGGCGACACCATACACATCACACGCAAGCTTGTCGAGAAAAAAGAACACAAACGCCCCAACATGGGCTTTTTAATATTTGAGGTAAACGTCCACAATCAAGAGGACGAGGTTGTCCAGAAGGGCAAGTGGGTAATACTTGTTCAAAGAAAAGAAGAAGCCTAGTTTTGATATTAAAAGAGTTTTGTAATTTGTCCAGAACCCCGGGCTTCTTTATGCCCGGGGTTCAATGTAACACCCCTCCACAATAGAATATTTTCCAAAAACTTAATATATATAAAAGCCGAATTTTAGTAAATTACTTAAAAAGCACCTTGACACAGACACCCCAAATGTGCTAAATCCTATTTCATATGCAAATAAAGACGTGTTTGGGGTACATGTCTTATATCAAACCAGAAAGGAGGTATGGAGAGAAATGGCAATAGATATGTTGCTCGGTTATGTGTTGTTGCTTGTAGGTTTTGTATTTTTCTGTAACGGTATGACAGTATTAGGTAAAACGGGGGCCAAGGAAGTAGGTGTTTTGAACCTCGCAGTCGGTATTTTGATTCTGATAGCGGCCTGGAAGCTGCACACGTTAGAACTCACGGCTGCAACCGCTCTGGTCTCGGTTTTTGCTCTTATTTACTTTATGGTAGCCGGTATATTCATTAACGGATATGACGCTAAAGGGCTTGGATGGTACTGCCTTTTTGCTACGATTGTTTTCATCTGGTACGGCTATCACTTTTTCACATTAGAAGCAGCCATTCCTGGAATGATGTACTATGCCATTTTCTGCTGGGCATGGGCATTGCTTGTGTTCCTAGTCTTCCTGGTATTCTCTTTGGGGAAAGCATTGGGACCGGCTGTTGGATGGCTCTTCTTGATCGAAGCGTTTCTAACACTCTTGATCCCAGGCATGCTTCTTCTCACAGGCAAATGGGGTCCTATAGCTGCTCTAAGCGCAGGCGGTTAATAGTTGTGTAGGAAGCACTGAGATTTATAAAAACGAATAAATAAAATTAGAAAGGGGAATGTTGATGCAAATCAGCAATCCCCTTTCTTTTTGTCTTGTGTGATTTTCACTCTGTCTTTTTTCTCGACCTTTTCTCTAGGTCTGTCCTCATATATAATAGGTGTTGAGTTTTTGTGCATTGATATATTAAAATAGACGAAGGTTTAAAACGGAGGTCTTTGCTATGAGAGACGTTTATATATTAGGGGTAGGAACTACTGCTTGCGGCAGGTTCCCTGAGAAAGCCGCACACATACTGGGCCGAGAGGCTGCTTGGGCCGCGATCAAAGACGCGGGCATTCACCCGAGAAAGATCGAGATAGCATTTTGCGGCCATGTGTACCAGGGCATGGGGGTAGGGCAGAGGACGCTCAAGGAAATAGGCCTAGTGGGTCAGCCGACTATAAACGTCGAGGGGGCCTGCGGAAGCGGGACGCTCTCATTTTGGGAGGCCTGGAGGACGATAGCCTTCGGCCAATACGATATAGCGCTAGCGCTGGGAATAGAAAACCTAAGCCGAATACTCTCAGGCGGGCCGCTCCCCTTAGAGGAAGACGACATAGAGGTCTCTTTGGGAATGGGTATGCCGGGTCTATATGCCATGAGGGCAAAACGTTATATGGACGAGTACGGCGTTACCAGCGAGCAGCTGGCCAAGGTTGTGGTTAAAAGCAGAAAACACGCATCCCTAAACCCCATAGCTCAGTACCGCAAAGAGGTTACCATTGAGGATGTGCTCGACTCACCCATGATAGCCGACCCCTTGACCCGCAACATGTGCTGTCCAGTAGGCGACGCATCGGCGGCGGCTGTTTTGTGTTCGGCCGACCTTGTGGACAAGCTCGCGACCAAGACCCCGATAAAGGTGCTTGGCTGTGTGGCACAGTCGGGGAAGTACAGCAGCCCCACAGGTCTAACATGCGACCCTTCTGAGAACGTAATGAGAACATCCAAGATGGCTTACGAGGCGGCAGGGCTCGGTCCCGAGGACATGGATGTGGCCGAGATACACGATGCGTTTTCAATAGCCGAGATGATGGTGTACGAAGCACTGGGTTTTTGCGAGAAAGGCGAGGGCGCCAAGCTCATAGAGGACGGCAGCACATGGGTTGGCGGAGGCGGAGTGGCTGTTAATCCGGGGGGAGGGCTTTTGTCCAGAGGTCACCCCGTAGGTGCAACAGGCCTTCTACAGACTGCAGAGATAGTGTGGCAGTTGCGCGGCGAGGCCGGCGAGCGTCAGTCCGAGGACGCCAAGGTTGGTATCATCGAGACGATGGGCGGCGCACAGCCCGCAATGGACGGCATCACCTGTGTTGTCAGCATATTGGGCAGATAAACGAATTACCTAAATCAAAAATTATAGATTTACAAAGGGGGTCGCTCAACCAAGCAAAAGGGTAGGGCGACCCTGTTTTTTTTCGGTCGGTTAAATTACAAGGGTATGGGTAATCTAAAAGAAACGGTTAAAAAGTTTGTGGAGCTCGCACTCGATTCCTCTAGCGCAGCCGCGCTAACCGGGGCGGGTATAAGCACCGAGTCGGGCATACCGGACTACCGCTCTCCAGGCACGGGCCTTTGGGACAAGATGGACCAGTCGGTTGTTTCCCTAGACGGTTTTCTTAGAGAGCCCTCGCGTTACTATGACTTTGCAAAGGAACTTTATGAGATCAGGAGCTCAGCCAAACCCAACCCGGCGCATTACTTATTGGCCGACCTAGAACAAAGAGGGGTTTTAAAGGGCATTATAACTCAGAATGTCGACGGACTGCACCAGGATTCAGGATCTGGCACGGTATATGAGCTGCATGGCTCATTACGCCAGACCGTGTGTTTGAGCTGTAGCTCCCTGGAATCGATGGATGATGCCATGAATAGGGCAATAAGCGGCGAAAATCCACCCCTATGTACCACTTGCGGGGGCATATTGAAGCCAAATGCGGTGTTTTTTGGTGAGATGTTACCACGAATACCGTGGGAGAGGGCGCTTGAGCTCTCAAGGCAGGCAGATCTATTCATAGCCATAGGCTCATCGCTCCAGGTTTCACCGGCAAATACACTCCCCGACATTGCTCTCAAGGCCGGCGCGAAGCTCATTATATTGAATCTAATGCCTACCCCGTACGACTTAGAGGCCGAGCTTGTGGTCAGAGAGAAGATCGGCGAGTTTTCCACAGCTGTTGCACAGTATTTCGACCGGATACAAACATTATAACCCTCTAAAATGACAAGATTTTCGACAAAATCTGCCGAATTAAGCATTTTACTTAAAATTTTTTCGAAATCCTAAAAAAAACCTCTTGACAACCACCCCCAATTTTTGATATAAATATGTGAAGATGGGGTGCGGAACTGTAGATCCCCTACGGTTCTCATCTGGGATTGATCACAATCCAGCTTTTAAAATTTATATAAGGAGGTTTGTATATATGCCAAGTCATCTTAATGTCCCCACGAAGTATTGGGAACTCACCAAGGAGGTTCCACCTCCCCCAATAGAGAGAGACATAAATACATGGATCATAGCTAATCCTTCGGATCCGCTATGGGATATCGATGTTATCCCTCTAACTTATACTGACAGCCGCTGGTCTGCTTTTGTTCTTAGAGTAGACGAGGCTACAAGGCAGCGTCTTTGCCCGAACCCACCTCTTACGGTGTGGGATGGAGAGGATGCAGACCTAGTAGAGTATTGGTATGTTGAGCATAAGAATACGATGTTAGGGCCATACCTTGAGTTTGGTGTGACTATTTCTGCTACTTATAAAGATCCTAAGGGTAATGTTTATAAAGCAGGTTATTATCCATATATGTACCTAACCGGAGACGCCCCAGTTGACGCTGGTCGTGTTCTTGGTTTCCCGAAAAAGATGTCATACATCAGAATCACCACCCACGGTGGAGAGAAGGGAACTGATTTCTTCGGTTTTGCAATGTCTCGTAACGGATACCTGATGCATAGCGCAACAGGTCAGTTCGATGACAAACAGGTAAAACCCCCATTCTTCTATGGTAAAACAGATTGGGGCAAGTTTAATATGAAAGTTGTTACACGCCCGGACGTTTCAAGTTCCGAGTGGCAGCTTACATATATCGCCTCAGAGTTACCAGAAGCTTTCAACATTAAGGGCCATCGCTTCCAGATTAAGCCTGAGCATACACGTACAGCCTCAAGCGATGCCATTAACTGGTTCCAGCAGGCAACACCATTTGATAACATGGGTGCTGAGGTCAAGATTCAGGAAGTTACAGGTCTTATCTCTTTTGTATTTGACCTTGTTATTCCTGTGCCTTCGGTACTATGGACGGAGACCTATGAGCGTCCTGCTAGCTACAGAGGATATGCTACTCCGTATAAATATGGACTGCGCCAACAGTTCCCAATTAGCCAGGGATCATAATAGGCTGGACCGTATGTGAAAGTTGTTTTTTGTTAAAGCAAATGAAAAACGTAAAAAATTATAGGAGGTATTTCAATGGGTTTACAGGCAAATGAATATAGCTATCCTTGGTTAGCTGAAGGCGAGGTTCCACCTCTACCATTAGATAGAGATAGGATCCACATCATCAGTCAGGGCGTAGCTGACCCGGTTTTTGACTATGATATTGTACCCCTGACATACACAGAGAGCCGCTGGATGGCTTATGTTATCCGTGCTGACTTTGATGGTATGAAAGCGGTTGTTCCCAATCCTATCGAGGTTCAAGATGACGTAATCGAGTTCTGGTACGTTATTCACAGAAACACGATGCTTGGGCCATACATGGAAATGGGTGTAACATTCTCGGCTACAGTAGATTCCGGCGACGGACAGATCTACAAAGCTGGTTACTATCCTTACATGTATCTCTCGAACGACTCCCCGATTTTTGCAGGTAAAGAGCCGTTTGGTTTCCCCAAGAAAGCTGCCTATATCGCAGCATTCGAGCATGGGACAAACAACAACTACTTCAACATGCTGATGGAGCGCCGCGGTTACATTCTACACACCGCTAACGGACGCTATTCCGACAAACCTCTGTCAACAAGGCCTACGTTCTATGGTAAAACAGATTGGGGCCGCATGAATTATCGTATTACCACACACCCGGATGTAACGAAGAGTACCCACGAGGTTACCTATCTGCCATCCGAGTTGCCACCAGGATTTGGGACGGGACACCGCTTCCAGCTGAACCCTGATAGCATCCGTACCGCTACAGGCGACGACATTC
>CBDCWF010000002.1:0-9233 GCA_965223335.1 Thermodesulfobacteriota bacterium
AGCGCGGCCCGAGCGTGGATAGCCGCGCGGGCTGCGCGTATGGTCGGCTCATGATCGGCGACGGCGGACTCTTTCCCGACGGCTGGGATACGTCCCGGGACCTGCTGGTGGTGGTGGGCCGCGGCGCCGAGGGCTCGCTCGAGAAGATCGCCGGCCAGGGCCAGCGGCGCGTCTTTCTGTACCTGCCCGAGGAGGCCAGCGGCACGCCGGTGCCCGCCGCGGCGCGCAAGGTGCACACGCCGATGGACCTGTTCGACGGCGTCCTGGCCCTGCACCGCCCGCTGCCCAAGCGGGTCGTGGTGCACCGCCGCACCGACCCCTGGGTCAGCGACGAGATCCACGCCGAGGTCTCGCGCACCGTCGACGAGGCCCTGCGTGCACGGCGGCTGCGGGCGGCCGAGCGCGACCGTCACGGCCCCGACTGGCTGCTGCAGGGCATGGCCGCCCTGCCGGACATCGCCCGCCACCCCTCGGTGGCGGTGCTCGACGGCGCCTTCGCCAAGCGACCCTGCTTCATCGCCTCGCCGGGGCCCTCGCTCGAGAAGAACGCGGAGCTGCTCCAACAGGTCAAGGGGCGCGCGCTGATCCTCACCTGCACCCACGCGCTGGCGCCGCTGGCGGCGCACGGGGTGGTGCCGGATCTGGTGCTGGCCGCTTCGCCGCCCGAACGGCTGAAGCGCCACTACGCGGGCGTCGACCTGGGGGGGGTGGAGGCGCTCCTGATCGGCGCCACCTGCCACCGCGACCACTGGCGCCAGGGCGCGCGGCGGCACCTGTCCTTCGCCAACGGCGACCAGCTCGACAGCTGGATCTTCGAGCCCTTCCGCGAGGACGCGCACCTGCGCACGGCGGGCTCGGTGGCCTGCTCCGCCATGAGCCTGGCCCTGCGCATGGGCTGCGACCCGATCGTCTTCCTGGGCCAGGACTTCGCCTTCGACCAGGGCGCTACTACTCGCCGTCCAACGTGGACGCCGCGGTGCGCATCGAGCCCAGCGAGGACGGGCATTCCTTCCGGCTGCGGGATCCCGCCCGCGGCGCGGACGAGCTGCCCGAGCCCGAGCAGCTCGTGAAGGTGATGGGCTACAAGGGCGGGCTGGTGCTGACCTCGGAGACCTTCCGCGCCTTCCTGATCTGGTTCGAGACGGTGGTGCGCTCGCTGGAGGGCCGCACGATGTTCATCAACGCCACCGAGGGGGGCGCCAACATTCGCGGCATGCAGCACCGGCCGCTGGCGGACGTGATCCCGGCCTACGTGCGCGCCGAGGTGGACGTGGGCGCGACCCTGGACGAGCGCATGGGCCGCGTGGACCTGGCCGAGCGCCGGCGCCAGACCCTGGCGACGCTCGAGCACATCCTGGCCGGCGTGACGCCCTGCCTGGAGCTGGCCACCCGCTGCCGCGTGCTGGCCGGCGAGGCGCGCACGGACCCCGGCCGCGTCCAGGCTCTGCAGCAGGCCGAGCACGAGCTCACCGCAGCCCTGCGCTCGGCGCGCTTCCTGTCGTTGATGGCGCCGCGCGAGATCCTCGTCGCCCAGGAGCGCGTCCAGGCAGCGCGTACGCTCGAGCAGAATCTGGCCGCCGCCGCGGCCCTGTTCGGTGTGGTCGAGCGCGCTGGCGGCGCGCTGCAGGCGCCTCTGGCGGCATCCCTGGACGAGCTGAGATGAGCGGCGGCGGCGCGGCGGAGGCCCCCGCCGGGCCCGACTTCGCCTTCGGCGTGCTGGGCTTCGCGGTGGCGGCCTTCGGCCTGGCGCTGCTCTCGGTGCGTCCGACCCCGCCGGCGGAGCCCAACCGGTACGGGGGGTGGTCCACCCAGCGCGCCTTCGCCCAGGTCGGGACCCTCGCCGCCCGTCGCCACATGTCCGGCAGCCCCGCCCACGCCGAGGCGCTGGCCTGGCTGGTGGCCGAGCTGGAGGGGCTGGGCCTGGAGCCCGAGCTGCAGCGGGCGCAGGTGCAGGCGCCGGAGTGGCTCGAGCAGCTGCCCTGGCTCGAGCCCGATGAGGAGGCGCTCGAAGGCGAGGCCGACCCCACGCCGCGGGACGAGGACGGGCGGCCGCTGATCCCGCTCACCAACGTGCTCGTACGCGTGCCGGGCCGCGGCGCCCAAGGTGATCGTGGCGCCGTACTCATCCAGGCGCACTACGACTCGACGCCACACACCCCCGGTGCCGGCGACAACGCGGTGGGCGTCGCGGCGCTGCTCGAGACGCTGCGCGTGATCCTGCCCCAGGCCCCCTTCCGCAACGACCTGATCTTCCACTTCGACGACGGCGAGGAGCTGGGCCTCCTGGGCGCCGAGCTGTTCGCCGCCGAGCACCCCTGGGCCGAGGACGTGCGCTGCGTGCTGAACTTCGACGCCCGCGGCAACGCCGGCCCGTCGATCTGCTTCGAGGTGGGGCCCGGCAGCGCGCCCCTGGTGGCGCTCTTCGCCGAGCACGTGGACCAGCCCGTGGGCGCCTCCCTGGCGGCGGCGGTCTACGCGCGCATGCGCAACGACACCAGCTTCTCGCCCCAGCGCGACCGCGGCAGGCCGGGGCTGAACTTCGCCTACGTGGGCGGCGCCTCGGCCTACCACCGGCCCTGGGACACGCCGGCCAACCTCTCGCGCGCGACCCTGGCGCACCAGGGCGGCTACGTGCACGGGATGGTGCTGGCGGCGGCGGAGCTCGACCTGGCCGAGCTCGAGGGCGCCGGCGACGCGATCTTCTTCAACCCGCTGCCGGGCCTGCTGGTGCACTACCCCCTGGGTGGGCCTGGCCCAGTGCGGGGCTGGTGCTCGCGCTGGCGGCCCTCGGTCTGCGCCGGGCCGCGGGGGCCGGCGTGCGGCTCCTGCCCGCCCTCGGCCGCGCCGCCCTGCACGGCTTGCTGGTGTTCCTCGCCGTGCGCATCGACTGGGCGCTGATCGACGTGCTGGTCGGCCGCGGCGCCGGCGCTCTGGGGCTGGTGAGCGAGACCCCCCGGCGGCAACCTGCTGAGCACGACCCTGGCGGGCCGTCGGCCTGGTGCTCGCAGGCTGGCCACCTCGCTCGCGCTGCTCGAGCGCAGCGCGCCGGTCCGCCGCGCCGAGCTGGCCGCGGGCGGCGCGCTCCTGTGGGGGCTCTTGGCGCTGCTCTTCACCGCGCTGCTGCCCCTGGCGGCCTACACCTTCGTGTGGCCGCTGCTTCTCGCTCTGCCGCTCCTGGCCCTGCGCCCGGACGGCGAGCCCGCGCCGCTTCCGTTGGTGCTGCTCTCCCTCGCCGCCCTGGCCTGCCTGCTGGCGCCCACCTACTACCTGCTGGTCCAGGTCGGCTCGATCCACCCGCCGCGCATGGCCAGCTACGGTGCCGCGCTGACCGCCCTGGGCATGCTGCTGCTGCAGCCTCACCTGGCGTCGATGCGCAGCCGGCGCCCCTTCGGCACGGCCTGGGTGAGCGGCGGGGTGAGCGTGCGCTGCTGGCGGGCTCCGCGCTGACCGCCGCGTCGGGGCTGTGACTCAGGCCGCCGGCGGGCGCGGCAGGCCCGCGCGCCGGCGCAGGCTGAGGATCTGCTCGCGCAGGGCCGGCGGGACGCTGCCGCGCTCGAGCTCGGCTGCCAAGCTGCGGTCGGCCCCGTCGTCCAGCAGCCGCTCGACCAGCGGGAAGAGCAGCTCCTCCTCGCGCGCCATGTGGGCCCGGTGCAGGCCCAGGTACTCGCCCGCCTCGCGCACGAAGCCGCGCACGCAGCCGGGCTCGCCGTGCACCGCGCCGAGGACGTTGTTGCGCATGCCCGCCAGGTAGCGGCGCTCGGACTCGTGGTCGGCCAGCAGGCGCTCGAGCAGCTCGCGGTCGGCGTCGCCGGCGGCGCCGAGCAGCCGCCGGGAAGAGCTGCTGCTCCTCCTTGTCCTGGTGGCTGCCGTCGGCGAAGGACTCGTAGAGCGAGAGCAGCTCGTAGGCCTGCTCGGGCAGCAGGTCCTCGGCCTGGGTGCGGGCCACGAGGGACTCGAGGCACTCGGTCATCCAGCCGATCCACTCGTGCTCGCGCTGCAGGATCTCGATCGTCTTCATGGCGGGGTCGGGTGCGGGCGGCTCCGCTCGCTATCGGCCAGCCCCCCGAGAAACTTCAGGCCCACCCCGAGCCGGCCCTCCCGGTCAGGGGCCGTACACGATCTCGAGCCCGTTGCTGGCGCTCCAGCCGGTCGCCGAGCCGGGGTCGAGCACGAAGGCCTGGTGGGTCAGGGAGAGCCCCTGGAGCGCCGTCAGCGCGGGCAGGGTCAGGGCCAGCTGGCCCGCTCCGGCCGTGCCGGGGGGGCCGCCGAGCGGGAAGGGCGGGAACAGGCCCGGGTCGCCGATGTAGAGCGTCATGCCCGGCAGGGGCTGGTCAATCAGCTCGGCCTCGACGAAGCCCCAGACCAGGAACGCGGTGCCGCCGCCCACCGCGTCCACGAGGCGCAGCTCGCCGGCGAGGGTGCTGGTGGCGGGGCCCTGGGCGCCGAGCACCGGCTTGATCCCGCCGCTGCCCGGGAAGCCGGCGCCGAACTGGCGCACCAGACCGCCGCCGGGCGGCTCGACCGCCACGCCGCGGATCAGGTCGCCGCCGGCAGGTCGAGGTCGCCGTCGCCGTCGACGTCCACCAGGCCCTCGAGCTCGTGGTACCCGGCCAGCCACTCGCGCACGGTCTGGTGGGGCGCGGCCCCGGGCCCGGCCAGGTGCAGCGACACCAGCCAGCGCAGGTTCCAGGCGCTCGGGTCCTCGGCCCGCAGGGTCACCAGGTCGCCCAGGCCGTCGTCGTTCGCGTCGACGACGCCGGCCCAGTGCAGGTTCTCCTTGGTCGAGGTGACGGTGGAGGTGTGGATCAGGGTGCCTCCCAGGTTGCGGAAGATCGCGAGCTGGCTGTTGCCGTCGTGGGCCAGGGCGTCCCAGGTCGCCGTCCAGGTCGATGTCGCGCAGCAGCGCGGCGGGCTTGGCGTTGGGCAGGCTCCAGAGCACGGTGGTCGCGGCCCCGTCCAGCCCGTCGATCAGCCGCAGCTCGTAGCCCGGGCCGACGTAGACGGAGGTGATCGCCTCGACCTCCCCGTCGCCGTCGAGGTCGGCGGCGCCCATGCCGTGGCCCGCAAAGGCCGGCACGAAGGAGGCGAAGAAGCCGCTGCCGCCGTTCTCCCAGTAGCCCCCCTCCACCAGGATGTCCTGGTCGCCGTCGCCGTCGACGTCGGCCGCGGCCCAGTACTCCTGGTCGATGAACAGGGTGCTCTCGATCTCCACGTAGAGCGGCGCCGCCGGGCCGGCGTCGACGTAGCCGCCCAGCCCGTCGTCGCGCACCAGCACCATGGTGACGAAGCTCAGGCTCGGCCAGGTCCAGAAGAGCGGCGTCACGTAGTCGTTCCGTCCGTCCCCGTCGAAGTCGCCGTAGGCCACCGGGGAGCGCCAGAGGAAGTCGCCGATGGGCGGGCCACGGGCGGGGAAGGGAAGACCGGGTTCTCGAAGTCGAGCGCGCCCGTGGCGTCGTTGCGGAAGCGGTCGCCGTACTCACCGGCGCCCACGTCCAGGTCGCCGTCGCCCTCCTGGTCGAGCGGGCGCATGTCCTCCAGGTCGCCGAACCAGGCGCCGGTCTCCACCACGGGCGAAGCCTCGAAGTCCTGGGTGCCCAGGTGCAGGGTGGCGCCGGCGACGAAGTCCGCCGTCCCGTTCCCGTCGATGTCCGCCACGCCGGCGCCGGAGGAGCCGGTGCTCTCCTCCGAGAGGCCCTCGGAGAAGGTCCAGTCGCCGTTCGCCCGCAGCACGGCGAGCACGCCGTTGTTGCTGAACAGCTCGGCCCAGCCGTCGCCGTCCCAATCGGCCGCGTGGACCCCGGCGGTGTAGAGCGACCCCCAGCCGGCCTCGACCGTCTCCACCAGCTGCTCCGCGTGCGGCACCAGGCCGCCGCCGGCGTTCTCGAAGACCTTCACCCAGACCCCGTCGGGGTCGAGCGACGTGGCGGCGACGGCCGCGTCCGTGTCGCCGTCCCCGTCCAGATCGGCGGCCACCAGGCGCGTGCCGCTGCCGTGCATGGCCGCCGGCAGCGGCCAGGTCGGCCCGTGGGTGGGCGCTCCACCGACGGTGGGGTAGTGGCGCAGCTCGTCGCCGTCGGTGCTGATCGCCAGGCCGTCGTCGACCCCGTCGCCCTCGATGTCGATCACGGCGTGGAAGCGCGTTCCGTTTGGAATCTCCAGGCTCGACACCAGCAGCGCGCTGGAGACGTCGAAGCCGGCGCCGTTCCAGTCCGCCCAGAGCAGGGAGCGCTCGACGCCCTCACGCACTTTGAGGAAGAGCTCCAGCTCCGGATCGGCGTCGAGCTGCCCCGCGTGCACCGCCTCCACCGGACCGTGGAACTCCAGGTAGGTGCCCTTGGTCAGGCCCCCGGCTCCGTCGCCCCAGAACAGGCGCACGCCCCAGGGCGCGAGGCCGGCGGCGGTCGACTGCTCGTCCGCCGCCACGTCCAGCAGCCCGTCTCCGTCGAAGTCGCCCACCAGCGGGTCGAGCTCGGCCGTCTTCGGGTCGAAGCCGACGGGGTAGGGGAAGGTCAGCGCCGGACCCGGCGTGAAGCTCGGCGCGCCGGCGTTGAGCAGCACGCGCATGTCGCTCCAGTAGAACCCGCCGGCGATCGCGTAGGTGCGCGTCATGTGGAGCGCGTCGATCCGGTCGTCGCCGTTGAAGTCCCCCAGGGCGCGCATCTCCCCCTCCGACGCCAGCTCGATGTAGAAGGGCAAGTCGAACAGATCCTGGGCGGAGGCGGGGGTCGTCGCCAGCCCCAGGGCGAGGGCGGACAGCAGGCGAGGCAGCGGGCGGGCGGGCAGGCTGGACTGGGTCATGGTTCCCCTCGTGACGGCGGCCGCGGATCTTGGCTCCCACGGCCTACCGTAGGTCCGCATGGGTCTCCTCGCGCCGCGGGCGGAATTCGAGCGCCGGGGGGCCGGGCCGGCTCAGGGGATCTCGATCAGCGTGTAGTACGCGTCGTCGTGCAGCAGCGCCAAGCCCTGCGCCGAGCGCACCCCTTCCAGGTGCAGCTCGTGCACGTAGCCCGCCCGCAGGTCCGGCACGGTGAGGTGCACCGAGCGGGCGTCGGGGGCGACGGTGGCGCCGGTGACCCGCAGGTCGCGCTGGTCCATCTCGGCGCTGCCGTAGCTGGCATGCAGCTCGTAGGTGTAGCTCTGGAGGCTGTAGGACGCCGGGTCGGCGGCGCTGGCCGGGTCCACCGGCTGGGTGAAGGTCAGCTCGAAGCCGTCGCTCTTCGCGCGCATCTCGTGCACCTCGAACGGCATCGCGCCGGTCCACAGCACGCGCTGCAGGCCGTAGGGCTCCGCACCCAGGGACTGCCAGCCGCGGTCGGACATGCCGACCATCAGCGAGCGGTCGCTGCCCCAGGCGACGCGGATCACGCCGCTGGCCAGGCCGCGCCGGAAGGGGAACACCGCCCCCTGGTGGCGACCGTTCACCTCCTCGAGGAAGACGCGCAGCACCATCGCCGCGTACTGGTCGCCGACGAACACCTGGCCGTCGAAGGGTCCGAAGGCGCCGCCGGTGCTCGTCCCAGACGAAGCCCGCCGGCGAGCGGCCGGTCTTGTCGTAGGGGAACCACACCGCGGGGAGCTCGAAGCTCGGCATCGGTCTCGTGCACCAGCGGCATCAGGACGCCGTTGGGCGGCTCGCCCTGGTCGCCCGTGCGTCCAGGCCGGGTCCTCGCAGGAGAACATGCCCCAGGGGTGCCCGTGGCAGGAGCCGGGGCGCAGGAGCGACAGCTTGCTCGCCCCGCACCACTCGCCCTGGTTGTCGGTGTAGAAGACGTCGCCCCAGGGGCTGGTCTCGATCCCCGCCGGCGAGCGCAGCCCGCTGCACACCGGCTCCCAGGTGCTGGGCCCATCTTCGGTCACGTCGAAGCGCAAGCGCGAAGCCGCGCCAGGTCGGCGCGCCCGAAGGGCTCGCCGCCGAAGGGCTTGTTGGTCGTGACCCAGAGCTTGCCCGTCGCCGCCCAGGCGCGGCCCGAAGTTGTACTCGTGGTAGTTCCCGCTGATGTGCCAGGGGTCCGAGCCACGGTCTGGAGCACGTCCATCCGGTCGTCGCCGTCCTCGTCGCGCATGCGCGAGAGCTCGCCGCGCTGCACGACGTAGATCCAGCCCTCGTGGGGCAGGAGGCCCAGGGGCTCCTGCAGCCCGTCGGCGTAGCAGCGTGAAGCGCGGCGCGCCGTCCCCAGCGCCGTCGCCGAAGATCGCCGTCGACGATCCAGACCTCGTCCGCGGCGCGTGCAGGCCATCACGCGCGCGCCCGTCCCCGGGCAGCATCGTCGAGGCCGCTGACCTCCAGGACGATCGCCCTCGGGGATCGGGACGCTCGACGACCCGGTAGTAGTCGGCCTCGGTGGGCGCCGGCGCGTCGGCTGCCGCCGGCGTCTGCGCCGCCTGAACCGAGAGCCCGAGCGTGAGCAGCAGCACGCCTACCATCGCAGCTCCACCTCCAGCTCGGTCGGCCCGCCGTCCGCGCTGCAGCGGGAAGCGTCGACGCGCAGCTCGTCACCGGCCGGGCCCCGCTGACGACGTCCGCGCTGCGCCCCCGCCGGCAGCGTCGCAGGGAGATCGGCCAGTGCGCCCGTCGACGCGGAAGAGCGCCCTCGGGCAGCTCCTCGATCTCGCTCGCCCACCGCGGCGCGGAAGGTGACGCGCTCGGCTTCCCTCGAGCGCAGCTCGAACCGCCGCACCAGCGTGGCGCCGCCCGACGTCGAGCACCGGGCAGCGGAGCTTCTCCGCCACCTCGACGCCGTCCGCGTCGTAGCAGGAACGTCGGACGCGCCGCGCGCGTCGACCCGGCCGCCCGAGGACGCGATAGCCCTCGTCGTCGGCGCGATCGCGTCGGCCAGCGGGTCGACGTCCTGGGTCGTCGAGGCGGCGCGAAGGGGACGCCGGGCGGGAGCTCGAGCGCGTCGCTCGCCCATCGCCTCCTCCAGCTTGCCGGCGCGCCCGTGCCAGGTGCCCTCGGCGCTGAAGAAGCGGCCCTTCCAGGCCCGCGCCAGGCGCGAGTTCTCCACGTCGAAGGCGACGCTGAGCCGCTCGGGGTACCCGACCACCACCGTGCGCGCGCTGGTGTCCTTGAAGAACACGCCCACCTGGCGCGCACCCTCGGTGGGCAGGACCTCGTACTCGCCCTCCTGGGCCACCAGCCCCTTGGGCAGGGGCATGGACTGCTCGAGCGACAGCCAGCTCCACAGCGCGTCGGTCTGGCGCGCCGGGTCGCCGCCGTGGATCGCCTCCACCGG